>NZ_JAUGQQ010000009.1 GCF_030410135.1 Aequorivita aurantiaca | reverse complement strand
ATACGAATTTGAAATCGCTGTCGCTCTTTTCAAATTCACTCGAACTGACAATTGGATTGTTGGATTGTTCGATTCTTGGATTGTTGGATAGACAGTTCTCGATACGAATTTGAAATCGCTGTCGCTCTTTTCAAATTCACTCGAACTGACAATTGGATTGTTGGATTGTTAGATTCTTGGATTGTTGGATAGACAGGTTCTCGATACGAATTTGAAAGCGCTGTCGCTCTTTTCAAATTCACTCGAACTGACAATTGGATTGTTGGATGTTTGAGTAGTGGATGCTATGGTATATAACCCAGCATTTTTTTTGTTTTAAAAAAGACCGATTGGTTTATTTTATTTATATTTGCTTTGTTGAAGGTGCTATTATGAAAATGACCAAGTCAGAAAATACGAAACAATTAATTGTAGAAAAAACCGCAGTTGTGTTTAATACAAAAGGATATGCCGGTACTTCCATGAATGATATTATGGCCGCGACAGGTCTTTCTAAAGGATGTATTTATGGAAATTTCGAGAATAAAGACGATGTGGCCTTAGCCGCCTTTGATTATAATCACGGGAAAGTAAACGAGCACATGAAAGTGAAGATTTCGGCAACTGATAATTCCATTGAGCGGTTATTGGTCTATCCCCATACTTATAAAAATTATTTTAGGTATCCCTATTTGCTTGCTGGGTGTCCTATTTTAAATACATCGACAGAGGCAGATGATACCCACCCGAAATTAAAAGAACGGGCAGTTAGAGCTCTTGATTTTTGGAAAACATCCATAGAGAATCAAATAAAGCGTGGTATTGAGAGAAAGGAAATTATGGAGGATACAAATCCAACAGAAATTGCAATAGTAATGATTTCGATGATTGAAGGAGCTTTTATGCAGGCCAAAGTTACCAATAGAACTAAAGAGTTAAGAATAGCAATGGATTTTTTAGAAAAAATAATTTTCGCCTTAAAAACATAATTTTTTTTCCTTTAAATAGACCGATTGGTCTATTAGGTACAATAATTATGAAGAAGTGGAAAGTATTATGAAAGACATTTTTAATGAAAAATAGTGGCTGATATCATTCAGACTTATAACCGGAGGTTTTATGGTCATTTGTAATTATTGAAAAATGAGAATTGTAAAATACACATCGGAATACCAAAAACATTTTGAGAAGCTAAACAGGGTTTGGGTAGATAAATATTTTAAAATGGAACCCATGGATGAGGCGTTGCTCTTATATCCGGAAGATACCATTTTGAGAAATGGAGGAGAAATATTTTTTGTTGAATATCAAGGTGAGATTATTGGAACGGTAGCTTTAGTACCCGTTAGCAGAGGTATTTTTGAAATGGCTAAAATGGCTGTAGACGAAAGGTTTCAGGGTTTGGGTGTGGGAAAATTGCTTTGCAAGACAGTTATTGAGGAAGCGAAGAAGCGTGATGCCAATAAACTCATTTTATTTACAAATTCCCAATTAAAAACTGCTTCAGCTATTTATCACAAATTCGGATTTCAAGTTGTGTCACTGATTGGACAGGAATACAGTCGTGTCGATATTAAAATGGAACTTTTATTAAAGCCAAAATCCCCGAAATGGTTTAACCGAAAATTTAATTTCAACATCAGTATGGAGAAATTTCCGGAATTGTTGGGAAGCATGGAATTAATTGTATTAAAATTTCAAAAGGTAATCCAAGGGAGGTTTGAAGAGCAATTAAATTTTAAGCCAAACGGAAAATGGTCAATAAAAGAACATATAGGACATTTGTGTATTTTAGAACCGTTGTGGCAAAAAAGATTTTTGGAAATCAAGGAAAATAAAGTGAAAATGTCGGCTACCGACTTGAACAATCAGGCAACAAATCAATCCTTTTTCAATCAATTTTCTATGGAAAAGCTGTTGTCCGACTTTCAAGAGGCACGTGCGAACACTATACGTATTATAGAAAGTATGAGTGAAGAGGATTTTCAAAAGAGCTTGTATCATCCAAGGTTAAATCAACCGATGCGGATCATTGATCTGATGTATTTCATTACCGAACACGATACACATCACTTGAATACTCTTTTGGAAATTTTGGACAAGTAGGACAATCATTAAATTATTTTCCATCATAATTATGCAAATCGAAAAAAATATTTTTGCCTATTTAGCTCTTGTTGTAGTGTGTATTGTATGGGGAACCACCTATTTTGCTCTACGAGTTGGCGTTGAGGCTTTTCCGCCCTTTCTCTTCTCAGCTATAAGACAAGTACTTGCGGGGGGTATTTTGTTGCTCCTATTACAACTTTCAGGTAATTTAAAGATTGACAGAAATCTGCTTCCTACACAATTTGTCCTGGGTATTTTAATGATTGCTTTTGGAAATGGAATTATTGGCTGGAGTGAAAGATATATACCCAGTGGGCTGGCAGCATTAATAGTTTCTATTTTGCCAGTGTATATTGTTTTCATTAATTATATGACCGGTATTGACAATAGAAAGCCTAATAAATTTATTTTTTCAGGGCTGCTATTAGGAAGTTTGGGTATCGTCCTCATTTTTAAAGATAACCTGAATGATTTAACCAACCCCAATTACCTTAAAGGCATGTTGTTAGCCTTCGGGGCGTGCTTATCTTGGGCTTTGGGAAGTGTTTATAGCAAGCATACAGTGCTTAAAGGAAATGTTATGACAAATGCGGCATTTCAAATGGTTTTCGGAGGAGTTATCTTGTTTGGAATGAGTTTAGGGATGGATGATTATTCAGAACTCAAGGCAATAGGTACAGAAAGTATCTGGGCGCTTGGGTATCTTGTAATAATCGGTTCCGTTTTAGCTTATCCCTGCTACGTATATGCTTTAGAAAAACTTCCCATAGGCGTTGTTTCATTATATGCTTATATCAATCCTTTGGTAGCGTTGTTTCTGGGATATGTTTTTTTAAATGAGGCAATTACGGGTATTACTCTTTTAGCTTTCCTGTGCGTGGTTGGGGCGGTTTATTTTATAAACAAAGGATATAGGAATAATAATAAGGAGGTTGCACCCTGCTTGTACGAGGTCAAAAAATAAAGCTATAAAATATAAAATTGATGGATACAGCAAGAAACAAACAATTGCTACAAAGCTTTGAACGGTCAGGAATAATGAAACTTTTCCGTGCCGAAGGCCGCATAATTTCGGATGGAAATTTTGAGATTACGGTACTAAAGCAAAGTTTTATGATGCGGCCGGCAGGAATGTTCAACGGAAGTACCATAGCTACATTGGTAGATGTTTCATCGGGGTATGCAGCAGCTTCCATCACACCTCCCAACAGTTATTTTACCACAGTAGAATTGAAAATAAATTACCTAAACCCTGCTTTAGGAGATAAACTTATTGCCAAAGCAGAAGTAATAAAAAACGGTAAAAGGCTTTCGATAGTTAGGACAGATGTTGTTTCAGTTCAGAATAATCGTGAGACATTGGTGGCTACATCTTTGGTTACCTTAATGCAGCTTCAAAACACGAATAATGAAACACAAATTGATTAATTTATAAATATGAAACCCTGCATATTTTGGGGCTTAATTTAACGGAAAACATTAAAAGAAGTAATAACAACATTTAAAATCAAACAATATGGTAAATTATTTAAATAGTGTAGTGAAACAATTTAAGTATTACAAAATGCTTGGAGAGAAAGCTATGGAGCAGGTGCAGGAAGAACAATTATTCTGGCAGTATAACGAAGAAAGCAATAGTATTGCCATTCTGGTAAACCATCTTACTGGAAATATGTTGTCAAGGTTTACTGATTTTTTGACGACTGACGGTGAAAAGCCGTGGAGAAAGCGGGATGCGGAATTTTCCAATCCATTCAACAATAAAGTAGAATTAATGGCCAGATGGAATAAGGGTTGGGATTGTGTTTTAAAAGCAATTGAACAACTTTCGGATAAGGATTTGGAGGGTATAGTGTATATTCGAAATGACGGACATACCGTTACAGAGGCCATTAACAGACAGTTGGCCCATTATTCTTACCACATCGGGCAAATGGTTTTCATTGCCAAAATGTTGAAAAATGACAATTGGCAAACCCTATCCATATCCCGAAATAAATCTACAGATTACAATCATCGCAAGTTTACGCAGGAAAAAGACATTCGACATTTTACAGATGATTTATAAGAATTAAAATAAGATGAGCGAGCATAATTTAAAATATCCAATTGGGCATTTTGTGAACCGGTGGAAATTACCAACGCGGAACTGAATAAATGGATGGATATTATTAAAACATTTCCTGAAGCTTTACAAAATGAAATTGAAGCATTATCCGATAATCTTCTTGACACGCCCTATAGGGAAGGAGGTTGGACGCTTAGATAGGTGGTCCATCATTTCGCCGATAGCCATATAAATGCATTTATCCGTTTCAAACTTGCTTTAACGGAAGACAATCCTTGTATTAAGCCATATAATGAAGCTTTATGGGCCGAAATGAGCGACAGTAAAACCTTTCCCGTTGAATTTTCTTTATCCATTTTAAAAGGGTTGCATTGTAGATGGTATGTTATTTTGAAAAATATGGACGATGGAATGCTTAAAAGGAAATATACCCATCCAGAACACGGAACGGAATTTACATTGGAGGAAGCTATTGGGATGTATGCCTGGCATTGTAACCATCATTTGACACATATTAAATTAATAAAACATAAAAGCAACATTTCATGAAAGCAATAATGATAACAGGAGCCAGTAGAGGCATTGGAGCCGCTACAGCCATGCTTGCCGCAGAAAGAGGATTTTCGGTAGCAGTGAATTATAACAAAAGTAAAGAGGAAGCGGAAAAAGTTGTAGAGGCTATCAAACAAAAAGGAGGTCATGCAAAAGCTATTCAGGCAGATGTTTCCAAAGAAAGTGATGTAATAAGATTGTTTGAAGAAGTGGATGTTGAGTTTGGCAGTCTAACATCATTAGTCAACAATGCCGGAACTCTAGAGGACCAATGCCGATTGGAAAATATAACAGCGCAAAGATGGCACCGAATATTTGATGCAAATACATTAAGTGTGTTTTTGTGTTGCCGGGAAGCCATCAAACGCTTATCGTCAAAATACGGAGGGAGTGGAGGAACAATTGTAAATGTTTCATCGATTGCATCGAGGACCGGTGCGCCCTTCGAGTATATTGATTATGCTGCTTCAAAAGGGGCTGTTGATTCGCTGACCATTGGATTGGCAAAGGAATTGGCAGACGAAAATATTCGTGTAAATGCGGTACGGCCAGCATTTATCCATACCGATATCCATTTAACAGGTGGAGAGCCTAATAGAATTGAACGGATAAGAGAAACCATACCGTTGAAAAGAGGCGGATTGTCTAGCGAGGTGGCGGAAGCCATTCTTTGGTTGGCTACAGAAAAATCATCTTATTCCACCGGGATATTCATTGATGTTTCCGGAGGTCGTTAAACTACTATTTTTGAAAAATTGTGGTTGCGGGGAAGTGAGTACTTGTCAAACAATTAATAAAGACATGGGCAAGATTTATGGAATCACCCTACAGTATACAAAGTTGAATTAATTTATATCCTAAAAAGCAACAAATATAAACGGATAAATATAAAATTTGGGCTTGATGGTTGTTTTATTCATTGGAATAAACCCTTTATTCTTTTAACCTACCAAGCCCGAAATTCCTATTAATAAACTACTTTACCCCAGTTATAATTAATTTTATTAATTCACCTCCATCAATATGAGTTATTCTGGAAAAATGTGCAATTTTCACAGATCATTCTTTTATGATTTTGATTGTTTGATTACCCTTGGTATCTTCGACTTGGAGAATAAATACTCCCTTGTTTAAAAATGAGAGGTCTATATCAGTTTGAAAAGCATTAATATTTTTAAATAGGAGTTTTTGCCCATTCATGTTATATACACCAATTGTTTCCAGCAAATATTTGCTTTTTAAATGAATTGAATGATTTACAGGGTTTGGATAAAATATTATAGATTCTTCTAGAGTGTTGATTTCCTCCAATCCCAAGGTACTTAAGTCTATAGTATATTTCATCAAACCTAAATCTATACTTCCTATATATATCGCGGCACTTTCTTCTTCAAATTTAACATTGGCATCAACAGCGGTAATTTGTAAAAGCTGCTCATTTTCTATTGTATTCCAAATTTGACCTCCATCTTCGGAATAAATTATTTTAAATTGTGAAACATCTGAATCGAATACAATTCCAATTACATGCGCTTCCGAATACTCGGAATGGAATGTTTTATGAACAATACCTTCATAGATTTTCGACCAGGACTCACCTGCATTTAAGGTTGTGAAGATCCCTTTATTTGTTGAAAGCGTCAATTGGTGTTCGTTTAATGGATTTGAGGACAAATGTATGATTAGGTCAGTCCCTGGGAGCAATTCTTCCAGTCCTGTGTTGGAAATTTCCCAACTTAAGCCACTATCGTTTGTTTTATAAATATCTGTTCCTATAGAAATAATTGCTTTATCTACCTCATTTTCATAAAAATGTAAACCTTTTATCAAGCCTGCTTCAGGAGGTGTGATAGGGCTGTTTGAAATGTTATTTAGGTCGCTTATGTCGGCTTTCCAAAATTCGATTTCGCCCATAGTATTGGATAATGAATACCAAACTTCATTATGATTATGCGGATTCACCTTTAAAACATCAACATAATTCATATAGGTATTGTGCATTTGAAATTTGTTTTGACCATGATCATTACTAACTTGTAAATCTGCTCCAAACCAGCCACTACTAAAAGTAAATATTCTTCCTTCAGTTGTTGTATCTATAAATAAAGCAGGGGCATCACCTTGGTTATAGGCATCCAAGGGAACCAGATCAAATGTTTCTTCGATTTGTGTGGTAAGATTTCTGTGTACATAGCCATATTGCACCCCATAATATAAGTGCACATCGTTATCAGCAAAAATACCTATTGAACCCGTAGATCTAAAATATTTATTTTTTTTCCAAGAGATTGTAGCGCCACCATCTTGAGAGAAAAGTGGAAAATAATCACTATTAATAAAAACCTCCTCTTCATTGAAAGGATTAAAGGAAAGATTCCATCCTGAATAATATAAATGAACATTGACGGGATCATAGACATAATGTTCCCAACTAGTACCGTTATCATTTGAAACAACTATCTCATTCTCTTCCAAAACTATGATATGTCCTTCTGTTATAGGATTATAGGAGATTAGATTGATATTATTTAGATTTCCTTCCGTCCAAGGAAGTGGAATGACATTCCAAGTATCTCCGCCGTCATCCGATCGATAAAGATTTTCTGGATTGTTGCCAAAATTTATTCCAGTGGCTACATACATTTCATCCGTATTGAAGGGGTTAAAGGCTATGGGGTTTAAAATAATGTTTTCCAGTCTCCAATTCCATGTTTGACCTGCATCCGTGGAAAATAATAAACCTCCTTCCACGCCGTTTGGGCCGAATCCCCTTGTCAACACCAAATGTTGTGAATTCTGTGGATTAATTGCAATATTATTTAAGGAAACCCCATCATGATCATTTTTAGAATAGATAGATACCCAATTTTGTCCACCATTTACTGTGTAATAAGTAATTTCCTCAATCCCAAAATCAAGAACTGTATTCATTAGTATTATATCCGAATTTTGTGTCGAAATTGCATATGACTGTATAGTTTTAACACTAGCATTATGGGGAATTTCAATTTCCTTGATAATTGAATTTGTGTTTAAATCAAAAATTAGGATGCTATTGTCTGGAGAGTCGCGATTGTATTTTACGAAGCTCAAGGCCATATTATTGTTAGTCATTCTTAGGTTCTGAAATTCGTTTGCATACTGATAAGGCATGGAAAACAGCACTTCCCAAGTTTCCCCATTATCCTCAGATTGAAGGATGTGATTATTCATTGAGGTTGCAAATAGTCTGTTTTCCACAATGGGATCGTAAGTAATATTAGATATTCTACCATAATCTTCGGACCCAACAAAATCCAATTGGGCATATAACGGAGTAGAGTCAATAAAGCATAATGGTAAAATTAAAAAGAGGGTAAAGAGATTTTTCATCGTGTGAGATTTATAAAATTAATTTAGGGCTAAAGTGTATAATGAAATTGGATTATACATAAAATACTACACGAATTAATAGGACATGGAGAAATAAATAATAGGACAACTGGAAACATTAGATATGGGAAAGATAGGGAAACAGTTCAGCAGTTTCTTGAAGCCCTATTTTTTTTGCGATTCGTTCTTTTCTTTTTCTACAGGCATCTGGGGTAATGTTTAGTAAGGATGAAATTTCCTTTATGGATAGATTCATATATAAATAGGATAAAAATCTTACATCATTTATATTGAGGTTTGGATGCTTTTCGCGCAATGAACTTAGAAACCCATTGTTTGTTTCTTCAAAATGTATAAGAAAATCATCCTGATCTTTATCCTTTTTAATTTGCTTATTTAAAATGGATACATATTTTTTGACTTCAGGTTTGTCTGATAAATCTACTTGCTCTTTAATATTTTGAATAATTTCTTGCAATACTTCATTTCTATTGGACATATTTAATGCCTTTACTGTTAATTTCCTGTTTTTAGCTTCCAGATCACTTTCCAGTTCTAGCATTTTTATTTTTTGATTTCTTTCTGCTATTATTTTTTTTTGTTTATCTCGAATGTTGGCATTTCTCCAAATCCAAACTATTATTAGAATTATAAAGACAATTATACTGAAGGAAATGAAAAGCATTTTACGCTCTGCTTCATAATTTTTGGTTTTTTCAATCATTTCAATTTCATAATTCCTTATTGCGAACTTGACACGATTGGCCTCAAATTGGCTACTGCTCTTTAAATAATATAAACTATCCTTAAGGAATATGACCGAATCTTTATATTCATTCGCGGTTTGATAATTTTTTCTTCTGTAATTAAGACTTGATAGTTGTTGATATATACTAATTTGAGTATCCAAACTGTTAAAGCCGCTTTGGGCTAAAACAGCAAATTCTTCCGCATCTTTTAAATTTCCTTCACTTAATGACATTTTAGAAAGTAGTAGAAGGCCTGATGTTTTCTGTTCTAAAAATTCTAAAGAGTTTAATTTTGGGATTAATCGTATTAATTCGTCTTTGGCAATATTATATTCGTGGCTCAAATAATAGTTTTCCGCTAATGCATATCTCCCTTGTAACAACACATTTGGATTATTTTGGAGAAGGGATTGTGCCTTTAGCAAATACTCCCTTGCTTCCTCGATCATTCCTATTTTATTGAGTGCAAGTCCTAAATTGATTGCATACAGGCCAGTTTTAAATCTGTCAGTTTTTTGATCTGCTAGTTTGTAGGCTTTAGAGAAATACTTTTGTGCCTCCTCAAGTTTATTTTCTTGATAGAAGAGAATACCAATATTATTGAGAACAATCATTTCTTCATTGGAATTCAAATGGCTAATGGCAATATCGTAAGCTAAGAGGTAATTTTCCAGAGCTTCACCATAATCGGAAAGTTTATAGTAATTAGCCCCAATATTGTTTATAGTTAAGAATAATTCTTTATACCATCCTTTTTCCTGAGAAATTTTCTGAACCTTAGTAAGTATTTCCAATGATTTGGAATGCTCACTTTGATGCATAGCTTCAATAGCCTCCTGTATTAGTAAATTGCACTCTGTTCGTGACTCCTCTTGAGTATTTAATATGAGAAATAAAAAAATGAATAGCGATTTCATTGAGGAAACTTTTATAAGTGGATCATATAATATTATTTAAGGCACAAATTATTATAAATAATGTGAATAGCATTATAAATTTATTGGGAAATATGAGCTATTAAATAGCGGTTGATAACGCTTTTATTTAAAAAATAATACACTTTCTAGTGATACTTCAATCTTTTAATTATGGCCTTCCAACACAATAACTTTGTTAAGAAAATATAGCAAAGCTTTTATTTCGGTACTTACCTAATTGGGTTTAACAGAACATAAGATCTGTTAGATCATGTTGAACACCAATTCTTCAAGGGTTTTAAAACAACTACGGGATTTATTGCGTGGTTAAAGTAATGCTATTGCTTAAAATGATGTAAGTAAAGGTAAGGGCTGGATAAATTTCATTTTAAATGTTGATGATAACACAGTGCAGGAATGTGCAGAAGTATGCAAAAAGTGTTGCTTTGTGTTTTGGTTTATTGATTTTAAGGGAGTTGAGTGTAGGTTTGACTTATTGTTTAATCTTAAAATCATTAAAAATGGCAAAACAAAAAGGAGTTATCAAACTGAAGGGTACCATGGGAGATGTTACCTATTACAGGACCGCCGACGGGTATATGGCCCGTGAGAAGGGTGGAATTGAGAAACAAAGAATCATGAATGATCCTGCCTTTAAGAGGACTAGGGAAAACGGACAGGAATTTGGTACTGCAGGAAAGAGTGGGCAACTCATCCGCAAATCGCAACGATTGTTGATGCGACAAGTAAAAGATAATCGTGTGACGGGCCGGTTAGTCCAAATATTGATGCGGATTATTAAAAGCGACGCCATTAATGAGCGTGGACTTCGCACGGTACAGGATGGGGACATGGACCAATTAAAAGGGTTTGAATTTAATCAGAAGGGGAAACTCACGACGGTTTTCTTCACGGGATTTACCCCAACTTTTGACCGGGTTTCGGGGGCATATGATGTGGATATTGCTGACTTCGTGCCCGGGGATGCCATCGATGCGCCTCGCGGTACTACCCACATTCAGTTATCCGCCGGAGTGAGCAGTTTGGATTTTACGGCACGCTCATTCGAGGAAGGGCACATCCTTTCACCTATTATTCCCTACGACAACCAAACCCAAGCTGCCTTTACCCTTAGCGCGACCATTGGCGCTGCCAGTACGATGCCTGTTATTGGCGTAGTGGGGGTAAGCTTTTTCCAAGAGGTGAACGGGCAGATGTATCCGTTGCGAAATGGGGTTTTTAATGCCCTTTCCATAGTAACTGTGGATCAACCTTAACCTTTAAAGGCCTTAAAAATGGAATTATTTTTATTTCGTTCACATTTTAGGGCTGGGACAAATGGGATGCTGTTTCACAAACAGCATTTCATTTGCTTCAGCATAGAACTGCCATTGCGCTGTAACCAGGAAAACGATACCTGTATTCCCGATGGCGTATATGAATTGGAGCGCTGTTATTCCTTGGAATTTGGTCATCACCTGCGAGTATTAAAGGTGCCGGAAAGATGTGGAATATTGTTTAGAGCTGGAACAAATCAACTAGAGGATTTAAAAGGCGCTATCATTCCTGTGATGCAATTAGCTGGAATTGGAAAGGGATATGGCTCAACGGAGGCATTGCATAAATTATTATTACGAATGGAAGCTGCCAGTACTGTAGGGCAGTCCTTTTTCTTGACGGTTTCGTCGGTCCTTGGGGGGAGGTGATTTTCAGTTGTCTGTTGTCTGTTGTCAGTTGTCTGTTTTCGGTTGACTGTTTTCTGTTTTCGGTTGTATGTAGTTAGGTCTCGGGTTTACTTGGTTAGTTATGGAGTTGAATTTATTTAATGGAATAGTGATATGAAGAAATTAAAAGGAGGGAGAAAGGACGTGCAATTGCGACGGTTAAAGAGCATTCGCAATTTAGGATGGGCCCTTTCTGCTATTGGTGGTGGGTTGAAAGGAATGTCGGGATTGGAATTTCTTGAGCGACTTGCGGTTTATACCATAGTGGCTGGTACTATTGTGTCAGTTGGTAGCCAAGCTATCATCAATGAAATGGAAAATATGGATGGAGATATTGGACCCTCTGGAGGCGGTGGTGCTTGGATAATTTATAGAAATAAAGGAATAAAAAATTAAAAGAAATTTAAACTTATTGAATTATGGACAATTATAAATTGAGTATTTATGGAGGCACCATATTTGGGCTTATGCCAAATCTGCCAGTTGAAAATATAATCGTCACCATATACATGGCAGTATTGGGAACATTGACAAGTTTTTTGGTCACGGTACTTTTGAAATGGGCTGGTGGTTTTGGGGATAGGGGTGGTAAAGAATGAATGCTTTGGGATATTGAATGATGCATAATTATTGATATACCTCCCTGATATTAGTTGACCACTTAAAGCGTGGAAAACTATGAAAGGAAATGTACGAAGTATTCGCAGGTGCGTAAATACTAAATTGAATTTAAAAAAGGATTGTTTCAGATTTTGAGCGCGGTATGTTCAATATGAAAGCATAGGCAAATATGGATGCCCTAAAGAAGAACTGAGGTAAAACACAACACTTTTCTTCATTAATTTTTGACAGTTTTATTTTAGGCTTACAGATTATAAAATAGATCTGTAAGCTATTTTTTTGTTTGGAACTCAATTATTTTGCCACTAGCACCAAAGCAAATCCGACATCATAGGGCAGTCCCGATTTTGCAATGGCAAAACACTGTTTCAATAGCTTATGTGCAAATGCTATGAGCACGAGCTTCTTACTCTTCCCTTGGTTTCTATAAACGGAACCATTGAAACCTACAAACTGATTGGGAATTAATATCTGTATCAAGATTTAATTAGTAAAGCAGGCCTATAGTTATAGTGCCTGCTTTTTTTCGTTGTGGTTTTAAAATATATTTATTTTGCAACAGAGTTTTAAGTGGGTAAATGCGATAACATACTTTTTATCACCCACAGCCTTATATTAATTCCATATAAATATACGAGCATTGCCATATTCGGTCATCACCAATAATTTCCAGAGATCTCCCTTTCAAATTAAGAGCCTTTCATCGAAAACCCCTTTCTTAAATTTTTCTTAAAGCCAAATAATTTTATATTTGGGTTCTCCCCACAATGTTTCCAATGCGGTTTCCCGTAATGGACATAGTTCGTATGTTCTTAAGTTTGAAAATTCAACAAAGAAATACACATTAGTAAACTTTACCAACAACCGACAACTAGCAACCAACAACAAAAAACCAACCCCCAAAATCCTATTTTTATGAGAAAACTATTACTATTTCTTTTACTAATTGTCGTATTGATTCCAAAAGCAACAGCTCAGAATGATGGCATTGTTGCTGCAGTAGCTGGAATTGCTGCCATTGGCGCAATAGCAATGAGTATTGAAAATATGAAGGAACAAGCAGAATTGAAGGCTACCGAATGGTTATTGAATGATGAGCCGGACATCACAAGCTTCTCTTTAAAAACGTTGGATTTTGATGGTAAAAAAGCGAAGGATATGTCTGCAGTTTCCTTAATAACCTATAAAATACAGGAATTCGAATTGGCAGAAGAACCAGAAGTGAATGGGAAGAAATTCGTATTGTTTGGTTTTACCAGTCATGGATGGATAAGCGACTATGGAGTTGATTTCAGCAGAATACGCTGGCATTTAATTGATTCGGAAGAATGGATGAATATGATGGTTGCTTATGTAAAAACAGCCTCAAACCAAACCGATGATTCTAGTATAAAAGAACATCTACGGAATGGTAAAATTGTAAATCGTGGTATAAGCGAGCGTTCAAAAACCACAATACCTTTCTATAAATTGGAAGGCGATATGTACACAGTAGCAGATTATAACAATATGATGAAACTGGTGTATAACGAACGCTCCCTAGGAATTTACTTAAAGGAAACTTCAAATCTGGTGCAAATAGGACGTGGCGATATTATTAAGATTCACGATTTTTTTTATGGTGCCAAATAATATAAATTAAATGCCCTATAGACTGAATAAAATTATATCATCTAAAAAATATAATGGCCATTAATACTTATTGCTTTATATTTAAAAAAACCAAGACGATCCACTAATAATGTCCCAAGAAAAAATTACCCTCTCCCAACTTGAAAAATATTTATCAAAAGCAGCCTGGATTTTAAAAGGCCCTGTAGATGCTTCTGATTTTAAAGTTTATATATTTCCACTGCTTTTCTTTAAACGTATTTCCGACGTTTATGATGAGGAATATAAACTAGCGTTAGAAGAATCTGAAGGAGATGAAGAATACGCTTCTCTACCAGAATTTCACAGATTTGAAATACCTCAAGATTGCCATTGGAACGATGTGCGAGAAACAACTACCAATGTTGGGCAAGCTATAGAGAAGGCTTTGCGCGGAATTGAACAAGCCAATCAGGAATATCTGTATGGTATTTTTGGTGATGCCCAATGGAGCAATAAGAATAAGCTTTCCGATAGATTGCTGAATGATTTAATAGAACACTTCTCCCAATACGATTTAAGCAATAGCAATGTAGATTCAGATTTGCTTGGTAACTCTTATGAATACCTTATAAAACACTTCGCGGATTTGACCAATAAAAAAGCAGGGGAATTCTATACTCCGCGCTCAGTTGTGCATTTGCTGGGATTGATACTTGATCCACACGAAGGCGAAACTATATATGATCCTGCCTGTGGAACCGGGGGAATGCTTTTGGAATGTGTAGATCATTTAAAAGATAACAAAGAGGATTACCGTACCCTAAAGTTATTTGGACAAGAGAAAAATCTAACCTCAAGCTCCATAGCGAGAATGAACATGTTTCTTCACGGTATTGAGGATTTTCAAATAGTGAGAGGTGATACTTTGCGCAATCCTGCATTTTTTGAAGCCGATGGACTAAAGACTTTTGATTGCGTAATTGCCAACCCTCCGTTTTCACTAAAAGAATGGGGTGCTGAAAATTGGGTAAACGACCAATTTGGCAGAAATATAGCGGGGGTACCTCCAAAAGGCAATGGTGATATGGCCTGGGTGCAACATATGATTAAATCCATGAACAGTACTGGTCGAATGACAGTGGTGCTACCGCATGGCGCATTGTTTAGAAAAGGAGCAGAAGGAAAGATTCGGGAAGAACTTTTAAAACAGGATTTATTGGAAGCTGTAATTGGTTTGGGACCAAATATATTTTATGGAACCCAATTGGCGGCCGGCGTTTTAGTTTTTAAACAAAATAAGGAAGCGAATAAAAAAGGAAAGGTGCTTTTTATAGATGGAAGCGAACAAGTGCGAGTGGGCAGGGCCCAGAATTATTTGGAACCTGAGCATGTGCGACAACTTTTTGATTGGTTTAATGGATATGAGGATGTTGAAAACTACGTAAAAGTTGCTTCTAAAGCTGAGTTAAAAGAAAACGATTACAACCTCAACATTCCATTATATGTGGAAAAAATTATAGAAGATAATTTGCCGTTTGTAGAGGAAGCTTTGGCAGATTTAAAAACAGCTTGGAATGAAAGTTTAGAAGCGGAGGAAAAATTTAAAACAATATTAAAAAAGTTTATATAAAATGGAAAAGAAAATATCAGAGGTTTTACATTCTATAGATAATGGTGAATATACTATCCCTGAATTCCAGAGAGGATATGTTTGGAATAGCAAACAGGTTAAGGATTTTTTTAGGTCATTATTCTTGGGCTATCCTTCTGGTTCATTTTTAATTTGGAAAACAAAAGACCCTTCCAAAATAAGAGGTTCAGCACCTGAAACTAACTCCGTATTCCATCAGCTTATTTTGGATGGACAACAAAGATTAACTACTATTTATACAATTTTTAGAGGTAAAACGCCTGATTGGTATGAAGGGGTATCTTTGCGAACCGATCTATATTTTAATTTAGAAACGGAAGAATTCGAATATTTCATGCAAAAAAAGATGAGTAATAATCCTGAATGGATTAATGTCTCTGACTTTTTAAGTAATGGAGGTGTCAGTACATTTATTACACATATACAATCTCTAGATAACAATACTAAAAATTACTATTTAAATAAAATCGTTACCCTAAATAAACTTGGGGCTATACAAGATTATGGTTATTATATAAAAGAAATAACTATTTCCGAATTAGATAAAGTTGTCGAAATTTTTAATTTAGTTAATAAAACAGGGACAACACTTAACGAGTCTGATTTGGCCCTAGCCATTATTACATCAAATTGGCCTGAATCCAAAGATAGATTTAGAGAAGCTTCCGTAGAGTTTGCCAAATACAATTATGACTTTAGCTTTAGAAATTATACGAGATTATTAAATATCTTCACTACTGAACGAGGAAAATATTCTGATGAGATAAGTACCATAACTCCTGAAGATTTTGAAGAATCATGGAAAGAAATAAATAAAATACTTTCTTATTTAATTAATATTTTAAGAGACAAGGCTTATATTGATTCTTCCGATAGTTTCAGCTCGTTATATGTATTTTATGTTTTAGGTTATTACTTAAAGAAGAATGGTGGGCAATTTAAATCTGAAGAAGAAGCTAATAAGGCAATTTATTGGATGTTCACGTCCCTTCTTTGGGGAAGATTTAGTGGTTCTTCAGAATCTTTCCTTGAAAAAGATATCAATGCCATTAAAGAGCATAATACCATTGATGCTTTAATAGAAGAAATGCATCTGTTCAGAGGAACAAATTTATACCTACGTCCCGAAGATATAACTATGCAAGGTGTTAGAAGTAGAATCTATAATCTGTTTTATAGCTCTGTTAGAGCGCAAAATGCAAAAGATTGGACGAATCCAGTGTTAAGTCTTTATTCTAAAAGCGTAGGCTATAATAACAAACTTGAAAGACATCATATCTTTCCAAAAGCCTTTCTATATAAAAAATATAATTCGGGGAACTCCATTCATAAGGCATTAGTAAATGAAATTGCAAATATTGCCTTTATCACCCAAAAATCAAATATGGAAATATTAGATGGTGATCCTGCGGAATATTTACCAAAAATAAATACTGAACAACTTAGAAAACAATTTGTACCCACAGACAGTACCCTTTATTCTTTAGAAAATTATGAAAGTTTTCTAGACCAAAGAAGAAAAAAGCTGACAGATGGAATAAATAATTTTCTAAAATCCTTTTATAAGGATAACTCAAAAGATGTCATAAATCAAGATCTACAACACTATGACCAAGAAATAGAAAGGATTGAAATTTCCTTACGTAATATAATTTCAGATAAGTTAGAATTAGCTTGTGAGTTAGATGCTTATCAAGAGTTGGTACCTGACCATATAAAAATAAAAGTAGATGGAAGGATTAAAAATTGGCTGGGTAAAAATTCGGGTGAAGACAAGAATCAGTTTTTAGGTTTGAGAAGGAGGATGGATTTTTTTGATATGCAAGAGTATAAAGATGTAATTATATCAAAACCTGCTTATCCTTCCTTTGAAGAGGTATTTGGTAGCAAAGGCACTTTGGAAGTTAGGTTTAATCAAATTGCCGAATTAAGAAATTCAATAAGACATAGTAGAGATATAACCGATGCAACCATTAAAGACGGCGAAGCCGCTATTTTATGGTTTACATCAATCATAAGACCGTATATGAAGAAAATGGAGGTCTTAGAAGATAACGAATAGATATGACCCAACAACAACTAGAAAAATACCTTTGGGGTGCGGCAACGCAATTGCGCGGAACCATAGATGCAGGAGATTACAAACAGTATATCTTCCCACTATTGTTTTTTAAACGAATTTGCGATGTGTATGACGAAGAGTTTGAAAAAGCATTAGCTGAAAGTGATGGCGATATGGAATATGCTTCCTTTGCTGAAAACCACCACTTTCAAATTCCCGAAGGGGCGCATTGGAACAATGTACGTGAAACCACTACAAATGTTGGCATTGCCTTGCAAGAAGCTATGCGTGCTATTGAAACCGCCAACCCAGATACGCTATATGGTATATTTGGTGATGCCTCTTGGACCAATAAAAACCGACTGAGCGATGAAACGCTTACCAACCTAATTGAGCATTACTCCCAACACAAACTAAATCTGGCGACTGTGCCCGATGATAAATTAGGGAATGCCTATGAATATTTGATAAAGGAATTTGCCGATGACAGTGGCCATACCGCCGCAGAGTTTTACACCAACCGCACGGTAGTAAAACTGATGACGATGATAATGGACCCGCAACCCAGAGAAAGTGTTTACGATCCTACCTGCGGTTCGGGCGGTTTGTTACTTAACTGCGCCTTGCATTTAAAGGAAGAAGGCAAGGAATACCGGACACTAAAATTATATGGGCAGGAAATAAACCTGATAACCTCAGCCATTGCACGTATGAATATGTTTATGCACGGCATAGAAGAATTTAGCATTGTACGGGGCGATACCTTGGCGCGGCCCGCTTTTTTACATAACGACCAATTAAAAACCTTTAATGTAATTCTTGCCAATCCACCTTACTCTATAAAAGCGTGGGACCAAAAAGCATTTGTAAACGATCCTTATGGCCGTAACCTTTGGGGTACACCGCCACAGGGCTGTGCAGATTATGCCTTTCAGCAGCATATACAGAAAAGTTTGGATGCTAACAATGGTCGGTCTATATCCTTATGGCCGCACGGTGTTTTGTTTCGTGATGCCGAAGCGGAAATGCGTAGAAAAATGATAGAGGAAGACTTGGTTGAATGTGTTATTGGACTTGGCCCAAACTTGTTTTATAATTCGCCTATGGAGGCTTGTTTGCTGATTACAACAACCAATAAAAAGGAAAATAGAAAAGGAAAGGTTTTGATTATTAATGCGGTTAAAGAAGTAAAACAAGAGAAAAATATAGCCTATCTGGAAACTAAACATATTGAGAAAATTTATAAAACATATAACTTATTTAAAGATGAGGAAGGATTTTGTAAGGTACTAGACAATGAAGAAATTTTAAACAATAAAAGTAGCTTGAACATTGCGCAATATGTTAGCAATGTAGATACTGATAGCATTCAACTCTCTGTTGAAGATGCCTTAAAAAACTGGAACGAATCATCATGCGCTCTTAAAAATAGTATGGATGAATTATTTCAAATCTTGAATTAAGGATGATGACAATGAAGCAAAATATTGTTTTGAAAAACCTGGATAAAACAAATTGGAAAAGTTTTCGGTTTGATCAAATTGCAAATAAAATATCAGAAACCGTCGATCCCAATACCACTGATTTAGAAATCTATATTGGTTTAGAACACATAGATGCCGAGAGTATTCATATAAACAGACAAGGTACGCCAGCAGATGTAAGCGGCGGAAAATTAAAATGTTATCCTGGCGATGTTATTTTCGGAAAACGTCGCGCCTATCAACGCAAGGCAGCAATTGTTGATTTTGAAGGAATATGTTCTGCACACGCCTTTGTTTTAAGAGCGAATCCTAAAGTAATTGATCCAAAGTTATTTCCTTTCTTTTTGCATTCAGATTTATTTATGCACAAAGCGGTTGATATTTCTGTTGGAGGTCTTTCTCCTACTATAAACTGGGGACAATTAAAAGAACAAGAATTCCTCCTCCCACCCAAAGACCAACAAGCCCAACTGGCCGAATTGCTTTGGACGATGGATGAGGTTATTGCGAGGGAGAATGAGGTTTTAGAGAAACTAATTAAAGAGGATTTAGCATACCTTAAGCATTATTTTTATGATGATAAAAATTCAGAAAGAATTAAACTTAAACATATAGTTTCGGTTAAAAAAGGAAAAAAGCCACCTGTTTTATTAGAGGAAGGAGATGGTCTTCCATATTGTACAGCAAAGTATTTACGAACTGGAAAAATTGAATCAATTGTTCCAAAAGAGTCTTGGAATAAATCTATTAAAATTGATGAGACAGATATTTTAATTTTATGGGATGGTTCCAATGCAGGCGAAATGCTCTTCGGAAAAGAAGGGTTTTTAGCTAGTACAATGTGTAAGCTAATTATTAAAAAAGAAGGCTTTTTAAAAGATTTTGTTTTTCAATTTTTAAGATTCAAAACAAATGATATAAAAAGAGCTACGGTTGGCTCTGCAATACCCCACGTGGATCCAGGAATGATAGAAAATATTGAAATTCCAAAGTTAACTAAAATAGATCAAGAGGTAATAATCAATCTTTTTAACTCCTTGAATAATAGCATTAAGTTGGTTGAATTAAAAATATCTAGTTCAAAATCCCTCCAAAAAAGTTTAATCAATCAAGTGTTTTAAGTATTTAAATATGGCAAAAACTACAACAGATAAAATAGGAATTGATTTAAAAGGTAGAGTAAATCGATTAAAGTTAGCGGAACGAAATATGCTTCTGCCTTTGTTTGAAGCCATAATTAATTCTATCCACGCAATTGAAGATACCAAAAGTCCAAAAGGAGAAATTAACATCAAATTAATTCGTTCCTCTCAATCAAGTATTGAATTTGAAATTGGTCGATTAACTCCGGAAATTATAGGATTTGAAATAGAAGACAATGGTATTGGATTTAATGAAGAGAATTATGAATCTTTTAAAAGAGAGTATTCTACTCACAAAGCTGAAAGGGGTGGTTTGGGTATTGGACGATTTATGTGGTTAAAAGCATTTTACAATGTTACAATTGAAAGTATTTATTATGAAGGTTTAAAACCACAGAAAAGAAGTTTTTCCTTTAATCTAAGAACCACGGATGGAATCGAGCATCCAGTTGTAAATAAATTGGAAGGAAATCCAAAAAAGAAAACCATAATAACCCTTAATGGTTACAAGGATCCATATAGATCAAAATGTCCTAAACGAATTGACACTATTGCCAATAGAATTGTTGAACATTGTTTAATTTATTTTTTAAATGAAAATTGTCCTAATATTAATTTACTAGATGGTTCTGATAAAATTAATTTAAACAATTACTTTGATAAAATCACAAGGGGTAATCGATTTTCCGAAAAGTTTAATGTGGGGACTAATGACTTTAAAATAACTCTTTTAAAATGGTTTGAACATGAGGAATTAACTTTTCATAGAATTTCCTTGTCTGCCAATCATAGAGAAGTAGAAAACTTTAATATCAATAAAGTACTTCCCGATGTAAGTGGTAAAATTAAGGATTCAACAACAGCTCAAAATTATCTTATTGTAGGATATATTGAGGGTAAGTATTTCGATGATAACATAAATGATGAACGTACTGAAATAAGATTTAGTAAAAATGGGATTCTAGATGAAGAATTAATAGCGGAAAGTGATTTATATAAAGAATTGATTCCAGTAATTAAAAAACATTTTAGTGAAGAAGTAGAAAAATTTAAAGCTGAAAAATTAGAAAGAATTTCAGATTTCATTGCTGAAAAAGCACCACAATATAGAATTTTAAATAAGTATGTTGAATCTTTTGATGATGTAGTGGTTACTGAAAATACTTCGGAGCAAGAATTAGATTTAAAATTATACAGACTGTTACAAGACGTTGAATTTGGTACAAGAAGAGATGTTAATTCAGTATTGACAGATGATGCTAGAGATGAGAATGCTGATGTTTTAAAACAAAAATATTTGAAAATATTTGAGGAGCTTACTGATTTAAACAAATCTAAACTTTCTCAATATGTAGTGCATAGAAAATATATATTAGAATTGTTTGAAAAATCACTTGGATTAAATGTGCAAGGTAAATATGAATTAGAAGATACAGTTCATAGTATTATTTATCCCACAAAAACTACATCCAACGAAATAGACTATAACAATCAGAATCTTTGGATTCTAGATGAACGCTTAAGTTTTCATACTTTTTTATCTTCCGATAGAGCATTAAATACAATCGAGGATTTTGAAGGAGATCCAAAGGATCGACCTGATTTAATGATATTTAATAATCCAATTTCCTATATAGAGGGTGATGAAGCTCCGTTTAATTCTGTTGTTCTTGTTGAATTTAAAAGGCCTATGCGAAAAGGCTATAATGAATATGTTGACAATCCTATAGTTCAATTATACGATTATGTTAGAAAAATTCGCAATGGTAAAAAGTTGACAGCAGATGGAAGAACGTATGATATAAATGAGTACACTCGATTCTACTGTTATTTAATTTGTGATATAAACGAAAAGATAATTGAATATTCTGAAAATGCTCAATTAGAAAAAACTTACGATGGCCTGGGATACTATGGTTATAATAAAAGTTTGAAATGCGTAATTGATGTTATGCCTTTTAACCAAGTGTTATCAAATGCAAAGAAAAGAAATAAAGTATTGTTCAATAAGTTAGGGATTTAATGTTTTAGGAATTAGGAGAGTAATAGATTACTCTATGTTAATTTAATTAAAGCTTATTGATCTATTCGTTCGATTTGACCGTTATGTAAAAGCAAAAATAAGTTTATGAAAGCATCAGAGAATATCACTGAAATAAGTAACAAATTGATAAAGGATACTTGGTTTATTCCTGTTATTAGAGCAATCAAAGAAATTCCAGCAGAACCTGGAGTATATGCAATACGTTTAGCAAATCCCGCAAATTTAAAAGCAAAATTACAATTAAGTAAAGAACCAGATTTATTTAATGATATAATTAATACAATTCTTAGCAGTGGTCACAACTTGCTATATATAGGGATGGCCTCAATAAGCTTAAAGAAGAGATTGAATCAGGAATTATACGCAAAAGGTCCTGGCACTTTTTTTAGAACTTTAGGCGCTATTTTAAGATATACCCCGCCAATTGGGTCTTTAATCGGTAAAGCCAATCAAAAAAATTACAGGTTTTCTTATAAAGATCAATCAGAAATTATAGAATGGATTGAAACCAATTTGACAGTAAATTGGATTACAATAGATAATAATTTAAAATTAATTGAATCTACAATAATAGAAAATAATCGTCCTTTTTTAAATACTACTTATAATCCTTCCGCAATTGAAGAATTAACACTATTAAGAAGAGAGTGTAGAAAAATAGCTCTAACAAAATTTTAAATAATAATCACAACGCTAACGATATGGAAGAAAAAATTATTGGAATCGAAAAAATTATTTCATTTGAAGAGCAAATTAAGGAAACGGAAATTGAAAAGAAGTTAAGTATTCCTGCTAAAAGATTGATGGAGAAATTAGAGCCAATTCCTAGTAAAATTCAGTCACTTCAATATAGATGGTTTTGGGAATTAGTTCAAAATGCAAGTGATTTTAATGATGAAGTTGATATTGAATTAGAACTTAAGGAGGACAAGTTGATTTTTAGGCACAATGGTAAGCCTTTTAAATTGGTAGATGTAGAAAATTTAATAACACCAGATTCTGATAAAGATGATGATGATATTGATGAAGATTATATTGGGCGATTTGGGAGTGGTTTTATATCTACACACGTCCTTTCTGCTTTTATAACTGTTGAAGGTTTGGTTAAAGATAAGTATCGGGACACCGAACATTATAGTTTTAAGTTTGAATTAAATAGAAAAGATTATAATTCAAAAAAACTTTTAATTGATTCTATTAAAGAATCTGAAGATCAATTAAAGACTGATTATAAATCAGTGGATTATTTATCAGGATCATTCGACAACAAATTCACTTATGATTTATCCAATAGCTTACCTGGCTTAAATTCAAAAGAATACGCGCTGTCAGGTATTAAGTATGCAATTAAAGTATTGCCTTTAGTCTTTACTTTCTTACCAAAACTTAAATCTGTTAAAATTATACAGCACAAAAATGGTTTGGAAGAAAAATTATTTTATCAAAAAAGTAGAAACGAAGAAATAGGAAAATGTGAAATAGGCTTGAATATTAACTCTAAACCTCAGAATGATATTGAAGTAAGGTATTTTAAAGAAGCAGATGTAATTGTAGCAACAGAAATAGAAAATAATAGGGTAGTAGAGTATCAAGAAGAGATTGCAGTACTTTTTTTATATCTTCCTATGATTGGTTCCGAAAGATTTCCTTTTCCGGTAACAATAAATTCTCCAAAATTTAAACCTGAAACCGAGCGTAATGGAATAAATATATCAGACAATGATATTGAAAACAGAACCAACCTACTGAATGGAGTAAAA
Organism: Aequorivita aurantiaca; assembly: GCF_030410135.1. Lineage (GTDB taxonomy): Bacteria > Bacteroidota > Bacteroidia > Flavobacteriales > Flavobacteriaceae > Aequorivita > Aequorivita aurantiaca. The sequence goes on along the minus strand of NZ_JAUGQQ010000009.1, from coordinate 56,172 downwards.
GCTTTTAAAAAATTGCTTGAGAACTTGGCTAATGATGAAATTGGAAATCTATATAATTTAGTTCAATTAAAAAGTGATAGGATAAAAGCTCTATCAAGTAATTCTGACTGGTTTCAGAAAAATATTGAAAAAGAAATTAAAATAGTTCTTGATGAAGTAGATTTTATTAATTGTAATGGTAAGTCCATTTCGTATTCCAAACTGAAACTTCCTTTTATACCCGAAAATAAAACTGAGTCAAAGGATTTGGAATTTTATGATATTACCCGTGATTTAATTTTAAATGAAGTTCCCGCCAGAGTAGAATATTTGAAATGGTTAAAAAATATTGACTTTACTATATTTAAATCCGTTCCTTTCAGATTGGAAGCAGCTGTAAAAATGGTTGAGGATAAAAAAAATTTAATACAACTTGCCGATTATATTAATAAAAATGAAGAAGATACAGTTGAGTGGTTAGGAAATTTTATTAAATATGTTAAAGTTAATGATGCCGGATTACTTACTAATTTTAAAATACTCCCCAGTCAGTCAGAAAAAGGTGATTTTGTAAATAGGGATGCTGAAATTTTTACTGATAAAGGAGTTTTTCCTGATTTGATAGAAGTATACAATAAAATGAGAGGTGAGGACTATAGAAATAAGCTTTTAAACAATGATATAAATAAAAAGATTCCTAATCTATTACCTGATAATAAATTTAAGACATGGAAAACTTTAGCAAAGGAAATTGATGATATTTTTAGAATTCGTCTTGATGCAAATTCTAGATTATCAAAACAGGAAATAGAAGGATTGAGCAAACTTTTAAAATGGTTAAAAAGTAAAGGATTTCCAAAATGGGGTGATTTACCAATTTATTTTCCAACTTTTAATAGTTCCTATACAAATTTTTTTCTTGAGAGTTTTGATGAAGAAGAAAGAGTAAAAGCGATAACAATTCGAGATAGTGGTAAGCAAGATACTTTAGTTAAACTTGCAGAATCTGAAGTTACTCAAGAAGAATTAAATAAGGTTTTAGACAATATATCTGAGATAAATCAAATTGTAAGTATAATTGATTCGGGAACAAATCTAACTCAGCTTAAAGAGCTAGCAGATTTATTCCCAAATACCATTCCTATAGCTGTAATGAATATTGCTCGTGAGGAGGGTGAAAAAAAACGTGACTTTGACACAAAGTCTTTGATAGGAAGTGATGTTGAAAAATTGTTTAAGTCAGCATTCGAGAAAATGCATTTAGGTTTAATTGTTGAAAAAGTAGATTTAGATGCAATTGATTTTGTTTATGCTGGGGGAGGGTCATATGATTTTAGGATAACTAATCCTGTAAACGGTAAGTCTTTCTACATTGAGATGAAGTCTGTTCGTCAAGGTAATACTGATTCGATAAAACTTGCCATTTCTCAATTGGAGAGAGCTGTAAATCCAAAATATAAAGAGCATTATTGTATTGCTCTCATTGAGCGCACAAAGGATATTAAAGATATGGACGAGGATTATGTTTTGAAAAATTTGAAGTTTATATCAAAACCAGGGGATTTTTTAGAAACAGTATATGATGATCATAAAAAGGTTGTGGAAAGCACTAGTAGGGCTAAAGAAGCGAAATTATTAATGCTTAATGCAGATTTTAGATGTAGCATAGATTACGAATTTCTGAAGAGTAAATCAAAATCGATTTTAGAGCTTGAAACTGCGATTATAAAAAGTCTAAAAGGATAATAAATATGGCCTTTAACGAGCTAAACAGTGTAGAAAACTACATCATCTACCAACTAAGCGGAAGCAATCTAAATCGACCAGATATTTCAGAGCCCAATGCAGCCTATGGCAAGCAATGGGTTTTTAAAACTGCCCAAGAATTAAAGCGTGGTGTAAATGAAGTGTTGCTGGAAAATGAGTTGAAAGAGTCATTAATCAGATTAAACCCTGAGATCAATCAAAACCCAACTTTGGCAGATGAGGTTATTTATAAACTTCGTGCTATTCTGCTTTCAGTAAACCAAACAGGTTTGGTACGGGCCAATGAGGAATTTTTTAAATGGATGTCTGGCGATAAAACCATGCCTTTTGGGAAAAACAATCGGCACGTTCCAGTAAGGCTAATAGATTTTGAGACCATAGAAAACAACAGCTATATAATTACCAACCAATATAGAATTCACAATAGGGAAACCAAGATTCCGGATATTGTAATGCTAATTAATGGCATACCAATTGTAATTGGGGAGGCAAAGACACCTATAAGACCTGCTGTAAGTTGGTTGGATGGTGCTTATGAGGTTCACGAAATATATGAAAATGCGGTACCACAATTATTTGTACCTAACATACTTTCCTTTGCCACAGAAGGAAAAGAACTTTATTATGGTGCAATTAGAACTCCTTTAGAATTTTGGGCTCCATGGCGCCTGGAGGCAGATAAGATGGATTTGGCACAACAATTAGGATTAGAGGGAATCGGCAAACAGTTGACTGATCTGTTAAGTCCAAAAAGGTTATTAGATATACTACAAAACTTTTCTCTTTTTTCAACCAATAATAAAAAACAGCGAATCAAAATTATCTGTCGCTTTCAGCAGTATGAGGGCGCCAATAAAATAGTGGAGCGTGTTAAAGAAGGATCAATTAAAAAAGGATTGTTGTGGCATTTTCAAGGTTCTGGTAAATCCTTATTGATGGTTTTTGCCGCGCAAAAGTTGCGGAGGGAAGCATCGCTTAAAAGTCCCACAGTTATTATTCTTGTTGACCGAACTGATCTAGACACTCAAATATCTGGAACCTTCAACGCTGCAGATGTAGCCAATGTGGAAACCACCGATAATATTAAAGACTTACAAAGGTTGCTGGAAAGAGATACGCGGAAAATAATTATCTCTATGATTCATAAGTTTCGCGATGCGAAACCTAATATGAATATTCGCGAAAATATTATTGTATTGGTTGATGAGGCACATAGAACCCAGGAAGGAGATTTGGGAAGACAAATGCGTGCAGCTTTACCCAATGCATTTTTATTTGGATTGACTGGAACGCCCGTAAATAAAGCAGATAAAAATACTTTTTGGGCTTTTGGGGCCGAGGAAGATAAAGGAGCCTATATGTCCCGCTATACCTTTCACGATTCTATCAGAGACAATGCCACCCTGCCATTACATTTTGAACCGCGATTGGTAGATGTTCACGTAGATAAGGAAACAATAGATAAAGCATTTAAAGAATTTGCTGAAAGCGCAGCGCTAAGCGATGAAGAAGCCGATGCCTTAAACAAGAAAGCCGCACGTATGGCAGCTTTTTTAAAAGCGCCCGAACGTGTGGAGCGCATTGTGAAGGATATTTCAATTCATTTTAAAGAAAAAGTAGCTCCGCAAGGGTTTAAAGCTATGATTATTACACCAGACCGTTATGCTTGTGTGCAATATAAAGAAGAGCTGGATAAATATTTTATTCCAGAAGCGAGTAGCGTTGTTTTTTCAACCTCTGCTAATGATTCTTTTGAATTTAAACAGCAGTGGGGGATTGATAAAAGTCAGCAAGAAAAAATCATAGATGAATTTAATGATCCGCAAGCGGAACTTAAATTTATTATAGTAACTGCAAAACTTCTTACAGGCTTTGATGCGCCGATATTGCAAACAATGTATCTGGATAAGTCCTTGAAAGATCATACGCTTTTGCAAGCTATTTGTAGAACAAACAGACTATATCCTAACAAAACATTTGGACGTATTGTGGATTATTTCGGAGTCTTTGATGATGCGGCAAAAGCATTGCAGTTTGATGAGGAATCAGTTAAAACGGTAATTACCAATCTATCCTTATTGCGAACTAAATTACCCGAAGCTGTAAAGAATGCTTTATCTCATTTTGAAGGAGTAGATAGAACGATTGAAGGTTTTGAGGGATTGGAAAAGGCGCAAAATGCCATTAAGGATGACAAGAAGAAAGATGCCTTTGCAAAAGATTATAAGTATCTATCCAAATTATGGGAGTCCTTATCACCAGATAGAATGCTCGATATTTATCAAGAAGATTATAAATGGTTATCTCAAGTGTTCGAGTCTGTAAGGCCTGCGGGTGACAATTTGGGTAAATTGTTATGGATAGCTTTGGGAGCACAGACTACAAAATTAATGCATGAAAATATCCACGTTGGCGATGTGCATACTTTGGAAGAATATAGATTGGATGCAGATGTAATAGAAAATATCTTTAATAATCCCGATCCTTCAAATGCTAAAAAGCTTGAAAAAATCCTCGTAAAAAGATTTAAGAGACACGCTGGTGATCCAAAATTTAAAAAGTTAAGTGAGCGGCTGGAAGCACTAAGAGATCAGGCGGAACAGGGGTTAATTACTTCAATTGAGTTTGTAAAAGAACTTTGTAAACTTGCCAAGGAAACAGTACAGGCAGAAAAAGAAATAGAAGAGCTGATACAGGAAAAAACGCCGCAAGCAGCATTAACGGAATTATTTATAGAGCTTAAAACCGATCAAACTCCCGCAGTAGTAGAACGTATCGTAAATGATATAGATGGTATCGTAAGAATGGTAAGTTTTCCTGGGTGGCAAACAACAAGTTCAGGTGAGCGGGAAGTTCAGCAATCGCTTAGAAAAGCGCTTTTAAAATATAGGCTTCATAAAGACCAGGTGCTTTTTGAGCGGGCCTATGCATATATAAAAGAGTATTATTAGATGCGTTTAATTAGGTAAATATATATTTACTCCAATGCTTACATCGATTTAAATTTTAAACTATACCTTCGAAATATTCGTAACCCAATTTTCTATATTTTTAATTACTAAAAATGAGTAATTTAGGTTTTCAACAATAGTTGTCCTTTTATAACGTCAATATTGTAAGCACGGCGAAGTTTTATCCAATATTGTATACTATAAAAGCTTTAAACTAAATTTCGATGGATGAACAATTTAAAATAAAACATCTTGAATTTATACAGAATGTTATCACCCGATTGAGCACAAATTCATTTCTAATAAAGGGATGGTGTATTACGCTCATTACTGGATTGATAGCATTAAGTTTGGATAAGCAAAAAGTAATAATACTCATTTCAGGGATACCAATAATTATTATTTTTTGGGTTCTAGATTCTTATTATCTCTGGTTAGAAAAAATCTATCGATTATTTTATACGAACGAAGTTGCTAGTCAACAGTCAAATTTAAATTTAGATATTACTGCCCTTAAGAAAAAGATATCCTTTTTGCCTATTTTGTTTAGATTCTCTATTTTCTTTTTGTATTTGATATTAATAATATTAACGTTAAGTGCATATTTGTTTTTATTAACCCTCAATTCGCAATAAAATGAAAATATTCATAAGTCATAGTCAAAGACAAAAGCTATTTATTAAAGAATTAAGAAAACATATGCCGGATTTTATTGAATTATGGATTGACGAAAAAAAACTTCTTATTGGAGAAGAAGTTCAAAACACTATTAAAAAAACTATTGAAGAGGATATTAATTTCTTAGTTCTAATTATTGATAGAAATGCGGTTGAATCTAATTGGGTTATGCAGGAATTTGATTGGGGAATTAAAAAGGAATTGAAACTTAGTAGGCCCTTCGTCCTTCCAATTGTTTTGGAAAAAGATATATGGGATTCTATAGAAGATTTAAATATAAAAAAAAGATTTTTCCTTCCATGCTATGAATTTTCAGATGAGGCTATTGCTTTGACCGCTAAAAATTTAATCCATCAATTATTTGCCTGGACCTGTAAGGAGCTATATGGCAGTGGCTTAGGTTCAGATCAAAAGTCCTCCTTAGATTTATTAGATGAAGCTGACCATTTTATTAAGGAAATTGCAGAAAAAGTAAGATTGTTAGTTTATCCATATCGTCAAAATAATCCTCTCGACTTAATTCAGCTTTTAGAGATGCTTAAAGAGCAAAATGAGTTAGTGGATATTTCTATTTTCTCTTTCAAAGATTTAATTACTCGAATAATAAAACAGAACCATTTAACCGGAATTGTAAGTGATGGTGAATATATTTGGGTTAAACAAGAACATTATTCATGGAAATTGGCAATCCATTCAAAAAATAAGGAGAAAATCGCAAAACGAGCAATAAAGTTTATTAATTCTAATTTTATTTTAGCACTAGACTCAGGTTCCACGACCTTAGCTATTGCGAAAGAAATTAATAAAGGCTTAGAAATGGGATTATGGGATAATTTAAAAATAGTTACTAATTCCATTCCTATAGCTCAGGAGCTTTTAACGTATTCGAGTAAGTTGGGTTTGGTTGATAATAATAATATTTTAAGTGTGTTTATGACAGAAGGTCGGATAAGACCCAATTCTTTAGCCGTTGTTAATGATGACGAAATTTATCAGAATGTTGATTCTGGTTTCCAAGAGACAATATCTAAACTTGGCGGGGCAGATATCTGCTTTGTAGGCGCGAATGGGGTTTATAAGAATGAAGGTTTTGCGGTACACAGCAATTACGAAATAAGGTCTAAAAGAGAAATATTGAAGAACTGCAAAAACAAATTTATTGTAATTGATTCATCCAAGTTAAAAATACAAGAGCAAAATAAATTCGTCGATTTTACGGATGATATTAAAGTAATTACAACCGAAGATCTTACTTCAAATGATTTACTCGAAATAAAGAAAATCGCAAACATCACGAATCTTGAATTAATAACTGTATAATTATGAATATATAGAGTTACACTCTGCATCACAATTGGTGGCCGGGCCAGAAAGTAGATCTCGTGGAACTCATCTACGCCCTCCAGGCCTCCGGTGTAGTGAATAACGGCAATATAGGCATCAGACAATTCGGTTCTACCCTCGAGCATATCTTCAATATCGATCTGGGCGATTGCTACCGCACCTTCCAGGAAATAAAATTGCGGAAAACCAATCAATCCAAACTCCTTAACCTGCTAAAAACAAGCCTCCAAAACCGGATAATCGATACTGATAGTTGGTAAATAGAACCCACAACCGTCCGGTATATTAAATAATAAACTCTCAGGTACTGTATCCGCCTCAGGCGGCTGTATCTAGCCACGCAATTAGTCACGAAATGTCAAGACGAGTGTCCGCCGTTGGTGAATGGATCGAGACTCTCCGTTCGTATTATCGCTAAAGTGATACTCAACACCAATAGTACCCCGTACTCACCTTCTCAGACGTAACTTGTCATTTCATAATAACAAAATTTAATGGTTCACTACCATTTTCCTTGTAAACTGCTTTCCATCTGCATTAAGGGTATAAAAATAAACCCCTGCATCCCAATCCGACACATTCAGATAAATGGAATGCTCGCCTGGACCTTTGGGTCCTACATTTATTGTATTCAATTCCCGTCCTAATATATCATATACTATCAGGGAAATTTCTGTTGGATAATCCAGTTTAAAGGGAATTTGTGTAATGGTGGAACATGGATTGGGAATATTCTGTTTCAACCCTACCCCCTGTAACGCAATATTGGTTTCTATTCCCAAATTGGAACCAATTTTATAAAGTCCCCCGCCATTGGTTCCCGCAAAAAGGAAACCATTGTCATCCACGGCTAAGGCACGGGTATCACGATTGAATAGCCCCTCGCTCAATCCCATCCAGGTCGTCCCATTATTGGTCTTGGTAAATACCCCGACATCAGTCCCCACAAAAACACGATTTTGCGCATTTATGCTGAGCGTTTGCGGATTTATGTCTGGTAACCCTGTTGCTATTTCAGTCCAATTGTCTCCACTATCATCCGAAAGGAAGATGGTCCCTAAAAAACTGCTGCCTGTAAACGTGGACGCCGTGGCATATATACGGTTATTGGCATCAATTGCAAGACTGTTTATATCCGTAATTGTCAGTCCGTTGTTCACCAGGGTCCAGGTGCTGCCGTTGTTGGTAGAACGAAATACCCCTTCTCCACATCCCGTGCTTCCGACAAATAGATCCCCGTTGGAATTGATAGTTAAGGCCAGAAGATTAATACAGCTAAGTCCGGAATTCATTTGCACCCACGAATCTCCATTGTCGGCCGACCTATAAACTCCATCATAGGCGGTGGCGGCAAAAAGATCTCCCTGGGGGTTTGCTACTAAGGCATTTATACCTGAGGCAATTGTCCCTTGGTTGATTTCTTCCCATGAATCGCCATTATTAGTGGAACGATACACACCGCCCTCCCCATCAATAAACTCGGCGCCTCCGAACAGCGTTCCATCAGGCGTTTTTGCAATTGTTTTAATAAACTTCGCGGCAAGTCCATTATTTATCTGTACCCAATTTTCCCCCACATCCACGGTTCGGAAAATTCCGGCACCATAAGTACCTACAAACATATTTCCACTGGCATCATCGGCTAATACTGCCCGTATATCAAGCGCAGTTATGCCTGTGTTTTCCTTACTCCAATTCCCCCCGTCATCATCACTTGCGAATAATGCATTTCCTAAAAAAGTGCCGGCAAAAATTCGATTGTCCGCATCCATTCCCAAGGTAGTTACTCTCGGATCGGTAAGTCCACTATTGCTTTCGCTCCAAGAATTTCCATAATCGGAAGAACGAAAAATTCCTGCTCCATAGGTTGCGGCTAAAATATCCCCATTATCTAAAATAAGGATTTCATAAACACTGTAATTTGTTGAGGTCCCCAAGGCCGGCAAATGATCCCAGGTATCACCATTATCCGTAGAGAGATAAATTCCATCATCAAAATCGGAGCCGACGAAAATATCTCCATTGGCCGCAATGGTGTAACATAACGGTATTTGACAGGAGGCGGGTCCCCCCACGGAAATCCAGTTATCTCCGTAGTCTGCAGATCGGAAGGTGCCTCCGCCGAAGGTGCCGGCAAAAATGTCCCCTGCAGTGTTTGCCGCAAAGGCCGTAATATAGTTAGTGCTAATACCATTGGAATGTATGCTCCAATTATCACCGTTATCCGTTGAACGAAATACCCCCCCATTGGTGGTGCCAGCAAATAAATACCCATTGGCCGTTGCCAGAAGTGCACTTATATTCACATCGCTTAATCCGCTGTTCACGGCGTTCCAACTAGCTCCATTATTGATTGATCGAAAAACACCTCCGCCCAAGGTCCCGGCAAAAACATTTCCATTCGGCGCGACAGTCAGCGACCATATCACATTGTTGGTTATCCCATCGTTCACATCCTCCCATTGGATGGCTCCGTCCATTGATCGAAACACTCCACCTCCTTGGGTGCCTATAAATATATCCCCGTCTTCATTTAGGGTCATGGCTTGAACACTGCCTCCAAAAGGTCCGTTAACGGGGTCCCAGGTTTGGGCAGAAATCAAACTGTGGATTAGCAACATTACCAGTAAAGTAGTTTTATGTATCATCTGTTTATTTATTTTAAAGTTCAAAAATTCATAAACAAGTTTACTGGATAAGAAGGTTTTAAGCAAAAAAACGCCTCCTCAAAATCTTCCCGATGCCCCTAAAATTTAAAAATGGCAACCTGTATAATTAAAAAGAGTCAAACCACTGGTAAATGTCCACATCTTTGGGAATGTCCAACTTCTTGCGGATCAGGTATTTTTTATTCTGTACGGTTTTCGGGGTAATATATTTGTACCGTGCAATGTCCTTGGTAGGTATTTTAAGCTTCAACAGGGAACAGAATTCTATTTCCGATTGCACTATCTGTGGGTTTATAGCCAACAGTTTTTTTGCAAAATCCGGAAACATCTCATCAAAATAATTCATATAGGAAGGGTCACCTTCTTCCAATAATTGGAGTAGCTGTGTGTAATTTCTGGAAATTCGGGTGCCGGGTAATTTCTCTAAATATTTCCGGCTTTCTTGTTCCTGCTGCCTATAAATTTTATTCTTCCTTAAAACCACAAACAAGATTCCTGCGAAAATTAGAAAGAACGATGTAATTACATAAACATAGGGAAACCGGTTTTCGCTTCTTTCATTCAGAAGATTTTGAAGCGACCTATTTTGGTTTTCGGTGATACGCAGTTTTAATGAATCCTTTTTTAATTCGTAAATCCTCGCGGAATCCAATTTCTTTAATTCTGTATAGGATAGAATAATGTTATTGTACAGATTTTCTATATTCAAATGGTTTTTATACCCTTCCATTTTCTCGGCTTCCTTAAAATAGCGCAATGCTTTTTTATAGTCATACTCCTTCATGGCAACACTGCCCAATACCCATAAATTGGTATTATTTGTATTGTCCTGTAAAAGGTGTTCATTTAATGACTGGGAAAGACCGGTAAAATATTTGGCCGAATCGAGTTTGTTTATTTCATTATATGCTGCCGCAAGATTAGCGTAATGAATATAAAGAAGTTTCTTTCTATAGACCTTATTTGGCATTTTTTCAAACTCTCGGCCCGCGCGGTGCAAAAATTTTAACTGTTCCCTATAATCCCCCTCCCTCGCGTAAAAATTGGACATAGCTATGCTCATATTTCCCCGGCTCACTAAGCTCAGGGAATCTTCCCTAGTCAACCCATTGGCGATTTCCAGACCCCGCTCCAGCTCCTCCAATGCTCTCTTGGGCAAGCCACTAAAAAAATAAGCCTCAAATAGATATCTTTTTGCCATTATTTGATAGGGAACCTCCTCATACATTTCCGCCTTCTTTTGTAACAGTTTGGCCCGTGTCATCATCTCCTTAAAATCATTTTTCCCCCTGTAATAAATACATTGTATCACTATGGCAGGCAATTCCGCCTCGTGGATATTTAGGTTTCGGGCTTCCATTTCTATGGTTTTCGATTCCCTAAATGCTTCTTCGGGACTATTCTCCAATAATTGAAAGCCTTTGTCAATTCGCTTCAACAGCAATTTGGAATCCATATTTTCCTGTGCAAATATTCCCAGGGTAAGGAGAAAAAATAACAGCGATATTTTAGGATGCATTCTCATAAATCCATGAAAAGTTAAGTAAATTTTAGAATCTATCTACGGCATCCATCTAGCCTTTCGCAAAAATATCCCGCTTCAAGCGAATTCGTTAGTTCTAAAGATATACGAATTCTACTTTACTGTTGCTCTGTAACATTTACTAGCCTTGCTCGTTCCTGATACTCTCTTTAACTCCATGCCTGTCAATTCGAGTATTTCCCAATTGTCAATGTATCGAAATCATCATTTTGTAAAAAAATCAAATAAACCTTCAAAGCAAAATGTAGAGTCGGGGGGCTGTAACCCATTGGATGATATGGACGGCCACGTCGGCAATATGGATTTGATAGAACTTTTTCTCAAACATTAAGTTTTATTTATCAAAATTTCAAGTTGGGTTATTTAATTTCAAATAAAAAATTCAAAGTTAAACCTTAAAAAGAAAAATTATGAAAGCAGCAGTATTCCACAAACCCAAGGATATTCAGGTAGAAACAGTTGATGATCCAAAAATTGAGGATAGTAAGGACGTCATTTTAAAGGTTACCTCCACGGCAATCTGTGGCTCCGACCTTCATATTTATAATGGTTATATCCCCCAGGCCAAGGATATGGTAATGGGCCATGAGTTTATGGGGATTGTCCAGGAAGTTGGCCAGGGCGTGCGCAATCTCAAGGTAGGGGATCGGGTAGTAGTGCCTTTTCCCATTTCCTGCGGCAGTTGCCATTTCTGCAATATGGCGCTTCCCACCCATTGTGAAAATAGTAACCCCGAAAACTACGGCCCCGAAGGTGGACTCGTAAAGGGCAAAGGAGGTGGCATTTTTGGATACACAGATCTTTACGGAGGATATAGTGGCGGCCAAGCCGAATACGTGCGCGTTCCCTATGCAGATAACGGCCCCCGCATTGTCCCTGAAAACCTCAGTGATTCCCAATCCCTTTTCCTTACCGATATCTTTCCCACAGGTTGGGCAGCCATCGATTGGGCAGAATTGAAAGGAGGGGAAACCGTGGCAGTCTTTGGCTGTGGCCCCGTGGGCATTATGGCAATGAAGTCCGCTTGGTTGCAGGGCGCAGGTCGTGTAATAGGAATTGATATTGAGGATTACAGACTCGAGATGGCAAAAAAGGCCGCCAATGTTGAAGTTATCAACGGCAAGAAATCAGATGCCGTACAGCTAATTCGCGACATGACCGGAGGCTATGGCGCCGATGTATGTGTAGATGCCGTAGGGATGGAAGCCGAACATGGCCTCCTGTCTAGAGCTAAAAACTTGATTCAGGGCGAAGTTGGCACCATGAAAATAATCGGGTACTGCTTAGATGCGGTAAGACGTGGAGGTACGGTTACCGTTGTGGGGGTTTATGGGTCTCCCTACGATAATTTTCCGGTGCATCAATGGTTCGACAAAGGCGTAAAGATTAGAGGCGGCCAAGCGTTTGTCCATAACTATATAGATCATTTAATAGATTTGGTAAATACGGGGAAGGTGGTGCTGGATGATATCATAACCCATAAGGTTCCATTGGCCGACGCTTCAAAGATGTATGATATTTTCAATAATAAAAAGGATAACTGCGTAAAAGTGGTATTGACTCCTTAAGCATCAACCATTATAAACTAATTTTATGATACACCGCCACTTTCCATTTAGAAGTGGCGGTTCCATTACTATCGCTAACAGCCAATAGCTACCTGCCCATTGCACTATAATCACTCCTTCGTCAACAATCTCCTAGTTTGGGGGAATAAATAAACCTGAAACTTTTACAAAATTTTAGCAACCACATCCCCTAAAATTTTAGAACTTGTAATTAAAATTATTAATAACTAAAACCAAATGTTATGGGAATTAAACCAGGTCCAAAGAAAACTGCAGAGTCCACGGGCAAGCCAGACAAACGTCAACGTGACAATAAGAAATCTCCAGGTAACACGCCTTCGCTAAAACCGCATAAACATACAAAAGGAGATTAATATGCCTGTTGTGGCATTTTTACGTTTTGATATAGAAATAAAATAATAAATTAACTTATCGTGGAATACAAAGCTAATGACGCTACTCCCCAACGCCCAGAGGGAAACCGGCTATTAAACGCCCCCTTGGTGGAAATGGACTTAATCGCTTTGATAGAACAATTAAAAGGGGAGGTATCATGGAAGGACAGCGATAGGAATTCCATTACCCTTTTCAAGTCAGACAGCCTTCGAATTGTTCTTATGGGCCTTCATCAAAACGCTGCATTAAAACCTCATAGATCAAACGGAGTGCTGAGTGTACAGGTATTGGAGGGTCTCATAGAAGTACTAACAGACAAGCAAAACTCCAAATTGAAAAAAGGCCAAATGGTGGCCTTGCAGAATAATATTCCATATAGCATAATCGCACTAACCAGTAGTTTTTTCCTGTTGACATTGGCAATTGAAGAAAAAGAAGAGTTTACATTCGACTGACGCTCCTTTATGCTGGATTCCAAAAAATGAAAGGAATAAATAATAAATTCCTACTACTATTTTCCACAATAAAAGAGCCCCAAAAGGGCTTTTTTAATTAATCGGGAAGGAAGTCGATTTGCCGATGTTGCTTCTATCATTAAACCTCATTCGTAAAATTTAAGCGTCACATTTATAAATATCTGTTTGGGTGGTGACTATTTCAATCCTCCCAAAATGCAATTTCATATTCTTGAATTAGTATAGTAGTGGAATGATCTGATTTTGTCTCGGTAATGGTAACTGGTTTTTCGATATTCCCATGATATTGATATTCATTAAAATTTGTGTTTCTTCGGTCGGAAATTGTAGAAAATGTTTTAATTCGATCACTATCATCGTATGTAAATTTATGATGATGCCTATTGTTATCCAAGTAGCTTTCTATTGGTTGACCTTTTGAATTTAATAATATATCCATGGGCGAACCTGTGTTTTTCTTCACGGCAATAACCTGTCCATCGTTATTGGTGAGTAAACAAAAATTGTAAGTGCAGTATCCATTGTCAGCAATATGTCTGCTTTGTATTGTTCTGTATTGGTCAAAATCCCCAACAACATTAAACTCTAAAACGTAACGGTAATTAGTATTATACGCAAAATGCTGTTCGTGAATATTTAAGTCCCTAAGTTCTTTGCCATAAGCATTTTGGTAGTCTTCAATCTCTATAGTTTGAACGTAGCTTAATAGGTCATTATCATAATTTTGGAGTTTCAGATTGTTGCCATAGCCTAAAATTCGAATATCGGTTAGCTGATTACTTTCGTTGTATGAATATTTTTCTTCTCGTGCTATATCATTTCTGTCGTTTCGTTCTTCTATTCTTAAGATAGTACCGTTTTCATCAAAGAGAAATTTTTTAGCTCCTATAAACTTTTTTATGGTATCGCTTTTCTGATAGTTACTTATCGTTAATGAAAAAGGCTTTTTATCGGTTTGGGAAAGAGGCAAACTTTCTAACAGCTGTAATTCTTTCGGTGCTCTGCTAAATCTTGATAAATCAAAGTTTTGGTCATTATTTAATATCTCGATTACAGATTTAGTGGGATGTTTTAATGGTTGCCTGAAAATTGGTTTAAAATCCGGAAAAACATCCAGTACCTCAGTGAGCTCTTTTCCGGTCACTAATACTCTGAAAGCTTTATTGTCAAAAATTCCGGATGATTTTGAATTGGCAGGAAACTCTATCATTAATCCTGAGAAATACGGGTAAACCAATGCTTCGGAATAATCAACACGATTAGAAAAATCTGGCAGCTTTTCCTCTTCGGACTGTGTTGCCCTTATTCTTTCTACATTACTTACCTCCAATTTTTTTGTTTGCAAAAGATACAGAGCCGTAAGTCTGGATAACGTACTTTTTTTTAATGCTTCCTGTTGCCTTACATTGGGAGCTTCATTTATTTCTATTACTTTATTATTTTGATAATCTGCTAAATAATAATTCTTTACGTGAACATCATCAAAGTTATATTGAATAAAGTAAACACCCCGATTATTCACAACGCTCACCAAATTAATTTTCAGGTTCTTAAATGAGGGATTGAATTTTGAACCTTCGTGACGCGGATTTTCAAGTCTTTTTAACTCTTCTAACTGTTTTAGGTAATTTACCGCTTTGGTATGCAATTGAAAGAAAGCTATTTCATTCTCAATTTGTTGCAAAGCAATCGTATTTAATTGGCTTTCTATGTTTTGCCAATTTTTGTTTTCCTCTTTATTCTTATCCTGATAAATTTCCAACTTAGATGGAGCATATTCTTTATTTGATGTAGCCTCTAAAACATAAGTAGAATACTCATATTCTTTATTTTGAAAAACATCAACAACCTGAGCATTTCCTGATAGGTGGTAAAAAATAATAGTAAGCAGTATGTACAATGATTTTTTCATATTATTTTTCTGCATAAAATTCAATCATTAGTCTGTTTTCAATTACTTCTGTTTTCACTCGGTAAAAACCATTTTGTTCTAATGTCTTTTGGAGGTTTTTAATATTGATAAGCCCCTTTCCGTCTGCAAGTGTAAATTCATCTTCCTTGGTCAGATTTCCACCCACAGATAGTCTACCCGCAACATAATTAGCGCCGGCAAGTATTTTATCGCATGAGGCTTCAACTTTTATCGCATCAACCATAAAACTGATAGCTGCAGCATTGATTTCCAATCCGTAAAATTGATTTGTTTCACTCGCCAAAAGTGGAACACCTGCATTGGATAATCTGTTGTGCGGCTGAATTTCTAAATTTGCGGTTTCAATTTTTATTTCCATAAAATCGTTGATAATCCCCAACGGATAACACTCATTTTTCTCTTTTGAGAAATGGATGGATTCTATCCCACTTGCATTGAAATTCATATAATCGGTATCAAAATAAGCGGTATAAACACTTTTATCCTTGGCATCGCCCAACGGATTGTTTTCCAAACCTACTGAAATTCTTTTGGGGCTTAATTGGGCGTACATTACTTCTTTGCTTTCAAAGTTGTAACTCACATTTGCATCTATATTGCCAATATATCCTTCTGTTTTACAAGGGTTCAGGGTTATATTAAGGTGGTTTTTTGTTGGGTAATAAAAAGAAAAATCATTAAATAACAAGAGTTTTAAATTTGTAGCACCACTTCTTCTGTCGTTATGGGTATTAAGGTTTACGTAGAATATTTTGTCGTAATTCCAAGCGTTTACTGGAAATATACTTTTTGGAATATAGGGTTTTATGGACTTGTAATCAGCAAAGTAGTTTAACAAATTGGCAAACCCTATTTTACCTCCTGCCAACGAAGTGTCATAACATCTGCAGCTGCTTTCGGCATTTTCAGTTTCAGCAATATCCTCAATGGAAATCTCACCGTCCTTGAAATACGAAATTTCTTCTTTTCCGTTTTCGTTGTAATTTATCCATTTTCCGTGTCGTTCCCCATCCTTAAAATTACCTGATGTGAGTAATGTTCCGCTTTCGCTATATTTTTGATAAACGCCGTGTGGCTTATCATTATTCAATTGGTGTGAAGTCTGAATCTGCCCATTTTCAAAATAGGTTTTTACATAGCCACCGCCTGTTGTCAAGTTGTACTGCCTGTCAGATTTCAACTTGTTATCATCATAAAACTGTCGCCTGATTATTATGGAATCTTTACTGGGTGCTAACAATCGATATCCTATAGTATCGCCTTTTGCGGAAAAGTGTATGTAGCTGCTCGAAGTATGGAAATTTCTATTTTTAATAATTCCGCCTTCATAATATTCTTCGGAAAAAGTCTGCTTACCAAGCGTATCGTTTTTTGTAACATTGCTAATCATTCCGTCATTATCATACCTGTAACTTTCTTTCAAATGGTGGTTCGGATAATATTCTTGTCGTAATTCAAGAGTACCATCTATTTTTTTTCTAACTAAACTTCCAACGGGAAATCCTTTGTGAAACTCGCCATAAAAAAGGGTGTCTTTAATAATCGGGTTGTGCAACATCCATTGTCCGTGCGACAGATCATCTTTAAATTCCAGTTCAAAGAACGCAGAGCCGTCAGCATATTTCCATTGGTATTTTCCATCCGGGAAATCGTCAGAAGCCAGTTTTTTATCTTTCCATTTTGGGTTGTATTGTTGAACAATTTTTTCAGCTGTTTCAATCGCTGTTTTGTTTTCAATACGTTTTCCGGTTGCGTCCACTATTTGAACCACATCACCGTTAGAAGCGAAATTTGCAGTTAAAGCAGGAAGTTTATCCATTGAAAATTGGACTCGTCGTACTTGTTGGTTGCTGAACAAATCAAAACCTAATGAGGATCCAGCCCAATGTAACCAATGAACGGAATTTAGTTGATGTGATTCGGAAAAAGTCAATTTGAATATATTGTTGACACCCATTTCCTTTCGTTTTCCATTTTCAAAATTGTGTTCTATAAGGTTTTTTCCTGTTTCGTCTGCATAAAACTTTCGTGTAATAGTTCCTGATTCATCATAAACTGTGTTCCAACCCACATTTTCAGAATTTCCTGTTCCAGCCCAAATATGTTTATTGTAATCCTCTGTCAGCTGCCCATTTTCATTAAATGTTTGGTAAGAACCGTGCAGTTTTCCGTTTTCAAAATGCATTATTTTTTCCAGCTGTCCATTTGCATAATAAGTTTTAGTTACTCCATTTTGCATTCCATCTTTCCATTCAACGATAGTTTTTATTTTGTTCTTTTCCCAATAGGTTTCAGTTCCTATTTGCTGGGAGACATTTTTTCCTTCTTTCTCCACAATTTCGTGAAAAGCTTCATACGTTTTGTTCCCTTCTTTGTCAAAACGCTCGACAGTTCCGCTCAATAGGTTGTCAATAATATAAGAACGCTCAGATAACTCGCCCGATTTATAATAATAATTTTCCTGAACGCCGTTCTTTTTAAAGTTCTTCCAATTTTCTATACGGTGTCTTTTTCCGTTTTCTTGGTAAACTTCAATGGTGCCGTCATACACATTTTGAAGAATCGTATCGCCAACTGCAATCTCACGATAATAGATCCCTTTTCTCTCTAAATTTCCATTTGAACGGTAATGAACATAAGTTCCGTGTTCCAATCCTTCTTTAAAAACCACTTCCGATTTTAAGGTATTGTTATTATCCTGGTGATATTCTTTGTTTAAGCCATCTTTTTTTCCGTTTTTGAAGGTGAAATCTGCTGAAATATTTCCATTGAAATCATAATATTTTACTTTACCGTGTAATACAGAAAGTTTTTTGGGTTCTTTTGGAATTCTTTTAATGTCTTCGCTTATGGCGTTTGTTTCTTTGGAAGGCTCAATGTATTTGGGATTGTCGATAATAATATAATTTTCATCTCGGAGCAATTTGCTATCAGCAGTAAAAGAGCGTTTGTTGCCAATATTTAGGTTGTCCTCATATGTTCCCTTTTCCCTTAGTTTTCCATTGTTGTGGTATAATTCGTATTTTCCATTTTTGATGCCATTTTTATAATGGGTAAATTCGGCGAGATTGCCATTAGAGTCAAAACTTTTATACACACCGTGTAATTTTGATATACCTTCTTTCGGAAATGCTTTGAAATGTTCAAGTCGAATCAAAGCTTCATTACCTTGTGCAAAGTATTCTACTTTTCCGTTGAGCAATCCATTTTTAAAATTTGATATTCGCTGTACCTCTCCATTGTTGTAGAACAAGGTTTGTTTTCCGTGTTTTTTGCCATTTTTTAATGCCGCAATTTCTAACGTATCCTTAGAAGCATTTCTGACAACTAATTTCTTTTTCAAAAAAATACTATCTGTACCACTTGAATAATTGTAAAAATTACCAGGCTGTGCAATGGCAATTTTCGAAAACAAGAGTAGAACTAGAGAAATGAAAAAAATAATTTTAGCCATAAATGTCAAGATGTTTTTGAGTGTAATTTTGAGGCTTGAGTTAATAAAAGCTCTGCTTTATTTGTGTAGTTATTAGAAAATAATCGGTGAGATTAGACGTGTTTTGTTTCTATTAAATTTTCCAATAGTATGGTATATTATAAAGGAAGTATCGATTTGAAATCCATTTTATTTTAGGCTACAAGTTATTGAATTAAAATAAAAAACGGTTCAAGTTTACACTCAAACCGATATTGCGTTTATAAATTGTTGGCAGCTGGGCTAATTTTCAATCTTTAAATAGGTTTAAAAAGGAAAAATCCATAAGCAGATATCATTGCGAACGAGCGACCAAAGGCACGACTGAAGCAATCTGCTGAGGTGTAGTTTCAATCATGATAACAAGCATCATCATGGGATTGCTTCGCTACGCTCGCAATGACGGTACTGCTCAACAATTCAACGATTCAACAATCCAACAATCCAAAAATCCATAAGCAGACGTCAATGCGAAGGAGACACGACTGAAGCAATCTGCTGAGGTGTAGTTTCAATCATGAGAACAAGCAGCATCATGGGATTGCTTCGCTACGCTCGCAATGACGGTACTGCTCAACAATCCCACCATCAAACAATCCCACAATCCAACAATCCATAAACAAACGTCATTGCGAAGGAGGCACGACTGAAGCAATCTGCCGAGGTATAGTTCCTAATCATGATAAAAAGCAGCCTCATGGGATTGCCACGCTGCGCTCGCAATAACGGTACTGCTCAACGATTCATCGATTCAACATTTCAACAATTAAACCATCAAACAATTAAACAATCAAACAATTATCCATTCTAAACCCCGAACAAAAATATTGATCAATAATTCTGGAAGTAAAATAATTATGGGCATATTTTTTAATGTATCCTTCAATATCAGCCACGGAATTGATTTGCTCCTCATTCCCAATAAATCCAAATCCTTGGTAAATTCCTTGTTTCACCAGGATGCAGGCAGATTCGTAAGAATTCCGACCTTTTAATTTTAAAATATAACTGGGTCTTTCATTCACTATATAATCAAGGGCTTGCTGCACCCGCGAATTATAAATATCTTTCCCTTCATCGCCAATACATATACCCCGGCAAAACTCTTTATCACTACACTGGGAGGCACTTCTTTCAATCCCCGTAAATCGGCGGCAAAGCCCGAACTTGCGTTGCACTTCCAGCATCTTCTTCAATACCGATTCCCGATTGTAATAAAACTCGTTCTCACTATCCACATAGGATTTCTGTACCAATTGTACTCGTAAAATACCCTTGCTATCCATTTTGGAAGTAATGATATAAGGGTTTATCAATTCCTTTTGGCTGGTGTTCAATGGGGGTTTAAGGGTAGTGATATAATGTGATTCCAATAGTAGCGCCAGCGTATCGTTGCCCGTCTCCTCAAAATCAACCGAGGCGGTTTGTTCGCACAATTCCCTTTCAAAAATCTGGGTTGCGGAAAAATGGCTCCGTACCCTTTTTAAAATATTGACCGCCTTGCCCACATAAAGCACTTCGCCTTCCTTATTCCGAAAGAAATATACTCCCGGGGTGGTGGGCAGCATGCTGAAATCTACCTGCGGCTCCCTTCGGCAAATGGGGGTAGGCATTTCTGCGACAGCGGTCTTCCTCTCCAAAAGGTCGAAAAATATTTGCTTCATGGCCCTGCATTCTTCTAAACAGGTGTCCAATTTCATTTTCAAATTCAGGCTTTGAAGGGCATAGGGGAGGGTGAAGGGCACTGTGGTGGGTTGGCGCTTTTTAAAAATCTGTTGTAAAAGATAAGTCGCCCTGCCCACGGGATATCCGATTTCCCTAAAACTCTTGATGAATATCCTTTCCGAAAATCGGTCCACAAAAATGGTCTGGCCGTTTTCCAATAAGGGAATCATTTCAATTGCCACATCACAAAAGGCCGATGCGGATTTTATCTTTGAATACTCGGCCGGAATACTATTTCTTTCAGCAAATGTCAACCGGGGAACTGGCTTTATATAGCTCTCAAATTTCCCAATAACATCGCCATCCTCCACCGCTAAGATAGTCACTTGTAATAATCTGGCGGTTTTAATGTTGTTGCTGGAAGCTTTTACGCTGACAAAGGAAAAATTCATTTTAACTTAAATTGGAAAAACGGCAAAATTATGGAATATTTCCAAGTATGGGTTATATCACTTATCTTTATGCCAAAAATTTATTGCGTTGGAAATATATAATCAAGAGCAAAAGGAAGCCATTCGTTTTGAAGGAAAACATTTACTATTACTTGCGGGGGCGGGCACGGGAAAAACAAAAACCATTGTTGGGCGGGCGGCACATTTAATCGAAAATGGCACCCCGGCTGAGAAGATCCAAATTCTCACCTTTACCAAACGTGCCGCAAGTGAAATAGTGGAGCGGGTGAAGGCTGGAATTCCGGGAAGGAATGCCCAGGCGCTCAACGGTTCCACCTTTCACAGTTGGTGCAACCAGCTTATCAGCAGCTTTCCAAATCTTTTTGGGGCGGCCAATTATACGGTAATCGACTCGGACGATCAGCTCAGCTTGATGAAAATGGCCTGTGGCAAGGACAAGACAATCTATGGCCAGATACGCATAAAGCCCCAAGAGATTCTGGATTTGTTTTCCTTTGCGCGCAATACCAGAACCAACCTCACCGAAACCATCAGAAAACAAATGTTCCGAGGCAAGGATGACGTTGAAACAAATGAGGAAATAGAGGAACTGAGACCGGTATTGGAACTGTTAATAAAGGAATACCAAGCCTTGAAAATGGAGCAAAAATATCTGGACTATGATGACCTCTTGCTGGTAGTGGGAAATAGGCTGCATAAAGATGAAGAGGCCAGGGCAATACTCTCCAAGGCTTATGATTATATTCTGGTGGACGAGATGCAGGATACTAATCCGTTGCAATGGTATTTACTGGCGCCTTTTGAAAATATTTGTAAACTTTTCTGCGTGGGCGACGATGCCCAGTCCATCTATTCCTTCCGAGGTGCGGATTTTAAAAATGTACATTCCTTCGGCGAACGCGTTCAGGATTCCGAAGTAAAGAAATTGAACAAGAATTATCGTTCTACGCAGGAAATATTGGACGTTTCAAATTGGCTGCTCGAGCGCTCGCCCATTATTTATGATAAGAAACTGACCGCCCATAGAGGCCCAGGAAAGATGCCCGTTGTTGTGAATGTATCAAACCAATTTGAGGAGGCCAATTATATAGCTGAAAAAATATTGACGGACTTCCGTGAGGGGGGAAAGATGTTTTCAGACTTTTTAGTGCTCAGTCGGTCCCAGTATTATACAAAACCCCTACAGGCAGTATTTTTGCAAAAGAAAATTCCCTATGAAACCTATGGCGGTCGCAAATTTTTGGAAGCGGCACACATCAAGGACCTGATTTCGATTTTAAGGGTGGTAAACAATCCATCAGACCAAATAGCTTGGATGCGCTATCTCACTTTTGCACATGGAATAGGCGAGGTAAGGGCGAGCAATTATTTGAAGGAGATAATGGGCGTGGATAGTGTTAAGCTGGATGGCGACTTTTTAAAAAGTATTATTCCCGGAAAGGAAGGCGAAAAAATAAAAACCTATTACAATGCGGTCCAAAACAACAAAGGCAATGTAAGGCAGGCCATAAAGGAATTGTATAAGGAGATGGAGCTGGACCTGGCCTTTAAATATGCAAAGGATTGGGAGGAAAAGAGAAAGGGGGATTTTCCGGTTTTGGAATTATTGGCCGAACACTATTCCACCCTCGGGGAATTTATTACCGAAGGTATTTTGGACAATTCAATTAGCCTAGGAGGCAGCCCGGTGTTGGAAGGTTCCAAAATAAAAACTACCGAACATAAGGATCATGTGGTTATTTCCACGGTGCATTCCGCTAAGGGTTTGGAAGCCGACGTATGCTTTGTCCTGAATGTATCGCCAAAAACCTATCCATCCTCCTATAGCTTGGGAAGCACGGACGAGATAGAGGAAGAAAGGCGCGTACTGTATGTAGCGCTGACAAGGGCCAAGAATGAACTGATTATTACCCGAACCACCGACTCCCTGAATGCACACCACAGCAATGCAATGAATCCCTTTTCCCAAGAGGAAATAAATAGCGCTTACTTTTTGGAAGGCCTTCCAGAAAATCTGGTAGTGCAGGAACAGCCGCATACTACTTTTTCCAAAGCTCAGGATGCCAAGAAGGAAAACAAAATTGATTTGGACTTTGGATTTGATTTTAGTTGAGGGATATATTCGTTTACTATTTATGCTTTAGTAGATGGCTTTTTCAGTGATTTAATTCAATCTCATCTACGCTAAAAGCTGAGATCGAATTCAAAGCTGGTTGATACCCAA
Organism: Aequorivita aurantiaca; assembly: GCF_030410135.1. Lineage (GTDB taxonomy): Bacteria > Bacteroidota > Bacteroidia > Flavobacteriales > Flavobacteriaceae > Aequorivita > Aequorivita aurantiaca. The sequence continues at coordinate 33,034 of NZ_JAUGQQ010000009.1, read as the reverse complement.
AACCTGTTTCTAAATTCTGTTAATTTCTTTTTTTCGATTTTCATTTTCATAATATTTGTAGGTATTATTGCTTATATGCAACGTCTTAACCCATAAGAAATTGGGGATGTCTCTACGCCGCCCATAAAAAACAACGGAAATGTTTGAAATTAGCGACTTACCGAAATTCTTTCTCGCCTTCTTTTTGGTAATGCCGCTCATTTCAATTTTGCATGAGGGCGGCCATGTTTTTTTCGCATGGTTGATGGGTGGGAAAAACATTAAAGTGAGTGTGGGCACGGGTAAACCAATCTTTAAAGTGGGAATGATCGAAGTTCGTAAATATTACTTTTGGTACGGCCTGTGCACCTTTGAAAATTTACGCATTAACAGAAAATGGAGCAATATCCTGATATTCGCGGGAGGAAGCTTATTTAACCTGCTGGGGTTGGTTGCCGTAATCATTTTGATACAGCAACAGTTAATAGAAACCAGCATATTTACTTATCAATTTACCTATTTTTCCCTTTACTACATTTTTTTCGCACTTCTTCCCATGCCTTATCCCGATGGGAATTTTAGTGATGGTAAAATAATTTTGGATATTTTGAGGGGAAGAAATTCCATTCTAAAAGAGAGAACCTTTCGGGTGCAGTGGCACGGCGGGAAAAAGCAGTGGTACGTTTTCGACCATAACCAGGAATTGGTAAAAGCTTTTGACAATGAAGAGGATGCATGTAATAAGGCGAGGGAAATTGCCGAAAAGTTTCGCCCCAGTAAAATTCTTAATGTAAAGGATGGGCAGGAAAAGGAAATTCACAATTATCCGCGCATTCCTTTATAAAGCGGTTTGGCCTTTGAAAGACTGGCGCTTTTCGTTTGAACTGCTGATTAAAACTATAACCACCTTCTTCAAATCTAAAAAAGCTATAGCGTTTCGGTTATGTAGTAAATATCAAATTAAATTTTCAATGAATATGATATTGAAGGAAGGAAGTGCTTTATTGAAAACCAAACGAACCTTATCGGATAAATTGGGTTAAAAATTATCCAATTAACAGATTATATATTATTTTATCTATAATAGTGGTGTAATTTAGAAATATTAATAATAATAAAAATTACAGCTATGAACAATTCAAGAGAAAATCAGAACCAACAGAATCAGAACCAACAGGGTGATAATCAAAGGGATCAAAACCAGAGAGATCAAAACCAGCAAGGTCAAAACCAAAGAGATCAAAATCAGCAGGATCAAAACCAAAGAGGCCAAAATCAGCAGGATCAAAACCAAAGAGGCCAAAATCAGCAAGATCAAAACCAAAGAGGACAAAATCAGCAAGATCAAAACCAAAGAGATCAGAACCAGCAAGGTCAGAATCAGGCTGAGGATCAATGGGACGAAAGTCAGCGCGATCAAAATCAGCGCGGTCAGAACCAACGCGATCAAAATCAAAGAAACCAATAAAAATATTATTGGTAATAATGTTGAAAAACCTATATCAGTTTATGATATAGGTTTTTTTATTGGCTAGGATTATCTGCCTTTTATTTTATGGGAAGTATCGAATTATTTAATTATGGATGCATTCTGCATTGGTTATATTGAAAGAGGAATCAATACATCCTCTTATTGGCATCACTACTTACGAACAATTCATTTTCTTCCGCAGCAACAATTTCCAAATAGCGTTCGTAATGTTTTAAAACATCCGAAATCAATTCGTTTTTAGTGAAATATTGTACGTCATAACCTTCGCGCTGATCCCCGAAATAGGCTTCAGGAAAATAGCGTTTGCTATCTTCCACATTGGGCAGGTTGCTCTCCTCGATTACAAAGTTTGAAACTGTCTGCGATTGATTTTTTACCCCATAAAGGAAATTGTTCAATCGGTTATATTGTACCGTAATTTCTATGCGCGTAGGGTTTGACAATGTATTTATTTCCGTGGGAATTCCATTTTGCTGAAATTCCATCTGAAGATCCGTAAAGGCCGCCTTGACGGTAGTCTGAATAAAAGTATCGACGGACGGTTTATCGTTTATGGAGATAATCTGCTTTAACCTTTCCTTCCAAAATTCCCCAGACCAAGGAACGGTGTATGCCGAAAGTTTTCGGTCATAATAACTTTTGTCAACCATAAGTCCCTTCAAAAGACTTACCACAAAAAGAATCATTATAATTGAAAATGGAAGGGCGGTCAAAAGCGTCATAGTTTGCAGCGATTGCAACCCACCGGCGTTCAGTAGCAGCAATGCCAAAGCGGCTAAGGCCACCCCCCAAAATACCATCTGCCACTTGGGGGATTTCGGGAAATTCTTTGTAGAAATGCTGTTCATTACCAAAATTCCCGAATCGGCGGAAGTGACAAAGAAGATAATGATAATGGCAATCACCATGAAACTGGTAATGGAAGTAAGCGGCAAATATTCCAGAAGCCGAAAAGTAAGCGCATCGGCATTGGTGGCCAATTGGCTCAGCGCGCCGCCGGCCTCATAAAAATCTATCCAAATTGTACTATTAATACTGCCGCTATAAACTCGCGAATGGTTCTTCCCTTAGAAATCCTGGCAATAAACAGACCTACGTAAGGAGACCAGGAGATCCACCAAGCCCAATACAGTATTGTCCAATTATAAAACCACGGCAGGCGCTCCTCATTATACACATGCGTGCTAAAAGTGAGCTCCATAAAATTGCTGAGATAATAGCCTAAACCTTCGGTAAAGCTGCCTATTAAATATACCGTTGGACCAAAGACCAATACAAAAATCAATAGGCAAACCACGCCAATGATGTTTATGCTACTCAATACTTTTATTCCTTTATTCACCCCAGTTGTGGCCGAGAAAATGGCCAGTGACACTAAAGTTGCCACAATTAAAACCTGATATATAAATTCGGTAGATGGCAGGACATTGAGAATTTGCAGGCCGGCGTTTATTTGTACTACGCCAAAGCCCAGAGTAGTGGTAATTCCAAAAAAGGTGCTGCAGAGGGCAAAAATGTCGATGGCATTTCCCCAATTTCCCTTTATCCTTTCCTTTAATAATGGATAGAAACAACTGCGCAGGGAAAGTGGCAGTCTATAACGAAAGGCGAAATAAGAAAGTGAAAGCCCCACCACGGCATAAATGGCCCACGCATGGATTCCCCAATGGAAGAAGGTGAACAATTGAGCGTCTTTGGCACGAGCGGAAAACGGTTCCCCGGCAAACAATGGGTCGGAAAAGTGCTGCATGGGTTCCGCTACGCTGAAATACATCAACCCAATTCCCATACCCGCGGCAAAGAGCATCGCAATCCACGAGAAAAAAGAATGTTCCGGCTTGCTGTCGTTGGGTCCCAAACGAATCTTTCCGTATTTGCTGATCATTAAATAAATCAAAACCAGTACGAAGAAAGTTACAGACCAAACATAAACCCAATTGAGATTCCGAAAGATATATTCCTTGGCAATTTCCAAAAGGCTTTGGGTAAATTGTGGCAGAAGCGCCGATAGCAGGCTTAATCCTAGAATAAAAATTAGACTGGGTACCATAATTCCCCAGCTGAAGGTTGATCGTAATTTCTTTTTCATAGTCCGCAGTTTTTTATAACCATAAGGTAAATGAATATTTCCTTATTAATAAATAAAACCTGAGGATTCTCCAAATTTTTGGAATATCAAATTACTGCACAATCAAGAAAAAATATTTAAAAACACAAGTTTTTAAACTTAGTGAAGCGATTTTTTAGAAACTGGAAATTGTCGTCCTACTACGAAAAGACCTTTAAAGGTTTTTAATGAAAACGAAATAAATTTCAAACCATAACAAATTTTGCCAAAGGCCTCTCTATTATTATATTGTTCTAATTTTAAAAATTAAAAGGAAAGAAAATATGTCAATTAAATTCATTGCTATAGCTACGCTGTTTCTTTTTCCATTGATCCATTATTCCCAAAGCTATATCAGGGAAGGAAAGGGAGAATACAATACCGTTTTGGCTACTTGGGATGGCAAGTATCTCAGGCAGGGCAAGGGGAGTTATGAAACCGTACTATATACACTAACGGATAAGTACATCCGCCAGGGGAAAGGAGATTACAATACAGTTTTGGCAACCTGGGACGGCAAATATCTACGGCAGGGCAAAGGGGACTATAATCCCGTGCTATACACGTGGGACGGAAAATATGTGCGGCAGGGAAAAGGGGATTACGAAACCGTGCTGTATACGTGGGATGGAAAATATCTTCGACAAGGAAAAGGGGACTATAACCCTGTTTTATATACCGTATCAGGTGAAATACCCATTGAGATTTTGATTTTTATGATGCTATAAAGAAAAGCCCTATGCGATAAAAACTCACTTTATCCATGAATTTTTTCTTAATCCCGTTCTGGCCATTTATCGCCGAGTGTCCAGCACAAACCAATTGAATCCGCCAAGGCAATTGACTCTTACCCAGATTGTATCCCTAAAGCTTCTGAAATCCTGGTTCGGCCTTCACCTCTTCTATTTGCAAGGTATGCCGGGCTGTATGTCCGGCAAGAAAAAGTAAGTTTTGATAGGCATCCACCACTCCAGCGGGAGTTTCGGACACGTGGCTGCGTAGGCTCGCATCCGGAGTGGCGTCAATAAGTGCGAATATCTCCATTCGGCCTGATTGCAAATCTGAAAGCGCAGCATCGGGGGAGGTGTATTTTCCTTCCGGCACCAAGGCCTCAGGGGCTTTGTGTTTGGAACTTCTGTCCGTTACCATAGTCTGGATTTGTTCATCAGTATTCACTGGGACGCCCAAGGCGGTGTTCACCGGTTGCTCCAGATTGGTCTTTATCATATCAAAAATCATTTTCTCCGTTAGTATTATATGTTCCAAACATTGACTGATGGACCAACTTTCGGGCGTAGCCTTATATAACATTTGCGCCGAACTCAGGCCAGCAATGTCTTCTTGCAATCGGTTTTCGGTTTGGGCAAAATAATCCAACAGATACTGCTTATCGTGTTGTGCAGTGATGGGCAGGACAACTAATAAAAGAAAAAAGGTAGTGAATATAAATTTCATGGCTTTTGAATTTTGGGTTGAATGGATAAAGTTTTTGAACACTTGTCTAGATAATTCATTTTCAATTGTGTACTGTAAAAATAGAAAAGAATTTCTTCTAAATAATGGGGCATCTACGACAAAAAGCATGGGGCAATGGGAAATTTTTTACCGTATTCTCATATAGCATATTCTTAGCTTTTTACTAACCAACATTTAATATTGAAATAATTAAAAGAAAATATGAATTCCCTTTTTGGGAGTATATACATCTTAATTGAAATACTGACACTTTTCAAACAGCTAATAACACAAACCCTTTTCGCATCTTAAAAATCTATTAAACCTCTGCTAAAGGCTTATTAAAGTGGATTATTGTTCAGGATTTTCATTATAAATTTCAAATAAAAAAAATGAAAACGACTACTCCCTTGCACTCAAGCCAATACTTTCCTGAACAGATTGAAGAGAAATTCAAGAATTTCATTATTGAACAAAAGCATCCCTGTATTATGGCAAATACAGTATTCTCTATGGGCGACTATGAAATCCATGATTATGAAACATTTGGAAGCAGAACCACGGCTAAGGAAATCTTGAAGGACCTGAAAGTATATTTGGAAAATTATAATTTTACCGATAACAAGTTCAAAACTTTTATCGCAGTTTTTCCCAATGCGGAAACAGTTTCAGAAATAGAGTTTGAAAATCTTTTATGGCGGCAATTGCAATTTATCCACGAGAAGGATACGGATGAATGGGACCCGAACGTAAGTGATGATCCGGAAAATTCAAATTTCAGTTTCAGTATTGGGGGCCGCGCCTTTTACGTTGTAGGAATGCACCCAAAAAGCTCAAGGTTGGCAAGACGGGCTCCGTATGTAACACTAGTTTTTAACCTGCATTGGCAATTTGAAAAACTGCGCGAAATGGGAGCATATCATAAAGTGCGCGACAAAATTAGGCAACGGGACGCAGCGTTACAGGGAAATATAAATCCTGTTTTGGAAGATTTCGGAGAGAGCAGTGAGGCGCGGCAATATAGCGGTAGAAATGTGGGCGAACAGTGGAAATGTCCTTTCCATTCCGCAAAATCATAGAGTGCACATCGGCAGTAAATATGGTGGACTGGCAAATAATAAAGTAGGACTTTCTCCTGCGCCTTTTCAATATTAAAATTTTCATTACTTGTTTTTTCAAGCCGTGTTTGTAACTTTATTCCCCTAAACCATAAAATAATATCGGTTCTTTCAACAACACCAATTCGAAAAATGTACCAACCCCCCAAGTATAAAAATAACGATCCAGAATATATTTTTAGATCTATAAAGCAACATCCCTTTGCCACGGTGGTGATGCGAGGGGAGGAGCTTTTGGCCACGCATATTCCTGTATTGGTAGATGGCACGGCGTCCGACTATAAACTGTTTGCCCATATCGCGAATCATAACCCAATGCGGGAGCATCTTATGGACCATAAGGAAATGCTGCTCATTTTTAAGGGACCCGATGCTTACGTTTCCTCTTCTTGGTATGCGGATCCCAATATTCCCACTTGGGATTATACCGCTGTTCATATTAATGCCAAGATACAGTTGCAGACCGAGGAAGAGCTACATTGGTCCTTGGACCAATTGATCGATCATTTTGAAAAAGACCAATCCCATCCCATAGCTAGTAAGGATATTCCCGATGATATGTGGGCTGAAAATTTTAAGAATATAACCGGGTTTTGGTTATTTCCATTTAAGGCGGTGGGAATAGAAAAGCTCCATCAAGGTTTTGAAAAGAAAGATATTATAACCATCAAAAAAAAGTTGAATGACACTGCGGAATGTCCATTGCATCCCATAAGCAAACTTTTAAACGAAAAGCATGATCTGTAAAATCGAAAAACAATCCGGCGTTGCCTTTACATTGAAAAAGGGACAACAACTAAAAGTGATAGATCCCATAGGTGGACAGGTAAGCGACATGGTACTATTCAATGCTTCCGATACCCGGGAAAAGATTTCGTCAGGCAAAACTCTGGATTTTGAAGAAACAATTCTCATTACCACCAACCATTATTTATGGAGCAACAGAAGCAACAAAATGATGCGAATTTTGGAGGACACCAATGGCCGTAACGATTTTCTGTTGGCCCCCTGCAGCCCCGAAACATTTAAAATAATGTATAATTATGGAGGCTACCATCCCAGTTGTTTCGAAAATTTGTACACCAATCTCAAACAATTTGATATCCAACCAGATGATGTACCAACGGCCTTTAATATTTTTATGAACGTACAGTTTGCCGCCGATGGGAAATTAAGTGTATTGCCTCCCTTAAGCAAAGCCGGGGACTTTGTATTGTTCGAAGCCGAAATGGACCTCATCGTGGCACTTACGGCCTGTTCAGCGGAAGATAGCAATGGCGGCAGGTTTAAACCGATCCATTATGAGATTTTGGAATAATCAATTTTTGTGAAGAAACAATTTTTTGGGTTTGAAATATAATAGCCCTTATAATTATCAAATTCCTATTCATTCATTTGTCTTACAAATAGGTGCGTTTTTTCGATACAATATTAGTGGACCTAACTTTTGTAATATTAGAATTTTTGCACTATAAACAACATAAAATTATTTTTTATTTAAAAAAATAATTTTAAAACAATTGGTATTCAGTAATTTACTACATTTACGTTGGTCAGCATTTATATACTGCTAACCAAATGAAACTCTCCTCTTTTAAGCCTCGTGCTTCTTATTCGGTAATTTTCCTTCCGAGTTGTTTCTTACATGTTAACTAACTCCATAAACTGTTGAAACTATGACTGCCAAGAAAACCATTATGGCGAAGGCTTCCGAAAAAAAGGTAGCTTCCGCAAAAACGACAACCGCGCGAAAGCCGGCTTCCAGGTCTATCATCAAACCAGCTGAAAAATCGCCTATCCGAAAAAATCCAATTGGAAAATCGGCAAGGGTTTCTGCCACTACCTTAAAAAACGTGGGAGCTATAGCTCAAGTAAGACATTTCAAATTTACCGAGGACAAACCAACGCGCTTTGATCCTAAAATGGTGCATGCCCAGGTTTTTAAACGAGGAGCCAATTCCCCTGACAACATCGAGTTTGTAATGGAGCCAACGGAAGGTGACGTGGTGCTGTTTCACCCTACGCCGGGCTTTACCAACCAAGAACCACCTTTAGCGCAATTGTCCATTAGGGTAAGGATATATAATAAAGGCTCGGAAACCGTTGATCTGGACAAGGTGGTGCTTGAATACAAAACTGAAAATACTACGGTAAAAAAGGATGTTTTTCTGCCTTCCGACAAGCTTGTTATAGAGAAGGATCATTCCGCCACGTGGCAGAACAGCCGCGAATACCATGAAAATGGAGATGTGGTTTTCTTGGATGCGCCCTATCCCAATAAAGTAAAGCTTAGCTTTCATTTTAAAAATTATACCGGAGCCCTTTCCGTTACCAAAAACATTCAGCCTTATTCCCACGCCCTCGCCCTGCCCTTCAGCAAAGCCGATTTTGGAGAGAATGAGTTTGTTTCCGGCTATTCAATGCACGGTGGCGGTAGTCAGGTTTTTGCATATGATCTGGGCGTGGCAGGCTATGATAAAAAGTTTACCGGCCTGTGGGATGATAAGAAGAAAAATGAATCGTATCGCATATGGGGCAAACCCATAAGGGCAATGGCTGATGGCACCGTGCTCCATTTTGAGAACAACATCCCGAACAACTGGAAACCCGATGGATCCGATGCGGGAATGAAAAAACAAAAGGACGAACTTTGGGGCTCTTTTGATTTTGGCGGCGGCGGCAACCATTTCTATATCCGTCATGGCAATGTGGTAGCCTTGTATGCCCATATGCAAAAAGGTTCCCTCACCAGTAGCTTAATGAAAAACGGAGCGAAGGTAAAGAAAGGAGACGTGCTTGGAAAGGCTGGCAATTCGGGCAATTCCACCGCACCGCATTTGCACATTCATTTAAAAACCTATAAAAGCGATAGCGAACCGGACAGTGGCGCCTTTAGACCTTTATTGTTCAACACGGGTTATACCATTGGAAAGGAGCACTACAAAACCCCAAAATCCAATATAAACTGGTCTAAGCTCAATAATCAAGGGATTCCTGGGAAGAAGAGCAAGGCGTCCTATGTTTCCATGGACCATCCGTATTGCGAATATCCGACGCATTGGGGCGAGGTGGCAAAGCACGGAATTTCCAATGCCAATTATCAATCGGAATTCGATAAAATTTGGACCTGTGGCTATTATCCAATTTGGGTAGATGGATTTGATGTTAATGGCGAAACCTACTTCAACGTAATTTTCCGTCCTTCCAAAAATGTGGCATGGGTAGCCCGCCATAATATGGACGGCAAGAAATACCAAACAGAGTTTGATAAATGGGTAGAGGCCGGATATAGGCTGATAAACATCAATTCCTATTTGCTGAAAGGCAAGTTGCGCTATGCGGCAGTTTGGAAAAAGGACAATGCCGTTAAGTGGATGGCGTATCACGGCCAATCGCTTACCTGGCACGAGGCGAACTTTGAAAAGCACCATAAGGCCGGGTGGGTACCCGCAAATGTTTCCTGTGTGAGTATTGGTTCAAAAACCTATGTTACCGCTCTGTGGGAGAAGAAAAATACCGGCGGTTTTTATTTACGTCCGGATATGACCCTACAAAGTTTTAAGGATGCCTTTAAGGATTATACAGAAACCAAAAAGTTTAAATTGGTGTATTTGGATGCCTACGTAAAAGCCGGCAAACCACGATTGAGCGGGATATGGTATAAAAATGCACCTGACTACAATGCCTGGTGGGAAAAGCACCATTTATCCGGAGCCCAATACCAAACAGAATATACTGACATGCTTTCAAAAGGTTATTATACCCGATGTGTAGTTGGTTATGAGGATGGGAATAAAGCCCGTTACGAAGGTATTTGGTCCAAGTAGAATTCCACTGAAAAAAAGCAGGCCGAATAAATATAAAGCCTGCTTTTCCTTTTTTGGTTATAACCTACAGGGAAAATTGGAAGCTCTTCACGCTTTGTGGGATAAGGGAAATTTAATGGGACGTTTTAGGCTTTAGGATAAAAGTTTTATTCAATTTCCGCCTTTTCATAAATTAATCCTTCTTTCTTCAATTCCTTCCAAAATGCCTTTGGGATTTCACTTTTCCAGGCCCGCACATTGTCTGCAACCTGTTCCGGCTTGCTTGCTCCGGGAATAATGGCGGCAAACTCCTTTGTGGCAAGCACAAAATGTATGGCCGCCGCAATAATATCGGTGCCATGACTTTTTGCGATCTTCGCAATTTTGTCGCGCTTCTTTTCCATACCTTTCGGTATGTGGGGCTTGTAATTGTAACGCTCCCGTCCTGCAATAAAGCCAGAATTATAACCCGCGCCGGAAACTAATTTCACTCCATGCTTCCGCACGGCAGGCAATAGCCTATCCACTGCCTCCTCATGTTCTAAAATGGAATATTGGGTTGCCGAAAGGCAAATGTCCGGATCAGCAGCTTCAATACAATCCAAAATGGGTTTTATCTTGTTAACGCCTATTCCCCAAGCTTTTATGATGCCCTGCGATCTATAATCGGATAAGATTTTAAAGGCACCTTTCTTAGCAATTTCCAAATGGTAATCATACCGGTCGCCAACCTGATCCTCGGAAAGGTCGTGAACAAATACGATATCAATGCTATCGAGTCCCGTTCTTTCCAAGCTGGCCTCAATGGAACGCTTAACCGCATCAGCAGAATAGTCATGTTTAAAATCAAAATTCAATGGATTTTCCCACATTGTTGGCGGCACCTCGCTTTGCTCCACCGGGTTGAACAGGCGCCCTACTTTGGTGGAAAAAAGAAATTCCTCCCGCGGCTTTTTTCTTAAAAAAGCACCAAAGCGCCGTTCACTTCTGGTAAGCCCGTACCAAGGAGAAGTGTCAAAATAACGGATGCCCAGGTCCCAAGCTTGTTCCAAAATGCTTTCGGCACGCTCATCGCCTATATCTTCAAAGGCGGTACCAATGGCCACGCCGCCAAGGCCAAGGGAATGGGCCTTGTTTATTTCTAATTTTTTCATAGCAATTCACTAATTTGATAAAGGCGTAAATTATGTCAGCCTAAATCGTTATAATTTTAAAATTAGAAACTTCGCTATTTCTTGGGCGTTAATAAAAGGTTATATTTAAAAAAAAGATTGGACTTGGTTCTACGTAAGCTGGTGTTACTCTTCCTCTCCATCCAATTTTCCGTCTCTTTTATCCTTTCTGTATTCACGTTCCTGTTTCGCATTGTTCTTTTCGGGATCAACGGGACTTTGTTCTGGTCGTGTTTCTTCTTCTTTATCATCCATAAGGCAGAGTTTTTTAATAGTGGATATAAAATTTATTTGTGTTACTTGTTTTAAAAATGAATTCTATAAAAATAATATTTCCGAAGTTTGAATCACTAAATTTACGAAAGAAAAATCCCTTCTACAGAAATTATCCGCCCCTTTCAAGTAAAACAATACGTAAAGAGCAATTGAAAAATGAAGATGTCACAGAATATCGAACGTTTACAAATTTTGAAGTTGAAGTTGCAAATGAGATTGGAAGCAGAGGATTTTCTTAAGACCCAAGTTCTTCCCTTTAATGAGATTTTGGAAACGCTGCAGCGAGCAAATATCGAGTATACGATGGTGGACCTTGTGGGCATAAAAGAAGAATGGGCGCCACACTTAAAAGATGCTCTTTCGAAAATCCCCGATCATCCTTATACAATGGCTTGGGGAGAATCGATGGCATTTAACCAACTTCCCGTTTTGTTTGATCAATACCCCAGCATCAATCCGTTGCGGTACGTACCGCCTTTAAAGCCAATAGGTTCCATTGAATCTGCAAGTGATGCATTAACAAAAGCAATAACAAGATTGGGGCTGCGGGACGAGGATGTATATCTGCATTATTTGAACTTTGCCCCATTGTTAAAATTGAAAATGGCAGATTTGGCCGAAAAGGCATCTGAAGAGCTCTTCAATTTATGGTATGGAGATGTGGTTATTTTTCCGGAAGACCTTTCGTGGCTCGTTTCGCATTCATTGGAAGAAGAATGGTATGCCGGCCGGAACTGATTTTTCCTTTAATCATAATTTGATTTGATTGGATTGGTGGCGAGACCTTCACTCCTCAAGAATTTATTTCACTGTAACATAGGCATCTTTAGCCTGTAAACCAGTCGCATTCCTGTGAAATGGTATTTGATCCCCTACATTTGGTAATAATTATTCACTATTTTAATTTGTTCTAAATAAGAATAAATCATAGTTTTGTGCCGAATTAGTAAAAAATGGGTCCACAAAACTTTCTTTTCCTCGCTTTATTTTTATCAATTTTTAGCTTGTATTCTCAACAGGCCCCGGCCATAAAGGATACAACCAAAGTTGAAAGCCTTGATGAGGTGGTGGTTACCGGACAGCACAATCCACAATCCGTGCGCAAATCTGTTTTTGAGGTAAAGGTAATTTCCCGCAATGATATTGAAAGGCAAGCGGGAAATAACCTGGCCGACATTCTCAACAATACATTAAACATCAATATTTCGCCGAACACCGCCAATGGAAAAAGCGGAGTGAGTCTTTTTGGGCTGGACAGCCAATATTTTAAGGTACTTGTGGATAATGTGCCAATCATTAATGAGGAAGGCATTGGGAACAATACAGATTTAACCCTTATCAATTTGGACGATGTGGAGCGCATTGAAATAGTGGAAGGGGCAATGGGCGTGCAATATGGCGCTAATGCGGTTTCGGGAATAATAAACGTGATAACCAAAAAATCCGCCAAAAAGAAATGGGAAATTGGAGCCTATGTGCAAGAGGAAACTGTGGGCGAGGAATACGAATGGTTCAACCGTGGCCGACATATACAGAGCATTCATTTAGGCCACAACTTCAATGAAAACTTTTATGCCAATGCGGTTTACACACGCAATGATTTTGCCGGGTTTTGGAATGGCCGTTTCGGTGAAAAATATGATAAGGATGATGGCGGCCGAGGGCACGAATGGTTGCCCAAATTACAGCAGAACGCAAAAATGCTGCTATCATATTCCAAAAATAACTTTAGCATTTTCTATCGCTTCGATTATTTGAACGAGCAGATTGAGGAATACAGCCAAACTGTCGATCCGCGTGAAATAGGCTCCACAGGCACCTCCAATCCTGTTGCACAGGACCGGATGTTCACCAACAATCGCTTTTATCACCATCTTAACGCAACCGGCAGTTTTGCGGAAAGAATAAATTATAACATTTCGGTAAGCTATCAGGAACAGACTAAGGATGTGGAGCGCTACACCTATGTGATAAGAAAAGATGAAAAACAGAATGTGGAGGAAGGCGAATATCAGGCCCGAAGTGCTTTCTTTTCCCGTGGTACCTTCAGCAATTTTATCAAATCGAAATTGGCAAGCGTGGAGGCAGGCTATGAAATCACCAACGAGCGCGGCAGTGGCTCTGCCATTTCGTTGGAAATTAACCAGGGCGGGCAAACCGTAACCCAAAATCTTGATAATTATGATGCCTTTGCATCGGCTGAAATTGCTATTTCGGAAAATCTATCGCTTCGGCCGGGCGCAAGAGTGTCCTTTAGCAATATATTTCAGCCGCAGTTTATGGGTTCCCTTAGCGCAAAACAGACGTTGCAAAATGATTGGGAGCTCCGTGCCGTATTGGGCTCAGCAAACAGAACCCCGAATTACGACGAATTGTACACCTATTTCGTAAACATAAACCACATTGTACTGGGCAATCCTGACTTACTGCCGGAAAGGGGGCTTTCCGCCTTCCTTCATATTAAGAAAAGCAGTGAACTTGGAAATGGGAAAATTCGACTGAAGAACAAACTGAGTTTTAATTTTTTGGGAATAAACGATAGGATTGAATTGATAGTGGTGGAGCAAAACCCACTTAAATATGAATACAGCAATATTGACAGTTACCGTACCATTGGCGCGTTCACGGAAAATGAAATTTTCTTCGGAAACTTTAAGGCCCAACTTGGCGCATCCTTACAGGGTATTTCAAAAGTTTTGGAAACCCGGGAAACTGATGATGATTATCTTTTCAACCTGCAGCTAAATGCGAACCTTGCCTATACTCTTCCAAAATGGAACACCACTTTTTCAGCGTTTTTTAAATATACAGGAGAACAGCAACAATTTGTTGAAAAAACAAATGCCGCGGGCGAACAGGTTTTTGAGACAGGAGTAATTGATGCCTACAGTTGGATGGATGCCACCATCACAAAATCCTTTTTCCAAAACACATTTGAAACAACCCTTGGTTGCCGCAATCTTTTTGACGTTACATCGGTAAATTCCAGTGCTTTTGATGGCGCGCACACCGGCACGCTGAACCAAGTGCCCTTGGCCTATGGCAGGTCCTACTTTTTGAAACTGGCCTATAATCTAAACTTTTAAATTATGAATATTCTAAAACAAATTCTCTTTATCTGCCTTGTTGCCTTGGGTATTTCCTCCTGCAGCTCAGACGATAACTATCTAACTTCCGATCCGTTTGTAGTGGCTTTTGTTGAACCTTCCAAAAACTTGGGAGCAATCAATGGTTCCGAGAATATTGCAATTATCTATTCCGATTACGCCGAAAGCGATGGGGTTTTCACCGTATCCGTCAATGCAGAAAATGCAACTTATGGCATCGACTTTACCACGGAACCCGCCAGTGTTGATGGTAAGATTACCCTACAGATATCGAAGGGCCAAAACACGAATGCCATTGCGTTCCATAAACTTAATCCGGACCTGGATGAAACTACACAGTTAACATTTACCGTAACCAATATTGAATATCCGAATGCTGCCATCCGCGGATACAACACTTTCAAACTAAACAGTTCAGCATCCGAGGGCGGTGGCATTGCCCCGGAAGTTGGTGGGCCGAACCAGCAATTTCAGGTTTATGTGGATTTAAGCAATAAATCGACAATAAAAGTACAGCGCGATAGTTGGGATCTGGCGTTCTTTTCCAAGGATGGATTCCGAGTGGGCATAAACGGTTCCATTTTTATGGCCGCCGCCCAATTGAACGAAACAAATATTGACAATATTAGCCAAGACGATGTGGAAGACCTTATGCCACAAGTGGCCGTGGGCACATTTGAACCTTCCAATGAAGCTTATATTGATTATCCGGATGGTGATATAAACCGAACCGCGATCAGTGAAATTAGCTTGGATGAAGCCGAAAATAAAGTCTATTTAGTGAACCTTGGCTTTGAAGTGGGCACCGAAGTCCCGGCAAATGGAAGTGTGGCCCTAACCGGAAATGCCCGTGGCTGGAAGAAGATAAGAGTGCTTCGCAATGGCGATGGCTATGTTTTGCAATATGCCAACCTCAACGACACTACACACCGGGAAATAAACATTAATAAATCGCCCGAGTATAATGCAACCTTCTTCAGTTTTACTTCCAATTCAGTAGTAAATGTGGAGCCGGAGGCGGATAAATGGGACTTGAATTTTACGGTATTCACCAATATTATTGATGGTGCCGGTTCCTATGGCTATTCCGATGTGGTCTTGCACAACCGTAAAGGCGGCGTTACCGCCTATAGTGTTACTACCGATCAGTATGAATTTGACACTTTCCTGCCAGGCAACATTATCGACAGCAATTTTAAGGCAGACCAACGCGTGATTGGTGCTAGCTGGCGTGATGTGATGAATAACGAAAAAGATTTGGTGGATACCATTTTCTACATCATTAAGGATGCCAACAACAATGTTTACAAACTGAAGTTCACGGCACTTTTAAGCGAATTTGGAGAGCGCGGTTATCCGGAATTCAAATACGAGCTATTGCAATAAAAACCAAACTAAAATCAAAATAAACCAATACAAATGAAAAAAGCATTACAAATAGCGGCTTTCGCGCTCATAAGCCTTACGGCGGCGGCGCAACAAACCAACGTTACACTTTCCATGGGCGCCAACTATAGCAATGAAGTGTACTACAAACTTTCATCAGGAGAAAGCCATACTTATACCGCAGCAAGTTGGGACATCGCCTTTTTGCGAAACAACACTTTCAACCACGGTATCCGCGTGAATGGGGGCATCGGTATTCAAGTTTTTGAGGCGGCAAATAGTGCTTCGGACTGGAACAATATTAGCGTAGCGGATGAAGCAAGCTGGATCCCGCTTTATAATGACGCCACCAATTGGGACAATGGCGCCTTTATGCAAGGTTCCGCTACATATGGCTGGGGCGAATACAACCCCGCCAACCACCACATTAGCGGAAGCATTGTTTTTGTTCTAAAATATGCCGATGGTACCTACCGCAAATTTATAAATGAAGATTATTTTGGCGAATATACCTTCAAATACGCCACTTGGAATGGAACGGCTTGGGTGGGTGAAACCACCGTTACGTTGTCCAACACCAGCAATCCGGAAAATCGCTACAACTACTATTCGCTGCAAAACAACACCGAAGTTGTTGCCGAACCTGCTGAAAACGCGTGGGATATGGTTTTCACAAAATACGTTACCGATGTTGGCGGGGGAATGTTTTACGGCGTTACCGGAGCGCTCCACAATCCAAACGTGACCGTGGCGAAAAATGAAGAGCCCACCGGAAATGGAAATCCGAATGGATTGTTTTATTCCGAAGAAATAAACACGATCGGGTACGATTGGAAAACCTTCAATGGAACTGAATATGATATCAATTCCGATATGGCTTACTATATTAAATATGACGAAAACACTGTGTATCGTTTGGTTTTTGAGTCGTTCGAGGGAACTTCCACAGGGAACCTCAGCTTCAACTTTGAAGATGTTTCAGGGCTTTTGGGCTTGGAGAATATCACCGAAGGCGTTACTTTCGGAATGTATCCTAACCCTTCAAACGATAAAAAAGTAAACCTCGTTTACGATTTGAAGAATGCCACCGCGCAGGAAAACCTGATTTCGGTTTATAACATCCAAGGCCAATTGGTACATACTTCAAAAGTGGAGGCAAACAACGGCTTCTTCAGCAAAACCCTTGACTTGTCTGCCCTGCAAAACGGAATGTATATAGTGCAGTTTAAAGCCGGAAACAACAGTATTTCAAAAAAACTTATCCTAAATTAATTTAAAATGAAAAAGCAAATTTCCTTCCTTCTTGCCCTGTTTTTTTCAGGAATCGTGCTTCAGGCACAAAACAAAAAAGAAATGGACAAACAATCCATCAAAGACATGTGCGGGTGTTATGAAGTTACCTTCAATTTTACCGAAACCTTTAACTACAGCAAGGATTCGCTCTACAAACCTTCGCATGACGAAATTTCATCCGGTCTGGAATGGGCAGAAATGATAACAGATGAAGACAATAAAATAGTAATCCAACATTTGCTGCAAGTTGGCAATCCCGCTGAACCCATGGTGGTGAAGCACTGGCGCCAGGACTGGCTTTATGAAAACACGGAATTTTACACCTATAACGCCAACGATAGCTGGCAGTATGTTACCAAACCCGCCGCGGAGGTAAAGGGCCAATGGACCCAAAAAGTATATCAGGTTGATGACAGTCCGCGTTATGAGGGTTCGGGAACGTGGGTGCATGTGGATGGAAAAAATTACTGGGAAAACACCAGCGAAGCTCCATTGCCAAGACGCGAAATCACCACCCGCAGTGATTACAATCTCACCCTTCGCCGAAATCGCGTAGAAATTACCGATAACGGTTGGATACACGACCAGGACAACGATAAGATTATTCGTGAAGCCGGCAATGAAGATGTTCTATTGGCGAAAGAAAAAGGATATAATACTTACGTGAAAGTAGATGACAGCAGATGTGCCGTGGCCGCAAAGTGGTGGAAGGACAATTCCCAAAAATGGGCCTTGGTGCGTGATAAATGGGACCAGGTTTATGCCCGCAAAAAGGATCTTTCCCTTGAGGAAAAAGTTGACAATAAACACCTATACAAATTTTTGTTCCAAGACGAAGGTTATAGTGACAAAGCCTCAATTGATGGGGTTATTGATTCCTTTGTAAAGAAATAAAAAAACATCCCCACCCAACCTCCCCTTTTATGGGGAGGCAAGTTGGGATGTTTTAAAACGATATAAAATAAGATTATGAAACTTTTCATCAAAACCTTTCTTTTTTTAATAGCCTTTAGTTCCTTCGCACAACAAAAAAATGTTTTTTGGGAACGTGCTTTTTGGAAGGAAAACCCAAGCGTGGCAACCGTAAAACAGAAAATTGCTGAAGGCAATGATGCCACCGCATTAAATGAAAATGGTTTTGATGCCACGGTTTATGCATTGCTGGAGAAGGCAAATGACGAGGTCATTAACCATTTATTGGCTTTGGAAGGTAACTCGGTGGATAAACGCACCCACGACAGCCGCATTTATCTGCACTGGGCAGCCTATGCCGGAAAAACCGAAATGGTCAAAACGCTTTTGAAGAAGGGTTCATCAATAACTGCTTTGGACAGTCACGGTGCCACTCCTTTAGCCTTTGCAGCAGCCTCGGGCCTTACCGATACTGACATTTATGATTTGTTTATTGCAAACGGCGTAAATCTTTCCGAAGAAACAAATCAGGATGGTGCCAATACGCTTTTGCTCGCCGCGCCCTATTTTAAGGAAGTAAAGGATATGGATTATTTTATTGTAAAGGGAATTTCCCTCAACAGCACTGACAATGACGGCAACGGTGTTTTTAATTATGCAGCAAAAAGAGGGAATATAAATTTGTTGAAGGCGCTTGCCGCCAAAGGTGCTGATTATAAAACATTAAATAAAAAAGGCGGGAATGCCTTTCTATTTGCGGCACAGGGCACCCGTGGCTTTGAAAATAACCTGGAAGTTTATGAATATTTAAAAAGCCTGGGGCTTCAGCAAAACGTAGTAACCAAGGAAGGATACACCCCTTTGCACCGCTTGGCTTACGCAAATTCTGACAAGGCGACTATTGAATTTTTTATTGCCGCAGGCGCAGACGTAAACCAGAAGGATGCTGAGGGAAACACCCCATTTTTAAATGCGGCGTCCCGAAATAAATTTGAAATTGTAGAATTGCTTTCCAAATCAGTGCAGGATTTCAATGTGGCAAACAATAAAGGCCAAACCCCTGTTATGTTAGCCGTTAAAGGCAATGACGCCGAGGTAGTGGCATTTCTATTGCAAAATGGAAGCAACGCAATGGCCAAGGATGCCAATGGCAATTCCGTGGCTTATTATTTGGCTGATTCCTTCGATGCCACAAAGCCGGAGGATTTCGAAAAGAAACTGAAAATGCTACAAGAAAAAGGTGTGAAATTGAACACCGTTCAAGAGGACGGCAACACGCTGTACCACTTTGCGGCAAAGGAAAATAATCTTGAGCTACTGAAAGCAATCTCAAAATTCGAAATACCGGTGAATGCCACCAATAGCGAAGGATTAACGGCATTGCACCAAGCAGCGATGAAGGCCCAAAATAACGAAATGATGAAATTTTTAATCTCCATTGGTGCCGATAAAAATGCAAAAACCGACTTCGGGGAAACTGCTTTCGATTTGGCAATGGAAAATGAAATGTTGCAAAAGGAAAATTTAGATTTGAATTTTTTAAAATAAAATTTTCACTTCGGAGTCCGTGGTTTTTCCACGGGACGACCGGTGAAATCATTTTTAAATGAATAGCGAAATGAAGAATATCTTAAAAATAATTCCCGCATTATTGATTGTCAGTTTTCTAATCGTAGGTTTCACAACGGTTGAAAAGAAATCGGTAAAATGTATGATCCAAATGACCAATTATACCGGGGAAGGCGCATACATTATAGTTTCCTTAATCAATCCCAACGGCGAATATGAAGAAACTTTACAGGTTTTGGGAAAGGACCCCGAATGGTACAGTGAGATTAGCGAATGGTGGAAATTCTATGGGAAGCGTCGGCCAAATATCGATGCAATTTCGGGAGAAACCATCAGCGGCGGTGAACGTACGGTGAGCGTGCTTCAAATTCCCACTGATAAAATTGACAAAGGCTACAGTTTGCGTTTTGAAACTTCCGTTGAGGATGTAAAATATTATAAAGACGATCTGCAGTTTCCGCTTACCTCAGAAAATTTGAAAAGCAAGCAGGAGGGCAAAGGTTTTATCCGTTACGTTCGAATGCTCACACAATAAATAGCATTTGGAATTAGGGATTTGGTATTAGTTTGCATAACAAATCCCTAATTCCCAATCCCTAATCCTTCGAAATATGACCCTTTCCATTTGGAGGTACAGTCATTTAGTACTCGCCATCGCTTCGTCTATTTTTCTGCTGGTTGCTTCGGTTACCGGGGTTATTTTGGCGGTGGAACCCATTTCGCATCAAGCAAAGGGGTTTGCTGTGGAAAATTTGGATGAGGTCACGCTGGCCACTGCAATTGAGGGTTTAAGAAAAAACTATGACGAAGTATTTTCATTGCAGGTGGAATCGTCCGGCTTCGTAAAAGCCTCCGTTCTAACAGAGGATTGGGAGACGAAGGATATTTATATCAATCCGAAAACGGGCGAAAAGATTGGCGAAGTAGCCAAACGCCCCGAAATCTACAGTTTTGCCACCAATCTTCACCGGTCGTTATTTTTGAAGAGTATCGGCCGCTTTTTTGTTGGCCTGGTGTCATTTCTGCTTTTTCTGATTGCCGTTACCGGAATTTTGTTACTCGCGAAAAGACAGGGCGGATTCAAAAAATTCTTTTCCAAAGTGCAGAAGGAATATTTTGAAATGCGCTACCACGTTGTTTTAAGCAGGATATTCTTCATCCCAATTATAATTGTTGCGTTTACCGGAGTATATCTTTCTGCGGAAAAGTTTGATTTACTGCCGAATGCTCCGTTGGAATTTCAAGAGAATATTACTTCCGAAGAAACGCAGCTTTTTGAAGATCTTTCCCAAATTCCCTTTTTTATGGAAACAAACCTTTCCCAAGTTAGAAAAGTGGATTTCCCTTTTTCTGAAGATCCCCAGGATTTGTTCAATATTGCATTAAACGATAAAGATGTAAAACTCAATCAGCAAACGGGAGCTATTGTTAGCAGTGCTGAATATCCCTTCGTGGTGCTCGCATCCCGATTGAGCTTGGTTTTGCACACGGGCGAAGGTAATGTGGTTTGGGCCATCATTCTTTTGGCGGCCAGCGCTTCCATTGTTTTTTTTATGTATTCCGGGTTTGTAATGACCTTAAAACGAAGAAAAAACACCATCCCCACTTCATCAATAACTGATAAGGATGATTGTGAAATTGTAATATTGGTGGGCTCAGAAACGGGAACAACTTTCGATTTTTCGCGAAGACTATACAATGCCCTCGTGCTTTCGGGCAAAAAGGTTTTTTTCACTGAAATGAACAATTACGCGAGCTATGCCAAGGCGAAACAATTGATTGTTTTAACAGCAACTTACGGCGAGGGCGAGCCACCAACGAATGCGCGCAAATTCATCACGCTTTTTAAATCGGTTCAACAGCCAAATGAAATTCAGTATTCCGTTGTAGGTTTTGGATCTTTGGAATATCCAAATTATTGCCAATTCGCCATAGAGGTGGAGGCCGATATGAAATCCAAAAAAGGATTTCAGGCTGTTTTGCCCCTTTACAAAATTGACAATTCCGATTTTAACGATTTTCAAAAATGGGGAAAAAAATGGAGCGATGCAACGGCAATCCCGTTGCAAATTGAACCCCCCAAACGGAAGAAAAAATTACGCCAATTTCCATTTGAAGTAATCCATAAAACGGAGCTCAATCTGGACGATACATTTTTACTACGGCTAAAGCCAAAGAGACGAGTGAAATTTACATCGGGCGATTTGTTATCGGTTTTTCCACATAATTCTCATATCGCACGACAGTATTCAATCGCGAAAATGGGTGATGAAATTCTTTTGAGCATAAAGAAGCATGCATTCGGAAAAGGCTCCACTTATTTATACGAATTGAAAAATGGGGATATTTTAAACGCGGCCATTGAAACTAATTCCCACTTCCATTTTCCGAAGAAAAATAATTCCGCAGTATTGATAGCCAACGGAACGGGAATAGCCCCATTTTTGGGAATGATGGACCAGCACAAACACGCTGCCATAAAATTGTTTTGGGGCGGCCGAACAAACGCCTCCGCAACTATTTATGAGGAAATTTTGAATACCGTAGATCCGGAAAATAGTGGAGCAGCAACTCAAAAATGCTATTCACGGGAACACCCAAACCAATATGTGCAAGATTTGGTAATGGCACAACGGGAAATTATTTTGAAAAATATTGATAACGGTGGGGTAATAATGATTTGTGGTTCCCTAACCATGCAACACGGGGTGCTTGGCGTTCTGGAAAAAATATTGGAACAACGGGAATCGCTCTCCATGGAAGTGCTTATGCAAAGGAATTTTCTAAAGATGGATTGTTATTAATGATATCGAAAAAAAAGACCCTTCATTTAAGGAGGGTCTAAAAATGCCAAAAAGGATTAATATTTCTCTGAAGGGGTTTATTATTTCACCAATAATTTTTTCACTTCGGTTCCCTTCTCATTACTAAACCTTAAAAAATATGTACCAGGAGCAAGACTGGTTGCCACTTGTGTTGTGCCTGTTAATGATTGGATGCCAATGCGTTTTCCCAATATATCCACAATTTCCAAGGTGCACGGGGAATCAATTGCCACGGTAAATATTCCGTCAGAAGGATTTGGATATACACTTATATTGCCAATTGAATTGGTGGCAGTACTTAAGTTTGTATTAATCCCTTTTTCATAAAAAATCTCCCTTTCGTCAAAACCCTGTCCATCATCAAAACGATAATCGGACCACACCACATGCAGGTTTCCGTCAGTGTCAAAACGTGCGGATGGGGCATCCAAACCTGGATTTTCCTGATTTATGATGGTGGGACTGCCAAAACCGGTAGTGGGGTAGTAGTCTAAAAATGTATTGATTTGTGCAAGGAAATCGGTGAATACAATTCCACATTCTCCGTCTTCATTACAGTCAAGGTCAATTCGCTTTAAAAGACCCCCAGCATTTGCGGCCATTTCGTAACTATTGGAGGAAAGGCTGAAGGAGTCACTTGCGTGGTCATAATCATACATTTGCAGCACATCGCGATCGGGAGCTACAGCTTTGTGAATGGTCATCACCATTACCTCGCCCGTCCCGGAAGTGGCAAGCACATAATTATTTGACATTATATTATTGGAAGTGATAGCTTTTGCCGGACTAAGGCTATGGGTGGTTTCGTCATAAATCCTATACCGAAGCTCCATAGAACCGAATGCTCCTTCGGCATAAACTATCATTGCCATATTGTCGCCAATGCTTTTAATATAGGGGTAACCTGCGTTTAGATTATCAGCCACATCGGAAACTGCCGTATCGTTGCTCCAATTGCTTCCGTCAAAATAAGTCATGTATATTTCCTCATTTGTATTGTTTTCACGGAAATCATATCCCCAAACAACCACGGGAAGGTTATCATCAGTGCTATAAATATCGTGATGGCTTTGAGTATGGTTCACCGTGCCTCCGAGGTCGGAAATTTTTAGGCCATCACTCCAGCTGTCAGTGGCGCTATTATAATAAGAATAGCCAATATAATTTCGAACGTTCTCCATAGCCCAAACGTTATAAACCACGTGAAGGTCGCCATTGGTCGAGGCTGCTATGGCAGGATAATGGTTGTTGCGACCGCCAATCTCGCCACCTGTATCCACGAAGATTGGAGCCGTCCATTCCTGGCCGACAACCTTTTTTCGAAACATTATTTTTTGCAGGCCGTTGGAGTGATTGTCATTATACACAACATAAGCATTGCCGCCATTGCCAACTGCCAAACGAACTTCCCACGAATCCTTGGTTGGGTTGTTTGAAACATTAAAATCTGGATTGCTCCAGTCCAGTTCCAATACCGAAGGGCCGGAATTATTTTCGGGGGAATCTGTGGGATGGATTGCCGTTGCGGTATAAAAAAGTTTACCGTTGGCGTCTATTTCATAACTGCCATATTGTTGTGAAAAACTGATAAACGCAAAAAGACAAAAGATGAAGGTGAGTAATTTCATTTTCATAATAAGGGAGGTTTAAGTTTATTTTTTTCTAAATATAATTATTTTTTTTGGTGAAAATGCTTTTGAATTTGTAGAACTATATCAATCTTACAGGATGTTTCAAAGTGAGGTGATATTGTTTTTGGGATCAAAATTTACTGACTATCAATTATTTATTAAATTTGTATGATTCGGTTCAACAGAAGAATTATACGAATCTCCTCTTTCAAGCGCAGCTTATAATTCGATCATTACTTCGCCATTTGTTTTTTGTTCCGGCAGCATTTCAACATTTCATCACCCAGATTTAGAAATAAACATTGCCGAAAATAATCAATATACCGCCCCCCATTTCCTTGGCGCCATTTGTGCGGCATTACAGTTTTTTGCAATTCAACACACATAGTCGGGAAGTGCGTTGGCCCCGATATTCCGGACCGGAAATGTGCCTGTTATTTTTTCTCGAAGCCCTGCCCAAGAGTATTGGAAAGGATCATCCGGCTTTATGTAAAAGTGAATCCACTTGCAGTTTGTTAAAAGGAATTTCTACCCGCTTTAACGGCACATGGATTTTTTGTGGCGAATATTCCATTTTCAGAATTCACTTTACGCCAAATGGATTTTATGCGCTTTTTCAATTGCCCATACAGGAATTCAGGAATAAACTTATTGGTGCCCAGGAGGTTTTCGGAAAAACCATTGTGGACCTCCACGTTCGATTGCGGAATGAATTATGCACTGTCGAAATGGCTACCTTAACTGATGCATATTTGGAAACTTTTTTATTGAATTGCAACAGCCGCCGTGCTAAAAATGACTTGTCATTTATTGCCAACAGTATTTTGAAAAATAATTGCACCATACCTATTGAACAATATGCTGCAATGATGAAAATGAGTGTCCGTAATTTTGAAAGGCAATTTGCCCGGCAGGTGGGAGTTTCGCCCAAACTCTATTGCCGGTTGCTGCGGTTTAATCGCGCTATTGAAAAAAAACTAATGGATCCAAGCAAGGGTTGGACAGAAATTGCGCTGGATTGTGGCTATTATGACCAAATGCATATGGTCCATGATTTTAAAAAATTTACAGGCAGCAATCCTACGGCTCTTTTTCAGGACATCACTGCCAATGCTTCAAATTGAAAGTTTAGAAAGATGAAAGAAGATTTCATTTTTGGTTGCGGTGTTTTTTCTTAAAATAATCCGTCGTTTTTGTACTATTACAGCCAAATATCCCTTTGTACTTTTCCAACTTATTTGATGGCAAGAAAATAAACCAACCGAATTTCCCTCCTCTATTCGAAGCATTCGCTTGCGTTGGTAAAAATATACATTAGAGACTTCCCAATTAATGCTACATGCTTGTTGACTTTGTTAATAGACAACATTAATGAACGGAGTATGCCCAAAATCCAATTTCAAAACAGAGTAGGCGCTAACCTAAAACAGAGTAATCATGGCTAAAAATCCTGAATACACCGACAGAAATTTCAGAATCCGAGTAGATTTTGAACAACCACCTCAAGTAGATTTACCGCTTATTGGCTTCCTTTTCAATTGTAAAGGATTATTGCTTCAATGGCAATATGTGAAGGAAAATTTCCTGGAATTCAATCTAGAAAATAGGTCCGAAAAAACTATGGAAAGGAAATTGGATCCAGAGCAGTTTCGTCTATTTATTGCTCCCGCATCCGATAAGAAAATTACCCGCGTTAAAACCATGGAACAGTTGCAAGGTTTCAAAGCCTATGAGCCAATCCTGCGACTGAATGACAACCATGTTTTGGACATCCTACCCATTCCGGAAAGGCTTTCCATTTTTTGGCTTAAGTGTAAATGCCGGGTAAGTGGAAAAGTATCAAAGTGGTTCAATTTCGGCAATGGTTGGGAGGATCTTCCTGTTTGCCGTGCAAGGGTTCATATTTGTGAAATTGATCCTATTAATTATTGGATCCAAAAAATACCCGATCACATTATTGCGAAAATACCCGATGCGATATTGAACCCAAAATTTGAAGTGCCCATTCCCATTCCCGATCCCGATCCATTTAGGCGATTGGAACGTTTTCCCAATATAAGCGGGCAGGAGGAAGAGAATATTTTTAAAACCCAATCGCTCCAGCAAATTCGAAACGAAACACTTTCGGTTTTGCCAGAATTGGGTGCTGATATAAAGAAACAATTATCTTCAGGCAATTTGAATAGTATTAGGGAAGCCATCGTAAAAAACTACGCCCTTTTTCATCCATGGTTTTGTTACTGGCCGTGGTGGTGGCCACATTTTTACCGATGCCAGGAGTTGGCGGTGGTAGAGACCAATGCCGCCGGCAGGTTTGAAAAAAATATCTATTATCATTGTTTTGGGGACAAGCCGGACATTTATATTTGGGTGGAATATATGATTGGAGGGGTATGGACTACCGTGCATAAACCACCCAAGCCCTGCAATACCCATTGGAACTACGTGTGCGGTACCGACATCAATATTCATGTGTCCGATCCACGGGTGGCTGGCGATTGTTGCTGCGATTGCGAACTTATAGGGGAAGATGTTTGGATTCGTACCGTTGGCCATACTAGCGTTTCGCATATAAAACAAACGCATCAATTGTTGGCACCACCAGGACAGACCGTACCTTACGATAGAATAGGACTAACGGATGCAGCTGCAGCTGGCGATAGTTTTATAACCACAACAATAGATGATTACAAAAGACCCTTTGGCGGCAGTCCTGTGCTGCGAATGGGGTTTGCTCCCGCATTGCCAAACTCGAATGTTTATTATTATCGATGGAGTTATAGACAACGTGCCAATGCAGATTTAACGATTGTTGGAGATACCTATAATCCTTTGCCGCCCAAAGGAGGTGAAGTGCGAAAAGGATACGAATATAGATACACGGATAGCAACGGCGATTGGCAATGGGCACCGGAAAGCAAAAAATTGGGACCATTTTCGGTGGGTCCAAATGATAACCTCTACATAATTCCACCAGAGGAGCCAACAATGGCCCCGTTTAATGTGCCGGCTGCGTCGCACCCGCATTGGCACCAGCAGACTTACAATATGGATACCATCCACTTTGATACTACTGTTGTAGACGATTTTGAAAATGGATTATACGAGTTAAAGTTGGAATTATTTGACCAAGCTGGGAATTTATTACAAAATATTCCCAAGGCTAACTTTAAAACACCAAGGCATGACGATGCAAGATATAGTGAAAATGCGCCGAACATACTATTGGAAAATCCAACTACCTCCAATGCGGATGCCTTTAGAATGCTTATAAGAATTGACAATGGGCAGTGCGAAGGCGCGATCTACACAGTAAATGTGGGCGGTGTTCCGGCATCGTCCACCTGTTGTGGTTTTGTGAAGTACAAACCCGAGGGTGTGGAGGCCGATCTTGAGCTGAGCTTTAAGGCAACCCATCCCACTGATTTTGCCGAGTTCAGTTTTGGCGTAATAAAAGGAACTTGCATGGGAGGTTCCATTGCAAATGCAAGAGGAATGGTGATAGACAGCGCTGATGGCTACCATTTAAATACGATGTCCGGCGTTTACAGCAAATCCTTCATGCCAGCGGATTTATTAGGGGTGTGTTATGAAGAAGGATTTGGAAAAGCAGCCTTTGCTGAAACCTTGCACATTCTTTCCACTGCTACGGATGGTATATGGCGCGTTGCGCAGGATTACCACCAAACTGCAGCCTTTGCGTTGGAGCCTTAGGAAATTAGTATTAAAATAAAAAACCCGTACAGCTTGTTGTACGGGTTTTTTTCTCTCTGAAAAATCAAGCTAAAGAAGGCGTTTTTCCGCAAAATCGTGTTGCTTAATTTATGACAATAAATTCCGATCTTCTGTTTAGTTGGTGTTTTTCTTCCGAACAGGGAACATCGTCGCTACATTCGTTTAATAATTCACTTTCGCCTAAACCTTCTGAGCTCAATCTGCCTGGTTCGATCCCTTGGGCAAACAAATATTCCTTTGTTGCTGTTGCCCGTCGTGCCGATAGTTGTTGGTTATAGTGAACACTTCCGCGACTGTCGGAGTGTGCGCGTATATTTAATTTTAAATCTGGATATTCATTCAGGGTTATAAATATTTTTTCAAGTTCAACTTCTGCATCTGGGCGAATGTTCCACTTGTTGTAATCAAAATAGATCAATGGAATGTTTAGCACTTTGGCCAAATCAGTGCCTCCAGTTATCGCTACTTTGTTTGGCTGCAATTGGAAATTAATCTCTTGTTCCTCTAAATTGAGCTGTGATTGTTTTTCATCGGTATCATAATTATCGTGACTGGCCTTTACATAATAGCGTTTTGTTTTATTCACTTTAACGCTATAATTACCTTCTGCATCGGTTACCGCATTTATTATGGGATTTCTTTCTTCGTCCGTAATAGTTATGGTTGCACCTGCAATGGCTTGGCCTGTTTTAACGTCCGTAGCCTTACCATGGATAGTTCCCAAATATAAATTCTGAATTGGTTTTAGTTCCAAGAAATTATAGATGTTGCTATGAACAAAATGCCCGACAGCCTCGGCTCGGGTTGAGCTTACAAATCCTCTACGATTTTTATTATCTATACCAAAGGCAAAGTCATCTGCATAGGAATTAATTGGCTCTCCCACGTTCAGCAAATCGCCATAGTCTTCTGGGTTTAAATCAATGTAGAATACATCCAACCCTCCAAGGCCGAAATGACCATTGGAAGAAAAGTATAATTCATTATCTACCGAAACAAATGGAAAAGTGTCTTTGCCACTCGTGTTTATTTTAGTTCCCAAATTGATTGGGGTGCCCAAACTGCCATCTTCATTTATTGCAGCTTTGTAGATATCTGTCTCGCCCGCGCCGCCCGGTCTATCTGAGGCAAAATAGAGAGTTTTTTCATCGGGACTTAAACTTGGATGGGCATTGGAAAAGTGATCGCTATTGAGCAACAATTCCTGCGGCTCACTCCATTTGCCATCTTTTTTTACGAGTCTATATATTTTAAGATTTTGGTTTTCTCCATCCTTTGGTTTCAAATTATTATTGGAAGTATAGTAAATCGTGTTTTGGTCCTTGGTATAAATTAATGAGGATTCGTGATACTTGCCTTTAAAATTGTTCGATAGTTTGGTGGGTTGGCCCACGGCATTATTTTCATTATCAACCTCAATTTCAAAAATTGACAAAAAGTTCAATCCGTCCCATGCACTTTTGCGGTTAAAGAGACCTTTGGAATCATGGGTGGAGGCGAAAATTAATTTCCCGTTAAGCTTCGTATTGCCGAAAGCAATGTTGTTCGGGTCAAAAATCGACGCCATTTTTTGAAATTTATACCTATCCGAATTTTCCTTTATTAACTGCATGTAATCAATGGCGGTATCAATAGTGGAGTTTACTGGATTCAGTTTTAAATATTGGTTGTAAAGGGTTCTGGCCTTTTCATTGCTGCCGATAGCATTTAAAGCTTGTGAATAGCGAAGAAGCAAAGCACTATTGTTGGGTTCTGGGTTTATGGTGAATAGTTTTTCATACCATTTTGCGGCCTGGTCATATTGCGCGTTGAAATAGTAGCTATTGCCCAATTTGATGTAAATTTCTTCAGAGCCGTAGCCTTTTTCAGCAACTTTCTCATAAATCTTAAGTGCATCTATATATCCATAATTTTCATATTTTTCATTCGCTTTTGTAAGTTGGGGATTTTGGGAAGTTCCCTTGTTTATTGGAGCCAGCGATAGTAGCAATACAAAAATTAGACGTAAGTAATATTTGATTTTCATTTGTGCTATTGTTGAATATTAAAAGAATCGTGGACTCATTTTGGCACTATACAAGGATCCTACTTCAAAGCGCAGGAATATTTCGTGCGATCCGTTATTAAAATCCTGTAGTTCGGAGGTGCTGTAATCATAGGCGTATCCTATCATTATTTGGTCTGTAACCCGGAAACCGGCCAGGGCACTCACCGCCGCATCAAATCTGTATGCCAATCCGAAATTAACTTTGTTATAGATAAGTGCATTTGCGGACACATCAAATGCCATTGGGGCGCCAACAACTCCTTTTATCATTGCGGATGGCTTCAATTTTAAATTATCATTTATGGCAAAAACGTAGCCGCCAAGCATATAAAAATGTGCTTTTTCAGTTGCTGTGGAAACCTTTACTTCGTCATAAAATTCCGTTTCCAAAAAATTGGGAGTGGATAAGCCCAAATACCATTTGTCTGAATACAGATATAAACCACCGCCAATCATTGGAGAAGCGTAGCCTTTTTTGGCCAGATCATAATCGTTTGGATTATAGGCTGTAAGTTTTGAAGGGTCTATGTCCAGCAATGACAGACCTCCTTTTATACCAAAAGCCAGTTTTACGTTTTCTGCAAATGTTATTGTATAAGAAACGTCCGCCGTGATTATGTTTTCAGATGAGGCACCAATTTTGTCGCTCATAAATCCTATTCCTAGGCCAATGCCTTGTGAGCCCAGCGGGGTGTGGGCTGCAAAATTTAAGGTTTCCGGAGCGCCATCCAGTCCTACCCATTGTGCACGATACAATCCCAGCATACTTAAAGAACCTCGGGAACCAGCATATGCCGGATTGATGCTAGAGGTGTTGTACATATATTGGGTGAATTGGGATTCTTGTTGGGCAAATGCTTTAAATCCAACCGAAAGCAAACACACCAAGAGAAGAAATGATAATAATTGTATTTTAATTTTCATAAAAAATCTTTTGAGGTTAATTTCCGCTTAGGTTCAAAAATCCTGCTTTTCTATGCTGGTCTACCCCGGAACCGGATTCATACTGATAATCCAATATGTAATAATAAGTGCCACTGGGCAATTGCTTCCCGTCGTTTAAGGTCAAACGGCCCGCGGAATAACCGTCAAATAAATCACCTCCCAATCCATAATTATTGGATTCAAAAACTTTAACGCCCCAACGGTTGAAAATCATAACGTTAAGACTTTTGGCACAATCGTCATTCCCAACATCAATTCTGAAATAATCATTTACATTGTCGCCATTAGGGGTTACGGCGTTATAAACCATTACATTGCAAGGCAAGGTTTGGGCTTGGTTAATGCGTGCCAGTGTATAAATCCCATCGGATTTTATGGCAGTGGTTACGGATTTTGTATCCATATTGGCTACGCCGCCTTCATCAATCCACATGTTGCTTGCTTCATCCCAGCGCACTATAGTTATGCCGTTGCTTGCGGCAGCTGCGTAAATGGAAGGAGGCGTTGTTTCCTCATCCCAAGAGAGGGATATTAAAACTTCTTCATCATGAGGAATATCTTTTGTGAGAATCCAATATTCGGCATCATCAATATTTTGAATTCCATCCGGCTTTAGGATGTGGGGGTGCAGATTGTTTGAATTCTCCAGAAAATAGGTGGCATTAAATGTGGCTGCTCCAGGTATGTCGGCAATGCTCGCCCAGCGATAATGGCCTTCTTTTCCAATTGGAAAGGTGAAATTGCTTTTTCCTATTTTGTAAACCGATCCTTCTACATAGCTGAAATTGGAGGTGTTGGTATGGTCCGCATTTTCGTGAAAGATTAGCCGACCAATATAATTTGTATTGTCCACAATTCCGGAGTTAAAATCTGCCAGGCCATAAATATTCACGTCATTATTCAAATGGAAGCTGATGCCGGAAACCGTATTT
This sequence comes from Aequorivita aurantiaca, assembly GCF_030410135.1. Taxonomy (GTDB): domain Bacteria; phylum Bacteroidota; class Bacteroidia; order Flavobacteriales; family Flavobacteriaceae; genus Aequorivita; species Aequorivita aurantiaca. The sequence continues at coordinate 1,247 of NZ_JAUGQQ010000009.1, read as the reverse complement.
GCAAACAATACATGGTTTAAATTTATGGGGGCGCTGCCGGCCAATTCTTGAACCAGATTTCCTTCAAAACGTGTATAACCTTCGGAAGATGCGGAAAAACCTGTGGTGCCATAATTTGAAAAATCGGCTTTAAGGATCAAATTGCCATCATTCGTAAGTGCTCCGGTTTGTTCATTTGTGAAATCGTCAAGCGCAGAAACTATAGTAGACGGTTCAATTTGAAAAATCCCTTCATTTACAACTTCCCCATTTTGGGCTAAACTGCCTAAATTTGCCATTAGCATTAGAAATAAAGTTGTTGCTCTATACGAAGAAATATTATTTAAGGTAAAAATTTCATTGCTCTTTTTGAAAATGCTGCTTCGGTTATGGCTGATGCCGGGAACCTTTTCGTTTCCAAAAAGTATGAAGTGAAGTAAAATATTTTTCATATAAAAGTGGATTAGAAATTAAACCATAGGAAAGTATTGCTACTCAGCATTATCCTATTTTACTTGATGGATTGTAAAATGCGTTTGGTTGCTGCCCAATAGTTGAAGGTTAACCAACGGTACCTTCGTTCCAAATCTAATTTGATCTCCTGCGTTAAGTTTTACTAAAGTTTCGGTGGAGCGGGTTGGGGGAGAAACATCTATACTCAATAATCCAAGATTGATATTTATGCTTAGGTATCTTTCTTCGGCTATCAATTCATCCACCCCGGAACCATTCGCTCTTTTAAAAATGCCCACGCCGAATTCTGCAGCGCTGATCAATCCGCCGGAATCGGCTTGAAGAAAAATGCTATAAATGCCATCTTGTTTGGCGGTAAATACAGAATTTGTTACATCAAATTCATTGTTCTCATCAAAGACAGTTTCGGTAAAACGAGCCAGTTTATATCCATTTAAAAGAACGAGCCCGAGGGTTAATGGAGATCTTGCCTCACACTTAACGAATGATTTTAATGGACTTCCATAAATTTGGATAATTTCATTGTAGATATCTCCCTGGTTTTGGATGTTTGTCACAACATCGGCAATTACATCAATGGTAATAGTCTCGCCGTTTTCATTGGTGAAGGTATATGAGCCATTTCCATTGTTTACGAAGGTAAGGGTGTTGGCATCAAATGTAACCACGGTACCATCTGCGGCGGTATGGGTGAAAGTGCCATCGCCGTTGTCCACAAAAATATCGGTGGTACTGTTGATGATTGAGATGATCTCGTTATAAATATCCCCCTGGTTTTGGATGTTGGTCACTAC
>NZ_JAUGQQ010000008.1 GCF_030410135.1 Aequorivita aurantiaca | reverse complement strand
TCAATAACGTTTACGGTAGCGAAACATGTAGAAACATTACCGCTGTCATCCGTAACAGTAACTTCTACAATATTTTCACCTATGTCTGCACACGTAAAATCTGCAGTCGTACTGCCATTTACTGTAATAATATATCCGCAAACTTCATCCACGCTCTGCAATAGCGTGTTTGGATCTATACTTGCCAATCCGTTTTCATCAAGGACAACATCCACCGACGAAGAAGTTGGCGCCACGTAAGTTTGCCCAGCGTTAAGTGTTCCAGGAGTAGCCGCAGTTGGTGCATTCCATACAAAATCTGCATAGTAAGTTCCTGTTCCACTTAATTGTAAGGATTCACCAACGGGGGAATTACTTTCTTCAGAAACCCCGATATCAGTTGAAGTCATGCCTGCCGCAACACCATCCACAGCGGTGAAGCTTCCTTCGTAACTTAAAAATTGAATTACATTTCCATTATTCACTAATGCAATACCGTCTGGAGCGCCGTTTTGAATACCTTCAATTTCAAAATTTACAGCTCCAAAACCGTTGCCTTCATCATCAATAATTCCGCTTAAGTTTACCGTATTGTATTCGGTACCATTATTTCCATTATATAGAACAATCGAATAAGAATTTAAGTCTGTTCCCGATGGACCCGCGATTTCTATTGCTTCACCTTCATCGGTACCAGCATTGTCATAATGAATTTCATTGATGAAGACGGATGGCCCAGAAGCCTCACCCAGGCAAGAAATAATAGGTGCAGTAGTATCCTGAACAGTTACTATAGCCGAGCAGCTTGTTGAATTTCCAGCACTATCAGTAGCTGTAAGAACCACATTATTAGCACCAATCATGGAACAGTCAAAGGTTGAAATATCAAGAGTTAGAGTTACTGGGCCACAAAGATCTGAGGAGCCGTTATCAATTTCTGCGGGAGTAAGCGTAACCGTACCTGTAATAGGATCCAATTCCAAAGTAACATCTTGACATACAGCTGTTGGCGCCTCAGTATCAAGCACTGTAACTGTAAAATCACATGTAACCGTATTTCCATCACTATCGGTCACGGACAAAACTACGGTTCTTACTCCCACATTGAAAATACTGCCGCTTTCGGGTGTTGCAACAATGGATGAAGAGATATTTCCGTCCTCAGGATCTATTGCAAAACCTGTAAAGCTTACCGCTGCGCTGCAAGTTCCAGTGGCATTGTTCACTATAATGTCCGCTGGACAAATAATTGTTGGACTAGCGCCCGAACCAGAACCCACAAAGGTTTGACCGGAATTAATGAGTCCAATAGAAGAGGTAGTTGGGCCAGTCCAACTAAAATCGGCATATTCGCTGCCGGTGCCAATTAGCTGCAAAGATTCACCAATTGGACTAGAACTGGGTTCAGACACACCAATATCTATTGATGTCATGCCATTTGCGGTTCCTGAAGTTGCAACAAAGGAGCCTTCATAACTTAAAAATTGTACTACGATATTCGTAGCATCTATTAATGCTAAACCGTCGGGCGCCCCATTTTGCATGCCGGAAGCCAAAAAATAAATAGCTCCGAATCCAGATCCTTCATCAGGAAGAATTCCCGAAAGATTAATGGTTCCATAATCTGAACCGTTCGACCCATTATAAAACTCAACGGTCCACCCTGTTAAATCAGTGCCCGCTGGGCCGGCAATTTCAAAACCTTCGTTGACATCGCTGCCGGCATTGTCATAATGCAACTCATTAATAAAAACAGTTTGTGCCTGTAATGACAAAACTGCTAGAAATAATAAAATCGTTAAAGTAATTTTTCTCATAGTTGTTAGTTAATTGTTTAATAGAAATATAAAATCAGCAATCGGATAGAATGCCAAATTCGTTTTATTCGTTTATTTAAGTATTACGCATTATGAGAGGAAAATTTATAAATTTTCCACAAAATTTGATGGCCAAAGATACCCCAATGCGATGGCATATAAAAAAGTATTAAGTGTAAAAAATTTAGCTTTGCACTGGAATGCCACTATTTTTAATTGCAGCGAATCCTCCCGCAACGTCCACTACATTATGTATTCCGCGGCTCTTAAGAATGGATGCGGCTATCACCGAACGGTAACCGCCGGCGCAATGCAGATAAAATTTTTCATTCTTCGGAAAATCCGTGAGATGGTTATTGAGAAAACCAAGGGGAGCATGAACCGCTTCTGGAATATGGCCGGTCGCAAACTCTCCATCATTTCGCACATCAAATATTGGCACATTGTTTTCCCGCTGCTGTTTTAACGTTTCGGCATCCACAGATTCCAGCGTGTCCACTTCTTTTCCAGCTTCCTTCCACGCATCTATTCCTCCACTTAGGTAGCCCAAAGTTCTATCAAAGCCAACCCTTGAAAGTCTTGTAACGGCTTCTTCTTCCCTGCCTGGGGAAACAACCAACAAAATCTTTTGTTCCACATCGGCCAACAAGGCGCCAACCCACGGCGCAAATCCGCCGTCAAGCCCAATAAATATGGAACGCGGAATGTGCCCGTCAATAAATTCAATTTGGTTACGCACGTCCAATACTATAGCGCCTGATTCATTGGCAATCTGTTCAAAGGCGTTGGGATCAAGTGGGGTTGTTCCCTGTGCAATCACTTCGTCAAAAGCCGTATAGCCTTCCCGGTTCATTTTCACATTCATCGGGAAATATAGTGGTGGGGGTGTTAACCCATCGGTCACTTCTTTTATAAATTCGTCGCGGGTCATATCGGCACGCAGGGCGTAATTCATCTTTTTTTGATTTCCCAAGGTATCCACAGTTTCCTTCATCATATTCTTTCCGCAAGCCGAGCCCGCCCCATGGGCCGGATATACTATTACATCATCTGCCAAGGGCATAATTTTGTTGCGAAGACTGTCAAATAAAATTCCTGCCAAATCCTCTTGGGTCATTTCATTGGATTTTTGGGCGAGATCGGGTCGACCCACATCACCTAAAAATAGCGTATCACCGCTGAAAATGGCATAATCCTTTCCATTTTCGTCCTTTAGCAGATAGGTAGTACTTTCCATGGTATGTCCCGGCGTGTGGATGGCGGTTATGGTTACATCGCCCAATTTATACACTTCGTTATCGGTTGCCAAAACAGCATCAAAAGAGGGATTTGCATGCGGCCCAAATATTATTGAAGCACCCGTCTGTTGTGCCAAAGTTAAATGTCCACTCACAAAATCGGCGTGAAAGTGTGTTTCAAAAATATATTTAATTTTTGCATTGTCGTTTTTTGCTCTTTCCAAGTAAGGTTTTGTTTCCCTTAAAGGATCAATAATTGCTGCCTCGCCGTTACTTTCTATATAATAAGCCCCTTGGGATAGGCATCCGGTATAAATTTGCTCTACTTTCATGGTTAATTGTTTTCAGCAAATATAAGCATTGTAAGTCCGAATAACTTAATTGAAATATTCAAAAAAGGATTTTCACATAACTTTTGCAGTAAGGTTTCCAACTTATTATATCTTTACCCGATAACCTATAAATTTCTAAAAAAACTGTTATGAAGAAAATTGCATTCATTTTTCTAACCCTATTGATTGTAGCCTGTTCATCGGACAAAAAACATGACAACGTTGTTCGTGAACTTGCCAAGAAGGACGTGATTGAAAAACTACAACTTCCTGAAGGAACCAAGTTTGTTGATGAAGATATTGAAATGTCCGAAGCTGAAACCCCGGAATCAACATTGGAAGTAATTTATATAGTGAAAGTAACGGTAAAATCAGAAGATCGCGAAGGAAATGAAAATATTAAAACATATATCCTGAACTACAAAAAAATTGATGAGGACGGGTCCGATCCCAATGATTATGAGCTCCTTTCATTTGAATAATTATAGCTACTTTTTAATATGAAATTTCTTTTTATTGCGGCATTTGCATCCTTAATTTTTTCTTGTAACGCCACACAAAGCTCGAATGGTCCGAAAAAGACCAATAGCGATTACGCCAATACAATTACCGCACAGGACCTAAAAAAACATCTTTACATTTATGCCGGTGATGCTATGGAAGGCAGAATGACCGGCACGAAAGGCCAAAAAATGGCAGCAGAATATCTTCGAAATTTTTATATGGATGAAGGCATAGCATCACCCATTGAAAAGAACAACTATTACCAAAACATTCCAGCAAGCTATTTCGAAGGAAAAAAGGATCCAAAGGCTACAGAAAATGTTGTCGCCTTCATTAAAGGCTCTGAAAAACCTGATGAAATTATAGTGATTTCCTCACATTTGGATCACGTGGGAATTGACGCCAATGGAAATGTTTTCAATGGCGCCGATGACGACGGAAGCGGAACGGTCGCAATGTTGGAAATGGCTCAGGCTTTTCAAAAAGCAGTGAAGGATGGCAATGGGCCAAAACGCTCTATTTTATTCTTGCACGCCACAGCTGAGGAAATTGGTCTTTTCGGCTCCAGATATTATGTGGAAAATCCTATTTTCCCACTCGAGAATACGGTTTGCAACCTGAATATTGATATGATCGGCAGAATAGATCCGGACAAAAAAGAAAATCCGGAATATCTATATTTAATTGGAAGCAACAAATTAAGCCAGGAATTGCAGGATGTTTCAACCGAGGTAAATGAAAAATATACAAAACTGGAATTGGACTACAAGTATGATGATCCCAACGATCCAAACCGATTTTACTACCGAAGCGACCATTATAATTTCGCAAAAAATAATGTTCCCATTATCTTTTATTTTAATGGGGTACACGAAGACTACCACAAAATAACCGATACTCCCGATAAAATCGAATATGAATTAATGGCAAAACGGGCAAAGCTAATTTTTCATACCGCTTGGGAAGTCGCAAATCGGGAGCAAAGAATAACCGCAGATAAAGTAATTCAGGACTAAGAATAATCCGGTTACAATTAATTTAAATCCTCCATTTTTAGGTGGATTTTTTTCTACTTTCTTAGTTAAGTCTACCCATCAATAAAAAAAGCTCCCCTTTTTTTGGGAAGCTTTTTGTTTTGGGTGGAAGACCGGGTTCGAACCGGCGACCTCTTGAACCACAATCAAGCGCTCTAACCAACTGAGCTACAACCACCATTTATTGTGAATCAAATCACAACCTTGTTAAGCGGACGCAAATATAAATTAATTCTAACGGTTGCGCAATACTCTTTATAAAGAAAATCAAATTAAATCAAAAATAGAATCCACCGCGGGATACCGCTCTGCCGTGAAACCTTCTCCATATTCAGTTCCAATAAGCCGCCCCATATCCTGAGCCCGATAGGTGATGCTATCCCTAAAATTTGTGGAAGAGATAGGCGTTTCTGGTTCATCCGCTTCCTTTTTATGAAATTGACTTTTATAGGCAAAAACACACTCCAGCTTTCGCTCCAAAAATCCCGATACGTCCACCACAAAATCAGGTTCTATATTTTTCCATTGTATGTAATGGTACACATGTTTGGGTCGCCAAGCCCTTTGGGAATTGCCGTCCAAAATAGTTTCAATTTTTCGGAGGCCACTTAAAAAACACGCATCGCTTGCCAATGTACTGGCTTTTGCGTGATCAATATGCCTATCGTCAATGGCATTGCAAAGCACAATTTCCGGCTGATATTTTCTAATAATTTTAATTATTTCCAATTGGGAAGCTGCATTGTTCACCAAAAATCCATCCGAAAATTCAAGATTATGCCTAAACTGAACGCCTAGGATTTTCGCCGCATTACTAGCTTCTTCGTCCCTAATTTCAGCGGTACCGCGGGTGCCAAGTTCGCCACGTGTTAAATCGAGAATGCCTACCTTTTTTCCGTTGTGTATTTCCTTCGCCAAAGTTGCACCACAACCCAATTCCACATCATCGGGGTGAGCGCCGATGGCCAATATATCTATTTTCATATGCTTGCCCGCGCGGGCGGGTTCTTTTTAAATTAAACTAAATCTTTCTTCGAAATTTTTTGAAAAGCCCCTTTCATATCGGCAATTAAATCCTCAGTTTCTTCTATTCCCACCGAGAATCGCAACAATCCATCATTAATGTTTTGGCGTTTTCTTTCCTCAGCCGGCAACAATGCGTGCGATGTTTTTGCCGGTGAAAGGATAGTAGATTCCACCCCAGCCAAACTCATGGACGGTTTTATTAAGTTTAATGATTTCAGAAATTCATCTACATCCAGCGATTGATTGATTTCAAAAGAAAGCATTCCCGTGGAACCGTGCATCTGTTTTTTTGCGAGCGCGTAATCTGGATGGGTTTTCAGGCCCGGATAATAAACCTTTGCCACAAATGGATGTTTATCCAGCCACTTCGCAATTTTTTTAGCATTTTTACTCTGTGCTTTCACGCGAAGCACCATAGTTTTCATGCTCCTTTCCAAAAGCCAAACGGTGAAATCACTAAGGCTTCCGCCGAGGTTTTTTGCGAGATTCCAAATTTTATCAATGTGCTCGTTGCTCGCCGCCACTGCCCCCGCCAAAATATCACTATGCCCGCCCATATATTTTGTGGCGCTGTGAATCATAATATCAATGCCGAAATCGGCCGGAGTTTGGTTCACTGGGGAAGCGAAAGTATTATCAATCATGGTAATAATGCCACGACTTTTGGCAAGGCGCGAAACCATTTCCAAATCGGTGATGCGCATTAGTGGATTGGATGGCGTTTCAACAAAAATTACCTTTGTATTTTCTTGGATTTTTTCAGAAAAATCCGCTTCGGAAAAACCTTCCGCAAAGGAATATTCAATCCCGTATTTATGAAATTCCTCCACCACAAAATTATACGTTCCGCCGTACAATGTCTGCTGGAGCACCACGTGATCGCCTTTGTGTAAAAACGCAAGCATTGCAGTACTTATGGCCGCCATTCCGCTTCCGAAAATGAGCGCGGCTTCACATTTTTCAAGCATCGCAATTTTTTTGCAAAGTGCTTCCTGGTTTGGAGTGTTGAAATAGCGCGGATACCGCTTCACTTCCACATTTTCATAGGCATAACTTGTAGACATATATAAGGGCGAAATGGCACCCTTAAACTGCTTGTCCTCAATTTCGCCAACGTGTGTACAGATAGTATTAATCCCTAATTTTCGTGATTTCATAAGAATAATTTATAGATGGACTAAAGTATAAATTACGAAGAAGAAATGCTGAATAAATTTCTAAAAATCAAATTATAAAAATCGAATTAGAAAAAAAATAGTCATAATTTGGAATACAGAGTTTGGGATTCCGGATTTCAGTATTGGAATATTGTTTTCCTATCTTTATCAAAAAAACTGCTTTAATATTTTTTCCATGAAACTGCTGCTAACGAATATAAAAGAATTGCTACAAGTGCGCGAAATTGCTCCAACCAAACTCTGTGGCGCTCAAATGAAAGAACTCCCAATTTTAAAGAATGCGTGGGTTTTTATACATAAAGGAGTGATTAAGGATTTCGGAACGATGGACAATATTGGCCCATATAAAGGTTTCAAAACATTGAATTGTAGCGGAAAAACCGTGTTGCCGGCGTGGTGCGACAGTCACAGTCATCTTGTTTACGCAGGCAATCGGGAACAGGAATTTGTAGACCGAATCAATGGTTTGTCTTACCAAGAAATAGCCGAAAACGGAGGCGGAATTGTGAACAGCGCCAAAAAATTGCAGGAAACTTCCGAGAAGGATTTATTTGAGCAATCGGCAAAAAGACTAAAAGAAGTAATGCGTCTCGGCACCGGCGCCCTTGAAATAAAAAGCGGATATGGCTTGACCACCGAAGCCGAATTGAAAATGCTTCGGGTGGCGAAAAAATTGGCTTCAAAATATCCCATTACCATAAAAACAACTTTTTTGGGCGCGCACGCCGTACCCCCGGAATTTAAAAATAATAAAGAAGGTTATGTGGATTTGATATGCAATGAAATGCTGCCAAAAATTTCCGAACAAAAACTCGCCGATTATATGGATGTATTTTGTGAGGAAGGTTATTTTTCCGTGAGCGATATGGACCGGATTCTTTCCGAAGGAAAAAAATACAAGCTCATACCAAAAGTACACGTCAACCAATTCAACAGCATTGGTGGTATAGCCACAGCCGTGAAACACAAGGCTTTGAGCGTGGACCATTTAGAGGTTTTGACCGATGAAGATTTGGAAGCGTTGAAAAATACTGAAACTATGCCGGTTGCACTTCCCTCCTGTTCTTATTTTTTGAGCATTCCCTACACGCCGGGTAGAAAAATTATTGACGCTGGCCTGCCATTGGCGCTTGCAACGGACTATAACCCGGGTTCCACGCCCAGCGGAAATATGAATTTTGTGGTTGCCACTGCTTGTATAAAAATGCGGCTTACACCGGAGGAAGCCATTAACGCTGCAACTATAAACGGAGCCTATGCAATGGGTTTGAGCGAAACACATGGCAGCATTACCAAAGGAAAAATCGCCAATCTTATTGTGACTAAAAAAATTCCATCCTACGGATATTTGCCTTATGCGTTTGGCAGTAATTTAATTGATTGTGTAATTCTAAATGGTCAGGAAATAAAATGAGTTTTCTGAAAATCTATTCTGAAAAAGATGTTTTGCCACTCATCAAAAAACGAGCGGGAGAAACCAAATTTGGCGAAAAAGTGAAATTTGTTGCAACCCTCGAAGATTTAAAAACCCAATCCGCTAACTATGTTTTGTTGGGCATTCCAGAAGATATTGGCGTGCGGGCAAATTATGGAAATCCCGGTACTTCAAAAGCCTGGGAAGCCACATTGGGAAGTCTTTTAAACATTCAACACAACCATTTAAACAATGCGGAAAACGTAATTCTTTTGGGCGAAATTGATTGCGAAAGACAAATGAAACAGGCCGAAGAAATTTCAAAAACCGATACTCATTTTGCTGAGGAACTAGGCGAATTAGTTTCGCAGATTGACCATAAAGTTTCCGAAGTTATAAGAATGATTGTTGAAGCCGGAAAATTTCCCATTATTATTGGCGGCGGCCATAACAATAGTTTTGGAAATATAAAAGGTACTTCCGAAGCACTTCAAAAACCCATAAACTGCATCAACTTTGATGCGCACACTGACTTCCGTGCGCTGGAGCACCGGCACAGCGGCAACGGTTTTTCGTATGCTTTTGAGGATGGTTTTTTGGATAAGTATTTCATTTTCGGATTGCATGGAAATTATACTTCGCAGGAAGTTTTCAATGAAATGGCGCGCCATTCTGATAGGATAAAATTTAACTTCTTTGAAGATATTTCGATAACACAGGAAACGATTTTTTCCGATGCAATTAAAGAAGCGGAGGATTTTTGCTGCAATGAAAATTTCGGAATTGAATTGGATTTGGACGCGATAGAAATGATGGGCAGCAGCGCCATTTCACCCAGTGGATTTTCCCTCACCGAGGCCCGAAAATTCGTTTCCCATTTTTCAAAAAATGCCAATGCAAGTTATCTTCACATTTGTGAGGGTTCGCCAACAGCGGGAATTTTCCCGAATCAAGTGGGAAAGGCAATAGCCTATTTGGTGAGCGATGCCATTTCATAAAAAACCGCAAAATAAATAGCTAAACAATTCTTTCTTAGTATCTTCAAAAAAAATTTCCGATGAAAAGAATAGCATTTACCTTCATTTTAGCAATCGCCCTTTTTGGTTGCAAAAACACTTCCGAAAAAAAATTTTCACAAACAGATTTGGAAGAGCCAGTAAAAACGCTTGATGGTGGCGAAGCTGCCGAGGAAAAAGGTTTCACAATAAATCCGGTGGAGCACGCAAGTATGGTGCTGAATTGGGATGGCACCATTATTTATGTCGATCCGGTAGGCGGCAAGGAAATTTATAACAAATATTCGGAGGCGGATATGATTTTGGTAACCGATATTCACGGCGACCATATGGATATTCCCACTTTGGAAGCTATAACGAAGGATAAAACGGTGGTGTTTGCCCCCAAAGCGGTATTCGAGAAACTGCCGACATCGCTACAAAACAAAACAAATGTTATCAATAACGGGGATGTAATTTCTGATTTCGAAATGGAAATCCGCGCGGTGCCCATGTACAATCTTCGTCCCGAAGCGTTGAAATTTCACGAAAAAGGAAGGGGAAACGGCTATGTACTTGAAAGAAATGGCAAGCGCATTTACATTTCCGGCGACACCGAGGATATTCCCGAAATGCGCAATCTTCAAAATATCGACATCGCCTTCATTTGTATGAATTTGCCATATACAATGACGGTTGAAAAGGCTGCGGAAGCCGTGCTGGCATTCAAACCAAAAACAGTTTATCCCTATCACTACCGCGGCACCGAAGGCATGAGCGATGTTGAAAAATTCAAAAACTTGGTCGAGGCAGGTAGCGAAAATATAAAGGTCACGCAATTGGATTGGTATCCGAAAAAATAAAACGTAATTAATTAAAACCTAAATTTTTATTGATGAAAAAATACAAACGTCCCTTAAATCTACTGGCATTTCTCGGCATTTCCGTGATTCTTTTATTCAGTTGCAAAAATGCTTCCGAAGAAAAAATAGAGAAAAAAGAAACGGGTAAAATGGAATATCCTGCAGAGTGGATGTACAACCAACGCGCCTATCCCAATAATTACATCAACAAAGAGGCTTATAAAGAAGCCATTGCCCAAAGCAAACAGATTCTTGCCAGTCGATCTCCGGAAGTGGCCGGGGAATGGACCTTCGTGGGGCCTTTGAATACAGGTGGCCGCGTGACAGATGTGGCAATCTCGCCCGATAATGATGATCACTTATATATTGCCACAGCAACGGGCGGAATTTTCAGAAGTTATGACCGGGGCGTAAACTGGGTTCCCATTTTTGATGAAGTAACCAAACCTTCCATTGGCGATATTGCAATTTCGCGCTCGAATTCTCAAATTATTTACGCCGGAACGGGTGAAGCCAACGGTAGCGCTACGGATGGCGCTTATTTTGGCGATGGCATTTACAGAAGTAATAATGCCGGAGATACTTGGACGAACGTCGGATTGCCGGAAAGCAACCACATTGGCCGAATTGTGGTTGACCCCACAAATCCAGATCGGGTTTTTGCCGCAGCCACCGGACAATTGTACGGCAAAAACAACGAAAGGGGAATTTACCGAACCACAAACGGTGGCGCAAATTGGGAACAGGTTTTATTCGTGACCGATTCCACCTCAGCGATTGATGTTGCAATGAATGTTGCGAACACCAATATAATTTATGCAGCAATGTGGGAGCGCACCCGCAAACCCTGGCAACGTGATTATGGAGGAGTAACTTCCGCAATACATCGCTCTATGGATGGTGGCACGACTTGGACACAATTGGGCGCAGCCAATGGACTTCCCGCGTCAAACGGACAAACTGGCCGGATTGGAATTGCCGTTTCAGAATCGGATCCTTCAACAGTGTATGCACGTTTCACGACGAATGAAATCACCAATGAATTTGATGGAATGTATAAATCCACCGATAATGGAAACAATTGGACATTGGTAACGCCTGCGGGCGCTTTGAGCGGAATTGATGCAAATTTTGGGTGGTATTTCGGAAACCTTCGTGTGAACCCAACAAATTCTTCGGAAGTGTATATTATAGGTTTCGATATTGCGAAGTCGACCAACAGCGGCGCCTCGTGGCAAATTTTACCCGGAATGCACGTAGATCACCATGCGCTAGATTTTTCGAGAACCAACAGCAACTTTATGCTCGCCGGAAATGATGGTGGTGCTTACATTTCAAACAATGGCGGTAGTAGTTGGACAAAATTTGTAAACCTTCCCATTACCCAGTTTTACAATATTGAAGTGGACAAAACCCAACCCGAAAGATTGTATGGCGGCACCCAGGATAACAATACTATTCGCACCATTACTGGCGGTGCGAGCGACTGGAATTCAATTTGGGGTGGCGATGGTTTTCACGTGAATGTTGATCCGGTGGACAACAATTATATTTATGTGGAATCGCAATACGGAAATTTAGGTCGAAGCACCAATGGCGGAAGTAGTTTCAGTAATGCAACGAATGGAATTAGCGGAAGCGACCGAAACAATTGGAACACCCCGGTAATTATTTCACCTTTTGATCACGAAATTCTTTATTACGGAACCAATAGATTATACACTTCCAACAAAGCCGCCAACTGGTCTGTAATCAGTCCTGATTTAACCGATGGCCTTCACCCCAGCGGTTCTTTGGCTTTCGGAACACTTACCGCAATCGCTTCATCCTACAATAATCTCGATGTAATTTATACGGGAAGCGATGACGGAAATGTGAACGTAACTTTTGATGGCGGAACTACTTGGACTGATGTAAGCGCGGGCCTTCCCGATCAATATATTACTTCGATTGCGATGATTCCCGATAATGATTTAATGGCTTATGTGGCGGTTTCGGGTTTTAAATATTTGGATTATACGCCCCACGTTTTTAAAACGAGTGACGGCGGACAGAACTGGACAGATATCTCTTCAAATTTGCCGAATATTCCCGTAAACGATATCATTATTTATCCGGCGGAAAATATACTTTTCGTGGCAACCGATTTAAATGTTTGGTATTCCAAAGACGATGGCGCCAATTGGACGATTCTTGGAAACAACCTACCGCTAACCGTTGTAATGGATTTAAAATTCCACGAACCCACCAAAACGCTTTATGCAGGAACCTTCGGAAGGGCCATGCATAGTTATGATGTGAGCGACATTTTGGGTACCAATGAAAACGAAATTGCTGAAAATGCAATTAAAATTTATCCAAATCCTGCAACTTCCGAATTTACCATTTCGCAAAATCTTGCTTCGGAAGGAACGGTTCAGCTTTATGATATTTCTGGAAAAAAAATAAAGGATTTGTTTAAAGGGAATTTCGGAGCAAATAAAAATATCAAAGTAAAAACCGATGGTATTGCGGCGGGAGTTTATTTGGTGAAAATAAATAATGGGAATAAATCCGCTACTAAGAAATTGGTAATAGATAAATGATAATTCCAGCAATAAAAAAATCCCGATTCTATAATTGAATCGGGATTTTTTTCCTTGTGTAAATCATTACTGCTTCTCACAAACCACGCCCCAAATTGGCAATGCGTTTTTTGAAGTATTTATTTTAACGTTGTTTTCATCGATCACTCTAAAATCGGCAGCACCGGCATAATTGGAATCGAATATTGCGGCCAATGAAAATTTGGGATTTTTAAAATTTAATAGTTTCCAATTTCCATCGGAAGTATAAGTTCCTTTTTCAGAAATTTTTACCGGTTTCTCATTCGTATCGGGTTGGGGAATACTATTAAAGTCAAATTTAAAGGTATTGTTTTCAAAAAGTTGCAGTGAAATGGAAGCAACGCCATTGCCCAGACTTTTATAGGAAACCGCTTCGCTCTTTCCCAAAACCACTTCCTTTGATTCCTTTGAAGCTTCCACTCCCTTTCGCTTTGCCCCGCAGGAGGAGAGGGTAATTACCGCAACAATTAATATGATTTTTTTCCACATAATTTATCGAATAAGTTTTTTATATTTAATTCGTTTCGGTGTCAAATCGCCACCCAAACGTTTCTTTTTATTTTCCTCATATTCGCTGAAACCACCCTCAAAATAATATACTTCACTGTTTCCTTCAAAAGAAAGTATGTGTGTACAGATTCTGTCCAAAAACCACCGGTCGTGACTGATAACCACGGCACAACCCGCGAAGTTTTCCAAACCTTCTTCCAGAGCACGAAGCGTGTTTACATCCAAATCATTCGTGGGCTCATCCAGCAAAAGAACGTTTCCTTCTTCCTTTAAAGTCATTGCCAAGTGCAATCGGTTTCGCTCGCCACCGGAAAGCATCGAAACCTTTTTATTTTGCTCACTTCCACTGAAATTAAATCGGCTCAAATATGCTCGGGAATTCACTTGGCGACCGCCCATCATTATCAATTCCTGGCTATCGCTGAAGTTTTCCCAAATGGTTTTATCGGGATTAATATTGGAATGTGCTTGATCAACATAGGCAATTTTTGCGGTTTCACCTACTTCAAATGAACCTTTGTCCGGGGTTTCCTCGCCCATAATCATTTTGAAAATAGTGGTTTTACCGGCACCATTTGGGCCAATAATTCCCACAATTCCCGCTTGCGGAAGTTTGAAATTTAAATCTTCGTAAAGCAATTTATCGCCGAACGCCTTTGCAACATTTTTGGCTTCAATAACATTCGTGCCCAAACGCGGCCCGTTCGGGATGTATATTTCCAGCTTTTCGTCAAGTTGCTTTTGATCTTGGCTCAACAATTTATCGTAATTCTGAAGACGCGCCTTCTGTTTGGTTTGGCGGCCTTTGGCTCCTTGACGAACCCATTCAAGCTCGCGTTCCAACGTTTTTTGGCGCTTGCCGGCTGTTTTCTGTTCTTGTGCCAAACGTTTCGATTTTTGATCCAGCCACGAGGAATAATTTCCTTTCCAAGGAATTCCTTCGCCGCGGTCCAATTCCAAAATCCAACCTGCAACATTGTCCAAGAAATATCTATCGTGGGTAACGGCGATCACCGTTCCTTTATATTCGGAAAGATGGTGCTCCAACCAATGTACGCTTTCAGCATCCAAATGGTTTGTGGGCTCATCGAGCAAAAGTACGTCCGGCTCTTTCAACAATAATCTGCAAAGCGCAACCCTTCTTCTTTCACCTCCGGAAAGAACCCCGATCAATTTATCTGGTTCGGGAGTGCGCAATGCGTCCATTGCAATTTCTAGTTTTGTGTCCAATTCCCAAGCGTTTGTGGCATCAATTTTATCTTGTAGTTTTGCCTGCTTGTCCATCAGTTCGTCCATTTTTGCAGGGTTTTCGTAAACTTCCGGCAAACCGAACATATCATTTATTTTGTTGTATTCGTCCAAAATATCCACCACTTCCTGTACGCCTTCCTTTACAACTTCGAGTACGGTTTTGGTTTCGTCCAGTTTTGGCTCTTGTTCAAGATAACCAACGGTATAACCCGGAGCAAAGACTACATCGCCTTGGTAATTTTTTTCTTCGCCTGCAATTATGCGAAGCAAAGTAGATTTACCACTTCCGTTAAGACCCAAAATACCAATCTTGGCACCGTAGAAAAAGCTTAGGTATATATTTTTAAGTACAGGCGTCTGGGCACTTTGGTAGGTTTTGGTCAACCCAGACATTGAGAAAATTACTTTTTTATCGTCGCTCATTTGGTTAATTGTTAATCATTAAATATATATTATAGATTAGTTTCATTCTTTTTATGCGGAATTTGTTTCTGAAATCCTAATGCAGATTCAGCAATCTTAGAAGCACGAGCAATTGTCCAGAATGATAGGCCGTGTGCTCGATAATAAGTGTGACTTCGCGCAGTAATGTTTGCTGATCTTTGCCATTTTTAACGGGCGTTATAAGTTGATTTTCTTCATTCAGCAGGAAATCTTTCAATCTTTCGCGGTCCGTGAAATATTCGGCCTTTAAGGTTTGCCATCCTTCCACATGCTTACAGATTTTATCTTTGGGCCAATAATAATCGGGCCATTTGGGCTCGGTATAATCATCGGAACAGGTGAATTTTACGATATCCTTTTGTGTATAGGCAATATGATAAAACAATTCATACATTGAATAAGGCAAATTCCCCGGCCTTAAGTTGATATCTTCGAAGCTTATTTTTTTGAGGATTTCCGTAACGGGCATAAAGGCCTCGCCGCCCTCAAGATGTCTGGCAAGTTGTTCCCGTATTTGTTTTTCCTGTAACATTAAAATTGATATTAGTATTGGCTATTGAGTCTTTGTCGAGAAAATTACACCCTTCCTTTAAGGGCATTAAAAACCCAGGCATTTGCAAAAAATCCTATTCCTACGGAAGCAAATCCCCATCCGGCTACATCATCATATCGAAAGGCGCCAAGACCTATTAAAATTACACCCATAACAATCATAATAAAAGTGGCCCAGGCCAATACAGTATTTTTATTCATTCCCATAATCTATTTCTCTTTTTTGTTTTCTTTTTCGGTTTGCAAAGTTACGTGCAAAAACAAATATCGACATTATATAATAGATTTTCGTTAACAAAATGTCATAGTTTTTTGGCAAATGGCGAAGTGGAAGTAGCTAAAAGTTTAATCATAATACGAACTAAAGAGAAAAAATAAATCAACTTTAAACTTTAAACTTTCAACTAAAAACTTACCGCATTTTGTATTTTAGCGCAAACTACTTTTTCAATGGATTTAAACTTCAACAAAAACGAAGATCACAATAAACTTTTAGTTTCAGATTTAAAAAATAGACTCGCAAAGGTGAAGCTTGGCGGTGGACAAAAACGGATTGATAAACAGCATTCGCAAGGAAAACTAACGGCACGAGAGCGAATTGCATATTTATTGGACGAAAAAAAACCGAGTATTGAAATTGGAGCTTTTGCCGGCGATGGAATGTACGAAGAGCACGGTGGCGCACCCGGTGGCGGCGTAGTTGTGAAAATTGGATACGTAAAAGGAAAGCAATGCATCGTCGTTGCGAACGATGCCACCGTAAAAGCGGGTGCTTGGTTCCCGATTACTGCGAAAAAAAATCTTCGCGCGCAGGAAATTTCCATTGAAAACCGATTGCCAATTATTTATTTGGTTGACAGCGCCGGCGTTTACCTGCCAATGCAGGATGAAATTTTTCCCGATAAGGAGCACTTTGGAAGAATTTTTAGAAACAACGCCGTAATGAGCAGCATGGGAATTACTCAGATTGCCGCGGTGATGGGCAGTTGCGTTGCCGGCGGCGCCTATCTTCCAATTATGAGCGATGAGGCCTTGATTGTTGACAAAACTGGCAGCATTTTTCTTGCGGGAAGTTATTTGGTAAAAGCCGCAATCGGCGAAAGCATCGAGAATGAAGAGTTGGGCGGCGCAACAACGCATTGCGAAGTGAGCGGCGTTACGGATTACAAAGCCAAGGACGACAGAGATGCATTGGACAAAATAAAAAACATAGTTTCCAAAATTGGCGATTTTGACAAAGCCGGTTTCAACCGTGAAAAAGCCGTAAAACCGAAAGAAAAACAGGAAGATATTTATGGAATAATTCCGAAATCGCGCGCCGAACAATACGATATGCGCGAAATTATAAAACGCCTCGTTGACGATAGCGATTTTGAGGAATACAAAGAAGGCTACGGACAAACAATTTTAACCGGCTATGCAAGAATTGAAGGTTGGGCCGTTGGGATTGTTGCAAACCAGCGAACTTTGGTAAAAACTTCAAAATCAAAGACAAAACCGAGCGAAATGCAATTCGGCGGTGTGATTTATAGTGACAGTGCCGATAAAGCCACACGTTTCATCGCAAATTGCAACCAAAAGAAAATTCCGTTGGTTTTTTTACAGGATGTAACCGGATTTATGGTCGGGAGCAAAAGCGAGCACGGCGGAATAATAAAAGATGGTGCAAAAATGGTGAATGCCGTTAGCAACAGCGTCGTTCCAAAATTTACGATTGTGATTGGCAACAGTTACGGTGCCGGAAACTATGCAATGTGCGGAAAAGCTTATGATCCAAGATTGATTGTTGCGTGGCCCAGCGCCGAACTTGCGGTTATGAGTGGAAATAGCGCTGCAAAAGTGTTACTTCAAATTGAAACCGCTTCCCTTAAAAAACAGGGAAAGGAAATTTCCGAAGAAGAAGAAACCGAACTATACAACAAAATAAAGGCGCGATACGATAAACAGATTTCCCCTTATTACGCGGCCTCAAGAATTTGGACGGACGCAGTAATCGATCCTTTGGATACTCGAAAATGGATTTCTATGGGAATTGAAGCTGCAAACCACGCTCCTATTGAAAAGCCCTTTAATTTGGGGGTTATCCAAGTTTAGATCAAAAAAAGTTTATGAATCAGTTCACTCTAAGATGTAATAATAACGATTTTATAAGTATTGAACTTACAGATGTTTTTGGATTCCCAAAAGAAACATCACATTGGGGTGGTTATGATGCAAAGGGAATAATACAAATGAAAGCGGGAGGATATTCAGTAAAATCTGATTTTTATCTTTCAACGGGAAATATTTATAATTTTTTTCGACAATTTGAAAAAGCACATAAGCAGTTAGAAGGAGACGCAGTCTTTGAAACCTACGAAAAGAACCTAACTATTAAAATGAGTTTCAGCAAAACTGGAAAAGTAGAAATTGATGGAAAATTTCAACAATATCATCATTTAAATAATAAACTCATATTTGAATTGTTTACAGATCAAAGTTATTTGGCCGCCACAATTTCTGAGTTGTCAAAAATTGTCAATCAGTATGGGAATTCGAACGGAATTTAGAATTAGTACAATTGCTTGTAAATATTTTATTATAAATTAAAAAAGGGCACTCTCGTGCCCTTCTTCTCAAAAAAACCAAACCACCTCAAAAAACATAGTTTGAAAATTTATTTACTGCTTTTCACCAATCTGATAAACTCAGCGCGGTAACCGTCTTTGTCGCTCCCTTTTCCCGCTTCGGCAAGACTTATTACATCCTCTTTCTTTTTGGTATTTATAAATTCAGAATCGCGAAGTTGCATTCCGAAAAGCGCCACTGCTGCAGAAAATTTTAAATCTTCATTTGCGCTTTCTATTGATTTATTGTCATCTTTCACCGTTTTCGTAATCAGTTTGCTAACATCGCCATCCGGTTCTTTGTAGCGGAATTTTACCGTAAGCATTTCATCCGCAAAATTTTGATTCGTTTGTTTGGTATATTTAAGATTATCGATATCCTTCAAATATTTGCTCTTTACGCCCACGGGTATTATTTCATACAAAGCGGTAACCGTGTGGCCACTGCCCAACTCGCCGGCATCTTTCGCGTCGTCCTTAAAATCCTCATCGTTCAACAAACGATTTTCGTAACCAATCAATCTGTAAGCCTGAACTTTTGCGGGATTGAATTCCACTTGAATTTTCACATCTTTAGCAATGGTATAAAGCGTTCCGAAAAATTCAGTTCCCAAAACTTTTTGCGCTTCCTGCATAGTATCGATATAGGCGTGATTTCCGTTGCCTTTATCTGCAAGCGTTTCCAATTTGCTGTCTTTGTAATTTCCCATTCCGAAACCTAGACAAGTAAGAAATACTCCGGTCTTGCGTTTTTCCTCAATGAGATTTTCCATGGAACGGTCACTGGAGGCGCCAACGTTGAAGTCGCCATCGGTAGCCAAAATTACCCGATTGTTTCCGCCTTTGCTGAAATTTTCTTCCGCAATTTTATAAGCCAATTCAATTCCAGCTCCACCGGCAGTTGAGCCACCAGCGCTAAGATTGTCAATAGCATCCCGGATTTTCTGCTTTTCCGAGCCCGAAGTTGGAGGCAAAACCAACCCAGCTGCGCCTGCATACACTACAATGGCAACTTTATCATTTTCCCGTAATCTATCAACCAATACATTCAAGGCAGATTTCAACAATGGTAATTTATTAGGAGATTCCATAGAACCGGAAACGTCGAGCAGAAAAACAAGGTTTGAAGGAGGAACATTTTTCAAGGAAATATCTTTTCCTTTCAAGCCAATCCTTACCAATTTTGCGTCCTGGTTCCAAGGGGAATTTACAATATCTGCGGTGATGGAAAACGGATCTTTTCCAGTTGGTTGCGGATAATTATAGGCGAAATAGTTCACCATTTCCTCAATCTTTACCGCATCTTCCGGTACTTGCTGTCCATTATTTAGCATGCGGCGAAGGTTGCTGTAACCCGCTTTATCTACATCAATTGAAAACGTGGAAAGCGGAGCTGTGCTTACACTTTTGAATATGTTTTCATCTATTTTGCCGTAGGATTCATTTTCGGAAACATAGTTATTATTACTCCTGGATCCATATAGGGATGGATTTATTTGCAGTCCTGCGGCCTGGCCCTGTAACTTTCTTTCTTCTTTCGAGGATTTATAGGTATGATTTCTTTTAATGCCATATCCCATTGCATTCCGAATAGCATCGTTGTTTTCAGAATAACCTGTAACAATAACCTCTTCCAACGCTGAACTAGGGTGAAGTGTAATGTTTATTTCCCCAGCCTTTTTAATTTTTACTTCCTTGGTTTCAAAACCAACATAAGTGAATACCAATTTTTGTCCGATTTGAGCATTGATACTGTAATTTCCATCGAAATCGGTTTGGGTTCCTGTTGAAGTTCCTTTTACTATAACGTTTGCGCCGGGCAGTGGTAAACTGGTGTCGTCGCTTACCGTTCCCGAAATAGTTATGGTTTGTGCATTAAGCTGAAAACCTAGCAATGCAACCGCTAAAAATGTGAATAGTGTTTTCATAATATGTGGTTTTAGTGTTAAACTTGAAGTAAAACTACCATTCAACTTAGGGTTAAAAAATAAGGATTGAGGGAACGAAGCTTTTGGATGAGTGAACATTTAAATTACCTCTATCAAAAATGTTTTCCTCAAAAATAAATTTATTATAACAAGCAAAATATTTATTGTTAATCAATAAATATTTATTACGTTTGCCTAAACTTTTAATTTTAAAATTTATGTCAAAAACAAACAACTTCGTATTTTGGGGCCTTTATATTGTGGCCTGGCTAATTTTTGTTGGGCTAAGCATTGAGGCAGGAGCTCTTCTCGTAAATTTCTTCTTTAGTATTTATAATCCTGAATTTGTTGGAAATCTTTATCAAAAGTTGGACTTAACCCAAATGTATAATGAAAGTAAAATGGCATTTTTCGGAATCTATAGTTTTATACTAATTATTTCGATTTTAAAAGCCTATCTCTTTTATATAGTTATCCATCTTATGCACAAAATGGATCTGTCCAAACCGTTCAGTTCATTTGTTGAGCATAAGATTTCTTTAATTAGTTATTTCACTTTAAGCATCGGAGGTTTAAGTTATGTCGCGAGGCAGTCTGCAAAAAATTTGATGCATCACGGGTTTGTAACCGATAATTTGAACCAATTTTGGGCTGATAGCCAAGCATTTATTATTATGGGAGCGGTAATTTATATAATTGCGACTATTTTCAAAAAAGGAGTTGAAATGCAGAACGATAACGAACTAACCATTTAAGCCATGCCGATAGTAGTAAATTTAGACGTAATGATGGCTAAGCGGAAAATGTCATTAAACGAACTTTCAGAAAAGGTGGAATTGACCCTATCCAATCTTTCCATTTTGAAAACGGGAAAAGCGAAGGCCATTCGCTTCAGCACTTTGGAAGCAATATGCAAGGTTTTGGAATGCCAGCCTGGGGATATTTTGGAATATCAATAATTTTTTTTCGAAAAAATTTTCCAAAAATATAATTTGAAAACATAGTGTTGTAATGTATTTTAGTATGAATTAAACCAACACTTTAGCCACTATTCTATTCACCATTATGAAGACTAAACAGCGTTTTCCGGCTTCCAAAAAATCAATATTTATATTTGGACTGCTTTTATTATTTTTTGCGCCAATAACAATGTTTGCCCAAAAATTTGACGGATTGACTCCTTTGGAGAACTATAAAACAAAAACGTATTACAGCAGCGGCTCGAAGGAAGCAGCAACTGCAATGGCAGAACGCTGTGACAGGGTTTTGGAATTTTATAAAGATATTTTAGACTTTGAACCAGATGTAAACCTGTTGGTCCTTTCTCCCGAAGATTGGAGTAAATACACAAATTTTCCTGTGTATGGAATGCCTCATTATAATGACAATAAGACGCTCATCGTGGCTTCGGAAGACAATGAATTTTGGAAAAGTTTTATTCCTCCCGTAAATAGTTTACCCGAAACACTGGCCCAGGAAATTATTGCCACATATAAAGATGCAAATGGTACTTTATCCATGAAGGCATTTTTTGATCTTTTGGCAATTCACGAGCTTGGGCACGCATTTCATATTCAAGGCGGATTAAAAATGCAACGAAAATGGATGGGGGAACTTTTTGCAAATATTTTGCTTCACACCTACATTGCAGAAAACGAACCCGAATTATTGCCTGCGCTTACTGTCTTCCCAAAAATGGTGGTTTCTTCAACGGACAAAGCGTCGCTAAAATATACTTCACTCTTAGAGTTGGAAAACAATTATGAGGAATTGGGCCAGAAATATCCCCAAAATTATGGATGGTATCAATGCAGATGGCATATAGCTGCGGGTAAAATTTATGATGAAGGCGGAACGCTAGCAATTAAAAAGTTATGGTCTGCCTTAAAAACCCAACAGGAACCCTTGGACGATGCTGCCTTTATCAAAATGTTATCCGAAAATACCCACCAATGCATTGCCGATGTTCCTTTAAAATGGGATGAATAGTTTATGAATTCCTGAGTAAGTAATTTCTTTTTCAGAATTATGCGGCATTAAGAAATACCTACTCATTTTATATTCCGAAATAATAATTCAGAATTTGCCCAGGCTTTTCAAAACCTCAGCCCGCTTTATTTTCCCGGTTTCCGTATAAATGAATTGTGGAATTGTGTATAAGTTTTTAGGTTTTTCATAGGCCGAAAGCGTTTCGAAAGCCTCTGAAAAATCTTCCAACCGCAATTGGTTTTTGCTTTCGCATACCAAGATAACGCGTTCGCCCAAAGCCAAATCATTTTCCGAAGCAATGAAAAATGGTTGCTTAATGTGGTGCGAAAGTTTTTCTTCTACTATTTCGGGATGAACCTTTACGCCGCCTGTGTTTATCACATTATCAATTCTTCCTAAAAACTTAAAGGAAGTTGGCGAAAGCAATTCAACGATATCATTTGTCACAACAGTTTCTTCTGAAATTTCTGGGGCGTGAATCTGCAGACAATCATTTTCGTTCAATGAAAAATCAACTTTTGGAAGCGCTTCAAAAACAATCGATTTTTCTTTACCATTCAAAGGTCGGACGGCAATATGGCTGATGGTTTCGGTCATTCCGTAGGTTGCGAAAACTTGGGTTGTTACTTTCTGTAATTGTTGTTCCAATTCCGAAGAAACTGCTCCGCCCCCAACAATTAGCTTTTTCACTTTATTTAAATCTGCCAACGAATGGAAAACCTGATATGGAACCATTGCGGTAAAATCATAGTTTTCGTCGCAATTTTCAAGTGGGTTTTTTTTGGGGGAAATAGTTCGCAAATCCCAACCGGCAATCATTGCGCGTACCAGCATCATTTTGCCGGCGATATATTCCGAAGAAAGACATAGCAATGCTTTTGTATTTTCCTTTAAATCGAAATATGTTGCAGTAGCATTTGCGCTGTTGAAAACGTGTTTTTTCTTAAGTTTTATTTCTTTGGGAATTCCCGTGGATCCCGAAGTTTTTACGATAATAAAATCATTTTTATCAAGCCATTCCAAAATGAATTTTCCGATTGCAATTTCATCTTCCTTCCCATTTTCAAATAATTGAATTGCGTAAATTTTCAAGTCTTCCGCGGAAGCAAATGCTTCGCCATTCAATTTAAAACTGGGATGCAACAATGGTTTCACTATTCAATATAATTTGAATTCTGGTTATTTTCTTCCGCAATAACCACGGGCTCTTCTACTTTTCCGAAAAGCTTTCCGCCCCAATCAGTCCATTTATAACGCCACGCCATTATCAATAGAAAAATGGGATAGAGAATCAAAACCGGGGCAATAACATCGAATCCAGCGGAGGGCTCGGAAATATCTTTTAAAACGGAATTGGTTTTAAAAACTGTCCAATCTGCAGTTACAAGTAATGCTGCTATCAAATTATTTCCTGCGTGAAAACCCAGGGCCAATTCCAATCCCTCGTCCATTAATGTCATAATTCCCAAGAAAAAACCTGTGCCGATGTAATAAATCATAATGATATTTCCAAGCTTATCAACTTCCGGATTGGCCAGGTGCAATGCACCAAAAATAACGGAGGTGACTATTAATGGTATCCACTTGGTTTTTGTTACGACTCCCAGTCCCTGCATTAAATAACCCCGAAACAGATATTCCTCAAAACTTGTTTGCATAGGAATCATAACAATTGCAATTACGGCAAGAATTAGAAATGGAACTAAATCAAATTGCAGTACATAATCTTCCGGATTGTTATAATAATCTAAGCCCGTTACCACAATAGTAGTTATCGCAATTAGTCCAAACCCAAAGAAAACACGACCCCAATCGGTTTTTTTTCGTGAGGTTGTAAGTTCAACAAAAGGTTGTTTGTGGAAATATTTTACCACAAAATAGGTGGCCACCAAACCTAAGGCAAAACTGAGCAACATCAAAAATAGAGTGAGGTTTGAATCTAAAATGGTCATCATAACATTTGGATCTTGAATGGTTTCAATATCGCCACCATTCGCTACCACTTTAAACATTACCGCTATTATAAATGGAATGGAACCTATTTGGCTAGCGAGGAAAATAATGATAAATCCAACTAAGTAGCGCCACCATTCGTGAAGGACATTAAAGGCTTGTTTTATATACATTTTAAGTTATTTGGTTATTTAGTTATTGGGTTATTAGTTTATGGCTTTTGTGTTTTGCGTAATTTGTTATGAGCGGTGAAAATAATCAAAACTGAAAATCCATTCTTTTTTCGGATTATAATTTAACGTGCCGTTTAAAACCTGCAATGGACTTTCAATATTATTTGTGTAAAGACTGCCCGTGCCCAAACCCTGCGGCAATTTACTGTTTTTTGTATAAGTATATTGTGCAATGGCGTTCAAACCCACATTGCTTTCCAAAGCGGAAGTAATCCACCAACCCGTGTTGTGTTTTTCTGCGAGGTTTATCCAACTATCGCTTCCGCGGAAACCACCAATTAATGATGGTTTCAGAATTATAAATTGGGGTTTTATGGTCTCCAATAAATTCTTTTTTTCTTCTTCGGAAAAAACGCCGATTAGTTCTTCATCCAACGCAATTGGAAGTGGAGTCTCCTCACAAAGCCGGGCCATTTCCTGCCATTGGCCTTGTTTTATAGGTTGTTCAATGGAATGCAAATTTAAATCTGAAAGTACCTTCAGTTTTTCCAACGCTTCTTTTGGCGAAAATGCGCCATTCGAATCTACGCGCAATTCTACTTCGGAAGCGGAAAATTCCTTTCGTATTGATTTTAAAAGTTCAATTTCTGTTTTGAAATCAATGGCTCCGATTTTCATTTTGATGCAGGTGAAACCTTGTTTCAGTTTTTCTGAAATTTGCTCTTTCATAAAACCTTTATCACCCATCCAAACCAAACCGTTGATTGGGATTGCGGCTTCGCCACGCGTAAATTCCGAAGGAAACAATTCAAAAGGATTTTCTGAATGCAATGATTTAAAAGCCGTTTCAACCCCAAATTGTATTGACGGAAATTCAGTTAAAGCTTCGTATAAATCTTCTTCGCTTACGCCTAAAGCAATGTTCTCGCAAACGCCTTCTAATTCAGCGTCGTAATCGGGGCGGTCGTCAATACTCAGTCCACGCAAAAGTCCGCACTCACCCACTCCAAAACTTTCTTCTGTCTTAAGAATAATGAAATAGGTTTCTTTGGAATTTAAAATCCCACGAGAAGTTCCGCTGGGACGTTTGAAGATTAGGATGTGTTTTTGAAAAGTTGCTGTCAATTTAGATTTTTGGATTGTTGGATTATTGGATGGTTGGATTATTGGATGGTTGGATTGTTGGATGGTTGAATGGCTGGATTATTTTAGAGTTGATTTAAATTTTGAGGTCATTTTAATTATGACTTCCAATTTTAAAAGTAATGAGTTCAAATTTTCTTCATTTAAAAATCCCAAATCATTAGCAATTAATAATTGTGTTTCAATTTCGTAACAGGAGCCAATGGTTATTTCCAAAAATCTGGTAAAATCCTTATTTGATTTTCTTGAAGCGCCTTCGGCAATATTTGAAGGTATTGATATGCTGGCTCGTCTTAATTGGCTTGTAAGTCCAAACTTTTCAGCTTCAGGAAAAAAGGAAGTAATTTCATAAATATCTTTACAAAACAATCTACTCTGTTTCCAAATTTCCAAATCCTTAAACCTGTGCATTTCTAAATATCTAACAATCCAACCTTCTAATATTCCAAAAATCTAAAGCTCTATTGATTCCCCAATTTCAAGCAACATCAAATCCTTATTGGCGTTATAAAACTTGCGTTTTGCTTCTTCGTGATCAATTTCAATATATCCGAAAGTATCGTAATGCACACCCAAAACTTTGTCGCATTGCACAAAATCACTGGCAATGATTGCGTCGTCAATTCCCATTGTGAAATTATCACCGATGGGTAGTATTGCCAAATCCAATTTTGTTTGCATCGGTATTAATTTCATATCCATGGTCAAAGCGGTATCGCCTGCAATGTAAATGTTTTTGTGTTCGCCCTCAATCACAAAACCGCCGGGTTGGCCTCCGTAGCTGCCATTCGGAAAACTGCTTGTGTGATGGGCAATGACGTATTTCACTTTTCCGAATTCAAATTTCCAACTTCCGCCGTGGTTCATTGGGTGCACCTCGATTCCCTTTTCTTCGTAATGGTTTGCAATTTCATAATTGCTTACGATTATCGCACCGGTATTTTTCGCAATCGCTTCAGCATCCAATGTATGGTCTTGATGTGCGTGGGTGAGCAAAATGTAATCAGCCTTTAAATTATTGATGTCAATTTTATCTTTCGAAAGTTCATTTCCTGAAATAAATGGGTCCACCAAAATGTGTTTTCCTTTTATTTCGATTCCGAGTGAATTTTGTCCGTAGTATGTAATTTTCATATTTTTTTTAAATAAAGATACTAAACAAGATTGCAAACAGAAAAGTGCTTAACGCAACCTTTTTCAATTCGGCATCAAGTAGCATTGGTGATTTGTTTTGAAAAACGGTTTTGATATTTAAAAGGAAAGGTATAAAAGCAATGAGATATACAAATTGCATTGGTTCCCGATAGTTTATCACTGTGTAAATTATTGCGCAAAACATTCCGAAGAACAACAAAAATGCGTGATATTTTTTCGCTTTTATTGATCCCAATTTTACAACCAATGTATGCTTTTTAGCAGCAGCGTCATTTTCAATATCGCGCATATTATTCAAATTTAATACTGCGGTGCTGAAACATCCAATGGCTATCGCGGGCAACAGCAAATGCCAATTTAAAGTATGGGTGAATAAATAATAACTTCCCAAAACACTTAAAAATCCAAAGAAAAGAAATACAAAAATATCGCCCAAACCTGAATATCCGTAGGCTTTTTTCCCAACGGTATATTTCACTGCAGCGATAATGGAAACAATTGTGAGATTGAAAAAAATAAAGGAAATGACAAAATTTTGATTTCCGAAAGCCATAAAAATCAAAACCGTGGCAAGAAAAAAGGTTATGGTTCCGGTAATAATCATCCCTATTTTCATTTGTTTGGGTGAAATTATCCCCGAGGCCACCATACGTTTTTCACCCATTCTTTTGGCATCAGTGCCGCGAACGCCATCGCCGTAATCATTTGCAAAATTCGATAAAACCTGAAAGCCGACGGTAACCAAAATCGCCAACCAAAAAAGTCCGGATTGCCAGATATGCATGGAAGAATTAACGCCCGGCAATTCAAGATTTGCTTTGTTTGCAAATGTGTTTCCTAAGGAAGCGCCCACAATAATCCCCGAAACCGAAAGTGGAAGTGTTCGCAACCGCGCCGCGGCAAACCAGGCTTTAACTTTTTTCATTCAAGATTTTTTTCAGGCTGCAAAAATACGTTTAAAAACGGGCTGCGCCAATTTTTTGAAAAAGTGTGAGTTTTAATTGGAACGAATTGTTTCACTATATTCGCTTTCCAAAATTTTAAATATAAAATGAACAATTCAAACTCTTCTAATTTAGGATTACTTCTTCTAAGAATAGGCTTCGGCGGTATGATGCTTACCCACGGCATTCCAAAACTTTTAAAAATGCTTTCCGGCGACTTTTCCTTCGGCGATCCAATTGGCATTGGTGAACCGGCTTCCTTAGTTTTGGCAGTTTTGGGAGAAGTGGTTTTCCCGATTCTCGTAATTATTGGCTTTAAAACTCGGTTGGCCGCAATTCCCGTGATAATCACAATGGCAGTAGCCGCATTTATCGTTCACGCTGCGGATCCATTGGGAACTAAGGAAATGGCGATTTTGTATTTTATCGGATTTTTGGCAATTGCACTTTTGGGAGCCGGAAAATATTCGGTGGACAAAAAGTAAGTTTTCAGTAAGCAGTGGCGGTTTTAAGTAATTCTACGGAAGTTTTAGTTGAAAATTTTCACCAACAATTCCTTTAATAAATCGCCTTGCGGAAGATTTGCCGCGCCCACTCCTTTGCTTTTCATATCAACCTCACGAATTGCGGCAATTATGGCGCTCACTTTTTTCATCGGATAATTTGCGGCGGCGGTTTGATAATCCTTTACGAAATAAGGATTTACACCCAATACTTTAGCGGCATCACCTTTATTTGAAAGCGCGTGATATTTCAGCAGCTTTGAAAAGAAACTGTAAAGTAGTGCTACGGTCATCATCAACGGATTATTTTTCGGATTCTGCGAAAAATATTGAATGATCGCGAAAGCTTTTTTTACATCCCTTGCCCCGATAGCATTTTGAAGTTCAAAATTGTTGAAATCTTTACTGATTCCTATGTTTTCCTCAATTAGCTGCGGAGTGATTTGCTCGCCGGGTTTGAGAATGAGTTGCAGTTTTTCGATTTCATTGTTTACCTTGCTTAAATCGTTCCCAAGAAATTCAACCAACATTTGTGCGGCTTTTGGAGTGATGGTATAACCTTTTCCGGCCAAAACCCTTTTAATCCAATCGGGAACTTGGTTTTCATAAAGCTTTTTACTTTCAAAAAGCACCCCGGTTTTATCGACTACTTTCGCAAGTTTTTTGCGCTTATCCAACGTTTTGTATTTATAACAAATCACCAAAACTGTTGTAGGCTGTGGATTTTCGGCATAACCCAACAAGTTTTCAATGGTGCGAGAAAGATCCTGTGCTTCCTTTACAATAACCACTTGTTTTTCCGCCATCATGGGGTAGCGCTTGGCGTTGCTAATAATATCTTCGACCGAGACATCGCGGCCGTAAAGCACCATTTGGTTGAAGCCTTTTTCCTCTTCGGACAGCACATTTTCCTCAATATATTTTGAAATGCTATCAATGTAATACGGCTCCTCGCCCATCAAAAAATAGATGGGTTTAGTTTTTCCATTTTTAATGTCGTTGATGATGGATTTTACTTTGTCTAAGGGCATCAAAAATCTTTGTGTCTATCGAGCGCAGTAGAGAACTATTGACGTCCTCCCGACTGCGCTCGAAGGGACATTCAAATTAAATAATCGGTTATATTCTGTTGAAATTTGTTTCTTTGCCTGATGCAAAAACTAAACTTCCCGGAATATTCCTTTCGCTTCAAAAATAGCGAAAATAAAACGTTGGTTTTTGATGAAATTAGAAAAAAATTCGTGTTTCTAACTCCTGAGGAATGGGTGCGTTTACATTGTATCCAATTTCTTCTGAAAGAAAAAAAATATCCCAAAAGCCTTGTAAATATTGAGAAGCAACTGAAACTGAATAACACAACAAAGCGTTATGACATCGTCATTTTCAATAGTGACGGAAGTATTTTTTTGATCGTGGAATGTAAGGCCCCCACAGTACCGATTACCCAATTGACCTTTGACCAAATTGCCCGTTATAACCTTTCATTAAATTCGGAATATTTAATGGTTACTAATGGTTTGGAACATTATTTCTGCCAAAT
The DNA here is from genome assembly GCF_030410135.1 of Aequorivita aurantiaca. Lineage (GTDB taxonomy): Bacteria > Bacteroidota > Bacteroidia > Flavobacteriales > Flavobacteriaceae > Aequorivita > Aequorivita aurantiaca. Next base: position 63,933 of record NZ_JAUGQQ010000008.1, on the reverse strand, counting down.
GGATTTTGAAAACGAGTGCTACATATTTTTGGAAGAAATTCCCGATTATAAATAAAAAACACGTCAAAAATCTATCTTTACCGAGTGAAAGTAGCTGTAGTAATATTGAATTGGAACGGAAGAGATTTATTGGAAAAATTCCTACCTTCCGTAGTAAAATTTTCTACCGAAGCGAATGTTTATCTCGCGGACAATGCCTCTACGGATGATTCGGTTGCATACGTATCAGAATATTTTCCCTCTGTGAAAATTATTCGAAATAAAGTAAATGGCGGGTATGCAAAAGGTTACAACGATGCCTTACAAAATCTTTCGGAAGATATTTTCGTGCTTTTAAATAGCGATGTGGAAGTGGTGGAAAATTGGCTAAAACCCGTACTTTCAGAATTTGAAAAAGACACTTCCGTAGTTGCGGCACAGCCGAAAATTCTGGATTACAAAAACAAGGAATACTTCGAATACGCCGGTGCGGCGGGCGGGTTTTTAGATAAATATGGCTACCCATTTTGCCGCGGACGCATTTTTAATACTTTGGAAAAAGACGTGGGACAATATGATGATATTTCCAATATATTTTGGGCCTCGGGCGCTTGTTTGTTTGTGAAATCAAAAAACTTTTGGGAAGCTGGCGGACTGGATGAGGCTTATTTTGCCCATCAAGAGGAGATAGATCTTTGTTGGCGGTTGCAAGCAAAGGGAGGGAAAATTTTATATGTAGGCACCTCAAAGGTTTATCACGTGGGTGGAGCGACTTTGGCTTCCGCAAATTCCCAAAAAACATTTTATAATTTTCGCAATTCGCTTTTAAATCTTCTAAAAAATGCAAGCGGAACAAAAGCGTTCACTTCCATTTTTGTAAGGATGTTGCTGGATGGAATAGCCGCATTTCAGTTTTTAATTGACGGAAAACCAAGACATTTCCTCGCCGTTGCAAAAGCTCATTTAAGTTTTTATGGATTGGCTTCCAAATTTCTTTTGAAGAGAAAAAATAACGCTTCATCACTTAAATATTTCAAAACCAAATCAATTGTTTTTCAACATTTTATACTTGGGAAAAAGCATTTTGAACAGCTATAACTTAAAGTATTGTTAATCGTTTTTTGTCTGTAGTGTATTTTAATAATTTTGAAGTGATTATTTAAATCAAACAATCTAAATATAACACTTACTAATTATGAAGAAATTATTGATTCTAGCAGTATGCTCTAGTTTGGCCTTTACTTCTTGCGTATCGAATAAGAAATATGCTGAGCTTGAAGCAAAACAGAAAAACACCCAAGACTTGCTGAATACGGCAACGGTAAAACTTAACGATTGCCTTACAGAAAGAGCCGCGGCTTCCGCACGAGCAAAAGAACTGGAAGAGCGCTTGGCAGATATGAGAAAAACCAATCAAGATCTTATCCAAAGTTCAAAAGATCTTACCATGCTAACTTCAAAAGGAGCAACCAATCTTGAAAAATCCTTAGAGAGTCTTAAGGAGAAAGATTTGAAAATTACACGTTTGCAGGATGCCCTTAACAAAAAGGACAGTGTTACGCTTGCGTTGGTTACCAGCTTAAAAAGAGAAGTGGGCGTAAACGATCCGGACATTGAAGTAAATGTTGAAAAAGGGGTTGTTTATATTTCACTTTCTGATAAGGTTATATTCAAGAGTGGTAGCTACCAGATTTCCGGCAGAGCAACTGAAATTTTAGGAAAAGTTGCCAAAGTGATTAACGGAAAGCCAGACTTTGAAGCAATGGTTGAAGGTCATACAGATAACGTGCCTTTCGGTAAAAGAGGTGAACTTCTTGACAATTGGGATCTTAGTGTTAAAAGAGCTACAGCAATCGTAAGAGAGCTTCAAAACCTTGGCGTTGCGCCATCAAGATTAGTTGCTGCGGGACGTTCGGAATACGTTCCATTGGTTCCAAATACCACTGCTGAAAACAGATCAACCAACAGACGTACTCGTATTTTGGTACTTCCAAAAATCGATCAGTTTTATGATATGATTGAAAAGGAAATGAAAAACCTTGAGGCAGAAGGAAAATAATTTCTGAAATATAAATTAAATAGAACCCGACCCCCAAAAGGTCGGGTTTTTTTGTGCAAGCATTTAATAAAATATTTCTTAACCTTTTGTATCTTGTATATCAGATTCATCAAAAACCAATACTGTAACAATAATGGAAGATTTCACTACCACTTGGAACCACGAAGAACTAAAAGCCTATATCTTATTATATTGTGCCCACGCAGATTTTAATGTTTCCAAAGAAGAAAAGGAATATATTAAATCTCGAGTGGGAGAAGAAAAGTATCTAAAAATTCGCAAAGAGTTTGAAGAGGATAATGATTATCAGCAAATCCAAAAAATAAATGCAGCCATTGAAAGGTTTGAATATTCTAAACAGGAAATAGACGAAGCATTCCACAGCATCAAAAAATTATTTTTGATTGACGGTGAAATGGACATTTTAGAGCAAAACCTATATAGAGGTTTGAAACACTTACTTAAAAAAGAATAAAGAAAATGGTGCAGGCAATAAAGTATTCTGAAATAGTTAATAAATTATAGCTCCAAACTCCCTTTCCCTTCCCGAAGCACCACAGGTTCCGGCCCGGTTAGATCAATTACCGTTGAAGGAATATTTCCCCCATAACCACCATCAATAACGGCGTCAACCAAATTGTCCCATTTTTCAAGAATCAATTCAGGGTCGGTGGTATATTCAATCACCTCATCCTCATCCTTTATGGAGGTTGAAATTATCGGATTACCCAATTCCTGCACAATGGCGCGGGTAATGGAATTGTCCGGCACTCGAATACCCACTTCCTTTTTCTTTTTAAAAACCGTAGGAAGATTATTATTTCCAGGAAGAATAAAGGTGTATGGTCCCGGAAGATTTCGTTTCAGCAATTTGAAAGTTGGCGTGTCTATCTGCTTCACATAATCGCTGAGATTACTGAGATCTTCGCATACAAATGAAAAATTCGCCTTTTCAAGTTTCACACCACGCAATTGCGCAACTCTTTCCAATGCGCGATTATTATTTATGTCACAACCCAATGCGTAAACAGTATCACTGGGATATATAATAACACCACCATTTCGAAGAATTTTAACAACTTTTTTTATCTCTTTTGGATTCGGATTTTCTTCATAAATTCTAATAAACTCTGCCATCTCTCAAATTAATTCTTAAAATGTTTTACCTCACTTTCAAGCTTCAAAACCCTGTTACCATCCTCTTGTTCAATAAATAGCGCCCGATTTCCCGGTTCACCTTTTCTGGTGATTTTACTGCCCTTTATAGTTTTTGAAATTTCTTCGGTATAGGTTTTGATTACCTTGCCCTGCGCAGTTCCCGAGCCCCAGTTCCAGCTAACCTTGGATCCTTTGCGTATCATTGAAAAATAAATATATTCCTTTTAAAGTTAATTGAATTTTTCAAAAAATATAGGCAGATAACTAATCCTTAACATAAAATGGATTTTTCTGCGTTACATGCATTCAAAAACCGTTTATGAAACAAATGCTTCTTATTTATATTTCCTTCGGAATTTTATTTCTGAATACTTCCTGCTCTTCCGAAAATGACAACAATACCAACAACAAACCTTTGGTGGAAGAAACTAGACTGAACGTGGCATACGGAAGCAATCCAAAGCAAAAATATGATCTTTATTTGCCTGCGGCCCGTTCCGAAGAAAAGACCAAAGTTATTGTGTTAATACACGGTGGCGGATGGACAGGCGGCGACAAGATTGATATGGATTACATCATTCCAACCTTGAAATTAAATCACCCGAACCACGCAATCGTAAATATGAATTACGTTTTGGCCGATCTGCAAACCCCCGCATTTCCAAACCAATTTATGGACGTTGAAAGGGTAATCGATAAAATTACTGATGAAAAAAACGACCTTCAAATACAACCAGAATTTGCGCTTATTGGTGCAAGCGCGGGAGCTCACATTTCCTTAATGTACGACGCTGTGTACGATGCGGGCGACCAAGTGAAAATGGTGGCAAACATTGTTGGACCAACGGATTTTACCGATCCTTTTTATGCAAATAATCCTAATTTCGATTATTTGTTAAGCGCCTTAGTGGACGAAAGTGCTTATCCCTCGGGCACCGATTACGCAGTAGCCGTAAGTCCCGTACTTCAAATTTCAGGTACCACGAGTCCTACTTTATTATTCTACGGAAATGCAGACCCTTTGGTGCCGCTTACGAATGGGGATCGGCTAAATATTGCGCTGAATAATGCTGGAATTGATCATAATTTTTCGGTTTATGAAGGTGGCCACGGCGACAATTGGAGTCAAGCAGATTATACTGATTTGCAAAATCAAATAACCACTTACATCAACACTTATCTTGCAGTAGAAAATCCCGATTAACCTTGAGTTTTAGCTGTCCAAAACTTTTAATTTCGCAAAGCGAAGCAAGAGTTTTTTAAGTCCGCCATTTTCGAAATAAATCTCGGCTTTTGTGTCTGCGCCCACACCTTCAATTTTGAGGATTTTTCCCTTTCCGAAGCGAACGTGCTCAACTATTGTTCCCACATCCAGATTTGCATCTTTTGCGTTGAAGTTTTTATCGGTATCGCTTGCAACGGGTTTCAGGCGGCGTAACTTGCGCAGTTGATCCTCTGTTGGTCCTTTTGGAGCATTGCTCGCAACTGGTTTTCGCAAGCGCAATTTGCTGTGGTCCACCTCATCAAAAATATCTGAGTCCAAAAGTGGCTTGTATCTGTTTTCAGTTATTGGCGTTAAGTATTCCAAAAAACTTTGATCAATTTCCTCAATAAAACGGCTGGGTTCGGCGTCAATTAATTTTCCCCAGCGGTATCGGGATTGAGTATACGTCAAATACGCCTGTTTTTCGGCCCGTGTTAAAGCAACATAAAACAACCTTCGCTCCTCCTCCAACTCACTTCGCGTGTTCATACTCATTCCACTGGGAAAAAGGTCTTCTTCCATTCCCACAATGTAAACGTATGGAAATTCCAAACCTTTGGCCAAATGCACCGTCATTAGCGCCACTCGGTCGCCATCGCCTTTATCGTTGTCCAAATCGGTTGCGAGGGCAACATCTTCCATAAATTCGGAAAGCGAACCGGTGGCATCTGCAATTTCCTTTTGCTCTTCCACAAAATCGCGCATACCGTTCAGCAATTCCTCAATATTTTCAATTCTGGCAATTCCTTCCGGAGTGCCGTCTTTTTTCAATTCTTGTATCAATCCTGTTTTTTTCGCAACGTGTTCCGAAATTTGGAAAGCATCGTAACCTTCATTCAAAACCTGAAAACTTTCTATCATTGTCACAAAATCCAACAACTTATTTTTTGTGCCCGAATTTATTTTCAAATCAATTTTTTCGATGTTTTTCATCACCTCAAACACCGAGCGTTTGTAATGATTTGCGGCAACGATTAAACGTTCAATTGTGGTTTCGCCAATTCCGCGGGCAGGATAATTTATAACTCGTTTCAGTGCCTCCTCGTCTTTCGGATTCAAAACCAAACGCAAATACGCCAACACATCTTTTATCTCTTTTCGTTGATAAAAACTGAGCCCACCATAAATCCGATACGGAATATCTTTCTTTCGAAGTGCATCCTCAATCGCCCTACTTTGAGCATTCGTTCGGTATAAAACGGCAAAATCGCCATCGTTCAATTGATGGTTCATTTTATTTTCAAAAATAGAACTTGCAACAAAACGCCCCTCGTCACCATCAGTCATTGTTCGGTTTACGAGGATTTTAGTGCCTTCGTCATTGGCCGTCCAAACTACTTTTTCGAGCCTGGTTTTATTCTTTTCAATAATGTTATTCGCGGCGTTAACGATGTTTTTTGTGGAACGGTAATTCTGTTCCAAACGGAACACTTTCACTTCATCGTAATCCTTTTGAAAATTCAGAATATTATTAATATTCGCGCCGCGGAAGGCATAAATACTCTGCGCATCATCGCCAACCACGCATATATTCTGAAATCTATCGGAAAGCGCGCGCACAATCAAATACTGGCTGTGGTTTGTATCCTGGTACTCATCCACCAAAATGTAGCGGAAACGGTTTTGATATTTCGCCAAAACTTCTGGGAATCGGGTCAATAATTCGTTCGTTTTTAGCAACAAATCGTCAAAATCCATTGCGCCGGCCTTAAAACATTTGTCGCAATAGGCTTTGTAAATATCTCCTAAACGCGGCATCTTCGCCATTGCGTCGGTTTCCATCAATTCCGGGTTGTTGAAATATGCTTTTACGGTAATGAGGCTATTTTTATAGGAAGAAATTCGCGAATAAACCTGCTTGTATTTATATACGTCTTTATCAAGGTTCATTTCCTTAATCACTGCACGAATTACGCTTTGCGAATCTTGCGTATCGTAAATGGTAAAGTTGGATGGATAACCTAATTTATCAGCCTCGAATCGAAGTATTTTCGCAAAAATACTGTGGAAGGTTCCCATCCACAGATTTTTGGCTTCGCTAGCGCCAACGATTTTTGAGATACGGTTTTTCATCTCGCGCGCCGCTTTGTTTGTAAAAGTAAGCGCTAAAATATTGAAAGGGTCCACGCCCTGACTCATCAAATATGCAATGCGAAAAGTTAGCACGCGCGTTTTCCCGGAGCCAGCGCCGGCAATCACGATCATTGCGCCGTCCTTTTGCAACACTGGCGCGCGCTGGGCGTCGTTAAGTTGTTCTAAATATTGTTCCAAAACTTCATTTTCTTCAGGTTGTGAAAATAACCATTATCAATCTTTTTTGGGAATTGAATTGTGGTAAATTATAAACAAAAGTGATGGAACTTCACATTCTTTTAACGGGGGGCATTCTTCAGAAACTATATTATTTTAAATATCTTTATAAAAAACTTGATATGGATGCTATTTTATCTTTTTTAGGCGACATCCCTTGGTGGGGTTGGATTCTTTTCTTTTTATTGATTGTTGCCGTTCGGGATATTTTTTTCAACAAAAGACATACTATCAGCCATAATTTTCCCGTGCTTGGGCACTTGCGCTATATGTTGGAAACCATTGGCCCAGAGCTTCGGCAATATATTGTGGCAAACAACCGTGAGGAGCTTCCCTTCAATAGAATTGAGCGCGGATGGATTTATGCCTCGGCGAAAAATGAAAATAATTATGAAGGTTTCGGAACGGATCGGGATATTTATGAACCGAATTACATTTTCATAAACAATTCACTTTTGCCATTTAAGGTTACCAAGGACAACCCGAATTATAAAAATCCTTATTTCGTTCCCTGCGCAAAATTGATGGGCGGTTATCACAAACGCCGCAGACCGTATCGTCCGGCATCGGTGATTAATGTATCCGCTATGAGCTTCGGTTCGCTTTCGGCCCGCGCTGTGGAATCGCTAAACAAGGGTTGTGCGATGGCCTATTGCTATCACAATACCGGCGAGGGAGGGCTTTCTCCTTATCACAAAACAGGAGCCGATGTGGTTTTTCACTTTGGGACGGGATATTTCGGTGTGAGGGATGATGACGGAAAATTTTCCATGGAAAAGATTGTAAAACTCGTAAATGACAATCCGCAGGTAAGAGCCATTGAAGTGAAATTATCACAAGGAGCAAAACCTGGAAAAGGAGGGGTTTTGCCAGGTTCAAAAATAACAAAGGAAATTGCAGAAATACGGCATGTGCCCTTGGGCAAGGACGTACTATCACCGCCGGAACACTCGGCTTTCGAGGGTGTGGAAGGATTGATTGAATTTATTGAAGACATTGCCGAGGCCACTGGTTTGCCAGTAGGTATTAAATCTGCTGTCGGTCGTTTGGGCGAGTGGGAAAAACTGGCAAAATTAATGAAGGAAACAGGAAAAGGTCCTGATTTTATTACCATTGACGGAGGTGAGGGCGGAACTGGAGCCTCGCCACCGAGTTTTGCCGATCACGTTTCCCTTCCTTGGCTATTCGGTTTTGCTGAAGTTTATAAGATTTTCAAAAAGCATGATATCTGTGACCGAGTTGTTTTTATTGGAAGTGGAAAATTGGGATTTCCGGCAAAGGCAGTAATGGCATTTTCCATGGGCGCCGATTTGGTAAACGTGGCGCGCGAGGCCATGATGAGTATTGGCTGCATTCAAGCACAACAGTGCCACACCAACAAATGCCCCAGTGGGGTTGCCACACAAAATAAATGGTTGGAGCGCGGTATCAACGTTGAGGATAAATCGGTTCGGGCGCATTTCTATTTCAAAAACTTTCGAAAGGAATTGATTGAAATGACCCACGCCTGTGGCTATGAGCACCCGTGCCAATTCACAATGGATGATGTTGATATGACTGTTGGAGATAAAAACCTCATCAAAACATTGGCACAATCCTTTATGTATCATAAGTGCACAGTGCCTTTTGAAAGTGTAAAGGCCCTGTCGGATTGTCCACATTTGGGCGGAAATTATCATGAAAAAGAGGCCAAGAAGGAAGTTAAGGAAATGCGTAAAACAAATAAAGTTCGGTATTAGTTTAGGTTTACAATACAATGCAGAAACATTTTTTTTAATTTAAAATCCATTTGAAAATTTTATTCTGAAGGCACCGTAGGTTTGGTACATTTTCCAATAGTTGTGCAGTTGCCGAAAACATATTAAGTTTGTCCACTTTAAAAAATTATGGAACAGACCACTCAAATCATTAGTTATGTAGCTTACTTGTTGCCTGCCATTGTTGTGGGAATCATAGCTTATTTTTTCTTTAAGGGACACACCGCCAATGAGGAAGGACGAAGAAGATATTTAGTTCAAAAAGAGGCGCAAAAGCAAGTTTTGCCCTTGCGGCTGCAGGCTTATGAGCGGCTAACCCTTTTTCTTGAAAGAATTGATCCGAACAAGCTGTTGGTTCGTATAAAACCATTTTCCGATTCAAAGGACGATTATGAAAACCTGCTTGTTAAAAATATTGAACAGGAATATGAGCATAACCTAACGCAACAAATTTATGTTTCCCCTGAATGTTGGAATCTTATAAATGCTGCCAAGAATGCCACAATACACGTTATTAGACAGGGTGCGATGCACCAAAAGGACGGAAATGTAGATAAGATGCGGGAGTGGCTTTTGCAACATTTTATGGAAGAAATTACTCCTTCACAAAAAGCGTTGGCATACATCAAAAAAGAAGTAAGCGAACTTTTTTAAATGCTTAATATTTTCTACGGAATAAAAATATTGTGCTGGATGGCGAAAAGGATAAGCCCGATCCTATTTTTCAAACCGAGTTTTCTATAAAGGGAATCCCGATAACCCTCAATGGTTTTATAACTACAGCACATGGCATCGGCAATTTCCTTATAGCTCATTTCCGTGCAAGCTAGTTTTATAAATTCCAGCTCCTTATCCTTAATTTCAGTGTCAATTTTTTTTTCGGCCGAATCTATTATTAATTTCGATATTGAATTGGAAAAGTAATGACCTTTTTGCATTACTTCCAACAACGCTTTTTCAAGAATTCCTTTTTTTGTGTCCTTCATTAAATATCCCTTTGCGCCGGCACGTAGCATCTTCAAAATCGTGTATTCGTCTTCTTCAATGGAGAGTGCCAGCACATTAACCTGGGGAAATTGCTTGTGAAGTCTTTCGGTGGTTTCTATGCCATTTAGAATTGGCATTTTAATATCCATCAGCACCAAATCTGGAATTTTCCGTGGATCATTAAATTTATCCAACAGTTCTTGCCCGTTTTTACAAAGATATAGCACTTTAAAATTTTCAAATTCATTCACAAGTCCTCCAATGGCTTGTGATAGCAAATAATGGTCATCAACTACTACTACGGAATAATTCATTTCTATTTTTTTTTTTGAAAGTATCCTTACCTAATGTCAATTAAATATACACTCCAAATACAAGGCTGTTCCTTTCCCTTTTTCAGAATTAATTCTTAGGGTGGAATTGATAAGCTTTGCTCGTGTTGTCATATTTTTCAAGCCTATACCCATAAAATCATCATTCTTTTCGAAACCGATGCCATTATCAGCGGCTGTTATTGCCAATTTATTGTCCGTATAATCCAACACCACACTTAACTCGGATGCTCTTGAATGTTTAATGGTGTTTGAAAAAAATTCCTGTAAAATCCTAAAAAGTATAATTTGTGTGTTTGCCTCAATAGGGGTTACGATTCCTTCCACCGTCAATTTCGCGGCTATAAATTTTAATCGGTTAAATCGGTCAATCTCCATACCTACTGCTTCCTTCAAACTAAGACTTTTTAATGCTTCGGGATTTATCAACTTTGAAAGTGCGCGGAGCTCATCAATTCCCGTTCCGATGGTTTCCGAAACCTCTACCATCATCTCGGGCTTTTCCAGGGACATTTGGGCCTGGATTTTGGCGAGGGTCATCAATTGTCCTATATTATCATGCAGTTCCCAACTTATGTTTCGCAGCGTTTCTTCCCTAATTTCTATTTGCGATTCTGCCAGTTCACGTTCAAATTCCTTCTTCGCCGCTTCCTGTTCTTGCAGGAGCCTGTTCTTTCTTCGCGCAAAAACACTGAACAATACTATAACTATAATCACTAGTGATATAGGGATGGCTATGGCAGCAATTACTATTATCTCTTTTTCATCCATAAAAATCCCGTCAAAAAGAACAAATACATTATGATTATTAGCGAAAACTGAATTACCAGTAAAAACTCAAAAAAACTATCGGGTTTATAAAACCAGGTTTTTATGATTTTAATGGGAATATAACCAATATAAAAAAGAAAAAGACCCACGCTAATCCAAAACAAAAGATCATTCTTCACCACCAGAACTAAGTAGGATTGTAGAATATTTATGTAATAAAGAATTATACAGAAAACCAAAATCCCGGCCCCGGCAATATATGTTTTGGCAAAGGAATCGGTACCAATACCAGTGAAAAATAAATCGCTTAAGAAAAAAAGCAAAAATATTCCCATCCCAATTCTAATATATTGTTTGAACCTCCCATCGTCAATTATTGCCATAAAAACGTAAAAGAAAAATGAAAAATGAATTAAATAATATAGGTTGAAAACGAAATAATTTATGCGCAGAAAATCATATTTAATGAAATATCCCACATATTCCGTGGCAATAGTGATAAAAAGAATGACCGGCAAAAACTTGAGCGGAGTATGTTTATATAAGGGTAATTTAAAAAGCGCTATAATAAACACAATGACATATAATGCCATAAAGGAATTCTCAAGTATTTTTAAAACTGCTTCCACGACAATCTGGTTGGACTGACGACCCTAATGGTTATGGCCGAAATCAATAGTGGGCGGGGGCGGTGCCAATTGGCCATCGTTCAAAATCAAACTGGTTGTTCCGCCACCTTGGGCAGCTGCATTATTGGACATAAAAAATCCTGCTTCGTTTGTTTGCAATGTTGAATTTGCATTGGTTTTGCCGCGGTTTTCCCTAGGATTGGAAATTTCTCTATTTATTGGAACCGCAGAAAAATTACCGTTTATTTCTTCAACAGAGAACCCCACGTTCTCCCCTCCCAATTCAGTTGTTGGAACAACGAAAATGCTATTTCTTCTAGTATATTTAACCGGATCGCCATTTAAGAATTTGGTACTATTGGGGTAATTTGAAAGGTAGAAGCGAAGTGTATTAATGCTAACATTGGCACGTTTTGCTTCGTGCTCTATAAAAGCAATATACTGTTTTATTGTTTCGAGATCATATTCTGCGTAACGTGTGGGCTCAAACTTGGAACCATCTGATAATAAACTGTCTTCATATTCCTGAATAATAGGAATGCGCCGCTCGGAATAGGCATTGTACATTTCTTGAGCTTGGGCAACGGAAATAATATGATCCTTTGGTGGCCCTTCATACGGCGGATGTGAAGACGGATCTTGGCAGCCAATAAACATAAAAATGGTAAAAAGCATAAGCAGAAATCGGAAGGAAAATTTTGTTTTCATAATAGAAAAATTTTTTGGTTGTGGCATAAATGTAATTACAAATTAATTAGTTTGAAAGAGGGTGTTTTTCAACTTCGAATGAAAATACAATTTTCTTATTGATAATCAACACCTTAAATAATGTTTTGACATAAAAAACAGGGAAAAACCTGAAAAAAAGGGGGATTTCCCCCTAAGTTAAATTCGAAGAATTTTTTCAACGTTGTGTGTGGTCTTTCAGACAACTAATGGTTATAAACTTTAGTAATTACGAGCCAGAATGAAAACAATATGCGTACGGTCGCGACAATTAGGATTATCTATGCAAAAGCTGTGCGTTCATTCCTTTAAAATGGAATTTAAATAACTCGCTCCAATTTCAGAAACCTGTCTGCCCAAAATCTTAACCTGTTCATAGTATTTTTTACTTTGAAGTAAATTATTCAAAAGTGCTTTTGAAATTTTTGCGAAGCGCCAAGTGGGATGCACGCAGGCTTCCACCAAATTTTTCAGCGTTTGCGTGTCCCAGATTTGAAGCTCGTTTACAAATTCAAATGCTTTTTCGCGGATTTCGAAACTAAAATCCGTTGAAGTATAATTTTTTAATTCGCTTATATATTTTTCCCTTTTGGGGTTTTCGTATCCGTCGGTGATAATTGCCAAAGCCAGCCAAAGCTGCCGAATATTTTTATTTTGAAAACCTTCCATGCCCATGATTTTATTGAGATATTCAAATCGCTTTTCGGGAAATTGCATCCAAAGTTGATAAAGGGCAGTTTCAATTGTTACATAGGAATCGTCATTCAACAAACTTTCATATTCCGTTTGAAGTTCCTTCGGAATGGTTTGCAAAGAAAGCGCCACGGCCTGACGGACATACAGATTATTGCTTTCAAATGCCGTTTTGTATAGCGGAAGTGTTTCAGCAATTGGCTCGTCCACCAATTGAAAAACCGCTTCCTGCCCAATAAAATCATTCGGAAAAGTGAGCGCCGTTTTTAATTGATTTTTTTTATTGGAAAAAGGAACTGCACGAAGCGCGGAAACTTCGAAATATTTTTTGATAAACGAAGATTTCATTAGGGATTGATACGCTTCCTCACTTTGAAAAGCGCTTTGTTTCAGCCAATTATTTTCAAAATCGGTAATATCTATTTGTGAAACTGATTTCACTTCATTCAAAAAATCATCCGTGGAAACATTGTTGAATTTGTATTTTTCCAAATAGTTTTTGACAGCAGTTTTAAAAGCCTCATCCCCTATTTTCTCCCGCAAAATATGAAGCGCCCACGCTCCTTTTTGGTAAAATGTAAGCGAACTTGCTTTAGGGTTCAATAGCGATTCCCCTTTGCCTTCGTCGCTCAATGCCTTTAATTGCTCAGCGGTTCGGTATAATTGCCAGGAAAAATAATCTTCTCCGAATACATCTTTTTCCGCAAGCAAAGCATAATATGTTGCAAACCCTTCCTGCAGCCAGTGATGTGTGTCTGCCGTAGCTGTTATCAAATTCCCAAACCATTGGTGGGCGAGTTCGTGGGCGTTTACATTTATATAATTTCTATCGTCGAAGCCAATGGAATCAACCACAAACGCTTCGGAAAAGAAGGTTGCGGTGGTGTTTTCCATCCCAGCATACAGAAAATCGCGAACGGGAACTTGCTTATAATTCTGCCACGGATACGCAATGCCGATTTCAGTTTCCAAAAAATCAAAAATCTGTTTGCTGTGGCGATACGTTGGTTCAACCTTTAAGGAATCCGATGGTTTGTAATACAATTCAATGGGAATTCCAGAATTTGAAACGAGTTCTTTTTTATCAAAATCACCGATTGCGAAGGCTACCAAATAGCTGGACATTGGTTCTTTCATATCGAAATTATACATCTGCCCAAGCGAATCATTTTCAATTTCAGTCAATTTTCCATTCGCGATTACAGTTTTATTGACCGGAGCGAGTATTTTTAAATCAAATTCAATTTTATCATTTACATCGTCGATGCTCGGCAACCAATGTGATGTGTACTTTCCTTGGCCCTGCGTCCAGATTTGATCCTCGAAAAAATAAAGTGTTTGTTTTGGATTCATACTGTACCATAAATCTGCCGTATAAGTTTTTCCTTTTTCAAAGTTTCCCACAAACCAAACCTTCTTTTCATCAGAAGATATTTTGAAATTTTTAGTTTCAACATCATTTATTTGAATATTAACAGCATCCATAAAAACGGAATCCGTTTCTTTCAACAGTTTAAAAGTAGCTACAAATCGACCTGCTATTTTTTTTTCAGCAGCATCCGGCTTAATCAAAGCCTCAATCTTCAAAAAATCCACAACATCAGTTTGTTGCGCAAATACTGTAAAACTTGAAAAAAGAAACGTTATAAGAAATTTGTTCATTTTAAGAAGGGAAAAATTTTATGAGTAAGCAAATTACAAATTTTCAATCAATGGGATTCACGACTTGGCGGGAATTAGTATTTTCGTTTTATGAACGCAAATTTCCTGCAAACTCCCATAGATTATCTAAAAGGCGTCGGCCCAAACCGTGCGGATTTGCTGAAAAAAGAGCTGGGCATCCACACGTTTCAGGATTTGCTGAATCTCTTTCCGAATCGTTATCTCGATAGAACGCAATACTACAAAATTGGCCAACTTCAGCAGACTAATGCTGAAGTTCAGATTATTGGGAAAATTACCCATATTAAAACGGTTGAGCAGAAAAAAGGAAAACGGTTGGTCGCCACTTTCATTGACGAAACGGGCACGATGGAATTGGTTTGGTTCCGCGGACAAAAATGGATTCGCGAGAATTTGAAGTTGAATGTGCCGTATGTGATTTTCGGAAGAACGAATTTTTTCAATGGCAGTTTTTCTATGCCACACCCCGAAATGGAATTGCTCGATGCCCACGAAAAAAGTATTCGTTCGGCAATGCAACCCGTATATCCTTCCACTGAAAAATTAGCGAATAGCGGCATCACAAATCGGGTGATAAATTCACTGATGCAACAGTTGTTTTTGGAGACCAAAAATGCCTTCTCCGAAACCCTCTCAAAACCACTTTTGGATCAGCTAAAATTGGCCTCAAAAACGGAGGCACTTTTCAACATACATTTTCCCAAAAGTCAGACGCATTTAGCACGGGCGCAATACCGATTAAAATTTGAGGAATTGTTCTACATTCAACTGCAATTAATTCGGAAAAACCTCCTCCATAAATCAAAAATTAAGGGCTATACTTTTGACAAAATAGGGCATAATTTCAACACCTTTTTTTCGGAACATTTACCCTTTGAATTGACCGAAGCACAGAAGCGTGTACTGAAAGAAATCCGCAACGATTTGGGAAGTAACGCACAAATGAATCGGCTTTTGCAAGGCGATGTGGGTTCTGGGAAAACCATTGTGGCGCTAATGTCAATGTTAATAGCACTTGACAACGGTTTTCAAGCCTGTTTAATGGCGCCAACTGAAATTTTGTCAGTACAGCATTATAACGGTTTGGTTGAAATGTGTAACAAACTGAACACCAGTATTGAAATACTAACGGGCTCAACCAAAACTTCAAAAAGAAAAGAAATCCATGAAAAATTGGAAAATGGTGAATTAAACATCCTAATTGGTACTCACGCGCTGCTCGAGGATAAGGTAAAATTTAAAAATTTAGGGCTTGCAATTGTGGACGAACAGCACCGTTTTGGAGTGGAGCAAAGAAGTAAACTTTGGCATAAAGGTAGCCCACCTCAATCCTCCCAAAGGGAGGAAGCCGAAGTGCGCAAAAAATATATGACGGCTAGACCGTCTACTTATAAATTACTGAAAGAGCTTCAGCAAAAAAACAAAAAACAACCCACCCAAGCCGAAGCCATTTTATGGGAATGTTTAAGGACTAAAAAGCTTGATTTTAAATTTAGAAGACAACATATAATTGATGAATTTATCGTAGATTTTGTCTGTCTCGAAAAGAAGCTTGTGGTTGAAGTAGATGGTGGCTATCACAACCATCCGCAACAAAAAGAGGTTGATGAGTTAAGGACACAGATTTTAATAGAACTCGGGTTTAAAATACTACGTTTCACCAACGAAGAAATAATAGGCAACATTGATACTTCAATAAAAACAATTGAGACAACTTTAAAAAGCCTCCCCTTGGGGGAGGTTGGAGGGGCTATTCCCCCACACGTGCTAATTATGACCGCCACCCCCATCCCCCGCACCCTGGCCATGAGCATTTATGGCGACCTCGATATTAGCGTAATTGACGAGCTTCCGCCAGGCAGAAAAGACATCAAAACCGTGCATCGATTTGATGCAAATAGGCTGAAAGTTTTTCGCTTTATTAAGGACGAAATTTCGAAGGGTCGGCAGGTGTATATTGTGTACCCTTTGATACAGGAAAGTGAGAAGATGGATTATAAGGATTTGATGGATGGATACGAGAGTATTGTGCGTGAATTTCCGCAACCGAATTACCAAGTTTCCATAGTTCACGGGCAAATGAAATCTGCCGATAAAGAATATGAGATGAACCGCTTCATTAAAGGAGAAACACAAATTATGGTAGCCACAACGGTTATTGAAGTTGGCGTAAATGTGCCAAACGCCAGCGTGATGATTATTGAAAGTGCGGAACGTTTCGGGCTTTCACAACTGCACCAATTGCGCGGAAGAGTTGGCCGAGGTGCGGATCAGAGTTATTGCATATTAATGACTAGCCACAAACTTTCCGCGGATGCAAAAATCCGTTTGGAAACCATGGTTAGAACCAGCGACGGATTTGAAATTGCTGAAGTAGATCTAAAACTGCGCGGTCCCGGCGATTTGATGGGAACGCAACAAAGCGGCGTTTTAAACCTTCGAATTGCAGATATAGTGAAGGATTCCGAAATATTAAAGATTGCCCGAAGCTATGCTTCGCAAACGTTAAAAACTGACCCAAACCTTTCTTCGGAAGAAAATATTCCTATTAAAAATACCTACGCTCAACTTGTGAAATATCGGAATATTTGGAATTATATTTCATAATTCCTCGATATTTAAAGGCAAACATTAACTAGGATGTAGAAAAAAAAGCCCAACTATCGCCGGGCTTTTTTTCAACTAACTCAAACTTCAACAATTACTGTTCTTTTTTCGCGGGTTGCGCAATGGTTTCTTTTACTTGTTCCTTTATTTTTTCTTTGTCGCCAACCACAATTAGCGTCATTTTATCCGGCTGAATATATTTTTTTGCCATTTCTTGCACTTGCTGTGGGGTAACTGCATTTATGTTTTTCACTTGATTTACCAAAAACGATTCATCCAAATTGTGCACATCGAGGAAATTCAACTGCCCAATAATTCCATAGGGTGTTGAATTTTGAAGCACATAAATGCCCGATTTGTAATTCTTCATCCCATCCAATTCAGCTTTTGCGGGAGCTTCATTTTGCAGGCGAACAATTTCCTTTTTAATTTCATCCACGGAAGCGCCGGTAAATTCAGTGGTAACATCTGCACTTTCGTACCAAAGTCCGCTTTTGTAATTTGCCACCAAAGCACTGCTTGGGGAATAGGTATAGCCTTTATCCTCGCGGATGTTGCTGGTAATTCGCGAGCCAAAGGAACCGCCCAAAAGCGTATTCATAACATCCAGCGCCACATAATCCTTGTTTGACGGATCGGGCACTGGAAGCCCATAATAAATAGTAGATTGGGGCGCGCCCGGACGGTCAATTATTTTTACTTTCCCGTTGGACTGAGCTTGGGCGACAGGATAATTTTCCTTCGGACCCTTCTGCCAGTCGGCCAGTGTAGATTTCACCACTGCTTTAATTTCTTCCGAATTAAAATTTCCAACAACATAAATTG
This sequence comes from Aequorivita aurantiaca, assembly GCF_030410135.1. Classification (GTDB taxonomy): domain Bacteria; phylum Bacteroidota; class Bacteroidia; order Flavobacteriales; family Flavobacteriaceae; genus Aequorivita; species Aequorivita aurantiaca. Next base: position 46,153 of record NZ_JAUGQQ010000008.1, on the reverse strand, counting down.
TGGTACGCTGTGCACCGAAATTTGCATCGTAAAAAGATTTTACATCATTCAAAGTATAGGAATCGACTTGTTCGGAAGTGGGATATAATCTTCCGTAGGGATGGTTCGGATACATTTCCGCAAAGAAATCCTTTCTTGCCTGCGCCCCGGGAGTTGATAGCGCAACAGTTAAATTTCTTTTCATATTATTTTTAAGCCTATCCATTTCACTTTGAGGCAATTTTGGATTTTCCAAAACGTCGGCAAGAATTTTTAAGGCATCGGGGGCAAATTCCGACAGCACATCAGTGCTTAGGGATGTATTGTGCGCGCCCACGCCAATATTTAGATTTCCGCCCATTCCCGCAAGCTTGTCCTTTACGGAATAATCGGCCGTACTGCCTTCCTTCATCAAATCGCCCAGCAAGTCGGCCAGCCACACTTGGTCTTTGGTTTCGTTTATATTGCCTGTATTTACTGTAATACTTATGGTGGCTTTCGGGATACTTCCGTAGGGCACCATTACCAATTGTAGGCCGTTGTCCAGACTTATAACTTCTTTCTTCGGAAGCGAAAAATCTTTTGGTTCCGCGCCTTTTGGTGGGGTTTGTTTCTGCGCTATGCCTGGCACGGCGATAAACAAGGCTATAAAAAATGTATAAATTGAAGTTTTCATTTAGTTTGTTTTTTCGTTGTTTGCCAAAAGTGGATTTACCACCAAAATGGTTCGATTCGTTTTTCTTAAATATTCTGAAATTGTCTTTTTCACAATTTCGGGGGTGACCTTTTTAAATTCCTCTTCCAAGGTATTTATTCGCGCGGGGTTGTCGTCAAAAAGAGCAAAGCTGCATAGCAAATCCGCACGGCCAAACCCAAATGTGCCACTCAATTCATCGTATAATTTTGAGCGTATTTTCACCATTGCATTGTCCAACATTTCCTGGTTTATTTTTGTTGAAAGTCCGTCTATAACTTCATCAACGGCGTCCATAACTTGCTGTTTTGAGGTTTCATTGTCATAGGTTACATCGAACATTATTTGCATTGGGCCATTATAATTGAACATATTCCCCAAATAATTTATACCCCCACTTACGTAGGAAGTGTACCCTTTTTCATCCACCAATTTTTTCTGAAGCAAGGCATTATCGCCTTGGATTAAAATTTGATCTAAAAGTCCCATAGCATAATATTCCGGAGTATTGCGCACTGGCATATGGTATGCCACCGCCAGTGCCGGTTTGTTTGCCAAGGAATCATTTTTGGTGAATTGCTTTTCCTTTTCCTGTTTAGGTTCTGAAATGTCCGGCATTGCGGGAATCTGCGCGGAAGGAATTCCGCTGAAATATTGGTCAATCCAAGCTTTTGCCTCGCTAATTTCAAAATCCCCAACTATTGAAATAGCGGCATTATTCGGAGCGTAATAGGTTTTGAAAAAACTTTCAACATCTTCGAGATTTGCGGCATCGAGATCTTTCAAATCTCCGTAAAAATTGTGGGCGTTGTACCAGTTTGTATTTGCGTATTGCGGCATGTCCAGCCAAGGAAAGCCGCCGTACGGTTGGTTCAAAACATTTACCTTCACTTCGTTTTTAACAACGCCTTGTTGGTTGGTAAGATTTTCCTGTGTAATATCAAGGCCTTTCATTCGGTCGGCTTCGGCCCAAAGCATGGTTTCCAGTTTGTTGGACGGGACTATTTCAAAATAATTGGTGAAGTCAAAACGCGTAGAGCCGTTTAAAATGCCCCCATTTTGCTGCACTAATTTTATGAATTCCATTTTGCCCAAATTCTCTGAGCCTTGGAACATCATATGTTCAAACAAGTGCGCAAACCCGGTGCGATCCTTCGGTTCGATTCTAAACCCGATGTTGTAATAAACCGCCACCACAACGGTTGGAGAGGACTTGTCCGGCGATAAAATTACCTTAAGGCCATTGTCCAGTTTGTAATATTCCACCGGAACATTGAATTGGGCGGTTTGCTTGTTTTGTGCATCTTTATTTTGGGCAAAACTTAGTACGCAGCTTGCTAAAAAGAAACACATCAGTATTCTATTTTTCATATGGATATTTTTGGAATGGTTTATAAATAATAGACATTAAGTTAAATAAATTGTTACAGTATTTCTTAAATATTTGATAGCCAAGAAATAAATATTACCCAGTCCATTGTATTAATTTAGTTGTCCATTTCAATACTAATCTGTATTTTTAGTTTATGACAGAAGCCGCATTAGAAGAAGAGAAAAAGGAGATTGCCAAGCACTACAAACAGCTGCTAAAAATTAGTTATCGCACCCTTTCCAAAGAAGATAAAAAACTGATTCGCAGCGCTTTTGATTTGGCCGTGGACGCCCATAAAGACCAACGTCGAAAAAGTGGCGAGGCTTATATTTTTCACCCTATCGCGGTTGCAAAACTAGTTGCTTCCGAAATTGGACTTGACGCCACGAGCATAGCAGCAGCGTTACTTCATGATGTTGTGGAAGATACGGCCTATTCCTTGGAAGATATTGAGGAAATGTTCGGGACGGCGGTTGCTCGGATTGTGGATGGCCTCACAAAAATTTCCCACATCAATATGTCCGAAGACGTATCGATGCAAGCCGAAAACTTTCGGAAAATGTTGCTTACCCTCAACGAAGACATTCGAGTTATCATCATCAAAATTGCGGACAGGCTGCACAATATGCAAACCATGGAAAGTATGCCGCCGGACAAACAGCGTAAAATTGCTTCTGAAACGCTTTACATTTATGCCCCCCTCGCCCACCGGATTGGCCTTTACAATATAAAAACCGAGCTTGAGGATATGGGCCTTAAATTCACCGAGCCCGAGGTTTATGCAGATATTTTGGGAAGAATCAAAGAAAGCAAGGAGGAACAGGATGCCTATATTGAAGCCTTTAACCAAGTAATAAAGGACTCCCTCGATTCCGAAAATCTAGATTATGAAATAAAGGGCCGTCCAAAATCCATTTTTTCCATCCGCAGAAAAATGCTGGTGCAGAATGTGAGTTTTGATGAGGTATATGACAAATTTGCCGTGCGAATTATATACAAAAGCGCGCCCGAGAACGAAAAATTCTTCGCGTGGAAAATATATTCAATCGTTACCGATCATTTCCGCCCGAACCCAATTCGCCTTCGCGACTGGATTTCCTCACCAAAATCAACGGGTTATGAAGCATTGCACATCACCGTTATGGGGCCCAAGGGCCGTTGGGTGGAAGTGCAGATTAGAAGTGAACGGATGAATGAAATAGCTGAAAAAGGATTTGCCGCACACTATAAATACAAAAACAAGGAAAAAGACGATGGTGGCCTTGAAAACTGGCTAAACAAACTACAGGATACCCTTGAAAATTCAGAAATAAGCGCGGTGGATTTTGTGGAAGAATTCAAATTGAATCTTTACGCCAAGGAAATTTTCGTATTTACGCCCAAAGGCGATCTGTATTCACTCCCGAAAGGTGCAACGGCTTTGGATTTCGCATTCCACATCCACACGGAAATCGGCATGCACACCCGCGGCACAAAGGTGAATGGAAAACTTGTTCCATTAAGCCACGAGTTAAAAAGTGGCGACCAAGTGGAAGTTATCACTTCGGAAAACGCAAAACCCACAACCAACTGGCTGAACTATGCAACAACGGGAAGAGCCCGATCCAAAATAAAATCATCACTAAAGGACGAAAAGAAACAACTTGCCGAAGAAGGAAAGGTGATTCTGGCCAGAAAATTAAAATCCCTGAAAATTAATTTAGATGAAAGCACGCTCAACCAGCTTGTGGTTTTCTTTAAAGTGAAAACAAGTCTGGATTTGTATTATCGCGTGGGGGCGGGAATAATTGACAACCAAAAGCTGAAAGATTTCGCGGCTTCGCGAAGCAATGCCTTTATTAGTTTCTTCAAAAACCGAATAAGAAAGCCAGACAAGCCCGAAGATGTCCACAAGGAAGAAATTACCGAAAAGTTTGACCAACTAGTTTTCGGAAAGAGTGAGGACAAACTGGATTATAAAATGGCCAATTGTTGCAACCCCATTCCCGGCGATGATGTTTTCGGATTTGTAACCGTGAATGAAGGCATCAAAGTGCATAAAACAAACTGTCCAAATGCGTTACAGCTTCAAAGCAATTACAGTTACCGCATTATGCCAGCCAAGTGGATTGATAGTACCCAAAGAGAATTCAAGGCGATTTTGGAAATTTCCGGCATTGATACCATTGGGCTTGTAAATGAAGTAACGAAAGTAATTTCCAACAACCTGCACATAGATATGAAAAGCGTGCATTTTGATAGTAATGACGGGGTTTTTACGGGTAAAATTGTTGTAGTAGTAAAAAACAAAACCATACTTACAAACCTCGTGGAAAACATCAAAAAAATAAACGGAATTGATAAAGTTACCAGAGTGTAAAATTTAAGTAACTTTGCAAGCTTAGTTATGAGTTCAAAAACAGACATAAACAATCAAGAAATAGTAAAGAACGTTTTCACGGGTTTTCTTGAGAAAAAAGGACACCGAAAAACACCCGAACGCTATGCCATTCTGCAGGAAATTTATGACCACGACGATCATTTTGACATTGAATCGTTGTACATAAATATGAAGAATAAAAACTACCGCGTTAGTCGGGCCACACTTTACAATACCATTGAGCTTCTTTTGGAGTGCGGGTTGGTGCGTAAGCATCAGTTTGGCCAAAATCAGTCGCATTACGAAAAATCCTATTTTGATCGTAACCACGATCACATCATCCTACAAGATGGCGAAGTAATTGAATTTTGCGATCCACGGATTCACAGCATAAAAAAAACCATTGAAGAGGTTTTCAATATTGAAATAACAAACCATTCACTTTATTTCTACGGAAATAAAAAATCCGCGAACGAGCAGGAAGCGGACAATTCACAATAAATTATGGCAGTAGATTTACTACTTGGATTGCAATGGGGCGATGAAGGCAAAGGAAAAATTGTCGACGTCCTAACAAAAAACTATGATATAATCGCGCGATTCCAAGGTGGTCCAAATGCAGGGCATACGTTGGAATTCGACGGAATAAAGCACGTGTTGCGAACAATACCATCAGGAATTTTCCATAAAAATTCCGTGAACCTCATCGGAAATGGCGTTGTGATAGATCCCGTAGTGTTTGTAAAGGAATTGGAAGCCCTTGATAAATACGATGTGGACTATAAAAAGAATTTGATAGTTTCTCGAAAAGCCCATATCATTTTGCCAACGCATCGCTTGCTCGACGCAGCCTCGGAAGCATCAAAGGGAAAGGCGAAAATAGGCTCAACCCTTAAAGGAATTGGTCCAACCTATATGGACAAAACCGGAAGAAACGGTATTCGCATTGGTGATTTGGAACTTGAGAATTGGCAAGATAAATACCGCGCCTTGGCCGATAAGCACGAGGCAATGATAGCCTTTTATAATGTGGATGTGCAATATGATTTAGCCGATCTCGAAGCCGAATTTTTTGCTTCCGTTGAAACGCTAAAAAACCTCAGGTTTATTGACAGTGAAGAATATCTGCACCAAGCCCAAAAAGATGGAAAAACCATTTTGGCGGAAGGCGCTCAAGGCTCCCTGCTCGATATTGACTTTGGAACCTATCCTTTCGTAACATCCTCAAACACTACTGCGGCTGGAGCCTGCACCGGTTTGGGAGTTCCGCCAAACAAAGTGCAAGATGTATTCGGAATTTTTAAAGCATATACAACCCGCGTTGGCAGTGGCCCCTTCCCTACCGAACTTTTTGACGAAGCCGGGGAGCGAATGGCAAAAATAGGAAACGAATTTGGTGCCGTTACTGGTCGCCCCCGTCGTTGCGGATGGTTGGATTTGGTAGCACTTCGTTACGCAGTTCAAGTAAACGGCGTTACCCAACTTATAATGATGAAGGCCGATGTGTTAAGTGGTTTTGAAAAATTAAAGGTTTGCACAGCCTATAACTATAAAGGTGAAATAATCCATCATTTACCCTATAATATAGAAGCCGAAAATGTAACTCCCATCTATACCGAAATGAAAGGCTGGAAGGCAGATTTAACCAAAATGGGCGAAGCTACCCAATTGCCAGACGCGTTGAATGACTATATAAGTTTTCTTGAAAAAGAACTGGAAGTACCCATCAAAATAGTTTCTGTAGGGCCGGATAGAAAGCAGACCATTCACCGGTAACCAATATTTTGTTGATATTTTCGTTCCCAATGAAAAATAAATTCTCCTTGAAGATATCACATCTCACCTTTTCCGTGTTTCTCATTTTCTGTGGCATTTCACTTTCCGCACAGGAAAAACAGAAGGTTGATATTCAATCCGGTTATTTGGAACTGCGGCCGGAATTTCCTGATGCCGCAATTTATACCAAGGATGAGACGGGGCAGGTATACATCATCCACGAAGGTGTAGAAATGTGGTGCGATCAAGCGTTTGTTTACCTAAAAAGCAACTTCGTAAAAGCTTACGGAGATGTACGCATTACCCAAGGCGACACAGTTTCAATGGCGAGCAAATATGCCGAATACAATGGTAACACACAGTTTGCCTTCGCAAGTGGCGATGTGGTTTTAACCGAACCAAAAACCACACTAACTACCGATACACTCTATTTTGACAGAATAAAACAACAAGCCTATTACCGCACCGGCGGCACCGTTCGCGATACCGCAAGCGTTTTGACAAGTCGCTCGGGAAGATATTTCGCGGAAAGCAAAAAATATCAATTTCTTCAAAATGTAAAGATTGTAAACCCAAAGTACACGGTGAATAGCAATCAACTCGATTTTTATTCCGACACCGGTGATGCCTATCTGTACGGTCCATCAACTATTGTGAGTGAAACCAGTACTGTTTATTGCGAACGCGGGTATTACGACACGCGGGGCGACACTGGTTATTTCGTCAAGAATTCAAAAGTAGATTATGAAAACCGAACACTTTTCGGAGACAGTATCTATTTCGACAGAAACAAGAGTTTTGCTTCGGCAACAAACAATATTCGGGTTTTGGACACTATAAACAAAAGCGTGATACGCGGTCATTATGCCGAAGTTTTTAGAGAAAAAGATTCGGTTTTTATAACAAAAAGAGCGGTCGCCATTACCGTTCGTGATGGCGATTCTATATACGTCCATGCAGATACGCTACGTGTAACGGGCAAGCCAGACAATAGAATTGTAAAAGGATATTATCGGGCAAGGTTATACAAACCTGGAAAAATGGGCGACGACCCAACCAGTGGAAAATGTGACTCCATTTATGTTAGCGAAAAACGCGGAATAACAAAACTGCTGCGAAATCCGGTTTTGTGGAGTGGCGAAAATCAAATGATTGGCGATACCATCCATATTCTTTCCGATACAATTACGGATAAATTAGACACCTTAAAAGTTTTCAACAACGCCTTTTTGGTGCAGAAAGACAGCATGGGCTATAATCAGGTGAAGGGGGAACGGCTAATCGGTCTGTTCACCAATAATGAATTGGACACTGTAAACATCAACAAAAATGCCCAAGTAATTTATTATTCCCGCAATGATAATGACGATTTGGTGGGTATCAATATAACCGTTTCCAGCTCTATTCAAATGTATTTGGAAGAACAGCAAATAACTGGAATCCGTTTTATAAAAAAAGCCGATGGAAAGGTTTATCCGCCATCAATGCTGCCCGAAAACGCACGAATTTTACCCGGTTTTCAATGGCGCGGCGACGAAAGATTGTTTTCAGTTGAAGATTTATTTAAAGGAAAACCCGCCCCCGTGCTTCCAAAAATAACGGGAATTCCACTACCAAAGGATGAAGGCCAGTTTTTTGAAGACATTCCCGAAGATAAAATTCAACTTCCGGCCGAATCCAAATTAACTCCGAAGGATTTGCAAAACAGACCCGATGATCCAAAAGCGGAAACTGCCCCCAACCCTACCGACGGGCCTTAAGAAATGAAAGAGGATTTCTACAAATATCAAGCACAAACCACACCGCATCCCTTGGCGTTAGAAATTTCACACGCTGAAGGAAGCTATATTTATGATACATCGGGCAAGAAACACCTGGATTTTGTGGCAGGTGTATCTGCCTGTACTTTGGGTCACTGCCATCCACGTGTTGTATCCGCGATAAAAAACCAATCAGAAAAATATTTGCACGTAATGGTTTATGGCGAATATATTCAACAACCGGCCGTTGAATTGACAAAATTGCTTTCGGCGAATCTTCCTAAAAATTTAAATACTACTTACTTAGTAAACAGTGGCACGGAAGCGATAGAAGGTGCGTTGAAACTTGCCCGCCGCGCTACCGGTCGAACCCAAATTCTGTATGCATATAATGCCTATCACGGAAATACTATGGGCGCAATGAGCGTGATGGGTTTTGAGGAACGCAAAAATGCTTTCAAGCCATTGGTGCCGAATTGTTTCCCCATTACTTTTAATGATGAAGCCGATATCCAAAAAATAACTTCTGAAACGGCCGCAATTATTTTGGAAACCATTCAAGGAGGCGCGGGATTTATACAGCCGGAAAATGGCTATTTGAAAAAAGTGCGTAAACGATGTGATGAAACCGGAACACTTTTGATTTTGGATGAAATTCAGCCCGGTTTTGGCAGAACCGGTAAGCTTTTCGCTTTTGAACATTTTGATGCCGAGCCCGATATTTTGGTAATGGGAAAAGGCATGGGCGGCGGTCTGCCCATTGGCGCTTTTACCGCATCTCACCAGGTTATGGCGTTTTTAAAGGATAACCCAAAATTGGGACACATCACCACATTTGGCGGAAACCCATTGATAGCGGCTGCCGCTTTGGCAACCTTACGAGAGCTGACAGAGACGCAAATTGTACAGCAAACTCTTGAAAAGGAAAAATTATTCAGAAAACTGCTGAAGCATCCATTAATAAAGGAGGTTCGCGGCAGAGGCCTGATGCTTGCTGCAATGATGGAAACACCCGAAATTGCTTCCGAAGTAATTCTTGCCTGTAAAGAAGAAGGTCTCATACTTTTTTGGCTTCTCTTTGAAGGCCGCGCCCTGCGCATTACTCCGCCACTTACTATTAGCGATGAGGAGATTGCGGAAGGTTGCAGATTGTTGCAAAACGTATTAAATCGTCTCAAAACCGATTAATCGGGTGCAATTCTTTTAATAATAGGAATTTATGGATTACTTTTCTGTTGATAAGTTCGTTAACAACAAACACGGCATAACTATTGAACTTATTTATACATTATTATCTTTAAAATAGAAGAAACCGTTAAACCGTGCGTATGCAATTAAGTTCAAACGAGCATAACAACTTCTCGCTGGAAAGATTCGAATCTATGCTGAAAACCAACAGCGTACTTTTCTTCGACTCCGAGGAATTTGAGGAAATAGTGCATCACTACCTTGAAAACGGAAAAATTGCACTTGCCAAAAAGGCCACCAAATTGGGGTTGGAGCAGCATCCATCATCCACAAATCTGAAGCTTTTCCAAATTGAAATGTACATTTTCGAAAATCAATTGGAAATTGCGGAGGAGCTTTTGGATGCGCTTTACCAATTGGAACAAAGCAATGAGGAAATTTACATTCAAAAGGCCAACATTTTGTCAAGGCGGGACAAACATAAAGAGGCCATTAGCCTTTTAGAACAAGCGCTTGAAATAACCGATGACGAAGCGGATGTTTTGTCATTGCTCGGAATGGAATATCTTTTTATGGAGGATTACGAAAACGCCAAATATTATTTTATGAAATGTTTGGAGGCAGATGAGGAAGATTATTCGGCCCTCTACAACATTATTTATTGTTTTGAATATTTAGATGAAAATGAGGCGGCTATTGACTATTTAAATGATTATCTAAATAAAAATCCCTATTGCGAAGTGGCTTGGCACCAAGTGGGCAAGCAATATTACGATCTTAAGGATTATAAAAAAGCACTGGCAGCATTCGATTTTGCCATAATCAGTGATGACAGCTTTATAGGCGCATATTTGGAAAAAGGAAGGGTGCTCGAAAGGATGAAGAAATATGCGGATGCAATAGAAAGTTACTCGGTCACCTTAAGCCTGGACGATCCTACCTCCTACGCACTATTGCGGATTGGGAAATGTTACGAAAAGCTAGGAAATACTGAAATGGCTCTTCAGTTCTACAATAAGTGCGTGGAAGAAGATTCCTTGCTGGACAAAGGCTGGATAGCGATTACCGATTTTTATTTTAAGAATAAACAATATCAAAAGGCACTTTATTTTATTGAAAAGGCAATAAATATTGATAGTGAGAATGTAAATTATTGGAAACGCTACGCTAAAATAAATAATAAGCTAAACCTTTTTGAAGAAGCTGAAGTTGGGTATCGAAAAGCTTTGGAACTGGGCAATTACGAACTGGAATCCTGGTTGACCCGTGGCGACATTTTAATCAATTTGGGAGAGTTTGAAACTGCCGTAAATAATTTCAATCAAGCTTTGGAATTTTATCCCGAACACCCCGAAGTTGAATACCGCCTTTCCGGAATTTATTATTCCCTAAATGAAAACGATAAAGGAGCCTTCCACTTAAAAAATGCCCTAAAGGCTGAGCCTGAATTCTTGTTGATAATTGAGGAACTGTTCCCTTCGGTGTATCAAATGAAAACGGTAAAGGAAATAATAAGGCAGCACAAAAATCCTTCGCTTTAATTTGTGTATTTTTGAGGCTATTTGAAAAAAACATTATGCCTCAAAGAAATTTTCTCCAATATTTAACAGTAACTGCCAAGGGCCTAGCAATGGGCGCTGCCGATGTTGTTCCCGGCGTATCTGGAGGTACTATCGCCTTCATTTCCGGCATTTATGAAGAATTAATAGAAACCATCCACAATATAGATCTTGGTTTCTTCCGGAGTTGGAAAAAAAATGGCTTTTCCACAGCATGGAAACAGTATAATCTGTCATTTTTAGTGGCTCTTTTCGCCGGGGTTTTTATCAGTATTATTTCACTTGCTAAATTAATCACTTGGCTTTTGGAGGTTTATCCCATTCTTGTTTGGTCTTTTTTCTTCGGGCTTGTGATTGCAAGTATTGTGTATGTGGGCCAACAAATAAAAAACTGGAGTATAGGGATAGTCATTGCCCTTATTGTTGCATCAATCTTCTCCTATTTTATAACTATCGCAGATCCGGTCGGCTCCCCAGATAGCAACTGGTTTTTGTTTTTAGCTGGGTTCGTTGCCATTATAGCCATGATTCTTCCAGGAATTTCCGGCGCCTTTATACTCCTATTGTTAGGCGCTTACACTACGGTTATTGGCATTGTCACCCAATTGGGCGATGGTATTACAACCTTTAACGGAACCCTCTTTTTAAGTGCGCTCACAAAACTTATAATTTTCGGAACGGGTGCAATTGTGGGCCTAAAAATGTTTTCACGGATTTTAAATTGGATGTTTAAGCACCATAAAAATATTACATTGGCGGTACTCACTGGTTTTATGGTTGGCGCACTGAACAAAATATGGCCGTGGAAGGAAGTCTTACAGTATAGAATGAATCATACCGGCGAAAAGGTTCCATTTATTGAGCGCAGTGTACTTCCTCAAAATTATGATGGAAATCCACAAGTGCTCTATGCTCTTTTATTTGTGGCAATTGGTTTTTTCACTATCTTTTTATTGGAGCGAATTGCTGTAAAAAAGGGAACCATTACCCTTGAAAATGACCCTCCGCAAAAACTTTGAATTTGTGAAATAAAAATAAATCGGCAACAATCAAATGTACGAAAACCGCTCACTTTCCGATAAAGCTTGGCTTGTTCTAAAAGGCATCATTATGGGAGCAGCCAATAAAGTTCCCGGCGTTTCGGGCGGTATGTTTGCATTTGTGGCAGGGTTTTATGAGGAATTTATTTATTCACTTCAAAAGATAAACAAGAAAGCCTTTAAACTTATTTGGGGCGGTCGTTTTAGAACTTTTCATAAATATGTGAACGGCCAATTTTTAGGCCTTCTGATTTTGGGAATGGTAATTAGCTATTTCAGTGTTTCAAAAATTCTGGACTTTCTAATAAAACACTATGAACTGTACGTCTGGAGCTGGTTTTTCGGGATGATTTTGGCATCCATTTACTATATTGCCAAGGACTTTGGCGCGTGGCATCGCAAGTATTTAGCGTATTTACTTTGTGGCATCGCAGTGGGTGTGGCTATAAGTTTTTTAGAGCCGGCAAAGGAAAATAGCAATCTAATTTTTGTTTTTTTCTGTGGCATTATAAGCGTGTCGGGAATGACATTGCCCGGCCTTTCGGGATCCTTCATTTTAATTCTTTTAGGTAACTATGTACTGCTTTTGGTGGATTCCGTTAACGCCCTTTTTGATACCATTGCCAATATTTTTCAATGGGATTTTAGCTGGTTTTATAATCCCGAAAGAATTGAACTTCTGAAGGTTTTGGCCGTTTTCTCCCTGGGTTCCTTAGTAGGGTTGGTTTCGCTTTCGCACTTGCTAGCGTATGTTTTGAAGCGATATAAAAAAGCGACTTACGCCGTTATTATTGGCTTCATCGCCGGGTCATTGGGCGTTGTTTGGCCCTGGAAGGAAACAAAATATGAACTCGACGCCACGGGAAACCATATGTTGGACGCCAAGGGAAGGGAGATAATTATTGGCTATGACCGTTTTTTTCCATCCGACTTCGGGAGCGAAACTATTTTTGCCATTCTCTTTGTTCTTTTCGGAGTGCTGATAGTACTCGGGCTGGAGTGGTATGGCATCTATAAAAAAAACCAACATGTCTAAATTTGGATTGATAGGAAAAAACATTGACTATTCTTTTTCGAAAAAATTCTTTTCCGAAAAATTTAATAGCGAAAACCTGCCCCATTCCTATCAGAACTTTGACTTACACTCTATTGCGCTTTTACCAAAAATTATTTCGGAAACGCCTTCCTTAAAGGGTTTAAATGTTACTATTCCTTACAAGGAAGAAGTAATTCCATTATTGGATGCCATGGACGAAACTGCCCAAAAAATTGGCGCCGTGAACACTATTAAAATTTCTGAAGAAAATAAACTTATTGGCTTTAATACCGACCATTACGGATTTCAAAAATCCCTTGAAAAATTTTTTCCGCTTCCGAAAAAAACTGCATTAATTTTAGGCACAGGGGGCGCTTCAAAAGCGGTGGCCTATGTTTTGGAGAAACTAGACTTTAGTTTTAGTTTTGTGAGTCGAACCGAAAATATGCATTCCATTAAATACGAATCGCTGAACAAATCGGCAATTGAAAATCATTTTCTTATTATTAATTGCACGCCGCTGGGCACCTTCCCCAATATTCACGAATATCCCGCAATTCCATATAACTTTTTGACCCCAGACCATCTATTATTCGATTTAATTTACAATCCTTCCGAAACCGAATTTCTTAAACAAGGAAAAATCAGGGGCGCAAAAACCAGCAACGGTCTATCAATGTTAGAGTTGCAAGCTGAAAAATCTTGGGAAATTTGGAATTCATAAATTTTACCAAAATATCCCCAAAAAAACGCCCCGTTCTTTGCCAGTTGCGCAGTTGTTAGTATCTTGACCCATTAAGAAATAGGAACTTTAACATTGAAACAAATGTCCGACGAAAAATTGCCACAGGATACTTCGGCTTCGCTAAATAATCAGGAAAACGAAAAGAAAAAACCATTTACCGAATCAACGGAAGAAACTAATGCTGATTCCGAAAACGTTGAATCTAATGTAAATGAAACTACTGCGGAAATAGAAAAATCCGAAGCAGTGAATGAGGAAACCGACAACATAGACTCTGAAGATATTGCAGAAGAGAATATGGTTGCAGATGCAATGATTGAGGAAAAAAAATCGGTTGAGAATCCTGCAAACGAAAAGGTAGACGCTACCGAGGAGGGAGATGATGAAGAAGAAGTAGCCTCCTCCGAAGATGAAGAAGCGGATGACGATCACGAGGAAAAAGCACAAAAGGACTATAGCACACTTTCGGAAAGTGAATTGGTTGCAGCATTGGACACACTGCTGAAAACGAAGAAAATTCAACATATTAAGCACGATGTGGAAGAAATTCGTTCGGAATTCAATAACAAATTCAACGACCAACTGGAGCAAAAAAAGGAAGAATTTTTGGCTGAAGGCGGCAATATTATTGATTTTCATTACACCACCCCATTAAAAAAAGAGTTCAATTCCCTTTATTTTGATTATAAAGAGAAACGAAACAATCACTATAAAAATCTTAAGAAGGACCTTCAAGCAAATTTAGACAAGCGCTGGGAGCTAATAGAGGAACTGAAAAGTCTTTTGAGCGCCGAAGAAAATATCAACACCACCTACAAACATTTTAAGGAAATTCAGGAAAAATGGCATTTGGCCGGCGCAATTCCGCGTGATAAATACAACACTGTCTGGAATACCTATCATCACCACGTTGAAAATTTCTACGATTTTCTTCATTTGAATCGTGAGTTCCGCGATATGGATTTCAAGCATAATCTCGACTCAAAATTAAAACTTATCACCCGCGCCGAGGAACTTGCACAGGAAAGCGACATAAACAAAGCTTTCCGGGAACTGCAAATGCTACACAAAATGTGGAAGGAAGAAATTGGGCCAGTTGCTAAAGAATATCGAGATGAAGTTTGGGATAAATTTAGCGAGGCGACCAAAGTTATCCACGACAAACGCCAAGAGCAATTGGCCGATATGGAAAAGGATTTCGAAGCCAATTATGAAAAGAAAAAACAAATAGTTGAAGAAATAATACAGGCCACCGAAGAAGCAAAACCGAGCCACCAAGGTTGGCAAAACGCAATTAAGAAAGTTCAGGAACTGCGCGATTCCTTTTTCAATACCGGGCGCGTGCCAAGGGAAAATAACAAAGAAATTTGGAAAGCCTTTAAAGATGCTACTAGCGACTTTAACCGTCAAAAAAACAGTTTTTATAAAAACCAAAAAAAGGACCAATTTACCAATCTTGAGCAGAAGCGCGAACTAATTAAAATTGCTGAGGAAAATAAGGACAGTGAGGATTTTGAAGCAACAACCGCTTTGATGAAAAAAATTCAAGAGGAGTGGAAAAGTATCGGCCACGTGCCACGAAAGGATAGTGACAAAATCTGGAAACGCTTTAAGAAAGCTTGCAACCATTATTTTGACAGGTTACATGCACAGAAAAATGAAGCGGGCAAGGAGGAATTGGCAAATTTTGAATCCAAACAGCAAATGCTTGAAAAACTTTCTGCCTTTGAAATGAGCGGTGACCATAAAGAGGACCTAAAATCGATAAAAGAATTTATAACCGCATGGAAAGAAGTTGGTCGCGTTCCATATAACAAGCGAAATATTGAACAGAAATTCAACAAAACATTGGATGCGCTGTTCGGAAAATTAGATTTAGGGAAAAAGGAAACGGAGCTAATAAAATTTGACAATAAATTAAATACACTTGTCAATCGCGACGACGACAGAAAATTGCAGAACGAACATTTCTTTATTTCAAAAAAGATTGATGAAACCAAGGATGAAATCCGCCAATTGGAAAATAATCTCGGCTTTTTCCATCACGTAGATGAGAATAATCCTTTGGTGAAAGAAGTTCACAAAAACATTGAGCGCCACAAGGAACAGCTCGAGGTTTGGAAGGCGAAGCTTTCAAAAATTAAGGAAGTTCGGGAAGATTAATTATAAAATGCCAGACGTGAATCTGGCATTTTTTATTACAATAAACTCCCGCTGAATACTAACTACTCTTTTTTAGCTTCGTTCCAAAAAATATCCATTTCAGCCAAGGTCATATCCTTTAATGATTTGTTCATTTCCTTGGCTTTGCCTTCCAAATATTGAAAGCGTTTTATGAATTTTTTGTTAGTCCGCTCGAGAGCGTTTTCAGGATTCACCTTTAAAAATCTGGCATAATTTATCATTGAAAAAAGAACATCGCCAAATTCGGCTTCTATCTTTTCTTTGTTGTTTTCGTTTAATTCGTGCTGAAGCTCGCCCAATTCTTCCTGCAACTTTTCAAAAACCTGTTGTGGCTCTTCCCAATCAAACCCCACTCCGGCGACCTTCTCTTGAATTCTACTCGCTTTTACCAAGGCTGGCAATGATTTCGGGACGCCTTCCAAGACGCTTTTTTTTCCTTCTTTTAATTTTAAATTCTCCCAATTCCTTTTAACTTCCTCTTCATCAGCAACTTTCACATCGCCATATATATGGGGATGTCGGGATATCAATTTTTCACAAATATCATTGCACACATCCGCAATGTCAAAATCATTGGTCTCACTTCCAATTTTCGAGTAAAAAACGATATGCAACAATACATCGCCCAGTTCCTTTTTCACCTCCTGTAAATCCTGCTCCAGAATGGCATCGCCCAACTCATAGGTTTCCTCAATGGTCAATGGCCGCAGTGTTTCCATAGTTTGTTTCTTGTCCCACGGACATTTTTCGCGTAGCTCGTCCATAATGGTCAACAATCTGTTGAAGGCTTGTAGCTGTTCTTTGCGGGAATTCATAGTTGTTTTGGACTTTTAGTTGCAGGTAGCAGATTAAGGACTTTAAAATTTCTTATTAAGTAACAAAAAAATCCCGTAAGCCAACAGCTTTCGGGATTTAACTTATAAAATAATTGTTCAATTCTAGGTTTTGCGTGATGCGGCGTTTTTGGTAGCTCCTCCTTTTTTGGTTGAGGAAGCTTTTGGATTGGCGGTTTTGGCAGCTGCTGTTTTTGGGCCAGCGGCTTTTTTGGTAGTGGCAACTTTTGCCTCCTTTTCCTCTTCCTTTGGCGCCTCTTTCGGTGTAGAAAAATCGGAAAGGCCGTTTTTCACAAGTAAGTTATACCATTGCACCATCTTTTTGATATCACTGGCGTAAACCCGATCTTCATCATAATCTGGCATCACTTCGAAGAAAAATTCCTCCAGCTCTTCCTTTGAAGCCTTATGGCTAAGGGTTTCCTTTCCATCTTCCTTTTCAGAAATTTTCTGAAAAACCTCTCGAAGTGGCACTTCTTCCTTAAGGGTATAAACCGCAATTTCCGAAAGAAGACTCACGTTCTGGCGGCCACTTACATTTATTGTTTTGCCATCCAAAAGCGATTCTGCCAAAAAACCGGTTCGCGTTTGGGTTTTCAATTTATATAACCCAGGTTTCCCTGAAATGGAAAGCACTTTTTCTAAACTCATAAAATACCTTTAAAATGATTTATTGGATGCAAATATCTTTGGTTTGATTTATATATACAAGCGAGTTAACGTTTCTTTTTTGCGTTTGGGAATTTCATTCGGTAATCCACGCTAATGTTTCCTTTTGAAATATTGGCCAGTTTGCCTTTAATTAACCTTTTTTTCAGCGGTGAAAGCTTATCAGTAAAGAGTATTCCCTCAATATGGTCATATTCATGCTGAATGATTCGCGCTACAATTCCGTTGAAGGATTCCTTATGTTTTTTGAAATTTTCGTCCTCATATTCGAGCACAATATTGCGCTGTCGGAAAACATCCTCACGCACTTCGGGAATGCTGAGGCAGCCTTCGTTAAACGCCCATTCATCTCCCGTTTCCTCTAGCATGCGCGGATTAATAAAAACTCTTTTAAAATCAGCCACAAATTTCTGTTCCGCTTCCGAAAGATCGTCATCATCCTCAAAAGGCGTGGCATCCACCACGAAAAGACGGATGGGTTCCCCTATTTGCGGCGCGGCAAGGCCAATGCCTCGGGCGTCGTACATGGTTTCGAACATATTTTCAATAAGCTCATCCAGTCTGGGAAAATCTTTTGTTATCGTTTCGGTTTCCTTTCTTAAAACCGGGTCGCCGTAGGCTACTATTGGGAGAACCATTTTTATTTTTTATTAATATTTCTAATTATTTTAAGTCGATAAGATAATAGATTTTTGATGCTGCAGATTCTAAAATGTAATCTTTCTATCTTCAACTATCAACCATCAACTATTGTAAAGATATTGTTGCAGAATTATCGTTGCGCTAATTTCATCAACCAAAGCCTTGTTTTGGCGCTGCTTCTTTTTTAGGCCGCTGTCTATCATTGTTTGGAAGGCCATTTTGCTGGTATAACGTTCATCAATGCGCAGTATTTTCATTGCCGGAAATATTTCAGAAAATTTCTTTAAAAATGTTTGAATTTCTTCTTCAATGCCGGAATGTGTGCCATCCTTTTGTTTTGGCTCGCCAACTAAAACCAGTTCCACATTTTCCGAAGCAATATATTTCTTCAGGAAATCCATCAATTCTGAAGTGGAAACGGTTGTTAAACCCGAAGCAATAATTTGCAGCTCGTCCGTAATGGCGATACCTGTGCGCTTGCTCCCGTAATCCAATGCCAAAATTCTTCCCATATCGACGGCAAAAATAAGGGTTTCGGAAATAGTATGCTAAAAATGGTAAGTTAATTGAGATTGAGGTTTTATATTTGTGGCAAGCTGCACGCTTTAAAAAATAATGAATTTAGCCAACTTCAAAAAAAATGACAGATCTTCAAAAAACTATAGAACAGGCCTGGGAAAATCGCTCCCTATTAACCGAAACAGATACAATTGTCGCCATTCGAGAGGTTGTTAATTTGTGTGATGAGGGAAAACTGCGCTGCGCCGAACCGACCTCCGATGGATGGAAAGTTAACGAATGGGTTAAAAAAGCTATTGTGCTCTATTTTCCAATTCAAAAAATGCGCACTTTGGAGGCTGGAATATTTGAATATCACGATAAAATTCCTCTGAAATCGGGCTATGAAGCCAAAGGTATTCGCGTTGTTCCGCATGCGGTGGCGCGTCATGGAGCTTATATTTCCAAGGGCGTAATTTTGATGCCAAGTTATGTAAACATCGGTGCCTATGTGGATGAAGGTACAATGGTGGACACTTGGGCTACAGTGGGCAGTTGTGCACAAATTGGCAAAAACGTTCACCTTAGCGGTGGCGTGGGCATTGGCGGAGTTTTGGAACCTTTGCAGGCCGCCCCGGTAATTATTGAAAACAGCGCTTTTATCGGATCCCGATGTATTGTCGTGGAAGGCGTTCGCGTTGGAAAAGAGGCCGTCCTTGGCGCAAATGTGGTGCTTACCGCTTCCACTAAAATAATTGACGTAACGGGGGAAAATCCTTTGGAAATAAAAGGTTACGTTCCCGAACGTTCCGTCGTAATTCCAGGAAGTTATACGAAGAAATTCCCAGCTGGCGAATATCAAGTGCCCTGCGCCTTAATTATCGGAAAACGGAAAGAAAGCACCAATTTAAAAACATCCTTAAATGACGCCTTGCGCGAGTATGGTGTTGCGGTTTAGACTGCGGAAAATATTTATTCCGGCAGCGGCCATTAAAAAAATTTATGGGGAATTAAGAGGCGAGGAAGAATTTTGTGGATTCTCTATCTTATTTTTAACTAGCGTTACTTTCGCCTTCGCAATTTCTTACTATTAATTTTTTTCTGAAAAGCGCGACTGTGCTTCAACATAAGCGAATAGGTTTCCTCGAAACTTTTACCATAAAGCTGGGCATATTCGTGCGCCATGATTTTAACCATTGTTTTTGAGGGCCACAACCTGCGGAAATTGTGCATGCGCTGTTCAAAATCTAAACATTCAAATCGCATACGGTTCAGGTCTATTAAAAAGAAATCGTATTTATCATTTTCCTCTTCCACAATTAAAGTGTTTCCCGGCGAATGATCCAAAAAGTTTATTCCGTTCTCGTGAAGTTTAAACGTGAATTGCGTAAACTGCCTCAATATTTCTGTTCGCTTTTGAAATTGTGGATTATGGATTAGTTCGCGAAAATCAAAATCATAATTTATATGCTCGCTTATGTAAAAACTTTGCCGCAAACCAAACGAAAAAACTTCCAAATATGCTACTGGAAAAGGTGTCTTAACACCCAGGCCAATAAGTTTTGAGGCATATTCAAAGGAGCGCTTCGCCTTACTTTTTCGGATGAATTGGTACACCAATGCTTGAAACAAATTGGGCTGCTTAAATGCTTTTATATTGAAGGAAGTACCTTTTAACTGCACCATTTTTATAATGTTGCGCTCGCCCTGGGCTACATAATTTCCTTTTTCGGAAAAATTATGGAGGACCCCCTTTAACGTTTCGGCCAAGTGGGAATATTTTGGAGCAATAACAAAATTCTCGCGCATTTTTAAAAAAGATTCTTTTAAAAAAGGTATTTTGCGAAGGTAATCTTTATGAAGAAAATTCTTGTAATACAAAACAAAAGAATTGGCGACGTGCTAATAAGTTCTGTCATTGCCAACAATATAAAAAAAGTTTTTCCGCAGAGCCAAGTCACCTATTTTGTTTATGAATACACTGCGGGAGTCTTGGAAAACAACCCGAATATAGATCGGATTATAGCTGTCCGCGAAAAGGAACTGAAGAGTTATACCAAGCTTTTCCAAACTATTTCCAGAATAAAAAAGGAGGAATATGATATAATTTTCGATCCATATTCCAAATTGCAAAGTAGGCTAATCTGCCTTTTTTCCGGTGCAGAATATCGAATCGGTTTAAAACGCGCCCATAAGGATTTAAAACTTCCATTTTACACCCATCCCATCAGCCATTTGGAACTTCGCACCAAAAATTGCGGAAAAGCTATAGAAGATAGAATTAATATGATAGCCTCCGTTTTTGAACTGAAGGAACCGGAATATGCTCCAAAAATATTTCTTACAGCCGAAGAAAAACAATATGGCAGAACTGATTCCCTACAAAAACCGGTAATAATGTTAGGCATTTTGGGCAGCACGCCGCAAAAGTCCATGCCTCACGAATACATGGTTCAAATAATAAATTACATTACCCAAAACTATCGATGCACAGTGCTTTTCAATTATGCGCCAAATCAAAAGGCTGAAGCAGAAATGGTTTTTGAAATGTGCGAAAACAAAGACCAAATTAACATTGACCTGTATGAAGATTCCATTCGCGGGTTTATAAAATTGATGAACAAATGCGAGCTGTTGGTTTCCAATGAAGGGGGAAGCGTTCATATAGCCAAAGCTTTGAACAAACCAACTTTCACCATTTATTCACCATATGTAAACAAAGAACATTGGTGCAGTTTTGAGGATGGCGATCAGCACGATTCCATACATTTATTGGAGGAAAAACCCAATCTTTTCAGCAGTTTTACTTTGGAGGAAAGAAGAAATATTGAAGAAGATCCCAATTCGCTTTACAACCAACTGACACCCGAAATGATTCTTTCAAAACTCAAGCCGTTCTTAGCGCATCATTTGGGGTAATTTCTTTTAAATATTCACATTTTCATCACTTGCAACCGGCAACGGATTTTTCGATTTTACAATTCCAAATTCGGTCCAAACACGTCTTTCCTGTTTCGTGACTTTTCGGATGGCCTTGTTTTTTACAAACATTTGCTTCGTCACATAACCGCGTTCGTGATCTAAGTGCAGGGTTACGGTGCTATATCTTATTTGTTGTGGCTTAATGCCGTAGTTCATCAACCGCTCCCCCATTTCACGATCCTCGCCGCCATATTGCATGCGCTCGTCAAAACCGTTTACGGCCAGAACGTCCTTGCGCCAGCCCGAAGCATTGTTTCCGTCCCAAGTGGCGCTTGTTGGGGTGAAAGTATTCAAAAAATCTTCCTTAAACCCATACGATGTCAATTTGTTGATCTTAAAAGTTTTTTTCAGTCCGTGTTTTAAGAGCCATTTCGCATTGAAACAGCGCTGGGTTTCAATATCATCCTTAGTTATCTGTTTGGAAATTTTCATAGAAAGTTTAAAATATCCTGCGGACAAAAAACAGCCGGGGCGGCTAAGGCCCAAATGTGTAGAGACCAAATCATTCCGAGGGATGCAATCGCCATCGGTGAAAATCAGATATTCCCCTTTGGAAGCAACAATGGCCTTGTTGAGGATTTTCGTTTTTTGAAACCCATGGTCTTCCTGCCAAACGTGGGTTATTTTCAATGACGATTTTTCCTTAAAATAATCTATGAGCTCTTTCGTTTCTATGGTAGAGCCGTCATCGGCAATGATTATTTCAAAATTCTTTTCAAGTTGCTGCTCAAAACCCCAAAGTGCTTTTTGTAGCCACTCGGGCTGATTATAAGTACTCACAATTACGGAAACGAAAGGTACATTTATGGCATTTTTCACGATTCCAAAGGGAGTCCATTTCTTTTTTTGGTTTCGCGTTTGTTTCCGAATTGCTAAATTTTTTTCAATGGATTGTTGATTTTTGTAACCTCGTGGATGGTCCAGATGCAGCACCACCGCATTGTAGCGAATTTGCTTGCTTTGAATTCCCAAATTTATCAATCTTTCACCAAGTTCGCGGTCCTGCCCACCGTATTGCATGCGCTCATCAAATCCATTTATGGCAATTATATCCTTCTTCCAGCCGGATGCGTTATGGCCATTCCAACTGGCATTTGTGGTTGTAAAGGCATTCAAAAGCGAAGCCTTTAGCTGGCCCGACCGTAGCTTATTATTTTTGAAGGAATATTTCAGGCCGTGTTCCTTCAACCATTTCACATTGAAACATTTTTCCGAATAAATATCTTCCTTGCTAATTTCTTTGGAAATGTCCATCGGCAACATAAAATAGCCGCCTGATAGAAAAAACCCTTCCTCCCTGTATTTTACGTGCTGCTCTACAAAATCCTTCCGCGGAATGCAGTCGCCATCACTCATAATAATATATTCGGTACCGCATTGTTGAATAGCCTTGTTAAGAATCTGAGATTTCTGAAAACCTTTATCCTCATGCCACACGTGAACAATGGAATAAAAAACCTCTTCTTGCATCCTTTTGAGCAACTGCCGCGTTTCATCTGTGGAACCATCATCGGCGATTATCACCTCAAATTGTCTATAGGTTTGGTTGTTGTAACCGTAAAGAACTTTTTCCAGCCATTCAGCGGAATTGTAGGTACTAATAATTATGGAAGTGTCCAGTTGCTTCATCTGTGCAAAGATATAGTTATTTGCGGAGTTGGCTCAAGAAACAAAAAGTTGTAATTTCGAAATGAATAACAATTTTCCTTTTGTTCAAGCTAAATTAAAATGCCGAAACTAACCGTAATTATACCCACCTTCAACGAAGAAGCATTTATTGAGGACGCGCTTTTTTCCGTCCGTTTTGCAGATGAAGTTATTGTGGTAGATTCTTTCAGCACAGACAGAACATCGGAAATAGCAAAAAAATATGCAACAAAATTTCTACAACGTGAGTTCGATAATTTTTCCAACCAAAAAAACTTCGCATTAGCGGAAGCCACGGGCGATTGGGTGCTGTTTGTTGATGCGGACGAACGCGTTACGCATTCCTTGGAAAACGAAATAAAGGAAACGCTGCAAAAACCACGGCACGGTGGCTACAAAATAAATTTTCCACATTTTTATATGAATCGGTTTCTATACAATCACAGTGATGACGTGCTACGGTTGGTGAAACGAGATGGTGCACATTTTTCCGGTGCGGTCCACGAAAAGCTGCAATGCGTTGGCAGTATTGGGAAACTGAAAAATAAAATGCTGCATTTTACTTATAAAGGATTGGATAGCTATATTTCCAAAAAGGAAAGTTATGCTTGGTTTCAGGCGCAACAATTATTTGACAAAGGCAAAAAGGCCACATGGCTCCACCTAATTTTTAAACCTACCTATAGGTTTTTCCGATCCTTCATTCTAAAAGGCGGATTTCGGGATGGGGTGCCGGGAATGACCGTTGCTGCCGTAAATGCTTATGGTGTTTTTGAACGGTACGTGAAGTTGATGCTTCTTCATCGAGGAATGAAGTGATTAAAATATAGCGAAAGCTTAATTAAAAAGAAAACTAGAAAAGTTTCCCAAATTTAATTTTCTGTCTAAACGTTAACAATGAAAATTCTCCTTTCACGTCAATTCTTTCAATTTCGTAAGGTTTTTTGAAGGGAAAATTATTGATTCTATTCCCTATTCGAAGGCCATATTCAATTTTATTTTGGGAAAGCAGATTTTTGAAAATGCCGTTTCGGGTTTTCTCCTTCGGAAATTTACCGAAGGGATAGGCCAAAACGGGCGCAAAATTCAATTCCATTTCTGAAACAAATTCCATGCATCGTCGTGTATCAGCTTCAATTTCGGCATTGGAAAGTTCCGTATATTTTTTGTGATAATAGGAATGAAAACCAAGTTCGAACAATTGCGGATCTAAGGATTTTAATTGTTCAATTCTCATTATTTCCAAGGAAGTTGTATTCCAACTATCCGTTTTTCCCAAAAAATTTAAGGGCACAAAAAAGGTTGCCTTCAATTTGTATTTTTTAAGCAATGGCATGGCCAAATTCAATTGGCTCACATAGCCATCGTCAAAAGTAATTACAATATTTTTGCCCTTGGGCAACTCTTTTAGCTGCAGCAATTCCTTAAAATGAAAGGTTTTATAACCACTCTCGGCCAAATATTTAAACTGTTTTTCAAGTTTTTCCACGGAAATAGTCAGGCCTTTTCCGGCGTGCTCGGTAATGTGATGGTACATTAAAATCGGGAGCTTCGTCATAGCGCATTTCAAATTTATACATGTAAAATTATTACTTTTACGCAAACTACCGCCCATTTTTGGAAAACCCCGCAAAAATCACCGCTATAGCCATTACGCTGAACGAAGCGCAGAATATTGAGGCTTATATTGAGAGTCTTTGGTTTGCCGATGAAATTGTTATAGTTGATTCCTTCAGTAGCGATGACACCGTCGTTTTAGCTTCAAAACAGCCCAAGGTTCGGGTTTTGCAACGCAGTTTCGACAATTTTTCATCGCAAAAGAATTTCGCGATTGCGCAAGCCAAAAATACTTGGGTCACCTTTTTTGACTTGGATGAAACCATAACGCCCCAACTGGCCGAAGAAATTGTGGAAAAAAGCAAAAACTCAACCGCGGTTGCCTTTTTTGTGAAACGGGATTTCTATTTTATGGGTAAACGTATTCGCTATAGTGGTCTGCAGAATGATTACGTGGTTCGTTTTTTCAATAAAAATCATTGCCGGTACAATGAAAACTTGGTGCACGAAACGCTGGAAGTAAACGGCAGGAGTGAAAATTTAAAGAATTCCCTGCCGCATCACACCTATAAATCCTTTGACGCATATACCGCAAAGGCACATCAATATAGCGCCCTGCAGGCCGAAATGCGCTACAAAAAAGGAGAGAAACCAAATTATTACCACTTCCTTTTCCGGCCATTTTACCGCTTTTTGAATCAGTTCGTTTTCCGCTTGGGTTTTTTGGATGGAAAAGAAGGTTTTATTCTGGCTTATGTAAGCGCCTTTTCCGTATTCAAGAGATATGTGAATCTATGGCTTTTATATCGAAAAATAGAATAGTTCAAATTGAACTAAGCCAAATATTTATCAATTCCGTTTTCGCACCATTTGCTCTTTTCCACGACCACTTTTTCTTGCAGGGTATCGTTGATTTTGAACCTACTTTGGTCCTTCACTTTGTGCCAAATGTGGTAAATAATTCCCCGGTATCGCAGTCTTCTGCCCAAAACTCCGTTATGCATCATCCGTATTATCAATTCTGAATCTTCGCGGCCCCAGCCTTCAAATTCTTCATTGTAACCATTTACGGCGATCACATCTTTCTTCCAAAAAGAAACGTTACAACCGCGCATTTTTTCGGAAACTGCCGACGTGGTTTTATATAGGTTCCCCAAAACGGGAACGCGCAGATTTCGAGTTCGTTTTTTAATGCCTCTATCAAAAAATCCGAATGTTATTTTTTGTGCGGAAAACAATTTCGGAAGAAATTCCTCCTGAATATTCACCCGGCTCCCAAAAAGATATACGTTTGGCAGCGCCAGCGCTTTGTGGTCCCGCACAAAATCCTTGTGCATAATGCAATCTCCGTCCACTTGAATTATATAATCGCCCTTCGCGGCGGCAATGGCTTTGTTTAAAATAATTGCCTTTCGGAAACCTTTGTCCTCGTGCCAAAAATGCCGAATGGGAACCACTAATTTTTTTTGAAAATCATTGATTAGTTCTCTTGTTTCAACCGTAGAGCCATCATCCGCAATTAAGATTTCTTCAGGCTGTACGGTTTGATTCTGCACACTCAAAAGCACCAATTCCAAGGCTTCCACCCAATTGTATGTTGAGATCAACAACGAAGTTTTCATTTAAAAAGATGTTTAAAAAATTGTCCAATATTTTTTTTGAATAGAAAAAATGACGAAGGATGCAATTCTGGTTTTGCATTTAACTTCTTCTTTATTTCATCCATATTTTTTGATTCAATAAAATCCAAAGTTTTCCAACCTTCGGGCTGCAAATAGAAAAAATCCTGCATTTCCTTATAGTTTTCCTTATTTACGGAACGCCATTTTGCGACATATTCTTCAATATCAAAATCTTTGGAATGGCCCCAATTGGTGAGCTTTGTCATCAAATCTGATTCGCTCCGCGAGATGCATTCGTGCATCAAAAGGGTATCCGTATAGATAATCCGTTTTCGGTTTTGGCGTGCGAAAGTGTACTTCGGATAATTGGTGGCCAACAAAACTTTGGTTGGGTTGTCCACGTAAAGCAGGCCATCCTCGGTGTACTTATACATATTTATAAGGAATCCGGCAATTTGGACCGGTGTTTTTTCGGGTTTTTTTAGAAACCCGTCGTATTTCCGTAGGGTTTTTACAAACCCTTTGAAATCGATAAAATATTCATCGGCATCCACCTGCACGAGCCAATTGCCAATCCCCATTTTTTCTGAAAGCATAGTGCGTTCACGGGTATCGTTTTCAATAGCGGAAAGTTCGGGAATATAGAAATCATCCTTATAAATCTGGATTTTCTTTTCAGTATCGAATTTGTGCAACCAATCATAAAATGACGGTGAAACCTCAAATTTTTCGCCGGACCAAGTTCGATATTCCAGATCTTCCGCTATAAAAATGGCATCCGCGTCCTTATAAACCGGAGGAATTGCCTTTTTCAGATTTTCATAATCATACGAAAGCAAAAAACCGACATGAATTTTTTTCATTCCAAGAATTTTTTTTCAAATATACGGTTTCAGCAATAACTGTTTAAATTATCTATTTTTACCGAAATAACGCTTATGAAAATTTGCCTAATAAGTTTTGATTTCTGGAATTATGACCACCACATTGTCAATGCGCTCCAAAAAAAGGGAATTAAGGCACACCACATCAACCTGCGGCATTATAGGCATCATTACCCCTCCATTTTTCACAGAATTGGCAATTTTTTTGGGAAGCTTCTTTTTAATAAAAATGCCAAAAAAACCAAGCGTGAGGATTATATTTTAAAGGAGCTGGCTGTTTTGGGCCAACAGGATCGAATTCTAATTATCAATCCGGAAATAATTACAATCGCCACCCATAAAAAAATTAAAAACTTCACCAATAGCTATATTGCCTATTTGTATGATAGCAGTAAACGCCGTCCGATTGCACATTTATTGGAAGCAAACATTTTTGACACCGTTTTTTCTTTTGATCCCGAGGATGTTGAAACCTATAACCTAAAACCGCTAACCAACTATATTTATTTTCACAAGCATCCATTGACCCCAATGGGAGAAACGGAATATGATTGTTTCACTATAAGCTATTTGGATGAAAGGTTGGAAACTATGAATAGGATTGCGGCAATTTTAAAGGGGAAGCAATTGAATTCCCACTTTATAGTTGTTGGCAAAAACGAACCGGCCGGCATTCATCCCGATATAATTTTTACAGAGGAAAGGCAAAATCAGGAACAGGTGCATGAAAATATAAAAAAATCAATAGCCGTTTTGGATTTGCTGCGGGATGATCAAGCGGGCTTAAGTTTTCGAATTTTTGAAGCAATGGGCTTTCAGAAAAAAATTATAACTTCAAATGAATACGTGAAGGAATTCGACTTTTACAATCCTGAGAATATTTTAGTCATAAATCCAGAGAAACCGGAGATTCCAACTAGTTTTTTTGAATCACCATATGTTCCAATTCCGCAGGAAATTTATCGCAAATATACATTGGAAGGTTGGGTGGAACAGGTTTTTAGAATCCAGTAAAACTAGCTAAGGATTTTTAGTATGTTCGCCTCAATGTTGCTTATGGAAAAGGGTTCCAGCACTTTTTCAGAATTTCCGCTTACCTCAGTCCACAAAACCTCATTGGTATAGAGCGCGATAATTTTTTCGGCAAAAGCCTGCGGATCGGCCATTGGCGCAACCATTGAATTTTTAAATGGGGAAAAGTTGAAACCTTCGGCACCAATTTCAGTGGTTACCAATGGAAGCCCAAACTCCAGACTCTGTCCTATTTTTCCCTTTATACCAGCCCCGAAGGCCAAGGGAGCGACAAATAGTTTTGCACTGTTAAAATATTCGGATATATCATCCACGAAACCGTGTACCCTAAAATTTTCTGAATTAAGGTCCAAAATTTCCCGGGGAGCATAACTTCCAATTATTTCCATTTTCAGCAATGGCAACTTCTCCCGAAGAATGGGAAGTATTTTATGGTAAAGATATTGTACCGCATCCAAATTGGGAGTATGTATAAAACTGCCGATAAACAAAAGGTTCTGGCGCTGTTGGAAATTCTTAAAACCAGGATTATTTACTTTAAATTGATGAACATTGCCCACCACCTGCATTTCGGTTTTGCTTTTAAGTAAAGGCTGCAGTTCCTTTTTGTCCTCCTCGGTTATGGGCACTACCACGTTGGCCCTTTCAGCATTTTGAAGTTCCATTTTTAAGTATCGGCTCATTGCCTCTTTCGTTTTTGGATCTCCGTTTTGTTGCCATTCCCTTTTAAA
The DNA here is from genome assembly GCF_030410135.1 of Aequorivita aurantiaca. Taxonomy (GTDB): domain Bacteria; phylum Bacteroidota; class Bacteroidia; order Flavobacteriales; family Flavobacteriaceae; genus Aequorivita; species Aequorivita aurantiaca. The sequence goes on along the minus strand of NZ_JAUGQQ010000008.1, from coordinate 17,364 downwards.
CCGTAGATAATGAAAATCCACCATATCGAAAATCAATTTTGCTTTGGAATATTTTGTTACCAAGCTATAATACTTGTGAAAAATATCTGGCCTGTGGAGCCACGCAAATTGAATATAAGGCCCGATTAATTGGATAAACCTTTCCCTGTCAATCAAATTATTATTGGAATCCAAAACGGGCTGATACACCACCGCACCCATTGTTCGGTAGGTTTCGACGTATTCATATTTAAACCGATATTCTTTTGTATCAGCCAACAAAAAAACATTGAAACCGCGCTTGAGCATAATTTCAATAATAAGAAACAAACGCCGTGAACCAGAATCCCGGTCATATTCAGGAATAATTGAATCTATAATGAGAACGCCCTTTTTTGTCTTATCGAAATTGGAGAAATCAAAATAAATGGCATCCTTACGCAATTTCTTTAGGAGCTTTCGTTTTCTGATATAATGCTTAAGATTTTTATACATCCGTTAAATTTGTTGGTAAAGCTACAAAACTGATCATAAGGTTTGGACAGATTCTAGGCAGGTTGTCCAATGAGAAATCAGGCTTTATATAGCGCAACTGGAATTTTTTGAACCTACCTTTGCCTTTTTTAGTGCTAAAAATAAACTAATTTTAAAGTTAAATAAGCATCGGGGAACGTCGAGTCCTCTTTAAAAACAACTATGCACATTTTAATTGTTGATTGGTCCGGCCCCATTCCAGCCCTCAAATATGGAGGCACGGAACGCGTAATTTGGGGTCTCGGAAAATATCTTTACGAGCTTGGCCATAGCGTTACGTTTTTAGTGCCCGACGGTTTTACCGGCGATTTTGCCAAAAGCATCCCTTTGGACCAAACCAAGGATTTGAACAGTCAGATACCAGATTATGTGGACCTTGTGCATTTCAATTATCCGCCACGGCAACCCATCAACAAACCCTATATTATTACCATGCACGGCAATCCGAAACCGGACGAAGAGATCGATAAAAACACCGTATTCATTTCGAGAAACCAAGCAGCCCGTTATAATTCCAATGTTTTTGTGCACAACGGCCTGTATTGGGATGATTACGGCCAGCCGAATTTGGAAAATGACCGGCGCTATTTTCACTTTTTAGGGAAGGTTTCTCGCCGGGTAAAAAATGTTTTTGGCGCAGCAAGAATTGTTTCCAAAGCCAATGGAAAACTGCTGATAATGGGCGGCGACCGATGGACATTTCGGAATATTACCCGCGGTTGGCGCTATATTTTTAATCCGAAAATAATGTTTTTGGGAATGTTGGACGATGCCGAAAAAATGAAAATTATGGAGAAATCCAAGGCCTTGGTTTTTCCCGTGGAATGGCATGAGCCGTTTGGCTTAGTGATTATTGAAAGCCTGTATGCGGGCTGCTCGGTTTTTTGCACTACGAATGGATCGCTGCCAGAACTTTTGATTCCGGAAGTGGGGCTGGCATCCAACGATTCCGAAGAACTGGCCGCGGCCATTCGCAATTTTAGGTACAACCCAACAAAATGCCATGAGTATGCAAGGGATCAATTCAATGCAAAAAAAATGACTTTTGAATATCTTAAAATATATGAAAAGGTAATCGCCGGCGAAAATCTTCATTCCCAAAAACCAACCTTCCTACCGGCGGAAAATAATATTAAAATGTTATCATAATGAAAGAAGAAATAGAGAATGCATATGCAGTTTTAAAAAGAGGTGGCACAATACTTTATCCCACTGATACCGTTTGGGGTATAGGTTGCGACGCCACCAATCCTGAAGCTGTGGACAAAGTTTATAACTTAAAAAAACGAAGCGATACGAAATCCATGATTTGTTTGGTGAGTGATTTCAAAATGTTAAATGAATATGTTGAAAACGTGCCGGAAGTGGCTTATGATATATTGAAATATGCCAAAAAACCGACCACAATTATTTATGATGATCCCATTCGCGTTGCCGAAAACATCATTGCCGAGGACAATTCATTAGCCATTCGAGTAACAAAGGATGAATTCTGCAAAAAACTATTGCAGAAATTCCGCAGGCCGCTGGTTTCCACTTCCGCAAATATTTCCGGGGAACAAACCCCAAAAAGCTTTACCGAAATAGACCCTTTAATTTTGGAAGGCGTGGACTATATTGTAAATTTGCAGCGCGACAAAAAATCGGGCAAACCTTCGTCCATTATTAAGTTGAAAAACGATGGATCGGTGAAGGTGATTAGGCAATAAGATTTGGCATTTAGCCTTAAGTTATTGGCTATTTGCAAAAACAAATTGATTCAATGTTTTTGACTGTTCGAGTTGAAAAAAATTAATGACGAAACAAACCTACATATCAGCTCTTAAAAATCCCGTTTTCAGAACAATTTCCAAGGCTTCTTCAAATCTTAAGCTTGAATGCTATGTGATTGGCGGCTACGTCCGCGATTTTATATTGGACCGCGGCGAAGCAAAGGATATTGACATAGTTGCCGTTGGAAGTGGCATTGATCTAGCCGAGGAAGTATCTCGGTTATTGCCCGGCAAACCTAAAGTGAGCATCTTTAAAACCTACGGAACCGCAATGCTAAAAAGCGGCGGTATTGAGCTCGAATTTGTAGGAGCACGTAAGGAATCCTATTCTGAAGAAAGCCGAAATCCGGCAGTGGAAAACGGCACTTTGGAGGATGACCAAAACCGCAGGGATTTCACCATAAATGCCTTGGCACTGAGCCTAAACGAAGAAAACTTCGGAACTATGCTGGATCCATTCAATGGAATTGAGGATTTGCAAAAAAAGATAATCCGCACGCCATTAGATCCAAACATTACCTTTAGCGATGACCCCCTACGGATGTTACGCGCCATTCGCTTCGCAACCCAATTGAATTTCAATATTGAAAAAAAATCCCTTGAGGCAATTGAAAGAAACGCTCAGCGAATAAAAATAATTACCAATGAACGCGTGGTGGACGAGCTGAATAAAATACTCCTCTCCGAAGTTCCCTCGATGGGATTTTCCCTATTGCACAAAACCGGTTTATTGCCCTTCATTTTGCCCGAATTGGTTGCCTTACAAGGCATAGATGAAAAGGAAGGCCAAACCCACAAAGATAATTTTTGGCACACCTTGGAAGTGGTGGACAACATATCACGAACCACGGACGACCTTTGGTTGCGGTGGGCAGCGTTACTTCACGATATTGGCAAGGCACCCACAAAGCGCTTCGATAAAAAGTTGGGGTGGACGTTTCATGCACACGAATTTGTGGGCTCGAAAATGGTATTTAAACTTTTCAAAAGGTTAAAATTGCCATTAAACGACAAGATGAAATTCGTGCAAAAAATGGTATTGATGAGTTCGCGCCCAATTGTTTTGGCAAGTGAGGTAACGGACAGTGCAGTACGGCGATTAATTTTTGACGCCGGCGAACATGTGGAAGCATTAATGACCCTCTGCGAAGCGGATATCACAACAAAGAATCCGAAAAAATTTAATAAATACCACGCCAATTTTCAACTGGTGCGTGACAAAATTGTGGAGGTTGAGGAGCGCGACCATGTCAGAAACTTTCAGCCCCCCGTGAGCGGTGAGGAAATTATGGAAACCTTCAACTTAAAACCCTCGCGTGAAATCGGGATTATCAAGGACGCAATAAAGGAAGCTATTCTTGAAGGGGAAATTCCCAATGAATATGAAGCCGCGCACAAATTTATGCTTCAGAAAGGAGCAGCTATCGGCTTGAAGGCTGAAAAGAAATAAAAATAGCTACAGCGTGAAGGGTTGTTTTTAGTGAAAAAGGATGGAAAAAAGCAATTTTAACATTAAATAATTTTGCGAGCTCGAAGTCAAAAAAGGACTGCAAATTCGCCTATAAAAAACCGAATTATCCGTGGCAAACAAGGACAATAAAAACGTAATTTACTGGCTCTTAACGGGCTGTTTCCTTATTTTTATTATGGTTGTAGTTGGTGGGATTACCCGCCTAACCCATTCGGGACTATCCATTTCCAGCTATAAATTGATTTCCGGAACCATCCCACCCCTTAATGAAGCGGAATGGATTGCCGAATTTGAGCATTATAAACAGTTTCCGGAATATCAAAAGCTGCACAATCATTTTGATCTGGAGGATTTTAAGGATATTTATTTTTGGGAATACATCCACAGGGTGCTGGGCCGGTTGTTGGGAATTGTTTTCATCATTCCGTTTTTTTATTTTCTTCTTAAAAAACAACTGAGCAAACCAACAATAAAAAAGGCGATAATACTGCTTTTTCTTGGCGGTTTCCAGGGATTTTTAGGTTGGTATATGGTGAAAAGCGGCTTGATTGATAGGCCAAGCGTAAGCCACTATCGGCTAGCCATGCACTTGACCACGGCCTTTATAACTTTTGCCTATACTTTTTGGGTAGCGCTGGATTTGTGGTATCCCGTCAAAAAAGAAATCAACAAATATATCCGAAACATCATTCGTGTGGCAATGGCGGTGCTGCTCATCCAAATTGTGTGGGGCGCATTTGTTGCGGGCCTTGATGCGGGTTGGATCCACAACAATTGGCCATTTATGAACGAAGGTAAATTGATGCACGAAACTGTATATACCGAACAGGTTCCCATGTGGAAAAACTTTGTGGAAGGCAAAAGTGGAGTACAATTCATCCATAGATATATGGCCTATGCGGTGGTAGGAATTATATTCTTTATTTGGTACAAGACCCGAAACCTGCAGCTCACTGCCCCGCAAAAGAACGGGATCAATCTGCTCCTGGTTTTGGTTTTGGCCCAATTTATTCTTGGTGTTTTCACACTGCTCTTCCAGGTGCCGGTGGTTTTAGGTGTTTTACACCAAGTAACTGCCTTTTTTCTTTTGGCTTCCTTGACATACGTTTTGCATCGGTTTTCAAGATAAGTTATAACCAAAACTGCCATCCGTAACCAAATACTATTTACTTTTCAATAACTTTGCATACTTAATTCAACAAAATGATTTACCGTTTCAGAATAATTCTTGATACCTACGAAGATGTTTTCCGCGATATAGAAATTGAGCCTTCGGCTACTTTGGAGGATTTTCACAACGCCATAACCCAAGCCTTCGGTTTCGATGGGCAGGATATGGCTTCCTTTTATACTACAAATGAACTGTGGGAAGAAGATGAGGAAATTTCTCTTTTTGACATAAGCGACGGAATGGACGGCGCCCGAAATATGGCGGAAACCAACATAGAAGACGTTGTGGATATAGAAAATACCCGCCTATTGTACGTGTACGATTTTTTAAATATGTGGACATTTATGGTTGAACTTGCCGATATAGCAGAGGCCCAGGCCGGAATGCTTTATCCAAATTTGATGTATTCCCACGGACAAATTCCCGACGAAGCACCCGAAAAAGAATTTACCTCAGAACCCATTGAAGGAGAAGAGGATTTTGATGAGGATTTTGATCTTGACCCAGAGGATTATGACAGTCTTGATTTTGACGAAAACTGGAATTAAAATAGATTTTGGTTTTTAGGTTTTAGGCCAAAGTTTAAAGCTTATCGCTCATAATCCCGAGTCGCTTCATCCTAAAACCTTAACAAGCCTCATACCCCAACCCAGAACCTACATCCGAAAAAACATATCCACCACATTAACTCATAACATATTTTATGATCAATCTTTTCAGTGCCCACATAGCATCCCTTTCCATTCACCGCGTGGGCAATAAAAGCCGCAACGAAGCTATTTTTCTTTCTGCGGAACCTTATAAAATGGACGACGAAATAACGCCATTGTTGAAAGAATTCTTTTTGAAACCTTTCAGGGAGAAAGAAGAGAATTATTTTCACTTTTCACACGAGGCCGATTTGGAGTTTCACGAGCTTTTCAATGCAAGCTCTAAGATTTTTGACAACCCACAGCAGATCCATGACGAAAGCCGGAAAATTGCTTCCTATCTATACAACCAGTCCGAGCACCCCCATATAAAAAGCGGCGAGGTGTATATTGGTTACCTTGAAAATGTACAGTTGGACAACGTAAAGATGGATGCCATTGGGATTTTTAAAAGTGAACTAAAGCAAGATTTTCTCCAATTTGCCGAAGAAGGAAATCAGTTGGAAGCCTTGTTGCAGCACGGGGTTAGTTTGAACAAATTGGACAAGGGTTGCCTGATTTTCAATTCGCAGAAGGATGAGGGTTATAAAATTCTTTCGGTGGACAGCAACCGCTATGACGCCAGGTATTGGTTGGAAAGTTTTTTAGGGGTTGAAGCGCTAGCCGATGACAATTTCTACACAAAAAAATATTTAAAGTTCTGCCAGGATTTTGCGAAGGATGTGGTACTGCCTGCGGAAGACAAAAAACAGGAGGTAATGTTTATGAACCGTGCGGTGAACCATTTTGCCAAAAACGACAATTTTGAGGAAACTGCTTTTATGAACGAAGTAATCGACAATCCGGATTTATTGCCGGAATTCCGCCATTACAAAAGTGAAAAGGCACCCAAATACAGCATTGAGGATTTAACCACTTTTCCCATAGCAAATACTGCAGTGACCGCTGCCCGCAAGAAAATCAAGAATGTAATTAACTTGGATACGAATATTCAAATTAAATTGGACTTCATCAATCCGGAAAGTGCAGAAAAATTTGTCGAAAAAGGTTGGGATGAGGAAAAGCAGATGTACTATTATTTGGTCTATTTCAATAAGGAACAGAAAAGTTAACTGGCCCTGTTCAGCGACGGATGGCAATTTTAATAATTACTGATTACTGATCATTAATTTCCAACCTCGCTGATGAATTTAATTCGGTATAGGCGCAATTCCTCTTCGTCATAATCGCCGTCAAACTCTTCCATTGCCTCTTCTATTTTATCGGTTTTGGCTTCCAGGAAATAGTCGTGTATTTCTTCCTGTTGGTCTTCGTCCAGCACCTCATCTATCCAATAATTTATATTAAGCTTGGTGCCACTATAAACTATAGCTTCCATTTCCTTTATAAAATCGGGCATTTCAAGCCCCTTGGCATTTGCAATATCAGGAAGGGCCAACTTCCTATCAACATTTTGGATAATATATAATTTGAGGGCGCTATTGCTTCCCGTGGATTTCACAATAAAATCATCCGGGCGAATTATATCGTTTTCTTCAACATAATTTTGGATGAGTTCCAAAAATGGTTTCCCATATTTCTTTGCCTTTCCCTCACCCACTCCGTGTACATTGGCAAGTTCATCAATAGTTACCGGATATTTAAGGGCCATGTCCTCCAGGGAAGGTTCCTGAAAAATTACAAAGGGAGGCAGATCCAAATCGTGCGCCACCTTTTTTAGTTCAGCCTTTAAAAGCTTAAATAGGTTTTCATCTGCCGCTTCGCCACCTTTTGCCGCGCCCACAATAAGATCATCATTGGCATCCTTAAAGGAGTGGTCCTCAGTCATCATAAAAGAGGTGGGTGATTGGATAAAGTCCTTACCCGCCTGCGTTAAATGGATTACGCCATAGGTTTCGATATCTTTTTTTAAATAGCCGGCCACCAACAATTGGCGCAAAAGAGCCATCCAATAAGCAGCATCGTTATTCTCGCCAGAACCGAAATATTCCTGGTCATCGGTTCGGTGGGATTTTATGAGCGCATTCACCTTACCGATAAGTACGTTTACAATTTCCTTGCTTTTGTATTGCTGGTGGGTTCTTAAAACTACCTCCAATAATAACTTGGCATCGTCCTTCGCCTCATGTTTCTTTTTTGGATGCCTCATATTGTCGTCCATCATTCCGCCCTCACCTGTTTCGTTATCAAATTCCTCCCCAAAATAATGGAGGATGAATTTTCTGCGGGAAATTGATGTTTCGGCAAAGGCAACCACTTCCTGCAAAAGAGCATGGCCAATTTCCTGTTCAGCCACGGGCTTGCCGCTCATAAATTTCTCAAGTTTTTCAACATCCTTATAGCTGTAAAAAGCCAAACAATGACCTTCACCGCCATCCCTTCCGGCACGGCCGGTCTCTTGGTAATAACTTTCAATGCTCTTTGGAATGTCATTATGGATCACAAAACGCACGTCCGGTTTGTCTATTCCCATCCCAAAGGCGATGGTGGCTACCACCACATCAACATCCTCCATAAGAAACATGTCCTGGTGTTTTACCCGGGTCTTACTGTCCAACCCGGCGTGGTATGGCACTGCTTTTATACCGTTTACTTGTAATGCCTGGGCGAGCTCTTCCACCCTTTTGCGGCTAAGGCAATAGATGATGCCACTTTTGCCTTCATTCTGCTTTACGAAACGGATGATATCCGAATCCACATTTTTGGTTTTCGGCCTAATTTCATAATAAAGATTGGGGCGGTTAAAGGAGGCCTTAAAGGTTTTGGCCTGCTGCATATTGAGGTTTTTCAGAATATCCTCCTGCACCTTGGGGGTGGCGGTTGCGGTGAGCCCAATTATTGGAATGTCGTTCCCGATGCGTTGAATAATGCTTTTTAAATTACGGTATTCGGGCCTAAAATCGTGCCCCCACTCGCTTATGCAATGGGCCTCATCTATGGCCATAAATGAGATTTTTTGTGATTGGAGAAAGTTAACGTACTCTTCCTTGGTAAGGGATTCCGGTGCAACATAGAGCAATTTTGTTACTCCATTGGCAATATCCATCTTCACGCGTTTAACTTCAGTTTTGTTGAGGGAGGAATTCAGGACGTGTGCAATTCCTTCTTCGGAAGAAAGGGCCCGAAGGGCGTCCACTTGATTTTTCATTAGTGCGATAAGAGGAGAAACCACTATTGCCGTTCCTTCCTGCATTAGTGCCGGAAGCTGGTAACATAGGGACTTTCCGCCGCCCGTGGGCATTACCACGAACGTGTTGTTACCGTTGAGGATGCTTTTTACCACTTCCTCCTGCAGACCCTTGAAACGGGTAAATCCAAAATATTTCTTTAGAGCTGCATAAATGTCAATATCTGCCACGCTTCTTTAATTTTAATAGGTAATTCAGTTTTAGCCAACAATACATTGTTTTACAGATTAACAATTGTAATTTTGCAACCGTAGAAAGCTAACTGCATCTTAAAGGAAAAAGTATCAAAATTTAAGATTTCTGAATTTATTTAATTCTATTCTAAATATACTAATTTCTGATACAGTTACAAACATTCAAAAGCATTAAAATTTTGAACAAGCCAGAAAGAATTATTTCCGTAGCGAAAAATACTATAGAAACTGAGAGCAAAGCCATTGCGAACTTGGCACATTTGGTAGATGAGGAATTTGCAGGTGCGGTTGACTATATTTACCATTCCAAAGGAAGGGTGATCGTGACGGGAATTGGCAAAAGTGCCAACATTGCCACCAAAATCGTGGCAACATTAAACTCCACCGGCACCCCCGCAATATTTATGCATGCCGCCGATGCCATTCATGGGGATTTGGGGACCATCCAACAAAACGATACTGTTATCTGCATTTCAAAAAGCGGCAACACTCCAGAAATTAAGGTTTTGGTTCCCTTGATAAAAGCGGTTGATAACAAATTGATTGCCATTACCGGCACCCGCGATTCCTTTTTGGGGCAACAGGCAGATTTTGTTTTAAACGCCTATGTTGAAAAAGAAGCGTGCCCCAACAATCTGGCGCCCACTACCAGTACCACTGCCCAATTGGTTATTGGCGATGCCTTGGCAATGTGCCTGCTGGACCTACGCGGATTTAGTAGCAAGGATTTTGCGAAATTCCATCCGGGCGGTTCCTTGGGAAAAAAACTATATTTGAGGGTGAGCAATCTTACTTCCCTTAATGAAAAACCACAAGTTAGCCCAGACACTGACGTTAAGAAGGTGATAGTGGAAATTTCTGAAAAAATGCTTGGCGTTACCGCCGTTGTTGAAGATGATAAAATTGTAGGGATCATAACCGATGGCGATTTACGACGGATGTTGACCAGAACGGATAGTTTTGCAGGACTAACGGCCAAGGACATTATGACTCGCAACCCAAAGAGAATAGCCAACAATGCCATGGCTGTTGAGGCTATGGAAATGATGGACAACTTCGGGATAACCCAAATCCTTGCCGAAGAAAAAGGAAAATATTCTGGCGTGGTGCATATCCATAACCTTACCAAAGAAGGCATAATTTAATGAAGAAAAAAGCTTCCCCCGAAAAAGAAATGTCCTTTTTGGACCATTTGGAAGAGCTGCGCTGGCACCTTATCCGCTCCACACTGGCAGTATTAATTTTAGGCGTTGTTGCCTTTATATTCAAGGATTTCATTTTTGATACGCTTATTTTCGGTCCCAAACGATCCAATTTTCCTACCTATAGAATGTTTTGTGACATTTCCCGTTCCTTAGGAATGGACACCTTTTGTTTTCAGGAGATGCCCTTTAGAATTCAAAGTAGAACTATGGCCGGACAGTTCTCGGCCCATATGTGGACTTCAATATATGCCGGGATTATTGTAGCCTTTCCATATATCCTTTACGAATTTTGGAAATTTATCAGTCCAGGCCTGAAGGAGAATGAGCGCAGCTCCAGCCGCGGTTTTATTTTAATTGCATCCATTCTATTTTTCTTGGGTGTGCTTTTCGGATATTATCTTATTACGCCACTATCCATCAACTTTTTGGGGAATTATCAAGTGAGCAAGGAGGTATTCAACGACTTTGACTTGGATAGCTATATTTCCTTGGTGAGAACCTCCGTGCTGGCTTGTGGTATTGTTTTTGAACTGCCAATATTAATGTACATTCTCACAAAAATAGGGGTGGTAACTCCGGAAAGTCTTCGGAAATATCGAAAATTTGCGTTGATTATAATTCTAATCCTTTCCGCAATAATTACGCCTCCGGATATTGTGAGCCAGATTATCGTGGCCGTTCCCATACTTATTCTTTATGAAGTAAGTATTTATATATCAAAAATTGTGGTCAAAAATCAGAAGAAAGCAGAAAGCCTTAAATAGTTGATGGTTGATGGTTGAAGGTTGAAGGTTTATTTCTCAAAAATAATATATTATAAAAATGGAAAACAACATAGTTTCGGAATTTAATGCCTATCGCGAGAAGATGAACGAGAAAATGCTGGATGACAATAACAAGATCATAAAGCGTATATTCAATCTGGACACCAATGCCTATATGGAAGGCGTGCTCCCGAAGAAAACGAAGGAACTTTTGGGCCTTGGCAATTCATTGGTGCTGCGATGTGATGATTGCGTGCGCTACCATTTGGAGGAATGCCACAAACTGGGCCTGACCAAAGAGGAAGTTGTTGAAGGAATGAGCATTTCCTTACTAATTGGGGGCACCATTGTTATTCCACATTTGCGCAGGGCCTTTGAATATTGGGAAGCTTTGGAGGTTAATGGTTGAGGGCTCGTGGTTGATGGATGGTGATTCTTGGCGATTACAATTTGAAACTTGATCCTTTAGTTCCGAAACCTATAATCGATAAAATGAATATATTCGTAGTAAGCATGTGTTGCCGAAAAACAAATAAATGAAGCTAAAAGCCGAAAATTTAATGAAATCCTATAAAGGCCGAAAGGTTGTAAAAGGTATTTCCGTGGAAGTGAACCAAGGTGAAATTGTTGGACTTTTGGGTCCCAACGGGGCGGGAAAAACCACTTCCTTCTATATGATTGTTGGTCTTATAAAACCCAACGGGGGTCAGATTTTTTTGGAAGGAACGGAAATCACAAAATACCCAATGTATAAACGGGCGCAAAACGGTATCGGCTATTTGGCGCAGGAAGCTTCCGTTTTTAGGAAATTGAGCGTGGAAGACAATATTTTAAGCGTTTTGCAGCTCACAAAGCTTTCAAAAAAAGAACAACGGACAAAAATGGAATCCCTTATTGAGGAATTCGGTTTGGGGCATATCCGCAAAAACAGAGGCGACCTTTTGAGCGGCGGGGAAAGAAGACGAACCGAAATAGCCCGTGCCCTGGCCACCGATCCTCATTTCATTCTTTTGGACGAGCCCTTCGCAGGGGTTGATCCCGTTGCCGTGGAAGATATTCAGCGCATCGTGGCACAACTTAAAAATAAAAACATCGGGATTCTTATTACCGACCATAATGTTCAGGAAACCCTGGCAATTACTGACAGAACCTACTTAATGTTCGAAGGCAGCATCTTAAAACACGGAATTCCTGAAGAACTTGCTGCGGATGAAATGGTAAGAAAAGTTTATCTGGGGCAGAATTTTGAACTTCGAAAGAAGAAGTTGGAATTTTAATTATTTTAACCCCTTTACAAATGTTTTCTTCCGAAATCATTTATGAGCTTGACGTGGTTTCTTCTGTTGTGGCCTTTTCCAAATTGATGACAGCAATATATATATCAAAATAATAAATGGTATTGCCAAAAACTTCAGCAGTATTAAAAGCACCACGCAAAGTATTAAAAACACGTAACGCAAGGCATTGCTCTTAAAATCCCATGTTTTAAACTTTAAGGCGAAAAGGGGGATTTCGGCATTTAGCAGAATACAGCTTAGCAAGGTTATACTTATCAAAAACCATTGGTTTAAAATAATGGTTTCGGCCAATTCCGAAAATTGAAATTGTAAGATTAACGGTAAGCTTAAAATTAATAAGGCATTTGCGGGTGTGGGTAAGCCGATGAAGCCCGAAGTTTGCCGAGTATCAACGTTGAATTTTGCCAAACGATAAGCCGAGGCAACTACTATCAGCAAACCGAATAAAGGCATATAGCTTTGCAGGCCCACATTCCACCCGTCCACGGAAAATGTGTCGGTTAATGTTTGCGGTTGATGGAAATAGGAAAGATTGAACATTTGATACATCACCACCCCCGGCGCTACGCCACTCGTAATTACATCGGCCAGGGAATCGAGCTGCAATCCCACGTCGCTCTGCGCTTTTAGCAATCTTGCAGCAAGGCCATCAAAAAAATCGAAGAAAATTCCGAGGAAAACAAAGAACGACGCGGTAATCAAGTCGCCCGAAACGGCGAAAAGCACAGCCACACACCCACAAAGAATGTTTAGGGAGGTGATGATGTTTGGAATTTGTTTTTGCATATTAAAAAGGTGGTTTCGACATCGCTGGACTTGTCAAAATCTTGTCCATTTTGTTGATTAATAAACTTTCCTGTAAAAATAGGAAAGTATTTTCGTCCAATGCCATCAATACACAATATGTGCATAAATTTAAAGTTTAGTATTTTGTAAAATAGTGTCATATTTGTCCAAATTTTTAAGATTGAAAGAGAAACTTCTCCTGCTTTTACTTATTTTTTCAGCCACATTGGGGGCACAGACCGTTCGAAAATATTCCAACGAATTTATGAACATAGGCGTGGATGCCGCAGCTTTTGGGATGAGCAATGCCGTGGTAGCCTCTTCTGCCGATGTGAATTCTGGCTATTGGAATCCTGCAGGTTTGGCAAATATTGAAGACAAGCAGATTTCCCTGATGCACGCTTCCTATTTTGCGAATATTGCCAATTATGATTACGCGGCTTTCGCAATGCCCTTGGACGACCGGAGCGCTGTTGGGCTTTCCGTAATCCGCTTTGGGGTGGATGATATTTTGAACACTACCCAATTGATTGATGACGAAGGCAACATCTATTACGATAGGATCAGTAAATTTTCAACCGCAGATTATGGCTTTACTTTTTCATACGCCCGTCGGCTTCCGCTGGACGGCTTAAACTATGGCGTGAACGCAAAGGTAATCCGTCGTGTTATTGGCGATTTTGCCTCCTCCTGGGGTTTTGGGTTGGATGCGGCAATCCAGTTTAGAACCGACAAATGGATGTTCGGCGTTATGGCGCGGGACATAACAACTACTTTCAACGCGTGGAGCATTGATGAAGAAAAGTTTGCTGAAATTCAAGGCGCCGTGGATGGGCAAAATCAGGAACTGCCCGAGACCACCGAAATCACCATACCTAAATTACAACTGGGGATGGCGCGAAAATTTGTTTATCGCTATGATTTTTCATTACTGGCAGAGGTAGATCTGAATTTCAGATTTGCGCAAACCAATGATATTATCTCAACTTCCTTCGCCAGCATCACCCCTTCCCTGGGACTAGAATTTGCTTATATCGATATGGTATATGTACGCGGTGGCGTGGGGAATTTTCAAAACATAAAGCAATTGGACGGCGCGGATGCCGTAGGGTTTCAACCAAACATTGGGGTTGGGTTTAGATATAAAGGAATTCAAGTGGATTATGCGCTTACCGATATTGGCGACCAAAGTGCAGCGCTATACTCCAATGTGTTTTCGTTGAAGCTGGATTGGGAGATTTTTAGGTAGTCTGTCGTTGGTTGCAGGCTCCGCGATGCAGGTTGCGGGTTACAAGTTGCGGGTTGTTGGTTATGAGGTTTGAAGTTGGGGTCTGGAAGAATAGAAGATAGAGAACAGAGAGTTGAGAACTGAGAACTGAGAATTAAATTCCGAATTATACACACAAACCCACTGCACACATTTCAATAGATTAAAATTAAGTTTCCGTGAAAAAAAATTACATTCTTCTCTTTCTTTTGCTAATAACTATTGCGGTTAAAGCGCAATATGTTTCTTTATCCGAAAATTCTGAAATAAGCATTTTGACCATTGGTCCGGGGGCTGAGCTTTATGACAAATTTGGGCACAGCGCCTTTCGTATTAAGGATTCGCTCAGCGGGGTAGATGTGGTTTTTAATTATGGGGTGTACGACTTCAACACGCCAAATTTCTATACTAAGTTTGCACAGGGAAAGCTACTTTATCAATTAGGGGTGAGTTATTACCAACCTTTCTTTGAAAGCTATGTTGCCCAAAATCGATGGATCAAGGAACAAACACTGAATCTTACCGAGGAGGAGAAGGATGCGGTTTCAGATTTTCTGTGGAATAACGCCCAGCCCGAAAACAAGAAATATAAGTATGATTTCTTTTATGACAATTGTGCCACCAAAATCCGTGATGTAATTCAGGAGGTTTTGGGGAAAGATTTGGAATTCAAGGAAGACCATATAAAAGAACAGTTTACATTCCGTGAGCTTATACAGAAAAATTTAGTAGCCAATAGCTGGGGAAGCCTTGGAATAGATGTGGCGCTTGGCGCAGTTATAGACCGGAAGGCGAAACCAATTGAATATCAATTTCTGCCCGACTATGTTTTTAAGGGAGCTGCAAATGCAGTAATTCACAGAGACAGCCAAAGTGTGCCATTGGTGAAGGAAACAAAAGTTCTCTATGAAAATACCCCCCATCCCCCATCGGGAAACTTTTTATTGAGTCCGCTTTTTATTTTTGGGATTTTGGGATTGACGGTAATATTTGTAACCTATCGCGATTATAAAAAAGGGTCGCGAAGTAGGTTTCTCGATGCCGCCATATTATTTACTACTGGGTTAATTGGTATATTTCTGCTATTGCTCTGGTTCGCAACCGACCATACCGCTACGGCCAATAATTACAACCTATTGTGGGCATTTCCTATTTCCATACTCGTTTTTTGGGCAATTGGGCAGAAGAATGTTTCCCCCAAGCTGAAACGTTATTCGCTGTTATTATTTCTTCTATTAATTCTTTTGACCATACATTGGATTACGGGAGTACAGGTTTTTGCTTTGGCTTTGTTGCCTTTATTAGTTGGTTTGGGGGTGCGGTATGTTTTCTTGATGGGATTTATTGGAAGGACGGAATGACATCCCTCCCCCTGTCCCTCCCTTCTAAGGGAGGGGGGTTATTTTTTATTATTTTTTTGGAGAGTAGAATTTGATTTTATACAATGGTAATCTAATTCTGAATTACCGAATTTAGTACTTAATGACCGGCATTATTGCACGGGAAAAAGTTTGTCGTTGCAATTTATTAATCCAGATGGATTTCTAAATCACTGACCTCTAAAGAAAATTATTGTGCTTAGTGTTTTTATTATTATTGTTATGTCGAGAAAAAGACTTCTGTGCTTGATGTAATATAGGTCATATTGAAGCTTTTCAAGGGAATCTTCATCACTGGAGCCGTATTTGGCGTTTACCTGTGCCCATCCGGTGACGCCTGGCTTCACCAGGTGCCGCACTTCATAAAATGGTATTTTTTCTTTTAAATCCTCCACAAATTCAGGGCGTTCCGGCCTTGGCCCTATTACGCTCATTTCGCCCTTTAAGACATTGATAAACTGCGGGATTTCATCAAAGCGGGATTTCCGCAGGAAGCGACCAAATTTTGTTACGCGGCTGTCCCTTGCTTCCGCAAACTGCGCCCCATTCTTTTCGGCATTCCTTACCATACTTCGCAGTTTGTATATCCTGAAATACTTCCCGTTCTTCCCTACCCTGGTCTGGCTGTAAAAGAAGGGGCCACGGTTCGCGAGTAGATTCCCGATTAAAAGAAATGGCACAAGCATCATCCCAAAAGCAAGACCCAGCACCGAAAAGAAAAGATCCAAAATTCTATTAAAAAAAAGATAGAGCTTGTTTTGGTTGCTTCGGCTAAAGGGGAAATATCTATAAAAATCCTTTTCTACGTGCTTCACCGGAATCCGGTGCGTCAGCTCCTCATAAACCTGGGTGTATTCCCTAATGGGAATGCCCTGTTCCAAAAGTTTGATGAGCTGATTGTTCAATTCCACCGTCATTCCTTCGGAAAGAGGGGTGCCTACCACAATTTCAGAAATTGTGGTTTCCTCAGTAAGCAGGCCAATGTCCGAGATTGATATGGCATCTATTTCCAGGGTATTGATAATAGTGCCGTCATTAGGACCTGTGTTGAAATATCCGATTACCCGATAATTCGGATCCGATTTTTGAAGGGAAGCCACAATGCCTTCCACATCGGAACCGTGTGCAATCAGAAGTACCCTTTTATAAAATCGGGGGGCTGAAACAAGCACAATATACGCATACCGCCAAGCCAGCATGGCCACATTTATGGCCAAGAAGAAATAGACAATCTGTAAACGGTTGGATGGCAGCATGGGGGTGTAAAACGGCGTGAGCAAATAGAATAGCACCGTTACAGAAGAAGTGATGATTACATTTTTTACGACCACATCAAACTTGCTAGCTTTTTGGAGATTGTAAAGTTCGAAAATAGTGGCAAAAATGGTAAGATATAAAGCCAATACAATAGACCACACCCAGTGCTGTGAGTTGATTTTGAAATAATCAAAATTGAAGACGATGCCCACCATGTAGAGCAATGATAACACCGAAACTATGTCCAAAATACGAAGAAGTATCTTTCTTTCGGAAATATCAAAATGGATGCTGGATTTGGGCATTGGTTGTTGGTTGTTGGTTGTTGGGTTATTTGGTTATTTGGTTATTTGATTATTGGTTATTGGTTATTGGGTATTGGTTATTGGGTATTTGATTATTGGTTATTTGATTATTGATTATTGGTTATTGGTTATTGGTTATTGGTT
>NZ_JAUGQQ010000007.1 GCF_030410135.1 Aequorivita aurantiaca | reverse complement strand
CGAAATTTAAAAAGTTTAACCTGGAACGAAAGAAAAAAACTGTAGGTAACACCGGCTATAGTTCATTGCGGCGGAATTTTCTGCCGAAAATTCTCCCCCCGCTACCGCGAGCGTCCCGCTCGTGCAATCACTAAAATAAAAACCTCTCCCCACTCAATACCAACTACTCATTACCAAATACCCATTTCTATTTTCGTTACCTTTGTAGGGCATTGAAAAAGAACCCATGAATTTTAAATTAGCTACAGAATACACCCCCTCCGGCGACCAGCCCGAGGCGATAAAAGCCTTGGTAAACGGCCTAAACGAGGATGAAAAATACCAGACCCTGTTGGGCGTTACCGGTTCCGGAAAAACCTTTACCGTGGCAAATGTGGTGCAACAAGTGCAAAAGCCCACGCTGGTGCTGGCGCACAACAAAACCCTCGCCGCCCAGCTGTACACGGAGTTTAAAAACCTTTTCCCCGAAAACGCGGTGGAGTATTTCGTTTCCTATTACGATTATTACCAGCCCGAGGCCTTTATACCCAGCAGCGGCACCTATATTGAAAAGGACCTTTCCATAAACGAGGAGATAGAAAAAATGCGGCTTAGCACCACCTCGTCCCTACTTTCGGGCAGGCGGGATGTGCTGGTGGTTTCCTCCGTTTCCTGCCTGTACGGTATCGGGAACCCCGCGGAATTCCAGAAAAACGTAATCACTTTGGAAAAAGGGCAGACCATCTCCCGCACAAAATTGCTGCACCGTTTGGTGCAAAGCCTCTACAGCCGCACCGAGGCGGAATTCAACCACGGTCGGTTCCGCATAAAGGGCGATACGGTGGATGTTTTTCCCGGCTATGCGGATGATGCTTTTAGAATCCATTTTTTCGGCGATGAAATTGAGGAGATTGAAGTCTTCGACCCGCTGAACAACAACATAAAGGCGAAGTACGAACGCCTGAATATCTATCCTGCGAATATGTTTGTAACCTCGCCCGATGTCTTGCAGGGTGCCATTCGGCAAATTCAGGATGATTTGGTGAAGCAGGTGGAATATTTCGGCGAAATAGGAAAACACATAGAAGCAAAGCGTCTGGACGAGCGCACCAATTTTGATTTGGAAATGATTCGCGAACTGGGCTATTGCAGTGGGATAGAAAACTATTCCCGCTATTTGGACCAGCGACTGCCCGGCACCCGGCCGTTCTGTCTGCTCGATTATTTTCCGAAGGATTATTTAATGGTGGTAGATGAAAGCCACGTAACCATTCCCCAAGTGGGCGCCATGTACGGCGGCGACCGCTCCCGAAAGGAAAACTTGGTGGAATACGGGTTTAGACTGCCCGCCGCGATGGACAACCGTCCGCTAAAGTTTGAGGAATTTGAGGCACTTCAAAACCAGGTCATTTACGTAAGCGCCACCCCCGCCGATTATGAATTGGAAAAAAGCGGCGGCGTGTATGTGGAACAGATCATCCGCCCAACAGGATTGCTGGACCCACCGATAGAGGTACGCCCAAGCCTAAACCAGATTGATGATTTGCTGGAGGAAATTCAACTTCGGGTGGAAAAAGACGAACGTGTTTTGGTAACCACCTTAACCAAAAGAATGGCGGAGGAATTGACAAAATATTTAACCCGGGTACAAATCAGGACCCGCTACATACACAGTGATGTGGATACGCTGGAGCGGGTGGAGATTATGCAGGATTTGCGATTGGGCCTGTTTGATGTGTTGGTAGGAGTGAACCTATTGCGAGAGGGGCTGGATTTGCCGGAAGTTTCCTTGGTAGCAATTCTGGATGCCGATAAGGAAGGATTTTTAAGGAGCAACCGTTCGCTAACACAAACCGTAGGCCGCGCGGCACGAAACTTGAACGGAAAAGCAATCATGTATGCGGATAAAATAACCAACAGCATGCAGGCCACCATAGACGGCACCGAATACAGACGCCAAAAACAGATTGCGTATAACGAGGAGCACGGCATAACGCCAACGCAAATCAAAAAATCATTTGAGAATTCCTTGACAAAATCAAAGCAAGCTGCCTACACCTTTGAAAATGCCGAAACCCTAGCCGCAGAAGCCGAAACCGAATATTTGACAAAACCACAAATAGAAAAGAAAATAAGAGACACACGCAAAGCCATGGAAAAAGCCGCAAAGGATTTGGACTTTATGATGGCGGCCAAGTTACGGGATAAGATTAAAACATTTCAGAAACAGCTGGAGGAGGTTTAATTTTAATTGACAATTAGCAATTAACTCCTAACTCCTAACTCCTAACTCCTAACTCCTAACTCATAACTCCTAACTCATAACTCATAACTCATAACTGTCCACCCATAACTTTACAATGCCTTTAACGCACCTTACATTCCCTATTTTGTATTTTGCCTGTTCTATGCTAACAGCGCAAACAATCAATTTAGACAATAAGGTTATCCCCCAAAGCATTAAAAAGGAAGTGATTGAAGCACTTACCTTTTTCCCGGAATTGTATGATACCGCTATTGACTTCAAATTTAAGAACAACATTAAAAAATCCACAATGCAGGCGCAGCCTCGGTTTACCAGCTTTTTTAAGGCGAAGGAAAATCGGGAATATGTTATTTTAATAAGCCGAAAAATTCAGATTGAAGGGGAGGAATTCACGATGGATGATATTCCTTCGGACGTAAAAGTGGGGTGGATTGGCCACGAACTCGGCCACATTATGGACTACCGCAACCGAACCAATATGGGGATGCTTATTTTCGGATTAAAATATTTGTTTTCGCCCCTCCATATTAAGGAAGTGGAACGCGCGGCAGACGCTTATGCCATACAACACGGAATGGGCGATTATATTCTGATGACGAAAAACTTTATTCTGGAAAATGCCAATCTTTCAGAGAAATACAAAGAGCGCATCCGCAGATTATACATTTCCCCGGAAGAAGTTATGGAACTCATCAATGAGAATAAAGTAGAGGAGGAGCCGGAAATTGTTGAACAAGAGGATTGAGGCATCGGCATTAGGCATTAGGTATTTTTTATTATGGAATGAACCCTGCGTTTTCACTCAAGGTGTCCAGTTTTGATAATAATTTGGCCCCTCGACAGTCCCAGAAAGACAGGATTTAAAATTTGATATTACTGGCCAACCTGTTTTTTCACAAAATCCTCCCATTCCGCAAATTTTTCCTCATTCATTACCTTTTCCATTTTAACCTGCCCACCTTTCTTTTTGTTATGGGCACTCCACTCATGAAAAACATTGGGATTTACGGTTGTTACTTTTACGCCCTTTAGCAATTTGGAGCGGGTGCGGTCATAATTTCGGTTTGCACCTTTAAGGGCTTCGTCCAATGCTGTTGCTATTTCCTCGGGATTGATATTGGTTTCCGTTCCCAAATACCAATGGTGAAAATATTCGCCATTAATCTGTATTGCAGCAATAGTAAATTCAGGAATTTTAATATCGAATTTCTCTTCCATTTCCCGCAAAGCGACTTCCATTTTATTTACGGAAAGCTGGGAACCTACTACGTTTAAAAAGAATTTGGTGCGTCCAGTAATTTTTATTTCGGCTTTTTCAATATCGGTGAAGGCAATGGTATCGCCAATTAAATAACGCCACGCGCCCGAAACGGTGCTGATTAATAAAACATAATCTGTGTCTTTTTCCACCTCTGCAAGTGTGACGGCAGGCGCATCCTGCGAGAGTGACCCATCCTCGTTAATATATTCAGGCTTAAAGGGAACGAATTCAAAATAGATTCCATTATCGGTAACTAATTTCATCGATGTGGTATCAGGCCGTTGCTGATAAGCCAGAAAACCTTCCGAAGCCAAATAAGTGTCAATTACTGTAATGGGGCGGGCGAGCAATTGGTTAAAACTTTTCTCATACGGCTGAAAAGCCACGCCACCTGTGGTATACACTTGAAGGTTGGGCCAAATTTCATGTATGTTTTTCGCATGGTGATATTCAATCACTTTTTTCAGCATTAATTCCACCCACGACGGAATTCCGCTTAGTGCGCCGATGTCCCACTCCCTTGCGCGCTTTGCGATGGTTTCCACTTTTTCGTCCCAATCTTCCATCAGCGCAATCTCCTCGCCCGGTTTGTAAAACCCTCGAAACCAAAAAGGAATATTGCTGGCGCTGATACCGCTTATTTCACCTTCCAAAAATTCATCGTGTTTCTCCAGATTTGTGCTGCTGCCAAGCATCATTATTTCCTTGTCATAAAAATCGGAGGGAATGTCAAAATTAGTAAGTGCCCCAATTTGCTTGATGCCGGTGGCGCGGATTGCCTCAATCATTTCATCGGTCACAGGAATTCTTTTTGAAGTTTTTCCCGTGGTGCCGCTGCTTCGGGCAAAATAGGTCGGCTTGCCCGGCCAGCAAATATCATCCAACCCTTCCTGTGTTTTGCCCCACCATTCGGCTTCCATTTCGTGATAGTCGAAATAAGGGATCTTTTCTGAAAAAGCTTTTTCAATATCATCAGCTTCAAGGATTTTCGCAAAGCCGTAATACTTTCCGAAAGCTGTATTTTTTGCCTTTTCCAATAAATTTTTTAATACTTCCTGTTGCGCTTCAACGGGCGATTTTTCTGAAACTAATGCGCCGCGAAGATCGATTGCCGTTTTGATGATTGAACCTAAAAGTGCCATTATTTTTTTGTTTGGTTGAAACTACAATTTTTGGATTTCACCCGAGGAATGTTTAAATCAATTTTAACCTTTTTGAATTCGTAATCGTAACTGTATCTTTACAAAAAAAATCAAAAATGCACCATCCAGATTCCGTACGATTGAACAAAGCCATCAGTGACAGCGGTTACTGTTCGCGCCGCGAGGCGGACACTTTAATTGAAAAAGGTTGTGTAACGATTAATGGCGAAAAAAGCGGGCTGGGCGATAGGGTGATGCCGGGGGATGAGGTGCGCGTGGATGGGAAGCTAATTTCTGAAAATACAAACGAAGTCTTCATAATGCTGAACAAACCCGTGGGCATCACCTGTACTACCGATACCCGTTTTGATGACAACGTAATTGATTTTATAAACCACCCCGAGCGCATTTTTCCCGTGGGAAGATTGGATAAACCGAGTGAGGGTTTGCTATTGTTGACGAACGAGGGCGATATTGTAAATAAAATTCTACGTGCGGGCAATAAGCACGAAAAGGAATACATTGTAAAAGTGGACCGGCACGTTACGGATGAATTTATAAAAAGAATGGGCTCGGGAATCCCTATTTTGGATACGGTAACCAAGCGTTGTAAGGTTGAGAGGATTAGCAGATTTGAATTTAGAATAATTTTAGTGCAGGGATTAAATAGGCAAATTCGGCGAATGTGCGAATATTTGGGTTATGAAGTGGTGGCCTTGCAACGAATACGCTTAATGAATTTGAAATTGGGGGATTTGCCAGTGGGCGAATGGCGCGATCTTACTGCGATTGAATTGAAAACGCTACGGGATTCGGTAAAGGACAGTGACGGGCTGCCTCAGGTTTATCAAAAAGATGGCCGACAAAAAGCTGTGGAACCAATAAAGCCCGAAAAGAAGAGGCAAGAGGAGCGAAATGCAAAGCGGGAGCAAAATAAAACTGCCGGAAGACGAAGGAGAGGGCCGGGTTAACCCCATGAAAAAACCGCGTACCGATTGAGTAGCACGCGGTCATTTTCAACTAACTAACCAAATTAAATTTCAATTATGAAATCTCAACCATTTTCTTCAATGCTTTCTTTTCTTCCATTTTCGGAAGGGTAACCCGTAGGACTCCATTTTCGTAATTGGCCTGAATATCTTCAGCTTTAATGTTTTCCGGAAGTTTAAAAGAGCGTTCGAAAGTTGCGTAATTGAATTCCCTTCTTCTGATTCGGGAATCGTTATTTTCCTCTTTCTTTTCTTCCACCTTTTTTGAAGAGATCTTTAAAGTATCTTCCTCAACTTCAATGGCAAAGTCTTCTTTCTTTAGTCCCGGAACTGCCAACTCGACTACAAAATTCGGCAAATTTTCAAAGATATTTACCGCTGGAATGCTAAATGTTTCATAATTCTTAAGCCCATCCAATCTGCTGTCCAAAAAGAGATTGTCCAATAGTGACGGCAACCAAATGTTGTTTCTATTAACTGTTTTCATATCTAAATATTGTTATATTTTTCTATTATTTTCCTACTTAATGGCAACAACAATTCCAAAGCAAATTTCACGACAGAATGACCTTTTTAATTCCTTTTTCTCGGACATTTTGTCGTAACAACATCAGTTCTCAATGGATTGTGTACTTTTAAATTAAACATTGAACGGTTTCTTATGTCCAAAATATTCAATCGAATTATCGACTTCTTCCATAGCATTGAAAGTAAAATTGCATTCTACCCGACGCTACTCGCTTTGTCGGGATTTCTGTTTTCACTTTTAATGATTTATTTGGAACAACAGGGCATCTCCCGAAATATAATGGACGTATTCCCAATACTGATGGTGGAAGATGGCGACACGGCCCTTACCGTTTTAAGTGCTTGCTTAACCGGTTTAATTTCATTGATGGTTTTTAGTTTTTCCATGGTAATGCTCCTTTTAAGCCAAGCTTCCAGCAACTATTCGCCGCGACTGCTTCCCGGATTGATTAGTGATAAGCGCCACCAGTTTATATTGGGTATTTTTTTGGCTACCATTTTTTATAACATTTTCACGATTTTTTCAATTGAACCCAGTGAAGAAAAATACACGCTACCAGGGCTATCGGTACTATTGGGAACTTTTTTCACTATTCTTTGTTTGGTGGCATTTATATATTTCATCCATAACATTTCCCAAAGTATACAGATTAACAACATTTTGGACGGCATTTTTGACCATGCCCATAAGAGATTGAATCGTTTGATCGAATCTGAACAAAATAAGCAGCTGTCATTTCCAACGACTGATAACTGGTATGAATATAAGGCCGGGCGTAGTGGTTATTTCCAGAATATTTCCATAAATAATATTATTGAAATATGCGAAAAGGTAAATACTAGAATTTATATTACTATTCCGAAAGGGCTATTTGTTTTAAGAAATGCGGTTTTTATCAAATCGGAAAAGGAACTTGATGAAAGAATCCTAAATGCTATTGTGGACAATATTAGTTTTTCGCGCGGCGAATTAGTGGAGGATAATTATATTCTTGCTTTCAAACAAATTACTGAAATAGCCGTAAAGGCAATGTCGCCAGGAATAAATGACCCAGGCACGGCTATAAATGCCATCGATTATTTGACTGATCTGTTTGCAGTGCGGATGCAAAAATTGGACAATGGAATTATTAAGTCAACCAATTCACGCTCTGGTGAAAAGGAAATCTATTTTAAAATTGCCGTTGTAGGTTTCGAGGAGTTGATGTATAACGTGATGGCGTCCTTACGCACCTATTGCAAAAACGACCCGGTGATTGTTCAGAAATTGTTATGGATGCTAAATTATCTTCAAAAACAGCCCGCAGCTGAAGCTTATTACCACGGAATAATCAAGGACGAAATAAGAACACTTTTGGAACAAGCTAAAAATTCATTTGAATCCCAAAAGGATATTGAGGCAATTAAGGGCTTAGCCGGTTAATTGTAATAAATTTTAAAAATATTCAGAAGTTCTTCGGCAGAAACCAATTTTTCTTCGGAAGCATCCATTTTCAGCATAATTTGATCTGCAACTACGGGGCGAATTCCCATTTTCAGACCAAAATTCTTCAACGCCACTATTTCAGAATGATGGGTTTCATTGTCTATTTTCATCATCAAAATCAATTTATAGAAATGCGTGATTCGTTCCACCTCACTAAAGACAGGACGAGAGGTTTGTGGGTTTTCGAACAAATCAACAAGTTCCCTTTCAGAAATGTTGGTCCGGCTGGCCAATTTTTTTATGAAGGCTATCTCGGAATTTTTAATTTTTCCATCGGCCATTACCATACTAATTAAATCACTTAATAACGTTTTAGGATTTTTTCCCATAACATTCTTTTAAATAAAAAAGGCCCTTGACATTCACCAAGGGCCTTGGCATATATTAAAAAATTTTACGAAAGAACTGCCTTTACCTTGTCTGCGGCTTCTTGGAATTCTATGGCACTTTGCACGTCCAAACCACTGTCGTCAATTAATTTTTTGGCAATATCGGCGTTAGTTCCTTGCAATCGAACAATGATAGGCACATGAATAGTACCCATGTTTTTGTAAGCATCAATAACCCCTTGAGCTACACGATCGCACCGAACGATACCTCCAAAAATATTGATCAGGATTGCCTTTACACTTGGATCTTTCAAAATCAATTTAAAAGCTGCCTCTACACGCTCTGCATCTGCTGTTCCACCTACGTCAAGGAAATTTGCAGGCTCCCCGCCAGCTTGTTTAATAAGGTCCATTGTTGCCATTGCCAGCCCGGCCCCGTTTACCATACAGCCAACGTTGCCGTCTAAGTCCACATAATTAAGACCTTTTTCCTTTGCTTCAACCTCTACGGGATTTTCTTCGCGTTTGTCACGCATTTGCTCATAGTTGCTATGGCGGAAAAGGGAATTGTCGTCAATACTTACTTTAGCATCAACAGCTATAATTTTATCGTCGCTGGTTTTTAAAACAGGATTTATCTCGAAAAGGGAAGCATCAGATTCATTGTAAGCCTTATAAAGTGCGGTAATAAATTTGGTCATTTCCTTAAAGGCCTTTCCGCTTAAGCCAAGATTAAACGCAACCCTTCTCGCCTGAAAGCCCAAAAGGCCCACGGCGGGATCAATTTCTTCAGTGAAAATTAAATGTGGGGTTTCCTCGGCAACGGTTTCAATGTCCATCCCTCCTTCGGTGGAATACATAATCATGTTTCTTCCGGTTGAACGGTTTAGGAGTACGCTAATATAATACTCCTCAGGCTCGCTATCGCCAGGATAATATACATCTTCAGCAACCAAAACCTGATGAACTCTCTTGCCCTCGGCAGAAGTCTGTGGCGTAACAAGGTCCATTCCTATAATATTTGAGGAAATGTCCTCAACTTCCTTTATATTTTTTGCAAGCTTTACACCGCCACCTTTTCCGCGGCCTCCTGCGTGAACTTGTGCTTTAATTACGTGCCAGCCGGTACCGGTTTCTTCGGTAAGTTTTTTAGCGGCTTCCACTGCTTCTTTTGGGGTTGTGGCCACGATTCCGCGCTGTATTTCAACGCCAAAACTATTTAAAATCTCTTTTCCCTGATATTCGTGTAAATTCATAGTTGCGGTTTTGTACCCTCCCGATTTGGCGGGTAGGCTTGTTTATGGTAAGCAAAAATAACAAATGTTGCAGGAATGCACTAATGTTTTTTATAGCATTGCTTTGGAAGGTTTTTCGAAATTCCCGAAAATTTAAAATTAAGTAATTATTAGTGAAGTAATTGGCGCTACATGCTTATTTTTGCGCCTTAATTTTTAAAAATTTATTCTTAAGACGATGAAAAATCAAGACCTTTTGGCGATAGCCCAAGAATTCGGAAGCCCTGTTTATGTTTATGATGCCGCTAAAATTGAAAAGCAATATAAACGATTGACTGGTGCTTTTGATAAGGTTGACAGTTTAAGGATAAATTATGCGGTTAAAGCACTTTCAAATATTTCGGTGCTAAAGTT
This sequence comes from Aequorivita aurantiaca, assembly GCF_030410135.1. GTDB lineage: Bacteria > Bacteroidota > Bacteroidia > Flavobacteriales > Flavobacteriaceae > Aequorivita > Aequorivita aurantiaca. Next base: position 100,459 of record NZ_JAUGQQ010000007.1, on the reverse strand, counting down.
GCTCATTAATATGGGCAGTGGTTTGGACACAGTTTCAATACAGGAAGTAATGCTGGGTCTGGAAGCGGGCGCCAAGCCCCAGGATATTATCTACACACCGAACGGAATTTCCTTAGAGGAAATAGAAAGGGCTGCCAAACTTGGGGTTCAGATCAATATTGACAATCTTTCCATTTTGGAACAGTTTGGAACCAAGCATCCTGAAACGCCCGTTTGCATACGTATTAATCCGCACGTAATGGCTGGCGGAAATACGAATATATCTGTGGGGCATATTGATAGTAAGTTTGGAATTTCAATACACCAAATGCCTTTGCTAAAAAGGATTGTCGAAAATACGGGTATGAACATAAACGGAATCCACATGCATACCGGAAGTGATATTCTGGATATCGACGTTTTTCTGTATGCTTCGGAAATACTTTTCAATGCTGCGGAAAATTTTGATAATCTTGAATTTATTGATTTCGGAAGTGGTTTTAAAGTGCCGTACAAAGAAGGCGATGTTGAAACCAATGTAGAGGAATTGGGCAAAAAATTGAGCAAGCGCTTCAATGATTTCTGTAAAAAATATGGAAAGAAATTAACCCTAGCCTTTGAGCCAGGCAAATTTTTGGTCAGCGAGGCGGGTCAGTTTTTGGTGAAGGTAAATGTAATTAAACAAACAACTTCTACCGTTTTTGCACAGGTGGACAGTGGCTTTAACCACCTAATCCGACCCATGCTTTATGGGTCACAGCACGAAATTAAGAATATTTCGCGCCCGCACGGAAGGGATCGATTCTATACGGTAACTGGCTATATATGCGAAACAGATACGTTTGCCAACAACCGCCGAATTCCCGAAGTACACGAAGAGGATATTCTTTCCTTCCACAATGCTGGAGCCTATTGTTTTACAATGTCCAGCAACTATAATTCAAGATACAGACCTGCAGAAGTGTTATGGTATAAGGGAAAGGCCCATTTAATTCGGAAGCGTGAAACGTTCGAGGATATTCTAAAAAACCAGATTATCCTAGAATTATAATAGTTTGGGCAATCGCTAATCTATAGAACGAAGGAAAAAATGTTAATTTGTTTCAAAAAGCGTAATGTTTTAGGTTTTTAAAATAAATAATCTTAAAAAGTGTATTTGTCAATAATAATTTTATCTTTGCCTCTTATTATAAATTTTTAATTTAATACAATGAACAAAGGAACAGTAAAATTCTTCAACGACACCAAAGGATTTGGTTTTATAACTGAAGAAGGAACCAACAAAGAACATTTTGTACACGTTACAGGCCTAATCGACGAAGTTCGCGAAGGTGACGAAGTAGAATTTGATCTTCAAGAAGGAAAAAAAGGATTGAACGCGGTTAACGTAAAAGTACTTTAATACTCACAATTTTTTTAAGACAAAGCTTCCGGAGACGGGGGCTTTTTTTTTGCGCCATATTTTTTGTGAAGGGTTTTGAAAAAAATGATGACAAATCGCTGATTATTACGATTTTATCATACATTTATCTAAACTAACTAAAACCATTTTCACAATGAAAAAATCAACCCTACTCATGTTCCTGCTGTTTATGGTAACCATCCATTTTATGGCACAAGAAAAAAATCCTGAAAAGGAAAAGGAGAGCCAACAAAAACTCGCCGCCGCACCTTCTTCAATTTCCCTGGCAACTCTCCTAAAACAAAAATCGAATACTTATGTAATTACCCAAAAACATGTAAGCAAACCCAGTGGAATTCGCCACGTATATATGAGGCAGGCCATTGATGGGTTGGAGGTTTTTGGAACTGAATCCAGTGTCCATTTTGATAAAAGTGAAAACGTGTTGGCTTCGCACAACAAATTTCTAAATGATGTTAGAGCAACGATTAAAAATAGTTCCCAAGGTATTTCTGCAAAGGAGGCCATAATATCAGTAGCTGGCCAAATGGGTTACCGAATTAGAAATCTACAGGAAATACAAAATATTGGCGGAAAAAATAAGGCTTCCGTTTTCAATGGAGCGGAAATTTCTTCGGAACATATTCCGGTAAAGCTAATGTATTATTATAGAAAAGGAATTGGAACACAGCTGGTTTGGGAACTTTCCATTGCCGAAAAAAATTCATCAAACTGGTGGAATTTTCGAGTGGACGCGACTTCAGGAAAAATTATTGATAAGGACAATTGGACTGTTTCCTGCAATATATTGGGGGAACACGATAAACATGAGCATGCGCCATTAGCGGCAACTCCATTTGTTGGGCCTATGGAGGCTCCAATTGAAGTAAATTCGGCATTAACGACCGATGTTGCACCACCACCACCTGCCAGCTATCGCGTTTTTGCAATGCCAATTGAAAATCCCAATTATGGTGTGCGTACGTTAGTTTCAAATCCAGAAAACTTAACCGCATCTCCTTTTGGATGGCACGATATTAATGGAATTGATGGAGCTGAATACACGAACACACGTGGGAACAATACGGATGCGTATGATGATGATAATGCAAACAACAATCCGGATGGAAAATATGCGCCAAGCCCCGGAGGAAACTTAATTTTTGATTTTCCATTGAACACGACTTACAGTGTGGGCGATCAATCTGAAAACGCTGCGATTACCAATCTTTTTTACTGGACTAATATAATTCATGATGTTACCTATTTATATGGGTTTGATGAAGCGAGCGGAAACTTTCAACAGAACAATTATGGAAACGGCGGTGCTGGCAATGATCCGGTGAATGCAGAAGCCCAAGACGGATCTGGAACCTGTAATGCGAATTTTGGAACCCCGCCAGATGGATCCCGACCACGAATGCAGATGTACGTGTGCAATACCCGGGACGGCGACTTGGACAATATGGTAATTCTGCACGAATATGGCCACGGCATTTCCAACCGATTAACCGGAGGTCCAGCGGCCGCCTCTTGTTTGCAAAATGCCGAACAAATGGGAGAGGGCTGGAGTGATTTCTACGGACTGATGCTAACTATGGATTCAGGAGATAGTGGTCCAGATTCAAGAGGAGTCGGCACTTGGTTATTAGGTGAAGGTCCCGGAGGTCCAGGTATAAGGGTTTATCCATATAGTACACTTTTTGCAATAAATCCACATACTTATGATGATATCAAAACTGCTGCAGTCCCCCACGGTGTTGGAGAAGTATGGGCTACAATGTTATGGGAAATGACGTGGGAAATTATGAGTATAGTTCCCTTCAACAGCGATATTTATAACGGTACGGGAGGAAATAATATTTCACTGGCCCTTGTAACCGAAGGGATGAAACTTCAGCCCTGCAGTCCCGGATTTGTAGATGGAAGAAACGCAATCCTGGCTGCTGATCAAGCCTTATTTGGAGGTGCTTATCAATGTGCTATTTGGGAAGCCTTTGCCAGACGCGGTCTAGGTTTTAGCGCTATACAGGGAAGCTCCGGAAGCAGATCAGACGGTACTGAAGCATTTGATTTACCTCCCTTATTCTCAAGCTTGGATGTTATTGACGAAGTATGCCTTTCAGATGGAATACAGACCGGCCTTTTCGGTGGAAGTCCTATAGGCGGGGTTTACGGCGGACCAGGAGTAACTGATGATGGCAATGGCACAACTTTTACTTTTGACCCAAGTGTTGGCGGGCCTGGGAATGTTATAATTTCCTATACGGTTAATGATGCCTGTACTGGTTTGCCAACAACTTTAACCGATACCATAAACGTCACCAACGACCCACCAGATATTGTATGTATGGGATCTGGAAATATACCAATGACGGGTTCACAATCAAGTAATCCTGGAACAGCTATCCCTGATAATAATCCTGCAGGAGTAACTGTCACGATGAATGTTACGGATAATTTTTCCATTACCGATTTGGATGTAAATTTAAATATATCCCACACCTTTGTGGGTGATGTAATCGTAACTATAAAATCTCCTGCGGGTACAACGGCGATAATTGTCGACAGACCGGGTCGGACCACAACTGGATTTGGTTGTGGCGGAGACAATATTGTTGCTTCTCTGGATGATGAGGCGGTTTCAGCCGTGGAAAATGAATGTGCCCCTTCCGTACCTACTATAAATGGCTCGTTCACTCCCAACAATCCACTATCAATATTTGATGGCGAAAGTACCTTGGGAATTTGGGAGCTTATTGTTTCTGACAATGTCTCTACCGATACTGGAACAATCAATAGCTGGGGAATTGATTTTGATTATGAGCTTTCTTCCCCAATTCTTAATGTTACTCTTGATGGAACTGGAAACGCAACTGTAAGTGCCGAGGATTTGTTGTATAGTGTCACCGTTCCCTGCGGTAGTTATACAGTACTTGCGGGAAATCCTTTGGCGGCAACAGTTAATTTTACCTGTGCAGATATTGGCATTATCACCGTTCCGGTTGAGGTTACCAATGATAACGGTGCAACTTCCACATGTTTAGCGACGGTCAATGTTATTGGCGGTGGTGGCGGTGGTCCATTTGTTTGTCCGGGAGATATTACCCAAAACAACGATGTGGGAATCTGTGGGGCCATCGTAATTTATACAGTAGATATGCCTTCGGGATGTGGCGGTGGAAGCGGGAGTATCACCCAAACAGCAGGCTTGACGAGCGGAAGTATCTTTCCCGTGGGTACAACCACAAATACTTTTGAATATAGCGATGGTATAAACCCCGTTCAAACATGTTCGTTTGATGTGATCATTAATGATTTAGAAGTTCCGGCGGCTGTGTGCCAAAATATTACCGTACAATTAGATGTCAATGGTATTGCTACAATAGCGGCAGACGATATTGATGGCGGAAGTACGGATAATTGTTCAATTGATACAATAACCATTGACAACAGCAATTTCACTTGCGCTAATGTGGGGACCAATAACGTATTACTTACGGTAACCGATGCTAATGGAAATTTCAGCACATGTACAGCAATAGTAACAGTGGAAGATAACATAGCTCCGACGGCCGTTTGCCAAGACATCACCGTACAATTGGATGCAACTGGAAACGTTTCTATTACTGCTGCTGATATTGATGGAGGTAGTACAGACGCCTGTGGAATTGATACTGTGGTAATTGACATGTCAGATTTCACCTGTGCAGAAATCGGTCCAAACAACATTACCTTGACGGTAACTGATGTGAACGGAAATACAAGCTCTTGCGTGGCTGTGGTTACTGTAGAAGACGACCTTCCGCCAACAATAGCTTGCCCTGCGGACATAATTGTTAATACCGATGCGGGAATATGTAGTGCGGTGGTAACTTTTCCCATGCCATTTGTATTGGATAATTGTAATGCGAATGCCATACAAACAGGAGGTCTGCCAAGTGGAACAGCTTTTCCGGTAGGAGTGAACAACGTAGAATTTACCGCAACTGACGGAAGCGGAAATACAGCGGTATGTAGCTTCACCATAACGGTTGAAGATAATGAGGCGCCAACCATGATTTGCCAAAACATCACCATTCAATTGGATGCTTCAGGAAATGCTTCAATTACCGCTGCGGATGTGGACGGAGGTTCAACTGATAATTGTGGCATTGCCAGCGTTTCAGTAAGTCCGACCACATTTGGCTGTAGCGATGTGGGTGACAATCCTGTAGTGCTTACGGTTACCGATATACACGGAAATTCAAACACCTGTACAGCAATTGTTACTGTGGTGGATATTACGGCTCCAGTAGCAGTGTGCCAAAATATTACAGTTGAATTGGATCCGGTAACTGGTACTGTAACCATTACAGGAGCAGAAGTTGACGGTGGAAGCACCGATGCCTGTGGAATAGATACCTATAGCCTGGATATTAATACTTTTGATTGTTCAAACATAGGTGATAATACCGTAGTGCTAACCATAACAGATGTAAATGGAAATGTTAGTACTTGTACCGCAATAGTAACGGTGGAAGATAACACCTCTCCCATGCTTGTTTGCCAAGATTTCACAATTGAAATTGGTACAGACGGAACCGCAACCCTTGATCCGAGTGATGTAATAATTTCTAATGAAGATGCCTGCGGAATATTTACAATTGCCGTAGATATTACTGAATTCACTTGCGCTGACATTGGAACACCCGTAACGGTTCAAGTTTTCAGTCAAGATAATAATGGCAATCTCTCTACTTGTAATGCTGTAGTAACCACTGTAGATCTTTTAGCACCAGAACTTACTTGTCCTGCCGACCAAACTGTTGATCCCGGAGCTGGCAACTTGTTCTACATTGTGCCGGATTATTTTGCAAACGGTGAAGCAACAGCCATTGATAATTGTACCGATCCTGTTACACTTACTGCACAAACTCCAGCCGCTGGAACCGCCCTGCCTGATGGTGTTCATACGATTACCCTAAATGCAGAAGATGAATATGGGAATGTTTCTACCTGTACTTTTGAACTTACGGTTATGTCAATTTTGGGTGCGGGAAATCACAATGCCAATATCGGAAGCATTCAATTGTATCCCAACCCTGCCAAACACAGCATTATAATCGGGAATCCCGCAAACATTTCTCTTGAAAATCTTACTATTTTCGATATTCGAGGTAGAATGGTGAAATCGGTAGATTTAAGAAATATGGGAATGGAAAAAGCGATAAATATTTTTGAAATGGCTGCGGCAACCTATTTGGTTATTATCCAAAGTGAAAATGGAGAAATAACCAAAAGACTGATTAAAGAGTAGTTTCTTTTTTTGTTAAAACAGAAAACCCTTCCGTAAATGGAAGGGTTTTTTTATGGCCAATAATCCTTGGCTTAATTTAAAATTTTACTGCTTCTTTTTTGGCATTTTCAAATTCTTCCACCAAATCCTTTACTATTTCAGCGGCGGGTTTAATATCGTTTATCAACCCTGCAATTTGACCAATTTCCAACTCTCCTTCTTCCAAATCACCTTCAAACATGCCACGTTTTGCACGGGCGCGACCCAAATGTTTTATTAAATCGTCCTTTGATGGATTGGTGGAATATAGCTGCACAACGCTTTCAAAAAATTTATTTTTGAGCATTCTTACCGGAGCAAGTTCCTTCAAAGTTAGATGTGTGTCACCTTCCTTCGCTTCCACTACCATTTGCTTAAAAGCGTGGTGTGAGGAGGATTCATTTGAAGCAACAAAACGACTGCCAACCTGCACGCCGTCTGCGCCCAAAACCATAGCGGCCAACATCCCGCGACCGGTAGCAATTCCGCCAGCGGCAATTAAAGGAATGTCGAGTTGCTCTTTTACCATGGGAATCAGCGTGAAAGTAGTGGTTTCTTCCCGACCGTTATGGCCACCGGCTTCAAAACCTTCCGCAACTACGGCATCAACCCCAGCCTCTTGCGCCTTGAGGGCAAATTTCACACTGCTAACCACATGAACAACAGTTATTCCGTTTTCCTTAAGCAGGGAAGTATAGGTTTTTGGATTTCCGGCCGAGGTGAAAACAATTTTAACCCCTTCTTCAATAGTGATATTTATTAATTTGTCAATTTCGGGATAAAGCATCGGCACATTTACACCGAAAGGTTTATCTGTTGCGTTTTTACACTTTAAAATATGCTCGCGAAGAATTTCAGGATACATAGAGCCTGCCCCCAAAAGTCCCAAACCCCCAGAATTGGAAACAGCGGAGGCAAGTCGCCATCCGCTGTTCCATATCATTCCAGCCTGAATTATTGGGTATTGAATATTAAAAAGTTCGGTAATCCGGTTTTTCACTATTCTTTAATAATTTTATAACTGGTGGTTTTATTGTTTGAAGTAATTGAAGCAATGTACATTCCAGAGGCAAGTCCTGACACATCAATACGATTTTTCATTGCAGAAATGTTTTTTTGTAGAAGTCTTTCACCTAAAATGTTGAAGAGCATAAATTCTGCGTTTTCAGCATTTTTAGGAAAAGAAATATTTATCTCGGTGGTAACAGGATTCGGATATAGCGCAAAATGGGAATCAAGCAATTGTTCTTCAACACCTATGGTTAAAAGCGAATTTAATGCGGTTCCGAAGTCGGGAATTCCATATCCATATTGATCTGTTGGGCTGTTATATCTATCCGCAGATTCGCGAATGGCTTGCATAACAACATCATTTTTCAATGTGGGAACCGCGCTCCAAAGGGAAGCTACGGCACCAGCTGTTATTGGTGAACTGAAAGAGGTGCCACTTGCGGTAGTAACGTTCCCGTTCTGGCTCACAATGGCTGCATCCAAACCTTTGGCCATCACGTCCGGTTTAATTACTCCGGAAGCATTTGGACCGCGAGAGCTAAAATTTACATAATTTTCATTAGCATCTACAGCTCCAATGGTAAAAGAACCCGGAGCATCAGCCGGGGTCGCCACTTTTCCAAAATCATTTCCTTGGTTTCCGGCAGAGGTAACGTTGATCATACCTTTATCAAAACCTGCGTTTGCCCCTCGGGCGGCAATGGTTGTTAGTCCGTCCAAATCAGCATAACTATGGTCAAAGCCTGGATTGTCAAAAGCTTGGTAGCCTAATGAGGTGTTGGTAACGTATACTCCCAAACTATCGGCGCGTTCCAAAGCTTCCACCCAATACGCTTCCTCGGCTGGGGATTCGCTGTTCCCATCTTCCGTGATATATAGATAATAGGATGCGCCCGGTGCCGTCCCAACAAATTGTCCGTTCAAAAACCCTGCGGCATCACTGAAGGTTGCTGAACCGTGATTTCCGGTGCCATTGGGATTTTCAGACCTATCCACAAAATCATAATATCCTAAAAGTCTGCCCTCATTTCTTAGAGTTGCATAAGCAGGATTAGTCAACACTCCGGGATAACCATTATCCATAAAGGCAACAACAATATCTTGGCCTATGTAATCATTTTCGTGAAGGTAGTCCACATTGATCATTTGCGTCTGGTTTGTGGCACTCCCATAATTATAAACGGGGCGGGGTTGATTTTCAATTTCAAATTTATCTTTGGTAAATTGTCTTCCTGCTGTGGGTCTGTTAAGGCTTTTGTCAGCAAACTCAATGTCTGTTACGAAAGGTAGGTTCAACAAGTTGTTTATGTTATTTTCAGTTCCGCGAACGTAAACAGCGTTCAACCATTTTGATTTGGCCAGCACCGTAATTCCAGTGGCGGCTTCAATGGCAGCTTTTTGGATTTCATTCAATGGTACGTCGCGGTCATCAATTGCAATTCCCTGGGTATTTTTTCTGTCGATTGCAGCTTGGGTCAAAATGGTAATGGGAGCTGCCAAGGCCGCCGAAACAACTGCGGGGTCTTTTGCTTCCAAAAACACGAGTGCATCTTCGGTTTGCGCGTAGCTAAAGGTTGATACAAAAACAAGAAGTAATAGTAATTTTTTCATCTGTAGTTAAATATTTAGTTTTTAATGGAAACTTGAAAGCCATTTTCAATCTCATTGGTCTAAAAAAAGTGATGGACATTTCATCAATTATTCTAATTTTAAGAGATTACCCCACTTCCAAATAATTCAGCACCCTTATACCAAGCAACGAACTGGCCTTCGGTAATGGCGGATTGTGGGTTGTCAAATATAACATAAAGTCCGGAAAATGTGCGGTGCAATGTTGCTTTTTCTAATGGCTGCCTATATCTAATTCGTGCATTTACCTCCATTTTTCCGTCTTCGTCCAGCGTTAAATCTTCACGAATCCAATGTATCTCTTCTTTTTTTACGAAAAGACCGCGGCGGTAAAGACCGGGATGGTCCTTGCCTTGGCCGGTGTAAATTATGTTTTCATCCACATTAGTGTCAATCACAAAAAGTGGTTCCTTTGTTCCGCCCACAGCCAGGCCTTTGCGTTGGCCTTTTGTGTAATAATGCGCGCCGTGGTGAGTGCCCACTTGTTTACCATCGGTTTGTGAATATTCATATTTTGTAGAAAGATATCTGAGTTCATCTTCTTCGGAAATGAAATTTGGGGCCTGCAATTTATATTGCGGGAAACTTGTCGGAACTTCAACAATTGCACCGGTTTTGGGTGCCAATTTCTGTTGAAGAAACTCCGGCAGCCGCACTTTTCCGATAAAGCATAAACCCTGGGAATCGCGTTTTTCGGCCGTGATTAGATTCTGTTCTGAAGCTATTTGCCTAACTTCAGATTTCAACATTTCGCCTATAGGAAAAAGGGTTTTCGAAAGCTGTTCCTGCGAAAGTTGGCACAGAAAATAAGATTGGTCCTTGTTTGGATCCTTGCCCGCGAGCAATTGATAAATTTGCTTGCCATTCCTCTCAATTGTTCCTTTTCTGCAATAGTGCCCCGTTGCCACAAAATCGGCACCCAAGTTTAGGGCAATTTTCATAAAAACATCAAATTTTATTTCTCTGTTGCAGAGAACATCGGGGTTTGGTGTGCGGCCCATTTGATATTCGCGGAACATATAATCCACAATTCGCGCCTTATATTCTTCGCTTAAATCTACTGTTTGAAAGGGAATGCCGAGTTTTTCGGCTACAAGCATTGCATCATTGCTATCTTCCAACCACGGACATTCATCAGAAATAGTTACGGAATCATCATGCCAGTTTTTCATAAATAGTCCAACCACATCATAGCCCTGTTTTTGTAAAAGATAGGCTGCAACGCTGGAATCCACTCCTCCGCTAAGTCCGACAACTACTCGTTTTTTCATAATATTGTAAGAAAGTGCAAAGATAGGGGTTAGAAAGGGCAAAAACCAAATGCCAAATTTCAGGAATCAATCTACAAGTTTGGCGATCTGATTTATTTATTGCCAAATTTTTCACGAGAAATTTCTATTCCGCAGACTTTTTCGGATATGTTTCTTCTAGAACCACATTCCCGTTTTTGAAATATTTCCACAAGCCATGTTTTTTGCCGTCTTTATAAAAACCTTCTATAACCACATTGCCATAGGCATCATAATAAAATGCAGGACCCTGTAATTGGTCTTCTTTATAAATAAGTTTTTTCAGCAAAACCCCTTCCGGAGAGTAATAATTGTCCACTCCTTCCCGAATTCCATTTTTATAAGTTGTTTCTTCAGTAATTTTCCCGTTGGGATAGTAGGTTATTTTTTTTCCGTCCAATTTGCCGTTCGAATAATTTTCGCGCGTCATTATGTTTTTAGACTTTTCGTGATAATAGAGCCATTCACCAATACGGTCTTTATCCTTCATTTTTCCTTCACTTACAAGTTTTCCCTTAATGGTGAAATATTTTACCTCGGCAATCTTGTCATTACCTATAAAATTTTTGACCACCATCGGTTGGTTCTTGCAATCTTCACAATAAAATTTGAATTCGCCCACTTCCGCTCCATGGTCAAATGTTCCCTCGTAGCGCAGTTGGTCAGTACCTTCAAAGGTTTTTTTCCAAATGCCGTGCCGCTTGCCCTGAGCGTCAAATTGGTTTATTTCACTTTGGGAAAAAACTGAAAAGGTGCTGCAAAAAATTCCGCAGAGAAAAAGAAAAGCAATTTTTTTCATTTTTTCATTTAATATCTTAAACAGCAAACGCAGAAAGTGATATTCTATTTTCGGGTTTTTTTTGTTACTGAAAATACTAGCGCTTTCCGGCTCTTTTTTGCTGCTCTGCCTGCTCCATCATTTCTGCCATTTTGCGCTGGAACTTATTCTGTTTCTTTGGTTGCGCTTTTTTCACCTGAATTTTGGCGTGAATTTTTTCTTCGTCAATAATGAAATTCTTTATTACGAGCATAATTCCGATTGTAATCAAATTTGAAACAAAATAATAAAGTGAGAGTCCACTCGCATAGTTGTTGAAGAAAACCAACATAAACAATGGCGAAAGATACATTAGGAATTTCATGTTTGGCATTCCCGGCTGTTGCTGTTGTTGCATATTTGCGCCCATAGTCATCATCATATAAACAAAAATTGCGATGGATGCAAGAATGGGGAATAAACTCACGTGGTCTCCATAAAATGGAATGTGGAACGGCAATTCTGCAATGGTATCGTAACTTGAAAGATCGTCTGCCCAAAGAAAACTTTTCTGCCGCAAATCGAACGCGGAAGGGAAGAAAGTAAAGAGGGCGTAAAAAACAGGAATTTGCAGCAAAGCTGGCAAACACCCTTTCAGCGGACTTGCGCCGGCGGAGGTTTGCAATTTCATTGTTTCCTGTTGTATTTTCAGTTTGTTGTCCTTGTACTTTTCGCGTATTTCATCCATCTCCGGTTTCAACACCTTCATTTTTGCCTGCGCTAAATACTGTTTGTACTGTACCGGGGAAAGCAAAAGTTTGATAAGAATGGTTAAAACAATGATGGCGATACCCGCCGGTAAAAAATCCGTTAAGAAACTGAAAACTGGAATTATGATGTATTTATTTATAACCCCGAATATTCCCCATCCAAGTGGCATGGCTTCGTCTAGATTACGGTCGTACTTTTTAAAAATCTGATAATCGGATGGCCCGTAATACATATTCATATTATATGCCAGCGCACCATTTTTTGGTTCCAATAGTATTTTGGCACTGTATTGTTTTGTAAAAGTGGTATCCACTTCTTCATCAATCACTAAATCTATCGAGGAAAGTTTCACTTCTTTAAAAGGCGTGTCCGTGAGCAACATGGAACTGAAGAAATGCTGGCGAAAGTTCATCCACGTTACGTCCTTTTCCAATTCGTCATCCTCACCCGTGGGGGAGAGTTTTGAATGTTTTTCGTCATCATATTCATATGTTAAGCGTGAATATCTATTTTCATATGAAATACTTTTTGCGTGGCGATAACCCTTTAGTTGCCAATCCAGATACATGGGTTGCGAGGTATTGATAATCCCGTCCAACCCTTGGCTGTTGATGCTAAAATCCATCATATATTCGCCTGGGTGCAACGTGTATCTGTATTCAATAAACCCATTTTCAGAAGTTTTCAGCTTCATGGAAAGCACTTTGTCTTCTCCATTTTTGCTCAATGTGGGTTCGAAATAAAGTTCTTGGGTATTTAAAGTTCTGTTTTCAGAATTGAATTGCAGGTTCAATGAAGCCGTTCCATCCTTGATTAAGTATACGGGAACGGAATCATATTTGGTGAAATTTTTAAGGAGCGCTTCTGTAATGTATCCGCCTTTGTTGCTTATTTCCAAATACAGCACATCATTTTCCAGTACCGTCGTGGCGCTCGTTGCTGAAGGCAGTGTTCCTGAATATGCGAAGGAACCTAGTTTGTTTTTTAACTGTTCAAAAGCCAGGGAATCTCTCAATTTTTCACCATTTAAGGTGTCGGTCGTGGCTTGGGCTAAAGTAACGTCGGTTTGGTTTTTGTTGGCGTTTGCTTCCTGATTGGCGGCTGCTTCTGTTTTTGCTTTTTCAGCTTGAAGTTCTTCCTCGGTGGGTTTGTTGAGGTACAGCATCCAAATAAGGATTCCCCCAATTAATAAAAAGCCAATTAGTGAGTTAAAATCGAATTTTTTTTGTTCCATATTTTGTCGTGGACCTGCTCCGCGATCGTTTTAAAATATTCCGAAATTATTTCGGAATGATAGTTAATTTTTAGGTGGCAGGGCAATAATCCCGCCTTTTTTGGTATTGCGTCAAATTGTCCTATTTAATTTATAGTGGAATGTTCATGCACAGCTTTTACAAACGCCACGAAAAGGGGATGCGGATTTGCGACCGTGCTTTTGTATTCCGGATGGTATTGAACCCCCACAAACCACGGGTGATCGGGAATTTCAATTATTTCCACTAAGCCAGTATTAGGGTTTACGCCGGTGGATTGTAGACCGGCTTCTTCAAACTGCTCCCGATATTTGTTATTGTATTCATAACGGTGACGGTGGCGTTCCTCAATAGTTTCGGTTTTGTATATTTTGCTTGCTTTGCTTCCTTTTTTCAAATCACATTTCCAGGAACCTAAACGCATTGTGCCGCCCATATCGGTTATGTTTTTTTGGTCCTCCATAATACTTATAACAGGATTTTTTGTCTGGGAATCCATTTCGGTGCTATTGGCATCTTTCAGTTTTAGCACATTTCGGGCGAATTCAATAACCGCCATCTGCATTCCCAAACAGATTCCAAGGAAGGGCAGTTTGTTAACGCGCGCGTATTTTACGGCTGCAACTTTTCCTTCAATGCCTCTTTCTCCAAAACCTGGAGCCACTAAAATACCGTCAAGTTTTGATAATTTTTTACCTATGGTTTTTGCATTTATGTGTTCCGAATGAATAAACTCTAATTTTACCTTCACTTCATTTTCCGCACCGGCGTGAATGAAGGACTCAAGAATGGATTTGTAGCTATCCTGTAGTTCAACATATTTTCCAATAAGCCCGATTTTAACCTCGCCCTTCGGATTTTTATGCCTTTGCAGAAACTTATTCCACTGTTTTAAATCTGGTTTTTTGGAATTTTTTAAGTTTAATTTTTCCAATGTTACGGTATCCAAACCTTCATCCAACATCATATTGGGAACGTCATAAATAGTGGAGGCATCAATGGATTGGATTACCGCATCCTCCTTAACATTGCAAAAAAGTGCCAGCTTTCTTCGTAAATCATTGGAAAGTTCATGCTCTGTTCTGCAGACTAAAATATCTGCCCGAATTCCGCTTTCCATTAATGTTTTTACCGAGTGCTGTGTGGGTTTTGTTTTCAATTCGCCGGCGGCGGAAAGATAGGGGACTAGCGTTAAATGGATAACGAGGGCACTGTCATCGCCCATTTCCCATTTCATTTGGCGTACCGCTTCAATATAAGGAAGCGATTCAATATCGCCCACGGTACCACCAATTTCTGTGATTATAATATCGTATTCGCCAGTATTGCCGAGCAATTGAACCCTCTCTTTTATTTCGTTGGTAATGTGGGGAATTACCTGTACAGTCTTTCCCAGAAATTCGCCGCGGCGTTCCTTTTCAATTACACTTTGGTAAATGCGGCCAGTGGTAACATTATTTGCTTGAGAAGTATTTACGTTTAAAAAACGTTCGTAATGGCCCAAATCGAGATCGGTTTCGGCGCCATCATCGGTTACATAACATTCCCCGTGTTCATAAGGATTGAGTGTTCCGGGATCAACATTTATATAAGGGTCCAGTTTTTGGATGGTAACACGATATCCTCTGGCCTGTAATAACTTAGCCAATGATGCCGCTATAATTCCCTTTCCTAAAGATGATGAAACCCCGCCCGTAACGAAGATGTATTTTGTAGTGCCCATGTGTGCCTTTGCTGAAATAACTATACGGGATGCAAAGGTACATTTTTATTGTGGAAAGGAAGAAAGGATAAACGTTATTTGTTAACAGTTGAATTCTATTAAAACGAAAATCAGTGGGAGTACTTTTTTCCAATTAACAATGTATTGGTGCCATTTACTTTTGAATATGCCTGCAATTTAAAATTTATTCCAAAATGACTAAGAAGCATTTCCAAAACTTGGGAATTAGGATCAAGATTTACACCGACATTAAAAATCAAAACCCCTACGTTATCTAAAATTTTTGAAACATTTTGACAAAATTCTTTTTCATAAAATTTTGTGGGTACAGTTAGATCGATGAAAATATCGATGATGATGAGCTGGAACGTGTCACTACAACCTTCAACATATTTTGAAGCGTCTTGCTGAACTATTTTTAAGTTACTCGCTTCTTCAATATTGAATTCACTTTTTGCGAGTTTGATTATTTCAGGATCAATTTCTACTGCAAGAATGTGTTTAGAGAATCCCATCTTTCTTAAGGAATGAATCACGCTTCCGCCGCCCATACCGAGAATTAGGACATTTTCTAATTGTTGCATATCTACTTTTGATATTCCGAATTCCAAAATTTTTTGAAGGGATCCATAGGAATAATTCGCATTTGTGGAATCCAACACTTTCTTTCCATTGTTATAGGTTACTTCCAAAATGCCATTGATTTCCGAGGAAAAACGTTTTGTAATGGGCCAAAAGTAGCTTAGGAGTTTCCGCATTTAATGATTGTTAAATCAATAATTCCATAAATTTAGGTAGACAAAGGCCTCTGCGAGTTACTTTTTTATAAGTTTTTGAACCAAACCTTCCAATCCGTTCAATTTCAGTTCATACATTTCCTGCATCATCCGGCCCAATTTTCCTTCGGGAAATCCTTTTTGTTTGAACCATACAAAATAATATTCGGGAATATTTGCCAAATAATACCCTTCATATTTTCCGAAAGGCATTTTATAATTTGCCAATTCCACCAAATGATTGGGGTCTGGGTTATTTCCAAGATTCATAATAGGCCAGTTGCTGTGCTATAAATTTTTGCCATGAAGCTTCTTTCTCTATATTCCTGGAATGATCGGATTCTGTATCGAATTTATTCTGCATTGCGCGACGTTTCTGTTCCACTTGCTGATAGATACTTTCTATTTCGGATTTTACTCTTTTGGAAAATTTTTTTCCATCCAAATTTTTCCGAAGCATTCGTGCGTGCAACTCTGTTATATCAAAATGGGCTTGTTCGTGTTTTAGAATATGCGGTGTTACTCGCTCCGGGACGTACCACGAATTTTCAGGAGTGAAAAAACTTTCAACGGAATATTTTACGTCTATCTTTTCATTTTTAATGGAATAGGAATATCTAAAGCTAATGCCAGAACTGGTTACCGCAGCAAAATTGCCGCTACGTATGGGTTTTCCGCGGAAATCTTCCCAACTAAGTTGTATGTTTTCGTTCCAGACAATTTTTTCTGAATTGATTTGCGGGCTGCCGATAAGTATAAAAAGAAGGGCCAATAATATTTTCATATTTATTGCGAATCAAAAACAATACCTTTTTTTTCGGCTTAAAATGAATGGCTGAAAACGTTGTGAAAAAAAACACTATCCCCAATAAAACACAATTTTCTTTTCAATATCCGGATGGAGACTGTAAAGAACAGGGCAGGTGCGGCCGGTATTTTCCAGAATTTTTCTGGCCTTGTTATCAATTCCTTCGGGAAAATTTAGAGTTATTTCAATCTTAGATATACGTCGGGGGTCCGCTGCCATTGTTTTGGTTACGTTTGCAGTAGTGCCGTCCATGGTTACTTTCATTTCGCGGGCCTTTATTCCCATCACGGTGAGCATGCAATTGGCAAGACCGGTGGCCACAGTGTCGGTTGGTGAGAAAGCTTCACCTTTGCCGTTATTGTCCAAGGGGGCGTCAGTTATAAACTTATTGCCGGACTGAAGGTGCTCATTTTCGGTTCGAAGGTTGCCTAGGTAGGTTACTTTTGCGGTGCTCATTCTACTTCTTCAAATTTAAGTTCTTTATTATATTTTAAAATGTAGGCCGCTTCATTACAGTAACCAGTAGTGTTCGACTTTTCATATCGGAATTTGTTCTCAATATAAACAGTTTCGCTTTCTGGCAATATCGCATCGTAAATATTCTTTTCCGAAGCTAAACGCAACAACACATCATAGGTAACATCAAATCCGCGAATTGCATATCTGTTGGGTAAAATTCCGTATTTGTTTTTATAGCTTATTAAAAATGGCGCACGCTCATCTTCAGCAATATTTCTGTTTACGGATGGAAAGGTAAAGTTCAATTTTGCCAGTCTGGTGCTGGACACCTCGTGCCATTCGTATGCCTCATTTTTGTTTAAGGTAAACAGTCGAACTCTGAAACTGTTGGACATGTTTGATAGCACATTTATTGCACTGCTTATTAAAACAGGGTTTTGCGATTCCAATACTATCCAGTTTTCCATGCCTTCCGTAGCCACAGATGTTACGTCGCTGGCCTGCACATATCCGCTGCCTCTTGGCGAAACGGTTTTCGCGGAAGGAATGGCAGTTTGGATCATTTCGCGTTGTTTGGCTCTTTTTGAATCTGCAATTATTATAATATTTTTTCCCGCACTGTTTTCTTTTAAATAGCGTATCATCGTTTTTTGAAGTACGGCATCGGTGGGAATGGATTGAAAAAGATTTTCGTTCATTGCCATTTCCCGATTGCTCAACGGGGAAAAAACCGGGATCTTTTCATTCTTTAACAGCTCGGAAGCTTTTTCTACATTTTTTTGAAGAAGAGGACCAATTACAGCATCAACATTTTTGAAATCACTTTTAGACACTATTGATGCCACTTTGCTTTCACTATTTTCGGTATCGAAAACATTCAAGGTTACGGAAATTCCCTTATCCTTTGCAAATTCGGCTGCCATTAATGCGCCACTGTAAAAATCCAGTGCCACGCGAAGGGTGGGGTCCCTTTTCAGCATATCCTCGTCATTGCTAGTACTGTCGTTCGCGCTGCGCATCAAGCGGAACGGGAGCAGTAGCGCCACGTTTTTCATTCTTTTGTTTTCAATGCTATTTTCAAGGTTGACTGTTGAAATGTCCTCTCGAGAAATTGAAGTTTCCTCTTTCGGTAATTTTAAAATCATTCCTTCTTTCAAACCATCTTTCGCATACGGATTCAAAGCAATAATTTCTTCCTCGGAAAGACCGAATTTTGCCTTCAGCCGAAAAAAACCTTCTTTTGGTTTCACTTCATAATACTGATAATTCTCGTTGTCGATTTCGGCGTTTTCAATTACTGTTTTATCGGGAACAATAAGCGTTGCGCCAACTTTCAGTTCATCCAAATCTGGATTTAAATCATCCAATTCTGCAATAGAAATTCCAAATTTTCTTGCAATCCCAAACTTGGTTTCCTTTGCCTTTACCGTATATTTTTGGGTGCCGGGAATTGTGTTGCCGTTATTGTTTGAAGTAGTATTGGTACTGGCGGGAATAAGCAGTCGCTCGCCTTTTCTCAAACCGCGGGAATATAATTCCTTATTAAGCTTTTTTATGTCTTCAACGCTCACATTGTATTGTTGCGCAATACCGTAGAGGGTTTCTTTCTTTTTTACTTTATGGTCGCGGTAATTATTGGTGTTTGTTCCCGATGTTATTACGCTATTTGAGGGAACAATGAGCACGCTGTTTACCTTCAACCCATTCTTTGCATCGGGATTTAGGTTGTAAATAGTTTCTTCGGAAATACCGTATTGATTGGCAATGCTATATACCGTTTCGCCCTGTTGCACTGAATGGCTTTTGTATTGTTGCTGGGCGGCCGAGCCACAACTAATCATAAAAAGGAAGGTAACTGAAACGTATATTAAACACTTCAACATAGGGATAATTAATTTTTTAAGTTTGTTGAACATAATCTCAAGTTTTTATTCCCATTCGATTGTTGCGGGAGGTTTAGAGCTAATGTCATAGACTACTCTATTAACGCCTTTCACGCGGTTTATTATATGGTTGCTCACTTCCTGCAGAAATTCATAGGGAAGGTTTACCCAATCCGCTGTCATTCCATCGGTAGATTCAACCGCGCGCAAGGCCACTACCTTTTCATAGGTTCTTTCATCGCCCATAACGCCAACGCTGTTTACTGGAAGAAGGATTGCTCCTGCTTGCCACACTTTATCGTAAAGGTCCCACTTTTTCAATCCATTGATGAAGATAGCGTCCACCTCTTGTAATATACGAACTTTCTCAGAAGTAATATCGCCAAGAATCCTGATTGCTAAACCCGGTCCGGGGAAGGGGTGTCTGCCCAGCAATTCAGGGTCTATGCCCATTTCTTTCCCAACGCGGCGCACTTCATCCTTAAAAAGCATACGCAATGGCTCCACGATTTTAAGTTTCATAAAGTCAGGAAGCCCGCCCACATTGTGGTGACTTTTTATGGTAACGGAAGGTCCGTTTACCGAAACGCTTTCAATCACGTCGGGATAGATTGTTCCTTGTGCCAGCCAATCTACGCCCGTTAGCTGATGAGCCTCATCATCAAAAACCTCAATAAATGCATTGCCGATAGCTTTGCGCTTTCGTTCGGGATCGATTTCATTTCTCAAGGCTTCCAAAAAGCGCTCGGAAGCATCAACCCCTTTTACGTTGAGACCCATGTCTTTATATTGATGCAGGACACTTTCAAATTCATTTTTACGGAGCAAACCGTTGTTCACGAAAATGCAGTATAGGTTTTTGCCAATGGCTTTATTGAGAAGAACGGCCGCCACGGTGGAATCTACCCCGCCGCTTAAACCGAGAACTACTTTGCCATCACCAATTTGTTCTTTTAAAATTTCAACAGTAGTTTCCACAAATGCTGCCGGGGTCCACGTTTGGGGTACTTGGGCAATGTTTACGAGAAAATTCTCAAGCAATTGCTTTCCGTGGGTAGTGTGGTACACTTCTGGGTGAAACTGGATTGCGTAAGTTTCTTCGCCCTCAATTCTATAGGCCGCGTTCACAACATCTGCCGTGCTTGCAAGCCTAATTCCCTTTTCGGGTAGTTGGGCAATGGTGTCGCTATGGCTCATCCATACGTGGGTGTTTTCTGGAATATCCTTGAAAAAATCCTCCTCAGCTTTTATCATGGAAAGTTTTGCGCGACCGTATTCGCGGATGTTGGACGGCTCCACACTGCCACCGTTAAAATGCGCCAAATATTGTGCGCCGTAACAAACCGCCAAAAGTGGCTTGTGGCCGCGTATTTTGGAAAGATCGGGGTGTGGCGCATCTTCCGCCCGAACGGAGAATGGGCTGCCCGAAAGTATTACGGCCTTAAAGGGATCAAGGCTTTCCGGAATGTGATGGTAAGGGTGGATTTCGCAGTAAATGTTCAGTTCCCGCACGCGTCTCGCGATAAGTTGGGTGTACTGCGAACCAAAATCTAAAATGAGGACGTTGTTTTGCATAGGCAAAAATACTTTAAATATATAAGGTGGTTAAATGGTTGTATGGAATTTTTTAGTGGGTTTTCAACACAAGAATTATAATTCCAAAACAGTGAAATTATAATCGAGTGGGTTAAGTTTTTCTTTCAGCAAATCCAGCATTCCGTCGCCATACTCCAAATAGAATTCTGAGAAATTAAGATGGCGTTCCTGCAAACTTTGGTTGGGGAACAATTGGTTTTGAAGAGTTTTTATACGATCCAATTCTTCGGCATACTTTCTTTTTTGGGCCTTCAGCAAACGTTTTTCAAGATTGTCCAAGCCGTTCAACTGTTTTTTTTCCTGCGCGCCCACGGCTCCCAAAAATGAGGCGTCGGTCTGTTTTGCTAATTCATATAAATCCTTGAATTGCTTTTTCAGAAATTCTTTTTGTTTGGAAAAATCTATTTCAATTTTTGAAATATTCTGGGTGTGTTTTGTTATCAGTTCGTGCTGCGGAAGAAATAAATCTTCTATGGAAATTTTTAGTTTTTCCATTTTTTCGGAAAGCATTTTCGGAACCAATAGCGCTGAATTCCGAAGCAACAGAATAGGGAAGGGCACTTCAAGTTTATTGAAATAATCCTTCAATTGAAACCAATAGGCCAACTCGCCACCCCCGCCAATGTAGCAGAGATTTGGCAAAATCACTTCCTGGTACAGCGGGCGCAATAGGGCATTGGGCGAAAACCGTTGCGGATTTTCGTGCAGTTCCTTTAGTATTTCTTCTTTTGAAAAAGAGAGGTCGGTGTCATTTATATAAAATTTGCCGTCTTGCTCAATAATGCGCTCGCGAAGATTTTCATTTAAATAGAAAAGATTTATTTCGCGCGGGTGCACTTGTTCCGAAAAACCCAAATCGGTCAATTTTTGTGTAGTTTCCGAAACCTTTTTATAGCTGAGGTTTTCGGTCAATTCCTTTTCCGCATAAGGAATAAAACAGCGTTTTAATTCGGCATCGTTGCCGTCAATAATTACTAAGCCGCGACGGTAAAACAGCGTGTTTGCCAAAAATCTCGTGGCATCGGCAAGATTGTTATGTTTCGTATATGCATCGGCAAAAAGGGAAACCAACTTTTTGGCGTTTTCACTTTCGCCGAATTGCTTTTTTAATTGCTCCTTAACTTCCTTTAAACCTTCCGTGGAAAGCTCGCCCACTGCGCCTGCGGCATTTCTGTTCCACTCCACTTTTTTTCCGAAGAGATTGAAATAATTTATTTCATCAAAATCGTGGTCTTCCGTGGCCATCCAATACACGGGTACAAAATGGCTTGTGGGGTAGGCTTTGTTCAATTGCTCGGCAAGGTTTAGAGCCGAAAATATTTTATAAAGAAAATAAAGCGGACCGGTAAAAAGATTGAGCTGATGGCCCGTTGTAACCGTAAAGGTATTGGGCTCGCGCAGTAAATCTATATTGCTTAAAGTGGATTGTGAAATGGAATTGTCGCCATATTGAAACATAATTCGTTTAGACAACAAATGTCTTTTTTCATCCGAAAAACTTCTTTGCTTTTCCTGAATTTGGTGCTTAAAATTTTCCAGGTTAGGAAAGCGATTGTAAAAAGGCTTTAGGCTTTCATCTTCAGCGAGATAATCACAGATAAGCTTGGAAAAGTACCCTGTATTTTGGTACGGAATGGAATGGGTTGGCATAGGTTCTTCGGAAAAAAATTCAAACAAAAATAACCGTTTTAAATGGGTCGCCGCTTTAAAGATACGTTAATATGGTTTTGTAATTAAAAAAATCCCAAAGCGTGATAGTTTCAAAATTTTGGTATTTAAAATTATCAATTTGGAATTTAGCTATCTTTGGCGCTTATTCAAATTGTTCAAAATGAATCGGACTTTCGCCTTCCTTCTGTCTATTTTTCCATTTTTTATTTTTGCCCAGCTTAAGTCGCCATCCGAGTTTTTGGGATATGAGATTGGCACCCAATTTTCCCGCCATGCCGATGTGGTTTCCTATTTCGAGCATGTGGCCGCGAATAGTGGAATGGTTACATATTCCGATTACGGAAAAACCAACGAGCGTCGACGATTGACTTATGCTGTAATTTCTTCCGAAGAAAACCTTGCAAACATAGAGCAGATACGGACCGACAATTTAAGGAATATTGGTATTTTAAACGGTGCATCCTCTCCGGAAAAGGCTATTGTCTGGCTGAGTTATAACGTGCACGGCAATGAAGCCAGCAGTAGTGAGGCCGCGATGAATACAGTTTATAAATTGATAACCGAACACCCGGATTATCTTAACAATGTGGTGATAATTATGGATCCGGGCGTTAATCCCGATGGGCGCGACCGATACGTAAATTGGTACAACCAAGTAAAAGCTACGCCGTATAATCCGTCACAGGATGCAACAGAACACCACGAGCCATGGCCCGGCGGCCGCCCCAATCATTATCTTTTCGATTTAAATCGTGATTGGATGTGGGCAAGCCAAGTAGAAACCCAGCAACGCTTAAAAATATATAACCAATGGATGCCGCAGATCCATGTGGATTTTCACGAACAGGGAATAAACGACCCGTATTATTTCGCACCCGGCGCGGAACCTTATCACGAAATTATTACACCTTGGCAGCGTGAATTCCAAAATAAAATTGGGAAGAACAACGCCAAATATTTTGATGAAAACGGCTGGCTTTTCTTTACCCGCGAGAGTTTTGATTTGCTCTACCCGAGTTATGGCGATACGTACCCATTATTTATGGGCGCCATCGGGATGACTTATGAACAGGCGGGGCACGGCCGTGCCGGTTTAGGGATTTATAATGATGAAGAAATTGAACTTACATTAATTGACCGTGTGGCGCACCACACCGCTACCGGACTTTCAACTATTGAAGTCGCCTCGGCACAGGCCGCATCACTTAATTCGGAATTTAAAACGTTTTTCCAAAATGATAATTTGAAGTATAAAAGCTTTGTTTTAAAAGGCAATGCTGATAATTTGAAGGCGCTCACGGAAATGCTGGATCGCCACGAAATAAAATATGGATATGCAACGGGCGGAAGTGTAAGTGGCTTCAATTATTACGAAAATAAAAAGGGCAAAATGGAAACCGACGGGGCGTTGGTTGTAAGCACCAATCAGCCCAAGGGCAAAATGGTGCACGTTCTTTTTGAACCCAATGCGGCGCTGTCAACACCGCTAACTTATGATATTACCGCGTGGAGCTTGCCGTATGCATTTGGTCTTGAAACGGTTGCTAGCACTACTTTGGTAGCGGCAACTTCAACTTCCCCAAATACTATTGTTACAAATATTTCCTCTCCAAATACGGCGGGCTACATTGCCAAATGGAACAGCTTAAAGGATGCCGAATTTCTTTCCGAATTATTGAAGCATGATATAAAGGTTCGCTTTTCAGAAAAGGAACTTGGATTTGGCGGGCAAAACTTTGGGCGTGGGAGTTTAATTATTACGAAGAGCGACAATAGAAACAATCCAGATTTCCATAAAACCGTCACCGAGATAGCGAACAAAATAGGGCGTCAATTGTATGCATCGCCCACGAGCTATGGTGATAATTTAACCGATTTTGGGTCGCTTTACGTTCATTTAATTACAAGCCGGCGTGTAGCAATGTTGCAAGGCCCGGGCACTTCGTCATTAAGCTATGGTGCACTTTGGCATTTTTTTGAAACCCAATTGAAATACCCCATCACTTCCATAAATACGGATGATGTGGCGGGTGTTGAATGGAGTGATTATGATGTGCTGGTGTTGCCTGACGGCAATTATAAATCGATACTAAGTGACGATATTTTTAAAACGCTGGAACAATGGGTAGAGAAGGGCGGAAAAATTATAGCAATTGCAAACGCTATGCGCATTTTTGAAGGAAAGGAAGGTTTCGATTTAAAACATAATGAAATGGAAGCGCTAGAAAAGGCGCAGGATACCTTGGGAAATATGATTCCCTATGCACAACGAGAAATGGAGAGCACGAAGGATTTTATCACGGGAAGTATTTATAAAATAACTTTGGACAAAACGCATCCGTTGGCTTTCGGTTATGACGATGCGTATTATAGTTTAAAACTTGGCAATGATTCGTATAAATTTTTGAATGATGGATATAATGTTGGGTATATCACCGAGCCCGAAAGTGTTTCGGGGTTTTCGGGAGAAACGGCAAAGGCATCTTTAAGAAACTCAATTGTTTTTGCGGAAGCGAAAAAAGGTAGTGGCAGTGTGATTTATATGGTTGATGATGTTTCCTTCCGATCGTTTTGGCAGAATGGAAAATTATTTTTGGCGAATGCCGTATTTTTTGTGAATGCTGGGGTGAATTAAAAAATGATACCGTTCTTATTCCTTCGAATTAATGACGGAAACATCTTCAGTTTCAATTTTTGAAAGCAACTCCAGTTTTCCGGCTTCATAAAGTTCATCGAGAGTTTTTAAATCCACATTTTCCCACGGCTCGAGTTTATAATTTTCATAATCTACAATACGGATTCCATTGACCATACGGGGGTTATATGCTTTCCGAAAACGGATGCCGCCTTGGTCCGTAAAGAATTTATACGCGAAATAATCCACGGTAAAGTTTTCTTGGTTTATCCAATACATATAGACATCTTCGTGGTCTGCACCGCCGCCTTGCTCGGTAAAGGTTACCTGAATTTCGTAATAATTTTCGCCATCAATTTCTGCTTCGCCCACCACTTTCTTTTTCACGGATGGGGCGTTCAATCCGAATGGCAATTGCACAAAATAGATTACTGAGTTTACGGAATTGGAATATTTCGTTGCCGTGGAATCGGGCAAATTGATTTTCTGGGCGTTTACGAAACGCGTAAATCCGTCGTTGTTCAATACATCGTTCACTTCCCCGATAGAATCAGTGAAAGTGCGGCTGTATTCAAAAATCCCTTTGTTGTGCTTACTGCGATATTTTGTTTTGCGAAAGGTAAAATTTATGGTCGCCAGGTTATAATTGTCGCCGCCGGCATTTTCAATGGTTTTGTCAATAATCTGTTGTGCGGAAAGGGATTTGCTTTCCTCTTTACAGGAAACGAATAACAGGATGAAGCAGATTGCAGTAAGGAAACGCATCGGGTTTAAAGTTTTTATAAAGATACGAATAGCATTTCGGGAGTTGGTGTGTGGAATGGGTATTTATTTGCCAGGGAAACTATGGGAAATTGTACCCTTCTAACTATATATTCCCTATTGAGAAAATAGGAAGTTATTCCCCGTTATGGTTCCCACCAATTTTATAATGGATTTGATTATGGGCATTTGGTTCTATAATAGATTGGGCAGGATACAAGAAAGGAAATTTGTTGTTTTGTTGATTTGCAAATTTGTGGTATTGATTAAATGTTTAATCTTTTTGAGGGGATATAAAAGACAGGTACAGCAGAATCTGAATTACGAAATTATTTTAATGATTCGCACTAACATTCCGGACAGTTGGGCTCTCCGATCAAGCTGCCATTTTTATCGAATTCATATTTGCAGCATTGGGCAAATTTTTCCTTTAAAATATCTTTTGAACGCCTTATTCGTGCCTTAACATTAGCAAGGCTGATGGCCAAAATTTTTGCCGCTTCCTCTTGTTTTTTTCCTTGTATATAAACCAATTCAATGGTTTCTCTGTACTTGGGCGGGAGGTCGTTTATAAATTTATCGAAGCAGCAGTAATCATTCTTTTTTTCGGAAATGTTTTCCTCAATTTCCTCAAGGGGAGCTATATATTTTGATTCCTTATTAAAATGATTGGCTATTTCGTTCCGGGTAATTTGGAAAACCCAAGCTTTTACTTTCTCTTCATCTTTAAGTTGGTGCAGGCTTTTGTGGATTTTCAGAAAGGTATTCTGAAAAATATCGTGGGTGGCGGTTTCGTTTTTTACCTTTTTAAGGATGAAGAAATACACCTCTTCATTAAACCGGTTCCAAATTTTTTGTGTTTCCATATTCAAAAATAAAAAAGGTTGGCTTTGCAACCAACCTTTATTTATTTAACAGCAACTGCATTTGTTGCATTCGCATTTGCCGCAAGGGCAGTTATTTTGTGAGCAGTCATTGCAGTTGCATTTGGTGCAATTACAATTGGTACATATACAAGTATTCATAGTTATGGGTTTTTTATTGTTTGTATAGTAGACAGAAATCGGCTAAAAAGGATACATATATTTTGATTTTTTTTTTGAAGTCGTGATTAATAGTTTTGAAATTGCGAAAAATATTCGAAATAAATGATCGGCGAATTTGAAGTTAGATGTGCCGCAGAAAAGTGTTATTGTTTGAAGGCCTATATTTAAAAAAACTGTTACATTCATAAATTGAAAAATTGGAGGGTGATAAACCACGGGCAATTGGTAGACTAGTGAATAGCGAAAAGGGAATAACCAAGAGCTAAGAATCCAGAACTATGGACGAATTAACATATAGATCCATCAACTTTTAGACACATCCACTAAATAATGGCGCGCGTAGTACCAAAATCCATAACAGATAAAAAAGAGAAAACCAGTGTCCGTGATTCGTTTAAGGCGCTAAAAACCATTCCCCGATTTTTTAGGGAAATCTGGCGTGCCAGTCCGAAACTGTTTTTTGTAAATGCCTTCAGTCGGTTGTTGAATGCCTTTACACCCGTGGTAATTCTTTGGGTGGGGAAAATGATTATTGATGAAATAATCCTGCAAGTTTCCCTCATCGACAAAGATTTCACCCAACTTTGGAATCTCGTGCTTGTCGAATTCTGTGTGGCGGTACTTTCCGATCTTTTGGGAAGATTGATAAACTTGACCGACGGACTTTTGGGGGATTTATACAGCAACGCTTCCTCCGAAAAAATAATTCGAAAGACCAGCGAACTCACTATTGCCCAACTGGAAGACCCCGAGTTTTACGATAAATTGGAACGCGCCCGAACCCAAACAAACAGCCGGGTAGATTTAATGAGCAACGCTTTGGGACAAGCGGAGAGCCTCATTTCCATGATTTCGTTAATTGTGGGATTGATTTATTTTGAACCTATTTTGATTTTGATTCTGGTTCTCAGTATTATTCCTTCGTTTATAAATGAGGCGAAATTCAGCAGTACGCGTTATTCGCTGGCGCGCAGTTGGACCGCCGAACGCCGGGAATTGGATTACCTCCGTTTCATAGGCGCCAACAACCAAACCGCCAAGGAAATCAAACTTTTCGGGCTTACCGATTTTATCGCGGAACGTTTCAAAGGGCTCTCAAATGATTATTACCTCATCAACAAAAAACTGTCGCTCCGGCAGAGTCTGTACGGGTCGCTGTTCAACATTTTGGGCGTGCTCAGTTATTACGGCGCCTATGTGTACATCATTCTGCGGGTGCTTGCGGGCGCTATCACAATTGGTGAGCTTACCTTTCTTTCCGGGTCGTTCAACCGCTTGCGGAATAATTTACAAGGTTTCTTTTCGCGCTTTACCCGGATTTCCGAAAGTGCGCTTTACCTTCAGGATTACTTCGATTTTATAGATTTAACTGTCGAACAAACTGCCGAAGCAAAAACCCCACTCCCCGAAACCATCACCCAAGGTTTTCAGGTAAACGATCTACATTTCGCGTATGCAGGCAGCGAAACCGAAGTTTTGAAAGGCGTAACCTTTCATTTAAAAGCTGGCGAGAAAATGGCGTTCGTAGGCCAAAACGGCGCTGGCAAAACCACGCTCATAAAACTGTTTTTGCGCTTTTACGAACCCACGCAGGGCGAAATCCTTTTGGACGGCATCAACATAAACAAGTTTGATGTCGACGAATACCGAAAACGTTTTGGCGTCATTTTTCAAGACTTTTTTAAGTATGAGTTTACCCTGCGCGAAAACATAGCTGTGGGCAATATAGACCAAGTGCAGAACGATGAAGTGATAAGCTACGCCGCCAGCAAAAGCCTTGCGGAACAGGTAATAAACGAAATGGCGCACGGTCTGGAACAACGCCTGGGCAGAAGGTTTTACAAGGGCACAGAACTAAGCGGCGGGCAGTGGCAAAAGGTGGCGCTGGCCCGCGCCTATATGAAGGACGCCGACGTGATGGTGCTGGACGAACCCACCAGCGCGCTGGATGCCCAGGCAGAGTTTGATGTTTTTGAACGCTTTATAGCCCTCACCAAAGGCAAGACCAGCATTATTATTAGCCACCGTTTTAGCACCGTGCGTATGGCAGACCGTATTTTGGTATTGCAGGACGGCCACGTGCTGGAGCTGGGCACGCACCAAGAGTTAATGGCAAATCCAAAACTGTATGCGGACCTGTTTAAGTTGCAGGCGGCGGGGTATCAATGATTATGAATTTTGAAGGCAGAATTATTAATTTTGAATTATAAAGGCAGGAGCGGGACGCTCGCGCCAGCCGCGGAATCAGTAACTCTGAATTAATTGCAAAATCGTATTTTAAAAAGAAAAATCAGACTTGCTAACAAGGTCATTGTAATTGGAATAAAAGTATTTTCTAAAAAATAAATTCTTTCCTTACTTTTGGAAATATGACCTCACAAGATTTATACAATATTTTATAACAAACTTTTAAAAAGTGAAAAACAGAGAGCAAATAAAATATCGTATTGGACTAAAAAGATTTCTTAATGATCTTAAAAGAAAAAATAAAAAGAAGGAAGAAAGAAAACAAGAACAAGACAATTATCTTAGAGCTAAGGAAGAACTAAATGGTGATTTGTCTTATCAAAATCAAATAGAGAAATGGCTACCGTCAAACCTATCATATATTTTATCTAACGAAAAAGCCAAATTTGATAAATCTATAAGTCGAAAAAAAGTTTATGAAAATACTTTCAAAATAAAAGTACCTGAAATTTTCAGTTTAATTGAGAATGGAAATAATTCTTATAAGTTCATTAGGAAGTTAACAATAAATATATTATTAGATCAACATAAAACTATTGAAATAGACTATTCAGAGTGCAAAAGAATAGAGCTTTCGGCTCAAATTTATCTGGATATGATTTTACAAGATCTTCTTAAATTTATCAGCCGACGAAATAATAATAAAAATACTCAATCAAAAATTAGAAGCTTATCCGGTATTAATATACATAACCATGATATTCGAAAATTGTTATTTTCTATTGGATCACCAGCAATAATTTCAAAAGGGTATATAAAATTTCCAGATATAATAACATACAAACTTTGCGTACATAATAAAGAATTTAATAAGATTGAGAATGCCAAACGAAAGGAGGTAGATTCTACGGAAATGGTCGATTATGTTATTGATTCTTTAGCAAGTTTGAATAAAGAATTAACTGGA
The DNA here is from genome assembly GCF_030410135.1 of Aequorivita aurantiaca. Taxonomy (GTDB): domain Bacteria; phylum Bacteroidota; class Bacteroidia; order Flavobacteriales; family Flavobacteriaceae; genus Aequorivita; species Aequorivita aurantiaca. Next base: position 70,538 of record NZ_JAUGQQ010000007.1, on the reverse strand, counting down.
GATAGTATTGAAGACCTAAGTATTGTGATTGGAGAAATATTAATTAATGCGGAAGAACATTCAACTACAAAGTATAGATATTCTACCGGATTTTTTCAAAAACACGAAAATGGGGGTGAGGATTTTGGTGTTTTTCATTTAGCAATAATGAATTTTGGAGAAACTATTTATGAGAAATTTAAATCACCCACTTGTACTAATGAAGACATGAAGAAAAGAATGGCTGATATTTCAAGTCGATATACAAAGAAAAGTTTGTGGTCAAAATCATTAGATGAAGAAACATTATGGACACTTTATGCGTTACAACAAGGAATAACATCGGTGTCGATTGAAAGTTCCAAGAGAGGTAATGGTTCGATTCAATTTATAGAGAGTTTTTTTAATTTAAAAGGCACAAATGAAAATGCTGATGAAGTTTCAAGAATGGCTATCATTTCAGGAAATACTAATATCATATTTGATGGAAGTTATAACATTCAGACCAAGACGATGGGTACTGACACTTTTAAAGTTATGACATTTAATAAAACCAATAATATTGAAGAAAAACCCGATTCAAGATATGTAAAATCGGTCAATGATTACTTTCCAGGAACTGTAATAAGTGCAAGAATATTAATTAGTAAAGACGATATTATATGAGAAACCAGATTAGATTAGAAGATTATAGAACTCCAAAAGCCAAGATATTCACAGGCAGAGATCGAGGGATACAAGTTAGGGAAGATTCAAAAATTGATAAACTTGAAGAAGAATTTAGTATTATTGAATTTATAATACCAACAAACTTATATTCGATTAATCCATCATTTTTCGAAGAATTATTTGTAAATGTGGTTACCAAACTCGGTGAAAGAGGTTTTTATGATAAATTCAAATTTATTAATGAAGGAAATTACAATTATCAAAAACCATTGGATGAGGCAGTAACTAGGATATTAAGGAAGAAAACCGCTTTAGATATATAATATTATGGATTGCATAAATTTCAACAACTTAGATCTTGATGTTATTGATAAAATATCTAATATAATTATTGCCTTTTTAACTTTAATTTTCACAATATATATATTTGTTTTTACTACAAGAAAGGGAAATGCCCAATTAGCAAAGGATAGAAAAACAGATTCTCTAAAAACAATAATTCTTGAACATAACCTAAAAAATTTGTTTTCATTTTATGAAAATATTTTAATAACCATGGCTCCTCTTGCCTCACGAAAGCATTCTGATTTTGATAAACAAGAATTAAATAATCAGTTACAAAATGATTTAAAAGATTTGAGATTAAGATTTACCGATTTATTGTTAGCAGTAGATGGTAATCTTTATGAGAATGTAAAAAAATGTTCGGATGTTTTAATTGATATTTTGACCGAAAAAATGTTCGAGGAAAATATTAATCTACAAAATAAGTCCGATTATGATAATAATATTATTGGAAGCATAAGTCAATCAAAAACAGAAATTATTAAAATTTTGTATGAATACAACAGTTGATCCCTGCTAGCCTCCGCAACCGCGAGCATCCCGCTCGTGTTTCCTATCTAATGCAAGTAAATCGCAACTCACACAAAGTCAATTGCAACTCACACAAAGCCAATTGCAACTCATACAACGCTAATTGCAACTCACACAATGCCGATTGCAACTCACACAATGCCATATGCATATTCTCCTGTCATCCCCCCGCTAGCGCGAGCGTCCCGCTCGTGCCCACAGCCTCCAATCTGCGTTACAATATTCCGAAGAAAGACCATTATATTTTAGTATTCCCCTAATAATTTTCCCAATTATTTAGCTATCTTTAACGCAATCCTCACTAGGGCTTCTGAAAGGTTGCCAACAGTGGGGATTTTTTTGTATTCAAAAGTTTCTTTTTTAATCTCTCTAAATTAAAATGAAAAACACCGCGGAGGGCGAAAAGCGCATAGAGTAGCCACAATCTTCTAATTTTATACCAATGAAAAAATTAAAAACAGTATTTGCAATTATGTTTTTTGCCGTTGCCTTAAGTACCACCGCAACCGCACAACAGTATTTTACTTATGACGGGGACGATTTTAATGTGTATTTAAAAACCAATTCCGATAATTCCCAGGTCTTGGAAGTTTCCTTTACAGATGCGGCAAAATCTTCCTGGAACCAATTTAGCATTTCGGACTATTATGATGTATCCGACGGCTTTGGCTATGTTGTGAACGATGGGGCAGGACAGCAATTTAGCATAGATTATTTTGGGTACGGAGACTATATTGTAGTAAGAAATGAGGCCACAGGGGAGGAGTGGACCCTGAATAGAAGACCGGAATAAGTAAGTAAAAAATAATCGTCTTTATAAACCGGTATGCCACAAAAAGGCGTACCGATTTGTTTTAAGCAAATGGAATAAAATCTGTTTTTCCCAACAGGTAATCGTGCAGTTCAAACCTACAGACGTTTCTATTTGAAATAGCAAACCAGTGTCAAAACTTTAAATTTACGTATGTCGTTTGGGTAGAAAACATAAGTGAAAGTAGGTTGAGAATTGTTGGATGAAAGTTTCTTTTTTGTTATTTTTCGCAAAAACGAAATAGAAAACAAACTTTGGAAAAATCCTTTAAATCCCTTAAGTACTTACCCAAAGCCATCACTTCACTTTCCTTTCTAATTTTTTTGTTAGCGATCTTTTTCTTATTTCAAGGTAGGAAACATGAGTATTTTAGAATAGCGAATATTGATGCCTATCTGCCAGATTTTTATACACATATTTCCAATTTTTCAATTAGTTGTTTATTGTATGCGGGAATAGGATATTTTTGGTTGATGGCGGGATTACGGTTTAAATATATCATTGGTTTGGGAATAGCGGTGTTGGCAAGTAATTTCATTTATGAAATGTTTATTGGTATACTGAACACCCCAGATATTATCGATGCTTATTACGGCGCAGTGGGAACGGCGTTTGCTTTTCTCTTCTTATTAATTACTTGGAAATATGGGTTGAAACCAAACCCAAATGTTAATAATGCTGATATATAGGCTTGGAAAAAAGTATAAATTATCTCTGATTCCCGCGAAATGAAAAATGATAGAATCTACAAAATAACCTTTGCTAGCGTATATCCACTTTATGTAGCCAAAGTCAAGAAATTAGATCGCAGCACGGCACAAACCAATGATATAATACTATTATCTTTTGAAAAACCATCCACCTTTTCGTCACGGAGAATGGTTTTTCATACACCAAGAAATTGCTACACTTGTTATTGAAAACCCTAATTAAACAATTAAGTATATTCCCTATATTTACCACACTTTATAAACAAACACCCTGTGTTTTCTAAATGATACCATTCAAAGCGCTTCCAGCAATATTTCTGCTTCTTGCCATAACTTCTTTCCTATCCTGCAACAATGATGAAAAAGAAAAAAATACCGTTCCAACCAACAATCTATTGGGGATCTGGCAGCGGAGCGATGTGAGCGAAATGTATGACTTCAAATTATATTTCAATACTGAAAATGAAGGCTACATTACGGAATATATTGCCAATCCGGACAGCACCGCTATTTCCAACCTTCGTCCCTTTACCTGGCACACGAGTGAGAATACTTTAACCTTAGACTATGATGATGGTGAGAATGACACCACCCCATTTTCAATTAATGCTGATGGCCAATTGTTTGTGCCCGGTTTAAGCGGACTTCAATTCAATAAACTATAAAAAACACTATTCCGCCGTCATTATCACGACATATTCTGGAATTGTTCCCAAACAAAAACACACTCATTTTTTCCCAAATAAGCGCATGAATCTTGCCTTTTGAGGAAATAAATCTCATGTAAAATTATTACATTCGGGAAGCCCAACACTTTATGGCACTAACGCTACGAACTAACAAACAATGGGCACAAATTGAAAATAGTATGGAAACATCTGTATGGCTTTACATAATCATAGGTTTTCTCGGTTTGCTCTTGCCTTGGCTTAAGAGTTTGGAAAATTTTCAACTGATAAACGTGCCTATCGTGGCAATACTTTTGGGTATGGTTATCTACCTCCTGCCATTGGACCTACCAACTCCAGACCCTATTGAGCACAATGGAATTATATTGAGACTTTCCGAAATTGCAGTAATCATAAGCTTAATGGGAGCAGGATTAAAGCTGAGCCGAACTTTTTCATTAAAGGCATATAGGGTTCCCATTCTTCTTGTGGTCATAACCATGTTGGGTTGTATAGCGGTTACCGCTGCCATCGGGTGGTGGTTCGGTTTGGGGGCAGCCTCCGCACTTTTGCTGGGAGCCGTCTTTGCCCCAACTGATCCTGTACTCGCCAGTGAAATGCAGGTAAAACTGGAAGAAGATGAAGAGGAGGAGCATCCAGTACAGTTCAACATTACTGCCGAAGCGGGCATAAATGATGGTATGGCCTTCCCCTTTACTTGGTTGGCAATATGGGTGGCCATTTATGGATGGGACCACACGGAATGGTTGCAGACCTGGTTGTTACAGGATTTATTGTATCGTATTGTGGGTGGTCTAATCATTGGATATCTATTCGGCAAGGCAATTGCTTGGATTTTCTTTGAATTCCCAAAGGGGGTTCGTATTGCTCCTAAACTCTTGGGTTTCTTGGCTGTGTTCATTACCTTCTTTGTCTATGGAATTGCCGAGGCAGTGCATGCCTATGGGTTTATTGCCGTTTTTGTTGCAGCAATTACCATTCGCCATTTTGAGAAAACCCACAGCTTCCATAAAGAAATGCACAATGTGATAAAACAAGTAGAACAGCTGTTCATCACCATACTTTTGTTGTGTCTTGGGGGATATATCGTCACGCATTGGTTTAATGCGCTCACGCTCCCTATGTTAGGGATGGGCCTGATTTTTATATTTATAATACGTCCGCTTTTCGGAATCGTGCCTACCCTTGGAACGACAATGCCGTGGAAACAACGTTGGGCAGTAGCTTTTTTGGGAATTAAGGGCGTAGGTTCGTTCTTTTATTTGGCATTTGCGCTACACGAGGTAAATTTTCCACAAAAGGAATTACTGTGGGGTACAGTCGCATTCTTGGTGGTAATTTCTGCAGTTGTGCATCGTGTGGCAGGATTCTATGTAAAGAAAAAAATATTGTAAAATGTTTCGTACTGCGCCAAAGAACACAAAATAGAGTAGCGAATTTGATCAAAAAATCTTGTTGGTACGGCCTTTCCGCTTATTGAAATTCCCTGCTCTTTTAATATTTTGTTATAACTGTACTTATGTCGCGTTAAACCTTTTTTGCAAACACTTCTGTTGCCTTACTTTTAAGGGAATCAAAAAAAATAAATGCTATGAAAAACAAGGATAACAATTCAAAGGAAAACACTTCAAAGGAAAACAATTCAAAAGAGAAATTGCCCTATGATCCCAATATCACGGAGCACGATAAAGATATTTTGCGCCAGGAAAATATTCACGGTGATGGGGGTGATGACCAGTTTTTAAAGGATAGAAAGGAAGAAGTAGATTTTTCCGGCGAAGATCTGGATGTGCCCGGAAGCAATAACTATAGAAAAGGACAAGGCACCCACGGGTTGCCGGATGAGGAAAACCAGTTATATAGCCAGGGCGGGGATAGTAAGGAGAATTTGGAAAGGGACGATAGTTCTTTATAATTTGAATGGGGTGTTTTTTTATTGAAGAGACATCCCTTTTTTTTGGATTAGGCTTTAGGCTTTAGGCTGTAGGCTGTAGGCTTTAGGCTGTAAGCTTTAGGCTTTAAGCTTTGTGCTAGTAGTTCTGATTGGGATGTTTTATTGAATATTTTTCACCAATGGAGCGTGCTTTCCAGGATTATGGAATTTCCTTTATCATCATCGGTGATAAGGACCACTTTGGTGTTTCCGGTTGTGATTTCCTCTTTTACCGTGACTGACTCTACCTTTAATCGGGCTTCGGTATATGGAATTTCACAGTATTTATATTCTTCAGAAATGGTGTTGTTTGCAATATCAACCATTCCGATAAAACTTCCTAATATTTCGCCGTCATCGTAGGCATTGTCGGTATTTTCCACAGAGGCAGTGAAAATAATTTTTGGTTCGCGCTGTAAAGCTGTGGCGCCAGAGAAACCTGCTTCTATTCCGTTTATTTTCGGCAAGGAAAATTGCTTGATCTCCGGTTCCGGAAATTCTATTTCGCCTTTTATATATTTTATTAATGAGGGGTATTCGAACTTTATAATCAAGTTTTTCTTGCGGTTAAAAAGATAGATGTGGTTGTTGAAAAATGCAGTGGCTTCAATATTTAATTCGGAATTCTTAAATATTGGCGTGTTTTTTAAATTTTGATAAAGTCTGGAAACATCATACTTTTCCACAGTTATGGAATCTTTTAAAAGAATACGAACAAACACATTTCTTTCGGGCGCTTTTGAGCCAGAGCCGAAAATAACAAGCTCGTTTTCACCTACGCGTTCCATTGCTTCAAAGTCCGGTTTATTGGCCTTTACTATTCTTTTTTCTGAAAAATTGACCGAATCCAAAAGCGGGGTTTTTGATACAAGCTTGAAATTTTTATCCAGCGAAAACAGAAATGGGGAATCATCGCCAATCACGAGATAGTTTTCTCCGTATTTTACGATGCCCGAACCACTGGGGATATTGTCAATTTTTATAATTTTTGAAACGGTGATTTTCATATTGGCTCCTTGTCAGGGCTGGGTGGGTTTTTTCAAATATAGATTAAAATTTGTGGCTTTAGGCTTTAGGCTATAGGCTTTAGGCTTTAGGCTGTACGTTTTAGAGGTTAGTGAGAGCGTTTTAATCTTGTCGTTTTAGTTTAAAAAATAATGTTTTGGAGACCTGGTTGTGGGGCGGGACGTTTGCGCTAGGGGGGTGCTTTATACCGCTTTAGTTGTGAAGAAAATTGTTTAAGGTTTTTAAATTATTGAAGGCGTCGCCCATTGTGTTATTAAAATATACATAGACCATTTTTCCCTCCTCAAGCCATTCCCTTACGATATTTGCGTACTCCTGTAAAAAATCTGTGGAATAGCTTTCTCGATAATTCCCTGCTGGTCCGTGAAAACGGAGATATACAAAATCGGATTTATGATTTAGCAATGGGGTTGCGGATTTTGGGTTATCCTGAATGACCAGGGCAGCTTTGTAATAATTCAATAAGTCATAAACATCTTCTTGGTACCACGATTTATTTCGAAACTCTACTGCTACTTTCCAACCTTGGTCGGGATCCGTTTCTTTTATACAGCTTAAAATTCTTTCTAATTGAATGGTGTATGCGCTGCTTATACTGGGGGGAAATTGGATGAGCAAACATCCTTTCCTTTCGCTGACTGAATTGATGGAATGTAGAAAGGAAACTACATCATCCTCATTAAAATCTAGGCCTTTGCTATGGGTGATGCCTTTCCACAATTTAAATGTGAAGCGAAAATGCTCAGGTACTGATGCAGCCCATTTGGTTACGGTTACCGGTCTGGGGATTTTGTAAAACGAACTGTTGATTTCAATGCTATTAAAGAAGGTGGCATAATAGGTCAATCTACTCACATTTTCATAGGGAGGTGGGAATAAATATTTGGGAATGGGCAACTGCAGGCCACTAAGCCCTGAATAATATTGCTTGTTGTTGGGAACGGTATTTTCCATATTCCGTAAAGATAATAACCGCTAAATAGTTTCGGAAATGTGGTTGTCTATTAATTTGTAGCTGTTGGTTGATAGTTGATGGTTGTTGGCTATTGGTTGATAGTTGTTGGTTGTTGGTTGATGGTTGTTGGGTGATGGTCCAATTATATAATGAAAACGCCCGCTTTTGCGGGCGTTTGGTTTAGATATTATATCCTTTTATTAGTTTGTATTCTGAGGATTGGAGGCCGTATTGCGATTTTACGCTTTCCTTTATTGTTTGAGAACGTTGGGATAGGACATCATAATTGGTGATACGAGCATCGGTTAGGGGTTTTTTGACACTGTATGTGGTTGTGACTTGTGTGTTTGCTTGAGTTAATTCTTCTAACTTTAGTTTAAGGTTTGCCACGGTTATTGAGGTATTGGTTGGGGTATATTCCAAACCAAAGGCTTCTAGGGTTGCAATCAAGTCTGCTAAATATTGTGTTTGGCTGCCGTAGGAACGGTGGGAGTTTGAAACGAATTCGCCATCGTCACTTCTTTTTAATTTTTTGGTGCTTTCCCCGCGTATTTGGTTTACGAGTGCTGCGATATCTTCAGCTTCTTGGGAGTTTTTGCCAAACTTTGCCTTTACATAACTTGAGATGGGCGATAAGAGTTTGGATAGCGAGGTTGGACTTTTTGAAAATTGGTCCTGACGTTCATCTACCGCCAATGAGAAATCGGACTCTGCACTGGCGATGAGGGTGTTGTTCGCTTTTAGTTCATCAATATAAGTGTTGTATTCCACAAGCGCTGTTTCTGGCGTTATGGGTACATAGCCGGTGAAGGTTGCTACGTTTGTGGACATTTGTTCTGCGTTGTACACGCGTGAGCCGTACGTTTTTTCTGATGTTGATCCCATGGTGTTTTGGTTTTTAGTTGTTAGTATTAAAATGTTAGTTGTGGAAATTAATTCTAGGGAGTTTTTAAATGTAAAACGCTTTTGTGGATTTTCAAAATTTTTTTTGCGCTAAAGTTCTAACAATGAATAATTAACAATGGGCAATGAGCAAATAATAATGAATAATGAGCAATTATCAATTGACAATATGGTTGTTGTAATGCTTCGTGCGGGAGATGAAATGGCTCGTGCGGGAGATGAAATGCCTCGTGCGAGAGTTGTAATGATTCGTGCGGGAGATGAAATGGCTCGTGCGGGAGATGAAATGCTTCGTGCGGGAGGTGAAATGTGTTGTGCGGGAGATGAAATGGTTCGTGCGGGAGATGAAATGCTTCGTGCGGGAGGTGAAATGGCTCGTGCGGGAGATGAAATGCTTCGTGCGGGAGGTGGAATGCTTCGTGCGGAAGTTGAAATGGCTTGTGTGTGATTGTTAGAGTTTCCAGTTGTTGCTTCTAGGCATCCTGCGGATTTGATTGATGGGTTTTTGGGGGAGGTTGTTGGGGTTTAGGGTGAATGACACGCATTGCAAACACGCGCCAGCTATTAGTATTATTACTTATATACTTTCTATTATTTCAAAAGTTTCTTCAATCATACTTTTTTGTGAGTTATCATTCTCTTTTAACAATGCTTTTTCTTCCTCTCCATTTCCTATACAAATTAGATGAGCTTTTTCTTTGAATATATCTCTTTTGTATTCTTTTATTCTGGAATCTTGATTTTTATCGTCCGCAATTGATAATATAGTTTGAGTATCTGTTGGATAATTGTTAGTAATAAATTTCAAGATTTTAATTCTATTACCTCCATCTATATCTTCTTTGAACACGCTATCTAAAATGAAAGGAAGCCTATGAATGTCAGTTGTTTGTGTAAGAAGATAATTGAAAGCAAAGTGATAACTTAAAACTGCTTTGTGAAGTTCAACACCTTGAAATGGAAATGAAGAAATTTCATATAGTTTATAAAACCTCTCATCTTTTAGTGCTGGTAAACCTAACTCACTGTTAAAAGTAAAATATTTACTTTTGAAAATATTACTCTTTTTGGTTCTATCGAAATTTATATCATCATCAGTTTTATATTTTTTTAACTCCTCTTTCTTGTGATTTAAATCAATCGTTAGTTGTCCAATTTGTTTAATTAGATTTTCTAAAAGTTGAGTATTTGCTTTGCTTTCTATATAGCTTTCAAGAGTAATATCATTTTCTGAATATTTATTAAATGTCTTAAAAGTAGAACCAATCTTGGCTCTATCCTCCTCGATTTTTTTATTTAATGAATTTAAAGAAGACTGCATTTTCTTTATTTTTTCATTCAAATCTTTTTTCAGGGATAACGTGTCATTTTCTTCTTGAAAAAATGAGTACACATCATCTATATTCGATGGTAAAATTTGAGTACAAGTAGGACAACTATCTTTACCTGGTTCTTGATTTTTATGATTTCGATTAACTTTAGAAACTACTGATAATCTTTGATTATAAAATGTTAATTTATTTGAATTATCTACATATAATTTTTCTAATTCTAATAATCTATTTTTTCTTTCAGAAATATCTGCAATTAGTGTATTCGCCCTACCTTTTAAGGTTTCGTCTATAACATTTGCTAATTTTAAGTCTTGATTGTCCTTTTCAACATCCTTATAAAATCGAATCTGCTGTTGTACTTTACTTACTTCTTTTTCAATTCGTCTTTTTTCTTCTCTATCAAAGACATTTTCTATGCCTAAATAGTAATCTAAAAAATCTTCTTTGAAGTTTTTATAGTAATTCAAATTACTAAATGACTTTCTAAGATATACCCAACCAACTTCTTGTGATACATAATATGGAAGAAAAATTGTTTCAATTGGTGCCTCATCAATTCCTGAATTTGATTCTAATTGAAGATTAAAATCAAATAATTCATTGAAATATTTCTTTAATTTGACGTGTTCTGCTGATTGGTCTGCACTAATTCCATTAAACCTGATAACTTTATTGTTTTTATCTTTAATTAAAAGTGTTTCATCTTGTCTAACAAAAACATATTTTTCCATTTCTTGATCACTTTTTATGGAACAGTCAATACGAACAAAGATGTTTTCTGATAAAATTTCCGACAATTTTATTTTATTGTCATTTATACCGAATGCAAATAAAATTAACTGAATTAATGTACTTTTCCCCGAAGTGTTTTTGCCATAAATCACATTTAATTTATCCTTAAATTCCGTAAAAAAGAATTTGTTGTTCTCTTCGCTGTGTATTAAAACACTATCTATATGTAGTTTTAAATTCATAGTGTATTTTTAATTTCAATATATGCTGCCACAATTGTGGCTTGGAGCTGTAGACTCGATAATGTGGAAGACTTTTCTTTATTAAAGGTGTTAATAAAATCAGTCATACAACCTTTATCGGTAGAATGGTTTTTGAAAATTTGTTTATTTTTTTCTACAAAATGAAAAATCTTTTGATGTTCACTCTCGTTTATATCCTTGAATTTATCAAAGCTGTTGTGATAATGTAATTCAAAAGTGGTTGCCTCAAAAAGATTGATATTTAATTCTTGGCGAATTTCGTCTCCTTTATCCCTCCAAAAGTCAAATGCTAATTTCTTAGTTGTAAGAATATTTAAAATATTTTCAATTTCATATGACTCAATTCTTTTTTTGTTGTCGCTTAATTTTGCAATATTACCTTGATTAAGTCTGCTTTCGATTGTTTTTAATTCATAATAAAATGAATATAGAGCGGCCTTATGGTCAGCAATACTATCTCCAAAAACTGAAATGAACATTCCGTTTAAAAGGTCTAATTGGGATTGTGATGTTCTATTTAAGTCAATGAATCGAAATTTTAAGGTTTCAAAATTTTCTTCATTTTCTTTGTCAAAAGTTACATTTTTATTCCCTTTAAGAATTTTGTCTTTTATATTCTGATCAAGGTCTTTGTAATTGTAGACTTGTGTTGCTTCATTAACAGTACAAGTAAAATCTTGTTTTTTAACTGTAGATTTTAATTCTATCGTATTGTTTGTAGCAAAATAGTTTTCTTGATTAAATGTTGAGGTTTTAGGATGTGGGTCATTAAGAATTGACTGACTAGTTTCAGCAATTTTTTTTATTATTTCAAGAATATTTCCACTTGTCCATTTTTTAGATGACTTTTTTGCTTGATACGTTTCAATTTTTGAAAGCTCGGTTTCATTTTCTAAAAATCCAAATACAATATCTTCGAGGTGTTCTAAAACAATAAAATATCTTTGATTTTTTAAAAGATTATATTTTTCAAGAAATAAGTAAATAGTGCAATTCTTTTGAAAATCCATTCCAATATTGGCATGAACTCCCGCATTAATTTCTGAACTATTTTTAATCGTCATTTATTATTTTTCTTATTAACCTCAGCTTTTATGTATAAGGATATTTTAAACTTTCTATTAAAATTATTAAGTCCGCGGGAATTTTTATTACTTGGTATGGATTAGCAAAAAATTATATTTGGTGTTATTAAAAGTATTTTAGTTGTTAAGAACTTGAATTCTCCTTCTTTGACAGACATCAAAAAAATCATTTAAGTTGAAACTTAGAAGGTAATCGATTTTTAAATTTTTATCGTCTAACATTATTCTAATTATTGTATCCACTAAACTAATTGGTCTATTTTGTAATAATATTGTTTCAAATGTCAAATTGAGAGCAATGTCTTTGTAGTCAGAATCATCAACTAAAGTAACGTTCCCTCTTTGGATTATTTTTTCAAATTCCTCCATCCACTGTCTTCTTTTTGAAAAACGTGTATTTAAAGATTCATAGAGTGTTGGATAGGGGATTAATACATTTCCAAGTTCTAAAAACTCAGAAAGATTATTAGCATCAATATGGTATTTATCTCTTGAGTCAAATAAAGCGTACCAATATCCAGTATCAATAATTATATTATTCATCTCCGTCTATTATATCCTCACCTTTTTGACCATAACCTTCCCAAGGAGTAGCTTTCCTATTTCCAATAATAAATTTTCCACTGACTTTTTTTATGCCTTTGTCAGTTCTCATTCTAATTACATAAACTCTATCACCAGGTTTAAAATTTACGGATTTTGTTAAATCTGCTTTTAAAATATCGAGAAGGTCTTCTTCTCCTCCATTGTATTGATAATTTAGGAACGCAATACTGTTTCCCGCCTCTTTCGCATTATTATTATCAAGCCAAGCATATAGATTTGGATAATCTCCTTTAATTCCTAAATCGTATGAAATCCATATAGATTTTATTATCATTTCTATTTTTTAATGTTATTGCTAATATATATCTAGTTTTTTATTTAAAAAAAATCAAATCTAATCAAAATTCAAACTTCTCATTTACGGAAAGCCTCAAAGGTCCAAATTATTCCCCTTTCCCGAAAGCCCCTCAAACTTCTCCGTCATAGTAGGGTTGCCTCTGGTGAGTTTTTTAATAGTCAAATCTTCCGCCTTATTATTGGCAAGGCGTAGGTTGTTTACGGATGCCAACAGACTGTCCTTTGTTTTTTGGAGATGATCCATTGTTTTGTCTATTTCCTCAATTGCGGTTTTAAATTGCCTGCTGGCCAAATCATAATTGCGGGCAAAGCCTTCCTTAAAGGTGTTTATTTTTTCCTCAAAATTGGTAATGTCCACATTTTGGTTTTTTATTAAACTGAGCTCTGCTTTGTATTGCATGGAGTTCATTGCCGCATTGCGAAGCAGGGTGATAATGGGAATGAAAAATTGGGGCCGCACCACGTACATTTTTTTACAGCGGTGCGATACATCTACTATGCCGGTGTTATAGAATTCATTGTCCGCTTCCAGTAAGGAAACGAGCACGGCGTATTCGCATTTTTTATCTGAGCGGTCCTTGTCCAGTTTTGCGAAGAAATCTTCATTTCGTTTTTTTGTGGCGGTCTCGTCGTTCTCATTTTTCATTTCGAACATAATGGAAATGATTTCATTGCCAGTTTCATCGAATTCCCGATAAATGAAATCTCCTTTGTTGCCGCCGCGGGCATCGTTGTCCTTTTCAAAATAGGCGTTTTGGAAGGCGGTGGCGCGCAGTTTGTTGAATTCGGCTTCGCAATGTTGTTCCAGGGTTTCGCCAATCATTTTTGTGGATAGCTTTTGCTTGAAGTCCTTTAGCCTATCAATTTCATCATCCTTCATTTTGATGGTTTCGTCCTTTACCATCAGTTGGGTTGAGAATTGTTCGCGAATGGATTTTTCAAGCAATTGCTTTTCGGTTTCCTTTATTTTAAGATCGCTGGCAAGGGTGTCGCGTTCTTTTTCGATGGCGCGGATGGCTTCGCCTACGGTTAGTTTTTTGTCGATTTCGGCATTTTGGATTTTGGATTTCATCTGGGATATCTCGGCTTCCTTTTTTGCCAGTTTTTCGGCAAGCGTACATTCGTTTTGATATTTAAGCTCGCTTATTTCCCTTTCCTTGGCGGCGAGTTTTTCGGCGAGTTCGCTGTTGCTTTTGGCTTTTAGTTGGATGAGTTCGTTATCCTTTTTTGAAAGTTGTTCCTGCAAGGCGTTTTTTATGTTAGCCTCGGCGAGTTTTACGGCGCTTTCCTTTTCCTTTTCGGCGAGATTTAGGCGGTTTTTTAGTTCGTGCTCAAATTCGTGGTCGCGGACTTGCTTTAGGATATCGGCAAATCCGGCTTCGTCTACTTTAAAGGCTTTTTTGCAACTGGGGCAGATTATTTCGTTCATTGTTTTATTATTCAGTTATTCTTTTTTTTAAATCCATTCTTTCGTGAAGTATTCTGGTTATTTCCACATAGTTTTCATTTAATTTTCGATAGAAAATAATATGTCGATTTGTTTTGAATGCGAATAGACTTTGGATAATTCCCTCATAGTTTTTCCCTAAAATTGGGTTTTCAGCTATTTCTTGACAGCTTGAAATTAGCATTTCGTAATATTTGTCGGCTTGATTTTCAGACCAAACTTCGAAAGTATAATCCCAAATCTGGGACAAATCCTCAACAGCTTTATTCGTTAATTCAAACTTAGCCATTTAAGTTTTTTTTCTTTTTCAAGGATTCGAGATGTTTTTTCGGGTCAAAATCGTGTGCAATTCCACTCTCTATTCCATCTTGAATTGCGGATCTTAATGCAATTACTTTAGTTTCTTCTTCTTCTAAAAGTCTTAATCCTGCGCGTATAACTTCGCTAACATTTTTAAATCGACCTTCCTTTATTCTGCTTTGAACGAATTCGTCAAAATAATTTCCGAGTGATATTGATGTGTTTTTACTCATTTTATTTCTATTTGATTCAAATGTACCAAAAATTGGTAATATTTGCAAAAGGATAAAATGTTGAATAGGTGTGCTTCGACAGGCTCAGCATGACGTTTAGTTAATTTTTAAATATGATGGGTGAATTGGTGAGTAGCGTAGGTGTGCTTCGACAGGCTCAGCATGACCTTTTGTGAATTTTTAAATATGGATGATTAATATACTTCTGCGATTACAACTCCCAAAGCTTCAGCATTATTGATATAAATTGAATAAACGCTAAGGTCTTCAATAATGAGCAAATTACCAGTTTTCAGAATATAATTTTCATTCATAAGTTGCAATTGCATAGTACCGGAAGTTGGAAATAAAAACAAAGTCTTGCAGGTTTCTTTTGGTTTTAGAACATAATTGTTACCTGCCTCCATTGCTATATGATATAACTCGCTTTGCTGCGAGCCAGTGGTCATTACATTAAAATCTATGCAGGTGCCTACGGCCGTGGTTTTCCAATCGCCGGAAAATGTATCTACCTCGAACGGTTTTAGATTTTTGCTGTATTGGCCTTCGTGGGTTATGTTTATTTCTCCCTCCAAAATCATAAGCTTGCGGTGCACTCCTGGCAAGGCCGTGAACGTTGAGGTTTCAACTTCCACTTTCGCGGTGCTTATTCTTATTTCAAAATTCCGTTCGGCATAAGTTGCGTCTGCTGGGTATATGTAAAGTTGGGTACTGCTTCCGCCCGACCATTTACTGGTAAGGAATTGTGCTGGCGAGAGAATCGTGGTTTTCAAGAGGGAGGAAATTTTATATTCAATAGATAATAAACAGCGGAGTTATCTATATTTTTCTTTGGTTATATTTTCGTTTTGTTCGGATAAATTTATGTCTCATATCGTCATAAAAAAGACTTGTTAATAAAATTCCTGCCCCGAACATGAGCGTATTCAGTTTTAAGTCGAGACTGGAATAAAGAAATCCGCCCACTATACCACCGAGAAAGAAAAAACAAATTATAAAGATTCGCAGTTTTATAGTGGATTTAATTTTAGCTCTATTAGGGTGGGATTTAGGGAAGAAGAGGTGCGATAGCTCAATTCCTAAATCGGTGAACAGTCCCGTTAGATGCGTTGTTCTGACAACTTCATTTGAAATTTTTGTAACGAAGGAGTTTTGGAGACCCATTGCGAAAAG
The DNA here is from genome assembly GCF_030410135.1 of Aequorivita aurantiaca. Taxonomy (GTDB): domain Bacteria; phylum Bacteroidota; class Bacteroidia; order Flavobacteriales; family Flavobacteriaceae; genus Aequorivita; species Aequorivita aurantiaca. The sequence goes on along the minus strand of NZ_JAUGQQ010000007.1, from coordinate 54,517 downwards.
TAGTAGACAAACAATTACATCGGGATATTTTATTTCTTCGGAATTGCTTGTGATTGCTATTGAAAATAGAATTAAAGATTCAATTATGGTTAATAGAACAAAAACGTTAGGTTTTCGATTTTCCTTAAATTTTTCGATTACAAAACTTGAAAAAAAGGACCCGAAAAGAAAGGAAAAAATATAAAGGAAGTAAACTGTTCCTTTCCAAAATTCGAAATTTGCGACATCATTAATAAAAAGAGCAAAATGACCGGTTACATTGGTTGTAAGTTGTTTAAAGGCTAAAATGCCAGTAACATTTACGATTCCGGCAACGAAAGACAAAATTATAGCAATGCGCAGGTTGTGCTTTAAAGTTCTGCTTCTGCCTTGATGTCTGAACATTTTAATGCCATTTAGTTGAGGACTTCAAATTGGGGGGTATTTATTTTAATTAAATAAATATCAAATGTAATGATATTTCGAATTAGCGATTTGCAATAGAATAATGCTTTTGGACTTTTTTCTATTTAACATATCATCAATAAACGGGGTTCACCTTTTTTTTCCTTTGGTGCGCGATGCAGGCAGGGGGGAACCATGCTTTCCGGATGATCAATTGCCAACCTCCATAAATGCCCGATGCCTAAACTGATGGGTTGCGCGTTAGGTAATTTCTGATAGTGGAGGTCAAAGAAGTTTTCGCTTAAAAAGTCTTCAAAACCATCATCTGCGCCGCCGTATAATTTTTTTAGTTTTTCGCGAATTTCCGGGATGAGCACTTTTTGAATGCCTTGTGAATTCGGTAAAATATCGCTGGGGGCGCCATGATAAGTGCATAAAAAAGTATCGGCGGGGATGGGGGCGCGATCTACGTGAAAGGAATAAACATCGGTTGGAAAAAAGGGGAAGGCGTCATCCCGTTCATAGTATTTTATAACATTCAGGGTTGGGGATGCGCCGTGGGCCTTCAATAATTTGAAGTCATTCAAAAGGATTTCGCGGGCGAGTTGGCCCTCTTCGCTTAATTTTAATTCCCGAAGTTCTTCTTCCTCAAGGGTTGTTATATTTTCGTGCAATTCGACCTTTTTGACGATTTCAGAAAAATCACCCAATAGTTCCCGCTTCCAACAAATTGCATTCACTTCTCCCTTAAAAGGAGTGGAAACCAGGTCGTGAAAATTGGAAACTTGTAGCATTTGGGTGGTCATTTTATTTGTTGATGGTTGATGGTTGATGGATTTTCCCTATTCTTCCCAGAAGCTGTGTGGTTTACACCTCATAGGCCATTTTGGCAAACTTGTTTCTATATTCAATTGGGGTTAGGCCGGTTATTTTTTTGAAAATATCGCGAAACGCTTTGGTGTCGGTATAACCTACATCGAACATTATTTCGGAAACATTTTTTCGGGAGGCTTCGAAGGATTTTTTGGCGGCTTCTATTCTCACCCGCTGCGTATATTCAATGGCGGTATTGTTGGTAGCGGCCTTAAACCTTCTTTCAAATGTCCGACGGCTTGTGCCAATTAAATTCGCCAGGTTTTCGATGGTTATTTTGTCTTCATAATTCGTTTCAATATAATCCTGCACCGTTTGTATTTCAGCATCCTCGTGGGTTCTTTGCCCCCTGAATATAGCGAATTGCGATTGGCTATCCCTTCCCATATCCAATGCAAAATATTTTGAAATCATTACCGCCGTTTCCCTGTCGGAATATTTTTCAATTAAATATAAAATGAGGTTCCACAAACTACTTGCACCGCCACTGCTGTAAATATTATCGTGTTCGGTTATGATGGCGCCGTCCTCAACTTCCACATCGGGATATTTTGCTTTGAACTCTTCAATATGCGCCCAATGGGTAGAGCATTTTTTGCCGTTCAGCAAGCCTGTTTCGGCCAAAAGAAAAGCACCGATGCAAAGACTGGCGAGGCTGGCGCCGTTGCCGTAAAGTTTTTTGAAATAGGGAACCGCTTCCGCATTGGCCTGTATTCCTTTATTGGTATCACCAAAGGTTGGGGGAATTATCAACAAATCGGTGTGGGTTACATTTTGAAGCAACCGATTGGTTTTTATAGTGTATTCGCCATTGTTTGCGGGAACGTATTCATTTAGGCCCACATATTCCACATTAAAAATGGGCTCTTTTCCAAAGGCACTTAAAAACTCATTGGCCGTGTTGAAACTGCGGAAAGGTGGCGTAATGGCTTCAATTACTCCGTATTCAGGTACAAAGACTGAAATTTGCATGATATGTAAAAATTAGATGCCCACTAAATTAGGAATTGTTTGTCATAATGAACCCCTAATGTTGTCATTTTCACTACGGTAATTTTTTTAAATGCTGTTGTAATTTTGAATATCAAATAATAATTAATAATGAATAATGAATAATGAATAATGAACAATAACCAATAACCAATAACCAATACCACACATTATGGAAAAAAACAAAATCATCTTTTGGACGGCGACGATTATTATCATTCTTTGGGAAGGGGTGATGCCGCTTAGCACGGTACTCTTTGCGCCGGAATATGTGAATGCGGGAACAAAACCACTGGGTTATCCTGATTATTTTGCCTATACGCTTATTTTCTGTAAAGTTTTGGGAGTGATTGCCATTGCTATTCCCAATATTCCAGCCAAGCTCAAGGAATGGGCGTATGCGGGTTTAAGCTTTAATTTAATCTTTGCCTTTATCAGCCACTCCTGTGTGGATAAAAATATTGGATATATGCTGATGCCGCTAGTGTTTTTGGGAATTTTGGCGGTTTCCTATATTTATAAAAATAAGATTTATAATAATTCCGCTTCCGGCTTACGGCAGAAAGCTTAACGCCTAAAATTTTTAATCATGAAAAACAACACAGTTTCATTACACAGAGTAATTAAGGCAAGCCCGGAAAACGTATTTCGGGCATTTGCAGACCCTATCGCCAACTCGTTTTGGTTTCCGCCATACGGTTTTCTTTGCACCGTTCAGCAAATGGATTTTATAGTTGGAGGTACTTTTAAAATGACCTTTATTAATTTCAGTACCGGCAACGGGCATTCCTTTGGTGGAGAATATTTGGAAATTAGCCCGAATGAATTAATTAAATATTCCGATAGGTTTGACGACCCAAATCTGCCCGGGGAAATGACCACCACCGTAACGCTAAAAGAAGTTTCGTGCGGGACGGAGCTTCGCATTTTACAGGAAGGAATTCCCGAACAAATCCCTGTGAAAATGTGCTATTTGGGTTGGCAGGAATCACTGCAAAAATTGATAAAACTGGTGGAGCCTGAAATTCCGGATGCTTAAAGTTTATTCAATATTCAATGCTCTATTTTCAATTTTCAATTAATAATAATATGGTTTTTATAACCTTTCCCGGAAATTGTAAAAAGGCACTCACGTTTTACCAATCCTGTTTTGGAGGCAATGTGAAATTCGAACCTTTTCCTTCCGAACTGCAGCATTTCAATGAAATAGTTGTAAGCGGCTCATTGCTTTCCGAAAAAATAATCATCCACGGGTCCGACTTGGTGCACACTGAAGGAAGAAAACTGGGAAATTCTATAGCTATTTTTTTCGGTTGTAATAATGTTTTGGACAGAACGGAACTTGTTGCAAAACTGGCAAAGGATAAAAAGAGATTTTTAAAAGAGAATTGCTCCGACCAAAAGCTTATTGAACTCACGGATGCTTTTGATGTTCGGTGGGTGCTTGGGGTAAATGAAGAATAGGGATTTTGAAATAGGGATTTGGGATGGTGAACCTCACGAAGTACCAGTTCCGTTTATAGCCGAGGTGTTATTCTTGAATTTATTTCTTGTCCTTGTTTTCAGAATAAACAAAGTAACTATGTATAATAAAACTATGGCGAAGGGAATAGCTATAAATCTATATTCCGGGAGTAGATACCATAGTGCTACTAATACTATAGTTCTTGTTAATGCATGGAAAATGCCCACCCAATGTTTTATGATCCACGAAAATGGCAGCCACATCAATCCGGTTAAAATTCCAACTGTCATTGGTAGGGAAGTGTAGTCAAGGAGGAAAAAGGGAATGGCTATTGAATAGACCAATATTGCCTGCCCGGCTGTAAAAAGGAAGAGGTTATCGAATTCATTTTTTGGTTTGCTTTTATCCAGAAAATTTTCACCGGTGAATTTTGAAAGGAATAGTCCAAGGTACACAATGCTACCTGTGCCAATAAAAATGGTCCAAACCGCTATAAAGTCAGAGAAAAAAATTCCGGCAAACCCGATGATTGTCCAAACAATCAACCCCGCTAAAGGGGTGGCCAAAAATTTTTGATTGGAAAATTCAATGCGCTGTTCCTCAAGTGTTCTTTTCATTGGCTTTTGGGTTTATAAACTTATAGTTTTAATTAAATAGATTTTGAATTCCCTCCACCTTTTTATTTAGGGAATCCAAGGTTGAGGATGCATCCTTTACAATGGAATCAGCTTTTTTAAGGCTCCTTTGGGTTTCCGGCAAAATGGAATCTAATTCAGTTATTTTCTCAAGATTTTCATTTAACATTGCATCGAGTTCCTCGGCATGTGAATTTAATCGATTCAATTCTTCTTCAGCTTTGCGGCCATATTCACACGAGGTAAAAAAAGTACCAACTATTAGCGCCAATATTATACTTAATTTAAGCTTCATTACATTTTTTTTGAATTAGGCGCAAAGATACGGCATCGGACGGACAACAAACGTTTCCAAATCGGAATAAGGCTTTATTTTCGGACCTTTTTTGAATTTCCGTCGGCCAATTCTTATTTTTTATTTTATAACAACGACTAGTGAAAATTTATTATTTCAACCCACCGAATCTACTTTGCGTCAATACTTCTAAAAGTAAGATTAATTCGAGGCGTTTGCACTTTAGTGGTTGGGGGCAAGCGGTGTAACCAATGGGTTTGGGTTGTGCCAGTCATAATCAAAAGGCTTCCGTGCTCCAGATTTAGGGAAATGGTCTCCTTCGTTTTCTTGTGCTTAAATGCAAATTTGCGTTCCGCGCCAAAACTTACCGAGCCGATGGCGGCATTTTTTTTCAAATCCTTTTCGGCATCACTGTGCCACGCCATTCCCTCCTCGCCCGAATGGTATAGGTTCAGCAGGCAGCTATTGAAGGTTTCACAGCTTTTTTCTTCTACGATTTTCTTTATTTCCAATAATTCTGGTGTCCACGGTAGGGCTTTTTTGGTCACTTTGGAGTAAGTGTATTCAAAATCGCGGTCGCCGTACCATGCCGCTTTGCGTTTTGTGATTATTTTTTTTCCAAAGATGATTGCCTCATCGTTTTTCCAGTCAATGGTGCGAAGCAGAATTTTATAATAATTATTGGCTTTTTCTTCAGAAAAAATTCTTCCGAAATAATTTACAATTCCATCCTGCGGTAGAAGGTTGCGACCGCTGTCCATTTCAAAATTGAATAACTCCATGCGTCAAAGCTATCACAAAAATTGAAGAAGGGAAAGTCTGCCCAAAAGGAATTTATACTATCTTAGAGCTTCATTTTGAGGCTGAAGGCGGATGATAGATGGAAGAATCCCGATTTGTCAAAAACAATTAAAAATTCACAATAAACAATACACCGAATGAGCCTTCCATTAATTATTCTTGTCCTCCTAATTATCCTTGGCATTATAGTCGTTTTTATTTACAACCGTTTCGTGAAAAACCGAAATGTGGTGAAGGACGCGTGGAGCAATATTGACGTGGCGCTAAAACGACGCTACGACCTGATTCCAAATCTCGTGGAAACCGTAAAAGGTTATGCCGCCCATGAAAGAAATACTTTGGAAAACGTGATAAAGGCCAGAAACGCTGCAATGTCCGTTCCGCCAGATGAAATAAACGCAAAGATAAATGCCGAAAACCAGCTGCAGCAAACCCTTCGCAGTCTTTTTGCCTTGGGGGAAGCCTACCCAGATTTAAAGGCGAACACCAATTATTTAGACCTGCAGCAAAAGCTGAGCGAAATTGAGGAAAATCTTGAACGGAGTCGCCGATATTACAATGGCACCGTTCGTGAAAACAATATCTATGGCGAAAGCTTTCCCGGCGTACTTGTTGCGGGAATTTTCCGGTATCAACATTTTGAGTTTTTTGAAACCGATGAGGTTAGTAGGGAGAATGTTAAGGTTAGTTTGTAAATAGGTTAGTTTGTGAATAGGTTAGTCTGTGAATAGGTTAATATGTGAATAGGTTTTTTTGTGAATAAGTTATTACGGAAATATGTGACTACTTCGATGGGCACGGCTCGGCATTTTTTAATAAATAATTTCGCTTTAAGCAATTCCCCAGTTTTTTAAATACACATTGAAACAATAAAATCTCTCGAAATGAATTTTTTAAGAAATAACATTAACCGCCATAAAGCGCTGATTACTCTAATTTGCGGGGTTTTATTTTTTTTGAAAGGATTTTCACAGGACTTTGAAGTGAAGCAGAGCAAGGTTGATATTTACATCAGCGAGGAGGGTTATTTTGATGTGGTTGAAAATTACGACTTAAACTTCACGGCCTATAAACACGGTATTTACAGAGATATACAGTTGAAATATGATTTACTAACCGAGGATAGTACAAAGGAAAAACGCAGAATAAAAATAGAAAATGTAGATGTTCCAAACCACAAATATGAGTCAGATCCAGATTTTGTCCAAAAGTTAAGCGATAACCTTCAAATAAAAATTGGCGATAAGGACGTTACCATTATCGGGCCACAGCATTATCAAATAAAATATCGGGTTTATAACGCATTTTTATTTGAGGATGACCAAATATATTTTTACTGGAATATTAAGCCCGACGGATGGAACGCAACTTTCAATCAGCTTGACTTCACAATCCATTTGCCGGCAAGCATAAATTCAGGTTTAGAGGATATTATTGTGTATTCGGGAGTTACCGGAAATAATATTCCCAGCACCCAATTTGATGTGAATTACAGTGACGGGGTTTTTACTGCAAAAAGCAATGCCACATTTTTTTCGATGCCCGGCAGCAGTGTTACGGTATTGCTGAAACTTCCGCCCGGATCAATTGCGGAAATAAAACCATTGTGGCCATTTTGGAGCGAATACGGGTGGACGCTAATTCTTGGCGTATTGTTGCTAGGGTTTTACTGGATTTGGAACAAATATGGCAAAGATGAAAGGGTAGTGGCCACAACCAGCTATTTTCCGCCGAACGGAATGGATCCCGCAATGGCAGGGTTTTTAATAGACGATGATGAAGACACCAAAGATCTCATTTCTTTGATCCCACATTGGGGCGCGCGCGGAATTATTAAAATGGAGCAGCTGGAAAAAAAGGGTTGGCTCGGCAGCGACGATACAAAATTAACGCGATTGCGGCCCTTACCTTCGGATGCACCGGATTATGAAGAGGAAATATTCAACGGGCTCTTCGGAAGCAATAATGAAATTGGCGAAAAGGAAGTTTTAATCAGCAGTTTGAAGGATACTTTCTACACAAAAATGGCAAGTGCGAAAACGAAGCTAAAGGCCAAAGCCCAAATCTACTACGAAGCCCAAGCCAAAAAAATGCAGACAAAAACAATTATTGGCGTATTGCTCATAGCAGTTATTTTATTTGTGTTATTCCTGCTCACGTGGGGCTTATGGGCTGCTTTGGCAGTGATTCCCATTACTATTTTTCTGTTGTTTATGACCGTTTATTTGGTGAAGAAAAATGATAAGGGCAACGAGGTTTTTTCCGAATTGAAAGGTTTTAGGCAATTTATAAAAGTAGCAGAGGAAAACAAACTGAAAATGCTTTTAAAAGACAGTCCCAATTATTTTGAAACTACCATGGGTTACGCCCTCGCCTTCGGATTGTTCGATCAATGGGCACAAAAGTTTGAAGCGCTTAATTTGCAACCGCCCAGTTGGTACACTTCTTATGCAGGGGCTTACACTATGCACAATTTCGCAAATTCATTCTCCAGTTCCATTTCATCGGCACAATCAACTATGGTCAGTTCACCCTCAAGAAGCAGTTCTGGCGGAGGATCGTCAGGTGGAGGTTTTGGTGGCGGTGGCGGTGGAAGCTGGTAATATTCATATTTAAAGTATGTGATTGGGAATAACGGCAAGTGAAATACTTTTTGAAAAGACTTCTTTTTCAAAATATATATATAAACAACTAAACCGAACCGTTATGACAACCCGTAGAAAATTCATCAAGCAGGTAGCTGTTTCTACCGCCGGCACCATTTTATTGCCCACTCCTTCCTTCGGCAACATTTTTACTCCCAAAGCAAAATCAGTTATCATTATCGGTGCAGGTTTCGCCGGACTTGCCGCAGCTAATAAACTGAAACAGCGCAATATTGATTGCATTGTTTTGGAAAGCCGTCCGCGCATTGGCGGCCGTGTTTTTTCGCATAAAATGGATACTGATTTAGTGGTAGAACTCGGAGGCGAATGGGTGGGAAATTCGCATACGCGCATTCACGAATTGTGCGGCGAGTTGAATTTGGAACTTCAAAATAACCAGTTTGATACGCATATGATTTACAAAGGCGAATATTCCCCGGCTGGGAAATGGGATTATAGCGACACTTGGAACAACACAATGAAAAAAATGCTGAAGGATTATGGGAATCTTACAGAAAAGGATAAGTTGGTAATGGATAAAATGGATTGGTGGCGCTATTTGGTTCAAAATGGTTGCGACGGTCGCGATTTGGATATCCGCGAACTTTTAGACAGCACCGATTTTGGGGAAAGCATCCGGCAGGTTTCATCATTCGCGGCCTTGGCGGAATATGCTGAAAGCAGTGAAAAGAACGAAATGGATCTAAAAATAAAAGGTGGCAACGGAATGCTTGCCGAACGTCTTTCGGAAAAAATAGGAAAGGAAAAAATTCTGCTGAAACACACCGTAAGCAAAATTGTGCAGGATGGAAAAGTGAAGGTCTATTGCGATAACGGAACTATGTTCGAAGCCGATAAACTTATTTGCACTATCCCAACTTTTGCGATGAACAAAATAGATTGGCAACCGGGTTTGCCCACGGAAAAAGTGAGCGCCATCAACGAATTGCAATACGCCCGAATCAACAAACACGCAATGTTGTTCAACGATCGGTTCTGGAAGGATGAAAGCTTTGATATGATTACAGACCAAAGTCCGCATTATTTTTACCACGCCACCAAAAACCAAAAGTCTGATAAAGGCGTGCTTATTTCGTATAGTATTGGTGAAAAGGCTGCGGTAATGGCAAACCAAAATGATGCTTGGAATGCAAAGATGGTTTCCGAAACCTTAACTCCGCATTTTGGTGATGTGTCTGGCAAATTGAACAAGCAAGTAAATTATTATTGGGGCACGGACCATTATTCCAAAGAGGGGCTACGCTATGTATGGAAAAGACCAATGGTTTAGGGTGCGTCCTATTTTGCAGGAATCATTTTTACACACCCAATTTGCCGGCGAACATTTGGCGGATTGGCAAGGATTTATGGAAGGCGCGATAAATACTGGAGAAGAAGCGGCCGAGAAGGTTTGAGGTTTTTTAAAATCTTTTAATCCCAACTTGGATTCATATAATTATAAATTGTGATTTCATAAATAAAGAATCACGGAATCAATCATAATCTGGAATATTTAAGCCTAAAATAATGTTTCGGTTTAAGCATAAAATTCCACCGTTCAATATCGGTTTTACAATTCCCGAGCCACCGCGATCAGTTAATCTTTCCCGGTGTTTTTGGGTTAAGAATGGGTCATCGTCAAAAATCACATCATCAATATAGTATTCATTTTTGTTTGGTTCCTTCACAGTTAAATGAATATGTTCGGGCTCCTTTGCGTTTGGATATGCCGCTGGCCTAGATGTGAAAAAGGTGTACTTGCCCGTTTTATCGGTTTTGATCCACCCCCGAATATAGCCGTGTCTTTTTGCCCACCCGATTTCATTTCCGTTTGTTGCATAAATACCCTTTCTGTTAGTGTGGTAAATGTACACGATAACATTTTCCGCAGGGGTTTTTCCATCATTTTCAAATACGGTTCCCGTGAGTTTTAGTTTTGGTTCGGTTTTTTCAAAATCCGGAAGCGTATCAACAGGGGATAATGGTTGGTTTCCGTATTCAAAAATTGCCTCACAACCTTCGCAGGGTCCGCCCACTACAATATGGGAACTGGCTTTTTCAGCTTTCTTGGTTTGCGATTCGCAGGATGAAAAGGTGATAATAAATATGAATAGAGCAGCAAAAACTTTCATAATTTTTAATTTTAAATTAATGTATAAGTCTTTGTTTGTTAGTGGTTTGTTACTGGATTTTGAAGATATTATCTTTTTTAATAATTCACATAAACCCACCCAATGAATGGTTCGAGGTATTTTGGATCGTTTAGAACCAAAACGTAATAATAGGTGCCCACGGGAACGGTGCTTCCGGTAAAAAGCAGTCCTTTTGTAGCCACGCCATCCCAAAAACCATCTGTATTTTGGGCGGTGTGAATTAAGTTGCCGTCGCGGGAGTAGATGTTCAGTTCAAAATTTTGGTAAATATTCAAAAGGTTGCTTATCTCGAATTCATCATTTATACCATCATTATTCGGCGAAAAACCTTGCGGAATGAACGGCGCACAGTTTTCCGTAGTCAATAAAAAGGAAGCGGTGGCAAAACAGATTTCGTTTTCCAAGCGCACAAAAATGGTTTGCGGATCGGTACTGTTTTGATATTCGGAAGGATTGGAGATGGGGTTTGTGTTTTGCAAAGCATCTTCGGAAGTTGTAAAATATTGAATTAAATCTGCTGCCCCAATTCCAATTAATTCATTTTGAATAGTCAGATCGAAAACAGCGGTATCAAAACCTTTATCGCACTCCAATAAATCGGGCAAATTGGGAATTGGCGGAATGCTTTCAAATGAAATGGTTTGTGTAAAATTATTGTTATCCTCACGAAGTTCTTCCACGCTGCCGATACCGTTTCCGTCATCGTCCACGACTGCCGTGATTGTAAAGGTATCGGGAAGATTATCCAAAAGAATTAATTCGATTTCCCCATTTTCACTACCATTTATGGGAATGGATTGCCGTGTCTGCGAAAGCCCTAATAAAACTTCTTCAACATAAAAGGCAATTGAAGTATTCGCGGGCAAGGGGCCGGTGGATTCCAGATTATAAACCGTAAACGGCAACATTAACGCCCTGTCTCGGCAAGCGGAAATTTCCGGCAGTTCAATGGTGGCATCGGGCAAAGGGCAGGGAAGTATTTCCACGGTAAAACTGTCAATAAGAAAGCAATCGGGGTTTGAAACGCGGATGAAAATGGTCTGCGGGTTTTCAGTATTCTGAAAAGATTCTGGGTCGAGGATTGGGTTTTCGTTATTTTGGGCGTCTTCTTCGTTTAGGTGAAAACTCAATCCATAAATTGGGTCTATTTGCGAAGTCGCTTCAGTTAGATCAAAAAATTCTTCGCCAATTACATCACAGGTTTCCAGATTTTGAAGTCCCGTAATTACCGGATTTAAAAGCAAATGAATTGGGGTTTCGTCTTCGTTGTTATCCTCATTTATTTCTGAAATGATTCCCGTTCCATTGCCCGTATCGTCAACTACGGCTTTCAACATAAAATCAGCATCGATATTGTTGGGGATAGTGAAGACAATACTTCCATTTTCCTGTCCACCAATAGGAATAATTGCTCTGGTTTCAGATTGTGCAACAAGAGTTTCATCGGCATAAAATGCAATGGGAATACCGGCGGGTAAAATATCGGTACTGTTTAAATTAAAAACCGTATAATCCACACTCATTTCCCGATTACCACATTCCGTACCCCCAATTATCGTGTCCATGGAAATGGTTGCATCGGGTAATTCGGTATTTAAAACTGTGATAATGTTGTTTATCATCACGAAATCCTGTCCGCTGGTAAGCTGAATGTTGGCTGTGGTATCTCCCGGATTTATATAGTTGGAAATGGGATATACATCAATATCCATATTATAAAGAACGCTGCTGCCCGTGAAACTGTTGGTGCCATTGAAGGCATTATCTGCGGGGTTTAGTGGCGGATTGCTAAGAATATTTCCATTGATTCGAAGGGTTTCGTTTACCGATATTCCCCGATCGCCTTCCCAGGCAAGAAACCCAATTTTGGCGCCCACATTGTCCAAAACCAGAAGATTGTTTAGCGTTATTTCTAAAGTCTGGTTGTTACGGGAAACGCTTTCCAAACCGTCAAAAATATTTACTTGGTTATTGGGGAGTGCCGCATCTTCATAAACCACAGTTACCGCCCAACCTCCGAAATTAGTTCCGGAACCCGGGGGGCTGCAGTAGGCGGGAATCACAAGCGTGAGATCCAAATCGGATAGGGTATAGTTGCCGTTGCCGGTGGTTTGGATTTGTTCGGTAATTTCGGCAAAGGCGGAAAAATAGATATAATCTTGGCCGCCATTGTTGTAAATTTCAGTGAAGGTGCGTTGTGCGGTTATCGTTTCCTGATTGAAGGTAACGTTAAAATCTCCCGGACCCGAGCCTGCCCAATACAGATATGCGGCAATAACGCTTTGGTTGGGTTGCAATTGAAACTCTGCGCTGTTGCCCGTAAGGATTGCACACTCACCGCCGGCTCCGTTTTCTTCAATATTTAAGGTATTGCCAAAAGCGGTGTAATCATAATGGCCGTTAAATTGTTTGAATAGCGCAATATCCTGTGGGAATACCGTCGCGGAAATAAGCAGGATACATATTAAAAATAATTTCTTCAAAAAATAACGAGAATTGAATGCCAGCTAAATATAGGAAAAAACCGCAAAAGGATGGAAGATTGTTGCTAAACTAACAAAGCATCTCACAGTTTCCCAAATTCATAAACTCACAAATCCCGTTTTTTCAAGATAGCATAGGACCAATAAAGAAAAAGGGCTGTCCACACCAAAACAATTCCTATGGTGAGCATACTTACATTATAATCCTTTGTAAAGTTTTCGCCCAATTGATTAGCGGCAGATTGAACGGCGCCCAACCGTGTAAAAGGTTCTTTGATGAGATTTGACATCGCTTCCAAAGGAAAAAATTGCATAATGGAATCGGCCTTTTCTTTATATAATCTATACTCCAAAATTCCCCAGAGAATTTTTTCGCCTATAAACCAAACAAAAAGAAAACCCAATGCAAAGGCCGAACGTTTCACTAACACACCCAAAAAAAGGCAGAAGGAAAAGAAGGCAACCAATTTTATAAAATAGGCAGCAACGTATTCCATGTCGCTGAAAATAATGCCAACTTCATTATAATCTGAAAAGGAAAATCCTAAAATCAAGGAAACGGCAAATATGAAAATGGTAGATATTATTGAGAAAAGCAGCACCGTCAAAAACTTTGAAAGCACAAATTCTTTTTTACTGAGGCCATCGATTAAATTTTGTTTGAGCGTTCGGTAGCTGTATTCGTTGCTCATCATCGAAACTATGACAATAGCCAAAAACAATTTCAGAATGGCGGCAATGTAGGTGTTGAAATGCCAGATATACGGAAAGTTGAAAATGCCTTGATCGGCCAGTCGAAAATGAAAATCGCCAAAATTAAATTCAATGGAAGCGATTAGCGCAATAAAAGTTATAAGAATAAAATAGATAATGGAAATAACCTTTGCTGCTCGGTTGTAGCGAAGTTTCTGAAGTTCTATGGTTAACAATCGTAGCATTGGTTAATTTTGTTTGGTGAGTTGCAAAAATTGTTCTTCAAGGCTTTCCTTGCGTTTCACGAGATGTGAAATAGAAATGCCTTTTTCAAAAAGAAGTCTGTTCACTTCGGAAGCGTCCATAGGTTCGTTTAGATAAGCAATCAAAAAATCACCTTCGCGTTTTACAATTCCGAAAGCGGGATTTCCTTCCAAGGCATTTTGAAGCAATTCCATGTTTTTACTTTGAAGGGTTATAAAACCGTGGCTGGCGTTCATAGCGTCAACACTGCCGGAATACAAACTCACACCTTTACGAAGAATCACAACGTGGCTGCATACTTTTTCCACTTCGTCCAATAAATGTGAAGCCAATAATATGGTAGTCCCTTTTGAGGCAATAGTTTTTATGATTTCCCGAATCTGATGGATTCCTTGAGGGTCGAGCCCGTTGGTGGGTTCATCGAGAATTAAAATTTCGGGATCATTCAATAATGCCGAAGCGATTGCCAACCGCTGTTTCATTCCCAAGGAATAAGTGCTGAATTTGCTGTCTTTTCTGTCGAGCAATCCAACGAGTTGTAGTTTCTCGCTAATCTTTTGTTCGGAAACCTCTTTTATTTTGCAAACCAATTGTAGGTTTTGAAAAGCCGTCATATACGGGTAAAAGTTGGGGCGTTCAATAATGGCTCCTACTTTTTTTAGCGCGTCATGTGTTGAGGTGTTGCCGTCAAACCATTTGAAATCGCCGGCGGTTTTATTTACAACATTTAGTACAATGCCAAGTGTGGTGCTCTTTCCACTGCCGTTTGGCCCGAGAATTCCGTAAACGTTTCCTTTTTCAATGGTGAATGAAAGATTGTCGACGGCAGTGAGCGAGCCAAATTTTTTGGTGAGATTGGAGATTGTGAGGATATTTTCCACGGAAGTGTTTTTGGATGGTTTCGTTATTTGTTTGACGAATGGGGTTTGGTTTTGTTACATTTTTGATTTTAGGGAATTTCTACCAGCTCTAACCGCTCTTCGCTTTTCGCTCTGGGCTCATGGCTCTTATATCTAATTTAAGAATTTGATAAATCGTATTTCCGTACCTTTACGGTTCAATTTAAAAAATAAAAAAATGCAAAACGGTATTTACGCAAAGATAACCACTGAAAAGGGAGAAATCCTTATAAAACTTACGCACGATAAAACTCCGGGAACGGTTGGAAACTTTGTTGCCTTGGCTGAGGGAAACTTAGAAAATGCAGCAAAACCACAGGGAACAAAATATTATGACGGCCTTAAATTTCACCGTGTGATTCCCGATTTTATGATACAGGGCGGCGATCCAAAAGGAACGGGTTCCGGCGGACCGGGTTACGATTTTGAGGATGAATTCCACCAAGACCTTCGCCACGATACTCCGGGCGTACTTTCTATGGCAAACTCTGGACCGGCAAGCAATGGCAGTCAATTTTTTATCACACATGTTGCCACGCCGTGGTTGGATAATAAACATACCGTTTTTGGAAATGTAGTGGAAGGGCAGGATGTTGTGGATCGTGTTGCGCAGGGCGATACAATGAAAAGTGTTGAGATAATCCGCGTAGGCGAGGAAGCCAAAAAGTGGAATGCTGTGGAGGCTTTTAGAAGTTTTACAGGCGAAAGGGAACAGCGAATTGCCAATATGAAAGCAAAGGAAGAAGCAGAACTTAAAAAAGTTTCGGAAGGATTTGATAGAACCGAAAGCGGACTTCTTTATAAAATTATCCAAAAAGGAAATGGTAAAAAAGCTGAAAAAGGAAAAACCGTTTCGGTGCATTACAAAGGTGCTTTGACTGATGGAACCGAGTTCGATTCGTCATATAAAAGAAAGCAACCCATCGATTTTCCATTAGGCCAAGGCCACGTGATTGAAGGGTGGGATGAAGGCATTCAATTATTGCAAGTGGGTGACAAGGCGCGTTTTGTAATTCCATCGCATTTGGGTTACGGAGAGCGCGGCGCTGGCGGGGTAATTCCTCCAAACGCTACTTTGGTTTTTGATGTTGAATTGATGGATGTGAAATAATTATTAAGTATTGGGAATTAGGAATTAGCGAAAGGGAATAGTGTCTATTTAAAATTTTTAATTAAAGCCTATTTTTCAACGATTCACAGCTCACTAATTCACTTATTCACGGACCCACTAATTCACTAATTCACCAATGGATATAGAAAAACTAAAATACCCAATCGGCAAATTCGATTGTCCTTCAAATATTACCATCGATATACAGCAAGCTTGGATTTCCATTTTGGAACATTTTCCGAATAGGTTGAATAAATTGGTGAGTACGCTTTCAGAAAACCAACTCGATACACCATACAGGCCCGAAGGTTGGACGGTAAGGCAGACAATCCATCACATTTATGACAGTCATCACAATGCTTATAATCGCTATAAGTGGGCATTAACAGAAGCCATCCCCATTATAAAGACATATGATGAAAAAGCCTGGGCAGAAACTGCTGACGCCAAAAACGCTCTGATTGCATTGTCGTTAGCAGCAATAAATTCGTTGCATGCAAAATGGGTTTATTTGATAAAGGGATTATCGCAGGAGCAATTGCTGAAGGAATTTCACCATCCAGACCGCAACCGAAATTATACACTTTTAGAAACCGTGGGAAGTTATGCCTGGCACAGTAACCATCATTATGCGCATATTGAGAATTTGTTGAAACGGCACGGGTGGAAATGATAATTAGCAATTAGCAATAAGCAATTAGTTATGGTCAATAATCACATTGTCACATAAACAATGGAATGATTAAACATATTATTCCTTCCACTTAATGCCGCACCCCATACTTGGTTTTTGGTCTTTTCGCTGCGGATTGTTGTTGAGCACATTGTCCAAAGCTTCGCGAAGGTCGCGGCCGTTTACGGGAATGCCATTTCCGGGACGGGAATTGTCCAATTGGCCACGGTAAATTAATTTTAATTCGGAATCAAAAAGATAGAAATCAGGTGTACATGCCGCATCGTAGGCTTTTGCAATATCTTGGGTTTCATCGAACAAATAGGGGAAGGGATAATTGTTTTTTCGGGCGGTTCGCCACATTTCTGCCGGGGCATCTTCGGGATATTTTATAATATCGTTACTATTTATTGCTACAAATCCAAAACCGGTAACACGATAATCGTTGCAGAGCCGGACAATTTCTTCATTCACGTGTTTTACAAAGGGACAGTGGTTGCAGATAAACATTACCACCGTTCCCTTTTTTCCACGGATGTCCTTTAGTGAAACTGGTTTATTGGTGACGGAATCAACGAGTATAAAATCTGGTGCGTTGGTACCCAATTCGAGCATTTTGGATTCTGTTCTGGCCATTCTATTTTTCTGTATATGGAATAGGTTATAAAGTTACAATTTTTAAGTTATGGGCAGTTCGTTTTGAATCTCGCGAATTGAGAATTGAATATCTTGCCAACCGTTCCTTATTAAAGAATCCATAAAATTTTGCTGTTAAGCATTATCTCTATTAATTTTAAAATCTAAACTAATCCAATATGAAAAATTCCTATTCATCACTATCTGTGGCCATTGAAGATTTGCAGAAGCACGGATATACCGAAGATTTTAATTTAATAGGCGAGGGTGTTGAATCTAAATCACTCAAGAAGCAATGGAAAGCAGGCGAACTGGACGTTGTGAAATTCTACCGCTTTGAAGGAATGACTGATCCGGGAGACAATACCATTCTATATTTAATAGAAACCAATGACGGCCGAAAAGGCTTGCTCGTTGATGCGTATGGAGCCTATCAAGGCGAGATTTCCCCTGAAATGATTAAAAAACTCACCATTCACCATGACGAATAATCTTTCGTGGGAAGATTTCGAAAAAGTGGAGATGCGCGTGGGCACTATTGTTGAAGCCAATGATTTTCCCGAAGCGCGAAATCCTTCCTATCAGCTTTTGATAGATTTTGGAGAAGAAATTGGCCATCGGAAAACTTCGGCACAAATAACTTCACTTTATTCAAAAGAGGAATTGATTGGAAAGCAAGTGGTGGCGGTAGTAAATTTTCCAAAGAAACAAATTGCAAATATTATGAGTGAATGTCTTGTTTTGGGTGCCGTGGAAGGAAAAAATGTTACGCTGTTGCAACCGGAAAAGAAGGTTCAAAATGGATTGCGCATCTCCTAATTAATTCTACTATTTTTACCGAATAAAATCCACTAATATGAAAAAGTTCATCTTTTTACTCTTTATTCCCTTGCTTCTAAATTCCTGTAAGAACAATTCTGAAAAAGGAAATTCCGGCGCTGAAATTATTGCAAAGGAGGAAAAGATTGATAAGTTGCAATGGCTTTTGGGCACATGGATCAACGAAAATGGAGAAGAGTTTTCACAGGAAACTTGGTCGCAGGAAAGCCCTACTACGTTTACGGCATTTAGCTTTACGCAAGTTGGGAAAGAAACAGTTTTTGCCGAAACCATGGCATTGGAACAAAAAGGAGATAGCCTATTGTTAACGGTTGCTACCGCGAATCAAAATGAGAAAAAACCTGTTACATTTAAAATGGTTTCTTCTGAAAAAGGACATTTCACTTTCGAAAATAAAAACCACGATTTCCCCGATAGGATTATATATACAAATCCGGCAAAGGATTCGCTTCACGCTTGGATTGAAGGCACTGTAAACGGCGTGCCTAAAAAGATTGACTTTTCTTTTTCGAGAAAGAACTAACGTTACAGCTCGGCATCCAATGTATCCGTAACCACATAATAGCGCGGGTCTTCAATGGAATCTTCAATTATGGTTTTAAATTCTGGGTTCCATTTTAAAAGAAGTGCCTTACAATCTGGGCTGAGGTGTGTAAGTTTAATTTGTTTCCCGCTGTCAATATATTTATTTGCGATATTTCGAACCGCCTCTACACCGGAATGATCAGAAATTTTAGATTCTATAAAATCAATCTCCACGGAATTCGGATCGGTTGAAATATTAAATTTACTGTTGAAAGCAGTGGTAGAGCCAAAGAATAGCGGCCCCCAGATTTCATAAACTTTCGTTCCATCTTCTTTAATTTGCTTTCGGGCGCGAATCATCGTGGCGCTTTTCCACGCAAAAACAAGTGCGCTCATAATTACTCCCACAAATACGGCTATTGCCAAATCCTGCCAAACGGTTACTGCCGAAACGGTTATTAAAACAATAGCATCTGCAAGAGGAATTTTATTCAAAATCCTAAAACTACTCCACGCAAAGGTGCCGATAACAACCATAAACATTACACCCACTAAAGCTGCAATAGGAATTTGTTCAATTAAAGGCGCGCCAAAAAGCACAAAACACAGCAAAGCTACCGCTGCCACCGTTCCGGAAAGTCTTCCCCTTCCGCCAGAGCTAACATTGATAATTGATTGACCAATCATAGCACAGCCGCCCATTCCCCCGAAAAGACCGTTCAAAATATTTGCGCTTCCCTGCGCAACGCATTCCCGGTTGCCGCTTCCGCGTGTTTCGGTCATTTCATCTATTAAATTCAGGGTCATCAATGATTCTATTAATCCAACAGCCGCCAATAAAAATGCTGTTGAAAAAATTAAATCCCAATGGCCATTTAGAGTATCAATAAAGCCGAAAATCTGTGTTTGGAAAACCGGAAGCGAGCCCTTTAAACCGCTTCCGCCGCCATCTCGAATAAAAGAGCCCACGGTGCTTACATCAAGATTTCCGAAAATAGTAATACAGGCCACAACAATTATAGCAATTAATGCCGCCGGAATTTTTTTGGTGAGCTTTGGCAAACCGAACATAACACCCATGGTTAATGCAACTAACGCAAGCATAATCCATAAATCTGGACCGGTGAGCCATTGTGGAACGGTGCCACGACTTTCTTTAAAGAGTCCCAATTGGGATAGAAATATTACGATGGCAAGTCCATTTACAAATCCCATCATGACAGGATGTGGAATAAGCCGAACGAATTTTCCCAACCTAAAAACCCCAGCCATAATTTGAATGGCGCCAACAAGCAGAAGCGTTATAAAAAGCCATTGTAAACCAAGATATTGTACGGGTTCGGATAAATTTAAACCGACCTCATTTCCCTTTTGTATTAAATGTACCATCACCACAGCCATTGCGCCGGTTGCTCCCGAAATCATACCCGGACGGCCACCAAAAAGCGCTGTTACTATGCCCATAATAAATGCTCCATAAAGCCCAACCAAAGGGTCAATGCCAGCTACAAAAGCAAATGCCACAGCCTCCGGAACGAGCGCCAATGCTACGGTCAACCCAGAGAGAATATCATTTTTAGGGTTTTGGGTAAAGTTTTTGAAAAGGGATAATAACATATTCTTTGCTTAAAAAGCGGCAAAGATAGGTTTTTCAAAATAGAAGAGTTGTGAACTTTATTTGCTGAATTTCACCATCTGCTTTACAAATTTTGTGGCCGTATCGGCATATTCCTTTTCATAAAATTTGAGCAACTCCTTTTTGGGAGTTTTTTCGCCCTTTGAATGCTTTACCGAAAGAACTGTAAGGGAAGAAAACGGTGGAAACAAAAGGCCAATGGCATTGAAGAAGTTTCCGAAATTGGAAATTAGGCTTTCCGCCCCGTCGGAATCACCGGTAACGACCACGCCGGCAACTTTTCCGTCAAAACGTGATTTTTTACCCTCATTTATTTCATCGTGAAGCTCATCAAGTCTTTCAATAACTCGCTGCATTTCGGAGGAATGGACGTTCCACCAAATGGGCGTGGCGAATATAATAATATCTGCCGCTTCCATTTGTTTGAGAATTTTTGGCCAATGGTCGCCTTTGCCCATATCGTTATAGGTTCCTGGCAAGATATTATGCTCTACCAATTTTATTAAAGAACACTCAATATTTTCCTTATCTAGATAATCTATTAAAAATTCGCAAAGGGTTTCGGTATTGGAAATTTCTTCCTTTTTAAGGGTGCCTAAAAGTATAACTGCTTTCATTTTTTTATTGGAAAGTTACATTAAAATGAAGCAAACAGCTATTAGGTTAAGGAAATTTTAGAATTTTAATTACCTCTAATTTGTTTAAATATTTTCCACGAATTAAATTTCAGAATCGCGGTAGCGCAGAGCAATCCTGAAAGCATAGCCCCTGCCACACCTACCAAAGTAATATCCTGCCCGGCTAAATACAAGCCTTTTATTTTGGTTTTTGGGCGTAAGAATGAAAGCGCAAAGCGTTCCGGCGAATGGGCCAGACCATAAATTTCCCCGCTTTTATAATTGGTAAAATTTTCGGTTGAGAGCGGTGTTGAAACTTCGGAAGCAATGATGGTTCCTTCAATCTGCGGATAGAATTCGTAAAGAATTTTTAGCATTTCGGTTTCAAAATTCTTTTTGAGTTGCACATATTCAATGCCGCGCTTCATCCATTTTGAATTTTTATACGCTTCAAACCAGTCCATATTTCCCACGGAAATGGCTTGAATGGTCGCCGTACCGGGGTTTTTTATTTCCCAGTTGGGGTCCTTGGCAGAAGGGAAGGAAATATATGCGAAGTTTCCAGGAGCATTTTCTAAAGTGGCTTCATCAAAAATTTTATCAATTCCGTGGTATTTGTAATACCACAAATTGTGCTTTGGAAGATTTAAAGCTTCGCTGGATTTGTTTAAACCCAAATACAAACAAATATGCGCACTGGCGGGCTGCACATTTTTTAAACTGAACTTGCAAGTTTTTCTATCTTCTTCCGAAAGTAAATAATTAAAAGTATTGTTCACCCCAATATTGCTGATCACATTTTTACACGGAATGAATTTTTCGCCAAGTTTGATTCCCTTTACGCAATTGTTTTCGGTTACAATTTCGGTGACATCAGCATTTATAAAAACCTTCCCACCGTTTGCCGTAAAGACTTCCAAAGTTTTTTCGCAAATCTGGTCGGCGCCACCAACGGGATAATAACCACCTTCCAAAAAATGGCCGATAACCATTGCGTGTGCCCCGAAACTGCTGTTATTTGGTGACAAGCCATAATTGCCACATTGGGCGCACAGCACGGCAATCAATCTTTCATTTTTGGTAATTTCCTGTAAAACTTCCCAAGTGGTTCTTTGGGAATATTTTGAATATCGATCTCTTAAAATCCAACCGAAAACTTTGCTGAGCCAAGTTTCAAATACTTTTTCAAGGAAAAAGGCATTTGCGCGTTTGTTAGTTTTTTCAATGAGTTTTAAATAGGTATGAATTGCATTTTCTTCTTCGGGAAAGTAGGCAATCATTTGCTTTCTGAAATTTTCCTTTCCAGCTTTAAAAACGTATTCAGTGCCGCCGATATTTGCTACATCATATATTTCTCCCATCGATTCCCACTCCAGTTTTCCATTCGTCAAAAAATCGAAGAAACTGCGCAATGAAGAACCTTCAGCCATATTGCCAACGTAATGCACGCCCACATCCCATTGAAAACCGTCCTTTCTTTTAAAACTGTGCGTGAAACCGCCGGGAACGTAATGCCTTTCAAAAATTGCGACCTTTTTTCCGGCTTTGGCGAGCCACGTAGCGACCGTTAAACCACCCATTCCACTACCAACAACAATATGGTCAAGCCCTGAAAAATCAAGATTGGGTTTGTAAGTTTGATAGAGTTTACTGACCATTTTTTGTGTGAATAAAATTACCGATATTTAGGAAAGCGAATAAAAAAACCGGCAACGGTAATGCCCGTGCCGGTTTTTTATTTAAATTATATTTTTTATATATCGTCAAATTCAATATCGGTGAAGTTGCTAGTGTCAGTTTGCCCATTCTCTGAAATTTTTTCAGCAGCCACAGGCACTTCATCGGTTTCTTTTTTGTAGTCTTTTTGGTGGCGCTCACTAATTACTTCTTCACCTTTTTCGTCGATTACGTAATTTATCATTTCATCCAAAGTGTCCTTAAATTCAGCGAAATCCTCTTTGTAAAGATAGATTTTGTGTTTTTTATAATGGTAGGATCCATCATCGTTTGTGAATTTTTTGCTTTCGGTGATTGTGAGATAGAAATCTCCCGCTTTTGTGGACCTTACATCAAAAAAATAAGTGCGTCTTCCTGCGCGCATTACTTTTGAAAAAATTTCCTCTTGCTCCATCGTATATTGGTCGCTCATAATTTTTTGGTTTATTGCTTACGTTTTGCCAAAAATCCAAAAAAAATCCAAATCAGCCAAAGCAAAATTTACATTTCTTTTTCCAAAAGCTGTTTTGCGTACAATTCCTTATAATATCCTTCGGAATTTACCAATTGGTTGTGTGTTCCCTGCTGAATTATTTTTCCGTCCTCCAAAACGATAATCTTGTTGGCATTTTTTGCCGAAGAAATTCGGTGGCTTACGATAATCGTAGTTTTGTCTTTAGAAATTTTATGCAGGTGTTGAAGAATTTCCTCTTCGGTTTCGGTATCAACGGCTGAAAGGCAATCGTCAAAAAGAAGAATTTGTGGGTCTTTGATGATGGCGCGTGCAATGGAAACACGCTGCTTTTGTCCGCCGCTTAACGTAATTCCGCGTTCGCCGAGAATGGTATCATATCCTTTGGTGAAACCGATAATATTTTTGTGCACCGCGGCATTTTTTGCGGCCTCAATTACTTCTTCTTCGGAAGCGTTTTCTTTTCCAAAACGAATATTATTCCGAAGCGTATCGCTGAAAAGAAAAGCATCCTGCGGCACGTAGCCAATACTATTGCGCAGACTGTTGAGGTTAATATTTCTGATTGCGGTACCGTCAATTTTCAGCATTCCTTCCTCCACATCGTACAGCCTTCCTATCAATTCAAGAATGGTAGATTTTCCCGAGCCAGTATTGCCAACTATCGCCAAAGTTTCGCCCGGTTTTACAGTGAACGAAACATCATTCAAAGCTGTAATTCCGGTATCGGGATAAGTAAATGTAAGGTTGTTGAATTCAATATTACCTTGGACAGGAGTTTCTTCCGCAACTAAATTTACAATTGTCGGTTCGGTTTCCAAAAATTCATTAATTCGCTTTTGTGAAGCCTCCGCCTGTTGCACCATCGACGTTACCCAGCCCACTACTGCAACGGGCCAAGTTAGCATGTTCACATAAATCAAAAATTCCACAATCGTCCCAAACTCGGCAATCTGCCCATTTATATAGCGAATACCGCCGATGTAAATTACGAGAATGTTGCTCACGCCAATCAACAGCATCATTAATGGAAAAAACAGCGCTTGCACCTTTGCGAGATCTATGTTTTTCACTTTGCTGCCTTCGGCAAGTTCTTCAAAATTTGCATTGGTTCTGGGCTCAATTCCGTAAGCTTTTATCACTGCAATTCCGCTGAAACTTTCTTGTGTAAACGTGGTGAGTTTTGAAAGGTATTGCTGTACAATGGTAGTTCTATGATTTATTAAAACGCTGAGTTTATAAATTGCAATTGATAGAATGGGTAAGGGGGCGATGGCATATAGCGTTAGGGTGGGCGCCTTGAAAAACATATAGCTGACCACCACAATAAAAAGCGTGACGGTGGTAATACTGTACATTAACGCTGGGCCAACATACATCCGCACTTTGGAAACGTCCTCACTAATCCGGTTCATCAAATCGCCGGTACGGTTTTGCTTGTAGAAGCCGAGCGAGAGCTTCTCATAATGTTGGAAGATTTCGTTTTTTAGATCATATTCCACATAACGGGAAACTACGATGAAAGTCTGTCGCATCATAAAGGTGAAAAAAGCAGAAAGCAATGCCGCTCCCAAAAGCAATAATATATTAATAAGAAGCTGGTGCTTAACAAATGAAAGGTCCGAAATTTCACCATTCATATACTGTTTTACAACCGTAACGGAGTCGCCAATTTTCATTGGGACTACCAACTTAAAAACCGTGGCAACAATTGTTATAAAAACCCCAAGCAGTAGACGACCTTTGTATTTCAAAAAATATTTGTTGAGATATTTTAATGCTTTCATCTATATTTTTCTGTTGGTTTTAAACAATTTTAAATTACTATACTATTGAACTTTAGCCTTCAACGGAGCGCCTATTGCGATTTTAAAAATTCTTAAATTATCCACCAATGCTTTGTGTTATTGACAACAATAAGTTATTTTTGCACCGCCTTTTTAAAGGATAAACAAAATAATTAAAAAGCTATGGTAACTGAGGTAATTGATACAAACGAACTTCATAAAATGGATCCGGTTTTCGGGCAAATGTCCTTTGATAATCACGAGCAAATCGTTTTTTGCAATGACAAAGATACTGGTTTAAAAGCAATAATTGGGATTCATAATACGGTTTTGGGTCCGGCTTTGGGAGGAACCCGAATGTGGAATTACACCAGCGAATGGGAAGCTTTAAATGATGTTCTGCGCCTTTCACGAGGAATGACATATAAGAGTGCCATAACGGGTCTTAACCTTGGCGGGGGAAAAGCTGTGTTGATAGGAGACGCCAAAACGCAAAAAACCCCGGAATTGATGTTGAAGTTTGGAGAATTCGTTAATTCCTTGGGCGGAAAATACATAACAGCTGAAGACGTTGGAATGGCCACGGCCGATATGGATTTGGTGAAAACCGTAACACCATACGTTACCGGAATTTCAGAGTCCAAAGGAGGTGCGGGTAACCCTTCACCCGTTACTGCATATGGCGTTTTTATGGGAATGAAAGCCGCAGCGAAATATAAATTCGGAAGCGATGTGCTTGAGGATAAAACTATTTATGTTCAAGGAATTGGAAACGTTGGCGAAGCTTTGGTGGAATATTTGAGCAATGAAGGCGCCAAAGTATATATTTCAGACATTAACCAAGATCGGTTGGAAGAAGTTCGCGATAAGTATGGTGTGGAAATTTATGGCGGGAGCAATCTATACGCCGAAAAAATGGATATTTATGCCCCATGCGCTTTGGGAGCTACCGTTAATGATTTCACCATAAATCAACTAACCACAAGCATTATTGCCGGTGCGGCCAACAATCAATTAGCTGAGGAGCAAAAACACGGTAAAATGCTTCGAGATAAAGGTATCGTTTATGCCCCCGATTTTTTAATAAACGCCGGAGGAATTATAAACGTTTATGCTGAACTTGAAAATTATGACCGAAAGGAAATAATGCGCAAGACCGAAAACATTTACAATACCACCTTGGAAATTTTGAAAAAAGCTGATAAGGAAGACATAACAACTTATCAGGCGGCATTCAATGTGGCACAGGCCAGAATTGATGCAAGAAAAAGCCAAAAATAAATTTCCTCTTTTATAAAATACTATCTTTGCGGCGCACAAGAATTTTCTTGTGCGTTGTTCCTTTAAATCAGTTCTTTCATAGAAAAATATGCTTACAAGAAGACATATCCGAGTAAAAGTGTTACAGTCCGTTTATGCCTATAACCAACGCGTAAACCCCGATATTGATTCGCAGGAAAAATTTCTGCTTCACAGTATAGACCAAATGCTGGACCTATATTTATTGCTTTTGCAATTTTTGGTATCACTTCAGGAACAAGCGGATAATTATCTTTTAATATCACAGAAAAAACATCTTGCCACTGCTTCAGAAAAAAATCCGAGCCGCACTTTTGTGGACAATAAGTTAATACGGCTAATTGGCAACAACACCATCTTTAAGGATGTTATAAACAAGAAAAAACTTGATTATTGGGCGCTGGACGGGGAATACGTAAACATCATATTTAAGGAATTGCGCCAACAGCAATGGTATGATTTCTATCTTTCCAAAAAGGAAACCACTTTTAAGGAAGACCAAGAATTCGTTCTTAAGGTGTTTAAAGAAATTATCGCCCCCAATGAAAAGTTATACGATTATTTAGAAGACAAGCGGTTGACGTGGGTTGATGACTTTCCCATTGTAAACACTGCCATCGTTAAAATGCTCGACAAATTAAATGAAAAAAACGCCGCCACACTTTTGGTTCCCAACCTTTATAAAAATGAAGAAGATCGTGAGTACGCACTGCAGCTTTTCAGAAAAGTTATTTTGAACGAGGACAAACTCAATGCACAGATTGAAGGAAAAACCCCTAATTGGGACCAAGAGCGCATTGCCGATGTAGATTTAATAATCCTTAAAATGGGCATTGCCGAATTCCTTTATTTCCCATCCATTCCCGTAAGGGCTACAATTAATGAATATCTGGAAGTTTCCAAAGAATATTCCACTCCCAAAAGCAGCATCTTTGTAAACGGAATTTTGGACAAGATTGTGAAGGAATTTGAAGAGGAGGGCAAACTGAATAAAATTGGCCGTGGCCTTCAGTAAAAATAAAAAAATACCTATTTTTGGCCTGCTAAAAACATAAAATATAATTATCATGAAAAAATCAGTATTAATAGTAGCAATACTATCTGTTTTTGCCTTTGCATCTTGTAAAGACAATGCCGCAGACAAAGTAAATGAAGAAAACGTTGCCACTGCGGAAGCACGCGATGCAGAATCGGGCAAATTTCCAGCAATCACTTTTGAGGAAGATGTATTCGATTTCGGAACTATTGACCAAGGAACAAACGTAGAGCACTTATTTAAATTTAAAAACACTGGCGAAGCTCCTTTAATGATTGTAAACGCCAAAAGTAGCTGTGGTTGTACAGTGCCGGAATACACTAAGGAGCCAATTGCCCCAGGTGCAGAAGGACAGTTGTTGGTAAAATTTAACGGTAGTGGTCAAAATCAAGTTAGCAAGACTGTAACGCTTACAACAAACACAAAAGCTGGTGTGGAAACACTTACAATTAAGGCTTTTGTAAATCCGAAAGCTGGTGCGTCTGCCACTCCCATAAAAACTCCAACCACTAAATAATATTTAGAATTCCCAAATAATTGCTATGGATCAAATTCAAAGTTTTTTACCGATAATTTTATTGTTTCTGGTAATGTATCTATTCTTGATACGCCCACAAATGAAAAAAGCCAAACAAGAGAAACAGTTTGCCGCCCAACTGAAAAAAGGCGACAAAGTAATAACCTTGGGTGGCATTCACGGTAAAATTTCAGAATTGTATGATGATGGAACTTGCGTAATTGAGTGTGGCGCCGGAAAAATAAAGTTTGAAAGGGCAGCTATTTCAATGGAAAAAACCGCAAAATTGAATGCTCCGGTAAAAGAGAAAAAGTAGCAGTAAAAAGGAAATAATATAAAGCACCAACTTCCAATTTTTATTTGGAATTTGGTGCTTTTTTTTAAATAGTTAGCTAGGATTTTTGGATACTTTACCTTTATTCTTCTTCCATTTTAAATTTGGAAATATCCTGTGCGGTCAATTGCGCGATATTCACGATTACTTCCACCGCTTTTTGCATACTTTCCACGGGTACATATTCATACCTTCCGTGAAAGTTGTGCCCACCCGCAAAAATATTTGGGCAAGGCAATCCCATAAAACTCAACTGTGAGCCGTCCGTTCCACCCCGAATTGGTTTTATTATTGGCTCGATGCCTGCTTGCTCCATAGCCTGTTTGGCAATTTTCACAATATGCATTACCGGCTCAATTTTTTCGCGCATATTGAAATATTGATCTTTTATTTCAACGGTAATAATTTCCATTTCAAACTGCTCATTCAATTCATCGGCAAGTTTTTGCATCATTTCCTTTCGTGCCTCAAAATGTTTTTTGTCATGGTCGCGAATAATGTACTCTAATTTAGTCTCATCAACTGTCCCCTTAATATTGTGCAAATGAAAAAATCCTTCGCGGCCTTCGGTGTGTTCGGGGGTTTCGAGCCTTGGCAGTGAATTGATGTAATCCGTAGCAATGTACATACTATTCACCATTTTTCCTTTCGCATAACCGGGATGCACAATTTTTCCCTGGATGGTGACAACAGCGCCTGCGGCATTGAAATTTTCAAATTCAAGTTCGCCCACTTGGCTTCCGTCCATGGTGTAAGCCCAATCTGCCCCGAATTTCTTCACATCAAATTTATGCGCGCCACGGCCAATTTCCTCATCGGGCGTGAAGCCAACGCGGATTTTTCCGTGTTTTATTTCGGGATGGTTTAATAAATATTCCATCGCCGAAACAATTTCTGTGATTCCTGCTTTATCATCGGCTCCCAAAAGTGTTGTGCCGTCGGTGGTAATTAAAGTTTGCCCTTTGTACAGCAACAAATCCTCAAAATAATCTGGCGAAAGAACGATATTTTTTTCTGCATTTAAAACTATTTCCTTTCCATTGTAGTTCTCAACAATTTGCGGTTTCACGTTAGCCCCGGTAAAATCCGGCGAAGTATCAAAATGGGAAACAAAGCCTAACACCGGTACGTGATGCGGAACATTGGAGGGCAGCGTGGCCATGATGTATGCATTTTCATCAATGCTTACGTCTTCCATTCCTATCTGTTTCAGCTCTTCGGCTAGTAAGTTTGCGAGGTCCCACTGCTTTTTCGTGCTTGGGGTAGTATTGCTGTTTGGATCACTTTCGGTGTCAATGGTAACGTATTTTTTGAAACGTTCAATAAGGTGTATTTTTTCAATCATAACTTTTCTTTTACGTTGCAAAATAACGCATATTCAAAAGAACAAATACATTGTTTAGTGTATTTTTGTACCACATTTTTCAACTATGTACAAAACTTTTATCCGCCCAATATTTTTTGGTTTCGACCCGGAAAAAATCCATCATTTTACTTTTTCGGCAATTAGATTTTTTCACAAAATTGGCTTCGGAAGTTTTTTCCGTAATGTATATAAAGTGGAAAATCCCAAACTTGAACGTGAACTTTTCGGTTTAAAATTTCCAAATCCCGTGGGACTTGCGGCGGGTTTTGATAAGGACGCGAAACTTTATAAAGAACTTTCAAATTTCGGTTTTGGTTTTATTGAAATAGGAACCGTGACGCCAAAACCGCAGCCTGGAAATGAAAAGCCACGTTTGTTCCGATTGAGGGAAGATTCCGCAATAATAAACCGAATGGGGTTTAATAATGGCGGGGTGGAAGAAGCAGTCGAAAGATTGAAGAAAAATGCACTCAATGAAAAGCATGTTTTAATTGGCGGAAATATTGGCAAAAACAAAATCACGCCAAATGAGGAAGCGGTTAACGATTATATAATTTGTTTTGATGCGCTTTTTAATTATGTGGATTATTTTGTGGTAAACGTTAGTTCGCCGAATACTCCAAATCTACGGGAATTGCAGGAAAAGAAACCGTTGACCGATTTATTGCAAACACTTCAAAATAGAAATAATTCGCGGAAAAAACGTAAACCCATACTTTTAAAAATTGCGCCAGATTTAACCAATGAGCAACTTTTGGATATTATTGAAATTGTTGAAACCACAAAAATTGACGGGATTATTGCTACGAACACCACCATTTCCCGCAACGGAATTTCTTCCGAAAATAAAAAGGAAATGGGGGGTTTGAGCGGAAAACCTTTAAAAATTAGGACCACTGAGGTTATCCGTTTTCTGTCGGAAAAAAGTAATAAAGCTTTTCCAATTATTGGCGTTGGTGGAATTCATTCGGCAGATGATGCTTTGGAAAAATTGGATGCGGGAGCGAGTTTGCTACAGCTTTACACCGGATTTATTTACGAAGGTCCCGATTTAATAAAGCAAATAAACAAAGCGATTTTAGAACGGAAATGATTGAAACCTTAATTTCATTTTCCATTGCAACGCTTGCCCTCGCCATTTCCCCGGGACCCGATAATATTTATGTGCTAACGCAATCTTTGGTGAACGGAACCAAAAGCGGCATAGCCACAACTGCGGGATTGATCAGCGGTTGCATTGTCCACACTACTCTTTTAGCTTTTGGCGTTTCCGCGATAATTACGACTTCCGAAGAATTGTTTTACGGTATAAAAGTTTTGGGTGCGTGCTATTTGCTGTACTTAGCATACAAGGTTTATAAAAGTGATGAACACATTTCATTGGCTGAGAACGCGCCGAAAAAATCATATTTACAACTTTTCAACACTGGCGTAATTATGAATTTACTGAACCCGAAAGTGATGATTTTCTTTTTGGCTTTTTTTCCGGGGTTTCTTTGGAATAAAGAAGGAAACACCGTGCTTCAATTTTATGTGCTGGGTTTGGTTTTTATGGCCATTTCCTTTTTCACCTTTAGTACAATTTCATTGGCTGCGGGGCGGATTTCAACCCTGCTTTTAAATTGGAAAGATATGGGGATTGTTTTGAAATGGCTCCAAATACTCGTCTTTGTTGGCATCGCCGTTTTCATTTTACTGCCTTAAATTCTTAAATGGGATAGATTTTTCCCTAAGCAGGAATTTATATCTTTGAAGCAATGCAGCAAGTAAAAATCATAGAATGTCCGCGTGATGCCATGCAAGGTATCAAAGAGTGGATTCCCACTGAAAAAAAGGTTCAATACATTCAGTCGTTATTGCGCTGCGGTTTTGATACCATTGATTTTGGCAGTTTCGTTTCGCCAAAGGCAATTCCGCAAATGCAGGATACGGCGGAAGTGATTTCTCGTTTGGACCTTTCAGCTTCAAAAAGTAAACTCTTGGCCATTATCGCGAATTTCCGAGGGGCGGAGGAAGCCGTAGAATATTCCGAAATTGATTATTTGGGATATCCTTTTTCTATTTCGGAAAATTTCCAAATGCGCAATACACATAAAACAATTGCGGAATCCTTGGTGCTGCTTCAGGAAATTCTAAACCTTGCCGATAAACACAACAAAGAAGTGGTGGCCTATCTTTCCATGGGCTTTGGCAATCCTTACGGCGACCCGTGGAATGTGGAAATAGTGGGTGAATGGACGGAAAAACTTTCGGCTATGGGCGTAAAAATTCTTTCGCTTAGCGATACGGTGGGCACATCTACTCCTGCAATTATTTCATATTTATTTACTAACTTGATACCCAAATATCCCCACATAGAATTTGGCGCGCATTTGCACACCACTCCCAACGCCTGGCACGAAAAAATTGACGCAGCATATAAAGCGGGCTGCAGAAGATTTGACGGTGCCATTCAAGGTTTTGGAGGGTGCCCGATGGCAAAGGATGAATTGACGGGAAACATGCCAACCGAAAAAATGATCAGCTATTTTACGGCCGAAAAAATTTCGAACAGCATTAATCCCATGTCTTTTGAAAGCGCGCACAATGAAGCAACCAAAATTTTTACTAAATACCATTAAATGAGAAACTATTTACTTTTGGCCGTTGTGGGCTATTTCTTTTCGAGTTGTGAAGTCCTTCAAATGTATCCGGAAGATCCCATAAAAGGGGCGGGTGCGGTAACCATTAAATTTGTTCAAATAAATGATGTTTATGAAATAGCTCCTTTGAACGGTGGTGAATATGGAGGTTTGGCCCGCGTTGCCCATATTCGCGATTCCATTAAAGAACGATTTCCGAATACATTTATGTTTATGGCAGGCGATTTTCTTAACCCATCCCTCAT
The DNA here is from genome assembly GCF_030410135.1 of Aequorivita aurantiaca. Taxonomy (GTDB): domain Bacteria; phylum Bacteroidota; class Bacteroidia; order Flavobacteriales; family Flavobacteriaceae; genus Aequorivita; species Aequorivita aurantiaca. Next base: position 22,485 of record NZ_JAUGQQ010000007.1, on the reverse strand, counting down.
TGGAACTTTAAAAGTGGACGGTGAACGTGTAAATGGAAAACAAATGATTGACGTTCTAAATGCGATGGATATTGATCTAGTAACTTTCGGAAACCATGAATTCGATTTAAGCGAAAAGGACTTGCAAAATCGCTTGAACGAATCCAATTTCAACTGGACCTCCGCAAATGTTCGGCACGTAACTGAAAAAGGCATCGTTCCTTTCACTACAAAATGGGAATATTCCACGGTTCCTACTTCGGATTTTTCAACTTTTTCCGCCATTGATGCGGATGGAAACAAAATGAAATTTGGTGTTTTCGGGGTTACGCTTCCCTCCAATCCAAAAGATTATGTTTCCTATGCGGACATTTATGAAAATGCCGTAAGGGCTTACGATCTGGCAATCCAAAAAGCTGATTTTGTTGTCGGCCTCACGCATGTATCGTTGGAAGAAGATATTGAAATAGCCAAACGCTTAAGGACACTTCCGTTAATTATGGGCGGGCACGAACATAATAATATGTTGGAAAAGGAAGGGAGAACCATGATTGCCAAAGCAGATGCGAATGCGAAAAGTGTGTACGTGCATACCCTAATTTATAACTTGCGGACAAAGCACCTCTACATCAATTCCGAATTGATGATGGTTACGGACAGAATAGCCTCCTCGGCAAAGGTAGAACGTGTTGTGAGCAAATGGACAGACTTAATGAACCAACAACTAAAGCAAGTAGTGGAAAACCCACAGGAAATAATATATTATGCCGCAAAACCACTAGATGGAACCGATACCGCAAACAGAAGTAAGCAAACCAATATGGGGGAACTTATTACCCGTTCAATGGCATATGTTTACGCCAATAAGGTAGATGGCGCTCTCGTGAACGGCGGCTCCATAAGAATTGACGATAGATTGGTGGGAGATATAACAAGTGTGGATATATTTAGAGTGCTTCCTTTTGGTGGTAGCGTTTTAAAGGTAGATTTAAAAGGAAATCTTTTAAAGGAAATACTTGAATATGGTAAAAATCAAAGTGGACAAGGTGCTTATTTGCAACGCTACAATTTTTCACAAAATGAAAATGGAGAATGGCAAACTAACGGGAAAATTATTAGCGACAGTAAAACATATTCCGTCGCGATAAGCGACTTTTTGCTGAAAGGATTGGACATTCCATTTTTAACTCCCGCAAATAATGGGATCATAAAAATTTATACACCAAACGAAACCGAAACGTCAGCCGATATAAGAAAAGCGATAATCTTCTATTTAAAATCTTTAAAAGAATAATGCTGAAAAAAATTCCAAAGGCAATCCTAATTTTAGTTTTCTTAGCCTTGGTTGCATTACAGTTCATTCGGCCCCAAAAAAATAACGGCAGCTATGAAAGTGTTGCTTATTTTGAAGCTGAAACAAAACCTTCGGAAACCGTGGCTGCCATTCTAAGGGAAAACTGTTACGATTGCCATAGTGACAGAACCCAATATCCTTGGTACGCCGAAATTGCCCCGTTCTCCTTATGGCTAAACGATCATATTGAAGCTGGAAAGAGCCATTTTAATGTTTCGGAATGGAACAAATATTCTGTCACCAAAAAGGAGCACAAACTGGAAGCCCTTGTGGAAATGATAGAAAATGAAAAAATGCCGCTGAAGTCTTATGCAATTATTCACGGAAACCTTTCCCAAAATGAAAGGAAAATACTGCTTCAATGGGCCGGCTTGATGCGTCTTCAATATAAGCATCAATTAGAGGTTTCATTCAGATAGGAGTCAATTTCAAAAATAAGTTTACTTATTCACGTATAAATTTACTAAAGAATTTATAGTACATTTGCACGCAATTAATCCATAACCACTTTCAAACTTGAAAGTTAATTTAATTGCAATGACCGCACACGACAACAAAATTCTAGGAGAGGGCCTAACGTATGACGATGTACTATTGGTGCCTGCCTATTCCGAAGTTTTACCCCGAGAAGTTTCCATCGCCACCAAGTTTTCGAGAAATATTACGCTGAACGTGCCTATTGTTTCGGCGGCAATGGACACTGTAACTGAAAGCGCAATGGCCATTGCCATTGCACGCGAAGGGGGTATTGGGGTATTGCATAAAAATATGACCATTGAGCAACAGGCCGCAGAGGTGCGCAAAGTAAAACGCGCCGAAAGCGGAATGATTATAGACCCGGTAACGCTAAAGAAAGCAAATACTGTGGGCGATGCCCAAAAAACAATGCGCGAATACAGTATTGGCGGTATTCCTATTACTGATGAGGAGGGAAAGTTGATTGGCATTGTTACCAATCGTGACCTTCGTTTTGAAAAGGATTTGAAACGTCCGTTGCACGAAGTAATGACATCCGAAAACTTGGTTACCGTGGCACAGGGAACGTCATTGACCGAAGCTGAGATTATTCTTCAAAAGAATAAAATTGAAAAATTGCCCGTAGTGAACGATGAGGGCAAACTTTTAGGACTTATTACATTTAGAGATATTACCAAACTCACACAAAAACCTTTTGCCAATAAAGACAAATATGGCCGACTTAGAGTGGCCGCTGCCTTAGGTGTTACTGCAGATGCCGTGGAAAGAGCCGAAGCGTTGGTAAAGGCGCAGATTGATGCCGTAATTATTGATACGGCGCATGGCCATACAAAAGGGGTGGTGGAAGTTTTGAAACAAGTGAAACAAAAATTCCCTGATCTCGATGTTATAGTCGGAAATATTGCAACTGCTGATGCGGCAAAATATTTGGTTTCTGCCGGTGCCGATGCCGTAAAAGTAGGAATCGGTCCGGGATCCATTTGCACAACGAGAGTTGTGGCGGGCGTTGGTTTTCCACAATTTTCCGCGGTCTTGGAAGTTGCGGCAGCCATTCAAGGTAGTGGCATTCCTGTTATAGCAGATGGGGGAATTAGGTATACAGGCGATATTCCAAAGGCAATTGCTGCCGGTGCGGACTGTGTAATGCTCGGATCACTTTTGGCCGGAACCAAGGAATCTCCCGGAGAAACTATTATTTATGAAGGTAGGAAGTATAAATCATACAGAGGCATGGGTTCCGTCGAGGCAATGAAACAAGGTTCAAAAGACCGGTATTTTCAGGATGTTGAGGACGATATAAAAAAATTGGTGCCAGAGGGTATCGTTGGGCGCGTGCCATATAAAGGGGACCTTGTTGAAAGCATGACACAATTTATCGGAGGTTTGCGCGCGGGAATGGGCTATTGTGGATCCAAGGATATTGAAACATTGAAGAAAACCGGACAGTTCATTAAAATTACCGCAAGTGGCATTAATGAGAGCCATCCACACGATGTGACTATTACCAAGGAATCACCTAACTATTCAAGATAATCTTTCTGTGGTTACATTTTTTAAGGTTGAATAAAAAATTTGAGTAATTTTTAAATATAAAAAAACGTGAAGCCAAAAGCATCACGTTTTTCTTTTTTGGATTAAGAATGATTATTTTCCAGCTTCTCCGGCATTTATGGTTATGCCTAATTCCAATAGTATGGGAACAGTAAGATCATATTCGGGATCTAAATAAACCATATCTTGTGTGGTTTGCATCACTTGGGTGTAATTTTGGGCTTTCGCGACTTTTTCCAATGCCACTCCTATTTTTTGATAAAGAGGTTTGAGGGCCTCCGTTTGTTTTATATCCATTAATTTGGCACCGTTTTGTTGGAACTTTTGAATTTCCTGTTCCATAGTAATTATTTCAGTTTGCTTTTCCGTTTTCTGTGCTTCAGTGAAAGTGGCCTCGCTTTGTTTGTAGGTTTCTACTAGTTTTTTGTATTCTTCCAATTTTTTATTGAGGTCTGTATCCAATTGGGCTCCATAGGTTTGTATTTCAGTTTCAACAGAAATTAATTCTGGCATTTTTGAAAGAATATACTCTATATCCACAGCGCCAACTTTTCCCTGTGCGAATGTTGTAAGACTAATAAAGAAAATAGCAATTTTGATAAATTTCATTTTGTGTGTTTTTTAATAAATTCAATGCGCAATATTACTATAAAAAAATATAATATTCAGAAAGTTATATCATCGCTTATAAAAAATATAGTCGGTAGAAATGGGTTCCACACCCCGGTTTTTCAAATGGGTCATAAGCTGGCCGCGATGATAGGAGCTGTGGTTAATAATGTGAAAAAGCATTTCGACAATGGTGTTCGTGAACAGTTGTCCTTTACTGTTTGTGTAGCTTATGGAATTTTCCAATGTTGTTTGATCTAGAATTTCCATGGTTTGTTTAAAATTTATGCTATTGATAGGCTGCAATTCGCCCAGTTCTAAAGGTTGCCAAACATCTAATTTGGCATTTTTTCCCAGAATTCGATGGTTCCAAATGTGGTGGGCGTTAAGAGTGTGACTGGCTAACAATCTTATTTTTTCAGAATAAATTTCCGGGTTTTTAATATAAATTTCTATCAGCTGCAAATTGCTGTGGTGCGTATATTCAAAAATATCTTCAAAAAATGATTTCAAAGCGTATCAAATATTTGTCCGCGGTGGGGTTTCAAAGTTTCTCTTAGCCGGTCCATCACACTTCTTTCAACAACCAAAAATGCAATATGATGCATAGGTGTGATTTCCTCATCGCCCGTAAAGGCATTCTGCAGACTTTCGGAATTAGAAAACTCAGAAAGATGTATGGCATGGTGTTTGGCAATATGATGTGCATTGGGCCCTCGAAAATCCCAGATAAGCTTAACTCTTTCGGTCATTTTGTCGTTTTTTGAAGGGGCCAATTTTGTCCTAAAAACTGTAAATTATAATGTCTCTCTTTGGCAATTGCAAAATACGGGTTTTAAAAATATTTTTAAAAGGAAGGAACACTATATTATTATTAAATTCGTTTGCCTTTCCGATGTAAGTTCCCATAGCTTTTTGCTATTTTTGCACCTTTGTTCACAAAAGCTTGTGCGCAAGTGCGTCGCTTCATTAAAAAATAAAATATTCAACAGAGATGAAAAATTTTCTTACCGTATGCATTTTTGCCTTGTTGGGCATAACAAACGTTGTTTCACAAAACAAAAAAGATGTATTGATGACCATAAATGGGAAACCCGTTTATGCCAGTGAATTTGAGCGTGTGTACAAAAAAAACCTTGATTTGGTGCAGGATGAATCGCAAAAGGACGTTGATGGTTATCTCCAGCTTTTTATTGATTATAAACTAAAAATTGCGGAAGCTCAGGCGCAGGGCTTGGATAAGGAAGAAGATTATTTGAGTGAATTCTCAAAATATCGGGACCAGTTATCCCGCAACTATCTGTTTGAGGATAAAGTGGCCGAAGAGCTTGCAATGGAAGCCTACCAACGTGGGAAGGAAGATGTAGCGGCATCACATATTCTGATTCGTGTTGATTACGAAGCATTGCCCCAGGACACGCTGGCAGCTTTTAATAAAATTAAGGGCATTCGTGAGCGTGCGCTGAAAGGGGAGGATTTCGCGAAGCTTGCAAAAACCTATTCCGAAGAGCCGGGTGCAAAGGAAACGGAGGGGAATTTAGGCTATTTCACTGTTTTCAATATGGTTTATCCGTTCGAAACTGCGGCATATAACACTCCCGTTGGCGAAATTTCGGAAATTGTGCGAACAAGTTTTGGATATCATATTATTAAGGTTAGTGACAAAAGAGAGAGAATGCCGAAAATATCGGTATCGCATATTATGATTTCAGATAAAAAAGGGGCCCGGGATTTTAATCCCGAAGAACGCATCAATGAAATCTATAGTATGCTGCAACAAGGCGAAAATTTTGAAAGCCTTGCCAAACAATTTTCTGACGACAAGAATTCAGCGGTAATGGGAGGCAAATTGAAACCTTTCACGAAAGGCGATCTTCGCGCCCCAGAATTTGAGGATGCAGCCTACTCACTAAAAAATCCAGGGGATTTGAGCAAACCGGTAAAAACGGATTTTGGCTGGCATATTATCCGTTTGGATGAAAAATTCCCAATGGAAACTTTTGAGCAGCAAAAGGCCGAACTCGAGAAAAAAGTGAATGAGGGGGATCGATCCAAAATAGTTACCAGTGCCACCAACAAAAAAATAAAGGAGAAATACGGATTCAAAAAGGAGAATAATTATCTGCCCTTTTTTGATACTTACCTTACCGATGATATTTTGAAAAGAAAATGGGTTATGACTCCCATTCCTGCTGATCAAAATAAAACTCTATTCGTTATTGGTGATAAAAAATCAACGTATATTGATTTTGCGAAATATATAGAAGAACGTCAAAGAACGACAAGGCCCTATAAACTGAAAGAAACACTGTTGGTTGATTTTTATGATGAGTTTGAAACAAAGGAATTGAAGGATTATTTCAAAGAAAAACTTGAAGATGAAAATGAAGATTACGCCGCTATTTTAAATGAATATCGCGATGGACTTTTAATTTTCGATGTAATGGACAAAAATATCTGGCAAAAAGGAAAAAATGATTCCATAGGCGTGCAGCAATACTATAATAAAACAAAGCAGGATTATCATTGGAAACAACGTATTGATGCTACTATTTATGCCGCTACTTCCAATGAATTTGCTCAACGGGTGCAAAAAATGCTTGGTGAAGGTAAAACGGCAGAAGACATTAAAACGGCTTTGAATACGGGCAATAAAGTAAACGTCTTAACCACACCAGGAATTTTTGAAGTGGACCAGCGTGAACTACCCAATAATCTAGAAATCAAGACAGGCATTTCCAACATTTACCCCAGTAATGAATCCTTTATTGTGGTAAATATTAATGAAATCATTGGTCCAGGCCCAAAATCATTAGAGGATGTTAAAGGAAAGGTTTTGAGCAGCTATCAAAATGATTTGGAAACTTCTTGGATGGAAAGCTTGCACGCCAAATACACCGTGGAAGTCAATAAAAAAACATTAAAACGCGTTAAGAAGCAATTGAAGTGATAAAACATTCTCTTTATATAATTCTTTGCTGTTCTTTCTTTGTTTCCTGTGATTATTTTCAGCAGAAAACCAAGCAAGATCAAGTAATTGCACGTGTTAATGACACTTATTTATATAAAGCGGATATCGAAAAATTCATTTCTGAAAATATTTCGCCCGAGGATAGCACGCTTATCGTAAACAATTATATAAACCGTTGGGCGACCCAACAGCTGCTTATTGATCAAGCAAAAATCAATATCACTGCAGAAAAGCTTTCGCAATTTGAGAAGTTGGTTCAAGAATATAGAACGGATCTGCTCACGGAGGCCTATAAAAATGTGATTGTAAGCAAGCAATTGGACAGCGTAATCTCGGAACAGGAATACCAAGAATATTACCAACAAAATAAGGATAATTTCAAGCAAAGGGATCTGTTGGTGATGCTTCGTTATGTGCAACTACCTTTGAATTATGCAGGTTTGGCCGCCGTAAAGGAGAAATTGAATAGGTATAATGATAAGGATAAAAAATCGCTTAACAGTCAGGATTACCAGTTCATATCTTCCAATTTTAACGATTCCGTTTGGATTAAAAAAGACGTTCTGTTCACTGCTTTGCCGGTGTTAAAAGGCAATAACGAGCAAATGTTAAAAAAATCAAATTTTGCTCAGTTGCAAGATTCATTAGGAGTATATTTGGTGAAAATTGAAAACGTGCTCAATCCCAATGATACAGCGCCTTTTCCCTACATTAAGCCAACTTTGAGACAGATTATTTTAAACAAAAGAAAGTTGGAACTCATAAAAAAATTAGAAACAGATATCACAAAAGATGCTATTGAAACAAACAATTTTGAAATTTACAATAATGAATAAATATTTATTGATTTTCCTTTTTTTTACGGCTGCAGCGCAAGCCCAAGTTGTATTGGAGCCCGACAGTACTGGAGTTGTAAAAAGCAATGATTCCCTAGCGGTTCAACAGATTCAGGTTCGCGATTCATTGATACCTTTCCAACGCTACAAGGCTGAAGGGGTAAGTGCGGTTGTGGGGGAATACGTTATTTTGGACAGCGATATTGATAAGGCATATGTTGAAATGCAATCCCAAGGCATTTCTATTGAAGATATAACCCGGTGCCAATTAATGGGAAAATTGATGGAGGATAAACTTTATTCACACCAAGCAAAACAGGACAGCATTATGGTACCAGATGCCGAAATCAATGGTATGATTGACCAACAAATGCAATATATGGTTAGTGAATTGGGAAGCGAAGAAAAAGTAGCGGCCTATTACCGAAAAGATAATATTGCCGAATTGCGAAGTGAACTTTTTGACGCCAACAAGAATTTGAAACTCGCGCGAATGATGCAGGATAAAGTGATCGAAAAAGTTGAGGTCACCCCAGAAGAAGTTCGTACGTTTTTCTTTTCCATCCCCGAGGAGGAACGACCCGTTTTTAGTGCGGAAATTGAAATTGCACAAATCGTAGTGGATCCTGAAATTACACAGCAAGCAAAGGATGAGGCAATCGCAAAACTAAATGCGATGCGCGCTGATATAATTGACAATGGAGCCAGTTTTGCCACCAAAGCAGTTTTATATTCTCAAGACCCCGGGTCCAGTTCAAAAGGAGGCCTCTATATGGCTGTCAAAAGAGATTCGCCTTGGGCAAAGGAATTTAAGGACCAAGCGTTTTCGCTTTTGGAGGGGGAAATAAGTGAACCATTCGAAACAGAATTTGGATACCACATTCTATATGTTGAAAAAATTCGCGGTCAAGAAGTGGACGTAAGGCATATATTAATTTTTCCTGAAGTTTCCCAAAAATCAATTGACGCAGCACAGAAAAAAATTGAAGATCTAAAAACCCAAATTGAGGCTGGTGAGATAACTTTTGCAGAAGCGGCCCGCAAAAATTCCGATGATAAGGATACAAGAAATAATGGCGGTCAGTTGATTAATCCTATTACATTTGATACTAAATTCGACCTCACAAAAATGGATCCGGCCCTGAGTGCGCAAGTTTATAATCTAACGGAAGGTGAAGTTTCAAAAATATTTACGGATCGTGATCGCACCGGAAAAAGTAGTTTGAAAATCCTTACCGTAACCAAAAAATATCCTGAGCACAAGGCTGATTATTCAAAGGATTATGAGCGCATAAAGCAATTGGCACTTCGCGAAAAGCAGATAAAGGCGATCAACAAGTGGCAGAACGAAAAAATTAAAGATACCTATATTAGCATCAACCAAGACTACCAAGAATGTGATTTTGCGGGTAATTGGATGAAAAAATAACAATATCAATATGTCAGACGTAGCAGCGGTTCAGCAACTGGTTTCTAAATACAATGCCCTTCGGCAGGAAATAAAAAAAGTGATAGTAGGTCAGGATGAAGTGGTTGAGCAAGTACTGCTCGCCATTTTTTCAGGTGGCCACGCCTTATTGATTGGTGTTCCGGGTCTTGCTAAAACGTTGTTGGTAAATACAGTAGCTGAAGCTCTGGGGTTGAAATTTAAAAGAATTCAATTTACTCCAGATTTAATGCCCAGTGATATTTTGGGATCAGAAATTTTGGATAAGGACCGTGAATTTAAATTCATAAAAGGGCCAATATTTGCCAATATTATTCTTGCAGACGAAATTAACCGGACGCCACCCAAAACGCAAGCCGCTCTTTTGGAGGCAATGCAGGAACGTGCCGTTACTGTGGCTGGTCATCATTATAAATTGGAACTGCCTTACTTTGTGCTTGCTACCCAAAACCCCATAGAGCAGGAGGGAACATATCCTTTGCCAGAAGCCCAGTTGGATCGATTTATGTTCGCAATTAATCTTGAGTATCCCACTTTCTCGGAAGAAGTAGAAGTTGTGAAACAAACCACCGCCGGCGAAATTCAGCGTGTAAATGCATTATTCACGGCCGATGAAATAATTCAATTTCAGCAATTAATACGAAGAATTCCAGTGGCCGATAATGTGGTAGAATATGCAGTTACCTTGGTCGGTAAAACTCGCCCTAACAGCCCTTCAGCTACGGAAATGGTAAGAAATTACATCGATTGGGGAGCTGGTCCCCGTGCCTCACAAAATCTCATTTTGGCTGCTAAATCCCATGCGGCACTACAAGGGAAATTTTCTCCCGATATCGAAGACGTACAAAAAGCCGCAATTGGTATTCTCAGACATAGGTTAATTAAAAATTATAAAGCTGAAGCGGAGGGTTTGAGTATTGAAGACATTATAAAAAGTTTGTATTAAAAACTTCTTCTTCACTTCTAACATATTTTTGTCATCTCCATATTTGCAAATTGATAATATTATATAATATTAATTATCAATTTAATAATATACTTCAACGATAATTGTATTTCAATGCACTATATTCACTAAATACGCTATTCTTTTAAATATTTTTTAAATAATGCGAATTTTTGTATTTTCGCACTCAACAAAAATTAGCAACATGGCTTTTGATATAGATATGATTAAAAAGGTTTATGCCCAAATGGCGGTACGTGTGGACAAAGCACGTGACATTACGGGTAAACCGCTCACACTTTCTGAAAAAATATTATATTCCCACTTATGGGATGGCAATCCAACAAAAGCTTTCCAGCGCGGAAAGGACTATGTAGATTTTGCGCCTGATAGAATAGCCTGCCAGGACGCTACTGCACAAATGGCACTTCTACAGTTCATGCAAGCCGGAAAGAAAACCGTGGCAGTGCCCACTACTGTACACTGTGATCACTTAATACAAGCAAAGCAAGGTGCCGCGCCCGATTTAAAGCGAGCCAATGAAACTAGCAACGAAGTTTTCGACTTTTTGGAATCTGTTTCAAATAAATACGGCATCGGATTTTGGAAACCGGGAGCAGGAATTATTCATCAAGTTGTTTTGGAAAACTATGCATTCCCAGGTGGAATGATGATCGGTACCGATAGTCATACCGTAAATGCAGGCGGATTGGGAATGGTTGCCATTGGCGTGGGCGGTGCAGACGCCGTAGATGTAATGGCTGGAATGGCATGGGAACTAAAATTTCCGAAGTTGATTGGAGTAAAGCTTACGGGCGAGTTAAATGGTTGGACGGCATCAAAAGATGTTATTTTAAAAGTAGCAGGAATACTTACCGTAAAAGGAGGTACCGGCGCTATTGTTGAATATTTCGGTCCAGGTGCAAAAAACCTCTCTTGTACGGGAAAAGGAACAATTTGTAACATGGGGGCTGAGATTGGCGCAACTACTTCAACTTTTGGATATGATGATGCCATGGAGCGCTTTCTTCGGGCTACGGACCGAGCCGACATTGCAGATGAGGCAAACAAAATCAGACCCTATCTAACAGGCGATGATGAGGTGTATGCCAATCCCGAAAAATATTTTGACCAAGTTATTGAAATAGATCTTTCCACTTTGCGCCCTCACTTAAATGGGCCCTTTACCCCAGATTTGGCTACACCGGTAGGCGAGTTGGGAGAGAAGGCACTTAAAAACGATTGGCCTATAAAAGTAGATTGGGGGTTGATAGGATCCTGTACAAATTCCTCATATGAAGATTTATCCAGAGCCGCGTCAATCGCGCAACAGGCTGTTGATAAAAGATTAATACCAAAAAGTGATTTTGGAATTAATCCTGGATCAGAACAAATTCGCTTTACTGCGGAGCGGGATGGATTGCTGGATGTTTTTGAGAAATTGGGCGCAACTATTTTTACGAACGCTTGCGGTCCTTGCATTGGGCAATGGGATAGGAGTGATAGAAAGGGTGATGAAAAGAATACTATTGTTCATTCATTTAACCGAAATTTTTCAAAACGTGCTGACGGAAATCCAAATACTCACGCCTTCGTTGGCTCGCCAGAAATGGTTGCGGCAATTGCAATATCGGGCCGTTTGGATTTTGACCCAATGACCGACACCCTATTGAATGAAGATGGACAGGAGGTGAAATTGGACGAACCAATTGGCCTGGAACTTCCACCAAAGGGCTTTGAAGTCGATGATAATGGCTATTTGGCACCCAAGGAAGATGGGAGCTCCGTGGAAGTGAAAGTCGCGAAAGATAGTGAGCGTCTTCAAATTCTGGAACCGTTCGAAGCTATTAAGGATTCTGAACTGCAAGGTGTAAGATTGCTGATAAAGGCTTTTGGAAAATGTACTACGGATCATATTTCAATGGCAGGGCCGTGGCTACGTTATCGCGGGCATTTGGACAATATCGCTAACAACACCTTAATAGGTGCCGTAAATGCTTTTAATAAAAATACAAATTTTGTAAAAAACCAACTCACAGGTGAATACGGCGGTGTGCCGAATGTACAGCGTGAATATAAAGCAAAGGGCATAAAAACCATAGTAGTGGGTGACCATAATTATGGCGAAGGATCCTCACGAGAGCATGCCGCTATGCAGCCTAGATTTCTGGGTGTTGCTGCAGTCTTGGTGAAATCGTTTGCACGAATACATGAGACTAACCTGAAAAAACAGGGAATGTTGGCTTTGACATTTGCCAACGAAGCCGATTATGATTTAATCCAAGAAGATGATATCTTCAATTTTTCGGATATTTCAGATTTCGCTGAAAATAAACCCCTAACCCTCGAAGTGGTCCATAAAAACGGAAATAAGGATATAATTATGGTAAACCATACTTATAATGATGCACAAATACGCTGGTATCGAGAAGGTTCAGCTTTAAATTTGATTAAAAAGCAGAACGCGTAAAAAAAATTATTATACAACCAAACCTAACAGGTTTCTGAAACCTGTTGGGTTTTTTTATATCTATAAAAATGATTTCCTTTTTAAAAAAAAATTGGAGCAACATATTGTTTTTTGGCTTCGTTGCGCTAATGCTCATTCCTCAAACCAGAATGCCTCTCCAGGTTTTCGTTCAGCGATTGATATCTTTTTCACCCACTGAAACTGCTGAAAATGATCGTAAATCCTTACAGGACTACGAATGGAGCTTACACCAATTAAATTCGGAACAAATAAACTTTTCTCGTTCACAGGGCAACGTGGCCATAGTTAATTTTTGGGCCACTTGGTGCCCGCCTTGTGTGGCGGAAATGCCGTCATTTCAAAAGTTATATGACAAGTATGGGCAGAAGGTAGATTTCTATTTTATCACATCAGAAAAAAGCGATAAAATTTCGGCATTTATGAGTAAAAATGGATACTCAATGCCCATTTATTTGCAAATTGAAGAAGCCCCGCAACAATTGCAGTCCGAAGCACTGCCCACCACGTTTGTAATTTCAAAAAAAGGAAAAATTGTTATAAACGAAGAAGGTGCTGCGGACTGGAACAGCAAAAAGATACAATCCCTATTGGATGAACTTCTTGAAGAATAACTATTGCAGCTTAACCAAAAAAATGATTTTCTTTAATAGATTTCATTTCCTTTTTCCCTTCAGCAATTGCGGTAATATCCTTCCATAATTTTGGTGTAATCAAGGATTTTAATGGTTGTTCTACCTTTACTATTTTTGGGAAATTTTTTATAAGTTGTTTGTCCCAAGCCTCGGAATGATTTAAAAGATCATCGGGATAAACAGTTTTCCGGCGGGTTCCTTCGTCAATTCCTCTAAATGGTTCGGTAACATTTAAATATCCGTAATCGTCGGTCAATTCCTCGCCCGCTTGTATATCGCGTATGGCTATTTCAAAATCATAAGCCGTGGATATACAATTACTTTTAAAGCTATGGTTTACATATCGGCCATTGTCCCAGCAAAGCACAAAATTTCCTTTATTGTTTCTGTAGCAATAAGTTTCTAAAATGTTTTGATAAAGCGGATTCATTTTTTTCAATTTGGACGGGGTAAATTCGCGATCTAAATCATCTAGCGCCCAGGTGATTGTTCCAGCGGGAATGAACTCAGTTGCGACAACTCCGTATCCAATTTGGTTGCTAATAAATTTCAGCTCGGTCTTTGGATGTATCATAAAGGATAGAATTTTTTTGTTTAAATGTAATGCAAAAACTCAATTGATTTACATTCAAAATTCTATTGTTTATGAAATTTTAATACCGTTAATTTGCCGATTTTTATGGAGGAAATTGTCTAATCTGCGCAATTCTTTAAGGCTTTTTTCTGCCTAAACTTTTCCATTAATACATATACAGTCAGCAACATGCTCAAAGCGTAAATACTATCTTCTATGGGGACGGTGCCCAGCCGGATACCGAGGTTTTCCGCATCATTGTACCACACTACTTGTTCGTTTATCCAACTTCCGGTTAGGAATCCGTTCACAATAAAAAAGGGAATTAAAAGGTTAAGGAATATCGGGAAAAACACATTCAATGCTTCCCTTTTAAAATTATAGACCAGCCCCAACAATAGGATTGCATAGCCGAAGTTGATTGCCGTATACCACAGATTATAAAAGTAAAGCAGGGAAACGATCAATAGGGTTTGAAGTGAAAAATATACAATGGCAGTAACGCGGTTCGAAAATGAAAACTTCGGCAATAAATTTTTGAAGGCGTAAATAGTAAAGAGGCAGGCATAAGGAATACAAATAAAGAATAGCCATTCCTCCATTGGAAGGTTTCCCCAATTGATGCCTGAAAGGTATCTATCATTGAATCCCCAAAAGCCGTGATGCGTAAAAATCATATCCCACGGAATAAAAATTACCATCATTATGAAAGTGGCGGGAAAAAAGTATTTCCAAAGTTTATAAAATTTAAGTTTTGGATGAAAGCTGAATAGAAAGGGAATACTTAATGAAGCTATATCCAACACTAAATAGAGATGCCACATAATTTATTTTTTGAAATATTTTAAAGGCGGAAATAACATTCCGAAACACTCGCCTTTTTCCTTTCCCAAATGTTTGTGGTGCATTTTGTGTGCGCGCCTAATTCCGCGCGCATAACGATTGTTCGCATTTCTGAATATTTTGAACCTTTGATGGATAAAAATATCATGGACAATAAAATAGGCCACCCCGTAGGCGAAAATTCCAAGGCCAATGGGAAGGCCCGCCCAAAAGCCGTAGTAACTCCACCCAATAAAACATCCAATACTTACCAAAGCGTAGAAAAGAAAGAAATAATCATTGCGCTCCCACCAACTTCCGTGATCCTTGTGGTGGTGATCTTTGTGCAAATTCCATAGAAATCCGTGCATAATATATTTATGGGTGAACCATGCCATAAATTCCATAATGCAGAATGTGCAAATGAAAATTAATATCCAAAGAACGATAGTCATTATTTTATGTTTTATTTAATTGGGATAAATTAAAGCTGGATTTGAATTTTGGAGTTTGATGGAAAATGTTTTTTCTAATTCTTCAATGCTTATTGTTTTGAAAAAGATAGTTTAATTATTTCACCAAATTTAATTGATATTTCACATAGCTTCGTGTCAACAGGCCGATTTTTTCAATGTTCGGCACTCGGATTCTCGCGTTTTTAATTTCTACGGCGGGAGTTTGCTGTAGCTTTTTTAACAGCCGCCTATAATATCGATAGGCAATGAAAACTCCCAGTTTTGCCTCTGGTGGCAATAACAAAATACCTTGGTAACCTTTGTTGAAATTTTGGTCTATCTCATCTATAATCCGCTGTTTGGAAAGTTCATTTAGGGAATTTAAGTTGGTGTTGGGAAAATAGGACCGACTCAGAATTTCATGATCTTCTTTCAAATCGCGCAGAAAATTCACTTTTTGAAATGCTGAACCTAAATTCATTGCGGCTTGTTTCAAATCGTTGTATTTTCTTTCGTCACCCTTAACAAAAACCTTTAGACACATCAAGCCCACTACATCGGCCGAACCATAAATGTATTGGTTGAATTCTTGTTCAGTGGCATAATTGTTTTTCGTCAGATCCCACCGCATGCTTTCCATAAATACATGTATTAAATCGGTATCAATATTATATTTATAAACCGTTTTCTGAAAAGAGTTTAGAATCGGGTTAAGGCTTATGCGGTCATGGAGTGCTTCTTCAAGTGATGTTTCGAAACGGTTAAAAAGAATTTCCTTTTCATAATTGTGGAAGGAATCAACTATTTCATCCGCAAATCGAACAAAACCATAGATATTGTAAATATCTTGCCGAATGGAAGGCCCCAGCATACGCGTAGCCCAGGAAAAAGATGTGCTGTAAGTTTCAGTTACCTTTTTGCTGCAGGATTCAGATACTATGTCAAAAAGTTCTTTCAATTTCTGTTTTCTTTTTCAATTAATCCTGCCACCAATTTTCCAGAAATCAGAGCTGGGGGAACTCCTGGACCAGGAACGGTTAACTGTCCTGTAAAGAATAAATTTTGCACCTTCCCGCTTTTAAGTTTCGGTCTCAAAAAAGCTGTTTGTAACAAAGTATTGGCCAGGCCATAGGCGTTTCCTTTATAGCTGTTGTATTGGGAAACGAAATCATTTATGCAAAATGACTCTTTAAATATAACGTATTTTTTAACCTCTTGGTTGGTCAATTTCTCAAAACGCATCATAATTTTATCAAAGTATTCTTCGCGAATTTCTGGTATATCGTCCAATCCAGGTGCCAATGGAATTAAGAAAATTCCAGCATCCATCCCATTGGGTGCGGCGGTTTCATCTGTTTTTGAAGGAAAACTTGCGTAAAATAGTGGATCCTCTGGCCATTGCGGAACGTCATAAATTTCCTTGGAATGCTTTTCAAAATCCACATCAAAAAATAAGGTATGATGGGATACATTGTCGATTTTCTTGTTGAACCCAACGTAGAACATTAGCGCAGCAGGAGCAAAGGTTTTTTTATTCCAATATGTTTCGGAATATTGGCGATATTCAGAATTCAAAAGGCTTTCGGTATGATGATAATCTGCGCCACTCAAAACTATATCAGTCGTTACCGTTTCGCCGTTTATAACTAAGGCTGATGCTTTTCCATTTTGAACGAATATTTTTTCAACATTTTGGTTCGTTTTGATGGTCACCCCTAATTCTTCCGCAAGATTTTTTATTCCGTTTACTACTGAAAACATTCCATCCTTCGGATGAAAGGTGCCGAGGCCGAAATCGGCATAGTTCATAAAATTATAAAATGCCGGTGTCTTGGAAGGTTTGGCGCCCAAGAATAAAACCGGAAACTCTAAAATTGAAATTAACTTTGGGTTGTTGAAATCCTTTCTAACTTCTTTACTGACAGTGCTGAAAAACTGCCCTATTTTGCTCATGGTTTTGGTATTAATGAGCTCCATTGGAGAAATTCCCGGACGATATACCAAATTTTTTATGGCTATTTCATAATTGTCCAGCGCAGCGTGCATAAATTTTCTGAGTTTGGCAGAACTGCCCTTTTCTTCAGTTTCAAATGTTTTGCAAATTTTTTCGATGGAATCTTCAATTGTTATAAAATCATCCGTTCCGAAGAATACGCGGTAGGCGGGATTTAATTTTTGTAAAGAATAATAATCCGATGGTTTCTTTCCGAAATCGGCGAAAAAACGCTCAAAAACATCCGGCATCCAATACCAGGTGGGGCCCATATCAAAAGTAAAACCATCCTTTTTTAACTGCCGTGCCCGCCCGCCGATGGTACTATTTTTTTCAAGAATTGTTACATTATATCCCGCCTTCGCTAGATAACAGGAGGCTGAGAGAGCGGAAAAACCGGAGCCAATTATGGTAATTTTTTTCATACTGTTTAACAAAATTAAAAATATATTAAACAAAAAGAAGGTCGGTTATAAATTTTGGCTTTTATTTAATAATACCTTTTATGCAGTAGTTACAGATTATTATTCAAAGGGGAAAATTTCGATATGTTCTTGAAATTGTCTGAGATCTTTAAACAGGATAATATTTTTTGACTTCTTAATATTTTTTTCCGCCTTGGGACCTAACACCCAAAGTTCGCTACCGCCTTCGGCAAGAATTTCCTTTTGAAAATCCAAAAGATATTTTTCGAGATTATCATTTTCTGGAAGAACTGTAAAGTAGGTTATAAAAATAACCTTTGTCTTAGTTTTTAAAAGGTGTTTCAAGCTGTCTGAGGGAATGTTTGCGCCTAAGAAAACAGTTCTGTAACCAGCGGAAACCAATTCGTAATTTGCATAAAGCAAACCAATTTCGTGAATTTCTTTATAAGGAAGATAAAGTGCAAAAAGGGTGGAGGATCTTTCTGAAGCGACTTTTTTATGTTTGCCGCTAAATTGAATGATGGAATGCTTGATTTTTTCCGAAATAAAATGTTCGTGGGAAGGATCTATGGATCCAGAATGCCACAGAATTCCAGTTTCGTTAAGTATGGGAACAAACACTTCTGAGAATGTTTCTCTGAAGGATTTTTTTTTCAAAATTTTTTCTAGGGTAGCATCAAACAAATCGCCGTCAAACTCAAACATTGCAGATTTAAAAACATTTCCCAAATATTGGGAATCCACCCCATTGATGCTATTTTGTATTAACACCTGAATTTCCGATGCATCTAAACTTGCAATTTTTGAAATTTTATGGCCGGCGTGGTAAAGGTAAGCCACATTCAAAAGCTTTTTCAGATTTTCAATATTGTATTTCCTAATATTAGTGTCGGTTCTGTCCGGCTCAAGAAGATTGTAACGTTTTTCCCAAATCCTAATAGTATGGGCTTTAACATTCGACAGGTTTTCCAAGTCCTTAATTCCAAATTGAGTTTTGACCACGGAAGATAAATTTATAGCTGGGTGAAAATACTAAAAAGATGTGAGAATGTTTACTTAAGAGCTAATAACTCTAAACAGAGGTACAGAATAATATCCGAAAATGCAAAGCGAAAAGATTCTTGATATTAAAGTACCCGGGATGGGACTTGAACCCACACGTCCGTAGGACACATGGCCCTCAACCATGCCTGTCTACCAATTCCAGCACCCGGGTGAATGCCTAAAACAAAAAAAGTTAAACGCGATGTTTAACTTTTTGTGACCTGCCTGGGGTCTGAACCTAATCCCTTAGGCCCAGATACAGCGGGACATCTGCTAATTTTTTTAATTCGTGTTGACGAATTGTGAACCAATATGTCAATAATTACTTTCGGAGCACAAATATATTTATAATATCTTCATAATATAGATAATCTCCTTTTTTTCTTATAAAACGTCAACACTACTTCATTTTAAACAGTATGCATCAAATTTTATAATTAAATTTTTATTAAAATATTTATTTAGAAGGCCTGAGGAACTAGAATGTAGCTGCTCATTGCACCGTGAAGAGGGAGTTTCAAGACCCTTGTTTTTCTTGCTCACCGAATAGGTGACTTTTTAAGATTTACAATTTAATAAGTATGATGTGGTAGCATTATTCATTAAATAATATTGAAAACTTTGTTTTAGTTATAGCCTAATTCTACGCCTGATTCAGGTTCCCAAATGGGATGTTGCAGATACTTGAATATTTACCTTATTGACTGCATTTTTTACGATTGCACCAATGCAGATAGTTCACGATGAATATAACATAGGTTGCGTTGAGACCCCAAAGGATCTCTCTTGCCTCGTCCATATTTTGCAGTTCAATATTAAAGATCGAGCCACCGCTTAAAATTGCTGCATCTTTCTCTTGAAACGATGACCTGATCATTTTCTTTCGGATCTAATTTCAGCAACAATCTGCTATTGAAATAACTGTGTATTTCGACGACGGCCTTGACCGACACCATAAATTTTCGATTGATCCTAAAAAACTGTATGGGATCCAATATTTTTTCCAATTGGTCGATTGTATATTCAACCGGAAAGGTTTTTCCGTTGTGTACGTGGAGAAAAATAAGTCCTTCATTCGATTTGAAATAGGCAATATCATCCACATTAAGAGACTTAAAATGGTTGCCCACTTTGACCATAAAGCGATGTTTATACTCTTTGTTGAACAATTGTTTAATTTGATTCATTTTTCCCTGCTCCCAAAAATCTATTTGTTTATCGTTAGACTTACGGTACTTTTCTAAAGCAGACTTAAGATCTTTTTTATCAATGGGTTTTAATAGATAATCCAATCCGTTATATTTGAAGCCACGCAAGGCATATTCGTTATAAGCAGTGGTAAAAATTATGGGGGGGTGGTCTTTCAAAGTATCCAGAATATCAAACCCATATCCATCGTTCAACTGAATATCCAAGAATATTAGGTCTGGAAGTTCATTTTTTTTAAACCATTGTATTCCGTTTTCAACCGATATCAATTGGGCAACAATTTCGACATCGGGCGCCAGCTCACCTATCAATTGCGCCAGACGTCTTGAAGCTATACTCTCATCTTCAACAATTACTGCTTTCATACTATAATATTATTAAGATAACGACAACACAGAAGTTTCAAATGCGTTTTTGGTTAACAAGGGCATTGTAACCGTAAAAAAACCTTTAGTTGTCCCCGTCGTAACTTCTTGATCGGTATAGAACGAATATCTTTTTTTTATGTTGGCAATTCCCAGTTTAGTGGAAGCTTCCGCTGTATCCCGTTTTCGTAGGTTATTAATGACCACTATGGACATGCTAGCAACAGTTTCTATACGGATTGAAAGCGGTTTTTCTTTTGAAAAATAGTTGTGTTTTAAAGCATTTTCGACCAACATTTGCAACGAAAGTGTAGGGATCATAAACATATTTGGATCGACCAAAATTTTTATCTTTATATCTATGGCACCTTCGTGCCTTACATTCATCATAAAAATAAACGCATCGAGAAAATCAAGCTCTTTTTTTAAAGGTACCATATCTTCCTCTCCATTGTCCAATATATAGCGGTAACTCAAGGCCAGCCTAGTTACAAAATCTGAAGCCAAATCTCTATCCTCGTACATCAATCCTGTGAGCGTATTAAAACTATTGAACAAAAAATGGGGGCTGATCTGATTTTTCAACAATTGGTATTTTGAGGTTACCAATTCCTTTTGTAAGCGATCCATTGTACGCTCCATATCTTTTTTTTGTTGCATAGAGTGATAAAAAAGGTTGAAAACAATTATACTTAGTGCAATGATTGCTGCTCGCAGCACATCAATCCTAAAATTGAATGCGGGGTTTTCATGTTTTTGCAAAAAAATAGCTTCGGCAAAAACATAATTAGACAAATAATAAACAATCGTACAAACGGGAAGTACAATAATAAAGTTTACAAGTAATAAACGTACACCGCTGGAAAAATTAATGCTTTTTCCTGATTTTACTTGTCTGTAGACAAGCCAGTCATTAACTGTCCAAGTTCCGATAATAAAGACAAGTGCGCTAATTAAATAAAAGAGTGAAGTGGGATCAAATGATTCTTTACCAAAGGTATTGGTAAACATTGTCCATTTGACTACTAAATAGATTATTAGGGCGATAAGCACCTGCAACCCGAGTTTTTTTAGATTAAATCCAGACTTTACGGACATTTTATTGAAAAAATAATGATGCTAAAGATAATTATAAAAGTGATTTGGATAAAAGGCGATATCCTGAACTGGTAAAATAAGGGTTGAACCGTGCAAATTTGTCTTTGATTTGAAAATCATTAAAATGACCATTCTTATTCAATTCAACTTTCTTTTTGATGATTCAATATGTTTATTGACAATTTAAGAAGATATGATCTTTAGCAAAATCTTATATATATAGTTTTGAACAGATTATAAAATGATTAGTCATGAAAAATTTAATTTATATTTTAATGCTTTTGGTTGTTTCCGGACATCAAGCACAAACAGGAAACATAAAAGGTGTTGTTATTGATAAACAATCTGAACTTCCTTTAGAAGGGGCGACCATTGAACTGCTCAATTTGGCAGAGGGGACTGGGGTGATTACTGATTTTGATGGAAGGTTTATCTTAGAAGAAGTGCCCGTAGGCAGACATTCCATTCGTATAAGCTATATCGGTTTCGAAACTAATACAGTTTCCGATATCTTAGTTAGCTCAGGGAAGGATATTTTTTTGAAGGTTGGATTGTTGGAAGCCTTTAATCAATTGGAGGAGGTGGTGCTTTCCACAGAAACCAATCAAGACGGAGCATTAAACGAAATGACCAAAGTTTCGGTACGGCAATTCGGAGTTGAGGAAGTTACTCGGTTTGCGGGCGGAAGAGCAGATGTAGGTCGATTGGCCGCCAATTTTGCGGGAGTCTCTACCCCTAATGATGGTAGAAATGATATAGTTGTGAGAGGTAATTCCCCTTCAGGACTTCTATGGCGTTTAGAGGGTATTCCCATTCCTAGCCCTAATCATTTTGCGACCGCGGGAACAACGGGTAGCCCAGTCTCAGCGTTGAACCCCAATATGCTTGCGAATTCCGATTTTATCACGTCGGCCTTCCCGGCGGAATATGGAAATACCATTGGGGGAGTATTTGACCTAGATTTTAGAAACGGGAATATAGACGATTACGAATTTTCTGCGCAATTGGGTATTTTTTCTGGAGTTGAATTGGATGCAGAGGGACCTTTTGGGAAGAAGAATGGTTCATTTTTAGTTGCTGGACGGTATTCATTTATTGGTTTGATAGGGGCAGGAGGTGCCGGGGGAACTTCAGCTGTACCCAATTACCATGATATTTCATTTAACCTCGATTTGGGCAGTGGGAAAGCCGGGAATCTTTTTTTTTT
>NZ_JAUGQQ010000006.1 GCF_030410135.1 Aequorivita aurantiaca | reverse complement strand
TGGAAGCGAAATAAAAAAGACAAGACCTTGTGTAATCATTTCGCCAAATGAAATGAACAAGTATCTGAACACAATAGTTCTTGCTCCAATGACAACTAATTTAAAAAAATATCCAACTAGAGTTTCGGTCAAACACAAGGGAAAAAAAGGAATGATTGCAATTGACCAAATTCGGACAATCGACAAAACTAGAATAATCCGAGTTTTTGAAAACCTAACCGAAACGGAAATTGGAAAATGCAAAGAAGTAATAAAAGAAACCTTTGTTGACTAGAAAAAAGTACTAATGCCAACAATGGCTATAAGTAATTGCTTGTTCTCGCCTACTTCTGAAAATCCTTGCGGATTTTCAGTTTGGTGTGTACTTTCATAGTTAATCGCTAACCCACGCAACTACTCATAGCCTAACCGTTAGCCACAATTTGACCAAACTAAAATAATGAAGACTGACTATAAACGTGAGAGAGTTTTTCCCTTAATGTTTATCATAATCGGAATTACATTAATTATTTTCGGACTGATACTGCTTGGGACTTTCGACTCAAGAATAAAACTCGGACTTACAATTTTATTAATTGGAATTGTAATAGTTTTTACTCGGAAAGGAACAATCGTTGACTTCAATGAACGAAAAATAAAGAATTATGTTGGGATTTTCTTTGTTAAAATAGGAAACTGGCAAACAATAGAAGATTATACTTTCATCTCATTACTGTCTATAAATCGGACAAGTTATGGATATAGTAGAACTGGGGTTCAATTCTCTGAAAGAAAAAAAATTCACAGAATAAGTCTGCTTAATAAAACCCAGCGAAGCCAATTATTAATTACAGATTTTAAAGACAAGAATAACGCAATCTTAGAAGCACAATTATTAGCGGAAAAGTTGAAAGTGGAATTTGTAAATTACAGTCCGATATAAAAACTGTGGCTAACAATGCGTAACCGCAATTACGGCGGATTCAACTGCGTCCTAATCCATGCGTAATTGCTAACTTCCGTGCTTAACCGAAAAACCTTGTATATTTATCCATAACTGCGGATATACCAGCCGTTACAAACAATTAAAAATAAAAACTACCAATGAAAAAAATAACTTTTATTATTGGATTAATATTATTAACAACAAATATCTTCGGACAAAATACTTCCACAGAATATGGTATAAAAGCGGGAATAAATTATTCAAAATACACTCCAAATATCGAGTTTAACGGAATGGAAGTCGTGGATTTTAATGGTAAGTTTGGCTTTTTTGTTGGTGGTTTTGTCAATTTTGGCTTCTCTGACATTTTAAAATTACAACCGGAATTACTTTTTGCTTTACAGGGCACCAACACATCACAAGAAATTGAATTAAGATTTTCTCCCGACCAAGAACCCGTAGTTGGAGAATTAAAATCAAGAGTTACGGAATATACTATTTCGCTTCCAATAATGTTACAAATATATCCAACAGAAAAATTTTATATTGAGATTGGACCACAATTTGGATATATAGTAAGCAGGAAAGAAAAAGTTACGGATGACCCATTTACGGAATATGGAAGCCCTTTCGGAATTAGCGAAGATTGTCCGAATTGTGATAAATTTGACTTGGGTGCATCTTTAGGCATTGGTTACAATTTTACAAGTCTAATTGGAATAAACGCAAGATATTATGCTGGACTAATTGAGAGAAATAATACTATAAAATCATCAGTTTTAAATTTAGGAATTAATTACAAACTGTAGAAGAACTGTTTGTAACAATATATAACTGTCGGCAACCATTCGAGAAAATTAAGCGTATTGCCCATTTAATTTTCAACCCAATTCAAGCAGGAAAAGAAAGTTATGTTCTGACTCTAAAAATAATTGAACTTAAAAAAACGGCATACAACAAATCTCTGAGTTGTAAAACAACAATTTTTAGTTAAACAAATGAACAATGAATTAATCAATCAAAAAACCCAGTGGCAACGAAATTGGAAATGGTTTGTTCCTGTTTGCGCAGTGTTATTGATTTCAATTACTGTGTTCTTCACTTCTGGAATGGGTGGTATCGCAACTGATCTTGCGCAAGCCTATGCCGATACTGAATTTTATGAAAAAGCAATTAAAAAAGCAGAAGCTGACCAAAGAGTTCAGGAACTGCTAGGAAATATTCAGCCGATTGATAAAATGGCAATTTTAGAAGGGGAAACTGAATACACCAATAATAACCGGAGTGTAAATTCAACTATACGAATCATTGGAACAAAGAGCAAAGCACGGATGGACATTACTGCTAACCGAGCCAATAATGTGTGGGTTTATTCTAAAATCAACATACGAATAACAAGTCCGCCCGAAAAAAAGCAAACTATTGTAATAAATACAGAAGAATAGACATGCTGGCAAATGCTTAAAAAGAAAAAGTAAGATTTTTGCTAATATAATCTTTCACAGCGCATTATTAATCGAGAGTTTTTCTCTAAAAATATTATTATTGCCCCGAATATTCCTATTATGGGCCCGTCTTGCCAATTAAAAAAAAATAAGATTAATTACTCGCCCTATTCAACAACTCCATATCCTCTTCATCTAGCCTCAACTGCGGCGCTTTAATTATAGATTCCATCTGTTTTAAAGTAGTGGCGCTTACAATGGGCGCAGTAATTGTTGGTCTCGCCATTAGCCAAGCCAAGGAAATTGTCGCTTGGGTTGTGCCGTGCTTTTCGGAAACTTTATCTAAGGCTTCCAAAACTTTAAAACCTTTTTTGTTTAAATATTTTTCAACCCCGCCACCGCGTTCGCTTTTATCGAGGTCGCTTTTACTGCGGTATTTTCCAGTGAGAAAGCCGGAAGCCAAGGAATAATAACTCAACACGCCCATATTGTTTTCTTCCACAATACCGCGCAGTTCATGTTCATATTTTTCGCGTTCCATCAAATTGTATAATGGCTGCAGGGTTTCATACTTTGGCAAGCCTTCCTTCTCCGCTGCCTTCAAGGATTTACGAATGCGCTCTGGGGACATATTGCTGGTACCGATAACACGCACCTTACCTTCATCTATTAACTGCTGATAGGCGGAAAGCGTTTCTTCCACGGGCGTTTTTTCATCATCAAAATGGGTTTGGTATAAATCGATGTAGTCGGTTTTTAAACGTTTCAGGGATTTTTCCACACTTTCCAAAATAAATTTCTTGCTTACGTTTACGGGGTGCTCATTGTTTTGCGAACCCACTTTGGTGGATAGGATTATGCGGTCGCGGTTTTTCCGCTCTGTGAACCAATGGCCAATTATTGCTTCACTTTCGCCACCTTTGTTGCCGGCAACCCACCACGAATAGGTATCTGCCGTATCAATAAAATTGAAGCCTGCCTCCACAAAGGCGTCCAAAAGTTTAAAAGATTGTTTTTTATCTACCGTCCACCCAAACACGTTGCCTCCAAAAGTTATTGGAGAAACTTTTAATCCTGAATTTCCCAATTCTCTTCTTTCCATTTTTATCTTTTCGCATAAAATTACAGGAATTGCCACAAAAACCCTGTGAAGGTTATAATAATACTTCCTAAAAAATATTTCAATTGGCTGTGTGAAATTTCTGTATTTTCGCCAACAAAAAAATACAATATGAAAAATTTGACACTGATTATCTTATTATTAACGGCAGCCTTCACCTATGGGCAGAATTACAAACTTGGTAATTTTTATGAGGGTTATATTATCAAAATTGATGGCACTAAGGAAATGGGTTATATTCTATATGACGACGAATCCGTAAGTTATGAAAAAGTAACTTTTAAGAAGGAACAAAAAGGCAAAAAGGAGCGGTTTAAGCCGAAGGATATTGCTGGCTATAAAGTGGCGGACAAGGTTTACCACACGGTTCAGTTTCAGGATATTCCCTTTAAAAATACCAAATTTCTGGTGCTGGAAAAAGAGGGTTGCCTAAACCAATACTCATACAGAACGCTGTCTGAAGGTGCGTGGTCCACAAGCATGATTTTAAAAAATGATGAAAAGGCAGTAAATACGCAGAACTTTATAATGGGCTATGCCGATAAAATGGCAGAACTTGTAAAAGATGATAAAGAATTGGCCAATAAAATAAAGAACAAAGAAAAAGGATATTCACTTTTGAATCTCGAGGCGATAGTGGATGAATACAATACCAATTGCACAAAATAAATTACTGATGAAAACAATTACTTATTTCACCCTACTTTTTATTTCCCTGAACGCTTCGGCGCAAACATTTTCTTGGGGCTTTCCCTTCGGAAGGGCTGATGAAACTGAGAAAAACATTACCCACGTAGTTGCCGATGATAAGCTTTACAGAATCTCCTCGAAATATGATTTGGGCACTTTTAACCAAAAGGTAACGGTAGACCAATTTTCATTGAATGATTTGGAAAAAACCGGCAGTCGCGATTTATCGGTGGAGCAGCCAATGATGGGCGTGGCGAGTTTAACCTTCAATAGCATGTTTCAAAAAGAAGGCTCGCAGTTTATATTTTTCTACACAGATTACGATCGAAAAACGAAAAAGAACAAACTGCTTTTTCGGAAAGTAAACATTAATTCCGGAAAGCTTGGCGAGTTGCAAACGGTTTTGGAAACGGACACCAATGACGGTAGATTTTTTGTTTCGCAAAGTGACAACAAGCAGTATTTTGCTGTTCTAAATGAGCTTCCCTTCGCCAAAAAATCAAATGAAAAAGTGGAGTTTTTTCTATTGGATGGCGAAGCGAAGATTTTAAAACAAAAAACGCATCAATTCGAAATTGAGGATAATCGCGACAAACAACATTCGCTATATGTTTCAAACAATGGATTGGTTATTTTGGTAAAGAAAGTTGATGAGAAAAAAGTAAAACCTTACCTCAATCTATACACGTGGAATACCTCCGAAGATACGATAGCTACTACTTCCCTACAGCAACAGGATGATTATCAAATTCCACAGTTTGAAGGAAAGTTTCACGAAGACAATTTTTACTTTTTAGCAGTTATAACCCACGAGAAATCCAGTAACTTCGGCTTAAAAATTGACATGAACGGTAGAAACTCCGGCGTGGGCGCCAACGGAATTCTTGCCGTAAAAGTAGATGCGCAGGGCAATGTTGCGTATACCCAAAGAAATGATTTTGAAAAGATTGTTTCAAACTTAAATTTGAAGGATTTTCTTTTCAGCGGCGACGGGATTTGGGCCGTTTATGACCGTATGTATGTTGAAAAGAAATCAAGCTCCAGCAATCTTACCGCTGGCGATTTCAGTTATGATTACAGTTATTTGAACAATGGTTTTGTAGTGACCAAACTCGATATAAATACAGGAAAAATGGAATGGTCCAGAATTATAGACACTTCAGAGCCCAACACAAAAAATGACAATGGCGATTTTCTTTCTACGCTATTTTATATGGACGGCGGCAATATGGTTTTATTGTATAATGAAACCCGCGATTTGAATACGGCAAAGATTCACGTAGTTTTTAACCGTCGTTTTCCCATTAAGGAAGTAATTTCAGCTACTGGCGAAACGCTTTCAAGGGAAGCATTGCTTGCTGCCGGAATTGGCGTGACGAAGGAAGAGGAATTTGAGCTGAACCCCGCTTATTTAATTCCAGTTTCCGAGAACACTTTTATCATTCGTGCAAGCAATAGAGTGGAATACAAATATGGAAAAATGAAAATTTAATTCTTTATTGCCGTAGACATATTTTTTCCGAAGTAGGTTTGAAATTTTTAATGTTGGATTTTCCCGGCTTTAAAATCAATCAATTCTAAAGCTAAATTTCTTCTGAAGCAAATAGCTATAGACCACTGTGATAATTACGGTTAAAAACCGTGAAGGTGTTGGGAAAAAGTTAAGTAAATCCACCAAGATTTTCATACAAATATAACTCAGCAGTAAGGAGCCCATCCCCACCACAAAATATCTAAATGCCTGTACTTTCCATGGGAGATTTGAGTCTTCAAAGGTTATAAATCTGTTCAGCAAAAAGCCTGTTGTGAAGGTAATTGGGAAAACAAAAAATAACGAGGCAATGTGCGGACTCAATACGAAAAAATACAAATCCACATTTAGCTTATCGAAAATATAATTGTAGCAAATGAAATAAAGGCAAAGGTCGAACACCAAATTGCTGCCGCCACAAACAGCATATCTATAGGTTTGCAAGGGCATAAAAGGCCGGAACAAGAAATAAAAGGTATCAATAAATCGGGTAATGGAATTTTTCATTATTTCGAAGTGCCCACAAAGTTAAGAATTACTTTGCGTGTTTCATTTTGAAAAATATCAACATATAGAATTCTTGAAATAGGATGCCGATTTGGGTTTAAACACCTAATTTTCAGATAAAAAGATGCATTAAAAAATTAAAACGTAAAAAATAATTTTCTAAATTTGGTTGACTAAAAAACCAATCAAATTATGAAAAAACAACTTTTATCGCAGGCCGTGCTCTGTATGCTACTCACGGCCTGCAACTTCGAAAAGAAGGAGGAAGCCACTCCCCAAATTTATGAACCACAAACGGAAGAGACCGCTGAATCTCCAGTAAAACGCGGAGAAATGCTTACGAATGCGGTAGGTTGCCACGACTGCCATTCGCCAAAAAAAATGACAGAAAGAGGGCCTATTTTTGATCCTGACCGTTTGCTTTCGGGCCATCCGGCAAATGAAATCTTACCTTCATACGATTTGGCCACAGCAAAAAATTATGTTCTTTTCAATCAAGGTTCTACGGCAAGTATAGGTCCTTGGGGTACTTCATTTTCCTCAAATCTTACTCCGGATGAAACCGGAATCGGCAGTTGGACTGAGGAACAATTTTTAACCGCCATAACCCATGGAAAATTCAAGGGAATGGAAAACGGCAGAAATTTATTGCCACCAATGCCTTGGCAAACAATTGCGCAATTGCCCGCAAAAGATCTCAAGGCAATTTTCGCGTATTTGAAAAGCATAAAACCTATAGAAAATATAGTTCCAGCGCCCATTCCGCCGAAAGTATAATTTTCAATAAATTTTAATAGCTTAATGGTTTTTGCATACCTTCCCATTTCGGAAGCAATGCATAACCATTATTTTTTTTGAATATCTTTGGAATAATTCAATCCTTAAATTCAATACGTAGCCAATGAATTCCTCCCAGCTGCCCGACCTTCCTTTCGAAAAATGGAACGATACCCGATTTACGGTTCATATTATTCTTCAAATAATTGGAAAAACCCGTCTTGCATCAACAGCAAGGAAAAACCATTGGTGGTCCATTACTTTATACGTTTCCCCACAAGGATTCAGCACCCGCGATATTCCTATTAATGATGGGTTGGAAAGTGTTGAAATTGAATTCAATATTGCTAGAAAAGCTGTTGTAATAACCCAAAGTTCTGCGCAGGAAATTGAAATTTCTTTAAAAGAAAAGCCAAGTATTGCTGCTTTTTATAAAGAATACACTTCGAAATTGAAAGGATCGGGATTAAGCTTTGATTTTGTGGAGAAACCGTTTGATGTTGAAATTGAAAAACCATTCAGCAACATTACCGAATACCATCATTATGATTGGAATGCCATTGAAAAATTCTGGAAAATTATGCAATGGAATAACAGTATTTTACAAGAATTCAGCGGAAGATTTTATGGAAAATCCTGCCCCGTGCATATTTATTGGCATCATTTGGATTTGGTGGTAACACGCTTCTCCGGAAAAAAACTGCCTCCAATGGCTGCATCAGCCAGAGTTTTGGAAAAAGACACTTATAGCCACGAACAGATCAGTTTCGGGTTTTGGGCGGGCGACAAAAATGTGCAGGAGCCTATGTATTATTCCTACACCTACCCCGCTCCAAAAGGAATTGACGAAGAAACCCTGCAGCCCGAAGGCGCAAAATGGCAAGACAGCAACGGCAGCCCGATGGCATTGTTACCTTATGAAAAAGTAAAAAATTCGAGCAATCCACGAAAAGCCGTTTTGGATTTTCTCGAAAGTGCCTACCAAGCCGGAGCAAAACGCGCTAATTGGAATATTGAGGAACTTACAGTACCGGATTTGGATAAACTATAAATTTTCAAATTATCTTCTTCCCCTGCCCCTACTGGATTTGTTAGTATTGCTTTTGGCATGCGTATTCACTTTTGTGCCAGCATTGCGTCCACGGCTGTGGCGTTGTGCCTTTTGTTGCTTCTTTTCCTCTTCGGCGGCTTTAACATCAGCCATCGTTTCGGTGGGTTTAAAATCGGGAAGGGTTTTGGCTTCCAATTTTTCGCCAATCAGTTTTTCGATATCCTTTAAATAGCCAACCTCATCAAGACTCACCAATGAAAGTGCCTCGCCACTGGCCCCTGCCCTTCCTGTACGGCCAATGCGGTGCACATAATCCTCAGAAATATTAGGCAATTCAAAATTAATAACGTGTGGCAACAACGGAATATCGAGTCCGCGGGCGGCAATATCTGTAGCCACCAAAACGCGCACTTTGCCGGCCTTAAACCCAGCCAATGCCTTGGTGCGCGCCCCTTGGCTTTTATTTCCGTGAATGGCTGCAGAAGTGATTTTTGCCTTTTCAAGCTTTTCACTTAAGCGGTTGGCGCCGTGCTTGGTTCTTGTAAAAACCAAAACCTGTTTCCAATTTCCCTCATCAATTAATTTTATGATTAAATCGGTTTTTTGGGCCTTATCAACGCGATAAACTGTTTGGTCAATTTTTTCCACAGTGGTGTTCTGTGGCGTGGCTTCCACCATAACGGGATGGTGCAGAAATTCGTTCGCAAGGGTTTTAATTTCCTTTGAAAAAGTGGCCGAGAAAAGCAAATTCTGCCTTTTAGAAGGAAGCAATGCAAGTATTTTTTTTATATCCCGCAGAAAACCCATATCGAGCATTCTATCGGCTTCGTCCAAAACCAGCACCTCAACTTTAGAAAGGGAAAGCGCACGTTGGTCGTGCAGATCGAGCAAACGCCCGGGCGTTGCCACCAATATGTCCACCCCATTCCGAAGCGCACGAATTTGCGGATTTGCACCAACGCCACCAAAAATAACGGTGGAACGAAGGTCCGTAAATTCGCTGTATTCCTTAAACTCATCCTGCACTTGAGCGGCCAGTTCACGGGTTGGAGTCAATATTAAAGCGCGAACAGGGCGTTGGCGCAATGCAGGCTGACTGTTCAAAATTTGTAAAATGGGCAAGGCGAATCCCGCTGTTTTTCCGCTACCGGTCTGGGCGGATGCAAGAACATCCTTTCTTTCTAAAATTACTGGAATTGCTTTTTGTTGAATTGCCGAAGGCGTTTCATATCCTTTTTTGCTGATAGCTTTCAGCAGGGCATCGGATAGCCCGAGGGATTTAAATGTCATATTTTATTTAGATTGTTCGAGCGCGTTGCTTTTGGATTCCTCGATTTTTAGAAACTCAAAACTTTACGCTTTATGTTTTGTTAGACCGCTGCGCTTGGAGATACTTTATCGCGGCGCTTTTAGAATTCGGTTTTAAAAACCATTAAAACTAAGAAGACGGTTTTAATAAGCGGCGAAGGTACGTTTAATTTTCTGCGTGGAGATTTTTCGCGTGCAGATAAAGAAAAACTCTTGCGAATTTCAGAAATCTGATAGACTTCAAGCCAGCAAAATAAGTAATAGCCGGCATTCCATATATATTTGTGGCCACAAACTTTAATTTTTAAAAACATGCATTTATTTACTCATTCTATCAAAAATTCAATTTTCACAATTATCGTATTTCTGGGATCTTTTCTGATCTCGCAAGCACAAAGTTTTGAATATAAAAATTCGGGAACGGATTTTATTCTTTATGATATTTCCATTCCCGCGGGACAAAATGATCTTGCTTTTGCGGCCGGCTCAAAATTCACTTTTGATACCGAAGGAATAATTATTAAAACCACAGATGGCGGCGAAACCTGGACCACCATTTATCCTACCAGCGGCACTTCTCCCAGTTTTGAAAAAATTGAATTTATAGATGAAAACACAGGCTTCGTGGCGGGTTATGATCTTTTTATGAAAACCGAAGACGGTGGCGCCACATGGACGGAAATGACGGGGGGCACGGATGTATATCTGTATAACAACCTATCGTTTTATGACGAAAATATTGGATTTGTTTCGGCCCAATTGGACGATGCCCCATATTTCGCAGTATATCTCACTACCGATGGCGGCGATACGTGGACTCCGGCTTCCGATGTCTTAAATGCAGGTGGGATTAACATTGATTATGCAGATCAATCCACTCTATTTTCTGTGGGTGCCGATGAGCGCATTGCAAAATCTACCGATGGCGGTGATACTTGGGCCCAAATTTACTCCGGACAGATTCAGAACTATTTTTTATCGGTGAACTTTAAGGATGGTGATAATGGTGTGATTGCAGGCGAGGATGGATTGTTGAAGACAACCCACGACGGAGGGGCCACTTGGAGCGATTTTGCCACGGGATACCATCATTTTTATGCCCTGGCCTATAAAGGAAATCAACTAATGGCGGGCGGTACCGATACTGATATCTATTTTTCTGAAGATAACGGAGCCAACTGGAGTCAGATTTTTGTTGGCAATGGCCAAAATCAATTATATGAAATCGGATTTTTTGACGATGGTTCTGGACTTATTTGTGGTTCAGGCGGGGTGATAATGAGGTTTGAGGATGTGTTTTTGGGTACTGAAGAGAATCAATTGCCGCAAAATGAGATTGTAAGCTTTTACAATTCCAAGACGCAAACCTTCCACGTTCAATCGGAAAATGACAATATTCAGTCGGTGGCTGTATTTAATATTATGGGACAATTGGTGAAGACATTCAAAAACAACTCAAATAGCTTTAGCGTTAATACGTCAAGTTTTTCAAATGGCGTTTATTTGGTGAAGGTTGCTACCAAGAACCAAACCCAAAGCTTAAAATTTTTAAAGCAGTAAATTAAAAAATATGATAATTCTAAAAAAGCCGAAATTATTTTCGGCTTTTTTCTTTTCGTATTTCCACTGAAATAGAATGACGTAAAACCTTTACAGCTGCTGAATTTGGGTCATAACCTCTTCCACCAAAGCGTCGCATTTACGATTGCCAAATTCAAAAAAACAGGCATCGTGCGTAGCTTTGAAAAGTTCTACTTTTAATAATGTTTTAGCGCGATGAAGGCGCACCTTTACATTACTGTCAGTCAAATTGAGGCAAGCGGCAATTTCAGGATTTGACAGGCCTTCAATTTGGTGGAGATTTTTCGGGCAAATGATGAACCCCGAAAAACAAGCAATTAAAACCGAAATCAGAATTCTAGTTGAAAGGGCGGTTGATAATTCTTAGAATTTTGATTTTAAATCTTCCATTGCCCATTTAATTGTGGAATGGAAGATTTTATTTTGAGGAAGCCAAAAAACATTACGCATCAGTTTCTTAAAAAAAATAAATGTAAATTTATAAGCATCTAACAACCAATCATTAATATTATGAAACCACTATTACTCATTGCAGTATTAGCTTGGGTTTCGCGGAGAAGTCTTCCCCAAACTGCTTCCAAAACGCAAGAAGACACTCTATTCAATTTTAAAAAAGGACGAAAACTCTGCGTCCTCCTCTTTCTTTCCTTTTTTATTGTTTTAGCACAAAATAAGGAACAGGACAGCTTAAATCTTTTGATTAAAAATGCTCGCACCGAAGTCCAAAAACTGGAAGTGCTCAATGAAATAACAGATTTCTATTCCCTAAGGGATTTGGAAAAAGCCATAGTTTATGCGAGGCAAGGCGTAATTATTGCCGATAAAACCAAGGATAAAAAATGGCAACCCAAATTTTACGAAATGAAAGGTCGAATTCATGCAAATATGTTGCAACTGGATTCGGCTTCGCTGTATTTTGCCAAAGCTGAAAAGGCTTATAAGATAATTAAAGACAAAAAAGGCCAGGCAACAACTTATTTCAAAATAGCGTGGGTCCATAAAAAAAGAGGTGAATTGCAGGAAGCAATGGAAGCCGATCTAAAGGCGCTGAAATTGATGGAAGCTCTGGGTGACAAAGCAGGCATTGCCAGTGCTAACAATAGGCTTTCGTACGACGTTTTGAGGCAAGGCAGAAAAGAGGAAGCCTTGGCCTATGCCGTAAAAAACATTGCCCTGTGCGAAGAAAACAATTTTGAACACGAATTAATATATTCCTACACCGCAGCGGGCGATGCCGCCATTTCAATGGGCGATAACCAGCAAGCTTTTGAGTATTATGACAAAGCCTTGAAATCTGCCCAAGCGCTGGGTTTTGACCCTATGTCCCTATCCGATTTTTACAACAATCACGGAAATGCGCATAAAAGATTGGGACGCTATCATGAAGCGCTAAAGGATTATAGCGAAGCACGGCGGCTTGCGCAAGTGTCCAATTATCAAAATGCAATTAATGCGACGGGAGCCAATTTGGGCGAAGTCAATCTTTTAATGGGAAACTATGAGGAAGCGTTGCCTTTTCAACTTGAAACCGTTAGGTTATTGGAAGAAACCGGTGACCTGCCCAACCTTCCCGAAAACTACATGCACGTTAGCACGATTTATGAAAAATTGGGCAACTATCCCCTTGCTTTGGAATTTCAAAAAAAATCAAGGATTATGGGCGATAGCATTGCCGCCGCGGAAAGCGACCGAAATATGAGCGAACTGCTCACCCAATACGAAACTGGAAAAAAAGAAGCAACTATAGCTTCCCAAATTCAAAAAATTGACCAACAGCGCCGGAATCAAATTCTGTATATTATTTTGGCGGGACTGCTTGCCATTATTCTTTTCGGAATGTTTTTCACCCTTCGCAATATCAGCAAAAAACGGAAGTCGCTTGCCATTTTAAATTCGGAATTGGACACCAAGAACAAACAAAACGAACTGCTTCTAAAAGAAATACACCACCGCGTGAAGAACAATCTGGAATTGGTGAAAAGCCTTATCGCCCTACAATCTGCGCAACTTTCAGAAGGGGCGAGCAAGGAAGCAATGCTCGCCAGCCAAAACCGGGTGCAGAGTATGGGCATTATCCATCAAAAGTTATATCAGGGTACAAATTTGGGTGCGATTGAGATGAAGGATTATTTTATCAACTTAAGCGAAGGCGTTTTGGATACATTCAACGCTGAGGACAAAGTAAAAATTGATTGCGCGATGGAAGAACTGGAACTGGATGTAGATACCGCTGTCCCAATTGGGTTAATTGTGAATGAATTATTGACGAATGCTTTGAAATATGCCTTCCCGGAAGGCAAAAGTGGAAAAATAAACATCAGCTTAAAAAGAGAAAACGATAGTTTACAGTTAAAAGTTTCCGATGACGGCATCGGCAAGACCCAAGGCGCAAAACCTAAAGGGACAGGCTTCGGCACCCAGTTAGTAAACCTGCTAACGCAACAACTGAACGGCACCGTTTCCGAAGATTATTCAAAGGGAACTACAATCAATTTCAACTTTAAAAATTATAAGGCTGCATAATGGGAAAACCTGCCAAAATACTGATCATTGAGGACGAAATGGTAATTGCGGCAAACATCTCATTACAATTTAGCGAATTAGGTTATGAAGTCACCGGCATACTTCCGCGTGGCGAGGAAGCGCTTTCGCATATAAAAATTGACAGACCGGATATTGTGTTATTGGACATTCGGCTAAAGGGCGAAATGGACGGTATTGAAACTGCGGAACGCATTCACCAACATTTCGATATCCCAATTATCTATTTAACAGCGAATGCAGACGAGGCGCACTTTAACCGCGCCAAGGAAACGCATCCCTATGCCTTCATTTCAAAACCCTTTAAAAAACTGGATTTGCAACGCGCTATTGAATTGACTGTAGAGCGACTTGCAGCGGAAATTACTTCTGAAAGAACTAAAAATTCACAGGAAACTTCTTCCGAAACACATTTCATTTTAAACGATCGCATCTTCGTTCGCCACAATGAAAAAATGCTGAAGATTGACATTAAGGACATCCGCTATATTGAAGCCGATAGAAACTATTGCCGCATTTTTTCAGCCGAGCGGGAATATCTTTTGGTGATGACTTTAAAAGACATGGACGAAAAACTTCCGCAAAACCATTTCCTTAGAATTCACCGTTCCTATATTATCAACCTTTCCCAAATAGATGAAGTGGCGGGAACGCACGTTGTGATTTCCAAAAAGGCAATCCCTATGAGCAAAGATATGCGGGCCGAACTTCTTAAACGGCTACAAACCATTTAGATAATATTAAATTCCGTATTGAAAATCGCTTCGGCAACTAAAATCCTTCCTTCGGACAGAATTTGACCCCATTCGTCCTAACTTCCTTGTTTTCATATTGTTTTGATGGTTTATTTGATATGAATTTCATTTCAACTTTTACTAACCACGTTTGCGACGCAAATGTTTAAAACCAACAATTATGAAAACAACACACAACAAAATTTCGGCTCTTTTAATCCTTTTCCTTTTATCAACTTCCATGATCCATGCGCAGGACGGGCCTTACTACACCGTTACCACTTGGAAAATCGAAATTCCAGAGAATGGCAGCAATGCAGAGTTCAACACTTTGTTGAAGGAATTCAGCCAAAAGGTAGTTGCGCCAAACCAACACATTGTGAGCGAAAGAACGATGCGCCACACATCCGGAAGCGATTCGCGGGACCTGGTTATCATTACCGAATACGCCAACTGGAACGCGATTGACGCTGCCGCAACACGGCAAGGCGAATTGATAAGCACAGCTTGGGGGAGCGATGCTGCGAGAAAGGAATTTTTCGGAAAATTCAACAAATACTTTTTGATGCATACCGATGAAATTTATTCGGGTATGCCGGAATTAAGCAAAAAGTAACAATGCAACCTTTAAATTCTCACAGGTTTTAAAGGCCTGTGAGAATTAATTGGTTTGCTTCCTATATGATTTCCTGATTTTTGAAAGAATCAGAATTCCTCTGCGAAAAATAAAACCAAAAATTATGATAACTACACAAGAATTAAAAACTGTATTTGGCGCGCCTAATGAGAGAGGCTCATATCTAACCACCATAAAACTACCATATCCTATGCGCCTGGCTTGGGATAAAAATGTGAAAGTAGAGAAAATGCGTTGCCATGCGAAGGTGGCGGACCAACTTACTGCCATTTTTAGTGAAATCCTTGATTTCTATGGAATTGAAAGAATTCAAGAGTTGGGCATCGATCTTTTCGGAGGGTGTTTCAATTACAGACAAATGAGGGGTGGGTCAGATTGGTCTCGCCATAGCTGGGGGCTTGCTGTAGATCTTGACCCCGAAAGAAATCAACTAAAATTTAATTCTCAAAAAGCTTTTTTTGCCCGGCCAGAGTATCAGCCTATGATCGATATTTTTTACAAACACGGGTTTGAATCGTTGGGGCGCGAAAAAAATTATGACTGGATGCATTTTCAGGTACGGTCTGGAGTGCTACATGCTTGACTATTTTATAGAAAAGAATAGATCGTTCGATAAACAATATAATTAATTGCGTAAAAAATTAATCCTTCCCGGGCATCGCAAGTGAGGATTCGGTTAAGCCGTTAGGTCTAACTTTTTAAAAAAATAGAAATATGAAAACAGTAGGCATCATAGGCGGTTCGGGCTTTATTGGAAGTTACATTACGAAGAAATTTTTGAAAGAAAATTACAACGTAAAAGTATCTGTTACCGA
Organism: Aequorivita aurantiaca; assembly: GCF_030410135.1. Classification (GTDB taxonomy): domain Bacteria; phylum Bacteroidota; class Bacteroidia; order Flavobacteriales; family Flavobacteriaceae; genus Aequorivita; species Aequorivita aurantiaca. Next base: position 194,090 of record NZ_JAUGQQ010000006.1, on the reverse strand, counting down.
TATTAAAAAAAGCGAAAAGTATCAGCATCTCTTCAGCCTGAAAAATTCTGACAACCTCAACATCAGCGCACTGAAAATGGAGGATTTGGAAATATTGAAGGATTTTATAAGCGATTGCGAAATTGTTGTGCATAGCGGAACGCCATTTCAATTGGATGTAATAGATGCGCAGAAAGAACTTTTTGACCCGACCATAGAGGGAACTGAAAATTTTTTGGAAGCTATTCAGGAAAGTCCTTCCATTGAAAAAGTGGTATTCATTGCTTCCGTCGCGGCGTATAACACCAATTTTCCGCTGCCCGCCAGAGGTAAAAATCCGCAGGACAAATTCAGTGAAAAAGACAAGCCTTTTTTCAACGAAGAAAGCCATCCTTACGCCCAGGCAAAATTCATCGCTAACCAAACTGTGGAAAATTTTATAAAGGAAAATCCGAAACTTTCATCTGAAATAGTATCCGTTTCCCCCGTTGGGGTTATGGGAAAATCATTGTCAAATAGGGAAGATTCCACTTCTACAGGCTTACAATTTTTATTTAAGAATAAAATAGCGCCCAATCCCTTTGTAAAAATGCTTTATGATACCGATGCGGAAATGGCTTCCGTAGCTGTTGCCGATGTTGCGGAGGCAATTTTTAAGGCCGCCACGATTTCCGGATTGCACGGGAAAAACTATTTGTTGAGCAGCGAAAGCTATTCGGTGAGTGATATGGGCTTAATGCTCAACAATGAATTGCCAAAAAACAAAGGCAAAGTAATTTATGAAAATACTTTGGCAACACAGGATTTGGGTATAAAATTTAGTCTGATGCAGAAAACATTGAATTCATATTCGGAATAAAATTTAGAAAGAAAAATCTAAAAGAATTTCAACTTACGCCAAGTTTTTTTAAAAAGACACATTATTAAAAACGAAAATTATGAAACCAACAATTTTTATATTGCTATTGTCATTTTGTATTGGAACAGTTTATTCCCAAACCACCGATCCGCATGGAAACCTAGAATCCGCCATTACCGGCATACCTTTGAAAAGTAATGTTTCTAAAGTTGCCGAGCCTTCAAAAATAAGCGCTACAAAGCATACCCCAGAGTACTTTCTGTTGCGCCCCGAAATTGAAAAAGCCTACGGCTATTCGCACGCCGTAAAAATTGGCAACAGCATCAAAATATCGGGCGCCGTAAGTATGGACGCCCAAGGCAATCCAACGGCAGTTGGCGATATGGCTCAACAGATGAAAAATTGTTATGCTGATTTGGAAAAAATTCTGAAACATTTCGGCTGCACTTTTGACGATGTTGTGGTTGAAAATGTTTTCACCACCAATATGCCAATGTTTTTGGAAATTGCGGGCTACAGAGCTGAAATCTTTAAAAAGCAATTTCCCACGAGCTCGTGGCTTGGGGTGAAGGAATTGGCGCTTCCCCAATTTATGATTGAAATTGAATGGGAGGTCCATGTTCCTTATTAGCGATTTGTGAAGCGTGAAGCGTAATTCGGTTTGTGGTTCATGTAAATTATCTATTAAAAACTGTATGCAATATTTTAGAACAAAAAGCAAAGAAATTATGAAAACACTTAAAATCAATCTTTTTTTATTCGCATTCGCCATATTCGGCAGTGCTTATTCCCAAGAAATAAATACCGATCAAAACATCTCAATCGTGGACGGCCTTTATAAATCCTTTGCCGCAGGTGATATTCCCTCGGTCCTCGGTGCCATGGATGCAAACATTGTTTGGAATGAATCCAGTTGCAGTTCATATGCCGATGGCAATCCATATAAAAATCCCGAAGCGGTGCTCAACGGTGTATTTAAAAGAATAGGGGAAGACAGCGAAAATTTCAAATTGGAGAATATTCAGCTTGTTGAAATGGGCGACAACAAAGTTTTGGCATCCCTGAATTACAATTTTATAGCAAAGAAAACTGGTGAAAAAATACTTACTTCCGTGATTCACGAGTGGACAATCGATAATGGAAAAATAACTGCATTTCAGCAATATTTAGGATTGGGGAAACAATAACCCGAGTTTTTTTCCTAATATTAAGCTAATCAAATAATTAAATATAAAATCAGTATTATGAAAGTCAAAGGATATGCCGCCACTGGGCCAAAAGAAAAATTAACTCCATTTTCCTACGAATTGGGTCCAATCGGCCCAGAGCAAGTAGATATTAAAGTTTCCTATTGTGGCATTTGCCATTCAGATTTAAGTATGATAAATAACGATTGGGGAATGACATCCTACCCAATGATTCCCGGCCATGAAATTATTGGTGAAGTTGTCGCTGCCGGCAGTGCGGTCAAAAAAGTGAAAGTGGGCGATAAAGTAGGATTGGGTTGGCAATCCGGCTCGTGCATGAGCTGTGATCAATGTATGAGCGGCCACCATCATCTTTGTTCCCAAGGGGAAGCAACCATTGTAGGCAGAAATGGAGGATTTGCCGATTACGTTCGTGCACATTGGTCTTGGGCAATCCCACTTCCCGATGCAATTGATATGAGCAAGGCTGGGCCCCTATTGTGTGGCGGAATTACAGTTTTCAATCCAATAATTTTGGCTGGAGTAAAACCCACAGATAAAGTGGGGGTTATAGGCATTGGAGGTTTGGGGCATTTGGCGCTTAAATTCCTAAAACACTGGGGATGCGAAGTGATTGCTTTTAGCTCAAATCCAGATAAAAAGAAAGAGATTTTGAATATGGGCGCTAGCAAGGTAATTGATTCAACTTCGCCGGATGAATTGGAAAGTATTGCCGGAAAATTGAATTTTATTTTGAATACTACTAATGTTTCCTTGGATTGGAATTCCTATTTAACCGCATTGGCGCCGAAAGGAAAATTTCATACCGTAGGGGCGGTTTTGGAGCCGATGGCAATTCCTGCCTTCAGTTTAATTATGGGCGAAAAGTCGGTTGGAGGAAGCCCCATTGGAAGTCCCGCTTTAACGAAAACAATGCTTGATTTTTGCGTGCGCCATGCTATTTATCCGGAAGTTGAGGAATTTCCGATGACGAAAGTAAATGAAGCTATTGATCATTTGGAAAATGGCAAAGCCCGATTTAGAATTGTTTTGAAAAACAATTAAAGGTCCATAAACAAATTGTTTACTAAAAACAAACTAACTGATTTCTTTGGTATTCGGAAGGGTCCTGTTGTTTTATTATTTTCTGCACGTTTTTGTCATCCATCTTTTAGCAATGCAGATAATTTTATGAATGCGGATTTCTCAACTTAAGGATATTCTCTTGGGATTGTTTATTTCATATGGATTGGCGTCGTGCTTCTACTCTACACATTTTGTAAAAAAATATTATAAAGCCAATAATAAAAATAATTGGTGGTTGAGCTATCTATAATTTTTCACTGAAAAAGGAGAAGTATTTTTAAAAGATTCCATCCAATTTCATTGATTCAAAAAACAAATCAACCTAAAATGGTATCTTTAGGAATTGCTAATATATTTTTCAATGAGATTGATTACAATCTTTTTCATATTATCGGTTTTGCTGTCGTGTAAACAGAAAGAACAAACCGTCAATTATCTAGGGGTTGTAAATCTTACCGTCACCGGAAAGAAAAGCGCTCTTCCCCATTTTGAAAAAGGATTGCTGTTGCTACATTCCTTTGAATATGAAGACGCTCGCGAAGCATTTAAAAATGCGCAAAAGGAAGATACATCGATGGCCATGGCCTATTGGGGCGAAGCAATGACCTATAACCACAGCCTATGGCAGGAACAGGATTTTGAGGCCGCAACGGCTGCCCTTTTCCAGCTCAATGAAATTGATCTTCAAAAAAGCACGCAGTTGGAGCAGGATTTAATAGCCTCGGTACAGCTATTGTACCGCCAAAAAACTGCAAAAAATGATCGGGACGTTGCCTATTCCGAATTTATGGAAAAACTGTATAATAAATATCCCGACAATCACGAGGTAGCTGCATTCTATGCCCTATCCTTACTGGGTGCCGTGCCTGAAGGTAGAGATGATTTTATGTATGGTAAAGGAGCAAAAATTGCGCAGGGAATTTTAATGGAAAATGCCAACCATCCGGGAGCGCTTCATTATCTAATCCATTCCTATGACGACCCAAACCATGCAACCCTTGCGCTGGACGCCGCCAATACCTATTCAAAAGTTGCCCCCGATGCGGGACACGCGCTACACATGCCGTCGCATATTTATGTTGCAATGGGAATGTGGGATGAGGTTATTTCCTCCAATATTGCTTCCTATGAAGCCAGCATCAATAGAATGGAACAAAAAAATTTGGACGGCAACGCCCGCGGCTATCACGCTTTCCATTGGTTGCAATATGGTTATCTTCAAAAGGAAAATTATGAAGAAGCCAAAAATATGGTGCTCAAAATGCAAGGATTTGTTTCCGAAAATCCTTCAAAACCGGCAAGGGCGCACTTGGTTTTTTTAAAGGGAACCTACTTAAACGAAACAGATGATGGACCGGAAAAATTTCCGATATTCCCGTGGATATAACCGATTTGAATATTTCCGTGCGCTCGCAATATCATTTTTTGGAAGGAATGAAGGCCCTTAAAACCGGCAATGCAAAAAAACTTGACAGCATTATTGATTTAATGGGCCAAGACCAGAAAAGGGAATCATTTATTGTGGCGGAAGGCAGTTCCAAACTATGCTCCAGTGTGACTCGCGACCAAGCAACCCAAATGGATTTAAAAGAAGCCGAAATAAGGCAGCAGCAATTGTTGGCGCTTCGTGAAAATATGGATAAAAATCACAAACTCGCAGAAGAGCATTTAATAAAATCCATTGAAATTGCAAACAGCATTAGCTACAGCTATGGCCCGCCATCCATACAAAAGCCAACCCGCGAACTGTATGCGGAATGGTTACTCGCGCAAAACCGAAAGGAAGAGGCTGCACAACAGTTTCAGCTTGCATTGAAAAAGGGTCCCGGAAGAGTGCGAGTTTTAAAAGGTATGGAAACCTTAAAACAAATCCTTTGAGTTCTTTTGGACATACCAAATCCCTAAAGTTTTAAAATTACAGATTCCATTTTGTGAGCAAAAATGCTTTTGCCTATCTTTAATTCTGAAAAAAATTCTTCAGAGCAAATATGGATATTGAGCAAATTTTCAAAAACAACGAGGTTTGGGTAAATAAGAAATTAGGGATAGATCCCAATTATTTTAAAAACTTGGCGAACGGACAAAACCCCGACATACTTTATATAGGCTGCAGTGACAGCCGAGTAACGGCAGAGGAGGTAATGGGCGTAAAACCTGGGGATGTTTTCGTTATGCGGAACATTTCAAATATGGTTTCCAATTTGGACCTCAGCGCAATGAGCGTTATTGATTATGCGGTAACCGTTTTGAACGTTAAAAATATTGTTATTTGCGGCCATTATGGCTGTGGCGGAGTAAAAGCAGCAATGCAATCCCAGGATCTGGGCATTCTTAATCCCTGGCTTCGAAACATCCGCGATGTTTATAGGCTTCACCGCGACGAACTGAATACAATTGACAACGAGGAAGAAAAGTATCGGCGGCTTGTGGAACTCAACGTTCAGGAACAATGTGTGAATGTCATTAAAACAGCCATTGTTCAAATTGCAGTGAGACAAAAAAAATTAGCCGTTCACGGCTGGGTAATGGATATGGCTACCGGCAAATTGATTGATCTCAAAATTGATTTTAAAAAAGTTCTTGAAGGAATCATGGAGATTTATCATTTGGACGAAAAGGAAAATTCCTTATAAATATAAGAGGTTGTCCAAAAAGACAGCCTTTATTTGGGGATTACTCCCAACTTTGCGATTTAGGTTATTTTTTAGTATCCATTTATTTCTTCTCAAAAAGATAAATTCGATTTTTATTTGAGAAAAATTTCAACGGCAAAAAATAAATTTGAAATTTGCGAACAACACCTATCTTTATAACGAAAATGAACTACTATCCAAATTATATATGAAACATTTCGTTATTTATTTTTCGCTTCTGTTGTACACAAATTTGGCAATTTCCCAAACCGATAAGGAAAAAACAGAAAGCACCATCACCAAAAACAAAATAGAAGGCCACATCTATTTTTTGGCGGACGATCTTTTAAAAGGACGTCAAACAGGTACGCCGGAAAACAAAATTGCAGCGTCCTATCTTGCCAATACCTTAAGAAGTTACGGTGTAAAACCGGTAACTCAAAGTGTTATGAAAGGTTCAAATACAGATAGCTATTTTCAAATGGTAAAGTTGAACCAAGTTAGCCCAATCCAAAGGCTTCTTTTGTCCGTTGATGGCAAGGAGTTAAAGAAAAAAGTTGCTATCAAACCATCAAAAATGGACTTTACGGGTGAGGCTGTGTATTTAGGATATGGCCTTGAAAATGATTATAAAAATAAAAACGTTACTGAAAAAATTATAGTAATAAAGTCCGGCGGCCCAAATGCAACAGATGCCGGCGCCGCATATAACTTAATTGCGCAAAAAGAGCAATTGGCAAAACAGCATGGAGCAGTTGCAATAATAGAACTTGTGGATATTGACGAAACCACGTGGGGCTATGTGGACCATAGTTTCAACAGTGAACGGCTTGAATTAGCTAATGATCAAAGTATTATAACAGTTAAAAAAGAACTAGCCTACCTCTGGGTTCACGACGAGAATCACATTCAAGCGAAGGCCTTTGAGGCGAAGGATAAATTGATTGCAAAATTAAAAATGGACGGTCAGGAAAAGAAAACGATCCTATCCCAAAATGTAATTGGAATGGTGGAAGGGACCGATCCAACGCTAAAAAATGAATTCATAATTTATTCCGCACATTACGATCACGTAGGAATCGGCAAACCCGATGAAACCGGCGATGTTATATATAACGGAGCGCGGGATAACGCGGTAGGAACCACCACTGTTTTAAGCATGGCAGAAAATCTGGCAAAATTCCCCACAAAGCGTTCGGCGTTATTTATACTTTTTACCGGCGAGGAAAAAGGATTGCTCGGAAGTCAATTTTACGTTGAAAATCCCGTATTGCCGCTTAAGAAAATGGTCTATTGTTTCAATAGTGACAATGCGGGATATAATGATATGTCCGTTATTTCAATAATTGGACTGGGGCGCACTACAGCTGCCGAAAACATAAAGAAAGCAGCGAATTCCTTCGGCTTAAAGGCAATTGATGATTCGGCGCCGGATCAAAATTTATTTGACAGAAGCGATAATGTAGTTTTCGCGCAAAAGGGAATTCCAGCTCCCACATTTTCATTGGGCTTCACTTCCTTTGATGGCGATGTTACCAAATATTACCACCAACCCGGCGATGAAGCCGATACTTTGGATTATGATTATCTGCTAAAATTTTTCCAAAGTTATGTTTTGGCTGGAAGGCTTATAGCGAATGACCCGGCAAATCCGCAATGGACGGCAGGAGATAAATATGAAGAAGCCGGAAAAATGCTTTACGGAAAATAATCACTAAAAACTACATCCGTTCCGGGACATCGATGCCCAAAAGTTTAAAGGCACTTTTAATAATTTCTGCAACTGCTTCAGAAAGCTTTACGCGAAACGCTTTTTCAGTTTCATTATCTGTAGCCAAAATGGGAACGTTTTGATAAAAACTGTTGAATTCCTTCACTAAATCATAGGTATAATTTGCAATGAGCGCGGGGCTGTAATTTTCTGCCGCCAATTGGATGGTGTCGGGATATTGCTGAATTATTTTTATGAGCTCCTTTTCTTTTGGGTGTATTTTGAAAGAAGCAAGGTCAAGCGCAGTCGAGATTTCACCAGCCTTTCGAAGAATAGATTGGATGCGCGCATAGGTATATTGAATAAAAGGCCCAGTATTTCCCTGAAAATCGACACTCTCCTCAGGGTTGAAAAGAATCCTTTTTTTAGGGTCAACTTTCAATATATAATATTTTAAAGCACCCAACCCGATCATTCTGTAAAGTGATTCTTTTTCATCTTGCGAAAAATCGTCAATCTTTCCAAGTTCTTCGGAAATTGTTCGGGCGGTATCGGTCATTTGCGCGATCAAATCATCGGCGTCAACAACGGTTCCTTCACGGCTTTTCATTTTCCCGGAAGGTAAATCCACCATTCCATAACTCAAATGAAAAAGGTTTTCGGCCCAAGTGTAGCCCAGTTTTTTTAGTATCAAAAACAGCACTTTAAAATGGTAATCCTGCTCGTTGCCCACGGTGTAAATCATGCCACCCACATCGGGATGATCCTTTACGCGCTGTACCGCAGTGCCAATATCCTGCGTCATATAAACGGCCGTGCCATCGCTTCGTAAAACAAGTTTTTCATCGAGGCCATCTTCCGTTAAATCGCACCAAACGGAGCCGTCGTCTTTCATAAAGAAAACATCTTTCTTAATCCCTTCTTCAATGATATCCTTCCCCAATAAATAAGTGTCACTTTCGTAATAATAAAAGTCGAAATCAACGCCGATGGATTTATACGTTTCTTCAAAACCTTTGTAAACCCAGCCGTTCATTTTGTTCCAAAGGGAAACGGTTTCTTCATCGCCGGCTTCCCATTTACGCAGCATTTCCTGCGCTTCATTAATCAGTGGCGCTTGCACTTTTGCTTCCTCCTCGGTTTTTCCTTCGGCCTTTAATTCTTCAATCTGCTTTTTGTATTCCTTATCGAATTTTACGTAATAATTGCCCACCAATTTATCACCTTTCAAATCGGCCGCATCCGGCGTTTCGCCATTTCCGAATTTTTCCCAGGCAAGCATACTTTTACAAATATGGATTCCGCGATCGTTGATTATTTGGGTTTTGTACACTTTTTTTCCGGCAGCTTTTTCAATTTCCGACACTGAATAGCCCAGCAAAACATTTCGAACGTGGCCCAAATGCAATGGCTTGTTTGTGTTTGGCGAAGAGTATTCAACCATTAGCGCCTTCGTTCCCTGCGGAACTTTTCCGAAGGAAGAAAAATCCTCGACCGAATTAAAGAAATCCAAATAATAGGAATCACTCAAAACGATATTCAAAAAACCTTGGACCACATTGAATTTTTCAATTTCCAAAACATTCTTCACCAAATAATTTCCAATCGCTTCGCCAATCTGCACCGGATTTCCTTTTACAACGCGAAGCATTGGGAAAACAACAGCGGTAACATCGCCCTCAAAATCCTTACGGGTTGGTTGCAATTCTACCGATTCGAGATTTGCGCCATACAGTTTTTGAACTGCGGTTTTAATTTGGGTCTCAATAGTGTTAGATAATGACATAATAACGGAATAAGGTGTGGTATCGCACAATTTTTGGACGACAAATATACACGTTTTTAAATTTGAAGTATTTGTGAATGGCTTATCTTTAAAGGAAAAAAATGCTACTTCACGTTTCCTATAACGATAAAGAAACAACCCGAAAAATAGACGCTGAACTAGGAAAACCTTTCACAATTAAAGAGCGCTTAAAAATGCGTGGCATAGGTTCTCCAAAATTAATTTTAACTGAAGCAAGCGCTCAAATCAGCAATTTGATGAATTTGGACAACAATCGAAATCTCTGCAATATCGAGATGCGGCCAAAAGGTATTATTTTGGGTTTTCGAAGTAATTTAAATTCATATGCACTAATAATTCCTTATTATAAATTAGTGATTTATAAAGGCCAGGCTGAGGAATATTCTATTTATAAAGACGATTATTTTGTAAAAATTGAAGCGAAGGTAAAAGACAAATCGGTCCACAATTTTATGAAAAAATTGATGGAGGCAAAAAATACCGTTACGCCCCAACGGCCGGAAGATTTTTGAATCAAACCGTGTGTGTATTTTGTAATGTTATGGTAACACTTTAGTAATCTTAAAATCCCAAAACCAAACGTCCTTTGCCACAAAAACAATGGACATTTTTTTATATGTATTTGCGGCACTTTTCTCGGTAATTAATCCGTTGGGAACGGTGCCAGTTTTCGTAGGATTGACGAGCGATGAAAGTATTTCAGAAAGAAATAAAACTTCACTTTTAACCACGATAAACGTGGTGGTTATTTTGATTATTTCCTTTTTCGCCGGTACCTATTTGCTGAAATTTTTCGGAATAAGCCTTAATGCACTTCGAATTGCCGGCGGAATGATTATCGTAACCTCAGGCTTCGCACTTTTAACCGGAACTTTTTCGAAACACAAAGGGATGAAAAACAAACGTGTTCAAAAAGATTTGGACAAACGCGAAAAATTTTCATTGACACCATTGGCAATCCCAATGTTGGCCGGTCCGGGTTCAATTTCATTATTGATAACCTTTAATCAGGAATACCAAAAATGGAACGATATATTTTTTGTTGTGCTCGCAGTTTTGGCGGTGGGTTTGGCAACATTTCTCATTTTGAGAAGCTCGCATTACATTAGTAAATTTTTGGGAGCATCGGGAATAAATGCAATTTCGAGGATTGTGGGATTTATAGTAATCTCAATTGGGGTGGAATATATCAGTACTGCAGTTATTTCAATTTTGAGCCTTTTAAATTAACGGCGGTTTTTAAGAAGGGCACCGGCTATTAACGCCAAAACCCCTATGCCAATCATTCCTAAAGTTTGGTTGCTTAAGCCTTCTTTGGCGTTCACTTCCAAGGGGCCAATATCCAATATTTGTTGTGGAACAAAGGCATTATAAAGTCCGAAGACAATCAAAACAACGCCAACTATCAGCAAAACGATTTTTAGGATTTTCATAAAACTTTGGTCTTTTGGTTGATGTTTTAAAGATACCGTTTTGATAAATAAGAGTGCGCATAACTTAACGACTTTTTAACTTCTGTTTAAATCCTTGTAGATTACCTTTAAACAAAATTTCAATATTGAAAATTCTTCTCACCGGTGCAAATGGATATATCGGGATGCGCTTGCTCCCGCAATTGCTTGAAAATGGGCACGACGTAATATGTGCAGTCCGCGATAAAAACCGACTTCCGCTCGATCCCGAAACCACGAAAAAAGTTAGCGTGGTTGAAGTAGATTTTGCGGAAGAAGTGAACCTTGAAAATTTTCCGACTAACATAGATGCCGCGTATTATTTGATCCATTCCATGAGCGGCTCTTCGAATAATTTCGATGAAATTGAAGCACAATCTGCTGAGAATTTTAATAAATATATGGCCGGAACGTCGGTGAAACAAGTTATTTATTTAAGCGGAATTGTGAATGAGGAACAGCTTTCCAAACACCTTTCTTCCCGAAAGAAAGTGGAGGAAATTTTATACAAAGGCAATTATCACTTAACTGTTTTGCGCGCCGGAATTGTTGTGGGAAGCGGGAGTTCTTCCTTCGAAATTATAAGGGATTTATGCGAAAAACTACCCATAATGATTGCCCCAAAATGGTTGAAAACAAAAATACAGCCTATTGCAATCCGCGATGTTATTGCCTTTCTATCGGGCGTTTTGGGCAATGAAAAATGCTTCAATCAATCCTTTGACATTGGTGGCCCAGATATTTTAACCTACAAAGGAATGCTTGAGAAATATTCCGAAATTAGAGGGCTCAAACTTTGGATTATTCCCGTGCCGGTTATGTCGCCCCGGCTATCTTCCTATTGGCTTTATTTTGTTACTTCAACTTCTTATAAATTGGCGGTAAACCTTGTAGATAGTATGAAAATGGAAGTAGTGGCGCGAGACAATAAACTGCAGGAAATTTTAAATATTCAACCCATTTCTTATGACGAATCGATAGAAAAAGCCTTTCAAAAGATTGAACAAAATCTTGTCATTTCAAGTTGGAAAGATTCCTTGGTGGCGGGCAGGTTGACCAATTTAAAAGAATACATTCAAGTGCCGAAATATGGATGTTTGAAAGATGAAAAAATTCTAAAAACCTCAGACCCGGAAAGAGTTTTGGACAATATTTGGACCATTGGCGGTGCGCGTGGTTGGTATTACGGAAACTCACTTTGGAAAATGCGCGGCTTTATGGATAGGCTAGTGGGAGGTGTTGGCCTTCGCCGTGGACGCACACATGCCAAAGAGATTTATACCGGCGATGTGCTGGATTTTTGGCGGGTACTGTATGCGGATAGGGAGAGCAAACGGTTGCTATTATTCGCGGAAATGAAGTTGCCCGGTGAGGCGTGGCTGGAATTCTGTATCAACGATAAAAATGAATTAGTACAAACGGCGACTTTTCGACCAAAAGGTATATGGGGTAGATTGTATTGGTATTTGATGCTACCCTTTCATTATTTCATTTTCGGCGGAATGATACGCAACATTAATAAGGCAGAAGCAGTTTCCTAATAATTATTCCTTCGGAAGAAAAACTTCCGCCATCATGCAACGTGCACTGCCGCCGCCGCAGGTTTCAATCGTCGCCAAATCGCTGCTTAAAATTTCGCAATACTTTTCAATTGCTTGAACCTGCTCCGCATTTAAACTTTTATGCGCCGCCTGACTCATAACCAAATATTTTTTATCCATACCCTGCACCTGAAGCATGTTTCCGGCAAAATGGTGCATTTGGGCTTCGGTAATCCGAATGATTTCCTTTCCGTCCTTTTTTAAATGCTGTACTACATTTTTCTTTTCGGCGGAATCATCAATAGTATCGAGGCAAATGACACAAAAATCCTCCGCAAGGCACATCATTACGTTGGTGTGGTAAATAGGCATTCGCTTGCCATCAACGGTTTGGTTTGCTGTGAAAATAATCGGGAGGTATTCAAAATCTTCACAAAATTCAATCAACAATTCTTCATCGGCCCTGGGCGAAAGTGCACAGTAAGCTTTTCTATTTACGCGATCAAGCAAAAGGCTGCCGGTGCCTTCCAAAAAAATACCCTCATCTTCAGCAGGCGTATAATCTATAACGTTGTTGATCAGGAAACCCTCCTTTTCTAAACGAATCAAAACCTCTTCACGCCTTTCACGGCGGCGGTTTTCGGCAAACATAGGATAGAGGGCAATGTCGCCATTTTCGTGAAAGCTGATCCAATTGTTCGGAAAAATGGAATCTGGGGTATCCATTCGCAGATCATCATGTTCGACAATTACGTTAACCCCTACGGCACGTAACTTTTCAACAAAAGCATCAAATTCAAATTGGGCCTTGACATTGATTTCTGCATTTTTCAATGCGATATCTTCCTGAAAAAAATTATTTACTGCCGTTTGCTCATTCATTCTGAACGCAACGGGACGAATCATTACAATGGTATCTGTGATTTGCTTTGCCAATGGGAGAAAATTTTTAGACTGCAAATTTACAGGATTTTCCTTGTGAAAAAATTTATTTGAATGGCTAAATCTATTTCGAAGTTATGCGTGTAGATTTTAGGATTTAAAAGCGTTAATGTTTGAGAAAAATTATTTAATAATGGGACAATTTAGGCACTCCAAGCTCCATCGCCGTCATCATCCTTTTCGGAATAATGCGCGTAATCCATAAGAATTTTTTCATAAAAACAATCTTGGAGAGGTCCCTCTTCGATAGCACCAAAAAGTGTTTCTTCCAAATTCGTATAATAAATTCTATCTGAAATCGCATCGTTTATATCAAAAAGTCTGACGGGATTTGTGGTCATGGGTCTCGAATTCCAAATGGAGATCACCTGGGTCTGATAATCAATATTTATATCCATGGCGCCAAAGAAAAACTGAAGATATAGTTTATGGAATTTTCGAAATGCCTTTGATGGTCGTTGCTCAAATTGGCAACTTGCCACGATCAATTTTCGTAGCTGGGCTCTAATATTTTCGTTTCTTCTTTCCATATTGCTCGAATTTCAATATTGAAGATACGACGCCGATATGGCTTAAAGACAGTGAGAATCGAAATTTAGCGAGAGTTTAACGAAGTAGAAATGAATTCGTTAAGAGAATTAAGGAAATCACTCCTTTTCAAACCCATTGGCATCCCAATTGGAAAATCCACCTTCCATATCATATATTTCCTTAAAGCCAATATCTTTTAAAATTATAGCGGCCCTGGCGCTTCTTTTTCCACTTTGGCAATATAGATAAATAGGTTTTTCCAAATCCAACTTTTCCGCCTCTGTGATAAAAGTAGTTTGTGAAATATCAATATTCAATGCATTTTTCAGATGTCCATTGGCAAATTCTTCTGGGGTTCGAACATCTAACAATTGAATATCCCGCTTTGTTTCCATTGCAGTCTGGAATTCTTGTGAATCTAAAAGTTGGATTTCCTGCGCCATGACGTCCAATGGAAAGAACGCAAGGAAAAGTGTGAACATAAATACGTGCTGTGCTGATAGTAATTTCATGTCAAAATTCATTCATTGATTATTTCCCCTTCCCAATCCGTAATGCCGCCATTCAGGTTGTAGGTGTTTTTTACACCCACGGAATTCAGCAGCAAGCAAGCCTGCGCGCTTCTACCGCCAGAGCGACAGTACACATAATAATTTTTTTGTGGATCCAGTTCTTTGGCGCGCTGCAGAAATTCAGCTCCGTTATAAATATCTATTTGTTGGGCACCGGGAATATAGCCTTCCTCAAATTCCTCATCTGTGCGAACATCGATAACTATTGCGTTGCTATCATTTTCCAACTGTTCGCTCCACTGTTTTTGGGTTAAATCTGCCATAATTCAAATTTTTTGTAAAAATAGTAAATGCAATGCGTATAAAAATAAAAAAGCCGAAAACAATAAAAACTGTTTTCGGCTTTTAATAGTTCAAAAAATAAACTATTCTTTTATAAACTTTGAATATGTGCTGCCGTGAGTTGTGTTCAGTTTCACAAAATAACCTCCAGCCTGCAAAGATGAAACATCGATGCTTTCGACCTTTGAAGGGAATGGATCTGGAAAATATATAATTTGGCCTCTGTCGATGAAAAGGAAAATAAGGCAAGAAGAAAAATGTAAAATTGTTTTGTTAAAATGAAAAAGCCCTGCTATAACAACAGGGCTCCCAATCATTTATGCTATAATTTATTACTGCTTCACAGAGCAACCGATTGCCTTAGTTTCTTTCACGGTAACTTCCTTTCCGTCTAAAATTTCATATATGGCATTTGCCAAAAATCGGTCCTTTACTTCCGCCGCGTTGCGAACGTTATCGTCTATGGCTCCAATATATTTCACAATGTTTTTATCGCCTTCCTTCTTTAAAAGATATACGTGAGGGGTTTTAGTCGCTCCGTATTTTGCATAAATTGTTTGGCTTTCGTCAAATAGATACGGAAAAGTAAAACCGGCCTCTTTTGCTTTTTGCTGCATCAATTCATACGTATCATCAGGCTGTACTTTCGGGTTATTTGGATTTATGGCGATAACCGGAAAACCTTTCGCCTTAAATTCCTTATCCAAGTCAACCATTCGCTGCTCGCTTGCAACGGCGAAAGGACAAGTATTGCAGGTAAAAATTACTATAAAACCCTTTGCGTCCGAGTAATCGGAAAGCGAAACCATTTTGCCGTTTACGTCTTTCAATTTAAAATCGGTCGTCTCATCGCCCACAGAATATCCAAACGATTCTGCTTCAATTTCTGTAAATTCCGGCTGGGTAATTTCATTTACGGCCAATTCCGCGCTTTTATCGGTCGTATCGTTTTTGCAGCTATTGAAAGCGATTAATGAAAAGGTCGCAAATGTTAGGGTTGAAAGTCGTTTTCTCATAATTTAATTTTTATAGAAATGTTTTTAGTTCAGTTTCAAGTTCGTTAAAAGTAAAGGATTGCTCGTAAAATTTTCGATTGTGTTTTTTATAAATAATCGTTGCGGGAATCGCCCCGCTCCAATCTGTTGAAACCTTCGGAATCCAAGTATTTGCATCGGGATCATCGAGCAAAACCACTTCAGATTGAATAGCATTCTTTTGGATAAAAGGAATAACCTGTGATTCAATTTTATCGAGAAAATCAAGGCTTACCAAAAGTACTTTCACTTTTTTATTTGTATAATCGGAAGCAATTTTCTCAAATGCCGGAAGCTCTTTCACACAAGGTTTGCACCAAGTTGCCCAAAAATTTATGATGTAAATGGAATCATTCTTATTTTGAAGATATTGTTGATCCAATTCCGCAAAATCAACGGCAACCACCTTTTTTGAATTGGGAATTTCTTCCTGGTTTTGATAAAACGATGTCATCGCAATTTCAGAAGTCACTTCCGGTTTTATATCGGAACAACTTTGAAGAATCAGTAAAGGAAGAATAATAAAAAACAACTTCATATGCATTGAAAATTAATAGGCAAAATTTTAAACTCCATCAACAACGTACGTTGTTAGACGATATTATTCCCAAAAAGTTTCAGTAAATAAAATTTGTGTTCAAAAAAATTCTATATTTGAACCCGATACAATGAACAGATTTACACAAAATACTTGGTGGTGGAAAAACTTACGGCAAACCTCGTGAGCGGAACACCTATGGTATAATAATATACGAAAAGGCTTGTCAATCACGACAAGCCTTTTTTTATTCGCATATTTTGACAAAATGAAATACATTTTAAAAACATACTCAAAAAAATTATTGGCAGACACGCTCACACCGGTTTCGGTATATTTGCGTTTACGCGATAAATTCTCGAATAGCCTGCTTTTGGAAAGTAGCGACTATCACGCCAACGACAATAGTTTCAGCTACATTTGCTTTAACCCAATTGCCTCTATAAAAGTTGAAAATGAAATGATTTTTCAGCAATTTCCGGATGGGAAAAATTCAATTATCAATTTAAAAAGTCCCCCTTCGAAGGGGGATATAGGGGGATGTTCACACAATGTT
Source organism: Aequorivita aurantiaca (assembly GCF_030410135.1). Classification (GTDB taxonomy): domain Bacteria; phylum Bacteroidota; class Bacteroidia; order Flavobacteriales; family Flavobacteriaceae; genus Aequorivita; species Aequorivita aurantiaca. The sequence goes on along the minus strand of NZ_JAUGQQ010000006.1, from coordinate 177,381 downwards.
CCAAAAATTTTAGACGAATTTGCCGCATCTTTTACTTCGGAAGAAAACAATTTCAAATTCATAAACAATGGGCTTTTCGGCTTTATGGCTTTTGATGCCGTGCGTTATTTTGAAGACATTTCGCTTTCAAAAAAAGAAGAAAATCTTGAAATGCCCGATTTGTTTTATGCAGTTTATCAAAATATAATTGCCATAAATCATTTCAATAACGAAGCGTATATTTTTGCGCACTGCTTTGAAGAAGAAAACAATATTCCGCAGATTGAGCAGATTTTAAAGTCAAAAAGCTTTGCCGAATATCCTTTCAAAAGAAATGGCGACCGAACCACAAATTTAAAAGATGAGGATTTTAAAGCTTTGGTTCGAAAGTGCAAAGAGCATTGCCAGCGCGGCGATGTTTTTCAAATTGTGCCAAGCAAGCGGTTTTCACAGCAATTTACCGGCGATGAATTCAACGTTTACAGGGCTTTGCGTAGCATAAATCCTTCACCGTATCTTTTTTATTTTGATTACGGAAATTTTAAAATCTTCGGAAGTTCGCCCGAAGCGCAATTGGTCGTAAAAGGAAATACAGCAGAAATCCATCCAATCGCAGGGACCTTCAAACGCACCGGAAACGATGAGCAGGATGCCGAGCTCGCCAAAATACTTTTCGAAGACAAAAAAGAAAATAGCGAACACGTGATGCTTGTAGACTTGGCGCGAAACGATTTAAGTCGGCATGGCACAAATGTGAAAGTGGAAACGTATCGCGAAGTGCAGTTTTTTTCGCACGTAATTCATTTGGTCAGCAAAGTTACAGCTACAAAAAATCCAAAAATTTCAACAATGCAGATTGTTGCAGATACATTTCCCGCAGGAACTTTGAGCGGCGCACCAAAACATAAAGCCTTGCAACTGCTCGAAAAATATGAAAATAGAAGTCGGGAATTTTACGGAGGCGCAATTGGTTTTATGGATTTCAGTGGAAATTATAATCACGCAATAATCATCCGTTCCTTTTTGAGCAAAAACCATACGCTGCATTATCAAGCGGGCGCTGGCGTGGTTTCGGAAAGCAATGAGGAAAAAGAATTACAGGAAGTTTATAATAAACTTGGCGCACTTACAAAGGCGTTGGAATTAGCTGAAACAATGGCCCCCTAACCCCCGAAGGGGGAATTTAATCTCAATATATAATGAAAAAAGAAAAAATAAATAAAAACCCGAAACATACTCCCTCCCCTTCGGGGAGGGTTGGGGTGGGGCTGAAAATTTTAGTAATAGACAATTATGACAGTTTTGTGTACAATCTGGTTCACTATTTAGAGGAATTGGATTGTGAAGTTACAGTTAGAAGAAACGATAAATTTCACTTGGAAGAAGTAGAAAATTACGATAAAATTCTACTTTCCCCAGGTCCCGGAATTCCCGACGAAGCGGGTTTGCTGAAAGAAGTAATTCAAAAATACGCAACCTCAAAACCAATTCTCGGCGTGTGTTTGGGGCAACAAGCAATCGGGGAAGTTTTCGGGGGGAAATTGGAAAACCTAAGTAAAGTTTTTCACGGAGTTGCAACAAAGGCAACCATAATTTCAGAAAACGAACCGCTTTTTAAAGGAATTGAAAAAGAATTTGAAATAGGCCGCTACCACAGTTGGGTGGTTTCAAAAGAAGATTTTCCGGAGGTTTTGGAAATAACTTCGGTGGATGAAAATGGGCAGATTATGTCAGTCCGCCACAAGTTTCACGATGTTTGCGGAGTACAGTTTCATCCCGAAAGTGTGCTTACTCCAATGGGAAAACAGATTATTAAAAATTGGGTGGAGGCCCCATAACCCCCAAGGGGGAACAATATTCAATGTCCATTAACATTTAGCGTTTCTGCGCTTTTGCGATAAAAAAGTGTTCAGTGGCAGTTTGCAGTGATTTAAACTAAACCCATAAACTCCTAAACTTAGAAATGAAACATATTTTAAACAGATTAATAAACCATGAGCAACTCAGCAAAGATGAGGCAAGAACTGTTTTGGTAAACATTTCCGAAGGAAAATACAACCAAAGCCAGATTGCTGCTTTTTTGACTGTATATATGATGCGAAACGTAAGTTTGGAAGAGTTGGAAGGCTTCCGCGATGCGTTATTAGACCTGTGTTTGGCGGTAGATTTTAGTGAATACAACACTATAGATTTATGCGGCACGGGCGGCGATGGAAAGAATACTTTTAATATTTCAACTTTAGCATCTTTTGTTACTGCTGGTGCAGGAATAAAAGTCACAAAACACGGTAATTACGGAGTTTCTTCGGTGAGCGGAAGTAGCAATGTTATGGAAGCCTTGGGCATAAAATTCAGCAATGAAAAAGATTTTTTAAAACGTAGTTTGGACGAAGCTGGAATTTGTGTTTTGCACGCCCCCCTCTTCCACCCTGTAATGAAAAATGTAGCACCAATTAGAAAGGAATTGGGCGTAAAAACTTTTTTCAATATGCTTGGACCAATGGTTAATCCTGCATTTCCAAAGAATCAATTGGTTGGCGTTTTTAATTTGGAATTGGCGCGTATGCACGGTTATCTCTATCAAAAAAGTGAAAAAAATTACGCCGTTTTGCACGCGATGGATGGCTACGATGAAATTTCGTTGACCGGACCGGTGAAAGTGATTTCTAAAAATTTAGAGAATATTTTGAATGCAAATGATTTCGGGGTGAAGCAAATTGATGAATCAGCGATATTTGGAGGGGACACGGTGAAAGATTCTGCGGAAATATTTCTAAATATTTTAAACGGAAAAGGCACTGAGTCGCAAAACAATGTAGTTTGCGCAAATGCTGGAATGGCAATTTCAGTAGTTGAAAATTGCACCATTAAAGAAGGTTTTGAAAAAGCAAAGGAATCGTTGAAATCCGGAAAAGCATTTAACTCATTAAAGAAATTACAGGTACTATCGAAATGAATTAAGAATAAAGAGCCAAGAGCAACGACTTAATACTCAATACTCATTACTCAAAACTCAAAACTCAATACTCAATACTCAATACTCAATACTCAATACTCAAAACTCAATACTCAATACTCAATACTCAATACTCAATACTCAATACTCAATACTCAATTTTAAAAATGACAATTTTAGATAACATAACCGCTTATAAACTAAAGGAAGTTGCCGCAAAAAAAGAAGCAATTCCCACGCGATTGTTGGAAAAATTTCCACTTTTTGCAAAAGAAACCAAATCGTTGGCAGAAGCGTTGCGAATTTCAACAACCGGAATTATTGCGGAACACAAACGCCGCTCGCCCAGCAAATCGGTTATAAACGACAAAGTTCTGTTACCCGAAGTTGTTTCGGGCTATGAAAAGGCTGGCGCAAAAGGAATTTCAGTTTTAACGGATTCCAACTTTTTTGGAGGCTCATTGGAAGATCTTTTGGTTGCTGAAAACACGATTTCCATCCCAATACTTCGGAAGGAATTCATCATTGATCCCTATCAAATCTATGAGGCAAAAGCCTATGGCGCCGATGCAATTTTATTGATTGCGGCTTGCCTTTCGGCAGAAGAATTGAAACAATTTTCGCATTTGGCCAAAAGCTTGAAATTGGATGTTTTGCTGGAAGTCCACAATTTGGAAGAACTTCAAAAATCGCTTTTACCGAACGTCGATATGATCGGCGTAAACAACCGAAATCTGAAAAATTTCAAGGTAAATATTGAAATCAGCAAAAAACTTTCCAAAGAAATTCCATCTGATTTTGTGAAGATTTCCGAAAGCGGAATCAGCGATGTGGAAACTATAAAAGAGTTGAGAACTTATGGTTTCGAAGGATTTTTAATTGGTGAAAATTTTATGAAAACCGAAAATCCCGGCGAAACGGCAAAGCAATTTATTGAAAAATTGAGATGAAAACCATGCTGAAAATCTGCGGAATGAAACACAACATCGCCGAAGTCGCAAAACTTCAGCCAGATTATTTGGGTTTCATTTTTTATGGAAAAAGTCCGAGATATTTTGATAGCGAGATTCCTGCGCTACCCCTCGGAATAAAGAAAGTTGGCGTTTTCGTGGATGCCACAATAGCCGAAATTCTCGAGACTTTTAAAAAATACAATTTGGATGTTATTCAGCTTCACGGTAATGAAACCAAGGAATTTGTGCTAACCCTAAATATGTATTTACGCTTAAAATTTTGGGATGGCTATGAAGTTTGGAAAGTCTTTTCTGTTGACGACTCTTTCGATTTTTCCAAAACGCGTGATTTTGTAAAAAAAGTTGATGCTTTTCTGTTCGATACCAAAGGTGATCATCACGGCGGAAACGGAAAAACCTTTAATTGGGAGATTTTAAAAAATTACAAATACAAAACTCCCTTCATTTTAAGCGGTGGCATAGGCATAGACGAAATTGATAATTTAAAAGAAATATTAAAAACAAACCTTCCTATTTATGCGATTGATGTAAATAGCAAATTCGAAATTGAACCGGGAATGAAAGATTTTTCGAAATTGAAAAAATTTATAAACGCTTTGAACCACGAATAAAAAGAATCACGAGCCAAGAAATAGGAAACAAGACTCAATACTTATTACTCAATACTCAATACAGAAAAATGAATTATAATGTAAACGAAAAAGGCTATTACGGTGAGTTTGGCGGCGCATACATTCCAGAAATGCTTTACCCAAATGTGGAGGAATTACGACAGAATTATTTAATAATAATGGCTGAGGAATCCTTTCAAAAAGAATTCCGACAATTGCTGAAGGATTATGTGGGACGGCCAACGCCGCTTTATTTTGCAAAACGGCTTTCGGAAAAATACAATACTAAAATTTATTTAAAACGGGAAGATCTTTGCCACACCGGCGCTCACAAAGTGAATAATACAATCGGTCAAATTTTAATGGCGCAACGATTAGGTAAAACCCGAATTATCGCTGAAACAGGCGCCGGCCAACACGGTGTTGCAACCGCCACCGTTTGTGCCTTGATGGGTTTGGAATGTATCGTTTTTATGGGTGAAATTGACATAAAACGCCAAGCGCCGAACGTAGCCCGTATGAAAATGCTGGGTGCGAAAGTGGTTACCGCCACAAGCGGTAGCAAAACTTTGAAAGATGCAACGAATGAAGCCATTCGCGATTGGATAAACAATCCGGTGGATACACATTATATTATAGGTAGCGTGGTTGGTCCGCATCCGTATCCCGATATGGTTGCGCGGTTTCAAAGTGTGATTTCGGAAGAAATAAAAAAGCAATTAACCGAAAAAGAAGGTCGGGAAAATCCAAATTTTGTGGTGGCCTGTGTTGGCGGAGGAAGCAATGCCGCCGGTGCTTTTTATCATTATTTGGACAAACCTGAGGTTGGAATTATTGCCGTTGAAGCCGCCGGAAAAGGAATCAATAGCGGTGAAAGTGCAGCAACTTCAGCTTTGGGAAAAGTCGGGATTATTCATGGTAGCAAAACGCTGTTAATGCAAACTGCGGACGGCCAAATCACGGAACCTTACTCTATTTCCGCAGGTTTGGATTATCCGGGCGTTGGCCCAATGCACGCCAATCTTTTTGCGAGTGGTCGGGGCGAATTTATTTCAATAACCGATGATGAGGCGATGGAAGCTGGAATGCAACTTTGCAAATTGGAAGGTATTATTCCCGCAATTGAAAGCAGCCACGCGTTGGCGGTTTTTGAAAGTCGAAAATTTAAAAAAGACGAAGTGATCGTGGTGAATTTGAGCGGTCGTGGGGATAAGGATTTGGAAACTTACATTAAGCACTTTAATTTATAAGATGAATAAAATCAATAGAAAACTTTCGGAAAACAAAAAATTGCTTTCAATCTATTTTACCGCAGGTTATCCAAAACTTGACGATACTGTTGAAATTCTTCAGCAATTGGAAAAAAATGGGGTTGATATGGTTGAGATTGGTTTGCCTTTCAGCGATCCCTTGGCCGATGGACCAACTATTCAGGCTAGCGGAACCCAAGCTCTGAAAAATGGAATGACTACCGAAATACTTTTTCATCAACTGAAAGATATTCGGAAAACAGTTTCAATTCCTTTGGTTATTATGGGGTATTTTAATCCCGTGCTTCAATTTGGCGTTGAAAATTTCTGTAAAAAATGTGCAGAAGTTGGGATTGACGGCTTAATTCTTCCCGATCTGCCTTTGGCGGAATTTCAGGAACATTATGCCGAAATCTTCAAAAAATACGGTTTGCTGAATATCTTTTTAATCACGCCCCAAACTTCTGAAGCACGCATTCGAGAAATAGATTCGGCTTCCGAAGGTTTTATTTATATGGTTAGCAGCGCCAGTGTTACTGGCAATTCTTCGGATTTTGGCTCGGAGCAAACAAATTATTTTCAAAACATTGCTTCGCTTTCGCTGAAAAATAAATTAATTGTTGGTTTCGGAATAAACAATGCAGAAACTTTTCAGCAAGCAACAAAATATACCAGTGGAGCAATTATTGGTAGTGCTTTTATAAAAATGCTTTCAGAAAATGGCTTGAATGGAATTTCAACCTTTATAAAATCCATACGAAAGGTTTAACCTAGCTTTAATATTCTTTTGGCAGAATTTTTCTTGAAGAATGGGTACTTTCGAGTTTTAAATCTAGAAAATCTGAAACCATGGAAAAGAAATTTGAAAGAAAAACCGAGCAAAAAAATCCAACCAATCCTACCGGAAATGTCAATCAACAAACCAACAAGGTTGATATTGATAAAAAAACCATCAAAAAACAGCAGAATAAAAAGTAAAAAGTCCACCGAGATTTTATAGACACTTAAATCGTAATTTCGTTTTAAGTTAATTTTGAAAGGTATTTGGAACGTTTAATTTCTAAATACCTTTCTTTTTTATGGTATAACGACATAAAAAATTACTAAGCCGTATCTTTGCTACTTCAACGATAGCAAATTTAGATGAAACAACCCGTTTCCGGATTTTCAAAAAAATCTAAACTCGAAAAAATTGAATGGCTGGCAGAAAATTATCTGTCCAACAACCCTAGTTCCGCTCAAAATTTAAAAAAGTATTGGAATGAAGATGACCAATTGCAGCAGCTTCACGACGATTTTATTGAGAATACCTTATCAAACTATTATTTGCCATTTGCGATTGCACCCAATTTTTTAATTAACGGTAAATTTTATGCCTTGCCAATGGTCACCGAGGAAAGCTCAGTGGTAGCAGCCGCCAGCAATGCTGCAAAATTTTGGTTGGAACGCGGTGGGTTTAAAGCGGAAGTGATTTCCACAGAAAAAAATGGTCAGATTCATTTCAATTTCTATGGAAATGAAAAAAGTATTGAGGCGTTCTTTGAAATTGTAAAACCGAAACTAATCGAGAGCATACAATCGATTGAAAAAAACATGAAATCCCGAGGGGGCGGACTTTTGGAACTTTCATTGGTTGACAAATCGCATATTTTGGAGGGTTATTTTTATATCCATGCCACCTTTGAAACTTTGGATGCCATGGGCGCCAATTTCATAAACAGTTGTTTGGAACGAATGGCGCAAACCTTTGAGGAGGAAGCCAGGAGGTTTGAGGCGTTCCAAAAGGACGAAGTGTTTCCAGAAGTGGTGATGAGCATACTTTCAAACTACGTTCCCGAATGTTTGGTTCGAGCGGAAGTGAGCTGCAAGATTGATGAACTTACTTCCAAAAATTACGACGGAAAACAATTTGCCGAAAAATTTGTTCGTGCTATTGAAATTGCCAAAACCGAAACACGACGCGCTGTTACGCACAATAAAGGAATTATGAACGGAGTGGATGCCGTTGTCTTGGCAACGGGCAACGATTTTCGTGCCGTGGAAGCTTGTGTGCACGCTTATGCGGCCAGAAATAGTTATTACGGAAGCTTAACACATGCAAAAATCGAGAATGATATTTTCACATTTTGGATTGAATTGCCTTTGGCGGTGGGCACCGTTGGGGGTTTAACTTCGCTACATCCATTGACGAAACTAGCTTTTGAGATTCTTCAAAAGCCCGATGCAAAAGAATTAATGAAGATTTTAGCGGTTGCAGGGTTGGCACAAAACTTTGCCGCAGTACGCTCATTAATTACAACCGGCATTCAAAAAGGCCATATGAAAATGCACTTGATGAATATTTTGAACCAATTGCAAGCGACAAAACAGGAAAAGGAAAAAGCGTTGGACTACTATAAAGAAAATGCTGTTTCACATAATTCGGTTACTTCCTTCTTGAAAAATCTCAGAAAATAAAATGCGGAAGTTCCACAGCAACGGAAAATTATTGCTCACCGGAGAATATGTGGTGCTCGATGGAGCCAGTGCTTTAGCCTTTCCTACAAAATATGGGCAATCATTGGAGGTAGAGAATTCTGAAAAAGAGAGAATTCATTGGCAAAGTTTTGATGAAAAAGGTGAAGTATGGTTTGAAGAATTTTTCGATTTAAAGAATTTTGAAAACCAAACAGGCCAAGCTGAAATTTCAAATACACTCTCAAAAATACTTCGGGAAGCACGAAATTTGAATCCAGATTTTCTTATAAAAAGTGACGGAATTAATATTAAAACCAAATTGGATTTCCCGCGAATTTGGGGTCTGGGCACTTCTTCCACACTAATAAATAACATTGCGCAATGGGCTGCGGTTAATCCCTTTGATCTTTTAAAAAATAGTTTTGGCGGAAGTGGTTATGATATTGCCGCCGCGCAAAGTGATGCCCCTATTTTGTACGAATTGAAAAATAAAAGGCCCGAATTCAGAAAAGTCCATCTCCCGTGGGACTTTACAGATTCGTTATTTTTCGTGCATTTAAATAAAAAACAGGACAGTAAGGAAGGGATTGAACGTTATAGAAATGCATCCGTAAGGCCAAAGGATATTGAGAACATTTCAGATATATCGAAAAAGTTGTTACAGTGCCGTACCTTGAAGGATTTTGAGAATTTGATGGAAAGTCACGAGAAGGTTATTTCTGAAATCATTAAAATGGAATCGGTTAAACAACGCTTGTTTCCCAACTTTAATGGCATCGTGAAAAGTCTCGGTGCGTGGGGCGGCGATTTTGTTTTGGCTACTGGAGCTGAAAGTGAAATGGATTATTTTCGAAATAAAGGATTCGGCACTATTATTTCCTTTTCTGAAATGGTGAAGCAGAAAACGCCACTTTTATAGAAACAAAAAGCCCGAAACAGAAGTTCCGGGCTTTTGTGGTGCCTCCAAGAATCGAACTAGGGACACACGGATTTTCAGTCCGTTGCTCTACCAACTGAGCTAAGGCACCATTATTGAGTGGGCAAATATAAAGCTATTTTCGTTTTTGCAAAACAATAATTTAAAAAATAAAAAGATATCTTTTTTCAATTTAATAGTGCCTTAACAAATAGTTACTTAGTGGAATTGTATTTTTATGGCCTTATTTAAAAAAAATGAATCTTGCCATTGATGTTGGAAATACCCTCATAAAGCTTGGAGTATTTAACGATGGAAACTTAACGCAAAAAACCACCTGTTCCAAAAATGACTTTTCTTTAGCCATTCAGGAAATTTCTAAAGTTTTTCCTATTAAGAATTGTATTATTTCCGCTGTATCCAATCTTTTAGAGGGGCAGTTTGAGGAGGTACGAAATCAATTCGAGGTTCTTCTATTAAATCATCAGACGCCAGTTTCCTTCGTCAATAAATATGCAACCCCACTAACTTTGGGTATTGATAGGATAGCGTTAGTGAGTGCGGCCGCGGATCAATTTCCGCAGAAAAATGTTTTGATAATTGACGCCGGCACTTGCATTACCTATGATTTTATAAATTCAAAGAACGAATATTTCGGAGGAGCCATTTCCCCCGGAATTTCTTTGCGGTATAAAGCCCTCCATACGTTTACTGAAAAATTACCGTTGCTGAAAACAAAATCTCCAGATTCATATTTGGGCAATGATACGGCTAGCGCTATACATTCTGGCGTGGTAAACGGAATATTGTATGAAATTGAGGGTTATATAAATGAATATAAAAAAGATTACGACAATTTAACAGTTATTTTAACAGGTGGGGACGCACATTTTTTGCGAGATAGTTTAAAAAATGACATCTTTGCCAACTCAAATTTTTTATTGGAGGGATTGAACCATATTTTAGAATATAACAAACATTGATGTTTAAAAAAATAGCAATTGGGTTATTTTTACTTATAACCAGTATCGCCCTTGCACAAGAAGGAACCACTTCACCATATTCATTTTACGGTATTGGCTCATTAAAATTCCGCGGCACTGTGGAAAACAGGGCTATGGGAGGGCTGGGTGTCTTCTCGGACAGTATTCATTTGAATCTTCAAAATCCTGCGAGTTATGCAGGATTGCGCTTGATTAACTTTTCCGTTGGAGGAAGTCACCAAATCCTAAAACAAAAAAACGCAACCGAAAGCCAAAATACCTCTACTTCAACACTGGATTATGTGGCAATGGGTATTCCAATGGGCAAATTCGGAATGGGTTTTGGAGTTATTCCGTACACATCGGTGGGATATGATTTTTATTCCGAAGTACCCGACGGTATAACCCAATATTCTGGAAATGGTGGTCTAAACAAAGCATATATTTCACTTGGATATCAAGTTACGCCGGAATTAAGCCTCGGTGTGGACGCTGGGTATAATTTCGGAAAGATTGAAAACACCGCCGTAACCCAAAAATCAGAACTTCAATACGGCACTCGAGAGGTGAACAGATCCAATCTGTCAGGCTTCACTTTTAATCTTGGTGCAATGTACAAACGGATGATTGACGAAAACCTTGAACTTTCAGGAACCCTCACCTTCACGCCTGGCACAAATATCAATTCCGAAAATTTGCGGAGAGTGGGGAGTGTTTCCATTATTCCGGCGGGAATTTTTGATGTGGATGAAAGAGAAATTTCCGTTCCCGATACCGATTTTTCCTATCCCGCACAGGTTACTATTGGCATTGGCTTAAGTAAACCCAAATATTGGGGAATCGGATTAGAATATGTGAACGAAAAAACAAGTAATTTTACCAATCGTTCATACATCAGTGAAAATGTGACCTATAAAAATGCTTCCAAATTTTATTTGGGAGGTTTTTATATTCCCAATTATAATTCCTTCGGAGAATATTATAAAAGGGTTGTTTACAGGGCAGGTGGAAGATTTGAACAAACTGGCCTAAGCTTTGACGGACACCACGTCAATGAGTTTGGCATATCTTTTGGAGTTGGGTTACCAATCGGACGCTTATTCTCAAACATGAATTTAGGATTTGAAGTAGGAAGTCGAGGAACAACGGACTATGGATTGATCAAGGAAACCTTCTTCAACACATTTATTAGTTTTTCATTAAACGACCGCTGGTTCGAAAAAAGATTATATGATTAATATTACTAATAGCAAAACCATGAAAACAAAGTTCATTTTATTATTTACCATTGCCCTGCTTTCAGTTTCTGCAAAATCCATTGCACAAGCTCCAGACGACTGTACAATTTTAATGTCCTATTTTACTGAGCAGGCGAAGATAAAAAACTACGAAGCAGCTCTTCCCCATTATGAAAATTTAGTAAAGGACTGTCCCAATTATAACCTGGCCATTTATCAATATGGCATTAAAATGTATGAATATTTCGTAGACGAAAAAGGCGATAAAAGTAAAATTAACGATCTTATTCAGGCCTATCAGTTAAGGTTGCAACATTTTCCAGAACAAACCAAGGAAGGCGAGGTCCTTTCCAGTATCGCTCAATTAAAGTATGACAATAATGTTGGCACAAAGGCAGAACAGTTCAAAGCTTTTGACGAGGCATTTAAAAAAGATCCGGAAAACTTTACCAGCGGAAAAAGCCTTTACGCATACTTCTCCTTGGCAGTCGATCTTTTTAACGAAGGCCAAAAGGATATCCAGGAAATATTCGATCTATATGATGTTGTGATCAGCAAAATAGATACTGAAAAGAACAGTCTTGCATCAAAACTTACTCCAATGTTGGATAAGGAAGAAGCCGGCACAGCTCTAACCGATAAGGAACAAAGAGCTAAGGATGTTTATGAAAATAACTTAGGGGTATACGCAACGGTTGAAGGAAGCGTTAATGGAAAACTCGGTCAATTGGCAGACTGTCCAAACCTTATTCCACTTTATGAAAAAGACTACGAACAGAAAAAGAATGACATTGAATGGTTGAAAAATGCCAGCAATAGGTTGGACGCCAAGGACTGCGAAAGCTCACTATCCAATAAACTTGCAGTAAGATTGCATGAGTTGGAGCCAAGTTCTACTTCTGCTTACCTTTTAGGAAAACAAGCTGAAGCTGAAGGAAAGGCCTCTGCAGCGTTGGAATATTTTAACCAAGCTGCTGAATTGGAAAAGGACAACTCTAAAAAAGCCCGTATTTATTATAGCATTGCAGAAAACTACCGTAAAAAAGGAAGTTTCGGAACTGCACGGACCTATTACAACAAGATGCTTGAGGCAAAACCCTCAGCGGGAATCGCTTATTACAAAATAGGCGCAATGTATGCGGATAGCGCTAACAACTGTGGTACTACTGTTTTTGAAAAAAGAGCTATGTATTGGCTAGCTGCAGACATGATGGATAAAGCAGCACGCGTGGATGGCACCATTTCAGGAAATGCAAAAGCCGCCGCAAGCAGTTATCGTCAGCGTGCACCACAGGCCAGCGATATCTTCAGTGAAGGTATGGCAGGAAAAACAGTAACTTTTAGCTGTTGGGTTGGCGGAAGCGTAAGGGTTCCTAATCTATAAGAATGCACACCTCCATAAATATGTATAAAAGCGTGATGGTCTTGCTATTGGCCGCCACGCTTTTTGCATGTGAAGGCAATTACCAAAACGTTAAACGATTAAGCCTCTCCGATGGCGCTCCCATTGCCGAAGGAAACAATATCAATTTTAAATATACCGATTCAGGAAAATTGGTGACCAATCTTTTAGCGGAAAAATTATTGGATTTCTCAAATTTGGAATTTCCATATAAAGAATTTCCCGCCGGCATTGAAGTGCGTTTTTGGGACGAAAATGGAAAAAAAAATACCGTAACCGCAGATTATGCCATACAATTCGACAATACGGGTTTGGTTGACCTTCGCAATAATGTGGTGGTAATAACCGCAGACAGTGTGGTTCTCAAAGCCAATCAATTATTTTGGGACCAAAAAAATAAATGGGTGTTTACCGACCAACCCTATCAAATAAAATTTAAGGACGGCTCCTATAATGACGGCGCCGTGGGATTTGACAGTAGTGAAGATTTCACTACCTTTCTCTCCAGAAAAAACCAAGGAGTCCAACTAGTTGACAAAACCAAAATTGATGATGCTAAATAAAGTTTATCGTTTTTTTGAATATGCATATCTAATAATCGCTGCGTTCTTTGCATACGAAGCTTTTATAAATTGGAGCACCCAGCGCAACCGTGCTTACCTTTTCATATTTTTTGTGGTAGTTGCCATTTTTATGTTTTTCTTTAAAAGGAATTTCCGAAAAAAAATGGAATCGAGGAACAAACAATAGCTCCACAAGATTGTTCTAAATGAAGCGTGCGACCGCATTAATTTATTCTTGAAACTGTGGATTACAGTATCCTAATTATAGTAACAATGCTTATCCTCTCGGCCTTTTTCTCAGGTATGGAGATCGCATACGTATCCTCCAATAAAATCCATATTGAGATTGAAAAGAAGCAAAATAACTTCTTAGCTGGAATACTAAAAAAAATAACAAGGCGGCCCTCAAAATTTATTGCCACCATGCTGGTGGGCAATAACATTGCGCTGGTTATCTACGGATTTTTTATGGGCGATCTTTTGATGGAATATATACCCATTGCCGGGGTCGGCGGATTAGTGGTGCAGACCGTTATTTCAACGATAGTAATTTTGTTGACGGCGGAATTTCTTCCCAAGGTTTTCTTCCAAATCTATGCGAACAACCTTGTTAAAGTTTTTGCCGTCCCTGCCTATTTCTTCTATGTCCTTTTTTCCCTCATCTCTGAGTTTGTAATTTGGATTTCAGATTTGGTTCTAAAGTTCATCTTCAAAACTGAAGGAGACACTGTGCAACTAACATTCAGTAAATTGGAGCTCGGCAATTATATTTCTGAACAAATGGACATTGCAGAAACAAAGGAGGAAATGGATTCCGAGATACAAATTTTCCAAAATGCGCTCGATTTTTCCGAAGTAAAATCACGCGAAGCCATGATACCGCGAACGGAAATTGTGGCCGTGGATATTAACACCACCCCAAAGGAACTGGCCAAAATTTTTACCGATACCGGACTTTCAAAAATCTTGATATATAAAGAAAACATAGACGACATCTTGGGCTATGTGCATTCCTTCGAGCTCTTTAAAAAACCTGCAAATCTCAAAAAAGTTTTGATGCCCGTAGTTTTCGTGCCCGAAACAATGCTCATTAAGGATGTGCTGGGAATTCTTAGTAAAAAAAGAAAAAGCCTTGCGGTGGTTATTGACGAATACGGCGGGACCAGCGGAATAATTACCGTTGAGGATATTATTGAAGAACTTTTCGGAGAAATTCAAGATGAGCACGACAGTGTGGCCCTTATTGAGGAAGCCCTTGGCGAGGACCACTACAAATTTTCCGCACGGTTGGAAGTAGATTATCTGAATGAAAATTACAAACTGGATTTTGAGGAAAGTGAGAATTATGAAACCCTAGGCGGCCTTATTGTAAATTATACCGAAGAAATTCCGGAAAAGGGCGAAACCGTTGAAATTGATAAATTTATCTTCACCATTTTGGAAGTCTCCAATACTAAAATCGAGCTCGTGGAAGTCAAAATATTACCCGAAGATTAGATTTCGAACATTTCCGCAATTTTTTCAATTTACTTTTTTATTAATGCATGGAAAATGGTATTTTCGCCACCTAAATAATCTAAAAAACAAATCCTCTAAAACCTTGATTAACATTAAGGGATAAAAGGAATTCACAACCAAAAGCCCCCTAATCTGACAAATCAGAAATAAAGGGAAATAAATTTGAACATCAAATGGCAATTTTAAACAGTATCAGAAAACGCGGGATATTCCTTATCCTTATTATTGCATTGGCGCTTTTTGCCTTTATTTTAAGTGATGTATTGACCAAAGGCAGCAGCGGCCCAAAAGGCCAGGATACCATTGCTGTTATAAACGGTGAGGATATTTCCAGACAAGGTTTTATGGAGGAAGTGGAGGCTACGCAGCGCAGCATGGGGCCAAACGCAAATACAACCCAGGCTATGAACATGGTGTGGGACCGTGAACTGCGAAGGGTAATAATGAACGAACAAATAGAAAAAGTGGGCCTAAGCGTTGAAAAAGCGCAATTGGACAATGCTTTGAAAACCCAATTGGCCAACAACCCAACTTTCCTTAACGAAGCCGGACAGGTTGATGAAGGAAAAATCCAAGAATACATTGCCAGCATCAAAGCTTCTTCGCCAGAAATGTACAAACAATGGCTAAATTTTGAGGAAGACATTGCCGCGGGCGTTCTTCAAACCACTTATTACAATATGATTAAAGGTGGGCTTCGCGCAACAGTTGCCGAGGGGGAACAGGAATACCATTTTCAAAATGACAACTTGAACTTTCAATATGTCGTGGTGCCGTACACCAAAATTGCCGATGAGGAAGTAAAAGTTTCAAATGAGGAAATCAAAAAATATATCGCGGACCATCCCAATGATTTTCAGGTGGAGCCACAGGCCGATATTCAATACGTACTATTCGCAGAAGAACCTTCTGAGACCGATACTGAAGAAGCCAAAACTACCATTGCAAGTATGTTAAATGACAAAATGGAGTTTAACCAGGACACAAAATCAAACGACACTATCGCTGGTTTCAGAAATACAAAGAATTACGAGGAGTATGTAAACAACAATTCGGACGTGCCCTATTACGATCGTTGGATGTTTAAAAGTGATCTTCCCCCAACAGTTGCCGATACACTCATCAATTTAAATAAAGGCGATATCTATGGACCTTATAAGGTTGACAACGCCCTTTATCTTTCCAAGGTTTTGGATACCAAGAAAATGCCAGACTCCGCAGCGTCAAAACACATTTTAATACGCTACGTTGGTACCATGCGCGCGCCAGAAACAATTACAAGAACTAAAGAAGAAGCTCAAAAACTGGCAGACAGTATTTTGACGGTTGTGAAAAAGGACAAATCAAAATTTGCTGAACTTGCCTCACAATTCTCCGATGACAGTTCCAAGGATAATGGCGGCGACTTAGGAAATTCCACTCCAGGAAGAATGGTTCCTCCATTTGACAATTTTATCTTCAACAACCCAACCGGAACAGTTGGCCTAGTAGAAACCGATTTTGGATTTCACATTGTTGAAGTTGGTAAGCAATCCGGCGCCAAACCAGCCATTCAACTTGCAACAGTTGTAAAAAATATTGAGGCCTCAGACAAAACAACAAATGAAGTTTTTTCCGACGCTTCCAAATTTGAAGTAGCCGTGAATAAAGGTGATTTTACAGAATTGGCCAAAGCTCAAAATCTAGAGGTGAAACCCGTCAATAAATTAGGTAATATGGATTCCAATATTCCCGGCGTTGGCGAAAACCGAACCATTGTAAATTGGGCCTTTAATGAGGACACAGAAGTGGGAGACACGAAACGTTTCAGTGTACCCAATGGATATGTAATTGCCCAACTTACCCGCAAAAATCCAAAGGGTCTAATGACCGTTGAAGATGCCTCAGCAACCGTAACTCCTATCTTGCGAAACCAGAAAAAAGCCAAAAAAATAATGGAGTCAATAAAAGGCACATCTCTTGAAGAAGTCGCCGCAAGCCAGAATGTGGTAGTTCAAACTGCAACGGGCGTGACAATGGCAAACCCAATGGTTGCTGCAACTAACGAACCAAAGGTGGTAGGAACGGCTTTTGGAACTAAACCTGGTCAAACAACCTCATTGATTGAAGGTAAAAACGGAGTTTATAAAGTGAAGGTTACTGCCTTCAACCCTGCTCCAAAGATGGATTCATACGTTAACTATGCAAACCAAATGAACTCGAAAGCCGCTCCGGCTGCGCAGACCCAAGTTTATAATGCTCTTAAAAAGAAAGCTGAAATTGAGGACAATCGTGCTAATTTCTATTAATAAAAGCTAAAATATTTGAATAGAAAAAAGCCTTGCAGCAAAATATTGTCGCAAGGCTTTTTCTTTTAAACTCACCGCCGAATATTTCAAATAACAGAAAATAACCCTTATTTTTAGGTACAATTAAAATTATACAAGAATTCCTCTTTTTAATATAAAAAAGAATGATAAATAGCGAATTAATAAAAGCACTCGAAGAAAAATATACTGCATTGGGCGAAAACCCCGAAACCTATTTAAAGGGATTGCTGCAGGCAAAACCCATCACGTATTGGGATTATATACAAGTGGACACTCTGCTTTCCCTCCAAAAAACAAGGACCGATTTTAAGGACGAAGAAATATTTGTGATGTATCACCAAGTCACCGAACTCACCCTTAAAATGATGATTCACGAAATAAAGCAACTTTCCGAGGGCGAAAATCTTCCGGAGGAAGTATGGTTGACCAAGCTGGACCGTCTTAAAAGGTACACGCGAATGCTCATCACCTCCTTCGATATAATGAAAGACGGAATGAGCTATGATGATTACAGCACTTTCCGCTCCACCCTTACCCCTGCCAGTGGTTTTCAAAGCGCACAGTTCAGAATATTGGAGCTTTACAGTACACGATTGGAAAACCTAATTAATACGGAAGGGAGGGAGCGCTTACCACAAAACCCAACGGTGGATGATTATTTCAAGCACATTTACTGGAAAGATGCCGGGCTGAATCGGAACACCGGCAAGACAACCCTTACCTTACGATTATTCATTGAAAAATACGAAGCCGATTTTAAGGCACTTGCCCAAAATGTTATGGGAAAAACATTGGAAGAACGGGTTGCCCAAATGAAGAACCCTTCCGAGGAATTAAAGGAAAAACTACAACAATTCGACCATTTTTATAACGTGGCTTGGCCACTGGTGCATTTGGATACTGCCCAACATTTCCTGGACAGTAAAGGGGAAAACAAGACCGCCACGGGTGGCTCCGAGTGGAAAAAATACCTTCATCCAAAACACCAACAGCGTAAATTTTTCCCAAATCTCTGGACCGAGGAACAGATTGAAAACTGGGGCATATAGTTTTCTTTCTTAAGATTCATTTTTAAATTTTAGAGTTAATTATAAATATGCTATCCCATTGATATGAAGTATTTAGTAGCACTACTATTTATAGGCTTTACACTTACGGCAAAATCTCAAATTCTAAACGCGGAATCACTTCGAAAAGTGACGGATTCTTCGGGCTTTTCCGGAGCCGCAAGTCTGGATTTTTCTTTAAAGCGCGATTTGAACGATTATTTCGGTTTTAGCAGCACGGTGCACGTTCAATACAAAATGCTTAAGCACTTAGTATTACTTAAAAACGATATCGAGCTACAAAACATTGAAGGGAACAAATTTGAGAATGCGGGCATTACACACCTTCGCTATAATTATCGTTTTCACCCGCGGATTGCTTGGGAAGTTTTTACACAGGCGCAATACAATAAAGTTTCAAAAATTGAATTACGCTACCTTTTGGGAACCGGACCGCGATTTAAATTGACCACGTCAGAAAAATATAAATTTTACTTCGGAAGCCATATCATGTACGAATACGAAGAATTAAGTGACGGCATTACCCCAATTCAAAAAGATTTTAGAAGCTCTTCCTATCTGTCTTTCAGTCTTTACCCAACAAAAACGGTTGCCGTGGTAAGTACAACCTATTTCCAGCCAAGATTCGCAGATTTTGGCGATTACCGATTCACCAGCCAAACATCGTTGGTCATTGATTTATTCACCAATTTCGCCTTCAATACAACCTATACCTTCAGTTATGACGAGACTCCCGCGATAGGAATTCCCAACTCTCAATATAATTTGAAAAGCGGCTTTGTTTATTCTTTCAATTAATTCCTTAAACTTTTAAAGAATTTTTTCTTCTTTTGAAGTCCCGGTTGCCTATATTTACCTTCAACGAAAACCATAATTGTCAAAATTTCGTAGTTATTAATAAAGAAAATATGGCCGCAAACAACTATTACGATCCAGCCGATCTCAAAAAATTTGGAAATATTACCGAATGGAGCAAGGAATTGGGCGAAAAATTTTTTGAATACTACGGAAAAGTCTTCGAAGAAGGTGCACTTTCCGCCCGCGAAAAATCATTGATCGCCTTGGCTGTCGCCCATACAGAAATGTGCCCCTATTGCATTGATGCCTATTCTCAAGACGGTTTGCAACGTGGAATAACCAAGGAAGAAATGATGGAAGCCGTGCACGTTGGAGCAGCCATCAAGGGCGGTGCCACCTTGGTGCATGGGGTAATGATGATGAACAAAGTGAACAAATTGGAAATGTAATTTACTATCCAATATTGTTGTCTTTTCACTCAAAAAAAATGAATTTGGAAAAATTTCTATGCTAAAAGAAAAAAAGAAACAACAACAATCCCTTCATAAACGCCACAGCGAATATGCCTTTGCAAATAAACAGCTTGAAAAACTGTCCAACGGTGTTTTTGCCAATGGTGAACTTCCAACGTTTTCCGAAAAAATAAACGAGACAGGCCATTTTCCTTTACGCCCCACTAAATTGGAAATACTTCAAATTAATGTGGGCTATATGTGCAACCAGGTTTGCGAACACTGCCACGTAGATGCCGGCCCAGACCGAAAGGAAATAATGACGCGGGAAACAATGCTGCAGTGTTTGGAAGTAATCAAAAATACCGGTGCGCACACATTGGACTTAACGGGAGGTGCGCCCGAAATGAACCCAAATTTTCGTTGGTTTGTGGAAGAAGCCAGCAAGGCTGGCATCAAAGATTTTATTGTGCGTAGCAATCTCACGATTATACGCGCTAACAAAAAATATTACGACTTACCTGACTTTTTCAAAAAACATAATGTACATGTTGTGAGTAGTATGCCCCATTGGACACGCGGTAAAACGGACAAACAAAGAGGTGCAGGCGTTTTTGATTTATCCATAAAGGCATTGCAAGAGCTTAACGCTGTGGGTTATGGAATGCTTGGTTCTACTCTACGGCTGGATTTGGTCTATAACCCAAGTGGCGCATTTTTGCCGGGCGATCAAACCAGTATGGAAAAGGATTTTAAAAAAGCTTTATTGGAAGATTTCGGCATTCATTTCCACAATCTTTTCGCTATTACAAACCTTCCCATATCTAGGTTTTTGGATTATTTGATCGCTTCAGAAAATTATGAAGATTATATGTATTCATTGGTGGAAGCCTATAACCCCGCCGCAGTAAAAAGTGTAATGTGCCGCAATACCATCTCGGTTAGCTGGGACGGATATTTATACGATTGTGATTTCAACCAAATGTTGGAATTAAAGGTTGCGAGCAAAATTCAGCACATTTCAGAATACAACGAAGATATTCTGAACGACAGAAATATTATTATCAGCCAACATTGTTACGGCTGTACCGCAGGTGCCGGAAGTAGCTGCCAAGGCGCTGTGGCCAAATAACGACCCTTTGTCTTTAAATCATTCCATGAAAATAAATCGCACACTTTTTATATGCTTGTTTTTTTCGGCTTTTATATGGGCTCAAAAACCGATGGACAAATTATTGAAACAATACAATAATCAAAGCATCCCGTATATTTCTGTGGGTGAATTGCGAATGCTTCAAATGAATAGTGTCGTTATGATTCTCGATCCCCGGGAGCCGGATGAATATAGTGTAAGTCATCTAAAATCTGCCAAAAACGTGGGTTATAATCATTTTTCTACAAATGATAAAAATCTTCAATATTTGGATAAAGGAGCGACTGTGATTGTTTATTGCTCCGTTGGCATCCGTTCGGAAAAAATCGGTGAGGCATTAAAAAAAGCTGGATTTACAACCGTAAAAAATCTTTATGGCGGTATCTTTGAATGGATAAACAAGGGGTATCCGGTAATTGATTCCACAGGAATTGAAACTGAAAACGTGCACGCTTTCTCCCAACATTGGAGCAAATATCTGCAGGCCGGTAATCTCGTTTATTGAAAGATAAACGCTTTTAATTTTTGAGAAATGGGCATACTTTCCTCCAATAACACCAATGACGATGAAAATACCACAGCCAATGATTTTCACTTTCCAACCTCCAAAAAGGCACTAATTATTTTCACCCGAAACCCCGAGCTGGGCAAAGTGAAAACCCGGCTTGCAAAATCTGTTGGCGACGAAAGTGCGTTGGAAATCTATAAGTTTCTTTTAAATCACACGGTGAAAATTACCGAAAATTTAAGCGTTGACAAATTTGTTTATTATTCAGAAAATATTGCTGTGAATGACATTTGGAATCCCCAACATTTCAGAAAAAGGTTGCAAACTGGAAATGAGTTGGGGGAGAAAATGAAAAATGCCTTTTCTGAAATCTTCGCTCTGGGTTATACAAAAGCAATTATTATTGGCAGCGATATGTTCGATTTAAGCCAAAACGATTTGGAAAACGCCTATAATACTTTGCAAACCGAGCAAGTGGTAATCGGCCCCGCGACGGATGGAGGCTATTATTTATTGGGAATGAAAGATTTCATCCCCAATATTTTCGAAAATAAAAAATGGGGTACGAGCACCGTCTTGGAAGAAACGCTCAAGGATTTGGAAACAAAGAAATTTGTGTTATTGGAAGAACGAAATGATGTGGATTATTATGGGGATATTAAAGATAACGATGCGTTTCAACAATTTCTACCCCCATATTTGGACAAAAACTTTTTATAAAATATGAGCTCTATAAAATACATAGAAGAAGCCACGGATTATTTAAAACACCGAGGATTTGACAAACCCGACGTGGGAATTATTTTAGGAACTGGACTCGGAAAATTGATCGATAGCGTGGCTATTGAAGCCGAAGTAAGCTATAACCACATTCCCAATTTTCCCACAGCAACCGTTGAATTTCACAAAGGAAAGTTGATATATGGCACCTTGGCCGGAAAAAAAGTAGTGTTGATGCAAGGCCGCTTCCATATTTATGAAGGCTATTCCCTTCGCGATGTAACTTTTCCGGTTCGGGTTATGCATCAATTGGGAATCAAGCATTTATTGGTCAGCAACGCCGCCGGAGCCATTAATCTCAATTTTAAAAAGGGCGAGATTATGCTCATTGACGATCACATAAATCTACAAGGCGACTCTCCCCTGGCCTTTCGCGGCGTAGAAAAAATGGGCGAACGCTTTGTGGACATGAGCGCCCCCTATAACTTGGAAATGAACCGAAAGATGGAGCAACTTGCTTCCGACAATAACATAAAACTCCATAAAGGCGTATATGCCAGCGTTGTCGGGCCACAATTGGAAACCCGCGCCGAATATCGCTATCTAAAAATAATTGGTGCCGATGCTGTGGGAATGAGCACCGTACCAGAGGTTATTGTTGCGAACCATTTGGGATTGCCTGTGGCGGCTGTTTCCATTCTTACTGATGAATGCGATCCCGACAATCTGCAACCAGTTAATATTCAAGAAATAATTGCCATGGCCGCAAAGGCAGAGCCGTCAATGATAATTCTATTCACAGAGTTGATCAAACAGTTGTAAACATTCCGCCTTATTTACGACCAAAAAAACTTGGAAAAATATCTTGAAATACTTAAAAATTCCTATCACGGCTACTTCAACTATCTGTGGACTGAGATTACACACTTCCATTGGGAAAACTATTTTTACGGCTTAATATTGGTATCATTGATTGTTTGGGCTTTGGAAGTGATATTTCCATGGCGAAAGGATCAAAAGATTTTTCGGAAAGATTTTTGGCTGGACACTTTTTATATGTTCTTCAATTTTTTTCTGCTGAATTTAATCGTCCTCATTTTCCTCTCAAACGCAACAGCGGAAGTATTCAACGATATTCTGGGATTGATAGGATTAAAGCTTTTGGATTTTCAGCTTCTCAATTTAGATGCGTTGCCCTTTGGCTTCGGACTATTGATTTTCTTTCTGGTTACCGATTTTGTACAATGGAACACGCATAGATTGCTGCACTACTCCCCTTTTCTATGGAATTTTCATAAGCTACATCATTCCGTAAAGGAAATGGGTTACGCCGCTCACCTGCGTTACCACTGGATGGAACCAGTGGTTTATAAATCTTTACTGTATATACCTCTTGCGATTATTGGTGGGTTTAATGTGGAAGCTGTGGCAATTGTACATTTTACCGCTCTTGCCATTGGCCATTTAAACCACGCCAATTTGGGCTGGGATTACGGAATTTTGAAGTACATTTTCAACAATCCAAAAATGCATATTTGGCATCACGCCAAAGTTTTGCCGAATCACGCCCATTACGGAGTAAACTTCGGGATTAGTTTAAGCCTTTGGGATTATGTTTTTAAAACAAATCACATTCCGCATGATGGCCGCGATATTGAGCTGGGTTTTGATGGCGATGAACAATTTCCTTCCGGATTTCTCTCGCAGGAATTGTACCCCATCAAAACCAAACGCACCAATAATTCGTAATTATTGTACCTAAAATAACAAAAAATGAAAACCATCTTCAATCTTGCTTTTATCCTGTTTCTGTCAATTTCATTTCAAAGTTGCAACCTACTTTCCGCGGCGGGTATCACCAGCCAAGGGCAACCCACAAAAAAAGTCGAGAATGGATTAACCTCTACCACCGCAAATTCCAAAGTTAATATTGACCACTCGCAATGGGATGGCTTATTGAAAAAATATGTAAAGGATGAAGGGAATGTGAATTACAAAGGTTTTAAAAAAGACGAAGCCAAATTGGACGCCTATTTAAAAATGCTTTCTGAAAAAAATCCGTCGAATGATTGGAGCGTGCAGGAATTGCTGGCATATTATATCAACCTTTACAATGCCGCAACCGTAAAATTAATTGTTGAAAATTATCCCCTAAAAAGCATAAAGGATATTGACGGCGCTTGGACCAAGGGTCGCGTGGCGGTAGGCGATAAAATGCTTTCGCTTGGAGGAATTGAAAATGGAATTCTTCGAAAAATGAATGAGCCGCGCATTCACTTTGCCATAAACTGTGCTTCCATTTCTTGCCCAAAACTGTTGGATGAAGCCTATACCGCAGCAAAAATCAACGAACAATTAGATCACGTTACGAAAGAATTTATCAACAGCGATAAAAACGACATATCCTCCAACAATCCAAAGGTTTCATCCATATTTGATTGGTATGCGAAGGATTATAAAATTAACGGGAAACAGGATGTAATTGGCTTCATCAACAACTATTCAAAAGTGAAAATAAATCCCAACGCCACTTTAAGCTACAAAAATTATGATTGGAATCTTAACGACCAAAAATAACGCCCACAAATAAGAATTTACAAGCGTACAATTTTGGATTTTCATTTAAATTATTATCCCGAAAAACGAAAAAAACTCAATGCTATCAATCATCATCCCGGTTTTGAACGAGGCTGAAAATATTGGCAGGTTAATTCATTACCTTTCGGAAAACCTTTCGGGAACGCATAAAACCGAATTGATTGTTGTGGATGGCGGTAGTACGGATGGCTCCCAAAATAGTGTTGCCAGCTTCAAACCCCGCAATTTTTTAACTTCCATTTCTCTGATTCAAAGTGATAAAGGTCGTGCAAAACAGATGAACGCCGGCGCGCGCAAGGCTTCCGGCGAAATTCTTTACTTTCTGCATGCCGATTCATTTCCACCGAAAAATTTTGACTTTTTTATAATTTCCGAAGTAAACAAAGGAAATCCCGCAGGGTGTTTCAGAATGAAATTTGATAGCAACCATTGGTGGCTTCGGCTTGCGGGCTGGCTCACACAATTTACCTGGCGAGCCTGCCGGGGTGGAGATCAGAGCCAGTTTATAACAAAAAATCTGTTTGAAGAAATTGGCGGTTTTGATGAAGACTATGCGATTTATGAAGACAACATTTTAATCAATGAACTTTACAGTCGCAAAAAATTCGTGGTTATCCAACAATGCCTAATAACCTCAGCGCGACTTTATAGACAAAATGGAATTTGGAATTTACAGTACCATTTTTGGACAATCTATATAAAAAGGTGGTTGGGTGCCGACGCCGAAAGTTTGAAGAAATACTATTCAAAACATATAAAAACATCCCCGCAAAGTTAAACGGGTATTGCAGGCTCACGATTATTAATGGAATGCAGAATATACACTTGTGAGGCGCATTTCAGAATTTAGGGAAATATTATTACCCGTTTTTAACCTGTCACTTTGGTAATGCTTAAATTTATAAACCACTGAAAAAATTCAACTCGGAAAAGTATGGAGCACGTCGTAATTATAGGAAACGGAATTGCCGGAGTTACGGCCGCGCGCCACATTCGAAAACGTTCCGATAAAAAGATAACCATAATTTCAGCCGAAGCAGATCATTTTTTCTCCCGAACAGCATTAATGTACGTTTATATGGGGCATATGAGATGGCGCGATATTGAACCCTACGAAGCCAGTTTTTGGAAAAAGAACCGAATTGAACTCATAAAAGCCTATGTTGAAACCGTGGATACACGCAATAAAACCCTTCATTTTAAAGACGGTGGCAGCATCAATTATAACAAATTGATAATTGCAACTGGTTCTGTAACCAACACTTTTGGTTGGGAAGGACAGGAATTAAATGGCGTGCAAGGCTTGGTAACCAAACAGGATTTGGAAAAGCTGGAAAAAAATGCGCCAAACAACAAAGAATGTCCGCGTGCCGTAATTGTGGGCGGAGGTTTAATAGGTGTAGAAATGGCCGAAATGCTGCGCACCCGCGATATTGAAGTAACTATGCTGGTTCGCGAACCCGCTTTCTGGGCAGCCGTACTTCCAAAACCCGAAGCGGAAATGATTTCCCAACACATAATTTCCCACGGGGTGGATTTACGCCTTACTACAGAACTCGAAAAAATTGTGGGTGATGCCCACGGCAACGTGAAAGCGGTAATAACAAAAGCCGGTGAAGAAATTCCCTGTTGTGTCGTGGGTATTACCACCGGGGTTACACCTCAAATTTCCTTTTTGGAAAAGTCAAAAATTGAAACCGGAAAAGGCATTTTGGTTAATCGACACCTCGAAACAAATGTTGAAAATGTATATGCCATAGGCGACTGCGCGCAGCAACGGGAACCCATTGGCCAACGGCCGCCAGTGGAAGCGGTTTGGTACACCGGTAGAATGATGGGCGAAACGGTAGCGCAAACAATCTGCGGCAATCCTTTCGAATACAATCCGGGAAATTGGTTTAACAGCGCCAAGTTTTTTGATATTGAATACCAAACCTACGGCTGGGTTTTTTCGGATAAAAAAAGAAAAGAATATGAAGCGCAATTCCATTGGGAATGCACAAAAGACCTACGCTGCGTTACAATTTCATATCATAAAGAAAACAATCAATTTCTTGGCATTAACACCTTCGGAATACGGATGAGGCACGAGGTTTTTGACCGATGGTTAAATGAAAAAAGAAGCGCGGATTTCGTAATTCAGAATTTAAAACAAGCCAATTTTGACCCCGAGTTTTATAAAAAATATGAATCGGAAATTCAAAACCAATTTATCCATCAATTCGAAAACGCTTAGGCTATGAGTACAATTCAAAGAAACATGTCGCTTACGGGCGAGCCGCCAAAAACCATAAATACGCAACAAAAGCTCGCATCTGCCATCGGGCTATTTGGTTTGGCCCTGCTTTTATTGGCATTGTTAAATGTAAATTTTCCGAATAAATCCCTTTGGCTTACCGCCTCATTGGTGGCGATTGGCGCAGGAACGGTGTGGTTTTCCATCGCGGCCTACGCGCACAAACACGAAGGCATTAAAAATGATGGGGTTTATTTTAAATCGCTCACATCTAAAGGCTTTTGGGCGTGGATTCTCGGCATTTCGCTTACGTTATTCTATGTGTTGCTATATTGGTTTCCGCAGTATTTGGGCTTGGGGAACAATGGCGATAACACGGACCTTGTTGCACTCTTTGACCCACTGAGTAGATTTTTAAATGGCGGTCCCGCGAGCCAATGGTTTGTTTACGGAACACTTTATACGCTGGCCATTCTAGCCTTCGGCATAAAATTCATATTGAAATACTGCCATAATAAGTATGAAAAACTTCGAACTTATTCAGTAATGTTTTTTCAGCTGGGTTTTGCCTTTTTGATTCCTGAACTTATGTTCCGACTGAATAATGACAGCCTTTCACTACCCTATTACGATTTAAAAAATATTTGGCCACTCAATTATTATAATTTTGAACAGTACCGCGTAGATCAGTTCATTTCGGCAGGAGATATTGGGGTGGCACTATTGATTTTTGGAGTTGTATCCATTTTAATAATAACACCCATATTAACCTACAAATATGGAAAACGTTGGTACTGCTCTTGGGTGTGCGGCTGTGGTGGACTGGCAGAAACTGCTGGCGACCCTTTTCGACATTTATCCGATAAAAGATTGATAGCCTGGAAAGTTGAACGCTGGGTAGTGCACAGTGTCCTGGTGTTTGTGGTTTTAATGACCACCGCAGTAGTACATAGCTATTTGGGGGACGATAGTTCAAAATATTGGTTGACAAAAGATGTGTTTCTAATCTGCGTGGCGGTAATTCTGACCCTAGTTTTTTCCGGTACATTTATTTTTAAAAGAGAGGCATTACAGAAAGATGCCCAATTGGCGGCCATTGGTTATTTTGTAATTATAATGTCATTGATAGGCTTGCACTATTTTGCGGCAACGAAACTATTTCTTTTTAATGCGGAAACTCTTCGACAAAGCTATGGTTTTTTAATTGGCGCAGTTTTTAGTGGAGTAATCGGAGTTGGATTTTACCCAATTTTTGGAAGTCGTGTTTGGTGCCGTTTTGGCTGTCCAATGGCTGCCATACTTGGGTTTCAGCAACGGCTTTTTTCGCGTTTTAGAATTACCACCAATGGCGGCCAGTGCATTAGTTGCGGCAATTGTTCCACTTATTGCGAAATGGGAATTGATGTGCGCGCCTATGCGCAAAAGGGTGAGAATATTGTGCGAGCCAGCTGTGTGGGTTGTGGCATTTGTTCGGCAGTTTGTCCGCGCGGGGTTTTAAAACTTGAAAACGGTCCGCTACAAAAACGAATCGATTCCAACGAAATTCTCTTGGGAAATGATGTGGACTTGATGAATTATGTGAATGAATAACAAAATGCTGATTGCTTATTTTTCCCGGGTGCGGAATTATTGTTTTCTTTTAAAAAAATTCACCCAAACAGAAATAAGCAAAGCCAATAGTGTGAAAACCAAGGTCAATACTTCAACCAATTGTGCTTCCGGCCGCCACCCCGTAAACGTTTCCGATAAATAGGATATGTAGCTATTGGGCAGGTCGGTTTTTCCCAATTGGCGCAAGATTTCGTAATGCCAATCGGTGAGAAAGCAATACCCAAACCCTTTCCAAATCCCCAAAATTACCCACGAAAAAAGAGTAATTGACAGGGTGAAAAGATGTAATTTTTGGGTCTTCCTATAAACCCAGCCGAATAAATTAAAGAATATAAGTCCCGTATGAAAGACGATAAACAGCAAATTCCCCAAATGCAGCCAGAAGTTTTCCACGGTAACTTTTGTTTTTTTGATTCTTAAAGAGTTACAATTTAAAGTTTATTTTGTTGAAATTCGCAGTTCTTAATTCGCCCGATTTTAATGTCTGAAAATATTAAAGTAATCATCCCCGCCTATAATGAAGAAGCGTCCATTGGGAAAGTAATTGCCGATATTCCCGATGTAGTTTCGGAAATAATTGTCGTGAACAATAATTCTACAGACACCACTGCGACTGTCGCCAAACAAGCCGGTGCCACAGTTTTATTTCAGCCGAAGCCGGGCTATGGAAACGCCTGTTTAAAAGGAATGGAATATATTTCACATCTCGACTCGGCACAGCGACCGGCTATTGTAGTGTTTCTTGACGGCGATTATAGCGATTATCCTTCGGAATTGACAAAAATAATTGCGCCCATTCTTAACGAAAACATAGATTTTGTAGTGGGTTCGCGAGTGAAGGAATTGCGGGAAACCGGTGCTATGACCTTTCCCCAACGCTTCGGCAATTCTTTGGCAACCAAATTGATGAAGCTTTTTTTCAATTCAAAATTTACAGATTTGGGACCATTTCGCGCCATAAAATATGAGAAATTGCTCGATTTAAATATGGAAGATAAAACCTATGGATGGACGGTTGAAATGCAACTAAAGGTGTTGAAAAAAAAATATTCATATACAGAAGTGGCAGTAAATTATAGAAACCGCATAGGTATTTCAAAGGTATCGGGTACCGTAAAAGGTGCTATATTTGCGGGCGTAAAAATCCTGACGTGGATCTTTAAATACAGTTTCAAAAAATGATTCTTGAATCAATAATCATTGTAATTTACTCCATTGCCCTGCTCCTCATTTTTATGTACGCTTTGGCACAGTTGAACTTGCTTTTCAACTATCTGCGAGCTCGAAAAAACCATAAATCGGCACCCATTTTTGATTTTTCAAATTCTGAAGAAATTCCCTTCGTAACCATCCAGCTTCCCGTTTATAACGAACTGTATGTTATGAAGCGCCTGTTGGATAATATTGCCGAGATTGATTATCCAAAAGATAAATTGGAAATACAAGTGCTGGACGACAGCACTGACGAATCTTTCAGCGAAACGGCGAATCATATTTTTGAACTGCAAAAAACAGGTTTAGACATTCAGCATATTGCCCGAAAAAACCGTGATGGTTTTAAAGCTGGTGCGTTAAAGGAAGGCCTGAAAACGGCAAAGGGCGAATATATCGCAATTTTTGATGCAGATTTTCTTCCGAAGAAAAATTGGTTGAGAAGTACCATTCCTTATTTTAAGGATATAAATATTGGGGTTGTACAAACCCGCTGGGGGCATTTAAACCGAGACTATTCCATACTTACGCGAGTTCAGGCTTTTGCGCTCGATGCGCATTTTACTCTCGAACAAGTGGGCAGAAACAGTATGGGACATTTCATAAATTTCAATGGCACGGCAGGCGTTTGGCGAAAAGAGTGTATAATCGATGCCGGGAATTGGGAAGGTGATACCCTAACCGAAGATTTGGATCTGAGTTATCGGGCCCAATTAAAAAACTGGAAATTCAAATATTTGGAAGCGGTGGAAACTCCCGCGGAACTTCCTGTCGTTATCAGTGCGGCACGTTCTCAACAATTTCGATGGAATAAAGGCGGTGCGGAGAATTTTCAAAAAATGGCGTTGCGCGTTCTTAAAAGTCGCGATATTTCTTTCAAAACCAAAATACACAGCTTTTTGCATTTGCTGAACAGCACGATGTTTTTGAACATTTTGGTAGTGGCCATATTAAGCATTCCAATGCTTTACATCAAAAATGAATATGAGCATTTGAAGGTTTATTTTTATGTGATGAGCTTTTTCGTTTTAAGTACGCTCATATTTTTTATATGTTATTGGTTTACTTATAAAGCTGTTTATGGTGGCGGTTTTAAACATTTTTTGAAATATTCAGCGATGTTTTTTACCTTCTTTTCGGTAGCGATGGGTTTTTCATTGCACAATTCTATTGCCGTATTGGAAGGTCATTTCGGGAAAAAGAGTGAATTTATTCGTACCCCAAAATTCAATATCGGTAGTTTAAAGGAAGGCTGGAAAGGCAATAAATATCTCACCAAAAACATTTCTCCCAATGTTATTTTTGAAGGAATTTTGATGCTCTATTTTGCCTTCGGTATGTACAGCGCATTTATAGTGGGTGACCAAGGTGGCGATTTCGGACTGTTCCCGTTTCACTTGATGCTTTTTTTGGGATTTGGTTTTGTTTTTATAAAATCACTCACTTCCAAAGCTTAAAACTATTGGCTTCGATACAATCCCGATGAAATATCGGAATCACTCAGCCATCTTTGATATATTCTATAATATATTCGTAGATTAAGCAATCAAGAGTCGTATATCGACAATTTAAAATCAAAATGTATCCACCACCACACCATCAATCGCACGAAATTGTAAAAATGATTTCAGTAATCAAGCATTTTCCGTTGGGAATGCTATTGTCAGCAAAAGATGGAAAACCGTTTGTAACGCATATTCCAATTATTTACAACGAAACAAGCAAAAAATTGGTCGCGCATATTGACCGAAGCAATCCGCAAATGGAAACCCTGATTGATGGTGATGAAGTTACTTTAGTTTTTAAAGGGCCGGACACTTATATTTCCCCAAGTGTTTATACAACTCCCCACTTACCAACATGGAATTATATTATCGTTCACATCACCGGAAAAGTAAAACTCATAAATGATCCGGAAGCAGCAAAACAAACAATGGTTGATATGACCGAGTTTTTGGAAGGTGAAGCACAAAAATTTGAACTGAAAAAAGACGATACGCGAATGGAGCGATTGATAAATTACATTCAAGCTTTTGAGATTGAAATCACTAATTGGGAAGGGAAGTTTAAACTTTCACAGGATAAGATTCCTCAGGATTTTGAGAATGCGAAACAGGAATTAATAAAAAAATCCCGAAAGGATGTTTCGGGATTTATTAATATGATATATGAATAAAATTATTCGGCAATAGTATAGGAAACCAACCTTCTTTCAGCAAAGGGCAAAGAATCTGAGACAAATGAACAAGTTGATTTTATCTGTCCAATATCTTCTGAATATGAATAGAAATCTCTTCCTAGTGATACACTTCCATCTTCAAATTTGGCAAAATGTTCATTAACTGAACACACAAAATTTCCAGCCCCTACTTGCACATTTGTATCAATATTAGCCAATACTCCATATATTTTTGCTTCGGCAGGAGCGTCTCTAATTAAATATTCTTGATTTAAATTTGAATATGAAAAATATTTTAAGCCATTTTCATCAATTAAATATCCCGCAGAATCCCTTAGTTTGGTTACCACAGTTCCATTATCAGGAACAAAAACATTGGTATTATCATTTCCCGTTGTAGTAGTTTCAAAAAGGAAATAAATATTGCCATTTACTTCAGTTGTTCCAATAATAGAAACATCATCAAAAGCGTTCGAACTTTCAAATTGATCAGTTCGATTAATTCTTCGGAAATATTCATAACGCCAAGAATTACCAACTGTTAAAGCATAAAAATTTGGTTCGGAAAGTTCTTGCTCTTCTTGTGGAGCATCGTCATCATTGTTACAGGAAATAAATAAAACAGAGAATAAAAGTAGAATTGATAGGGTAAATTTCATAGTTATTGGTTTAGTGTTGTTTTTATGTAACGCACTAAACCATTAATTTATTTCAAATACCCCTTCACCTCCCCAAAATCCAAACCTCCATAATTTCCGCTGCTCATTAATAGCAAACAAGTATTATCATAATCCTGCGAAAAAAGATAGGTTTTAAAATCCGCGGGATTGGTGAAAACCACTAAATCATGTCGCTCAAACGCCTCTTCAATTTGTTCACCTTTTATTTCTTCAAGTTGTTTTATCATCACCGCATGTGGAGAGTAGAAAACTACTGCACTGTCTGCGGCTTCGAGCGTGCCTTTGTATTCTTTTAAAAATTCTGGATTCAGACTGCTATAAGTGTGCAGCTCCAAACAGGCAATAAGTTTTCTATCGGGATATTGGTTTTTTACGGCTTCAGTGGTTGCCTTTACCTTACTTGGCGAATGTGCATAATCCTTAAACGCTACCGCAGTTCTTGTTTCCGCTATTTTTTCAAGTCGCTTGCTGGCGCCTTTAAAGGTTGCAATAGCTTCGTAAAAATCATCAGCATCTACGCCCATTAATTGGCAAATCCAACGTGCGCCTTCAAGATTATTCAAATTATGTTTTCCGAAAATTTCAACAGGCATTGGCCCCTCGGGGGTTTCCAAAAGCGTAATGCCATTTTCAACAGAATATTCAGGAGTTTGGTAAGGATATTTTTTAATGGGTTTTGTTGCGGCTTCCACAACGCGTTTTACCTCAGTGTCTTCTTCGTTGTAAATAATAGCACCGCCATTGGTTATTTCATTCAGAAATATTTCAAACTGCTGCACATAATTTTCATAGGTTGGGAAAACGTTTATGTGGTCCCAAGCTATTCCACTCAATAAAGCAATATTAGGTTTGTAAAGATGGAATTTCGGTCTTCTATCAATTGGCGAAGAAAGATATTCGTCACCTTCAATAACCATAAAATCACTCGTCTCGGTAATTTTTACCATCGTATCAAATCCTTCCAATTGGGCGCCAACCATATAATCAACATTTTTTCCGTTATAGTTCATAACGTGAAGAATCATGGAGGTTATAGTCGTTTTTCCATGGGAACCGCCAATGACCACACGAGTTTTGGTTTTGGATTGCTCATAAAGAAATTCTGGATAGCTGTAGATTTTTAAGCCGAGTTCCTTCGCTTTTAAAAGTTCGGGATTATCGGCTTTTGCGTGCATTCCAAGGATTACGGCATCAATTTCTGAATTCAATTTTTCAGGAAACCAACCTTCTTTTTCGGGTAATAAACCTTTACTTTTCAACCTGCTTTTTGAGGGTTCAAAAACCTCATCGTCGCTTCCGGTTACGGTATCTCCTTTTTGGTGTAATGCCAATGCTAGATTGTGCATCGCGCTCCCGCCTATGGCTATAAAGTGAATTCTCATTTTTTTTTAAAGTTTATGAGTTTAAAAGTATATGGTTATAGCTAATCGCCTATTGCCTATTGCCTATTGCCTATTGCCTATAAGCAAAGATACTTTTTCTAACTCTGAATTATAATTTCATTGTTTAGAATTACAACGCTAGAATTAGCGATTTTTCTTGTAAGGCTTCATTAAAATTGGGCCGATCCAATAGGGCTTTGTTAATCCATGTGAGCGCGATTTCCTTTTTGCCTAGATTTTTATATATCTGTGCCAAACGGAAATAAGCCCAGTCCTTTGGCACGCCATCTTTTATCGTGTAATTGGCCAAATACACACTGAGACATTCAATGCCATATTGCGGCTCCAAATTATATTGTGCAGAAATTTTCCCTATTTGGTAATTGAGTTGGTTGCGCTTGTGGATTTTCAATGATTTTGAAGTAGTTTCCAAAGCTTCCTTCGGCTGATTGTTCTTTTCATAAAGACTCGAAAGTTTTTCATACGTGTGGGGCGAACCGCCTACCTCAATTGCCTTTATGTAATAACGTTCCGCATCCTTGGGTCTATCGGAATATTCAGCTATATAACCGTTTGCAAGATAACCGTCCACTTTTGAAATTGTTCCCAATTCCTTGGCGTAATCGAGTGCCTTGCTTTCGCTTCCCCCCAAAATGCCCGGCAACTGAATGTAAAATTCAATCAATGCCCAGCGCGCTTCGATGTGTTTGGAATCCAATTTTGCCGCTTGTTCCAGAGCGTCTTTTATATCGCCAATATAAGCAACGGCACGAATTCTACTGATTGACATTGCCTTCATCCCCATTGCGCCGCCGTATTTAAAATGGTAATTGGCATTGGTTTCTTCAAAATTTACAAGCCGCGAGTAATAAGAAATTGCAGTGTCCCAATTTGAGCTATAAGCCGCAATATCACCTAAATATTCAAGTGTTTTTTTATCCTTTGGATATTGCTTTAAATGGTTTTCAAAAATCGGTTTTGCCTTGCTGAATTTTTCTTCCTTAAAAAAAGTCTCGGCCTGTTGATAATTGTTTTGAGCAACCGCAACAAACGGAAGAAGACAAAAAAGAAAGAAAATAAACCGCTTACTGCTACTGCCCACTATTCCTTATTTTTCGGTGGATATTGGGACAGAATTTTTTCAATAACTGAAATATAATAAGCCTCCTTCTGTTGAGGTGTGGCGCGCTCTTTCATTTCACCCTCGGCCACGGCTTGCCATATCAGGGCATCTTTTTTGGCATCAATAAAATCGAAAGTCAATCGTTGGTTTAGGACATTGCCACCCACCGGAATGCCCCCGCTAACGCCTACCCCAACATTTCCGCCGCCGCTACCTACACCAAAACCGAGGGTACTTTGTGATGGAGTGATGTGCTCACGGGCATAAAAATTTATAAAAAGCTGCGGGCTTTCATTTTTAACGAATCCGCGCTGCTGCATTATACTATCGGTAATTTGTATAATTCGTGCGTTGTCCAATTGGTTTAGGCCGGAATCTATAGTTGGAAAAAAATTATAGGAATTATAGATTGTAAAGTCCGCATTCTTGTCATAATCTACAGTAACGGTAGCGCCACAGGATGCCAAAAACAGGGAAATTATAAGAAGGGTTATAATTTTCATCACGCTTTTCTTTTCCTTAAAAATACGTAAAATCACACAACATGGATTTTAGAAAAGGTTAAAGTTGAAGGACGAAACAAGGGAAAATGGATTGATTAAACTGTGGTTTTAAGGATTGTTTCAATTTTCGATAGGTATTTTTATCATCGTTTCTACACCCTTTCCATTGGCTTTATTTCTCACTTCGAAAAAATAATCGTTCCCGTATAGATTTCCCAAACGGTCATTAATATTTGACAATCCCATTCCGCGTTTTAAAAGCAGACCGTGTGAGACGGTAGCAGGAGCGCCGTTATTTTCGACTTTTATAATTAAGGTTTTTCCTTCGGCATAAATTTTAACGTGAATCTCCAAATCAGTATGGTTAAAGTCATAGCCATGTTTTATGGAGTTTTCGAGTATTGGCTGCAGCAGGAGTGCAGGGACCAATTTTGATTGCAGGGAATAATCTATTTCCTTAGCGATTCTAAGATGGTCCGAAAACCTGATTTTTATGATATTGAGATAGAATTCCAAAATGCGCAATTCCTTTTCCAACGGAATTCGGTTACTGTCATTATCGTATAGAATTTCCCGTAAAAAATCACTGAGATCGGCAATGGTGTCTTTTGCTTTTTTGGCATCGATATCTGTTAGTACCGCTATGGAATTTAAAGTGTTGAACAAAAAGTGTGGCTGCAATTGCGAAGACAGCATCTTCATTCGTGTATTTACCAGTTGGGCCTCCAGCTTGCCTTGTTTCTTTTCCGCCTTCTTTACTTCCTTTACATAATAGTAGGTATAAATAATAAATACCATTGCGAAATAAATAAGGAAGTTAAGATCTATAACATACATAAAACCATAGAGGCTCTTTTCAAAGTCATATTCGGTGAAGGTTGCCTTGCCAATCATAATGTCATAAAGGTCCACCACGAGCCGAATTACTATTCCAATCAACAACGAAAATAAAATGTGGATGGAGATGATTTTGGTCCAAGAATAGTTTTTCCGAAGAAACCTTTTGGTGCTAATGGCGATAAGGGTCATAAAACTTACCACGATTATATAATCAAAAAGCAAGTTGTCCACAAGAAATTGCGACCAGGAAAAACTAGACATTCGCTGCCTTCCAAAAGCTAGCATATAGGCTGTTTTTGCCATCAAGACCAAATCAAACAGCGCGTAAAACCCTGCTAAAAGCAATACTAACTTTAAGTCTATGTATTTCCTTTTTATGTTGAATTTATTTTTCATATCCCTATTTTTTCCAAGAAATCCTTTTTGTAGGATTTGCTGATGTGCAACAGTTTATTATCGCCCATGCGCGCATCTATTTCGGAAAATTCCGAATGTATAAGTTCCTTAACGTGCGGTAAATTCACGATGGTAGACCGGTGGATTCTGATAAATTTATTACTGTCCAATGCTTCACAGAGTTTGTTCAACGACTCGCGAAGTACATATTTTTTATCTGCAACAAATATCTCGGAATAACTGCCCGAGGCGGTTATATACATAATATCGGCCGGGTTTAACAGAATGGTTCTGTTTCCTTGCTTTACGGCAAGTTTTTCCAGTGACGCCGCCTTTTGCGATTTGCTTTTATACAAATTAAAAAGCTCGATAATTCGGTTCTCAAAATTTTCATCTGCTTCTTTGGAAGAAATCTTCCGCACTTTCTCCATTGTTTTGAAAAAGCGGTCGTCCTTAAATGGTTTCAAAAGAAAATCGAAAGCATCTACATCAAAAGCCTTAAGAGCATAATTATCATAAGCCGTGACGAAAATAACGATGGGTTTTGGCGATAATGTAATTCTTTGCAACACCTCAAATCCATTCATATCTTTCATATTGATATCCAAAAAA
Organism: Aequorivita aurantiaca; assembly: GCF_030410135.1. Taxonomy (GTDB): domain Bacteria; phylum Bacteroidota; class Bacteroidia; order Flavobacteriales; family Flavobacteriaceae; genus Aequorivita; species Aequorivita aurantiaca. The sequence goes on along the minus strand of NZ_JAUGQQ010000006.1, from coordinate 140,155 downwards.
ATGAGATCGGGACGTTTTTCGTCAATATCGGAAATGGCGTTTCTACCGTTGGAACATTCCCCCAATATTTCCACGTCGGGCATTTGGGCCAGGAGATAGCACACCCTTTTTCGGGCCAGCTCTTCATCATCTATCACGAGTGCTTTAATCATAATTGAATATTTAATTGGTGTGTGAAAATGAAGATTTTGATTCGTAAAGATATTTAAAAATGATTTCCACTGTCTTGATAAACTTTGAAATAAATGGCCGGCGGAACTATAAAAAAACCATCAGCTGTTTAAGTTTCTGACGGTTTTCTTGTAGTCGCGATATTTTTGGTTATTCATTCAAATGCTACCCCCACGTCAGTACTACGTGCTGCGATTTTCAGATTCTGCCGTTCCTTGTCCTTTTCCAGTTGAATCTTGTAGGTGCCATTTGCAACCGTATTTCCTTTGGTTCGGGCATTGTACTTGGTTTTAACCAGCGTCCAGCCTTGATAGGTGCTGTAAACATCATTGCGGATGTAAGCTGGCAATACTACATTTTTAAATTGTTGCCGGGTCTCCACCAAATCACCATCCCGATCAAAATCGGCTTCCAGGGTACCGTGCTCACTTACAAAGGTTACTAAGTAGCTGTGATACTTCTTATCGGTGGAATTTATAAAGTTTTTGATATCGAAGTTTGCATTCATAAATCCAATGGGATCTTTTGCAAACTGTCTGTTCTCGCTTTCCTTTATTTTATAAACATAACTGTCGCCCTCTTGCGAAACTGTGGAATTTAGGGGTGCGTAATACAATCTGGTTTCATCCAAAACTGTTACTTCTTGGGCACTGAGTACCGCTACCGTCAAACTTAATGTCAAGGAAATTACTACTGTTTTCATAACTCAAAATTTTAAAGATTAATGACTTCATTTTAAATTGGCGAAAATGCTGATCAGGCTTTTTTACAACCACTAAATTAAATGAGGCATCGAGTTATTTTTTTTGAAATGATGTGAACGACAAAATTTATGTATTGGAAAGCCTAAATATTGAGGTGAAGAAAATTTTCAAGCTATAAATAGAAGGGCTGATTTGCTAATTATCACTTAATTAGAAATTCAGGATTTGTTGAAAAAAGAATGCGAAATATTTTTTAAAGGAAATGGGACCACAACATTGCGAACTGCGACATGTTATTTTGTTGTTGCAGAAGAAACCGTTTATTGTTTTACAATTTTCTTCGTAACAGTGCCTTTATCAGTAACCACTTCCACAAAATAGATGCCTGCGGAAAGGGATTCAAGGTTGATTTGCTTTTCTGAAGTTTGAAGAATTAGTCTGCCTAGTGTTGAATAAACGGTTGCTCTTTCAAAGGAAATGGTGTTTGACGTTTCAATGTTTAGGATTGAGGAGACCGGGTTTGGAAATACGGAGAGGTTTTTGGTGAAATCTTCTTCCGTTATGGATAGTTGGCATTGGGATTCCACTTCGGCTTCCGAGTTGCAGCCATTAAGATTATTGTTAATAGTAATAGCTGTATTAGGACTAAAGATTGCATCACAAACGGGGTTTACAGCACAAAATGAAAGAGATGGATTATCCTCGATGATTACACCAATAAGATCTGATACATCTAAATTTGTCAAAGATGAAATTGAACTAAGAGATTCATTTTCGATAATTGATAGATATTCATCACAATATACCAAACTCTCTATACCTTCTAATGTTTCTAACACATCATTATCACGTATCCCTATCCAGCCATAAACGGAATCCAGATTTTGCAAACCATTTAAACTTTCCAAAGAATCGTTCCAATCTATACGAAAACTTCCATGTATCTGGGTAAGATTTTCAAGACCTACTAAAGAAACTAAATTATTATTGCTAGCTATATGCATTCCAAAAGCAGAAACGGTTCCAACCGAATTTAGTGAATCGAAACCTGTAAAATTAATTATTTGACTATTGAAAGCTACTGCAAACTGACCAGCAATAGTTTCTAGGTTTTGAAGACCGTCAAAACTTTCCAAAGCATAATTTGAAGTTATTATAAGGCTGCTACTCAAATTGTGAATATTTTCCAGGCCCTGCAAATTCTCAATATTAGTGAGATCTATTATTAAACCTCCCCCCACATCTTCTATTTGTGATAGACCTTGCAGGTTAACAATATCATTACCGCGTATATTCAAAGAGTATGTCAAATTGGTACAATTGGGGTAGTTTGAAGCAAACGCATCAATTTCACTTTGTGTAGCTATATAAAAATCATCCGTTGGACACTGCCCAGAGCCAACAAAGGAAACAAATAGCAATACTAGGAGTAATCCTTTTTTCATAACATCTTTATTAATAACTGTAAGAATAGAAAAAAAACGACATACAAAAATTAATTGAAAGTTTTTAAATGTATAACATACAACTGCCAAGCGGCAACCAATAACTAATTCAAAATCGCCCAAAGTTTATCCTTCAATTCCGTCAACCCTTGTTGCGCTACAGAAGAAATAAACAAATACGGAATCCCCTTAAATTGCTTGTCGAGAATCTTTTTCATTTCAGCCTTTAACTCGTCGTCTAGCATATCGCTTTTACTGATGGCCACCAAACGTTCCTTGTCCAAAAGCTGTGGATTGTACCGACGCAATTCATCCACCAAAATATCGTACTGTTCTTTAATATCCGGCGCATCGGCGGGTACTAAAAATAATAAAGTAGAGTTTCGTTCAATATGGCGAAGAAAACGGTGCCCAATTCCTTTCCCTTCTGCGGCACCTTCTATAATTCCGGGAATGTCCGCAACTACAAAAGTTTTATAATCGCGGTAATTCACAATGCCCAAGTTTGGTTTCAGAGTGGTGAATTCATAATTGGCAATCTTGGGTTTTGCTGCGGTAATTACGGAAAGCAGTGTAGATTTACCGGCATTCGGAAATCCTACCAAACCTACATCGGCAAGAATTTTCAGTTCGAGAATAATATCGGCCTCAATCCCTTCCTCTCCCGGTTGCGAATAACGAGGAGTTTGGTTTGTCGCAGTTTTGAAATGGGCATTTCCCAATCCGCCGCGGCCGCCTTTGGCTATAATTTGCTCCTCGCCATCTTCGGTAAGTTCAAATAGGATTTCCTCGGTTTCCTTATCGCGGACCACTGTGCCTAACGGCACTTCAATATACACATCGGCACCATCAGCGCCCGTACTTGTTTGCTTGCTGCCGTGCTCACCGTGTTCGGCCTTGAAATGTCTTTTGAATTTTAAATGATAAAGCGTCCAAAGGTTTTTGTTGGCCTTAATAATAACGTGCCCACCTCGGCCACCATCGCCGCCATCGGGACCGCCCTTGGGAATATATTTTTCCCGCCGCATATGTTTGCTGCCCTGCCCGCCTTTGCCGGAAGTGACGTGTACTTTTACGTAATCTACAAAATTGCCTTCAGTCATTATTTGTTTGTTGAATTGTGTAAATGTTGAATTGTTAAATTGGTTGGTTTACTTCTTTAATTGCGCATTTCTTAAGGCATTGATTTTATTTGAAATCATTGAAATATGTTCACGAATTTTTTGATACGCATCCTCATTGATCAAATTTAACCTTCGGGAAAGACTTTCAAGTAGTTCAACAATTAAACGATAAACAATTTACAAAGAATCAATCACTTCACTCAAACGCTCCGTAATCTCCTCAATACTCCCGACGCCGTTGACGCCGTAATATTTATTCTTTTTTTCGTAATAGCCTTTCAGGATTGCGGTTTCGTCATAATACACCTTTATGCGATTTCTGATTATGTTTTCATCGGCGTCGTCTGGTCTTCCACTGGTTTCACCTCTTTTTAAAAGTCGCTTCACCAATATTTCATCATCAACTTCCAGGGCAACCATTGCATCAATTTGCGTATCCTTGTCGTCCATTAAATGCCCGAGCGCTTCTGCCTGTGCCTCGGTACGCGGAAAACCATCAAAAATAAATCCGTTGGCGTTTGGATTTTTGTCCACCTCATTGCTCAGCATATCGATGGTTATTTCATCTGGAACCAATTTTCCCTTTGCCATGAATGATTTGGCGAGATTACCCAAATCTGTTTCATTTTTGATATTGTATCGAAAAACATCGCCGGTGGAAATGTGGACCAAATTATATTTTTCCTTTAAAAAATTAGCTTGCGTACCTTTTCCCGCTCCGGGAGGGCCAAAGAGAATTATATTAGTCATGTTTGAATTTTAATGAAAAAAATGAAGCGGTAAAATTACGAAATTATAATTGGGGAACCGAGGATTTGGGAGTTGTTAATTCAGGTTGGTAAATTGAAACCGGTGCCCTGACCTTGCATAACAAAATTTAGAGGATGTTTTTTTAAACCACTACCCCAACAGCTTTATACAGAAAATTGACCAAGGCATTCCACAGTTTTTCGAGAGTAACCATCATAATGCCTTTTAGGGTATTTACAAAATTCAGAGCCATGGCTTCTAGACCATCGAGAAAAAACTCTCGCAAATCCTCATCAATATCGCCATTGGCTATTCCCTTTTGAATGATGACCGTTTGTTTGGCAATGGCCTCCACCTGCCGTTCGCTAAAGCCACGGACAACGGCAATGTCCTTTTCCAAGATACCCGAAGCAATATCCTTTATGCCTTTCACTATTGATGTTACATCTTCAGCGATAATTCTATCGTTTTAAAAAACTTTCATATGTTATTGCTTGGTCCAGATAAATCTCGACTTGGCCTTTAAAAGCTTCTAGAGCCAGCGGTTTTATTCCTCTTTCCCTATCTGTTTCCTTCATTTTTTTGAAGGTGGCGGCTATTTGGTCAAAGGCGAAAGCGCTGGGATATTCCCCCGTTACGGCACTGTTTCCTTTTGCTTGCAGTAGTGCGTTTATTTTATCGATCGCCACATTATCCGGCACCGGACGGGCCTTTGCCTGTAGTTTTAATGATTCAAACGAGCCGATCAATATATTATAAATAGGTTCGCGATCCGCAAAATTTTCATTGGATGTCCCGCCGTCAACTTCAGCAAAAAACCGCATTGCCAGATCGCTGCTTGCGGTGACTTTTTCGACAATAGCTTGGTCGTAGGCTGGTGCGAGTGTAGCCTGACAACTACTAAAAAGCGTCAGGCTACTTAAAATTAATACTGAAAAATACAGTTGTAAGGATTTCATAATGCTCTGTCCAGTATGCACTAAGGTAGTGATTCGGAGTCAATTATAAAATAAATTCAAGAATTTCAAGGTTTGGATAATTTAAATTCTTTTCCCGACAATCTCTTGTCCCCCTTGAAAGAGGGTCAGACTTTCCACGACTCCGGATTTGTTTTTATTAAAAGTTATTTGTGCGGGCACCACTTTCACATAAAACTCTGTGTCCGATTTGGGAAATATCTCAAATGGAGGTTGGCCGGTAGCTTGCGCGGTTAACTGGTTACCGTTTAGGGAAACAGTAAGTACGAAGCCGGGTTTCAATTCATAATTGCCCGTATAGCTTGCCAAAATAGCTTCCGGAACAATTGCATCCTTTACCATTTCTGCCGGTGCCACGCCCAATTTTTTCAGCATATCGATGCCGTGTTGGTTGGCTGGATTCAATTCAATTGATTTTTTATAATTGGCAATCGCCATTTCCGTTTTTCCCTGTGCCATTAAGGCCTCCCCATAACTATCGTACACATTATACGATTTTGGAAATGCTTCAGTGTTTAGTTTGAAAATTGCTTCCGCCTCTGTTATTTTTCCCGCTTGCAGGAGATTATAACCGCTACGATTCATTTCGTTTTCACTGAGAAAAAATTGATTTGAGTCTTTATTCTTTTCATAAAAAGCTAGGCCCGACTTTAAGTCCTTTTCAATAATTTCGGAATAAACGGTGGTAGCCAATGATTGTTTTGGTTGTTCGTAAGTAGTGCCGCGCAAAATTCCGTTGATGGCGACCGCTATTTTATATAAAGGCCCCCTGCCGGTATTGTTCAGCAAAATAATTGTGGATTTGTCTTCGGGAAAACGGACAATAACGGTATTGAAACCATTTATGCCGCCGCCGTGAATGAAAACCGGAATACTATCTGTGGTGTTTCCCGCAGGAAGTTTGGCAATGTTCCAGCCATAGCCGTAAAATTCATCCCCATCCGGAATGTGTTTGGTAAATATCATTTCCATATATTTCTTGGGAAGCAATTTCTGTGTGTACAGGGCCTGATCCCAAATAAAAAGATCTTCCACAGTGGAATATAGCGAACCGGCGGAATAGGGAGTGGACATATCGAGATAGGGCGAATTTTCCAGCTTGCCTGCTTTCATTTCATAACCTGAAGCGCGTTTTTTAAGGATGCTGCCGTGGTGGTCGAAACCTGTGTTGGTCATGTTCAATGGATTAAAGATTCTCTCCTGCAAAACCTGTTCATAAGTCTTTCCCGAAATTTTTTCAACAATTGCGCCCAATAGCACATACCCGGAATTGCTATACTCAAACCGCTGACCGGGAATAAAGTTTAGGGTTGAATCTGCAAATATTTTCAGCATTTCGGTCGGGGTATAGGGATTGCGGCTCATTTCATCGAAATAGTTGGGAAAGGAAGTATAATTAGGCGTTCCCGAAGTATGTGTCAATAATTGATGGATGTTGATTTTGCCGCCATTAACTTTGGAATAATCCGGCAAATAGTTGGAAATCGGGGCCTGCAAATCCAGTTTTCCTTCAGCCACCAATTGCATAATAAGCATGGCGGTGAATTGTTTTGTTATACTTCCCAAGCGATGTTTGGTATCGGGCGCGTTGGGCATATCCCACTCCATATTTGCCATACCCAAACCGTTTTTATAGATTACCTTTTCCTGCTGGACGATGAGAGCGGAGCCATTAAACTGACCGTATTCGGCATATTTATTCAAAAGCGCGTCAATTTGCTTTGTTTTGTTTTGTGAAATGGCAGCAATTGTGCTCAACAAAAAGATAAAAGAGAATGCAATTACTCTAAGTTGGGTTGAGTGTTTTATTGTTTTCATAATTCGTGATAGCTTATTAATATTCATTTTTGGTGGTTCACCCTTGAAAATTAGGGGTTGGTTTTAAAAAGGTAAAGCGCATCATTTTTCAAGGATACGCTTACCAACATTAAGTAGCGATAGCAACGGATCTACCTAATCATTGTCTAAATTTTTGGTCATATTAAAGCCAACGAATAAGGCTATACCTGACATTAAGAAAATGGTTCCGGGATAAGCTACATCTTCTTCCACGCCCATATTGTAGTGTAATAATGATGCGATAAAAATGCCCACCCCTATTCCAATTAAAATAAGTGCCAAGTTTAAAATGAGTATTTTCCATATTGGGGCGGTGCGCATTTTTCCCTTTACAAAAATACTGGCATCGGCTCCTTTCTCAATAAGGGCCATTCGCTCTTTATTACGGGTGGAATAATGAAGGTAAAAGATTCCGAAGACGGCTGCGATTAATAGCGGCATAACAATAAATTCTGCTCCCATGATTGTTCGTTTTTAAAGTGATTGATTGATTTTTTTTAATGCGTTCATAGGGTATGACGACGGCTTTTCTTTTTAGGTTACACCATGCTCCAAATATTTATTTTTGAGGAAGATGTAACCTACCTGTACTATCCGTCGTCCAATCATCAAATGACCACTGACCAGGAAAAGCACCTCATCCAAGAAATAATTGGGGGAAACCACCAAGCATTTGCCTTGCTGATTGACCGGTATAAGGATTTGGTGTTTACGCTGGCCATACGAATGCTGAAAAACCGCGAAGAGGCAGAGGAAGTTTCGCAGGACACCTTTATAAAGATTTTCAAGGCCTTGCCGAAATTTAAGGGCGAATCCAAACTGTCCACTTGGATCTATAAAGTAGGTTATAACAGCTGTTTGGACAGATTGAAAAAGTGCAAAAACCGCTATGTTGAAGTTTCCATAGAAGATAGTTTTGGAGCAAACCAACTTAAAAGTGTTGAAAATGCTTTGGAAGCTTTGGAAACCGCAGAGCAGCAACAAACCATACAGAGCTGTTTGCACCAATTATCGGGCAAGGATAGTTTTTTGCTAACGCTATTCTATTTTGATGAATTATCTTTGGAAGAGATTTCAAAAATTGTGGATATTGCCCCCAATACTGTAAAGGTGAACATTCACCGAGCCAGAAAAAGACTTGCAACCATTCTAAAACAAAAGTTGGAACCCGAAATAATTCAAAGCTATGAAAGAGCACGAAACTAAGGAATTGGAACAGTTGATTGCAAAAGCGATGCAAAAGTCAACATTGGAAAAGCCTTCCCTCCAGTTTACAGATAATGTAATGGCAGCATTAATCGCATCGCATCGCACCTCAGCGATAGTTTACCGTCCATTAATTCCAAAATATATTTGGGTTGCTATTGGAGTAGGCATTTTTGGCATCACTGCATATCTTTGGTTTTTGCTTCAACCTGCACCCTTAAACTTGCCAGCCCTATCGTTAGATTTTATGGAAAACAACCCTATTTCTAAAGAAGTTTCCGCTTTCACGGTTTCAAAAATTACCGTGTATGCCTTTTTGTTGTTGGCGTTGATGCTTTGCGTGCAGATCCCGATGCTTAAAAGGTATTTTGATAAGCAACAAATGATTTAGATTTTAAAATAGCAGTTATGTTTTACTTGGTAGGTCTCAAACTTGGTTAGCCCTAACTCCCGCTTTTTTAAAAATATCTTGCAACTCTTTTTCTATCGGAAAGGATTTTAAAGGGGGAACATTGGCGCCGCCAGGATTGCCGACAGGAATTTTCCCAACAAAGGATTTAATACCACCAAAAATCAAGCGCGGAATTTGTCCGAGGATTTCCTTTCCACTTTTAATCTTAAACCCAAATTGCAACATTTTCCAATGCACAAAGGTGTGGGCGTATGGATAATTTTGACCGAGTATATGCGCTCTTTCCAAATGATTCCAAGCCTTTTTTAAATTTCCGCTAGAGAATTCCTTTCGGTAATTTTCGAGCTCTATATCGTAAAAAGGTTTTAGTCCTTTCGGAAGTGAAGTGTAAAGTTTCATTTTTTAGCTTTTTACTAAGTTTAAAATACTATTTATTTCTCTTTAACCCCAGGCTTTTCCATAAATGGCTTAATCCCAAACTCAGGATATATTTCACTCGGAAAATAAATAACCCCGCCGCGGGAAACTATTGAAATCTTTTTGATTGCCTTTAAATCTTTCGTTGGATCGCCTGGAACTAAAAAGAAATCGGCAAGCATTCCTACTTCAATAGTACCTCGGTCCTTTTGCCCAAGATATTGCGCCATATCATAGCTGCCCAATTTTAATAATTCCGCTGGGGTGTATCCCAATTGTTGGTAAAGTTCCAATTCCCTGTGTAGCGTAAGTGCGCCGCCCAAATCGGTGCCGGGCACAATTAAAATGCCGCGTTCCGTCATCATTTTTAAGGCTTCCACAATTTTATTATACGCGCCCCGGTAGGCTTTATCTTCGGTTTCATTTGCGATGCTCGCCATGGCCATTTTTGCATCGCGCTGTTCGCTGGGGGGCATATTTTCGATGTAATCCAAAACTCCTGCCTGCGTTTCCCCGTTCCGCGAAAGCAATAACAACTCGTGGATTGCCAAGGTTGGGTCCATTGCTACTTTATTTTTCACCATTAAATCCAAGGTTTTTTGAACTGGTGCGCTGTTTAAATCCAATTCAGGCAAACGCTGTAATGCCGTTAATCGCAATAAAGTTCGGGTGTCTTCCCCTGGCTCCAAAACCCATCCCAACATCGTTTGATTGATGTGGGTCATTTCGTCAAAACCAGCCATAAGCATATCGTCCGCATTGGAAAAAGCAGGAACGTGACCCATAACGGTCATATTCAATCCGTGAGCTTTTTTAACGATTGCGGGAGCCCAGGCCCCGGTCATACTATTGTACAGTTTTACTCCGTGAAATCCCATATCGGCATAAGTTTGAACTGCCGCAAGTGCTTCTTCCTCGCTCGTTACAAGTATTCCATTGTTACTGTTAAACGGACTTTTCCCTTCAATAAAACCCAATCGGGTAATGCGTGGCCCGGCAAGAACGCCCGATTCTATTTTGTGGATAAGACTGTCCAACACATCATTGTTATTGCCCATATCGCGCACCGAAGTAACTCCAGCGGCAACATTCAAAAGCGCAGAATTCGCGCCCATATGTCCGTGCATATCATAAAGTCCCGCCACCAAAGTTCCGCCAGCGCCATCTATTTTCATTTCATTTTCGCCAGCAGTCACGTCAGCCGCATCAATGCTTACTATCTTATCGTCGCTTATCAATACCGAAGCTAAATCGGTCAGCGCCAACGTTTTTGGATCGAATATTTTCACATTGCGAATGCGGATATTCTTGTTGTATTTATGCGCAAATTTCTTTTGCAAATCTTCATATCGCTCTGCCGAATATTTTTCCGCAAGCAGGCGCATTGCCTTTTCCTCGTTCTCAAAACCGGAGCGAATGATGACAACCCGCGGCGTGATTAGCGCAAAAAACTGCTTCTTTTCATCCAAAACAAAATAGGAAGGGTTTAGATCCAATCCAGATAAAGCATAGCTTTTCAAATTCACTGGGCCAGCGTCTGAAGTTGCTGTAAGGGCCTCCAATTCCGCAAGCTGTAACCGCCCCGCTGGCAACGCTTCAACACTCATATCTTTTGAATTCAGCAACACGCGAGCCTGCATAAGCAAGGAATACGGGCTGCCGGATTGATTTACATAAAAGGAAGGCCGCTCCATTTTTGCCGAACCTTCTCCCGTGGCATCCGTCCAAGTTGCTTGCTGCCCATCCAGTTTATAACTTTCTTTTATGTCGTTGCCAAAAGTAGTATTGCCGGCAATATCCCATTGCACGGGGAAACCTTTGTTATTGAGCACAATGGTTTCCTTAATCGTTGGGCCTCTGCCATTGTCTTTATAGTCGTAATCGGTAACAACCGTATCGCCAGAACGGCTAACGTTTAAATGCCCAACCTTTACCCCCGCGATAATTACGGTATATGTTTCTTCCGCAGGTAAATCTGCTTGTGAGGAAGTTTGCTCACTTGGCGATTTACAGCTTTGGGTTGCTAACAGCACTCCAATTAAAAGATAGCAATAGTTTGTTTTTTGAAGTTTTGATTTTCCTTTAGCGAAGAACATAGATTAATAGGTTTTGGTTAGTTTTTAAACCCGCACAGCATTGAAAGCTTTATGGATGAACTTTTTAATTGGCGGCAATATCAAATATAGTTTTTAATTGGGGAATGGCAATTTGGTTTGAGAATCATGAGTGGGACCCTCGAGTTAGCGGGATTTTTGTTTTGTGATTTTAGCTAACGGTCTCGGCTAGGAGTAGTTGCGTGGGTTAACACGAAACTTTGCAAGTACACACCAAACTGAAAATCCGCCAGGATTTTCAGAAATAGACGAGAACAAGCAATTACTTATAGCCATTGTTGGCAGTAGTTTTTTTCCTACATTTCTATTTTCGTTTTGTTCAGGTTTTCAGGTAAAATTTCTTGAACCCAATAAAGTTCGTTAAAGGTTTCGAGAAAGTCTATTGTATTCTTAAAATCTTGTCGGTCAATATAAATTTCAAGGTCAGTTGATTCAAGAAGAAATATTTTTAAATGTTCTTCTTTATTATTCTCATCATAGTCCAAGTAATCAATCAAAAAACAAACATATTTTTCAGAACCAAAATTTTCGTTTGCCGCAACCCAATTTTTTAAGTCAGATTGAGAATCTTTGATTTTATGATATTCGACCATTTGTAGGTCAAAATACTTTTCGTTTCTGTGCAATTCCGAAATTGTATCGAGAGCCTGATATAAATCAATAAATTTTTCTTCGTCGGTCGGTTTTCCAAATGGTGGAAGTCGGACAGTTGAACCATCGTCCATTTTGAAAAGATGTTGGCTATAAACAAAGCCATAGGTTTGTTTATAAAAATCCGAATATTTTAAAAGCCACCATTCAATTATTGAAGTTGAAAAAACATTTTGGGTCTCCAAATAGGAAAATATTTCTTTAAAATTTATATCCATAAATTATCATTCTGTATTCCAATATCCAATATATGCTTCTTCGCCACTTAAACCACCCCAAGTAAAATTTTCGTTTTCAATTTCAGTTCTTCTATTTGTTCTATCTGAAAACTCGCTTTTAAGACTTTTGGTGACGTGAAAAGCTTTTTTAATAATTGAATAATTTTCAAATAATTCGTCTAAATATGGTGTCATTTCAGGTTTATAACCTTTTGGAAGTCTTTTGTCCTTATGTATATCAATCATCTTCTCAAAAGCATCAATAACAACCTCTTTCGAGTTTTCAATCCATTCATCGTTAGACCTTGATTTAATTAGATGGAATTTCTGAAAGAAATAATTTAATTTAAATGTAGTAGTATTATATCCATTTCTGGCATTCTCAATGTCCTTAATTGTAGCTAATCTATTTGCTTCCAATAATAACTTTTTTTCTTCCCTTATTTTATCTGAAGCACTTTTTTTCAATTTATCTACCTGAAATTTTTCTGTAAGTAAATCGATTATTTCTTGAGTAATTTTTGAATTTGCATCGCCTAAATTTTCTCCCGTTGTGTCGTAAATAAATTCTTGGGCTCTTTCTAAACTTACATTCAAATCTTTTAGAACTTGACGAATTCTTTTCATAATTACATAATTTTAATGAGGACGCCTTAAATTACTGCCAACTTGCGGATATATACTATATAGTATTTATTCCAATTATACTAGCATTGTTATTTTTAATATTTTAAATGTAATAAAATTCAAAACCCAAAAAGCAAGGAACTAGATTCCCATACTTTCTATCCCCAGTTTTTATTTTCCAATAGCTTTCAAAACCCTATCCTCTTGTATCAAAACATCGCGCATCAACAAGTTATGTGGGAATTGTTTGTGTTTAGAATTCTTAAATCCTTCTAATATTTTAACCAATGAAGATGCAGTAATCAAAGAGAGATTCAATTCGTACTCCAATCCGCAATCTTTTATAAATTCATCAGAAAAATCTGGAGAAATGAGTAAGGATTTTATCACTTTATAATCTGTATTCTCCACACATTTACTGTAAGCCTTCAGCTGTCGTGAAACGGAACTGAATTTATTATAACCGCTTTCCTTTAAGGTTTTGCATTCAACAATAATCAATTCATTGTTTCCAATATTTAGGATTATATCAGCCTTATCCTTTGTGGTATTTAATTTCTTTCGCAAAGGTTCATCAACATTAAAGCCCAATTGTTCAAATATTGTTTTGGTAAGTTCTTCAAACTTAACTCCTAAATTAGCTTCCTTAATTGTTATTCCATTTTCTTTTAAAAGATTAAAATTTCTGAAACCGATATTTTCATAGTTTTCCAAATATAAATTCTCGGCATCTTTATAATTTTCGAGAATATTTTGAATAATATCGCCTCGTGTTTTGATGCCTTTTATTTTGCAAAATTCCTCAAGCTCTTTTCCCGTAACTATTTCCAAAACATCTCTGGGTTTTATATTGTAATCCAAAAGGTAATTGCTTTTTAGAACCTTCTCATCCTGCAATTCAAATTCAATACGCAGCCTTTCATTTAGTGTTTTTAGCACTTCCCCTAATTCAATTAAAAGTTTTTCATAGCCATCGATGGAAATACCTACTTTTTCATCTCTTTCTATTTCATCAAAGTATTTTATAAGGTTATTTACTTTTTCATCTATCAAGGTTCCCTTTATGGCGGGCGTTATATTTAATCCTTTATCACATAATTCATTAATAAATTTTTTCTTATCGGTGACATTCGTTCCATCTTTATGCACATCTTCCGTAAGGACATTTGAAAATTTAATGCCGTCACGAATAATGGCTTTAATTTTTTCATCTACCGGTAAACGCCAGTCAATTTGATGCTTTCTACAAATAGCATTAATTTGAGGTTCGCGTAATAAACGAAGTACGCGTCTAAAGAATTTATCAGCAACCTCCTTGCCTCTTATCTTTCTTAATATTCGAATTACTTCATCCGCAACATAAATAGTGCTGGTCTTTTTAGAGTAAAAAATAACACCCATTATTTTCAGGTCATTTATTACCATATCTATGTCTTGTTTTTGAATAGGAATAATCAAATAATTGATAAGCTTAATCTCCTCTTGTGACAGTTCCAGCTGTTGGGAAAGAGTTAATATTATTGATAATTCATCAGTTGTTATTTTACGTTCTTGATTATTATCCTTATCGTTGTTATAAGCTGTGGACAAACAAGATCGATAGATTTTATAATCACGAAATCTTTGTTCGGAAACATCTCCTTTTCCACTTTCAATTGTCTTTTTAAAATCTTTGAGTTTTTTATCTAGTTTGCTTAACTCCTTTTCATAAAGGCGTGCAAACCAATCTTGTTTCATTATAGAGTTACCATCCTTTGTAATTATATCAGATAAAATATCCAATTGTGATGTAGTGTTTACAAATTCTTCTACAATGCATTGCGAAAATTCATCTTGAACCAAATTAAAGACCCTGACAACATTGATGTTATCCATATTCTTTAAATCCTTGCTGGAGTCGCTTAAAATCTTTTCAATTTCTTTAATATTTTGTGGATCATTTGCTAGAATTCCATCGATGATTTTAAGGAATGAGTTTTTTTCGAAAGAATTTAAATTAGCAAGAATCTTTTCTAATTTCATGTTTAGGGATTTTATAAATATTTTATACCCATTAAAGAAACCTTTAATGTTATTAATTAGGGGAGAATACCAAATATAACTTTTAATTTTTAATGGGCAATAGGGCTGTAGGCTTTAGGCTGTAGGCTGTAAGCTGTAGGTCGTAGGCTTTAGGCTGAGCTTTTGTGAATAGGTGAGTAGGTGAATTTGTTATTTTTTGGAAAGTCGCTGTGGAGCAAATGATAGGTGCTGAAAATAAAAGTATTAAATAGAAAGGAGCATCAGTAATTCAATCTTTCAATTCCGTATTTTCTTAGCGTATCTGTTGCCTGTTCAAGAGTCATTTCCTCAATAATCTTTCCATCATCAGTTTTTGTTAAATATGTGCGATTCGCTTCATTTGGTTTTGGCGAAGTTTCTCTCAAAGTACAGTACCATTTATTTTTAATTTTTGAAAATTCAATTACTACCTGATAATAGTTTTCTCCAATTTTCTTTAAAATGTATTTATCAGTTTCACTTTCAAGTTCCGCAGTTTCATAAGTTGCGATGACAATTTTTTCGGAATGGGAAGGTAAAGTTAAAATAGGGTTTTCCCATGTTTGAATTTTACATTGCAAAGGACATAAGTTAGTCCAGTTCTCTGGAATTATGGGAAGATTCATTTTAATTCGTTCTGGGTTAAATGATTTAGTGAAATCGGTTCCAGCCCTTTTGAAGCTTAAACCACGAACGTTTGGATTACTCCAATTCAACGTAAAATAACTAAGCAATATAAGTATTGGAATTATTGTTATTATTTTAAAAGCTGGTTTCATTCTTGGCTTTACTATTTTGTTTCCGGTCTATGAGATGTTGAAGATAACATTCTGGTTTTCTACTGTCTAAGATACTGATTTTATATGAAAAAGAAATTTTAGTCGATCTAAAACCAATATGGAGCAGGTTCATAGAAATAAGCCATGGCTGGCAACCAAACTGATTTCTATTCAAGAATAACATTTCCTCAAATATCCTTATTAGGGTCCACCAAGGTGCTCCTTAAGGTCTCCTTAAGGTCTAAGGCAGGGTTGTCCCGAGTTTGGGTTTAATTTTCGTAATCCTCTGAATGTTCCGAGTTTCAGTTTTTTATGGATTCCCTCACAGTCCTCCCACAATCCTTAGGGCATTCTTAGCAAAAAACACGCATTTCCCGAACAACACTCGAACAACACCCAAAAAACTCCCGAAGAACAACGTAACAAATCAAACTGTAACCGGTTAGAAAGATAAGTGAACCTTTCATAGATTCATCTATTCACAACCTATGTGCTTTTAATACCTTTGAAAAACCATACCCATCACCGTGCCCAAAAACCAAAACAAACCCAAAAACGCAAAAACCCCCTGGCCCACCAAGGCTGCCATGGAGCAGGTTTATGAAAAGAAACTTTGGGGCGGCAACCAAACTGATTTCTATTCAGGGGAGGGATCGCACCGTGCAGCAATAGTAAATCCATACCTAACCGAAGTAACAGCATTTTTAACTTCGTTTAAAAATAAGATTACGGTATGCGATTTAGGCTGTGGCGATTTTAATGTTGGCAACGCATTGGTAACTTCTGCTGCAGAATATGTTGCAGTAGATATAGTGCCAAGCCTGATAGCCCATAACAAAGAAAAATTTAAAGCACCCAATTTAGAATTCCAGTGTTTGGACATCGCAATGGACGATTTGCCATCCGCGGATTGCGCCATACTTCGGCAGGTGCTCCAACATCTATCAAATGCAGAAATACAAAGCATCTTAAAAAAGTTGAGCAATTATAAATATATAATCATAACGGAACACATCCCCGAAGGAAGTTTTATTCCCAATAAAGATATTATTTCCGGACAGGGAAATAGAATGAAAAAACAAAGTGGGGTGAATATTTTTGAGCCACCATTTAATTTTAAGGTTGAGGAAGAAAAGCAATTATCTGCAGTGGTCTTGAATGATGGGAAAGGGGTTATTGTTACTTGGGTTTTTAGGATTTAGGCTGTAAGCTGTAAGCTGTTAGCTGTAAGCTGTAAGCTATAAGCTGTAAGCTGTTAGCTGTAAGTTGTAAGCCGTAAGCCGTAAGCTATATATTTCTAATCTTATAAGCCCCTAAACCTTTAAATTTCAAGCTAAAACTTTTCAGTTTTCATAGGTCTTACTGCTTCCAGTAAGTCTTTTTTATCTTATTTACTACTTATTTTTGCGACTGAGACAGCTTTGTTTTGACTTAAATCCTTTCTAAATTCTAAAAATAAATACCAATGAAAAATTTTACTAGTTACTTTTCCTTATTTCTATTTCTATTTTCCTTTTGTCTTACAGCGCAATCCTTTCAATGGGGTGGCACTTTTGGCGGGTTTGGGGAAGATGTAGTGCGCGATATGCATACCGATGCCTCCGGAAATACATATACCACCGGTTACTTTACCGATGTTGCCGATTTTGATATTTCCGCTGCGGAAGCCAATCTTATCTCCAATGGCCTTTATGATCTATTTGTTTTAAAAACCAACAGCGCTGGCAATTATGAATGGGCAATCAACATTGGCAGCGAATCCTTTGAATATGGCGTGGGAATCACTACAGATGCTGATGGAAATGTTTACGTTACTGGTTATTATGATGGCACCGCGGATTTTGACCCAGGTGTTGGGGAAACAATACTCACAAGTCTTGGCGGCGGTGATATCTTTATCTTGAAGCTCAATGCCGATGGCGAATTTTTATGGGCAAAAAGTGTGGGCGGAACGGATTATGAAGAGTCAACCGCAATTGCAGTGAGCCCAACAGGCATTGTAACAGTAATTGGATATTTCTATGAACCGGCCGATTTCAATCCTGGACCGGATGAATTTATTTTAACAAGCGAAGGTGCAAGCGATACTTTTTTGTTGAATCTGGACCAAGATGGTACGTTTATCTCGGCGCAACGTTATGGCGGACCCGATTTGGATTTGGCCTTGGATATGAAAGTAAACAGTGCAGGCCATCTTTACATAACAGGCTATTTTGAAGGAACTTCCGATTTTGACCCTCGAAATTCCGAGGAATTTAATTTAACGAGCAGCACGGAAGGTTTTTCAAGCTATTTATTACACATAAACAATACTGGGGAACTTGTATCTGCGGGCGCCACCCACGATGGACTTGCTGAAGTAAGAGCAATCGCCGTGGACGCAAATGATAATATTTATTTAACCGGGCATTTTGGAGGGACCGTAAATTTTAGCTTTGATGCGGCCAATACAGATTACATATTAACCTCGGAGCTTGCCTACAATGCGTTTGCAATGAAAATAAACCCTATGGGAATACTGGAATGGGCGAAATCCATTGAAAGTAATGAGGCGGTTTTTGGATATGACGTGACCGTTGATGCAGCGGGACACGTATTTACCACCGGGTACTTTGCCGCTACCGCCGATTTCGACCCAGATTCAAGTGCTACCTTCAATTTAAACAAACAAACGGCTAATGCCACTGACGCCTATATATGGGCCTTGGATACGGATGGAAATTTCATTAATGCTTTCACCTTTGGAGGCGCCAACTTCTTGGATGCCCACACAATAGGCATTGATGGGCAGGGCTTTGTTTATCTTTCAGGACATTTTGAAACCACCGTTGATATTAATCCATTGGAAGGTGAGACTTTGGAAGCAACCGCCCTTGATTTTAGGGACAACTACATCATTAAAATGGCCGCCACTACGCTGGGAGTGCCGTCAAACGATTATGAAAAAATTACTGTCTTTCCCAATCCCGTTGGATCTGTGGTATATGTTGGGAATACTCAAAATATGTTGGGAAAATCATATTTAGTTTATGATGCACTTGGAAGAATCGTGCTTTCCGGATCTTTTGACAATGCCGCGCAAGTCAATATGGAAACGCTTAGTTCCGGAATTTACTATTTGAACATCGCTGGACACCAAACAATAAAATTGATCAAAAATTAATTCCTCGTCTCCCGATTCTATTGGAAATCTACAAACATTGTCTTATTTTTCATCCGTGGAAAAATGGGCAATGTTCGTAGATTTTATTTTAATTGCGGGAATGGCATTGTTATTTCTGTTAATGGTTTTTTTGTTTAAGGCACGAACCCATTTTTCAAAGAATCTTCTCTTTGTTTTTTTTGCGAATAGCTTTTTCTTCCTTTTATATTATTACGCTTTTCTCCATCGATTGGGCGACTTGGGGGCATTGGCATTTTTCTTCGGAAATGGTACTGGCTATTTATTGGGCCCAGTAACTTATTTTTATTTGAAAGCTTTAATACTTCCAAAAAGTAAAATTCTACCTGCATTATGGCTTCACTTAATTCCATTTTTCTGTAATTGGCTTTTCGTATCCCTACCGATTGCCATAAGTATTGCCACTCCTGCCCTAACAGATTATGGGAAAAATTATGCAGCCATTGCAGACTATCTCAACTTGGTGGAAAACATTTATTTCCTAGTTTATATTATTATTACCTATAAACTTACACAGCGCATCCGTATCGCTTCACTCGATAATTATTCCTCCTTAAGCCGTACCGGATTGTCGTGGTTTCATAATTTACTGGTAGGTTTATTTATTATTGTAGTATTGGACAGTCTTTTTTCCGTTTATGAACTTAACTACGCAATGATTCCGTGGAATATTGGTACCATAATCGCCTTTTTATTTATAGTGCTTTATTGTTATTTGGGTTATAAGGGAATATTTCAAACAAATTTAATGCTGCCTGGTTTTGTTGTTCACGAACCACTTCAAAAAATTACCGATGATAAAAATGTTGTTACCAAACTCAATCCTTCAGGAATTACGGAAACCGAATCGGCAGAATTAAAAATGCGGCTAAATGAATTGTTGGAGGTTGAAAAACTATATTTGAACGAAAATCTTAGTCTGACAGATTTAGCCGAAGCCATGGACATTAGCAGTAGAAAACTCTCCGAGTTTTTAAACAAGAGCCTCCATATTAATTTTTACAATCTCATAAATGATTACCGGGTGAATGAGGTTCAGCAAAAATTAAAAGAGGATGAGAGTAAAAAATACTCGTTGCTAGGTTTAGCGCAGGATTCGGGATTTCAGTCGAAGGCCAGTTTTAACCGAATTTTTAAGAACAAAACCGGAATGTCTCCATCGCAATATAGGCAGATGTATTGTTCTTGAAATAAGTGGAAGAGAATTGGTTGGGCTGTAGGCTGTAGGCCGTAGGCAATTAGCAAAACTCCAACAATTAAACAGTTCAACAATTAAACAATTAAACTTTCAAACCCCCCCGAAACCCCCTTGCCGCGTAATATGATTGCGCTCCGTTGTGATACACAAAAACATTTCCGAAGCGGTAGTCTCCAAAAATAGCGCCGCCCAGTTTGCGAATGCTCTCGGGTGTTTTTAGCCAGCTGGAGGTTTTGGAGTCGAAGTTTCCGAGTGTTTGAAGTTCTCGGTATTCCTCTTCGGTTAAAAGGTCGATGCCCATTTCTTCCGCCATATCAATTGCGGTATTGTCAGGGCGGTGTTCCTTTCTGGATTCCCAACCTGCGCGGTCGTAGCAAATGCTTCTTCTGCCTTTCGGACTTTCTTCGGCGCAGTCGTAAAAAAGATATTCCCCCGTTTTTTTGTCCTGCCCAACCACATCAGGCTCGCCGCCGGTTTCTTCCATGGCATCCAACGATATAAGCTTATCGGGATTGGCTTTCAATTTTGTTTCCACATCTTCCCATTTAATGCCCTTGTGGCGGGAAGTGTTTTTTTCAAAACGGGTTTGTAATACTTGCAACAGCGAATCACGCTGTTCGGAAGATAAAGTCTTGTTTGCTGTTTTTGCCATTATATTTTTATTTGCGGGACCGTAAAAATATTAAAACAAATAAAAAATTCAAAAGTTAACGGTTTCAATCTTAGGCTGATTGGATATTAAATACTAATAATCATATTTTTCAATATGAAAAATATAGACTTAAACATACCTCAACTAAAAACTAAAAAATTATAACTCACCTGTAATTCTTGGCGGCGGCAATTTCCTTCTGAATACGTTCCCGTATGTCAAATTTCGCATCAATAAAAACATCGATGGATGTTCCAAATTCACGGGCATACTCATTCGTGACCGATGCCGCACGCATTGCTTTTTGGAAATAGGGAGCCGTTTTTTCAAGTTCGGAATCGTCTTCATCCTTTTCCTTTACACGGATTAGATTTTCATATTTTTTCGACAAATCAATCCAATTGACATAATCGGCATTAAAGGAAACGGCCTTTGTATTTTGGGTGGTGTAGAAATTTATGGCTCCTGCCTGCCCATAATTATCACATATTATAATGGTTTGGGTCTTGTTCGGCAGGCTTGCATAAACGCTGTCCACTTTCTGCGCCAATTCCTTCCACCCCAACATATCGGCAAAATCCTGGGGCAGCAAATGTTCCTTCCCATCTTCCCAACGCAGCATTCCCAGTTTTCTATATTTTTCAGGATGCTGCACTATATATTCCGGACTTTTATTGGGAAAGGCAACATTATAAATAGGAATAAAAAGCAGGATTGGAATGGCAATTGCCACGGGCCGCAAATATTTTTTCCAACCCTCGGCTAAAATATTTTCCAGAAATACGGCACCAAAGGCGATGTAAATGGGGTATAGCCCAATGGCATAATAATCCTTTGCCCGAAAATAGAGAAAGGTGATTATTGTAAAACCGAGGGCATAAAAGAAAAACCGATATGACCTATATGGTTTATAAAAAAGCAAGGCGTATAATCCCGCGAAGATTACAAAAAAGCCCCCCAGAAAAAAGAGCAATTGTGCCTTCAGAAAATCCCCTCTGTTTACGTTTACCAATTGGGTTTGTGCCAATTCCTCCATATGATGGATTACGGGAAAGTTGTTTTGGTATTGCCACAATATATTGGGTGCGATAAGAACAAAACCTAGTATTATGGCCCAATACAAATGAGGTTTTAGAAAAAGATTCCGATGCTTTGAAAGCAATAATGCGGGCACCAATCCCATCAAAAGAAAAGCGATGTTGTATTTGTTCAAAAAGCCCAAGGCGAAAACCACCGCGCCAATGAACAGCCATTTTGAATTTTCCGAATTGATATATTTTATCAAAACAAAATATAGGGTTGTCCAGCAAAGCACATCAAACGAATTGGGCTGATACAGCATATTGAGTCGCAAAAGCGCAGAAAACAAAACGCAAGATGCCCCTAAAATTAGGGCGAAGAGATTTCCCTTTAGCTCCGCTATCGCTTTCCAAACCACAAAAATTGTAAGGGCGCCGTATAGGGCGGGAAAAAACTTAATCCAAAAAATCGAATTGCCCAGAAGTTGGATTAAATAAGAAGTCCACGCAGTAAAAGGCGGAACGGAAAGATAGCCCCACGCCAGATGATCGTCCAGCTCGAGGTGCAAATATTCATCGCGTTGCAATTCATATTCGGCACCCAACAACCAAAATTGCAAAAAGAATTTTAAGGCAATGAACCCTAATAGAATGAGTGTCTTTTTTGTCATTTCGCCAAAAGGATAATTGAAATGGGAATTTTAGATGAAAGTCATTCCAATTTCCCAAATGTAGAAATAAACCAGCGGTTTTGGTTTACAACATCTTATAGCAATTTCAGATATATTAGAAAATTTAATGATACAAATTCACCATTATATCAATATGGAATGAGAGTTAGTTTCTGAAAGCTTTGTTCGAACCAAATTCGTACTTTGTTCGAAGGTTGTTCGAATAAACGCCCCATTCTTCGAACAATGTTCGAACAACCTTCGAACAACACTCGAACAAAATGGCAAAAAATGCCGCTAAAAAGGAAAGAAAAATAAGGAAGGAAAACCCGTCCAATTATAATTTCGAAATACCGATATTGAAAAATTTACCATTTATGGTTCCCGTGCCGTCAAGAATGTATTTTATTTCCACAATATCATTTGCCTCGAGCAAAACAGGAGAGTTGCCGCTGGTTCCCCACCAATCGCTGACACTGAGATTTACGTTTCCGCTGGTAAGATAGGACGCTAGTGCTCCATTTACATATAACAGAACTTTGTATTTTTTAGCACCGACGGGCAAATTGGTAGTGGACATTCCCGCTGTAACCAAATAGAGTCCGTCGCGCAAAATGCGTACAGTGCCATTTTGAACCCCTAGCCCAATCTCAACCATTTCAAAATAGCCCGGAGAATTTTGAAGCACATGGGTATTGTTGAGCGGAATGTGCAGCGGCGTGAATGTTTGCTGAAGCGTGCCGTTTTCCTTATTTAAAATTATGGATGGCGTATCATTATACGTGTAGGCCATCCATTCGCCATCAATGCGTATATACCAGTTTTCTTTGGAAGTATTATATACAATTGCTCCGTCCAAGACATCTGTAATAGCTTCCATTTGTTCGCTGGTTACGCGCGGCATCACTAAAGCCCCCCTTTCACTATCAATTTGTAGTGCACTGCCTTCAGCAAGTTGTGTGGTGTTTATTCCCACCCCTTGTTGGGCAATAAGCGGCAAAACAGTGATAAAGAGGAGAAAGGCTAAGATAATTTTTAAATAAGAAAACATACCGACCTAAATTTTAACGATTCCAATCTTGAAGAAACGTGCATCCAATGGAACACCATCATTGTTCATTACGTATTGCAGACTAATAATCTGATTCGCCGCAAATGGTAGCATCATTACGCCACTGGTTCCGAATTCATCATCATTTTGCATCACTACATTTCCGCGTACCAAATAACCAATTAGCGAACTTCCGTTATAAACCCCAATAATATATTTGTGGCCTCCAGTTGGCAACATATTTACAGAGAACCCAGCGGTAATCATATAATTTCCACTCCTTTTAATTTTAATGGTGCCCGGGCCAATAACCTCAAAAAAATTAGGCTCATTGGAACGAACCTCCTCTTGGGTAAGGGGAAATTTGTAATAGATATTGGTGTGGGTCTGGACTAAATTATTGTCATTATTTTCGCCCCAATCCTTGCTCATAACAATGGAAGGAAGATCGGGACGCGTAATGTTATTCCAGGTTCCGGAGGAATATAGAAATAAGGCAGAAAAATTCGTGTTATAAACTATAGAACCCTCCAATGGATTCGGGATTGCGTTCATTTGGGCATTCGTCATTCGTGGGGGAACAAGAGCACCCGTGGTGCTGTCTATCTGCAAGGCGCTTCCGGTAGCGGGACTGGTCGTTCCAATTCCCACCTGAGCCGTTGCGGACGATAGAAAAAACAGCAAAATAAAAAATAGGCCAACAAGGCCTTTTTCAGGCAGATAGTAGGTGATTTTTTTCATTTGGGGTGAAATAAAATTCACGGCAAAATTAAAATTTATTTTCAAAATATGGACGCCAGTCAGAAAAATCATCGCCTTTCATCGAAAATTTTATGATTTATTTGGAAATCGCTAAGAATATTATTACAAATATCGTTCATCGACTTTTTTCATCCATCAAATACCCAAATGGATTTTTCAGCTCTATTTCAAGTTGATTATCGGATTGTTAATTTTGCGCATAAATGTTCAACCCGTTAAGCCCCATTCACGAATTCAACCACCATCATTTTACTATATTTGCAGTTGAAGGAAGTTATGAGTTATGAGTGATGAGTGATGAGTGATGAGTGATGAGCGAAAAGGGATTAGCGAAAAGCGATTAGGGAGCTAACGTACGACAGCGGAAAAGAAAATAAACAACGGAGAATTAATAACTGATAACCAGCAACTGATAACAGAGAACTGATAACCGATAACTGATAACCGATAACCGACAACTGATAACCGATAACTGATAACCCATAACTGATAAAAATGAACTACTTCTCCACCAACTTCACCCTCGGAATTTTAGGCGGCGGGCAATTGGGCAAAATGATGCTGTACGAAACCCGTAAATGGGACATAAAAACCCACGTTCTGGACCCAAGCATTGAAGCGCCTTGCCGCATTGCCGCAGACTATTTTGAGCAGGGGGATTTAATGGATTTTGAGACTGTTTATAGCTTCGGAAAAAAGGTAGATATTCTTACTTTTGAAATTGAAGGCGTAAATATTGAGGCGTTGGAAAAGCTGGAAGAAGAAGGCATAAAAGTATATCCCAGCGCAGCTACACTAAGAAATATTCAAGACAAGGGCATTCAGAAACAGTTTTATAAAAAACACCAAATCCCCACTTCGGCTTTTAATGTTTTTGAAAATAAGGATAGTTTAAACCACGCCATTTTTCAAAAGGAAATAAGCTTTCCCTTCGTTTGGAAAAGTTGTACCGGAGGGTATGACGGCAAGGGCGTGAGCATAATTCGTGCTGCTGAGGATTTAATTCCATTGGCGGATGGAGCGTGTATTGCAGAGGATTTGGTTCCCTTTAAAAACGAATTGGCGGTGATTGTAGCCCGCAATCCTTTGGGAGAAGTGAAAACTTATCCCGTGGTTGAAATGGAATTCCATCCCGAGGCCAATCAAGTGGAATATGTTATCTGTCCCGCGAGAATTGATGAAAATGTAGCCCATAAAGCACGTGAAATTGCATCGAAAGTTTCCGAAGCCTTTAAACATGTAGGCCTTTTGGCGGTAGAAATGTTCCAAACCGATGACGATGAAATATTGGTAAACGAAGTAGCCCCCCGCCCGCACAACAGTGGCCATTACAGCATTGAGGCGAGTTATACGAACCAATTTGAACAGCAAATCCGTGCGATCTTAGATTTACCGTTGGGCAATACGGACAGCAAAGCGGGCGGAATTATGGTAAACTTGGTAGGTGCCCAAGGTCACACCGGACAAGTAGTTTATAAAAACATCGAAAAAATATTGGCGATGGAAGGCGTTACGCCCCACATCTACGGTAAAAAGGAAACTCGCCCCTTTAGAAAAATGGGTCATGTAACTATAGTAAATAAAGATCTCGATAAAGCGCGAAAGATAGCCGAGGAAGTTAAGAAAACTATTGAGGTTATCACTGAATAATCAAATCTCAAATTCAAAATTGGCATTTATGAGCAAAGTAGGAATAATAATGGGAAGCACCAGCGACCTGCCTGTGATGCAGGAAGCTGTGGATATTTTAAAGGAATTCAATATTGAGGTGGAAGTGGACATCGTTTCCGCCCATCGAACGCCCGACAAACTTTTTGATTACGGTAAGAACGCACATACCCGCGGCATTTCCGTAATAATTGCCGGAGCTGGCGGCGCAGCGCACCTGCCTGGGATGATTGCCTCGCTTTCGCCATTGCCTGTTATTGGTGTTCCCATAAAATCCAGCAATTCAATTGACGGGTGGGATAGTGTACTATCCATTCTGCAAATGCCCGGTGGGGTTCCCGTTGCAACGGTTGCGTTGAATGGCGCGAAAAATGCGGGTATTTTGGCTGCACAAATTATCGGTTCTTCTGATAAAAATGTTTTGGATAGAATGATTGCCTACAAAGAAAATCTTAAAACAAAAGTTAAAGAAGGCGCCGAAAAAGTTCGCAGCGGACGGCTCTAAGATTTCAAAATTAGAATAAAAATAACCTCTCGAGCGCAGCCGAGAGGTTCATAATTTCCAGAATTATTTTAGAGAAATAGGTTTCGACTGCGCTCGACCAGACATTGAATTTTAAAATACTATGAATAACAATCCCCTATTACAACCCTACGACACAGCCCCGTTTTCGCAAATAAAAACCGAACATTTTCTTCCTGCCATTACGCAGTTAATTGAAGAAACGAAAGCCCAGATAGATGCTATAAACGTAAATTCTGAAGTGCCTACTTTTGAAAACACGGTTGAAGCCTTGGAATTTTGCGGTTATAAATTGGATCGGGCAACCAGTATTTTCTTTAATTTAAATAGTGCCGAAACCAATAATGAAATCCAGAAATTGGCACAGGAAATCTCTCCGATGCTTACCGAATTTAGCAATGACATTTTGTTGAACCAAGAATTGTTTGAAAAAATTAAAGCGGTTTACAATCTAAAGGAAACCTTACAACTCTCAGAGGAACAGCGAATGCTGCTCGACAAAAAATACAAGGCATTTTCAAGAAATGGCGCCAACCTTACCGAAGAAAAGAAAACAGAATTACGAAAAATTGACGCCGAACTTTCCAAGCTAAGTCTCACTTTTGGCGAAAACGTTTTGGCGGAAACCAACAAGTTTGAACTTCATATTACCGATGAAAAAGACCTTTCCGGTCTGCCCGAAGGTGTGATTGAAGCCGCCGCCCAAACCGCGGAAGAAAAAGGTAAGGATGGTTGGGTTTTTACTTTGGATTATCCAAGCTACGTTCCGTTCTTAACTTACGCCGACAATCGCGAACTTCGCAAAAAAATGGCAATTGCCTTTGGTGCAAAAGGGTTTCACAATGACGAATTGGACAATCAGCAAAACGTGTTGCAGATTGCTACGCTTCGTCATAAACGTGCCAATTTGTTGGGCTATGACAGTCACGCGCATTTTGTGCTTGAGGAACGAATGGCTGAAACACCCGAAAAAGTAAAATCATTTTTAAATGAATTGCTTGAAAAGGCAAAGCCAGCCGCACAAAAGGAATTTGATGAATTGACAGCTTTCGCAAAGGAATTTGATGGCATTGACCGATTGGAAAAATGGGACGGCGCGTATTATTCCGAAAAATTGAAACAGAAACTTTTCAACCTCGATGATGAAAAGCTGAAGCCTTATTTTGAATTGAAAAACGTAATCAATGGTGTTTTTATCGTGGCGGAAAGATTATTTGGACTTCATTTTGAGGAGGTAGAAAACATCGATAAATACCACGTTGACGTAAAAACTTATGAAGTAAAAGATGACGATGGCCAATTGGTTGCAATCTTTTACGCCGATTTCCATCCGCGTGCCGGAAAGAGAAATGGCGCTTGGATGACCTCCTATAAACCGCAGCAAATAAAAGGAGAAACTAATTACAGGCCGCATATTTCCATCGTTTGCAATTTTACAAAGCCAACCGCTAGTAAGCCATCACTTTTAACCTTTAATGAAGTGACCACGCTTTTCCACGAATTCGGGCACGCTTTGCACGGCATGCTTGCCAACACCACCTACCCCAGCCTTTCCGGAACCAGTGTTTACTGGGATTTTGTGGAATTGCCCAGCCAGATATTGGAGAATTGGTGTTACGAAAAAGAAACCTTGGAGCTATTCGCCACCCACTACAAAACGGGCGAGATGATACCGATGGAATACATTGAAAAGATAAAGGATTCCGCTACGTTTTTGGAAGGAATGGCAACCCTGCGCCAGCTAAGTTTCGGGATGCTGGATATGGCTTGGCACGGAGGCGACCCGTCAAAAGTGGGTAATGTAAAAGCTTTTGAAGTTGCCGCTTTTGAGGATACACAACTGTATCCTGACGTAAAGGAAAATTGTATGAGCACTTCGTTTTCGCATATTTTCCAGGGCGGATATTCAGCCGGATATTACAGCTACAAGTGGGCCGAGGTTTTGGATGCGGATGCTTTCGCCTTGTTTAAACAGGAAGGGATTTTCAACAAAAAAGTAGCCGATAGGTTTAAAGGATTTGTGCTTTCACAAGGCGGCACGTTGGACCCAATGGAACTATATATAAAATTCCGGGGACAGGAACCGGACCCGGAAGCACTGTTGAAACGTGCGGGGCTTTTATGAAAAAAAGTCCTTTCGGAATTTGAAGATTCTTCGGGAGGTTTTATAACGCAGTGTTGACATACTTAAAACCGAAATTGGAATGTGAAGCATGAAAATGCGAATGCGGGAAGTGAAAACGGGAATGCGGGTAAAAAAATATGCGCGTGCTAAAAGTAGGCACGCGCATGTGGGAGAGAGTTAAAGAAAATAGATTAATTCAAAATAAATTTCTTCGTAAGCTTGTGGCCATTTTCCAAAGTGAATTGCGCAATGTAAAACCCTTGTGCAAACTGCTGCAATTGGATGGTTCCCGCTTCATTTTTTGCTTTTTCTGAAAGTATTCTTTGTCCGGCAATATTATAAACCGAAACTTCCTTTATATCAGAAACTGTATTGTTCAGTCGGTAATTCAAGGCCATATTTTTCACAAACACACTAATTGCATTTTCGGAAAAATCGTTCACGGAAAGAGTTTGAGGCTTTGCAGCTTCAATTAAAAATTCCAGCCCCAGCTTGGTGAATTTTACGGCA
The DNA here is from genome assembly GCF_030410135.1 of Aequorivita aurantiaca. Classification (GTDB taxonomy): domain Bacteria; phylum Bacteroidota; class Bacteroidia; order Flavobacteriales; family Flavobacteriaceae; genus Aequorivita; species Aequorivita aurantiaca. Next base: position 111,321 of record NZ_JAUGQQ010000006.1, on the reverse strand, counting down.
TGTTCCGGCGTATTGAAAAAGGAATAAACATCGCCGGCACTGTGGATGTTGGGATTGTCCTGCCCCATTGCTGCCTCGAAAGGAAACGCGGCATTAAACCCATTAGCGGCCCAACTTGCGTGGTCTGAACAACCATAGCCACACTCAGTGTAATTGTAAGTAAAGTTATGATTTCCATTGGAGTTGTAATGGTCCATCAAATCGGTCAGGTAATTATTCAACTGTGAACTGTTGTACCAGTCCGTGGTAATATAGATATCGCTATTGGAGCCATTGAAACCTGTCATATCGAACTGAACATAGGCGGCTACGTTTACGTTATTGTTTGCATAGTTTTCAGCAATCTCCGCAGAACCTACCAATCCGATTTCCTCTGCAGCAAAAGCCATTACTTCAATACTTCTGTTTGGCACAAAATTCTTTGCCAATAGTACCCGCACCATTTCATTGAGTGAGGAAATTCCGGAGGCATTGTCATCTGCACCGGGAGCGTCATTTTTGTCCCCAAACGATGTTGAATCAATATGGCCGCCAATGATCACGAATTCGTCGGGATTATTTGCGCCATCTATTGTTAAAATAACGGAAGGCATAGGCGTGTTTACGTGGTTGTAGATACGGGTGTGCACATCGGTCCTTCCAGAAGCCAAAATCATTGCATCCCATTTGGCTTTTTGGTCCATCACGGCCTGTGCAGCTTGTGATTTAGTGTGGTAGCGGGTTCCATAATCCTCAAGCTCCAAAATGTTGTCCTCAATATTTTGTCCGTTTACCAAATCCAAACATTCGTTCACGAATGCATCTTCGGTTATTGTAAAATCGATAGTGGGATTTCTTCGGGGCACGATGTTCAAGGCGCCCAGCGCCTTTTCTTCGGAAGCTTTGAAAATATAGCCAGGACCGTGGGTACGCACATTATCGTGGATTTCGTGGGCTATCTCCTCCGTTAGAAGAACGGCAGCCTGCCTGTCTGTAGTGGCTAAGATTTGTATATCGTTTGGAAAGCGCGATTTAAAAGTAGCGGCATCAGTTGCATCCATAGTTGCATAAAAGGAAGTGTCGTTTTGCGCAGTGGCAACAATCGAGAATAAAAGGAACGAAAGAATTCCTAAGGTAATTTTTTTCATCGGGAAGTATATAAAATTAATATTGTAAAAGTAAAATTTCTTTAGAACTTCTGATGGCATTAAGAAAGTTTAACTATTTCTTCATAAAATAGGCTAAACTAAATAATTATCAAGTTCGTATATGTTCTTAAAACTTCCCTATTTTTGAGATAGGCTAAATTTTATTCTATTGGAATTACTAAATCCGGACCAATGGGTGGACAAATATGCAGATTATCTTTACAATTATACTATTGTAAAGGTGAACGACCCTATTGTGGCGCAGGACTTGATTTCGGATACATTTTTGGCAGCCTTAAAATCCATGAAAAATTTTAAGGGAGAGGCTTCGGAACGCACTTGGCTTATTTCGATTCTGAAACGGAAAATTATAGATTATTACCGGAAAATTAATTCAAAAAAAGGATCTGCCGAGGTTCACATTTCCTATAAAGATGATGCTTCCGAAGGAGATTGGCTTGAAGAAAACGCGGCCGATCCATTTGATAAAACTGCAGAGGATACGATGGAAAACAGAGAGTTGGGACTTGCAATATTGGATTGTTTGGAAAAACTACCAAAAAAGCAGGCTGAGATTTTCAAAATGAAAACAATTGAAAATTATGACACGGACGCAATATGTAAAGAATACAATATTACAGCGTCTAATCTTTGGGTTATAATCCATCGGGCGCGCAAAACTTTGGCGGAGTGCCTTGAGAAAAATTGGTTTAAGTAATGAATATAAAATTTTTTTTAAAGTGCAATAAAGCGGCTCACTTGTGTGACAAAAGTCAATATAAAGAGACCGGCTTCCTGGAAAAATTATTTCTAAAATTGCATATTCTTGTTTGCTCGCTCTGCCGAGGCCATGCGAAACAAAATGGCAAACTGACGGAAACCATCAAGGCTGCAAATTTAAAAACACTGCGACCGGAGGAAAAGGAAATTTTGAAGAAACGCCTTGAAAACGAAATAAGTCGCGGCCACTAGATTTCCAAAATCTGTTCAAAAAGTAAAAAAAGCAATACCCAAACAATCGGCAATCCCTCCACCCAAAAGGATGCAAAATATTTATTTTGATCGGTTCGGACTATAACCAACATCCATCCCAAAATCACACAAAAGCTAAGGAGGCTTGAAATAAACGCCACATCTGACCATAGCTTGTAAAATTCAAATATCAAACAAAGCAACAATGCCCCCAATCCAAATAGTTTGGTGTTTCGAACTCCAATTTGTTGCGGAATGGTTTTAAGATTAAGGGAATCATAAGGCACGTCACGAATTTCAAATGGAAGAATGAGCGCCACAACAATGAAAACACGTTGAAAAAATGTTAGCAACACATCGCCCGGAATGGGTGATTGTGCGGCAATTACCGGAACAATAACCGACACGCCTGCCCAAACAAAAGCTACCACAAAAATCTTTACTCCCGAAAAATTCCGCAGGTTTTTATGCCGCACCAAAGGCACTGCGTAAAAAAAAGTAGTCAACCCAAACCCAACCATCACCAACAAAACAGTAATGGGTAGTTGGAAGGCCAAATAAACAAAGAGTACAAAACTTACCGCTGAAAAAACCTGAATAGTCTTTAGGGAATCGGTCAAACTTCTATGGTGCAAGCCTGCTACCTTTGCGTATTTTACAAAATTATAGCCCGTTAAGGCACCCAAAAAAACAAAGGCCCAAAGCTCCTTTTGGAGCTTCAAATCATATTCCATAACAGTAATTGCAAATAGGGCCAATACAGCCAGCGCAACGTGTATACTACTGTTAATATAAAAAGCGAAAAAACCCTTTAAAACCTTCATCATGTCAAATTTAGTCAAAGCGCTGTTACGCTTTTCAAATAGTTGAAAATTTATGTTTTTCAACCCTTTAAAAAGAAATTATTTCGGCTTAAATATTGTAATTTTGCCACCTAAATTTCAAACGCGGATAATGAATACAGATTCTTTTGCTTTAAGACATATCGGTCCCCGGGAAAACGATCTTCCCGAAATGCTTAAAACCATCGGTGTTAGCTCTATTGACCAACTTATTTATGAAACCGTGCCAGACGATATTCTTTTGAAAAAAGCGCTCGATCTAGACACTGCGATGAGCGAGCAAGAATATTTAGAGCACATCACTGAACTTTCCACAAAAAACAAACTCTTCAAAACATATATTGGGCTGGGATATCACCAATCCATAACCCCACCCGTAATCCAAAGGAACATACTTGAAAATCCAGGTTGGTACACGGCCTATACGCCCTATCAGGCCGAGATTGCACAAGGTAGGCTTGAAGCGTTGCTGAATTTCCAGACGGTAATTACGGATTTAACCGGAATGGAACTTGCCAATGCATCACTTCTGGATGAATCTACGGCCGCAGCGGAAGCAATGGCGTTGCTATTTAACGTACGGGAAAAAGAAAAAAAACAAACCAATGCTTCCAAATTTTTTGTTTCCGAAGAAGTCTTGCCACAAACAATCTCAGTACTCGAAACCCGATCCATTCCTTTGGGTATAAAACTGGTGGTTGGCAATCACGAGGAATTTGACTTTTCCGATGAATTTTTTGGTGTAATTCTTCAATACCCAAGCCGCACTGGGAAAGTGTACAATTATAAAAGCTTCATTGAAAAGTCGAATAAAAATCAAATAAAAGTAGCCGTTGCTGCAGATATCCTAAGTTTGGTAATGTTGGAAGCTCCTGGACATTTTGGGGTTGATGTGGTTGTGGGCACAACCCAACGCTTTGGAATTCCATTAGGTTATGGAGGGCCGCACGCAGCCTTTTTCGCAACTAAAGATGAATACAAACGAAGTATTCCCGGAAGGATTATTGGAGTAACCAAAGACACCGACGGTAATCGTGCCCTGCGCATGGCACTTCAAACCAGGGAGCAGCACATAAAGCGCGACAAGGCCACTTCAAATATCTGTACTGCCCAGGTTTTATTGGCGGTAATGGCAGGAATGTATGCCGTTTATCACGGCCCCGAAGGATTAAAATATATTGCGCAAAAAGTTCACAACGGAGCCGCTACCTTAGCGAATGCGTTGGAAAAATTAGGCTTCGAACAAATGAATGAGACCTATTTTGACACGATAGCCATAAAAACTGATGCCACAAAAATTAAATTTTTGGCCGAAGCTAAGGAAGTTAATTTTTACTATCCGAATGACGAAACAGTTTCTATTTCAATCAATGAAACCACGACCGTTAAGGATTTAAACAAAATAGTAGCCATATTTTCCGAAGCCATTAAAAAAGACTTTCAAAAAATAGTGGAGCTGGAAACAGGCAACAAAATACAGCAAGAAGTTGCCCGAAAAACAGAATTCCTTCAACAGGAAGTTTTCAACAAATACCACAGTGAGACTGATTTAATGCGCTACATAAAAAAGCTGGAGCGCAAGGACCTTTCCTTGAACCATTCCATGATTTCATTGGGCTCTTGCACTATGAAATTGAATGCTGCCGCGGAAATGCTTCCCTTAAGCGACCCCATGTGGGGCAATGTACACCCTTTTGTACCGGTGGAACAGGCTGAAGGCTATCAAACCGTATTGAAAAAACTAGAAAAACAATTAACCGAAATAACCGGATTTGCCGCCACCTCTTTGCAACCGAATAGTGGTGCACAGGGTGAATATGCAGGGTTAATGGTGATTCGCGCATACCACGAGTCCCGCGGGGAAGGCCATAGAAATATTTGTTTAATTCCTTCTTCCGCACACGGTACGAATCCTGCCAGCGCAGTAATGGCCGGTATGCAGGTGGTAGTAACAAAATCAACCGACGAAGGAAATATTGACGTAGATGATTTACGCGAAAAGGCCCTTAAACACAAAGACAATCTTTCCTGTTTAATGGTTACCTATCCTTCAACCCACGGAGTTTATGAATCTGCCATTCGCGAAATTACGGGTATAATACACGAAAACGGCGGACAGGTTTATATGGATGGGGCAAATATGAATGCCCAGGTAGGGTTAACAAATCCCGGAGCCATTGGCGCAGATGTCTGTCACTTAAATCTTCACAAAACTTTCGCTATTCCTCACGGCGGAGGCGGACCGGGCGTGGGGCCCATTTGTGTAGCGAAACAATTGGTTCCGTTTTTACCTTCAAATCCGGTGATTAAAACTGGTGGTGAAAATGCAATTACGGCCATTTCCGCAGCGCCTTATGGCAGTTCGTTGGTATGTTTAATTAGTTACGCTTACATCTGTATGCTGGGTGTAAATGGATTGAAAAAAGCGACACAGTTTGCCATATTGAATGCTAACTATATTAAAGAAAGATTGAACGGCCACTACGAAGTACTTTATGCAGGTGAACGAGGGCGCGCAGCTCACGAAATGATTGTGGATTGCAGGCCATTCAAAGCAAAGGGGATTGAGGTAACTGATATCGCAAAACGACTGATGGATTATGGCTTCCACGCGCCAACAGTTTCCTTCCCTATTGCGGGCACGTTGATGATAGAGCCTACAGAGAGTGAGAGTAAAATGGCATTGGACCAATTCTGCGATGCGATGATTTCCATCCGGAAAGAAATAGAAGCTGCCGATAAAGAAAATGTAAATAACGTGCTGAAGAATTCACCCCACACCTTGCAAATGTTGACGACAGACGAGTGGAGTTTTCCATATAGCAGGCAGGAGGCGGCATTTCCATTGGAGTATGTTTCAGAAAATAAATTTTGGCCATCAATAAGAAGGGTTGATGATGCGTATGGGGACAGAAACCTTATATGCACCTGCAACCCTATTGAGGCTTATATGGAAGCTTAAGGAAGTTAGAAGCCACAGTATTCAGCAGACTGATTTTTGCAATAAAAGATTTCACTGAATACTGCCACTTAACACTGAACACTTTTTTTTCCGTATTTTTAATAAAAACTATTCAATATATGAATGTCAAAATAACCGGTATAGGAAGTTACATCCCGAGCGAGATAGCGAAGAATGAACATTTTGGCGCACACCATTTTTACAATGAGGACGGTACCCGCTTCGGCCAGGAAAATGAAACTATTATTGAAAAGTTCAAGGCCATTACTGGTATTGCTGAACGTAGATATCTCCCGGAAAACCTAAACACTTCAGACATTGCAACCTTTGCTGCCGAAAACGCAATAAAGCACGCAGGGATCGATAAAGAAGAATTGGATTATATTATTGTTGCCCACAATTATGGCGATGTTAAACACGGCTCGGTGCAAAGCGATACAGTGCCAAGCATAGCCACACGGGTAAAACACAATCTAAAAATCCAAAATCCTCACTGCGTGGGCTACGATATGCTGTTTGGCTGCCCCGGTTGGATTGAAAGTATGATCCAGGCCAATGCATTTATAAAAGCGGGAATTGCCAAAAAATGCTTGGTAATAGGCGCGGAAGCCCTTTCGCGGGTAGTGGATCCACACGACCGTGATTCCATGATTTATAGTGATGGTGCGGGGGCTGCAATTGTTGAAGCAACCGAGGAGCCCGGCGGAATATTGAGCCATTTTAGCGCTACTTATGCCTTTGATGAGGCACATTTTATTTACTTCGGCGAAAGCAATAATCTGCAGAAAAAAGACAATCGCCGTTACATAAAAATGTATGGTAGAAAGATTTATGAATTCGCATTGAACCATGTGCCAGATGCCATGAAAACCTGTTTGGACAAAACGGGGATTGGCATTGATGATGTGAAAAAAATCTTTATCCATCAAGCCAATGAAAAAATGGACGAGGCAATCGTAAACCGTTTTTACAAACTATATGGCCAAACTCCGCCCAATAAAATTATGCCTATGAGCATAGACAAATTGGGCAACAGTAGCGTTGCAACCGTACCGACACTCTATGATTTGGTATTAAACGGGGAATTGGAAGGCCATTCCATCGAAAAAGGCGACGTCGTGATCTTTGCCAGCGTTGGCGCCGGAATGAATATTAATGCGATAGTCTATAAAGTGTAATTAATTCTGAATTCAGAATTCAGAATTCAGAATTGAAAATATGTACGAAGGCAAGTTTCCGAAGAAAAGATACAGACACACCTTAAAATTTCTAAACGAGGTTATTTCCAAGGAAGAAAAAATACTCGATTTGGGCGTACCGAATCCTTTTTCTGAAATACTTACAAATGAAGGTTTTCAAGTTACAAATACAAAAGGCGAAGATCTTGACCTAGACACCAATGTTGTAAAAACCGATGATTTTGACGTTGTAACCGCCTTTGAAATCTTTGAGCATCTGGTTTCACCTTTCAATGTACTGCAAGATATACGAGCTAAAAAATTGGTTGCTTCCGTACCCTTAAAACTTTGGTTTGCCTCGGCCTATAGAAGCAAAACAGATGAATGGGACCGCCATTATCACGAATTTGAAGATTGGCAATTTGATTGGCTACTTGAAAAATCGGGCTGGCGCATTGTGAAAAAAGAACAGTTTACCAATCCAGTAAAGAATATTGGCATCCGCCCAATTCTTCGGAGAATTACTCCGCGATATTATTTGGTTTATGCGGAAAGAAAATGATTTTAAAATGCAATAATATATGTATATAAAATTTGTCTCCATTATAAAAAAATATACTCCAAAAGGATTGAGGCTTTTTTTAAGAAAATTAAGACGCGTAGTATTGTATTACATACAAGTTATAATAGGATTTAATTTCAGAAAAATATATTATTGCCCTGTAAACAAAAAAAAATATAGAACATTTATAAAAGATGGAAAATTATTACTTTCGCTTGACTTAGGGGCAAGGGAAAGACACAGATTTATTTGGCATTATCTCAATAATCAAACAACATTATTTACGGCTGACGGAATAAAACTATTGCATATTTCCCCAGAATTTTGTTTTTATCAAAAATTTTCAGAGAGAGAGAGAGAGAGAGAGATTTAAAGAGCTTTCAGTATTTTCCAGTAGACAAATTCGAGCCTGGATACGATTATTTTTCATTAACTAAGAATTTTGATTTATTGAATAAAGTCGAACCGACGGAGCAATTTAGTTTTATAATATGCAATCATGTTTTAGAACATATCATAGATGATATAACCGCAATAACAAATTTATTTAAGATTTTAAAGAAAGGAGGAACCGCCATTGTTAGCGTACCTATTTTAGAGCAGAATGCACCCACATACGAAGATTACTCAATTACATCACCAAATGACCGCAAGCTACATTTCGGACAATGGGACCATGTGAGGTATTATGGAACAGACATTGAAAATCGTTTTGTAAATGTGGGTTTTAAGGTTAAGACCATAAGCTCCCTCAATTATTTTACGGAAATAGAAAGAAAAACTTTTGGTGTTTCCAAAAATCAATATGTTTTCCATTTAATAAAAATATAGTTAGAGTTGATTTCTGAAAATTTAATTTGAAATCTTAATTCAAGTCCCTTTTTATTTTGAATATATACATCGTCATACCCGCCCATAACGAAGCGACTTTTATTGGCGGGATGCTACAATCTATTGTTAAGCAAACCTTGCTTCCCAAGAAAGTGGTAGTTGTTAATGATGCGTCAACCGATGGTACGCAGACCATAATCCAGCAGTTTTCCGAAAACTATTCCTTTATTGAAAGTGTTTTTCACAATTCCGAAGAACTTCACGAGCCCGGAAGTAAAGTCATTAATGCATTTTACAAAGGTTTTGAAACGCTTGATAATGACTTCGACATTATTTGCAAGTTTGATGCAGACTTAATTTTTCCGAAGAACTATTTGGAGAAAATTGCAGAAATATTTCAAAGTGACTTGAAGATAGGTATGGCGGGCGGCTTTTGTTATATTGAAAAAAACGAAAATTGGATTTTGGAAAACCTGACGAATAAAGACCATATTCGGGGCGCGTTAAAGGCCTATAGAAAAGAATGTTTTGCAGCCATTGGCGGCTTGCGTAACACGATGGGCTGGGACACGGTCGATGAACTTCTTGCCCAATACCACGGCTGGAAAATTAAAACCGATACTTCGCTGCACGTAAAACACCTAAAACCTACCGGAAAAGTTTATTCTAAAAATTCAAAATACAAACAGGGCGAAGCGTTTTACAAAATGCGTTATGGTTTTTGGCTTACATTGATCGCCTCCGCCAAATTGGCTTTCAAAAAAAATAGTTTTTCATTTTTTGTGGATACAATGAACGGTTTTTATAAAGCGAAAAGTTCAAAACTTGAATATATCGTTTCGGAAGCCGAAGGGAAATTCATCCGAAACCTACGTTGGAAAAATATTCGCCAGAAATTGGGCTTATAGTTTTTATTTTTTAGTTCTTAGTTTTTAGTTTTTAGCAAAAAAACATTGCGGTAACAATCACCCTTATAATAATGCTTATTTTTACGAATAAAATTTTTTCAATGAAAATCAAGCCTTCCCTCCTCACAATTCTCATTTCCTTTGCAATAATTTCAACCTCCTGTGTTTCAGTCCAAGTTAAGGACAACACGGTTGCAAACATTTCTTCGGAAGTAAAAAAACCAAAAAACATCATTCTTTTAATTGGCGATGGCATGGGTCTGAGCCAAGTTTCCGCAGCCATTTATTATAAGAATGGGAAGCCTAATTTTGAGCGTTTCGGCACAATTGGCCTGAGCAAAACTTCATCGGCCAATGATTTAATTACAGATTCCGCTGCGGGAGCCACCGTTTTTTCTACGGGAATAAAGACATATAACGGTGCAATTGGAGTGGACATAGATACCATAGCTGTACCAACCATTGTGGAACAGTTATCAAAACGCGGTTTGTCAACGGGCATTATTTCTACATCCTCCATTCAGCACGCAACGCCGGCCAGTTTTTATGCGCACGTAAAGAGCCGAAGATTGTATGAGCAGATAACCGAGTTTGCCCCCAATTCTGGGGTAAACTTTTTTGCTGGTGGCGGGCTTAAGTTTTTTAATAAAAGAAAAGACGGAAAGGATTTATTAGCTGAAATGAGAGCTAAAGGTTACGAAGTAATTTTGGATGAACTTCCCAAAACCTCAAGTGAGAAAAATGAACTTATATTGCTTGCTGAAGACGGCATGCCAAAAATGAGCGAAGGTCGGGGCGATTTTCTTTCAAACGTCACAAAACTTGCTTTGGAAAAGCTGTCAAAAAATGAAAAAGGATTTTTCCTTTTGGTTGAGGGAAGCCAGATTGATTGGGGCGGCCACAATAACGATGCTGATTATTTGATTGAGGAATTATTGGATTTTGATAAAACTTTAGGCGTTGCCCTAGATTTTGCTAAGCAAAATGGCGAAACGCTTGTAATAGTTACCGCAGACCACGAAACGGGAGGTTTTACGTTATCCTCAGATGGTACCAATTACAACAAAATAAAACCAACTTTTTCAACGACGGGCCATTCGGGCACCATGGTTCCTGTATTTGCAGAAGGCCCTGGGTCTGCCCTTTTCAATGGAATTTATGAAAGTATTGCGGTTTACCATAAAATGATGGAGCTTTTTAATAGGTGAATAGGTGAATAGTTGAATAGTTGAATGGGTGAATGGGTGAGATTATAAAATTGTGAAAAGCTTTGTTTGATGTTCATTTCGTAAACTGAATTCTTAACTTGCTTTTATAAACTACAGTAATGTAATTTTAGTACTTTAGCCGAAGTATCCGTTTTTATGAAGTATTTACAAGATATTGGTTCTTATTTTTTGATGATTAAAAAGGTGTTTGGCAGTTTTACCAAAACATCAGTTTTAAAACACCTTATTTTTAAGGACATAAATGACTTAATCATAAGCTCCTTAGCAATTGTTTCGTTTATATCATTCTTCGTGGGAGGAGTTGTTGCTATCCAAACGGCACTGAATATGGATAACCCCATTATCCCAGATAGCCTCATTGGCTTTGCTACAAGGCAGTCAGTTATTTTGGAATTTGCCCCTACTTTCATGTCTATTATTATGGCTGGAAAGGTTGGGTCATTCATCACTTCCAGTATTGGTTCCATGCGCGTAACAGAGCAAATAGATGCCTTGGAGGTAATGGGTATTAACTCATTGAATTATTTGGTTTTCCCCAAAATAGTGGCACTTATGTTTTATCCCTTTGTAATAATACTATCCATGTTTCTAGGAATTTTGGGTGGGTGGGTTGCCGGGGTTTATGGCGGTTTCACTAGTTCTGCAGATTTTATTGCGGGTGTCCAGGAAGATTTTATTCCATACCAATTGTTCTACGCTTTTTTTAAGACAACCATTTTTGCATTTATTCTTGCCACGGTGCCCTCCTGGCAAGGTTTTTATATGAAAGGAGGTGCTCTAGAAGTGGGCAAGGCCAGCACAAATTCCTTTGTTTGGACCAGCGTGCTTATTATTGCTGCAAATTATATTATCACCCAGTTAATGCTTAGCTAATGATAAAGGTTGAAAACGTACATAAAAGTTTTGGGGAAGAGGAAATTCTTAAAGGGATATCCACGGAATTTGATCGTGGCAAAACCAACCTCATCATAGGTCAAAGCGGCAGCGGAAAAACTGTATTGCTGAAATGCCTTCTTGGGTTATTCAAACCGGAAAAAGGCAGAATATACTATGAAGACAAAGCCATTCAGGATATGGATGATGAAGAACAGCGGCAACTTCGGGAAGAAAGCGGCATGCTTTTTCAGGGCGGTGCACTGTTCGATTCCATGAATATTGAAGAGAATGTGATGTTCCCTCTGCGAATGTTTACGAAACAGAAAAAATCCGATATGTTAGCAAGGGTAAATGAAGTATTGAAACGCGTTAATCTGGAAAACGTTAATAAAAAATTTCCCGCAGAAATTTCCGGGGGTATGCAAAAAAGGGTCTCTATTGCCCGCGCTATCGTGAATAAACCAAAATTTCTATTCTGTGACGAACCCAACTCCGGTCTGGACCCAAAAACGGCGACTTTAATCGATACCTTAATTCAAGAAATTACGCACGAATATAATATAACCACCCTTGTGGTAACGCACGATATGAACTCCGTAATGGAAATAGGTGAAAAAGTAGTCCTGTTAAAAGACGGCAAACTTGTTTGGGAAGGAAACAACCAACAAATTTTTAAAACAGATAATGAGGATGTGACAAATTTCGTCTATTCCTCAGATCTTTTCAAAAAAATACGTGACGTACAATTGAAGGAAGGCTAACCATTCTATGGGTATTCAGAAACGAAGAGAGTATCCAATTTCAATTTAAACTTCAGCCAGGATTCAATTTTTTTCAAGTTTGATTTTCTTTCTCTTGCCGAAACATTATTCTTCCAGCGAATGTTGATTACTGGAAGTGTATCCGTTTTCTTAAAGTTGGTGGTAATTTTGTTGGAGAAGCTAAAGGTTTCCACGCCCTCATAATTAATTTTTAGCTCCTCGCTCAACTGTTTAAAAGGAATGTTCTGTACTTTCATCAAGGCAATTTCATTTTCCAAAAAACGGATTTGATCATCCTTGTCCTGTATCAATTGCTCATTCTTTACATATAAATCCTCGAGGATTCCAGCTTTGATTTCTCCAGAAATTTTTGCGGAAATTTCCCCACTTTGATCTGCTCCTTGATAGATTCTCAATTTCGTTTGCTCCAATTTCTCGGTTTTCTCCAACTCAGCAAGCCATTCATTAATTTTTTTCTGCGGAACCGGACGGCCAATTAAATAAACATCCAGATTTTTAGATTTGTAATCCTGGGTAAACTTTACCACTTCGGCCCCTTCGTAATTGATAATATTCTTTACGAATTCCCTAGTTTTATTCTCAAACACTTGTTGATCCAATAATTTTATAAAGAGATAAACACTCGGAACCATAACCGCAATGGCAATCAATGAGGCTATTTGTGCGGTTCTTTTTCTTCTTTTGCTGTTGGCGAAACGCACCAATGGAAAACGAAGAATTTTCGAGACAATAAAGGTCGAAAGGGCTATAAACACAGCATTTATGCTGAATAGATATAACGCGCCACCGGCATAGGAAGCATTGCCCACTGCCAAGCCGTAGCCTACCGTGCACAGCGGCGGCATTAGCGCGGTGGCAATTGCAACCCCGAAAATTACGCTAGCAATGGTGCCACTTTTGGTTTTTGCCACAATTAGCCCTAATCCGCCAAATATGGCAATCAGCACGTCCAAAATGGTTGGATATGTTCGCGCGATAAGCTCTGGCGTTTCTTCCGTTAAGGGCGAAACTTTAAAATAAAGAAATGCCGTAAGCACGCTCAAAAAAACCATCACCCCCAAATTGATAAGCGAACGTTTCAACGTGTCCACATCATTAATGGCAACGGATAAACCAATGCCTACAATCGGGCCCATCAACGGCGAAATAAGCATTGCCCCAATTACAACGGCGGTACTGCTCACGTTTAAGCCAATGGATGCCACAAAAATTGAAAAGATAAGTATCCATGCCGTATGGCCCTTAAATGAAATATCTTTTTTTACCGCGTCAATAGTTGCGTCCCGGTCAGAATCTGAACGGATATCAAATAATTCAGTCAGAAATTTTTTGATGCTTTCCCAAGTGTTGAGTTTTATGGAATTGAACTCATCATCGTTGGGAGTTACCTTTACGTCGTTCTTATTTTCTGAATCAGCCATTTATTGATCTTTTTTATCGAATTTTTCTGAAACCTCCTTCAAAAGTTGTTTTACTTCCTGCTCCTTTTTCTTCGGAAATAACAGCAATACATCTTCTTTATCCACAATTATATAGTCTGTAATCCCGTCAAGCACAACCGTCTTATTTTTGGCTGTAAATATTATATTGTTGGACGAATTTTTTAACAATGTTTGCGCACCTACCACCGCATTACCATTTTCGTCCTTCTCCAGTTTTTCGTGTAACGCGCCCCAAGTGCCCAAATCGTTCCAATCAAAAGTGGCTTTTTTTACGAAAACATTGCTTGCCTTCTCTAAAATGCCATAATCGATGGAAATATTTTCGGCCGTGCTGAAATTATTTTGAATGAAATTTTTCTCATCGGGAGTGTTCAATTCCTTCATTCCCTTTGAGAATAAGGCATGCATTGCAGCTAAATGGTTACGGAATGCGGCAACTATGCTGTGAACGCTCCAAATAAAGATGCCCGCATTCCACAGAAAATTACCGGCGGCGAGAAATTGTTTGGCCATTTCATAATCTGGTTTTTCGCGGAACTGCTTCACCTTTATTATTTCTGAACCATTGTTGTTATCGCTTTCAATGTATCCGTAACCTGTGTTCGGAAATGTAGGTTCAATGCCTAGGGTGAGCAAAATATTTTCCTTTTCCGCGGCATCAAAACAACATTGCACATCATTGGCGAATGCTTTTTCATCCTCAATCCAATGGTCACTGGGCGCCACAAGCATCAATGCATTAGGATTCTCCTTCTTTATTTTTAAAGCCGAAAGTAATATGCACGGCGCGGTATTGCGCATTGCCGGTTCCAAGACCAATTGTTTTTCCGAAATTTCCGGCAATTGTTTCAGCGTTAATTCCTGATATTGTTCATTGGTAAGTATATAAATATTTTCCGATGGGATAATTTTATTGAGTCGAGAAAAGGTTTTTTGCAGTAAGGTTTGCCCTGTTCCGAGCAAATCGTGAAATTGCTTTGGAAAGGACTGGGTGCTCACCGGCCAAAACCGCGACCCGATGCCGCCGGCCATAATTACTGCATAATAATCTTTATTCATTCTCTTGAAAAGTTTAAGTATTTAAAAGTTTAGGAGTTATGTTAGTACCAGTTTTTTTATTAAAGGATAATTATCCATTCTATAATGAATCCAATAGGAGTAGGTTAAGGCTTATAAACTTTTATATTTCTAACCTACAAACTCATTTTAAAAATTCCACTTCCGCATTCGGATTGAAAAGATAGGTCCTTCCTGTGGCAATTTCTATACATTCAAAACGCTTGATGCGTTGATTGCCACGTTTAAATATTTTCCCATTGTACAACCTAAACATACCGCCAAACGGAATTTCAAATATATAGTTTTTATCGTTCTCGGGGTCAAACTGCTTTAACGCCAAAGCTAGACTGGCATCCGTATCACTAGACGCTTTTGGATTTTTAAAATGGCGCGCCAGCAAGGGCAACAGTTGGTTGGGAAAAACTTCCGGCCGCAAAAACGGAAGCATCAATAGTTGAAAGGTTCGTTTCCATTCCATCCCGTGTGGTTTTATATATCTTCCGAATTTTGTAAAAGCCTCCAAATGGGCTATCTCGTGAACAAGGGTGATTAAAAAACGATATTTATTCAATGATGCGTTCACGGTAATTTGATGCTGGCCATTGGGCATTTTTCTATAATCGCCGTGTCGCGTTACGCGTTCATTTACTATTTTAAGATGGACTTTATGGGTTTTGATTAAATCAAAAGCCGTTGTTACGGCGGCTTGGGGAATATATTTCTCTAAAATTTCCGTCATAGATCATGGCGTTGTACTTGAAACTTGCAAAATCTTTCCGTTGTAAAATTTGTTGCCCGAAAGTGAGAAATCCATAATATATTTCGCCATCTCTTTGGCTGAAAGTGGAGCTTCAAAACCCGGAAAAGCTTCTTGCAGCATTTCCGTTTGCACGGATCCTAAGGCCAAGACGTTAAAAGATGGGCCAGTTTCTTTGTATTCCTCTGCAAGCATTTCAGTAAGGGTGATGAGGGCGCCTTTACTGCTGCTGTATGCGCTGAGGCCCGGAAACTTTACACTTCCCTGAACCCCGCCCATGCTGCTTATGTTTACTACGTGCCCATTTTTTTTCATAAATGGCAATACCGCTTGCGTCAATGAAACAGCTCCAAAAACATTTACGTCGAAACATCTTTTAAATTCTTCGGAAGTGATTTCGAAAAAAGGTTTTTTCAATAAGTGACCGGCGCTGTTTATTAATATATCCACTGATTTTTTTTCACTTTGAAGAAATCCCGACAGTTTCCCTATTTCAGATTCCCTCGCAATGTCAAATTCCAAAGCAGTTACATTTTCCAGTTTTAAATCTACAATCGGATTTGAATTTCGAGAAAGTGCCAAAACGTTATGGCCCGCTTCCGAAAAAAGCTTTACCATTTCAAAACCGATGCCTCGGGAAGTTCCCGTTATAATTACGTTTTTCATTCTTTCAAAATATAAATCCCGTTATTTCCAAAGTAGAGAATAACGGGACAGTTGTTTTATAAGCAATTGCACCGCCGTGGAATTTGCTCCGGACAGGCTGCTTGGGCTTCTCTTCAATTAAATGAACATCGTTACGGGATTCTCAATGTATTGTCTCAAGGTTTGCAAAAATTTAGCGCCCGTTGCACCATCTACGGTGCGGTGGTCGCAAGCCAAGGTAATTGTCATAGTATTTCCCACGGCAATTTGTCCATTTTTTACAACCGGCTTTTGGACAATTGCTCCCACTGATAAAATTGCCGAGTTTGGCTGGTTGATGATGGAGGTAAATTCAGTAATTCCAAACATTCCCAGATTGGAAACTGTAAAGGTGCTGCCTTCCATTTCCTGTGGCGTGATTTTTTTAGATCGGGCTTTGCCGGCAAGTTCTTTTACTTGCGCTCCAATTTGTGAAAATGACATTTGATCAGCGAATTTTAGGACGGGCACTAACAGTCCCTCATCTACGGCAACTGCCACACCAATATGGATGTGTTTAGCAATTCTTGTGGTTTCCGGCGTCCATTGGCTATTCACCTGTGGATGTTTTCGTAGGGCCATTGCACAAGCTTTTATGACCATATCATTGAAGGAAATTTTAACGTCCGGATTTGAATTTATGGCTTCCCGCGCCGCAATGGCATGGTCCATATCCAATTCCACGGTTAAATAATATTCGGGAGCGGTAAATTTAGATTCGGCCAGACGTTTCGCAATAGTTTTTCGCATTTGAGAATTTTTCACTTCCTCGAAACTTTCGGTGCCCACTGGAATATAGGCTTGTGAATCGGCAGCGGCAGGTTGGTAATTTTCAATATCGCTTTTTACGATGCGGCCCTTTTCGCCACTTCCCCGCACCTGACGCAAATTAATTCCCTTTTCCTCAGCCATTTTTTTGGCCAATGGAGAAGCAAAAATCCGCCCTTCATTTGAAACTTGGGAGGATTCAGATTTCTTTTCTGTCGAAATTTCCTTTTTGGTTTCTTCCTGTTTGGACTCCTTTTCTGAAGTTTGCTTTTCTTCCTTTTTAGAATCAGTTGAAGATTTTGCTTCGGAAGAATCTACTTTTGCATCGGAGGCTTTTCCTCCTTTTTTATATTTGTCGGCTACTCCGGAAACATCGGTTCCCTCTGGACCAATAATTGCGAGAACGCTGTCAACAGGCGCGGATTCTCCTTCGGCCACACCAATTTTTAATAGCGTTCCCTCATAAAATGATTCGAATTCCATCGTGGCCTTATCGGTTTCAATTTCCGCCAAAATATCGCCTTGCGTTATTTTATCGCCTTCTTTTTTCAGCCAAGTTGCCACGGTGCCTTCAGTCATCGTATCGCTAAGGCGGGGCATGGTAATTACCTCAACTCCTTCTGGAATTCCGGCGCCACTTGAATCAATATTCTTTTCATTGTTAGAATTTTCCGAATCATCATTCCCGGATTCGGGTTGGGAGATTTCTTCGCTTTCTTCTGTTTCATTTTCAGAAGAATCACTTTTTTTGTCTGAAGAATTTTTCTCTTCAGCCTTTGACCCATTTTTGTTTGAATTTTCCTTTGAAGATTTCCCCCCAATCAATTCAGAAATATCCTCGTCCTTTTCCCCAATTATTGCCAAAAGCGAATCTACCTTGGCCGTCGCTCCTTCCTCAATACCGATATGAAGCAATGTGCCCTCATAAAAAGACTCGAATTCCATTGTGGCCTTGTCTGTTTCAATTTCGGCAAGAATGTCGCCTTCCTTCACCGTATCGCCAACTTTTTTAAGCCATGTTGCAACGGTGCCTTCTTCCATCGTGTCGCTTAATCGCGGCATGTTTATTACTTCTGCCATTTCTTATAATTTATCGGATAAAAATGGGTAATCTTCCTGTTCGTAAACGGAATCGAACATAACGTTTTTATCAGGATATGGCGATTCTTCAGCAAATTTCTCGCATTCTTCCACCAAATCCTTCACTCTTTGGTCTATCTTCTTTACATCGGCTTCTGTGGCCCATTTGTTTTGATAAATATGATGAAGCACATAGCTTATTGGATCTTCTTCCTGTTTCTTGGCAACTTCATCCTTGGTTCTGTAATGCTGGGCATCGCTCATGGAATGGCCTCTATAACGGTAGGTTCTCAGTTCCAAAAATGTTGGGCCATCGCCGCGACGGGCGCGTTGAATTGCTTCGTCCATTTCCTTTGCAACAATTTCAGGTTTCATGCCGTCCACAGGTTTGCAGGGCATTTCATAACCCAAACCTAGCTTCCAAATGTCGGTATGGTTTGCGGTGCGCGCTACGGAAGTTCCCATTGCGTAACCGTTGTTCTCTACACAAAAAACTACCGGCAGTTTCCATAGCATCGCCAAATTGAAAGTTTCATGGAGGGAGCCTTGCCTGGTTGCACCGTCACCCATATATGTTAAGGTTACGGAATCTCTGTCAAAATATTTATCGGCAAAAGCAAGGCCAGCCCCTAATGGGATTTGTCCGCCAACTATTCCATGACCTCCATAGAAACGATGTTCTTTGGAAAATATATGCATGGATCCGCCCAATCCTTGGGAGGTTCCGGTAGCCTTGCCGTACAATTCGGCCATAACTTTTTTGGGGTCCACGCCCATTGCAATTGGCTGAACGTGGTTTCGGTATGCGGTGATCATACGATCCTTATTAAGGTCCATGGCGTGAATGGCTCCAGCCAGAACGGCCTCTTGCCCATTGTAAAGGTGCAGGAACCCCCTTACTTTTTGATTGATATATACCTGCGCCAATTTATCTTCGAACTTGCGCCAAAAGAGCATATTTTCGTACCAATCGAGATACGTTTTTTTTGTGATTTTCTTCATCTAACTGTTATAAGTTTTTTCCTCGGAAAAATTTATTAAACGGATAACAAAAGTAGCACTTATTAAGGAGAATTTACAAATCACCAATTCCAAATTCCAATTAATTCCAATTAAATTCGGATTCTAAAGAAACAAAATTCTAAAAAAAACCATCCCATCAAAATTACATGGGACGGATGATAGTCAGAATTTGAAATTTGAAATTTGCTTTCTAAAGAAATTCCGCATCGAACCCCAATGGTAGCAAATCCATTACGGAAGCAACCTTTGTAATTTTTCCGGTTTCCCCCATAAAGTAGACCGCAATGGGTGATTTTTGCTTCTGTTCATACTCTGCCATGGATTGCCGGCATGCGCCACACGGGGCAATGGGCTGCGACAGTAATTGATTTGATGAACGCGCGGAAATGGCCATGGAGTTTATTTTTTCATTGGGAAATAGAGCTCCCGAATGGAAAATGGCAACGCGTTCGGCACACAGGCCTGAGGGATAGGCCGCGTTTTCCTGATTGTTACCGACTGCAATATTACCCGAGGCGAGCTGAATGGCGGCTCCTACCTTAAAACGTGAATAAGGCGCATAAGCATTTTCACGTGCTTGCTGCGCCTTGTTCATCAATTCTTGAATATCCGTTGGAAGTTCGGAAAGGGTTTCAAAAACTTCTAGTTGGATTTCAATTTTTTGTTTTTTCATCAAGAGTTTATAAGTTTAAATATTTAGAATTTATGCGTTTAAATGATTCCTTTAAAGATAAATTCCTAAACGTTTAAACTCTTCAACTTTTAAACTCCAATTTAATACTCGTCGTAAGTATCGCCAAAGTTGAATGTTAATCCGAAGCGCAGCGTTCCATCCAAGGGGCTATTTGCCAAGGCGGAAGTTGAGAACAGATAGGAAATATCAATATTGATGGCAGTGTAGCGGAAACCTGCTCCAAGTGTGGCGAATTGTCTACCACCCTTCATATCGCTTTCGTGAAAGTATCCACCTCTGAAGGCAAACACATCTTGGTACCAATATTCCGCACCTAATGCCCATGTGAATTCCTTTAGCTCTTCACTGAAGCCGCCCGGAGCATCACCGAAGGATTTGAACATTCCTGAAATGAAGTTGATATCATTATATTCTTCATTTGTCTGGGCTCTTTCTTCAGCGGTAATTTCACCATCACCATTAATATCCGGATCTTGGCGCGTAGGCACCAATAATTTATTAACCTGTGCCGAAACACCAATTTTATTATATTCATCAAGAATGAAATCAAAACCTCCACCAAGAGCGAGGTTTGTTGGCAAGAAACTTTCAGAACCTACCTCATCATACTTTAGTTTTGGGCCAATATTGGAAATATCGAAACCCATTCTCCAACGGCCATCAAAATCATCATAGGGTATTTCCTCACTTTGGTAATATCCAGCAATATCAACGGCAAAAGTATTTGCCGCAGTGGCATCTGCCACGGATGTTTGCAGTTTTAGATCTGAGCGGATGTATCTTCCCGCAACGGCCATGGAGAATCTTTCGCTTAGCCTAAGAGAATAAGATACATCAAACATAAGTTCATTCGGTTTTACGAGCAAAGGTTCTTGCTCAGCTGTTTCACGAAGTTCTATTTCGCCATTGCTGAAATAGCGGAAACTGGCCGCCACAGCACTTCTTTCGTTCAATCTGTTATAATAGGTGAGGTTACCCAAAAATATATCGTTAACCAATTTATTTAAATATGGAGTGTATGTTACTCCGATTCCTTGTTTTGACAATGAAAAAGCATATTTAGCGGGGTTCCATTGTTGTGAAAATGCATCAGCCGAGGTTACAACACCTATATCACCCAAACCACCCGAACGCGGATCGGCGCCAATTAGCAAAAATGGTACTCCAGTAGTAATAGGATTAAAATCTTCAATTTCGCTTTGCGCCATGGATTTAACAGCCACAAGGCCTACCAATATTGGAATTAGAATTTTCTTCATAAAAGTTAATTTTGAGCAAATATAAATTTAATTTTTAAAGGATGACGAGTTTCTCATATTTTTCAACCCGCTGATTGGTTAACGCAGATCTTACTGTTATCTTATATACATACACACCTTTTCCGATGCGATCACCGAAATCATCGCGGCCGTCCCACGTTATTTCCCGACATAAATAACTGCCTGAAGGTGGCAAGGTTTGGTTTTTGGTCCATACCACTTTTCCGGTGACGGTAAAGATCTGAACTTGCACGTCAAGAGACTCATCAGGCCTATTATGGTTGAACCAGAATTGGGTATAGTTTACAAACGGATTGGGATAATTCAACACTCTTGTAATTTCAAGATTTCCACTTCCCGCAACGATGAATTGGATTTCGGCGGTGGATGAATTGTTGTAAACATCCCACGCCTTTAATGTTAGCGTGTGGAGTCCATCTTCCAAATCGCGGAATTTATAATGTGTTTTTCCTTTTGTATAATCGTCCACTTCTGCTTGATAAAATTCGTTTAGAATAAATGGATTCGATTCATCGCCATCCAATATTGCGACAATGTCGTGCCCAATTCCGCTGGCCGTATTTATTCCATTGGGGTCTTCCAGTTTTACGAGAAGCATTGGGGAATCATCCGTAATGCCTCCGGAAACGAAGCTCTCATCATTCATATAAAGCTTTATCAACGGCCCTTCGTTATCTTCTGGAGCGTTTTCATTTAAACCGCCCACATTCAAATCAAGGTTCACCCCGGTTTGGTCCTCCAAAATATTATCTCTCTTTGCATAAAGGCTAACCCTTCCCTTGCCTACGGGAATTTGAATATCCCGTGGCACAACGAATTCAAATTCAAAAATACCGTTTGAGATGGTTGCCTGACCATTAAAAATACCTTCTCCAAGGTTGACAAAATCCATAAAAATATTGTTATTGTCATTGTCCAAAGTTCGGCGCATAACGTTTTTATCGAATATTTTAGCTTCCAGAACCCCGTTGTAATCGGACATTAAGGTACCGGAGGCATTGACGACTTCCCCTTCTAACTTTATTTTGCTCAACGCTTTCAAGGTGTCCGTGGCCTGGGCAATGGGGACTTCATTTAATTTCGTTAATCGAATATTCTTTTTCGGAAAAGCGAGAGGCATGGCAGGATCTCCAATATAGAAAACTACACGCCGTGTTTCGCTGAGCATTTGCGTTTTGGAAATTCGAAGTCCTTCTGCCGGGGGGGCGGGAACATCTGTATCAAAGCCAAAAAGTTGATTGGCCAAACGCTCGTTGAAGTCGACCCCAACGTTTATAAAAACCGCGCGGGTGGTGGTAACCAATGAAATTGCGCCTCCATCCCTATTTTGATAGGTGAGTTCTCCGGCGGTAATTCGTGATGGGTTATCAAATTTTGTGAACTCGCAAGTCACCGTTATGACACATGGCAGGTTGTCTTTGTTTTTAAGTTCCTGTGCTGCTTCTTTGGTATAAATGGCTTCGTGCGCCAACCCATCTTCACCGCCGTGTCCGAAATAATCTATAATAATGGCACCCGCCTCAATGGCAGTTTTTATGGCTTCATTCACCTCAGGATATCTGTTTCCACCCGCAGATGCCTGTTGTTGGTATGCATCGGCATGTATTTTCTTTACATTAATGAAAGGTTTTTTCTCTGAAATGGTATCACCTAGAGCATCCAATTGTTTTTCTAAAATATCTTCGGTGGGCTTATCCACATCGTCAGAAATTAGCACAAAGTTGTTCCTCCAATTACCATAGGACGTGTTTGAAGTATACCTAATAATTTTGTCCACCATTGCGTTTGCCAAGGACACGTTGTCGGCAACAATTCTTCCCATTGCTATATCAAGCCTGTCAATATCGAGAGTGCCACCTTCGCCGATAGTGCCTTCGTTATTATCCATATTCCCAAAGAAATCGTCAGACATAAATGACGTGGCGATATTTGTTCCCAATAGGGTTTGAAAAGTTGGAACATTATTGTTGTTGTTTGGGATTCTATTTTTGTAATCTATGGAAGTATCGCCCATAATGCCAACATACTTCACCCGTTTTGATTCTGAGGAAGCATTGTAATAAACATATCTAATAAAATTTCGGATGGCGCTAATTTCCTGGCGGCCGGAACTGAATTCTTCATAAATCTTGTCCGTTGTCACCACCTTTACATTGAGCCCCTGAAGTTCCTTATTGTGCTGTGCCAAGCGAAGGGCAGGTTGAATAAGGAAGGGGGGAGCGATGATTATATAATCTACATCCTTAAAATTTCCAGCTTCATCCTTAAATATGGTACCCTTCAAATTTTGATTTTGCACCGCGGATTGTGCAATTTTGGTTGGCGTATAATAATTGGATGGATTTATGGCTACATACTTGCGCACCTGGCCCATGGTTTGTTTAAATCCAAAAGCAGATGCATTGCCATCATTTTGTTTGGATGTAATAAATTGGAAATCGGTAACATCCCAAACCTGCGAAAATTCCGTGGCGTTACTAATTTGATATTCCCCGACACCCGATAGGTTGGCGGCGTTGTTATATTGAAATGCCAACTGACCTCCCGATCCTTTCAATTGCCGCACCGCCCACAGACCGATATAGTCCAAATAGCCAATACTTGAAGGATTGCCAGCGTTGTTATATGCCAAATCAATTTTCACCTCCGCATTGTTGGCCGGAACCTCTATATCCAGAAAATCCAAACTCAACAATCCACTTTCGCCAAGCCGCGAAAAGGTTAAAGGGTCCAAACTGGCACCGTTTATTGAGACTGCCAAGGAAGTGTCACTTTCGGAAGCGGCGGCAGCCTTTACAATCAACCGCATGGGTTTTCCGGTTACAATATTTGGAAATTCGAAACTATAGCTTTGTTCGCTTTCAATATCAAATCGGTTTCCAAACCATTTTCTCCCCAATTTGGTGGGGCATATTTCATCACTTTCGTGAAACTGGTATTCATCAAACTCATTAATGTTGAATTCCACACTACCTGTAGGCTCCACCATGGAAATAACCCGCTTTCCCGGATCCCCACCCGCCGTGACATAATAATAGGACTCATCGCTATAAGGATTTATATTGGAGTCATTCTCCTCTACATACCCTAAGGTGCTTGTACCGTAGAACAAAATGAAATCGCCACCATCAAAACTTCCATCTTGTTCGCCAACCACTTGTATGGCATTTTCGGGAAGGTCAAAAAATTGGGTTTGATCATTTCGCAAAGGTAATGATTGCCCGCCATGGCCATAAATTTTAAGGCTTCGCGGGTCAATGCCATCGGTATTCATCCCTAAACTACTCAGAAAATTTTTGTCCAATTTATAGACTCCGGTCTGTTCTACCTTAAATTTAAACCATTGACCAGTAGCCAAAACAGAATTGGTGAGGCCCGGTGGATCGTTCCGGTTTTGTGGCCCATAATTATAATTAACCTCAAAGGAAAGCACTTTTTGATAGCCGCCGTTATTCTTTATTATTGGTGTGATGCTCAAAATAGTATACAGAATATCCCTTGCCATGGTACTGGCAATAGAATACTCGAGTTTATTGGGCAACCTTTCAGGAGTAATTTTCTTTAATTCTTCTGAAGAAACAGGTCCAAAACGAACATTGGTAACGGTAAGCGAACTTCCATCCGCAAAACCATCATCCTGCCACTGGGTGGTGTAGAGCACCTTGTTTTTGTCCATTTGAAGCTTCAGTCTTTCTAATGCCAAATCATTTGATGAAATAGCCGAATTTTTGGTTCCGAAAGATTCAGTCGTGCCTGTGGCGCCGCCCCAATAAATATTTATATTTTTTGTTTGGGCCCTTCCAATCCAAGGCATTGCAAACAAAACACAAAGAAGTATCGCTTTTCTCATTAGTACCATTAACGCTTCAAATATACACTTAGTATAAGGCAAGATTCTAAACTTTTTCCGCAAAATGATATTAGGATAATAATTTTAAAACTAATACGTTTGCATTCGGGAAATGGAGTAAAACCGTTTAAACCCGGCGGCGCAATAATAATAAAATATTATTGTGTTTTTGTCGTTAATTACTATATTGCGAACCCAATTTTATCATATTTTGAATCTATGATGTTAAGAAAAAACCTTGCATTAAAGCTATTTATTACTGTAATAGCGGCCTCACTTCTTGTAGGTTGCAACAAAACAAGAAACTATAAGGACAGTTCCCGTGCCACTGGCTGGAAGTTGAACGCGAAGGAAGGTGGTTTCCAGTATGATCCAAAAACGAAAGAACAAGAAACAGGGCCAGGCCTTGTTTTTGTGGAAGGAGGAACCTTTACCATGGGCCGCGTTCAGGACGATCCGATGCACGATTGGAACAACTCGCCAAACCAGCAGCATGTTCAATCTTTCTATATGGACGAAACAGAGGTAACCAACTTAATGTATCTTGAATATTTGGATTGGTTAAAAAAGGTGTTTCCCCCCTCTGATGAAAATTACAGAAAAATTTATGAAGGCGCCGTGCCAGATACCCTCGTGTGGAGAAACCGTTTAGGTTTTAATGAAGTAATGACAAACAATTATCTTCGCCACCCGGCCTATGCGGAATATCCCGTTGTTGGAGTGAGCTGGATCCAAGCTGTAGAATTCAGCAATTGGAGAACAGACAGGGTTAACGAAATGGTTTTGGAAACAAACGGAATTACATCTCGAAATGCCCGTTATGACGTTGAACCCGGCGAAACCTTTAACACAGAAACTTATTTGAATGCACCTACGCTGACTTATGGCGGAAATGATTCCATTACTCGCGGCGGCAAAAAATCCGAATCCATTGCCAAAAGAAGCAAGGATAGCACAAACCTTTATGTTGGTCGTGAAGATGGGCTACTTATGCCTTCATACAGACTTCCTACCGAAACGGAATGGGAATATGCAGCCCTTGGTTTGGTAGGCCTGCGTAACTATAACGTTTACAGAGGTAAGAAAAAATATCCGTGGGAAGGCCAATATACACGTTCGGGAAAAAGAAGATCTCGTGGTGACCAAATGGCCAACTTCAAACAGGGCGATGGTGATTATGGTGGTATAGCAGGCTGGAGCGATGACGGTGCCGATATAACCGCACAGGTAAAATCCTATGAGCCGAACGACTTTGGACTGTATGATATGGCTGGTAACGTAGCCGAATGGGTGGCCGATGTTTACCGCCCTATAGTTGACGACGATTTTAACGACTTTAACTATTACAGAGGAAATGTTTACACCAAAAATGCTATTGGCGAAGATGGAAAAGTGAAGGTAGTAACGATGGATTCAATAGTTTATGACACCTTGAGCAATGGTAAAATTGTTGCCAGAAACCTGCCAGGCGAAATTCTGCAAGTTCCAGTTGATGAAAACGAAACATATTTGCGTACCAATTTCTCCGAAAGTGATAACCGAGATTATAGAGACGGCGACAAACGCTCCTCGCGTTATTATCAATCATTCTCAGATGATGAAAGTGAAAGCGGCGAAGGCAAAAAACGCATGTACAACTCCCCTATACAAAAAGTATATGCAGACAGTTTGGGAGAGCTTGACAGGCAATATGACAAATCCTCAAACCGAACAACATTGGTAAATAATGAAGTGCGCGTTTACAAAGGAGGTTCTTGGCGAGATCGAGATTATTGGTTAGACCCAGCACAAAGACGTTATTTTCCACAAGATATGGCCACCGATTATATTGGATTTAGATGTGCGATGAGCCGCGTAGGTTCAAAATCCAAAAAAGGAAAACGCCCAAGAAATTAATTATTTAAAAGAAAGAAAACAACCCTCCTTGGCATATAGCTTCGGAGGGTTTTTTAGTATATTTATTTTATGGATATAAAAGAAATTCACCAATATTATTTGGACAGTAGCGGAGTTTGTACCGACACTCGAAACATTACTGCGGAATGTATCTTTTTTGCACTAAAGGGAGAAAATTTTAACGGCAATCTGTTTGCGCAGGAAGCGCTGGATAAAGGAGCACGAAAAGTGATTGTTGACCAACAGCAATTTCATAAAAACACCGGCGAAACCATATTGGTTGAAAATGTACTAGTGACCCTTCAACAATTAGCAGTTTTTCATAGAAGATTTTTGGGTCTGCCCATAATTTCCTTGACGGGAAGTAATGGAAAAACCACTTCCAAAGAGCTTATAAATGCGGTGCTTTCACAAAAATATAAAACCGTTGCTACCATCGGAAATTTAAATAACCATATTGGTGTTCCCCTAACTTTACTTTCAATGACGATGGATACGGAATTGGGAATCGTAGAAATGGGCGCCAACCATTTGGGAGAAATCCAAATGTTGAGCGAAATAGCCCAACCAGATTATGGATATATCACAAATTTTGGAAAAGCACATTTGGAAGGCTTCGGAAGCATTGAAGGAGTTGTACAGGGCAAAACTGAGCTCTACCAATATTTGAGGAACAATGGCAAAAAGCTTTTTGTGAATGCCAACGACCCCAAGCAATTGGAAAATTCAATCAATATAGATCGAATAACCTTTGGAACCGCCACGAACGATTATAACATAAAAATGGTGGACAGCACTCATTATCTTGTTGTAGAATATAATGGCGTCAGAATTCAGACCAATTTAGTGGGCTCGTATAATTTTGCTAATGTTTCCGCAGCTGTTGCAATTGGGGCATATTTCAATGTTTCCACAGAAAATATAAAAGTTGGTATTGAGGGCTATATACCGGCCAACAATCGCTCACAATTGATTACCAAAGGAACAAACATCATTTTATTGGATGCCTATAATGCCAATCCCTCCAGCATGCTTGCGGCTTTGGAAAACTTTAAGCAAGCAAAGGGCGAATACAAACTGATGATTTTGGGCGATATGTTTGAACTGGGTCACGAAGCAGAAAAGGAACATCAAAATATTGTTCAGTTTCTGGAAGAAAATCCATTTGGCACCGTTTATTTAGTGGGAAGCAACTTTTTCAAAACTACCAGTTCAGCTTCCCATATCAAACATTTTCAAGATTTTGCTACGTTACAGACCACGCTGGAAAAAAATTCACCAAAAAAGAATACTATACTAATTAAAGCTTCACGTGGAATGGCTTTGGAAAGAGTTCTACAATTTATTGAATAGCGCCATATACCAATTCCAAACTTTCGATTGCTACAAAATCCTGATCTACGGAAATTGTCCAATTTACGGGATATGCATTTATGAATTGCCACTGTTTCAGAGGGGTTCCATCAATATCTATAAGTTGCAGCGTTAGATTTTTCACCTCCTTGGAATTTTTAAAATTGCTCCCCAATGAATTTTCGAACCAAATAACAGCTACAGAGTTTTTTCGCGCCAACCCTTTTTTAAGAAACAAGTTTGAATATTTAATTGAAGAAATATTGGGTTTCAAAGAATTGCTTCCGTTGCGATTCATCTTTTCGGAATCCAAAACCATGGTAATGCCAGAAATTGAACTGAAAATTATTTCTTCCTTAGAAGAAGTTTTATCAAAGCTTAAACGGAAATTAAATGACCCGGAAAGTATATTGTCCATCAGCGCAATATTAAAAGTGATGCTTCATATTCCATTTCGTTTATAAAGAAGCGTTGAACAACCTAAATTGCGAAACGCCGGAGTTCCCACAAGCAAAAAATAAAGGAATTTATAATAATACGATAAAGGGAAATGAATACTATAAGTAGTACTACTTATTTTGTGGCCACGAAGAGAAAGAATGAACCTCCTCGTGATGGGAAAAAATGAATTCAGAAAACTATAAAGCAGGGTGGCTAAGGCAATAATGGTGGGTCATACTGGATTCGAACCAGTGACTTCCACGTTGTCGACGTGACACTCTGAACCAACTGAGTTAATGACCCATTTTAACAAGGCACCAAATTACAAAATTAGTTCCACGAGACGAAACCCAATAGCTTATTCGGCAGTTATTTTATCAAATTTCTTTATAGGTTTTTTCTTTATCATTCCCCCCTTCGCATCTTTTACGGACGTCATAATTATAAAGGCCTGCCGGTCAATTTTGTCCACTTCGGTTTTTAATTTGCTCATTTCCAACCGCGTTATTACGGTATAGACAACATCTACCGGACGGCGTGACGCTCCCCCTTTAGAAAAGCCATTTTCGGCCTTAAATATGGTACATCCGCGGCCCATTTTTTCAATAATGGCCATACGGATTGCCTCACTGCGTTCCGAAATTATGGTAATACCCATAAATTCTTCGATACCATCAATCACAAAATCCACCGTTTTGGAGGCGGAGAAATAGGTTAATATGGCGTAAAGTGCAATTTCTGTAGAAAGGAAATACGCAGCCGTCATAAAAATGATAACATTGAAAATCAAGATTACATTTCCCACCGTAAGGATTGTTTTCCGGCTGACAAATATCGCTAAAACTTCAGTGCCATCAATGATTGCGCCACCACGAATTGCCAGTCCAATTCCGAGGCCCAAAAACAGACCTCCAAAGGCAGCAACCAATATTTTATCGTCAGTAATTTGTGGATACGGAACCAATGCCACGGCAATTGCCAGAAACACAATACCAAAAATACTTTTTATGGCGAACCTTCTTCCTATTGAAAAATATGCGAGCATTAAAAATGGAAGGTTGAAACATACCAACAGCAATGAAAATTCAACGCCCGTTAATTCATTGATCATCAATGAAATTCCGGTTACGCCACCATCAATAAAGGCACTGGGCATCAAAAAACCTTTGAGTCCGAAAGAGGCGGCCAACACGCCCAACAAGAGGTAGATAAAGTCGGAAAATTCGTGAGCCAGCTCCACTTCCAAATTTTTAACGCGCGTATCCAAAGACTCTGAGGCGCTTGAATCCTTTTTATGGCGGTTCTTTACAACCTTTCTTAAAATTTTGTTGAAAATGGGATTCAATGGATATTGCTTTAGAATTTAACTTTATCAAAGTTACGGCTATTCGTAAAAAACACCTTATTTGATGAAATAAAAAAAACCGAAGCTCGCACTTCGGTTTTTTTAAAATCTGGTGGGCGATGAGGGGTTCGAACCCCCGACCCCCTCGGTGTAAACGAGGTGCTCTGAACCAGCTGAGCTAATCGCCCTCATTGTTTTGAGGTTGCAAATATAAGTTAGTTTTTATTTCCCGCAAACTATTATTTGAAAAATATTACAAAACTTCGGCAACTACAAATGTGCTGCCTCCAATAAATATTAAATCATTATTCGTGGCAGCAATAAAGGCCGCTTTATATGCCTTTTTTACCGAAATATATTCTTCCCCAACCAATTCGAAAATCCTTGCTTTTGTCAATAATAATGACGCATCCAAACCTCGCGGAATATTGGGTTTGCAAAAATAATAGACCGCAGATTTTGGAAACAAAGGCAGCACCAAGTTTAAATCCTTATCATTCACCACTCCCAGAACAATATGCAGTTTTTCAAAGTTTTCATTTTTCAATTGCTTCATTACCATTTTCAACCCATCAGTATTATGGGCTGTATCGCATATTACTTTTGGATTTTCGTTTAAAACCTGCCATCGGCCCATCAATCCCGTATTTTTGATGGTATTCAAAAGTCCATTTTGTATATTTTCTTCTGAGATATTCCATCCTTTTTTACATAAAATTTTTAATGTGGCAAGTACGGTCTTTAGGTTTTTTTGCTGATAAATTCCTTTTAAATCAGCGGTGTAAATACAAGTGTCACCAGTTTCTGCATAGGTAATTGGGGCGTCATGTTTTGAAGCAATTCGTTCAAAAACAGGTTTGGTCTCGGGATGCGATTCTCCAATTACGATTGGAATTTTGTCTTTAATAATACCACCTTTTTCCGAAGCGATTTCAGCTAAAGTATTTCCCAAAAATTGCGTGTGGTCCAATCCAATATTCGTGATTACCGAAACTTCCGGAGTTATTATATTTGTGCTGTCCAACCTTCCGCCCATTCCCACTTCAATAATGGCAATATCAACATTTTCACTTCTGAAATAATCAAAAGCCAAACCCACGCTCATTTCAAAAAAAGATAACTGGTTTTTTTCGAAATAAGGTTTATGGTTTGCAATAAATTCAGAAACGTATTGCGTCGGAATCATTTCCCCATTAATTTTTATCCGTTCCCGAAAATCCTTTAAATGCGGCGATGTGTAAAGTCCCGTTTTATAACCGGCATCTTGAAAAACCGATGCAAGCATATGGCTGGTGCTGCCTTTTCCGTTTGTGCCGGCCACGTGGATACTTTTAAAACTTTTTTCGGGATTGCCTAAATAATTGGCAAGACTGATAGTGGCATTCAAATCTGCTTTGTACGCAGACTTCCCTACCCGCTGATACATTGGCAGTTGCTCAAAAAGCCATGCTATGGTTTCGGAATAATTGATGGTTGAAATGGATTAATGAACAATTAGTTTTTTGGTTGCCTGCTTTTTTCCTTCGGAAATTTTTAAATAATAAATACCGGGGAGAAGGTCTTCAACGGAAAAATGAATTTCCCTGTTATTTCCAAAATTGAAAAGTTTTATCGCCCTTCCCATATTATCAAAGAGTATTAACCTACTATTTCTCGAAGCATTTTGAAGCGAAACATTCACTATTTCGGAAGCGGGATTCGGAAAAATTGTGATTTCCGAATGAAAGGAATTTTCATTTTTGCTTAAAATATCGCTGGAAATATCGATTTTATATATGGATCTTCCATAGGTGGCGGCATATAAAAATTGGGATGTTTCGTGAATAAACAAATCTGAAACTACCACCGAAGGGAGATTTTCCCCAAGAACGCGCCAATTTGCGCCCTCATCACCCGATGCCAACACGCCAACATCGGTTCCAATAAAAAGATTTCCGAAACCGTCCTGTTCAATATCATTTACGGGAATATCAGGCAAACCGGCAGATATATCCACCCAATTATTTCCGAAGTCGACACTTTTATAAACGTGGCCGATACTTTCGCCAAAACGATAGCCAGAAAGCGTCAGATAAACTGTATTTGCGTTTGCTTTTGAAGCGTAAATTTTCGTAACCCACCGGGTAGGTATTCCCACTGAAATATCATTCCAATCATTTCCGCCATTTTGTGTTATCCAAGCTTTTCCATCATCCGTTCCTACATAAATAATTTCATTGTTGAACGGCGAAACGCTTATAGTTGTTATTGTTCCAAAGGTAAGATTTCCTGAGTGCGGACCATTGGTTAAATCAGGGCTAATGGCATTCCAACTATTGGCGGCATTTGTAGATTTGTAAAGTCTGTTTGCCCCATAATATAAAGTTTGTGAATTTGTGGGGTCAAAGGCAATGGGTGTATCCCAATTTTTTCTGTCACCGCCGGATATTCCGTTAGTGGCACTTGAGAATGAATTGCCGTTATTAGTAGATTTCCCCAATTCTCCATATTGATAGAGTGCATAAATAACATTCGTATTTGTGGGATCTACCAATGTTTGAAACCCATCACCGCCGTATATTATCGTCCAATCGCTAAGGCCGCCCGTTTGGGTGCGACTGGTGCTATTGTCCTGTGCCCCGCCGTATATTTTGTTTTCGTTCTGCGCATCAACATACATTCTATTGAACTGGGTTATTGGCAGTTTCAAATCCTTAATTGCGGAATCGCCTCCGTTGCTGCTATAATAAAGCCCACCGTCATTCCCCAATAAAATTTGATTGGATGCCGAAGGGTTAAATGCCATTGAATGCTGATCCACATGTGCATATGTAAATACGCTCCTCCAGTTATTACCGCCATCCGTGGATTTTTGGACTTCAAAATCTACATTGTATAATGTGTTTTCATCGGATGGATCGATAAAAATTCCACCAAACCACCAATGAAAACCAACATTTGTCAATTGGTTGGAATTAACGGCGATCCAAGAATCGCCCCCATTTATAGTTTTATAGACTCCTTGGATATTGCCAGTGGCATCGGCATAGCGTGCATACAATACACTTGGATTCGACTGGGAAATATCAATGCTGATTCTTCCCTTTTGAGAAGCAATACTCGGCAGACCATTGGTAAGTTCAGTCCAATTGGTACCACCATCAATTGTTTTATAAATTCTAGAAGTGATGCCTCCATATTGCCGTCTGTTTGGTCGCCGAATGCGTTCCCAACTTGCCGCATAAACTATATTTCCATTTGTGGGATGGATTGACATATCAACAACTCCGGTGGAATCACTTACAAACAAAACCTGTTGCCAACTTTCGCCGCCGTTGGTAGTCTTATAAACGCCGCGATTATTGTTGTTTTTGAATAGCGTGCCCATTGCACCAACAAAAGCAATGTTGTCATTATTGGGATCTAAAACAATTTTTCCGACGCTCCCTATATTCGGCAACCCTTTGGATTGCCACGTAGCTCCGCCATCAGTACTTTTGTAAATTCCATCGCCATCATAAACCAAAGAACCCCCACCGGCATTGACTTCTCCCGTACCGACATAAATTAAATTGTTATTGTTTTTTGAGATTTCAATATCTCCGATAGAAAGCATTTCCTGCTCGTCAAAAATGGGCGTCCAATCATTGCCACCGTTCACGGTCTTAAAAATTCCGCCAGAGGCAGCACCCACATAGTGAACATTCGGCTGGGTGGAAGGAATTTCAATATCGGTAATACGTCCACCAATATTTAACGGTCCAGTGAATTGCCAAACTTCATTTGCTATGTTTCTATTTGCACTTTGCTTTTTCCATAGAATTGCCTCGGAATAAGCCGCAGTATTTATTTCGCCACTTGGATATGCGCGTTGCATAAACATCAAATCGAACGGATATTTTCCATCGTTTTCCTTTTCGGAAACTTTTGAAATGGATTTTTCCGAAGCATTTTCACATCCCCACAAAGAAATTAGTATAAACAAGAAAGTAGAAATACGAAGCATAGCATCTTTTTTTGATGTTTAAAGATACTGAAAAAATAATGTGGAATTTTAGGAGAATGCTTATTGAGAAAGACTAAACCGGTATATAATTTTTCCAATTTGTTTTGCGGGCGCTTTATCGTCTGCATTGAATTTGGTTGCCAAAGCGGCGCGCCTAGCCGGTTCCGTTAAACATTTGGAATTGTTCGTTGTGCCACGAACGCCGGGGGTGGCGGAAATAACTTTTCCGCTACGGTCCACTTCAATGCTTACTACCACGGTTCCGGCTTCATTGCATTCTTGGACAAATTTCTCCTTATTTAGCGCTTTTCTTCCTCCTAAAAGATAATTACCGTCACCATCCAAACCTTTCCCGGTACCATAATAACTGTTGGCGTTGGGATCGCCGTCGGGGCTTCCTTTATCGCCCGGGCTTTTATCGTTTCCTTCCCCACCCTTGGCAGTACCATCACTCTTTGGACCGTTCATTATACTTGAAAGCGCATCTGTTGTGGATTTATCTGGTTTTGGGTCAGGCTTTTTTACCTCTTTTTTTGGCTGTTCCTTTACGGGAGTTTCAATTTGTTCCTTTTTCGGAATTTCCTTTTTTATGACGGGCGCTTCCTCATTTTCTTGTGTAACAACGTCTTCCTTTATTTCAGCTTTTGGCTGCGATACAGGTTGTGCTGCGGATTTTTGAGGTGCAGATTGAATTTTTTCTGTTGGCTGAATGTTTCCGCTACCAGTTTCAGTTGTTCCAAAATTTATTGCTATTCCCTGCTCCAGCGGCGGATCCAAATATTTCATACCCACATAGAATAATAGAATAAGTATAATAACATGCACTATTACGGTGATGGTCATACTCTTTCTTTTATGTTCTGTATTTAAAAAGTTCAAAGTCCTAAGGTTTTATGTTGCAAGTTTCAGGATGCAAGTTTCGAAATTTGGGGTTTGGGATTTATAAATTGAGATTTAATTATTACTGCCCAAATGCTACCGAATACTGAGAACTTTAGTTCGGTCTAACGGCGAGCACTACTTTAAAATTGTTTTTATTGGCTATATCCATTACAAAAACGGCATCTTCAATGGGAACACCCTCTTCCGCACGGAGAATAATTGTTGGTTCATTTTGTCCGGCAAGCACCTTTTTTAGTTCGCTTTCAATGCTATATTCACTCACGCGTTCCTTATCCACATAATAGGCGCCATCCTTTGTTATACTCACGGAGGCTTTTTGTACGTTCGACGTTTTCCCTTTTGCCTTAGGAAGGATTAAATCGAGCGCGTCAGGGGTTATTGCGGGTGATGTTAGCAGAAAAAATACCAATAGCAGAAATACTATATCTGTCATGGAACTCATGCTGAAATCGGCACTTATTTTATTTCTTCCTCTAAGGTTCATTACGCAGGTTCATTTAACATATCCAGAAAATCAACTGCCGTAGCTTCCATTTGGTGCACTACCTTATCGGTACGTACCACTAGGTGATTATATCCCATATAGGCTATAATTCCTACAATTAGTCCGGCCACCGTAGTTGTCATTGCTGTGTAAATTCCTTCGGCTAGACTTCCCATTTCAGCCTGACCGCTACTTGTTGCCAGTTCGTGAAATGCCAAAACCATTCCAATTACCGTTCCCAAGAAACCTATCATTGGCGCGGCTCCTGCTATTGTGGCCAGCACGCTCACGTTTTTCTCGAGTTTATAAACTTCCAACCGACCCGCATTTTCAATGGCGGTGTTTATATCCTCCAAGGGACTTCCGATACGGGAAATTCCCTTCTCCGTTAAATGTGAGACCGGTGTATTATTTTGGGCACAAAGCACTTTGGCTGCCTGAATGTTCCCTTTGGCCACGTGATCGCGAATTTGGTACATAAAATTGCTATCCATTTTAGTGGCCGCCTTAATGGCAAAAAGTCTTTCAAAATAGATATATACTGCCACAAAAAGTAATATAAATAGAACTGCAATAATTATTTGACCGGCCACTCCTCCGGTCAATAATAGATCCATAATTGATAGTGTTTTTTCTTGGGAAACAGGTTCAAGGTCCTGCGCAACTTCAGCGCCTTCTTGAATAAAGGAGTTTAACATAAAAATTGATTTGTTTAGTGAATAACGAAATAAGGTTTCAGAAATTGTTATGCATTATGGAATAGCACTCTTTCGACTAAAAGAAAAACTCCAGCTCCGGCAATAAACCCAATAAACGCTAGCCAGGTAATTTTCTTTAGATACCAGATAAAGTCAATACGCTCCATTCCCATAGCTGCAACTCCGGCCGCAGAACCTATAATAAGCATACTGCCACCGGTTCCCGCTGAAAAGGCGATAAAGTGCCAGAGTACGGAATCCATCGGCAAATCATACATTCCCATGGAAGCTGCCACCAACGGTACATTATCTATAATCGCGGATAAAATTCCGAGAAATATGATCACGACATCCTGATTTGGGATTGCTCTTTGCAATACCTCAGCAACGTAACGGAGCGTTCCTACTTCCTCACCATTTACCACCCCATACACAAGGCTTTCAAGACCTGCAACAGCCATTAGAATTCCCAGGAAAAATAGGATGCTGGAAATTTCGATACGCGAAAGTGCTTTATGGGCAGAATACAAATGCTTTCGTTCCTTGCTGAAGTCTTCCTCAGGATGTATATATTCTGAAACAAGCCATACTATACCCAACGCCAACATCATTCCCATATAGGGTGGCAAATGGGTTAATGATTTAAAAACTGGCACGGAAACAATCATTCCCAATCCAAGAAATAGCATAGTCTTACTACTCAAAAGTGCACCATCCTCATTTTCATCACGGGAATCCACATCAATGTTGCCACGAAAGGCCGGCAAATAACTGGCAACAAGGAAAGGCAACACAAAACAAACCACCGATGGAATAACCACATATTCCACTAAACCTGCAGCCGAAACTTTTTTGGCAATCCACAACATTGTGGTAGTAACATCACCAATTGGAGACCACGCCCCTCCTGCGTTTGCCGCTATTACAACCAAGGAGGCATACCAGATGCGATCTTCTCTTTTGTGTATCAGTTTTCGGAGCAATGTAATTAAAACTATCGTGGCAGTTAGGTTGTCAATAATTGCGGACAGGAAAAAACCCAGAATTCCTATAATCCATAATAATTTACGTTTGCTTTTGGTTTTTACCGCCGTTTTCAGCACTTCAAAACCTCTGTGAAGGTCAATTATTTCAACAATGGTCATGGCGCCAATAAGAAATATAAGTATTTCCGCAGTTTTTCCTAGGTGATGAAGTAAGGTGCCCTCAAAGCCTTCCATAGCAACATCTCCGCCTGAGAGAAAATTGAAAGCTTGCTCTTCCGTATTGATTATATCAAACCATCCACTGGTGAAACCAATTGCCAGCACCGCCCAGATTAGAGAAGCCATAATAAGTGCCGGAACGGTTTTGTCTAGTTTTAAGGGATGCTCCAACGTGATAGAAAGATACCCTATTACAAAAATTAAAATGATTATTGAAGTCATACCAAAAGGTGGTTACATTTATTATATTAATTGTTTCAACGCAATTTCAAAAGCGGTCTTGCTTATGTTTGTCTTGGTGCTGTTATTGTCAAACGTATTTTGGATTGCATTCTTAATGGTAATGGAAGTATCGTTGAAAATTGCCTCATCGGTCATTTGCACCCTGCGTTCCATAAAGTAAGCAAATACTCGGGCCATCCCGCAATTACTAACAAAATCTGGAATTAAACTAACACGTTCATCCGTATATTCCATAATGGGTCCAAAGAAAATTTCCTTATCGGCAAATGGTACGTTGGCGCCACAGCTAATTACCTCCAATCCAGTTTCTATCATTTGGGAAATCTGTTCCTTGGTAATCAAACGCGATGCCGCACAGGGAGCAAAAATCTCAGTTTCCAATTTCCAGATTTTCTCGTTAATTTCTCCGAAGGGAATCATATTTTCAGCGACCAAAGTATTGCCGTTTTTCTTAAGAAAAAATTGCTTTATTTCATCAAAAGAAAAACCGTCCTTATTAATAATACCGCCATCGCGGTCAATAATTCCAACTATTTTCGCACCCATTTGTGAAAGATAGTATGCCGCAGCTGCGCCCACATTTCCAAAACCTTGCACAACCGCACGTTTTCCTTCCACACTTCCACCATAAATATCGTAATAATGACGAACTGCTTCGGCAACGCCGTAGCCAGTAATCATATCTGCCACGGTATATTTTCGGGATACGTCTGGCGAAAAATGTACATTCTCCAAAACTTTTATAACCCCTTGGCGCAATTGGCCAATGCGATTGATTTTATCGGCTTCGGTTGGGGAAAAATGGCCGTTGAAAACCCCTTCCTGCGGATGCCAAACCGCGCTTTGTTCCGTCATCGGGATCACCTCATGAATTTCATCAACATTCAAATCGCCGCCGGTTCCATAATAAGCTTTTAACAAAGGTGAGACGGCTTTAAACCAACGTTCCAACACTCCCTTTTTACGAGGATCCGATGGGTCAAAATTTATTCCGCTCTTGGCTCCCCCAATGGGCGGACCGGCCACGGTAAATTTCACCTCCATGGTCTTAGCGAGCGAAAGCACCTCATTACTGTCAAGCCCTTTCCGCATTCGGGTCCCGCCACCGGCAGCACCCCCGCGCAGGGAATTGATGACTGTCCATCCCTCGGCCTCTGTTTCGGGGTCATTCCAATGAAAAACTATCTCTGGTTCTTTTTCTACGTACTTTTTTAGCAGTTCCTTCATTCAATATGGAGAGTTAAATTGCACCTTGGCGAAGCGCCGTGCGTGAAGACAAATATAAAAAACTTGTTAGGGGTTTAAATTTATTTTAGATAAATTTTATGGGAGGAAAATTCTTCCCGAAGAATGGTCTTTCGCCGCGCCGGTAACACTCGCCAAACTATTAACCTCATCGCGAAGTTTTAAAACCCCCAATAAGCCGAAAATGAGTGCTTCCTTATATTCCACAATTTCTGCGGAAGGGATAATAATGCTAACCGAACTAATACTTTTCAATCTTTCAATTAAAAATGAATTGTATGCCCCTCCGCCAGTTACTAAAACTGAAGATTCCTGTTGAAACTGATTAGCCAATTGTATGGCAACATGCTCCGTGAACGTTCGTAATATATCTTCGGTTGAAATTTTCGAGGTATCCATGTGTGGGAAAATTTGCTCCTTCACCCATTCCAGTCCGAGTGATTTTGGTGGTTTTTCGGAATAAAATTTTTGTGAATTCAATATTTGGAGCAAGTTCTCATCCACGATTCCCGCGGCAGCAAAACTTCCATTTTCATCAAAATTCTTTCCCAGTTTTTCGGCATATTTATTTAAAACAATGTTTACCGGGCAAACATCAAAAGCAATCCTTTCACCATTTTTTTCAAAGGAACAATTTGCGAAACCGCCCAGATTCAAACAATAATCGTATTCCGAAAATAGCAAACGATCCCCAATCGGCACCAGCGGTGCGCCCTGTCCGCCCAATTCAACATCCTGCACCCGAAAATCGCAAACAACGGTTTGCCCCACCATTTTTGATATTCGCGGCAGATTGCCTATTTGATATGTCAATCCAATTTCTGGACGATGCAGAATTGTATGGCCGTGGCTGCAGATTGCGTCAATTTCAAGAATGTTGTGCTTTTTTATAAATTTTGAAATTTCCTCGGAAAGCTTTTCGGTATATTTAAAATCGAGCCTTTCCAGCTTTTCTTTTGAATAATTCAAAGCGTCGCGAAGTTCCTCTTTCCAATAAGAAGAATACGGAACGGTTTCGGCAGCAAGGATTTCGAAACTCCATTTTGCTTCGGCATAATTAAACATTATTTCAGCCAAATCAATGCCATCGAGCGAAGTCCCGCTCATTACTCCTATAATATGGTATTTGCTTTTCTTCACGTTTTTCAAAATGATGACGTTTAAAGATAACAATCAAGATTTGAAAAATTCCAAATTACAAGCAACAAATTTCAAGGAAATCACATAAAAATTGATTCCAAATAAATTCCAATCGGAAAGTACCAAATTACCTTTTTTGGAATTCAATATTCCGGATCTGATGTTTACAATTTGGGTTTTGTGATTTGGTATTTGGTATTTGGTATTTGCTTTTTTTTATAAGTACCTTTGCCAATCCTTAAACCGAGATTTTATTCTAAAAAAAAGCATATGGATTTCACTCTATCCGAAGAACAAATAATGATCCGCGACGCCGCCCGCGATTTTGCCCGAACCGAACTTTTACCGGGCGTAATAGAACGTGACAACCACCAAAAATTTCCAACGGAACAAGTAAAAAAGATGGGCGAGCTGGGCTTTCTGGGCATGATGGTTGACCCAAAATACGGCGGTGGGGGAATGGATACCGTAAGCTATGTTTTGGTGATGGAGGAACTCAGCAAAATAGATGCTTCCTGCTCTGTTATTGTTTCGGTGAACAATTCATTGGTATGCTATGGCCTTGAAAAATACGGTTCGGAAGAACAAAAAGAAAAATATCTTACAAAACTTGCCACAGGCGAAAAGCTTGGCGCATTTTGCCTAAGTGAACCAGAAGCCGGCAGTGACGCCACTTCTCAAAGAACTACTGCGATAGATAAGGGCGACCACTACATTTTGAACGGAACAAAAAACTGGATTACCAATGGCGGCACTGCAGATTATTATTTGGTAATCGCACAAACCGATAAAGAGAAAAAACACAAGGGAATCAATGCTTTTATAGTTGAAAAAGGTTGGGAAGGTTTTGAAATCGGTCCAAAGGAAGACAAGCTCGGAATTCGTGGGAGCGACACGCACTCCCTTATTTTTAACGATGTAAAAATTCCAAAGGGAAACCGAATTGGGGAAGATGGGTTTGGTTTTAAATTCGCCATGAAAACGCTTTCTGGCGGAAGAATAGGCATAGCAGCACAGGCTTTGGGAATTGCAGCGGGGGCGTATGATTTGGCTCGTGAATATTCCAAGGTACGAAAGGCGTTTGGCACCGAAATCTGCAACCATCAGGCCATAGCATTCAAACTTGCCGATATGCACACCTCAATCACCGCCGCCCGTCATTTGGTGATGAAGGCCGCTTGGGATAAGGACCAAGGCAATGATTATGATATGAGCGGGGCAATGGCAAAACTATACGCCAGCCAAGTTGCAATGGACGTTAGCGTAGAAGCAGTTCAGGTTCATGGCGGAAATGGCTATGTAAAGGAATATCACGTGGAGCGTTTGATGCGCGATGCGAAAATTACCCAGATTTACGAAGGCACTTCGGAAATACAGAAAATCGTGATTTCAAGAGGACTTTTGAGAGACTAGGAAAAATTTTTGTCTTGACTTTAGTTTACCCTGAACGAAGTTGAAGGGTTTGAACAATCAAATAAGAAACCCGTCCAATGTGGCGGGTTTTTAAATTATTTTGATTCGCTCATAAGAAGAAATTCCAAACCAATCCAAAGCGCAAAACATTATCCCGATAGGGTTGGCCGGGCGCCGCAAAATATTCATTCTTTCCGCCAAAGAGCGCAGTGAAATTCTCATAAATGAAGTAAATACGCGTTTGCCGAATTTTCGCATTAAAGAAAATATCAACCAAAGGAAAACCGCCCAGTTCTTGGTCATTCTGTACATAAAATTCGGCAAGCACCGGATCATACGCATTCATATTGTATTGGGTGAAATATTTAAAAGTCACGCCTGTTTGCATAAACAAAGCCCGCTTAAACCAATGATTTTGATAGTAAAGTGAATTTCGGGTGATTAGCTGTGGGACGTTAAGAACCGTTTCGCCGCTCAAAACCTGTTGGAACATCACGGTATTTTCCAACGCAAAATCACCAAACCTAAACTCCTTTGCCGCTTTTATTTTTAAGTAATCCACACGTTCGGAAGTCTGCAATGGCGATGGTGTGCTGTCATTCTCCTTTATGCCGAAATAAGCGTAATCATCTATTCCGGTGTAGCTTACCGAGGCGTTTCCAAATCGTTTTGTGTTTATTTCAAACTTTAGTTCCTGGGTTTTTATATTGTTCAAATTCGTTTTCCAATTGTAGTTTTGGTAATCACTTTGGTACAATAAAAAATTGAAATTTGGGGCAACGGAATGCACCGTTATGGATGCTTCAGCGTTATATTCCTCATTCAAATCATAGGAAGCAGCCC
Source organism: Aequorivita aurantiaca (assembly GCF_030410135.1). Lineage (GTDB taxonomy): Bacteria > Bacteroidota > Bacteroidia > Flavobacteriales > Flavobacteriaceae > Aequorivita > Aequorivita aurantiaca. Next base: position 69,221 of record NZ_JAUGQQ010000006.1, on the reverse strand, counting down.
CTTGAATATAGTTGCCATCAAAATCGCCGGCCACATTTATTGCGCCTTTTCCCGAAAGTTTAAAACCGCGGTATTGCTTTTCATATCCCGCCCCGGCTTCAATAATAGTTCCTTGTAATCTATTTGGGATGCGCTGTTCGTCCAAAATTAAAACCGAATTGTAACCATAATTGAAATCGGTATATCCGGCCCAAGCACTAATTCTTCCAATTAAGGAATTGTTGAAATCCGCAAAGGCTTTTACGTTAAAATCTTCCAATTTCGTTTTTGTAGCCAAATTTGTGGCTTCATAAGAAGGCCCAAAAGGTTTATATGCATTGCTCTGATTGTATCGAAAAAATTTATCCTCATAGCTTAAAACATTTCCAATTGTCAGTACCGAAAAACCTGTGCTGTCGCGCCGGCTGAGCAGTTCATAGCGATGATCGCCATAAAACCGCAGGCCCTCAAGTTTGTTTTCCGCGTCTTCAAATTTAACGTCCAGCCTACCCCGGTCCCTAAATTCAGGACTATCATTTATAAAAAGCTGCAGGGAATTCTCCGTCAAGCCTCCATTTTCCTGATTATAAATATCCTGGGCAGCCACGTGTGCCCGCACAAGATAGCGCTTGCTTTTGGTGTGATAATTTGAAGTGAAAAGGAAATTTCCCGTACTGGTTAGGATATGTTGATATTTCCCCAAGGAACGCACCCCTTTATAACCGATGGAAAAATTGAATTGTGGCGAAGTGTTCACCGTAAAAAAAGCATCAAGTTGCTGCCCTTGAGCATAGGCTGTCTTAAAATAAAGCTCTGTCAATGGGGTTGGGACGTTATAATAATTTACATCCTCAATTTCTTTATAATTGAAATGGTGCGATTGCGCCACAAAGAGTGGTTTCAAATTTAGCCGGTCAAACGAATAGGCGAGCGAATTATAGGTTTGGCCCACGTTCGAAAACTGAAGGAGCTCAAAATTGTCCCTTCTTAAATAATTGAATCTATATTTTTTTTGGATAGAGAGTGTAGTGTCAACAAAAGTAGTATCGCGGGCTGCCGAAATTATTTTATAATAATCAATTGGAGGTTTCTCTTTTTTTGCAGAAGGGGTTTGCGAAAACACCGATGCCGAAGCGATACAAATAAAAAATAGCAAGAGTGTTTTTTTCATCCTCTAAAAAACGTTTGGACAAAGGTAATTTTTTTTGGGTTAAAGAAAGAACAGCATTTTCGGTTATTGAAATACATTTGACGCAACCTTTTTCAAAACTATTTTACTTAGTAACTTTGTGCCATGCTAAATTTGAAAATTAGCCCACACCTTTTGGAATGTGGCACCGATGAAGCAGGCCGAGGCTGTTTGGCCGGGCCGGTAACCGCCGCTGCCGTAATACTTCCCGATGATTTTGCCCATCCTTTTTTGACGGACAGCAAGCAACTTTCAGAAAAAAAACGTTTGGAACTAAAGGCAATTATTGAGCGGGAAGCCATTTGTTTCAAAGTTATCCATGTTATGATGGAGGAAATTGACAAGATAAACATTCTCAACGCCTCAATTTTAGGAATGCACCGCGCTATTGAGGGCCTTTCATGCGCCCCACAATTCATCGCCATTGACGGAAATCGTTTTAAACCTTATGGAAAAACGCCTTATGAATGTGTGGTGAAAGGCGATGGTAAGTTTCTGCATATTGCCGCCGCCTCCATTTTGGCCAAAACCTATCGCGATGAATATATGACGACGCTGCACGATTCCTATCCGCAATATAACTGGAAACAGAACAAAGGCTATCCTACTTTTGAACACCGGGAAGCCATCTGCAATCACGGAACAACAATATTTCACCGAAAAAGTTTCAAACTGTTTCCCGAACAGTTTGAATTGGAAATCTGAATTGCCTGAAAATTTATTGGCAGGTTTATTCAATCTCACAACCGTCCAAAAAAGCTGTCGTTTTAAAATCAGATATTTTTAAACCACAAAATTCCGGCTGTTGAAAACCCGTCAATAAACAATTTCACGCACCCATGGAAACATTAGTATTCCTTGCTATTTTTGTGTTATGGGAAAAATTTTTCAGAAATCTTTTGCGCTTTTAGTTTTCAGTCCGATATTTTTTGGAATTTTAGGAGGATGTGACAAAACTCCACCAAAAACGGGAACTTTGATGGATTTTGTTCCTCAAAACGCTGCAGTAGTTTTCAAGATTTCCAATTTTGAGAATCTGCGTGATGACATTGACAACAATTCCCTGCTTTCCAAATTTGAAAAAACAGCACCGTATGATTTCTTTATTCAAAAGAAGGTATTGTTGCAAAATTTGCGCCCCAGCTCCCAAAGTTTATTATGCATTAACCAAATAAATGACTCCTTAACAGCATATACTTTTATTTCCGGACTTACAAAAAATCTTTTCCGAACAGATTCACTTCAAAACCGCACCATTGAAAGCCTGATCTTGGACGGCCACACCTTGCAACGCATTACCCTCGACAAGGAAGTTGCCTATTCCACAATAATTGACAGCGTTTTTGTAATATCCTCATCACAACAATTGGTGCAGGATATTATAAACAGAAAAACGGAGCGCGATGAAACCTTTAAGAAAGTTTTCAACCTGCCCTCCTCCAATGGCTTTACGGCGATCCTCCGCGGGAGAAAAGTTGCATTGAACGATTCCACAAAAATTGCATTCACCTCCTGGAGCGCTTTGGATGTAGCAATCGCACCTGAATCAATTAAGGCAACGGGAATTACTCTGGCCACGGACAGTATCCCCCAGCTTTTAAACGTTTTTGAAGGGCAAGTGCCACAACAGAACGATATTTCCGCATTGGTACCCACTGATGCTATTGGCGCGCTGAGTTTTACTTTTAACGATGCAGAGAAATTTCAAAAAAAACTTCGGAATTTCCGCGACGAAAAGGATGCCGCGCAAACAACTGGAATTTTTGGTTCCGTTAGTGAGGTTGGGTCCATTCATTTTAAAGAGGAAACAGCCATATTCATAAAAAGCATTGATGCTTCCTTGACGGGCGATGTTTTGGCGCGATATGTGTCCGAGAAAACTGAATTCCGCGACATTAAAATAAGATCTTTCAGCGAACCCGCACTTTTTGAAAAAACGTTTTCGCCTTTTATAAATTCCGAAGCGGCAAACTTTGTTCTTCAATTGGACAATTTCTTCGTTTTCACTGAAAGCGAAGTAACCGCACAAAAGATAATCAGCGACTTCCAAAACAACAATACGTTGCGGAACACTTCCTATTTTGAAAATACGGCAACGGATTTGAGTACGGCTTCTTCCCTTTTGATCCTTAAAATGAAAGGGGAATTTTCCGAAGCTATTTCAGGTTTTTTCAATGAGAAAAGCAATAAGGAAATAGACAATATTTCATTTGAAGCATTTCCGATTGCGGCGCTCCAATTCAGTTTTGACCGAAATTTTGCCCACGTGACTCTAAGTTGCAAAGAAGCGGGCGCGGGGGCAATTCGCAAAACGGGCTCGGTTTCAGAAAAGTTCGCCATAAAACTTGAAAGTGCAGTTTTGGGCGAGCCGCAACTTATGGATGGCCACAACGGGCACAGCAATATTGTGGCGCAGGATATGGGCAATAAACTCTATTTTATTTCGGAAAACGGAAAAATTCTTTGGACGAAAAATCTCGGTGCCGCCGTTCTCGGCAAAATTGAAGAAGTGGAAATATCCGGCGGCAAACACATTGCATTTGTCACTAAAGATGCTTTCCATATTTTAGATCGAAATGGAAAGGATGCCAAAGGATTCCCCATAAAATTTAAGGATAATGTTACACAGCCACTTTCAGTTTTTGATTATGACAACAACCGCAAATACCGTTTTGTGGTGGTTCAGGGGAAAGAACTGCTGATGTATGACCAAACCGGAAAACCGGTTAAAGGATTCAGTTTTGGCAGGGCTAAAAGTGAAATTATACATTCGCCCGTACATTTAAGGATGGGCAATAAGGATTATATTGTGGTAGCTGAGGAAAGTGGAAAAATAAATATTTTGAGCAGAGTTGGTAAAACACGCGTTTCGGTGTCAAAAACTTTCCAATTTTCCGAGATTCCTGTTGCCGAGGAAGATGATTCATTTGTGGTAATTACAAAAGAGAATACGAAGGAACGAATTTCTCAGGATGGAAAAATTTCTTCGCAAAAATTGGACGTTGGCAGCAATTATTGGTTTGCTATTTTAGGAAATACTAAAGTTACCCTGGACGACAATAAACTTCGAATAAATGGAAAACTTGCAGAACTTCCGCTCGGGCTGTACACAAAACCCCAATTGTTTACATTGAACCGCGAAACATTCGCGACTATCACGGAAACCCAGGAAAAAAAGGTGTACGTTTTTGATAAGGACGGCAAGATATTGAACGGTTTTCCGGTGTACGGAACTTCGGCCGCATTCCTCGGTCAAGGAAATGGAAAAAACAGTAAATATATAGTGGTCAAAGGGGATAGTGACGGAATCATTCTTTATTCAAGCAATTAATTCATAAATACTTAGGATTAGAAAAGGGTAGGCTCAAGTATTTTAATTAAATTTAATATACAAACCAACTTTCTAATAATTTATGAGAGCCCTTCTCTCAATAGTACTATTGCTTATAGCGACGACCGCTATTGGCCAAACCGCTTCACAGGACAAAAAACCCACGCCGGAGGATTCCATTACGCTTAGTTTCTATACAACCAAAGCCTCCCAAACCATAAATGCCTATCCTGACAGTGCTTTGTTTTATATAAAGCAATTGAAAAAATTCAGTGCGGAAAAAAGTTATTTGAGCAGTCTTACCAATGCGGATTATTTAAAGGCACATTATTTTCGTCGTATACAAAAACCAGATTCGGCAATTTATTACTTCCAAAAGCAGATAGCGGCGGCAAAAAAAATTGATTATTTCCGAGGGATGGCACAAGGCTATAACGGGCTTTGCCGAACGTATTCGCTACTTGGCGAAATAGATAAATCAATAGCTGCGGGAAATAAAGCTATTGAGTTTTCACAGAAATTTGAAGATACGGGAAATTTAATTTTGGCCGACACCCAAAATGCGCTTGCCATAGCCTATTCGCGTCAAAATAAAATGGAAGAGGCCATTAACCGCTTGCTTTTGGTGGATTCCATCCATAAAAAGGAACCAATTCGGGAAGATATTATTGCGGCAGCCTATCAAAGTTTGGGAAATATCTATCTTGAACTAAAAGAGTATGATGCCGCGGAAAAATATTACCTAAAAGCAAACAAGGAATTCGAAAAAATGCCTGGCCCCGGTAGCTTTTATTTTAATACCACAAACGTATTTTTGGGCCAAGTGTACTATCACAAAGGCGAAAACAAAAAGGCAGAAAATATATTGGCCACCGCCCTTGTTTTTTTCGAAAAAATAAATGATGAAAGAACTGTTAGCGAAATAGCAAACTATCTTGGGCTGATAAATTTGGAATACGGTAATCTTGACAAAGCCGAAACCTATTTCCAGAATTCTCTGGCATTTCAAAAGAAAAATGGATATTTTTTGGAAGCTGCCCAATCTGCGCTGCAAATGGGAGGACTGTATATTGATAAAGGACAGGCCACCGAGGCTATTAAATTTCTGGAAAACGCCCTAACCTATAATCGCGAAATTAAAAACGGGACCATCAACCAAAAAGCCCATTTATTGCTGGCAGATGCGTATGCGCTTCAGGGAAATTACAAAGCGGCTTTTTACAATTCAGAAATTGCAAAAAATATAAATGATTCCATCCAACAGGTGCAAAGTGCCGCAAAAATCAAGGAAATTGAAGGCATCTACCAAACCGAAAGTAGGGATCGGGAAATTGCCTTGCTGACTACCCAGAATCAACTGGCAGAGCAACAGAAAATCAACCAAAGGAATAGTTTATTGGCAATAGTTTTTTTGGTAACCTTTGGGGGAATTTTTCTATTCTTCCAATTGCGAAACCGAAAAAAAACAAACCTTAAATTACAGGAATTGGACACTGCAAAAAGCACCTTCTTTGCGAACATATCTCATGAATTTCGAACTCCGCTAACCCTGATTAATGGACCGATTGAAGACCAACTTGCTTCGAAAAACCTGTCTGTTGCCGAAACCAAAAATTTAAAATCTGCCCTCCGTAATACCCAACGATTGAAAGATTTGGTGGATCAACTTTTAGCGTTGGCGAAGCTGGAAAGTGGGGTTTTAAAATTGAATATACAACGCGCCAATGTGCCGAAATTTCTAGTTGCACAGACCGAAGCCTTTCATTTTAGCTGCAAAGAAAAACATATTGAATTTGCTGTGTCCGTAACTATTGATGAAAAGGAAGATTGGTTTGACCAGGACATTTTGGAAAAAATTATTTATAATTTAATGGGTAATGCCATAAAATATACACCCGAAAAAGGGTTTATAAAGCTCAACGGAAAAAGAGTGGGAAATAAATATGAAATTTCCGTAACCAATTCCGGCGAATTTATTCCCCGGGAACTGCAGCAAAAAATATTTCAACGTTTTTATCAATCCAATCACAAGAACCCCGGAGCCGGTATTGGATTGGCCCTCACAAAAGAGTTGGTTGAAATACATAAGGGAAATATTTTATTGCGGAGCGAGGAAAGTGGAATAAATGAATTTACAGTTACAATTCCCGTAAAAAGAGCGGAGTTCGACACCTCACAGATAGTCACCGAAAACACAACAATTGAACATTTCGATTCTGGTCCTGTTGCAGAAATGATAGTTGAAAAAGAATTTATCCTGCCTGAGGACGCACCGGTTATTTTGGTTATTGATGACAATAAGGATATTCGCGATTATGTGAGTTCTATTTTCGAAACGACTTTTGCCGTGCATACTGCCATAAACGGAAAAGAAGGGTTTACCGCCGCCATTGACCTTATTCCAGATATTGTGATTAGTGATGTGATGATGCCCGAGGAAGATGGCTTTACGCTCACAAAACATTTAAAGGATCATCAACTAACATCACACATCCCGGTTATTTTACTCACCGCCAAATCACAGATAACCTCCAAACTGGAAGCAATGGGGATTGGCGCAGATGCCTATGTTACCAAACCCTTTAACAGTCAGCTTCTAAAAGCAACGGTTGAAAATTTAATTGAAAACCGAAGAAAACTACAGCAGCGTTTTGCACAGGAAGCCATTTTAATAGCAAAGGATATTGCCATTTCCTCGGAAGACGAAAAGTTTTTGGAAAAACTTCAAAAAGTTTTGGATGAACATATGACCGAGCCAGATTTTTCTGCCGAATCCTTCAGCAGCGCAATGGGCGTAAGCAGAATGCAACTTTACCGAAAACTGAAAGCGCTAACAGGTCAATCCTCCTCGGAATTTTTGCGTTCACAACGGTTGAAGTTGGCAGCGGCATTATTAAAAACTAACAAGATTTCCATTTCTGAAGTTGGCTATTCTGTTGGCTTTAATGATCCCTCCTATTTCACAAAATGTTTCAAACAGGAATTTGGCTGTTCTCCCTCCGAATATATTTCGAACTAAATTTTCCATCCCAAAAGGCCGTAAACAAAGGCTTGTTACATCTGTTATAGTTTTGGTTACATTATTTACATGTACTCCATTCTCACCATTTTAACTTTGCTTCATCCTTCTTTCCCCATTAATGAATAAAAGAAAACAATATTCCGGTAGCCTGGGGATTGTACCGGGAAAGCAGATTTATTTGAACATCAATAATCTGGCAAAGGGAATATATACTCTAAAAATAATGCTCAATAATAAAGTGATAAAAGAAGTAACCTTTAAAAAATAAATAGATGAAAACAATTTTAACAGTTATAATGTTAGGAATGGCCGGTTTATGCCAAGCACAATTTCTAGAGAAGTTGGGAGAAAGAGCCACAAACGCAGTGGAACGCACTGTGGAAAGACGCGTAGAAAAAGAAACCACAAAAAGCACCGATCGAGTGTTGGACACTATTGTTGATGCGCCGAAGAAATCAAAAAAGGAACAGAAAAAAAATCGCAAAAAAGATAAAAACGACAACGGCTTTATAATAGGCGGCTCAGAAAATACGGAAACAGCCAATCCAGGAACCAATTCGCAGAATACCCCCAGCGTATATTCCAATTTTGATTTTGAACCGGGTAACGTAGCCATATTTGAGGATAATTTTTCAAGAGATAACGATGGTGATTTTCCCGCAAAATGGGATACAAACGGAAGTGGTGAAATTGTAACGGTAAATGGTGAAAAATGGTTCCGACTTGCCAATAATTCCATGTTTATTCCAATTACAGCACACAATCTTCCAGAAAATTATACTATAGAATTTGATCTTTTAACTACGGGAATTGATAACAAAACCAGCTCACAAGCAATGGTTACATTGTTTCTTTCTGATAATAACAAATATGAAAAAGGCAGAAATTGGAGTATGGTCGAGTTGACGCCCTGCCAATTTATAGGAAATATAGGTGCTTTAGAAAAAGTAGTGGACGGGAAACGGGAATTTAGAAATCAAATAGGAAAAGATTACAGAAATACCATCAATGGAAAATCAAGAGTTTCCATTGCCATTAATAAAACCCGGATGCGCGTTTGGCTCAATGACAATAAAATTGTGGATGTGCCAAGACTAGTGCCAGAAGGGATTACGAGTTTTAAAATAGGCACAAGAGGTTTAAGAGATGACCGAGCCCTTGATGAAATACATATCAGCAATTTCAGAATGGCAAAAAGCAGCCAAGACAATCGCAGCAAATTGGTTACAGAGGGCAAGCTTTCCACCAATGCTATTCTTTTCAACACAGGTTCGGCCACCATAAAAAGCGGTAGTGAAGCTATTCTAAAAGAAGTAGGCGAAGCAATGCAAAGCGTGCCGGATATGCGCATTATGATCATCGGCCACACCGATGCCGAGGGCAGTGCGGATAGCAACCAAAAACTTTCACAGGAACGCGCAAAATCTGTCCGGGCGGCGCTTGTAAATCAATATGGAATAGACATGGGAAGAATTCAAACCGACGGTAAGGGAGAAGCAAACCCAGTTGCGGACAATAATAGTACTTCGGGAAAAGAGCAAAACCGAAGAGTAGAATTTATTAAACTTTAAAAAAATAAAGATGAAAACAACAAAATTAATTCTATCCATTCTCATTATTCTTGGCACAATGGGTTGCAATAAAGACGATGACAGCAACCCGCCAGAGGAATTGGAAATAAGTCCGATACCCATAGCCATTAATTTCACCACGGGTGCTGGGGAATCGGGTTCATACGAATTTGAATATAACGATATAAACCAAATCACAAAGATCGTCAAGACCTTTACGGCAGGAATAACTACGGAAATGTATGAATATAACGTTGGAAATAAATTAAAAAAATTGACACGTATCACCCCTACCTATACTGAAGAAGCCGTCATAAATTATAATGCTGAAGGAAAGATAGTGAACCTTGACGTTGGTGCCTACATTATAACTGTTACCGAAACGCCCACGGGTTTTGAAACAAATATTGACGGCGAACTCAATCTGTATTTCAGTGAGGAAAATCAAATTAAGGAAATTTCCAATAGTTCATATGCCTGCATCTTTACCTCAAATACGACCATTGGAGGACCTTTCAGAAATGTGAACGTTGATAGGGTTTTTTATTTGCTGAACTTGTATGAACTCTATATTTATTCAGAGGATGCACTTGTACATATTTCAAATTATTTTTTGGTGCCAAGTATTATATGTATCCCAGTGGAAAACGAAAATGGATTGGTAGGTTCCAACCAAATAATTTTCGAACCCGCAGAACCGTCAGTAACAGTTAATTATTCCTATCAATAAATGATATTAAACATTAAAATATTGAATACCATGAAAAAATTAATCACCATTTTTCTCTTACACCTCGTTGCATCGGGTGTAGTAGCACAGAACGATTGCGGAAAATATTATCCTTTTTCTGAGGGTGCCAAATTCCAAATTACTACATATGATAAAAAAGATCGGGTTAGTGGTGTAATTGACTATACGGTTTTGGATATCAAAAATGTAGGTTCCGATAAAATTGGAACCGTAAATGCCATAATCAGTGATGACAGGGGAAAGGAAATCGTACAAACGTCATATAACGTTATTTGCGGTGGGAATAAAATTGCCATAGAAGGAAAATCCCTAATGAATCCTCAAATTTTTCAGCAGTTCGGCAATATGGAATATACCATAAACGGAACTGATGTTGAATGGCCAAACACACTTGCTATGGGCCAAACGCTTAAAGATGCAAATATGGATATGAAAATAGACATGGGTGGCATCAAGATGCATATGGAAATGGCAATGACAGAAAGAAAAGTAATGGGCACAGAAACCGTAACTACGCCCGCCGGAACTTTTGAATGTTTCGTAATTACCTACATCATGGATCTAAAAATGGGAATGAAGGAACAATCAACCGCAAAACAATGGATCGCGGAAAAAGTGGGAATGGTAAAATCTGAAAATTACGATAAAAAAGGCAATGTTATAAGCACCAGCCTGTTGACTAAATTCAGCAATTGATATTACCTTTCATTTTATAATTAGTCACATTGGTGTTCGATAATAAAACTAAACAAATAAACATGAAAGCATTTATTTCAGTAGTAATGGTAGCATTTATCTCGGTAGTCGCTGTTTCACAAACCTGCACAGCAATGTTCCCCATGGAACTGGGAGTAAAGTTTCAACACTCAAACTATAAAGGTGACGGAACCTTGGAAACAATTGTGGACGCAACCGTAACCAATGTAAGTACTGCCAGCGGAAGCGTAAATGCCCAAGTTGAATTAGTTGGGAACTTAGTAAGCACCGGCTCTATATATAATACCACAATGGAAGTAAAATGCAATGGGGATGTAACATATATGGATCCATCAGAAAATATGCCTCCTGGAATGATTGACCAATTTATAAATGAATATAATGGAAGAATAGAAAAAAGTGCGCTGGAGCTTCCATATAACTTACAGCTAGGCGATGAATTATCCGATTCTTATTTCGAGGTCTTCGCAACCGTTAGTGGAATGGAAATAAATCTATCGTCGCAAACCTATGGCAGAAAAGTAACAGCAAAAGAAAATGTGGAAACGCTCGCAGGAAATTTTGAATGCTTTCTTATTGAATCTACGACCCATCTCCGCATGGATCCAAATATGATTCCCCCTTCCACAACTACACAAAAACACTGGGTTGCCAGAGGAGTGGGCACCGTAAAAATTGAGAACTATAAAGATGGAAATTTAGAGAATTATGTAGAATTGACCGGTTTTCGAAGATAGTTTTCTGATTACGACTAATTTATGCTCCTTTTTTATTATATAAGTAATGTAAAAAATGACGAGTAACCTATTGCCGTTGGCATTTTTCTATTATCGAACATTGCTTCAGCAGTAACTTTTGAAGAATAAAAAAAGACCGCTGGAAAGCGGTCTTTCTAAGGTTAAGCTAGAATTGATTGTGGGGAATTATTGTTTGATTATCTGTTTAGTAACGGAACCAAAATCCGTGCTAATTTTCACGAAGTAAATGGCGCTTTGTAAAGTGCTTATATCCACCCTGAAATTTGAATTGTTTGATATATTGAGATGTTTTAATCGTCGTCCGCTAAGGTCATAAATTTCCACGCCGCTTAAATGGGCCTCCGGCGAAACTATATTTAGAAAATTATTTGCGGGATTAGGAAATATAGCCACTTTATCCAATGCCGTAGCAACGTCACCCAAAATTTCGTTACTTCTAAAAAGCACCGTAAATCGGTTGTTGTAAGTTCCTTTTCCTACTTTGAAGATATAATTTTGTTGTGATAGATTAGTTGTTATGTCGAGTTCATTATCAACTAAGAAAACGGTAACATCACTAAATGCTGGACCTTGCATATCTTTGATTGATATTGCGTATTCGAGATTTTCGTCCAATAAGCTGGAGAATCCCATGAGCACTTTTGCACCATCCTGAAAAGTCTCACGGCTTTGGATACCCAATTCCTTGCTTCCGTCTTCAAAATGTGTGTAAAGGGAAAGCACTGTTGCTAATCTACGGCTGTCATAACCTTGATCCATCCCTGAGGTAGCTAGTTGAGAAAATCCTATTAGGGTATTATTTTGCATTTGGTATTGTTCGTTTTTTACCTGGATCCAAATTCTGTTATTGCCATCTACCATCGGACGGGTTGCAGTATTATTATTTCCGGTTACTCTCATGCTGTTAGAAAATGCGGCAACTCCTGCTGCGGTTGCTTTTATTCCGAAACCTTGCCCCGTTGAAATATACCCGCTAGGTTCGGTTTGAGTGGGATCAGATGGCGCGGGAGTTCCGCCCAAAAGGTTGTACATTGAAATATCTTCCATACTAAAATTCATAGTATATGCACCTGGCAACAAGGGACTTGGGGGCGTGTTTGGATTCCAAAAATACACCTCATCAACCATGGAATTCGCATTGATAAAATCGACTGCACTAATAGCGGAAGCATAAGGATTTGCCAAAACATTCGGACTACTGTTTCTATTTCCGTTATAAATTACGTTGAAATCAATATTTCCCGTATTTAAAGTGCCTAGTTCAAATGTCATGTCGTAGGTTTTGTTGCCATCATTTCCATTTAATTGGGGACGAGCGATATAACCTTCGCCCGGATTTATACTTCCGGTATAGCTCGTCCAGTTGTCATAATTGTCATCGGCAAAGTTTTCAGCACTCGGAAACTGAGCGGCGACGTCGGGATTCGGAAGAAAATTTTCTGTTAAGTGGTTTAGGAACATATAGGAATTTCCGAAGGCACCATCACGAGTTTCAGTTGTCATCGGACTTCCTGCAACAATAAACACCCTTGGCACCATATAGGGGGTAGTGTAATTTACATTTATGACTCCGTTATTGGATACTTGCGCGGTATTATAGGTCTGTACCACGCTACCTTGATGTTCGACTATAAGATTGCCGTTTACTGCAATATTTTTTGTTACACTTAAATAGTCTTCGGCTGCAACGGTAAGAGTTCTGTTCGCATCTATCTCACAGGAACAGGCGTCAATATTTCCTTTGGTGGCCGTGTTGTAATTTTGGCTGATGCGGGCATTGGATCCTGGCCCCGGGGTGCCGTTGTTCCAAGCGCCGCTTATATAACGTGTTGTGGGCGCCACCACGGTAACTGTTGCAGTACAGGAAGCCTTATTGGCGTAATCATCTTCAACGGTAAGAGTAACATTAAATGTTTGCCCCACATCTTTACATGTAAAAGTGGTTTGTCCTGCGGTAATGGTTCTTTTTGTTATTCCAAAATTATCGTTTGAACCATTATCTATATTTGCTGCGGTGATGGTAACGCTCCCGGTATTTTTATCTAAGGTGGCTGTGTAGTTTTGGCAACTAGCGTTTGGCGGAGTGTTGTCATAATTTGGATCTTTTATAACGAACAGACCTCCATCTCCATCTATATTTCCATTGCCGAAACCTGTGGCTATAATATTACCACTTTCAAAAAATGGATAAACGTTCCACGTACCGTTGAAAGCAGCGCTATTGTTAGTTGGATAACAGTCAAAATAATTTATTTCTGCCATAGATGGATTTTGATTGTAAAGACCATCAACTTTCATAATCCGAAGGCCTGCGGCATAATTGGCAAGATAGTATCTGTTCCCTCTAACATAGCCGTTGTGGTCTATTGCCGCGGTGGCTCCATAGTGGGTGTAAGCTAAATACGGATTGTCTAAATCCTCTACATTGAAAACTAAAGTGCGTGTATTAAAACCAATATTTTCCTCGTCCACCTCATCCCCGGCAATGAAGAACTTTTTGTCTTCAGTGAACCAGCCTTGGTGTGTATAATATTTATTGGAATAGGTTATAGAAGAAATGACAACAGGATTTGTTTTATCGGTAAAATCAATAATATTCACTTTATTATTCCCACTGAAAGCTCCAACCATTATTTCACGACCTTGATAATTTGGATCCGGACCGTCATAAATTACCACTTCGGCATCGTGGCAATAACCTTGACTCGGATATAATTTTACAATTACCGGATCGTTTGGAATACCATTATTGTTATTGTCCAGTTTTACAACTATTGGCCCCCCACTATTAAAGCCCGGAGAACCAAGAATATATGCATAGCCCGAGGCTTCATTTATAACAATGTTATGAGCGCTACCTTTTCTATTACTTCCGGAGCCGTCCCAAAACAAATTCCCGTCTGTTTGGGTTTTGGTAAATGTTATTGCGGGGTTACCTGAAAGCGTTCTTAATCTTCTAAGGTCAAAAATCTGCATCCCGTGGTTTCCATTTGCATCGCTTACAATAAAGGCATGATTTTTATAAACTTTCACATCCCGCCAGAGACTACTGCCAACATGAGTATTCAATCTTGCAAGATATTTCGGGCTTGTGGGATTGCTAATATCAACGAAAGCAGTACCATTGTCCAATGCTATGATTGCATATTCTTTTCCGCTTTGAGGATCAGTCCAGCCCCAAGAATCTTGGGACTCCTTAGCGCCCATGGTGGAGGAGGAAATATAGCTTTGTAAAGTAAGCCCATTGCAGGGATAGCTTTTACCACCCACCGTTGCAAAACCGTTAATACAGGGGGTTTGTGCAATTGTGATAAAGTAGCACATTCCTAAAATTAGGAGTAGATTTTTTTTCATAGGTTTTTTAAAATAAATATTTCAATCTTATTTTTTTATTCTTTAATGTATGTAAATTCGACACTACACGGTATTCCTATACCGACTACCCCCGATATATTACTATTGTAATCATTTGTATTTGATACTTGGAGGTCCATCTGTAGTCTAAAATTATAGGTTTGCCCGGCTCTAAGATTAACATATAAAATTAATGATGAATCATGACGGAATTTATTGAAATTTTGGCTTGTAGTGTTATTCCTAATTGAATATGAATGAGTGTATATATCGTAATTACTACCATTGAATGAGAAACGGAAATAACCTTCTTGTGTAGCCATTCTTACGCTTTCACTTCCGCTAGGATTTCTTACTTGTCCTGCGCCAAAATTAAAATTGGCCTCAATCCTATATGTTCCTGTATATTTTGCAGTAAAAGATGTGCCATTTCCCAACCCCGGAATATCTACAAAACTACCATTTAAGGGAACCAAAAAGTCTAATTGGTTCTGTTCAAACAATGCCGAATGTTCTATAATAAACTGGGGAATCCATTTGGTTCCATTATAGGCATAAACACCTGGGTATACATCATGATCACCTGTGCTTGTTGTGCTAGTATTATAAACAACTGTTCCAGCCACAAGATTTCCTCCGTTGGGGTTTATTACTGGAGCCTGCTGGTTTGTTTTATTTAAAGCAACCCGAGGAAAAACTAAGCCCTGGTTAATACTTTCAAGATCTAACATTCCTTCCGGTGTTGCCGTACCAATACCAATTTGGGCATAACCTATAGTTGTGGAAATTAACCATAAGAAGACGCTACCTTGGATAAACATTCGAATGCTTTTCATCATTTTGTGCTTTAGTTTGCTGGTGTGTAATCTTCTATATAAGTAAATTCTATTGAACAAGGAATGTCTTTACCTACATAACCCCTACCTGCGCCTGAATTTCCACTATCAAAAAAGGCAGGAGCCGGGGATTGGGTAAATCGTAAATTAAAATAGTAATCGGTGGCCGCAATTAAATCTGTATAAATAACGAAATACGATTCTTTCCAAACTCCTTCATAGAATATTATTGTTCCAGTGGATTCATCATAGGTTGAAATTGATTTAACATTCAAGGCATGATTTTCTCCATTGAATGAAAAATTAAATGTTCCATCTTGATAGGCTGCATTGTCGTTGCCCGCTACGGGGGAATTTATTCTTCCTGCACCAAAATTCACCCTAACCTCTATCCTATAAAATCCATTGTATTTTGTTCTAAAAAATTTATTGGCGATCAGGCCTAAATTTGGAACGTCTTGATTATTTAAGTCGGACTCGGATCTTAATACAGTTGAAGATTGAAAGAATATCTCCGATTGGCGTTTACTGAATTGTGGAATCCACTTTGTTCCATTCCACATATAGGTGCCGGGATAAACACTCTGCGTTCCGGAATTATTCAAATTATTATTAAATACAACTGTTCCGGGTACCAAGGCTCCTGTATTGGGATTCAATACGGGGGCCTGTAAGTTTGTAGCTGTAAGGGCAACCACTGGATATACAACTCCCGAATTTGAACTATTTATATCGAGTGCACCTCTTGGGTTATTGGTTCCTATTCCAACCTGACCTAAGGCCGTACTGGAAATCAGTAATAAAAAATATTTATAGAGCCTCATTTTTTAGTTGATTTATTCCGTTGTTATGTATTTGTAATCTATTCATCTATATATATAAATTCCACCGAGCATGGAATATCATAACCAACATAACCCGCCCCTCCTGCCAATTCGCCAGTAGTATCCCCATTTCCATCAAAATTTGGCGCCGGTAATTGATCAAATTGAAGTCTAAAATTATAGTTTTGTCCGGCCACAAGATTTCTGTAAAGAATAAAAGAATGTTGCTCCCATATCAAAAAGTAATCTTGCCCACTATTACTACCGGAGCGGGTGGAATATGCCCTTGCGGGAATTACATGGTTATCTCCGGCAAATCGAAATCGGAAATTGCCTTCCTGGGTCAACGCTCTAAAATCGCCGCTCACCGTTCTTGGTGATCCTGCCCCATAGTTCATACTCACTTCAATTTTGTACCATCCCGAATAAACCGGTGTAAAATTCCGACTTCCCAAGTTTCCGAGATCTATATAATCATCGCTAGATTTAGACCTATAACCCAGAGGGTCTTGCTTGTATATTTGTATATCCTTCTTTGTGAATTGATTTATCCACCTATTGCCATCCCATACATAAATTCCGGGATATACATCATTAATTCCGTTAGCAGTAGAGTTTGTATTATAAATTGTAGTACCAGCCGGAATTGTCCCTCCTCGTGGATTGATTGCAGGCGCCATAACATTAGTAGCGGTTAGCGCTAACCGGGGTAGTACAACTCCGTGAACGCTACTATTGATTTCCAGGATCCCATTTGGGGTGGTGGTGTTTATTCCCACTTGCGCGTGAAAAATACCAGGGGTTAAGAAAATTGCGACCGTAAAATACGGCCACAGCGTAGGTAATTTTATTTTCATGATTTGGGGTTAGGTTGAAAATATGATACAATATTAAACGATAAATTCGATAAAAAGCAATTTTTATAGATAAAAAGTTAAGATATTTTATGTCTAAACAATTTATTATCAGTCAATTCTTACATATTTTAATATTTTTTTAAGAAAATTCTTATAGTTTATAAAATGGCCGATAATTTTCAGTTTTCCTTTCAAATTAATAAACCAACTCAATGCCTTTAATTATTTTTGCCGTATGAATTTAAATGTGCTATCCAACATTGAATCGGTAGACTTATCCCCCTTCGGCCTCAGGAATTTGTCACTTCATATAAAACGTGATGACCTGCTTCACCCTATTATCTCGGGCAATAAATTCAGAAAACTGAAATATAATCTTATAGCGGCCAAGAATCAAAATCAGCATACGCTGCTCACCTTTGGCGGTGCATATTCAAACCATATCGCCGCTGTCGCCGCTGCGGGTAAGGAATCAGGGTTTAAAACTATAGGCATTATTCGCGGCGAGGAAATTCAAGATAAACTTTCAACAAATCCTACGCTCCAGTTTGCCAAAAAATGCGGTATGGAGCTTCATTTTATATCCCGGGAAGAGTATAAACTGAAAAATGACGAAGCATATCTTCATAAATTAAAAATAAAATTCGGCGATTGCTATCTCCTTCCTGAAGGCGGCACCAATGCTCTGGCTGTAAAGGGCTGTGAGGAAATTTTAGGCGAATGTGAAAAATCAATGGATTATGTATGTGTACCCGTAGGCACCGGGGGCACCATGGCCGGACTGGTAAAAGCATCCAATGAAAACCAAAGCATTCTCGGTTTTTCAGCTTTGAAGGGGGATTTTCTAACTTCCGAAATTAAAAAATACACCGCTAAAACAAATTTTAAAATTACCGATGCGTACAGTTTTGGTGGCTATGGCAAAATAGATATCGAATTGATACGTTTCATTAATGAGTTTAAGAAAAAAACTGGTATTCCATTGGATCCAATCTATACCGGAAAAATGATGTTTGGCATTTTGGACTTACTTAAAAACGGATATTTCAAGGAAAATAGCCGTATTTTTGCAATCCATACAGGCGGTCTGCAAGGCATTGCCGGTATGAACCAGAAATTGAAAAAGAAAAACCTACCCATAATTGAATAAAATGATCGGCCGAATATTTACGTTACTTCTTCTTTGTACAATCTGTTTTTCAAGTTGCAAATCAAAAAAAACTGCAGTTAAATACAAAAGAAAACCATCTACCGAAAGAGTTGTTAAGGTAAAACAACCCATTGAAGAAAAGGATACCAAAGCAGAAGAGCCCGAAGTTGTTGTTGTTCCCGTAAACATTTCCTATAGTGAGCGAGTTGCCAATTATATAGCAGAATATGGCGAAATTGCAAAAGAAGAAATGCTTCAGTATGGAATCCCGGCCAGCATCACCCTTGCTCAAGGCATTTTGGAAAGCGGTGCGGGAGCAGGAGAACTTACGCTAAAAGCAAATAACCATTTCGGTATTAAATGCCACACCGGTTGGGAAGGAGACAGTGTTTACCACGACGACGATGAGCACGGGGAATGTTTTAGAAAATACAAAGACCCAAAATATTCGTACCGCGACCATTCCTTATTTTTAACACAACGCAGTCGCTATCAAGATTTGTTCAAACTTGCAAAAGATGATTACAAAGGTTGGGCAAAAGGCTTGCGGAAAGCGGGTTATGCGACGGATCCCAAATATCCGGAAAAACTAATTAGCATTATCGAAAGATATAATTTGGAGGCTTTTGACGATGCCGTACTTGGCAAAAAAGTTAATCCTATAAATCCCGACGATTCTAAAATAGGTACTTATTCCGTGAGGGCGGGGGACACGTTATACAGTATTTCAAGACGCTTCAACCTTACGGTTGAAACCCTTAAAGGTTATAATGGTTTGAAGAACAATGATATTTCGGTCGGTCAGCTTTTATATCTGCATCCCGTAAAAAATCAGTAGAAATAATTTCTTCGCTATCGTCCTTTTTTATTATAATCGTTTCCCTTGAATTATTACAAATTTTTCAAATATTACTATGAATTACCAAAGAAGTAGCGCCCTTTTTACGGAGGCGCAAAAAGTTATTCCTGGAGGTGTAAATTCCCCAGTCCGAGCGTTCAAAGCCGTTGGCGGCACACCCATTTTTGTTGAAAAAGCGAAAGGAGCATATCTAGTTGATGTAGATGGCAATAAATTGATTGATTACATAAATTCATGGGGTCCCATGATTTTAGGCCACGCTTTTGACCCGGTTGTGAATGCCGTTATTGAAAAAGCGCAAAAAGGTACTTCTTTCGGAATGCCTACCGAAATTGAGACGGAAATTGCCGCACTAGCGGTTTCAATGGTTCCGAATATTGATAAAATACGCTTTGTGAATAGTGGAACGGAGGCTTGTATGAGTGCAGTACGTTTAGCTCGTGGATTTACGGGGAAGGATAAAATTATAAAATTTGCGGGCTGTTATCACGGTCATAGCGATTCCTTCTTAATTCAAGCTGGAAGTGGCGCCGTTACTTTCGGAACCCCAAATAGCCCGGGCGTTACCGAAGGAACTGCGAAAGATACACTTTTAGCCACCTACAACGATTTAGAAAATGTGGCAGAAGTTATTCTCGCCAATAAAAATGAAATAGCCTGTATCATTCTTGAACCGGTTGCCGGAAATATGGGCTGCATCCCTCCTGCTGAAGGTTTTTTGCAGGGTTTGCGAAAACTTTGTGATGACAATGGTATTCTTTTAATTTTTGATGAAGTTATGACAGGGTTTCGGCTTGCCGCCGGCGGTGCGCAGGAATTGTTTGGCGTACGTGCCGATATTGTTACTTTCGGAAAAGTGATAGGCGGCGGTCTTCCGGTAGGTGCCTTTGCGGCGAGAGCTGAAATTATGGATTATTTGGCGCCCATTGGTCCGGTTTACCAGGCTGGGACCTTAAGCGGAAATCCATTGGCGATGGCCGCTGGTCTGGCCATGTTGAAAGAATTGAATGATAATAGAGAAATTTTCAATTCAATAAATAGAAAGACGGAATATCTTCATAAGGGTATGGATGAAGTGTTTTCTTCAGAAAATGTGAAATACACGATAAACCGGATTGGCTCCATGATTTCGGTGCATTTTTCTGATGAACCTGTTATTAATTTCGCTTCTGCTGCTGATGCCAACAACGAGAATTTCAAAATATTCTTTCACGGAATGCTTAATGAAGGAATTTATATCGCCCCTAGTGCCTTTGAAACTTGGTTTATTTGTGATGCTTTAAGTTATGAAGATCTGGATGCTACTATTGCGGCTTGTGGTAAGGTAGCGAAGACTCTTAAATAAAGCCTTTACCGGAAATGGCGAAAAGAAGTCAGATACGAACCAAAGAAAATTTTTTATAAACAAAAAAAGGCCCTTTCTAAATTTAGAAAGGGCCTCGATTTTCAAATATAATTAATCACTAATTATTCGTTTTTAGCCATTGGGCATATTGATCTGCACTCAAGGTTTTTTTCATTGATGCCTGAAGCTGGTCATCCAGTTTTTTCTTTTCTGCAGGGTTATCGGCATTTTTTTGGTAGCCAACTTGCTTTGCAACAAGCGCTCTAAATACGGCACGGCTTTGGTCTCCATTAAGGCCCAGGGCATCCGTTAATTGTGCCGTTTCAGCTTTTGCTATTACCTCTGGCCTTGTTTTATCCTGTGACAACTCTTGGGCAGAACTTGATTGAACGCCCATAAAAAGGGCGGCTACAAATGCAAATACTGTTAGTACGTTTTTCATCTTTGTTGAATTTTAGTTTTAAGGTTACTAATGTAACCAATTTGTATATAATTGAAACAATAACTGCACCAAAAGAATGAAATTTAAGAATATTTTATAGTCTTATTTTTTGCCTTGATGCTGCCTGGCCTTGTGCTTTCCGTGTTTTTTGCTTCTGGCCTGCTCCCATTTCGTTAACTGTTCCTCGGTTAAAATTTGTTTCATCTCTTTTTTCATTGCGATGCGCCGATCTAGCATTGCGCTTTTTGCTTCGTATTTTTGTGTGTCGGTCATTTCCTTCCAGTTGGTGGGCCGTTGGGGTTTTTCGTTTTCAGATTTTAGGATGATTTGTTTTACTTGTTGCTGCTGTGTTGGGGTGAGGTCTAAAACCAGGGTCATTTGCTTGGACTTTAGGTCGGCTTTTTGTTCGGGGGTGTAATTTGGTTTTGCTTCTGTCCGGTTTTCTTTTTTGCCGGCTGGCTTGTTCTGGGCGCTCATTGCAAATGTTGCGAGGGCCATAAGGATTATAACTACTTTTTTCATGTTTTTGTTTTTAAATGTTGAACATTGGTAGGACGCTGGAAATTGCAATAGGTTTAATTTTGGTTGTTGGTTGTTGGTTGTTGGTTCTGGAGATGGGAATGTGAATTTTGGGGAGTGGAGTGTGATTTGCGGGGTGGGGAATGTGATTTTCGGGGTGGGGAATGTGATTTGTGGGGAGGGTAATGTGATTTGCGGGGAGGGTAATGTGATTTGCGGGGAGGGTAATGTAATTTGTGGGAAGGGAAATGTGATTTGTGGGGAGGTGTTTGGGAGTTTGGTGACGGGTTCTGCAAAAATTAACTGGGGAGTTGTTTGTTGCTTGCCGTTTTATGGTCTTATTATAACGAACTTGAGCCTTACGAGTGCGTCATAATAGGGTTTGGCGGGAAGGCCGAGGGATTTTACATAGTTTTTTATGAAGCGCATCAATTCCAGCACGTTTGGATGGTTGTAATAGAGGGTGCTGTTTCTGGCGGCACGGGCTGTAATGAGCTGATGGCTGGAGCCGCGAAGGGTATCTCTTAGGGTCTCGAGCTGTGCGGTGTAGGTTTCCAGTGATGTGGTTTTAATTTCATCTTCATTGGGGGCGTATTCTGGGAAGGCCTCCAGCTGGGCGATGAGGGTGTTGAAGTTTGCGACCTTGCTATCATAACTTTGCTGACTGTTTGAGATTGTGTGGTCATTACCTTCTTCTGGGTTTTTAGGGGCTTTTCTTTTGTCTCCCCGGATTTTGCGCACTTGGGCGGCTATGTTGTCTATTTCATTCTGGGGTACGTTTAGGGACTTGAAGTAGTTGAGGATTTTTGTAGCTTTTTTGTCCATCTGTTCCATGGCGTTTTCATTGTCTGCCACATCTGCTCTGTAGGTTGCAATTTTGGTGTCTAGTGTGTTCATCTCTAGGGTTAGCGTGTCCTTAATTGGGGCTAGGTTTTCCAGGGTGATTAATGTGTTTGTGGGATTGTACATGGGTCCCATTTCTTCTAGGATTGTGTAGGCTGCGCTAAAGTTTGCGACATTTTTTTTGTGACCTACTTCTGACTTTGATGCCATAGTTTTAAGGGTTTAAAGATTAATATGTTTAAAATTAAACTATTATTGGTTGTAGGAAATACGTGTTTGCACGTATTTATATAATAAATGATTACTTACATTTAGTCCAAACATGAAATACGTGATGTACGTTTTACAGAATGAAATTATAATTAATATTTAAAAAAAAAGGAACTGTTGTAGAACAGTTCCTTTTTTTTTAAAACTAAATGATTTATTATAAAACCGCCACCATCAAAACCTCATCAGTCTTTTCAACCTTAGCAACTTTTGAAGCCGTCAAGCCTTTTATAGCCTTATCCCACTTTTTGTTGCTTAAGCCGCTTTGGGTTTTTAGTTCTTCCAAAGCAATAGGTGCGTTTGCTTTTAAAAGTGTGTAAACCGTTTTTTCATCTTCGGTCATTTCTACCTTTTTCTTTTCAGGGCGCATTTGCGGGAAGAAAAGTACTTCCTGTATGGAAGGATTATTTGTTAAAAACATAATTAAACGATCCATCCCTATACCCATACCGCTGGTTGGGGGCATTCCGTATTCCAGCGCTCGAAGGAAATCGTAATCTATAAATGCCGTTGCTTCGTCATCGCCTCTATCTGCAAGTTTTAATTGCGCTTCAAAACGTTCGCGTTGGTCTATGGGATCGTTCAACTCGCTGTATGCATTTGCTATTTCCTTGCCGCAGACCATTAATTCAAAACGTTCCGTTAGTTCTGGATTGTCGCGGTGTTCTTTACATAGCGGACTCATTTCTTTTGGGTAATCTGTGATAAAGGTTGGCTGAATGTAGTTGCCTTCACACTTTTCGCCAAAAATCTCATCGATCAATTTTCCTTTGCCCATGGTTTCATCTACCGGAATTTTCATGTCCATGGCCGCCTTTCGAATTTCATCCTCAGTCTTGCCGGTAATATCAAAACCGGTGAAATGCTTAATGGATTCGGCCATTGTTACTCTTGGATATGGCGCTTTAAAATCTATTTGGTGTTCACCAAAAGTTGCTTTTGAAGTTCCGTTTACTTGTATTGCGCAGAATTCCAGCAATTGTTCGCAGAAATCCATCATCCAGTTGTAATCTTTATAGGAAACGTAAATTTCCATGGCGGTAAATTCTGGATTATGGGTGCGGTCCATCCCTTCGTTTCGGAAGTTTTTGGAGAATTCATACACACCGTCAAAACCGCCTACTATAAGTCTTTTCAGATATAACTCATTTGCAATTCGCATATATAGGGGAATGTCCAAGGAGTTGTGGTGGGTTATAAATGGCCGCGCCGCTGCACCGCCGGGAATTGGCTGCAGTACTGGGGTTTCCACCTCGAAATAGCCATGTTCGTTAAAAAAGGTTCGCATGGCGTTGAAAAGTTTGGTTCGCTTTACGAAAATTTCCTTTACGTGAGGGTTTACCACCAAATCTGCGTAGCGTTGGCGGTAGCGCTGTTCAGGGTCGGTAAAGGCATCGTGTACTTTTCCTTCGGCATCAACGCGCGGTTGGGGCAAAGGTTTTAAAGCTTTGCTCAAGAGGGTGAAATTCTTCACCATTATGGTTTTTTCACCTACTTGGGTTTTGAAAAGTTCGCCTATAATGCCTATGAAATCGCCTATATCGAGTAGTTTTTTATAGACATCGTTGTAATGGCTTTTGTCTTCGCCTGTGCATATTTCGTCCCGATTAAAATATACCTGAATGCGACCGTCTGCATCCTGAAGTTCTGCGAATGATGCTGGCCCCTGGATTCTGCGGGACATTAATCGTCCGGCTACCACTACCTTTTTTCCTTCCTCAAAATTCTCCTTTATCTTTTTTGAAGTGTTGTTTACAGGGTATAAATCTGCGGGATAGGGGTTTATTCCACGCTCGCGCAGTTGGTTTAGTTTTTCTCTTCGGATGATTTCCAGTTCAGACAGTTGCATAAATTATGTATAAAAATAAGTTCGCAAAGATAGGGAAATGATTTGCGAAGTGCGATTTAGGTTTCGGATTTACGCAGTGCATTCAGCGAAAAAACTATGGTAAAAAATAAAAAATTTTAATCGTAGATTTGCTTTCTATGAGTATATGGAACGTTCTGCTTGCTATTCTTTTTCCACCGCTCGCCGTTATTGGCAAGGGTTGTGGTTCTGTGTTAATTGTTTTTATTCTTACCGTTTGTGGATGGGTTCCAGGCGTAATTGCCGCATTAATAATCTTAAATAACCCTAATCGTTGATTTTTATGAAAGTAAAATTATTTTTCCTCTGCACGCTTGCACTTAGCTTTGTTGGCTGCCACTTTACAGAAACTATGGTGTTGAACCCGGACGGTAGCGGCACAATATCTGTTGAAGCGAATATGAATGAAATGATGGCATTTGGTGGCGCCGGAATGGCAGATTCAATGTTCGTGAAAATGGATACTATTATTTATATGAAAAAGTTTCTGGAGGAAAAGAAAGATAGCATTGCGAAACTTCCAGCCAGCGAACAACAGAAACTAAAGAAAATGGAGAAGTTCAATTTACATATAAAAATGGACACGGAAAATTCTGAAATGATTTATGATATTTCTACTAATTTCAAAAATATAAGCGAAGCGAACGATATCGTAAACGGCATTGAACAAATTGATAAGATGATGCCAAATGACCCCAACTCTGAAACGAAAAAAGAAGACACCCCAGAAGTGTTTGGCGTTAATTATACCTTTGACAAAGGAATTTTTAAACGAGATGCCTATATAAAAAATGAAAAGCTGCACCAACAAGAGGTTGATAGCCTGCAGCAGGCCGAGGCTTTTATGGCTAGTTCTGATTATACTTTGAAATATACCTTTCCGCGAAAAATTAAAAAAGTTTCCACTCCAGATGCGGTTATTTCGGAAGATAAAAAAAGCCTCACCCTGCAAAGGCCCTTTTTGGATTATTATAAAAATCCGGATGTGCTGGATTTGGAAGTGGTATTGGAGAAGTAATTGGGAAAATTATAATTTCAACTTAATAATATACATACATGTTATGAAAGCACTTTATTTTTTAATTCCGATGTTTATGATTGGCTCGTGCAAAACGCAGCCGGTTACTGTAACTTCAACCGACAATGTGAGCATGGGCCCGATTGACACGGCTTCCTCCGACTGCCCGGAAGATGGCAAATGCACAGTTGAAGTGCAACCCAATATGAACCTGCAAATTAAGGAAGATGGCACGGGCGCACTATACCCAGAAATGGTGACCGGTGAAAATAGTGTGGTGGTTTACACTTTTTTAAGAGAAGGCCCTCCGGGAACGGCAGACGGCAACTATTCGGAAACCATTCATATTGAAATTCCGGCGGACACCCAAAAACTGAGCAAGGAAAATGCAGCATTAGGCGATGTGAAAGTGCTTTACGGAAAACACTGTTTTTGTAAAGGAGAAGCAGGTTATTACCCTGTAACCGATGGCAAACTTACCATCAATAGAAATAGATTGGGACTGGTTATTGACCTTAAGTTTAAGATAAACAAAACCAGCCAAGTAATAACACATATTTCCGAAGTGGTGAGGCTTTAATTTGATTAAAGTTTTACCGGCAGGTCAACAATTATTTATTCAAAAAAAGAGAAAAGATCAGGAATCAATCCTGTCTTTTCTCTTTATTCATTTTAAAGTACTTTTAAATTTCTACTTAATTCACAACTACCTTTTTGGTGGTTACTTTGTTGCCATTCTTCACAACAAGGAAGTACATTCCGCTTTCAACGTAATTGTAGTCCAATTGTTTGCTGAAGGTGCTTGAAGCATTTACCTCATCAAAAGTGGATTGACCGATAATTCTACCTCTTAAGTCGTAAAGAGAGATTTCCACATTATCATTAGAGGCTGGCTTAAAGGTAAGGTTGAAAGTTCCGTTTGATGGGTTTGGGTAAACCGCAAAATTATCAAAACTGAACTCCTCAACACCTACTGTTCCAGTAATTGTAACAACGCCATTATTTAAATCATAAAAGATGTTGTTTGACGAAATAACCATAAACCTACCAGTGGTAGTATTAAGGTTGGGCACGTCGATAACCGCACTTCCGTTATTCGGTACATTCAAAGCGATGGTTATAGGATAGGTTTGTCCACCGTCTGTTGAAAATAGAATATCAACCAATGGGCTATCTACGGGAGCTACATCGGTTCCAGCAACATCCCAAGTAATGGTTTCTGTTGTTTGGGTTACCCAAGTAGTAGCGGTGTTCTGCGAAGTAATCACAAAAGGACCTGCGGTTGCATCAGTAGTAACGAACATATCATCTCTTGCCGAAGAACCTCCTATTGCCGCATTATCACGAACTGTATATCTAAAACGCATGGATCTTGCAACTTGTGGCACAACTTCCCAAGTGGATTGCGTGTTTCCAGCTAATACTGTATTTAGTGCAGGCATATATCTTTCTGGTGTAGGTGATGGATCAATAGACCTAAAAGCCGGGCCAATAGTTGAGGTATTTTGCGGTGGCATTGGGGCTATTTGACTATCCAATTGCTCCCACATGTGAGAAAGCAAATCGCTTACATTTGGATCTGTAGCTATACCTCTTAGAATAAATGGTGTTCCCTTTGGAATTGTTCTATCAGGTCCCGCATCTGCAGTGGGAGGTAAATTATTTGTTGGGCTTTGAGCCGCACATTGACTTTGGCCATTTTTAATATTGGTCCACATTTCCTGAATGCTTATTCCATGAAAATAGTCATCACTATTGTTTTGAACGTTAGGAGCGCAAATTCCCGCATATGCCATAATTGTGGAACCACTTCCAGGCTCAAAAGCTGTAGAACCATTTCGGTTATTTCCACAGGAATTATTAAATGTATGGTTAGCGCCATATTGGTGGCCCATTTCGTGGGCTACGTAATCGATATCAAAAGAATCGCCAATTGGATTTGGAAGCCCGGTTACACCGCGCGCTTTATTACCGGGAACGCAGGGAACGCGAAGTCCGGCAATTCCACCACCACCAGTACTGAATACGTGGCCTATATCATAATTTGCAGTCCCTATAATATTGTCGCAAGTTGTTTGGTTTTGCCCAAGCATTGTTCCGCCATTATTGTTGGTATAAGGATCTGTGGCGGCGTTAAGAAAAATGATATCGGTGTTATTGGCAACAATAACCATCGTCAACGCAACATCTCTTTCGTAAACTCCATTCACACGAGTCATTGTAGTATTCATCGCACTAAGAACGGCAGCCTTTTTAACAGGGTCCGGAGCAGATGGGTCTACACCTTGCAAGGTTAAATGGCGCTGGGCATATTCTCCCGTACAGGCCAAAGCAAGACGAAAGGTTCTTAACGTACCATCGTTTGCATTTCTGTTTTCATCCGGCATGTCGATAATTTCATTATCCTCTGTATAACAAACAAAATCCTGCGTAGTTACCGGTAAGCTATTTCGGTTATAGGAAATATAGAAATCTTTATCGCTTGTGTAAGGATCAATATAGATTGTTGAATAATTTGGTGAAGAAATCATTACATGAACTCCCATACTTGAAACGCTGAAGCGTGCAATTGCAGAAGCATCATCAATACCTTGTGCTACGTATGAGCGTGTATTTGGGTGCTGCGCTTGAAGGGCAGGCTCCATCACTGAGGCCTCATACGTACGGAATCGTTGTATTGTTCCATTATTGGTTGGGAGCTCAACAATTACATTGGATGAACCAGAAAATCTTTCAGGCGCACGGCTCAAAAGACTTTTAAGGTTTACTGTATTAAGCTTAAAAAGATTAAATTCTTGCGGCATACTGTTTCTGTATGCTTTTTGTCGGGTTTGCGTTTCCGATGGCGAAGCCTTCGTCCATAACGCATTCTGCGCATGTAGCCCAAAGCTTAAAAGCATAAGGAATACCATCAGAAGGGGTTTAAAGGTACTTTTTTTCATTTTTGTTGTAATTTATTTGAATGTTTAGAATTGTAAAGATAATAGACTTAAGGAAATTAAGGAATTTTTAAGATGTTAACTTTTACGAAGCCTTGAAAAAATCTGTTTAAAATATAAATCATCATTCATTATATAGGAAGTTCTGAATGGCCTTATCTTTGACATCTTCAAAAAACAGGAAAACGTTGGGCAAATTCTTACAGGTAGTGGACTTGGGTCAAAAAGACTATAAAGAAACTTGGGATCTTCAAGAATCGCTATTTCAAAATATTCTGCAAATAAAAAGCACGAACCGTAAAAATGATTTGGCCGAAACTACTCCAAATTATTTTCTCTTTGTAGAGCATCCGCACGTTTATACCCTCGGAAAAAGCGGACATATTGAAAATTTGCTCATTTCCGAAGAAAGGCTGAAAACCATCAATGCCAAATTCTATAAAATAAACCGCGGAGGCGATATAACCTATCACGGCCCCGGCCAGATTGTTGGTTATCCTATTCTGGATTTGGAGAATTTTTTTACAGATATTCACAAATACCTCCGTTTTTTGGAAGAAATGATCATTCGCACTTTAGCCGAATATGGCTTAAAAGCGGAACGAAGCAACGGAGAAACTGGCGTTTGGCTGGATGTGGGCACACCCTTCGCCCGCAAAATTTGCGCTCTTGGGGTACGGGCGAGTCGTTGGGTGACCATGCACGGTTTCGCACTGAACGTAAATACGGATCTCGGTTATTTTGATAATATGATTCCATGTGGAATTAAAGGAAAAGCGGTTACTTCATTGAATGTGGAACTGGGAAAAACTGAAATTTCCGTCGACGATGTAAAAGAAAAATTATTGAAACATTTTCTTATTCTTTTTGAGGCCGAAGTACAATCCACAGAAGTAATCCATACGGAACAGATTCCTAATTTATTCCTTTAAAAAGAAAAAAAACGCCCTCACTATTTAACAGCTAAAAAAACCTTTTGGAAAAAGGGCAACTATAATTTAGCGGTTTAAAAGGAAAAACCAAAAACCCCGGTAACGCCGAAGCTTCTGGCGTCCGTAATGTCAAAATAATTTCCACGGAAGTTGAAATCCAATCTAAAAATTCGGAATATGTTACCAACGCCTACGCTATATTCCCAATAAATATCCTCGGGGGCTTTGTAAACAATATTGGATGCGTTCAAATCTATATTTTCTTGCGATATGGTTCCATACACAGCCCTAAATCCCACAACTTCCCGTAGATCCAGTTTTCTCAATAATGGAATGCGCGAAAAAATTCTGCCTCCAAAATTGTGTTCCAAATGCAGGGAGGCATAGGTATCACTCACAAATTCATAATAATCCAACTGTGTGAAACTGTTGTACATACTGAAATATGTCTGATTGCCGGGAATAGGATTTAATAAGCTTAGCGGCACCGCACCTATTGTTGTGCCCACTTCAACGGTGGAAAAAAGTCGACCAAATCCTCCAATATTCCAAGGCTGCGTATAGAGGGCTTGAATTTTCTTATATTCAAAATCACCTCCCAGCACATCCTTCAAACCATAACCATAACTTGCATAAAAGGAAGGAAAATCGCCCGCATTAATTACTGTTTGCTCCACCCCATAACCGGAAGTTTTGCGACCGGGGGCATACATAAAGCCAATTTGAATTTCGGCCTGTTCCAGTTCACTTTTTATTTCGCCGGTAAAAACGCCATCTTCCATTACTTTATAGTCGATACTAAAAGTTTCCGTGGCAGATTTTAAGGTTCTATAAGAAGTAGTAAGTCGAAGAATGAAATTTTTCCAGGGTTCAATATCGAATCCAGCAGTGGTTAGATTTATTCTCGAAAGCCTATCATTCGCGCCTACAGACAAAAGTGTGGAGGAAGCCAGACTTCTTCCCAAAACATCATTGCTATTGGTGAGGCTTGCCCCGGTTTGCTCCACATCGCGACGGTTGCCACCAAAAACCGTCAATCTTGATTTTCGGTCCAAAAGCCATTTTGCCGATAGGCCATATTTAAATCTTTCATCCTTAAAACCGTAAGCGCCGAAACCTTCAATACGCCACGGGTCGTTTTGACCAAAATAGGTTCGACCGCCCATACGGATTCGCACACCTTCCGCTTCGTTATAACCAAAAACAGAAAATACGGGACCAAGATCAAAATTGTTTATTTCGTAATAGCCGCTGGCTAGCGTTGTGCCTAGATTATATAGATTTTTAAAGCGTCTTACCGTTTTCAAGGTGTCCAACATTTGATAAACACCCTTTTCATCCTTGCTTAGCTTTTCCATTCTATTCATTTCCCAAAATTCGTCGGGTCTGTTATAGACCTCATAATTATAGGGATCTACCTGCTGGGCATAAAACTTTTTGTCCTTCGGAATATTAAAGGCATAATTATCATACAAGGTCGTCCGTTTTCCGTAAATACCTTTGGCTTCTTCCTTTTTTTGAAAGCTGAAATCGCTCATAAAATAATCACGCTTTATCAAAAAGATGGAGTCGTTTAGCACCTCAAATTCCTGTTCAATGTAAACATCGCGCACCCAGTTTAAGTTCGCGCTTTTAGAGGCTTGCAGATTTATTTCCTTTATGGCCCACGTGGTATCATTCACCCAAAAATCTCCTTTAAAGGTAAGTTCATTTTTGCGGCGTGGATAATAAATAATATTGTAGCACCATTTGTTGTCGCGGTAGGCACTGTCTCGCAATACGTAGTTATAGACGTCTATTCCGGTTCGGGAAAGTGGGCTGGTAAAGGCTTTATCGAAAAATTTCAGGTAATTGTCATACACATCATATTCGCTGTAAAGGTCCTTTACAAAGGCAATGAGAGTTTGGTTATTTTCAAAACCCGAGTTTTTGTTACCGCGCAAAATTTCCTTTTCTTCATTCAGAAGATTGTCCCCATAAACTATTGAAGCGGCTTCATTTATAAAAATTGGGAGGTACGTATTTCCTGTTACGCTTGAAGTATCGGTTTGATCAAAAACGAATTCCATTCCCTTAAAAAGCCTACTTTTTATAAGTGCGCTATCAATTGTGTTTAAATCGAATTCAAGTTTTTCGTATTTATCGTATTGATATTGATTGAATTTCTTGACTCCGTTCTGCCTTCTATTTTCCCATATTTTCCTAAGAATATCGATTGCGGGATTATCCTTTTTTGAAGTTTTTCCACTATAAACCACCACCTCGTCCAATGCAGCGGCGCTTTCTTCCAATATTACTTCCATATTGTAGTTGCTTCGTGACGGGAGATCTATTTCCTTAGAAGTATAACCAATGAAAGAAAAAATAACGGATTTATAGGTTTTGTCACTTTCCAAATAAAACCGGCCGTTTTCATCAGAAATTGTTCCTTCCTGTGAATCCTTAAAAATAACATTGGCAAAGGCAACCGGATTATTCGATTCATCCTTTATTACGCCACTGACCTTTGTTTGGGAAAATCCCGCAGCACCCAATAAAATTATGAAAATCAATAGAAAGTGCTTCATTTATGAGGGTTGAGGAATTTGGGATGAGGGATGAAGTAATTTAATAGTTATGGGTTTTGAAATCTTGTATAAAACTATCTATTGAATACTGAATACTTATTTATACATAACCTTCTTCACTGCCTTTATTACATCCTCACTATTTGGCAACCATTCCTCCAATAAATTTGGAGAAAAAGGTGCAGGGGTATCGGCAGTATTTATTTTTACAATAGGTGCGTCCAAATAATCGAAGATTTTGTTTTGCACTTGATAGGTTATTTCAGTAGCAACATTCCCGAAAGGCCAGGCCTCTTCCAAAATAACCAGTCTATTGGTCTTTTTTACCGATTCGAAAACGGCTTCGTAATCCAATGGTCGCACAGTGCGCAGATCAATTATTTCACATTCAATTCCTTCTTCAGCCAATTTATCAGCAGCCTTATATGCTTCCTTAATGATTTTTCCGAAAGATACGATGGTAACATCCTTTCCCTTCCGTTTAATATCGGCCACTCCCAACGGAATTAAATATTCGCCTTCGGGCACTTCGGCCTTGTCGCCGTACATCTGCTCGCTCTCCATAAAAATTACCGGATCGTTATCGCGGATTGAACTTTTCAACAAACCTTTGGCATCAGCCGGATTGCTTGGCACAACCACTTTTAAGCCCGGACAGTTTGCATACCAGCTTTCAAAAGCTTGGCTGTGCGTAGCGGCAAGTTGCCCCGCGGAAGCCGTCGGTCCTCGGAAGACGATAGGAATATTAAATTGCCCACCGCTCATTTGGCGCATTTTGGCTGCGTTGTTTATTATTTGGTCAATGGCTACAAGAGAAAAATTAAAGGTCATAAACTCAATGATCGGTCTGTTGCCATTCATAGCCGATCCCACTCCGATACCCGAAAAACCCATTTCGGAAATAGGCGTGTCAATAACCCGCTTTGGGCCGAACTCATCGAGCATTCCTTTACTGGCTTTGTAAGCGCCGTTGTATTCGGCAACCTCCTCGCCCATTAAATATATAGATTCATCGCGACGCATTTCTTCGCTCATCGCTTCCTGTATGGCTTCTCTGAATTGTAATGTCTTCATTGGTATAATTTGAAAATGTAAATAACTGAATTTTTCAGGGATAGCAAAAATACTATAATTACCATCCGTTTAAATAATATTTATCCACTTTTAAACAAATTTTATTATGCGCGCATAATAAAAAAAAGAAATATATCCGTAACTTCGCACACAAGCATTTCAAAACTGTTTTAGTTGAAATTCTTCAGAAATTTTCAATCCAAGTTTAATTAGAAAACGCTCCAAAAAATTACCTGAGCATGTTTTCAATTCAAGAACAAATTACATAGAAATATGAAAATATTAGTATGCATAAGTCACGTACCGGACACGACCTCCAAAATTAATTTCACCGAAGGCGACACCAAATTTGACACAAGTGGTGTTCAATTCGTGATTAATCCGAATGATGAATTTGGCCTAACCCGCGCTATGTGGTTTAAGGAAAAACAAGGCGCGACCGTACACGTCATAAACGTTGGCGGTGCCGAAACTGAACCCACCCTTCGCAAGGCTTTGGCCATTGGCGCCGATGAAGCCATAAGAATAAATACCGCTGCAACCGATGGATTTACAGTTGCAAAACAATTGGCAAATGTTGCCAAGGAAGGTGGTTATGATTTGGTAATCGGTGGTCGTGAATCTATAGATTTTAACGGCGGAATGGTTCCTGGAATGGTTGCAAAACTTACTGGTGCCAATTTCGTAAATACTTGTATCGGAATAGAAATAGAAGGCGATAAAGCCACCGCAATCCGCGAGATTGACGGCGGAAAGGAAACTTTGAAAACATCGCTTCCGTTGGTAATTGGCGGACAAAAAGGATTAGTGCAGGAAAGCGATCTTCGTATTCCTAATATGCGCGGCATTATGCAGGCACGAACAAAACCCCTAAATGTGAAAGAACCAATAGCTTCCAGTGAAGAAACTGCAACAGTGGCTTTCGAAAAACCAGCGCCAAAAGGTGCCGTTAAATTGGTTGATAGCGTTGATGAATTGGTAAATCTTTTGCACAACGAAGCAAAGGTGATCTAAGCCAAAAAATTAAAAGCGCTACATTCCAAATTTAGGATTTGGAATTTTTATAACTCATAACTCACAACTCATAACTCATAACTAAAATTATGATATTAGTATATACAGAATCAGAAGAAGGAAAAATAAAGAAAATCGCCTTAGAGGCCGTTGCATACGCTAAAGGAATTGCAGACCAAATGGGCACTTCAGTAACGGCGGTCGCCATCAACACCAACGATGTTTCGGAATTGGGAAAATATGGAGCTTCAAAAGTTTTGGAAGTTTCCAATGATAAATTGAACAAATTCAACGCAGAGGCCTATGCCGATGTTCTGGCACAAGCCGCAAAAAATGAAGATGCGAAAGTGGTGGTATTAACTTCCAGCGCCAACAGTAAATTTCTGGCCCCGGCCCTCGCAGTAAATCTTGAAGCGGGCTACGTGCCGAATGTGGTAACACTTCCCGAAAGCACTTCGCCATTTAAGGTTAAACATAATGTTTTTACTAACAAAGCCTTCGCCGTAACCGAGATAAAAACCGATAGAAAAATAGTCGGCATTGGAAAAAATTCCTATGGTTTAAAGGAAAGCGAAACCTCAGCTTCCACCGAAGCATTTACACCAAATTTAGACGCCCACGATTTCGATATGGAAATTGTTTCTGTAGATAAAGCAACGGATAAAGTAACCATTGCCGATGCTGAAATAGTAGTTTCCGGCGGTCGCGGACTTAAAGGCCCTGAAAACTGGGGAATGCTCGAGGATCTTGCGAAAACATTGGGCGCCGCAACCGCTTGCTCCAAACCGGTGAGCGATTTGGGCTGGAGACCACATAGCGAGCACGTGGGGCAAACTGGAAAACCGGTGGCCTCCAACCTATATATTGCCGTGGGAATTTCTGGCGCGATCCAGCATTTGGCAGGAATCAACGCCTCAAAAGTGAAAGTGGTAATAAATAATGATCCGGAGGCTCCTTTCTTTAAAGCCGCGGATTACGGAATGGTTGGCGATGCTTTTGAAATCGTTCCTAAGCTTACCGAAAAATTAAAGGAATTTAAGGCGCAGAACGCTTAATTTTTTATTAATTTGTACCCCGAAAAAGGGCTGTTTAGATATGGAAACATCCAAATTTAAACAGCTTTTTCTTATTTTTAAAGCTAAAAGACGGAAGACTGATAACCGATGACGGAAGTAGAAAATTGTCCATTATTCTATTCTGATTACTGACCCCTGCATAATGAAAACTGAATACTGAATACTGACCACTGAAAAATGAGTTTAGTAAAACTTACAATAAAAGGAATTTCATATAGCCAAACACAAAATGGCGCATACGCCCTTATTTTGAACGAAGTGGACGGCGAGCGCAAACTCCCGATAGTCATTGGTGCCTTTGAGGCACAATCGATTGCCATTGCGCTGGAAAAAGAAATTACTCCTCCTCGGCCTCTTACGCATGATCTTTTTAAAAACTTTGCGGATCGTTTCGACATTGTGGTAAAACAAGTTATAATCCACAAATTGGTTGACGGCGTATTTTATT
This sequence comes from Aequorivita aurantiaca, assembly GCF_030410135.1. Lineage (GTDB taxonomy): Bacteria > Bacteroidota > Bacteroidia > Flavobacteriales > Flavobacteriaceae > Aequorivita > Aequorivita aurantiaca. The sequence goes on along the minus strand of NZ_JAUGQQ010000006.1, from coordinate 33,669 downwards.
CGAGCATTATATGCGAGCGTGACAAAATTGAAGAAATTATAGATGCACGCACTAGTGATGCCATTGCATTGGCACTTCGCTTCAACGCCCCTATTTTTACTTATAAAAATATTCTGGACAAGGCCGGTATTTATTTAAAAACCTCCTCTTCAAAAAAATTGCTTACAAAAAAGGAAGAGGCCGTTATAGATAATTTGATCTTGGGAGGAGATAAGGAATCTATAAAACCCATAAGCGAAGATTATAGCAAACTGAGCCTGAAGCAACTGAACAAAATGCTTGATGAAGCCGTTAAAAACGAAAATTACGAAAAGGCGGCAAGCGTAAGGGATGAAATCTCAAAACGTAAGTAAATGGGGTATGCAACAGCCGCGGCTATTTGTGAATTTGGAATTGGAAATTTAATTTTTTGGGAATTATAATTTATGCAGAAATTAATACTTGTAGCTACTGCGCTGCTTTTTTTCGGAACAATTGTAGGGCAGAGCATTGAAAAAACTTGGCAATTTTCAGAAGTAAAGGACGAAAATGGACTGTCTATAGTAAACATTGATGCGGAAAATAATTTCTTAACGCTTGAAAATGGCACTTTTGAATATCAACTTGCCCCCTCAGACAGTTTAATTTCCAGTGGGGATTATATTTTTCAAAACAATTTGTTGGTACTTTTTATCAACAAACCTAAGGACAGCATCCGTAGACTGCGGGTTTCAGAGGTTACCGACAGCACCCTCACGCTAGCTGAAAACAATTGGAAATATGAATTAAAACTTCCAGCCATAACAATGGCACCCGAAACCATTAAAAACTCAACATCCATTATACCCAGTCAAGGATTTTCCATGCAAAGCGTATGGCGTGGAGTTTTGGGAATGTTTTCATTGCTAGCCATAGCCTTTCTTTTCAGCGCCAATAGAAAAGCCATCAATTGGAAAACCGTAGGCATCGGCCTTGCGTTTCAATTGTTGATTGCTATCGGCGTTTTAAAAATTGGTTTTATAAAAAACGGTTTTGAAACGGTAGGCCAGCTTTTCGTGAACGTACTGGAATATACTAGAGCAGGAAGTGAATTCCTTTTTGGCGGCATGTTGGACATAAATTCCTTCGGCTTCATTTTTGCGTTTCAGGTGCTTCCCACTATCATATTTTTTTCCGCACTTACCTCGGTACTGTTTTATTTTGGAATAATTCAAGTTGTTGTAAAAGGAATGGGTTGGTTGCTCACCAAACTAATGAACATTTCCGGTGCAGAAAGTTTGAGCGTTGCCGGAAACATTTTTTTGGGACAAACCGAGGCGCCACTTTTAATAAAAGCTTATTTGGAAAAAATGAACAAAAGTGAAATGCTTTTGGTAATGATTGGTGGCATGGCCACCGTGGCTGGAGCGGTGCTCGCGGCTTACATAGGCTTTCTGGGCGGTGATGATCCGGCGTTAAGATTAATGTTCGCAAAACACCTTTTGGCCGCTTCGGTAATGGCAGCTCCAGGCGCAATTGTTATCTCGAAAATTCTTTACCCACAAACCGAACCCATTAATACCGACGTAAAGGTTTCTTCAGAAAAAATTGGTTCCAACTTTTTGGACGCCATTGCAAACGGAACTACAGAAGGATTAAGATTGGCCGTAAATGTGGGTGCAATGCTTTTGGTTTTTGTGGCCTTTATCGCAATGTTCAACGGAATACTTGGCTGGGTGGGCGATGTTACCAATATTAATGCCTGGGTCGCGGCCAATTCGGCATATAAGAGTCTTACATTGGAAGCAATTCTAGGAACAATCTTTGCGCCTTTAATGTGGTTGATAGGGGTTGCGAAAGAAGACATGACCATGATGGGCCAGCTTTTGGGAATAAAACTAGTAGCTAGCGAATTTGTGGGATACATTCAACTGGCGGAATTAAAAAACATTCAGAACGAATTGCACCTCAGCTATGAAAAAAGTATAATTATGGCGACCTATATGCTTTGCGGGTTTGCGAATTTTGCCTCCATCGGAATTCAAATAGGCGGAATTGGATCCTTGGCGCCCGGACAGCGAAAAACTCTTTCTAAATTTGGAATGAAAGCCTTAATTGGTGGCACTATTGCTTCTTTAATTTCTGCCGCAATTGCAGGAATGATAATTGGCTAAAAGGGCCGTCTTGGTTAATAACTTTTGAAATTATAGAGCAATCCCATTCGTTCCCCTGCGGTGATTTATCTATTTTAGAAAACTTAAAAATAAAGCGAAGGAAAATGAAGCAATACCACGACCTACTCAAACATGTACTGCAAAACGGCACCCAGAAACAGGACCGCACCGGCACTGGCACCAAAAGTGTTTTCGGCTACCAAATGCGGTTCGATTTAAGCGAAGGTTTTCCGATGGTCACGACGAAAAAACTACATTTAAAATCAATTGTATATGAGCTTTTATGGTTTTTGAAGGGCGACACCAATATCAAATATCTTCAAGAAAACGGGGTTCGAATCTGGAACGAATGGGCAGATGAACATGGAAATTTGGGACCCGTTTACGGCCACCAATGGCGCAACTGGAACAATGACGAAATTGACCAAATTTCTGAAATAATCCAAACACTCAAAACTAATCCGGACAGCCGCCGCATGCTCGTGAGCGCGTGGAACCCAAGCGTAATGCCGGATACTTCAAAACCGTTTGCTGAAAATGTGGCCCTCGGCAAAGCAGCGCTTCCTCCTTGTCATGCCTTTTTTCAATTTTACGTGGCCGAAGGAAAACTATCCTGCCAACTCTATCAGCGCAGTGCAGATATTTTTCTGGGCGTGCCGTTCAACATTGCATCCTATGCGCTGTTCACAATGATGGTGGCGCAGGTTTGTGGCTATCAACCGGGAGATTTCATCCACACCTTCGGCGATGCCCATATATACAGCAATCATTTTGAACAAGTTGAACTCCAGCTATCGCGCGAACCACGTCCGTTGCCAAAAATGTTGCTCAATCCAAATGTAAAGGATATTTTTGGCTTCAACTTTGATGACTTTACGCTTGTGGATTACAATCCTCACCCGCATATTAAGGGCACTGTTGCCATTTAACCTCTACTAAATTCCATAAAATGAAAAATCTGTTATTTGCATTTTTTATACTTTCAACAACTACCTTTTTTGCCCAGGAAGAATGGGGTAATGTGGTAGCCAATGAAGTTACCCTCAAGGAAATTGCGCCAATATGGCCTGGTTGTGAAAAAGGAAGTACCGCCGAACGTGAAAAATGTTTTGACGAGAAATTGACTTCACATATTATCAAAAACTTTAAATATCCGCCAACAGCCTACAAAAAAAACGAACAGGGCAAAGTGATTGTAGAATTCACCATAAATGAAAAAGGCCTGGTAGACATTAAAAAAGTTAGCGGTGGCACCAAAGAATTGCAGGAAGAGGCAAAACGAAATATTATGACAATTCCCAAAATGTCCAAACCCGGAATGTTAGGGGGAAAGCCGCGCGCCATAAATTATACAGTGCCCTTTAATTTCAAAACAGGTAAATAACAATGTTCAAAAATCTATACCTAGTTTGCCTTATCTTCTGCTCAACATTTGTTATCGCACAGGTGGAGGAAACCGTCACCGATGTTTCCGAATCAGAAATGGGTAAAACTGACGTCCCTTTTGCCACCATAGAAAATGTTCCCGTTTATCCTGGCTGCAAAGGCAATGGCAATGTTGAATTGAAAAGCTGCATGTCCTCTAAAATTTCGGAATTTATAAATATTCATTTCGACATGAAAAAAATTGCATCTTTGGATTTACCTCCCAAAATCTACCGGACCGCAGTCCAATTCAAGATTGATAAAAACGGTGATGTGGTAGATGTACGTGCACGCGCGGAAAATGAGGAAATTGAAAAGGAAGCTGTTCGGGTTGTAAGCAACCTTCCACAAATGAAACCGGGTATGCAAAAAGGTGAAGCGGTGGGAGTTCTCTATTCCCTGCCCATTATTTTTAAGGTAGAGCCGCCCACAGAAACCAACAAAAAGAAGAAAAAGCGAAAGACAAAGAATTGATTCACCTAGTTTAACAACTGTTTAACGCTGGCAAAATACTCTTCAACAATTTTAATATTTATATTTAAAGTGTCGTCAAAAAAAAATAACGGCACTTTTTTTATGATTGCCACTGATACTTTGGTTTCCTTCTTTCTCGAAACCCGCCAACATACCGAAAATATTTGCAAACCTCTGGAAATCGAAGATTATGTGGTCCAGCCAATCGTTGATGTTTCGCCTCCAAAATGGCATCTTGGGCATACTACCTGGTTTTTTGAGGAATTCATTTTAAAACCGCACAAGCCCAATTACCGGTTGTTTCATGAAGATTTTGCCTTTGTTTTCAATAGCTATTATGAAAATGTGGGAAAACGGGTAATTCGAAATGACCGCGGAAATCTTTCCCGCCCAGGAGTTGCCAATGTTTATGATTATCGTCATTACGTTACCAATGAAATGAGGGATTTCCTTTCGGAAGAAATTTCAGCTGAAGTTGAGGAAATCCTTTTAATAGGAATCCACCACGAAAAACAGCATCAAGAGCTTTTGGTTACGGATATAAAGTACATTCTCGGTAACAATCCATTGCTCCCAAAATACAACGATTCATTTTCAGAAAATCCTCCTCAGAATTTTTCACAAGAATGGATAGCAATGGAGGAAGGAATTTATGAAATAGGCCACAACAGCTCCGATGAATTCTGCTATGACAATGAGTTGGGGCGTCATAAAGTTTTTCTTCACGAATATAAAATTTCGAATAAATTGATTACCAATTCCGAATATTTGGAATTTATAAACACCGGTGGCTACACAGATTTCAACCTTTGGCACGCGGAAGGCTGGGATTGGGTGCAACAAAACAACATTTCCGCACCCATGTATTGGCACGAGATTGATGGCGAATGGCATCAATATTCAATGAGCGGACTTCAAAAAATTAATTTGGAAGCGCCCGTATCACACATTTCCTATTTTGAGGCCTTTGCTTTTGCGCAGTGGAAGGACTGCCGATTGCCAACGGAATTTGAATGGGAAGCTGCGCAAAAAAACTTTGAATGGGGCAGCCGTTGGGAATGGACCGAGAGCGCATACCTTCCCTACCCCGGCTACACCAAAGCTCCCGGCGCCATTGGGGAATACAACGGAAAATTTATGGTGAACCAAAAAGTGTTGCGCGGCGGTTCAGTAGCAACCCCAAAAAAACACACCCGCCACACCTATCGAAACTTTTTTCAAACCAATTTGCGCTGGCAATTTACGGGATTGAGATTGGCAAAATAAATATGATTTAATGGATACAAAAACGCAACCACAGCGCAATACCGCCTTTAAGAAGGAAGTTTTTGAGGGGCTTACGGCTTCTCCAAAATATCTTTCCTCCAAATATTTTTACGATAAAACAGGCGACAAACTTTTTCAGGATATTATGGCGATGCCCAGCTATTATCTTACGGGTTGCGAATTGGATATAATTTCAAACAATACATTTACGATTGGGGAACTTTTCCGTGACAGGGAAAATGGGCTCGATTTAATTGAATTGGGCGCTGGAGATGGAAAAAAAACAAAGGTGCTTCTGAAATATATGGCCGAAAACAATTTCAATTTTGTTTACAAACCAATCGATATTTCTGAAAATGCGGTGGAATTGCTCTCCAACAATCTTGCTTTGGAAATGCCATTGCTGAAAGTTGATGCCGAAGTGGGCGAATATTTTGAGGTTTTGGAACGGCTGAAAGGTTACAACAAAAGAAAAAAAGTAATTATGGTTTTGGGAAGTAATATCGGTAATCTACCGCATACTAAAGCTATTGACTTTCTTTCTCAATTGAAGGATACCATGCTTTCGGAAGATTTGCTCTTTATGGGTTTCGACCAGAAGAAAAATCCGCAGACCGTGCTTGACGCTTACAATGACGAAACAGGAATTACGGCGGCATTTAACAAAAATATTTTAACCCGAATAAACCGTGAACTCGGCGGAAATTTTGAGGTTGAAAAATTCAACCATTGGGAAACTTATAATCCGGAAACCGGCACCGCCAAAAGTTTTTTGGTCGCCAGCGAAGCAATGGAAGTAACTATTGAACAATTGCAATTACAGATAAATTTTGAACAATGGGAAACCATCCACACAGAAATTTCACAGAAATACGACGACAAAACTGTAAGTTGGCTGGCCGAAAAAGCTGGGTTGAAAATTGAAACTTCTTTTACGGATGCCAATGAATATTATAAAAATTATGTTTTTCGAAAAGCGTGATGCTGATTCCGGATGAAAATAAACTCCTAAACTTTAAACTCATAAACCATCAACTTATCGACCCGTCGACTTCACGACCTCTAAAAGTTTTTCCAATTCGTCTTCAGTATTATAATAATGAAAGCTGACACGAATTCCGCCGCCCCGAAGGGAACATATAATATTGTTCTCTTTTAATTTCCCAAACAAAACAGAATCTCCTTTTAAATTGTAAATTGAAGAATGTTTTTCTCGAAGTAACGTATCATTTCGCAACAAATCCATTTCAGCAAAACGTTTCTTTGCCTTTGCCGAAAGGGAAGCGATCTTTTCATAAAGCGCATCTTTTCCCAGATTTTCCTGAAAAAAAAATGCCTGCTGCAAACTGCCATAATTCAAAGTGTCCTGGTGGCCGGGTTCAAAGTGTTTCATAAAAGTGGTTTCGGATGCCTTGCTTTCAAACCGTTCCGCAGAATTGAATCCGATGGTCTTTGGGAAAATTCGCTCCCGTGCTGCTTCTTTTACAAAAATGAATCCGTTGCCATAACCGGCAGTTAACCATTTATAAGCACTCGCACCCAAAACATCAATCGGGCTTTCGGCAAAACTGAAATTTTCAGTACCCAAATATTGTGTGCCATCCGCCACCAACAACAGGTTTGGGTGATAGCTTTTTAACCTGTCAAGAAATTCAAAATCAATTTTAATCCCATTCAGCCACTGCACGATGCTGAACATAAATACATCCGGCCTCTGCGTTACTACCGCTTCTTCAATATTACGCTCCAAGTTTTCGTCTATTTCGGCATAGCAGATTTCAAAATCACGGGTTTCCACGGGCCAATTTATGGAGGGATAATCGTTTTTCAACAGCAGAATCTTTTGTTTTTTCGGCAAGCCTTCCAAAACGGTATTCATTCCAAAAGAAAAATTCGGAATCAACGCAGTTTCTTCCACAGAAGCATTAAAAAAGGTTGAAACCGTTTTTCGTATTTCCTCAATATGAATTTTATGTTTATCCCGAAAAACACTGGCGTGGTTCATCAAATCCAAGTCGTGCTGCCTTCGCCATTCCACCACAGGTTTTGGGATTACCCCATTTGATGCGGTGTTGAGGTAGGTGCAAGATTCCAAAGCGGGAAAGTGTTTGCGTATTTCTTCCATAAGCGGGAGGCGTAAACGATGAATTTTAGGTATTTTTACAATACTGAATTTTTCAGTGAAGCTGCAACGAAATTAACCAACTATGTTTTCAAAAGCTACAAAAACCGAAAGAATTGACGCCGAACAGCGCGAACAGTACGAATATGCCCGCCGCCGCATAAAGCAGAAAAAAAACTTGATGCGGCATTTTATTTTGTTTTTGGTGGGTTCTGTTTTGTTACTAATCATCAATCCCGTTTTGGGCTATGGCAATGAATTGTTGTTCCAAAATTGGTTTGTTTGGGCAATTTTAATTTGGACATTTATATTTCTGGTGCACCTTTTCAACGTTTTTGTAGTCAACAAATTTATGGGAAAGGAATGGGAAGACAGACAATTGGAAAAGCTGAAAATACGCCAAGCAGAGCGCATGGCAGAAATACAAAAACAGGTTGACACGGAATTGCAGTTGCCAACAATGCCAAAAAACAAAAATACCGAATTGAACAACCCCTTACCCCCAGACGTAGAATGATAACAATGATTGCCGCCGCGGGCGAAAACAACGAATTGGGAAAGGATAACGATTTGCTCTGGCATTTGCCGGACGATTTCAAACGCTTTAAGGAACTTACCAGCCACCACTATATTATTATGGGGCGCAAAACTTTTGAATCCTTCCCGAAGCCCCTTCCCAATCGTATCCATCTTGTAATCACTCGTAATGAAAATTATGAAAAAGATGGTGCAGTAGTGATTCACAGTATATATGAAGCGCTAAAAATTGCTGAAAATGACGAAAATCCCTATATAATCGGCGGCGGAGAAATTTACAACATCGCACTTCCATTTGCCAATAAAATTGAACTTACGCGCGTGCATGGAACTTTTGAAGATGCCGACACTTTTTTTCCGAATTTTTCCGAAGATGAATGGCGGTTAGTTTCAAAAATAGCGCATTCGAAAGATGAAAGGCACAAATATTCTTTTACCTATGAAACTTGGGTTCGAAATTAAAATGAAATTATAAAATCAACTAAAAAATTACTGCAATGAAAGCACATATATTCCCTGGACAGGGTGCTCAATTTTCCGGTATGGGCCACGATTTATACGAAAACTCATCCAAAGCGAAAGAACTTTTTAAGCTAGCCAATGAAGTTTTAGGTTTTGACATTACAAAAATAATGTTCGAAGGCACTGCGGAAGAATTAAAGGAAACAAAAGTTACCCAACCCGCAATTTTTCTACATTCCACAATTTTGGCAGAAGTTATGGGAACGAAATTTCAGCCAGATATGGTTGCTGGACATTCCTTGGGAGAAATTTCAGCATTGGTTGCAAATAAAACGCTGGAGTTTGCTGATGGTCTCAAATTGGTTTACAAGCGTGCCTTGGCTATGCAACACGCTTGTGAAATAACGCCATCAACAATGGCGGCAGTTTTGGGTTTGGAAGACCATTTGGTGGAAGCCATTTGCGCAGACACTCCCGGAATTGTGGTGGCGGCAAACTACAATTGCCCCGGTCAATTGGTAATATCCGGCGATGTGAATGCTGTAGAAAAAGCCTGTGAAAGTTTAAAGGAAGCGGGAGCCAGAAGAGCACTTATTTTGCCTGTGGGCGGCGCATTTCACAGTCCGTTGATGGAACCTGCGCGAGAAGAATTAGCGGCGGCAATTGAGGCTACAAATTTTAAAGAACCCGCTTGCCCAATCTACCAAAACGTTTCAACTTTTGCCGTTACGAATCCATCCAAAATTAAGGAAAATCTAATCTTTCAATTGACTGCTCCGGTAAAATGGACGCAGAGTGTTCAAAATATGATAAAGGACGGCGCTATTAAATTTATTGAAGTTGGTCCGGGAAATGTATTGCAGGGATTGGTAAAGAAAATTGACGCTTCCGTGGAAACAGAAAAGGCCGAAGTTTAATTCAATATCTAAAATTAATTTAAGGGAATAAAAACGCCGTAGAAAATCTCCTCGGCGTTTTTTAATTAAACTATTGTTAAAGATATATCTCAAGAATTTTTTGCAACCTTATCCACGCGTGTCGCAGAATCTGCTTTGTTTAAACTCAATCTTACAGTGCTTGTTTCAATTGCTCTCAAATCATGCGGAACGCCACCGTCTAGCGCAATCAAATCGCCTCTTTTTAAATTGTGGATGGTTCCATTTACGCCAAAATCAATCGCACCTTCAAAGATTTCAACCACTATGGGGAAAGGTGTTTTGTGTTCTTTCATTATTTGGTCCTTTTTAAATGCGATTCTAATTTCCTTTCCCGTTTCAGTTTCCATTAAAACTTGTATGGTTGGACGGCTTTCGTGGTATTGAATATCATCTGTCAGTGATGCTACTTTCATAATATTTGAATTTTGTTTTGAATTCAACAAAATTAATAAACACAAAAGCTAAAATGTATGAGATAAATCATATAGAAATAAAAACACCGAATGAAAGTACATCATCCGGTGTTTTTCTAAATTATTGGAATTGTTTATGCACTAATTCTGCAATCGGCACAATCCTTTACCTCGCCATAGTAGGTTTCGCGATATTTGTGAAGGGTTTTAAAAGGAATGTTTAAAAATGTTTTTTTGATGTAAATCACGCTCGTGGTGAACATTCCCATTTTTTCTGTAAATCGTTTTTCTGTTTTTGTTTTTCGTTTTACTGAAACTAACTTCATAACTTATTTTCTATCTTTTTTGGTTCCGGGCAAAGAAACAAATGTCAATTCCCAATTCCAAATCAATAGCGTTAAACCTGGGTTAAATCATTAATAATCAATTATAAATTAAATATTTCGGATTTTTCTTTCCCATTTCCAAGCCGATTCCAGAGCATCTTCCATTGTTTTCTCAGTTTTCCAGCCCAAAACCTCATTTGCTTTTTTGGTGTCGGCATAAACTGCAATTACATCCCCCGGGCGACGGTCTACAATTTTATAATTCAATTTTTGGCCGGTAGTTTTTTCGAAGGAATTCACAACTTCCAAAACAGAACTTCCGCGACCGGTGCCCAAATTGAAAACCTCAAACTGCGTTTCGTTTTGATCTTTTAGCAACCGTTCCATCGCGATTACATGGGCCTTCGCCAAATCCACGACATGAATATAATCACGAATGCAACTGCCGTCTTCCGTTGGATAATCACTTCCGAAGACAGATAATTCCTTTCTTAAACCGGCAGCGGTTTGGGTGATAAATGGCACCAAATTTTGCGGAACACCTACGGGAAGCTCTCCAATTTCAGCAGTTTGATGTGCGCCAATTGGGTTGAAATAACGCAAAGCAATAGATTTTAAGGAAGAAACCGCGCAGGTATCCTTCAAAATTTCCTCACTAATTTGCTTTGTATTTCCGTAGGGAGATGTGGCTTCTTTTACGGGCGCATTTTCCGTTATGGGCAACGTATCGGGCTCGCCATAAACGGTGCACGACGAACTGAAAATGAAATTTTTTATTCCGTAGGCGTTACATTCCTGAAGCAAATAAATAAGGGTGTTCAGGTTGTTTTCATAATAAAGCAACGGATTTTCTACACTTTCGCCTACCGCTTTACTAGCTGCAAAATGAATGATTCCTTCAATATCCTGATTTCTTTTGAACAAATCCGAAACATCTGCTTTTAAACGTAAATCCAAGCGTTCAAAACTAGGTGCCGTTTTGGAAATGTTCGTAATTCCCTGCAAAACATCCAAGGACGAGTTGGAGAGATTATCGATTATTAAAACCTGATAACCTGAATTTTGAAGTTCAACAACGGTGTGCGACCCAATATAGCCCAAACCGCCGGTAACGAGAATTTTTTTCATTATTTGGAAACGAAATTTATAACAGTGTCTGTAATATATTTAATTTGCTCATTGTCCAATTCGGTGTGCATTGGGAGGGAAACCACTTCTTTTACCAATTGGTTGGTAACGGTAAAATCTTCTTCTTTATACCGCTCATCCCTGTAAGCTTTTTGAAGATGCAACGGAATTGGGTAATAAACGCCGCACGGAATGCCTTTTTCATTCAGGTGATTCACCAACGCATCGCGGTCTGCGTTCAAAATTTTTATAGTGTATTGGTGAAAAACGTGGCTTCTTTCCGAAAGATTATTTTCGGCATCAAAACCCCCCGGAGTTACAATATTTTCAATGTTTTCAAAAGCCGCGGTATATTTATTGGCGGCCTCAATTCTTGCCGCGTTATATTCATCCAAATGCGGAAGTTTCGCGCGTAGCACGGCGGCTTGAATGGAATCCAATCGCGAATTTACGCCCACCACATCGTGATGGTAGCGCACGTACATGCCGTGATTGACGATACCGCGAATAATGTGGGCCAAATCATCATCATTTGTAAAAATCGCACCTCCATCGCCATAACATCCCAAATTCTTTGAAGGGAAAAAGGATGTGGAAGCAACATGACCGATGGTCCCGGCCTTATGTTTTGTGCCATCCTTTGAAACATAATTGGCGCCAATGGCTTGTGCGTTGTCTTCAATTACGTACAAATTGTGTTCTTCGGCAATGGCCATAATTTCGTCCATATTTGCGGCAAGGCCAAAAAGATGAACGGGAACTATCGCCCTTGTTTTTGGAGTAATCGCTTTTTTTATTGCCTCAATGTCAATATTGAAATTCACTGGATCCACATCTACTAAAACTGGGGTCAATTGCAATAGCGCAATCACTTCCACGGTTGCGGCAAAGGTGAAATCCGCAGTAATTACTTCATCGCCGGGTTGCAGGCCGAGGCCCATCATTGCTATTTGCAGCGCATCTGTGCCGTTCGCGCACGGAATTACATGTTTTACATTTAGATAGTTTTCAAGTTCTTTTTGGAATTCCTGAACCTCCGGACCATTGATGAAAGCGGTGGTTTCAATCACATTCATAATAGAACTATCCACACGTTCCTTAATATTTTCATATTGACCTTTTAGGTCCACCATTTGTATTTTCTTCATTCCTTGGAAATAATTTGAATTTGGTAAAATTACAAAAATGATATTTGTTATATGGGGATTTGGCAATAGGGATTTGGGATTTGATATTTCATAATTTGGTATTTTTACAAGCTATGCACACAATCTATAATTTGCTGATTCAGGTGGCCTCCTTTGTTTTAAGGGCCGTGGCTTTATTCAGCAAAAAAATGAAACTATTTGTAGACGGAAGAAAACACACTTTCGAAACGCTTCAACAAAAAGTTTCCTCCAGCGATAAAACTATTTGGTTCCACTGCGCTTCCCTTGGCGAATTTGAGCAGGGTGTGCCTATTATGGAAGAAATAAAAAAGCGGAAACCCGATCATAAAATAGTGGTCAGCTTTTTTTCCCCTTCGGGTTTTGAAAACAAAAAAAATACTCCGCTGGCCGATGCGGTTGTGTATTTGCCAATGGATACGTTGAAAAATGCCGAAAAATTTGTTGCCTCGGTGTCACCTTCGCTTGCATTTTTTGTGAAATATGAATTTTGGCCCAACTATTTATTCGAGCTTGAAAAAAAGAAAATCCCCACATTTTTAATTTCAGGCGTTTTTCGGGAAAATCAGATTTTCTTTAAAAGTTATGGCGGGTTTATGCGAAAGGCATTAGCCACTTTCGAACATTTATTTGTGCAGGATGAAAATTCCCAAATCCTTTTAAAAACTATTGGTTTCAAAAATGTTTCGATTAGTGGTGATACCCGTTTCGACCGTGTTTTGAAGCAAATTGAAATGGACAACACATTGAAGTTTGCGGAGGATTTTAAAGGAAATTCCCTGTGCATTGTCTGCGGAAGTACTTGGCCGGAAGATGAAACGGTGCTTTTGGAGTATATAAATTCAGCGCCCGAAAATGTAAAATTCATCATTGCACCCCATAAAATTGAAACCGAACGGATTGAAAATTTCAGAAACAAAATCATCAAAAAAACACTATTGCATTCGGAAAAGGATGAAGTTGCTATTTGGGAATATTCTGTTTTGATTGTTGATTGCATCGGTTTGTTGACAAGGCTTTATAGCTATGCCGACATTGCCTATGTGGGCGGAGCGATGGGAAAAACGGGGCTGCACAATATTTTGGAAGCCGCAACTTTTGGAGTTCCGATTATTATGGGAAAAAATTATAAGGAATTTCCCGAGGCAGTACATTTGCTTCATTTGTCCGGTGTTCTTTCAATAAAAAATGAAACTGAATGTACAGCTGTTTTACAAAAATTGGTCAGCAACGAGAGTTTCAGACTGGAAACGGGAGAGATTTGTAGACAATTTGTCAAAAATAATAGAGGAGCAACTCGTTCTATTCTAAATCATATTACTAAATATAATATTGCGGAAAGTTGAAAACATTCTTATTGATATAGCACGAATGAAAATGCAATTAATATAAATTTCACATTTTTTGGGATAAAATTGTTAATTGATGGGGCCTAAATAGTATAAATTTGACTAACCTAAAATTAAATCGATTATGAAAAAAACATTTTTAATCACGCTTTCCATCACTGTTCTTTCAATAAGCGGGTGCCGTGAAACGAAAACAGAAACTCGGGAAGTTATTCGAGAAGTTGAAGTAGAAGCGGAAACGCCGCCGACTACTGAAAATGAAGGAATTTTTGAGCGTGCCGCAAAAGAAGTGGATAAAGAAGTTAATGAAGAAATTGATAAAAAAATTGACGATATCGGAAACAATAAATAATTTACACTAACCCTAAATATGAAACAATGAAAAAGTTAATAATGATTGCCTTATTTGCAGGATTTTTGACAGTAACGTTAACCTCTTGTAGAGAACAAAAAACTCAAAAGGAAGCCGTAATTGAAGAAATGCAGGACAAAGGAGCCGATGTAAAAATAAAAGATGACGGCGACAAAATCAAAATGGAAACTGAAGACGAAAAAGCCAAGATCAAAACGGATGATGAAGGCAACGTCAAAATAAAAGTAAAGGACAAAGAATAACATCAATAAGTCCAAGTATAGAGAGAGGGATGAGTATTATTATCATCCCTCTCTTTATTGCTTTAAACTGCTGATCTGTCCTTTCAAATCATCCATGGATTTCTGCAATTGACGGAGAAGATTACTTTCCACCGGTTCATCCACCCCGAAACTTAACTTACTATTCACTTGCCACAATTCTTGAATGTCCTTTACGCGCACATCTATAGGCAAATACTCTGGATTCAGGGAAATCAATCGAATACTTTGCAGATTGTTCGGAATCTTTTGGAGTTTTTTTACCAAAACCGAATCTCTTAGAACAACAATATAAATTTTACTATCGGAAGCCTCATCAATATTGGGAACGGCACGGCCCAAAACCCATTCATTTGGCCGCAGGCTTGGCAACATACTATCGCCTTCTACTTGAAAGCCGCGGTAGGAGGCATTTCTATATTCGGGCAACGGAATATTGAATGCGGGCAAGGATTGATACCATTCCACATCCTGTATATTATTTGGATACCCGGCCGCTGCTTTTTGATTTACCAATAGAATGGTGTCATTGCCCGAATCATCAACGGAAATCACCTTTGGACTTACATCGCCCTGTGACAAATTGATATATTTTTCGAAACTCTTTCCATAAAGCCACAGCGGATTTATGTTGAATTGATTCATTAATTCCATCACGATTTTACCCGTAATTTTGGTTTTGCCCCTCTCCAAATCGGCGGTGGTGGTGCCAATACCTAATAATTCAGCAAAGGATTGCTGTGTATGACGAAACTCTTCCCTGATTTTTTTAAATCGTTGAGCCTCAATAGCTAATTGTTTTCCCATAAAACAAATATAGTTAAAATTGGAAAATATCCAAAAAATATAATGGATATAATCCAAATAAGTAGGAATTATTCCATATTTTTGGCAATATTCCCAGCAAAATGAATTTCGAAAGAATAAAAGAAAAGCTCAGTATACTTGCGGATGCCGCAAAATATGACGTTTCCTGCTCTTCAAGCGGAAGTAGTAGACAAAATAAAAATAAGGGTTTGGGCAACAGCACGGGTATGGGCATTTGCCATAGTTATACTGAAGATGGTCGGTGTGTTTCACTCTTAAAAATTCTACTGACCAATCATTGCATCTTTGATTGCGCATATTGCGTGACCCGAAAAAGCAATGATATAAAACGTGCAGCTTTCAAAGTTCAGGAGGTTGTGGATCTTACCATTAATTTTTACAGAAGAAATTATATTGAAGGACTCTTCTTAAGCAGCGGAATTTTCAAAAATGCGGATTACACCATGGAGCGATTGATCTCCGTGGCGAAAAAATTGCGGGAAGAGGAAAATTTCAATGGTTATATTCATTTAAAATCAATCCCCGGAGCAAGTGACGAATTAATGAGAGAAGCCGGATTATATGCTGATAGACTCTCAGTGAACATAGAAATTCCCACAGAAAAAGGCTTGAAATTATTAGCGCCAGATAAGGACAGAAAAGACTTTATTAAGCCGATGGAAAAGGTAAAAAATGAGATTATTCAATATAAAAACGAAAAAAAATTATTAAAAAAAGTTCCGCTCTACGCGCCGGCGGGCCAAAGCACCCAAATGATTGTTGGCGCCAGCGGCGAAACAGATGCTGAAATTATGTACACTTCGGCACATTTTTATAAAAATTATAATCTTAAAAGGGTATATTATTCGGGCTATATTCCCATAAGTTATGACCCACGCCTGCCTTCCATTGGATCGGAGGTTCCATTATTGCGTGAAAATAGATTATACCAAACTGATTGGTTAATGCGCTTTTATGGCTTTGAAATTCGGGAATTGTTGAACAGGGAATTTCCAAATTTGGAATCGGATATTGATCCAAAATTGAGCTGGGCGCTCCGGAATCTCGATCAATTTCCCATTAATGTGAATACTGCGGATATGAGAATGTTGCTACGGGTTCCCGGCTTTGGCGTAAAATCTGTCCATAAAATTATTCATGCACGGAAATTCAGAAAATTGAATTGGGACAACCTTAAAATAATCGGTGCTTCGTTAAATCGGGCAAAATATTTCATCACCTGCGATTCCAGAATTTTTGAAACGAAAGACAGAACCGCCGCGCAAATAAAGGGGCTCATATTTTCAAATTCCACCAGTAAATTCAAAGGAATGCTTAGCCCTCAACTAAACCTTTTTGAGACACAAAATACTTCGTCATTTTGATTGAAATTATAAAATATGACGGCACTTTTGAAGGGTTGCTAACTTCAATTTTTCATATTTATGAATATAAATTAGAAAAGGTTGAAATTATTAAAACTGAAATCGCTTCGTCAACTTTTTTTGATTCTGAGGAAGAAATTGTCACTGATGCAAAAAAAGCCACAAGAGTTTGGAAAGGTATTTCAAAAAAAATATCGCCTGAAGGAAAAATGAAGCTTTACAAAACTTTTTTAAGTGAAATACCTCAGATGGAAAATACAATTTTGGGCTATATCCGTCGGGGGCTAACCTCGGAAAAAAATATTGAAACAGATTTTACCGATCAAAATGTGCTATTGGTTGATAAAATTGCCAAAAAGGTAAGTCGGGAAAAGCATCGAATGGATGCTTTCGTGAGATTTCGATTAACGCAAGACGGAATTTATTTTGCCACGATTGAACCAGACTTTAATGTTTTACCATTAAATGCCGGTCACTTTAAAAAGAGATATGCAGATCAAAAGTGGTTAATATTCGATTTGAAAAGAAATTATGGCATCTATTATAATTTGGAAAAAATGGAAACAATCACCTTGGAATTTTCTTCTGAAATCAATCAAAAATCTCAGTTGCAACGTTATTTCACTATTGATGAAATGCAGTTTCAGGAATTATGGGGAAACTATTTTAAAAACAGCAACATAAAATCCCGCAAGAATATGAAATTGCACATAAAACACATTCCAAAAAGGTATTGGAAATATTTATCTGAAAAAAATTGCTGAACCAAATTTTTAATTACTTTTGCGCACTATTAATCACTAATCTATTTCAACATGAAAAAAGTATTTTTATCACTTGCCGCACTTGCATTAGTATTTTCAGTTTACTCTTGCAGAGAAACTACAGAAGTAAAAGTTGACGATACTGCTGAAACTACAACTAACGATGTAGAAGATGCTATGGACAACACAGGAGATGCTATCGAGGAAGCTGCTGAGGACACTGGCGACGCTATCGAGAATGCTGCTGACGAAACTCAGGATGCTGTAGAAGACGCTACTGACGGCCAATAAGCAAATTTTTTGCTAAAAAATCAGAAAGTCCTTTCAGTGGTGAAAGGACTTTTTTTGTTTTATAAAATCAATAAAAAAAAGCCTCTTCAATTACGAAGAGACTTTGTACTCGAGGCGGGACTTGAACCCGCACGACCAAATGGTCACAGGATTTTAAGTCCGGCGTGTCTACCAATTCCACCACTCGAGCAGTTGTTAATTACAACTCAGACTTAACAAAAAATGCCGAATTGCATCGGCATTTAAGGTTGAGCGAAAAACGGGATTCGAACCCGCGACCTCCACCTTGGCAAGGTGGCGCTCTACCAACTGAGCTATTTTCGCAGAAAATTTAATGAACGCTGCTTCCTATTGAAAGCGGGAGCAAATTTAAAAATTTTACTTCAAAAGCAAAGTCTTTTTCAATAAATTATTTGTGAATTTTATTTTTTGATTTTCACCGTTGCGTTGCGCTGGAGCATTCGGCGAATCTCGTTCAATTTCATCAATGCCTCAACCGGCGTAAGTGTGTCAATATCAATCTCTAAAATCTCTTCGCGAAGTTCTTCCAAAAGTGGATCGTCAAGTTTAAAAAAGCTGAGTTGCATTTCTTCTTTTGAAACCGCTTTCATTTCCTCGGTCAATTCTTCGGAGGCGTGGCTTTTTTCAAGTCTTTTCAATATTCTATTCGCCCGTTGAAGCACTGCTTGCGGCATTCCCGCCATTTTTGCAACATGGATTCCGAAACTGTGGTGGCTCCCGCCGGGAACCAATTTCCGAAGAAAAAGTACGTTGTCTTTCAATTCCTTTACCGAAACATTGTAATTTTTTATCCGCGAAAAAGTTTCGGTCATTTCGTTCAATTCGTGATAATGCGTGGCGAAAAGCGTTTTTCCTTTTGATGGATGTTCGTGCAAATATTCGCTGATGGCCCAAGCGATGGAAATTCCATCGTAGGTGCTGGTTCCTCGGCCAATTTCATCCAAAAGAATCAAACTTCTTTCTGAAAGGTTATTTAGAATACTCGCCGTTTCGTTCATCTCAACCATAAAAGTTGATTCGCCCATCGAAATATTATCGCTTGCACCAACGCGCGTAAAAATCTTATCCACACAACCCATTCGCACGGCTTTGGCAGGAACAAAACTGCCCATTTGCGCCAACAGAACAATCAAAGCCGTTTGCCGAAGTATAGCAGATTTACCGCTCATGTTGGGCCCAGTAATCATAATAATTTGCTGATTTTCACGATCGAGAAAAACATCGTTCGCAATGTACGGCGCGTCCGGCGGAAGTTGCTTTTCAATTACCGGGTGGCGACCTTCCTTTATATCCAAATCAAAGGTTTCATCTAAAAGTGGACGCGTGTAATTCGCCTCTTTGGCCTGGGTAGCGAAGGAGCAAAGGCAATCCAATTGCGCAATCAAAGCGGCATTTTGCTGCACCGAACCAATAAACTGAAGCATCCATTCCACCAATTTCGCAAAAATTTCCTGTTCCAGCGCAAGGATTTTTTCCTCGGCGCCCAGGATTTTCGTTTCGTATTCTTTTAATTCCTCGGTAATATATCTTTCGGCACTAACCAGAGTCTGCTTTCTGATCCATTCCTGTGGCACCTTGTCTTTATGGGTATTTCTGACTTCTATATAATATCCAAAAACATTGTTCGAATCAATTTTAAGCGAAGAAATTCCCGTGCGTTTGGTTTCGCGTTCCAGCATTTCATTTAAATACCCTTTTCCGTTTGCTGAAATATTCCGCAAGTCATCGAGCGTTTCCGAAAAACCTTCGGCTACGGAATTTCCCTTTAAAATGTTTACGGGTGCTTCCTCAAAAAGTGTTTCCTTTATTTTATTCCGAAGCAATTCGCAATCGTGCAATTGTTCGCCAATAATTTTCAGGGATTCATTTTTGGAATTTAATGCAAGCGCTTTTATTGGAACAACGGCTTCCAACGAATTTTTAAGTTGAATAACCTCGCGCGGATTCACTTTTCCAGTGGCTACTTTTGAAATCAATCGCTCTAAATCGCCAATGCGTTTTGTGTATTGTTGGGTTTTTTCCAACGTTATTGGATTGTCCAAAAGAAAACTCACAACCTCGTGACGGCGTACAATTTTGTCAGGATTTTTCAGCGGAAGCGCCATCCAACGCTTCAAAAGCCTTCCGCCCATTGGCGAAATGGTTTTGTCAATCACATCCAATAGCGTAACCGCGTTTTGCTGATTGGAATGATACAGCTCCAAATTGCGAATGGTAAATCGGTCCATCCACACGTATTCATCTTCGGCTATGCGCGACAAGCGCGAAATATGCTGCAATTTTGTGTGGCGCGTTTCGCTTAAGTAATGAAGCGCGGCGCCGGCAGCGATTATCCCCTCTTCCATATGATCGACCCCAAAACCTTTTAGATTTTTTACATCGAAATGTTTTGTGAGTGTTTCAAAAGCATAATCGCTTTGAAAAATCCAATCTTCCAAATGAAAAACATGATAGTTGCCTCCGAAGGTATCCGTAAAAAGCTTCCGTTTCTGTTTGGAAAAAAGTACTTCCGAAGGGTTGAAATTCTGCAGCAGCTTGTCCACATATTCCGTATTACCTTCCGAGACCAAAAACTCGCCCGTGGAAACATCCAAAAAGGAAACGCCCAGATTTTTAGCTCCAAAATGGACAGCCGCCAAAAAATTATTGGATTTCGATTTTAGAATATCATCATTAAATGCAACGCCCGGGGTTACCAATTCGGTAACGCCACGTTTCACAATGGTTTTGGTCATTTTTGGGTCTTCGAGCTGATCGCAGATTGCAACGCGGCAGCCCGCCATAACCAATTTCGGCAAATACGTATTTAGGGAATGGTGCGGAAAACCAGCGAGTTCAGTGCGGTCGCCCCCATTATTTCTATGGGTTAGCGTAATATTTAGAATTCCCGCTGCACGCACGGCATCCTCGCCAAACGTTTCGTAGAAATCGCCCACTCGAAACAGCAGCAAAGCGTCGGGATACTTCGCTTTAATCGTATTGTACTGTTTCATTAACGGGGTTTCCTTCTTCGACATTTGTTATGGGTTATTCGTTATTGGTTATTGGTTATTGGTTATTGGTTATTGGTTATTTAATTTATAAATGTAAGAAATATGCCATTTCCCCTAAAATGAAGTGATTGTGAATTATTGGGTTTTATCAACAATTTCTCAAAAGTTATTCCGTAAAGTTTCGCGGAGAAGCAGAGAATTGCGCAGAAAAATAACCAAATAACCAAATAACCCAATAACTTTTAACATATAACTTCTAACTTTGTACCCCTATGAAATACCGCAAATTAAAGAACAGCGAATTGGATCGCATAAACCCCGATGAATACAAGGCTTCGGAAAAAACGCCGCTTATTATTATTCTCGATAATATTCGCAGTTTGAACAACATCGGTTCGGTTTTTCGCACGGCCGATGCCTTTTTGGTGAAGAAAATCTACCTCTGCGGCATTACCGCGCAGCCACCGCACAAAGATATTCAAAAAACAGCCTTGGGGGCGACCGATAGTGTAGATTGGGAATATGCCGAAAACGTGATGGATGTAGTAATAAATCTGCAAAAGGAAGGCATATTTGTTGCCGCCATAGAGCAGGCCGAGCTCGCCGAAAACCTGAATGATTTTTCAGTTCAAAAAGAAATGACATACGCAGTAATTTTCGGAAATGAAGTGAAGGGTGTGCAACAAAAAGTGGTTACTGCCAGCGATTCGGTGATTGAAATCCCACAGTTTGGCACCAAACATTCACTTAATATTTCGGTGAGCGTTGGGGTTGTGGTTTGGGATCTTTTTGTGAAACTGGGAAAAGTTTAAGATGTGAAATTTGCGCAAAAATAAATGCAGCTATTTCTCTTTTCTAACATCTCTTCCTCTTTAGGAAAATCGATTCAACAACAATTCTACATCAATAAGCACTATACTGAAAACGCCGATAACTATGGCAAATTTCAAAATATTGTGAAGTATAACATAGTGCATTTTTCTTTTGGAATACCATAGAACCGCAAGAAACACTAACAATCCAGCAATGCTTGCGTAGAAATAAAAATCCATAAAGCCTATTTCTTCCTTAAATTTTGTAATCAGTAATATGATTGGCACCAAGGTCAATCCACTTAAAAGCGTAAGCATTCTTTTGGAAGTTTTTTCGCCATAAACTACAGGAATTGTGCGATAACCATGGACCAAATCGCCTTTTAGATTTTCGAGATCCTTTACCAATTCGCGCATTGAAATAAGCAAAAACAGGAAAGTGGCGTGCACAAAGATTACTACATCAAAATTGCCGTAATGCACAAAAATGGCAAAGAAGGGAACCACGGCTAAAACGGCAGCAGTACTGTTCCCAATAAATGGATATTTTTTTAGTTTATGCGAATAGAACCAAAGGAAAAAGATATAAATAGAAAAAAACAAAACCGCTCGAAACGAAACATAGCTCGCAAAGATGACCGACAAAAAATTGAGTACAAAATAAGTTGAAAGCTTCGTGCGCTGGCTCACAAGCCTGTCCAACATTGTTTTTTGCGGCCGGTTGATTAAATCCTTTTCACTGTCATAAAAACTGTTTATTATATATCCTGCCGCAATGGCGGACGAGGATGCGAGGACGAGCATCAACAAATTAGCATCAAACAAAATGTGCCGAACGGGCAAATGTGGCGCTAAAATGTAAATACTGGTAAGGTATTGGGCAATTACAATTATGAGAATATTATAACCGCGAACTACAGAAAACAGACTGAAAAACTTTAAAAGAACGAGTTTTTGTTTTCGGTTCAGCATAAATTTTTATTGAAGAAATCTGAAGAAAATTTCAGAATTGGATATTCCTAAAAACTATAAACCACTTCCAATTTATAATCTTTCAAAGCTTTACGGGCTTCATCAATATCTTCCGTGAAACCAAGCATATAACCACCTCCGCCGGAACCACAGAGTTTTAGATAATAAGCGTTGCTGTCGATTCCCTTTTTCCAAAGTTTATGGAATTGTGCAGGAATCATCGGCTTAAAATTGTCGAGAACCACTTTTGAAAGTTGCTTTATATTCCCAAAAAGCGATTTTACATTGCCCTGTAAAAAGTCTTCCACACAGGCGTCGGTATGTTTGGTAAATTGATCCTTTAACATATTCCGAAAGCCCTCCTGCTTCATATTTTCCATAAAAATCTGGACCATCGGTGCAGTTTCGCCAGTGCTTCCGCTGTCCAATAAAAACACGGCACCTTTGCCATTTTCGGTTTGCGAAGGAATACCGGCAGGTTCAATATTATCTTTAGAGTTAATTAAAATAGGAAGACTCAAATAGCTATTTAACGGATCTAAACCTGACGATTTTCCGTGGAAAAAAGATTCCATTTCGGCAAAAATTGCTTTTAAGGAAAGCAGTTTTTCACGGGTAAGATTTTCAAGAACGGTAATTTTATTTTTGGCATATTTATCATAAACAGCGGCTACCAATGCGCCACTGCTGCCAACTCCGTAACCTTGCGGAATGCTGCTGTCAAAATACAATCCGTTTTCTACATCCGATTTTAATTCTTCAAAATCAAATGAAACCAAATCTGGGTTTTTTGCCTGAAGTGTTTCCAAATATTCCGCAAAACGTTTGAGTGATGCATTGGATTTATGAGTGGAAATGGTGTGATGGCTATCGATTTTTAAAGCACCCTTATAAAAATTATAGGGAATGGAAAGTCCTTTGGAATCTTTAATAATTCCGTATTCGCCAAAGAGTAAAATTTTTGAGTAAAAAAGGGGGCCGTTCATATGATTTTAATTCCTTCGATAAAATGGATTTAAATTTAAAACTTAAATCCGTGACAAAGATAATAATTTTAACAATTATATATTCAGAAAGTTGTGTGAATAAGTCTCTTTCAACCTCATAAGGCTCACTATCCCAAAAGGAATATTAGCTTCCCATTATCCATAACGCCATAAAATAGCAGGTATTTTAGGGAAATTTCAATCAAAAATTTATTTGTACCTTTCTTAAAAATATCCCCCTATAAAATTGGATTAATTTCAGGTTATTACTTATGACAAACCAACGCGGGATTATTTTTTCAGCTCTTCAATGCGTCATTTTTCTTTCCTGTTGTTGCGCTTTTTCGCAGGAAAAACTTTCAACTGTGAAACAAATTCAAATGTTGGTTGAACAGGATTCCCTCGCAAAAGCCCAAAGCGAAATTGCGAGGAATATTTCCTATTACAGCTCAAATAAAATTAATGATAGTCTGTATAGTTACATTCAGTTTGTAGGCAGTTTCAAGCTGAATAAAGGCAACAAATCTCTGGCAATAAGCAAGGGCGAGGCGCTCGTTCAAGAAATAAAAAACAGCGCCACACCGCATTATATAGTAGAGGCAATTACAGAAATGGGTTGGATTTATGACGATGCGGGGCAGCATCAAAAAGCATATAATCTTTTAGCAACCGCAATTCCATTTGCGAAGAAAAACCTAGACCCAAATAATACTGATCTTGCGGGAATAGAGTACAGGCAGGGATATTACGCCTCCAAACTTGGTAATTTTCCTCTTTCAAAAAAGCATTACGGAAAAGCATTGCGACTTTTGAAAAAAACTGGAAAACCCGACTATGTTTTTTACAACCAAGTATACAATGCCCTGGGCGGAATGATGTGGCAGGAAGCAAACTTGGACAGCGCAAAATACTATTTTCAGGAGGCTGTCAAAGTTTTGGAAAAAACCGATGAATCTGATATTATGAACCGATATTATCGGCCCGCTCTTGTAAAAATGAATCTTGCGGTTTTGTGGAATGCCCTCGGTAAAAATCAAGAAGCCATAGCAGTTTCCGAAGAGGCGATTGCTGGTTTTCAGGAATACATAAACCGGTCCACAGATGAAGCGCGCACTTTAAAAGCAAAGAATCATCAGTGCGTAGTTATCGATAATATGGCAACATTTTATAATACCTTGGGAGAATATTCCCGTTCACAGGAACTAATAGAATATTCTTTCGGACAGAAAAAAAAGTTATTTGAAAAGAATGACATTAATTTAATTATTTCAAACATAATTCTTGCAGAGGCGAAAACCGCCAGCCGTGATTTTGAAGGTGCCGCCGAAAATGCCGATTACGCTTTGGAAATGTTAAAAACCAGTCCCGGTGCCAATTTGTATTGGGAAGCTGCAGCCCTCTCAACACGCGCAACTATTTTCGAATATTTGGAGGATATTGAGAGCGCAGCCGAGTTTTATGACAAAGCAGAAACTGTATACAGGAAAACAATGGGAAATACCTATACGAAAGATTTTCTCGATAATGTTTTGGAATATTCGCTATTCGCGGCTAAGAACAATAAAAGAGAGAAGGCAATTTCCTTGGCCCAAGAAACGTATAATTTTACCCGCACCGGCGATTTCAAAAACACGCTTCAGGAATTTTACCACATTATTAACCTGGCCCAAGTGCACTATTTACTGAAAGACTATTCCGAAGCTGAAAAATATAGCGAAGAGGCGCTCTGCTTCAATTTCACAGAAAAGGGCGAAAAAATTACCACGGCAGATTCCATACTCAGCCAATACCGAAAACCACAAGCGCTTCTCATTAACGCCCAATCGAAATATTATTCCATGGAAAACAAGAATCCCTTTTTCCTAAAGGAACTGTTGCAACAGGTGGAAGAGGGAATCTCCATTTTGGAACAACGCAAAAAAGTGGTGAGCAATAATAGCGATGTTACCTTGCTCATTACGGAGAATGAGGAACTATTGAATTTCGCCAAAAATCTTCGGCTCGAGCTTTTCAAGTTGACGAAAGATGAAATGTATCTGGACAAAATGATTGCCCTTCACGAATCTAGCATCTACAACCGCATACGGTCCCGATTGAACCTTCGGGACAACGTGGCATTTCAACATATTCCTCAAGAGGTAGTTTTACGGGAAAACGCTTTAAAAGCAAAAATGGTCTCTTCCCTGAACGATTCTGAAAATAGCAGCATTGCACCCTTCTTTGAAGCTTCTGACAAATGGGAGCTATTTTTAGATTCCCTACAGCATAAGTATCCGAAATATTACAAAATGCGCTATGCCACCCTGGAGGAACCCATACACGATCTGCAACAAAAAATTCCCAATAATACTACTGTTTTGCGGTATATTTTCAATGAAGATAACCTTTATGTTTTCGTGGTTTCCGCATCCATAAAAAAAATGATAAAACTGAATTATGGTTCAGTGAAAGATCATATTTCCAAACTTCAAAATGATGAATTTTCGGTTGAAAAAATGCGTCCGTTACTTTATGAACTTTACCGCGCACTTTGGTTTCCGCTAGAAAAATATGTACATACCCCAAAAGTGGTGATTATTCCCGACCGGGAACTTTTTAATTTGAGTTTTGAAACCCTTACCATTAAACCAATGCGAAATTTTCAGGAAATGACCACTATAAGCCTCTTGGCAAAATATGATATTTCCTATAATTTCAGTCTTTTGCTATACAAGGACAAAGGGAAGGTGGCCGATTATTCTTCTGAATTTATTGCATTTGCCCCAGGCTTCAACGCCGAAATGAAACAGAATTATAAACTTACCATCAAAGATTCAGTTGCATTGGACAAAACTTATCTAAGGCTGTTGCCCCAACCCTTTAGCGAAGATTTGGTTAAACATTACGCCAAGGTTTTTAATGGGAATTATTTTATAAATGAGAATGCCAGCAAGGAATTGTTCATCAATCGGGCCAAGGAACACAAAATAATCCACATTGGCACCCACGCTGAAAGCAATAATATAAGTCCCGAATTGAGCCGTCTTATTTTCGCAAAAAAAACCGACGGCGCAGAAAATTATAATGAGAATTCACTCTATTCCTATGAAATTTATAATATAGATCTTGCCTCCAATCTAGCCATTTTGACTGCCTGTGAAACCGGCAAACCAACCTATCAGGCCGGGGAAGGAATGATATCATTGGCACACGCATTTAATTATGCGGGCAGCGAGAGCATCCTTACCAGTTTATGGGAAATAGACGAAAAGTCCAGTGCCAAAATTGTGGAATTTTTTTATGAGAATATTTCCAACGGATTGTCCAAGGATGAGGCGCTGAGGCAAGCGAAACTTAGTTACATTGCTACCGCCGAAGGTCGCACGGTAGCACCACAATATTGGGCAGGCCTCGTGCTCATTGGCGATACCTCGCCAATTCATTTACAGACTGGAATCTCGTGGTGGTGGTATATTTTAGCTGCATTTGTGGCGGCACTGCTATTATATTCTATTTTTCGAAGTAAAACTTCATGGCCACACCGAACCTAGAATTTCTAAAGCTGAATTTTTTTAGCCCCAAAACCTACCTCATCCAAAATGAATTCGCCGTTTTTGCAGAATTGGGAAAGTTCATCTTTAATGAAATTTTGAACGAAATCTTTTTCAGATTGTGGATAAAGTACGTGCACATTTGCACCCGCATCAAGCGTGAAGCAAACATTGCTGGCGGTTTCTTCCCGAAATTTCCAAATGCGATTTATAATTTCCAAAGTGTTTGGTTTCATTAAAATGAAATACGGTATTGAGGTCATCATCATAGCGTGCAGCGAGAGGGCTTCACTTTCCACAATTTTTATGAATTCAGATAAATCACCACTTTTAAAAACAGGAATCAATTTTAAAAGATTATCTTTCGCCTGCCGAAAACGCTGCTCGGCAAACGGATGGTCCAGCATCAAATTGTGGCCCAAGGAGCTACTAACTTGCTTTTCACTTTTATCAACCAATAAAATAGTGTCTTGAAAATTCGTGAATATTGGATGTATTTCAAAAGGATATTTTGTGCCGAATAGATTACTGCTTCCATCAATTTCCGGATGCTCACCCCACACAATCAATGGTCCTTGAATGCTACGGCAAGCACTACCCGAACCAAGTCTTGCAAGGAACGAAGCTTTTTCAAAAAAATAATCATCCATATAATCAAGCGCCAATTGCTCTTCCATACTAACAAGGCATAATGCCAACGCGCTCATACCGCTGGCTGAAGAAGCAATGCCACTGCTGTGCGGGAAACTATTGAATGTTTCTATTTTAAATTTATAATCTGCCAAAAAGGGCAAATACACTTCCACCCTTTCAAAAAATTTCTGGATTTTGGGCTCAAAACCTTCCTCTCTTTTTCCATCCAGATACACTTCAAACTCAAAGCCTTCAGTATTTTTTCTTTCAAAGGAAAGAGATGTACGGGTGTGGCAGTTATTTAAAGTAAAACTCACAGAGGGGTTCATTGGCAACTGCTGGCCATATTTTCCCCAATATTTTATCAGGGCGATGTTGCTGGGCGATTGCCAAGAAACAGTTCCTGAGTGTAACGAATGGGAGTAGTGCGAAACAATAAAACGGTGTTCGGCCATAGTTGGTTGATAGTTATTACAAAAGTAAAAACTCTTTTTGGTTATTGGGTTGTTCTTTATAAAAGGTTTCTATAAAAAACACTCCTTAATATGAAAGCTTTATCGAGTAAATGCTATGCCAATTGGCATTTCGTCTGCTTCCTATGCCATTATAAATATTGATGACATTCTTCAACATTTTCCGATAAAACTCTACTAACCCTTAAAACCAAATTATGAAAATTTCAATTACAATTTTAGTATTAATGTTAAGCAACTGCATTGCCATTGCGCAGGACCCAGCCATCATTTGGCAAAAAACCATTGGTGGCAGTGCAGGTGATTTTTCCACCATTTTTGAACCAACTACCGACGGTGGCTTTGTTATAGGCGGCTATTCAACAAGTAATATCTCTGGCGAAAAAACTGAAAATAGCAATGGTGGTACGGATATATGGATTGTAAAAATTGATGGTTCCGGCAATATAATGTGGCAGAACACAATAGGTGGAAGTGGCGAAGATTTCTTGATTTCCCTAAAACAAACTGCAGATGGAGGCTTTATTGTGGGAGCAAGTTCAGACTCAAATATTTCTGGCGACAAAACCGAAAACTCTCGTGGTGGTTTGGACTATTGGATTCTAAAACTTAATTCTTCGGGAAATATTCTCTGGCAAAAAACCTATGGTGGTGCACAACCCGAATTTGATGTTTATGTAGTTGAAACTTTTGATGGCGGCTATTTTGCGGGCGGATATTCCGATAGCGATATCTCAGGTGACAAAACGGACCCCACAAACGGACAACGTGATTATTGGGCCCTGAAACTGGACAGTAGCGGCAACATCCTGTGGCAAAACAGTATTGGCGGTTCGTTGATTGACCGGCCACAAGCAGCTTTCCAAACTGCTGATGGAGGTTTTATAATTGGCGGATCTTCTACCTCTCCCATTTCCGGAGATAAAACCGAACAAAATCAAGGTGGATTTGATTATTGGGTGGCAAAACTGGATACCAACGGAAATATTCAATGGCAAAATACTATTGGTGGAAATGATAGTGACACATTTAGAAACATGATACAGACAGCCGACGGTGGTTACCTCTTGGGCGGATATTCAAAATCAAATATTTCGGGGGAAAAGACTGAAAATTCCCAAGGCGATTATGATTATTGGATACTAAAACTGGATACTAATGGAAATCTTGTATGGCAAAACACTATAGGCGGCAGTGGTATAGACTATTTGCGCGACCTAATACAATTAGCAGATAATACGTATATGCTTGCGGGCTACGGCAACAGTAACATTTCTGGTGATAAAACTGAGAATAGCAATGGTGGTTATGATTATTGGTTGGTAAAATTAAATGTTTCTGGCAGCATCATCTCGCAAAATTCCATTGGCGGATCTGCAGATGAAAGCGGGCCCTATATCCGGCCAACGGCAGGTGGCAACTTCGCTATGTTCTGTTCTTCAGATTCCAATATTTCTGGTGATAAAAGTGAAAACAATCGAGGCTTGGATGATTATTGGGTGTTTGAAACCACTGCAGCCATTCTTGGCATTCCAAATAAGGGTTTTGATACGGAAATCAGTGCATATCCAAACCCAACAAATGGGCGATTCATCATAAACCTAGGCACGAAATATCCAGAGATAAGCGTTGCCATTACCAATATGCTTGGCCAACTTGTTTCTTCCACCACCTATAAAAATGCACAGATGCTTGATGTAGAAATCAATGGGGCGGCAGGAATTTATTTTGCCACTCTAACAACTCCCAATGATAGACACGAGACACTTAAAATAACAAAACGATAATTTTATTTATTTTTTATATTTTAGTAAATACGCCGAAGGAAGCCTCTGAAATGAGGCTTCTTTATTTATAAAATAAAGAGGTGTATTATAAGCCTCCAAATAATTACAACAGGTTACTTTTCTTATTCTTAGAACCGGCGTGCTTCCAAAAGCTGAAGATTTGCTATCTTTCACAAAAGTTATGAAAAACGCACAAACAATTCCTAAAAAAATAAACCGATGAAAAATATACTCGCACTCTTCGCCTTTATTCTTATTGCCGCTACCGCACAAAGCCAATCCCTTACGCAGGCAGATGTTACGGGCACTTGGCTAGTGGTAAATGTTGAAAACAACAGCAGTAACCCAAAATTGGCCGCCGCAATGCAACATGCCGTAATTAATCTTTATGCAGATAACAGTTTTGAAATAAAGGAAAGACAACAATCTGGCGCAAACTATATCTATAGCACCACTTCGCATAAAAATGCTACATGGAACTTTAATCCAGGCACCCAAACTATTACTACAAACCGCGCCAATATGACCTTTAAAATTTCCAAAACCGGTGATAAAGTATTTTTTACCGACCAGCAAAGCGGATTAAAATTTGAGGTGAACAAACCTATTTAATAATTAAGTGCCAAATTCTTCTTTTATGCAGGAAGTAAACCTGCATACATACCACAACTGTGGCCTTAGCATTACAAACTACACAGCCGAACCCGAAAGTCGGGAATATGACGCTTGCCGATTTGAAATTGATGGGCATTGGGCCATAGGCCGCACGGCAAAACAAACCCCCAAGAAGGTGGGGCAGTTCGTAACCTGTTGGAAGCGGAACAATTTTGGCATTACCCAACCCTATTCCGAATTGGACGATTTTCATTTCTTCATTATAAATGCAAAGCATAACAACCGCCTAGGGCAATTCGTTTTTCCAAAATCCATTTTAATTGCCAAGGGCATTGTTTCCACAGCAAAAAAAGATGGCAAGAGAGGCTTTCGTGTTTACCCTATATGGGATTTCCCCACCAGCAACATAGCCTTAAAAACCCAACAATGGCAACTTGCTTATTTTTATGAAATGGACAAAAAAACCGATTTTGATACGGTGAAAAAGCTATTCAACGAGTACAAATAGCATTAAGTCACACTCTTTTTCCATAAAATTGGTTAGCAGGACGGCGTGACTATAAAAGAAAAAAAGACCTAAATTTGCCCTCTCAAAAAATAAGTAATCCCCTTTTTTAATGAAGTTTTTCGTTTTCGCGCTGTTGGCCATTCTCAGTGTTTCAGTGGCAATCGCACAAAACATCCAAATAGATGCCACCACCTACACCCCGCAACAGCTGGTGGAAGATATTCTTATAGACAGTGGCTGCATCAGCAACGTGCAGATAACTTCTTCCACAAGTGGTAACTTTCCCGATGGCGACAAAAGTTTTGGGTATTATACTGCAAATGGCAGTACCTTCCCATTTCAGCGCGGTGTAGTTATGAGTACTGGCAAGCTAAAAAACGTGCCCGGACCGAATACAAGCCTGAGCGATGACGATGCCCCTGGATGGAATGGCGACCAAGATCTGGAAACCGCCCTAAACATCAGCAATACAACCAACGCAACCATATTGGAATTTGATTTTGTTCCCAATGCAGATAATATACAGTTCCGCTATCTTTTCGCTTCGGAGGAATATCAGGAAGGCGACCCCAATACGTGTATTTATAGTGATGCCTTCGCCTTTTTAATAAAACCCATTGGAGGCACCTACACTAATATTGCCGTTGTTCCCGGCACTACTACCCCGGTACTGGTAACCACCGTACATTCGGGAATTCCCGGCAGTTGCCCGCCCATTAACGAAACGTATTTTGAGGGCTGGAATGGCCCTAACGCCCCCATTAACTTTAATGGTCAAACCAAAATACTTGTTGCGGAAACCCCGGTAACCGTAAACCAGCCCTACCATATAAAACTGGTAATTGCTGATGAAAAAAATTATAGGTATGACTCCGCCGTATTTTTGGAGGGTGGCAGTTTCAACATTGCCGCCAATCTTGGTCCAGACCGCAGTTTTAGAACCAATAATCCGCTTTGCGATGGTGAAACGTATATCCTTGACGCCACCCCACAAGGCACCACCCCTTTGGGTTACACCTGGTATAGGGATGGGACCATCCTTCCCGGGGAAACTGCCGCCCAACTAGCCGTTACCACCCCCGGCATGTATTCCGTGGCAATAGATTATGGCAACACCTGTATAGCTACAGATGAGGTTCTAATTGAATACAGCAATTCCGTTAACCCCCAAAATACGGAACTTTACCAGTGTGAGCCAACCGCCAGTGGCATAGCTGTTTTCAACCTTTTTGATGCGGAAGCAACCGTCATTAATGGCGACCCGCTGCTACGGGTATATTCCTTTCACAAGAGTTTTATACATGCCGAAAACAATACGGAACCCATACCAAACCCTGAAAATTATACAAACAGCCAGCCGGACGAAAGAGTTTACGCCCGCATTGTTTCGGAATACGGCTGCGTGGGCGTGGCTGAAATTACGCTGAAAACCACCACCAACACCGTATCCGATTTTTTTCTGGTGGAATGCGCTGCAGCAGGCACCCCGAGTTTTGCGAGCTTCAGTTTTTCTGAAACCACTGCAGCGTTGCAAATTCTCTTCGGAAATAATTCCGAAGTAACCTACCATCTTTCCTATGAGGATGCAATTGAACATACCAACCCGCTGCCCCAGCCCTTCACCAACACCCAGCCCACCACCCAGACTGTGTATGCGCGCATTGGTGGCGACCGTGGCTGCCTGGCCACTGCCAAAGTACACTTGAACGTAATAGATACCCCAGCGTTTGAAGGGGCTGAAATACTACTATACTGCCTAAACACTTACCCCGAAACGATTACAATTGATTCCGGATTGATAGGAACCACCACCAATACCGAATTTCTATGGTCCACGGGGGAAACCACGCCTTCCATAACCATAAACGAGCCCGGAAACTATACCGTAACCGTAACCCGAAGTGAAACCATTAATAATGAAACCTTTGCCTGTACTGGCGTGCGCACCTTCACCGTTGTCCCTTCCGAAACGGCACAGATTACCTACCAATTATCGGGCAACGTGGGCAACGCAACCCTAACCGTACAGGCTGAAGGGGCGGGTAGCTATCTATATGCCTTGGACTATGGCCCCTTTCAGCAAAGCCCCATTTTTGAAAACGTTTCGCCGGGCGAGCATACCATTGTTGTGAAGGACGCGAACGGCTGTGGCACCACTACCCTGTTGGCCTTTGTGGTGGGCTTCCCCAGCTTCTTCACCCCAAACAATGATGGGTACCACGATTACTGGCAGGTGGCGGGGCAGGACCGCAACAATGGGCTGGTGGAACGGGTGGAAATTTTCAACCGTTTTGGCAAAATTCTGTATGCCCTAAACCTAAACGGCAGTGGGTGGGATGGCACCTATAATGGCCGGCAGCTGCCCTCTTCAGACTATTGGTTTAAAGCCACCTTTAAAAACGGATTGGTGTACCGAGGCCATTTTACGCTGAAACGGTAATAGTTTGCCTAAATAAACAGAAAGAGGAATGCTCCCGTCCCCCGCCCTACCGTAGCTAGCGGTACTCTCCCCATACCAAAAATTACCAAAAGATATCCTTACTCCCTTGACGCCCCCAGTACTCGGGCCTACCCAAAAAAAAGGGGATTTCCCCCTAAAAAAAACAGGGTTTTTCCTGTTGACTGATGTTTATATTTTCACCATAATTGTCACACTATAAACCACTTAAATTTTACATTATGAGCAACACGAATCAAAATTTGCTGAACCAGGTTCTTGCG
>NZ_JAUGQQ010000005.1 GCF_030410135.1 Aequorivita aurantiaca | reverse complement strand
GGGCCTGCGCAGGACCTGGGAAGCGTTTCGCTTTATCCGGTGCCGACCAAGCACCTCCTGAACGTTGGGAACCCCCAGAACCTTGAGCTGGAGAGTCTGCAGATATTCGACCTTCGCGGAAGGCTTGTGCAAAGGGCAGACCTGAGAGGGATGGGATCCAAGAGGACCCTTGACGTTTCAACACTTGGCGCGGCGGTATATATGGTCAGGATCCAGGGACAAAATGGAACCACCACCAAGCGATTGGTAAAGGAATAGTAGATTCATAATTGTTATTAGTTAAAATGGAATCCGTCCGGCAATTTATGCCGGGCGGATTTTTTTATGTTGTTTCATTAAATAAGTTTTAAATTAAATGGAACAGATAGCCATCTGGAATTTTTAATATACTAATTTTACACTTCCCACTCGCTGTTTTATCTTTGACTTATGAACCTTGACCTTTCAAATCCAATTGTGTTAATAATTGCTGGAATTCTTCTTTTGGCAATTCTTTATTTTTGGAACAAGCGCAACTCACGCAACCAACGGGAACGCAGAAACAAAAATTTTAGAAGCAGTTATTACGAACGCAAAAAACAACGGGAGAAAGAGAGCGGAAATTAATCAGTTTCAGGTTTAAGTACTACAACTCAGTCTTCTCGCTTTTATGGGCATTTTAAAAGAGATATTTGTAAATTTGCTCGAAACCCGAAACCCCACATTCAAACCTCAACCTCGAAATGAAAATATACACCAAAACCGGCGATGCCGGTACAACGGCACTTTTTGGCGGCACGAGAGTTCCCAAGCATAATATTCGGATTGAAAGTTATGGCACCGTAGACGAGCTTAACTCCTATTTAGGTTTAATTCGCACTCAAGAAATTGATGAGCGTAGTAAAGAAATTTTGGTTCATATTCAAGATAGGTTATTTACATTAGGCGCAATTTTAGCCACGGATCCGGCAAAGGCAATGCTGAAAAGCGGAAAGGAACGACTCAATATTCCCAAAATAAAAGAGGAGGACATCGTCCTTCTCGAAAATGAAATGGATCGAATGAACGACACCCTGCCACCGATGACCCATTTTATTTTGCCGGGAGGGAACACCATCGTGTCATCTTGTCACATAGCGCGTACAGTTTGCCGCCGTGCCGAACGCCGCGCCACACTTTTAAATGAAAATGAACCCATTGACGAGCGGGTACTAAAATATTTAAACCGTTTATCTGACTACCTCTTTGTGCTGGCACGAAAGTTGTCCAAAGACACCAACGCAGAAGAGACGCAATGGATTCCGGAGAAACTGGGTTAAAAAGTTATTGGGTTATTGTGATAGCAGATTTTTAAGCGTTATAACCCTCTGTAAATCAAACAAAAACAAACGTTCTTTAAAATATAGCAGAAATAATTTGGATTTTACTTGACTTTTTGATCTAAAAAATTACTTTTGCAGAAAATTAAAACCTAAAGTGCTATGTACTGGACATTAGAATTGGCATCCTACTTAAGCGATGCGCCCTGGCCCGCAACCAAAGATGAATTAATTGATTACGCGATCAGGACCGGTGCTCCACTGGAAGTAGTGGAAAACCTTCAGGCAATTGAAGACGAGGGAGATTCTTACGACTCTATTGAAGAGATCTGGGCAGACTACCCAACGGACGACGATTATCTTTGGAATGAGGATGAATATTAATCCCCAATTTTTGGGGTACAATTAAAAAATAATATAAAAAGTCTCTTTTAAGAGGCTTTTTTTATTTAAACTAAATTAGCAATAGTAGGTCGAGTACAAACTTGACCTAAAACTGAAATCGACCAAAAGTGTTGCCTTGCAACATTTCAAAATAAAATTATATCATGGGAATATTAGATAATGTATTAAAAGTCTTTGTAGGCGATAAATCGAAAAAAGACATCGGCCAAATACAACCGCTCGTAAATGAAGTAAAAAAACACGAAGAGGCGATTGAGAAACTTACCCACGATGAACTTCGCGCCAAATCGAATTTCTTTAGAAAGGAAATAAAAGACGCCCAAAAAGAAATTCAAGACCAGATCGATGCCCTTGAAAAACAATCAGAAAACGAGGAAGATATCAATAAAAAGGAAGATTTCTACAACCAGATTGACAAACTAAAGGACGATCGTTATGAAGTTGAAAAAGCGACCCTAACCAAAATACTTCCCGAGGCATTCGCAGTGATGAAGGAAACTGCCAAGCGCTTCAAAAACAATGAAACAATTACGGTAACCGCAAGCCCGTTTGACCGTGAAATATCGGCCAGTAAAGACTACATAACCCTTGAGGATGACAAAGCGATTTGGAAAAACAGCTGGGATGCCGCGGGAAAACCGATCACTTGGGATATGGTACACTATGACGTTCAGCTTATAGGGGGAATTGCACTTCACGAGGGGAAAGTTGCCGAAATGCAAACAGGAGAAGGAAAAACCTTGGTTGCCACGCTTCCAATGTACTTAAATGCCCTCGCCGGAAATGGGGTGCATCTTGTTACCGTGAACGATTACCTCGCCAGGCGTGATAGCGCATGGATGGCGCCACTGTTTGAATTTCACGGGATGACGGTGGATTGTATTGACAACCACAAACCAAATTCCGCGGCACGAAGAAAAGCCTATTTGGCCGATATTACCTACGGAACAAACAACGAATTCGGTTTTGATTATTTGCGCGACAACATGGCCCATGCACCAGATGATCTTGTGCAGCGCCCGCACCATTATGCCATTGTGGATGAGGTGGATTCCGTATTGATTGATGATGCACGAACGCCGCTTATTATTTCCGGTCCCGTGCCCGAAGGTGACCGCCACGAATTCAACGAACTTAAGCCGAAAATCAACAACATTGTTGAAGTACAAAAAAAATATTTAAACGGAGTATTGGCCGAGGCCAAAAGACTTATAAAAGAAGGTGACGAAAAAGAAGGAGGTTTCCAATTGCTTCGCGTGTATCGCGGGTTGCCGAAAAATAAGGCCTTGATCAAATTCCTTTCGGAAGAAGGTGTTCGGCAGATTCTTCAGAAAACCGAAAACCATTATATGAGCGACAACAACCGCGAAATGCCCAAGGTTGATGCCGAACTTTACTTCGTTATTGATGAAAAGAACAATCAGATAGAACTCACCGATAAAGGGGTGGATTATCTTTCTGGGGAAGGCGATCCGGATTTCTTCGTGATGCCCGAAATAGGCACCGAAATAGCGAAGATTGAAAATAAGGGACTTTCCAAGGAAGATGAAGTAACTGAAAAAGAAGAACTGTTCCGCGATTTCTCTATTAAAAGTGAACGCATCCACACGATGAACCAACTTTTGAAGGCATACACTCTTTTTGAAAAAGATGACCAATACGTGGTGATGGAAAATAAAGTGCTGATTGTGGACGAACAAACCGGCCGTATTATGGATGGTCGCCGCTACAGTGACGGGCTTCACCAAGCAATTGAAGCGAAGGAAGACGTGAAGATTGAAGCAATGACGCAAACCTTTGCAACCATCACGCTTCAGAATTATTTCCGAATGTACAATAAGCTTTCCGGAATGACGGGAACTGCGGTAACGGAAGCTGGTGAACTCTGGGAAATCTATAAGTTGGATGTGGTTGAAATTCCTACCAACCGCCCTATTGCCCGCCACGATCGCGATGATAAAATCTATAAAACAAAAAGAGAAAAATACAACGCCGTAGCGGAAGAAGTTACCGCACTTTCAAATGCAGGACGACCTGTTTTGATTGGTACCACTTCCGTGGAAATTTCGGAACTATTGAGCCGTATGTTGAGCATTCGGAATATTCCTCATAACGTATTGAACGCGAAACTGCACAAACGCGAGGCCGATATTGTTGCCGAAGCTGGAAAATCTGGTATTGTTACCATAGCCACAAACATGGCGGGCCGTGGTACGGACATTAAATTGAGCGACGAAGTGAAAAAAGCCGGCGGACTCGCTATTGTAGGTACCGAGCGCCACGATTCACGTCGCGTGGACAGACAGTTACGCGGACGTAGTGGACGGCAGGGCGATCCGGGAAGTTCACAGTTCTATGTTTCTTTGGAGGATAATTTGATGCGCCTCTTCGGAAGTGAGCGAATTGCGAAAATGATGGACAGAATGGGCTTGAAGGAAGGCGAAGTTATTCAACATTCAATGATTTCAAAATCTATTGAGCGGGCCCAGAAAAAGGTGGAAGAAAACAACTTCGGAATACGTAAAAGATTGTTGGAATATGATGATGTAATGAATGCGCAACGCGAGGTGGTTTACAAACGACGATACCATGCATTGTTTGGTGACCGTCTTCGGGTGGACATTGCAAATATGATTTACGACACCGCAGAAGTAATTGCGGAAAGCAACAAACTGGCGCAGGATTATAAGAATTTTGAATTTGAATTGATCCGCTTCTTCTCCATGAGCTCCCCTATTTCCGATAAGGAATTTGAAAAAATGGATGCCCGTGAAATTGCAGGCAAGGTTTATAAGGCCGCCTATCTGCACTATCAAAATAAAATGGAGCGCAACGCTGAAATGGCGTACCCGGTAATCAAAAATGTTTATGAAACGCAGAAGGATAAATACAAACGAATTCTTGTTCCTTTTACCGATGGCGTAAAAACCCTAAACGTGGCCACAGACCTTGAAAAAGCGTATGAAACCGAAGGGAAGCAATTGGTAAATGATTTTGAGAAAAATATTACCCTCGCCATAATTGATGATTCATGGAAAACGCATTTGCGAAAAATGGACGAGCTGAAACAATCTGTTCAACTTGCGGTGCACGAACAGAAGGATCCGTTGCTCATTTATAAGTTTGAGGCTTTTGAACTTTTTAAAGCAATGATTGAAAAAGTGAACAAAGAGGTTATATCATTCCTTTTCAAAGGTGAATTGCCGCAGGAAAACCAGCAGCAAATCCAGGAAGCGCGGGAGGTGAAACGCAAGGAAAACCTGAACGAGCAAAAAGACGAAATCCCAAATATGGACGAGCGTTCCGCACAAGCGCGCGCGGCTGGAAATACACAACCGCAACGCCAGCAGATAACGGAAACCATTACCCGCGAGCGCCCAAAAATTAACCGTAACGATAAAGTGACGATCAAACACGTGATGAGCGGAGAAAATAAGGAGATGAAGTTTAAACAAGCCATTCCACTGCTCGATAAAGGCGATTGGGTTTTGGTTGATGAGTAGTTTGGTTATGAGTTATGAGTTAAAAAAAATCCCCTGCTTTTGCGGGGGATTTTTTTGTGAAAAAGCTATCTTTAATTCGCATAAAATAAAACGAATATGAAAAAAATATACATCGAATTTAAATGGGCTATCATTTTTACCGTCGCTTTACTCTGTTGGATGCTTTTCGAGAAAACAATGGGCTGGCACGAGGAACAGATTGCAGACCATTGGTGGCTGACCATGTTTTTTGCGCCCATTGCAATTTTGATGTATTGGCTGGAAATGCGGGAAAAAAGAAGGCGAGCCTTTGAGGGTAAAATGACTTGGCTGCAAGGCTTTCTATCTGGTGTTATCCTGAGCGTATTTGTGGCGCTTCTTTCGCCCTTGGCCCAATTTGTTACCCATAATTATGTGACACCGGAATACTTTAACAACGTGATTGAATATTCCGTGACCAACGAAATGATGAGTCGGACCAAGGCGAATGATTATTTCAACATAAACAATTATATGTGGCAGGCGGCTTTTGGGGCGCTGGGATTTGGGGTTTTACTTTCGGCAGTTGTTGCCATTTTGGTTAGAAGAAAGTAAAGGGGCAGGATTATTGTTTTTCAATTTAAAACTAAGGCGATTCCAATTCAGATTTTAAAACCCTCATTTGGAACAAACTACTGCCTTGGATGTTGAGATTTTTTCTACATTAGCAGGTAAATTCAACCTATAAAATCCAACATATTATGAAAAATCTATTTTTAGCAGCATCCGTACTTGCGCTTTGTTTATCAGCGTGTAAAAATGAAAACAAAGCGACCATGGAAACTGAAACCATTATGGCGACCGACACTACCGCAACTGCCACGGACAGTATTGAAACGACAGAAACACCTATGGATTCCGTAGCCATGCAAAAGGCTTGGGAAGCTTACGCAACCCCCAGCGAGCCGCACAAAATGATGGCCGAGGACGTTGGCAATTGGAACAATGAAATGACCTTTTGGATGGGCGAAGGCGGAGAATCCGTTAAAGCTACCTCAACGGCTGAAATAAATATGATTCTTGGAGGTCGCTACCAGGAAACGAATTACAAGGGAAATGTAATGGACATGCCGTTTGAAGGAAAAGCTACCACGGCCTTTGACAATGCCACCAAAGAAACGGTCTCCACATGGATTGATAATATGGGCACGGGTATGATGGTGCTGCGTGGAAAAT
This sequence comes from Aequorivita aurantiaca, assembly GCF_030410135.1. Classification (GTDB taxonomy): domain Bacteria; phylum Bacteroidota; class Bacteroidia; order Flavobacteriales; family Flavobacteriaceae; genus Aequorivita; species Aequorivita aurantiaca. The sequence goes on along the minus strand of NZ_JAUGQQ010000005.1, from coordinate 215,030 downwards.
ATGATGACGCCACCAAGGCTATCATTTCCAATGGAAATATGGTGGACCCTATGACAGGAAAGGAGCGACAGGTGCGCGAGGTTTTTACAATTGTTGACGAAAATACCCGCAAAATGGAAATGTTTGAAACCGTGGCTGGAGGATCTGAATATAAAAGCATGGAAATTGTTATGAAAAGAATTTAAATAGCTGCTTTATATAACAATTAAAGCTTTTTGCGAAACCTTGTTGATAATATTTCAACGAGGTTTTTTTATTGAAATCTCCCTCATAATACGCTTCAAAATTTAACTTTATGTATCTTGGGGCATTGTTATCTCTATACAAAATGCGTTTTTATTTCTTAATATTTTTTATTGCCCAAATAAGCATAAACAGTAATGCGCAAGACTTTGGCGATTATAAAAATATGTTATCCAACGCTGAAGCGATTTTATACACACAACCCCAGGCAGCCATAAAAATTGCTAACCATGTGTTGGAAAATTCTGCAAATAAAGACCAACGTGTACAGGCACATTTATTAAATACGGTGGGATTTTACATTACTGGAAATTTTGAAAACGCCGTAAAAGCAGGTGTGCAGGCCAAAGTAATTGCAGAATCCACAAAAAATTTACCCCTCCAGTTAAGGGCAACAGTAACCTCAATTCCCATTTTAATGCATCTGGGGTTGGACGTGGTGGCGCAACAATATTATATCAACACTATTGTGCTGGCAACGGCAATCAATAATGAGGATGCCCAAAAATATATCTACGCCGGCAAGGCGCTTCTTGAAGCCAATAAAAATTTACAGGAGGACAATTGGCAACAAGCGAGTGAACAGTTTAATCTCGCCAAAACCAATTTCGAAAAAATTCCCGACCCGGTCATGGCGATTGAAACTACGGTTTCAATTGCAGAAATTTTTCTAAAACGCAACGATACCACAGCTTCAAAAGAATATTTCGAAAATCTATTGGCCAAAACGGGCGGCGAACATCCCAATAATTATTTGGAAATGGTGTTACGCAACCAAATGGGCAACTTATATTTTATTCAAAAGAATTATGAGAAGGCTTTGGAATCGTACCAAACGGCGCTTAAAATAGCAACACAATTTGAAAACCACGCTTACCAGGCGCAGATTTCAGAAAATCTGTCATCGGTATATTTAGCTTTAAAGAATTCCGATCAATTTTATGCTTTTAAAAAAGAGGCGCAGCAACTCGACACCAAAACTGAAATAGCGGAAGACCAAGGCGTAAACGCAATTTATAATTACGTTAATACCAACCATACGACAAAAACCGAAACGTTGAAAAAGAATTATGCGCAGAACATTTGGATATTTTCAGCTATTTTGGGATTCATTATTATTCTTGGTTTGCTTCTTAGGTTTCGATACCGAAGCAGATTCAAACAATACCAAAAATTCATTGCCTACAATGAAAACAGGGAAAGACCGACCGAAGAACTTCCCACCAAAGAAATTTCAAAAGGTCTAAATATTCCTGTGGAAACAGAAAATCTTCTTGTAAAGAAATTGGCCCATTTTGAAAATTCGAAACAATTCACAAAACAAGATATGTCCTTGGCGCTATTGGCGGCACATTTGGATACGAATACAAAATATCTTTCAGAAGTGATTAATACCCATAAGGGTAAAAATTTCAATAGCTATATTAACGAGTTGCGTATCAATTACATCATAGACAAGTTAAAGAATAACCGAACTTATTTGCAGTATAAAATAAGTTATTTGGCCGAGGAGAGTGGGTTTTCATCGCATAGTAGCTTCGCCACCGTTTTTAAATCAGTCACCGGAATTTCGCCCACCGTTTTTATTGATTTGCTGAAATCTTCCAAAAAATCTCCCAAGCACGTTTATGAGGAAGTTGAATAGGTATATGGCTCCAATAATGTTGCTGGCATTCATCTTTTGTGCGCCGATTGCTCATTCGCAAAAGGAAGTGGATAGCCTTTTACAACTTGCCAATAAGCAGATTTATGAAAACCCCGATGCCGCCATCCATCTCGCGCAACAAGCCTATTCCCACCCATCGATTACCTTACGAAATAAAATAAACACGTTATTGGCAATATCCACGGCGTATTCCTCACAACGGGACTACGAGAAATCTTCGGAATACATTGTTCAAATAAATGATCTCATTCCAACAATTACGGATGAAATTCTGAAAATGAACATTTTAAACAGAATTGCTGCCCATTACCAAGAATTGCAGATTCACGACAAAGCTTTGGAATATCTTGATGCAGCTTTGCTACTAATTGAAAGCTACCCGGTGAAAGATTCGGTTCAGTCTTTTTTGGGTTATAATTCCATTTTGCGAGGGTTTATTTATCGGGAACAAACAAATTGCGACATTGCCCTAAAATACTTTGATGATGCAATAATTGCATTCAATAAGGCAACGGAAAAACCACATGTAATGAATGCCAACTTAAGCATTTGTTACTACAACAAAGGCAATTGCCTGCTTTCCCTCAATAAGGTTGAAGATGCCAAGGAATGCTTTTTAAAATCTATTGACCATGCAAAGATAATAGACGCAAAAAGCTTGATAGCCTTTGCCCAAAAAGGCCTTGCGGAAACGGAATCTGGCAAGGGAAATTATAAAGAAGCGATTGCGTTACTCACCAATGCGCTGGCCATTTCCAAAGATGTTGGCGACATAGTTTTGAATAGAGGCATTTATCAAGGCCTGGCCAACAACTATCTTATTTTGGGCGACTGGGAAAATTATTCGCGCTATCAAGAGAAATATTTGGCAATAAAAAAGGCGAATAAAATTTCGGGTCGGAAAACCATTAACCAATCCCTTCTAAATTTAACTGAAGCAAAAGCGGAAGAAATAAATGAAATCCATAGCATTTATAAACCCATTCAAATCATCTTCATAATTTCCATATTAGCTGCACTTTTTTTTCTGGTACGTGTTATTTTAATATGGGAAAAACAGTTAAAAAATCTGGAAAACAAATTGAAGAATTAGCTTTTCCATCCATTTTATTTCTTCATTCCCTAAAATTTATAAATTAGAAGCAAAGCTTTGTCCTTAAAGGCTTTAAGTGGTTTTTTCGCTTTTAAAATTCACGAAATTCAAAAGATACTTCCTTTTATTAGAGTATTTGCGCACTTATTTTAGCCTTCAGAAAATGCAAATCAATTAAAACTTATTTCAATGAAAAAAATTATTATTCTTTTAACGGTGTGCTTGTACGCTTTGTGCGCCGAAAATGTAATGGCCCAATTTATTGTGAAGCCTACTTTTTTTGAAACCCAAGGGGTCTCCAATGATGGTACAGTTTCTGGATATGAAGCCCAGGCGGGTCCATATTCCATTTGGAATCCAGACACCAATATCTTTCAGCAAATTGGAGGTGCAGCACCCGGATTGGGCGTTGGCGGAGCCGCACGCTTTTCTGGCGACGGCAATTTACTTTCAGGAACAACCTATGAAACTACTACCCTTCCAACCGAATGGGAAAAAATGAATACCGGTTACAATTATATTTTCACCGGCATTGATTTTCCAGACAATCAAAACTCAACCGGTTACGCCTCTGGCCAATCCACCACCTATAATGGAGATGGAATTGTTATAAGAACTTATGACGGCGGAGAAACATGGGAAGAATTGTGGACGGGTGCCAACCAAGGTATAGAAGGTATGAGCTTTCCAGATTCGTATACCGGCTATGTTGCGGGATGGAGTGCGTATGCAGCCAAAACAAACGATGCGGGAAATACTTGGACCACAATGACACCCGGAAATGATATTTGGTACTACACCGATGTAGTTTTCAAGGATTGGCAAAATGGAATAATTGGTGCATTCCCCAACAGCGCCTCGGGAACTATTTATTACACTTCCGATGGTGGTTCCACTTGGACCCAAGCTACCGGTGTTGATGCAATTCCCGACCAATTGACTTATGTGGGCGGTGATACTTATTTTATGATATCAAATGGAGGTACTATCCAAAAATCCATAGACAATGGTGCCACTTGGACTACCGTACTATCGGGAGCCGGAGTATTGGCGGGAATTGAGTTTTATGATATGAATACGGGTTTTGCCGTAGGCGATGATATTGTACTAAAAACAATCGATGGCGGAGCCACTTGGCAAACAATAACGGTAGCCAATAGCCCCGGACCTATCTGGCGCGATGTAGCTTGGCTGGATGCAGATCATGTTACTCTGGTTGGAACTCCCGAGGTAATTTTTTCTTCTGAAGACGGTGGCCAAACCTGGCCCATCAATAATTTGGGAACTTCAACCTTTAATGAAGCTTTATATGAAGTGATTTATACAGAAAACGGAACTGGCTATGTGTTCGGCTCGCAAGGGGTCATGTTTAAAAAAGAATCTACGTCCAATACCTATTCTGTTCAATCCTTGTACAATGTCGCGAATAATGAATGGACCGTACTTGGCAGTTTTAATGTTTCTGTGGATGGAAACTTAAGTTCCGGCTATAACATTTCGGAAGACGGAAGCACGGTCGTTGGTAGTGCGTATGTTGAACCTACCCCCGGCGAACCTGGAATTGCGGTTCACGCAACAGCGTGGACAGCAGCAGACGGCCTAGTTGATTTGGGCAGTTTATACTCAAATCTAAACCGAAGCACCCGCGCAAATGCCGTTAGTGGTGACGGAAACGTAATTGTAGGGTGGCAGGATTTCAACGGACCGTGGAAATCTGCAGTGTGGCGAAAGGATGCCCATGGCAACTGGCTGCCTAATGAATATCTATTATTAGACCCGAATGGCGACCCAACCGATGAATATAACCAATTGGGTGAATGCAGCGCCATCTCTGCCGACGGTAACTGGATTGGAGGCCGTGGTGATTACGCAAATAATGGCGAACCGTGGATCTGGAGTGAAACTACAGGATATATGTCCTTGGGCACTTTGTCCCCGGGCAGTACTGGAAACGTTACCGGAATAAACCACGATGGTACGATGGTAATTGGCTATTTCCGAATTGGACCCTGGGACCCAAATGTTCCGTTCATATGGACTGCAACCGGCGGGTTACAGGAATTCAATTCCTTTGTGACCGATACTTTGGGCTATACTATGGACGCAAGCCCAATTTGGGTTCCGAATTCTATCTCCTTTAACGGGGAATTTATAACCGGATGGGGATATGATCCAACCATTGGCCCATGGGGTGATACTTTCACATATAGAGTGCAACTTCCAGCAGTTCCCACCAATGATGACTGTGTTGAGTCAATAGCTTTAGCTTGTGGTGATTTGGTTACCAGCTCGACCATTTTTGCAACCAATTCCGGAGGAAATGCTTCGCCGGATGTGTTCTATTCATACACTGGTAATGGTTCGGCTGAAACCATAACCTTAAACGCTTGTGGACCCGATACTAATTTCCCAACAACTGTGAGGGTTTATAGTGATTGCAACCTAACAAATCAAATTGCATTTAACGATAGCTCCTGCGTAAACCAACCGGAATTGTCTTTTGAATCTGACGGAACAGGTACGTATGTTATAATGATTGAAGGATATGATGACACAAAATCCGGTAACTTTCAGCTGCTTTTAACTTGTGGAACCATTGGTATCGAAGAAAGCCAAATTGAAGGTGTGGCTTTATATCCAAATCCGGTGACCGATGTGCTTCAAATAACCTCCAATACCGAATTAAATTCCGTAACCATTTTCAATGTGAATGGGCAACAATTATTGAATAAGGAAATAAATGGCGTGAATGGAGAACTAGATATGTCAGCACTTACAACAGGCATCTACTTTGCCAGAGTAACGGCAAACAATGCAACCGAAACTTTCAAAATCGTAAAAAATTAATAGTTAGTAGTAAATTTTTTCATAGTTAAATTTTGGATTTTGGATGGACCGTCCACCTTCTTTTTTAGGTGGGCGGTTTTTAAAATGAAAGTTTAAGATTATTTTTTTTTGAATTAATTGCCCCACAAATTGTGCACTTCCCCAGCAAACCCCTTTTCATTCTATGAAAAGGGGTTTTGTATTCAGTGGAATTTTTGAAGTGATATAAGTAGTAGTTTCACAAATTTTTGCTAGGCTTTTCAGGCATTGTAACTACTTTTACAGCTTGAAAAGTACGTAGGAGGCATGAGTAGGGTTTGCACATTTTTAATGCTGTTCATTTTCGCAGTTTCAATTGCACAGGAAGATAATATTTCCAGTCTATTGGCCCAAGCGGAAGATGTGCTGTATTCAGACCCCCAAGAAGCGATCCGAATTGCGGAATATATTTCAGAAAAATCCAATAGCCAGGCGGATTTGTTCAAGGCAACCTACCTGCTTACGCGCGGCTATTATATGCAAGGAAGATATAATCTGGCCTTAAAAAAAGGGTTACAATCTGCCGATGTAAATTGGAACGGTGCAGATGAAACGCAAATTGAATTAAATATTCTTCTCTCCAAAATTTTGAAAGAACTGGAAATTGGATCCCTCGCCAACTATTATTCTATCCAGGCTTTGGATTTATCGGATAGAAATTCTGATACTAAAATTAAAAACTGGGTAAAGGGAAAAACTATTCAATATTCCTTAAATACGGCACAAATCGATAGTTCAGACGCTAATTTTGGCAGAATTTACAAAGCGAAAGCGCTGCTGCAAAACCAAATGGCAAACGACGACGGTCAGCAAATTGGGAATATTGATTTGGATCTAGCAGAAATGCATCTGCAACATGCCCAGTTAGATTCTGCTCGAAACTATTTGTTGTCAGCTTTCCGACAGAGCGAAAAAAAGAAGCCTGGCAATTATTTACAAATGAAAGCGCTGTTAAAATATGGCGATTTCCTTCACCAAAAAAATGAACACGCCCGGGCAATAGACACCTTAAAAGTGGCAATGAAACTTGCGGAGAAATTCCCCAATCTTTCCGAGCAAATAACAATTGCAAATGCGATTGCCAAAAATTACCTCGAAATTAAAAATCTCGAAGCCTTCAATGAATTTAAACAATTGGCCGACGAACTCAACAACACCCGCGGCGACTTTGAACATGAATCGGTTAATACGGCTTATAATATTTTTAATGAAAACGAAAACCAACGGCTCGATGCCCTTCGGTCCAAAAATAGATTCCAGCTATTAGTTTTGGGCGCGGGACTGCTGCTGCTGTTGCTGATTTTAGGGCTCACCGCATTAAGATATCGGGCCAAAATTGGGCAATACCGGAAGTTTATAGGCTATTTGGAAAAACGAAAAGAACCAGTTACCGCGCCCGCCCCATTCAAACCCGAAGCTGTAAAAACCTTGAATGTTCCGAAAGAGGCCGAGCAGCAATTGCTTACCAAATTGGATGATTTTGAACAATCGTTGAATTTCACAAATAAGGATATTTCCCTTTCTAGAATGGCGCTGCAGTTTGAAACCAACACGAAATACCTCTCGGAAATTATAAACACGCATAAACAGAAAAACTTTAATAGCTATATCAATGAATTGCGGATCAATTTCATCATTCAAAAATTAGAAAATGATCCTCAATATTTGCAGTATAAAATCAGCTATTTGGCCGAGGAAAGCGGATTTTCCTCCCATAGCGTTTTTGCCACTGTATTCAAATCCGTCACAGGCATCTCCCCCACCACATTTATAACATTATTGCGAGACAAACAGGAAAACGCCTTAGCCATTTAAAAATGAAAAATATAACAACATACGCTCTTTTCTTTTTAATGGGAAGTTTAATGCTTTTCGGGCCAATGCTGTGGGCACAGCAACAAACTGATAGCATCATTGAATTCGCACGGCGGCAGATTTATGAAAATCCGAACTTGGCCATTGAAACTGCGGAAAATTTATTAAAGGAATCAAATTCCATTGACATTAAAGTGCGTTCGCTTATCATTATTTCCACGGCATATTCCTCCAAAAGAGAGTATGAAAAGTCGCTGGAATATTCCCGAAAAGCTATGGAAATGTTTCCAAAAATAACGGACGTGCAATTGAAGATTAATTTGCTTAACCGGATTGGGGGGCAATATCAAGAATTGAATGTGTATGACAGGGCCTTAACTTATCTGGACGATGCTTATACCTTGTTAGGCACCCTTCCCGAAAGCACTGAAAAATCGCAGAGTTTGGGTTTTAACCACTTAGTACGTGGGTTTATTTATCGGGAACAAATGAGTTGCGAGATTGCGCTGGACTATTTTAACAGTGCTATTGCGGCCTATCAAAAAATTCTAATTGAGGTCCCCGTAAATTCGAACCTCAGCATCGCTTTTTATAATAAAGGAAACTGTTTGTTGGTGATTGACAAAATTAACGAGGCCGAAGAAAGCTTTTTACAGTCCATAACTTATGCGGAAAAAAATAACGCCAAAAGCTTGATTGCCTTTGCCCAAAAAGGATTGGCCAATGTTTATACGATGGAAGGCCAACACACGGTAGCCATACAACTACTATTAAACGCCCTTGAAAATTCCGAGAAAGTGGGCGACAAAATATTGAACCGATCCATATATACCATGCTTGCCAACAATTATTTGGCCTTGGGCGATATTGAAAATTATGAAGTGTTCGAAAACAAAAGCCAGACAATTCACGATGAAATCATCAAAACGGAGCGCAGAACCATTGATAAGTCAATCTACAATTTAATGAGGGTAAATTCGGAAAAAGTGGAGAACCTCAACAACACAAATAATATATACAAGATTGTATTGATTGTATTAATGAGCGCCATAATTTTAATATTGGCGCGCTTTATTTTTTCTTCGGAAAAGACCCTGAAAGCACTTCGAAAGGAATTGAAGTTTTAATATTATTCAAAAAAAAAGGATTTCCCATTTTATTACATTATTAAATTGCTCTTGACTATCAGTATTTTATAAATTAAAATCTATAGAAATTCCGAATTCCGAAAGGGTGTTTCTTTTATTATAGCAGGATAAAATTTACTTTGCGGCTCCAAAATTTTACTAATTCTATTTAAATAATTTAAAATGAGAAAAATTACTTTTTTTGCGAAAAGCACTCTTGCAGTCTGCTTTTTAATTGCTGCCACAACGGCATCCGCACAGGTTGAATTGAAAGTACTCACCGACATGGGCACACGTTTCAATGATGTAAACGATTCAGGTTTCGGCGTTACCGTTTATGACTATTATGATTTTGAAACAAACACACTTATGCCACTCGAGCCGGAGGCGGTGATGGTACAGGCTGTTAATAATGATGGCAATGTGGCCGGATTTATGTTTTATGATGAACCTAATTTTATTTTACAGGCAGGATATCGAAAAGATGGAGTGTGGAACGCAATTGGTTTCACACCAGAGCAAGACCCTATGAATTTTGATGAAAATACCACATACGGTATTTCGCCAAACAGCCAATACATAACCGGCCAATCTAGTGTTGGCAATGATTACGGAGGTTTTCTTTTTGACACTGTAACCCAAGAATTGATAATTACATTAGATCCCGAAGGAGAAGCCAGCGCTTCCTATGCCGTAAATGACAATGGAATTATGGTGGGCTGGGTTGACCGTCCCGATGGCGGCGGTACCCTTCGCGTGCCCGCTTATAGAACTTTGGATGGTGAATATCATTTCATTCCCGAGGGCCAGTTACCTACACTCACTGGAATAAATTCCATCAGCGACATAAACAGTAGTGATGTAATGGTGGGCGATTTTGATAATAAACCGTTTATTTTTGATTTGGCCTCAAATACCTTTACAAGCTATGATGCGCCAACTGGTGCCAACTCTGCAGCTTTTACCAGCATTTCTGATGATGGCGTTGTGGTTGGCTTCGCCGATGTGGATTTTCAAGTTAGGGATGCAATAATCTATCACCCTTCTTTAGGAACACAACCATTGTTTTTAAAGGATGTATTGGCTGATAATGGCATTACCGTCAATTCACCCGACGGACTTTTGGGCACGGCTATTTCAGTTTCCCCAAATGGAAAATATATTGCAGGTTGGCTAAACGGTCCGCCACCATTTGCCGAAGGTTGGATGGTTTATCTTGATGATCTTCTTTTGGGAACAAACAACATTGCGCAAAACACAGTTTCATTTTATCCAAACCCTGTTGAAAATATTCTTCATTTAAATTCAAAGGAAGCGATAGATTCAGTTTCAATTTACACAGTTACGGGTCAAATGGTGACAAATGTTTCATTCAACGAAAACAATAGTCAACTTGATCTTTCAAGCTTGTCCATCGGTGTTTATCTTGTGAAAGTGAGTAGCAATGGCAATGTAGAAAATTTTAAGATCGTAAAACAATAAACTTTCCTCAATTTATATACGCGCAATGCGCAAGCCCCTTTTCAATTTTGGAAAGGGGTTTTTTTTGAATATGAATTTTAAAATTAAGGGAAAAAGTAATTTTCAAACCAAACAGAAAATTTTACTGAAGTGACACATTGCTGTAATTGGAATTAATAGTGATTGTCTTGCCGGATGTCTTGTTTTGGTTATAGCCTTTCAAAAAAACCCTATCGGCATTTTTGGATTCGTTGAGTTGAAGTGATTTTGGATATTTCAAAGTAGATTTTTTACCGGTGAAGTAAAACAAAAACGCTCCCACTGGCACTTTCACCACTGCGTCTGTATTTTCCAGCCGAATGTCAATGGTTTCAAAGGTATCCGAAATTTTTGCGATGCTCAAATCACCAAAAGAACCGGAAAGAAAAGCTTGATTGGTAATGTTTCCGATCCGCACATCGCTGGAATTGGCTTGCAAGTTTATATTTTGAACTGTACCCACGGAACAATTGTCCACAAACTTCACGTGGAGTGACCCCTGTTTCCAAGTATTTATATTCACCGGACCATAAGAAGCACTGATGAGGGTTTGCCCCCCATCAATGCTATTTGCCTTAAACGGCGTATAATCCAATTTGGCCTTCAAATTATTTGCGTCTGCCATTTTTAAACTGCCGTGACGAATGTTTACATTTGTTTTGGCGTTTTTGGGCATTCGAATAATAATGGTTTTCTTGGCATTGCCTGCGCTTGTGGTTGTTCGGTTTCCTTTAATTACAATAGAGGTTCCGTGAGGACTTTTGGTAACGGTTTTGGTATAATTTTCACCGTCTTTTTCATAGTTTTTCTCAATTTCCTTTGCCCAAGCCTCCATTTTTTTCCCATATTCCTCGCCCCAAGCTTCCATTCGCTTTCCAAAGTTTTCGCCCCAAGCTTCCATTTCCTTTCCGTAGGCCTCCCCTATACTATCAGTTCTACGGGCATCCCAGGAAGATTCAAAATTTTTGCTCCATTCATCCATTCGCTTTTGGAAGTCCTTATTAAACTTTTTATCAATCTGCGCCTCAAATTTTTTCATATAAGCCTCCTCATCTTTTTGAAACGCTTCATAATCGAATTGAATGCTGCCAATATTTTCCAAAAGTTCCGGCGGAAGTGGCGGCACTTGAATATTCTGCATCATCGGCATAACCATATTGTCCATAAGCGGACCTATAAAATCCATTTGTGGCATATTTGGCATCGCAAAACCTTCATTTTCAAAGTTGGAATTAATGCTAACTTCTTTGCTGTTCCCGGTTATGTCTAGGTTCCAGTTTTTCATCAAATTCTGCTTTTCCTTTTCGGAAAGTTTCTCACCCTCAATATAGGCCTCCACTTCAACTTTGTTTTTGTTCCACGTTTCAAAAACGATGTCAGTAAAAGAAGTGTTTACCGTCACTTCCACATTATCGGCCACATTAAAACTCTCCACATAATTTTGCTGTGAATAGCCAATGGTCCCAATCATTAGCAACAAAAGAAGGGTTGCTTTAGGTTTGTATGATTTCAAAGTTTTCATTGTTTTGATTTTTTAGTTCTTTTAATTTGTTCTTTAGCTTGAACAGCAAATCCAAGCGAATTTTTAAATTATCGATTAGCGCAACCACGGTAGCTTCGGTGGGCCCTACTTTATTAAGTTCAAGATTCAATCTGTTGTATTCTTTGTCCAATTCCGCCAATCTTTGCATATAACCATTAACAACATCCCTATTTTCCTCCGTGATTTTTAAAGAGGCCAATTGCACGTTGATACCTGTCATATAATATTCTTCCATTTTTTTCAAATCTGGAGAAATGTCTGCCAAGGTGAGCTGCTGTTTTTGGCTATTATTCACTTTTTCTGATTGAATATCTACCACAGAATTCTTCGTATCGCTTATATTTTCCGAATTCTTTGGTGAAAGCTGTTGATACCCAAAAAAACTTACCGCAATAAGTACCACGGCTACGGAAGCGATTTTGAGCCACTGCCACGATGTCCGCCTTTTTTCCGTGGAAGTTTCGGGAAAGGCCTGGTTCAATTTTGCTTTGAAACGTGCCTCGTGACCTTTGGGAAGTTCCACAGGTTCCGGCGTATAATTTTCGAACATTTTTTTAATATCCCGTGCCATAGCGCAAGTGTTTTAATTTTTCTTTCAATTTCATTTTTCCCCGATGAAGATAGGTTCGAGAGGCATTTTCAGAAATCTGCAGTATTTCTGAAATTTCCTGGTGATCATAACCTTCGATCAGAAATAATTTTACCGCTGTCCTGTAATTGTCCGGCAGTTCCTCAATGGCCTCCAATACTTCTGAAACCGTAGTTTCATCGGGGATGGACCAATCCACATCATCTTGGGCAATAGTGAAAACCTCATCGTTCAAACTCTCCGTTTCTAACTTTTTCGCCTTTAATGCATCCAGGCACGTGTTTACCACTATTCTCTTCAACCAGGCCCCAAAAGTGACGTCTCCCTTAAACTGGCCTAGTTTTTTAAATGCCTTTATAAAGGCTTCCTGCATTGCATCTTCCGCGGCAGCGCTGTCCTTTAAATATCGTTGGGCAATGATATACATGCCGTCACAATATTTTCCATATAGCACCATTTGTGCCTTTTGGTTAGACTGTTTGCACTGCTCGATAAGTAACAAATCGGACAAACTTGAAAATTTTTTTTGGTTGCTGTTCATCTAAAAGACGAAAAAAGAATTTAGTTGTTGCAATATTTATAAATTTTTTGAACGACAAAGTTGTTAAAAACATTTGACAGCCGTTAATTTTAGGGGAAATCGCTAAAATATTTTTAAGGTTTATTTAAAAATTCTGAGCATATAAATTTTGTATCTTGCTCGAAGAATTCCGAAGACGGTTTAAAAAAATTCTTTTCTGCCGTATTCTCTTCATTTTGATTTTGGCATAAAAAATGCTTCCAATTCGCTAATTTTATGCCCTCTAAATAAAAAAAAAGAAAATTGAAAATACAGAAACGGATCACGATTATTTTAATTAACCTTGATTGAATCTAACAATTATGAAAAAGAATTACGCAGATTTTGACAAACTAAACCGCTTGCTGGTGGCCTGTTTTGAAGCAGAAAAATTGTACTACAATGCCGCACAGGATGCCCAAACCACAGATTTGAAAAGGTTTTTGAATTATATGGCAGTGGAGCGAAACAGGATGAGCCACGACATTTCCAACGAGCTGCACTCGCGCGATATTGAGCCGTTAAAGGAAGACGCCGAAAAAGGCAACATTAGCCGCACATGGCAGGAAATTAAGGAAGCCCTTGAACATTTTGACGCCGAAGCAATTGTGAATTCCTGCATTAACCGGGACCGTAACAATATAAAAAGGTATGACGAACTTTTGGAACGAAAGGAATTGCCCGACGGCATTCTTGAACTTTTGGAAAAGCAGAAATATCAATTGGAGTGGTACATAAAACAGGCATTACAGCAGCCAAAGAAGAGTCCGTTTGTGGAAGAAAAGAAAGATGAAGTTAAGGAAGAGTCCAAAAAGGATGATGAAAAAGGAAAGGTTATAAACCTAAAAGCAATGTAAACAAAAAAGCCCCGGAAATCCGGGGCTTTTTTTATATTGCCAAATTTACTCGTCAAGCAATAAATTCAAATTTACGGTAATATTATCCTGTGTTGCCTTAGAGAAAGGACAAATTTTATGCGCATTTTTAATGATACTTTCCCCGGTTTTCACATCAACACCAGGAAGATAGCAATCAAGCGTAGCCTCTAGAAATGCTCCGTCCTCATCTTCATTAAACCCAATGGTTGCAGTAATACTGAAATCATCGGACAGCTCAATTTTCTTCTTTTTGGCTATCACTTGCACCGCCCCTCCAAAACAGGCCGCATAGGCCCCACCAAAAAGCTGCTCGGGATTGGTGCCATCGCCACCTTCACCACCCAGCCCTTTCGGGACAGAAAGCTGCAAATCCAATTTCCCGTCGTCGGTTTTTAAATGACCTTTTCGTCCACCAACTACTGTTGTTGTTGCTTCATATAATGTTTTCATCCTTAAAAATTTTTGTTAGATTGGAAAGATGGAAAGCCTGATAAAACATCTCCCTTTGATTATTAAATTGGCCTGCAGGCATTTCTAATTTTATTAATTTGCAATTGATAAGAAAATCCAATATACCACTGAAAACTGGCTTAATAAAAAACATATTCATAAAATTGTCCTAAATTCACATTGTGCCAAATAAGAAAAAAAATACAAGCGCCTTAACCGAAAAAAATGGGGTTGCCCCTCCGGAAACCTTGAACCAAAAGGTGGTGCGACAACTTCAAAAAAGCAGGAATAAACCCATATTGATCGAGCATTTGGTTTCTGAAATTCTTAAAGAAAATCAAGCAGCACTGAGCCAAGCAATTACCATTATTGAAAGCACTGCCCAAAAACACCAGCAACAGGCAAAAAAACTTATTGAGAGTTGTTTGCCATTTGCCAACAACTCCATTCGTATCGGAATTACTGGAGTTCCCGGCGTTGGCAAAAGTACATTTATTGAGAGATTTGGAAAATTATTAATTTCCCAAGGTAAGAAAGTAGCGATTCTAACCGTTGACCCTAGCAGTAGCATTAGCAAAGGCAGCATTTTGGGTGACAAAACCCGAATGGAAGATTTGGTGAAGGAAAAGAATGCTTATATCCGTCCTTCCGCCAGTGGCGATACCTTGGGCGGTGTTGCCCGAAAAACACGTGAAACCATTATTCTCTGTGAAGCCGCGGGTTTCGATGTAATTTTAATTGAAACTGTTGGCGTTGGCCAAAGTGAAACCGCCGTCCACTCGATGACCGATTTCTTTCTTTTGCTAAAATTGGCCGGAGCCGGCGATGAACTTCAGGGAATAAAACGAGGTATTATGGAAATGGCTGATTCCATTGTTATCAATAAGGCAGACGGCGATAATCTTAAAGCGGCAAAATTGGCAAAAACCGAATTCAACCGCGCCCTGCACCTTTATCCCGAAAAGGAAAGCGGGTGGGCTCCAAAAACCTTGCTCTGCAGTGCACTTAAAAATGACGGCATTGCTGAAATTTGGGACGTTATATCAAAATATTTTGAAAGCGTAAAAGCCAACGGATACTTTCAGCATAAAAGAAGAAACCAAAACAAATTTTGGCTGATGCAGACCGTGGATAGTAGATTGAAGATGGATTTTTATGAAAATCCTTCAGTAAAAAAGGAGTTGGAATTACAACTGAAAGCCTTGGATGAAAATAAAACCACACCCTTCGAGGCCGCGGAAAAATTATTAAAACTTAAATAAGCTAAACAAAATTTTTCTTGAACCATTCCGCCTGTGCTTCTAATCCATCCCTCAACGAAGTTTGTGGGTTATAGACCAAAAGTTTTCTAGCTTTGTCAATATTTGCCTTGGTCCGGGATTGGTCGCCAGCGCGAGGTGGTTTTTTTTCCAGTGCTATTTTTCTGTTTAAAATTTCCTCCACGGCAGCTATTCCCGCCGCCGTAGTGTTCTCGGTTTCGGTGCCCAAATTGAAAATTTCTCCGTTGCAGATTTCCTCTTTCCCAATAACACTTACAATTCCATCAACTATATCCTGTACATATGTAAAGCTTCGCAAATGTTTTTCACTGCCCTCAAAGAGTGGAAATTTCTTCGCGTTTAATCCACAATCTATCAATCGTGTGTAAAGTTTATCGGGTCTTTCGCGAGGGCCATAAACCGAAAATAAACGAAAAGAGGTGGCGCGCAATTTTTCCGCGCGTGTTTTGGCCATCACCAATTGTTCCGCTGCCAATTTTGTGACCCCGTACCACGACGCAGGTTTCGGGGGTACGGTTTCAGAAAAGGTCGCCTCTAAACCATAAATAGAGGAAGTTGCAATATTGACAAAAAATGGTTTCTCGGGCAGGTTCTCTGCAAACTCAAGCAATCGGTGAGTCGCCAAAATATTGTTGGTATAATAATCTTGGAAGGAAGAAGTATTTGAAATCCCGGGATGGGCCGCAAAATGAAAAATGAAATCTAAATCCAACGGTAGTGCTGCCACCAAATCATCCACTCGTAAATCAAGTGTAATGATTTCAATGCTATTTTCATTAAGTGATCGGGCATTGAGTGCTTTGAGCTGGGGGTCATAATAGGGTGAAAAATTATCCACTCCAATCACGTGGTGTCCCATTTTTTGCAGTCTTTCCGCAGTATGCGATCCTATAAATCCAGCTGCGCCGGTAATGAGTATCTTCATTTAAAAATCCTTTTCGATAACTGCTCTTTAATTTAATCCTGCAAAATAACCACTTTTTAAGTTAAGGCTTTTAATAAATTGGAGGCAATGTATTGATAAAACAAAATGATCTTTTCTCTAAAATAGGAAAGCGCCGAAGTTTTAAAGTAAAAAAATTACATTTGCAAAAACCTTTTTGGAACCATCCAATGTACGAATTTACCATAATTGTACCCGTTTACAATGAAGAAGAAAACCTGAAAAGGGTTGAGGAGGAACTACAGGAATACCTGAAAATAGCTAGCAAAAAGACATCGATTCTTTTTGTGAATGATGGTTCCAAAGACAATAGCCAGAACTTGATTGAAGAAATCTGCGCCCGAAACGATGACTTTTTTTATATCTGTTTCAAGGAAAACCGAGGCTTGAGCACGGCTATAAAAGCTGGGTTCGATACTATTGAAAGCCCATTGGTGGGTTATATTGACAGCGACCTTCAAACGGACCCAAAAGATTTCAACCTTTTGCTAGAGCACATTGGCGAGTATGATTTGGTTACGGGCGTTCGCGCCGATAGGAAGGATAAGTTCGTGAAAAACATGTCGTCCAAAATTGCCAATGGCATTCGCAGGTCCTTCACGCGGGATGGAATGGACGATACCGGCTGTCCGTTGAAAGTTATCAAAACCCCATTCGCAAAAAAAATTCCAATGTTCAATGGCCTGCACAGATTCTTGCCCGCAATGGTTTTGTTGCAGCACGGAAGAGTATTGCAAATCCCTGTAAAACATTTTCCACGACGTGCGGGTACGGCAAAATTTGGACTTTGGAACCGGTTGGGAGGTCCGCTGATGGATTGTTTCGCATATCTTTGGATGAAGAAAAAATACATCAACTACGAAATTAAATGCAAGGGATGAGCAATTGGATTGTGTATAGCATTGGCTTTTTGGCACAAATCCTTTTCAGCGGAAGGCTTATTTTACAATGGATTCTTTCCGAAAAAAGCAAACGCATCATTACCCCATCCCTTTTTTGGAAACTCAGTTTGCTGGCGTCCTTTCTACTTTTTCTGTACGGCCATCTGCGAAATGATTTTGCAATAATGCTGGGCCAGGCGCTTACCTATTATATTTATATCCGAAACCTACAATTGCAGGGCGAGTGGCAAAAAGCGCCAAAATGGTTTCAGTTAATATTGTTCATTTTTCCTATTTTCATTGTTATTTACGCTTACAATAACGGACAATATGACATCCAAAAACTTTTTAGGAATGATGCTATTCCACTTTGGCTTTTATTGTTGGGCATTGTTTCGCAAATAATTTTTACGTTGCGTTTTGTGTATCAATGGGTGGTTTCGGAAAAAACTAAAACCTCCCAATTACCGGTCGGTTTTTGGACTCTGAGCGTATTGGGAGCCTCCCTTATTTTAATCTACGCCATATTTAGAAAGGATCCGGTGCTTTTCGTGGGTCATATTGCGGGTTTGATTATCTACGCGCGAAATATTTTTATTGGGAAAAAACAGACCGATAATGAAAGTTGAGAAAAATTATTTATTGCTTCTATCGCTGATCTGTGCGGCAATATTTTTTGTGAACTTGGGCTCGTTGCCAGTGAACATAATGGAAGCAAGAAATTTTATTACCGCCCGTGAAATGTTGGTAGATGGAAATTGGTTGCTAACCACCATAAACGGGGAGCCGCGATACCAAAAACCTCCATTGCCCACATGGCTCACTGCCATATCCGCCGCAATGTTCGGGATTAAAAATGTTTGGGCATTGCGGCTTCCAGCGGCAATAATTACGGTTGTTTTGATATTTTTCTCCTATAAGTTTTCACAAAAACTTACTTCCGGCAAATTTTTCGCATTCATAAGTTCCCTGATAATGGCGACATCATTTTATGTTGTTGCTTCCGCCCGTGATGGACAGTGGGATATTTACACGCATGGGTTTATGGTGGTTTGCATCTACTTGCTATTTTTATTTTTTACGCAAGAAAAACACATTTACAGAAATACCATTTTAGCTGGGCTTTTTTTTGGCTTTTCGTTCTTGAGCAAAGGGCCCGTTTCCCTATATGCTCTGCTCCTGCCGTTTCTGTTGGCGTTCGGAATCGTTTACAAATTCCGAAATTTTAAATCGCGATGGTTGCCGCTTTTTGTTTTTCTATTTGTTGCAACAATTGTTTCTGCTTGGTGGCATTGGTACACTCTTACCTTTGATCCGGCTGCCGCGGCAATTACCAAAAAGGAAACCACCAACTGGATTAGCTACGAAACAAAACCGTTCTATTATTACTGGAGCTTCTTCACCCAAAGCGGAGTTTGGACCATTCCCGCATTTATAGCACTGTTATATCCGTATTTAAAAAACCGCGTAATCAACAAAAAAGCATATCTATTTACTTTTCTTTGGACTATTATTTCGGTTGTGTTGCTTTCTCTAATTCCGGAGAAAAAGTCTCGCTATCTGCTGCCTGTCCTAATTCCAATGGCGCTAAACACGGCATTTTATATTGAATATTTATTCAGAAAATTTAAGGAAATACGCGACAAGCGGGAAACTTGGCCGGTCTATTTCAATTTCGGACTGATCGCGCTGATCGGAATTGCCTTTCCCATAGGGGGTTACATATTTCTTAAAAACGGTTTATCGGGAAATTGGATATGGTTCGTGCTACTTTCAATAACATTGTTCGCCATTGGGATATTGATGTTTCGAAATCTTTTACGAAGAAAAATTGCCTCGGTTTTTTATCTAACCATTGCATTCATTGTAATAATCATTTGGTTCGGGCTACCGCTGAGTGCGGCCATTACCAACAATCCCGATTATAAATCCTTTTCAGAATTGAACCGCTTCGGAAATGAAAAGCAAATAATAATTTACGAATTCTCCGATATGACGCCCGAGCTAATCTGGGATTATGGCGAAAAGATGGAAATTTTAAAAACAGGTGATAAAGTTTCAATTCCCGAAGAAAAAGAATTCGGCGTAATGGTTTCAGAAAATAATATCGAACATTTTGAAGCCGTTTTCACACCTTTCAAAACAAAGCGGATTGGCCGTTATGACATGAACCCAAAAGGCCGTGAAAGTCGTACGCATAAAGACAGGCTGTATAGAGATTTGTTTATAGTTACGAAGCAGTAATTGCAGTTTGCGTTTTGAATTTCCTCTGCCCCCAACGCTGCAAAAGATAAAAAAGCCAGCCCACCAGACCACCAAAAGCCATCCCGCTAATAACATCCAGCGGATAATGCACGCCCAAATAAATGCGGCTATATCCTGTGGCTATGGCCCAAACCAACAATAAAAAGGGTAAATATTTATACCATTTTTGAAGGCTCAGCCCTAAAAAAACAGCAGCCGCCATACTGCTGGCCGCGTGGGCAGAAAAATAGCCATACCTACCACAACCTTCCGCAATGTGGCGCATTTGTTTTGTTAATTCCGCGACTTGGCAGGGGCGCGGGCGACGAAATCCGTGTTTAAAAACGTTTGCAACTTGGTCGGTGGCGGTAATCATCAGAGCTACGCAAACCACAATGACGAGCGTTCCTTTTAGACCATAGTTTTTATAAATTAAATAAAGAAGAATTGCGTAAATGGGAATGGACGACCATTTTTCGGTAACAAAAAGCCAAAACCCATCCCAAGTGGGGTTGCCCCAATTATTTAAAAGAAGAAACAGTTCAGTGTCGTATTTTAAAAGTTCTTCAAGCATTCAATTTTAATTCTTTTGAAACATTAATATAAATTCCGCCTTCAAACACTTCAACATTTAAACATTTAAACATTGAAACATTGAAACAGTTAAACAACAAAATTATTCCTCATCATAGCGGGCAATTTCCCTATCATAAAAATCATTTGCCCCCTGAATCAAATTCTCTGCCTCTGCCTCAAGCTCCTTTTGGTCCTCGGCATCAAAATCTTCCAACCATTCCACTTCATCGTTTTCAAGGTTTATTATAAAACGAGGAAACTCTGTATGAATTACAAAAATGGCGGTTGGATAATCGCTATTGTCGCCTAATAAATATTTTGGGAAATCCATTTTTTTGTTTTTTTGATGGTTGTTGGTTGATTGTTTGGTTATTATAAAAAAATCTCTGTTCTCTATTCTCTATTCCCTTTTTGCTAGTCGCTTTTCGCTATTGGCTCATCAACATTTTCTGCCGAATCAATTTTTTCGAAAGATAATTAAATCTGATGAATAACATAATGCCGCTTGCCGTTAAGCCCGCCAACAGGCCTATCCATATTCCCATGCTTTCCAAGGAGGTTTCCATACTTAAGTAATACGAAATTGGGAAACCGATAATCCAATAGGCTATAAAGGTTATGACCGTGGGAATCTTTACATCCTGCATTCCGCGCAGTGCGCCAAGTGCCACCACTTGAAGTGCATCGGTAAACTGGAAAATGGCAGCTATAATCAAGAGTTGTGCGGCTATGGTTACCACTTCAATATTATCGGTAAGATCTTCCACGCTGTTATAATCCAGGAATATTTTTGGCAATTCATCATTAAAAAGAATAAAGAAAATCGCAAAAATTAAAGACAATATTGAAGTCAACAATCCAATTGAAATGGCCACACGGCGCAATTCGCGAAAGTTTTTCAAACCTTTTTGGTTACCCACCCTAATCATAGCGGCCACGCTAAAACCCATTGCCACCATAAAGGTCATGGAGGCGAGGTTCAGTGCAATTTGGTTTGCCGCTTGAGGGTTTTTCCCTAGAATTCCTGACAGCCACACTGCCGAGGTGAAAATTGCCACCTCAAAAAACATTTGCAATGCCGAAGGAAAACCTAGGTTTAAAAGCTTCTTCAGCATTATTTTACTTAATGTGAATATCTTAATATTGGTAACAAAATATCGCGACTTTTCCTTTCGGCTCAACAAATACCACAAATAAGCAACCATCACTACCCGCGAGACCAAAGTCCCTATTGCCGCGCCCACTACCCCAAGTTCTGGGGCGCCAAATTTTCCGAAGATAAACATATAGTTGAGCAGCACGTTCACCAAATTAGCCACAACCGTAGCATACATGGGAAAACGCGTCATTGATAGGCCATCGCTAAACTGTTTAAATCCCTGAAAAATTATTAATGGCACCAGAGATGCTGCTACCAACGTTAGGTATGGCATTGCCAAATCCACCACTTCGGGCGGTTGTTTCATCACATACATCAGCGGTTTTGCGGCCATAACAATTGCAAACAGAACCAACCCAAGCACGCTGCACAAAAACAGACCGTGCTTAAATGATGATTTTCCCTTTTCACGATTTCCTTCGCCATCGGCCTCGGCCACCAAAGGTGTGATGGCGGTTGAAAAGCCCACGCCAATACTCATGGCCACAAACATAAAACTATTGCCCAGAGACACCGCGGCAAGTTCGGCACTACCCAATTGGCCCACCATAATATTGTCAACAAGAGCCACTACTTGGTGCCCGAGCATACCCAAAATTACCGGGGTTGCCAGTTTTGTATTGAACTTAAATTCCTTGGTATAATCAGAAAGTGCCAAAACGAAAGATTTTTGCGCAAAGATAGTTGTTGCGAATTTTTAAAGGGCAATTTCCCAAAAAACTGTTACTTTAATAAACCAAATAAATATAAGATGACAACCACCCAACAATTGGCAGACCGTTTCCGGGAAGTACTGCTGCACGGCACGTTTATAGCAAACACCAATTATAAGGCTCAATTGGAAAATCTGCCGTTGAAAATAGCGTGCAAAAAGGTGGGAGAACTCAACACCATCGCACTTTTGGCGCAGCATGTACATTATTATATAAAAGGTGTTTCTGCCGTATTTATTGGTAACGATCTGGAAATTAAGGATGTTAATAGTTTCTATTTTCCTCCCCTGACGGCTGAAAAAGAATGGAAGGATTTCCTCAATATTTTCTTTAACGATGCCGAAGAATTTGCAACTCTCGTGGAGCAACTGCCAGAAAGCAATTTAAACCATTCTTTTACCGATATAAAATATGGCACCTACCAAAGAAATATTGACGCCATGATTGAGCATTGTTATTACCACCTTGGACAGATTGTTTTGATAAAAAAGCTAATCCAATTCTCGAAGTAAAACCAAAAACTACTAACTCCTAACAACTAACACCTAACTCTTAATTTAAAGAATGCGCAGACAAGTTCCAAAATCCATATCTGGAAAAGGAACGAAAACTCGCGTCCGTATCTCCTTCTCCTGATGCGTTTTCCACGCGTGCCCATCTTAATTAAATCATATGCAATGCGCACCACTGACAACATAAAATTTGTATTTTTATAAATGATATCCTGTATAAATTAGAAATAAGGTTATATAAATATTCAAAAAACAGTATTTTTTCAATGTTATGCTTCACGCTTTGCATGGCTGCACGAACAGAAGATTGCGAAGTTGTTAAACCGGAAACAACCACTGTAGAACAAAAAGAACAAGCTGCTTTTTAATTTACCCACAGATTCTTAACAGCGGCATTCGCGAATGATGCGGAAACAAAAATGCAGATATTTGAAAGCAAAATATGGCGAAAGACAACTAGACAATGAGAATTTAGGCACCCTTATTCCACGATTAAAAAATAAATTCTCTATGAAAACTCACCGAATCTACAAAATGACCTTCGCCAGCGTGTATCCCCACTACATAGCCAAGGCCGAAAAAAAAGGACGAACCAAGGGGGAAGTAGATACCATTATCCATTGGCTAACCGGCTATAGCCTAGAACAACTGCAACAGCGAATAGACAAAAAGGTAACCTTTGAAACCTTTTTTGACGAAGCCCCCCATTTAAACCCAAACGTATCAAAAATAACCGGCGTAATCTGCGGCTACCGCGTAGAGGAAATTGAAGAACCGCTGATGAAGAAAATCCGTTACCTAGATAAACTAGTGGACGAGCTGGCCAAGGGCAGGGCGATGGAAAAAATTTTAAGGGTATAGCTATAGAATTTTCAATTTTCTTTTTATCCTTTGGCGTTATCTTTAAACAATCCTTCAATTTAATTCCCCTAAAAATTAAACTTATCTTTAGCCATCAATCCCATTAAATTTTGCTGAAAATGAGAGAATCCATTCGGGCATTAATTCAAAAGATAAAAGCTTTTTTAATCCACAATTTTCATCAATATAATAGCAAACTTCCCTATATAATTACGGTAGTTGTGGCGCTAATAATTGTTATTGGCGGTATTAATATGTTTGTTGAGCTCACGGATGAATTGCACGACGAACTTTTGCCTCAATATGATCAAGCTATTACCGATTACGTAATCGCTTTTCGAACTCCGGCGCTCACTCAATTTTTTATTTTTATTACCCATGTTGGCGATTTATATGGCTATTTAATTGTGCTAGCCATTTCCAGCCTGCTGTCCTTTTTTATTTTCAAAAAATGGAGAGGACTGTTGCAAACCATATTTGTTTTAGTGCTGGCCTCGCTCTCAAACACCATTTTAAAACGATTTATCGACCGGGCCCGACCGGGTATTGAACATCTAGTGTCCGTAGAAACCCTTAGCTATCCTAGCGGCCACGCCATGAGTGCCATGGCTTTTTATGGTTTTGTGATCTATCTCTTCTTTAACTTTAAGATCAACATCTATTTAAAAATCGGGATAGCTATTTTCTTGGTTTTCATTATTTTGGCAATTGGCATCAGTAGAATTTATCTGGGAGTGCACTATCCATCGGATGTTGCCGGCGGCTACATTGCTGGACTAATTTGGGTGGTGTTTTGCATCCTCATTTTCAATTTGGTTGAAGTTTTCCGCAAAGATCAAAAAACCTAATATATTCGTTTACAAGACTTCCCCGCTACTACGAAGCCTTTGTTTCCCCGAAAAAATTATATTTGTTTCACTATTCCTATTTATGAGCGACGTTGGCAATGTTATTTTATGGGCCGCCCTAATACAGGGCTTGCTATTGGCATTGCTGTACATTTTTTCAAAAACGCATAGCAGTTTTGCGAACACCCTTTTGGGATTTTTTTTGTTAAGTATCATCTTGGAAGCGCTTACCACCATTCTGCCTTTTCGTTATATAGGTTCCTATCCCGTGGACACGTATTTTTCGCTGCTCGAAGTAAAACTGTTCATTCCCCTCTTCTTTATACATTATGTGTTGGAAAAAATTGGCAAAAGTGCCAAGTACAGGAAATTCTTGAAGTACAACTATATTCTGGCCACAGCCATTGGTGCGCTCACCATTTTAAATATATTTCTTTTTTTCATGCATTCGGTTACCTTGGAAGCCGCATTTGGGCCAATGGCTGTTGAAAATTTCCACCTGGCGCAACAGCTTTATGCCTTTGCTATTTTGGTTGCCGCCTTTACCATTGCCATCACGGAAACCCGCGCCTTCAGAAAACTAGCCCAAAATGAATATTCCGACTATAAAATGCTTCAAATAAACTGGCTTTGGCAATTCATATTTATGTTGGTTCCGGCCACCTTGCTTTGGGGAATTGAAATAGCCCGAATCCTTTTTATCGGTCCCAGTGAAACAAATTTAGAAATGATCATCTGGGGTTTTGTTGCGCTTTTTTTCTACTTTCTCAGTTATAAGGCCTACCAGCATGCCAATTTGTTCGATCAAATTCCTCATCGGATTGTTCCCGAAAATGAAGTTCTATCCAATGAATTTCCCTTTCAAAAATGCGATGCATTCCAAAGTGAGGCAATTCATAAATTTATGGTGGAAACCGAACTTTTCTTGAACCAGGATCTAACACTCCATCATTTTGCAAAGGCCATCAATATGTCCCCCAGATTGATTTCCACTTGTATCAATACTAATTTTGGTAATAATTTCAATGAATGGGTAAATGGGTTTCGAGTTGAAAAAGCCATAAAACTTATCGAAACTGATACAAAAAACCAGTTGTCCCTCGAAGGGATTGGCACTGCTGCAGGTTTTAAATCACGGTCCACCATGTATTCCGCTTTTCAAAAAAAATTGGGCCATTCCCCCGGGCAATACAGAAAATTATAGTGTCCGAATGTGTGTATTGTTTTAAGTAGTTGTCCTAAAAACCGTATTTGATACAACGCTGGTTTTTACGGTTCGATTTCGCGCCATACTTTTGCTGGATTCAATCAAAAATTTAATCAAACACATTATGAAAAATCTAATTTATTTACCGGTTTGCCTTTTCTATATTTTAATTTCCTGCAATGACGACGACATGGTAGTAGGTTCCGGCAGAATGGTTACCGAAACCCGAAGCGTTGAAAACTTCTCAAAGGTGAAAAGTGAAGGCGTTTTTGAAGTAACCATAACACAAGGCCCAGTTCAATCCCTTGAAATTACTGCAGACGACAACGTAATAGGGCGCGTGGAAACGAAAGTTATAGACAATGAGCTAAGGCTTTTTTTAAAAAATGACGGCTACAATCGCGTTACCCTGAAGGCACGAATTACCGTACCACATCTTAACGGCCTCAAGAATTCAGGTACTGGAAACATAGCCGTTCAGGAAATGGTAGGGAATGGCCATTTTAACGTAGAAAATTCCGGCACTGGCGATATAAAAATCGCAGGCAGCGCAGAAAGCTTGTCCATTTATAATGAAGGTACGGGCAGTTTCCACGGCTTTGCCTTTATGGTTAAAAATGCCGATGTGGAAACTATGGGCACGGGAGATATTGAAGTGCACTGCTCCGAAAACCTGACTGTGGAAATAGAAGGCAGCAGCAATGTTTATTACAAAGGAAACCCTACGGTACAAGTGGATATCCACGGTTCCGGCAGTTTGATTAATGCCAATTAAGAAACAAAATTGGAATTCTTCTAAATAATAACTGGGCGGTGGTTGAATCCATTCACCGTCCATTTCTATTTTTCGGAAAGTTTAGTATCGGCCATTTTTTGAAACATTTTATGTTCGAAATATTCACTATAGGTGCTTCAATTCAAAAAAATAATATCTTTGAAACCTCAACTTTCAACACGAAAAAAATGCAATCAGCAGCCACAACGCCAAATCAATACATTGCGGAATTGCCACACGACAGAAAGGAAGCAATGCAAAAATTGCGCGAAACCATATTACTAAATCTGCCAAAAGGTTTTGAGGAAACCATGCAATATGGAATGTTGAGTTATGTGGTGCCGCACAACATCTATCCCGATGGCTACCATTGCAAACCCTCCGATGCGCTGCCTTTCGTGAGTATTGCCTCCCAAAAAAATAATATAAGTTTATACCATTCGGGAATTTATGCGGACCCCGAACTGTTGGAATGGTTTAAGGCAGAATATCCCAAACACGCCAAAGGAAAGCTGGATATGGGCAAAAGCTGCATTCGTTTCAAAAATGTGGATAATATTCCTTTTGAGTTAGTGGGCCAGCTCACCACAAAAATTTCAGTTGCCCAATGGATTGAAATTTATGAGCGTGTTCTTAAAAAACAGTAGTAAATACTAATTTAAAGGCGACTTTTTTAGAAACCGAAGCCTATTTCTTATTCCCAAAAACAACCAGTTCATTTTAAAAAGCTTCCTATTTTTGCATATACAAATTAGGACGCAAATGGCTGTATCAGATTTTATAATTAATTCATACGAATCCACTATTGGGCTGGACCAAATACATGTAAGCGAAGAGAACCAAAACTCGCTAAACCAGCTGTTGAAGGAATATAAACACCTGGCCATTCTTAGCCATTATAACCTTCCGGTAGCCAACAAAATTTTTCTCTTCGGCCATACGGGATGTGGAAAAACCACCACCGCAAAGGCCATTGCAAAAGCATTGAACAAAAAGATAATCATCCTAAACTTAGGAAACATTGTGTCCTCTAGATTAGGCGAAACAGCTCGGAATATCACCGAGGTATTTTCAAAAGCTGCCCGGGAAAACGCAGTTTTATTGTTGGATGAATTTGATTCCATTGGCAAATTTCGCGATCACGATGCCAAGGATTCCGCTGAAATGAAGCGATTGGTGAATACAGTTATCCAATTGATTGATGAGCTGCCCAGCCATGCGTTTTTGATTGCAGCTACCAACCACTCCCAAGTTATTGATACCGCACTGTTGCGCAGGTTTCAGCTAAAATTGAAATTTGAGTTGCCCACCCCAAAACAATTGGACACCTATTATGATTCGCTTTTAAATCCATTTCCCGAGGAATTTAGAAGCGTCGAGCGGACATATAATATTTCCTATGCGGAAGCGAAGGACATAACTTTGAGGGCTGTGAAGAATAACATAATTGCCAGCGAAGAGGTGAAAAATAGTAGTAATGTTTTCGAAAATACTGATGGATCGATTACGTGATCAGCCCCAACGAAATTGTTAAAGTCAGTGGATTCATTAGAAAGTAAGATTTTAAAAACCGTCGTAAACGCTCCTGATTTAAGGATTAATTCGGAACTATATCCTTTTGAAACATTTGAGTTTTCCAATGAACAAGTGAATGCAAGCAATTTCACATTTCCGAGCAATTCCGTAATGGGAATGCAGGCAGAAGCGTGCTTTGAAGCATACCTAAAGCAATCGGAAAATTTTGAACTATTGGCTGCCAACCTGCAAATTAATGACGGAAAAAAGACGTTGGGCGAACTGGATTATATTGTAAAGGATCTCGCCGCAAAAAGAATTGTACACATTGAATTGGCTTGTAAATTTTATCTATATGATGAAATTGAAAATGCTTCCGAAGCAGAACATTGGATCGGTCCCAACCGGAAGGACAGTCTTTTTTATAAATTGGAAAAGATCAAAACGAAGCAATTTCCACTGCTCCACGAGGCGGAAACGATCAAAAAATTGCAACAGTTAAATATAGAAAAACCCACCGTACAGAAATTATGTTTGAAAGCATTTCTATTTCTTCCGAAGAAAATAAAACCCGATTTTCTTCCCAAATATATTCAAGATTGTATTGTGGGCTATTACATTAAACGACAAGATTTTACCGTCGTGAAAAATGCCCGTTACGCCATGCCGAGTAAAAAAGAATGGCTCTTGCCCATCGAGGAAATTACCGATTGGTATGGTTATTCAGAAATAAAAAGTATGCTTGAGGCTCAATTGAAAATGAACAAGTCACCCTTAATTTATCAAAAAACGCCTCATGAAATAGAGCGGTTTTTTGTAGTCTGGTGGTGAAAGAATAAAATTCTGTCTCAGAAAAATGATGGCTTAGTTAGTGCCATAAGTGTCGAATAAATAAACTAAACTGGCCATAGTGGCCGCTCCTAGTTCGAGTTCGCGTTTGTTTACGGCATCAAAAGTATCATTGGCTGCGTGGTGGAGGTCAAAATATCGCTGGCTATCCGGCAAAAAACCGGCCAATACATCTATATTTCCCTTTAGTGGCCCAATGTCTGCACCGCTATATCCTTTTTCGAAATAATGAATTAAATACGGTTTGAACAATGGCTCCCAAGATTTTACCTTGCGAAAATTCGATTCATCACAATCCAATGAAAATCCGCGAGGCGTAAAACCGCCCGCGTCACTTTCAAGGGCAAACCGGTGCTTTTCGTTTTTGCGTTTTGCTTCCTCTGCATATTTATTTCCACCGCGAAGGCCATTTTCCTCATTCATAAAAAGCACCACACGAATGGTGTGCTTTGGTTTATAGCCCACCTTTTTAAACAGGCGCAGCACTTCCATACTTTGCACACAGCCGGCACCGTCATCATGAGCGCCATCACCAAGATCCCAACTGTCCAAATGTCCACCGACAACCATATATTCATTGGGTTTAGTACTGCCTGTTATTTCTCCAATTACGTTATAGGATTGTACGTCGTCAAAGGTTTTGCAATTTTGTTTAAAATAAAATAAGAGATTGGGTTGCAACTTTAACAAACTGCTTAAATAATCGGCGCCGTTTGTGCTTATGGCGGCAGCGGGAATGCGTTGGTTCACGGGGATGTTTCCATAACTCATAGCACCCGTATGCGGATAATCATCCTGACTTAGCGTCATAGACCGAACAATTACCCCAACTGCGCCAAATTTTGCGGCTTCCGCGGCCCCTGAATAGCGCTGGTCAACACAGCCACCGTATGCTTCAAATGTTTGAATTAAATCTGCCTGCATGGGTCTGTTGTAGAAAACTATTTTTCCGGCAATTTTTTCCTTGCCGAGAGTGGCCAATTCATCAATGCCCTTTACTTCTACCAATTCGGCCTTTATTCCCAAATTGGGAGTTGGCACGGAACCACCGAGCGCGCATATATCAGTCACGCTTTTTTCACCGGTTGGCGATTCAATATATGCATATTCTTTAAATCCGCGCGTCCATTTGGGAACCATTACAGGCTGCAGCCAAACCTTGTCCAGTCCCAATTCCTTTAATTCGGTTTCGGTATATTTTATGGCATTTTCTGCTTCAATGGAACCGGAAAGTCGCCCGCCAATTTCATTGGAAAGATAGTCCAGCCATTCATAAGCCTTCCCCTCAGTTAGGGCAGCAGTGTATAATTTTTTCATCATTACGGAATCCTGCACAGCATTTTGTGAAAAACCTGAGGCGGCCGTACTAAAAACAAAAAGTAAAACGGGGATTGAAGGAAATTTCATTATAAAAATTTTGATAGTTAAAGCGTGATTACGCAAAGGTAAATATTTGTACGATTAATCATTTTTTAGCCGTTCCCGGTATTCCGAAATTTTTGCCTTGATTGCATCGTCCAATTCGGGTTCTTTGATATCGTTATATTTTTGAAGTTCCTGCAGCAGTATTTCTGCAACTATAACACGGGCGATATCCTTATCGTTTGACGGAATCACGTACCACGGAGCTTTTGGTTTGGAGGTGCGATTAATGGCATCTTCATAATATTTTCTATAATCCTCCCAAAGGGCACGCTCATCCAAATCACCGGGAGAGAATTTCCAGTTTTTGTTAGGCTTGTCTAAGCGGCGGAGTTGGCGTTGTTTCTGTTCTTCTTTACTAATATTCAAAAAGAATTTAAAAATAATGGTTCCATTTTCTTGAAGCGTTTTTTCGAAATCATTGATTTGCTGAAATCGTTTGTCCCAAAAATTTGTGTTGATATCATCCAAAGTGTTGACGTCCGGTAAATTTTCTCCAAGAATATATTGAGGATGTACTCTTGTGACTAAAACATTTTCATAATGGGTGCGGTTAAAAATTCCAAACTTTCCCCGTTCGGGCAGGGCAATATAATGGCGCCAAAGAAAATCGTGTTTTTTTTCAAGTGCAGTGGGCGTTTTGAAGCTGTGAACCACCACACCACGGGCGTTAAAACTTTTAAAGACTTCACGTATGAGGCTGTCTTTTCCGGCAGTATCCATACCCTGAAGGCAGACCAAAACTGCATACTTTCCGTGGGCGTATAAGGTATCTTGAAGTTTCCCCAATTTTTGTCGAGTTGTTTTAAGACGGTCTTTCAGTTCGTCTTCTGTAGCGTTTAAATCCCAATCATTTTTAGTGCCGTCAAGTTTTATGGGCTGCGTAACCTTAAAATCGTCAATCTTAACCTTTTTCATGCGCGATTATTTACTTGCGAAAAGTTTCACATCTTCCTCACTTATTTCGTTTCCGCCGAGAATTATGAGTCTTTCCACCACGTTTCTAAGTTCACGGACATTACCCGTCCAATCATATTCCTGCAAAAGTTTTATTGCTTTGGAGGTAAACTTCTTTTTGGCGGTGCCGTGCTCTATGGAAATTTTATCCGAAAAATAATCTACCAGTAATGGTATATCGTTCCGTCTGTCATTCAAGGCCGGGACTTTTATAAGGATTACTGCCAGCCTGTGGTAGAGATCTTCCCTAAAACGGCCCGCCTCTATTTCCTTTTTCAAATCTTTGTTGGTAGCGGTGATTACGCGCACATCAACCTTAATATCTTTATCGCTACCCACCCTTTGCACCTTGTTTTCCTGCAAAGCGCGAAGCACCTTGGCTTGGGCCGGGAGGCTCATATCACCAACTTCATCCAAAAAAATGGTGCCACTATTGGCGGCCTCAAATTTACCAGCGCGCTCCTTTATTGCTGAAGTAAAAGCCCCTTTTACGTGCCCGAAAAGTTCGCTCTCTATCAATTCACTGGGTATTGCGGCACAATTTACTTCAATCATGGGGCCACTGCTGCGCTCGCTTTTTTGATGGAGCCAGTGAGCCACCAATTCCTTTCCCGTTCCGTTTGGGCCGGTAATGAGGACGCGGGCTTCTGTGGGTGCCACTTTTTCGATCATTTCTTTTATATGTTCAATTTCGTGGGACGCGCCGACCATTTCGTAGTTTTTGGAAACTTTCTTTTTTAGTCGGGTATTCTCAACTACCAATTCCTTTCTGTCCAAGGCAATACGCACAGTGTTCAGCAATCTATTCAAGTCTGGGGGTTTGGAGATGTAATCAAACGCGCCCATTTTCATAGTATTCACGGCTGTTTCCAAATCGCCGTGACCAGAAATCATTACTATTGGGATTTCCGGTTTTATTTTTTTTGCCGCCTCGAGCACCTCAACTCCGTCCATTTTCGGCATTTTGATATCGCAGAGCACCAAATCAAAATCTTCTTTAGTGATCATTTCCAGCCCAACAAGGCCATCTTCCGCCTCGAAAACTTCGTACCCCTGGTTTTCCTCAGAAAGAATTTTAACCAACACTCTCCTTATTGCTGCTTCGTCTTCAATTATAAGTATTCTGTACATGGACATTTTATTATTGCCTAAAATAAGGCAGTTTAAGGCTAAGGTTTTTTAATACTTTAACCATTTAAAAATCTCTTTATAGGTTGGTTTTTTTCCGTACATCAAAATTCCCACGCGATAAATTTTAGCGGCGAACCAAACCATTCCTATAAAAGTGGCGAAGAGAAGTACTACCGAAATGAGCTGTTGCCACAGCGGCACACCGAATGGAATGCGCATAAGCATAACAACGGGAGAGGTAAACGGGATGTATGAGAACACCTGTGAAACCGTGCCGTGGGGATTGTCAATTACCGTAAAAAAGCCCACATAAACCGCTAGGATTAGGGGCATCAAAATGGGCATCATAAACTGTTGGGTGTCTGTTTCGCTATCAACCGCGGCGCCAACGGCGGCATATAATGATGCGTACAGTAAATATCCTCCCACAAAGAAAAGGATGAACATTAATATTAAATTGAGAATCGGCAAATTGTTGATTTCAACCATGATGTCCTGCAAGACCTGCTGTGCGCCTCCCTCCACCTTATTTTCCATAATTTGTTGGGAAGGCGAGCCCGCGGCGGGATCTATTCCAAAAACGGAAGTTACAACCGTCATCAAAACAACAATCAAAACCACCCAAATTAAAAATTGTGTAATGCCCGCCAAAGTGGTTCCGAAAATTTTTCCGAGCAGCAACAATCGAGGTTTCACGGACGAAATAATTACCTCTATAATCCGGCTCGTTTTTTCCTCTATCACACTGCGCATTATCATGTTGCCATAAATAATGATGAACATAAAAAGCAAATAGCCCGCGGCGCCACCAAAGGCCAATTTCAAGCCGGAACCAAGTTTGGAGGTTTCCTTCCCTTGAAAGGTTTCTTGGTTCGCATCAATATTTATATGGAGATTTTTGATGGTTTCAGCATCAATGCCGGCTTCCCTTAATTTTAAAGCATTCGCCTTTGACTCCAACAGATTATTGATGTCGCCCATCATAGAAAGTGAGGGCGAATCTTCGGAATAAAATGTTATGCCTTTGGATAGGTCTTCCAATCTCTCAGTTTTCGGAATGTACAACAACCCGTTGATGTCTTCCTTTTCGGCTTGCTTTTTCGCTTCATCCAATGTAATATTTTGCAAGATTTTATATTGGCTATGCGGGGAACTATTAAACTCCTCAATGAACAATCCGCTGTTGTCCAAAACTGAGATTCTCCGAATGGTATCACTATTCAGGCTTGAGAGGTAGGCCACCAGAGCAAAAATCCCAACAAATATAAATGGGCTCAAAAAAGTCATTATTACGAAGGACTTATTGCGAACTTTGGTTAGATATTCCCGTTTAATGATGAGCGAAAGATGGTTCATTGCTGATTAATTTTTTTTGATGGTTTCAATAAAGATATCACTTGCAGAGGGAATTACTTCCACGAAATGGGTGAGCTGACCCAATGATGTTAAATAGCTGACAAAGTCATTGGTTGCCACGGAATCCGGCACCTTTATTCTGTATTGCAATTCGTCATGAATGCTTTTGAAGGTAGCCGGAAAAATTTCAAATTTATCCCGTAAAACATCCGAAATGGCTGCATGATTTGTGGTTTTAAGTCCAATTTCAAATGTATTGCTTCTATATTGCCTTTTTATTTCTACCAATTTCCCGTCAAGGATCTTATTTGATTTGTGGATGAGCGCAATATGGTCACACATTTCCTCGACAGATTCCATTCGGTGCGTAGAAAAAATTACGGTCGCTCCGTCATCGCGAAGTTTCAAAATTTCGTCCTTTATCAAATTGGCATTTATGGGATCGAAACCGCTGAAGGGTTCATCAAAGATCAGCAACTTCGGTTTGTGCAGCACAGTTACCACAAACTGTATTTTTTGTGCCATCCCTTTGGAAAGCTCTTGAATTTTTTTATCCCACCAGTCGCCAATTTGCAAGCGGTCAAACCAATATTTTAAGCGCTCCTTTGCCTCTTGTTTTGAAAGCCCTTTCAACTGCGCCAAATAGAGTGCCTGCTCCCCAACCTTCATAGTTTTATAGAGACCGCGTTCTTCGGGAAGGTAACCGATATATTGAATGTGGCGGGGCTGCAGCGGCTCGCCGTCGAGAATGACAGTGCCGGAGTCCGGCATTGTAATTTGGTTTATAATCCGAATGAGAGTGGTTTTTCCCGCTCCGTTCGGGCCCAACAATCCGAAGATGCTTCCTTTTTCCACTGTTATGGAAACGTTGTTAAGCGCATTATAACTGCCGTAATTTTTGGAAACATTATTGACAACTAAAAGTTTTTCCATGAAATTTATTTGAAGTCTGTAAATATATTGATTTGGCCCAACCCTATCCTTTAAAATGCGTGAGATTTATGATTTCTTTTGCAAAATGAAGAATAAAAAACTGAATGGCATTTTGAAAAACCATCCTATCACAAAAGCCGGCTATGATAGGTCTAAAAACAAAACCCACCCAAAAAGTAAATTCTTGGGTGGGAAAAAAAATTGCTATGAAAAAGAAAAATTGTCGCCCCTTTTACAAAGCGACAATTCAAATATAAATAAAATTTTCAATTTAACGTTTGTTTAAGAGAACATATCTTTCACTTTTTCAAAAAATGATTTATCCTCCTTTTCCGGCTTGGGCTGAAAATGGGCATCATCACTCATCTTTTCGAAAAATTCCCGTTGTTCCTTTGAAAGGGTTTTGGGAGTCCAAACATTTATATGAACCAACAAATCACCCGTTCCGTAACCGTTAATGCTCGGGATTCCCTTATTTCGAAGCCTCAATATTTTACCGCTTTGTGCACCATTATCAATTTTAATGCGCACCTTACCTGTAACGGTTTCAATTTCTTTTGAAGTTCCTAATGCAGCTTCGGAAAAACTGATGTACAAATCATAATGTAAATTGTCGCCTTCACGCTGCAGGGTATCGTGCGGTTTTTCTTCGATGGCCACCAAAAGATCCCCCGGAATTCCATTGCCTGGGGCATCATTACCTTTTCCGGATACCTTCAGTTGCATACCGTCCACAACGCCTGCGGGTATTTTTATTGAAACGGTTTCTTCCGTCACCAACATTCCTTCGGTATCGGCATTTGCGGGTTTTGAGTCAACAATTTGCCCTAAACCACCACAAGCCGTACAGGTTGTTGAGGTTTGCATACGACCCAATATTGTGTTTTGGATACGCGATACCTGGCCCTGCCCATTACAGGTTGAACAGGTTTTATAGGTGGTGCCCTGCGCAAGTTTTTTACGTTTAACCTTAATTTTTTTCTCTACCCCTTGGGCAATTTCCTCTAAGGTGAGCTGAACCCTGATACGCAGATTACTGCCTTTTACGGTTCTTCGGCCTGCTCCACCTCCGAATCCACCACCAAAACCACCTCCGAAAGCTCCTCCGAAAATATCACCGAATTGACTGAAAATGTCTTCCATATTCATTCCTCCGCCACCAAAACCGCCACTTCCGTCAAAGGCGCGATGACCAAATTGATCATAACGAGAGCGTTTATTGGGGTCGCTGAGAACTTCATAGGCCTCAGCGGATTTCTTGAACATAGCCTCCGCGTCATGGTCACCCGGATTTTTATCTGGGTGATATTGCAAAGCTTTTTTTCGGTAGGCCTTTTTTATTTCGGCCGTCGAGGCGCTTTTTGATACCTCAAGAATTTCGTAATAATCTTCCTTCATATCTTATTGACCTATAACAACTTTTGGATAGCGAATAACTTTGTCGCCCAAAGTATATCCCTTTTCAACAACATCTATAATTTTCCCTTTTAATTTGGCTTCTGGCGCCGGAATTTGCGTGATTGCTTCGTGTGAATCAGCATTAAAGGTATCACCCGCGCTTACCTCCATTAATTCCAATCCTTTTGATCGCAAGGTTTCTCGGAGTTTATTGTTGATAAGTTCCACACCTTTAACATGGGTATTATCTTCAATTTTATCAATTTCCTTCAGGGCGCGCTCAAAATCATCTAAAATAGGCAAAAGTGAAAGCATAATCTCTTCCCCGGCGGTTCTAAACATTTCAACACGTTCCCTGGCGGTTCTTTTTTTGAAATTTTCAAATTCCGCAAAAAGACGTAAATATCTATCCTTTTCGCGTTCAAATTCATTTTGCAATTCCGAAAGTACGTGGGAAACATTCTCCTCTGCACGTTTTTGTTCGGTCAAATCTATATCTTCAATTCCGGAGGTGTCTTCCCGTTCGGCAGTTGGGTTTTTATCGTCTTTATTCATAATTAGGGTTCTTTCAATTTTTCGGAAAGGGAGCAAAAGTACTGCCACTTGTAATAAAATGTCAAAATGTCACTGGATTTATTTAATATTACTTTAAGATAATACTTCGGCATAAATCATAATTTTGCTCCTTTAAAAACCTAAACTCATACCTATGAAATCAACATTTTTGAAAATTACAGTAATGGCTTTTGTTACAGTTGGAGCTTTCTCCTGCAAAAATTCCGAAAAGGATGCAGAAGTAACGCCCGAACAAGCGGCGGAAGCTACTGAAATGGCTACAGAATACACCGTGGATACAGCCGCTTCACAAATTACATGGGAAGGGGAAAAACCAACGGGAAAGCACAATGGAACAATTAGCCTTTCCTCGGGAACTATACATATGAACAATGGCGAAATTGAGGCTGGGAACTTTGTAATTGATATGAACACCATAACCGATCTTGATTTGGAAGGTGATCAGAAAGCTAATTTGGAAGCCCACTTGAAAGGTACCGCTGAAGGGAAGGAAGGCGACTTCTTTAACGTAAAGGAATTTCCAACTGCAAAATTTGAAATGACGGGTGTTGAAAATAACATGGTTAAAGGAAATCTAACCATTCGTGACAAAACTCACGCAGTGGAATTTCCTGCCTCGGTAAATATGGAAGGAGAAAAATTGATGCTAAAAAGTGAAACTTTTGAAATTGACAGAACAAAGTGGGATGTTAATTATGGTTCAAAATCCGTTTTTCCAAGCCTGGGTGACAAGTTTATAAATGACCAAGTAAAAATTACTGTATCCCTAGTGGCTACAAAATCGTAATTAAAAAGTATTAGCATTTTAAAATTGGAAAAAAAGAGGGGCGAATTTCGTCCCTCTCTTTTTTTATAGCAAATCTTCCAAGGCATTGTCCAGATTATAGAATTTGAACTTATAACCCAATTGTTCGATTTTTTTTGAGCTGACCAATTGTCCTTCCAAAACCATTACGGACATTTCGCCCAGAATCAATTTCAGTACAAATGCAGGGATATTGGGTAGCCATAGCGGACTGTCAAATTTTGCAGCAATCATCCGTGTCATTTTTTTATTTTGTACAGGGTTGGGCGCCACGGCGTTGTACTTCCCTTCCAACTGATTTTTTAGCAGAAAAAGATAGATGCCGGCAATATCGCGAATATGAATCCATGACAACCATTGCTCTCCATCACCCAAAGGCGCACCCACGCCAAGTTTAATTGGCTGGACCAATTTGGGCAGCGCCCCCTCATCACTAGCCAGAACTACGCCAGTCCTAACCTTGCTCACTTCCATTCCCAGATTCTTGAATTTTGCTGCCGTTGCCTCCCATTGGGATACTACTCTTGCCAAAAAAGTATTATCCACATCATTATCTTCTTCAGTATATAATTTTGTTTTGGAGTTTGGATAAATGCTCACGCCACTCGCAGTAATAAAATGAACAATGGAATGATCTGTTTTTTGAAGTGTGGCGTGCAGAAGATTTAGCGATTGAACACGACTATCCAAAATTTTCTTTTTATAGTTATTGGTCCATCTTTTTGAAACAGGGGCGCCAACTAAATTCACAATAGCGGTTACCCCATTAAAGGCTTCAACGTCCATTTCATTTTTTATTGGATTCCAATAAAATCCCTTATAATTTGTCGTATTTTCTATTTTTTCCCTACTGGTTGTCAAGTAATTAACCGCAATTCCATCAAGATGGCACTGCCGCACCAGTTCACTGCCAATAAGTCCCGTTGCCCCTGTAATTAATACTCTTTTAATCATATTTCTAAATTTAGAAATTCAACTATAAACAGCAAAGCACGTTAACGGAAGATTGTGAATTGGTCGCTGAGGGCGTGGAAAAGTCAGTATTTTGAGGCTCTGAGCATTTCTTTCTTCCCAGGCGGCCCGGGTAGTCGCTCTACATTAAATCCTACGGATTGCATGGCTCGACGCGCGTTGCCACTTGCGGCATAGGTAACTAAGATTCCAGAAGTTTTTAAGGAATTGTACATTTTCTGAAATATTTCTTCTGTCCAAAGTTCGGGTTGCACTCTAATTCCAAAAGCATCAAAATATATTAGATTGTAGGCATTCTCAATATTTATTTCAGAAAAGAGTTGTTGCATTTTTATCAGTTTGAATCTTTCAGAAATGGCAGTCCTTTCTGCCCACGGAATCTTGTGGATGGCTAAGAATTTTTCATCCGAAATGTTCAACATTGAGGAATAATTGAGTTGCTGTATTTCTTCCCACGTTAAAGGGAAGGCTTCCACGCCAGTGTAATCAATAATGAAATTTTCTCTTTCAGATTCCAATAAGGTGAGCAATGCGTTCAAACCTGTGCCGAAACCTATTTCCATTATTGAAATTTCATTGGGTTCATTGTTTGCAAACCAATGACTAAGCCCGGATTTTATAAAAACATGGTTGGCTTCGGCTATGGCTCCGTGTTTGGAATGGTACTGCTCGTTCCATTCTGGAATGTGGAGGGTGTACGAACCATCGCCTGTTCTTAAAAGAGTTCTCTTCAAAAATTAGTTGTTCTGCACTTCGGGAATAAGTACACCGTCGGCCTCAAAGGCCAAGGACAATTTTGGCTCAGTAATGGCGGCGATTTCTTCGGGAGTTTTTCCGCCATCCTCGGCATAATGGCGTTGGTCATCCACGCTCATTTCTTCCACATACGCCTTTCCGTTTACAATTATTTCTTGGCCGGCAATATCCTTTGGCATGAAAAAGGCATAATCCTTAAACCTTACCATAACTGGTTCCGCACCTGTTTCAATATTCATCCAACATCCTTTTTTTTGACACACATCCTTCACGGTTGCCGCAAATTTTACATCTATGGTATCTCCGGGTTTGAGGTTTTGGCTTTTCTCCATCATTTCTGTTGTTGTAAGCACATTTTCGTCAGTAATTTCATTACCAAATGACTGATAATTTATTGCGGTTTCTTCAGCCTCCATCGGCAATTCTTCAGTTTTTTCGTTTTTACAGCCGATTATTGCAAATGAAATGGCGAATAGAAATATGATTTTCTTCATCTTAAATGGATTTAATAATTAATTGATTGATACGACGTTGCAATTTTAATGATTTTTTGAATTTAATATGGCCTAAATTTTACCTATTTTTACCAAATAAACATTTCTTCTGATGAATTCTTCCACCAACCAAAAACTAGAAATACAAAAAGTTGAGTCTTCACGTATAGCAGAAGTAGATTTTAATAACCTTACTTTCGGGAGTGCTTTTACGGACCACATGTTTGAGTGTGACTATAAAGATGGGGAATGGCAAAACCCTACAATAAAACCTTATGGTCCCTTAACGATTTCGCCGGCGGCTAAGGTTTTTCACTATGGCCAAGCAGTGTTTGAAGGTATGAAAGCTTTTAAGGATGACAACGGAAAAGTATGGCTTTTTAGACCGGAACAAAATTATTTAAGAATCAATAAATCTTCCGTACGGCTCGCCATTCCGGAATTTCCGAGAGACGTTTTTTTTGAGGCCCTGACTACGTTGGTGAAATTGGATAAAGAATGGGTTAAACCGGGCCAAGGCAATTCACTGTACATCCGTCCATTTGTGATTGCGACGCAAGTTGGGGTTTCGGCATCTCCATCCTCGGAGTATAAATTTATGATTTTAATGTCGCCCGCACAGGCATATTACACTGGCGATGTGAAAGTGGTTATTGCGGACCATTACAGCCGTTCAGCGAACGGTGGCGTTGGGGCTGCAAAGGCTGCGGGAAATTATGGCGCACAATTTTTCCCTACCAATTTGG
Source organism: Aequorivita aurantiaca (assembly GCF_030410135.1). Lineage (GTDB taxonomy): Bacteria > Bacteroidota > Bacteroidia > Flavobacteriales > Flavobacteriaceae > Aequorivita > Aequorivita aurantiaca. The sequence continues at coordinate 174,793 of NZ_JAUGQQ010000005.1, read as the reverse complement.
CACGTGAAAAAGGATTTCAGCAAGTTATTTGGACCGACGCCAGTAAACATGAATATTTAGAAGAAGCCGGTACAATGAACGTTTTCTTTCGGGTTAATGACACTTTGCTTACGGCACCAATAAGCGATCGGATTTTGGACGGCGTTACCAGAAAAAGTGTAATTGCTCTCGCAAAAAACGACAATATTGCCGTTGAAGAAAGGCCAGTTTCGGTTGCCGAAATTGTGGAAGCAGCCAAAAATGGAAGTTTAAAGGAAATTTTTGGTGCCGGCACGGCGGCCGTCATTAGTCCAGTAAGTGCCTTTAGCTATCAGGAAACCATTTATGAACTTGAAAAACAGGAAGACGGATTCGCTACTCGGTTTAAAAAAGAATTAATGGACATACAATATAACCGCAGCGAAGATCCTTTTGGATGGAGATATGAGGTAGTGTAAAGCCAGTTATAAAATAACTATCAAAAATTCCAAGATCCGGAAAACAGTTGCCTCGGATTTTGGAATTTTTTTATTCTCTATCAAAGGATTGCCGAAAATAGGAAATTATTTTGCGAGAATTTCCTTAATCTTAGGTTTGAAGTAGTCTGGACCCTTTAAAACTTTTCCGTCCTCACGATAAATTGGTTTTCCATCGGCTCCCAATTTGCTCATATTGCTACGTTGGATTTCATCAAAAACAGCTTCTATTTTATATTGCATTCCGTGTTCAATGATAGTTCCGCAAAGAATGTAGAGCATATCGCCAAGCGCGTCAGCAACCTCAACCATATCGTCATTATTTGCAGCTTCAAGATATTCCTCATTTTCTTCGCGCATAAGCTCATAACGCAACAGGTTTTTTTTGATTCCCAAATTGGCTTTTGGGGCTTCATTCATACCTAGACCAAAGGCTCTGTGAAATTCGGAAACTGCGGCAATTTTGTTTTTCATATTGTTAACTTAAGGCGTAAATTTGTTGCGTAAAGCTACACATTTATGTTCAGTACCGGTCAATTGGTTTTCGCTGTTATCGTTTTTATTGCATTCGTAATTCTTATGGTCTACAGTTATAGAGGCGATAAAAAACTTCACAAAAAATATTACAAAGGGAGTATTTGGGTTTTAATGGGGTTTATTATTTTCGTGCTCCTTTTGATGGCAATGAAAGCTTATTTTAAGCATTAAAACGCAATTACTTCTTTCTTTTTTATAACCGACTCCCCTATTCCACCAAAGGATTGATAACCCTATTTTTCTTTATTTTTTCAAATTTCCGGTTCTACAATTCGATAAGCATCAAGTGTCTATTGAAAGATTTCTATTGAAATAAATTTCTATTGAAATAAATTTCTTTCGGCAATGAAAAAATTCAATGAGAAATCAAAAAAAAAATTATTTTAGCCGCTTTATTCTGAAAAATAATTAACTAAAACCAAATTTTACCAATGAAAAAAATCAAGTATCTAGTACCATTTATTTTTATTTTTTCGCTCTTGCTGATTAGTTGTGAGGAAGAAGACGACTCTGAACCTGAACAAGAAATTGTGGTGAACACTACTTCAATTATTCCAACATCACAATTGGGAAGGGAAAACAACTATCTGGGTTGCATTGAAATTTCCAGCCGAATTACCACAATTAGTGTTTGGGACCATGGAACAGTTGATGGAGATATAGTTTCCATCATTGCCAACGGCAATACCATTATTGACGAAAGAACGCTTGACGGCCCGTCAAATCCGATTAGTGTTGATTATGATTTCGGTTACAATGGTTTCAACTATGTAACTCTTTATGCCCACAATCTTGGGAGCATTTCGCCAAACACTTGTACCATTTCAATTAATGGAGTGGAGTTTATTCTTGAGGCAAACCTTGATGCCAATGGCGCAATTGACGTGATTGTTGGTGGCTACGGAGTTGATTGTACCGATGCTTCTGGCGGCAACGGTGGCGGCAACGGCGGAAGTGGAAAAGGCGATGTTAAATTTTGGACCAACCAAGATTATGGTTGTGGCCCCATTACTGTAAATCTAACTGGAGTTGGTTCCAGCACTATTACCGGTTATTACGGTGTAAGTCCTAATTGCGATCAAGATGGTTTTGGCGGAAATTTTAACTATCTAACAGTGGGCACTTACAATTATACCGCCAGCTGCCAGGATTATACTTGGAACGGCACAGTGAATATTACCGAGGACAATTGTTTGCGATTTCAGTTGACACTTTAAATTTTTGAAAATCATTCGAAATAAAAAAGCTCCTCAAAAAATTTTGAGGAGCTTTTCCATTTTAACGCATTGCTAAATTTTAGTTGATTGCCGGCAGATTGCTATAGTTATCTGAGTAAAATAACATTTGATCGGCGAAGGTTTTTGGCTGCTCTATATTGAAGCTTTCAATCTCGCCATTATCATCCATTTTCGGAATTATTACTGGATTAACAAATCCGCTATAGGGTGCGGATGTAAATTGCTTGTTGCGCTCCAATATTTCGGCATGGATGGTTTGGTCAACCTTTACGCCATAATCTTCAACCAGTTTTTCAACGGCTGCATAGTCGCCTTCACTTTTTATTCTTTGTGTTTCGCGAAGCAATTGCCCGAAAAGATCGTGTAATTTGTCATAGTCGGTGATGTTATAATAGGTTTTACCGTCGCGGTTTATTTTTTCGATAACATTATCTGCTTTGCCTTTTTCATACACCCAAGCGGAAACCCATTGTCTATTACGCATGTGTGCTTCTTCAACATCATCGCCCAAATTCAGACGGATTAGCTGAGTCATCAACCCATTGCGAATGTAACCGTCATAAGCTGCCATTCCAACTTTTTTCCAATCGTCAACTAAACCAAGTTCTTGCAATTTCGGATTGTAGAGGTAATAGAGACCTACCAAATCCGCGCGGCCTTCTTCCAAAGTGGACGCATAGGTTTTTAAGGTTTCTTTGGTTTCGCCCACTCCTGGATTCAATTGGCCAGAGGCGTGACCAATAACTTCGTGAAGTGCGGTGTGCAATTTATCGGCAAGCTGCCCGTATTTTTCTTCCAATTCAAGTTCGGTGGAATCATTTACAAATTCCTGTAATCTACCCGTACTTCCGGCATTGTTATAAGCATCAATAATATTTCCCAAGGAAACAGATTTGCTTCCCACTGCAGCACGGATCCAGTTGGCGTTGGGGAGATTTACGCCAATGGGCGTACTTGGCGAAGCATCGCCCGCTTCACCGGCAACATTAACTACTTTGTAGGTTACACCCACAACGTTTTTCTTTTTGTGCTCATCCATTAAAGGTGAATTGTCCTCAAACCACTGGGCGTTTTCTGAAAGTACCGCCATTTTTTCTGACATATCAAAATCATTTATCTGCACTATTGTTTCATAGGAACCCCGATAGCCCAAGGGATCGTTATATACTTCAATAAAACTGTTGATGTAATCAATGTTTCCTGCCGTGGCTTGCGTCCAAGCCACATTGTAGTCATCCCAAGTTTGAAGGTCACCTGTTTTGTAGTATTGTATCAACAAACCTATTGCATCACCTTGTGCCTTATTTTCCGCCACGGTTTTTGCTTTTTCAAGCCATTCAACTATTTTGTCAATTGCGGAGCCATATAATCCGCCAGATTTATATACCAATTCCTTAAGCTGACCATTTTCTTTTACTAGTTTTGAGTTCAGGCCAAAAGAGAGTGGCTTGTTGGGATTGGGCGATTTCATTTTTGAATAGAAACTTTCCACATCTTTATTTGTAACATTTGGGCCATAGAAATTCACGGCACTTTCCAAAACATTATCTACACCTTTGGCTTGATTAACTTTTTTAGAATCCTTATCATTGAAAATCACTTCAAAGGCTTCGCCTTCAAGATTTGTACTGGTTTCAGCTAAAAGTGATTTAAGATATTCGGGTGAGAAATCTGGCTTTAATTTGTCATTGGAATAATGGTGGTGAATACCATTGCTAAACCAAACTCTTTTTAAATAGGTTTCAAAATTTTTCCAATCTTCCGAAGTTTTATCTCCATTGAAATTTGTGTAAACATTCTCCAAAGCTTTTCTAATGGTAAGATTATGACGGTAGTTTTGGTCCCAAATAATATCCCTTCCAGCCAACCCTGCCTGAGTAAGATAATAGGCTAGTTTTTGTTCCTTAAGAGTCAACTTTTCCCATCCCGGAATCTGGTAACGTAAAACTTTTACGTCGCCAAATGACTCCACATTATAATCAAAGTCGGTAGATGTTTCGGTCTCCACTTTTGCCAGGTTATTAGGTTTCTCTTTTTCTTTGCAGGAAAAAAGCAATATTCCACACGTAGCCATGGCAATAAAAAAGGTGTTTTTCATTTTAAAAAATTTTTAATTTCCGCAAATGTACTAAAATATTACGGGTGAAAACCGAACCATATAACTGCTGCCGTTCAGAATAATTGGCATTCCCCGCTATCACTGAAATTTCATTATCTTAGCAACTACAATCAACACTTCGCTATCGGATGAAAATACTTAAATACTTACTTTTTCTAATTCTATTGATTATTATTGGCAGCGCCATATATTTTGGAACTAAGGACGGAACTTATAATCTTATGGATTCAATGGTAATCAATGCTCCGCCAGAGGTAGTATTCAATAAAGTGAATGACTATAAAACCTGGGAAAGTTGGGGGCAATGGAAAAAGCAGGATTCCACGATAACCATTACCTATGCCGAAAAAACCTCAGGTGAGGGCGCTTCCTATTCGTGGGAAGGCGAAATGAGTGGGTCAATGACAACCACCAAGGTTATTCCAAACAAAGCGATTGAACAGGATTTGACATTGAACACTCCGGGTGGCGAAAGACATCCAAAAGTAGTATGGACTTTTGAAGAAGTGGAAGGCGGAACCAAGGTAACATGGGGAATGAAAGGTGAACACACCTTAATGGATAAGGCTTATTATTCCATTAGCGGATTCAATTTTGATGCTGCCATGCACCAAATGAACAAAGCTGGCTTGGAAAGTATCGCGCTAGAAGTGGCTAATGATATGAAACAATATTCCATAAATGTTGATGGCGTAACCCAATATGGTGGCGGCTTTTATATGTACACTACTTCCGTGGCCAAACAAAGTGAAATAGGTGAAAAAATGAAATCATTGATGGAAGTGGTCAAGAGTTTCATTGCAAAAAATAATTTGAATATGGCTGGAGAGCCCTTCACAATTTACAATGAAATAGATAATGCGAATAACACAGTTATTTTCTCTACAGGAATTCCCGTGAAGGAACAAGTTATAACTCCCGACGGAAGCCCGGTGGTATGCGGTTTTATGGAGCCCGTATCGGCCGTGAAGGTTTCGTTGAAAGGAAATTATGATCATCTACCCGAAGCCTATAATAATGGGCACCAATATGCTGAAAAAAATAACCTTCAAATAGATTCCGCGGGGAAAATGTTTGAGGTTTATATAACGGACCCGGAAGAAACGCCTAACCCCGCCAATTGGCTAACCGAAATTTATATACCGATCATTACTATACCCGCGACTGTTGAAACTGGCTATTAATGAAACAACTGGCATTGGTTTTTATCGGGGGAGGATTTGGGAGTGTTCTTCGGTATTTGCTTTCCAATTGGTTAAATACATCGGAAACTTCCTTCCCAATTGGCACTTTTGCTTCTAATATTATTGGGTGTTTTTTAGTAGGATTGATCCTTGGTGCTGCCGCAAAAAATATAACCTTTTCCCCAAACGCCGTTTTATTATTGGCAACGGGTTTTTGTGGCGGATTTACTACTTTTTCCACTTTTGCCTTAGAAAGTAATCTCTTTTTGAAAAATGGTGATTTTCTAATTTTTGCCCTTTATACCATTGCGAGTTTTGCAGTTGGCTTGGCAATGGTCTTTCTTGGATTGTGGCTGGTTAAGTAATCCTAATGCTTTCCGAAAGCCTTTACCCCAGCCTCAATGCGAATGGTTAAATCATTTTCCTTTGGAGGAATTGGACAGGAAAAACGAGGGCTGTATGCGCAATAAGGATTATATGCCTTGTTGAAATCAATAACAATTGTATTTCCTTCCGGAATGCGTTGATCTAAAAATCTGCCGCCTCCGTATGAACCGTCTCCGCTGGTTAAATCCGTAAATGGCAAGAACAAATAGTCTTCATAACCGGGCTCATCATAAGGCTCCACACTTTTGAAAAGGTTCAACACAAAATCCTTTTCGTCAATGGTAAAATGTGCTTCGCCATATTTCACATATTCCGGCAAACGACTGGTAGTTGTTGGCATTAGAAAAGGTTTTTCATTGGGAGTGCGGATGAATTTGGCTTCCACAATGAATTTCTTATTTATTGGATAAAATTCCAGCCCCGTGAATTCCTTATAATCCTCCGGCTCCAAAATTGTTGTTTCCGGATTGCTGAATTCTGCGTTTAATTCAATTTGAGCCAATCTACTATCAGAAATATCCTCGGTATTCTGTGCACCAACCATGGTAGCGAGGATTAAAAAGGAAAGAAGCAATAAATTCTTCATACTCTGTTTTCAGTAAAAATAGAAAACAATTTGCAACTATATTATTATTTCTATTTTTGACCGAAATAAAAATATATGAAAATTAAATCAATACTAGTTTTGGTCCTGCTTTTTTTTGGCACTCACATCTTGTGTGCCCAACATATTCGATTGGACAAAAAAGAAATGGCCTTTTTGGCAGCAGAGAAAACAGTGAATGTGATTTTTACTTATGAACGACTTCGTTTTAATGCAGACAATCTTTCCGAACAAGAATTTTTGGATTATATAAAAGAAAAAATAGAAACTAAACTAAATACAGAAGAGGCGTTGGATTGGGAACAGCGATATTTTCATGCGAAGGATTCCGTGTATCCGAAAATATTTGCCACCTCGCTAACTAACCGCATTAAAAATTATGACCATCCCATAGAATTTGTGGTGAATGATGCTTCCACGAAATATACCATGAAAGTGCAGACTGATTGGATGTATTTTGGCTATGATGCAGGAATCGCGAAACAACCGGCCAAGGCAAATTTAAAGGTTTCATTTTATGAAACATCTAACCCGCAAAATGTACTATCAACCATTGAAGTTGATCGCGCTGAAGGCTTCGATGTTATCGGAAATTTTTCCTTTACCCCTACTGTTCCATTGGGAGCAAGTGGAATTACCGCCACCAATTGGCTTGATGAATTTTTAATTGCCAATAATGATTACCCTCGCCCCAGCCTTATCAGAATGGGAAATATGTACGATAAGGCCGCAGCCCGCTTTGGCATGACCTTAAAAAGAGTTTTGGATTAAAATTTTATGGTGAAAAGATTTTTTCATTACATTTGATTTTGCAAAAAGAAAAAAATGCGCAACAACACATACACCTGCCCAAATTATCAAGTCATTTCGAAGAAGAAATGTCGGCGATGTATGTATTGATATAGCAATAAATTTATTCAATATAAAAACGTCCCGGCTGTAACCGGGACGTTTTACTTTTAGGGTGCCAACCAAAAATGCGAAAAATCTATACTTCCTATCTTGCAAATTTCCGCGGGCTGTCCCGAGAAATCTGGCTATTGGCCCTAGTTACCTTTATCAATCGGGCCGGAGCAATGGTAATTCCGTTTCTTTCCCTGTATTTAATTAATGTTGAAGGATTCACCCTGCCCCAAGTGGGCTGGATTATGTCCTGTTTCGGTTTGGGCTCCTTGTTCGGAACTTTTATTGGAGGAAAACTTACCGATACCATTGGCTTTTATAAAGTCATACTCGGCAGTTTGTTTTTAGGGGGAATTGGTTTTATCCTGCTTCAATTCATAAATTCATTTTATGGGTTCTGCATCGGGATTTTTATATTAACAATGATGGCCGATGCGGGTAGACCCGCAATTTTTGTGGCCGCCGATACTTATAGTAAACCGGGAAACACAACAAGGAGCATAACCCTAATCCGTTTGGCTATAAACCTCGGATTTTCGGTTGGACCGTTAGTTGGAGGATTGATTATTGCACACATTAATTATACATCCCTGTTTTGGATTGATGGCATAACATGTATCCTTGCCTCCATTGGCGTTTTTATACTCTTAAGACCAAAGCCTCAAAAAGAAATGGGTGAAAAAACCATAGCCATTAAAGAAGGAATTCCACCCTATTTGAATAAACTTTTTATTCTTTTCTTCATTATAATGGTAGCCAATAGTTTGGCTTTCGTTCAATATTTTTCGGTTTTGCCGGTTTATTATGAAAAAGCTCATTTTCTTTCGGAAGATATTATTGGATGGCTATTATTTCTAAATGGGGCAACTATTGTAATTTTTGAAATGCCACTTATAGGCTGGCTCGACCGCAAGAAAATTTCCAAAACCATGGCCACATTTTGGGGAATTTTCTTTTTGGGCCTTAGCTTTTTGGTGTTGAATTTTACCAGTTGGACCGGCGTATTAGTAATCGGAATGCTTTTGATGACACTTGGCGAAATGATAGGATTTCCATTTTCGAACGCGCTAGCTTTAGAAATGGCTCCCAAAGGAAGAAAAGGTAGTTATATGGCTTTTTATAGTATGAGCTTCAGTATTGCACATTTGATTGGCCACAACGGGGGAATGAATTTAGTGGACAGTTTCGGTTATTTCCATACTTGGACGGTTATGTCCTTTTTCCTATTGTTAGTAGCGGTCTTAACCATTTGGCTTTATTATCTTTTGAAAAAATCTGAAACTAAGAATATTTAAATCACCCCTCAAATTCTGATTTCTTTTTGATTTTTCTTTGTTTGCGACTAATGATTATAGCATCCAAACAAGAAATCATTAAACCTATTCCTGCGAAGAGACACAGAAGCCTAACGGCCGTATCTCCGGGAAATTCCAAACCGGTAAAACCTAATAATGCTGAGAGAAGCGTGACAATTAGAAAATGGAAAGTATATTTTTTCATTTGGATATATTATTTAAAAATTTTCTCCAAAAATAGGCTGAAAGGAAAAGACTAGTCTTAAAACAAATCCAATTATTACAGTTTTAACAAGATGAATTTATTATTTCAGCGGCTTCAATGCATTATTTTTTACCACGTGTGAAAGGACAATTTGCGTTTTTGTTTCGCCATAAATAATCAACTGATCTATGAATGCTTCTAGATGCTTCTGATTTTTAAGGACTACCTCCATTACAATATTTTCATTTCCCGTTATTCGATAACAGTTTAACACTTCGTCATAGGTTTTTACAATTTCCAAAAAGGGTTTTAATTTTCCCATAAAGGCCCGAAGTGTAATAATGGCTTTAAACTGATAGCCCGCCTCAAAAGGCGAAACAGCTGTAAAATAACCATTGATGACACCCGAATCTTCCATTTTTTTTATTCTTTCCGAAACGGCGGGAGAGCTCATACCCACCTCTCTTCCTATTTCCGTATTGGGTTGCCGGGCATTTTTTTGGAGACAATGGAGAATTTTCCAGTTGAGGGAATCTATGCTCATATTAAAGATTTAATAAGATATTGATTAATATTTAAAGCAAATATATGATATAACCTTAATATCAATTGTGAATAAATCCATGTTGTAGTTAAATTTGATACGCTTAAAAAAAAATAAAATGTCATCCCGCTCGTTCGGAAACCATCAACATTCCGCTGTTTATAACAAATCCTTAGAAATATTTTCATTGGCCAGGCATATTGCTCATTATATTAGCCATGATATTGCATCACTTCAAAAAAATGGGAAAGAAGATCCCAATATTTATTTCACAGGTGATTTGGTGCAGCAATCCATATCTTTGGGCCCACAGATTCTTAAGGCAGAAAATCAGCATTATTCGGAAGAAAAGCATAAATACATTGCTTCGGTCCAACGGCTGTCAAACTTGCTCTACAAAAATTGCGAACGGTTGGAACGGGTAAATAGCAATGGAAAGGATTTTTTACCCTTGCTCAGAAAAGAATTGAAAAAGTTTAGAAAATTGCAACATACTTGGGGGTTAACACTTTAGGTTTTGTCCAGAATTTTAAGTGAATTTCTATAAAATTTTATCAAAAATTTTAATACGGATAGCCATCTCTTCTTTTATTTTCGAAATAAACGAGGGTCCAAATCCAATTTACCAGATTTAATAACCTTTAATTTTTGGAAATCCTTGTGCATAGGGTTGATCAAGAAATTATTTTCAGGCTGCAATACCGCCGATGGTATTTTCATTGCTAAGCTTTCATTTTTTTTAAGCCAATTGGATCCCAATAATTGAAGTTGGTTAACAGCAGCTTCAGTACTCCATTTGGGTTCAATGAATTCTATTGATTGAATATTTTTAATTGAATTATCGGGAATCTCAACCTCTAAAAAAGAATAGTCCAAGGGTAGCCTAGGATAATCCACATGCACTAATATTTCAAGCAAACTCAAGGAAAGATTCTGGGAAAAATACAGCATCGCCTCCCCAATATGATTCCAGCGACCCCCGTACAACCGGGAACCTTCTCCCGACAAGTCATTGATATACTGATTTTTGGAAATCCGATAAATGCGCACAATTAAGAAGGAATTCCGTGCGCTATACGCCCGATAATATTTTTGACATATTGAATACCAAATCTAGTGTCTAGAAAATCCAATGGCTTTTGGCCATTAAAAATATAAGGCGTAGAGTGTAGCCAACTTCTAAAAGTTTCAAGTGTATCGAACGCTTCAATACCTTTTGATACTACATCCGCAATTTCAAAAACCTGTTCCGTGCTGGATACGGATAACAAATCATCATCTGCCTTACGCTGCAAGGTCCGGTGAGAAATATGAAGAAGATCGCTCAGTTTTTCCATGGAAATACCCAACACCTCACAAAGGGAATATACAACACTTTTTGGCAACCCTTTTCGGGTTACCGTAATTAAATCTATATCACTATTTACCACTTGACCCACCTGACTTGTACCTCCAAGCACACTTACAATTCTATCAAACGGATTGTCGATAAGATAAAAAACCTCGGGCTCTTTTGATAAATTAACTTCGGTATGTGAGGAAAAATTTTTCATAATCACGACATTTGACACAAATATACGAATTTTTGTCGTGTTTGAAAATTGTTTTTCTACTTTTTACATATTTCGTCTGTATTGTCCACCAACTTCAAATAAACCTTCCGTGATTTGTCCCAATGAGCAAACTTTTGTAGCCTCCATGAGCACTTCGAAAATATTTTCATTATGCACCGCTGCATCTTTAACTTTACTAAGGGAAGCTACTGCCTCCTCTCCATACATTTTCTGAAGGTTATTCAGAGTTCGGATCTGAACCTTTTTTTCTTCTTCCGTTGCACGAATAACTTGAGCGGGAAGTACAGTGGGGGATCCTTTACTGCTTAAAAAAGTATTTACACCAATAATAGGAAAATCTCCATTGTGTTTTAAAGTTTCATAGTAAAGACTCTCCTCCTGGATTTTACTGCGTTGATACATGGTTTCCATTGCTCCTAATACTCCGCCGCGTTCCGTAATATTATCAAACTCCTTCAATACCGCCTCTTCCACCAAGTCCGTTAATTCCTCGATAATAAAAGAACCTTGGATGGGATTTTCATTTTTAGCCAGACCGAGTTCCTTATTGATAATTAATTGGATAGCCATTGCCCGACGAACACTTTCCTCCGTGGGTGTAGTTATGGCTTCATCATAAGCATTGGTATGCAAAGAGTTGCAATTATCATATATAGCATACAAGGCCTGGAGCGTTGTTCGAATATCATTAAAATCAATTTCTTGGGCATGGAGTGACCGTCCAGAAGTTTGGATATGGTACTTCAACATTTGCGCCCGAGAATTTGCGCCATACTTATTTTTTAAGGCCTTTGCCCATATTTTCCTAGCTACCCGACCAATTACTGCATATTCCGGATCTATTCCGTTACTGAAGAAAAAGGATAAATTTGGTCCAAACTCATTAATATCCATCCCGCGGCTCAAATAATATTCCACATATGTGAAACCATTGGCCAGCGTAAACGCAAGTTGAGTTATAGGATTTGCGCCGGCTTCAGCAATGTGGTAACCGCTGATGGAAACAGAATAAAAATTCCGAATCTTGTTTTGAATAAAATATTCCTGTACATCACCCATCAAACGTAGCGCAAATTCAGTAGAAAATATGCAAGTATTTTGGGCCTGGTCTTCCTTCAGAATATCTGCTTGAACAGTGCCACGAACTTGCTGTAGGGTTTCAAATTTTATGGTATTATAAATAGATTCGTCCAAAACTTGATCGCCCGTCACTCCAAGCAACATTAGCCCCAAGCCATTATTGCTCTGCGGTAAATCGCCAAAATATTTAGGACGTTCAATACCTTTCTTCTTGTAAATATTACTAATTTTTTCTTCAACTTCCTTTTCGAGGTTATGCTCAATTATATATTTCTCACAATTTTGGTCAATAGCTGCATTCATAAAAAAGCCGAGCAGCATAGGCGCAGGGCCATTAATGGTCATACTCACAGAGGTCATGGGATGACTTAAATCAAAACCGGAATATAATTTTTTGGCATCATCCAAGCAGCAGATTGAAACACCTGCATTTCCGATTTTACCATAAATATCAGGCCGAACATCGGGATCATTGCCATATAAAGTAACACTGTCAAATGCGGTGGAAAGTCTTTTTGCCGGCAATCCTAAACTTACGTAATGAAAACGACGGTTAGTGCGTTCCGGACCACCTTCCCCCGCAAACATTCGCGCAGGGTCCTCGCCAGTTCTTTTGAAAGGATAAAGTCCGGAAGTATACGGAAATTCTCCCGGTACATTTTCCTGCAAACACCACCATAAAATATCACCCCAAGCCTTGTATTTTGGCAATGAAACTTTCGGGATTTGTGTATGTGAGAGCGATTCCGTGTGGGTTTGTATATTTATTTCCTTTGCCCGAACCTTAAAGGTATAAATTGGATTTTTATATTTTGCTACTTTTTCTTCCCAGCCAATTATAACCTCCCAGTTATAGGGATTCAAATTAAGCTTTTCGCGATCAAATTCAGCTAGCAGCAATTTTAACAAATCCTCATTTTTTTCAGAATTGGCGATGGATTCTGATACAATTCCGCCTTTATCAATATTAATTTTTTTGCCGGATACGGATTCTATTGTTTTAAAGATACCGTATAATTTTTGGGCTACTTCCGCTTGATCTAAAGTATCTTTATCATAATTACGATTATTCTCTGCAATTTCAGAAAGATAACGCGTGCGTGATGGTGGAATAACAAAAACCTTTTCACCCATTTCTTCTGGAATGTGAAGATCACTGCTTAGATCAGCCCGGGTTTTTTCAACAATTTTTTCCATTACCGCCTTATAGAGTTTGTTCATCCCGGGATCATTGAACTGAGAAGCAATGGTACCGTAAACGGGCAGTTGGTCTTGTGGCGTGTCCCAAAGCAAATGGTTTCTTACATATTGTTTTTTTACGTCGCGCAAAGCATCCAAAGAACCACGTTTATCAAATTTGTTGATAGCCACCAAATCCGCGAAATCTAGCATATCAATTTTTTCAAGTTGGGTAGCTGCGCCAAATTCTGGAGTCATTACGTATAAGGAAATGTCACTGTGCTCTAATATCTCCGTATCACTTTGGCCTATTCCGGAAGTTTCCAATATTATAAGATCAAATTCCGCCGCCTTGAGAACTTGTATGGCCTCAGAAACATATTTTGAAAGTGCAAGATTGCTTTGTCTGGTGGCCAAACTGCGCATATATACCCTTGGGGAGTTTATAGCGTTCATTCGAATGCGATCGCCCAACAATGCGCCCCCAGTTTTTCTTTTAGAAGGATCTACTGAAATTATGCCTATTGTTTTTTGCGGGAAATCAATTAGAAATCTGCGCACCAATTCATCAACCAATGAGGATTTTCCTGCCCCTCCGGTGCCGGTTATTCCAAGAATCGGTGTCTTGTTTTTTTTGTTTTTAATGTGAATTTTCTCAAGGGTATCCTTAGCAACCTCAGGAAAATTTTCAGCTGAAGAAATTATCCGAGCAATTGCACCACTACTTCTTTGCGATAGATTTTCTAGTTCTCCATTAAGGGAATTTCCAATAGCAAAATCGGACTGTTCCACCAAGTCATTGATCATTCCTTGCAGGCCCATTTCCCTTCCATCATCGGGAGCGTATATTCTTGTTATGCCATATGCCATTAATTCTTCTATTTCTGAAGGAAGAATTACTCCGCCGCCGCCGCCAAAAATCTTAATATGTCCCGCACCTCTTTCCTTCAAAAGATCATACATATACTTAAAATATTCATTATGCCCACCTTGATATGAGGTGAGGGCAATGGCATTGGCATCTTCCTGAATGGCAGTATTTACAACCTCCTCCACACTTCTATCATGACCTAAGTGAATAACTTCAACACCAGTGGATTGAATAATTCTTCGCATAATATTGATGGCAGCGTCGTGGCCATCAAAAAGAGAGGCGGCAGTAACAATGCGTACTTTATGTTTTGGTTTGTAGGGATTTATCTGTTGCATGATTGTTATGCTTAATTTTATTAATTGCAAATTTAGTTAAAACGCAACGAACATAACACTTTCGGTGAATATTGATATCACAAAAAATTTAGAAAAGTGTTGCGTTCATTCAATATTTTTGTATCTTGCGTCATCAATATTAAACAATTAAAATTTTAACATTATGAAAAAAATTTACATTTTAGCACTAGTTTTAGGTGCATTTAGTTTTTCATCTAATGCTCAAGTTGAGCTTGTAGATGATTTCGAATCTTATAACCTAGGCCCAATATCTGCCCAGTCTCCGCAGTGGAGAACTTGGAGTGGGGTTGACGGTGGGTCTGACGATGGAAACGTTGTTGATGACGAATCTTTTTCTGGATTACAATCACTTCTTATTCCAGGAAACACATTAACAGATTTAATTGCCTTGGTACCTTCTGCACCAACTAGCGGAGTCTACTCCATTGAATTTTATTCTTATATTCCTGCTGGGAAAGCTGGGTATTTTAATATGCAGGCCGCAGTTACTCCTGAAGGAAGTGCTTGGGTTCAAGCATTAATGGGTGGTAACGTTTATTTTAACTGCGATGGTAACTCTGGGGGAATTGGAAGCGTTTCTGGCGCAATTGATTGTGTGCCTGTAGCCGGTGATGCAGCCTTTACCTATCCTGAAGATCAGTGGTTCAAAGTTACTTGTGTGTATGACATCGATGGTCAGGCATGGGATATGTATATTGACGATATTCAATTTGTATTTGATTACCCATTCGCATTTGGCCCTCAAGTATTTATTGAATTAGCCGGATTAGATTTCTATTCTGCAAGTGCTGCGAATGAAATGTTTATAGATAACGTTACTTTTTATAGTGGTGATATCACGACTGCAGGCGTGAATGATTTTTCAGCTGACAAATTTTCCGTATATCCAAACCCAGTGAAAGATATGTTGAACATTAAGTCTAGCACTGCTGTTGACAATGTAACTGTTTACGATATATTAGGAAAAGTAGTTCTTCAAGAGAACCCTGGAAAAATTTCTCCAGCAATCAACATGAGCAATCTGGCTTCTGGATCTTACTTAGTTAAAGTGACCATCGGAGATTCTTCAAAAACAGTTAAAGTATTGAAATAAAAATTTCATAAAGCTTTTGATAAAAGGCTCTTCGGTCGAAGAGCCTTTTTTCTTTAAAATAGTAGATTCTTTAATATTAAACATTATAAAATTAAAATTATGAAAAAAGTTTACCTAGTAGCGCTTCTTTTAGGAGCATTTAGTTTTACATCAAATGCTCAACAGGAGCTATATGATGACATTGAATCATATAATTTAGGAGGTATTTCAGCTCAATCTCCACATTGGAGAACATGGAGTGGTGTTGATGGCGGTGCCGATGAGGCAAACGTTGTAGATGATGAAGCTCTTTCCGGTTTACAATCTATTCTAATTCCTGGAAACCTCGCCACCGATTTAATGCTTTTGGTGCCTTCAGCCCCAACAAGTGGCATCTATTCAATTCAATTTCACGCATATATTCCTGCCGGAAAGGGAGGATATTTCAACATGCAAGCTGCGTTAACTCCTGAAGGTTCCGCGTGGGTACAAGCCTTAATGGGTGGTAATATATTCTTTAACTGTGACGGTGCATCTGGCGGTATCGGTACCATTGACCAAAGTCCAGCAGGTCAGGAATGTACACTATCAGCAGCTTCTTTTACATATCCAGAGGATCAATGGTTTAAAGTGGATTGCGTTTATGATCTTGACAATGAAACTTGGGATATGTACATTGATGATGTTCAATTCTTTTTTGCACATCCATTTGCATTTAACACGCAAGTGTTTATTGAATTGGCAGGTTTGGACTTCTATTCAGCAACTGCCCATAATGAAATGTACATAGATGACGTAACCCTTTATAATGGTGACATTACAACTGTAGGTGTTGATGAATTCTCGGCAGCTAAATTCTCAGTTTATCCGAACCCAGTAAAGGATATGTTGAACATTAAGTCAAGTACTGCTGTTGACAATGTTACTGTTTATGATTTATTAGGAAAAGTTGTTCTTCAAGAAAACCCTGGAAAAATTTCACCAGCAATCAACATGGGGAACCTAGCTTCTGGATCTTATCTAGTTAAAGTAACTATCGGAGATTCTTCAAAGACGGTTAAAGTGCTTAAATAAATAGCCAAAAATATTTTTACAGAAAAGGCCCTTCGATATCGTAGGGCCTTTTTTATATTTGAAAAATGATAAACATAAAATATATGCGGTTTAAAAAAATATTACTTCTTTGCACCACATTTGCGCTTATTTCCTGTGCCGAATTGCAACATGTGGTAGACACACTTCCCAATCAATCAGGAATTGGAATTGATACCAATACCATTGCAAAAGGTTTAAGGCAAGCGTTAGATTTGGGAATTGATAAGCAAGTGACAAAGCTCACCCAGAAGGATGGTTTTTACAAAAACCAATTAGTTAAAATAACACTGCCCCAAGAATTACAGAAAGTAGATCAAACTCTGCGTGATATTGGCTTAGGAAGTTTAGCCGATGAAGGTTTGAAAGTTTTGAACCGTGCGGCGGAAGATGCCGTGAGAGAGGCAACCCCAATATTTGTGAATGCGGTTAAAGAAATAACATTTACAGATGCAAAAAATATACTTTTAGGAGCAGACAATGCTGCTACACAATATTTAGAGCAGCGAACTACGAATGCTCTATACTCTAAATTTAATCCCGTTATTAAAACTTCATTCTCAAAAGTGGGTGCGGACCAAATTTGGAGCAACATTATTACAAAATACAATTCTGTACCCTTTGTAACAAGAGTAAATCCAGATCTTACGGATTACGTAACCAATGAAGCACTCAAAGGTGTATATAAAATGATAAGCATAGAGGAAAAACAAATTCGGAATAATATATCTGCCCGGACCACTCCGCTATTAAAACAAGTTTTCGCTCTTCAGGATTAGCAATTAAATTTCACTTTGGTAGAAAGCATTTTTTATAGTTTTAAGACTCCATTAACCTGACGTTAATAATTACTTCGGTATTTCAAAAGTATATTTGTTATTACAAGCGAAAGAGAAATGATGCACTGGTTCAGAAAGAAAAGTAGAATAGAAAAATTGAAAGAGAGATACACCTTTTTAATGAGGAGATCTTTCGAAATAGCTTTAAGGGATACGGAACAAAGCGATAAAATTCATAATCAGGCAGATAAACTTTATCAGGAAATTAAATATTTAACACTTCGGCGAGGCGATAAATAATCCTAAACTTGGTGAAGGCTTCTGAAATAATCAAAAGCGAATAACAGTCTGCTGCCATACCAACTAAAGTACTCGCCATTTACTAACCGTACTTTTCTTCTGATTTCATTTTGCAAAGCTACAACATGGTGCTTATTAAAAGGATAAGGTTCTGTGGAGAGAAGAACCAATTCGGCACGGTCCATTTCATTCAATGAGATGATGGGATAGCGGGAGTTTTCCTCAATTATGCAATTTTCGAAATTATTCAATTCGAGAAGAGTGTTTATAAAAGTATTTCTACCAGCGGCCATAAAGGGATCTTTCCAGATTGTATAAATCACCTTTTTCCTTGGAACCAATTTCATATAAATTTGAAAATCATTTAATTCCGTTTCAATCTTTGAAATTAAATTTAATGCCTGTCTCTTTTTTCCAAAAAGTGTCCCAAGCTTTTCAATCATCTCATTACTCTGGGAAATGGAAGAAATATCGCTAACCCAAACAGGAGCAATGGTTTCTAAACGAAGTACCATTTCGCGGGTATTCTCCTCCTTGTTACATATAATCACATCCGGCTGTAGCGCTTTTATTTTCTCATAATTAACTTTTTTTGTACCTCCAACAATCGTTTTCTCAGCTCGTAAGTGCGAGGGGTGTACGCAGAATTTCGTGATTCCCACAAGTTGGGTTTCCAAACCAAGAGTTACTATTAACTCGGTTTGTGAGGGAACTAAGGAAACAATTCTTGAAGGCGTTTTATTTAAATCAATCCGTCTACCTATTTGATCAATGAATTCCATTGAGAATAGCTTTCATTTCAAGTTGCATTTTGGCTGCTTCGTTAGCAGCTGCTTCCGCAAAATCAGAATTATTTGAAGCATAAATAATAGACCGAGAAGAATTTATTAAGAGACCAACATTTTCCGTCAGACCATATTTGCACACTTCTTTCAAATTTCCGCCTTGGGCGCCAATACCTGGAACCAATAAAAAATTGTGGGGGACCAACTCCCGAATTTCCGCAAGATATTCAGCCTTAGTGGCACCAGCCACATACATAAGATTTTCCGAATTTTTCCAAGTTTTGGAAATCCGTAAAACTTGTTTATAGAAATCTTCTTTCCCGTTTTTTAAGGTTTGGAAATCTGCAGCACCTTCATTTGAGGTAAGTGCCAATAAAATAGTATGTTTATTTTCAAAAGCGAGAAAAGGTTCCACAGAGTCTCTTCCCATATAAGGTGCGACGGTTACGGAATCGAATCCCAAATCATCAAAAAAAGCTTTAGCATATCTAGTGGACGTGTTGCCGATATCGCCTCGTTTTGCATCGGCTATTGTGAAAATTTCGGGATAGGCTGTGTTTAAATATTTTATTGTTTTTTCCAATGCCTTCCAGCCTTTTATGCCATATGCCTCATAAAAAGCCGTATTAGGTTTATAAGCAACCGTGAAAGTATGCGTCGCATCAATTATTGCTTTGTTGAATGAAAAAATTGGATCATCTTCCATTAACAGAAAGGGAGGAATTTTATCGAGATCAACATCGAGACCAACGCAGAGAAAGGAGTTTTTTTTCCTAATTTCTGAAATTAAATTTTCAATAGTCATGATAAGATTGTTTCAGAAGGAATTGAGATTAAAAAGTTTCGCCCGTTTCCTTTAATTTTTCGGTGTTGCTCACTAATTGAAGTTCATTTATTATTTCTTGAACGTCACCGTTCATAATATTCCCCAAATTGTAGAGCGTAAGGTTAATTCGATGATCCGTCACCCGGCCCTGCGGATAATTATAGGTTCTAATTTTTGCGCTCCTATCTCCACTCGTCACCATCGATCCCCGCTTAAGAGCATCTTCTGCCTGCTTTTTGGCAAGTTCAAGATCATACAATCGGGATCGAAGTACTCTAAATGCTTTCTCCTTATTTTTGTGTTGTGACTTTTGATCTTGGCACTGTGCCACAATTCCCGTGGGAATATGGGTTAAACGCACCGCTGAGTAAGTAGTGTTTACCGATTGACCACCTGGACCCGATGAACAGAAAAAATCTACTCTTACATCCTTTGGATTCACTTCAATATCAAATTCTTCAGCTTCCGGAAACACCATTACCGTTGCGGCACTGGTATGAACGCGGCCCTGGGTTTCGGTCTGCGGAACTCGCTGTACGCGGTGTACGCCTGCCTCAAACTTAAGTGTGCCATAAACATCTTCGCCTTCTATCTCAATTTGCACTTCTTTAAAGCCGCCACTAGTTCCTTCATTAAAATCAATCACATTAGTTTTCCAACCTTTGCTCTCGCAATATTTAGTGTACATTCGGAAAAGATCGCCAGCAAAGATACTGGCTTCGTCACCACCGGTTCCCGCCCTAATTTCCATTACCGCATTTTTCGCATCCTCGGGATCTTTAGGTACCAACAGGAATTTAATTTCTTCTTCTAATTTTGGCAAACGTACTTTGGCCTCTTCCAATTGCAATTTCGCCATTTCAATCATTTCAACGTCGCTTCCGTCTGCAATAATTTCTTCAGCTTCGTTTATATTATCGGTAAGCTCCATAAATTCCGAGCGCTTTTCCATCAAAATTCGAAGGTCTTTATATTCTTTATTTAACTGGATATACCGTTTTTGGTCACTGATAATATCTGGTTGAATAATTAGGTCACTTACCTCGTCAAAACGTTGTTTTATAATTTGAAGCCTGTCTAACATATTGTTTTTGTAATGGGTGCAAATTTACACTTTTTTAAAGAATGAAAACTGTGGTAAATATGGAAATTTTCCCTTTTTATAAAGCCAAGTGCAAGGCATTCAGATAGGTTAAAATCGAGTTATATATTGCTTACCACATTTAATATTCAAAACTTCCCATTTCCGTAGTGATGGTCAATTTTTTAGTTTCTGAAGCTTCTACCCTGCCTATAATTTTTGCTTCAACATTGAAGGATTTCGAAATATTGATAATAGTTTGTGCAATCTCTTCGGGTACATAAAGTTCCATTCGATGGCCCATATTGAAAACTTGGTACATTTCCTTCCAATCTGTTCCGCTCTCTGATTGAATTAGCTTAAAAAGTGGTGGAATTTGAAACAGATTATTTTTTATGATATGCAGGTTTTCAATAAAATGAAGAATCTTTGTCTGCGCCCCACCACTGCAGTGAACCATTCCATGAATATCCTTATTAGAAAATATGGAAAGCACTTCCTTAATAATTGGTGCGTAAGTTCTTGTTGGCGAAAGCACTAATTTTCCAGCATTCAACGGACTATTTTCCACAGTATCCGTGAGCATTTTTGATCCCGAATAAACCAAATCATTATTCATGGAAGCGTCAAAGCTTTCGGGATATTTTTCGGCCAAATATTTTTGGAAAACATCATGTCTTGCTGAAGTGAGGCCATTGCTGCCCATGCCCCCATTAAATTCCCTTTCATAAGAAGCCTGTCCGAAAGAGGCTAAACCCACAATAACATCACCTGGTTTAATATTTCGGTTATCAATAACATCTGAACGTTTCATACGGGCAGTAACCGTGGAATCTACTATAATGGTTCTAACCAGGTCACCAACATCTGCCGTTTCCCCTCCTGTGGAATGAATGGTTACGCCAAATTGTTTCATTTCCGAAATCAATTCCTCCGTACCATTTATTATTTCCGAGATGACTTCTCCGGAAATTAAGTTTTTGTTCCTGCCAATAGTTGATGATAGCATAATATTATCGACAGCACCGACGCATAGCAAATCATCGATATTCATTATTAGGGCATCTTGAGCAATACCTTTCCAAACCGAAATATCACCTGTTTCCTTCCAATAAGTATAAGCAAGTGAAGATTTTGTACCGGCTCCATCAGCGTGCATGATAAGGCAATGCTTTTCATCACCCGTCAAAAAATCCGGAACAATTTTGCAAAATGCTTTTGGGAAAAGACCTTTGTCCACATTTTTAATAGCATTGTGTACGTCTTCCTTTCCTGCAGAAACGCCACGTTGGGCATACCTTTTTGAAATTTCTTTGCTCATTGAAATTGATTAAGTTGCAAAAGTACGGATTAAAAAAAAGCCCACAAAGGTGGGCTTTAGTGATTTGAATTTTTTAGCGAATTATTGCCAGTCGGGCATAAATGCTTTAGTAAATAATAATTGATCCTCCTGATTTTGGTCAAATGAAAATGAATAGATAGCTGGATCCGCTCCAAAGTTACTTTTGACCCGTGTAAATATTACGCCACCTTCGGAGGGGGAATATTTGACATCCAAATCATTTTCGCCAGGAATGGCGTTTGTGTCCAATTCCATGGGAGGATTTCCGCTTCCTATTGTAAAAAGAAATATTCTGCTTTCAGAAATTTTATAGGAGGAATTTTGATTTCCACTTTTATCCCAGGTGTATACAACACTATCGGCATTTGACGTAATGTCAATTCCTCCGGCCGCGCCACTTACATTTTCCAGAATAATGGTTTCCTCTGTATCCGTATCAATTCTTGCCGTATAAATACGTACGTCATATCCGCTTGGGTTATTCGTTTTTAACAACACTAAATTGTCATCAAATTCCGGAACGGCGACTTCTGAAATAAAGGCACCATCACTTGTGGTGTATTCTAACATAAATCCGCTCCCATCCGAATTTACAGAATATAATTTATCAAAATATGGATAATATAGTTTACTATCATTTTTAGCCCAAGTAAAATCTAATTCTTCAGTTCTGAACCCAGCTAAAGGTCTTTGACTGGTTATTTGTCTAACATCTGTTCCGTCATAATTCATTGTAAAAATATTCGTATTCCCCCCGGAATTGCGCAAAAAGGCAATTCTTTTAAGAATGTTGCTTTTTCGAGGTCTAAAACTATTTGTGTTATCACTGGTTAGCTGCAGAACATTGAAATCCGGTGTGGTATTTCCTCCAGTTACCGTATCCTGTGCCCCTGAAAATATAACAAGACTTCCATTTTTTTCCTTTACAAAAATATATGGATTGTCAGGCAATGTAAGCGTTTTAAATTCACTAATAAGCGAACTCACAGGATCATTTGTTTCATCGGTGACCGTAACTTGCCAAAAATATTTCGTGGCCAATTGAAGATTGCTTACCGTAAAGGTAGTATCCTGGCCTACTTCAAAAACTTGAACTTCATCAGTGCTTCCATTTCGCAAATCTAGCGTATAAGAAAGCTCATCATCTTCTGGATCGGAGGCTTCCCAAATGAATTGTACTTCCAGAGGCAAATCTACCGCGCCATCTTCGGGTGATATCAAAATTGGAATAGTGGGTGGATTGTTATCAGAATTAGCTAAGGAGAGCTCAAAAGAAACTGCGGCAGTCTGGCCTTCAGTAACGGCCGTAGCTTCAAAACCTGCGGCATAACCACTCAATTCAGCTTGGACGGAATAATCATCTACTGGTATATTATTAATTCTAAACCTCCCTATTGAATCCGTGAAAACGGTCGTAGATGCTGGATTTGTTGTTATTTTCACATTTTCCAACGGTACCCCTGTTAATTTGTCTGTAACCTTTCCGGAAAGATTTCCCATCAACACAACATCTATCGTGTCTTCACTACAACTGATATGTAAAAGAAATAGACATACAGAAAATAAGGTTATCAATTTTTTCATTGTCTTATATTATTAAATTTTTTATAGTTTAAAATAATAATTTACGCCCACCCCAAAATTAAAATAAAAATCGTTCCTCTTACCTTGGACGGCTTTCTCTAACTTATCGGTAAAAACAAGGTTATGTTCACCGAATAATTTTACTCCTACTTTTTTCGAAATAAAATATTCTAGGCCCACTCCGTACTGAACCTTAAAAAATGGTTCACCGGTATCAAAGGCATTGTCATTTTTCGGATCCAACAAACTAATAATTACACCAGAACCTGCATAAACAAAAGGCGTGAGCTTATCATTTGGAAGTAATGCGAATTGCCCATTAATGTCTGCACTTGCAAAAACATTTCTATACTGTCTACCATTATCAATTCTAAAAACCGATGTTTTTAAATTCACGTTAAAAAATCGTCCAAAATGCCTTCCATACTCCAAACTTCCCAAAAATCCCAGCTCTTGGGTTGAATAATCATTATCAGGTAAATTGCCCCCTAATGAAATTCCTAAAGTATTTTGTGCATCCCTTCCCACTTGTAATCTATCAAACAGCAGTGTTGATTCATCCGTTTCCTTTTCAGCTATATATTCAGCAACTAGTTGATCATTTACTTCCTTTCCACCTTGTGAGCTCCAGAATTGTTTTTGAATACCTTCAATAATCAGGTCATGAACGGCCTTCTCAATGGCATCCTTCATGGCCAATTGCACGGGTTCGTTCTGAGTTACCCCTGTCTCTGCTTCCAATAATCGTTGAAATTTAACGAAGCGGAAAAAGCTAGCGTCGATAGCCTGCGAAAGGATAGTTTTTGAAACGTAAACCGTTTTTAAGATTTCGCCATTACTGGTGGAAACTGCCCTTAAGTAGACGGTAATTCGGTCCTGTCTATATTTTGCGGAACCGCCCAAGCCAAAATATCTCGCTCCTATTCCCCCAGTTATAATATTGGTATCGTAAGAAATCACCCCCCCTTCCAACAATAAACCAGCATATAATAATGGTGGCAACGGCGGTTCGTTTGGATTTAGGTTTTTAACATATTCCTGTTTCGTATTTCGGATAATATTTCTTTCCGTGGATAAATTATTTAAATTCTCTCTCTCAATTGGAATGAACCAGCCCGAATCCTCTAAAGCTTTTATCAACATTGTAGTTCCTCCTTGTGAAACTGCAGTACTAAATGTACTTCCCAACTCTACTGCCTTATATTGACCGGTCTGATCGCTAAAATTATAGACAGCAACTTCAACAGGTTGTGCAGCAGGTGGTAAATCCAAAAGTTTGTTTGTAGATTTAGACAATTCGCCGGTCCTGGAAGGTTCCTGGAACATCGGTTGATTAAAATATGCCGAGCAAGAGGATAAAAATAAAGTTACCAGAAATGGTATAGCTTTGTAAATTATTTTCATGAAATATATTTAATTTGGGACAATAACCTGGGTTTCTTCGCCATTGGATGTATCCAAAATATTTATGACCAATCCTTCATCGGATTGATAAATCTCAACATTCAAAGTACCGTAGGTAAAGGTGCCTTCTTGATCAAAATTTCCTAAGCCACCTAACTGCTGTTGTAAAAGAATACGTGAAATCTGACTAAGTAATTGTCGATTTAAGTTTGAGCCGAATTGTTCCAATTCAGATAGTTGGTCTCTAGGATTAACAGGTGCTGTAAGTTTATTTTGCGAAGTTGCAGAACTTAGCAGCCAATTATAATTAAAAGTGTCTCCTCCAAATGCAGGGTTTAACGGTGTGTATGAAAATTGTTGCGCAAAACTTATAGAACTCCAAAAAAATAGAGCAAGGGCTAAAAAGGGAACTTTAAATATTTTCATTTCAATAGTGTGTTATTGAATTTGTCTTTTGTTGTTGTAGTTGTTGAAGATACAAAATACATTTATCTAATGCTGTAGTTGCCATACTTTGTAGAAAAGATTTATTAGGCTGCGAAAAAAATTGCCAAAGTAATTGGCCGTCGATTGACACCGAAATTCTCGTGTTTCGAAATCTGCCTGGAACTTCTTCAATGAATATATTTTTTTTCGTTCTTATTTGTCTGTTATAATATTCTGCGTAAAAATATTTATAAAAATCACGTCCGGCTTTAGTAATGGTTTTTTCCAAAACCAGTCCATCCAAAATAATCCCATCCTGAGGTAAGGCCTGATCTGAATTTTCAGCTTCCACTTGATTGTCTCTTGGAACCGATTGATTATTTCCATCAGAATTTAATTCAATTCTGTCCTGACCTACAGGTTTTCCATCATTATCATATATTATTAAAACCAAGGTTATTTTTCCTTGTTCATTATAACTTATAGTTGTTGAGGCTAACGCTACTTTATCATTCCCTTTTAAAAAAAAGAGATTTTCCTGATTATTTTTTGATGTATTTTTTGCGGTATCTACTTTATAAATAATAAAATCATATTTCAAATTTACATCTACTGGAGTAAGGTTCTCTGCTGTTGCCGTAAAGGTGAAGAATTCACTATCCTGTTTTACATAAATTTTACCCACATAATCTTTATTGTAGAACTGGGCATTAATGACAGCACTAATTAGCAGAATTAGAAAAGTCACTACGTGTTCAAATGTTTTTTTTTCTTTCAAAGTGAAGTATTTTTCTTAAAAATAACTTCGAACTATAATGGTCGGAGAGGCTTCCGTTTGTTTAAACTTTATTGATTTGGTCAATTCATTAACACCGTTTCGTTCAAAGTTCAAGTTGCTTCCTTCCTGTACGAGATCTAAAGAAATATCGGCATTCGGGTCATTTACAAAGTCAGTGATTTGGTTATAATCCCCATTTTGGACCAAATCAGCTATAGCTGTATTAGCAGTATAGTCCAGTTGCGTATGGTTACTATTGCCATTTTGCAACAGATTAATTTCACTTGCGTTGGTCTTAGTCTGTACACTTGCAGTATTAAAATCACCAATCTGTCTCACAAAAACAGAATTTCCTTGAACCGTAGCGTTTTTGGGGTTGGGCGTGGCAAATATTCCAAAATTGGATAAAACTTCAGGATTAACATTTTCCCCTTTCAGCACCACATTGTTCCCATCAATTTTTTTATTTTCTTCTTTATAAGTTTGCCCAGTAAGTGATGGGGTAAAAACCACCATACTAAGAAAGAAAAGATAAACTTTAGATAATCTGATCATCATGAATAATTTTACAGTTGTAATACTTTAAATAGACCGTAGTATTTTTTGAATGAATTTATATCATTTACAAATATACACCTATTTAATTAAGCTTCAAGGTATCAATTTTTATTGTAAAAGGAGGACAATGAATTGCCCTCCTATTATTTTTTCTTACAAATTCTAACTTATAAAAGATTAGCAACCTGGGCACACATCATCTATAGTTAAGCCTGGAGTACCATAACCGCCATCGTGCGTATCCATTGTTGGGAAATCACAAACGATATTTGGATCCACACCATTAGGATTTAATTGAAGCACATTTACAGAATTGCCACCGTTGGGCATTCCATCAAGAAGATTCTGTTGTACTGAATAACTGTGACCACCATCTTGAACAATTAGGATACCGTTATCATGTCCTCTTTGAGCAGTTTGAGCATAGTTGTCATCGCCAAGTTGATGAGTATTTAGTTGGTTACACTCTCCCCTTTGAGTTGACATTGCAATGTTGTCATTACCATTTTGGAACTGATATGCTTTGTGAGTATTTCCGTTTTGGGCTATACCAGCTTGGTTACCAGACCCTGTTTGATCTTGCCATGCAGCGTTACCACTTCCATTAGGATTTCCAAATAGGTTTTGTATTACGTAACCATCATTGTCAGTACCATCCTGATTTTGCTCAGAATAGTTACTACCATTAGTAGCATCCCCATTTTGATACAACTCAACATTATTCCCTACACCAACTTGATCTTGGAAAGCTCTACCATTTGTGGAACCAGCATTATAGGATCCATTCTGAATATCATCTAATAAAGTAAGACGGCCATAGTAAATTGAAGTGGTTAAGTCACTTGCAATAGTTCCATCACCCTGTGAAATAAATGCCGTGTTTTGTGCAGCACCCGATCCACCCATATTTTCTTGTGTTTGCTGAGCTTCGTTGCCATCGCCTATTTGAGCAATTAACGCAGAATTATTCCCATCATTTCCTTGTTTTTGATCCTGGAAGGCTTTGTTATCGTCTCCTTCTTGCCAAATCTCTGATTGATGCCCTCCGGTTAAATTAGCACCCGCATTTTGTTTGCTGAAAGCCTTGTTGTCATCACCTACTTGGTTAATAAGAGCGGAACTTCCATCAAATGTTTGCAAGGTTTTTGCTACGTTGTTGTCACCATCCTGATTAACTTCCGACATATTTTCCTGTGCCTGCTCATTGGTACCTTGACGAATCCAGGCAAAGTTATTTGTGCTACCGTCATCATTCATTCCCTGGTTAGTAAGAGCTTCATTCAAATCTCCCTCCTGATTAGTAATAGACTTGTTTTCAGTACCGAACTGATGCACTTCAGCATCATTTCTCTCACCACTTATACCAGCTTGAATTGCACCAACCTGCCTAATTGATGCTAAGTTACCACCACTACCACTTCCATCACCTTGATAAGTTGATGCTGATTGGCTTGTTCCAATTTGCAAAACCTGAACACGATTATCATTACCCGTCTGTGTGGACTGTCCCGTATTCGCCGTAGGATCAGCAGATAAATTTGCTATCTGTTCCGCTCCTGTAGGTGCTGTAGGAGTTTCAACTCCTCCCCTTTGAGCAAAGGCAAACCCACAAATCATTAGCGCCGCAGCGCTTAAAATTACTTTTTTCATAATTAAATAGTTTAAAAGATTAATATTTGGTTAAAAAAATATTCTGTTCTTAAACAAGGTTTTTTCCTTGGCATTCAACAAATCAATGGATTTGTCAAAATAAGTGTGGGGATAACATTGCATTCAAAAATGCTAAATGTATATTAGGGGATAAAGATTTCAAATTTTCTCGAAAGAGAATCTGATAGTAAAAGGGGATAGATTTGTTATTTTGAGGAGTACGCAGTCAAAATTTTTCGTTTTAACTACAAGCCAAATATCCAAATAATTTTCTAATAACCAAACTTTAAAACTGAAGTGTGAAACTAGTTAAATTTAAATGTAAGAAATATCTTATTAACAATTTTGGGAAAAGATGATGTATTGAAACTTTTGTTCGGTAAAATACCTAAATAATCAAAATAAATAAATTTGTTAAATTTTTGTTAAATAGTAATGAATAGGTATAATTATGATTTTATAAACTATTTGAAGTAAAATGTTTACCTCTCACCTGTTAGAATTAATGATAGTATGTTTTGGTTAGAATAGGCATCAACATATAGAAACAAAAAAGGGGAGTTTCTCCCCTTTTTTAATATAATCTCATTGAATTACCACTTATTGATTTTGAGTAATAATGGCCTCATTTAAACCACCAATTTGGGTTATTGTGCCTAAATGATTAGTGCCATTAGATGAAATTGTTCCAGTGTTATAATCTCCAGTTTGAGTTACATATCCTTTATTGGTAGCACCAAATTGAGTCACTCCTGCGATATTGGTATCACCATCTTGTAAAATTGTGGATTCATTGCTTAAACCACCAGATTGGTTACTCGTTGCTAAGTTGTCATTCCCTAGTTGATAGGTATCTGATTTTTGGCCATTCTCTGCTCCCTGGATTTGAACGGAATTATTTCTGTTACCTTCTTGTTCTAATTTGGCACTGGATTGGCTCGCTTGTTGGGATTCTGCATAGTTATCATTCCCGGCTTGTCTAAAATAACTTGTACCTGCACGACCAGTTTGATATTGAACGCTTTCATTTAAATCGCCAATTTGATCAACAAAGGCTTGATTTTGACTGCTCCAAGCGTGCGCTAAGACATTTGTTTGAGTAATGATCGCTTTATTGGAGTTTCCTAATTGTCCAACACCTGCACTACCAGTGCCTGAAGTAACACCACTATAACCTACTTGAGATATAGTCCCTGTGTTACCGTCCCCAGTTTGGGTCACACCTTTTGCCATCATTGTGCCAGACGCACCTGCAGTTCTCCAATTACCATATTTAGTAATATTATTTTTAAATCTATTACCCTCGGAAGTTATTGTAGCTGTATTAGCATCCCCTGATTGATTTACAATGCCCGCATTTTCATTTCCTGTTTGCGTTACAGTTCCTATATTACCGATTTGAGCAAAACCAATTGCTCCGAATGTTAAGGCTAAAGTGCTTAAAAAAACTTTTTTCATAATTTAAAGGTTTAAAGGTTATTATCTATTTAATATTGTTTGATTTTTCCGTGTTAGCTTATTTGCTACCAAAGAATTCAACTGGAAACCATTGAGAAGAATTTAAAAATGATTTTCAAATACTTAAAGAAGACTCCCTCTCTAAAAAAAATTGAAAAACTTATAAAAATTCTAATTCTTTGATTTCCTAAAAATTAAGGACGTATAACTAAGGGGGATAGGTTTGTTTTTACTTCCTTTTAATGAGAAGTAACATTTTGAAATTTCAGTTTCCAAAACTGCAATATTTTAACTTAAGTTCCAATCCGATTAAGGGATGGATCGTATCGATGAATAATGTATGTAGGAATTACCCGAACCATTATTCATCGATAAAATGTTTAAAGAATAATTTCTTCCGATATACAGAATCCTTTTTTAACATTTTATACAAAAGTTAATTTTATGTTAAAAATTTATCCTCTAAAATAGTTGTTCACGTATTTCGAAAAATATTTGTGTCGTTTATCGGTTTTCTATGATAGATTGGCGAAGAATTATAGGAACCATTTTATTTAAGTTCTTCATTTTTAACTATATAAAATTCAATAAAAATTCCGCTTCATTATCAAAAGAAGAATAGAATACAAAACACATTTTTTCTCACCTCGTTTCAAAAAAATAAAGCACCTGATTTTTTAAATTAGGTGCTTTTAATTATTAAATAGTATAAGTTATTTGGTGAATAACAACTCCCTATATTTCGTTAGTGGCCAAATTTCATCATCCACCAACAATTCCAATTTATCACAGTGATAACGAATAATTTCAAAATATGGCTTCACTTCCTCACAGTATGCGTAAGCCTTTCTTTCAATATTCTCAATCTTGTTGGCCTTCTTTCTTTCTTCAATCATATCAGTTATTCCCTTATTGATTTTCGCAATATGCTCACTAATTTGTTCAATAAGCTGCATTTGTTCAACAGCGAATAACTTGAAATCAGTTCCATAAATATTTTTTAGTCCTTGAACATTTTCAATCAATATATTTTGGTAGCGAATCGCGGTTGGAATAACATGATTGCGGGCTATATCACCCAAAATGCGACCTTCAATTTGAATACGCATCGCATAATCTTCCATTTCAATTTCATAACGGGCCTCCAATTCCACTTTACTCATAATTCCTAAATCTTCAAAAAGAGAAATAGTTTTTTTTGAAATCTTTGCCTTTAGGGCTTCAGGCGTTGTTTTATGGTTGCTCAATCCTCGCTTCTTTGCTTCCTTTTCCCAAGCATCCCCATATCCGTCACCCTCAAAACGTATTCTTTTGGAATCTTTAATATATTCCTTCAATACATTGAAGATGGCATCATCCTTCTTCATTTTTTTGTTCTTGATCAGTGCGTCTACTTCAACCTTAAAGTCAATCAATTGTTTGGCAACAATTGCGTTTAGAACGGTCATGGGATTTGCACAGTTGGCCGTAGAGCCTACTGCACGGAATTCAAATTTATTACCTGTAAAAGCAAATGGGGAGGTTCTGTTCCGATCTGTATTATCCAATAATATTTCTGGGATTTTTCCAACCACATTTAGCTTAAGATCTGTTTTTTCCTGTGGAGAAAGTTTACCACTGGTAACTTTTTCAAGTTCATCCAGCACTTCTGTTAGTTGTGAACCAATAAATGCGGAAATAATTGCCGGAGGAGCCTCATTCGCACCCAATCTGTGATCATTACTTGCACTTGCGATTGAAGCCCTAAGCAGTTCCTCATGCTCGTTTACAGCTTTTAAGGTGTTAATGAAAAAAGTTAGAAACTGTAAATTTTTCATTGGCGTGCTGCCGGGACCCAGAAGATTTATACCTGTATTGGTTGCCAATGACCAATTATTGTGCTTCCCGCTTCCATTCACATTTGCGAAGGGTTTTTCATGAAATAGAACTTTGAAATTATGCTTGTTGGCAATTTTGTGCATCAGGTCCATCAATAAGGAATTGTGGTCCACCGCCAAATTGGTTTCCTCAAATATTGGGGCCAATTCAAACTGGTTGGGAGCAACCTCATTGTGCCTCGTTTTTACTGGAATACCTAAAAACATGCATTCGGTTTCCAAATGGCGCATAAAATTTAAAACTCGCGCAGGAATAGATCCAAAATAATGGTCATCCAATTGTTGCCCTTTTGCTGAGGAATGTCCCAATAAAGTTCTTCCAGCCAAGGAAATATCCGGACGGCTCAGAGCCAATGCACTATCCACCAAAAAATATTCCTGTTCCCATCCCAAAGTGGCATTTACCTTGGTTACATTCTTGTCAAAATATTTAGCAACGGCCGTTGCAGCATTATCGACGGCCTGCAATGCACGAAGTAGCGGGGTTTTATAATCCAACGCTTCACCGGTGTATGAAACGAAAACCGTAGGAATACAAAGAGTCGTACCATATATAAACGCTGGCGAGGTGGGATCCCACGCAGTATACCCACGAGCTTCGAAGGTATTTCTAATTCCGCCATTGGGAAAACTGGATGCATCCGGCTCCTGTTGTACCAATTGCCCACCGCCAAATTTCTCTATGGCCTGGCCGTTATCCATCGTCTCAAAGAAGGCATCGTGCTTCTCTGCCGTGGCACCAGTTAATGGTTGAAACCAATGGGTATAATGGGTAGCACCTTTCGCTATAGCCCACTCTTTCATTCCCGTTGAAATATGATCGGCAATGTGTCGTTCTATTTTAGATCCGTTTTCTATCGCATCCATAACACTTTTAAACGAATCTTTCGTTAAATACTGCCGCATTGCAGTTTCGTTAAAAACATTTTTTCCGAAAATTTCAGAACGTCTTTCTGGCTCTGTAACTGGCACCGGAACTCTATTAAAAGTTTCTTTTAAGGCATAAAATCGCAAGGTGGGCATACAACTGTTTTTAGGGTTTGATAGCACAAAAATATAAAAAACACTTTTACACCCCCATAATTTCAATGTTTATTTATAAATTAATGACATTTTAATTATTGACACCCTCAAAGTTTAGGGGCTTAAGCAACAATATAAATTTTTGTAAAGATATTTTTTGCGCTATGCAGGAATTTTAAATTCATTAGTCTTCTTCCAGAGTAAATTATAGGATTATTGGATGAATTTATTCTTTTAATCCGAATAGTTCCTTCGGAATGGGCATCCCCCAATCAAAAATATTTAAGAAATATTAAAGCCACGGCAAATCCAATACGAAGCTATTAATTGGTAACATAACTGCTCTTTTTTGCTAAAAATTAATTTAAATGATACCAAATTTTTAGGCATAGGAGAAACCTGTTCGCACCAATGCACCGCTTCGTGAATAAATGAAATGGTTTTATTTAGGGATTAAGAAATAAAGATCATTGAAATAAAAACTGCATAAGCCCCCACAAGAACCAATCCTCTTTTACGACCTAATTGCAATGATTTTGGAAGCAATGCCAACGGAAGTATAATGGCTGCAAAGCCAATCATCCAAAAAATATCCTTATTAATTATTTCCTGACTATTTACGGCAATTGGCTGAATTATAGCTGTTATGCCCAAAACTGCAGAAATATTAAAAATATTAGACCCAACAAGATTTCCCAATGAGATGGATTTTTCCTTTTTCAATGCTGCAATTAACGAGGCTGCCAATTCTGGAATGCTAGTTCCTACGGCAATCATTGTTACCGCAATCACACGCTCACTAATCCCAAAGTTCTCCGCCACGGAAACCGCACCGCTTATCAAAAACTCACTTCCGGCAAAAAGGGCTCCCGCACCAATTAGTAGCCAGATTGTTATCTTAAAATTGGATGCTTTCGATAAGCCGTCATCTATACTTTCCTCGGTGGGATTGGAACTTTTCTCATTTCGGGCGCGTTTGATTAAAATCCATAAATAGCAAATGAGCATCAGGATTAAAGCCACTCCTTCCGAAAAAGATATTTGGCCGCCGCTAATTAAAATAAAGTAAAGCGCTACGGAAAAAATCATCATTACAGGCCAATTAAACCTATAAAAGTCTTTGTCGACAGTGAGGGGCGCTATAACGGTAGTTACTCCAAGAATCAACCCAATGTTTGCAATGTTCGATCCCAATACATTTCCCAAAGAAATATCCGAAAAACCATTTAATGCAGCTTGCAAACTTACAAGAAGTTCAGGGGCTGAGGTGGCAAACGAAACCACGGTGAGTCCAATAACCATTTTGGAAAGATGAAGTTTGAACGAAAGCGCCACAGAGGACCGAACTAAAAACTCTCCTCCAACAACTAACAATACGAATCCGAAAAAAATAAATAGATAGTCCATAATTTGCAAATGCCTGCGAAGATACTAAAACCAAAAAAGAATTAATTGTATATTTGTTTTAAGCCCCGCAAACTTAATTCTTACCATTAGCTGCCAACGCAACAAGCGTTACCCATCATTTAATTGGAAAAATTATGAAAACCACCATTAAAAATTTATTACAAAATTTTTCATTTTATTTAAGTTTGGTCTTCTGTGGCTTGCCGTTCCTATTGTTCGGCACTAATAATGTTTGTCCTTCATTTACAGCGACCAAAATTATCCATGAAAAACAAATTACTATTGTGATAACAAAAGAAACCACCTTGGAAGAGCTTCAAAAAATAAAAAAGCAAATGACGGATGAAGGATTTGGATTTGACTATTCAAATGTTGTTTATAACAAACAAAATGAAATAACAGCTATAAACATTTGGTATAAAGACGCCAACAATAATTCCGGAAACTACAGTGTTAGCAGCGAAAACCCCATTAACAACATCACAATAGCATCTGAGGGAACAAGGATTTCGGTTCGAAGTGTTGGGAATTCCAATCAAGCTATTATCCAACAAGGCAATAATGATCAAGTTTCCCAGAACTCCCAAAAAGCCGAAAACGATATGAGGGAAGCAATGAATAAAAAAAGAGCTCAAATGGAAATGGAGATGGAGACCCAAATGAAGGAGATGGAAAAACGACAAGCAGAAATGGAAAGACGAATGAAAAAACAGAGCGACGACATCCGCTCCGTTGGCCAACCCGCCGTTCATAGTGCCAAAAAACCGGCAGGTTCAAAACTGATAACGTGCAACACCACAGATAGCGAGTTGCTTAAAATTCAAGAATTTTATAATGAAAAAGATATTTCCGTTCATTATAAGAGCTTAGAGCGAAACAAAAACAATCAAATAACCAAGATTTATATTACTGTAGATAATCGAAATGGGTCTGTTTCGACTTCAAATTTTGGTAACGGAATGGAACCAATTAAAAATATAACTTTAGCTGTCGACAAACAAAACACAATTATGGCCAACGGAGAATAGTGTTCCAATATTATTTAAAATAGTAGGCCACTTTACTTAAATCATTTGAAATAAACGCGCAATGAAAAAGAATTTTTTTAAACTCTTGGCGAAGGTAAATAAGAAAATATTACCAAGTTTCACCAAGAATGAAGTGGATTTGGCAAAAGCCTCTAAATTTCAAATGGCCATATTTGCCTATAAAGTGTGGGTAGCTAAAAATGCTCTGGACTAAAACTTCAAAAAGGAACATACGGAATGGTCCTGCAATTTTTTTATTCCATACAAAAACTCAAGTTCCAGAATAAAATTACATTGAACAATTTTCCCGCCCAATCGTTCAATTAAATTACAAGCTGCTCTCGCTGTTCCGCCGGTTGCCAAAACATCATCATGCAATAATATTCGGTCTCCTTCCTCTATTGCGTCTTCGTGAATTTCCAGTACATCAATCCCATATTCCAATTCATAAGGCTCCTTAATTGTTTTAAATGGAAGTTTTCCAGGTTTTCTAATCGGCACGAAACCGGCCTCCAGTTTATGGGCCAGAAGGGTTCCAAAATAAAAGCCTCGAGATTCAATGGCAGCAACTTTATCAATTTTTTGGCTGCCCACAAGGACTACCAATTCTGACAAACAATTTGCCAACGCATGTTTGTCTGCAAGTAGTGGGCTTATATCTTTGAAATTTATCCCTGCTTTTGGAAAATTCTGAATGTTCCGAACGTAATCATAAAAATTCATTTTTTACAAGTATTAATTTGTCTTGCAATTTAAAAAGAAATATATTTGCACCCGCTTAAACCGAAATTAATTTGGCCTTGTGGCGCAACTGAATAGCGCACCTGATTACGGCTCAGGAGGTTCCAGGTTTGAATCCTGGCAAGGTCACAAGTGGAAACCACGTTGGATAAACGTGGTTTTTTTTATGGATTTATTTTTAGAATATCTCCTATTTTTTATTACTTTGGACATACTAAAAACTTCAGAAATGACCAAAATTGTAAAGGACTCAGACAACAAACAAGAAAGAGATTATATTTTTCAAGACAACAAAAAAACCCGCTTCGGGGCAGGTTTTATTATAACTGTTTTAATAATCTTAATAATCGGAGTTATTATTTCTGGATTCTTTTTTGAATGGTTTTAAATAATTTCGGCACTTAAACCGGCTTCCAAAAGCATGGAGCAGCGCGGTTTTAATTCGCTGAATTCTCCTGTTTTTACTGTGCACTTCCCTTTATAGTGCACAATAATAGAACATTGTTCAGCCTGTTCCGGTGTGTGCTCACAGG
This sequence comes from Aequorivita aurantiaca, assembly GCF_030410135.1. Classification (GTDB taxonomy): domain Bacteria; phylum Bacteroidota; class Bacteroidia; order Flavobacteriales; family Flavobacteriaceae; genus Aequorivita; species Aequorivita aurantiaca. The sequence continues at coordinate 138,515 of NZ_JAUGQQ010000005.1, read as the reverse complement.
CAAAAATAAGGGTGTTGATAACGTGATCAAATGTGTTTACATCGTCATTGTAAAGCACGATTTCATTCTGGCGACTCTCTTTTTCAACCACCGATACATCTTCCTGAATTTTTTCCTTGGTACTCATAATCTTTTCAATAATAGCAATACTGGGAAGTTAAGTAATTTTGAACTTTGCCGCAACCCATTTATTTTTTTCCTTATTTTCAACGAAGACGAGGCCTAAATTATTGCAACATTCCCTAATTATTGACAAATCGTCTATATAAAAACCACTCAAATAAATAATTCCGCCAGCATTCAAACTTTTTTGATAGCTCTCCATATCGGCCAGTAGAATATTTCTGTTGATGTTGGCTATAATCACATCATATTTTTTTTTGTGTAGTAGGGAAGCATCACCCAAAAACACGGAAATATTTTCACAGTTATTTCTCTGGATATTTTCCATGGAATTTTCAAAACACCACTCGTCAATATCTATGGCATCAAGTTTTGAAGCCCCTCGCATTGCCGCCAAAATTGCCAAAACTGCAGTGCCGCAGCCCATGTCAAGTATCGATTTATCCTTAAAATCATTCTCCAATATAAACTGGAGCATCATAAAGGTGGTTTCGTGATGGCCAGTTCCGAAGGACATTTTGGGCTCAATCACTATATCGTACTCAAAATTTTTACGGGGATGAAATGGCGCGCGAACAATACATTTCCCGTTCACTTCAATAGGGCTAAAATTTTTTTCCCATTCCGAATTCCAGTTTACCTGTTCTATTTCCGAAAAAGTATAATCTATTTTAAATTCATCCGAAACAAGAATATGGATATCCTCCAAAATACGATCAGTCCATTCCGATAATTGAATATATGCCATGACCCCTGCCTCGGTTTCCACGAAGCTTTCAAAACCTGCGTGACCAAGTTCGGCAATAAGAATTTCAGTTCCCGGCTGAAGTGGATTCACAGTAAATTTGTATTCAATGTAGTTCATTTTATAATATTACTTACGGTTGTTCTTTTATACTGTTCCTTCTGCAAAAAAACTTTTATAAACGAAAATTTTATTTCTCGAAGGCATTCACTATTTTCATGAAATCTTCTACTTGAAGGGAAGCACCGCCAATAAGACCACCATCAACATCGGGCTGTCCAAAAATTTCAGCGGCATTCTCGGGTTTTACGCTTCCACCGTAAAGAATTAGAATGGAATCGGCAATTTTATCGGAATAATTTTCGGCAATAATTTTTCGGATATATTGATGCATTTCCTGCGCTTGTTCCGCGCTGGCTGTTTCACCTGTGCCTATTGCCCATACGGGTTCGTAGGCTATTGTTACATTATCCCAAGCATCGTTTGGAAGATGGAAAAGTCCTTCTAAAATTTGTGATTTGATCTGCTGGAAATGGTTATCTTTTTTTCGGTCATCCAACTCTTCCCCAATGCAAAAAATAACATTCATCTCATTTTCAAGCGCTGTGTTAACTTTTTCCGCGAGCACTGCGCTGTTCTCGTTGAAATAGGTGCGCCGTTCGCTATGGCCGATAATTACTGTAGTTGCCCCCACACTTTTCAGCATTTTTGCAGAAATTTCACCCGTGAAGGCTCCTTCAATGCTTTGATGCATGTTTTGTGCAACTATCGTTACCGGGTGCTCTCGCAATGATCGAAAGGTATGATTTAAACTCGTGAAAGGAGGGGCAATCATTACTTCCACATTTTCGGGAAACACTTGTTTTTTCAAGTCTACCAAAAACATTTCGGTCTCGGCCAAATCATGATTCATTTTCCAATTTCCAACTATTATTTTTCTTCTCATTTCTATGGAATTTATTGATATTGTGTATTAAGGGATGAATATTCTCCGCAATGCTTACTGCCGACTGATCTTTGGATCGAGCCATCCGTAAATTATATCTACAAAAATATTGATTAAAATGAACAAAGTGGCAATTACAAGCACTGCTCCCATAATTATGGGCAAATCCAATGTGTTCAGAGCGTTCACAATTTCCTTGCCTAAGCCATTCCAACCGAAAATATACTCCACAAAAACCGCTCCCGCTAGCATACTCGCAAACCAGCCGGAGATGGCCGTAACCACCGGATTTAGTGAATTTTTGAGCGCATGTCTTTTAATAATTTGATAAAATGAAAGCCCTTTGGCTTTTGCAGTTCGAATGTAATCCTGGTTCAAAACTTCCAATAATGAATTTCGCATTAATTGGCTTACAACCGCCAGCGGACGGATTCCCAAAACGATAGCGGGAAGGATGAGGTTTTTCCATTGAATATATTTTCCATTGCCGAAATCGTCAACTTCGTAAAGGCTTCCGGTCATATTCAAATTTGTGTAGTCGTGAAGCAAAAAACCAAAAATCCAGGCAAAAATTATAGCACTGAAAAATGAGGGGACGCTCATTCCTAGAGTGCTGACCAATTGGATGGCTTTATCCACAAATCCATCTTTAAAAAGCACGGAAATTATTCCGAGAAAAACCCCAATCAGCATTGCAATAAAGATTGCCGAAACCGCCAATATGAAAGTATTCGGAAGGGTTTCGGCTATTACCTCGCTTACCTCTTTGCCGTTCTTTTGAAAGGATTCCCGCAAATAGGGCGTTTTTAGAACTACATTGGTATTTCCAACAGCAAATAATTTGACGGCATTGTATTTCCCTTCGGAAAGAAATGTGTAATCACCAGAATTTTTACTGTGGAAGGAAATGGGCGACAAATCATTTAAATACCGAAGATATTGTACCGAAATCGGCTGGTCAAACCCATATTTCTTTTTAACAACGGCAAGTTGTTCCGCGGTTTCGTTTTGGCCCAGCATCATCCGCGCGGGATCGCCGGGAAGGATTGTAAAAAGTAGAAAAATCACCGTTACAACCCCAAACAAGGTGAGCAATGCGTAACCAATTTTTTGAAGTATGTAACCCGCCACCTATTTTATTGTTTATTGTTTATGGGAATTTTTATTTCTTATTTGGCTATTGCTTTATCTGTTCCATGGTCACCGCTTTATATTCAAAATCTTCTCCGAAAAGTCTTTTGGCATATGCTTCAATGGTCTCATCAAACCCCGCATCGGCTCTTCTTTTGTTTACGGTTTCAGGATTTTCAATGGGCCAGATCATTGATCCGCGGGCATCGTCATATGTCATTCCCTGTGAGCCAAAAATTTGCGGTTTGCCTTCCATCATTAAATAACGGTCTTCCATAATTGCTGCTGAGGTTTTTGGAATTTCTCCAGTTTCGGCAGCTTTTTTCACCAAAGGTAAATAAACCGGAATTTTATCTGGGTTGTGCTGAAGTACATTCCAAGCTACAAGGCTTGATTCTTCGCCAACTACAGATATCCCGGGGTACCCTTTTTCAATAAAATATTTTTCGACAAAAACCATATTTACGCTATCCAAAACGCCTTGAATCACAGCCAAATCACCACTATATTCAGCCTCGGAGAGACCCATTTTTTCACCCAATTTCTTTCGCTCTTCCAAAGACTTGGTACGCATCAACGTACGATATTTTTGGTCGAGCACCGCAATGCTATCCAAGCGCTGTTTTAAAGATAAATCCAATTTAGGTTTTGCATTTTCAACTATGGGCAGTTGCAGTTTATGGGCGTCGTTCCAATGCAGTTTTTGTTTTATGGTTCCATTATCCAGTTCCAAAATTCCCGGATTGCTTCGTACGATGGTTTTAAGCGTAGTTTCATCACAGAAATAAAACTTAAAATTCAACTTATATTCTTCAGTCAAAGCTTCGGTCATTTCTTGTGAGGAAGCCGAAAGTCCAATAACGTTGTAGCCATTTTTCAATGCTCTATCGGTAATTTCCTTTACTGGTATGAAACCGTCTTTTTCGGTATTGCCCAAACTGTAGGCTATAATGACAAGCAGGTTTTCTTCATTTAAAAATTGTTCGGTATAATCTTCGCCATCCCTTTCCATTGTGAAATCGTGGATTGGTGGGCTGTAGCCTTCCTGAATCATTTCAGTTTCTGTACTGATCAATTCTCCGTCAACCTGCGGATAATCACCATTTGTGGTAATAATTTTTTCCTCGCCATTTATTTTGAATTTCCATTTGTACTCATAAATAGGGCCTGGGGCATCTTCGGGTACGGTCATTCCGTCCTTTATATTCGCGCCGATTTTATAGGGACGGAAATCTATTATTGGCAAGTGGAGCAATACATAATAGGTAATTCCAAGACAGAAAACGAACGATGCAAATATGAGAATGCTCCGTGTACCTTTTGTGAAGAATGGCAGTATATATTTTTGCCCTATAAAAAGGATCAAAATCAAAACCAAGAGCACAATATCTTTAATGAAAGATTCCCACGGCGTTAGTTTTATAGCGTCGCCAAAACAACCGCAATCCGTTACTTTATTGAAATAGGCCGAGTAAAAAGTAAGAAATGTGAAGAATACAATCATAAGCAGCAGCGCCCACAACGTAAACTTTTTGAGGTAGCCCAGAAGCAGCGCCACGCCCAGCAGTACTTCAAAAATGACTACGAATATTGCAAGCAGTAAAGCGTAAGGCACCAAAAACCCAAGATCCAAAACTTCGGGCGCGAAATAATCTTTTAACTTGAATGAAAATCCAACGGGATCATTCAATTTTATTAATCCACTGATGATGAAAAGTACGCCTACGAGTATTCTTGATATTACAACTAATATTTTCATTCTCTATATTTTATTGTTTATTCTCTTTTCCCTTTTCCAAATGAATCAACGCAAAAATCGCATAATTAATCATATCCTGATAATTGGCATCAATCCCTTCCGATACCAAGGTTTTTCCGCGGTTGTTTTCAATTTGTTTTACGCGCAATAATTTTTGAAGAATTAAATCCGTGAGCGAACTTACCCGCATATCGCGCCACGCCTCGCCATAATCGTGGTTTTTGTCCATCATCAACTGCTTGGTTTTTGCAACCTGCTCATCATAAAGCTGGGTTGCTTCTTCCAAAGAAAAATCAGGTTGCTCCACTATTCCTTTGTCTAGTTGAATGAGCGCCATGATGGCGTAATTTACCACGCCGATAAACTCACTGGTTTCATCTTCTTCAATTTTTCTTTCGGAATTTTGTTGCAAACCGCGGATTCGCTGTGCTTTTATAAAAATCTGGTCCGTGAGGGAAGGAAGCCGAAGAATGCGCCACGCACTTCCGTAATCGTGCATTTTCTTGATAAACAACTCCCTGCATTTTTCAATTTGTTCGTTGTATTGGTTTGAAGTATCCGCCATTAATGATGTGTAAGATTTTGCGTAAATTTCGCTTAAATAGTTCAAAGTTCAAAGTTGAAGTCTCAAAGTTATTGTGGAATTGGCACATTACCGTAAAAAAGTCGAATTTTGAAAATCCAAATTCAAAGAAATTGCAGACCCTTAATTGCCGCGGCAAACTCATAGACCTTTCCGTGCCCAAAGTGATGGGCATCATAAATGTTACGCCCGATTCATTTTATGACGGCGGAAAAACATTTTCAGAAAATGAAGTTTTAAAGCAAGCCGAAACAATGCTTTCGGAAGGAGCCACATTTTTGGATATTGGCGGTTACAGCACCCGTCCCGGCGCTGCGGAGATTTCTGAAAAGGAAGAAACTTATAGAGTGGTTGCAGCCATTGAAAGTGTCCTGCAAAAATTTCCCGAAACCATTATTTCCATTGACACCTTCCGTAGTGCCGTTGCACAAAGTGCGATTGAAGCCGGAGCCGCAATTGTAAACGATGTTTCTGGCGGAACCTTAGATGCAGAAATGTATAAAACAGTTGCAAAATTGAAAGTGCCGTATATTTTGATGCACATGCGGGGCACCCCACAAACCATGGCGAAACTTACGGATTACAACAACGTGACCAAGGAAGTTTTAAAGGATTTATCTGAAAAAATAGCACTCGCCCGGAAAGAAGGCATTAACGACATTATAGCCGATCCGGGTTTTGGCTTTGCAAAAACCCGCCAACAAAGTTTTCAGCTTTTAAATAATTTGGAATTATTTCAAAATTTGGACGTTCCGATTTTAGCCGGAATTTCCCGAAAATCGCTGATTTACAAAACGCTTGAAACATCCGCAGAATTTGCTTTGAACGGAACGACTTCTCTAAATACAATAGCGCTTTTAAAAGGCGCCGCCATTATTCGTGTTCACGATGTAAAGGAAGCTGTAGAATGCGTAAAATTGTTTGAAAACCTGAAATCGTGAAGACGAACCATTTAAATTTTTAAAGTACTTTTACAAAAAATCGCACCCTTTTGGACTTTCTCGACATACGAATTATAGACATTGTGGACATAGTGCTGGTTGCATTCCTGCTGTACTACCTCTATAACTTAGTGAAGGGCACTGTGGCCATCAACATTTTGGTGGGAATTATCATTGTGTACGCCATTTTCGTAGTTACCCAACTTTTAGAAATGGAACTGCTTAGCAAGATTTTGGGTGGTTTTCTTGGCGTCGGAATGTTTGCATTGGTAGTAGTGTTTCAGCCGGAAATTCGAAAGTTTTTGCTAATGCTGGGTTCAACAAATTTCAACGCCCGAAGGCGCTTTTTAAAACAATTTCGATTTTCCGGCAACGATTCCGGCCTTAGGACAAATTTAGAAGGAATTATGGCTGCCTGCAAAAAAATGTCCGCTTCACATACCGGAGCCTTGATTGTACTTCAGCGAAACAATAGCCTGGATTTTGTTAAAAACACGGGTGACGAAATGAACTTAGAAGTTAATCAGCCAATTATTGAGAGTATTTTTTTTAAAAACAGTCCCTTGCACGACGGGGCAATGATTATTGAAGAAAATAGAATTACCGCAACCCGTGTTATACTACCTGTTTCCAACGATAAAAAAATTCCTTTGCGCTTCGGACTTAGGCATAGGGCAGCAGTTGGAATTTCTGAAAAAACAGATGCCGTATGCTTGGTTGTTTCCGAGGAAAACGGACAGATTTCCTATTTAAAGGATGGGGATTTCGTATTATTCGAAAATACGGATGAGCTGTTCAAAATTTTAAAGAAGGATTTAAGTTGAAATTAAATGGATTCCTCAGCCATAAACTGCACTTCGTAAAGATTTCTGTAGAAACCCTTTTCAAGCTGCAATAGTTGCTGGTGTGTGCCCACTTCCACAATTTTGCCCGCGTCCATTACAATAATTTTATCGGCTTTTTTAATTGTCGCCAGTCGGTGGGCTATGACTATTGAAGTGCGGTCTTCGGTAATTTTATCCGTAGCCGTTTGAATCAATTCTTCAGAATAAGTATCTACGGATGAAGTGGCTTCATCCAAAATTAAAATACTGGGCTTGCTAACATATGCCCGCAGGAATGAAATTAATTGCCGCTGCCCTGATGAGAGCATGCTTCCGCGTTCCTTTACATTGTAATGATAACCACCCGGCAGCGATTCAATAAATTTATGCACCCCTATTTCCTTGGCTGCGGCAATTACCTCAGCTTCAGAAATGGCTGGATTGCCAAGGGTAATATTGTTCAAAATGGAATCGGCAAAAAGAAAGACATCCTGCAAAACCACCGCAATTTGGCTTCGCAGGGAAGCGAGTTTATAATTTTTTATAGAAATTCCGTCTATTAAGATTTCGCCGCTATTTATTTCGTAAAAACGATTCAATAAATTGATAATTGTACTTTTTCCCGCTCCCGTGGCTCCCACAATTGCAACGGTTTCGCCCGGATTTGCCCTAAAGGAAATGCCTTTTATAACCTCTTCATCCTCATTATATCCAAAATGGACTTCCTTAAATTCAATTTCGCCATTTGTAGCTGTATATTCCACCGTGCCAGTATCAGCAATATGCGACTTAGTGTCCAAAATTCCGAAAACCCGGTTTGCGGCAACCATTCCCATTTGTAAGGTGTTGAATTTATCGGCAATTTGGCGCAGGGGTCTAAAAAGCATTTCCGCATACTGTATAAAGGCAGTGATAATACCGAGGGTTACCAGGCCGCCTCCAATAACATTCAAACCGCCGTACCAAACCACCAACCCTGTGGCCACAGCCCCCGCGGTTTCAGCAATGGGAAAAAAAATAGAGTTGTACCACACTGTTTTTATCCACGCTTTTCGATGGTCTTTATTTATTTCCTGAAAACGATCATATTCGGTTTTCTCCCGCGTGAAAATCTGCACTATTTTCATTCCGGTGATGCGTTCCTGAACAAAGGTATTTAAATTGGCCACTTGATTCCGAACGTCTTCGAAAGCAACCTTCATCGCCTTTTGGAAAATCCTAGTTGCATAGAGTATAAAAGGTAAAACTACAAAGACTATTAAGGACAGTCGCCAGCTTTGATAAAGCATAAATCCGGCAATAACTATCATTTTTAAAAGATCACTAATAATCATAAACAAACCCTCGCTGAAAATGCTGGAAATGGTTTCAACATCGTTCACGGCGCGAGTTGTCAATCTTCCGACGGCGCTTTTATCGAAATATTTCATTTTAAAACTCATCATCAACTTGAAGAGTTTCTGGCGCATATCTCTAATTACACTTTGCCCCAGCCAATTGGTATAAAAAATAAAGGCGAATTGAAAAATGACCTCCAACAGCAGTACAACTACCATTAATATGATGTATTTCATAAACTCATCACCATCTTTCGGAACCATGGAATTGTCAATGGCCAGTTTTAAAAGATAGGGACGCAGCACCGCGAGTGCCGACATGATGATTGCCGCAAAAGCCACAAAATAAAAAACGGCACGATAGGGCTTAGTGAAAGCTAATAATCGCTTAAAAAGCTTAAAATCAAACGCATTTCCTGTGGATTCTGACACTTTTATTTTCTTTAGTTCGTGACTGATTTATCAATCAATTTGTAATTTTTTCTCTTTTATTTTAACCTATAGTTCTTGCAGGTTCATTGAAAAAGCTCTGAATATTTTATGTTAGAAATATATTTTCCGGATACTCCACTTTCGTTAAATATAACCCGTGCGCTGGAGCCGATGCGCCCGCCGCTTCCCTACTTTTACTATCCAATATTTTCTGAAATTCTTTCAACGATGTTTTTCCAAAACCAACTTCCAGAAGTGTTCCCACTATTGCGCGAACCATATTCCGCAAAAACCGGTCGGCTGCGATTGTAAAAATAAGTTTATTATTTTTTGCTTCCCAATTCGCCTTCACAATTGTGCAATTGTACGTTTTCACATCGGTTTTTGAGCGGGAAAAGCATTGAAAATCTTTATGCTTCAATAGCAATTTGGCGGCTTGATTCATCAATTCCACATTGGGCATGTTGTGAATTTGGTAAGCAAAATCATTTGAAAAAGGATCCTTTCCCAACGAAATTATATATTCGTATTCCCTTTGCAGAGCGTCAAAACGAGCGTGTGCATCTTTTCTTACCTCACGAATATTTTTTATTGAAATGTCCTTCGGAAGAAACGAATTCGCCCTAAAAAGAAATTCTTCGCTATTTTCAATTTTCCCAATATCAAAATGTGCAAATAATTGTTTTGCGTGCACGCCGGCATCGGTCCTTCCGGCGCCGGTTATCTTTATTTCTCGGCGAAGCATAGTTGAAAGCGTTTCCTCCAAAACCTGCTGCACGCTAACCTGTTTGGGCTGTCGCTGCCATCCAAAGTAGTTTTTGCCATTATAGGCTATTTCTATAAAATAACGCAAGCGAATTTTTTTTTCAGAATTGACAAAATTACGATATAGTTTAGGAGTTGATGGGTTTAACTGTTTAAAAAGTTTTAGTGTTTATCGGGAACTTATTTTTAAATGGCAATGAACCAAAATAATAATAACTTTGCGATCTAACTATCCAAAATTCCAATAATCTAATTATCTGGTTTGAAAAAAATCCTGCTGCTAAGCGACACCCACAGTTACATTGACGATAAAATTTTGAAGCATGTAAAAAACGCTGATGAAGTTTGGCACGCGGGCGATATCGGCGACCTTTCCGTTACTGATGCCATCAAAGAACTGAAACCTTTGAGGGCGGTGTACGGCAATATTGACAGCACCGAGGCACGGATGGAGTTTCCGCTTCACGACCGGTTTATGTGCGAAAAAATTGATGTTTGGATTACGCACATTGGCGGTTATCCCGGACGGTACAATCCATCTATTCGTCAGGAAATTTATTCCAATCCCCCGAAGATTTTCATTTGTGGCCATTCCCACATACTGAAAGTAATGCCAGACAAAACGACGGGTTTGCTCCATATGAACCCCGGCGCGGTAGGCAGGCACGGATTTCAAAAAGTACGCACTATGTTACGTTTTGAAATTGACGGAGAAAAAATCCAGAATTTGGAGGTAATTGAGTTTGATAAATAATTCCGAGCGAAATATCATTATCATTATGCGAATAGGGATTTTGAATTTGGGAAATTAATAAAATTCTAATAATAGTACTCAACTTTTACTTTTCAATTATTCAATAAAAAACCCCCAAAGGTGGCATCCTTCAGGGGTTCTTGCACTAATATACCAAGATTGGTTTATCGTAAACGATCAACAGATTTTACGAGGTCCTCATCCCTTTTTATGGCCTTATTGGCCAGCACTAAAAATACGATAGAAATGATGGGAAGCAGCACCCCAATACCCTTCTCTGAAACAATAGCTTCTCCGGATAATGTAAGCAATCGATAAACGAAAACTCCTAGTAATACAAAATTTGATATTATATTTAAACGGTTTAGCACAAACTGTAGCTGCCGTTTTTTAAAACTTAATATTGAAATAACCGCCAATGCAAGACTAACAAAAATTAGTCCGAATAATACTGGTTCATCGCGATCCATAATAACAGAACCATCTTTTCCCAACACCACGGGAAACCACAAAAACAAGGCCCCCATAATTATTGCGGACACAATTAAATAAATGGTTTGAACGCGTTGTATCATTCTAATTAGCTGTAATGAGCAGCAAAAATACTCTTTCTTTTTAAAAAAAATAACAGTACTTTTTAATTTATTGTTGTATTATTGCAGGAACAATTCGTAACCAGTTCAATCAAGGTTACTTAGTCTTCGTAAAACTTTTCAACGTACTTACCTTCTCAAAAGGAACATTTGTATCAACATTAACAACAGTATATTCTACATGTTTGAAATTTCAGAATTAAAAGATAAAAAGCTACCCGAACTTCAGGAAATAGCGAAAGACCTTAATGTGCCAAAATATCGCACTCAAAAAAAAATGGATTTGGTATATCAAATTCTTGATTACCAGGCCGCAAATCCTAAGGCGGTTAAAGCAGTTCAAAAAACGGAAGAAGCAGCCCCAGAAATAAAGAAAGAGGCAAATGCCCCCACAGTCGTTGACAATCCTGAACAGGAACAGAAACCACAGGCTCCAAAAAACGAAAACAGGAACAAAAAACCGCAGCACCAAAAGAAACATCACGATAAAAAAAGTGATGACAACAAAAAACCGGCTGAGGATAAACGCTCCAACAATGAGCGGAATGAGAGAACTGAAAAAAGCGAAGGCGATAAAAAACCTCATCACCAAAAGTCTAACCCCAACAGCAGTGACAACCGCCAAAAAAACCCACGCAACGATAACAACAACCAAGACAATCGTCAAAAACATCAAGGCCATAAACAAAAAGATGGCAACGTTCACGATAACAAAACCAATGGCAATAAAGATTCCCGCAACCGTTATCGCGAACCCGATTATGAGTTTGATGGCATAATTGAAAGCGAAGGAGTCCTGGATATTATGCAGGATGGTTACGGCTTTCTACGCTCAAGTGATTACAATTACCTTTCATCACCCGATGATATTTATGTTTCCCAGTCACAAATTAGACTTTTCGGATTAAAGACCGGAGATACCGTTTTGGGAGAAGTGCGCCCGCCAAAGGAAGGTGAGAAATATTTTCCTTTAATAAAAGTGAATAAAATTAATGGGCTAAATCCAAATGTGGTTCGCGACCGTGTTTCCTTTGAACATTTAACGCCACTTTTTCCGCAGGAAAAGTTCAATCTTGCCGATAAACAAAGTACTATTTCAACCAGAATTATAGATCTATTTGCACCCATTGGAAAAGGTCAACGTGGCATGATTGTTTCGCAGCCAAAAACAGGTAAGACTATGCTTCTGAAAGATATTGCAAACGCAATTGCTGCAAATCATCCAGAGGTTTACCAAATTGTTTTGTTGATTGACGAACGTCCCGAAGAAGTTACGGATATGCAGCGAAATGTTCGTGGCGAGGTTGTAGCTTCCACCTTTGATAAAGAGGCCAGCGAGCACGTTCGTGTAGCAAATCTGGTTATTGATAAAGCCAAAAGATTGGTAGAATGTGGGCATGACGTGGTGATACTTTTAGATTCCATTACTCGTTTGGCGAGGGCTTACAATACCGTACAACCCGCCAGTGGAAAGATTTTGAGCGGTGGGGTTGATGCCAATGCACTTCACAAACCAAAGCGCTTTTTTGGTGCTGCAAGGAATATTGAAAATGGTGGATCGCTCAGCATAATCGCAACGGCTTTAACCGAAACCGGTTCAAAAATGGACGAGGTTATTTTTGAGGAATTCAAAGGAACCGGAAATATGGAGCTGCAATTGGACAGAAAAATTTCCAACCGAAGAATTTTCCCTGCAATAGATTTAACTTCTTCCAGCACGCGTCGTGATGATTTGTTGCTGGATGAAAACGTGATTCAACGTATGTGGGTATTGCGCAAATATCTTGCAGACATGAACCCCGTGGAAGCAATGGAATTCATTAATGATCGAATCAAACAGACCAAGAACAACGAAGAGTTTTTGATTTCGATGAATGGATAAAATATAAATATTGAAAAATCGCCCTGCAAGAAATTGTGGGGCGTTTTCATTTACCGCTTTCAGGTTTTCTATAATTAATATATTGTTTTACTATTTTTTGGATAATCGTACCTGACGTGGTTACAACTTTTGAGAAGTTTCTTGATAAAGAAAGTAATAAGCTTTTATTTTTGTGGTATGCAAAAAACAATATTCTTCGTTATTTTTATAGTTTTCAACTATTCTATAGCCCAGCCCATAAAAACAATTTTTGAGAACTCTGGAGGAAACCAAACCGCCACCTATCAAGAAACAATTGCTTTCTATTTGGCTTTGGAAAAGAAATTTCCACCAATAAAGGTTTATGAAATGGGTCAAACCGATAGCGGCTTCCAGCTGCACGTTGTGATATTTGATCCTGAAAATACACCCCAAAAAAATTCAAAGGAAAGCTTTTCAAAAAACGGCAAAAACCTTCTGCTAATAAACAACGGAATCCATCCCGGGGAGCCCGACGGAATTGATGCCACAATGTTGCTTTTACGGGACTTTGCTGAAAATAAAATCCCTTTTCCGAAGAACACAATTATCGCTACCATCCCAATTTACAATATTGGCGGCGCTTTAAACAGAAACAGCACAAGCCGAACCAACCAAAATGGCCCCGACGAATACGGCTTTCGCGGCAATGCGCGAAACTATGATTTAAACCGGGATTTTATAAAAAATGACACCAAAAATGCCCGCGCCTTTGCCGAAATTTTTCATTGGTTAAACCCAGATTTGTTTATTGACAACCACGTGAGCAATGGTGCCGACTACCAATATGTGCTCACCCATCTTTTTACGCAGCATAATAAACTTGGTGGAGAAATGGGGCATTATTTACACACTTCATTAATGCCGCAATTGGAAGATTCGCTTCAGCAAAAAAAATGGGACATTACTCCCTATGTGAATGTTTTCAACCAAGTGCCTGAACTCGGGTTTACACAGTTTTTAGATTCTCCCCGGTATGCCTCGGGCTATACTACCCTATTCAACACATTCGGACTTACGGTTGAAACTCATATGCTAAAACCGTATAAACAAAGAGTTGAAGGCACTTACGCATTGATGAAAAGTTTTATTTCAATAGCTGAAAAGGACGCTTCAAAAATTAAACGCCTACGGACAAATGCTGTAGAAAAATATAAAGTTGGCAGCTATTATCCGCTTTCATGGGAGGTGGATTCCACCAAAACTTCCACTTTAAATTTCAAGGGTTTTGAGGGAAAAATGGTGCCGAGCAAAATAACAGGTTCAGACCGCTTAAAATATTTTCTGGACAAACCTTTTGTAAAAGATGTTGTTTACTACAACTATTTCAAACCGATGGATTCCGTGAAAATTCCTTCGGCATACATTGTTCCGAACGGGTACTGGAATGTTATTGACCTTTTAAAATTGAACAATATTGAATTCTCCGAAATCAAAAACGATTCAACTATTTCCGCAGAAGTGTATCACATAAAAAGTTTTGAAACGGTCAAAAATCCATTTGAAGGTCATTATTTGCATTATAGAACCGAAGTTTCAAAAGGCATTGAACAAGTTTCACTAAAGCCTGGCGACATTATAATAAAAACGCAACAGCCGGGCATTCGTTATCTATTGGAAACATTGGAACCATCGGCTACGGACTCGTTTTTTAATTGGAATTTTTTCGATGCAATCCTTCAGCAAAAGGAAGGTTTTTCGCCTTACGTTTGGGAAGATATGGCTGAAAATTTTTTAAACGAAAATCCAGAAACCAAAAAAGAATTTGAAGCCAAAAAACGAAACGATCCCGAATTCTCAAAAAACTGGTATATGCAATTGGATTGGATTCACAAAAAATCGACCTTTTATGAAAAATCACACCTCCGTTATCCTATCGTTCGGGTGGGTGGTTAAATATTCCTTTGGGAATAGAAGTTTAATGTTTTCATAGGAATCTTGCAGGGCCTCTTGCGATTTTTCGAAGTTTTTCCATTTCACTTTTTTAATTCCCTCGGTGGCCTCTGGAATGAGCGGGCCATCGTAATCGCTGAACATTTCATACCAATAGGTTATTTTCAAACGAAATTTTCCATTGCGCGTAAACACGTGGTAGGTTGTCATTAGAAAATCGCGGATTTCCAAATCCATTACCCCAGTTTCTTCAATTACTTCGCGAATGGCGGCTTCTTGGTGGGTTTCGCCTTTTTCGATTTTTCCTTTCGGAAGGTCCCATTTTTTGTTTCTTCGTATAAAAAGAATTTCCTTTTTGCTGTTAATGACCAACCCGCCGGCGGCCTCGACCACTTTTATTTTCTTCCGAAGAAAGCGTTCAAGTTTTTCCGCATTTTTGTGGTAGAGATTGACGTAAAGCAGTTCGCCATTGTTTATTTTTTTTACCAACTTTTTAAAACGCGCCTGTTTCAAAGGGATGGTAGTGTAATGCTTCCCAATATTTTCCTCGGTGGACAGAATAATGGGAATATCTTTTACAAAAACTTTATACATTTGTACAATGATATTAAACAAAGAAACGGCGCAAAAAACCGCTGCCTTACTTCTGCAAATTAATGCAATTAAATTGCAACCACAAAACCCATTTACGTGGGCATCGGGATGGAAATCCCCTATTTATTGTGACAACCGCATCACGCTTTCGTATCCAATAATTCGAAATTACATACGCGAAAACCTTGCAAAACAAATTGAGAAACTTTACGGAAAGCCCGAAATGATTGCCGGCGTTGCAACCGGAGCCATCGGGATGGGCGCATTGGTAGCCGATTATTTAAACGTTCCATTTTGCTACGTTCGGCCCGAGGCAAAAGGCCACGGCCGCCAAAATAAAATTGAGGGCCATTTTGAACCGAACACAAGTGTGGTGGTGGTTGAAGATTTGATAAGTACGGGAAAAAGCAGTCTGATGGCCGTAGAAGCATTGAAGGAAGCAAATGCAAAAGTGAAGGGCATGCTTGCAATTTTCAGTTACGGTTTTCAAACTGCGGATGAAAATTTTAAAACTGCGAATGTTACCTTGAACACATTGAGCAATTATGAAATGTTGCTGCAAGAGGCCGAAAGATCCCAATATATCAATGCTGAAGAAGCGGTGCTACTTTCTCAGTGGAGAAAAAATCCTCAAATTTGGGGTCAATAAAGGGTTCAATTGGCGATGGCAGTTGCCCGTAATCACAAAAAAATTTATCAATAAAGAATAAAAAATATAGCAATGAAATTGAATAGCAAAAAAGTTACCGTACAAAAATCCGCAGCCGAACTTTGCGATTTTTTGACCGATGTAAAGAATTTTGAAACTTTAATGCCAGAAAGCATCAGTAAATTTGAAGTACTAGGCCAAAAATCTTTTGTTTTTGCATTGAAGGGAATGCCCGAAATTGCGCTGGAAGTAAAAGAGGTTGAAAGACCGAACAAAGTAGTTTTGGGCGCAATCAGTGATAAAATTCCCTTTTCTTTGACTGCAAATATTCAGGAGGTTTCTGAAAATACCTCAACAGTAGAATTGCATTTTGAAGGCGAATTCAACATGATGATGGCGATGATGGTAAAAGGTCCAATTTCAAAATTTATTGACACACTTGCATCGAATTTAGAGCAAATATAAGTTTTATGGCTGTTTGAGAGCAATCGGGAACTGTAATCTATTATTTTGAAAGAAAGTATCGATTGCGCTCGACCGGACAAAACAAGTAATTCAATAAATAAGTTTGACTTCTTTTAGTTGAAATTTTTTAATTGCAGTGTTTTCCGTTTCAATCAAAAGTTCGCCCATATCGGAAACCCCTCTTATAATTCCGTTATAGCGAAAACCGTTGGGGTTTTCAAATACGGAAATTTTATTTCCTTTAAATAAATGTTTTTGGTAAAGCTGTTTCATTTCAGAAAAATCTATTTCAGAAAGATTATTCAGATAGTTGAACACGCTTTTTAAAATAATTTGAAATACTTCATCCAAATTAAAATCAATTCCAGTCTGCAATTTTAAGGAACTTGCCTGAGGCAGATTGGTGAAAACGGTTTCATTTACATTAATACCAATCCCAATTATTGAATGTTTCACCCTACTACCCTCCAAAACATTTTCAATTAAAATACCACCGATTTTTTTATTGGCTGACAATATGTCGTTCGGCCATTTTATTGAAATTTTAGGAATATTTAATGGCTTGAATCCTTCCAAAATACCAAGCGAAACCGCCATTGAAATTATAAATTGGTTATCAGCAAACAATTCGTCAAACTCTTTAAAAATGCTGAAAGTTAGGCTTTCACCTTCTTTTGAAACCCACCCATTTCCCATTTGTCCGCGACCGGAAATTTGTTTTTCCGCAATCACTACAGTTCGGTCATCCACGCGTGTTTCCTTTGCCAATATTTTAAGGTAGGAATTGGTGGAATCGATGGCACTAAGTTTGATTAAGTTCAAATCGATAAATATGTTTAGTATTACGCTTTTAAGGCGTTTCAAGAAACAAAAAAGTAATAACTTTGCGAAAAAGAAAAGAAAAATAATTAATGCAGAAAAAACAAGCAGAACCAGATCAACTTATTGCTCAAATAATAAGAGGGATTGAAGATGTAAAGGGCAATGATATTGAAATTCTTGACCTAAGAGATATAGAAAATACCGTTTGTGACTATTTTATAATATGCAATGGAACTTCCAACACACAGGTAAATGCCATTGTGAATTCCGTTCAAAAATCAGTAAGCAAGGCTTTAAAGGAAAAACCGTGGCACGTTGAGGGCAGCGATAACGCGGAGTGGATACTAATGGATTATGTGCACGTGGTTGTGCACGTTTTTCAAAAGCACATTCGCGAGTTTTATGATATTGAGGGACTTTGGGGCGATGCAAAATCGGTTAAAATAGAAACAACACACTAAAAAGGAAAATGCCATATGGCCGAAGAAAATAAAAATAAAAAGAACGATTCCAAAAAGCCCAGACCTAATTATTACTGGATTTATGCGGCAATAATAATGTTGTTTTTTGCCATTCAGATATTTGGTGGTGGCAGTTGGTCGCAACCTCAAAAAACGAACCAGGCAAAATTTGAGGAATTTTTGAAAAATGGTGATGTTGAAAAAGTAGACATCATCAATAAAAAAATTGCAAAAGTTTATTTGACGGATGCTGCGAAACAGAAGGAAGTCCATTCTAAAAAAGAGAACACTCCTTCATTTTTATCTCCAGGCCAGAATGACCCAGATTATGAATTTGAATTTGGGGACCTTCAGCTTTTTCAAAAAGATTTTCAGGAAATAAAGGCTGAAAATGGCCTTACTACTCCCTTGAATTTTGAAACCGACAATAACGTGTGGGGCGATATACTAATGGGCGTTTTACCGTTCGTTATCATTATTGCAATCTGGATTTTCATTATGCGTAGAATGTCATCCGGTGCCGGCGGCGGTGCAGGTGGCCAACTCTTTAATATTGGTAAATCCAAAGCAAAGCTTTTTGATGAAAAAATTGACGTAAAAACCACTTTTAAAGATGTTGCAGGATTAGAAGGTGCTAAGGAAGAGGTCCAAGAAATTGTGGATTTTCTTAAACAGCCAGATAAATATACATCTCTTGGAGGTAAAATTCCGAAAGGCGCCTTATTGGTAGGACCTCCCGGAACAGGTAAGACCTTGTTGGCTAGAGCAGTAGCAGGCGAAGCACAAGTTCCATTCTTCTCACTCTCGGGTTCTGATTTTGTGGAAATGTTTGTGGGTGTGGGAGCTTCACGTGTGCGTGATCTTTTTAAACAAGCGAAAGACAAATCGCCCGCCATTATTTTTATTGATGAAATTGACGCCATTGGCCGCGCCCGCGGTAAAAATAATTTCTCGGGAAGCAATGATGAACGAGAAAATACCTTAAACCAGCTTCTGACAGAAATGGACGGTTTTGGAACCAATACCAATGTAATCGTACTTGCGGCAACCAACCGTGCAGACGTTTTGGACAAAGCTTTGATGCGCGCCGGCCGTTTTGACCGACAGATTTATGTGGACCTTCCGGATGTTCGCGAGCGCAAGGAAATTTTTGAAGTGCATTTGCGCCCAATCAAAAAAGACGAAGAACTTGACACCGATTTTCTTTCAAAGCAAACGCCAGGTTTTTCTGGAGCAGACATCGCAAATGTCTGTAACGAAGCAGCGCTGATAGCAGCCCGAAACGGTAAAAAATCTGTTGGAAGACAAGACTTTTTAGATGCCGTTGATAGAATTGTGGGCGGGCTTGAGAAGAAAAACAAAATAATGACAATGGACGAAAAACGTGCCATCGCCTTTCACGAAGCCGGTCATGCAACGGTTAGTTGGATGCTCGAGCACGCTGCCCCTTTGGTAAAAGTAACCATTGTGCCTCGTGGACAATCATTGGGCGCTGCCTGGTATTTACCCGAAGAAAGATTAATTATCCACCCAGAACAAATGTTAGACGAAATGTGCTCAGCACTGGGAGGTCGAGCAGCGGAGAAAGTAATATTCAACCGAATTTCAACGGGAGCTTTGAGTGACCTTGAAAAAGTTACAAAACAAGCGAGAGCCATGGTCACCATTTATGGCTTAAATGAAAAGATAGGGAATTTAACCTATTATGATAGCAGCGGTCAATCGGAATATAACTTCAGCAAACCATATAGCGAAAAAACCGCCGAACTAATAGATAAGGAAATTTCAAAATTGATCGAGGAACAATACGAACGTGCTGTAAGAATTCTGGAAGAAAACAAGGATAAATTGACAGAATTAGCGAACGTATTGCTAGAAAAAGAAGTGATATTTAAGGACAACCTTCAAAGTATTTTTGGTGATCGTCCGTTCGAGACACCAGAGGCAGCAACCAGAGTGGCAACAACATAATTGTTGCCACTTTTTTGAATTCATAATAAAACTTTTTTGGTAACAACTTCAGTATAGATTTTATATATTTGAGGTATAACAGATTTTGAACTCCTCAATTCTTTATAAATGAGTCTATTTAAAAGACTTTTAAACCCTAATTATAAGTCGGAAGAGAAGGCCAAACGTGCCGAGAAAGCCGATCACAGCACTTATTATCCCGAACAGAAACTTCCCATTGACGAAAAATTCACCTATAATTTCAAAAATAACGGTGGCAAATTTATTTATTGCGAGAATTGGGAGGAAGTAAGCGAAGCATTTGACAATATTATGTTGGAAAATGATTGGTACGAGCAGGATGTTTTTTGCGTGAACGATTTGCTTTCCCAAAAATTTGATGGCTTCAACCTCAACTTTACCAAAAAATCGGATTCCAAATTTTTTCTTTCATCTTGTGAATCCTTAGTTTCGAACAACGGTTCAATCCTGCTTTCTTCAAACCAAATAAAGGAAAAGAAACTGAATGAGCTTCCTGCAAACATTATTATTTTCGCAACAACAAGCCAAATTGTTGATTCCATTAGTGAAGGCTTACGGATAATTAAAAACCAAAGTTCCGGTTACATTCCGAGTAACATTACTACCATTCAAGACTTTGAAACCGAAAAAGAAAAGGATTTTATGAGTTATGGAAGTAGCACAAAAAACCTATATTTGTTGCTACTGGAAGACTTATAATATGAAGGAAATTCTTGTGCGCACCATATCGGGCGTATTATACATTTCGATCATCATTTTTGCAATGTTCACTTCGCGCGAGTGGTTTATGGGTCTTTTTTTCGTACTTGCCGTCATTACTTTAAGTGAATATTTAAAGCTCGTACATTTAACCAGTTATCTAGCCTACTTCCTTCTTGCTGCGGCATTTTATTTTTTGAGCTATGACGTTTTTGCCGACAATGCCGTGTATCTTCTATTGATTTTAAGTGGCTTCGTGAATCTCTTTCTTTTAAAGGATGTGCTTTGGACCAGCAAAATCCCAATGTTCGAGAAGAAAAAATATATCACTGTCGTATTCTACATTATCAGCGGGTTCGTTTTTCTTACGCTTATACCAATCATGGATATTGACGGTCCCTTCAAACCAGAATTGATTGTTGCAGTTTTTATACTGGTTTGGAGTAATGACACATTTGCCTTTTTGGTTGGTAAAAATCTGGGAAGGCATAAACTTTTGGAACGCATTTCACCAAAAAAAACCATTGAAGGTTTTGTGGGTGGCATGATCGGTGCTGTTATGGCGGGATTTGTTATCTTTAAGGTGCTGGAGAATTTTATTCCCATGGACGCCGAACGTTACCCACTTTGGATTTGGGTGTCGCTCGCCATATTGATATCGATTTTTGGAACCATTGGGGATTTGATCCAGTCAAAATTCAAAAGACAAGCTGGGGTGAAAGACAGTGGCATTATTATGCCAGGACATGGTGGCCTGTATGACCGATTGGATAGCATTATTTATGCAAGTCCGTTTATTTATGCATTTTTATTAATTGTTGACAATGTTTCATAAAGAAGGTTTTAAAATTATTTTTATAGCGCTGGTAATTGTTATTGGGCTAAGCCTATTGGCGAATGTGTTCATAGATAATACAACCCTTCGCGGCGGCATTATAATTTCATTAATAATACTGCTTTTATTAATACTTCAATTTTTCAGAAATCCAAAGCGCAACTTTTTGGTCCAACCGGACACTATACTTTCATCGGTTGACGGAAAAGTCGTGGTGATTGAAGAGGTTTTTGAACCAGAGTATTTTAATGATAAAAGATTGCAGGTCTCAGTCTTTATGAGTCCCATAAATGTGCACGTAACCCGATATCCCGTGGGCGGAAAAGTAGTTTTTAGCAAATACCATCCGGGTAAATTTTTAGTGGCGTGGCATCCAAAATCCTCAGAGGAGAACGAACGAACAACAGTAGTAGTAAATAATAAATCTTTTGGAGACGTTCTCTTTCGCCAGATTGCTGGGGCAATGGCAAAGCGAATTGTAAACTATGCCGAAGTAAACCAACAAGTGGAACAGGCTTCGGACAGTGGCTTTATAAAATTTGGATCCCGAGTGGATATTTTTCTTCCACTCGACGCTAATATTAAAGTCGCACTAAATCAAAAAGTGAAAGGTGGAATTTCCATAATTGCCGAAAAGTAATGACATCAGAAGAGCTCGAAATTGCATTTAGAAAAGCCGTGCAAAGCATAAATGAGCACACCGAGCCGTTTCCCGCTGACATTTTGTTGCGGCTTTACGCTTATTATAAGCGAGCCACAAATGATGCCGATATTCCCAGTGGCGGCAAACCCCACATATCTGCTTTTAAAACGAACGCGCTTTTCCAAACCCGGGGACTTTCTGAAGATGAAGCTAAACAACTCTACATTGAGGCGGTAAACCAATATTTTCTTTATAGAAAATAAATTAGGACTGCTGCGCTTTATTAAACTTTATTTCATAATCCTCGATCGCCTCCCGAATTCGCTCCACATTTTCTGATGCCCGCTCATGCGCCTCTTCCATTGCTGTTTCCAAATCCTTATCCGGATGTTGGAAGAGGTCAGTAATTACGTGGTTTATTTTGTCGATAATACTTTTCTGACTGTTTTTAATGTCCTCCAGTTTATGGAGCATCTTTTCCATTTCATTATACTTTGCTTGATCCATAATTGTTCAAATTTCCGAACAAGTTAAGGGCAAAAATATTTTAATAGATAACAATTAACCTTGATTTACAACAAATTAAGAATTTTTAACGGCAGTATAATTTACCGAAGGTTCACCAAACTCGCCTTCAGCGTTTCAATTTTGGCGAGTGCATCTGCCTCTTTTTGCTTTTCCAAAGCCACTACTTGCTCGGGCGCGCCACTCACAAAACGTTCGTTTTTCAGCTTGCCTTGCACACTTTTTAGAAAACCCTCAGTGTATTTTAATTCTTCGGAAAGTTTTGCGCGTTCTTCTTCCACGTTTATAGCGCCCGCAATAGGAATGAAATATTCGTTGCTTTTAACGCGGAAAGTAAGAGCCCCATCCAGTTTTTCAGAAATATTGTTCAATTCTGAAATATTTCCCAATTTGGAAATTACGGCATCAAAAGCTTTTGAAAAATTTTCATTGTTAAGCACTGACAGTGCCATGGTTTCTTTAAATGAAATGTTCTTTTCTTTACGAATTGTGCGGATTCCTGAAATTACTTCGGAAGCAAATTCGAAATCTTTAATGATTTTATCATCAAAACGCTCAGTTTTCGGCCATTCCGAAATAATCAACGCTTCAGAAATATCGCGCTGGGCAATGTGCTGCCAGATTTCTTCTGAAACAAATGGCACAAATGGATGCAGAATTTTAAGATTATCTTCCAAAAGTGAAATGACTTCCAAATAGGTTTTTTCAGATATTTTTTCTCCGAAAGGTGGTTTTACCATTTCCAACAGCCATGAACAGAAATCGTCCCACACCAACCTATAGGTGGCCATCAACGCGTCACTAATACGGTATTTGCTGTAATGGTCCTCAATTTCGGCAAGTGTTTTTTTAAATTTGCTTCGGTACCATTTTATGGCGATAACATCGCTTTCCGATTGCTCTTTTTCGATATCAACCTCCCAACCATTGATTAATCTATATGCATTCCATATTTTATTTACGAAAGCACTCCCCTGTTTGCACAAATCCTCATCGAACATTAAATCGTTTCCGGCGGGCGAGCTTAAAAGCATTCCCACCCGCACACCATCGGCGCCATATTTTTCAATTAGCTCCAAGGGATCGGGGGAATTGCCTAAGGATTTGCTCATTTTGCGGCGCTGCTTGTCGCGCACGATTCCAGTTAAATACACATTGGTGAAAGGCTTTTCGTTTCTATATTCATAGCCCGCGATAATCATTCGCGCAACCCAAAAAAATAGAATTTCGGGAGCAGTAACCAAATCATTAGTTGGGTAGTAATAATTTATTTCTTTATTGTTTGGCTCCAAAATTCCATTGAAAACGCTGATGGGCCACAGCCAGGATGAAAACCAAGTGTCGAGGGCATCGGGATCTTGCTTTAGGTTGCTGGTGGTTAGTTGTTGGTTGTTGGTCCTTTCTTTTGCTAATTGAAGCGCTTCTTCAATCGTTTCGGCAACTACAAAGTCTTCCTTTCCATCGCCATAAAAATAGGCTGGAATTTGCTGGCCCCACCAAAGTTGTCGGGAGATGTTCCAATCGCGAACGTTTTCCATCCAATGGCGATAGGTGTTTAGGAATTTTTCCGGAACAAGATTTACATCCTTTTCCAGCACGGCATCTAAAGCCGGCTGCGCAAGTTCCTTCATTTTTAGAAACCATTGGTCGCTTAGTTTCGGTTCAATCACCGCGCCTGTTCTTTCACTTGTGCCAACCTTGTGCATATGGGTTTCAATTTTTAAAACTGCACCCATTTCCTCGAGCTCTTTTATGATTTCTTTTCTCACCACAAAACGATCCTTTCCTTCATAATGAAGACCGAAACTGTTTAGGGAACCGTCGTCATTTAGAATATCTACAATTTCTAGGTTGTGCCTATCGCCCAGCATTTTGTCATTTTCATCGTGGGCCGGAGTAACTTTTAGACATCCGGTACCAAATTCCACATCTACGTATTCATCTTCAATAATGGGAATAACACGGTTGCAAACGGGAACGATTGCTTTTTTGCCACGGAGATGTGCAAATCGCTCGTCACTGGGGTTGATGCAGATTGCAGTATCTCCCAAAATAGTTTCGGGGCGTGTGGTTGCTATTGTTAAAGTATCGCTACTGCCGTCAATTTTATAGTTTAGGTAATAGAGATTACCCTGTTTTTCTTCATAAATAACCTCTTCGTCGGAAAGAGTAGTCTTAGCTTGCGGATCCCAGTTAACCATTCGGTAACCGCGGTAGATGTTTCCTTTTCGGTATAAATCAACGAAAACTTTGATTACGGAGGCTGACATTTCTTCGTCCATCGTAAATTTTGTTCGATCCCAATCGCATGAGGCACCTAATTTTTTAAGCTGCTCCAGTATAATTCCGCCGTGTTTGTGGGTCCACTCCCAGGCGTGCTCTAAAAACTGTTCGCGGGAAAGTGTGGATTTATCAATACCTTCCGCCTTTAATTTTGCTACTACTTTAGCCTCGGTTGCAATGGAAGCATGGTCCGTACCCGGCACCCAACAGGCGTTAAACCCTTGCAACCGTGCACGACGGATCAAAACATCCTGCAACGTATTGTTAAGCATATGGCCCATGTGCAAAACTCCGGTAACATTTGGCGGTGGAATGACGATGGTATATGGCGTTCTATCGTCAACTTCTGAATGGAAATATTTGTTTTCCATCCAGTAGCTATACCATTTATTTTCAATCTCTTTTGCATTATATTTTGTAGCTAAAGCCATACTTTGGTCTGGTATTTGAGAAATGTGTTGCAAAAGTAAATATATCTAAAGGATAATAAAAGTGAATAAGATATTTTGCTTGTTGTTCAAAAGTTATCTACTTTAGCAATCATTAAAACCACAAAATCATGAAAAAATTAGCTCTTATGGCTCTAGTTGCCTTTATCGGATTTACCGCGCAGGCGCAACAAGCCAAAATTAGTTTTAAGGAAGACACCGTGGATTACGGCAGTATCGCAAAAGGAAGTGATGGTGTTCGTGTTTTCGAATTTACAAATACTGGTGACGCCCCACTTATTATTAGTGACGTTAAGTCAAGCTGTGGCTGCACTGTCCCGAAAAAACCGAATGGCCCTATTGCTCCAGGAGCCAGTAGCTCTATTGAGGTGAAATATGACACCAATCGAGTGGGTCCAATTAGAAAGACCGTTACTGTATATTCCAACGCCAGTGAACCTATGGTAGCCTTAAAAATTAAAGGTGAAGTAATGGGTGAATCCAGCAGTGTGTTGGAAAAAAGTTAAATAAATTTCCATTAAAGATACTCCGGTCCAAACGAATGTTTGGACCGGTTTTTTTTAGAATACACTTTTAAGAAAAATTTTTACTCTATTTGTTAACGACCCTCTTCTATATTCAATATAAATTCGTTTTCCTTCATCGGTAGAGAACATTTCTATTAGCTGGTAAAGCTCATATTGATGGCTAGGTTTGCCATTAATGCTTATTATTTCATCGTTCTTCTCAATTCCCGCCAAGGCAGCAGGAGAACCTTCACGAACATCGGCCACAACATATTTTGGGACCAAGGTAAAATGAACTTCAGTGGTAATGGACACGCTGTTTCGTGTAAAATTATCGTTTTCATTTGCTTTGTTAGAATTTACCGCCGCTTGTCTTTCCTCTTTTACCAGTTCCATACCCTGATGTTCAATGGTTAATCCACTCATATTATAATTGAATGAGTCATTGAATTTATGATTCTTCTTAAAGCGAACAACCTTATTTCCATAATCAAAAGTAACCGTAAACCTATTTAAAAATCCACCGCCAACACTACCATCACGATCCTGATAATATCTAGCTTTTAAAATGGCGTCTTCTTCCGGAAAGGAGGTATTTACTTCATTTAAAGTATATCGGCCAACTCGAAGTTCCGGAATTTGGGCGCGCTTGCCATATATATTTCCGCTAAGCCCCAGCCCCAAAAAATCCTTAAAATAATTTTTCGGGGTTTCCTTTATAAAATCATAATCATCAAATAGCCAAATAACATCACTGGAACCCGAATCAACCAGCAATTTTACTTCCTCAATCTCTTCTCCCGAAACTACTTCTAAGGAAATATATGGTTTGCTCCCAACAAAATTCAATTGAAGATCCTCACATTTTCTGCATGATTTCAATGGATATTTTTTCGGATCAAAAACGGTTATGGATTCTGAAGAATAGCTGATCTTCACAATGAAATTCTGAAAAAATTCATTTCCCAGAATACCGTGAATTGGAATTCCCATTCGGGGTGAAAAATTGAGGGAGCTATCAAAAATTATATACAGTTCGTGATCCCAATCCAGAACATTGCCAACCTTTACTTTATTGTTTAAACTTTTTAGTGCCTCAACTGCGCCGCCAGAGCCCAAGCCCTGTAACTGCACCGGCGAGGTATTACGTAGTTGAACACTGTCGGCCGCCTCCAAACTAAATAAAATTGTAGATTTAACGCCGGTATCAAGAATGAAGGATAGAGGGGTGCCATTTATTTCAACCTCAATTATTGGCAGATTGTTTACCAATCGAAACGGGATTCGATCCTTTTTTTTACCGCCTTGCAAAAAGAAGCCAGATTGTGCCGAAACACCGGCACAAAAGCTAACTAGAATAAGCAAAATCAAAGACTTGCGCAATTATTATTGAGGATTAAATTGAAAAACTTTTGAAGATATAAAAAAAAGGTGAATGTTATAACGGGGCAGTGGAATTATAAATATATTTTGCAACTTTGCGGCAAATATTTTTATTATGCCTTCAGTTTCTCACAAAGGAAAAAACATGCCGGAATCACCCATCCGAAAATTGGTTCCGTACGCCGAAAAAGCTTATAAAGCAAACAAAACCGTTTACCACCTCAACATAGGGCAGCCGGATATAAAATCGCCTGAAATCGCGATGGAGGCAGTGGCAAATCACCATTTGGAAATTCTTGCCTATACCCGTTCCGAAGGCTCTCAGGAGTACCGCGAAAAAATTGCGAAATATTATCATAAAAATAATATTCCGGTGGAAGCAAATGATATTATCGTTACCACTGGCG
Source organism: Aequorivita aurantiaca (assembly GCF_030410135.1). Lineage (GTDB taxonomy): Bacteria > Bacteroidota > Bacteroidia > Flavobacteriales > Flavobacteriaceae > Aequorivita > Aequorivita aurantiaca. The sequence goes on along the minus strand of NZ_JAUGQQ010000005.1, from coordinate 111,076 downwards.
GAAGCGAAGCCTTGCTTTTTGCAATGGGAAGTATTGCCGATGCGGATGATGAAATAATTATTCCCGAGCCATTCTATGCAAACTACAACGGTTTCGCAACTGCTTCTGACGTTAAGATTGTACCCGTTATTTCTAAAATTGAAGACAATTTCGCCCTACCTCCCATTTCGGAATTTGAAAAACTGATTACCCCAAAAACCAAGGCAATTCTTATTTGCAATCCGGGAAATCCCACGGGATACCTTTATTCAAAAGAAGAAATACAGTCGTTGGCACAAATTGTAAAGAAACACGATCTCTTTTTGGTGGCCGATGAAGTTTATAGAGAATTCACATACGACGGCTCAAAACATTACTCCATTCTTGAAGAGGAAAGTTTGGCAGAAAACGGAATTATAATTGATTCGGTTTCGAAAAGATATAGTATGTGCGGCGCGCGAATAGGCTGTTTGGTCTCAAAAAATAAGCAGGTTATAGCTACCGCTCTAAAATTCGCCCAAGCGCGATTGAGTCCGCCAACTTTCGCCCAGATTGCAAGCGAAGCTGCTTTACAAACGCCGCAGAGTTATTTTGATGAAGTAATTACAGAATATCAAGACCGCAGAAACACGTTGGTCGCTGCTTTAAAGGCCATTCCCGGCGTGCAGGTTGGCGAACCAAAAGGAGCATTTTACTGTATCGTGCAACTTCCCGTGAAAAACAGTGACGCCTTTGCGCAATGGCTTTTGGAAGAATTTGACGATAATGGCGAGACTATTATGGTCGCTCCGGCAGCAGGCTTTTATTCCAGTCCGGGAGTGGGTTTGAACCAAGTTCGCATTGCATATGTTTTGAAAAAGGAGAGCCTTATTCGAGCGGTGGAAATCCTAAAAATAGCGCTTCAAAAATATAAGGATTGATGCAAATTGAGGAACACAAATCGCTCAAAAAATACAATACCTTTGGAATAGATTGCATCGCCCGCTATTTTGTTTCAGTTGAAACTGTTGATGAACTGAAACAAGTACTATCACAAAAACCTTCCGAAGAACTTTTCCTTCTGGGCGGCGGCAGCAATATGTTGCTCACCGGGAATTTGGACGCTTTTGTGCTTCACATAAATTTAAAGGGAATTGAAATAATTGAAGAAACCGAAACCGAAGTTTTAGTAAAGGCAATGGCCGGTGAAAACTGGCACGAGTTTGTTCAATATTGCATCGAAAACAACTTTGGCGGTTTGGAAAACCTGTCGTTGATTCCCGGAAACGTTGGCACGGCCCCCATCCAAAACATTGGAGCTTACGGTGTTGAACTGAAAGACACTTTTGAAAGCTGCCGCACAGCTGAAATTGAAACCTTTAAAGAAAGAGAATTCACCAAGGAAGAATGCGCTTTTGAATATAGAAATTCCATTTTCAAAAATGAGGCAAAGGGAAAATATATTATCACCAGTGTAACCTTTCGGCTAACAAAAAATAATCATAGAATAAGTGTTTTCTACGGCGATATTCAAAAGATATTAGCTGAAAAAGATATTGAAAAACCCACAATCAAAGATATTTCAGAAGCGGTGATTGCCATTCGACAATCAAAACTTCCCGACCCAAAAGTGCTGGGAAACAGTGGCAGTTTTTTCAAAAATCCAGTGATTGACGCAGAAACATTTCAGGAATTTAGAAGAAATTTTCCGGGAGCTCCATTTTATGAAGTTTCCCCAAATGAATTTAAAATTCCCGCTGGCTGGCTAATTGAAAACGCCGGATTTAAAGGCACACGTTTCGGTGATGCGGGCGTGCACAAAAACCAGGCCCTGGTTTTGGTAAATTATGGGAACGCCACCGGCCAGGAAATTTGGAAACTGGCGATGGAAATCCAAAAAAAAGTAAAGGAATTAACCGGAATTTTTATTGACCCGGAAGTGAATGTTTTTTAATTTGTCGGCAATAACCCATCCACAACATAAACCACCCCATTGGAGGCTTCAATACCACCTTTTATTACTTTGACTGAAGTGCCCATACCGTTGGAAATAATAATTTCTTCGCCAGATTTTGTGGCTATTAGTGTTTGGCCGTCAATGGTTTTTAGCTTTGCCCTCCCGTTTTTAGCAATGGTTTTTAGGAGCGCTTCGGTATCAATTTTTTCGGGAACTATATAACTTTTTAACATTTCCTCCAATTTTGGTTTATTTTCCGGGGAAGCAAAAAATCGCGCTCTATCACCTGAAAGAGTACCCAAGGCTAGGTTTGTGGGAGCAAAAATGGTAAATGGCCCTTTTTCCTCTGAAAGCATGGTTCCCATTTCTGCGGTTACCAGATAACTTGCATATTTTTTTAGCTGCGGCTCTGTCATTATCCGGGACATAACACTCTTTATTATGGCAATATCCTCGGCGGTCAAATCCTTTTTGGGAGCCCTTTTTACGGGCGCTTTACTTTCTGGTTCTGCAGTTGTTTCAATTTTACTTTCTGCGCTTTCAAGTGTATCATTTTTGCACGAAAATGTTGTGAGAATTAGGAATAAAAGGATTAAAAAAGATATTGTTTTTGGCATGGTTAAATTATTTAAAAGTGGGGCTAAAAATACTTAAATTCCAAGCAAAACAATGATAAAGATTGTATTTTTGCACTCTAAATAAAAGACATGAAACTTCTATTAATTACATTGGCTTTATTATTAATTGCCGTTGCCGGAATAGCTATAAAATTATGGGCAAAAAAGGATGGAAAATTTGCCGGAACCTGCGCCAGCCAAAGTCCATTCTTAAATCAGGAAGGCGAAGCCTGTGGTTTTTGCGGAAAAACTCCGGACCAGTTTGAAAATTGTGCTGAGGATAGCCACCAACTGAAGCAATAAGTGCCAGAAAATAAAATCCCATACCACGAACAAATCCAACCTACAATTGTCCATCTACAATCGTAAATTTTTATGGTGTTACTATACGTTTTCGGCGCTGTAGCGCTGATAAACTGTGCTTATTATTTCTTCTTCTCGAAAATTGCTTTTTTAAAACCTTCGGAAAAAAAGATTGTTGAGAAATTTCCGGTATCATTAATTGTATGTGCCAAAAACGAAGCTGAAAATTTAAAGAAACATATCCCGCAGTGGCAGCAACAACGGTATTTTAGTTTTGAAATAATTCTCATAAATGATGCTTCCGTTGATGAAACTTTGGAAGTTATGGAAGCATTTGCTGAAAAGGATCCGCGTATTCAAATTGTTAACGTAAAAAACAACGAGGCTTTTTGGGCCAATAAAAAATATGCCCTGACCCTGGGAATTAAACGCGCAAAAAACACGCGACTAATTTTCACCGATGCAGATTGTTATCCCGCCTCGGCAGATTGGTTAGGATTAATGACGTCAAAATTCTCTGATGAAAAACAATTGGTGCTGGGTTATGGCGCATATGAAAAACAAGCCGGATTTTTGAATAAACTAATCCGTTTCGAAACTTTTTTGACGGCTGTGCAATATTTTTCATACGCCAAGGCAGGAAATCCATATATGGGCGTGGGCCGAAATTTAGCTTATACCTCTAATCTTTATTACGAAAATAAAGGTTTTATGAGTCACATAAAAGTACCTTCCGGCGATGACGATCTTTTTGTGAACGAGGCCGCCACTGCCAAAAACGTAGCAATTGCCATAGAACCGGAAGCCTTTACCTATTCCTATCCGAAGAAAAAGAAGCAAAAATGGCACCTTCAAAAAAAGCGGCATTATAGCACGGCAAAACTTTATAAGCCTAAACATCGTCTTGTTTTAGGACTATTTTTTTTGACCAATCTCCTGTTTTGGGTGTTGGCCCCGATTAGTTTATGCACTGATTATTGGAGTTTTGGGCTCGCAATTTTTTTATTACGAATTAGTACTCAATATCTCATTTTAGGCAACGCCGCCAAAAACCTGCGGGAGCAGGATTTGATTGCCTATATTCCATTGTATGAAATATTTTTAATCTTCACGCAATTAAGTATCTTTATTTCCAACAGCAGCGAAAAAAACTCGCGATGGAAATAACTTCGGAAGAAATAGCGCATCAAATTCAAAAGGCGAAAAAAGGAAAACAGGGCGCTTTCAAGTTTTTGTTGGATTATTATTGGAACGAGGTGTTCGGATTTCAACTAAAAAGAGTTCGGAACGAGCACGAAGCCGAGGATATTACTATTGAAACATTTGCAAAAGCATTCGATAAAATCGTAACTTTTGACGAAAAATACACTTTTTCTACCTGGCTGGTGACTATTTCAAAAAACATTCAAATAGACAGGACGCGCAAAAAAAACGCATCTATCTATTCCAATACCACCGATGCTTCCAAGGAACAGGTCCATAGAATTCCCGACCACTCACCCACGCCGGAGGACAAATTGATAACCGAGCAAAACTTAGCGGAACTTTTGCAGTATATAAAACAATTGAAACCCCATTACCAAGAGGTAATAAATCTTCGGTATTTTCAGGAAATGAGCTATAACGAAATTTCTGAGAATCTTGAAGAGCCCTTAAATAACGTAAAAGTACGATTGTTGCGCGCCAGAAAACTATTGGCGGAAATTATTACACAGAAAAGTTAATCGAGTTTCGGTTTTTCCAAAAATCTTATCATTTTACTGCTTATCCCTTATCTTTTTCTGGGTATGAATTTTCAATGTTTGTTCTCGGTTCTTTTATTCTTTTCGAATTTGATTTTCGTACTTTTGTTTCCCTTATGAGCACAGAAACATTGGAACTCCAAAAACCCGAACCGAAACCAAAATGGATTCGCGTTAAACTTCCTACCGGAAAAAAATATACTGAACTTCGTGGGGTGGTTGAAAAATATAAGCTTCACACAATCTGCACCTCTGGCAGTTGCCCCAATATGGGCGAATGTTGGGGCGAAGGTACCGCAACTTTTATGATTTTGGGAAACATCTGTACCCGTTCCTGCGGTTTTTGCGGCGTAAAAACTGGCCGCCCGGAAACTATAGATTGGGAGGAACCCGAAAAAGTAGCGCGCTCCATAAAATTGATGAACATAAAACACGCCGTAATTACCTCTGTGGATCGCGACGATTTGAAGGACATGGGTTCCATTATTTGGACCGAAACCATTAAGGCAATACGACGGATGAATCCCCAAACCACATTGGAAACGCTAATTCCGGACTTTCAGGGAAATACCCGAAACATTGATCGAATCATTGCTGTGAAGCCTGAAGTTGTGAGCCACAATATGGAAACGGTAAAAAGATTGACCCGTGAAGTGAGGATACAGGCAAAATATGAGCGAAGTTTGGAGGTTTTGAATTATCTGAAAAAATCCGGGATGCCGCGAACCAAGAGTGGCCTTATGCTTGGCTTAGGCGAAAAGGAAGAAGAAGTATTACAAACAATGCATGATTTAAAAAACATTGGATTAGATATTCTAACCCTTGGGCAATATCTGCAACCTTCTAAAAAGCACCTTCCGGTAAAGGAATTTATCACGCCGGAGCAATTTAAAAAATATGAAACCATTGGCTTAGAAATGGGATTCCGCCATGTGGAAAGTGGCGCATTGGTGCGCAGCTCCTATAAGGCCCAAAAACATCTTACCTAAAACGCTTTTCTAAAAATGGAAAAAAAAACAACTGTTGCCATTAACGGTTTTGGGCGCATTGGCCGCAATCTCTTCAGATTATTGTTGGACCATCCTTCTATTGAGGTTGTTGCGGTGAATGACTTGGCAGATTTCAGAACCTTGGGACATTTATTGAAATATGACAGTATTCACGGGGTTTTAAAAAATGAAATCATATTTTCTGAAAACCAAATCGCCATTGCTGGAAAAAAGGTAAGATTTTCTTCCGAAAAAAATATAGAGGATATCCGCTGGGGAAATATTGATGTTGTTGTGGAATGCACGGGCAAATTTAAAAGCAGAACCCAGCTTGAAAATCACTTAAACAATGGAGGTAAAAAAGTTATATTATCAGTGCCACCTTTGGAAGATGATATAAAAACCATCGTTTTTGGCGTAAACGAAGACATCATAAATTCGGAGGACCGTATTATTTCCAACGCTTCCTGCACCACAAATAATGCCGCCCCAATGCTGAAGATCATCCATGAGCTTTGCGGGGTTAAGCAGGCGTACATAACCACGGTCCACAGCTATACAACCGACCAAAGTTTGCACGATCAACCCCATCGCGATTTACGACGTGCCCGGGCAGCGGGCCAATCCATTGTTCCAACGACCACAGGGGCCGCCAAGGCATTGACTAAAATATTTCCGGAACTTGCCCACGTTATTGGAGGATGCGGAATACGCGTTCCCGTTCCGAATGGCTCGTTGACTGATATGACCGTGAATGTTGAGAAGAAAGTGACAATTGACCAAATTAATGCAACTTTCAAAAAAGCCTCGGAAAATTCACTGCAAGGAATTCTTCAATATACCGAAGATCCTATTGTTTCCGTTGATATTATAGGGAATACACACTCATGTATTTTTGATGCGGGAATGACCTCGGTTGTAGGTAACTTAGTAAAAATAATTGGCTGGTATGATAATGAGATTGGCTACTCATCCAGAATTATAAATTTAATTGAAAGAATTTCAGTGAAATAACTATATTTAATGCCCCTTTAAACCAACCAATGCGCCAACTGATTTTAAAATACAAGATTTTCTTGCCCCTTTTTTTGTGTTTACTGCTTTCAGTTAAATCCTTTTCCACACAAATAAAGGATACCATTGTAGCCATAAAACAACTCCAATACAATGCAACAAAAGCTCTGGAACGGGAAGATTTTCTTGAAGCCGTAAAAAATCTGAATGATGCCAATAAGCTGGCAATGTTGCCAAAATATAAAAGCTATAAACCTGAGGTTGAATTGAGCATTGCTGAGCTTTACTACAACTTGGAATATTATGAAAAAGCCTCGGAAATGGCACAAATGGCAATCAAAAATGCCGAAAAGTTTAAAAATGATTACAAGCTGGCCAAAGTTTATAACCTTTATGCAATAATTCTCATTTCCACTCGAAAATACTCCGAATCGCAATTGTATCTGGCTAAAGCAGATTCCCTCTATACGAAACTTGAAGACACAAAAGGCCAAGTAAACACTATTTATGGCAAAGGATTATTGGCTTTTCAAAAGGGCGATTATAACAGTGCCATTGAATCCTTCAAAACGGCCGCCCAAGGCTTTAAAAAACAGGGCCTTTTATATCAAGAAGCATCCGTTTATAGCCATCTAGCAGATGCTCTTTCACTTGTAAATCCCGACAAATATCCGCATCCTCTCGTGGAGGCGAAAAAACTTCAAAAGTTGGTTTCCGAAATTGCCTATTCACAAGGATATACAAGATTATTGGTGGAAAACCATCGCATCAATTCACAAATTTTTATAGCCGAAAAAAAAAGTGGCCAGGCAGAGGAAGAATTAAAATATTATCTGCACCAAAAGGATTCTTTAAAGCAAATTCATTTAAGAGCCATTGAGCGCGGTATTCAGGCCGAATCCGCAATTGGCGATTTGAAGCAGACCATTGCCAGCCAAAAGAATGATTTGACCAAGAAAGATAAATCACTTTTTCTCGGCAAACTTACCGGCTGGCTAAGCATTGCTTTAATCCTTATTCTATCATTATTAACCCTTTCACTCTATAAAAACAATAATTTAAGGGCGAAAGCAAATGAACTATTGCAGGACAAAAACACAGAACTGCAAGAGGCAAAGGAAAACGCCGAAAAAGCATCACAGGCCAAGGCTTTATTCCTTTCAACAATAACACACGAACTGCGGACGCCAATGTACACCGTAACTGGTCTTACGCACCTACTTTTGGAAGAAGATCCGAAACCAGAACAAAAGGAGCATCTAAATTCGCTAAAATTTTCGGGGGAATATCTGCTTTCGCTCATCAACAATATTTTAGACCTCAACAAGTTGGAGGCCAATAAGGTAGAAATTGAAAAAGTACCTTTCCATTTGAAAAAACGGATTGATGGCGTGCTAACGGCTCTAAAAAAATCGGCCGAAGCAAAAAATAATACCTTGCATTACGAATTTGACAGCACCCTGCCCACTGAAGTTATTGGCGATTCCCTAAAAATTTCACAGATACTTATTAATTTAATAAGCAATTCAATAAAATTTACCGAAAACGGGGACATTTGGGTGCGTATAAAAAATGCTGAGAAAACAGCGAAAAAGGTAGTAGTTCATTTTGAAGTTGAGGATACGGGAGATGGTATTTCCAAAAAGAAACAAAATACCATTTTTGAATCGTTCTCACAGGGCTCGCTTCAAATCAATAGAAAATATGGCGGCACGGGGCTAGGCCTTTCTATTGTAAAAAACTTGCTGGAGCTTATGGGCAGCAAAATATTTCTTGAAAGTAAATTGGGCGAAGGGTCCAAATTTTGGTTCAATATCGGTTACGAAATTGCAGAAAACATCACGGTAGAACCGAATTTGAATGAAATTGAAGTTGTTTTTGAAAATACCCTTTTCGAAAACAAAACCGTAATGATTGTGGAGGATAACAAAATCAACCAAATGATCACCAAAAAAATTCTGGAAAAGAAAAATATGGTTTGTACGGTGGTTGACAATGGAATGGACGCCATAAAATTTGCAAAAGAGGAAGATTTCGACATTATTTTAATGGATATCCATATGCCCGGAATTAGCGGCATTGAAGCAACCAAGAAAATACGAGAATTCAACAAAACAGTACCCATCATTGCCTTGACCGCAATTACCATTGAAGAAAATTTGGAAGATTTCTATAAGGCCGGTTTCAATGAATTTATCCCAAAACCCTTCAAGGCTGAAGATTTCTTTGAAAAAATAAACAGAGTGCTGCGCAGCAATGACTTTTTGATAAAATAATTTATTTCTTCTTCGGGAGCTCCAGAAAAATTCTTGTCTTAAAACTATTTTCCGCTCCATACAATATTACCGTCCGGATGGGCAAATAATGAATTTCCGTCACGGCCGTTAGTGGTTGCAGTCGCATAAAATCCTTTTCGGTGGTTAAAATCAAAGGATGTTTTTTAAGCGCTTCAATTTCAGAATCGCTGAAATTATGATGGTCGGGAAATGAATGTAGTTCAAAATCCATTTCTTCATTTTTCAAAAAGCCAACCAGCGGTTTTGGATTGGCAATTCCCGTGACTAAAGTAAATTTCTGGTTTCTTAAATAGGACAACGGTTTTGACCCCGATTCATTTTTTATCTCGGAACTATATCCGATTTTTGAAAAGTAAATTTCTTGCCCTGCCTTCGGTTTCAGCTTTCCTTTAATAATTTCCATTTCAGATCTGCTCAAATTTTCCGGACATTTTGTTACCACAATAATGTGGGCCCGTTTCATGCCGCACTTTGGTTCACGAAGATTTCCAGAAGGAAGCATATAATCGTCACTAAACAAACTGTCAAAAGCGGTGAGCAAAATATTGAGCGATGCCTTCACTTTTCTATGTTGAAAAGCATCATCCAGCAAAATTACATCTGCAGATTGCCGAAGCTGCTCAATTCCCGTTTGCCGATCCTCACAAACAGCAACCTTAACCCGGGGAAATTTTTTTTTAAATTGAAGTGGTTCGTCACCAACTTCAGCCACGGAACTGTTTTCAGAAACCTCGCGGTAACCGGTGGTCTTACGTTTATATCCACGGCTCAATATGGCCAAATGATAGTCTGATTCCAAAAAAGAAACCAAAAGCTCAATCATAGGCGATTTCCCCGTGCCACCGGTGGAGAGATTTCCGACGCAGATAATAGGCACATCATAACCTTTGCTCTGTAAAATCCCAATGTTATAAAGCAAATTGCGCAGCGCCGTAACACCACCGTACAAAAGTGAAAAAGGAAACAACAACTTTCGTAGAAAATCCATTCAACGAAAGTAATAAATCCGCGGAAAATGAAGTCGGTTTAAAAATAAAATAGAAATGGCTAAAAATTACGCAAACCATTATCTTTACTGAAAAAGTGAAAAAATGAAGGTAAAAGAAATTATTGCAATTCTCGAAGAACTTTCGCCATTGGCCTATTCCGAAGGATTTGACAATACCGGCTTGCTGGTCGGTGATGCCAATGCAGACGTATCCGGCATTTTGGTAACGCTCGATACCTTGGAAGAAGTTGTTGATGAAGCAATTCAGAAAAAATGCAATTTGATTGTAAGCTTCCACCCCATAATATTTTCAGGGTTGAAAAAAATTACAGGCAAAACCTATGTGGAACGTGTAGTTATGAAAGCAATTAAGCACGACATTGCCATATTTTCAAACCACACCGCGCTCGACAATTCCTGGAATGGCGTGAATGCAATGATTTGTGAAAAGCTCGGTTTAAAGAATCGGAAAATATTGATTCCGCAAAAGGATGCTATTCAAAAACTCGTCACTTTCGTACCGACAAAGGATGCGGAAAAAGTTCGGAATGCTTTATTTACAGCAGGTGCGGGGAATATTGGTAACTATGAAAATTGCAGTTTTAATATTCCGGGAAGCGGCAGCTTTAAAGGCAACGACGCCTCAAATCCCGTAATAGGAGAAAAAGGAAAAATCCATTTTGAAGCCGAAACCCAAATAGGAATTACCTTTGCAAAACATCTTCAAAGCAATATTTTAAAAGCACTCTTTGAAACACATCCCTATGAAGAAGTAGCTTATGAAATTTCAACACTTGAAAATCAAAACCAACATTTGGGCATGGGAATGATTGGAGAATTTGAAAAGCCAATGAAGGAGCAAGATTTTTTAGAATTCATTAAAAAAACCATGAACACGGATTGCGTTCGGCATTCTGCATTACTCAAAAAACATATTAAAAAAGTTGCCGTACTCGGCGGAAGTGGAAGTTTTGCCATAGACGCGGCAAAAAGTGTTGGCGCGGACGCATTTATTTCATCAGATTTAAAATATCATGATTTCTTTAAAGCTGAAAACACAATACTTTTGGCGGATATTGGCCATTATGAAAGTGAGCAATACACAAAAGCCCTTTTACATTCTTTCCTTAAGAAAAAAATTACTAATTTTGCAGTCCTTTTATCACAAACAAATACCAATCCTATTAGCTATTTATAATTTATGGCAACAAAAACCGAAGTTACTGTTGAAGAGAAGTTAAGAGCCTTATATGACTTGCAGCTTATTGACTCCAGAATTGATGAAATAAGAAGCGTTCGCGGCGAACTTCCACTTGAAGTTGAAGATCTTGAGGACGAAGTGGCTGGAATGAACACACGCTTGGAAAAGCTAAAGGCCGATCTTGAAGTAATTGAAGACCAAATTAAAGAGAAAAAGAATAGCATTGAAGAGTCCAAAGCACTCATCAAAAAATATTCTTCACAGCAGGATAACGTTCGCAATAACCGTGAATATAACTCCTTGAGCAAGGAAGTTGAATTTCAGGAACTAGAAATACAACTGGCTGAGAAAAACATTAAAGAATATCGCGCGCAGATTGAACAAAAAACCTCGGTAATTGAAGAAACAAAAGCGCGTTTTGAAGAGCGTTCTGAGCATTTAAAGCACAAACAAAATGAGCTTGATGAAATTCTTAAGGAAACTGAAAAAGAAGAGCAAACCCTCATAAAGGAAAGCAATAGTTATGAGTCGCAAATTGAACCACGCCTAATTAAAGCCTACAAAAGAATTCGCAATAATGTTAAAAACGGTCTCGCTATTGTAGCCGTTGAACGTGGCGCTTCTGGAGGTTCCTTCTTTATCATTCCGCCTCAGGTTCAGGTTGAAATCGCAGGAAGAAAGAAAATTATTACAGATGAACATAGCGGCCGTATTCTCATAGATCCAGATTTGGCAAACGAGGAACGCGAAAAAATGGAAGCGATGTTCGCCAAATTGAAATAGAAAGAAAATTATTGTATAAAGGCCTTTACCATTCGTGAAGGCCTTTTTTTTTATACTATACTGAAAGGTTCAGCGCGCAGTACAGACCAATTCCATAAAATAATTTAAATGAAAAGATTCACCATTTTACTATTTAGCATATTTCTTTTTTCGCTCCATGGTGCTTGTAAACCTTCAAACGAACAAAATAAAAAAGCCGAGGTCCTCGCCCAGAAAGAACAAATACCCGTTCAAACAGATACCGTTAACGGTTTGAAAAAAGCATATTTTGCCAGTGGCTGTTTTTGGTGCGTTGAAGCCATTTATGAAAGTGTAATTGGTGTAAATGAGGTAATTTCAGGCTACAGCGGAGGTAATGCACAGAACCCAACCTATAAAAACCATGCAGATCACGCAGAAGCGGTCGAAGTTATTTATGACCCTGAGATTATTAATTTCAGCCATTTGGTTGATGTCTATTTTGGTTCGCAAAATGTAACACAAGTAAATGGTCAGGGTCCGGATCATGGAAAATCCTATCGTTCCATTATTTTTTATCAGAATGATAAAGAAAAGAAAATAATAGAAACTAAAATAGAAGAAATAAACCGGCAATTGGTAGGTGAAAAAGTTGCAGCACAAGTTTTACCGTTCCAAAAGTTTTGGGACGCCGAAAACTACCACCAAAACTATGAGCGCAACAATCCTGATAACCCATATATTCAAAACGTCTCTATTCCACGTCTAAACAGATTCAAGCAAAAATTTCCACAGTTGTTGAAAAAAGAAAACCATTAAATAAAAGGTAATTCAAAAAAATATTTGAAAATTAGGTTAATTATTTTTCATTGCCTTTATCTCAAATATTAGAGGGTACATTTTATTGTCAAGTTCATACATCCCGTTATTATTTTTTACCAATCCTGGAAAAATGTCATAGGGAGAAGCATCGTGTTCCTTAACATAAGAAATAATTAATCCCGCTTCGGAAAGGGCCGTCACCACTTCGCCCAAACTGTGGTTCCATCCATATTCCCGGCTTATCATTTTAGAGTTTTTATCAGCATAGGTGCCTTGATATTCCTCATAAATGGCCTCTTTTTGATGATAGCCATATTTCATAAGTGGGGGTGAAACAGTATAATCGAACATCCAGGCAATGGGATGAAACTCTACAATATAAAAGAAACCTCCGGGTTTCAGTTTTTCCGAAATCATTGCCGCCCATGGTTGCAAATCTGGCAACCAACCTATAATTCCATAACTTGTAAAAACCACATCAAATTTTTCTGAAACAAACTTTGCAGTATCCAAAACATTACAACAAACAAATTGTGCCTTCAAACTTAAAGTTTCATTCAATTGTCGTGCAACCTTGATACCTTCTTCGGAGAAATCCACCCCGGTACATCTGGCGCCCAATCTGGCAAGGCTCAAAGTGTCTTGGCCAAAATGACATTGAAGATGCAGTATGTCTTTATTTGAAATGTTTCCCAATGCCTCAATTTCATATTGGTGTAGCGAACTTTCGCCACTTGTAAACTTAGACATCTCATAAAATTCACTTTCCAAATGAACGCTCACTTTTTTATTCCAAGTTTCTCGGTTCAATTCAAATTTTTCGGAATCTTTCATTAATAATTTATCAGTAAATAAATCGTATGGCAAAAATTTAAACCGCAATATATTTTATTTTTATTTAAGTTTTTCGTTAAACAACGGTTAAAATAATTGAGTTTTGACGGGTTTTATTGTAGTTTTAGAAACACTAACTTTAAAAACTATTATTATGGGTGACATCATTTGGCTAATTATAGTACTCCTCATTATAGGATGGCTAGTAGGTTATTTCGGTTTCGGAGAAGCCGTCGGAAGCCTCATTCACATTTTATTGGTCTTGGCCATCATTGGTATTCTTTACCGATTGGCAACGGGTAGAAGACCTTAATCAAAAAACATTATTAACACTTAAAAAAAACGAAAGATGAAAAAAGTATTTTTAATTCTATTTGCCGCAGGTTTAATGGCCACAAGCTTTAGCAGCTGTCGCGAAAACAAAACTATTGCGGACGATGTTGAAGATGTTGCGGACGATGTTGAGGATGCAGTAAATTAGTCCTTCAAAATAAAAATTAAAAGCCCTTTCAATAATTACTTGAAAGGGCTTTTTTTATTGGGTTTTATCCGCAACAATAGAATTCCACTCCGGATGTTTGCCAATGTATTTTTTTACGAAAGGGCAAACTGGGATTACTTTCAATCCCCTCAGTTCTATTTGCAGCAAAACCTTTTCCGTCAACTCACTTGCCACTCCCCTTCCCGAAAGTTCCTTGGGCACCTCCGTGTGGTTCAAGGACAAAATTCCGGGCATTACGGAGTATTCAATAATTGCTTTGTGGCCTTCAACCTCGGCCTCAAATCGGTTCTTTTCTTTGTTATCAATCACTCGCATTCCAATTGGGGTTATCCGGTTCAACATTATAAAAATACAAAAAATATGAAAGCCAAAACTATTCCCTATTTTTACAAAAAACTATTTATTATATGAAATTTATTTATGCAAACCTATTTGTCCTACTACTGTTATTAGGCTGCAACAACAGTTCGAAAAAAATAGCTGACGAAAATTTAAATGAGGTTCTAATAACAAAAGATTCGCTACAAAATTTAGATATTCGATATAAAATTGCAAACGCAAACGGTTTCGAAAACTGGAAAAATGTTTCGGAATTAGCATTCACATTTAATGTAGACAGAGATCAAAATCATTTTCAGCGTTCCTGGATTTGGAAGCCTAAAACAGCTGATATCACTATGATTACTGGCAATGACACTCTTCAATATAATCGGGCAAAAATGGACAGTTTAATAGAAAAAGCAGATGCAGCATTTATAAACGACAAATATTGGCTACTGGCGCCGTTTCAACTTATTTGGGATGAAAATATCACTATTACTGAAAAAGAAAAAGTTATTGCTCCCATTTCAAAGAATGTCTTAAATCAACTTACCATCGTCTATGGAAATGAAGGCGGATATACACCCGGCGATGCTTACGATTTTTTTTACGATCAAAATTTCAAAATCAAGGAATGGAATTTCAGAAAAGGAAATATTGAAAAGCCATCTATGACCACAACGTGGGAAGACTACGAAAATTTTAAGGGAATTGAGATTGCTAAAACCCATAAAGATAGCACCAATAATTTTCAACTTTATTTCACCAATATTTCCGTGAAGACGGAAACAGAGAATTAAACAAATTTTAATTCCTATTTTTGTGAAAAGCCATATAATTCAACCACATTCAATGTTTCAAAATTCCTTAGAATACGCCAAAAAGCAAGATGCCAATGACTCTTTAGCTCCTTTTCGAAACAAATTTCACTTGCCTACAAATTCCGTCGGCGAACCATTAATTTACCTTTGTGGAAATTCCCTCGGATTACAACCAAAAATTACTTCAGAATACATAAAAATGGTGCTCGAGGATTGGGCAAACTTGGGCGTGGAAGGCCATACGGTTGCTGAATTTCCGTGGCTTCCGTACCACGAATTTCTTACTGAAAACATGGCTAAAATTGTAGGCGCAAAACCTTCGGAAGTGGTTGTGATGAATACATTGACGGCCAATCTTCATTTAATGATGGTTTCGTTTTATCAACCCACAAAAACCAAATACAAAATTGTGGTGGAAAGCGACGCATTTCCAAGTGATAAATATGCGGTTGAAAGCCAGCTTAATTTTCACGGAATTGATCCAAAAGATGGACTAATTTTATGGAAACCCAGAACTGGCGAGGAACTTTGCCGTTTTGAGGATTTAGAGGAAATAATGAAAACCCACGGCAACGAAATCGCTTTGTTGATGATTGGCAGTACCAATTATTACACAGGCCAATCTTTTCCTTTGAAAAAAATTACTGAATTGGGCCATAAATACAATTGTCTGGTCGGCTTCGATTTAGCACACGGTGCGGGAAACATTCAACCAAATTTGCACGATACGGGCGCCGATTTTGCCGTTTGGTGTACCTATAAATATTTGAACAGCGGTCCGGGAAGTTTGGGCGGTTGCTTTGTACATGAACGCCATGCCCATAACGAAAAATTAAAAAGGTTTTCCGGTTGGTGGGGCCACAATAAAAAAACGCGTTTTAATATGCGGCATGAGTTTGATGCCCTTTCGGGCGCCGAAGGTTGGCAATTGAGCAACCCACCAATTCTTTCAATGGCCGCAATTCGGGCGTCTTTGGATACTTTCGCGGATGCGGGCTTTGAAAACCTTCGGAAAAAATCTGAAAAACTGACGGGATTTTTAGAATTCCTTTTAGATGAAATGAAAAACGATGCAATAAAAATTATAACGCCGAGAAGCCCCGAAGAACGTGGCTGCCAACTCTCAATTCAAGTGAAAAATGCGAATAAAAGTTTACACACAAAACTAACCGAAGCTGATGTAATCAGCGATTGGCGCGAGCCCGATGTAATTCGGGTTGCTCCCGCCCCACTGTACAATAGTTTTGAGGATGTATTTCACTTTGCGGGTAAATTAAAGGAAATTTTAAAATAAATGAAAGTCTCCCCGAGCGCAGTTGAGGGATTCTGCTTCGGAAGAATTGCAAAATAGGCCTCGACTGCGCTCGAACAGACAATAAAGAATGAATAAAACTCAAAATATACTAATAATAGGCGCCGGACTCTGCGGAAGTTTGCTTGCATTGAGAATGGCACAACGCGGCTTTCAAGTAACCTTAGTTGAAAAACGTCCCGATTTACGAAAAGTAACCCAAGACGCTGGCCGTTCCATAAACTTAGCGTTGAGCAACCGCGGATTGCGCGGTTTGCGTTTGGCGGGCGTAGAGGATGCCGCAAAAAAACTGTGTATTCCCATGAATGGACGGATGATTCACGACAAGGTCGGAAACACTTTTTTGAGTCCGTACAGCGGTCGAAAGGACGAATACATAAATTCTATTTCACGTCCTGGTTTGAATATGTTGTTATTGGACGAAGCAGAAAAAATGCCAAACGTAAAAATCATTTTCAACCACGCCTGTGAAGAAGTTGATTTGGAAAATGCTTCGGCAACTTTTAAGGACTTCAACTCAAAAAATGAAACGACGATTTCTGCAGATGTAATTTTCGGAACCGACGGCGCGGGTTCTGCGGTTCGAAAAAGTATGTATGAAAGTCATAAATTCCTCTTCAGTTTTTCGCAACAATGGCTGAGTCACGGTTATAAAGAGCTTGAAATTCCCGCGTTTCCCGAAAATGAAACCAATGCCGAAACCGGTTACCGAACTTATAAAAACGCTCTGCATATTTGGCCACGCGGCGAAGATATGTTGATTGCGCTGCCCAATTTGGACGGAAGTTTTACAGTTACTTTATTTCTTCCGTATGAAAACAGTGAATATTGCTTCGAGAATTTGACTTCGCCGGAAATGGTGCACGAATATTTTAACAAAGAATTTCCCGATGTGGTGGAAATGATCCCAAACCTTTCTGAAGAATTTTTCACCAATCCCATTGGTCCTTTGGGTACGGTAAAATGTTCGCCCTGGAATGCCTTCGGAAAAGTACTTTTATTGGGCGATGCCGCGCATGCAATCGTTCCATTTTACGGGCAGGGAATGAACGCCTCTTTTGAAGACGTTGCAGTTTTTGATGAAATTCTTGAGAAATACAGTTCCGAAAAAACCATTAATTGGAACAACCTTTTTAAGGAATACGAAGCGCTTCGGAAAAAGGATACGGACGCAATTGCAGATTTGGCGGTGGATAATTTCCACGAAATGAAAGAGCACACCGCAATGGAAATTTTCCAAAGAAAAAGAAAACTGGAAACAGCTTTTGAAGCAGAATTTCCCGAGGAATATTACAGTAAATATGCTTTGGTTACCTTTAAGGAATCTATCAGTTATTCTGAAGCAATGAAACGCGGACGCGCACAGGATAAAGCGATTTTAAATCTTTTGGACGACGGAAAAATCACCGATGAAATGTCGCTAAAAGAAAAACTTGAACTTGTAAAAAAAGAAACCGAAGGCATTCTTCACGATGATGAAGTTGCGTTTGGGTAAAAATAAAACTATGGAAAATAATGAAAAAGATTCCCGCCTTCGCGGGAATGTAGTGGAAGGAAAAGCAACGCCGCGCGGCGCATATCCGCACGTAAAGCGTGTTGGCGATTTTATATTTATTAGCGGAACGAGTTCACGTTTGCCCGACAATACTTTTGCCGGCGTAAATAAAATTGATGAAATGGGCACGATGCATTTCGATATAAAAGAACAGACCCGCGCCGTACTTGAAAACATAAAAGATTACCTAGCCACCGAAGGCGCAACAATGGCAGATGTGGTGGACATTACCAGCTTTTTGGTAAATATGAACGACTTTGCTGGCTACAATCAAGTGTACGCTGAATATTTCAATAAGGAAACGGGACCAACGCGTACCACTGTTGCGGTGCATCAATTGCCGCATCCGTATTTGGTGGTGGAGATTAAGGCGATGGCCTATTCGCCAGTTAAGAGTTAAGAGTGCAGAGTTATGAGTGATAAAGAACTAAATATTAAATCTTCAACTATTGAAAAAGGTCTTGATTTAGCAAAAGACTTCTTAGGTAAACTTATATTCCCTGCAGTTGAAGAAGTTGGATTATTAATGGGCGACAATATTAAAGTGTGGCGTTTTAAGAATCAAATTCGTCTTTTAAATAATGTTGAAAAATATGTGAATGAGAAAAATATTTCTACTAAAAAGGTTCCTTTAAAAATCCTTCTTCCGTTACTTGAAAATGCTTCTTTAGAAGAAGATCCTATTCTTAATAAAATGTGGGAAAATCTATTAATTAATTATATAGATTCAAATAAGCTTTTTACTATTTCAATATTCCCAATGTTTTTATCTCAGCTTTCAACGAGAGAAGCCACATTCTTAAAACATCTTATAATTTTGGTAAAAGAATATGATTTATCTGGAGAAAAATTAAAGCTTTATGAAAATGATTTTAGAGGTGTTCAATCTTTAAATATTCCTGATGCAGAGATTTCTAATATGGTAAGATTGGGAATTATTGGATGGATTTCTGGAATAGATATTTTAACTCGTTGTGAATTTAACCGCCCTTCTGTTTCTAATAAAGAAAAGTATATATACTTAACAAAATTAGGAGAAGAATTCATACAAGCCTGTTCAATAAAATAATGCAAAAAATCCTAAACTACATAAATGGTGAATACGTGGAACCACTTTCCAAAAAATGGTTGGATAATTACAATCCATCCAATGGCGAAATTTATTCGCAAATTGCAAATTCAAATAACGAGGATATTGAAAATGCATATCAAGCCGCAAAGGATGCTTTTCCGAAATGGAGCAATACAACCATTGACGAACGCAGCAGAATTCTTCTAAAAATTGCAGATTTAATTGACGAAAAATTAGTTGAGCTGGCCGAGGCCGAAGCAAAAGATAACGGCAAACCTTTAAGTTTGGCCTTGGCGGTTGACATTCCGAGAGCGTCCGCGAACTTTCGTTTTTTCGGAAATGCAATCACACAATTTGCCAGCGAAGCTCACGAAAGTGTGGGTTTGAATACGATGAATTTCACCCTACGACAGCCGCTAGGCGTCGTGGGCTGTATTTCGCCGTGGAATCTTCCGCTGTATTTGTTCTCGTGGAAAATCGCACCCGCAATCGCCGCGGGAAATACGGTGGTTGCAAAGCCCAGTGAAATTACGCCGTTAACCGCCTTTCTTTTAGGAGAAATCTGTACGGAAGCTGGTTTGCCGAAAGGAGTTTTGAACATTGTTCACGGCGCAGGACCTTCCGCGGGGCAAGCCATTGTGGAACATAAAAATATTAAAGCGATTTCTTTCACCGGTGGAACCAAAACGGGCGAACACATTGCCCGCACCGCCGCACCAATGTTTAAAAAATTGTCTTTGGAATTGGGCGGAAAAAACCCAAACCTCATCTTCGCCGATTGCGATTATGAAAAAATGCTGGACGTAACCGTTCGCTCTTCGTTCTCAAACCAAGGCCAAATCTGCCTTTGCGGAAGTAGGATTTTTGTTGAAAAACCGATTTACGAAAAATTCAAAAAAGATTTTGTTGAAAAAGTAAAGCAACTCAAAATTGGAAATCCATTTGATGCCGAAACAAATATTGGCGCTTTGGTTTCAAAACCGCATTTGAAAAAAGTAGAATCGTACATAAAAATCGCCGAAAATGAAGGGGGAAAAATTCTTTACGGCGGAAATCGGGTTACTGTGAAAAACTTTGAAAACGGTTACTATCTAGAGCCAACAATCATTGAAGTTTTTGACGATCAATGCCGCGTAAACCAAGAAGAAATTTTCGGTCCAGTAGTTACAATTATGTCTTTTGAAACCGAAGAAGAAGTTTTAAAAATGGCAAATTCAGTGAAATACGGATTATCATCAACACTTTGGACTTCCGATTTAAACCGCACGATGCGCATTTCAAAAGAAATTGAAGCCGGAATCGTTTGGGTAAATACGTGGCTGAACCGCGATTTAAGAACCCCTTTCGGCGGAATGAAAGATAGCGGTGTAGGCCGCGAAGGCGGATTTGAAGCACTTCGGTTTTTTACGGAGGCGAAGAATGTTTGTATAAAATATGAAGCCCCCTAACCCCCAAAGGGGGAATTTGAAAACGAAACTGAAAATGAAATCGAAATCGAAATCGAACTCAATACTCAATACTTAATACTCAATTCTAAAATAAATGAATTTAGACTTAACAGATAAAAACGCAATGGTCTGCGGAAGCACCGCCGGCATTGGGAAAGCAACCGCAATCCAATTGGCAAAACTTGGTGCAACTGTAACTTTGGTTGCCCGCGATGAAGAGAAATTGAAGGAAACTTTAATAGAACTTTCACACGATAAAGGACAAAAACACAACTATTTTGTAGCCGATTTCACCAAACCCGATGAAGTAAAAAAGAAATCCGAGTTGGCCGCTTCAAATAAAACATTTCACATTTTGGTGAATAATACTGGCGGCCCAAAAGGCGGACCAATTTTTTCCGCAGAAACTGATGAATTTGAAAAAGCATTCTCGATGCATTTAATTTGCAATCAAATTTTAGTACAAGCCGTTGTGCCGGGTATGAAAGAAGCCGATTTTGGCAGGATTATAAATATCATTTCAACTTCGGTAAAACAGCCAATTGACGGCCTTGGCGTGAGCAATACTATACGTGGTGCAGTTGCAAGTTGGAGCAAAACCTTGGCGAATGAACTAGGTCAATTCGGAATAACCGTAAACAACGTTTTACCAGGTTTTACAGCTACTGACAGGTTGGAAGACATCGTTGGCAACGCCGCAAAAAAAATGAACAAAACCGAAAAAGAGGCAAGCGATTTTATGAAAAGCATCGTTCCCGCGCGACGTTTTGCACAGCCGGGTGAGATTGCAAATGCAGTGGCATTTTTGGCTACCGAAGCCGCAAGCTACATTAACGGAATTAATCTTCCGGTGGATGGCGGGCGCACCAAAAGTTTGTAACTTTAAACGAAATTTAGTTTTAATTAAAAAGATTCCCGCCTTCGCGGGAACAAGTTATGAAACGAAAACTCCGCATTAATGGCCATTCACACCTACTTCCCTATCCAGAGGAAATTCCGCAGTTTATGAAAGATAAGGGGATTTTTTGGGTTGATAAAGACCGAAAATTTATGCTTCAAAAAGATTGGAGCCGCCCCGTAACCGATTCCAGTTTCTTTTTAAATGAAAAGTTGGAATGGATGGAGCGCTTCAAGATTGACCACGCCGTAGTTTTGAATCTTTCCCAACTTTACGGAAATGGTTTGCGTGTGGAAGAAATGAAACAGGCACTTCGATTTCAAAATGATTTCAACGCAAAAATCCAGCACGACCATCCTTCAAAATTTACTTGTGGATTTGTGGTTCATCCCGGATTTGTTCGGGGTGCACTTTGGGAAATGGAACGCTGCGTGGAAGAATTGGGACTTCAGCTATTGTGTTTGCCAACGCACTATATGGACACGATTGGTACGTGGCGATGTATTTTTGATGAAGAAAACGAACCCATTTTCGAGTTGGCGTCAAAATATAATCTCGCCGTTGAAATACATCCCTATGATGGGGAAAAATTTATAAAACTTCAAAATACAGCCTGGCGCTTTCATCTTATTTGGATGCTCGCACAATGTGCCGACGCCTATCATTTCTTAACTCTGAATGGCTACGCAGATAAATATCCGGGAATGAGGACTTGCTTCGCTCATGGCGGACAATTGGCACAGATTAATTTGGGACGAAGAATCCAAGGTTTTGACGGGCGGCCGGACCTTTTTGAAGGAAAAGTGCATCCACGAAAAGCTGTTGGCCACAAAAATATTTTCTTTGATACCTTGGTCCATGACACAGGTTCCCTCGAACTTTTAGTAAGAAATCAGGGCTACAAACAAGTGCTAGTTGGTTTGGATGATCCGTATCCGTTGGGCGAAATGGAAAGCGCGCCGCAATCTTCCTATCCCGGGAAAATATTGGATTTGGCACTGGAACGAAAAATTGTCAACACGGAACAGGCCGATGCAATGTGGGAAGAAAATGTGATACAATGGCTGTGCGGCGATAACGAAAAAATAAAGCAGAATTTGGTAAACAGAATTCTCGGCGAAAATGACGGAAGTAGCTAAATTCTATATTCTTAGCCATATCTGCATCGCCTTTTTGGGCGGGGTTTTTTTGCTTGCCCTTTGGTATAATATTCGAAACCGGTTTAGCCAACTTTTGGAAGAGGATGATTCTCAGAAAAGAGTTGACAAAGGTTTGCTCTACCTGAGTTGTGCGATGTTTGTTTGGGTGCTTTCGGGAGTGTGGATTTATGGCGGAACGGTTTTTAATTACACACAGACTCAGGGTTATAGTATTGCCGTGAATCTTTTTTCCATTGTAAACAACATGTTTTTATTGCTGGCGCTATTTTACTTCTATTATGCGCCGGGATTTATTTATCACAACAAAAAAAACATCAAAACTATAATTGCCGTTATTGTTTTAACCTCCATTCTCACCTTCATTTTACCATTTGTTTTGGGAGAGAATAATGTTGTGAATAACATACGGATCAGCGGAATTCCAGATTTGCTGCTATCTGCTTTTCTATGCTATTTATTGGGAATTTCTTTTTATAGAACCTTTGTTTATAGAGGTTTGAAAATTATTGGCGCCATTTCTATTTTAGTTATTGTATTAATTTTTCTTTCACAGATTTCGGAAGTTTTCTTGACCTTCGGAAATGATTTCAGCAACAATTTCATAAAGATTATCGCGAAAACTTCGTTAATTTCGGTATTTCTGGTTTTGGCAACAACGTGGGTTATTCGGCTAGCCAGCACGCCAAAACCAAATGAAATTACCATTCACTTTTTAGATTGGAGCTTGGTAAAGCTTAACATTCCCACCAAAAATATTTACGACCAAACCATCGATTTCGGTTCAAAAACGACGCAATATAAAAACCTCTTGAAATTTGCCATCCGAAGAAAATACGCCGAAGGCGATTCGCAAACCATTCCGGTGAACCTCGGTGGCGAAATAAAAAACCAGACCTACCTCACGCGAATCATTGAAAATATTAACGATATTCTTCAATTGGATGATTCCCAAAAACTCGATCGCCGCGACCTTTTCACCTTTATTGGTGAAAGCAAATATCGTTTGCGAATTATTCCGAATAACATTTCGATAGACAAAAGATTGCTTGAAGAATTCTCCGAAACTGCTGAAAACAGAGAATATAAAGGCTTTTTGTAACTCATTGTTATCGCCATCACAATTTCGCACAGTTCGCTATTTTTTAGTATTATTTAAAACTGCATACCCGTGCGTTTTCAATGTGCTTTACATTGCTCTCAAAATAAAATTAAATTATGAGCAATGAAATTTACGAGGCGGAACAGCCTCAGCTTTTTGGCCATCCCAAAGGACTTCTTTATCTATTTTTTGCAGAACTGTGGGAACGTTTTTCCTTTTACGGAATGCGCGCTTTGCTCGTGCTTTATATGACCAAACATTTATTGTTTGATGACGATATGGCTTTTGGCGTTTACGCGGCTTACATGTCGTTAGTTTATGTAACTCCAATGATAGGTGGAATTTTAGCCGATAAAATTCTGGGTTACCGAAAAGCCATTATACTCGGCGGAATTTTAATGATCTTCGGACACTTTTTTCTTACAATTGAAATGCCCATTTTCTTTTATGGTTCGCTGGGTTTAATAATCGTTGGCAACGGTTTTTTTAAGCCAAACATTTCTTCATTTGTAGGTGAGCTGTATGCACAGGGCGATGCGCGGCGCGATTCGGGATTTACAATTTTCTACCTCGGAATAAACTTGGGAGCGGCCATTGCCCCACTTTTGTGCGCATGGTTTGCGGTAACCTATGGCTGGCATTATGGTTTTATTTTAGCCGGAATCGGAATGGTGACGGGGCTTTTGGTTTTCCGCGGTGGACTCAAAAATAATGTTTTCGGAAACAAGGGGTTTGTTCCGAACCAAGAAATTTATGCGCAAAAATGGTTTGGTTTGACCCGTGGAAAATGTATTGTTTTGGGTTCCATTTTATCAGTGCCTGTTTTTGGTACGCTTATTCGCTTTCATGAATTTGAAGGATATTTGGTTTGGATTGTTTCGGCGTTTTTGGTTTTCTACATTGGATTTATTCTTTCAAAAGTTACTTCCACAGAGCGGAAACGATTGCTGGTGGCGGTTTACTTTACCATTCTTTACACTTTATTCGCTGCAATTTTTGAACAGGCCGGAAGTTCCCTTACGCTTTTTGCAGATAGAAATGTGAATTTGGTGGGAATGAATGCCGCGGGAACCAACAGCATAAATGCCAGTTTCATTATCATTTTCGCCATCCCATTTTCGATGCTTTGGACTTATTTGAGCCGAAGAAAAGTGAATCCCAATTCCGCAGTAAAATTTGGACTTGGACTGATATTTCTTGGCCTCGGGTTTATTGTTTTTGCACTTTCGGCACACAGCGTTGATGACTACGCGAAAACCGGAATGAGTTATTTAGTTATTGGTTATATGGTTTTAACTGTGGGTGAATTGTTTCTCTCGCCCATCGGCCTTTCAAAAATGACGGAACTTTCGCCACTAAAATATGTGGCGTTTATTATGGGCGTTTGGTTTTCCGCGAATTTTTATGGTCATTTTTTTGCGGGAAAAATTGCCAAACTTACTACGGTTTCTAACGGAAATACCAACGTTTTTTCCGAAGGTCTATTCGGCAGATTTACTGAATTCATTACTGGGTTAACACCTCAAATAGTTTCGCAGCAAAGCGATGCCCTCCAACAATTATTTTCGTACGTTTCGGTGTATGCCAGTTTTGGGGTAATTAGCGTGATTGTGGGTATATTTGCAATACTCATTTCGCCAATCATTAAAAAGATGATGGCTGGCATTCATTAAAAAAATTGAAAATGGATTTTCTTCCCGAAAAAATAAACGATTACGTAGAAAAACATTCGCAGCCGGAGCCGGAATTGCTTCAAAAGTTAAACCGCGAAACGTGGCAAAAAATGATTGCACCGCGCATGTTGAGTGGGCATTTGCAGGGACGGGTTTTGAGCATGCTTTCAAAATTAATTCAGCCGAAAAATATTCTCGAAATTGGAACGTATACCGGCTATTCAGCATTGTGTTTGGCGGAAGGAATGCGTGAAAACGGGGAACTTCACACGATTGATATTAACGAGGAATTGTTCGACTTCCAACGAAAATATTTTGATGAATCAGCTTTCGGGAAACAGATTTTCCAACATTTAGGAAATGCTTTGGAAATAATTCCAAAACTGGAAAAATCTTTTGATTTGGTTTTTATTGATGCCGATAAAAACAACTATCCAAACTATCTCGAAATCATTCTTCCGAAGCTAGAAAAAGGGGCTGTTATTTTAAGCGACAATGTGCTTTGGAGCGGAAAAGTAGTTGAAAATTTGAAAGAAGATGATGAAGATACGAAAGCACTTTTGCAATATAACAAACTCCTAAACGAGCATCCACAACTAGAAACGGTGCTATTGCCCATTCGCGATGGCCTAACAATTTCAAGGCTGATTTAGCAAAATTTAGAATTTTCTTTTTACAGGGCCGGTTACCTCATCAACATCATCCCTTACTTGGTCAATTTGCTTTTGAACGTCTTTTGTAATGTCCAAATCGAGACCTTGTTTTTGAGCGCCTTTGCTGATTTCAGATTTTATATCATTGGTAGCATCCTTCACTTGGCGCATAGCCTTTCCCAGTCCGCGGGCAATGTCCGGAATCTTGTCAGCACCAAAAACCAGGAGTACGATAAAAAGAATAAAGCCTATTTCGGCACCACTGATAAAAAGAAATATTGCCTGTAAAATCATCCTGCAAATATACTAATGAGTTATGAGTTACACGCAGTGTACGATTAGTTTTTATCTGTTATGGAACAACAAAAAACCCTCCTCAATAAAATTCTTGAGGAAGGTTTCGCAAAATTGTTAATGGTATTAATCGGGATCTGTTTTATTCTTAAACCGATCGAAAGCCCCGAGTTCTTTACTTCTTGGCCAGCTGTTGTTTGAGGTATCAATATCTGCAGTTTCCTCATCCGGATCTACTTCAATTTTTGTTATTTCCTTTTCCGAGGCGATTACCTTTCCAACTGATTGGTCATTTTTTCTCCAAATTTCTGCCGGATATGTAATTCTTTCAGTAGAGCCATCGCTATAAGTGAATTGGGCAAGAATAGGCATTGGAATTCCTCCTGGCTTAGTGAAAGTTACTTTATAAAAGTATTTTGGCTGCTTTAGCTTTGCCCGTTCCTCAATGGGAATATTTTCTAAAATGTATTCTTTTAATGTTTGAATTTCGTCAAGATTTGAAACGCGCATGCTCTCGTCAAAATCCTCACTGCCTTCTTCAACCATATAAACCAATGGCGGCAAATCACTTTCTGAAATTCCGCGTTCAACCATCATAGCTTTCACCTCTTTGTTCATTTTTGAGGTGACGAAGAATTTTTTTACATCCTCCACCCCAATATCTACATAATCCGTGGTATAAAACCAAGATCTCCAATACCAATCCAAATCAACTGCAGAGGCATCTTCCATTGTTCGGAAAAAATCCTCGGGGGTCGGGTGTTTGAACATCCAGCGATTCGCATATGTTTTAAATGCGAAATCAAAAAGCTCTCGGCCCATAATCGTTTCGCGAAGAATATTTAGCGCCGTAGCGGGTTTTGCATAAGCGTTTGCGCCAAAATTATAGGTGTTTATTCCCTTTGTCATAATTGGGGCAAGTTGGCTTTGATCGCCAGCCATATAATCCACAATGTTTTTTGCGGGACCTCGGCGCGACGGATATTCTTTGTTCGGTGCAATGGCATCCGGATATTCTTCTCCGAAATCTTGCTCGGCCACATATTGGGTAAAGGTGTTCAAGCCCTCGTCCATCCAAGTCCATTGGCGTTCATCACTATTTACGATCATGGGGAAATAGTTATGGCCCACTTCGTGAATAATCACGCTTATCATTCCAAATTTGGTGCGGTCGCTTATGCTGCCGTCTTTGTTGGGGCGGCCATGGTTCCAGCAAATCATTGGGTATTCCATACCTTGATTCTTGGCACTCACTGAAATTGCCTTAGGATATGGGTAGTCAAACGTCATCCGGGAAAAAGTTTTTAGGGTGCTGGCAACAGCGCGCGTGGACCAATCCTCCCACAGTGGGTTGCTTTCTGGGGGATAGAGGGAAACTGCCATCACTGATCCACTGCCCATTTTAACGGCCATCATATCCCAAATATATTTTCGGGAAGTGGCAAAGGCATAGTCCCGGACATTTTGAGCCTTGAATTTCCAAGTTCTTTTGGCGGTAGAAAAACCCTTTGCGGCCGCTTCCGCTTCGGATTGGGTTACGATAATTACAGGTTTGTCAAAAGATTTTTGGGCAGCTTCATAACGGTTCATCATTTCTTTGGTAAAAATTTCCTTTCTATTTTGAAGATCACCCGTGGCGTCCAAAATATGGTCTGCGGGCACGGTTATGTTCACCTCAAAATTTCCGAACGGAAGTGCAAATTCATCCCTGCCCCAAAACTGGCTGTTTTGCCATCCTTCCACATCGTTATAGACTGCCATTCGCGGGTAAAACTGGGCGATAACATAACCCCTGTTGCCATCCTCAAAGGTTTCGTAACCACTACGTGCACGATCCACCACGTGGTCGTTAATGTTGTACCACCATTTTATGGAGAAAACAAATTTTTCTCCAGGCAATAAATTCTTCGGCATGTCCACACGCATCATGGTTTGGTTTATGATGTATTTCAAGGGCGCTCCCTTTGCATCTTTTACTTCCAAAATATTGAAACCACCTTCAAAACCACCTTCCATATAATTCTGAACAAAATTGCCGGCCATATCTGCCGGGGCTGCATCGGAAGGTTCTATCAATGGAGATTTGGAGTCCTTTGCTCTTTTGTTTTGATCCAATTGCACCCAAAGAAATTCAAGGGGGTCTGGTGAATTGTTGGAATAGGTTATAGTTTCAAAACCAGTTATTTTTTTGTTCTGATCATCCAACTCAATATCCATTTTATAATCAGCTTGCTGTTGATAATAATTTGGACCCGGCGCACCGCTCGCTGTTCGAAACATATTTGGTGTCGAAAATTCCTCATACATCTGTTTAAACCGGTTGGTATTGTAATGGCCCGGCTCACGTTTTGTGGATTCGGATTCTTCTTGTGCTGCCATAGCCGCTGAAAATAGAAACAGCGCAAAAAGAAAGAGGGATTTAAAATTTTTCATATCTAGTCTTGATTTTTAAAAAGTATTGACCGTGTTCAAATTAGGTAAATTTTAGTTTTCCGCTTGGCTCATCCTTGTCAAGAATCAAACTTCGGCGGGTTTTGGGAGTTTTCAAATGAATAATATTCTGCTGTTCGGGGAATATTTCCATTAAAACTTTATTCTCTATATCAATTGATTTCAACTCCTTTAAGTCTTTCACCTCAAAATAGGCAACTAGCATATCGGTATCAAATTCTTTTCCGATATAATTAAGTGTCAACGGTTTTCCGTTGACCTTAATAACCAAATTTTTAAGTATGTATCGTTTTATATTTTCATCAACTTTCTTCGATTCATTTTTTGAATCCAACACAATTGATGGGTCGTACATCAGTTGCAGGGCATCTTCCACGTCATCCGTAAATATTTTTGTAATTATCTGCAACGAGTTTTCTTCCTTAACATATTCAATTTTGGTAATGCTGACATAAAATTTATGGACCGGTGCGGCGGAAATAAGAGGAAATACAAGCAGTATAAGAATATTACGAAAGAAAGGCATAATGAAAAAGGTAGCTATTGCAACATTAGACGGTTTTTGAAAGGGTATGTTACAAACTTGCGAAACATACAAAAATCCTATTTCCTTCGGTTATTATATTCCTTACTTTTTTCGAATAGAAATTCCATCAACTGCATTTCATTTTCAGGCTTCAACAAGTTTTCATCAAGCCCATTCTCCTGCGCATAAAAAAGAAAATCCACAGCTTTATCCTCTGGAATATTAAAATTTGCCGCAATAAAATCCTTACTAAACCGCTGTTGGATATTGTTGCTTAACAAGCTTTGCCTTTCTTGATTTTCAACTATAACAATTTTCTTTCCTTCCGGAAAAAGTAATTGTGCCACACCGCCCATAATTGCCAGAATATTTGCGCCATTTTGTAATGTATTTCCATGAAGGGCTTCCTCCGCCGCGTTTACAGCTATTTCCGTTTGCGCATCTGGCGAAAGGTCGTCACCATATTTTAAGTTATAATAAGGCAAGCCTAAATCTTTTGAAATGCTATAGGTCGGGATCTTTTTTACGTCCACATTAATGTTGCCGGACAGATCGTATGGTCTCACCACCACTTCTTCCAGTTGGTTAATTGCGGGATTCAGAAAAATGTTCATCACTTTGCGCTCCACAATACCTTTATCCACAATAACAGTAAAGGATTGATATTGCAGGGCGGTTATTTGCACACGCTCATTTTCCGCGATTTCAATTTCAAAAGTGCCATCGGGATTGGTGATGGTTCCCTGTTGTGAGGAAATATTGTAAACCGAAATGCCCTCGGCATCCTCGCCTTGGGGAACATGGATTTTGCCGGTAACTTTGGTGCGGTCAACATCCTGCGCAAAGAGCGCTGGAGAAATGAGAATCAATAAAAGTAGAAGTAGTTGTTTAATCATCCTTAAAAATAGGGCTTTGTTTTGTTAGTTAAAACTTAAAGTTTACGATTTCAATAGTTAAATTTACATCTCGGAAAAATATTTATAATGAAAAACCTACTAATAGCAAGCACCAGCACCGTGTACGGCGAGGAATATTTAGATTACTTAAACACTGAAATGGCAGAACTTTTTAAGGACACCGAAGAAGTTATCTTCATTCCCTTTGCCCGACCCGGTGGTATCAGCCACGATGGGTACACCGAAAAAGCTGCAAAACCATTTCAAAAAATCGGAAAAAAACTAATCGGGCTTCACACGTTTGAAAATCCCGCGGAAGTATTAAAAAACGCAAAAGGTGCATTTACTGGTGGCGGGAACACTTTCGTCTTGGTAAGCACACTCTATCGTTTAGAACTGATGCAACCACTTCGCGAAGCTATTTTTAACGGTTTGGCATATATGGGCACGAGCGCGGGCAGCAATATTTGTGGGGTTTCAATGCAAACCACTAACGATATGCCGATAGTTTATCCGCCTTCATTTAAAACCTTGGGCGCAATTTCGTTCAACCTTAATCCGCATTATTTGGATCCCGACCCTAGCAGCAAACACATGGGCGAAACCCGCGAAACCCGCATCGCGGAATTCCACTCGCAAAATAATATTCCCGTTATTGGTTTGCATGAGGGAAGTTGGTTGCGCGTAAAAGGTGATGAAATTATGCTGAAAGGAGAATTGAACGCCCGCATTTTTGAACAAGCAAAGGAGCCGTTTGAGATTGAAAGTGGAACAATTTTAAATTTAAATTCTGAATTCTGAATTAATTCAACTCTTTCACAAAATGATATCCCTTTGCCACAAAACCTTGATTGTAAAAGAATTTATGTGAAGGAAAATTATGCACATAACTGTTTAATTCCACCCAATTGCAGGATTTTTTCTTAGCGTAATCGCTTACAAATTCAACAAGTTTTTTCCCAACTCCGTGGCCGCGGTAGGCATCGTCAATTATCACGTGGTCCATTTCCAGGCTTCTCCCGGCATAATGTCGGGTTTGGAACCATAAACCGCAAGTACCGATTAATTTTTCTTCGTCGAAAATGCCTAAGCATTCATAATTCTGTTCTACCATTTCCCGCAATCGCTCTTTAATTAGGGTCTCTGAAACTGTATTATTTCCAAGCTTTTGCAAGAATGGAACAATCTTGAAAATTTCCGCAGGGTCAATAATGCGAATAGAAATGGCGTTATTTTTCAAATTATAAGTACTTTTAAAACTTCACTAAATCATAAAATGAAGCGCAACGAATTTATTAAAATTTCAAGCATTGCAAGTCTTGGTTTGGCTATTTTTCCGCAATTTTCCTTTAATTATTTTTCAGAAACATTTACGCGAAACCAACTGATTGGAAAAGGCAACCCCGATATTATTGGTGACAGCTACACCTCAAAATTGCACAAATCCGCCAAGGAAGCTTTTCAAAAAATGAAAGCTGCTGCGGCAAAGGAAAATATAAATATTGAAGTGGTTTCCGCTTACCGAAGCTTTCAGCGGCAAAAGGAAATTTTTGAAGGCAAATATAAAAAGTTCACTGCCGAAGGACTTTCCCCCGAAAAATCACTTGCAAAAATAATTGAATATTCTACCATTCCCGGCACTTCCCGCCACCATTGGGGAACCGATATTGACATTATTGACGCCAATGCCCCGCGCCCGGCCAACGTGTTAATGCCCGAGCATTTCCACGGAAGCGGACCATTTTGCAAATTAAAAATGTGGTTGAACGATAATGCCGAAAAATTTGATTTCTTCGAAGTTTATACCGATAATGGCAACCGGAAAGGTTTTAAATATGAACCTTGGCATTTCAGTTATGCGCCTGTTTCCGTTCCGATGCTCACGGCATACAAAGAACAAATTGACATGAAAAAAATGCTTTCTGAAGAAAAGATTTTAGGGAATGAACATTTTTCCGAAGCTTTTGTTTCAAAATATGTAAGCGAAAATATCTTTGACATCAATCCTCTTTTAAAATGAAAACAAAACTGAAATACAATTAATAATGTCCAGTTTTAATTTAATGTGAATAAAATAGCTGAAAACCAGAAACTTTTCAAATGAATAAAAAAGTAATCTTAATGATTCTCGACGGGTGGGGAATAACGCAAGACCCCGCCGTTTCTGCCATTGCCCAGGCCGACACCCCGTTTATTGATTCGCTTTATGATAAATATCCGCACGCACAATTGCTCACTCACGGTATGAACGTTGGGCTTCCGGAAGGACAAATGGGCAACAGCGAGGTGGGCCACATGAATCTTGGCGCCGGAAGAATTATTTACCAAGACCTCGCAAAAATAAATATGGCGGTTAAAAGTGGAACGATGAAAAGTGAGCCCGAACTTGAAAAGGCTTTTAACCACGCTATTTTCCACAATAAAAAACTACATTTTATCGGTCTCGTTTCCAACGGAGGCGTGCATTCGCATATTGATCATTTAAAGGGATTGCTTTCCGCGGCACAGCAATTTGGCATACAGGAAATGTTCGTGCATGCATTCACCGACGGTCGGGACGTTGACCCGCATTCCGGCAAAGGTTTTATTGCCGAACTGGAAAATCATTTGGCAAAAACCGGGGGCAAGTTGGCGTCAATTATTGGCCGCTACTTTGCCATGGACCGCGACAAACGCTGGGAACGCGTGAAAAAAGCCTATGATTTGTTACGTTTCGGAATTGGGAAACCATCGATGGATGCTTTAAAAAGTATTGAAGAAAGTTATGCCGAAGGAATTTCAGATGAATTCATTGAACCTATTGTTATGACCACTGCAGAAGGAATGCCCGTTGCAACGATTGAAAAGGACGATGTCGTTATTTTCTTCAATTTTAGAACGGACCGAGGGCGGCAACTTACAGAGGTTCTGACACAGAAAGAGTACGGAATTTTTGGCATGCACACCCTTCCTCTGTATTTTGTAACACTTACCAATTATGACGATTCCTTCGGAAACATTCATGTGGTTTACAATAAGGAAAATCTGCACAGCACTTTGGGCGAAGTTTTGGAGAGTAATAAAAAGAAACAAATACGTATTGCGGAAACCGAGAAATATCCGCACGTAACCTTCTTTTTTTCGGGCGGAAGGGAACTTCAATTTGAGGGCGAGAAACGAATTTTGTGCCCCTCGCCCACCGTGGCCACATACGATTTAAAACCCGAAATGAGCGCGTATGATTTGCGGGATATGATTCTTCCCGAGATTGAAAACGAAACTGCCGAATTTATCTGTTTAAATTTTGCAAACCCAGATATGGTTGGCCACACCGGCGTTTTTGAAGCAGCTGTAAAAGCCTGCGAAACGGTGGACAAGTGCGCAAAAGCCATTGTTGAAAAGGCGCTCGAAAGCCATTACACCACAATAATTATCGCCGATCACGGGAATAGTGAAACAATGCGCAACGCCGACGGCTCACCGAATACGGCACATACAACCAATCCCGTCCCAATAATTATTGTTGACGAGGAAATAAAAACCGTTAAAAATGGTATCTTGGCAGATATAGCGCCAACCATTTTGGATTTGATGGGCATTAAAAAACCTGAGATAATGACGCAACAATCATTGATTTGACTAATTCCCGATTAATCTAATATATTATGCTACACTTACTCTGGGCAATTTTGAATATAGCACTCGCATTATATTTTTTGTATCTGCTCCTAGGAATTATCGCAAAAGGAATGGGATTCTTAAACACGAAATATAAATTTTTGTCTATCGCAATTTTTGGGATTGGAATAATCCAATTGTTGTTCAGTACCAATTCAGAAGAAAATAAAGGAATTAATTATCTTGTAAATGATCAAGTTCCACATATAAATTATGAGGCTAAAATGTTAACTCTGGAAGAAAATTTAATTTTTGACACTAGATTATACGTGAAATATTATAGACACCAAGGCAAATATATTATCTATAAAAGCAATAGTTCCCTCACAGGATTTGTAAGTGGTTTTGAGTGGGAACATACCTCAACCGAACTAGAATTAAATCGCGACAATAATACAAGCTACAGGGTAAATGGTGTGTTATTTTGGAAACTTTTTAATTTTACCATTTACAAACAGCATCAACAATTCCACGGAATTATAGAAAATTAAATTTCCTAAGAAACCATGAAAAAGATATTAGTAATACTTTCCGCAACCCTGTTAGTGGCCTGCAATTCCTCAAAAGAAAAAAACAAAGTGGACAAAAATCCCTCAAAAGAAATGATTTCAGAAAACACGAAAGAAAAAATGAACGATACTGTGCCCTATGAAAATTCGGTAATGCTTTTGGGAAAAGCCAACCGAAAAGGTTTGGAAATGGATGCATTTAAAGATTGGTTCAACCCGGGTTATTCAGATTATAAAATGGATTCCGAAACGCTCGAACAATTAAAACCTCTTTTGAAAGATGTAGCCATCACCATTTTTATGGGCACATGGTGCGAAGACAGCCAACGCGAAACGCCCCATTTTTATAAAATTTTGGACGAAGCAAATTTTGATGAATCAAAACTGACGTTGATAACAGTGTCGGAAGAAAAAACCACGCCACAAGGTTTTGAGGACGAGAAAAATATTACCAATGTTCCCACCTTTATTTTCTATAAAAACGAAAAGGAATTGGGTCGAATCGTGGAATACCCAATTGTAAGCCTTGAAAAGGATATGCTCGCCATTTTAAGCGGACAGGAATACAAGCACGCTTACGCAGAATAAAACTTTAGCAACGCTATAATTCTTTGTAAATTTGCGACTCGTAAAATGACGATGATCAGAGAAACCCTCACCATAGCCGTAGATTTTGACGGAACCATTGTGGAAGATGAATATCCGCGCATTGGCCGACCCATTATTTTTGCTTTTGACACGCTAAAAAAATTGCAGGAAAATGGCCATCGATTGATTTTATGGACATATCGAAAAGGTAGCGCCTTACAGGAAGCGGTAAAATTTTGTGAGGAAAATGGAATCATTTTTTACGCCGTAAATTGCAGTTTCCCCGAGGAAGAATTTGACAGTTCCCACAGCCGAAAAATTCACGCCGATGTTTTTATTGACGATCGCAACATTGGCGGTCTTAAAAGTTGGGGCGAGATTTACCAACAGCTCATTGGCGGGGATGCTCCCGCAAGACCTAAAATTCAAAAAAAGGGATTGTTTTCCTTTCTGAAATAATAGTATGATAATTCAAAAAACAAGAGATGAAATTGAACTGATGCGCCAAAGCGCTTTGGTAGTTTCGCGAACCTTAGGAATGCTGGCAAAAGAGGTGAAACCTGGGGTTACGACCAATAAACTCAATAAAATGGCTGAGGAATATATTCGCAGCCAAGATGCAATTCCGGGGTTTTTGGGTTTGTATGATTGCCCTTCAACATTGCTTACAAGTATAAATGATGCGGTGGTTCACGGCTTGCCAACAGATGTTCCTTTAAAGGAGGGCGATATTGTAGCTATCGATTGTGGCGCCATTAAAAACGGATTTTACGGCGACCACGCCTATACTTTTGAAGTTGGCGAAGTATCTTCCGAAATAAAAAAACTATTGAAAATTACCAAAGAATCGCTTTACATCGGTATCCGCGAGTTTAAAGCCGGCAACCGTGTGGGCGATGTGGGTTTTGCGATTCAAGATTATTGTGAAGCGCAGGGTTATGGTGTTGTTCGGGAATTGGTGGGCCACGGCTTAGGACGGAAAATGCACGAGGATCCCGAAATGCCAAATTACGGCCGTCGCGGAAGAGGCAAAAAATTCATCGAAGGAATGACTATTGCCCTGGAACCGATGATAAATATGGGCACGCACAAAGTAAAACAGTTGAAGGATGGTTGGACTATTGTTACCCAAGATGGGCAGCCTAGCGCCCACTTTGAGCACAACATTGCGCTGCTAAACGGAAAACCCGAGCTGCTTTCGACCTTCGCATATATTTATGACGCATTGGGAATTGTTAGTGACGAAGAAAACGAGTTTCGCGAGAAGGAATTCGTGCTGTAAGAATTCAAAATTTTGTTCAAAAAACTTCTAAATACTATTCCGCGGCCGTTGCTTATTAGATTGAGCATCATTGGTAGACCTATCCTCGCATTCTTTCTGAAGGGAAATAAATATACCGATCCCATTGACGGGAAATCCTATAGAAAATTTCTGCCCTACGGCTATGAAAATGTTCGCGAAAACGTACTTTCCCCGGGAACGCTGTCGCTGGAAAGGCACCGGTTATTTTGGCTTTATTTGAAAAACGAAACAGATTTCTTTACCAAAAAGTTGAAGGTATTGCATTTCGCCCCCGAGCAGGCGTTTTATACAAAATTCAGAAAAATGAATAATCTGGATTATACTACAACCGATTTGAATTCGCCCATTGCCGATGTGAAAGCCGATATCTGCAAGCTGCCATTTCAAAATAATGAATTCGATTTTATAATCGGCAATCACGTTTTGGAGCATATTCCCGACGATACCAAAGCGATGCAGGAAATTTATCGCGTGCTGGCGCCCGGCGGCACGGCAATTCTTCAAGTGCCGTATAAAGCCGATCTCGCAAATACTTTTGAGGATAACACCATAACCGACCCGAAGGAGCGCGCCAAAATATTTGGGCAATACGATCACGTTCGGGTTTACGGAATGGATTATTTTACCAAACTTGAAAGTGTTGGTTTTAGGGTTGATGCCGTAGATTACACAAAAAGCCTTTCTTCGGAAGAAGTTGAAAAATACAGATTGCCAAAAGGTGAATTGATTCCCGTTTGTAAAAAACTAGTTTCCTAAACGGTTTCTAAATCCTTCGGTCATAAAAACTTGGTGGTTATTTAAAGAATCATTGAAGGTTAAATAGGCATCAACCTTTGGAAGATTTTTCAGTAATTCCTTCGACTTTTCCAAACCCAATGCCATAAATGAAGTTGCGTATGCGTCAGCTACGGCGCAAGTAGGGGCGATTACTGTTGAACTTGTCACGTCGCTCATTTGTGCCGATCCGGTTAATGGATTCAATGTGTGCACGAATTTTTTCCCCGTAAGGGAATCAATCCGAAATTTTCTATAATTGCCCGAAGAGGCCATCCCTTCATTTTTTAAGGCAACGGTCGTTTCATAACTTCTGTCTTCAAGTTCTGAATCTACGGCTTCAATGCCCACTACCCATTTTTGCTTTTTATCAAGATTTTCACCCCTTGTGAGAATTTCGCCGCCCAACTCAATCAAATAATTTTCAACACCCTTTGATTCCAAATAGCGGCCGAGACAATCTATTCCGAAGCCTTTTGCCACCGCATTAAAATCGAAATATATCTGCGGAAAATCTTTTGAAACAGTGCCATCGGCATTAATTTTCACTTTTTGGAAACCCACAAATTTCATTAAAGAATCCAAGGTTGTGCTGTCAATATTCTTTAACGGTTTTACGTCGCCAAAACCATAGGCATTTCGCAGTACCCCGATTGTCGGATCAAAATAGCCGGCGGTTTTTTTGTTTACTACGGAAGAAATTTCAAACACTTCCCGAAATATGGAATCAACAACAACGGTGGAATCGCCGCGGTTTATCTTTGAGATATCGCTCTCGGGAATATAGGTGCTCACGGAATGGTTGACTGCATCAATAACAGAGTCCAAGCCTCTTTTAAAATCGATATTATTTTCCGAATAAAGCTGGATGTTATAGGTGGTTCCAAAAGCTTCCCCCTTTAAAAAGATGGGTTTTTCCTGTTTTTCTTCACAGAAAATGAAGAGTAGCAGCACGGGTATTAAAATAAGTTTTTTCATATTTCCTGTAAACCTTTATAAACCATGGTGTAATCTTCATCCTTCAAAACCGGTTTTCCGTAATCGCTTCCGTGGCCCAGGCCAACGCCGGCATAGAAAGTTTTGGCTTCAAATTTTGCGGCGTGTTCCTTAATGGTCTGCATCAAAACGGGATCGTAAGCGTGTGCATCCTGCGGAAAAGAAACGGCGCGGACAATTATAAAGTGGAGTATTTTATTTTTCAGCGCGACGAACTGAGGATCTCTTTTCAATTTTGAATTTACCCCCAAAAATTCATAGCCTTCGGCTTCAAGTTGTTTGCCAACAATATTCATTGCGAGGTTGTGAAGTTCCTGTTTCGTAAGTTTTTCGCCCATAATAAATTCAAAATTACAAATAATTCGACTTAAAGTAATCGTACCATGAAAAAACCCATTCTGACATAATTTCAAAATGGGTTTTAATTAATTATGAATGAAATTTTAATTATATATTTTGTTTTCGCCCAACTCCGCGTGTTGAGAATTTTTTGCGCTGTTATCAGCTTTTACAACCATTACCACAAAACTTAAGTTGTTAATATTGTATTCTGACGGAACTGTGAATGTATATGTTTTTTTGTATTCCTGAAAGGCAGCAGTTTCGGGAATAGGATCGCCAAAGAGGCCGGAAAGGGAATTTCGCAAGGCATCATCGTGTACAAAATCGACAATGGGATTGCCCATTCCAAAATAGGGACTGGCCGGATTAGAATTGAAATAATTTACTTGATCTGCGATTATTCCGCTTTCCAATAAGTATACTACCAGTTTATCGCCGGGTTCGGATCCATTTCTATAAATTACTTTAGCATCAACAGAAAGCGTAGCACCACTAATTTGGGAACTTATTGAAACGGAATTATCAGTTTCCTGCCCGGCAATGCTAGTAACGACATCATAGTCATAAATTAGGGAACTTGGCGGGGTAGCATTCCATTTTACGGTTCTGTTTAATTGTGTTTGCGGAAAGCTGTCCGGCACGTCAAATTCTGCTTGAAGATCATCAATCTGTGCAAAATCCATGGGATCCGGTGGCCCTATTGAACTTTCATGAATGGCTACAATGGACACATGTTCGGTTAAGGCCTTTACCGAATCAATCGCCACTAATGCCTTCAAACAATAGCCGCACCAGGTGCCGGTGTAATCTTCAATTACTACGTTTCTTTTTGGAACATATACTGAAAAGGTTTTTACGGGAGTGGTAAAAGTTTCCCCGTTGATCACATATTCGGCGTAAACTTCATAATTGGCTTCCGTACCGGAAGAATAAGTAAACCCTGATATTGCCGAACCATTTACATAAAAAGTAGCATCAGTCGCTGTGTTGTTGCCGTCAGAATCCAATAAACCGAAAGTAATGGTTTGATTGTTCATAGCACGTAAAACATCTATAGTAAGCGCGCGTTCAGTTTCTGCAATCACTTCAAAATTCAATACATTACTTGCCACACTTTCAAAA
The DNA here is from genome assembly GCF_030410135.1 of Aequorivita aurantiaca. Classification (GTDB taxonomy): domain Bacteria; phylum Bacteroidota; class Bacteroidia; order Flavobacteriales; family Flavobacteriaceae; genus Aequorivita; species Aequorivita aurantiaca. Next base: position 71,641 of record NZ_JAUGQQ010000005.1, on the reverse strand, counting down.
AGCGCTTTAACGGTATAAGTGCCCGCTGCAGAAAAAGTATACGATGAACCTTGAACTTCGGCATCATTCACATACAATTTCGCGGAGGATGTATAGTTTTCCCCATCATTGCCCATAACGGTAAAATTCACCGTTTGGTTTATTGATAAAACTTCCAATTCGTTTGTTCCGGCGTCACTTGAAAGTGTGATTGCCAAATTTTCTGTGGGCGCACCTAGGGGATCTTCTTTTTTGCTGCAACCAATAAGGGCAATACAGGCAAAGAGTAAAAATGCTTTTAAATAGGGAGATAGTTGCATAATATCAGTTTGTTAAATAATAAAGTGGGCTAATATAACGTATTTACAAAATAAGTTCAGATTTTGGAATGTTAAATCCATAACTTTCGGCAATTCAAATCTAAGTATTTATTAAAAATAACTTAATATTGCGAATACTTTAATTAATTCTAAAAAAATTTTGAATGAAAAGAATTATCCCCTTTCTTCTTGCACTGGTTACTTTCAGTGCCGTTGCGCAAAATGATTTACCAAAAGTGGACATGACCACCCTTGATGGCGCTCCTATCAATTCCAATGATCTTTCAACGGATGACAATGTGATTGTGATTTCACTTTGGGCCACTTGGTGCGTTCCCTGTATTAAAGAATTGGATGCCATTAGTGAAATTTATCCTGATTGGCAGGCAGAAACCAATGTAAAACTTTACGCTATTTCAATTGACGACAGTCGCGGAGTTCAGCGCGTTAAGCCAATGGTTAATGGGAAAGGATGGGATTATACGGTACTTTTGGATACCAATAATGATTTTAAACGTGCCGTGGGTGCTGCCACAGTACCTTTGACTCTTTTGGTAAAAAACAATCAGATTGTTTATAGGCATTCTGGATATAGCCCCGGCGCGGAATTGGAACTTTATGAAAAAATAAAGGAATTTTCAGTAGCCAATTAATTCATTCACCAACCAAATCATAATAATGAAAAAACTTATACTTGGAGCCTTTTTATTCGTGGGCGCCATATCTTTTTCGCAAGAGAATGGCTACTTTTTTGGTGGTCTCGAATCCAACTCGCAATGGCTTATGCCCGACGAAAAAATTGGTTTTGACGCCCCAGAGGACCGTTTCAGATCCAATAATTATGTACAGTTCAATTATTCATTGGGAAAATTCACTGCCGGCGTTCAATATGAATCGTACCTTCCGACCGCACTTTTAGGATATTCACCAACTTGGGATGGGCAAAATGGAATTGGCACATATTATTTAAATTTTAAAAATGAATCGCTGGATATTACAGGGGGTTATTTTTATGAGCAATTCGGCAGCGGCCTAATCCTCCGATCCTGGGAAGATCGCCAATTGGGGATAAATAACGCGATGAAAGGGCTTCGTGTTAAATTCACCCCTATTGAAAATTTAGGCTTAACAGGAGTGTATGGCCAAATCAGAAATGGATTTGATGTTTCAGAAGGCGTTATGCAGGGGCTTGATGCTAATGCCAATCTCAGCGGCCTTTTGAATATTGATGCGGTTGACTTGAAATTGGGCGCAAGTTATGTTGGCCGTTACCAGTCAAATGGGGCAAATGATTCTATTCCCGCGAATATTAATGCCTTTGGAGGTAGATTGGATTTTGTAGCAAATAATTTTTACGGAGGCGTTGAGGCAATCACCAAAGATCCGGACGTAATTATAAATGAAGGCGAAGTAGAATCACCTCAATTATTTGACGGTACCGCACTACAAGTAAACTTAGGATATGCACAAAAAGGATTGGGAATCAACTCAACATTTCGCCGACTTGAAAATTTCAGTTTTTACGCCGACCGTTACGCCGAAGGAAATCTTTATAATGAACAAATTGTAAACTACGTTCCAGCTCTTACCAAGCAGCACGACTATTTACTTTCCAATATATATGTATATAATGCCCAACCGCGTTTGCTTTTTAGCGATACGGAACAAAGAGCCGGAGAGGTGGGTGGCCAAGTTGATGTTTACTACTCATTTGACAGGGAATCATTTTTCGGAAAAGTGGGTACCAAACTAGCAGGTAACCTTTCCTATTGGGCCGGTTTAGAAACTACCTTTAATTTTGAAGACCAAACATACGATCCCAAATTTATAGGCGACGGCCCTCGATATTTTCGCGATTTAAACATTGAAGTTAAAAACCGTTGGTCGTCAAAATGGAGCTCCATTGCTACTTATCAAGATGTAATTATAGACAAAGGAATTACCGACGGGGGTCCATTGGGCACGCAAGGCGATATTCGGGCGCAGATTGCGGTAATTGAAGGCATACGCAAATTTGAAGGTGGTAAAGCCTTACGTATGGAATTGCAACACCTTTGGATTGATAAAAGCCGAAAGAATGTAGACAGAAAAAATTGGGTGGCGGGAGTACTTGAATATAATTTTAGCCCTGCTTTTACATTATACGTCGCTGATGCTTGGAATTATGAGGGAGAAGGGGAAATTCACTACTACAATTTTGGAGGTAGTTATACCAAAGGGCCGGCTCGTTTTGCCGTAAACTATGGACGTCAAAGAGGAGGATTAATATGTGTGGGAGGAGTTTGCCGATTTGTACCGGAAAACACCGGTCTTACAGCCAATCTTGTGGTAACATTCTAAAAAAGAAATATTCATTAAATGAAAAATGCCCCGAATAATTTCGGGGCATTTTTATGAAATATAATTAGTATAGTTTTACTGAACAATAATTTTAGTTGTTTGCGTAGCGCCCTTTTCATTGTTGAATTTCACAATATAGGTTTGTGCACTTAGATCAGACATATTAACTGTTTGCACTCCCGCTTCAAAACGTGCCTGTTTAACAACACCGCCTTGTAAGTTATAAACCAACATACTTACAGGTTCCTTTACATTCAAAACCATTTCATTCGAAATAAGAGTGGATTGAATAGTTAAGTTCACTTTACTATTTTCATTTACCCCAATTAATCCAGGGTTGTAACGATAGGTAAAGGTTAATGGAGTTCCTATTTCAGTAACACCATCCGCTTCATATTGGTGGAAGGCACAGGTATATTCAATAATATCTACACCATTACCTCCATCACCGTTTAAGAAGTGGTTACCTTCACCCGTAGTTTCACCTACAGCAATTGTAAATACTTCGGGAGCAGTTGGTATGGTAGCTCCAGGTGTAAAACCTATATAGCACTGATTTGCATAACAAATTTCCAACATAGAACCATCTGTATTAACGGCACCTATGTATTCGATACGTGTATGAATCTCCTCTGAAGGATTGTCATTTGTTACAAAAAATTCATAATTAGCAGATGTTCCGTATCCAAATTCTGTAAATTCCAATATGTCCCCATTCTTAAGTTCAACACCATTTATATCCCTCACGGTATACTGCGCATTAGCGATGGACACCGAGCCCAAAATTGTTAGAAAAAGTAATTTAAGTTTCATTTTTTGTAGATTTTTAAAGTTAAGTAATTGTCTGTTATTTATAAGATTTAAACAAAAGTAAACATAAAATAAAAAAAATAACTTCTTTACACTTTCAATTTCAGTTATTTAACATTTGGCAATAAAAATGTATTTTTCTTTACTTCATTAGGGATTTAAGTTTGTTTGGTTGGCAATATCTGCTTATTTTAACATTAATACTTTCAGATTATTACGGAATTCAGGTTGAACTTAATTCATATTAAAGTAAATTTGTTATTATAGTCAATTTTTTTCAAACTCTAAATTTATAAAAATGAATAGAAAACTACCTCTCAGTTTGGTTGTTGCATTTTTCGCTTGTGCCACTTATGCGCAAACAATTGTATCAACCTCCCCCCAGGACCAAAATGTAGTTCTGGAAGAATTTACGGGCATTCATTGTGTTTTTTGTCCGCAAGGTCACGTTATTGCAAGTGCCATTCAAAATGCCAATCCAGATAGAGTATCCTTGATCAATATTCATCAAGGCGGCTTCTCTACTCCCGGACCAGGAGAGCCGGATTTCAGAACACCGTATGGAAATGCAATAGTTGCTCAATCCTACTCAGGATCGGGATTTGGTTATCCATCGGGAACGGTGAACCGTCATGTTTTCCCCGGACGCTCAATGGCTAGTGGCGGAGGGACCGCTATGGGGCGAAATTATTGGACAATTTCCGCTACCGAAACCCTTGCAAAACCTTCCCCCGTAAATGTGGCAGTGGAAGCAGAAATTGATGTTCAGACAAATGTTTTAACCATCCACGTTGAGGCTTATTACACAAGCAGCAGTTCGCAAGGCACCAATATGTTGAACGTGGCTCTGTTACAAAACAACACCAAAGGTCCACAAACCGGCGGCAATTTATGCGATCAATATGTACATATGCACCGTTTGGTGGAAATGGTAACTGGCCAATGGGGAGAAGAAATAACCACAACTACCTCTGGAACTTTTGTGGACAGGACATATACATATCCAATACCTGCCAACTATAACAACGTTCCGGTTGAACTTGCCGACCTTGAAGTTGTTGCCTTTATGACCGAAACCCACCAAGAAATTTATTCGGGTAATCGTACTTATCCAACCTTCACCAATTTCACACATTCGAATGATGCCAATGTTAGATATTTAGTCGAAATTGAAGACCCTTGCGCAAACTATCTTAGCCCTGAGGTGAATATTCAAAATTTAGGGCAAAATACAATTACTTCCTTAGCCATTGAATATTCAATTAATGGTGGTTCTCCAACAACTTATAATTGGAATGGAAATCTTACATCTATGAATTACGAAACCATTACTTTACCAGGGGTTCGCTTTGATATTCAGGCAAATAATACACTTACGGTCACAACGGCGAATGATGATGACAATTCCAACAATTCCGCCAGTGCCACTTTTGACAAAGCATATGATGCAACCACAACTGTAAACATGGTATTGCAGACCGATCAATATGGAAGTGAATGCCGATGGAACGTGACCGATTTTGATGGAAACATAATTTATAGTGGCGGGCCTTATGGAAATAATCAAACTATCAACGAAACATTTACGCTGCCTTCCAACTGCTATACTTTTAATATAAATGATACCTATGGTGACGGAGGCGGACCGGTTACCTTGACAGATACAGATCCAAACAATACTGTAATTTTTCAAACCAATGGAGCATTCGGATGTGGCGATTCTGTGAAATTCTCCACTGATGGTTTTGTATTGGGCGTGGAACAAGCACAGCTAGAAGAAGTGGTACTTTATCCAAATCCTGCAAGGACAATTTTAAATGTCATTAACGCTGAAAATGCGAATTTACAAGTGTTTGACATCGTTGGAAAAATGATTCTTTCCCAGAATAATATTGGTTTAAATGCCGAAATAAATGTAACTCAATTGCAATCTGGAACATATTTCATGAAAATTTCTAAGGATAATCTTGTAACCACAAGACGCTTCATTATTTCAAATTAAACCTATCAATCAGATATAAAAAGAACCCCGACCAATCGGGGTTTTTTTGGCTCAACACAAAACGTCGAAAATAAATTTTCATTCAAAATTGATTAAATTGGCAAATCCAATTTCAATAATTTTTACCGTTGAAAGTCCTAGAAACTTAACCAATGATTTTCGAATATGCCTGCGAAATTTAACATTCGAAATCTTAAAAACTGACTATGAAGTTGTTATATTCTAGCATAAAAAACTACATTTGTAACTAATCTTATTTATTTATACCACTCTTAATCCAAAAGTTATGTTTAAAAAACTACCCCTCAGCTTGGTTGCAGCATTACTTGCATTTGCTACCTATGGGCAAACAATAGTTTCAACCTCCCCACAAGACCAAAATGTAGTCCTTGAGGAATTTACAGGAATCCACTGTCAATATTGTCCAGATGGCCATGCAATTGCAAAAGCTATCCAAGATGCCAATCCCGATAGAGTATCACTCATAAATATCCATCAAGGAGGTTATGCCGTTCCAAGCGGTAATGAACCAGATTTTAGAACTCCTTATGGAAACGCAATTGTTGGCCAGTCTTATTCCGGAAGTGGTTTTGGTTATCCATCGGGAACTGTGAATAGACACGTGTTTCCAGGTCGTTCCATGGCCAGCGGCGGCGGTACCGCAATGTCTAGAAGCTATTGGAGCGTTTCTTCTAATGAAACAATGGCAATAGGCTCTGTAGTAAATGTTGGCGTTGAAGCCTCTATTGATGTAAATACCAGCGTACTAACAGTTCATGTGGAGGCTTATTACACAGGCAATAGCCCTCAATCCACAAATTTATTAAATGTAGCCCTATTGCAGAATAATACTAAAGGTCCTCAAACTGGCGGTGGTCAAGGAAATAATTACGTCCATATGCACCGTTTGGTTGAAATGATTACCGGCCAATGGGGTGAGGTAATCAATACTACCACGGCAGGAACTTTTGTGGATCGCACCTATACCTATACAATCCCTGCAGCTTATAATAACGTGCCCACTGAACTTGCCGATATGGAAGTAGTAGCATACATTGCCAATACACATCAAGAAATCCCGAGTGGCAACAGAGCGTATCCATCATATACAGGACTTACACACGCTAACGACGCGAATATAAGATCCATTACTGAAGTTCCAGCAACGTGCAAAACCAATTTAGCGCCGGAAATTAATGTTCAAAATTTGGGTCAAAACCCAATAACTTCCATGGCAATTGAATATGTTATCAACGGAGATTCAAATATCTACAATTGGACCGGTAATATTCTATCGCTTCACAGTGAAACAATCGAACTTCCCGAGGCGCCTTTTGCATTACAAGAAAACAATACATTGGAAATAATTTTACCAAGTGATGACAATAATTCCAACAATAGTGCAACAGTAACATTTGATAGAGCGCCAGCCGGAACAAAGAATGTTACTATGGAACTGCATATTGATAACTTCGGTGCACAGACTAGATGGTATGTTTATAATTCCAACGGAACCACTCTTTACAATGGTGGTCCCTATCCGAATAACAATCCACAAGTTATAATCGAAAACTTTGATTTACCATTGGATTGTTACGAGTTCAGAGTATTGGATACTTCCAGCAATGGTGGTGGCGAAATAACACTTACCGATAATCAGGGAACAGTGCTTTACCACACCAACGGTAACTACGGCAACGGTGAAAGATCTCCATTCTCAAGTAATGGGCAGTTGGGCGTAAACCAAAATCAACTCGAAAATATCAGCGTTTATCCCAATCCAGCATCGTCAACAATTAATGTGAAAAATGCTGAAAACGCAAGTATTCAAGTGTATGACTTACTTGGCAAATTGATCCTTTCACAGAATAATATTGCAATGGACGCACAAATAAATGTTTCCCAACTTCAGTCTGGAACATATTTTATGAAAATTTCAAAAGACAATCTAGTTACAACCAAAAGATTTGTAATTAATCAATAAACCATAATTTTGCATTATTGTAAAACCCCGGCTCGTTCGGGGTTTTTATTTTTTATTTACCCAGTTCATTAAAATTCAATTATGAAGTACAACATTTCTGAGGAAAAAATAGTTTTTGACGACCATTACAAAATTGTAAAAGCTAAAATAACGTATGACACATTCCGCGGAAAAAAGATCACCGCCAACAGACTCGCCTTTGAAAGAGGGGATTCAGTGGCTGTTTTGCTGTTAGAAAAAGAATCCCAAAGCGTACTTCTTACCCAACAGTTTCGTTATCCAGGTTGTAAGGCCCACAACCCATGGTTGTGCGAAATTCCCGCGGGTTCCATCGATAAGAATGAGAGTCCAGAAAATTGTGCCGAACGAGAAGTGATGGAAGAGTTAGGGTATAAAATAAACCAGCCAAAACTCATAAATACCTTCTACAGTTCCCCGGGAGCATCCACAGAGCGTATTTTCCTGTTTTACTCAGAAATTTCAGAAAAGGATAAAGTAGGGATAGGTGGAGGAAACGCCGGTGAAAAAGAAGATATTCGATTATTGAAAATTCCAGTTTCGGAAATACCTTCCGAAATCCTGAAAATTAAGGACGCAAAAACAATTGTTGCGCTTCAATGGTATTTGATACAGCAAAAAAAATGATTTCCTTGAATGAAATTTAATCGAAGTTGGAAAATCAACCTTTGAATTTTAATGGTAAATACACTACACTCTTCGTTTCAAAAAATGCTTCTTCAAAATAATCCTTTAGCGGAAAAATAGTTGCATTCTTATATACTTTCAATTCTTCCGCAAGGTTCCCACCCTTCAAATATAGAATTCCATTTTTTCGTTCGTGCTCGCTTTTTTTGGCAATCTTGCCATCCACCCAATGTACAAATGTTTCCATTTGGGCCACGGCGCGGCTAACAATAAAGTCATAATTGCCCGAAACATTTTCCACTCGGGCATTTGTTGCTTTAACGTTCTGAAGCTTCAATCCCTCCACGACTTCCTCCACGACCTTAATTTTTTTTCCGATACTGTCCACAAGATGAAATTGAACATCTGGGTACAAAATGGCCAATGGAATTCCGGGAAAACCCCCGCCCGTTCCAACATCCAAAATTTTTGAGCCTGCAAGAAACGGCTGGATTTTTGAAATTCCGAGGGAATGCAAAACGTGCCGCAAATAAAGTTCATCGATATCCTTTCGCGAAACCACATTTATTTTTAGATTCCAGTCTTCGTAGAGTTCCTGCAACTTTTCAAATTGATTTTTTTGATTGTCAGTAAGTTGCGTAAAATATTTGGATATCAGTTCCATAATCACATTTAGGAGGCAAAAGTATGATATCTTTGCGAAAATTATGATTTTGAAATCTCTGATTTCGATAAAAGATATTTATTTTTGTCAATCATACAGTACAAATCCTCAGTTAAACAATCCATTTTGACATACAAAAGTTTAAATTTCTCCCGTGTTGACAGTGCCAAATTTTTTAGAACGCTAAACACACGTGTTAACGAATATTTCAAGGAAAACAATATTGCCCGTACCGGCAATTGGAAACTTCATCTGAAAACAGTAATTATGTTTTCAATCTATCTTACTCCCTATTTTTTATTATTGACACTTGATTTTCCCGGATGGGTGCAATTGCTTTGCACAATTGTTATGGGCGTTGGCATGGCCGGTGTGGGCATGAATGTGATGCACGATGCGAACCACGGCTCGTATTCTTCCAAAAAATGGGTGAATAAAATTATGGGCGGCAGTATGTATATTCTTGCCGGAAATGTTTATAATTGGCAAGTGCAGCACAATGTTCTGCACCACACATATACCAATATTCACGGCCATGATGAAGACTTGGAAGCGGGAAGAATTCTTCGTTTTTCACAACATTCCAAATGGCACAGATTCCATAAATTCCAACATTGGTATAGCGTTTTTCTCTATGGGCTCTTAACCTTCAATTGGGTTCTGACCACTGATTTCTTTCAAACAAAAAGATATTTGGCGCGTAAACTTTCCTATGGAAAACTACCCAAACCTATTGCACAATGGAGTATTTTGGTAATCACTAAATTGATTTATTTATCACTTTGGATTGTGATTCCCCTTCTTTTTTTCAATATCGTTTGGTGGAAAATCCTATTGGGTTTTTTCATTATGCACTATGTTGCCGGATTGATTTTAAGCATAGTTTTTCAACTTGCACATGTGGTGGAAGATACCGCAATAATGCTGCCGGATGAAAGTGGAACCATGAAAAACACTTGGGCAATACATCAACTTTTCACAACGATGAATTTTTCAACCAACAATAGAATTGTGAACTGGTACACGGGCGGCCTTAACCATCAAGTGGAACATCATATTTTCCCAAACATCAGCCACATTCACTATAAGAATATTTCAAAAATTCTAAAAAGCACTGCCAAAGAATTTAATTTACCTTACAAAGAATATAAAACTACGCGCCAGGCAATTGTCGCACATTTCCGGCACCTTAAGGAAATGGGCCTAAAACCTACCGTTATTGCTTAAACATTATGGACCACAGACTTTCAAAACGCGTGAACGAGATGGCTACCTCGGCCACGTTGGCAATGGCAGCCAAGACAAGAGAATTAAAGGAACAGGGAGTTGACATAATTGGCCTGAGCCTTGGTGAACCGGATTTTCCAATCCCAGATTATGTGAAACAAGCCGCCATTGTTGCCATTGAAGAAAACTACCACGCCTACACACCTGTTGATGGTTATGGCGATTTAAAAAAGGCCATTATCACAAAATTCAAGAGAGACAATAATTTGGAGTACAAACCTTCGCAAATTGTCGTTTCCACTGGTGCCAAACAATCCTTGGCCAATTTAATGATGGTTCTTTTAGATGAGGGTGATGAAGTTTTATTGCCAGCCCCCTACTGGGTTAGTTATGCCGACCAAAGTAAAGTTGCGGGCGGCGTTCCAAAGGAAATTCCCACCTCCATTGAAACCGATTTTAAGGTTACTCCACAGGCACTTGAGGCAGCAATAACTCCCAAAACCAAGATGATTGTATACAGCTCCCCGTGCAACCCAAGTGGTTCAGTGTATAGCCGTGCGGAACTCAGGAAATTGGCAGATGTACTGGTAAAATATCCGGAAATTATTGTGATAAGTGACGAAATTTACGAACATATCAACTTCACCGGAAACCATGCGTCAATGGCCGAGTTTGATGATATGTATGACCGCACTGTAGTGGTTAACGGAGTGTCCAAAGCTTTTTCAATGACTGGTTGGCGCATTGGCTATATTGGCGGCCCAGAATGGATAGCGCGGGCATGCGACAAAATGCAAGGCCAAGTGACCAGCGGAGCAAACTGTATTGCGCAAAGAGCCACCATTACTGCTTTAGAAAATCCTCCGAGCAAGATAAAATTTATGGTTGATGCTTTTAAGGAAAGAAGAAGTTTGATTTTGAAACTTCTTTCTGAAATCGAAGGCTTCAAAACAAATAATCCTGAAGGCGCATTTTATGTGTTCCCGGATATTTCCTATTTCTTCGGAAAAACATTGCGCGGGAAAAACATCAATACCGCTTCCGATTTCTCTTTATATCTCTTGGAAGAAGCAAAAGTGGCCACCGTTACTGGAGAAGCATTTGGCGATGCAAACTGCATCCGGTTGTCCTACGCAGCTTCCGAAAAAGAAATTACGGAGGCAATGCACAGAATCAAGGAAGCTCTGAAATAATAATATCACAACCATTGAAATGGGAATTGGTTAAATTGATCCGTGCTTCATTCCAATCGTTATTTTATCTGTATTTTAGGCCCTTATATTTTTTAATCCAAAACAAAACCTTGAACAATGAAAACTAAAATTACATTAATTCTATTTTTCTTCGCACTTGTATTTCAAGTACAGGCACAGGAAAAAACCAAAGCAACTTACGTAGGCACTATTGGCTCCATGGTGCATGTTCCTTCAATTGCCTCGCAAACAAATCTAGCGCCAGCTCGTGTAAAGGAACAGGTTATGCAAGATGGAAGAGCTTCCAAAAACCTCATTATCCCGGGCAAAGATCCTCAGGTTGAAGATGACTATTTCGTAAGAAATCCCAATAAAATGGAACAAGTATTAAGCGGAAGAGCGCCAACATTGGTGTTTGATGCAGCCAGTTCCAATTCACAACCCACAGATCCATCCATTGGCGTAGGGCCAAACCATGCCGTGGTGGTGTTCAACACAGGATTCCGGATTTTTGATAAAAGCGGAAATGCACTTACTGGCCAGATCAGCCCCAACCCAACCATTTTTCCAAACGGCGGCTGTTGCGATCTTACCATATCCTATGATAACGCTGCAGATAGATTCGTGATGACGTTTTTAGGAAATGGTGCCCAGATTGCAATTTCTGACGGTCCAGACCCTGTGAATGATGGATGGTACGTTTATACCATTCCCCAAATAAATGATTACCAAAAACTTTCCGTTTGGAGCGATGGTTACTATATGACTGATAATACCTCAGCTTCCAATAAAATTTATGCAATGGAGCGTACCAAAATGCTCGCAGGTGATCCAACCGCTCAAATTATTGGCTTTCCGCTTCCCGGAATTATAACTAGCGGTTTTTACAGCCCACAGGCGCTGAACGTAAGCAATAGCAACTTGCCTGCCGCAGGAGGTTTGCCAATTGTATATTTACAGGATGACGCATGGTCTGGTGTTGCTCAGGATCATATAAAATTATGGACGGTTGATGTAAACTGGGCAAGTCCAGGAAGTTCTACAATTTCTGCCCCGAACGAATTGACCACCACGCCGTTCATTTCCGTTTTTGATGGTGGAAGTTTTTCAAACCTTTCACAACCCGGAGGTGGTGCAGATATAGATGCTCTTCAGGCTACCATAATGAACCAGGCCCAGTTTAGAAAATTTGGCAGCCACAACTCCGCAGTTTTCAACTTTGTGGTTGATACCGATGCCTCTGGTGGTGAGCTTGCCGGTGTTCGTTGGTTTGAACTTCGCCAAGCGGCTGATGGACAACCATGGTCAATTCATCAAGAAGGCACCTATACGGCGCCCGATGGAAAACACGCGTGGCATGCCAGTATGATGATGGATTTGCAAGGAAACATTGGAATGGGCTACACTTCTATGGCAGGACCAACCACACCAGATCCTACCTCAAAGCGTGTTAGTTCTTATTACACCGGCCGTTACGCAAATGATCCTTTAAACACCATGACAATTGCTGAAGAATTAATTGCTCCCGGAAATGCAAATATACCAGGGCTTCGTTATGGCGATTATAGCAAAATTGATGTGGATCCATCTAACGATAAACAATTTTGGTTCATAAATGAATACATGAATAGTGGAAGAAAAGATGTGGTTGGCGTTTTCCAAATAGCTCCAAACTTTAATAATGACGTTGGTGTTGTGAGCATTGATTCCCCGGTTACAGGCACTCTTTCAAACAGTGAAACGGTTACCGTAACTATTTTCAATTACGGACAAAACAGTGCCTCAAACTTCCCGGTAACGTTCCAAGTGGATGGGGGCGCAGTGGTTTCGGAAACCTTTACGGGAACGATTGCCTCTGCCGCTACGGCTCAATATACCTTTACGGCTACCGCAAATATGGGTACCGTGGGCCAAACTTATTCTATCACTTCTGAAACAAATCTGGCGGGCGATGAAGACACAACAAATGATGCCCGCACCAAGACCGTAACCTATCTACAGCCAAATGATCTTGGCATTACTGCAATTACGGCTCCTGTTTCTGGAACCGATTTAACAGCTACAGAGGATATTGTGGTTACCATCAATAACTTTGGAGGGGAACCAAAATCCAATTTTGAGGTTTCTTATGATTTGGACGGTACTGTAGTGACTGAAACTGTTTCAGGTCCTTTGGCCGGAAATTCATCTATGTCCTACACCTTTGCCCAAACTGCCGATTTCTCGGCGCTTGGAAGTTATAATTTATCTGCATACACTAGTTTGCCCGGTGATAGTGATCCTTCCAATGATGCTACCTCTGTTGTAATCATTAAACAAAACTGTCAGCCCGTTGGCGATTGTTCTTTCGGTGATGGATTTAGACTTTTTAGTGTAACCGACATAAACAATCCATCGGGTTGTGAAGGCTATGCAGATTTTACAAATCTTGTTGCGGGAATGATGCCAGACTCCACCAATGAACTTACGATAACCACCGGTTACGGAAGCCAGTTTGTTCGCGTTTGGATTGATTTTAATGACGATTTCGTTTTCACAAATGATGAAATCGTGGTGAACAATATTGAAATTGCTCCCGGCCAAGGAAGTGGAACGTACACAATTACAACTGATTTGGTTATACCCGCAGGTGCTGCATTCGGTCAACATTTAATGCGTGCAAAAACCAACTGGAACGGTCCCGTTCCGGATGATGCCTGTGAGGAAACAAATTTTGGTGAAACCGAGGACTATTCCGCACAAATTGGTACCGTGGGTGTCGGTGAAAATATTTTTGACGAAAATGGTTTGACTATATTATCACTCGACAACAATAATTTCGACGTTAGCTTAAAAACGGTAAACTATTCCGAAGCAATGAATCTATCCGTTTACAATACACTCGGACAAAGATTGTTGTTCAGAAAATTGGAAAACAACGGCAATGGCTACAATTATAAACTGGATTTAAGCTATGTAGCCAAAGGAGTATATTTAGTTCGTGTTGGCAATAAAAAAGATGGAAGAGTTAAACGAGTAATCGTTAAATAACTTTGTAAATTCATCAACAGAAAAACCCAAAGCACAAATCCTGCTTTGGGTTTTTTCATGACAACCATTGCTGTATTTTTACAAAAAACAAAAGATGGCCACTATTTTATTATTGGGAAGCGGAGAATTGGGAAAAGAATTCACCATAGCCGCCAAGAGAATTGGACAAACCGTAATTGCCGTGGACAGCTACCCAAATGCACCGGCCGCTCAACTTGCAGATTTTGCCGAAACAATAAATATGTTGGACGGCAACGCATTGGACGCATTGGTTGAAAAATACAAACCAGATTATATAGTGCCCGAAATTGAAGCCATCCGCACAGAACGCTTTTACGAATATGAAAAACAAGGCTACACGGTAATTCCTTCGGCCAAGGCTGCAAATTTCACCATGAACCGAAAGGCAATACGGGATTTAGCCGCAAAGGAATTAGGTTTGAAAACGGCTGATTATCGCTACGCCACTTCAGTTGAAAGTTTATCGCGGGCAGTTTCAGAAATAGGAATGCCCTGTGTGGTAAAACCTTTAATGTCTTCCAGCGGAAAAGGCCAAAGCACAATAAAATCGGAAGCTGATATTGAAAAAGCTTGGGTTTATTCACAAGAAGGATCCCGTGGAGACGTTTCCGAAGTTATCGTAGAAACTTTCGTAGATTTTAATTACGAAATAACACTCCTCACCGTTACCCAACGTTCGGGAATCACTCTTTTTTGCCCGCCCATTGGCCACCGGCAAGAACGGGGCGATTATATGGAAAGTTGGCAACCCGCAACTATGGAAAATTCAATATTAAAAGAAGCGCAACAAATGGCCGCAAAAGTTACCGAGGCTTTAACGGGTTGCGGCGTTTGGGGCGTTGAGTTTTTTGTGGGTGAGAATGGCGTATACTTTTCGGAGCTTTCTCCGCGGCCGCACGACACGGGTATGGTAACGCTTGCAAATACTCAAAATTTCAATGAATTTGAATTGCATCTTCGAGCTGTTTTAGGCTTTCCCATCTCTGAAATCACGCAGGAGCGAATTGGTGCCAGCGCCGTAATTCTCGCTACTGAAAATTCTGAAAAACCTATTTATGAAGGCATCGAAAAAATAGCAGCATCCCCGAAAACTGATTTTAGAATTTTCGGCAAACCTACATCACGCCCTTTTAGAAGGATGGGTTTAGTGTTAACCTACGATAATCTGGAAGGAAACATTGTTGAAGTAACGGAAAAGGCAAAAACTTTGGCGAGTGACGTAAAGATCATTTCCGGTTAGTAATTACTTTTTGGCGTAATAAATGAATCTCTTAAATGGTTATCTATTCCTCCAAAAAAATGGTGTCAACAATATTAAAACCGTAAATAATTCCAATCTTCCTATAAGCATTAAAAAACTCGACCACCATTTTGCCGCATCCGGTAGCGCTGCGTAATTATTTACAGGGCCCAAATTGCCAAGGGCCGGACCAATATTTCCCAATGTTGAAGCGGCACCCCCAAGAGCTGTTTGGAAATCGAGACCCAACCAGGAAAAAACCAAGGTACCCACTATAAAAGACAACATATAAAGAATAAAGAAACCAAGAATATTATACACAATGGGCTGCGGTATGGCTTTACTATTATAGCGAACCGGCAAAATAGCGTGGGGATGCAGTGTTCTTTTAAATTCTAAAACTCCGTTTTTTATCATTATTAAATGCCGCATAATTTTTATTCCGCCCGCTGTTGAGCCCGCACAGCCACCCAAAAACATCATCCCAAAAAAGAAGATAGTCAAAAAGGGTGTCCACAGTGTATAGTCCGCCGTAACAAATCCGGTTGTGGTAATAATACTCAAAACCTGAAAAAGGGAATGGCGCACCGCATTTTCGACAGGCCCCCAAACCATTGGGTGGCTAATGCTGGAAATGTTTAGATCGGCTTCAAAATAAATCAAGAATGCAGCTACGACGGTTAAAGCAACAACAAAAATGGAGTATAATTTAAATTCCTCATCTTGAAATATTTTTTGAAATTTTCTTTTAAAGGCAAAGTAGCTCAACACGAAGTTACTTCCCGCCAAAAACATAAACACAATGATGATATATTGCACCATTGGGTTATCGTTCCAAAAGGCCACGCTTGCATTTTTGGTTGAAAATCCACCGGTACTTAATGTTGCCAAGGAATGGTTTATGGCATCAAAAAAGCTCATTCCGGCCATTTTCAGCAAAATGGTTTCGGCCACGGTATAGCCCACATATATAAGCCATAACCTTTTGGCGGTGTCCGTTATCCGCGGGTGCAGTTTGTCTCCACTTGGGCCGGGCGCCTCAGCCGCAAAAAGTTGCATACCGCCAATTCCCAATAGCGGTAAAATTGCAATGGCCAAAACTATTATCCCCATCCCCCCAATCCAATGCGTGATGCTGCGCCAAAATAGAACTCCTCGCGGAACGACCTCAATATCCGTAAGAATGGATGCTCCCGTGGTGGTATAACCGCTCATTGTTTCAAAAAAGGCATCTGTAAAACTGGAAATGGCTCCAGTAAATATATAGGGCAAGGTGCCAATAAGGGCCATAAATATCCATCCAAAGGCAACGATAATATATCCTTCCCTTTTTTGAATTTCCTTTCGGTGGTTCCTTGTCAAAAGCATTACGGCAGCGCCAAACCCAACGGCAACAGCGCTGGCCAGCAGCATTTCATTGAGCTTGCCGTCATTATAATACCAGCTTACAATGGCCGAAAGCAGCATAAAACCGCCATTCACCATTAGTAAAAGCCCCATTAAATGTGAAATAATTTTAAAATTGAGTTTTGTCAGCGAACTCATTAGATAAAAAGTTTTTCTACTTTACCGATAGATTGTGGCAGGCAGCACACCACTACCCTATCACCACTTTTAATTTCGAAGTCGCCAAGGGCAATTATACCTTCCCCATTTCTAACCACTCCGCCAATAATAGCCGATACGGGAAAATCGAGATCCTTTATTTTTTTGTTGCATACCTTAGAGTGCGGAGAAACCATAAATTCAAGCAACTCGGCATTCATATTGTTCAATTTTGTCATTGCCACAACATCGCCTTTACGAACGTAGCGGAAAATATTATTGGCCGCCAACAATTTTTTATTGATCAAAGTATCAATTCCGATAGATTGCGATAACTGAAAGTAGTCCATATTTTCCACTAATGCAATCGCTTTTTTAACGCCTTTTGACTTGGCCACCAAACAGGACATAATATTCGTTTCGCTGTTTCCGGTAACCGCGATGAACGCATCCATATTTTCAATGGATTCTTCCGAGAGCAAATCCACATTTCTCCCATCGCCGTTTATAACAAGGCAGCTGGGAATATCATCGGCAATTTCAAAAGCTTTGTCTTTGCTGCTTTCAATAAGCTTAACGTTGAAACCGCTTTTACAAAGATCCTTCGCTGTTTTGTAACCAATCTTGCTTCCGCCCAAAATCATTACATTTTTTATTTCCTGTTTACTTTTGCCGGAAAGCTTAAAAATTTGATCGTCGCCTTTTTGAACGGTAGTAAAATATACTTGATCGCCATCCTTAAATTGGGTATTACCCCGCGGAATGATGGTATACTGGGTTCCGAAACGCTGCAAGGCGATGGGAACAAACTGCAGTTCCGGATACACTTTGGCCATTTCCTTTACCGTTTTGCCAACAAAAGCAGATGTACGGTTAAGGCTAAGCCCAATCATCATTAATGCGCCATCCTCAAATTCATAACTCTCGTTGAACGCGCTTTGGCTCAGAAGCAATTCAATTTCGTTGGAGGCCAGGGATTCTGGTGATATCAGTTCATCAATTCCGAATTTTTCAAACCCAACTTCATTTTTTTTATCAATAAATTCCGTGTTCGAAATTCGTGCAATAGTGCGTTTTGCACCCAACTGTTTCGCTAAAACACAAACGGTAATGTTCGTGGTTTCACTAGAAGTTACCGCAATTAGAAGATCGGTTTCGCTAACCTGCGAATCCTTTAAAACCGCGATGGAGGTGGAATCGCCGCGAACTACCCGAATGTCCAAGTTAGCATCGGCGTGGGCCAATGCTTCCCGATTAGTATCAATGAGGGTTATGTTTTGAGATTCAAAAGAAAGCAATTTTGCAAGGTGAAATCCAACTTCGCCAGCACCGGCAATGATAATTTTCATTGAGAAATTATTTTATACTTCAAAATAAACTATGCAAAGATATAGAAATAATAGGCAGTAAACAGCTATCGGCATTTCTTGGGAAAAGGTTGGCGAGCAAAGGATTTTATCAGCTATTAAAAGCTGTGGGAAGAAATGACTCAGAAACATTTCTGTTTTTCAATTTAGCATGGATTTCTATATTTCTTTCGATTGAGATTTTTTTTTCGAATTTGATTTCCAATCCATTTTCATTAAAAAACAGTAGTTTTGCAAGCGCAATTTTTTATGGAAAAGAAAATAACCCCTTATAAGAATTCCTCCGAAGGAAAGAAGAAACAGGTTGAGCAAATGTTCGATACTATTTCGGAAAATTACGATGGCCTTAACCGCATCATTTCCTTGGGTTCTGATATTAAATGGAGAAAAAAGGTCATAAAAATGGTTGCGGAAAAAAAACCAAAAACCATTCTTGACGTGGCCACGGGCACGGGTGATCTTGCCATTCAGTTTGCAGAAAAAACTTCAGCCGAAAAAATTGTGGGCCTCGACCTTTCCGAGGGTATGCTTTCCATGGCGCGCAAAAAAGTTGCGGGAAAAGCAATTGCTGAAACAATCGAATTCGTACAGGCAGATTCAGAAGCTCTGCCTTTTGAGGACAATACTTTTAACGCCATAACCGTATCCTTCGGTATTCGAAATTTCGAGAATTTGGAAAAAGGTCTTGCGGAAATTTTCCGCGTATTGAAGCCCGGGGGAATTTTCGTGGTTTTGGAAACCTCGGTGCCCTCAAAATTTCCATTTAAACAAGGATATCATTTTTATACGAAAACAATTCTGCCGATGGTGGGCAAAATATTTTCGAAGGATAAAGTTGCTTATAAATATTTAAGTGAAAGCGCCTCGGTATTTCCGCATGGGGAAGCGCTCAACAATATTTTGCGCAAAATTGGGTTTAAGGATGTGAAAAATATTCCCCAGACTTTTGGGGTGGCAACAATCTATAATGCTACAAAATAATTTATGAAGAAGCTGTTTTTTGTCCTAACTGTTTTATTTATGGCTCATAGCGCCAATGCGCAATGGTTTTTTAATAAAGAGCGATTGGCAAATTTGGAGAATTTTGACAAAAAGCGATTTACGTGGGGTTATTTTTTGGGCTTCAATAGTTATGATTTCAAATTTGATTACAAAGAACAGTTTGAAGATGACAACACCGATATTCAGGTAGAACGTTCCACAGGCTTTAATGTTGGCCTTATTGGCGATATGCGTATCAATCAATACGTAAATTTGCGTTTGGAACCGGGACTTTACTTTACGCAGCGTAACCTTATTTTTCCAGGTTTTGAGGAACCGAAGGATTATTTAAGAGAGGTGAAATCTACTTATATTCACGTGCCACTTTTGCTAAAAGTTTCCACGAAAAGACTAAACAACATTAAACCATTTGTTATAGGTGGGATTTCCACCTCTATCAATCTTTCAAGCAATGAAAATAACCCGGAAGATAATGAACAAGGGAGGTTTAGAATGACGAAGAGTACCAATTATTATGAACTTGGCTTCGGCATAGATTTTTATCTGTATTATTTTAAATTCACACCCTCCATCCGCGGGGTATTTGCTATGAGCGATGAGTTGGTACCGGATGACGACCCAAACAGTCCGTGGACCGGGAACGTCGATAAATTATCCACACGCGGGGTATTTGTAAACTTTACGTTCCAGTAGTTCTGCGGAATTCACTCAAAAGGATTGCGGTTGCAGTAGCCACATTGAGACTTTCCGTTTTTTGAATATTTCCGTATCGGGGAATGGTTATTTTGTGCGTAATTTTTTGGATTATTTCTTCGGAAATACCGTTAGCTTCGTTTCCCATTACTAAAATTCCGGTTGCCGGCAGTTTTTCGGAATAAACATTTTTACCATTCATAGCACCTCCGAAAATTGGCAGGTTGGTTCGGCTTAAATATTCCATAAGCGATAAATAATGCACCTGTACACGCGCCAATGACCCCATGGTTGCCTGCACCACCTTCGGGTTATAACAATCTGCGGTATCTTCGGAACAGATTATTTGTTTCACTCCAAACCAATCACAAAGCCGAATGATGGTTCCCAAATTTCCCGGATCCCGGACGGCATCCAAAGCTATTATCAAACCTTCATCGCGTAACAACTTTATTTTAGGAATCTCAAAAACCGCTACAGCCGTATTTGCGGTTTTTAAAAAACTCAATTTTTTAAGTTCGGCCTCCGTAACTTGAAGGTTATTTTTATGCGTAATTTCAAATCCTACGGTAGAAAAAAGCAAGTGCAGCGCCAATCCCCCATCCAGCAGCTCATGGATAACTTTGGGACCTTCCGCAACAAAAAGCCCTGTTTCTTCCCGGTACTTTTTCTGCTGAAGACTCGTTATTAATTTTGTTTGACTTTTGCTGAGCAAATTATACTATTTTTGAAATTGAATAAAACCTTACACTTGAAGCGCGACCTCACAAAAATATCACTATTTATAGTATTAATTAGTTTGTTTTTTTCCTGTGATGCAGTAAAGCGGGTGCCAGAGGGTAAATATTTGCTTACAAAAAACAAAATTCTAGTGGACAGCGTGGAAACTAAGGACGCAGGCGTTCACAGCCAACTCGCACAAAAACCCAACCCTACCATTCCGCTTTTGGGTATTCCTTTTGGTTTACATATTTGGAATCTGGCAGATCCGCAACCCGATTCCACCTATTACAAATGGCTTTACAAAAAACCGAAAAGAGAGGAGCGTCTTGTTCGTTTTCTCTCAAAAAAGCAAGTGGATCAGATTGACAGCAGTTATGTGGGCTTTAATAGATGGCTCAAAAAATCTGGAGATGCGCCGGTAATAATCAGCGAGCCCCGCATTGCAAAATCGATAGAGCGATTGAAACGTTGGTACGCAAGCTACGGATATTTCAATGACGAAGTGGATTATAAAATTGAACCCAACGAAAAAAAGAAGAAAAGAGCCACCATTACTTATTTTGTAAAAAAACATCAGCCTTATATTATTGGCGATACAATTGCCGAAAAAATAAGCTCGCCCGTGGTGGATTCATTGTTTCAAAATTCAAAAACCAATTCATTTATTATTCCGGGAAAACAATATGCAGCCAATGATTTTGTGAACGAACGGGACCGGCTAACAATCCTTTTCAGAAACTCGGGCCTTTATCACTTTGAACAGGACTATGTGGGTTTTGAGGCAGATACAGTGAATACCGACCACAAAGCCAATATAACCTATATTATACCCGACCGAAAAATTACGGAAGGTGATAGCACCCGCACCGTTCCGTTTCAGGTACATACCATCAATGAAGTTCGGATTGTAACGGATTATTCTTACGAGAACAGAAATAAAACTTTTCAAGACTCCGTCAGTTTTAAGGGCTACAAGCTTTTTAGCTATGGCAAGATGCGGTTTCGGCCAAAGGCAATAACCTCTGCAGTTTCCATTACACCGGGCAGAATTTTTAAGGATATTGACAGAACTCTAACTTATAACCAGTTGAGCGATCTTCGGATTTTTAAATATCCCAACATCAGTTATGCCGAAGTAGCGGCAGATACCACGGGCAAGCTTTTAAATTCCACCATATTATTAAGTCCCCGCGATCGGTTTACCTTAGGAGTAGATTTTGATGCCTTCACCTCAACCATTCAACAATTTGGTGTCAGCTTTAGCGGTAGCATGATTTTTAGAAATATTTTTCGAGGCGCGGAAATCCTTGAAATTTCGGGTCGCGGCAGTTTGGGATCTTCAAAGGACGCGGGTGACAGCGAGAGCAAATTTTTCAACATTTCAGAATTTGGAAGTGACGCCAAACTCACATTTCCCCGTATTCTTTTTCCTTTAAATACTGAAAAAATTATCCCTAAATATATGTCGCCCACTACTAGCATTATTTTTGGTTATAGCGCCCAAAACAATATTGGTTTGGACAGGCAAACGTCCAACGCAATCTTCAATTATAGATGGAAACCCTCAAAAATATTGACATATCAAGTAGATTTATTTAATCTGCAATTTGTACGAAATCTAAATCCTGAAAATTATTTTAATGTTTACAAGAGTTCCTATTCCATTCTGAACGATATAGCACGAGGTTTAAATTACGATTTCAACAGTCCGGGCACGGATCCATTTTTGGAAGTTCCAGAGGAAACTGATACTTTCATAAATGATGTTTTAACTAGGGAAATATATAGCGATCCCGATACCTATCAAGAGGTTTTGAGCATATATGAGCGCCAACTCCGACTTAGCGAAAACAACTTGATTTTCGCCTCAAACATTACATTGACCCGGGATACACGGGAAAACATAAACGATAATAATTTTTCCAGAATCCGATTAAAATTGGAATCTGCCGGAAATTTTCTTTCCGGTATTTCAAGTCTGGCCGGACTGACAAAAAATTCTGAAGGTTCTTATGAAATTTTAGGTATTACCTATTCACAATATGCAAAGGCTGAGGCGGAATACATCAAACACTGGGATTTGGACGGAAAAAACATATTTGCCTTTCGCGCCTTTGGCGGGATTGCCATTCCCTTCGGCAATAGCACGAATATTCCTTTCACCCGTAGTTATTTCGGCGGGGGAACCAATGATAACCGAGGCTGGAGAGCCTATGATCTTGGACCTGGAAGCAGCGGGAGCATACTTGACTTTAACGATGCAAACTTTAAATTGGCTCTCAACGGAGAATATAGATATACCATTTTGGGGGATTTAAAAGGTGCCTTTTTTATTGATGCCGGTAATATTTGGAATGTTTTTGACGATGTAGAAATACCATCATTTCGGTTTGACGGAATTGAAGATTTAAAGGAAACGGCCGTCGCTTCCGGTTTTGGCCTTCGGTATGATTTTGGGTTTTTTGTATTCCGTTTTGATATAGGTTTCAAAACCCACGATCCGGGAAGGCCTGTGGGAGAACGTTGGTTTAAGGACTACAATTTTGCCAACGCTGTTTACAACATAGGGATCAACTATCCTTTCTAAACCATTAAAAATTGTTATTTTTGTAGGCTAAAAATAAATCACATATATCCGTTATATGTCTTGAATATTATGAACTAGAAACGAACAATATTTTTACCCAATAAATTATGAGCCACGGAATTAAGCCCGGCGTAGCAACCGGAAAAGAAGTACAGAAAATACATCAATACGCCAAAGAAAAAGGTTTTGCAATGCCCGCCGTGAATGTTGTGGGTTCCGATAGCGTAAATGCTGTGATGGAAACTGCTGCAGCCCTTAATGCACCGGTAATTATTCAATTTTCTAACGGAGGTGCACATTTCAATGCCGGGAAAGGATTATCCAATGAAAATGAAAAAGCTGCAATCGCAGGCGGAGTGGCTGGCGCAAAACATATTCATGAATTGGCTGAGCTTTATGGGGCAACAGTTATCCTTCACACAGACCATTGCGCCAAAAAATTACTTCCGTGGATAGATGGCCTTTTGGACGCTGGCGAAAAATTTTTCAAACAAACGGGAAAACCATTGTACAGCTCACACATGATCGATCTTTCCGAAGAGCCCATTGAAGAAAATATTGAAATTTGCAAACGATATTTAGAGCGTATGAGCAAAATGGGAATGACCTTGGAAATTGAGCTTGGTATTACTGGCGGCGAGGAAGATGGCGTGGACAACACAGGCGTTGATTCCTCAAAACTATACACCCAGCCCGAGGAGGTAGCCTATGCCTATGAGGAGCTTTCAAAAATAAGTAATCAGTTTACCATTGCCGCTGCCTTCGGAAACGTACACGGTGTTTATAAGCCCGGAAATGTGAAACTGACTCCGATTATATTGAAAAATTCACAGGAGTATGTTCAGAGAAAATTCAATACCGGTCCAAACCCTATAGACTTTGTGTTTCACGGCGGAAGCGGTTCGAGCGTTGAAGAGATTCGCGAGGCCATTGGCTACGGCGTAATTAAAATGAATATTGACACCGATATGCAATTTGCATTTACCGAGGGCGTTCGCGATTATATGACGAACAATTTAGAATATTTGAAAACCCAAATCGGAAATCCCGAGGGTGATGAGCTTCCCAACAAAAAATATTACGATCCCAGAAAATGGCTTCGCGAAGGCGAATTGACTTTCAAAAAAAGGCTTGAGCAAGCTTTCAAGGATTTGAATAACGTGAATACGCTTTAGTATTAAACTAACCACAAATCACAAACTGTAAAAAATATGCCTTGGTTTAAACGAACAAAAAAAGGAATTCAAACCCCTACCGAAGAGAAAAAGGACGTTCCGAAAGGACTGTGGTACAAATCTCCAACGGGAAAGGTTGTTGATAGTGAAGAGCTTGAAAAAAATTTTTATGTGAGTCCTGAAGATGGCTACCATGTGCGCATAGGCAGCAAGGAATATTTCGAAATTCTTTTTGATGATAATAAATTCAAGGAATTAGATAAAAATCTTACGTCCAAGGATTCCTTAAATTTTGAGGATAAAAAGAAATATACCGATAGATTAAAAGAGGCGCAGGATAAAACCGGATTAAAAGATGCCATCCGTTGCGCCGTTGGAAAATCTATGGGTTCTGATTTGGTAGTGGCTTGTATGGATTTCAGTTTTATTGGAGGCTCCATGGGAAGTGTTGTAGGCGAAAAAATTGCCCGAGCGGCAGATTATTCCCTTAAAAAAAATATCCCTCTTCTGATAATTTCAAAAAGTGGTGGTGCCCGAATGATGGAAGCGGCGCTGTCATTAATGCAGCTTGCGAAAACCAGTGTGAAACTCGCTCAATTGAGTGATGCCGGGATACCATATATTTCTTTATGCACCGATCCAACAACGGGAGGAACTACAGCTTCCTTCGCAATGCTTGGCGACATAAACATTAGTGAACCTGGTGCGTTAATTGGTTTTGCTGGACCACGTGTAGTTCGCGACACCACCGGAAAGGAATTGCCTGAGGGTTTCCAAACGGCAGAATTTCTTATGGAACACGGTTTTCTGGATTTTATCACGCACCGTCGCGATTTGAAACGGAAGATAAATCTATATCTCGATTTGGTTTTGAACAGACCGCTTCGCGAAAAAACCGCATAAAAAAAGCTGCCCACAATTGGGCAGCTTTTTTTTATTCGTTTATTTTAGTTCATTATAAACGGATATTCTTCGCCATTGAAAATAAATACGGCTTGATTATCACATTCGCCATTGCCAAAATCTATAACTGCAGAAACACCATCTTGGGTTACTTCAAGTATTCCACTAACCAAATAACGGCACGATAATTTCCGAACCAGCTCCTGTGTTACTTCGCCACTTCTGTCAAAACCATTTGTAAATTCGGTTTGCCAATTTCCTGTTACGTGATAAACATTGTCCATCCAATTGCCTGAGCCAACACCTTCAACCCATTCGGAAATTCGGATTCCATTACGAGTTCCCGTTACGGTTGTATTTGGAAAACTAATCGTTATACTTTCATTGACGGTAGATTGCGGATTATCATTTTGGTTGGCGATTTCATACAAAATCTCACCACCACCGCTTACACCGTTTTCATTGAACGTAAAATCCTGAAAGGAATAATTAACCGTATAGGTTCCGGCAACCAACGGGCCATATTCCAACAATATACTGCCGGACACCACATTGCCATTATTAAGTGTGCATGAAGCGCCAAAATCAAGGAGAATGGTAAAAACATTTCCATCCATTCCCACAGTAATCTCGGTACACTGCGGAAATAATGAAACCATATTCGGACCTCGCCCTCCTGTTTCATTTTCAACAAAGGCCTGCTCCATAATATTGAATGTTCCTTCGGCAACATTATCCATTCTTGCCGCACGCGCGGAGTCTTCCGAAGTAAAATTTACTTCCTCCTGTTGCTCATCATTTTCATCTTTTTCACAGCTTAAAAGCGTGAAGACACCAATCAAAAAAAACACAATTGAAAATTTAAAAGAGACGATTTTCATAAATTTGAGGTTTAAAGGTTTATAGTTTCCTAAACGCCAAAAAGTTAAATTATATATATTTTGCTTTAATTTTATTTTCTACACTGGCATTTCAAATTGAATTTTGTACCTTTGCCGCCTTGATTTCCAATCCCGAAGCTGTCGGGAGGAATCAATACATAAAAATCATTTTAATAATATTGGCATGTATTTATCACAAGAAGTAAAAGAAAAAATTTTTGAAAAACACGGGAAATCAAAGACCGATACTGGTTCTGCTGAAGGACAGATCGCTTTGTTTACGCACCGTATCGAGCATTTAACAAAACACCTTAAAGCAAATCACAAAGATTACAACACAGAACGTTCTTTGGTTATGTTGGTAGGAAAAAGAAGAGCTCTTTTGGATTATTTAACCAAAAAAGACATTCTTCGTTATCGTGCAATCGTTAAAGAATTAGGATTACGTAAGTAAAAAATTACGAGCAAAGCGAAGTAATCTGCAGATTCTTCGCTTTTCTTTTTTTAATGCCAAGCACAGAGAATTTTATTCAATAGATTCCTTCGCTTCGCTCGGAAAAGCTACCCAAAGTTTTTCATTGGTCAACCACAACAACACAACAACACCAAACCTGAAAATCAGGTTTTGACCAAAATTAACTGCGTGTTTTCTTACGCGCAAAAATGAAAAACAAATGATACCTAAAGTATTTAAAGAGGTCATAGACCTAGGCGATGGAAGACAGATTTCCATCGAAACCGGAAAATTGGCAAAACAGGCCCACGGCTCCGTTGTTGTACAATCCGGAAAATGCATGCTGCTTTGTACCGTAGTTTCAAACTACGAGCAAAGCCCAGTGGATTTTCTGCCATTAACCGTAGATTATCGCGAAAAATTTGCGGCTTCGGGTCGTTATCCGGGGGGTTTCTTCAAAAGAGAAGCAAGACCGAGCGACGGTGAAGTATTAACAATGCGTTTGGTGGACCGTGTTTTGCGCCCACTTTTCCCAAAAGATTATCACGCTGAAACGCAAGTGATGATTCAATTAATGAGCCACGATGAAGACGTGATGCCAGATGCAATGGCAGGTTTGGCGGCTTCCGCAGCTATCCAACTTTCAGATTTGCCTTTTGAATGCCCTATTTCCGAAGTGCGCGTGGGAAGAATTAACGGTGAATTCATCATAAACCCAACCCGTACCCAGCTTTCAGAAAGCGATATTGATATGGTTATCGGCGCTTCCGCAGATTCTGTGATGATGGTGGAAGGCGAAATGAAGGAAATTAGCGAAGAAGAAATGGTTGACGCCATTAAATTTGCCCACGACGCCATCAAAAAACAAATTGATGCGCAAGTGAAATTGGCCAACGCTTTCGGCAAAAAAGAAACCCGTGAGTTCGAAACCGCACCGGAAGACAAAGATTTGGAGAGCAAAATCCGAGGTTTGGTTTATGATAAAGTTTATGAGGTTGCCAAAAGAGGTTCTTCAAAACACGAACGTGGAATGCACTTTTCTGAAATAAAGGATGAAGTTAGGTCACATTTTTCCGAAGAGGAATTGGAACAGTATGCTCCTTTGCTTTCAAAATATACCAATAAAGCTGAAAAAGCTGCAATCCGCGATTTGGTTTTGAACGAAGGAATTCGTTTGGACGGAAGAAAGACTACGGACATTCGCCCTATTTGGTGCGAGGTTGATTATTTGCCTTCCACACACGGTTCAGCAATTTTCACCCGTGGGGAAACGCAAGCGTTGGCAACAGTAACTTTGGGTACTTCACGCGAAGCAAACCAAATTGACATGCCATCTTTCGAAGGTGAGGAAACTTTTTACCTTCACTACAACTTCCCTCCTTTCTCAACCGGTGAAGCGCGCCCAATTCGCGGTACTTCCCGTCGAGAAGTTGGTCACGGAAACTTGGCGCAACGCGCTTTGAAAGGAATGATTCCTGCAGATTGTCCATATACGGTTCGTGTTGTGGCAGAAGTGTTGGAATCTAATGGTTCTTCTTCTATGGCAACGGTTTGTAGCGGGACAATGGCATTGATGGATGCTGGAGTTCAGTTAAAAAAACCAGTTTCCGGAATTGCAATGGGATTGATAACCGATACCGAAACCGGCAAATACGCAGTGCTTTCCGATATTTTGGGCGATGAAGATCACTTGGGCGATATGGACTTTAAAGTAACCGGAACGGCTGACGGGATTACCGCGTGCCAAATGGATATTAAAGTGAAAGGTCTATCGTATGAAATTTTGGTGAATGCTTTAAAACAAGCTTCTGCCGGTAGACTTCATATTTTGGATAAATTGGTTGAAACCATTTCAACTCCTAATGCGGATGTGAAACCACACGCACCAAAAATGGTTACCGTAACTATTCCGAATGAATATATTGGAGCACTGATTGGACCTGGCGGAAAAGTAATTCAAGAGCTTCAAAAGGCTACAAAAACTACGATTGTTATCAACGAAGATCCTGTTACCGAAGAAGGTATCGTGGAAATTCTTGGAACAAACCAAGAGGGAATTGATAAAGTTTTAGCGAAAATCGACTCGCTTACCTTTAAGCCCGAAGTTGGTAGCGCATACGAAGTTAAAGTTATAAAAATGCTTGATTTCGGTGCTGTTGTTGAATATATGGACGCTCCAGGAAATGAGACTTTGCTTCACGTTAGCGAACTTGCTTGGGAACGCACCGAAAACGTAACCGATGTTGTAAATATGGGCGATGTTTTTGAAGTGAAATATTTGGGAGTAGATCCAAGAACAAAAAAGGATAAAGTTTCCAGAAAAGCGTTATTGCCAAAACCGGAAGGTTACAAAGAGCGCCCACCACGCGACGACAACCGAAGCGGAGGACGTGATCGGGACAATCGGGGACGCGACAACCGTGGCCGTGACAATCGTGATCGTGACAATCGCGATCGCGATAGAGATAGAAAGAGAGATTAATTTCTTTTAAATTAACAGAAAAAAGGCCTTCAGAAATGGAGGCTTTTTTATTCGTATTGTCTTCTGCTTTTAGCGGTAAACTGTAAATGTGGTCCAGCGCTAAAAATAATTCTTTCAGAATTTAAGTTTGCGTGAAATTTAACACCAACAATAAATCCTCTATTTAAAACCAGCTTAACGGTGCCAGTTACAGGTACTCCTATTGTTGAATAGACGTCATCAATAGGTTCATAACTATCACCAACCTGACGAATATTTACATAGCCAACCCCAGCAAAAACATCTATATAAAGTCGCTTATACACTTTTAATTCCCTACCGTAATAGAGATTGAATTCATAATAGGAATTATGATTCTTTGACCCAGGGTAAATTAATTCGTCCGTTCCTCCTTCCGCCCCAAATGCAAATATATTTTTCATGTATGAAAAACGAACATCCGCACTGAAAGAAGGGCCAACTGTTTCTTCCGCAGTATAAAATCCTATAGGGGAAATGCTAAATGAATGGTATGTAAGTTTTGAAATCGTTTCATTTTCTTGTGAGTATGATTGAAACTGCACATACAGCAAAGAGAAAACAAGAAAAAAATTTAATTTCATCTTAAAGATTTTGTTTCAAAGATGATAAAAAAAATTAATGCCCACGCAACCTTTTAAAAAGATTCAGACTATAGGGTAACAACGCCAATTAAAATCTTATGAAAAATCTCTTTTATTTACCTCTTATTCTTCTGCTGACATTTTTCATCTCCTGCGAAGATGAGCCGATCGCCAGAGCCGATCCTTCAAAAATAATTCCTGTAAATTCTGAACTTTACAACCTTGTTTTAAAAGCTGCAGGCAATGATTTTGATAATGAAATTACTTGTATCGATTTTAATTATCCCTTCACTTTAGTAATTTATAATGAGCAAATGGATATCATTAATTATCAACTTATAAATAGTGATATTGCTTTCAGCGAATTTTTAGCATCGCTCGCCGAAGGGAAATCCATCAGTTTAAGCTACCCCATTACAAGTGTGCTAGAAAATGGACAATCCTATGTTATCAATAATAACGATGAGCTAAAAGAAGCGATAGATAAATGTATTTATGCAGATACAATAATCACTTGTAACAACCTCCTTACGGAAACAAACTGCATTTGGAAGGTAACGCATTTAGATGGGCCCAATAGTGAATACGATGATTCTTACTTTCAAATAAGCCCTTTTGGCAATGCCGGATTTCATTTTCTGGGGAATGCCTTTGGCGGAACCTGGATTACTTATTTTATTGAGAACGAATTGCACCTCAATATTTTTTTAACTGGTGACGAAAATATAATTGATACATGGAATTATGATTGGAAAGTTATTAGTTTTAATGATAATGAAATGGAAATAGCAAACGGGACCAATCGCTTTCTTTTAACCAAGGAATGTGTAGAACTTTGCAGAAAAATTCTATTTGAAGAATGCGAGACGGAATCCAATTCAGGAATAGGCCTTTTTAATTTAGAAAGCTATTTTGAGTGTTTCTTCCCTTTTTCGGGAATTTCAGATCCTTCAATTGTAACCTGGAACTATTATAACAATTATGAAGATATGATTTCCGGGACAAATCCAATAATTGATTTAATGCATGTAAACACCGAAAACCCCCAGATAATTTACGTGAGATTTGATGATATTAATACTGGGATCCAAATTTCTGCAGTCCCAATAGTCCTGAAAGCAATTAACTGTTAAAATATAATTATGAAATCACATCTTTTTTTACTCATTGTATCAACATTTCTATTTTTCTCCTGTTCAAAGGATAAACACGAGGATATTGTTCGCTCGCCCATCCAGAATACGTGTGAAAATGAAGGAATGAATAAAATTTTATATACGGAATGTTGTTTAGAAGGCCCCCAACATGCAAGACCGGATGAAATTATTACCATAACCTATACAAGCAATTTTGAGGGCGGATCTTATGATTGGGATGTTTTGGGAGGCTCCCTCGTTCTGGTGGAAGGTGCAAATACGCCTACGGCAAAATTCAGGGCTGGCAAGAACTTTAAAAAAGATTCTATTAGAGCCTACAGCGTTGCGCGGGACACACCTTTGGGCGCCCCCGCATGTTCAGAAGTGATTGTTATCACCGCCAAATAAACTGAAATTATGAAATATTGAGGAAATGTTGATTTTGAAGAGAATCATCACGTAAAGCCACAAAACAATTTCAAAAACCCATACAAGATTTTTTGGAAAAAGAGGAATTAATAAAAAGATGTATTAAATATGACCGGATAGCACAAAACGAGCTATTCCGCAGGTATAAAAACACCCTCTTTTTTACCTCATTAAAATACTGCCGTAATGAAGCTGATGCCGAGGACAATCTGCACGATGCCTTCATAACCATTTTCCAAAAAATTAAAACCTTCAAAAACAAAGGCTCTTTCGAAGGTTGGATGAAACGGATAACCATCTATAAAGCTATTGATAAATACAAAACCGAAAAACCAATTACTGTTGAAATAAAGAATGACACACTTGAGGACAATTTTGAAGTGGACGCCGACACCGATTTGCCATTGGAAATGTTGTTAAAAATCATACAAGAATTGCCCGACCAATACCGCTTGGTTTTCAACCTATATCAAATGGATGGGTATTCGCACAAAGAAGTTTCGCAAATGCTCTCAATTTCTGAAAATACTTCGAAGTCCAATTTCCACCGGGCAAAACTTATATTGCGCGAAAAAATAACAAATGCTGCCATAACCGTGGGACCTAAAATACGCACACATGGAAAATAAAAAAGACATCGGCGATTTCCTAAAAAGCAAACTGGACCAAGGCCAAAGGATCCCGGACGAATCCGTTTGGGAAAAAATAAACACAACTTTGGACAGAAAATCAAAGCGGCGGAAACGGGCATTCTGGCTATTGCTTCCCACGCTGACCGTTTTCGGAATTTTGTCTTTGATAATGTTTCAAAAAACGGATAAATCAATTTTGAATAAAGATGAGAAAATTTCAGTTGAAGAAGTAAAGGATAGTTTGGACAAAACTATTTTGATTGAAACACCAACAAATGAAAATGTTTCTGAAATAAAATTTGAAAAGGAAATAGAGAAAGTAGCTGAGTATACAACTTCCGAAGAAGTCGAAAAAGAGTCCAAAACTGAACCATTAAATCAAATCTCGGAAAATAAAATTGTTTCAAAAAATAGTCGAACGAAATCTTCAAATTCCCCAAAACTTCCAAACGAGCCTGAAATTTCTGGAAAATCACAAAAAATTAATGATTCAAATTCATTAAATAACAATGAAAAAAACTCCATAGAAAATTTACAAAATTCGGTGTTTACTGAAAATAACACTTCTCTTTCAGAAGTAGAAAAAAATGCTATTTCAAAAAATGATTCCGAGAAAATAGACTCCACGGCGGTGGCCAAAATTGAAAAAATAAAAAAAAGAGAAAAGGATAAGAAAAAATTATCCGAAAAAGACAGTACGGAAATACAAAAATCAAACACTCGAAAATGGACCGTAATGGCAATCGCGGGACCCGTACTTTATAATGTTTCCGAAAAAACTTCGACCCTCGACCAAAGTTTGGACGGCGCTGAAACTTCGGGAGAAATAAATTTCACCTACGGAGTTGGTGTGGGGTTTAATTTAACGGAAAAGTTGAGTTTAAGCTTTTCCGCTATAAAAACAAAAATAAGCTATTCCGTAAATAATTTACCTTCCACCACTTCCATAGACAGTTTGCGCATCTTTTCCATTTCCGCCATTTCTGGGAACAATGTTTCCCGAAGAACTCTTTCAAACTTTGCGGGGAGTGACGCCCTTAACCTGCGGCAGGAAATTGAATATGTTGAAATGCCTTTGCAACTCACATATTCCTTAACCAAAAGCCGCTTTGGGACACACGCTTTTGGAGGGTTCAGCACGTTATTATTAACCGATGATAGAATTTTCGCGGAAAATTCCAGAAATGAAGAATTGGACTTGGGTCGTGCGAACAATCTTTCCAGAATAAGTTTTAGTTTGAATGCGGGAATCGGGGCCTATTATAAATTTTCAGAAAATTTCACGGTGGAATTAAACCCCACTTTCAAATATCAATTTTTGCTTTTGGACAGTGCAAGCCGCAATGCCACGGGCGTTGTTTTTGGATTTTATGCAGGTTTAAAATATAATTTCAACACCAATTAAGTACCAATTAATTTTTTCTTTTAAATCTGCTGTAACCTTTTGTAGGGTTTTTACGTATAACCCAATACAAAAGTTTAAACCTTAATCTACAGGACATTTCTTAAATGAGACAACTTAAAATTACAAAGCAGGTAACCAACAGGGAAACTGCTTCATTGGACAAGTACCTTCAGGAAATTGGAAAAGTTGACTTAATTACCGCAGACGAAGAAGTAGAATTGGCACAACGCATAAAAGCGGGAGACCAAACAGCATTGGAAAAATTGACCAAGGCAAACCTACGTTTTGTTGTTTCGGTAGCTAAGCAATACCAAAACCAGGGTCTTACCCTTCCCGATCTTATCAATGAAGGCAATCTTGGCCTAATTAAAGCCGCACAACGTTTTGATGAAACGCGTGGTTTTAAATTTATTTCCTATGCCGTTTGGTGGATTCGGCAGTCCATTCTTCAGGCGTTGGCGGAGCAATCACGTATTGTCCGTCTGCCTTTGAATAAAATTGGAAGCATAAATAAGATCAACAAAATGTACGCTTATCTGGAACAAGCCAATGAGCGCCCACCTTCCGCAGAAGAAATTGCAAAGGAACTTGATATGACCATCAACGACGTAAAGGAATCCATGAAAAATTCCGGACGTCACGTATCCATGGATGCCCCGCTTGTTGAAGGTGAAGACAGTAACCTTTACGACGTGCTGCGAAGTGGCGAGAGCCCAAACCCGGACCGTGCTTTGTTACACGAATCGCTTAGAACAGAAATTGAAAGAGCTTTGGAAACTTTGACTCCACGTGAAGCAGATGTAATTCGTTTGTATTTTGGTCTTGGCGATCAGCACCCAATGACTTTGGAAGAAATTGGTGAAACCTTTGATCTTACAAGGGAGCGAGTTCGTCAAATTAAGGAAAAAGCAATCCGAAGATTGAAACATACCTCGCGAAGCAAAATATTGATGACCTATTTGGGATAATTTCCCTAAAGATAACTTACAGTATCAGATTTTTCAGCCGAGCTGAGAGAATACTGTTCGTTTTTTTGATTGATGAATGACCTCCGGCTGATTACCGGAGGTTTTTTTCTAACTTTACATTCACATGGAACATACTATCTGTTATTTAAGCAAGCAAGCTGGTCCGTTACAAGATTCAGAATTAGAAGCGCTTTTCAATTTCATATTGGGAAAAAACCTGACTCTTAATATTACAGGGGCATTGCTGAGCACCAATGATTTTTTTCTTCAAATACTTGAAGGCAAAAAAGACACTATTGATGAAATTTTCTCGAAAATCCGAAAAGATAAAAGACACCGGAATATACTGACCATCTTGAATCAAAAAATCGAAAATCGAATTTTCAATACTTACGAGGCAAATTTCAGCATATTGAAAACCAAGGAGGATATCGTAAAATTGAACACCTATTTATCAAAATATGATGTTGAAAACCGCTATCCTAAAAACATTAAATCTCTTATCGAACCGTTCTTATTATAAATTTCATGAAAAATACAATTATCGCACCTTCCATTCTCGCTGCAGACTTTGCGAATCTTCAACGTGATATTGAAATGATAAATACAAGTGAGGCGGATTGGTTTCATCTCGATGTTATGGATGGCGTTTTTGTGCCGAATATTTCATTTGGAATGCCAGTGATAAAAAGTATAGCATCGCATGCAAAAAAACCGTTGGACGTGCACTTAATGATTGTTGATCCGGACCGATATATTAAAACCTTTGCTGAATTGGGCGCGAATATTCTTTCTGTTCATTATGAAGCTTGCACGCATTTACACCGAACACTTCAAGGAATTAAAGCGGAAGGAATGCAGGCGGGAGTAGCTATTAATCCCCATACTAATGTCTCGCTATTAGAAGACACTATTGAGGATATAGATTTAATCTGCATGATGAGTGTAAACCCCGGTTTCGGAGGTCAAAGCTTTATTGAAAACACCTTTAAAAAAGTTGAAAAACTTCGAAAAATTATAGACGCCAATGGAGCCGCGACTAAAATTGAAATTGACGGCGGGGTAACTAACAAAAACGCAAGACAGTTGGTAGAAGCTGGGGCAGACGTTCTGGTAGCGGGAAGTTATGTTTTTGGCTCCAACGATCCTATTAAGACCATTAGAGACCTAAAAGAAGTTAAAGTAAATTAAACTATTTCATATCGATATTGGTCGAAATCAATTTCCGGAAGATGAGAAAAATAATTGTACTATTCTTTTTTCTGATTCTGAATCAAACATTCTTTTCGCAGCAACATAACTATATTTTCCGGTCAGATTCAAAAATCCATTATCAAACCTTTGGTAAGGGTAAGCCAATCTTAATCATCAATGGTGGTCCGGGAATGAGCAGTGAAGGGTTTGTGCAATTGGCGACCGAACTTTCCAAAAATAATCAAACAATACTATACGATCAACGCGGCACAGGCCTTTCCACTATTAATAAAATAAATAAATCCACCATAACGATGGATTTAATGGTGGAAGATATTGAAGTTCTTCGTGAACATCTGCAGCTTGAAAGTTGGATAATCATGGGACATTCTTTCGGCGGGATGTTGGCATATTATTATGCTTCAAAATTTCCAAAACGGGTGGAAGCCATGATACAATCTTCTTCGGGAGGAATGAATCTTGCTTTTCTTTCAACTTTAAACACAAGGGAAAGGTTAAGCCAGCCCCAACAGGATTCACTTTTACATTACGAGAATAAAATATTGAATGGCGATAACTCCTATCAAACAAGATTAAAAAGAGGCTTATTTCTAGCTCCTGCCTATTTATACAATAAAAAATATGTTCCAACAATTGCAGCCCGGTTGACGCAAGGAAATAGTCAAATTAACAATCTTGTATGGGAAGACCTTCAAAAAATGCCATTTAACGTAACCAAGGAAATGGCAAGCTATAAAAACCCCGTTATACTACTGCACGGAGCGAATGATATTGTCCCGATTGAAATTGCAAAAAACGCCAAAATAATACTTTCAAATTCTCTATTAATAATCTTCGAAGAAAGTGGACATTATGGATGGTTGGAAGAAAAGGAAAAATTTTTTTCGGAAACTGGACAATTTTTAAAATCAATAAATAATAAGAACTGATTTGGAAAATTTAATGGATGTTTTAATAATAGGTGCAGGCCCTATAGGAATTGCCTGCGCTTTGGAATGCAAGAAAAAGGGATTGCGCTATATTGTAGTCGAAAAAGGAGCGCTAACCAATTCCATTTTCAACTACCCACTGAATATGACATTTTTTTCAACTTCGGAAAAATTGGAAATTGACGGCATCCCCTTTATAAGCAACAATCCAAAACCCACAAGTAATGAGGCACTGGAATATTATCGGCGTGTGGCAGTGTCAAATCGACTTCAAATTAATTTATATGAAAAAATTCTTTCCGTGGAAAAACAGGGAAATTATTTCAAAGTAACCTCGAATAAAAAAAATTATAGTACGAAAAATCTAATAGTTTGCACCGGCTTTTACGATATTCCGAACCTATTGCACATACCTGGGGAAGCATTGCCGAAAGTAATGCATTATTATAAGGAAGCCCATCCATTCATAATGCAAAAAGTGGCTGTTGTAGGCGCAAGTAATTCTGCGGTAGATGCAGCCCTGGAAATATACAGAAAGGCCGGAGAGGTCACTATGATAATTAAAGGAGCAACCATTGGCGAACGGGTGAAATATTGGGTGAGGCCAGATATAGAAAATCGAATAAAGGAAGGCAGCATTAAGGCTTATTTCAATTCAGAAATAGTTGAAATAAAGGATGAAGCGATTACAATAAAAACACCCAATGGGTTGGAATTATTAAAAAATGATTTTGTTATAGCGTTGACGGGATACAAACCTCATTTTAAATTTTTAGAAAATCTCGGCATTACATTAAGTCAAGATGCAGGTAAATCACCCTACTACAATCCCAGTACAATGGAGACAAATGTTAAAGGTATTTATCTGGGGGGAGTAATTTGCGGAGGCTTGGAAACGCACAAATGGTTTATTGAAAATTCTCGAGAACACGCAAAACTAATTGTGAATCACATTAAATCAAAAATCTAGAAATTTTGATATAAATTTCCCAGGGTTAAGTAATTTCGGAAAGCCAGAGTTTGGGAACGATAGGAAATTTCTAAAAATGTTGTCAGCAAATATGTATAAAAAAAATCCCCGGTATTACTACCGGGGATTTTCTTATATAATTACTTTGGACTTATGATTAAAAGCCCCAAGTGTTATCAAATTTATCCCAGAAAAGTCTAGTTTCTGTAGCATCGCCACCAATTGCACTAGCAGCTTGCTCATAATTGGTTGGGTTCAAGTTAATTTCGCTAACCGGATAAGGATAACGAACTGGATAGCCAGACTCAGCATTGATTGGCTCAACTAGAACTGGATAGTCCAAACGTCTAACTGACAACCAAGAAGCGAACGTACGGTTGTATAATGCTAACCACGCTTGAGTACCGATTGATTCTTTCCAATTAACGCTATCATAAGCTACTTCTGGATTAGCAAGATAATCAGCTACCCCATCAATACCCCAGAAATCGAAAGAAGCAGTAATTCCTGCGATATAGTGGCTTTCAGCGCTACCACCAACATTAAAGCCTCTTGCAGCTGCCTCAGCCAATAGGAATTCTGTTTCGGCATATTGAAGGAACCATCCTGGATAATCACTATTTAAAATATCTGGTGTTACGTGGCTGTAATCTGAATATACAGTTTGGTCACCAATTACACCACCAATGTATTCACCGTCAACGTCAGTAAAATAAGCAGCTCTACGCGGATCTTCCAAATTGTTCATTAAATCGATAATAGTCTTTCCTGCAACATAGTCATTACGATTGCTCAAAACCAAGTTATCATTCAATGGATTTCCGTTTGGAGGAGAAGTGTAAGCATAGCCCGCATCATCTGCATTGCTAGTGAATACACCCGAAGCAACTGCAGATTCAACTGCTGCTTTTGCGGTTGCAGCATCTGCATCAGCAAGAACGATACCCATTCTTAATTTTAGAGTATTAGCAAACTTTTTCCAAGAAGTCATGTCGCCGGCGTAAATTTTTTCTACATCTCCATCAAAACTTCCTTTGCTAGTATCCATTGAATTGATTGCAGCAGTTAAACGTACAAGCAAGTCTTTGTAAATTGTCATAGCATCATCGTACTTCGGTAGAGTGTTTTCAATATCTAAAGCTTCAGAATATGGTATATTTCCATAGGTTTCTACCAAATTGCTCCAAGTATAAACATTCAAAACTTCAATAATAGCCAGCTTATTTGGCTTCAAAGGATTAGTTATGTCATTGTCGGCAGCTTCGATATTCTTGCTAGCTTCCTTAAGATCTCTTAACACATCTCTGTACATTTCTCTCCAGTGGTTATCTGGAATAGGGCGTGTGGATTGATCATAGTTACTTTCATCAGGATAAGTAGTTTCCTGCCAGTGCTGCACCCACAATCTTGTATTGTTAAGGTTTACGTTTGGCGTTGTGATTTGGTCCGCAAGCTGCTTTTCAGCAGAAGCGAATAAACTTTCACCACTTACTTGAGTAGGGTCTTTTATATTCTGGTTCAGATCCTCTAGGTTGTCTGAACAAGAGACGGCGAAAACGGCCGCTGTTAATATTAATATCAGTTTCTTCATTTTTCTATTTATTAAAATTGTGCTTTAATGTTAAACCCATAATCTTGGGTTGTTGGCAACGAACCTGTGATATATCCTTGAGAGTTACCTGAGCTCAAACCAGATTCTGGATCAGCATATGGTACATTTTTATCGATTATCCAAAGGTTAGAACCAGTTAGTGTGAACTGAAGGCCTGTCATAAAGGTATTGTCAAGGAATTTTGACGGCAAGGTGTAGCTTAACGACGCTTGACGAAGTTTTACATAGCTTGCATCATAAACAAACTCTGATTGTGGGTAAGCCGCATAACCAAATTGTCCGAATTCCGAAGCATCTACTCTAATGGTATTTGTAGTTCCATCTTCAAGAACGCCTGGATTGATAAATCCACCACCATTTTCAATAGTATTTCTTACAGGATTGCCCAAGTCATTTATATAATCAGTATCTACGTAAAGACCAGTAGCCTGACCGTAGTATTGATCCAATGAGAATACAGATCCACCTTGTTGAACATCAATCAAAAAGCTGAACGACCAAGACTTATAATTTAAGGTATTGGTTATACCCATCAACCAATCTGGGTTGGTATCTCCAATTTTCTCATTTGGTCCGGTCTTTAAATATCTACCATTTGCACCAACAACTCTCTGACCATTATCGTTATAAACGTAATCAGCTCCATAAATTACACCATAAGGTTCTCCCGGAACAGCATTGATTTTCACACCACCTTGGTAAGTAGCAAGCTGGAAAACTTCAACTCCTTCAGGAAGAGCGATTACCTCACTCTCGTTTTTGGTAAAGTTTCCATTAAGCATCCAGCTGAAATTATCAGTTTTTACCGGAGTTGCATTCAATGAGAATTCAAAACCTCTGTTTTCGATTTCACCCGCGTTCAACAATTTTCTTGATGAACCAGTTGATTCAGCAATAGGCACCTCAACAATTTGGTCTTCTGAATTTGCTTTATAGTAAGAGAAGTCAAAACCTACACGGTTGTTTGCGAAACGCATTTCAAGACCTGCTTCATAACTTGTTGTAAATTCTGGTCTCAAGTTCGGGTTATTTGATATACTTGGAACTGAAGTACCAGTATCGGTATTGATTACATAGGTATCAAACAACTTATCTGGCGGTGCACCATTACCTACTTTAGCGTAGTTCAAACGAAGTTTACCGAAAGAAATAGCATCTACGTTCATCAATTTGCTGAACACGAAGCTTGTCGATACAGAAGGATAGTAGAAAGCACTCTCCTCATCCGGAAGCGTTGAGAAATCATCTCTACGAATCGTTCCGTCCAAATATACTACGTTTCCAAAACCTAGAGAGGCACTGGCATATACACCATCCACACCTCTTTTTTGTGCAACTTCCTGTGATTTAGGAATATCATTTCTCGAGTTTTGAATAGAGTAAAGATTTGGAACAACCAAACCTCCAGCAGTAGAATTCGTAATAGAATTGAATTCATCTCTTCTAATGTTTGTTCCCAATATACCTGCAAGACTAATGCTTTCTGAAATATCAGCATCGAAATTGAACATTAAATCATAGTTCGTTTCAGTTACAGTTATGTCACGTCGAAGATATCCAGAATCAACATTTCCTCTTGTAATTCCGAAAGTTGTAGGTACAGATCCCACAGCTCTTCTTTCTTCTTGTTGCTCATTATAAGTATCAGTTGCAACTCGACCTGTTACATTTACCCAATCAGCTAACTTATAGTTTAATTCAAAGTTACCTAAGAAACGGCTTCTGCTATCATTTTGATAGTTTTCGTAACGGGTCCAATATGGGTTATCCCAATAAATAGGACTTGTTCCCGGAGCTGATGAACCTGGGTTCCAGCCAATATTTCTCTTGGTGTTATTATAAATTTCCCATTGCTTCTTAATGTCAACGTTGGTTTGCCACCATTGCTTAAAGTTACCTACTACGTTATCATTATAACCAGTAGAATTACGGCCTAATGCCTCAGTTTTAATATAATTGGCAAAACCACTTGCGGTCATTCTGTCGGACATTTCAAAGTTACCACTAAAGATAAAGTTGTGTCGGTCAATCTGGCTATTTGGCATTAATCCAGACTGGTCCAATTTAGTATAAGACATACGGTAAGACCCTTTTTCCATTCCATTTGAAATAGAGATAGAGTTAGTTAGCGTAATTGGCGTTTCAAAGAAAGTAATAGGTCCATTAGGAGAATTCACCCAAGGAGTTCTTTTTAAATAATTTGGTGAAGCTGGGTCAAATGAATCCCACTGATAGATCAATCGACCATCAAAGAAAGGTCCATAAGATGCATCATCAAGATAGTTGGAAACCACATCATTTATACCATCTCCATCAACATCCTCAGAGGTAAAAACTTGACCACCGTAACCAGCTCCATAATTTGACTGGTATTCAGCAAAAGTGCTCTTGTCAACAAAACCAACTTGAGCATTGGAGTTGATTGTCACTCCCAAACCTTTTGTCTTTTTACCTTTTTTAGTTGTGATAATGATTACACCGTTACCAGCGCGTGATCCGTAAAGTGCAGATGCAGCAGCACCTTTAAGTACGTTTACAGATTCAATGTCGTCTGGGTTGATGTCTGCAGCAGCATTACCATAATCATAATAGTTACCAGCAGAAGAATTCTTCTGGTTAGGATTATTGGTGTTTAAGTTACTGATCGGCACTCCGTCCACAACAAATAACGCTTGGTTATCACCAGTTAAAGAAGTAATACCTCTAATAATAACGTTGGTCGATCCACCGAAGTTGTTGTTTCTTCTAATTTGAAGACCGGCAACTTTACCAGACAAAGCATTGGTAAAGTTGTTGGTTTTTACCGTAGCCAATTCTTCACCTGCTACTTGCTGCGTAGAATATCCCAATGATTGTTTTTCACGGGAAATACCCAATGCAGTTACTACCACTTCGTCCAGAACAGATCCAGCCTGCATAGTAACATCCATCCTATTTGATGCCCCAACAGCTATCTCTTGGGTATCAAAACCTACATAACTATATACAAGTGTTTGTCCCTCGGCAGCCTCAATGGTATAGTTACCATCAAAATCAGACTGCGTTCCAGTACTCGTACCCTTTATAATTATGTTAACTCCAGGAAGCGGCAGACCCGTGTCATCGGTCACCGTTCCGGAAATCGTTTTTTCCTGTGCAAAAGCGAGCTGCACAATCAACACTAATAATAGCGTCAAAATTCCACTAAACTTTGTTTTCATTTTTTTGTTTGTTTGAATTAGCACCCCAAAAGTGCCAATAAAATCTTACAATTCCAACTTTTAATGAAAGTAGATTATGAAAATTTTATCAAAAAGTTAAATTAAAACCTACGTCAGAGTAGGTTATTTAACCAAAATTTTTGCAAACCCTTGGTTTTCTTATGTTTTTGAAAGGCCCTTAAATT
This sequence comes from Aequorivita aurantiaca, assembly GCF_030410135.1. Taxonomy (GTDB): domain Bacteria; phylum Bacteroidota; class Bacteroidia; order Flavobacteriales; family Flavobacteriaceae; genus Aequorivita; species Aequorivita aurantiaca. Next base: position 29,091 of record NZ_JAUGQQ010000005.1, on the reverse strand, counting down.
ATGTATAGAAACTAGAGGCATTAAAAAAAATGGAAAAAAATTTCTCACAGATTATTAACATTTCCCGTACATCACGAAAAATGGGCTATTAAAACAGATTCTTGATTTTAGCAATGCGGGAAATTTCTTATAACCCGAACATACATTCCATCAAATCAATCTAATATTTTTATACGATTTATAAGTTTATTCTTTGGTCCCCTTTTCTCCTTTGAATTGTTGTGAAGAATTTTTGAATAGTACATTAAATGTGGTTAAACTACCATAACAACGAGTAATATATTGTTGCAGGTCTATCTTATCCTGTTCCGCTAACCCTTTCGAGGCATTTATTTTTTGCTCCATCACGCGAAGCCTATCGCGAACCATTACTATTTTATGAAAAAAAGTGTCAATAGGAATTTCTTTTGATGCCAAGTTTTTATCCGCTGGGTTTAAGACCATCGTGCCTCCCTTCCATTTATCTGCTATTGGTACAATTTCACTGAAACCGTTCCATTTTTTAAGAATATCACGGAGGCTCTTTTCAACTTCGTAAAAACTAACGGTATCCACTTCATCTTCGGCCGCCTCAATTATTTCAAAATCCTCATCCGTCGCTATGGTTTCCAATCCATTTTCTATAAATGTGACCCAATACATTTTTGCTGTAACGTTTGTAACTACACCTTTACCGTAATTTGGATGTTCAATACGGGAACCTATTCCTAAAATTTGTTTCATCTTTAATATTATTTTGGAAGGTAAAAATAGAAAAATGATTTTATCAAGCCATGAATAACTTCAATGCCTTTAAACAAAAAACCATCCAAACATTTTTGTTTGGATGGTTCTCTTGGCCATTAAATTCTGACCAATCAAAAACTACTTCTTTTTAGGAGCAGGTTTTGGAGCCTTTTTAGAATCCTGTTTTTTAGGATCGGCCTTTGTGGCCTGAGGCTTTTTGTCTTGCTGTTTCTGTGGCATAACAATTATTTTTTGGTTTATACCGTAAAGTTAAAAGCAGCTATTGTTAAATTATTCCCTGCTTGGGTAAAATTTAACATCATCTTTTTAGGCAGCCATAAATTGACGGCATTCATTTGCACAATTTCGACAGGCCTCGGCGCAATCCTTACAATGTTGGTGCTCGTGTTTTTCACATTCATCAGCGCACATATTGCAAATTTTTTCGCAATAGCTAACCAAATCTTTTACATCATTGAAATTTGTTGCTAAAAGCTGATTTAATGTGCTGCAAACTTCTGCGCATACCCTATCGATCCGTATGCAATTTACCATCATTTTTACATTCTCTTCATCCAAACACGCATCGGCACAATAGTTACAATGGTTAATGCAATTGCCGAGCGCGTGTATTAATCTTTCATTTTTCATAATATATAATTTTTATGAAATTCAAATTAATAATTCTAGGCGCCAAAGAATATTAAAAAAATTATAAAAATTAGCAATTATTACTCGGCGCCATTTTTATGGTCATCAACAACCTGTGGATCGCGATATTTACAGCAGGGGTCAATAGCATTGTAAACCTCATCTTTTGCCTTTATATCTTGTGTATCGTGGCCGCTGTCCGCAATGCTTTGTTGAATGGTGGTTAAATCTGTTTTTCCTTCATTATAGATTAAATCCAATTGATGGGTATCCACATTCCAGCTTGCAGACTTAACACCTTTAGCCTGAATGGAAGCTTTTTCAATTCGATCCTTACACATACCGCAAACGCCATCAACTTCAATAGTGGCCTTGGCGTTTTTGTTTTGGGCGAAACCCGTTGCTCCAATAAAGAGTATTCCTAAAATTACAATTATTTTCTTCATTTTATTTTTGATTTTAAAGTTTAAATTAATTTATACGATATCGCAAACCGGCATAATATGAGCTGCCGAAAATAGGCCCGTAAACATAGGTGGTGTCAAAAGTCGTTCCAAAAGGATTGTCGCTCCCCACAATTGGATTGGACTGGGTAACGTTGGTAATGTTTTCACCGCCCACATACAGCTCAAAATTAGGGGAAAAAACTTTAGTAATCTGCGCATTCAACGTAGAAACTGAAGGCGAGAACTGTGAAAGGCCAATTGTGTTCAAATAACTTTCCGTTGAGGCGAACCGTTGTTCACCCAAATAGTTGAAGGTTGCGTCAAACTTCCAGTTTCCACCTTTTGCATTCTGATGCGTCTGAAATGAGGCATTAGCAAAAAAACGATTGTTTGCTGTTAACGGGGTTACTTTTTTCCCGCTTAGGTAGGTAGTTTCCACATCATAGTATTTATAAGCTAGCCGCATATCAAAATGTTTAAAAACATTATAATTAAATTCGGCCTGAAAATTATTCGAATAACTTTCACCCTCCAAATTATAGAAATTTATTTCGGAAGGATTTTCCCAATCTACAACTATTTGGTTTACAAAATCGGTTCGGTAAAAGTCCACGGTAATATCTGCCTTTCTATTGAAAAGATTGAAACCTTGCATGAATGAAACACCATAATTCCAAGCAATCTCTGGATCAAGCCCATAAGTTTTTCCGCCATTTCCAAAAATATTCAAGTTGCGAGAAGTTGCAAAAAGCTGTTGGTTTTCCGCAAAGATATTAGCGCTCCGTTTTCCTCGGCCCGCAGAAATTCGAAAGGCCGATTTATCCCACGGAGTGTAACGCAAATGAAAACGCGGCGTAAGAAATGCCCCCAACGTATTGTGCACGTCGGCGCGAATTCCGGCCGTAAAATTAAGATCGCCCATATTGTCAAAATTATATTCAAAAAATGCACCCACCGAATTCTCGACACGATTGAAGTTTTCAGTGAAAACCAACTCCTTATAACCATCATAGGTTGCGCTAAGTCCAGTTTTTACTTTATTCCGCGAATCGCCGATTATGGAATTATACATAACATTTGCGTACAGACTATTATGTTGAATATTATAATCATTTAAACCGAAATAGGATTGTTGGTTGTGGTGGCTATAGGCAAGTTGTACGCCTCCACTTCGCCACGGAATATCCGGGTTCACAAAACCAAATTTCCCAGAAACGTCAAACCTATGGGTTTTTATTTCACTTCCCCAAGCATTTGTAGTTCCTCGATCCGTATCTTCATCAAAAAAGGTTTGCCCCGTTTGTTTTTCATCATTCAAATAGCGAACATTGAAAAACCCAACATAACCATTTTCGGTGTCGGTATACTGCCAACGGTTCATCACGTTCACTTGTTGCATCAATGGCGCATCGAGAAAAGTATCTCCGTTTTTATCAAACTCTGTCTCGCGAAGATTTCCATGTAAATAAAGACCGGTACTCCAACGTTCACTTAATTTGGTATTGAGATGTGTATTGAGTTCAAAACGGCCATTTCCGGCACCGTAGGCATTTACAAAAAGTTTGTCGTCCATGGTTGGTTTTTGCAGTTCCGCATTAATCTGCCCCGCAATGCTCTCGAAACCATTTGTAACGCTTCCTGCGCCTTTGGTTATTTGGATGCTTTCAACCCAGGTACCGGGAATAAAACTCAAGCCATACGCCTGCGAAGCGCCGCGAATACTCGGCACATTTTCAGTAGTAATTAAAATATACGGACTCGTTAATCCCAACATTTTTATCTGCCGAGTTCCCGAGATGGCATCAGCAAAATTCACATCAATTGACGGATTGGTTTCAAAACTTTCCGCAAGATTACAGCAGGCAGCTTTCAGAAGTTCGGCGCTGCTTACATTCAGCGTATTGGTAGCTTGGATGAAGGAACGCGACGTGGCCTTTTGCCGTGCCGTGATCGTAACCTCATCAAGATTGGCGGTTGAAGTGAGGGAATGTGTAATCCTTATTGGAGAATTCACCGAAATTGTATCCGTTTTATAACCCACAAAACTGATGACCAATTTTTTGTATTCCGGTTTATATTCCAATTCAAAATTACCGTCAAAATCTGTTACGGCTCCCACTTGGGTATCCAGCCAATAAATGTTTGCCCCGCCAAGCGGAACTTCTTCGTTATTGACATTTTCAGTAATTGTGCCCGTTATTTTTTCCTGTGAAAAAACGCAAAGCGGAAGTATAAAAAGTATAATTAATAGATTTTTCATTTTTTTTAAATTTTTGCGCCGCGCAATCGCAGGGCATTAGTAATAACTGAAACCGAACTGAAACTCATTGCCAGTGCAGCAATCATCGGTGATAATAATATCCCAAAAACTGGATAGAGAACCCCGGCGGCAATTGGCACGCCGAGAACGTTATAGATCAAGGCGAAAAACAGGTTTTGCTTAATGTTGCGCATTACTTTTTCGCTTAAATGGAACGCTTTCACAATGCCGTGCAGATCGCCTTTTACTAGAGTAACGCCAGCACTTTCTATCGCTACATCGGTTCCGGTTCCCATCGCAATTCCCACATCGCTTTTTGCCAAAGCGGGGGCATCGTTTATTCCGTCGCCGGCCATGGCTACTTTTTTGCCTTCGGCCTGCAATTTTTCGACTACTTCCAATTTGTTCTGCGGAAGCATTTCAGCTTTAAAATCGGCGAGATTTAATTCGGAAGCAACGGCCTTTGCAGTATCGTGATTATCGCCAGTGAGCATAATAACTTCAATTCCTTTTTGCTGAAGCTCGGCGATGGCGGCTTTACTGGTTTTCTTTATTTTATCGGCAATCACAACGTAACCTACCACTTTTCCGTCCACGGAAAGCATCGGTACTGTCTTGCCTTTTTTCTGTTCTTCTGAAATTTGCTTTTGAAGTACTTCGGAAATGTCTGCGCCCGCTTCCTGCATCATCTTTTCGTTGCCGAGTGCTACCTTTTCTCCATTGATATTTCCCGTTACACCTTTTCCGGTAACCGAATTGAAATCGGTGGTTTTTAGTACTTCGGAATTTTTCTCCTTTCCATATTTCACGGTAGCATCGGCCAATGGATGTTCACTGTTTTGATTCAGCGAAACAATATATTGAAGCACTTTTTCTTCCGAAAAATCTTCGGCAGCGCCCACTTTTTCAACGGAAGGTTTTCCTTCGGTTATGGTTCCGGTTTTGTCAATAATCAAAACGTCTATTTTGTTGAGTGTCTCCAGCGCTTCGGCATTTTTAATGAGCACCCCGTTTTGGGCGCCCTTCCCCACTCCCACCATTACAGACATTGGCGTGGCGAGCCCAAGGGCACACGGACACGCGATAATCAAAACGGCAATTGCGTTCACCAAGGCATAAACATAAGCCGGTTCGGGACCGAAAACTGCCCAAACTATAAAAGTGATTATTGAAACCAAGACCACAATTGGCACAAACCATCCGGAAATTTTATCGGCCAATTTTTGAATAGGCGCACGGCTTCTGCTGGCTTTGTTTACCATTTCAATGATTTGCGAAAGCAGGGTGTCGCTGCCTACTTTTTCGGCTTTCATTACAAAAGTCTGTTTGCCGTTTATGGTGCCCGAACTTACCTTATCGCCCTCCGCTTTTGAAACGGGAACGGGTTCGCCGGTAATCATCGATTCGTCGATGGAGCTTTCACCTTCCAAAATGCTGCCGTCCACAGGAATTTTCTCTCCCGGTTTTACGCGGAGTTTATCGCCAACTTCAATTTTATCAATCGCGATGTTTTCTTCCTTCCCGTCAACAATCCGCACGGCTTTGTTTGGCGCGAGTTTTAGCAATTCCTTTACTGCAGAATTGGTTCGGTTGTGCGCGCGGGCTTCCAAAACCTGCCCCATTAAAACCAAGGTGAGGATTACAGTTGCCGCCTCAAAATAAACGTGCACGGTTCCCATATGGGTTTTAAATTGTGGGGGGAAAAAATCTGGAAACAACATCCCAAAAACGCTGAAAACCCAAGCCACTCCCGCACCGATACCGATTAGGGTAAACATATTCAGGTTCCAGGTTTTTATGGAGCGATATGCGCGTTCAAAAAACATCCAAGTGGCGTAAAAAACCACGGGGATTGAAAGGCCGAATTGTATCCAATTCCAATATTTCATTGACATTAAATCGTACAATGGATTGTTTGGAATCATCTCGGACATTGCTATTATAAAGATTGGAGCGGTGAAAGCCACTGCGATCCAAAACTTTTTCAACAACGCTTTATAGGTTTTATTTTCGGCAGATTCATCGGCTTCCTGCGGCACTAAATCCATCCCGCAGATAGGGCACGAGCCCGGTTCATCGCGAACAACTTCCGGATGCATCGGGCAAGTGTATTGCGTTGCGGTAGCCGAAGTTTTTACCTCTTCCACCAAATCCATTCCGCAAACGGGGCAATCCCCGGGTTTATCGTAGGTTTTCTCGCCTTCGCAGTGCATAGGGCAATAAAACGTACCCGAGCTATTTTGATTCGCTCGTTTTTCCTCTTTTTTCTTTTGATGTTTCTCTGCGGCTTCGGCATCATTGGGAAGCGAAATACTGTACTTTCCTCCATCGTCCTCCAATGCTTTTTCAAAAACATTTAATGGAATGTGATTTTCCATTTCAATAACCGCTTCAGCTTTTTCAAGGTTTACCGATGCTTTGGAAACGCCTTCAATTTCACTTAAAGTCTTTTCCACATGGCTTCGGCAGCCGTTGCAGGTCATTCCGTGAATTTTATAGGTGTGTTTCATTTTTCAAATTTGATTAAATATGAGTACTTACCCCGAAGAAAATTGGAGTTTTAGTCATGAGTTACCCGGCGGAGTTTAGCCTGAGCCAAAGCCGAAGGGCAGGTATTAATCAAATTAGGAAAGTCTCGTACAGAATATTCAAATCCCGTTCGAGTGGTGGCGGACTGTAATCCGCGAAGAAGGTTTTTTCTGCGGAAGCGATTTCAACTTCCTGCAACACAAAAACAGAGACGAAAGTTGCTGCAAAAGATTTGTTCAATTTTAAATCGAACGAGGCTTTTGCGAAATTATCGTCTATTTGTACTTCGGTATAATGGTTATCGCAGCATTCATGGGAAGGCGAATATTCAGACTCTTCGTCACAATCTGAATTGTGTGCCTCAGCGTCCATTCCGCAGGAAAGCATTTTTTGGCCGAGGGTGATTTCAGCCATCATTTCCATTCCGCTGCAAAAATGCTGCGCATACGCGATGCCGGAGCTGCTGGCCAGCATCAGTATTGAAAGAAATATGGAAATGGTTTTTTTCATTATTTCGCAAAAATACGAATATTATTTCAAATTGCTAAATGGCTGGAATAATGATTACTGACCGGAAATTTCGGAATCCACCCTACCGCATTTTAGCATTTTGTCGCCAAAATAAGGATTCAAAATATCCTTGCTGCTGCTAATCCAATAAGCGCCTTTGTTGTTGAACGCCATTGGGCAATATTGTTTGTAGAGAGTTCCGGATTTTAAAGCGCCCTGTAACATAACCTCAACGCCGGCGCTGAGCGTTTCAAAATTTTCGCGTTGCACGTTGACATCATCCGAGGCAGCCATTTTGGAAGTTGCAGTTATAAGGGTTTCGTCGGCATTTTGCTCCTTCAACAGAGATTCAAGTTTGGATGCTTCGGCTGCTGTTTTTGTGGCATCGGTATTTACCAACGCCGCTTCAACCTGCAAATATTGTTTGAAAATCGCCTCCACTTCCGGGCTGTTGAATTCGGCATCGGTAGCGGCAATTTCGTATGTTTTGGGTTCTGAATTGTCCACGGAAACCACTTCGGGCCCGGTTTGTTTGGATGCGTCTTTACACGACGAAATTATTATTGCAGTAAGAGCGAAGAAAATAATCGAGAATTTTTTCATTGTATTAAAATTAATTTTGGGAAACAAAGGTATTAAAATTTCATCTGCTTTTATACTTCTGAAAATAAAATGCCGGCAACAACAGCAGTAAAAACAAAGGTTGAATAAGGAATCGTCGAACGTAAAACAGAATAAAGTGTTCTGTGGTCCCTTCTGAAGTAATTATTAGAAAGCAAAAAAAAGAAAAAAGAATTATAAACAAAACGACATATAAAAATACCGAGAGCTTTACGATTTCCTTTTCCCCGAAAACAAGCCAAATTATTATTAAAGAAATAAATGTGTTCAACAAAAAACGAATGGCAACACCCAAAAACAATTTAAATTGATCCATTACAGGCAGCGGTAAAAATTTATAATCCATTTTGAAAAAATCCAAAAGTGGATCATAAAACAAATCACTCTCAAAAGCGCGTATGGATACCAAAAAACCTACACACACAAGGATAAACCCTAATTTTACAGGCCTTTTCATTGATGCGATTTTGGTTTCAACATCCAAACCCACACCATCCAAAGAATGAAAACCATGCTATAAATTATTCCGGGAAAAACTACGGAATGCAGCATGCTTTCGTATTGAGGAAATTTATACAATGCCACAGTAAGTATGGCAATTCGAAGAATGTTTACAGCATAAATAATTACCGATCCCGCAAACAGAAATAGAAATGTTTTTTTGAATTTTTCAGCAAAGGCAATGATAAACGCTATAAACAGTATAATGACACTCACGGCATTGCAACCTTCCACAATGTTAACAGTGTATTTCTTATCAATTGTCAGTAACATTCCCTCGCTCAAAGAATCCTTATATAAGATAGAATTATACCCAAAATTATCGAGCAGGGCCGCACTCTGTTTGGCTACGAGATTTGTAATAAGGTCAGGAAAATAACTGCCGGTTTCCGACAATTTTAAGTAAATGGAATATAGAATTCCAAGCAGCAAATATGTTCCCAGAAATAGGAATATAAAACGAATTACGGATTTATATTTCAAGAATAATTTTCGCAATGATGTTAATTACATTTTTAACAAAAATACAGTATTTGTTTTTGGGGTTTGATATGGTTTTAAAATACTTTTGCCGAAGAAATATTGATCAGTAAAATATGTCCTTTTCCCAATTACAGCCCAAGGTAACCACCATTTTGGCAAACAAGAATGAACCTTTTGAAAAACGCCTGAAGCAAATTTGCGAACTCTTGCAATCTTCCATTGGCTACTATGATTGGGTTGGTTTCTATTTTGCGAATGATGCTGAAAAAACCCTCCATTTAAAAGCCTTTGCCGGTAAACCCACCGACCACACAGTAATCCCCTTTGGAAAAGGCATTTGCGGGCAAGTGGCGGTGAGCAATAAGAATTTCGTTGTGCCGGACGTGAAAGCCCAAGACAATTATATTGCATGCAGTTTGACTGTAAAATCTGAAATTGTGATTCCTCTTTTTAAAGACGGAAAAAATATCGGTCAAATCGATATTGATTCGCACGTGGAAGATCCCTTTTCTGAAGAAGATGAGCGGTTTTTAGAATGGGTGAATGAAGAAGTTTCGATGGTACTTTAATTTTTCAAAGAAAAAATTAGATGTAACTTCTTCACAAATTCCAAAACTTTTAATTTCCAAATTCTGAACATTCAACCAAGAGTCTGGAATTTGTAATTTTTTTTCGTTATTAGGAATTTGGTATTTGTGATTTGGTATTTATAATTTTCAAAGTTTACATTCCCGTGCGTATCGCTTCCACAGGGTCCAGTTTTGAAGCCGAAATAGCAGGAAGAATTCCCGAAATTAAACCGATCGCTGCGGAAATTGCCGTACCAACAAAAAGATTCCAAGGCGAAAGTACAAACTCAAAATCGCCCGTAAATTGGGAAGCAATTATTGAAACTACAAACACTAAAAACAATCCAATCAAGCCGCCAATTACCGCAAGAATCACGGCTTCAAACAAGAATTGGAAAAGAATAAACTTGTTTTTGGCGCCCAATGATTTTTGAATTCCAATAAGATTGGTGCGCTCCTTGACGCTTACGAACATAATATTCGCGATTCCGAAACCGCCAACCAACAATGAAAATCCGCTGATTATCAAACCGATTACGTTCATACTTCCCGTTATTTCATCAATAAAATCAGAAAAACCCTGCATTTGATTTATGAAAAAGGTACTTGTTTCATCAGGTTTTAGCCCTCGCTTCAATCTAAGTTTTTGGTCCAAAACGGCTTTAAATTCGGCTTCGTCCACCCCTTTTTCCGGTTTTATTACAATTTGGGGGAACGTCTGTTTGTTATTGTCGCCATAAATTCGGCGCACCACATTTACCGGCATCCACACGGAAGTATCCTTTGAATTTCCGAAAAGCCCCGCTCCCTCCTTTTCCAAAACTCCTATTACATTGAATTTTCTTCCGTATATGCGAACCTCTTTTCCAATCGCCGACGCCGCATTACCAAAAAGCTGTACTGCAATTTCATCTCCCAAAACCACTACCATTGTACCGCTATTTGATTCTGCAGTATTAAAAAATCTTCCCTCGGATAGCTTCAAGGCTTCTATATAATAATAACTGTCCGTAACCGCGCCAATAGGGACATTATCCACTTGATTGGTTTCATATTTTATGCTCTCATTTGGAACATTTAGTGTGAAGGTAGCCGCTTCAATATTCGGAGTATTGCGCTCCAAATATTGATACTCATCAAATGTAACATCAGGAAATTGTTGCCATTTCCAGCGCGGAATATCTGTTGGGCCAAAATTGAAACGCATTATAATAATTGTGCTGTTGTCCAATCCACTAATGCTACCCTCAATTTCTTTTTTCAGCGAATCAACCGCCGCCAAAACTGCAATAATGGAAAAAATGCCAATCGTAACCCCAACCAAAGAAAGAAAGGTGCGAAGTTTGTTGTTGCGCAGGGCGTTGATGGCAAAATTGAAACTTTCCTTTAATACTCGAAGATAAATTAACATTCCTTGATTTGCGATTGACGATTTTACGATTAACAATTTTTAAACGGGTCACCCCGAGCGCAGTCGAGGGGTTGTTCTTTTGAATTTTGAACTCGTTGATAAAATTATGAAAAGTATGACGTTTTCTCTTGGGTTCTGTTACAAATTTACTGTGCAATTATGTACTTTTGCTCCTTAATTTTTAATAATGAACGATTCCAAAAAAATCACTTCTGCCCTAATTTCTGTTTTTAGTAAAGATGGACTCGAGCCGATAGTAAAAAAATTGCACGAGCAAAACGTAAAAATCTACTCCACCGGCGGCACCGAAAAATTCATAAACGACCTTGGCATTGAAGTAATTGCGGTAGAGGATATAACTGATTACCCCTCCATTTTGGGCGGTCGCGTGAAGACCCTCCACCCAAAAGTTTTCGGTGGAATTTTGAACCGTCAGGATCACGAAGGCGATGTTGCGGAAATGTCACAATACAACATTCCGCAGATTGATGCCGTAATTGTTGATCTGTACCCCTTTGAAAAAACCGTTGCGTCGGGCGCTTCGGAAGCGGAAATTATTGAAAAAATTGACATCGGCGGAATCTCTTTGATTCGTGCCGCAGCAAAGAATTTTAAGGACACCATTTGCGTTTCCTCTGTGGACGATTACGCAGAGTTTTTAGAATTGATTTCCACCAAAAATGGCGAAATTTCCCTGAAGGATCGGAAACGTTTTGCGGCTAAATCCTTTAATAATTCTTCAAACTACGATACTGCAATTTTTAATTATTTCAATTCCGAAGAAAAATTGCCCGCTTATAAAATTAGTCAAACCAATGGGCAGGAACTTCGCTACGGTGAAAATCCGCACCAAAAAGGATATTTCTTCGGAAATTTTGACGAAATGTTTACCAAACTTCACGGAAAGGAATTGAGCTACAACAACCTTTTGGACGTAGATGCTGCTGTAAATTTGATGAACGAATTTAAAGGCGAAGCACCCACTTTCGCAATATTAAAACACAACAACGCGTGTGGAATTGCACAACGCGAAACCGTGCAACAAGCTTATATGGCTGCTTTGGCGGGAGATCCCGTTTCGGCTTTTGGTGGCATTTTGATCAGCAATGTCCAAATTGATGAACCAACTGCCAAGGAAATAAATGACCTTTTCTGCGAAGTGATAATTGCACCCTCCTTTTCAGTATCGGCACAGGAAATTTTGGAAAGCAAAAAGAACCGCATTTTATTAATCCAAAAAGAAATTGAACTTCCCGAAACTACCGTCCGTACGTGCTTGAATGGCGTATTGGTGCAGGATAAGGATATGGTTACGGACAGTGCGGCAATTTTAACGTACGCAACAAACAATAAACCGAATTCCACAGAGTTAGAAGACCTATGGTTCGCATCAAAAATTTGCAAGCACACAAAAAGCAATACCATTGTTTTGGCAAAGGGAAAACAACTTTGCGCGAGCGGAACTGGCCAAACCAGCCGTGTTGATGCGTTACGGCAAGCTATAGAAAAAGCAAAATCCTTTAATTTCAATCTAGAAGGAGCCGTGATGGCGAGCGATGCTTTTTTTCCATTTCCCGATTGTGTGGAAATTGCGCACAAAGCAGGAATCACCGCGGTAATTCAGCCAGGAGGCTCCATAAAGGATCAATTGAGCATTGATTATTGTAACGAACACCAAATGGCGATGGTATTTACGGGTACCCGTCATTTTAAGCATTAAATTTTATTACATTTGTTAAAAACCAAACCTAACATCTTAACCTTCAATACCACCAACTTAAACTATGGGATTTTTTGACTTCCTGACTGAAGAAATAGCCATTGACCTTGGCACTGCGAACACTCTAATTATCCACAATGACAAGGTAGTTGTTGACGCCCCCTCCATTGTTGCACGCGACCGCACCTCCGGAAAAATAATAGCCGTGGGCCGTGAAGCCGCTATGATGCAGGGTAAAACCCACGAAAATATTAAAACCATCCGCCCGCTTAAGGATGGTGTAATTGCAGATTTTGACGCCAGTGAGAAAATGATAAATATGTTTATCAATGACATTCCCGCGCTAAAAAAGAAATGGCTTAAACCTTCCCTTAGAATGGTTATTTGTATTCCCAGTGGAATCACTGAAGTAGAAATGCGAGCAGTGAAGGAAAGTGCGGAACGCGTTAATGGGAAAGAAGTTTATTTGATTCATGAACCAATGGCCGCGGCAATTGGAATTGGGGTTGATATTATGCAACCAAAAGGAAATATGGTAGTGGACATAGGAGGCGGGACCACCGAAATTGCGGTAATAGCTCTCGGTGGAATAGTGTGCGACAAATCCATAAAAATTGCGGGAGACGTATTTACGAACGATATTGTTTATTACATGCGAACCCAGCACAACCTATATGTGGGAGAAAGAACTGCCGAAAAAATAAAAATACAAATTGGCGCCGCCACGGAAGATCTCGAACTGCCACCGGATGAAATGGACGTACAAGGGCGCGATTTGCTTACCGGAAAACCGAAACAGGTACAAACTTCATATAGGGAAATTGCAAAAGCATTGGATAAATCCATCCTTCGCATTGAGGATGCAGTGATGGAAACGCTTTCCCAAACTCCGCCCGAACTTGCGGCCGACATTTACAACACAGGAATTTACCTTGCCGGCGGTGGGTCGATGCTCCGGGGACTTGATAAAAGATTATCCCAAAAAACCGATCTTCCGGTTTACATTGCCGAGGATCCCTTGCGAGCGGTAGTTCGCGGAACAGGAATATGTTTAAAAAACCTAAACAAATATAAAAGCGTGTTGATCAAATAATATTTATAAAACATTATTTACTGAAAACCTTGGCTTTAATTAGTTGCCCATTTATGGCGTTGCTCCCATTAGAAAGCAGAATATTTTAACCCCACACAGCAATGCAGCAGATTATATTTTTTTTCATTCGGAATAGAAATTTTCTGTTGTTTGCAGTGCTGTTCACAATTTCAGTTGCACTAACCATCCAAACCCATAATTACCACAATAATAAGTTTATAAGTTCTGCCAACTATATCACCGGAGGAATCTATACTTTCCGAAATAACATTACCGATTATTTTTCACTCCGCACGGAAAATGAGCAGTTGCTCCAAGAAAATGTAATGCTTCGGAAACGATTGGAACAATTTCAAGAAACAGTGGTTTTTGATAAATTGGATACTACCGTCCTTCCCGCAAAATATACTTACTTCACCGCTAGGGTTATCAACAACAATTATTCTAAAACCAAGAACCAGCTTACGTTGGATAAAGGCGAAAATGACAGTATAAAAATCGATTTAGGCGTTATTTCGTCAAAAGGACTTGTGGGCATTGTTAGCGATGTTTCAGAAAATTATTCAACCGTACAATCAATTTTGAACACAAAAAGTAGAATAAATGCCAAGCATAAAAATTCTGGGCATTTTGGTTCCCTAAAATGGAATACGGAAAATCCGAATGTGGTGCAACTGGTGGATATACCACGACTAGCGCCCCTTGCCAACGGCGATACGATAGTTACCGGAGGTCGCTCAACAATTTTTCCGGAAGGAATTCTGGTAGGTACAGTAAAGGATTTTAAGCTGGATATGGACGACAATTATTATTATGTGAATATTGATCTTTTTAATGATATGACTAGTCTAGAGCACGTGTACCTAATCAAAAACTATGATGCCGCAGAAATTTTGGAACTAGAAAAAGGCGTGGAAGATGAGCAATAATGATATTTTTGTAAATATAGTCCGCTTCATTGTGCTTGTTTTTCTTCAGGTGCTCGTGCTTAATAACGTCAATATTGCAGGTTACGTAAATCCATATCTGTATATTTTTTTCATTATTATGTATCCATTGGACGGCAATAAAGGTCTTCTGATTTTTTTAAGCTTTCTGCTTGGCCTTTCCATTGATGTTTTTGAAGATTCGGGAGGAGTACACGCAGCGGCTTGTTCCTTCATTGCGTATATTCGACCGGTTGTTTTGAAATATTCCTTCGGAGTCAGCTATGAATACAACAGTGTAAAAATTAAAAAAGCCGACCCAATGGAGCGGCTAACATACATTTCATCTTTGGTGCTAATGCATCATTTTGTTATGTTTTCTTTAGAAATTTTCAGCATTAACCACATTGGGCTTTTATTTACTTCCACGTTATTCTCGGGAATTTTTACCATTGTTGTAATGGCGTGTACGATGATTTTGTTCAATAAAAAATCCGCATGAGAAAAATTGTGCTAATAGCATTGGTTCTTATAAGTGGCGTTCTCTTTACGGCACGGCTTTTCTATTTACAAGTTTATGACGCTTCGCCAGATTCTCTTTCACAAAACAGCGCCATAAAGGTGATGTATGATTATCCGCAACGCGGCTATATGTTTGATCGCAACAACAAATTGTTAGTTTCCAACCAACCATCCTATGATGTAATGGTTGTCCCGAAGGACGTGAAGCCACTGGACACCTTAGAGTTTTGCGGATTACTGAAAATAACGAAAGAAGAATTTAAGGAAATTTTGCGAAAGGCACGGGTCTATTCTCCCCGTCTCCCTTCCGTGGTAATTCCACAATTGAATAAGGCTGACTACGCTTCCCTTTCGGAAAAAATGTACAAATATGAAGGTTTCTACATCCAAAGGCGTTCACTCCGCGAATATCAGGTAGATCATTCCGCAAATGTAATGGGTTATATTGCAGAGGTGAACAATGCAATTATTGAAAACAACCCCTATTACCAAATGGGGGAATTGATCGGAACCGCTGGGGTTGAAAAGGAATATGAAGAAGTATTGCGTGGGGTTAAAGGAGTGAAATATATTCAGAAGGACCGTTTTAACCGTGATATCGGCCCTTATAAGGAAGGCCTTTTCGACACGCTGCCCGTACGCGGGAACGATGTACAACTTACCATTGATGCAACCTTACAAAAATATGGGGAGGAATTGATGATTCACAAACGTGGCGGAATTGTGGCAATAGAACCGGCCACAGGGGAAATCCTGGCACTAGTAACTGCGCCCAGCTATGACCCTTCCCTATTGGTGGGCCGGGATCGTTCAAAAAATTTCACAAAATTGTGGTATGACACAATCGCAAAACCTTTGTACGACCGCGTATTGATGGGAGAATATCCACCCGGTTCACCGTTTAAAACCTTAACCGCACTGATCGGCCTACATGAAAATGTGGTGGATACATTGGATACCTTCTCCTGCTATCGCGGATATCGATATGGCAACCGCACCCTTGGTTGTCACTCCCACCCCAGCCCGCTTGCAATGGTTAGTGGCATTGCCAATAGCTGCAATGCGTATTTTTGTAATGTTTATAAGCGGATTATCGATAAATATCCCAATCCAAGAGAAGGGATAGACCATTGGAGGGAAGGCCTTTTAAGTTTCGGATTGGGCGATTTTCTTGGCTACGATTTACCAAGCGGCAAACGCGGGAATATTCCCACCTCAAAATATTACAACAAGATTCACGATTTTCCGGCACACAATTGGTCTTCTTTGGCAACTATTTCAAATGCTATTGGGCAAGGGGAAGTGTTGCTAACGCCTATGCAAATGGCCAATTTTACGGCAGCAATCGCAAACAGGGGATATTATTATACGCCCCATATAATTAAAAATATAATCGGGCCGGATACCATTCCACAGAAATTTAAGGAGAAACATTATACAACAGTGGAACCGGAAAATTTTAAGCCGGTTGTGGAAGGAATGTTTCAAGTTTACAAACGCGGTACGGCATCATCCATTCAAATTCCTGGAATTGATATTTGCGGAAAAACGGGTACCGCAGAAAATTTCACTAAAATTAATGGGAAAAGGGTCCAACTTACGGACCATTCCATTTTTGTGGCCTTTGCACCAAAAGACAATCCTAAAATTGCCATTGCCGTTTTTGTTGAAAATGGATATTGGGGTTCACGATGGGCGGGCAGGATAGCCGGCTTGATGATTGAAAAATATCTAAAGGGCGAAATTACCCGGACTGACATGGAAAAATATGTGCTGGAAGGAAGCTTAGAAGCGGAATATGCCAAACCATACAGTGGCCAACCTTTTTCAATTAACAAATAATGGCGGGAAATAGAACCTATGTGCGCTTTGATTGGTTAATCATCTTTATGTATTTCATTTTGGTGACCATGGGATGGATTAATATTTATTCCGCTTCCTTGAGTGATAGTGCAAAAGGTTTTTTGGATTTCGACCAGATTTATGGGAAACAAATGATTTGGATTGGGCTTAGCGTTGTGCTAATCATCTTCGTTTTGGCCATTGAATCCAAGTTTTATGAAAGCTATGCCAGTGTAATTTACATTGTATCGCTTCTCTCGCTTTTGGGTCTTTTTGTATTCGGAACAACCATTGCTGGTACCACCGCGTGGTATGACTTTGGCGGCACGCGCCTGCAACCCAGTGAATTTGCCAAAATTGCTACTGCTCTTGCCCTCTCTAAATATGTAAGCGATATTCAAACCAATATGCAGGAATTGAAGCATCAAATTGCTGCTTTTGTTATTCTCGCCCTCCCCGTTATTTTAATCATTATGCAGCCAGACCCAGGCAGCGTTTTGGTATATGCAGCCTTCGTATTCCCTCTTTATCGGGAAGGTTTGCATGGGGTTTATCTGTTATTGGCCCTATTCGCAATTATACTATTTGTATCCACCTTGGCTTTCGGCACTATTTGGGTGGCAATCGGTATAATTTTGGTTGCGGCGGCTATTTTCTTTAGAAATAGAAAAAGAAGACCTAATATCATTAAATATATTTTGATTTCGGTGGGTTGTATTGCTTTCGCCCTTTCCGTGAATTATATTTTCAACAATGTTTTTAAACAGCACCACCGAGATCGTTTCAACATTGTTCTGGGAAAAGAGGTGGATTCGCGCGGAATTGGCTACAATACCAATCAAAGTGAAATTGCCATAAGCAATGGCAGTTGGCTTGGAAAAGGATGGACACAAGGAACGCAAACCAAAGGAAATTTTGTGCCCGAACAACATACCGACTATATTTTTAGTACCGTTGGGGAGGAATGGGGTTTTGTGGGAAGTATGGTGGTAATCCTTCTTTTCGTGGGATTAATAACACGGATCATTTTTAGGGCTGAAAAGCAAAAGTCACAGTTCGGAAGGGTTTATGGTTACAGTGTGGCTGCAATTTTGTTCCTTCACTTTTTTGTGAATATTGGAATGGTAACAGGAATTTTCCCCACAGTTGGAATTCCGCTGCCGTTCTTTAGTTACGGAGGTTCCGCACTTTGGGGTTTTACAATTTTGCTATTTATTTTTGTGAAACTGGATGGGTCCAATTATCATTATTCGTAAGAAATCGAAAACGAAATCGAAATCAATTACTGCTATCACTGATTACTGAACACTACCTGCTCCCCCAAGCTTGCAAATTGACCATTTTCTCTAAGGAATTTTCTATTGAATCGGGTAAATTCGGAAAAAAATCTATTCCCGTTTTCTCTTCAATTTCATCGATGGAAACAGCGTATTCATAAAATGGTTCGCTCGAAGGTTTATTCGGAATTAAAAAAGCAACGGCCTTATAATTTCCATCGGAAGCGTCCACAATAATTTTATAGAATTCATTGGGAACCGAAACATTTTCCTCGCCAATGGTTTTTAGGTTTCCTTTTAAAACCCCACCAGTCACAACATATACACCATTGTACTTTTCAGCCCAAAATCGAACTTTTTGTTCTAAACGATTCCAAATTCCGCTGTTGAAATCATGATCTTGCGGACTTATATTGCTCGTCAAAAAAGTTTCATTAAATGCTTCAACAGAGAATTTCCTATCGGCAGCCGGACAAAGATGGCCACGGTTAAAACCGGAATTTTTATAATTGCGCCAATCCGCCGATTTGGTTTTTACACTATTGTCCTCAATGAAATATGGCCTTTCAAATTCATTTTTTGAAAGATGTGCCGGCTTCAATTCGTACGCCACCCATTCTGCTTGCTCATTCTCTTCGGAATAGGAAAGCGTGAAAAAGTTGTGTTTTACAACCGCTCCCGTCGTTGAAGTTGGCAAAAAAGAATCGTCAAATTCTTTGGAATTGGTTTCAATTGTATTTAAAACCTTTGGAGTGGAAGCATCGTTTTCCCCAAAAAAATCATCGGAATAATACAGTGCAACAGTTACAAGAATTATAACCAACGGGTAAATATATTTTCGGTTCATTTCATTTTAAAATTAAGAATTGCGCACATCCATCGCATCGCGCAGCGCATTTCCGATTAACATAAAAGCGGTGACCAAACTCATAATTGCCAATCCAGGAATGAGTGCGAGGTAGGGTTTGCCGAGAATAATATAGGAATAATGGTCTTTTATAATTCCGCCCCAACTGGGCATAGGTGGCTGGGCACCGATTCCCAAAAAACTTAGGCCGCTTTCGATCAAAATGGCTCCCGCAAAATTTGCCGCGGAAATAATAATTACTGGCGCCATACTGTTCGGCAAAATATGTTTTGTGATTATTCTGAAATCATTATATCCCAAAGCACGGGCGGCGGTAACGTATTGCATCTGTTTTACGCCCATTACTTGCCCGCGAACCACGCGTGCAACTTCCACCCACATTGTTAAACCTACGGCAATGAAAACCTGCCAAAATCCTTTGCCCAACGCCAATGTAATGGCAATAACCAACAGCAATGTGGGGATGGACCACGTAACATTTATAAGCCACATAATGGCTGCATCAATTTTGCCGCCGAAATAACCTGCGGTGGCGCCCATCGTAATTCCAATTATCAAAGAAATAAAAACGGCAACAAAGCCAATTGCCAATGAAATACGGATACCGATGAGCATCCGACTTAAAAGATCGCGACCGTATTTATCGGTTCCGAGGAGAAATTTTTTCTGTGAAATATATTTATTGGGAATTTCCTTTACGGCAGTTGCTTCTGGGAAAAGAGAAAGCGCATAATACTTTTGCAGCCCAGCCGTTCCATCTGAAGTATATTCAGTGATTTCAATGGCATTTTGTTTTATTAAATATTTTGAAACGGGGATTTCCGTATCGGCATTTTTTTGACCGAAAAAGAAAACGGAAATAGGATTTTGTTCATCCACGGCGGTAGGAATCGTCAACATTTTCACTGAAAATCCCGGATTTTTGGAATGGATGGAAAGATGCATCTGATTTGCGTTTTGCGAATTGTCCGGAGCCAAGGCATATGCAAAAATCGCAATGAGAACACAGGCCGTCAAAAACCCGAAACTAAAAACGCCCCAAAAGTTTTTTTTGAACTTTTGGAGCGCTATTCTAGTTAATGAAGTGGAATTTTTCACACTTCAAATTTAATAAAATTTCGCTTGCTTATTGTGGAATAGGCTACAGCTTCTAACTTTCATTAATTTTTAAGATCGGCCACTTTTCCCGCTTTAATGTTGTTCAGTTTTAAATCCTCCAACACGTGTATGGCTTCTTCTATATACATATCCTTACTTAAGTTTTTGTGCCATCTCTTTCGTTTTTCAGAAAGGGTTGTGTCCTGCTTCATCATTGCAGATTCATAAGGAAGTGATTGAAAGTTCAATTGATTGTCATACTCATCTATTGCCTCGAAACGTTTTGTCTCTTTTTTTCGTTGTTCAATTTCGGCGCTGTAATCGTTGTAATTAAGATTTACTACTTTTTCATCGCGTCGTTCTTTGATCCATTTTGCGTTATCATCAATCAGTTTTAATTGATCATTTTGTGCCATTCTAGCATTACTTTTTTGAATGGTCTCTTCATAATCTATATAACCATCCCATATGTTATATTTTGCTGCATCAATTTTATCATACGGCAACGGATTGGGATAATCCCTTTCCCCAACATCAATGTAACTGTAGCGGTCGGGCATTACCACATCACTCTTTACGCCTTCCAATTGTGTTGAACCACCGTTGACGCGGTAGAATTTTTGGGAAGTTATTTTCAGTGCGCCCAAATCGCCCAAATCATTTTTACGAAGCCATTGGTTTAAGTCTATAACGTTTTGGACTGTCCCCTTTCCGTAAGTTTGCCTGCTGCCAATAATGATTGCCCTTTTGTAATCCTGCATGGCTGCGGCCAAAATTTCTGAGGCAGAAGCGGAAAGCTCGTTAACCAAAATAACTAAGGGTCCGTCCCAAACCACTTCACTATCCTTATCTTCAAGTACTTCCTTATTTCCTGCGGAAGCAACTTGCACAACGGGTCCTTTTTTAATGAAAAAACCTGCAATATCCACGGCAGTTCTTAATGATCCTCCACCATTATCGCGAAGGTCCAGAACAAGGCCTTCCATTCCTTCTTCCTTCAATCGGAGAATTTCCTTTTTAACATCGGTCGCCGCATTTCTTTCTTTATAATTTTCCATATCAAAATAGAATTGCGGCAAATTTATCAATCCGAATTTTCGTCCGTCCTTTTCAATAAATGATGATTTTGCGTAGGTTTCTTCTAATTCCACCACGTCACGGGTAAGAACTTTATCCGAAATTGTGCCATCCACATTTTTAATGGTAAGGGTAACTTTGGTTCCTTTTGGGCCTTTTATAAGTTTTACGGCATCGTCAATACGCATTCCCACTATACTCACGGCATCTTTTTCATCCTCTTGCCTTACTTTTAGAATTGCATCGCCAACTTCAATTTTCTCACTTCGCCAAGCTGGGCCACCGCTAATAATTTCTATAACGGTGATGTAATCATTTTTCTTTTGAAGCCTCGCACCGATGCCCTCAAGTTTTCCGGACATTTGAAGATCGAACCGATCCTTATCCGGCGGGGCAAAATAATTGGTGTGGGGGTCATACACTTCAACAATGGTGTTTAAATAAATGGAGAAGTAATCCTTACGCTCCAAATCTTTAGTGAAATCAAAATATTCATCCAATGAAGTTTTTGTGGTTTCGCGAGATTTTTTCTCAAGTTCGGCCAGCGATTTTGCTTCAAAAGGTTCCTTTGTTTCGGATTCAGATTTTTTAGCCATGGTAGCTTTTTTATCCTCATCATTCTCAGAATCTTTCGCCGCGGTTACGCCTTTTTCCTTATTTTTTTGATCTTCCACTAAATCATAATAACTGGACAACGTGGTAAATTTTAACTGTTGTTTCCACCGGGTTTTTAAGTCCTTCTTATTTTCAGCGTAAGCCAGCTTATCATAGTCTACGTTTATGATTTCCTTTTCAGTATAATCAAATGGTTCGTCTAAAACTTCGGGGTATATTTTTTTTACATATTCCATTCTTTCCTGGAAACGATTGTACACTAGGTTGAAGAAAGAAAGGTCCTTATTTTTGATTTGATCATCAATCTCCCTTTTGTATTTGTTGAATTCGGCAATATCGGAAGCCAAGAAATATCTTTTCAACGGATCCAGTCCTTTTATAAAATTTTCGTAAACATCCGCAGAAAACTCATCATTTATATTTTTCGGGTCATAATGCCCTTTTTGAAGCACGTAGGTTATGAGATCCAAAAGTATTTTATCTTTATCGGGGTCGTTAAATTCCTTGGTGGTAAAACTGCAGGAGGCTACCGCAACAAAAACAGCCAGGAATAAAACTTTAAAATTCTTCTTCATTAAACGCATAATATATTGGATTTTAAGAGTGCCTAAATTATATAAAAAACTGTGCCATTAAAGCAATTAGGTAATAATTTTTTGTTAAACAACTTTTCTGAAAATGGAAATTTGTAATTCTGCTCAGGATGGTCAATGGGAACAAAATTAATAAATGTATTTTTGCTCTTTAAAAATTCATAATTAGGATGTCAAAAAAACGACCCCTCATTTTAGTAACTAATGATGACGGTATCAACGCCCCAGGAATTAGAACTTTAATTGAAGTAATGAATACCATTGGCGATGTTTGCGTTGTCGCCCCGGACTCTCCCCAAAGTGGAATGGGCCACGCCATAACTATTAACGATGCATTGTACTGTAATAGTATTAAAGTGATCAATGGCGATCCGCACACGGAATACAGTTGCAGCGGCACACCGGTGGACTGCGTGAAGCTAGCGGTGAACGAAATCCTAAAACGAAAACCGGACATTTGCGTAAGCGGTATCAACCACGGAAGCAACTCCTCCATAAACGTTATTTATAGTGGCACAATGAGTGCTGCCGTGGAGGCCGGAACGCTGGGTATCCCCTCCATTGGGTTTTCACTTTTGGACTATTCATTGGAAGCCGATTTTGCTCCATCAAAAAAGTTCGTGAAAATTATTACCGAACAGGTTATGAAAAATGGACTGCCAAAAGGAGTTGTATTGAATGTGAATATTCCAAAATTAAACGTTTCAGAAATTAGGGGCATTAAAGTATGCCGGCAAGCCAATGCACATTGGCAAGAAAAATTCGACAAACGGACCAATCCATTAGGTCGTGAATATTACTGGCTCACCGGCGAGTTTGTAAATGAAGATAAAGGAGAGGATACGGATGAATGGGCACTTAAAAACGGCTTCGTGTCTGTAGTTCCGGTACAATTTGATCTAACTGCCCATCACGCTATGAAAGAGCTAAATATGTGGGATCTATAATAAATGAAACAAATAATTGATAGCCAAAAACTTTTTATGAAACCACATGTAAAAGAAGTATTAATCGGTTTGTTGATAGGTTTGGCGGCAAACATGGCGGGCACCTATTTATATATATTCTTTTTTTCTAAACTGAGTTTGGAATCTACTTTAAAGTCAGCCTTGGAAGAGGGTTTTATGGGAAGTTTAATCGCTTTGGGTGCTATTTTGAACCTTATAGCTTTCTTTCTTCTATTGAAAAAAAATCAGATTTATCGTGCCCGCGGCGTTGTTTTGGCCACGGTATTGGCCGCTTTACTTATTTTGATTTCTAAATTCTTCTGAAATAAAAAGGAGTTTCGCAAATTACTCGTTATCTTTTAACCCTTTAAAATTTAGCTGAATGAAACGTGCGGTTTTCCCCGGAACTTTTGATCCCATCACGCTTGGACATGTAGATGTTATTGAGCGGGCCCTGCCTATTTTTGATGAATTGATCATCGCCGTAGGTATAAATGCGGATAAAAAAACGATGTTTTCCTTAGAAGAAAGAATCCAATTTATAAAACACACTTTCGAGCACGAGTCCAAAATACAGGTAAAGAGTTATTCAGGTTTGACCGCCTTATTCTGCAAGTCAGAAAATGCACAATTTATAGTCCGCGGTTTGCGAAACTCCACAGATTTAAACTATGAGCAACCCATTGCGCAAACGAATTACAACATGACCAAAGTGGAGAGTGTATTTTTAATCTGTTCGCCTGAAGTTTCGAATATATCATCCACAATTGTTCGCGATATTATGAGAAACAATGGAGACTTTTCAAAATTAGTGCCTTTGACAGTAAAATAAGATATGAAAAAACCCTTTCAGCTATCTGAAAGGGTTTTTTATAATGTATTTTAAAATGAAATTATAGCGCCGCTACGTGCTTTGCCATATTTGATTTTAAGTTGGAAGCTTTGTTACTATGAATGATATTCTTTTTAGCCAATTTATCGATCATTGACACAACAGAAGGAAACATTGTTTCTGCTTCTTTTTTATCAGTAAGCTCCTGGAATCTCTTCATGGCATTACGAGCCGTTTTATGCTGGTAACGGTTACGCAAGCGTTTTGCCTCGTTGCTTCTAATTCTCTTTAATGCTGACTTGTGGTTTGCCATTTTACTTTTATTATATGCTTGTTTTTGTAGTCCGTAGGGGAATCGAACCCCTGTTACCAGGATGAAAACCTGGCGTCCTAACCCCTAGACGAACGGACCATTTTTCTTTTTGAATGCGGATGCAAAAATACAACTATTTTTGAATGGCGCAAATCCAAAATTACTTTTTTCAAAAAAAATTAATACGCTCTTGCAAAAATCACTTTTCCTGAAGATGGTTTTCCAGTTACCATGCACTTTCCGGCCTCATTGTCTCCTTTGAAAGGTATGCAGCGAATGGTTGCTTTGGTTTCATTTTTGACTTTTTCCTCTGTTTCTGCAGTTCCATCCCAATGTGCCAAAATGAAGCCGCCTTTGGAATCCAACACTTTTTTAAACTCCTCATAGGAAGTTACTTCTGTTGTGTTTTCAGCTCTGTGGGCAACCGCTTTCATATATAGATTCTCCTGAATTTCCTCTAATAATGCAACCACAGTTTCAACGACATTTTCATTTTTAAAGAGTTCTTTTTTAAAAGTATCCCTTCGTGCAATTTCGACAGTGCCGTTTGCAACATCCTTTGGGCCAATTGCTATTCTTACGGGCACGCCTTTCAATTCATATTCATTGAATTTCCATCCTGGTTTCTGCGTATCGCGGTTGTCATATTTTACACGTATTCCTTTAACTCTAAGATTATTCATTATAGTTTTGGCAACAACATTCACGGCTTCAAATTCTTCTTCATTTCTATAAATTGGCACAATCACCACTTGGTCCGGGGCCAAGTTGGGAGGCAATACCAAACCATTGTCATCACTATGGGTCATTACCAAAGCACCCATCAAACGTGTGGAAACTCCCCATGAAGTCGCCCAAACATAATCCAAGGCACCATCTTTTGCAGTAAATTTAACATCAAATGCCTTTGCGAAATTTTGCCCTAAAAAGTGGGAAGTTCCCGCCTGTAACGCCTTCCCATCTTGCATCAGAGCTTCAATACAATAGGTTTCCAAGGCGCCGGCAAAACGCTCGCTAGGTGTTTTTGTTCCTTTTACAACAGGTATTGCCATAAAACCTTCAACAAAATCGGCATAAACATTCATCATTTGTTCGGCCTCAGCGATTGCTTCATCCTTGGTGGCGTGGGCTGTGTGGCCTTCTTGCCAAAGAAATTCTGCAGTTCGCAAAAATAAGCGGGTACGCATTTCCCAACGCACAACGTTTGCCCATTGATTAATCAATAACGGCAAATCGCGATAGGACTGTATCCATTTTCTGTAGGTATCCCAAATAATCGTTTCGGAAGTGGGACGCACAATCAGCTCTTCTTCCAGCTTTGCATCCGGGTCAACAATAATTCCGCTTCCGTCCTCGGCATTTTTGAGTCTATAATGAGTAACGACAGCACATTCTTTTGCGAAACCATCAACGTGGCTCGCCTCTTTGCTAAAGTAGGACTTGGGTATAAATAGTGGGAAATATGCATTTTGGTGCCCAGTTTCTTTAAACATTCTATCGAGCTCCGCCTGCATTCGCTCCCAAATTGCATATCCGTACGGTTTTATGACCATACATCCCCGCACCCCTGAATTTTCGGCAAGATCTGCCTTGATTACCAATTCATTATACCATTTTGAGTAATCTTCTTCCCGTGTTGTCAGATTCTTTGCCATATCGCCCTTTTTGGCACAAATCTTGTGCCTTTGTTAAATGATTAGTTATTGTCCGCAAAACTACTTATTTTTATGAAGTTCAACAATAAAATTACCTTAGATATGTTCACTAAAGATTTCAATATAAGACGTTCCATACCAATAGCACTGATGGGTATTTTCCTAATTGTGCTAACCGCATGTGGAACCCATAATAGCGGTTATAATCAAAACGATGGGATTTATTCCTCGGGCAGCAATGCCTATTCTGAGGGGAATAATGCAGAGAAAGATTCCTATGAAAAATCAAACTATTACAAGCAATATTTCCAGTCAAAATCCAATGCATATTCTGATCTTCCCGAAGAAGGTGCTATTTTCACTGATATAGATTCTTATTCCACCACCGAGAGTTTAGATGAAGAGGGGAATATAATTATTGAAGAAAAATACAGTCAAGAAGGTTATGGACCCTGGGGCAGCAATTCCGAGAACATAACAGTAAACATTTATAATTCGGGCAGTTATGGATTCTATAATCCTTATTGGTATGGCGGCTATTGGGGATGGGGATACCCTTACTATTCATATCACACCCCATACTGGGGAATAACCTACGGTTGGGGCTATCCATATTATGGATACGGTTATGGCTATGGATACGGTTATCCCTACTATGCATATGGTTATTACTATCCATATCACAATTATTCGCATTATAATAATGTTTCCTATAATAGGGGAAGAAGAAATACCGATTATTACAGGTCTTCAAATCGAGGTGACTCGAACGCTTCCACAAGAAGTTCCTCTTACAGCCGCTCGGAAAACGTCCGTCGCGTAAATACCAATAGTGTACGTGCAAATACCACCCGTGCAAACAATAATACTACTACGCGCAACAATTCAAATCAGGTTATAAGAAGCACTCGTTCCAATACAACTCGAAGTGGTAGTTATTCACAACCTACGCGAAGCAATACAACTAGAAGCACACCAAGCAACAATTATTCTTCTCCCACCCGAAGTAGCAGTTCGGGATCCATTAGAAGTTCTGGCAACAGTGGCCGTTCAAGCAGTGGAAGCTCCAGAGGTGGCGGCGGAAGAGGCGGAAGAGGCTAAATAATTATATATATTATAATACGGATTTCTATGTTATGCCCATAGCACATTTCTCTCTAAGCTGAAATGCTATTATGGGCATTTCTTATATCCATTCTAAAAAAAACTAAATGAAAAATACATTTTTACTTTTGATAGCTGTAGTTTCAAGTACAATTGGTAGTTCTCAAGACATAAGGGATGGCCTTAGATACAGCACCGGTCAAAATATTGGAACTGCAAGATTCACTGCCCTTAGTGGAGCAATGGGTGCTTTGGGCGGCGATTTCTCTGCTGTTGACATAAATCCAGCTGGCGGTGCAGTATTTCTAAATTCCAATCTAATGTTTTCTACCGCTTTGTTTGACATAGAAAATAAAGCTGATTATTTCAATAATAAAGAAAAAAGCATTTCCGATGTTGTTGCTCTTAATCAATTCGGAGGAGCTTTCGTAATAAACAATTCCAATGAAGAATCTGCTTTCAAAAAATTCACCATTGCTTTAAATTATGACATCACCAAAAGCTTCGACAATGAGGTATATATAGCGGGAACCGGTAACAATTCCATCGGAAATTTCTTTTTGGAGCAAGCTCAAGGCATACCTTTAAGTCAATTGGAATTACAATCCGGAGAAAGCATTTCAAGCCGATATCGCTATTTGGGCGAATCCCAAGGAAGCTTTGCCCAAAATGCATTTTTAGGATACCAGGGGTTTTTGTTTGAGCCCGCAGATCCCAACAATCCTTCCAATTCCGCATATATTTCGAATATAGCCGATGGCACGTTCAATCAGGAATATATCTATCTCTCTCAAGGCTATAACAGTAAATTCTCCATAAATCTTGCAGCCCAGGTTACCGATAATTATTTTTTAGGTGTCAATTTAAACACTCATGCCATTAACTTCGATCAAGGATCCTATCTTCGTGAAACCAATAACAATCCTGGCACTACCGTGAGTGGTGTTGGTTTCGAAAATAACCTCTTCGTAAATGGGGTAGGAATATCAGCCCAAGTCGGGTTCATTGCCAAAATTGCAAATAATTTTCGTTTAGGATTAGCATTTGATTCGCCAACTTGGTATCAAATCTCGGAAGAAACTACTCAATATCTTGAAACCCGTCGTGATTTTCAAGGCCAGACCATTTATGAAGAAATAGATCCAAGAATAATCAATATCTACGAAGATTATAACCTTCGTACACCGGCAAAAATCAATGCCAGTGCAGCATATATTTTTGGGCAAAATGGATTGATCAGCATTGATTACTCCTATAAAGATTTTTCCACAATTAAGTTTAGCGAATTATATAATGATTCCTACAACACTATTTTTAATAATTTGAATTACTCTATAAACAACACTTTAAAGGGTGTATCAACCATTAAAGTCGGTGCAGAATATAGAATAAATCAGCTCAGCCTCAGGGGAGGTTTTCATTATGAGGAAAGTCCCTATAAAAATAATGAGACCGTCGGCGATCTTTCAGGTTTTTCTTTGGGAACGGGTTACAACTTTGGGCGTTTCACCTGTGATTTTGCCTATTCTCGATCCGAACAAGAATATATTCAACAATTATATCCCGTTGGTTTGACAGATGCTGCAAATATCAACTCCATTTACAGCAATTTTATACTGTCTCTTGGTTTTCATTTTTAAAATGCCAAATACTCACCTCTATGTATTTTGTGATCAGCGAAAAATATGATTAATTTTTTCAAATTTTTTTATACTTTTTTTTACAGAATAAATTTACTTGCCATTAGAATGATATCGAAGAAAAATAAAGCGCCCCGTAAAATTTACGGGGCGCTTTATTTTTTTGCTAATACTTGTTTATCGTTTTAGGGTAAAATGTCCTTTGAATTCCTTTGGGTTCCCGTCCTCGGTATACTCCACGCGGAACCAGTAGTCGCTGGAT
>NZ_JAUGQQ010000053.1 GCF_030410135.1 Aequorivita aurantiaca | reverse complement strand
CCATCGCCGTTGTCCACAAAAATATCGGTGGTACTGTTGATGATTGAGATGATCTCGTTATAAATATCCCCCTGGTTTTGGATGTTGGTCACTACATCGGCAATCACGTCAATAGTAAGGGTCTCGCCGTTTTCATTGGTGAAGGTATATGAGCCATTTCCATTGTTCACGAAGGTAAGGGTGTTGGCATCAAATGTAACCACAGTGCCATCTGCGGCGGTATGGGTGAAGGTACCATCGCCGTTGTCCACAAAAATATCGGTGGTACTGTTGATGATTGAGATGATCTCGTTATAAATATC
>NZ_JAUGQQ010000052.1 GCF_030410135.1 Aequorivita aurantiaca | reverse complement strand
CAAAATTCCCGAAACCTTTTTTATTCGGTTCCGCATTTTTGTCCGCGCAACATTTTATTTTTTTGACCTTAAAAAACAATTTTTCCAAAAAAAAAATCGGAAGCTGTTCGGCTGGTTTTCCGGTGCTGTTTCTTTATTATTAAATATTGCACAACGTTGTCGCGTATGGCCCGTTGCGGAAAATGTCCGAAGGACTTTTTGCGCCGTTTCCGAAAGATAGCAAAGCTGCGGGAATTTTCGGCAGAAAATTCGCCGCAATGGGCTATACGCCGTGTTGTGCAATGTTTTCCCTGCGTTCTGGTTT
>NZ_JAUGQQ010000051.1 GCF_030410135.1 Aequorivita aurantiaca | reverse complement strand
TGCATTTGTACAAAGGATGATAACCGTTGGGTCCTGGCCAACATAGCTGTCATTATCGGAAATATCGGTCACGTTCGGTCCGCTCGGTGGAGTTCCGACAACCTCAGCGCTGTTGGAGAATGTACCGGCGTCAATGTCCGCCTGTGTAATGGTATAGGTCGCGGTGAAGGTAGTCGTGTCCTCCGCACCCGGTGCCAGGCCAGCGATTGGTCCGCCGCTCACCGTCACGCCACCAACTAGATCGGTGACCATAACGTTGGTTAGGGTAACGTTGCCCGTGTTCTTTACTCGGAAGGTATAGCCCACTACC
>NZ_JAUGQQ010000050.1 GCF_030410135.1 Aequorivita aurantiaca | reverse complement strand
AAACTTAGGCCGAATCACTGCAAACGATTTAACGGTTGCTGATGGTGAAGACATGCTTTTGGAATCTATTACCTTCAATGCATTTATTGGTGCCATTGGTTCTGGAGTGAATGCTGACAATGTGGATGTTTTCATATATGAAGACAATGGTTCCGGCGCACCTGGTGCCCTGGTTACCTCTCAATTAAGTTTGGTGCCAGATTCACAAGTTGTCGTTGGTGGTAACTTTGGCTTTGACGCTTGGAGCGTAGAGCTTGATATTGCCGATGTAAACCTACCGGGCCAAGTTGGTGCGGCTACTACGTACTGGAT
>NZ_JAUGQQ010000004.1 GCF_030410135.1 Aequorivita aurantiaca | reverse complement strand
TTTACGTCCGAAATAGATTTTCCAATTAGTTCTT
This sequence comes from Aequorivita aurantiaca, assembly GCF_030410135.1. Classification (GTDB taxonomy): domain Bacteria; phylum Bacteroidota; class Bacteroidia; order Flavobacteriales; family Flavobacteriaceae; genus Aequorivita; species Aequorivita aurantiaca. The sequence goes on along the minus strand of NZ_JAUGQQ010000004.1, from coordinate 245,576 downwards.
TAATCGGCTTTTCGTAATTGTTGATTTCTATTTCGAGTGTTTTTTTCAAATGTGGTGTAACATTCGAATAAACACCATATAGTGTTTATTTCCATTATATCTTCACAAATCTAAGGGATTTTTGATGGAATTAAAACTTGTTGTAGCTACATGAGTGTAGATTTCTGTAGTTTTTGTTGAGTTATGACCCAATAATATCTGAATATATCTTAAATCGGTGCCAGATTCCAAAAGGTGGGTGGCAAAACTATGACGTAATGTATGTGGGGTTACTGATTTTTGGATATTGACCTTTTTGGCTGCTTTTTTTACTATGGCCGCAACGCTGGTTGCACTGTATGGTAGACCTAATTCTCCCTCAAACAAATATTTAATAGGTCTATATTGTTTAAAGTACTTTCTTAAATCGTCCAATAAAGTTACAGAAAGCAGTGTATATCTATCCTTGTTTCCTTTTGCATCCTTAATATGTATAACCATTCGATCACTGTCAATATCGCTCAACTCTAAGTTCAACAATTCACTTCTTCTTAAACCACCTGAGTACAGCGTGCTAATAATGCATCTATGTTTTAGATTTTTTGTCGTTGAGATCATTTGTTTAACCTGATCTTTTGATAATACAATAGGCAGCTTTTTTCCCTTTCTTGGCCTTTCAAGGTGGTAGTATGTGTGAGGCATTCCTAAAACCATTTCATAATAGAACTTGATGCTGTTTATAGCTTGATTTATATAGGAATCTGAACTATTGTTCTTAATTAACAATGCCATATATTCCCTAATATTCCTGTCATTTATATCTTCTATTTCCACCTTCTTAAAATGATTTAAAAATTTCTCAAAACAAGAAACATAACTTTTTACAGTGTTATTGGAATATTTTTTGAGCTTTAGCTTTTCAATATATTCTTCTGGACACCTTCTGTATGTTAATGGTAAATCTCTTTTTTCAATCCATTGACTATCGAAAACCTCATTCAGTTGTTTCGATCGTATTTTTTCAAAGAAATAATTACAGTTGATCCAAGCCACGCCTTTAAACGTTTTAAAAATGATATCAATATTTCGGCCTGTGTTCGGAAGTAGGTAAATGGAATTTTCTTTATCCCAGGCTATGTCTGGCAATCCTTTGGTCAGTGCTATAAGAACCTTATCCATCTTAAAATCTAGGCCAATGTATTTTTTATTTGAGATGAATAGATGTCTCAATGTTATATACCTGTTCAATTTCATACATACATTTTTGATTAAGATACCCACATTAAGTATCTTAGTCATTGACTATGCGTATATTATACGTATAACGTTCGCTTAAAATGATTTAATATGGAATGTCATTTTTGCAAAAAGAAAATCGATGGTCGATCAGATAAAATATTTTGTGATGTTTATTGCAAGAGCAGCTACCATTACAAAAAATCCAAAGAGAGCATTCCTAATTTCTATAAAAAGGTCGATTCCCATTTAAAACTCAATCGAAGGTTGTTGAAAAACTATAACAAGGCAGGGAAGTCAACTATAAGGACAGCTGAATTGGTTGAAATGGGATTTAACCCAAACTTCTTTACACATTATTGGAAAAACAAAAAAGGAGACGTGTATCTTTTTGTTTATGAATTTGGGTTCCTTCGGATTACTGAAAATGGGAAAGAAAAGTATGTTCTGATTAAATGGCAAAAATTTATGGAGAATAAAGTTTCAACGAGTAGCAACTGATAAATATTTTTTATATTGCAGTTAGAATAAGTATTAACCGAGTGAACACGAAACTGAACACGTTTCTGAACACAGCCCATAATATATAGGTTCCAGAGCCCTCTAAAATTCACAAAAAGTGAAATAATAGAGAACTCATAACCCGAAGGTCACAGGTTCGAGTCCTGTTCCCGCTACGAAAAAAAACCTCCAAATATTGGAGGTTTTTTTATGCCTTAAAAGTTTCATAATACACCATTTTTGCAACCAATTATGCAAGCCAATTGTTATCTTCGCAATCTCTTCAAAATTTTATATAATGAAATATTTTATCAGCAGTATTTTTCTTCTATTTTCTTCATTTTACGTATCGTTAACCGCCCAACAAATTAAGGAAGACAACCAATCTCTCTTTGACAATGTGGGGTACAGACAGGGAAATGTTTACCGAACCGCCTCGGGAAAACCCGGCCCTGAATATTGGCAAAATTCAGCCGACTATAATTTGGAGGCTACCTTGGACGATAAAACCCACACCGTTTCGGGGAAAGTTTCAATCCATTACACGAACAACAGTCCCGAAACCTTGGATTTCATTTGGATTTATTTGGAACAGAACCGTTTCACTGAAAATTCCCGTGGTACGCTAACCACGCCCGTACAAGGAAATCGCTATAGTGGCGATGTGGAAGGCGGTTTTGAATTGACAAATGTTTCGGCAAAAACAAAAACAGGAACTTCTTCAAAATATATAATTACCGATACACGTATGCAGCTTTGGCTCGACAAGCCACTTGCCGCAAAAGGCGGGGAAGTTGATATACATATGAATTTCAAATTTAAAGTTCCCGTTGAGGGAATGGACCGAATGGGAAGGCTGGAAGTGAAAGGCGGCACTATTTACGCCATAGCCCAATGGTATCCGCGGGTTGCAGTTTTTGACGATGTTGTGGGATGGAACACCGACCCATATTTGGGAGCGGGCGAATTTTACTGCGAATTTGGAAATTATGATGTAAAAATTACTGCACCGGCGAACCATACTGTGGTTTGTTCCGGTGTTCTGCAAAATCCGAATGAGGTTTTGACAAAACAACAACAGCAACGTTGGGCGCAGGCTGAAAAGAGTGATAAAACGGTTTATATCATCAAGCCCGAGGAAGTTGGCAAACCTGCGTCGCACACCAAACCAAATGGAACGGTTACGTGGCATTATAAAATGGAAAATACCCGCGACGTTGCGTGGGCAGCCTCATCAGCCTTTATTTGGGATGCGGCCAAAATGAATCTTGGCGAAGGGAAAACTGGCATGGCCCAATCGGTTTATCCAATTGAAAGTGATGGCCAAAACGCTTGGTCGCGCTCTACGGAATATACGAAAGCCTCAATAGAATTTTATTCAAAAAACTATTTCACATATCCCTACCACAATGCTATAAATGTAGCCGCAAGTGTGGGCGGAATGGAATATCCCGGGGTTAGCTTTTGCAGTTATCAAAGTAAGAGCGCAGACCTTTGGGGCGTTACAGACCACGAATTTGGCCACAACTGGTTCCCAATGATCGTGGGTAGCAACGAACGCCGCTATCCGTGGATGGATGAAGGTTTTAATATGTTTATAAATTATCAAAGTACAAAAGCCTTCAACAATGGCGAATATTATGTTAATGAAGAGGCGCCCCGCAGGTTGCTGCCCTATTTAACCTTTGACCAACGCCAGGGTATCAATACCTATCCCGATATTGCTGAATCACGAAATCTTGCATATACAGCTTATTATAAACCGGCGGCCGGTTTGCTTTTACTGCGGGAGTACATTCTCGGGGCGGAGCGTTTTGACAATGCCTTTAAAAGCTATATCCATACTTGGGCCTACAAACATCCACAACCAAACGATTTTTTCAACCATATGGAAAACGTTGCAGGGGAAGATCTTTCGTGGTTTTGGAAGGGTTGGTTTTACGGCAACGGAAACATCGATTTGGGGATTTCTGAGGTAAAGGCAATTCAAGGCGACTATTTGATTACTGTGGAAAATAATGGACAATTCCCGATGCCCGTACAACTTCAGGTTACATACGTAGATAATACAACCGAAAACATTTCACTTCCCGTTGAGATATGGCAGCGCGGCGATAGTTGGTCACATCTTTTAAAAACCACCAAACAGGTACAGCGAGTGGTTTTGGATCCGAACAAAATGTTGCCGGATGTGAATGTTTTGAACGATACGTGGAATAAATTATAGAATTATATTAAAGAAAATTAATTTTTTCAATTCTTATTAAATTATTTGAAAAATGATTTCAGAAAAAGAATTACAACAGCGAAGCGACAACAAATGTGAACTTTGCGGAAACGAAGAAAATCTGGTTGTTTTCGAAGTGCCAGACTCTCCAACGGAAACTTCAATTTTAATTTGTGAAACCTGCAAAGAGCAAATTGAAAACCCAGAAAAAGTTGACCCAAATCATTGGCGTTGCTTAAACGACAGTATGTGGAGCACCGTTCCCGCTGTGCAAGTTGTGGCGTGGAGAATGTTGAACAGATTAAAAGCCGAAGGCTGGCCACAGGATTTGCTGGATATGATGTATTTGGATGACGATACCACTGCCTGGGCAAAAGCTGGAATAGCTGAGAGCAATGTTGAAAAAATTACTCATCGCGATAGCAACGGCGTTATTTTGGAAGCGGGAGATTCAGTAGTTCTTATAAAAGATTTAAAAGTAAAAGGCAGCAGTATGGTGGCAAAACAGGGCACAGCGGTGCGCAGAATTTCCCTCGATCACGAAAACGAAAAATACATTGAAGGCAAAGTTGACGGCCAGCAAATTGTGATTATTACTGACTTTGTAAAGAAAATATAAGCCCCTCCCAACCTCCCCTTCAAAGGGGAGGAGTTAAAGAGGAAAGTTTTACTTGCTCATTTCCGTAAAAAAATGATAAAACTGCGGAATGGTTTCAATTCCCTTTAAATAATTCCAAATACCGAAATGCTCGTTGGGCGAGTGGATGGCGTCACTGTCCAAGCCGAAGCCCATTAAAATTGTTTTACTTTTCAGTTCCTTTTCAAACAATGCCACAATTGGGATACTTCCTCCGCTGCGCTGTGGAATTGGTGTTTTTCCAAATGTTTCCTCATAAGCTTTTTCAGCGGCTTTGTAGCCCAAACTGTCAATTGGCGTAACATACGCCTGCCCGCCATGGTGCGGAGTTACTTTTACGCGAACGCCTTCGGGCGCAATGCTTTCAAAATGTTTTTTGAATAATTCCGTAATTTTTTTCCAATCCTGGTTTGGCACCAAACGCATACTTATTTTCGCGAAAGCCTGGCTGGCAATAACCGTTTTCGCGCCTTCGCCAATATAGCCGCCCCAAATTCCATTTACGTCCAAAGTTGGGCGGATGGAATTTCGTTCATTTGTGGAATATCCTTTTTCCCCGTAAACGGCATCAATATCCAATGCCTTTTCATAATCCTTTAAATTGAAAGGTGCTTCCGCCATTTTCTCGCGTTCCTTTTTTGAAAGTTTTTCAACGTCATCATAAAACCCTGGAATGGTGATGTGATTGTTTTTATCGTGAAGGGAGGCAATCATTTTCGCCAAAATATTTATGGGATTTGCCACGGCCCCGCCGTACAATCCACTGTGCAGATCGCGGTTTGGGCCGGTAACTTCCACTTCCACATAACTTAAGCCGCGAAGTCCGGTGGTTATTGACGGAACATCTTTCGCAATCATTCCCGTGTCGCTGATTAGAATAACATCGTTGGCGAGTTTTTTCTTGTTTTTCGAAACGAAGTCCCCCAAGCTTTTGCTGCCCACTTCTTCTTCGCCTTCAATCATAAACTTAACGTTGCACGGCAATTGTTTGGTTGACGTCATATATTCCAAGGCCTTTACATGCATATATAGTTGACCTTTATCGTCGCAACTTCCGCGGGCAAAAATGGCACCTTCGGGGTGCAATTTCGTTTTTTTGATTACGGGCTCAAACGGCGGACTGTCCCACAAATCCAACGGATCGGGTGGTTGCACGTCGTAATGGCCGTAAACTAAAATAGTCGGTAATTTTTTATCGATAATTTTTTCGCCGTAAACAATGGGATAGCCGGCCGTTTCACATATTTCAACAGTATCGCAACCGGCTTTTTCGAGACTTTTCTTTATAGCTTCGGCCGTCTTGATCACATCTTTTTTATAGGCTGAATCTGCGCTGATGGAAGGGATTTTTAGCAGTTCAATAAGTTCATCCAAAAAACGCTGCTTGTTTTTTTCAATATAAGGTTTTGCACTTTTCATTCTTAAATTTTAATTTTTCTAAAAGTACTAAAAATGGTGTAATTTGGCAGTCCACTCAACACTTCATTTTATGGAAATTGCCTTTCTGAAATTGCCCTTTCACTTTTCCGAAGCAAAACTTTTAAAGGATTTGGAGCTATGTAATGCTTACAATTTCACTTCCCATTTCAATAAAAACGATTATTCGGGCGAATGGAACTCGATTGCACTACGCTCGCAAAATGGTGAAATGGATAATATTTTCGCGCTTCCACAAGCTGAGGAAAAATATAAGGACACGGCCTTGCTTCAAAAATGTATTTATTTTAAGGAAATTATAGATTCGTTTGAATGCGAAAAGGAATCTATTCGGCTTTTAAATTTGAAACCGGGCAGTATAATTAAGGAACACACCGATTATAACTTGGGGTATGAAGATGGCATTTTCAGAATCCATATTCCAATTACCACAAATGAAGAAGTTCATTTTTTCATCAATTTTGAAGAAGTGAAGATGCGCCCCAAGGAGTGTTGGTATGGTAATTTCAATTTGCCGCACAGCGTTCGGAATGATGGTGAAACCGATAGAATCCATTTGGTTATGGATTGTTTGCGCAATGATTGGTCGGATAATTTGTTTGCGGAATGTGGATATAATTTTGAGGACGAAAACAAACAAACCCAATATTCCGGTGAAACCAAACTGCAAATGATTGAACAATTGAAGTTAATGGATACGGAAACCGCTCGCGCGTTGATTTCAGAATTGCAAAAAGACTTATAAAAAATTTAAAATTAAATGGGAATCATTTGCAAGTATTATTTATATTTGCACTCCTTTTACAATATGTCCTAAGTGTTGTAAAGGATTTTGATGCAGGCGTGGTGGAATTGGTAGACACGCTAGACTTAGGATCTAGTGCCGTGAGGTGTGAGAGTTCGAGTCTCTCCGCCTGTACAAAATAGAAAGCCCTTCAGACATGAAGGGCTTTTTTTATTGATTATCCTTTCCGTTTTCAATCAATTCCTCCACCTCATCTTTATCATCACCATTCATTTTCGGATTCTTTGGAGTGGGCTTATTTTTTTTATGATGAATTTCATAATACATCGCGAAATGGTCGCTGCCAAAATTTTTGGAGCGCACCATCTTTCCAACATATAAATCCTTTGTGTGGAATAAATGATCCAAGGGAAAACGCAGAAAAAAGTAATTGGCGTTATAGGTTGAAAAGAAACCACGGCCCACGCGCGGATCCACCATTCCCGTCATTTTTTTGAAGAGTCGGGTGGTACGGCTCCACACCACATCGTTCATGTCTCCACAAACCACTGTGGGTTTTTCAAGTTTACGAATCATTTTTCCGGTAAGCATTAATTCGGCATCACGCTCCTTAGAAGTTTCATTTTCCGTGGGACTGGGCGGTGCCGGATGCAGACAGCAAAAAAATATTTGGGAATCCCCGTCTATGGGAAAATCAAAAAAGATAGAAGGTTTATCATCCTCAATCTGGTATTTAACCTCCACATTTTTAAGTTCTTTTTTAGAGTAAAGATGCATCCCATAAAAATTCTCCAAAGGTACTTTTACGGTAAACGGATAATCTTTTTCTATTTCGGAAAGACAATCTTCCCAGTCTTTGTTTGATTCCATCGTGAGCACCAAATCTGGGTCGAAGCGTTTTACTTCATTTAAAAAATCTGGATAGCAAGAGTTAGTTTGCAATACATTTCCAGCGAGAATGGAAACGCACGCATCGCTCGTGGTTTCGTTTTTTCGGCGGGGGAAGAAAAAAGTATAGGGCAGTATTTTCACCAATTGATAAATCATGGAGCCCATCAAACCTCCGGCTAAAATCCAATTGAATATTGAAAATTTCCATTCAACCCATATAAGTAAAACCAACAGAATTAATTGAATAAAAAATGACTGGGTACGCACAAAATCTGCCGTACGAAAAAACCAATGCGAAATGCCCGTGGCGGGAAAAAAGGGGCTGATGATAAAAAAAATGATGAGGATGTGGAGAATCATGGGCTAAATTTAAACAATTCATCCTTTCATTTGAACGCTTAATTCCTTTTTTCCCTTTATTGATATCCTTATTTTTGTGGTTTCATTAAAAAAACAAACCATGCAAAAAACTATTTTCACAACATTATTTTTCTTTTTATCTCTTTCCACTGTCTTTGGACAGGATTACACAACCCCAAACACTGGCGTAACTTGGACCTTAGATGATATTGCGGCGGTAAGCCCATCCACAATTACAATATCTGGAAATGAATACACACTCTGGGGAAACCTTACCATTTCCGAAAATGACACCTTGGAAATTGGTTCAAACCTAACACTTTCAATAGATGCCGATTTGCTGATCACGGTTTACGGCACCTTCATTACAGACGCAAATGAAATAATAATTACGGCATTAGACCAAAATGCACCTTATGAAGGGTTTCGTTTCGAGGAATTTTCAAATATCGAATTGCACAGCACAACTTTTGAATATGGCGGCGGGCTTCGAGTGTTGACAGATAACTTGCATATGGTTAATTGTACCCTTACCAATAATGTGGCCGGAGCTACTACTAGTGCGGTAATCCAATTGTCGGGCGGTACGCCGCATATTTCCGCCTGCACTATTAGTTTCAACGAACTTCCGGCTATTGGCTCGGCAGCAAATGCTCAGGTGTCGGCTTTTATTTTTAATAATTACATTGAAGGAAATAACCAAGAGAATAGCAACCGTCCACAAATAAATATGGGCACGACGATGGCAAATGAACAGTTGCAGATTATTCAAAATACAATTATCGGCGATCGAAGCCAGGATATGGTTGGGGGAATTGCCATTGCAAATTTTGTGGGAGGTACCATAAATACGGTAATCCAAGATAATATTATAAAAGATAACCGCTACGGAATTACAATAATTGGCCCAAGTGAAAGTGCTGAAATTATCGGTAATGTTATTGAGGACAATGATACGCAGGGCGACCCTCTTTTGGGAGGAAGTGGAATTTCCTTAAATACTTCCACCGCGGGAAATCCCGTATTTGTAAATGGAAATGAATTTAGAAGAAACCTTTGGGGTATAACAGTTATTGGCGAAGCAACCATAAATCTTGGCGACGGTTCTACCAATTCAGGAATGAATATTTTTTCCGAAAATGGAAACGGTGGCGAAATTTATGCGCTTTATAATAACACAGCAAATGCCATTTCGGCCATGCACAATTGTTGGATCGAGGGACAACAGAGTACGATACATCAAGTGGAGGACGTTATTTTTCACAATGCGGACGATGCTTCTTTGGGGGAAGTTACTTTTGAGCCCTTCCTATGCGGCGTTTTAGACGTTGCTGATAATACAATTGAAAACTTCAGTTTTTATCCGAATCCGGTGAAAAATGCAATCAATTTCAATAATATATTCTCTTTTGAAAAGCTTGAAATCTTTGGAATTCAGGGCAATTTGATTTCCTCGGAAACCATTTCCGAAGGCCAAAATACGTTGCCAATCAATCTTCCCTCAGGTTTGTACTTTGTAAATTTCAGCAATGATGCGCAAAGCGTAATAAAGAAAATGATTGTAAAATAATTATAAATGCCGATTATTTAAAAAGATTCCGTGTGACACTCCAGATTCTAAAAAATGCCTTGACCATTCTCAGGGCATTTTTTATTGGCTAAAGACTTATATTCCTTTGTTAAAACCGTAATTTTGCACTTTCAAAAATTCAAAAAGGAGATACGTGAAAATTCAGAATAAAGCTACGCTTGAGTTGAGTAAAGAGGAAATGAAAACCTATGGCTATGAAGTGGTTGACGCCATAGTGGAACATTTTGCCACGCAGCGCGAAAAACTGCCCGTGGTTTCTGGCTCACGGGAAGAAATGGAAAAACTTTTTCTAGAAGAAGCACCCGAAAATCCCAGCGACCCCCGCCAAGTCTTAAATTTTGTTTTGGACGAAGTGATGACAAAAAGCAATATCGTTTCGCATCCCAAATCATATTCCTTCGTGCCCGGCCCCAGCAATTATATCAGCGCAATGGCAGATAGTTTGGCTTCGGGTTTCAATATATTTTCCGGGGGTTGGGCGGCTTCTCCCGCTGCAGCCGAAATGGAAATTGTAGCGATGAACTGGCTGCTGAAAATGTTCGGTTTTCCGCAGAAAAAGGGCGGCGGGATTTTTACCAGTGGCGGCTCCATGGCCAATTTAACTGCGTTAGTTACCGCGCGTTCCATCAAATGTGGCGATGACTTCAGCAAAGCGGTGATTTATCTTTCAGACCAAGCACATTCCTCAAATATTAAGGCGATCCGCGTTCTCGGTTTCCGAAAGGAGCAGATTCGCGTTATCCCGACCGATAGCGAATTTAAGTTTTCATTGAATAAATTGAAAAACGCCATCGCAAAGGATCGATTGGAGGGCTTGCAGCCGTTTTGTCTGATAGCGACAGCCGGCACCACAAATACGGGAACGGTCGATCCGCTTTCCGACATTGCGAAAATTTGTAAAAAGGAAGATATTTGGTTCCATATTGACGGCGCTTACGGCGGCTTTGCAATCCTTTCCGAAAACGGGAAACAGCTTTTGAAGGGAATAGAAAAGGCAGATTCCTTAACCGTCGATCCGCACAAATGGTTTTTTCAACCCTATGAAATTGGGTGTCTTTTGATTAAAAAACACAAATGGCTAAAGGGAACTTTCACCGAAAAACCCGAGTATCTGCGTGATATTGAGGGCAATACTTCCGAAATCAATTTCTATGATCACGGTATTGAACTTACGCGACGCTTCCGAGCGTTGAAATTTTACATGTCCGTAAAAACTTTTGGAATGGGCGAATTCAGAAAGGCGATATCCTACAACGTACAACTTGCCGAAGCCACCGAGGCATTTCTTCGGAAAAGCCCGAATTGGGAAGTGATTTCACCCGCGACTTTGGCGGTAATCAACTTTAGGTTCAATCCAATTGGCAACAAACTTTCAGAGAAAAAATTGGATGCCCTAAACCAGAAAATCTCGCAGAATGTAGTCGATTCAAAACAGGCATTATTAGTAACCACGCTACTTAACGGCCAAGTGGTTTTGAGAATGTGTTTGATAAATCCGCGTACCACCTTGGATGATGTAAAGGAAACCATCGCGCTCTGTGAAAGTTTTGCGGAGGAAAAAGTAGGCATTTGAAAGTTGTCGATGTAATAGTAATCGGTGGCGGCGCAGCGGGTTTTTTTACGGCAATAAACGCCGCGGAAAAAAATCCGAATCTAAAAATCATAATCCTCGAACGCGGAAAGGAAGTACTTACAAAAGTAAAAGTTTCCGGCGGCGGACGCTGTAACGTTACCCACGCCGAATTTCTTCCGAAGGAATTGACGCAAAATTATCCGCGGGGCGAAAAGGAGCTATTGGGCCCATTCCACACTTTTATGACCGGCGATACCATTGAATGGTTTGAAAAAAGGGGCGTGTCACTGAAAATTGAAGAGGATGGTAGAATGTTTCCCGTCTCAGATTCCTCACAAACCATAATTGATTGTTTTCTCTGGGAAACTAAAAGATTGGGTGTTGAGGTTCTTCTCAATCAATCCGTAAAGGAGATTCAAAAAACTGCCGATCATTTCACTATAAATACAAATACCGATACTTTTTCCGCAGCCAAAATAGTAGTCGCCACGGGCAGCAACCCAAAAATATGGCAATTGTTGGAAGATTTGGGACATACCATTGTGCCTGCCGTACCTTCGCTTTTCACATTTAATATTAAAGATCCGAGAATTTTAGATCTTCCGGGTGTTTCAACAACCGCAAGCGTCAAAGTTTTAGTTCCGAAAGGAATTCCCCCTTTGGGGGTTAGGGGGCTTCCGTTATTAATTACCCATTGGGGAATGAGCGGCCCCGCAATCTTAAAACTTTCAGCCTGGGGCGCGCGTTTGTTGGAGCCTTTGCAATATCATTTTAAAATTGAGGTGAATTGGTTGAATGTGCTTTCCGAAGAAGAGGTTTTGGAAGAGTTAAAGAATTTGAAATCATTTCAGGGAAAACAGACCATTTTTAAATATGCACAGTTCGAACTTCCGAAACGGTTGTGGCAAAGTCTTGTAAAAGCTGCCGGTATTTCGGAAAGCTTAACTTGGGCAGACGCTACCCGGGAAAATCTTCAGAATATTGCAAATCAACTTACCGCTTCACTTTTTGAAGTTGCCGGGAAAAGTACTTTTAAAGAAGAATTCGTAACCGCGGGCGGGGTGGATTTAAAGGAGGTAAACTTCAAAACCTTCGAAAGTAGAGTTTGTAAAAATCTTTACTTTGCAGGAGAAGTCCTTAATATAGATGCTATTACAGGCGGCTTCAATTTTCAGAATGCTTGGACGGGTGGATATCTTGTAGCGCAGGCAATAACTAAGTGAATTATGACAACATACATTGCCCTACTTCGTGGCATAAACGTTGGCGGCCATAAAAAGCTTAAAATGGCCGATTTAAAGTCAATGATGGAAGAATTGGGGTTTCAAAGTGTGGTTACTTATATACAGAGTGGAAACGTGGTTTTTTCTGCGAAGGAAGAAAAAGGTCTTTCTGATAAAATTTCAAAGGAAATTGAGAAACGCTACGGCTGGGAAGTTCCGGTACTAGTTAAAACCGCAGATGAAATTACACAAATTTTAATGGATTGCCCTTTTGGGGAAACAAAGGAAACCGAAGCTTACTTTATGTTGCTGGCCACACCGCCCAAAAAAGAACTTATGGATGCTGTACGCGAAATTAATTACCCAAAGGAGGAATTTGTTTTAACACCCGCTTACATTTATCTACACTATGGCAATGGAGCCGGAAACGCAAAACTGAATAATAATTTCTTTGAGAAAAAGCTGAATGTTGCTGCAACTACTGGCAACTACCGTACACTTGCAAAACTTGTTGATTTAGCAAAATAATAATCTTATACCTTTGAAAGTGCTGAACCTTTGTGCGCCGCAATATGTTCTGTCTTGTCGCTCTTAATTTCATACTGCGGGTCGTCTTTGCTGGCGTGGTGGGTGTAACCTTTATACTGAAAATTTGAATGGTGCACTTTTATGATTTTTCCCGAGACTTCCCCCGCCTCCGAATTCCATTTTACGTGGTCGCCTACTTTGTAATTTTTCATGGCTGTTAGCTTTTTTTGGATTAAAAAATAGATTTTTTCAAGTTAAAAAATTTTCAAGAGCTAAGCAATATGACTCCTGTTAACGGCTTGTTAAACAATCTACATTTTGTGTAGGTCCAGTTTTTAATTATTAATTTTAGTAATTAAACTCCTACCTCATGCAACAAGATATCTACAACCTAAAAAGGACTCTAACTACACATTCTGAATCGCTTACTTATTATAGTCTCCCTGAGCTTGAAAAGCAAGGACATTCCATAAGAAAATTGCCTTTTTCCATTCGAATTCTTCTTGAGAATGCCCTTCGCAATTATGACGATTTTTCGGTCACCAAAAATCATTTACAAACTATTCTAAATTGGTCGCCAAAACAAAGTGACAACGACATCGCCTTCAAACCTGCGCGCGTTCTTATGCAGGATTTTACCGGTGTTCCGGCTGTTGTAGATATAGCCTCCCTGCGTTCCGAAATGGCTCGAAAAGGTGGCGAAGCGTCTAAAATCAATCCTTTGATTCCCGTGGACTTGGTAATTGACCACAGTGTGCAGGTAGATTATTTTGCTGCGCAATACGCCTATCAACAAAACATGGAGGAGGAATACAGGCGCAACCGCGAACGTTATACATTTTTGAAATGGGCCCAAAAATCGTTTGACAATTTTAGCGTAGTCCCGCCCGGAATGGGCATTTGTCACCAAGTAAATTTGGAGTATTTTTCTAAGGGCGCCATTGCCCGCGACGGTATGGTTTTTCCCGATACTCTCGTGGGAACCGATAGCCACACACCAATGGTAAACGGCATTGGCGTTGTAGCCTGGGGCGTGGGAGGTATTGAAGCCGAAGCCGCAATTCTGGGACAACCTATCTATTTTATAAGTCCTGAGGTTATTGGTCTAAAACTCACTGGCAAATTGAAGGTGGGAACAACCGCGACCGACTTGGTTTTGACAATTGCCAATTTACTTCGTAAATACGGCGTAGTTGGAAAATTTGTTGAAGTGTTTGGCCCAGGCCTCGACAATCTCTCGGTGCCGGATAGGGCGACTATCGGTAATATGTCGCCGGAATTCGGTTGTACCATTACCTATTTTCCAATTGATAATAAAACCTTGGAATATATGCGCGATAGTAATCGCAGTGAGGAGCAAATACAATTGGTTGAGGATTATTGCAAAGCCAATATGTTATGGCGCGAGAATGAAGAGGAAATTGTTTATACAGATGTAGTGGAACTAGACATATCTACGGTGCAGCCCAGCGTGGCGGGTCCAAAACGCCCCCAGGATAAAATATTGCTAAAGGATTTAAAGGACAAATTTATTGAATTGGAGCATAGCTCCTTCGGTAGGCATTATATTGCTCCCTCTGAACGTCAAGAGGCAATCACCCGCTGGAAGGAAGAAGGGGGTAGCCAGCCGGTAAAACAACCGCACGACCCAGCTCCCGACGTGGAAATTGAAGCCAATATAAAAAACGGACTTAAAACTGTTTGGATTTCCCAAGGCAATGAAAAATACATGCTCTCCGATGGCGCCGTAGCCATTGCTGCCATTACTTCCTGCACCAATACTTCAAATCCATTTGTAATGATAGGTGCTGGGCTTGTCGCCAAGAAAGCGCGCGAACAAGGCATAGATGTAAAACCTTGGGTAAAAACTTCCCTAGCCCCAGGTTCAAAAGTGGTTACGGACTATCTTGAAAATGCAGATCTTTTGAAAGATTTGGAAGCATTGGATTTCCATTTGGTTGGTTATGGCTGTACATCCTGCATAGGCAATTCTGGCCCTTTGCCCCCGGAAATTTCAAGGGCAGTTGAAGAAAATGATTTAATAGTAACTTCTGTTCTCTCCGGAAATAGAAACTTTGAAGCCCGAATCCATCCACAGGTTAAAATGAACTTTTTGATGTCGCCTATGTTGGTTGTTGCCTTCGCAATCGCGGGTAGGGTTGATATTGATTTGACCACAGAACCATTGAGCTGCGACCGCAACGGCAAGCCTATTTATTTAAAAGATATTTGGCCAACGGATGATGAAATCCACGAAGTGATGAAAAGAGTATTGACACCAAAGGATTTTAAAAAGAATTACGACGAAATCTTCGAGGGCAATGAAATATGGCGAAACCTTGAGGTGCCGGAAGACAAGATCTATAAATGGGAAGACAAATCTACTTATATAAAAGAAGTACCTTTTTTCAGGAATCTTTCCGATGAGCCAAATGCATTGCAAAATATTCAAGGCGCACGCGCACTTTTGGTCTTGGGTGATAGTATCACCACCGACCATATTTCTCCGGCCGGAGCTTTTTCCGAAGATTCCGCCGCAGGACAGTATTTAAGATCGAGAGGGGTTGAAAAAAAACATTTCAATAGTTATGGCTCACGCCGTGGAAATGATGAGGTAATGGTGCGTGGCACTTTTGCCAATGTGCGTATCAAAAATCAATTGGCAGAAAAGGAGGGAGGCTATACTACGTATCTCCCATCCGGCGATGAAATGACCGTTTATGATGCGGCGCAAAAATATATAGAAGACAAAACCCCATTAATAGTACTCACCGGAAAAGAATACGGCAGCGGATCCTCCCGCGATTGGGCCGCGAAGGGAACTTTTCTTTTGGGAATAAAGGCCGTGTTGGCAGAAAGTTATGAACGTATCCACAGAAGCAACCTTATTATGATGGGAGTTTTGCCGCTTCAATATTTGGAGGGTGAAAGCGCCAAAACTCACGGATTGACGGGACGCGAATATTTCAATATCACAGGAATTGCGGAAAACCTTTCCCCTTTAAAAAAGGTAACTGTAACTGCCAAAAATGACGATGGCACCGAAATTGAATTTAAAGCAATCGCAAGGTTGGATTCCCCAATTGAAGTCGCTTATTATCAAAACGAAGGAATTCTGCAATACGTACTGCGCCAATTTTTAAAAGACTGAGTCATAATTACTAATTACTAATTATTAATTGTTCAAAATTTTGATTCTACTAGTCCGTCCAAAACTCCTCCGAAAAAACTTTAATGGAATGACGCTTTGGCCCTTTGTGTTATTGAAGCATGATTCTTTAAAGGAAGACCAGGTTTTTCTAAACCATGAAAAAATTCACCTTCAACAACAGGCGGAAATGCTTATTGTTTTTTTTTATTTATGGTATGGGATTGAGTTTTTGTTCAGGTTGATCCAATACCAAAATCGCCACAAAGCCTATAGAAATATTTCCTTTGAAAGGGAAGCCTATCACTTCGAAAGCGATCCATTCTATTTAAAAAAACGAAAAGCATACGGATTTTTAAAATTTTTGTAACCAACAACCAATAACAATCAACCAACAACTAAAAATGAGCATCCTCTTTTCCCCACTAAAAATAAAAAACACAACCTTCAAAAATCGAATGGTCGTTTCGCCAATGTGTATGTACAGCAGTGAGGACGGTTTTGCGAACGATTTCCACGTGGTCCATCTGGGCAGTCGGGCCGTTGGTGGTTCCGCATTGATAATTCAGGAAGCGACTGCCGTTTCGCCCGAAGGCAGGATTACCCACGGCGATATGGGAATTTGGAAAGAGGAACATATCGAAAAATTTAAACAAATAGTTGATTTCGTGCAATCCCAAAATGCATTACTGGGAATTCAATTGGCGCACGCAGGCCGAAAGGCGAGCTATCAACTTCCAAAGGATGGCGCACGAAAAATTGCTCCCGAAAATGAAAACGGCTGGCAAACGGTTTCTGCTTCGGCTTTGCCCTTTCGGGATGGCGAGCCCGTTCCGCTTTCAATGGATTCCGAAGCAATTGAAAAAGTAAAAACAGACTACGTTGAAGCGACGCGCCGGGCGCAAAAAGCAGGATATGATGTGGTTGAAATACACGCTGCACACGGATATCTTTTCCATCAATTCTATTCGCCTTTGGCTAATACTCGAATAGATGAATACGGCGGCAGTTTCGAAAATAGAATCCGCTTTTTGCTGGAAGTAACCGAAATTGTACGAAAGGAATGGCCTGAAGAAAAACCCCTTTTCGTAAGAATATCGGCTACGGATTGGACCGAAGGCGGTTGGACGGTGGAGGATTCGGTGCAACTTTCAAAGAAACTAAAAGGGTTGGGTGTTGATTTAATAGATACTTCTTCGGGCGGAAATGTTCCGAAAGCAACCATTCCCAGCGCTCCCGGTTACCAAGCTGCCTTTGCCGCACAGATTAAAAAGGAAGCCAATATATTAACCGGAGCCGTGGGGCAAATCACAACCGCCGCACAATCTGAAGAAATTTTAAAGGAAAGTATGGCCGACCTTATTTTTTACGCCCGTGAAAGCCTGCGGAATCCTTATTTCCCTTTGCATGCCGCTAAAGAATTAAACAAGGATATTTCGTGGCCGATTCAATATGATAGGGCAAAAATATAATTGCGATGTCTTCAAAAATTTTGAAGCATTCTTTTAAAGTACAATATGAATAAAGAAAATCATTTAAAAAATATATCATTTTCGGTTCTGGATTTGGTGCCGGTAATTCAAGGAAGCACACATAAATCTGCAATGGAGAATTGTCTCGCCTTGGCAAAACATACGGAAAAATTAGGGTTTAAACGCTTTTGGATTTCCGAACATCACAATGCCGATAGCCTCGTAAGTTCCGCAACGCCACTATTAATTGGCTATGTGGCGCAGGGAACAACATCAATTCGTGTTGGGTCCGGTGGTGTAATGCTTCCCAATCATGCGCCTTTAGTGGTTGCCGAACAGTTTGGAACGCTCGCTACCCTCTATCCCGATAGAATAGATTTGGGTTTGGGCCGCGCTCCCGGAACCGACCATCTCACTGCCCGGGCTTTAAGGCGCGAGCGTGTTGAGTCTGTTAATGATTTCCCCCAAGACGTGCAGGAGCTGGAAAAGTATTTCTCCAAAACTAATTCACACAGTCCCGTAAGGGCCATACCGGGGGAAGGTTTGGAAGTGCCGTTGTATCTTTTGGGTTCCAGTACTTATAGCGCCCAACTTGCGGGGGCTTTGGGTTTGCCCTATGCCTTCGCCAGCCATTTTGCACCCACACATTTGCACGACGCGCTACGTTTATATCACCAGCATTTCGAAATGTCAATACAATTATCGAAACCCTATTCCATGGCCTGTGTGAATATTGTGATTGCCGATACCGATGCGGAGGCGGAATACTTGGCGACGAGTATGAAACTGTTTATGCTGAACGTTATTCGAAACACCCGCCAACCCCTTGCACCACCCGTAAAAACTATGGACGGTCTTTGGAATCCGATGGAAGAGGCCCACATTTCGCAAATGATGCAATATTCATTTGTGGGCAGTAAGGAAACCGTGCGCGATAAATTGAATGATTTTGTAGCCGAAACGCAGGTTAATGAGATTATTGCCGTAGCCCATATTTATGATCAAAAAGCGCGCTTGCAATCGTTTGAACTACTTTCAGAAATTTTCAAATAAACCAACCAACCAACCTTCCAACCATCCAATAATCTAACAATCCAACAATCCAATAATCCAACAATCCAATAATCTAAACTACCTTCGCAAAAAAAATATGAAAATGCTAAAAGCCGTACTTTTTGATATGGATGGAGTAATCGTGGACACGGAACCATTGCACCGCAAGGCTTACTTCAAAATGTTTGGGGATTATAATATTGAAGTGAATAATGAAATGTACGATTCGTTTACGGGGCAGGCAACCTTGCCAATTTGCAGAACGCTTTGCGGCCATTTCAAACTTTCTGACACTCCTGAAAATCTCGTTGCCTTAAAGCGAAAACATTTTAAGTATCTTTTTGAAAACGACTCAGACCTCACCCTTTTGGATGGCGTAAAGGAATTGATTGAGGATTATCACCGCAACGGGTTGACACTCGTTTTGGCCTCGTCGGCATCCATGCCCAATATTGAGCGTATTTTTGATAGGTTCGATTTGAATAAATATTTCAAGGCCAAAATAAGCGGCGCCGATTTAAAAGCGTCAAAACCCCATCCCGAAATTTTTATCAAAGCAGCCGAACTAGCCGGAGAACATCCCGACAATTGTATGGTAATTGAAGATTCCACGAACGGGATCGCAGCTGCAAAGGCCGCCAATATTTACTGTGTGGGTTTCAAAAGTCCGCACTCCGTAAATCAGGATTACAGCAAGGCCGATAAAGTGATTGGCAGTTTTAAGGAAATTTCATATTCCAATCTAAAAAATATTTTCATTTAATTCCTCTCCTTCGAAGGGAGGATGGGGAGAATCGTTCTACTTTAATTCCATTCGGAAAAAATATTTTCTTTCGCAGATTCTTTCTTGATGGTTTTAATTCTGTGGTTATTTAAAGTGGACGGATTGTCAAAATATACCACATTTGCCTCCCCATTCTTTTTTAAATGACTTCGGATAATGGCGTGTGTATGGTAACTTGCCGACTGCAATTTCAAAAAAGGATCGTAATCCTCAATATTGCAGATGGCTTCGCTTCGGTCAAAAAATCCAAACCCTTTATATTGGCCCTCCTGCACTAAGGCAAAACCAATTTCGCCCGCAATTCGCCCTTTGCATTGAATAGCAAAAGAAGTCTTGTTTTGTTGTAGCGATGCAATGGCGACATTTACTTTTAAGTTGTATTCGGCAACATCCTCGTCGCCCTCGCAAATGCCTTCGCAATTTTTGATGCGGTAGTGCGAACATTTTTCCGAAGTACTTTGAAGCGTGCAAAATCGCGGGCATAGTTTAAAAGCCTCGCATATTTCCTCCAGCTTTTCGGTGGCCTCTGCGCGATTGTAAAAAGTGCCCACAGAATCGTGCAACGCCTTTGTTTTTGCTAGTGCCAATTGGATAATGCCGCGTTGGTTTACATAATTTATGATTTGATAGGTAGTGGCAGGCCATTTCTGCGCCCTATTAAATTTGGGGTAATGCTTCCGAATGTGTTCCGATTCCACCAAAAGCGCCAGCAACTCGTCGCCGGTAAGTTCGTAATCTATAAAATGCGTTTCCTGCCCTAATTGATATTCCTTGGTTTTTTTGTCATAAAAATGGGAAAGCACCCGTTTCTTAATATTCTTCGCCTTCCCCGCATAAATCACTTGGTGTTTTTGGTTTTTGAAAAGATAGATGCCGGCCTTCTCGGGCAGCTCATCAATTTGTTCGGCCGGAATGTGTGGCGGCAGGGTAGCCTGTTTCGAACGCGGGTTTAAAAAGGAATTAAAGGTGCTGAAATCTTCATCCAACGAAATCAATCTTTGGAATAAAATGGTTGTGGCGTCCACATCGCCCTCGGCACGGTGGCGGTTGAGGTGCGGTATGTTTATGGTGGAACAAAGTCTTCCCAAACTATAGGAAAGCATTCCCGGAATCAATTTACGTGATAGCCGTACCGTACAAAGTTTTTTCCGATTATAATATTGCCCCAAAAGCCTGTATTCGCCGCGAATAACGTTGTAGTCAAAACTCACGTTGTGGGCTACGAAAATGGCATCTTTTGTAAATTCCTCTATCTTTTCGGCAACCTCAAAAAAGCGGGGAGCATTCGCGACCATTTCATTATCGATTCCTGTTAGTGCCGTAATATGGTGCGGAATGTCACGTTCCGGATTTATTAGGGTAGTGTACTTATCGACCACTTCGCCATCCTTCAAAAGGGCAATACAAATTTCAGTAATGCGATTGCCGGCAATTCCGCCGCCGGTGGTTTCAACATCTATTATTGCGAAAAGTGGAATATGCATTTTTTTTTGCTGGGAAAACAAAAGTATGAAATAGAATTAAATAAAATTGGATTATTTCCCGTTAAATGGAAATAATCCATAGTCTACCAATTTTGAAAATGGTTAAATTATAGTAAAAAACCATTGCCTTAAATCC
Organism: Aequorivita aurantiaca; assembly: GCF_030410135.1. Classification (GTDB taxonomy): domain Bacteria; phylum Bacteroidota; class Bacteroidia; order Flavobacteriales; family Flavobacteriaceae; genus Aequorivita; species Aequorivita aurantiaca. Next base: position 224,571 of record NZ_JAUGQQ010000004.1, on the reverse strand, counting down.
AATAGTTTTAATTTTAATAAAAAAGAAACTATGCGATCAATCTGGAACGGTTCAATCAGTTTTGGCCTCGTGTCAATCCCGGTGAAAATGTACAGCGCCTCCGAGGATAGAAGGATTTCCTTGGATATGCTCGACGTGCACGACAATGCTCGAATACGTTACAAACGTGTTAATGAGGATACGGGGAAGGAAGTGGAATGGAAGGATATTGTAAAAGGGTATAAAAAAGACGATAGTTATGTGGTGCTTGAGAAAGAGGATTTCGAAAAGGCGAATATGAAAAAAAGCAAAACCATAGATATCGAAGAATTTGTGGAAGAAACGGAAGTGAATGATCTTCTCTTTAAAAGTCCATACTTTCTCGAACCTCAAAAAGAGGGCGGTAAAAGCTACAACCTGCTCCGCGATGCACTAAAGAAAACCGGGAAATTAGGGGTCGCGACTTTTGTGATGCGTCAAAAGGAGAACTTAAGCCTTATTGGTGTTTACAAAAATGCCTTGGTATTGCACGTTATCCGTTTCGCTGATGAAATTCGCGATCCGGGCGATTTGAAACTTCCTTCAACAAAAGTTTCGAAAAAGGAAGTTGATATGGCACTCTCGTTAATCGAAAATTATTCCACCGCCTTTAAGCTAGACAAATACAAAGACGTTTATAACAAGCAATTGATGAAAATCATCAATAATAAATCAAAGGGCAAAAAAACTCGCGCTACAAAAGTGGATACCACGCCCACCGCAGCCAATGATCTTATGGCAAAATTGAAAGCCAGTCTTGAAAAGAAAAAGAAAAAAAGTAAAGCTTCATAACCGTGGCACTGGACGAATACAAAAAAAAGCGAAAGTTCAATAAAACGCCCGAACCGAAAGGCGAATTGGATAAGGATAATGCCAAGCGTTTCGTAATTCAGCGACATCAGGCCAGCCATCTTCATTACGATTTACGGTTGGAAATGGACGGGGTTTTGAAAAGCTGGGCGGTACCGAAAGGTCCATCAATGAATCCGGCAGATAAACGCCTGGCCATTATGACCGAAGACCATCCCGTGAAATACCTCACCTTCCACGGCACCATTCCGAAAGGAAATTATGGCGCCGGCATTATGGATATTTGGGACGATGGCACTTATGAAATTTCGGAAGACGGCGATGCTTTAAAACAATTAAAGAAAGGTGATTTGAAGATTGAATTCTTCGGAAGCAAAATAAAAGGAACCTTTGCGCTGGTGAAAATGAGGCGCGACGAAGAGAAAAACCAATGGCTGCTCATCAAAAAGAAAGACAAATTTTCCACGGACCTTGAATATGATTCCGAAGTTTTTGCTTCAAAAAAAAAAGCAGTAAAAGCGGGTAAGGTAAAACCCTTAAATCCGGAAACTTTTATAAAACCGATGCTCGCCAGCCCCGGAAAAAAAATTTTTAAAGACCCGGACTGGGTTTTTGAATTAAAATGGGACGGCTATCGGGTGATGGCAAATATTCAAGATGGCAAGGTAGAACTGTATTCCCGAAATGGAATTTCATACAATAAAAAATTTGCTTCCATAAAAAAGGAATTGGAGAACATTGCCCACGACTGCATTTTGGATGGCGAAGTAGTGGTAGTGGACAAGAAAGGAAACCCCGATTTTCAAAAACTTCAAAAGTACGATGCCGAAAAAACAAAGGGCGAGTTGCGTTATTATGTGTTCGATTTGCTTCACCTAAACGGCCACGACACTCTTCGGCTTCCTTTGCTTGAACGTAAAAGTTTGCTGCCCGACATTTTGGAGGGGCTAGAAAATGTTCTTTATTGCGACCATATTGAAGCCATGGGCCCCGCGCTCTATAAACGTGCGGTCGATGCGGGAATGGAAGGCGTTATAGCGAAAAAGGCCGATTCGGAATATTCACCCGGTTTCCGTACCGAGAATTGGTTAAAGATTAAAAGCACCAATACGGAGGAAGCCATTATCTGTGGCTACACCGATTCGGAAACTGGGGGTTCTATTTTTGGGTCGTTAATTCTAGGCATGTTTCAGGAGGAAAACCTCACTTATGTGGGCAATTGCGGGACAGGCTTTTCCAATGCGGAACAAAAGGAACTTTTAAAAAAATTAAAGACACTGCAAACCGACGAGAATCCTTTCGGCAAAAAAATAGCCCTCAAGGGCAGAAAACCAAATTGGGTAAAGCCAAAATTAATCTGTGAGGTAAAATTTTCGGAATGGACCAAAGGCGGCATTATGCGCCACCCATCTTATAAAGGGTTGCGCACTGATAAGGATTTAGAAGAAATTGAACCGCAAAGCCAAAAGAAAACTTCCTCAAAATCCAAGGATGCTTCCTCACATTTGGAAGTGGACGGGATTTCGGTGCCGGTGTCAAATCTCGAAAAAATTTATTGGCCCGAGTCGGGCTACACTAAATATGATTTGATTGATTATTACCTGCACGTTGCCGAAACCATGTTGCCCTATTTAAAGGATCGGCCGCAAAACCTGCATCGCCATCCCAATGGCATTAATAAACCAGGTTTTTATCAAAAGGATAATGAATCACTCCCCGAATGGGTGGAAACGGTGAAAATCTATTCCGAATCGTCCAAAAAGGAAATTGAATATTTGGTCTGCCAAAATGAAGCTACCTTGTTATATATGGCAAATTTGGGCTGCATTGAAATCAATCCGTGGAATTCACCCATTCAGGATTTGGAAAAACCAACCTATACCGTAATTGATATCGATCCTTCCGATAAAAATAATTTTGAACAGGTTATTGAAGTGGCCCTTGCGGCCAAGGAAGTACTGGATTTGGCAAAAATTGAGGGCTACTGTAAAACATCCGGCTCCAGCGGCATTCACGTGTATATTCCCATGGGTGGCCAATATACATATGGCGAGGTGCGCGACTTCACAAAACTTTTGTGCTATTATATTCACGAAAAACTGCCCAAACTTACAAGCATGGAACGGGCGGTAAAAAGTAGAAAAAATAAAATTTATCTCGATTTCCTGCAAAATAGACGCGCCCAAACCCTTGCAGCTCCGTACTGTGTCAGACCTAAACCCGGTGCCACTGTTTCCGCACCATTATTGTGGAAAGAAGTAAAACCCGGTTTGGAAATGAAAGATTTCACGATTAAAACCATGCCTAAACGCATTGCAAAAAAAGGAGATTTATTTACGGCTGTTTTGGGCGAGGGAATTGATATGGAGACAGCAATGGATAATTTGATGGGTTAACCTTCCGAGCGGCACCCCGCCATTAGTTCTCCAAAATTCTCGAAACGAACCGCGTTCATAAAATTCCATAAATTCTACAATAATTGCTTTCCTCATGTTTCAGCATATAAATTCGCGGTTCTTTCCCAATTCCTAATAAATACAATAAGCGGGATAAAACTGTTAAACTTTTAATGTTTGCGTAAAATATTAACGATAAAGGAAAATAAATGACATATATTCCTCTAACTTTGAGGAAGTTAAAAATTTTCTATTATGAGCATGCCAACCATTCCGAAGAACTATTCCCACACCTTAAAACCCGGCGGTGTTTTTGATGTGGATTCAACAATTGACGGCGAGCTGGGCTCGCGGCTGTCCGGTGGCTTTAACGCTACACACGGTGGCAGTCTCAATACCATTTTAAGCGGAAAGCTTGAAACCGACAACGTACTCAAACTTACCGGCGACCCACGTGAACCGGTTAGCACAGATAGTAAAATCGAAATATTAAACCTTCCCCGATTTACTTTACAGGATATTAAGGACATGATGAAAGTGCGCGTGCGCATTCCAAATTATTCCAACCTCTGCGTTAAAATGCTCGGGGTTGAGGTGCTAAATGTTTGTATGGGCGGTGAGGGACAAATTATTACGGAACCCTATGTACCAACCTCAGCTGAAAACTGTGAGGATGAATGCTGTAAACCCGACACCCGACCCTTTCCTGAACGCGACGGACAGAACCCTACAGGGGGAAATGAAGGTTGAAGTAACAAAAAAACGAAATTATGATAACCGTTACATCAAATAACCATCAAGAAAGATTGGGGATACTGGAAGAAGAGATTATTCTGAACGGTCCTCCATCAAATCTGCAGGGAAGTATCCAATTCATCAATAGGGAAAGTGATCCTATCCGAATTAAAAATCTTGGCTTGGCAGAAGATGGCAAGCGTGACCTAAACGCAGGTGCACAAAGTGTGCTAAATTTCGCGTTTCGCTTGCACCCCGGTGAACGTAAACGGGAACCGGTATCTCATCAATTGCCACCAAATACTCCCCCCGGTACCTATGAACATTATATCATGCTCGGAAATACAAAACATAAGGTGAAAATGATTGTCCAGCCGACTATTGAGGTTGATTTGTTTCCCAGTGAATTCACTTTTCAGGATACATCGCCGGGCACAACGCATATTGCTATCGTTACGCTCACTAACTCTGGTAATCTTCCCTTTCAGGTTCCCAACTTAAAACACGCTGCCACTCTTGATATGGACTTGCTTTGCCGTGCCTTCGGAAAAGGGTTTCGCGAATGTGGCGAAGATGGTCTAAAATCCACTCTCGATGAGGTTACGAAAAATATAAAGGACAATTTAACGGATTGGGTAGATATTTCGGTTGATGAATGCGGCCAAATAGTGCAACCTGGGGAATCAATTTTATTGCATGTCAATTTCATTATGCCCAAAAATTCCAACCCAAAGCGCGATTATGAAGGCAATTTCAGATTTTGGGACCAGGAGATTTCCATAAACGTAAAATCGCATCGGGAAAATATAAATGATGAAAATTATGAAAAACAATAAAAGTGATGCTTCACTACCACAAATGCTGACGGACAATATTCAGAAAATGGCCAATATTTCCATGGAGAGCTTTCAGCCAATGCTTGAGAATATGGTTGAAACCATGTCCAATTTCAATAAAAATATTGCCGAAAGTGGTATTCCGGCATTAAATATTTCAGGCTCAAAAGGAAAAAGTAAATGCTGCCCTCCAGAGGAATCCTGCCCTCCGCATTGCATCGCCTCCATTTCACGGCATGCAATGGCTGGCGAACGTATTATTGTACCAATATTGGCAACAAACAATTGCGGCGGTCAACGAACCTTTAGGGTCGGGGTTCGTGAGTTGTTGGACCTTGACGGCAATCCCGCCCCTACGGCACCCACCCTCAATAAAGATTCAATTACCCTGAACCAGGGTAGAAGTGAACGAATTTTAATGACTATCGATCTTAAACATTTTACCACAGGAAGCACTTATGAAACCGAAATTGTGCTTCGCGAAAGGGAGATAAATCAAAATGTTTGCTTCACTCTTCATGTGGCAGACCATCAGGCAACCGAAGCTTTTCCTTATGATGAAAATCAATTTAAACGCAAATGGCAGAGCTGGCAGTCGCATTTTTATTGTGAACCCAAACCCAATAGAAATACGAACTCCGTCAAGGCCTTAAATCCATCTTAAAAAGCAGGAATCATGGCGAAGGAAAAAGACGATTTTTCAAGAGATATGGAGGATATCTTCAGAAAAACAATTGAAATAAATAAGCAATACCTGAAACATGGTACCGATCTGTTTAAGGATTTTGGTACCTCGGGCCGCGAGCTTAAAAATTTCAATGTTCTTCAACCCGATGTAATGATGGGCGCCTTCACATCTTTTACCAAAATGAATCTCGACCATTATAAAAATATGATGGACCTCGGCTTTGCCATTACTAAAAAAGCCTTTAATCCTTCTGCCGAAAATTCCTCCGGGGAAGCCGATGGGAATCACGAAGAACCTTCCTTTATACTTTCGGCCACAACCCACGCCGGAAAAAGTGTGGACCTTCAATTTCTTTTGGACAATATAAAAAATGAAGAGGTCCTGTGCCAATTGGTGAATTCAGAATTTGTCAACGAAGCCGATTCCCAAATCTCCCTTAATCTTCCCACCACCTTTAAACCCCAATCCTTCAACTTAGCTCCCGGTATATCGAAGCGGGTGGACATTCATATAGCGGTCAATGATGATTTAAGGTTGGGCACCTATCAGAGCAGCGTACAGGTACAGGGATTTGAGCCGGCTTATTTTCTCATCAAATTAACCATTGAAGAAGAATCTGCCCAAACCCCAATTGCTAATCCACCCAAAAACTCAGGAAATGGCCGCCAACAAAAACAAAAACCAAGGAAAAAGTAATGACGGTGGCAATCTGGCAAATGATATCCTTAAAGGGATAAAAAAAGACGAGATACTCTCCCGCGCACAACAAGTAATCAACTCTGCAGTCAATGTCTTGGAGGAAGAGATAGCTGCCGGTATTTTGGCTGCAAAAAAGATTGAAAAGAAGGTAATCGATGTGGACGAAATCCGCAGCGACCCCGATGATCTTATGAATCGCATCCGCCGCGATACTCATGAAGCGGTGGACCTTTTCCTTGATGCCCTCACGGCAATAACGAAGCAAGTAAACAAACTAGCCGACAGTAAACCGGAAGAAAAAACAACAAACAAGGAAACTAAAAACAATCCCACGCTTACCCTGCTCGAAACGGAACAGCCTCTTAGACCGGGAGAAACGGATACTTTTAAATTTTCACTTTTGGAGGATACCGAAAAAACTGCCAAAATAAAATTTCAAAAAACTTCGCTCTTCGGACCCAATGGCAACACCATAAATTCTACGGCCTTAAAAATTAGCCCCTCGAGTCTTACCCTCAAATCGAAGGAGGAAAAGGAAGTTACCGTTCATCTCACGCTACCTAAAAATGCCAAACCGGGAATATACAATGGCTTGATTACCGATGCCGACAATTCATTGGTAAAAGTTGTACTTAATGTTGAAGTAATTCCGTAGCGCCATGGACACCGCCTTGATGAAATCCATGCTCGCCGATTATGGTGCCCATACCTTAAATGGCATTCAACGCTATATTCCCGATAAGGAGCCAAAAACCTATCTCTATAATTTGATTTCAGAATATCCCAATCGTGGGGGCAAAGGCTTTCGGCCCGGCCTGTGTATTGCCGCCTGCAAAGCCTTTGGCGGTAAAGAGGAGGAAGCGTCCCATTCCGCGGTATGTCTGGAGTTGCTCCACAACGCTTTTCTTATCCATGACGATGTTGAGGACGAGAGTTTTTTCAGAAGAAATAAACCAACCTTGCACGAGAGTACGAACGCGGCCATAGCCATAAATGTGGGCGATGCCATGCAGGTGCTAGGTCTCTATCCGCTGTTCAAAAACCGGGAAGTACTGGGAGATAAGGTAGCAATGCAGATATTTTTGGAAGTTCAGCACATGGTTACCGAATCTGTGGAAGGGCAGGCAATGGAATTAGGCTGGAGAAAAGACAATACTTCCACATTAACTGAAGCGGATTATCTGCGGATGATTCTCAAAAAAACCTGCTGGTACACCTGTATCCATCCCCTTCGCATAGGGGCCATAATAGGCACCAAGGGAAAGATAAATCCTGAAAAATTTGATAGGCTGGGTTACTTTATGGGTACCTCCTTCCAAATTCAGGATGACGTTTTAAACCTTGTAGCCGATGGAGAAAAATATGGCAAGGAGATTGGCGGTGATATCCTGGAAGGCAAACGTACACTTATGCTCATTCATTTAATGGAGCATTGCAGCCCGAATGAACTTGCAGGGATTTTACAGTTCCTATCCATTCCCATTAAACAACGTCAACAAGCCAAAGCCCACGAAATTCTGGAAATGATGCACGCCTATGGCTCCATTGAACACGCCGCCAACACAGCACGATATCTTGCGGGAGCTGCGCTAAAGGAATTTTATACCATCTTTTCAAGGCTGCCGGATTCTGAGGACAAGAGTTTGATAGAGACCATTATTATCTATATGATTAACCGCGAATATTAATCCATGCTCATCCTTAAACAAATAATAGATTACGATTGCGACGTTCTTATTGCAGGGGGCGGACCCTCGGGAAGTGCATTGGCCTTCCATTTGGCAAAAATGGGGGCCAAAGTAATTGTCGTTGAAGCCGAAAAATTTCCTCGGGACAAAGTTTGTGGTGATGGCGTTAGCCCAATAGCCCTTGCCGAGCTGGACAGAATGGGCATTACCCAAACCAAAAATTTTGCAAAGGCGAATGAAATTAAGAAAGTGGGCTTGTTTTTAAAGAATGACCAAGTATATATCAATCTATCCAAACCCGAACACTTAAAGTACCATGCCCGTATCATTCCCCGTATCGAGTTGGACGATATGATTTATGGGGCGGCAAAAAAGCAAGGCGCAATTTATATGGAAAGTAGCCGGGTTCTGAATTATAGTATTTCCCCCACAGCGGCGTGGGTAACAATTAAGACTGGGGCGGGGCCGACCACGATTAAATCCAGATTGATTGTGGGTGCGGATGGTAGCCGGTCCACCATTGCCCGGCAGCTTCGGGGTGTCAAGCCCGCTGATGATTACCAGCTTTTGGGTCTTCGCGCATATTATAATAATGTGAATGGCCCCACCGATCGGGTGGATATCTATTTCAGCGAAGCGGGTTTCCCTGGGATTTTTTGGATGTTTCCAAAGGGAAAGAACGATGCAAATGTAGGAATGGCGCTAATTTCCAAAACCTTCCCCAAAAAGCCCGACCACATTAAAAATTTACTGCAGGACCACATTGCCAACCATTCGGAAATCCAAAATCGTATCGGCAATGGAACTTTGGAAGCGAAAATGGAAGGTTGGCCCATCACCTTTTTCAACACTTCCCAAAAATTATGTGGAAATCGGGTATTATTGGTGGGCGAGGCCGCCGGACTTATAAATCCCTTAAGCGGGGATGGCATCCAGTACGCCTTATTGAGCTCCGGCTGGGCGGCGGAAGCCATAGGGAAATGCCTTGGGGAAAATGACTTTTCGGAAAGCCATTTAAATTCCTATGTAAAAAGGGTGCATAAGGAAGTGGGGTTCGATTTTGCCCTTTCAAATCTGTTGGTGCAATTCCCCAAAAATAAAACCCTGACCAAAGTCTGGATGCAAATACTGAACATCCTTATTGCCCGCGCCAAACGGGATAAAGCCTATGCAGACATTATTGCAGGAATATTTGAAGGCACATATCCTTCCTATAAGGCCTTGACGATTCCATTTATTTTCAAATCAATAAAACAAGGTGGTGTGGAAGTGGCCAATGCTCTCATGGAAAGTCTAAAAAATCCAGAAGGAATTATTGACGATTCAGCCGAAGCGGTAAATTCCCTTTTTAAAATTGTCGAGGAGGTAAAGGCAGATCCCGTACAGCAATTAAAATGGGCTGGGAATACCCTGTCAAAAACTGCAGCCGTTGCGGGACATGTGGTATCGCGAATTGATTTGGCTAAACTTCGGGGACGATAAACTGGTTCAGACAGTATAAAATTATTCTACAAAGAGGGATAGGAACATAAAATGCCGGGTGAATATAGACAGATTTAGAATCGGAAACTTCTTCATTCTACCATTAGTGGAGTAGTTGCGTTCACTTCCAAAAAAAGAAGGAAACGCTTTGTTGTCGTTTCCTTCCTTAATCCTTGCCTGTATGGCGCTTTGCTTACTCCGTACAATTACGATTCTTTCTCTTTCTTTTTATCCAAATCATTCCCGGGTTGGGAATAGGATGGCGGATCGCTGGCGGGAAAAGTTTGCTCCAATTGTTCATCTATTTCCTCTTCTTCGGTTTTTTTACCTTTATTCGGTGCTTGTTGTGGCTTGAATTTGGGATTGTTTTCTGAATTTTTCATGGCTTATAGTTTTAGTACTTTTCCTATAAAATTACACCATCCAAACGCAAACAACTTGCAAGGTACTGTTAATCAATTTATAAATCTTTTATAGTATTCTGGAAAAAATTGAATGTTGAATAGAATGTGGTGCTTTAATTCAACGAGGTTAGTGGATTTGTAATCACCATATTTTCTGTTAAGAATTATTAAAAGTGAAAATCCACCCTTCAAAAATACTGTAACTTATGTGCGGCAATTTTTAAAATTAGCAGATTATGTCCAGCATTCAAAGTAGAACAAATAGCCTAAAGGGCAAAGTAGTAGTAATAACAGGGGCTTCCAGCGGAGTGGGACTTGCGGCAGCCGAAGCATTTGCCCAGGAAGGATGTCATTTGGTCCTTGCCGCGCGCGGTGAGAAAGCCTTGGAAACGGCCTCAATGCGCTGTCTGGAATTGGGCGCTGTGGCCATGACCGTCCCCACCGATATGTCCGTAGCGAAGGAAGTGCAGCTCTTGACAGAAAAAGCGTTGGAATATAACGGCCGTATTGATGTTTGGGTAAACAATGCGGGCGTAATGGCGACGGGAAAGTTTGAGGATATGCCTGTTGAAACGCTGGACCAAGTGATAAAAACCAATCTGTTGGGTTATATGCACGGGGCCCGTTTTGTGCTGCCTATCTTTCGGAAGCAGGGGTATGGGGTGCTGATCAATAATATTTCCATAGGAGGATGGATGCCTGCGCCTTACGGGGCGGCCTATTCCGCTTCAAAATATGGAATTCGGGGGTTGGTGGAGACCTTGCAGGGGGAGGTGAGCGATGCCAAGAACATTCACGTGTGCGCCCTTTACCCGAGTATTCAACGTTCCACGGGCAATATGCACTCTGCGAAATATAACGGCTTGGATTTTAAGGTGCCCCCAATGGCTTCGGACCCTCGCGAACTAGCGGCCGCAATGGTGCAGATGGCGAAGCACCCTAAGAAGAGCGCCTTTACGGATTGGTCCGCAGCCATATTTAAAACGTTGTATGGCTTCTTTCCAAAGGCTATTGTGAATACCAATTCGGCAGCCTTGAGATTAATGATGAAGAAGCAGGCAGCGACCGATACCAACGGGAATGTACTGAGGCCTTCCGATGCTCCAATGCGGGTGTATGGGGAGACCATGCTGCCCGTGCCTTCCCGCACCACCAAAGCGTTGGTGTTAACGGGAGTTGGGGTTTTGGGGGCCTATCTATTGTTTGCATCACGGAGGAAGTGATGGCTGTGCTGAAGAGAAAGGACGGGATACACTGATGGATTGCAATAGAGCTTGTTCAGTAAAATTGTTATGGCTTTATGATGGCTATTGGAGTTTTGTAGGAAGGGAAAGTGAGAAAGTGTTAAAAATTGGGTTGATCACCCGAGGACATCGGGAGCATATGCGGGGGAAATGCGGAGGAGATAAGTAGGAAGTGCGGAGATGGCCGACTATAAAATTATCTTTAGATTATTGACGGGAATAATAGGTCTTCAATATCTTAAAGAGGTGCAGACAACAGTGGTCCACAAATTTTGATAGTTTAAGGTTCGGGTTCACATGGAGTCTGGATATGCTTTTGCCATTGAATGTGACTTCCATACGTTAGGCACACAATCATTGAAATGTTTGGAACAGGTTCATACACCGCCAAATATTTCAGAAACTGCTCCCACATTATTCTTCTTGGAAAGGACTACCACAATATCATTCACGAAAATGCGTGTTTCGCCTTCGGGAATTATAATTTGATTGTTGCGTTTCACCAATATAAATGAAGAATCCTTTGGGAGTATTTTTTCCCTGTTCAAATCCTTTACAAGTTTATTTGCAACAGAGGATAATTGTTCCACCACCAACTCCAGCAACTCATAGCCATCACCCAATTCCAGAAATTCCTTTACGTTTGGGCCTTGCACTGCCCGGTATAGATATTTTCCGTTCAATCTGTACGGATTTTCTACCGTGTCAATATTTAAATGACCAAAAACGGGAAGCAGATCGTCATTGTTTACAGAGCTAACCAACCGTTTTATGCCCATTTCTTTTGCTAAAAGAATTACCAGTGCGTTTACCGAATCATCATTTGTGGTAACAATAATGGCATCGGCATTTTCGGCTTTTGCTTCCCTTAAAATTTCAAAGCTGGTGGCATCGCCGTTTATGACTACACAATCAAATTTTGCGGCTGTCCAATTGGCCAAGTCCCTATTCTTTTCAATAACATATACTTCTTGGTTATCGTCTATGGCGGCCTGTATTACATGTTTTCCGGTGCGTCCAGAACCTACAATTATTAAATGCATATTCATTTTTTTTAAGATTAAATTATTCTCGGTTTTGTCCCGTAAAAAAGCACTCTTATAAGCACCAAAACGGGAATGATTTCTATGCGTCCGGCCCACATTTGGATGATGTATATGGTTTCAAGAACAGGCGACATAGAGGGATCGGTTATTCCTGTGGAAAGCCCTACGGTGCCTTGCGCTGATGCCGATTCAAAAATGGCGTCGGCAAGTGTAAAATCTGAGGACATAAAATAGACGGTGACAAGTGATGATATGAACACGAAGAGAATATAGATGAGCGTGAAGATGCCTGCGCGAGCAAGTTCAGCGTTCATTTCTTCAGAAAAAATAATTTGATTGTTGAATTTTACGGCCTTTACCGTATTCTTTGAAAGAAATATTTTACTGATGTGCCAGCGCAGCCCCTTTTGAATTAAAAGTGCACGGATTATTTTAATTCCACCAACTGTAGCTCCCGCAGAACCCCCCACGAGCATGGCGCCTACCACAATAAAAAGTACTGAAAGGTCATCCCAGGCATTTATGTTCGAGGTTTGCCAGCCCGTAGTGGTCAAGGCACTCAAAAACTGGAAGATACCTTCCCGCACAGGATTTGCTACTTTATCGGAATTATAGAGCAATAACGAGAGTATTGCGCCTCCTAAGATGGAAACAATAATCATTGCGCGGGTTTGGATATCCGTCCATAGCTCACTATATTTTTTCATAAAGATGAAACGATAAAGAAATGGAATGGAAAGGCCGCCCAGGAGCATCGGCAACATAAAAAGCATATCCATTTTTATGGATTGATACCCAGCAATACTATCATCCAACGTACTAAAACCACCAGTAGATTGGCCGGCCATAGCGTGGTTAATGGCATCAAAAATATTTTCTGAAAGCGGGTATTCCGGTAGTATAAAATGCGTTCCCACTGCTATGTAAAGGATCATTAAGGCGGTAACAAAAAAATAGACTTTCCAAATAGAGCGTGCCGTTTGTATTACTGTTGTTTTCAATTTGGTGCCGCTTGCTTCTGAACCGTAGAGCAGCATATTGCCCTGCCCTGGAATTTGCCTAAACACGGCCAGTGCCATTACGATAAAACCAGCACCACCTACCCATTGTGAAAAATGTCTGTAGAAAAGAACAGCTTTCCCTACTGAAGGTTCGTGAACCGCCATAGTAAGCCCCGTGGTGGTAAAAGCGCTGGTGCTTTCAAAGATGCAGTGTAGCGGGTTTGTAAAATATATTAAACTGGATTGATAATTAAAGCCTTGCGGAACAAATGCTTGCATTACCTCGTTAGGCGTAATCTGGGCAATCACGAAATAGGGAAGACCACCCACCACAATAATCATAAGCCACCCCAGCGCAGCAATTATGAGGGCATGTTTGTATTCTGGCTCACGGGTTTCTTTTGAAAGAGAATATAACAAAAAACCAACACCAGCTGTAAAGATTCCGGAAATTAAAAACCCTACAAGCGAGTACCATTCTTCGTATATAAGCGCCATAATGGCCGGAATAGTCATTACAATTCCCAAAATTATCTGAAGGCTCGCTACCTGTTTTACGATTGTTTTGTTCATTGAATTGTGGATTGTTTTAATTCTTTAAGGGAAATGGCTTGTTTTTCATCAAAAAAAAATCCCATTTCATAGTTGTAACTTTTATGGTGCAAAGTTCCAATGAATGGGATAAGTGGAATATAAAGGTTTGGGTAGGCTATATAAAAATTTTATAAAGATTATTGGAATCGATACCCCACACCACTTTCGGTAATAACGTGCTTCGGACTGTTGGGGTTTTCCTCTATCTTTTTACGAAGGGATGCTACAAATACCCGCAAATACTGTGTTTCCGTTTGGTATCCAAAACCCCATATTTCGCGCAGGATGTATTGATGGGTGAGCACTTTTCCCTCATTTTTTGCAAAGATTGCCAAAAGGTTATATTCGGTGGAAGTCAATTTTAATGGCTCATCCCCTTTTCTTACCCTTCTTGAAACAAGGTCTATTTCCAAAGGGCCGAAATTGAGGATGGTTTGATTGTCGGTAGCGTGGTGGCGCTTTATGGCGGAGCGGATGCGTGCCAACAACTCACCAGTGCGAAAAGGTTTGGACAAATAATCTGTAGCACCATTATCCAGGGCTGAAACAATATCTGTTTCATTATTCTGTACCGATAGGATAATTATAGGGTTGTTGTACCATTCCCTAAATTTTTTGAGAACCTCGTGCCCGCTGGTGTCGGGTAGACCAAGATCCAACAACACCAGATCTGGTGGGTGGCTGGCGCCAAGAATTAATCCTTCTTTCCCTGTGCTGGCCAGTATCACTCTATAATCATTGCTTTCCAAATTAATTTGGAGCAGTTTCCGAATTTGAGGTTCGTCATCAATAATAAGAATTTCAGTTTTGTTCATTTTTAGAATCTAATTCGAGTATTGATGCAGTTTCAACGGGAATTTCAATCGTAAATCTTGCACCGCCATTATGGCAATTTTCCAAGAAAATCTTGCCGTTAAGAGCCTCTGTAAAACCCTTTACAATAGAGAGCCCCAACCCCGTACCGCCACTTGCCGTGCCATTAAGTTTATAGAATTTATCAAATACAAAATCTATTTCGGCTTTTGGAAATCCGCTGCCTTCATCGCTGACGGTAATAACCAAATGGGTTTGGCGATACAAAACATCTATAAAAATTCTTGCATTTTTCGGGGTATGCTGGAGGGCATTGTGGATGAGGTTGTGCAAAATAACTTCAATAAAGCCACCGTCAATTTTTATGAGGGGCAATTGTTCATTCGGATGAAATAGAATATTGTGCGATTCCTGGCTTTCTTGATTCTGTTTAATGGTATTGAAAACAAGTTCATTTACATCAAACCAATCATATGTTGGCTTGAGTGTTCCCGCCTCGAGCCTGCTCATATTCAACAAGTTTTCCACTTGCCGGTTCAACCGAAAGCTGGCGATTTCAATTTCTGTGTAAAGTTCTTTTTTATTGGCTTCCGAAATTTGATTTGCCGAATCCTTAATGGTATCAATTGCACCTATGATAGTGGCAAGGGGCGTACGCAATTCGTGGCTTAGGGAATTCAGGAGTGTGTTGTAAAGCTTGATAGTTTGGGTTTTTTCATCCTCCACCCTTTTTTTACGCTCAAACTGTCTGATTTTATAGGTTAGGACGGCATTGATGAGTGCCACGACAAAATACATAAGAAACATCAAAAAATCCTCTGGGGTGCCAATATGGAAAGTTAGTGTAGGCGGAATGAACAAAAAGTTCCAGATAAGGGCGCTTAAAAAGGCCGTGACCATCACCGGGTATATTTTAAATACCATGGCGAGTAGAGAAACCAAAAGCAATAGAACAAGCGCTACGGTTCTATAGCCTATAAACTCAACCATAAAATAACAGCCAACGGAAAGAAGGAGGGTTGCCGCAATACTTATGAGGTATTGGCTATTTAAGGATTGCCGGGAGAAAGTGAGTGTGGCCAACTTTTTTATGTAAAGTTATGGAATGGGATATAAAGATTTTGTAAAATTTAATACCCGCATTATTCATTGGGGTGCATTGATTATGTTTGTTGGAGATTACATCTTAGGTTTTAGGTCTTGGTGTTTTGAGCTTGATTCGATCTCTATTAGCACACCTAGGCTTTCACGTTGTAGTGCTTTCGAAAAGCCAAAAATGCACTATTCAAAAAATCCAATATTCCAACAATCCAACAATCCATAATCTATCCGCTAATCGTACTGGGCAGATGCTCTATTTTAAAATTACAAGAATTGGCAATAAAGCACATTTTGTTGGCTTCGCTGTGCAATTCATTAGCCTTTTGAATCATGGTGCCATCCATAATTTTTACTTTTGGATGGAGGATTACTTGGGTAAACCTGCCACTTCCGTTTTTGGTTTCTTCCATTACTCCTGTGGCATTGTCAATATATTCAGTGACTATAATTTTGTTTGTTGAACATAGATGCAGATACCAAAGCATATGGCAGGTGGATAGGGAAGATAGAAACAGTTCTTCGGGATTGTAGCGTGTTTTGTCGCCCATAAAGGAGGGATCCGATGAACCATTGATACTGGCATATTTTCCCACCATCGTTATTGTATGGTTTCTGTTATAGGAATTATAGTTGGAAGTGCCACTGCCTTGGTTGCCTGTCCACTCTACTTTTGTTTGGTAATTGTGCTTTTTCATATAGTTGTAATAATGATTTGTTTTCAGGTTTGTGGTTTCTTGCCGAACATACCTCTAAAGTAGGGATAATGGTAAACTTTATTATGGGAAATTATGATAAATAGGCGGCGAGGCATCTTGTTGGTGGCATGAGTTGCAAATATTTCCCAGAGGGGGAGAAGGAACCCTTGCTGTTGTGGGTCAGACGTTGAAAATGCGCGGTACTGGGGAGGTAAAGTGTATATGAATTTCTGAATAAATTCAAGAATTGATAAATTGCTCCAGTATTGTTATGATCTCTTTAGCTTTTTCTTTAGAAAGTTGGATATTTTGTTTACTACCTCTCTCTCTTTCTATATCGCCCATAGCGTAAGTTCTTAATTGTAAATAATCTTTCTCGATTATTATATCACAAACAACTTCTCCCGATCGAAGGTTTATTTGATCCTTATTTTCTTTAATTATATTTCCTATTAGAGCCATTTTTATTTATTTTAAAGATTGATATATGGAAATAGTTTATTGAATTTTTTTAAACTACTTAATTCTAATGGTTCAATATTGGTCAAATCAGATTTATATTTCACTTCGGACACATTGTTTGGAATATAAACTTCCTCTATTTTGTCAATGTCCTGATGTTTGTAAAAACATAATGACTGTTGAGCTATGTCATAATCGAATTTTACTCCAATAGAATGTTCTAAAGAACTTCCAAGCGTTCTAAAAACAATCGTATTTAGCTTGTCAACTATCTCAAAGTTGTAATCAATCTTTTTAGAAATTCTATCAATTAAGTACTGAATGTTATTCCCTGAACTGTGTTGCTTTAAAAAAATCGAAGCAATTAAAACTTGTGTATCAGACGGTGGATTTAACTGTTCTGCTGAGAAAATATGTTTTCTCTCAAAGTTTGAACTGCTTTTAACTTCAATTCTTTCTGTTCCTGCATTAAAATCAAATTTTTCCTCTGGTAGATTATGCCAATAATTTATGAGCTCCTTTGGATTGCTTGAGTTTTCAATTAAAAATAATTCTGCCCAGAGTCCGTTTACTGTATTTGTTGGAGAATCTGTCAAAGTTTTAAATACTTCAACAAACTTTTTGAGCGAGTCAATTACTTGTTGTTGAGTTGGATTCGGCCCAACTGTATTTACAAGTGTTTCAGATATTCTCAGAAAGTATTCTTGCAAGTTTCTATCACTGCAACGGAATGTAACTACAGTAAATGTTTGAAGTTTAAAGGAGTCATTCTCATAAATTTTACATTCAAGATTTTGTTCAAGTTGCAAATATTTTAGGCGAAAATTTTTGAGACTAAAGTCCTTAATTCTTTTTGATACAGAAAGTAATAAAACTGCATTTCCTTCAAAGTCAATTGCAACTCGAAAATTTGGGTATTCGGGGATGGGAATTGCATTGAAAACCTTGATATCATTTTCAGGCAAGCTTAGAGAATCGAACAGGTCAATTATTTTCATACTTGCCTTATTAAATCAGCCCCCATATGTTCAGGAATCCAAATTGCAGGAAGTAATACATTCGTATAATCAGTTGATCTAAAATCAAGTAGGTATAATTGTATACTCACAATATTTTCCTCTTTAATTTCCCTTGCTCCTAAATATCCTGTATTTTGGTTAGAACCTTGAAATAAAGGATTTATTTCATCATTTCTATCCAACTTACGAATACCACTATGCCAGTTTATAGTTGAATTGGCACTCATTAAATATACAACACATTCTTCAGTTGGATTTTCATCAATATATTGTTTTATGATACTCCTCAATAGCGAAAAATTGACCGAATCTGTCTCTCTGGTAAACTTCATTCTCAAAAGCAGATTGTCGTAGCAATCCTTTAGAGTAAGACGTGCGACCAAATTACGTTGTTCAATTGTTCTCCTATTATCTCCCGAATCTTCACTAAAAAACCTAGAAAATGAATTTATAAAATCAAATGCAGCCTGTCTATTTTGTTCAATATATTCGATAGTATCGTGAGGAGCTCTAATTCTATACCAATCATTTCCAAAAGTACTTCTATCTAAATCATCATATATTATGTTTCTTCGAGTTAGGTTCAACATTTGGTTAAGTAGAGCTACTCTGTCCAAATCGTTTAGGTGTCTATCATCCAAATGGAATTTTAAAAGTCTATTTCTTACATCTTCTTCGTGTTCTACGATAAAATTGTAAGCATCAATAGTTACTTGGTCTAAGAAAACACGACAATAGCCTAAATACCGTCTTTTATAGCCAAAAAATCTTGCTCTCTGTTGTATTGTATCAACGTTTCCTGTACCGATATTTCTCGGCATATAAGTTACGGTCAAACCTTCAACAGTAAATCCTCTATCCATTGATTGACCGCCTACTAATATCCAAGAGTAAAAATCATTCCAAGGAATTTGTGGAGTTGCTCCATTTCGGGAATTGACTTCAACAATTTGAGTGTAGCGTAAAGCGTGAATTAAATCATTTCCTGTTAACGTTTCAAAACTAGGTAAATCCGAAACGGTCATTTGCAATTGATTATATGAAGTTCTGAATTCGTCAATTAGTTCTCTTCTGTCTTCGTCATCAATACCTGAAAGTAACCTTTGCCAACTATTACAAGTGTTTCTTATCCAATTTATAAATTCGTTGTGGTCTCCTTGTAATCTTGAAGGATGTACAAGCATTGTTCTGTTCCTGTGATTGTTTTGCATTTCTCCTGCAACTACACCTAAAAAGAAAAGCTGCAATGCACTTTTTAAACTCTCAGGGATTTCAAAAAGCGGATTGGTTGTAGAAGGAATTTCATTTGGTGGTATCTCAGAAATAAGATTTGGATTATTTCTAAAAAAATCAATTCCGCCTGTGTAATCAGGTCCGGGAGTTAAAAGTTTTATGAAATTAGGCGAAAGTCTATCCATTATATTTATGAATAGATTTGCCTGTGGTGTTGCGGTGTATTGTAAAAATGTGTGATGTGGAAAAACATTGCGAAGTGCGTTTATTCTTCGGTAAATAGTTGAAACTTGATTTTCAGTTAAACTTTCTATATCAAGATTTTGTCGTGCTGCCCATCTTGCCCTAGTGTTTAGACTTGCTTGATCTCCTTCATCATCAATTATCAAAGTTGGTACTCCTGTGAGGTCTTGACCCACGATTATATTTACCAAATTGTTCAAATGAGATGTATTTTTCATTACACTAATAAGCAATGTTCTACATCTTTCTTTTGGAAAAGTTGGGTCAGCCCATTGGGCAAGTGTTGTTTCAATTGTTTCAGCTTCTTGGTAGCTGTTGGGGTTTTGGAGTAATGTCCATTTTCTATCAAAGCGAGTGTTTAATCTTAAATCGTCCGCTAATCGCTGTGTTGACTGATTTACAAGATTAGTTGAAACACCTGCAATTACAATTACAATCTGATAGTTGTTATCTCTAGCTAATGCAGTCAGAGTAGTGAAAGAAAGAGTTTTTCCACTTTGGACATAACCAATTACAATTCCTGTTTCATTATTGGTTTGGTCATTAGGATTACCACACACCTGCATAATTCTGTATGTTTCATCCAATATTCTTTCGCCACTTTGATTTAAACTTCTATCAGAATTAGTAAAACCTTTACTTCGCAAAAGTTCACTAGTTTCATCACCTACAAATGGTTGCCAACCTCCATTTTGGTTTTGATTCTGTATTTCGATTATTTCCGTCATATCTGTATTATTTTGAGAGATTAGATATTAACTCATTAAAATTTCTCCGCACCTCTCCTTGATTTTTGTAGCTGTCTTTTGCAATTATTTCGGATAGTCCAAAAGCTGCCACAATTCTCAAAATAGGTTCTATTTTGCTGTTATCTACGCCTGCAAACTCAATCATAAAGGGATGAGTCAAAGAAAGCCTAATACCTATTTTTCTTACTTTATCTTCAAACAAGCCATCCTTAATAAATCTATCTCCAACTTCAATTAGTTCAGTTAACGAAGGGTCGTATGAAAGTTCAATTGAAACTTTCCAATCGACTTTATTAAAGCGTATGTCAAATTCTCTATGAAGTGTTTTTTGGGTTTTGGTTAATTCAATCTTTTCTTCGGGCTCGGAAACTGTCATTGAATTAACAACATCTGCAATGGCTTGCGATGCTTTCTTTTGAAAATCATTAACGGTTTCGTCAAGAGCTTTGGTTGCTGTTTTGTATTCTTTTTCAGTTGCTCTTACGCGATATTGTTCTGCTTGTTGCAGTAATGGAAAGTCTTTGGAGCTAATATCATCTTTCAGTAGTCTTAGGAAAATCTCTAGATTTTCATCCCACTGAATTCCTTTTTTAGTAAAGTTTACACTAAATCCATCTAAGTGAAGTTCTCCAAAGACTCTTTGATAACGATAGCTGTTTGGAGCTCCAAAAATGAAATCAGGTCTAAAACCGCTGTCGAAACTCCCTTCTATTACCCTCCCTCTGCGAAATAGTGCAAAACCTGCTTCTGATGTAGAGGCTTTTTCTCGAATCGCAACAAAACCCTGAACACCTAAACCTTTTTCTAATTCAAAATCAATTTCCTTCCGCCACAGAATAGAGTCTTCATCTGGTTTATCATATTGAGGAACATTCAAGATTTTTGGATCATCAAATTTTAATTCCTCATTGTTCAATGTTAACCTTAAAACACCTCTACGAATAAATTCTCTGTAAATGCTTCGCAAATGGTCTTTTACTTTCCCCACGCCTTTTCTTCGTGGCATTCTGTTTACATCAAATAACTCTACGATAGTGAAATGATGGTTTTTCTCGCAAGATTTAATTTCAACATCCAACTCCTCTAACTTATCCTCAAAAATCTTTTTCATATCGAAAGAAACCTTCTTCAACTGTGTTTCTCCCAATGCTGTGGATGTAACACACCAATTATCAGCAAACCAACAAGCTGCTGATTTCATACCCATTCCAAATTCAGAAAGACCTGAATTATCAGGTGGAACTTCCGCAGCTCGAAATGCTCTTGAATAATCGGGTTCTCCAATTCCACCTGCATTATCTCTTATGGTGATTCTGTTTTCAGGTTCATTGATTTCAACTCTTACTTCAAGCACAAAATCATCACCTTCAACTTGCTTTAAAATCTGTTTGTTTTTTAGATAACTATCAACTGCATTATCAATGAATTCAGCCAATGCATACCAAGTCTCATATTCTATGTGCTTGAGGACAGAGAGCATAGTAACTTGTGGACGAATACTTACTTTATTTTGCTGGCTCATAGGATTTGGATAATGAATTAGACGAATGGAGTTGCTTCGCAACTCCATTTATTTTCTTTTCTTTAACCAAAAGCTGAATAGCAATGAGCTTTACAATTTTGGCATTTACAGCATTTCCTAAAGCTTTGAAAGCTGCATTGTCGTTTTCGGGTAGTTTTAAACCTGTTAAAGATTGAAGTTTCAATCCTTCCTTTTTTGTAATGTATCTGTTTTCCCAACCGATAATTGGAATTTGCGTGTTTGTACAAACTAGAGAAGGGAAAAAATCAGGCTTTTTAATTCTAATTCCTGAAGCTCTGAATTGCAAGAGATAATTATGAATTTTCCGTTCACTGTCTCCAACGTTCCATTCTAACTTTTGCCAACTTTGAGATGGCAACTTTGAAATTTGCGTTACCGCTTCTTTTATGAACTTTTTGTTGTCTTTATAAAATTGCCTATTCTGCTTAATATATCTTTGTTTCCAATCAGGAAACTCATCTACAACTCTTGCGTAGCTTGGTAGATTTGCTAATTGTTCTTCCTTGGTCATTCCTTTTAATGAAATCCCAAAATTTCCTTTGTATTCGCCCAATTCTGTTTCAGAAAGTAAATGAGGATATTGTTCTTCAAATGGATAGTCTGCTCCGAATTCCATTCCCCAAATTGGAAAACCTGGGATTTTTACCTCTTTTGGTAAAGCATCAATTAAGTCTTGCCAAAGTTGTATGCAATCTTGATTTGATTTAGGTAGTTGTTTTGCACTAACTGGGTTCTGCTCAATGAAATTTTCTAGTTCAACAACATTTTTTTTGTATTTATCGACCTTGTCAAAACTAAAATCGTCGAGTGCATTTTTTCCTAATGAGCCAACAATAAATATTCTTTGTCTATGTTGTGGAATACCAAAGTCGTGAGGGGAATAGTCTTTATGGTCAACTTGATACCCTAATCTCTCAAACTCAACTTTCATTGCTTTCCAAGTTTCTTCGTTATTGTGCTTGGCAATGAATCGAACATTCTCTAAGATGAAATATTTAGGTTTTCGAGCTTCAAGAATTTTCACAATTTCGTCAAAAAGCGTTCCTCTGTCGTCCTCTCGTCCAAGTTGTTTACCCGCTTTTGAAAATGGCTGACAAGGGAAACCTGCACATAATATATCGTGATCAGGAATTAAGTCAATATCGTCTTTGACAATTTTCCTAATGTCACCGTGAATGTTAATGTCTTTACCCCAATTCTTTTTGTAGGTATCTCTTAATACAGGGTCGAGTTCACTTGCAAATACACACTCGTGTCCAAGTTCGTGCAATGCTTTATGAAAGCCTCCAAGTCCTGCGAATAAATCTATAAATCTCATTCTACATTTTCTCCGCTAATTGTAATAATTTCCTATTTTTCATATTAAATGTTTTCATAATTTCAAATTATTCTGAGGTTTGTAATTAATATGCAAAATGGCTAAAGTAGTAAATTCTTAATTAAGTTTTATGAGCGTAGAGTTATTGTATCTTTGCTAATTTAAAATCAGTAAATGTTCTATTTCGGCTGTTTTTGCCTAGGTGTAGGCTAGGCATTACGATGGAGCAGGAGGTCTCGGCTGCGCTCGACGGGACAGCATTTTAGCAATAAGTTTTATTTTATCAGGAAGTGAAAAAGTTTCTAAATTTTCACCATCAGGTTAGTTGGGGACGTTCAATTTTTTGCCTGTTGTTTGGTATGCAAAATACATGCGTTTTCTAACTCATTTTTTAAAAAAACCCGAAAAATCGGAGGTAAAAAACTGCCCCAAAATGTTAAAGTTTTGGACCCTTTACGTAGTAACCCTCTTTTTTGAACCGGCGAAAATGAAAATAAATTTGGAAAATCCGATTTTCTAATTTTACTTTGTCGGCTCGTTTTCAACTACTTGTGCCTTGGCATAAAAAATTTCTTCCCCTAGAGAGCGAAATATTTTTCCCCCCGATAACGAAATGTTATCTGCTATTTTTTGAATTGAGAGTCGCGATTTCAGTTTTTAATAAATTGTTTAATCTGATGCCTTAAAAAAATAACAGGCATCCTAAATTTTTAAATTATGGCACGTAATACGAGCTTTATTAAGATTGAAGGAACCCTGGAGGGGTTGACCTTCTACAAACAAGACGGTAAAAACCTTGTTCGCTCCGCTGGCGGGGTAAGCAAAGACAGAATCATGACTGATCCGAAATACAAGAGGACGCGGGAAAACATGATGGAGTTTGGCGGAAGCGCCAGTGCGGGAAAGGGTTTTAGAACTGCTTTTAGCGGGGTAGTTAAAAAGTTGGGGGACAGCAGGATTTCCAGCCGACTTTCGAAGGTTATGCACAGAATACTGGATATGGATTCTGGAGCGAGAGGAGAACGTCCCGTGGCAATTTCTGACCATACGGTTCAGCTCAAGAATTTTGAGTTCAATGTGAAGTGTGCTTTCAGTTCGCGCTTTTATGCGCCTTTTGCTGCGCCTGTGGTTAACGCGAATCGCGATTCGGTAACGTGGACCATACCACCGTTTAATCCAGACTTTTCCGTAACTGCGCCTGAGGGGGCTACCCACTTTAGATTGTTACTGGCTTCGGGCCTTGTGAGTAACTATGAGTATGAGTCCGCCACTAAGGGATATTCGCCTACGGATGAGGAGTATGATGGAAAGGGCCTCATCAGTTACAGTGGCCATATTCCGCTGAACAGTGAAACGGCAAGTGATACTGTTCTTACGGTGGACTTTGCCATTGGCAGTGCCCTGCCTCTGGAGGTTACCAATGTGGTTGCCGGTGGTATAATATTTTACCAGGAACTGGGAAGTACATTTTATGAGTTAGCTAGTGACAATGCTTTAAAGGTATTGACCTTAGCCTAAAGGAAAAAGGAATTCCCTTTCTTGTCCGTCTGGATGAGAGAGGGTTTTTCTATTTGTATTATACTTAAATAAAGATACCGATGGCAAAGTTGATCTATATGCCTGAGAATTACCCTGAGTTTAAAGAGTTCATTATTTGTAAGAAAGAAGGTTGCTACTACCTACGCAGAAAAACCCAACAGCAGTTGCAACAGGAGGCTGCAAGGGTGAAAGCGGGCTTGGAACCGGATAGAACCTCGTTTTTTGAATGGGTGAATAAGATTGGGTGATTTTATCTTGAAGGTTTGTGCAAACTCTTAAGTTTGTAAATTACACAGGAATTATCTACCTATGAAAACGGACATAAGAAAAATTTTCACCCACCTCTGCCAAAAATACACTTCAAACCAACCTATCGTTCAAGGCCTGTGGACGGAGCTGAACCAATGCTATTCTGAAGATTCCCGCCATTACCACACGATGTCCCATTTGGAAAATATGTATCTACAATTGGAAAAAGTAAAATCAAATATAACGGATTGGGATGCGGTTTTGTTTGCTCTATTTTATCACGATATTGTTTACAACCCTTCGCAAAGTGATAATGAGGAAAAAAGTGCTGTGCTTGCAAGGGAACGGCTTTTGGAGCTTTCGTTGCCACAGGAACAACTTGAGAAATGTATTGAAATGATTCTGGCAACCAAGGGTCATCTTCCATCTTCTGACAGCGACACCAATTATTTTACCGATGCCGATCTATCCATTCTGGGGCAGCCGTGGGGGTTGTATTCCGTATATATGAAACAGCTGCGAAAGGAATATGCCATTTATTCCGATACAGTTTTTAATGCTGGGCGCAAAAAGGTGTTAGCGCATTTCCTGGGAATGGACCGCATTTATAAAACCGATCAGTTCCATGATAGGTTTGAAAAACAGGCGAAGGAAAATGTGAGAGCGGAATGGCAATTGTTGTAGTGGTCTGGCATCTGGAATTATTGCCGCTAATTCTAAACTGCAATCACTGTTGATGAATTCATTGAAAAAGTTTCATTTAACATTTCGGAGTTGTCCTTTTTTGTTTACTTGGCCTCTTTAATGGAGGAAACATATTTCTCCCGATAGGTAGCGGGAGAGATTCCAAAAACTTAGTTGGGGTATTGATAATGCTCTGTTGAAGAATAGCAGTGTTGAAGAAAATAAGCCGATCATAAAATAACCCCGGAACCGCGTATATAGTTAAAAATAAACTATTATTTTAGGCGTTAAATTTCCTTAATTATGAAGTGGTTATAACATCAATAATAGCGATCTTCCTTCGCAACTGCGGTTTGGGACACGCCTAATTTCTATCATTCAAATTAAAAAGCTTAGCCAAATGCACATAGGAAAACCCTTTAACCAATTGCCAAAGGAAACTTATTTTGAGCTTATCGAAAATCATAAACTATATTCCGATTTCAACACTTTGGGTCTATACCGTTCTTTATTGGAGAATGAAACGCTTTCTATGGCTGAACGTATTGAGGTTCGGGATTTCGCCCATCGGTTCTTTCAAAAGACCTTCGATTTTCTTCAACTTAAGGATCCCGACACCTTTATAAAAGTTTCCGCTTTGGGCGAAGAACTTACGGAACAGGAACAGCGCCAGCGCTGGCAAACGGTACGGGAAAACCAACAGAAAATATTGAATGGCAAACAAATAAAGCATCGGAATTTTGGAGCGTATTCCAAACACGATTGCGGTTTGGAATATTGCCCGTACAATGGAATGATGGTGAAGCAAGGTTCAACTCTGGCAAGGAGCTGTATGTATTTTAAGAGTGACGAAAACAGAAACGAGAAAACAAATAAGGCCAAACGGCTGAAAAGGGAGGGTCGCAATTTCAAAAACAATAAAAACCGTTTTGACGGATAACCAAAGTGTGCATTATGAGATTATTGATGTTATTATTAGGAGTGCTTTTTAGCACTGCAAGCTTTTCCCAAACAGAAAAAATTACCGACCTGCTCTATAAACAATTTCTAAGGGAACAAAAAATGTATGGTAAGGATGCAGTTGATATGCCCGTGCTACTGCAACCGTTCCAAATTAAAAATGACACCCTAAGTGCGGCATTTATAATACGGTCCGAAAGCGCGCCGGAGGAAATTCTATATTCCTATAGAAAAGTTTCCATACACGATATTGAAGCATTTATAAAGGATATGAATGTGCTGTTTACCGCCAATGAAGGTTCCGTACAGGAAGTTAATATAATAAAGGATAGGGACGGAGCTGTTTTGGAGACGCGTAAAAATACATCGCATTTGTTTTTCACGGAACTTGGGCGCGATGCCAAAGATGAATCTTTGCGACGGAAAATGCTGCAGGCATTTGAAAGGGCGGGCTATAATATTATTAGCGAATATTGGTTTAATTAATGGTTCAACCTTAAAAAGACTTCTTCATAATTTAAATTTTGAAGCCTTGCTGCCCCTTGCCATGTAAATCTGCAATTCGGTTTTGTCTACTTAAAAAATAGTTAGTTTAAAAGGACAAAATCCGCGCATTTCTCGATGGTAGCTTAAAATTTAACGTTCCTTTATTGTCCATTTATTTTTTCGTTCAAAATTGAATTTGATACAGTCCAATAGAAACCCAGAATATCTTCAACTTTATCCATAAAAATATATACTATGGAAAATTCAAACAAACAACAGCAACAACACAGGGAAGGTCCTGTGGCTAGAAAAATTGAGGACGAAACTGCAAAATTGCCGTCCGATGTCTTTTTGTGGACCTCCACTGCCGCAATGGGCGTTTCCCTCGCCCTGCATGCAATGGGCAAAAAACAAACGGCATTATTTGTTGGGCAGTGGGTAGCCCCGTTTCTACTTTTTGGAATTTATAATAAAATTGTAAAAACGGAAGGCCACGACGCACAGGACAATAGCCGAAACAGTTAGTAGGTAATCTCTACAAAAAAAATCCTGTGGGTAAGCCCGCAGGATTTTTTGTTGGTGTCTGTTGAAAGTGAGGGCCAAGCTTATGATTGCTGCATTTAGCCCCCAGTTCGGGTATATTTTAATGCAACTTCGAAGTTGGCGATATTTATTTTTTGGCGCATTCTCCTTCGGCGTAGCTCGTAACTCCTGCACGATCCGCAGTGCAAGGGTTGCCGTACGTGACGCCATTACAGCCGCACACCGGATTATATTCCATAGTGCACGGACCATCGCTTATTTTGGTTTTATCGATACAGGCAATGGTCTTGCCAGCGCCGCAGGATGACAATGCCAACATCCCCACCAAAAGCAGGGATGCGGCAAAAGAAGATTTTCTAAAGGAAGTAGTCATAGTGGTATGAGTTTTTTAGCAATTACTAAAATACACTAAACCTGTATAAATAGAAAGTAGACTTATTATTTTTTACTGAAAGGCGAAAGCTAAGAACCAAGGATAAATAAAATGCCTACAAACTCACCTATTCACCAACTCACAAACTAACTTCAGAAAAATTAATCATCCAACTAATGCCGAAACGATCGCGGAAAGAGCCGAAGTAATCGCCCCAAAATTGGTCCTCCATAGGCATTTCAATTTCACCGCCTTCGGATAGTTCTTTAAACAAACGGTCGGCTTCTTTCCGGCTATCTGGGTGAATGCTCACATAGGTATTATCTCCAATCTTAAACGGCCCATTGCCGAAGCCCGGCATAGTATCAGACCCCATTAACAGCTCACTGCCTATGGGAAGCGTAACGTGCATTACGCGGTTTTTGTGTTCATCAGCCAGCGGTGGCATTTCTTCGGAAGGCGGAATATCGCCAAAGCGCATTATGCCGTTTCCGGCGAATTCTCCGCCGAATACTTTTTTGTAATGATTGAACGCTGCTTCACAGTTTCCGTCAAAGTTTAAATACGGATTTAATTTTGTTGCCATAATTTTTGGTTTTAAATGTCAGTAATCAATTTTGTTGTTTATTTCATAACTCATTCCCTTCAAGCCGAGTAATTTGCGCATCAGTCCTATTTGGCCCAAAAGATAATCTTCGCGCCCAATGCACATCCCAATTATGTTAAGCACATTTTCTTCCACGAAAGGCACGTTCATTCCAAACGAAAACGCTTTCAAAAGCTGTTCGTCCGTGGCTTCCAAAAGTTTTTTATACACTTTCGGTGAGATGTCCTTGAAATTTTGGAACAACATTTCCAAAGTAGGATAATCCAGTTTCTCATCCAATGCTTTCGCCTCTGTAAAAAATTCATCGTTTGGATCTTTTTCGTCCATTCCCAACAGATTGGCCATCCAATAGCGACAGTTTACAAAGTTGCCCGCCATCCAAACAACGTGATTGGTTTGGCCGTTGTTTCTTTCAAGTGCCATTTCTTCAGTAATGCCATCCAGCGCATTGAAAAAACTTTGGGAATGCATCCTATATGCGGGAATGATGATTTCGAGTTTTTGGGATTTTGGTGTGTCCATAAGTGGATTTTTTGATTATTCGACTTTTAGATAATTGGAAATTACTGAATTCACCATTATAAATTCAGATATTTCTAACTAATGTAAAGATACTCAGGAATTGGCGGTTTCAAATGGTGCATTTGCGGCAATGTAATGGGTTGATTACGACACGGTTTTGAATTATCTTTGGATTTAGGAAATAGCGAAAAGAAAGGCGAAGTCCGGAACAAAAATCTAAGCCAATTAAACACTTAAACAATTCCACTATTAAACATTACAAATGAGACATATATCAATCTTAGTCCCGGAAGGCAATTCCAGCCTCAGCAATCTCGAGGCCACCCATAAAATGTTCAATATGACCAATGATTTTTTGGTGCGAATGGGGAAGGAGCCATTGTTCCAAACACAATTGGTGGCTACACATAAAGATGCGCGTTTGAGTAACGGCATTTTCACCATTATTCCCGATGCGAACATAGAGGAAGTAAAACATACGGATTTGGTAATAATACCCGCAATTCATGGAAATTATAAGGAGGTGGTCGAAACCAACAAAGAGTTTATTCCGTGGATTGTGCAGCAATATAAAAATGGCGCTGAGGTTGCAAGTCTTTGCATTGGAGCTTTTTTATTGGCAAGCACGGGCTTGCTAAACGGAAAAAACTGCGCCACCCATTGGATTGCCGCCGATGAATTCCGCGGAATGTTCCCGAAAGTGAATTTGGTGGACGATAAAATAATCACGGATGAAAACGGGATTTATACCAGCGGCGGGGCGTATTCATCCTTAAACCTAAATCTTTATTTAGTGGAAAAGTTTGCTGGGCGCGAGATGGCGGTGCTTTCTTCCAAAGTGTTCGAAATTGACATAAGCCGAAATAGCCAGAGTCCGTTTATAATTTTTAAAGGGCAAAAAGGCCACGAGGATAATGAAATATTAAAGGTGCAGGAATTCATTGAAGCCAACTTTCAGGAGAAAATGAACGTGGATGACCTGTGCGCCGATATGGCCCTGAGCAGAAGGACATTCGAAAGGCGATTCAAAAAGGCCACCAGCAACACCGTTGTTGAATATATGCAGCGCGTAAAGGTGGAAGCCGCCAAAAAAGAATTGGAAACAGGCCGCAAAAACGTAAACGAAGTAATGTATGACGTGGGCTACAACGACCCAAAAGCCTTCCGCGACGTATTCAGAAAAATAACCGATATGACCCCGCTGGATTATATGAATAGGTATAGTAAACTGCAGGCTTAATAAACGAATCCAAAATCTCAAATCTCAAATCTCAAATCCCAAATCCCAAATTTACAGATTCGCATAAAAAGAGCGCCAGCCAATTTGAAATTTGTATAGTTCACCCAGAGCCGGTCGCACGGTTGAAGACAGTTCTCGACTGCGCTCGAACAGACATTTTCAATCTTCCAAGAAAACCTTCAGCGCGGTATTCATAAAATAATCCCAGCCCTGCTCAAAATTACTTCTTGCAAAATCATCCTTATCCGGAAAAGTTTCCAAGCCTCGGTGGGTGAGTTGCAATCTTGTATTGTTTCCCTCCTCAAACAATTCAAAAGTCACATAACTATTGCCGTCATAACCATCGTACCGCCAGGAATAGGTTATTTTCTTTTCGGGCACTACTTCCGTAACCTCACACAGATGGAGGTATTGCTTTTCTTCGGTGCCGCCCATAAACTCAAATTTAAAACCTACTTCAGGTTTGAATTCGGCAAGGTCAAAATACCATTGCTTCATTTCGTTTTTGTCGGTAATTGCGTTCCATACTTTTGAAATAGGGGCGTTGTAGGTGCGTTCTACTTTTAGCGTTTTTTGTTCCATGGCGTTAAGATTATATGTTATTATTTTTTTGAAAGATATTTATCAAGATTATCCAATTTGCTATTCCAAAAAGCTTCATATTGTTCCACCCAGTTTGCAACTTCCTTTAAGTTTTGCAAATTAGCGCTGCAAAAACGCTCACGGCCTTCTTGATTTATCGTAATAAGCCCACATTCCGTGAGGATTTTGATATGCTTTGAAATGGCCGGTCTGCTTATTTCAAAGTTTTCGGCCACGGCATTCAAGTTTAGGGTTTCCGTAGATAGAAGATTTATAATTTCCCTCCGCGTAGGGTCTGCAATGGCTTGAAATACATCTCGTCTCATAGTATAGGTAACTGTTCGGTTACAAATATATATGTAACTTTTTGGTTACGCAAATTTATTTTGAAAAATCGTTAAACCAATTCCTCACAATAAAATCCTTGATTTCTCAATGTGGTAGTAATATTATTTGCCTCCAAATATTTGGTTTCCACCCGGAGAATGTTGTCGCAATCCTCCAAGTCGAAATTCCATTGGCCATTTCGGCCAGTCAATTTGTTGAGCAATGGACGAAGTTTTTTCACCTCATCATTTGCCCTAACAGAAGTTTTAAACACCAAAACCATTTCTATCTTTCGTAAAAAGCTGGTGGCTCCACCCCCAACGATCGCAAATACACAAATCCCTGCCCACGGTGGTGGATTTCATTGTCTATAAAATAAAGCATGGATGAAATTACCGTGCCCTCGTACATTCCAAAAAGCAAAATGTTTTCCTGAAAGCGTTCTGCGGAAATTTTTGGCCAAAGCATATTAATTTGCTCGGTAGTTTGGTCCCAGAGTTCCAAAATCTTTGCTTTGCTGTTGTCGTGCTCGACGTGTTCGTTCAATGGCTCCGATTTCCCCGAAACAATTTCCTGCATTCCGGGTCCCGCGATTCCCAAAAGTTCCATGACCATTTCCGCAAAAGTGCGCATACCGCCAATGCTGTGACTAAAGAATTCGTTTTCGGGAAAAGCCTCAATAGTTCGGCGCGTTAGGTTTCTATGGCCTTGATAATGAGCCAAAAGTTCTTCGGAAGAAATTACCCGTGCTGTTTTGTGTGCTGTTGCATTCATAATGATAGGTTTTTAATGTTTGTTGTTTCTGATACCAAAATTAAATGGGGCGGATGACAGCGGTTTGTCAGTAGTAAAAAAATAATTTAAAATTAATTGATACTATCTTTGGAATATGAGCGACGAAACCCTGAACCGATTTGACAGAATTGTGGCAATCTTGATACAATTGCAGTCCAAAAAGATTGTAAAGGCCCAGGAATTGGCCGATCGATTTAACGTTAGCCTCCGCACCATATATCGTGATGTGCGTTCACTCGAAACTTCGGGAGTGCCAATAGTCAGCGAGGCTGGCGTGGGTTATTCAATTATGGATGGCTACCGCTTGCCGCCCGTTATGTTTACGCGTGAGGAGGCCAGTAGCTTTGTTGCCGCCGAAAAACTGATGCAGCATTTTACTGATAAGTCCTTCGGAAGTTATTACGAATCGGCAATGTTTAAGGTGAAATCGGTGCTTCGCGGAAAGGAAAAGGACTGGATTGATGCGCTGCAATCGCAGATAATCATCAATCCTGCAGAAAATCTTTTCAATGAAAATATTCCGAACGCCTTGGAAATTCTTTTTGAAAGCATCGCTGAAAAGAAGCAGGTTTTTGTGAAATACCAATCCTTGGAAGCTGAAAGGCCTTCCGAAAGATATTTAGAGCCAGTGGGCATTTTTCATGAAAATAATTATTGGTATGTTCTGGCGTACTGCCATTTCCGAAATGATTACCGTCAATTCCGTACAGACAGATTGCTTGAAATAAAACGAACTGATTTACCGTTCCAAAAAGAGCACGCCACGCTGGACGATTTCCGTAAAAGGGAAAAAGAAATTCCGAAAACCGAAGTGCGCATTTTGGTTGATAAAACCATCGTGAAATATATAAAAAGCGACCTCAAAAACCACGGCTTTATTTCCGAGGAAATAAAAGAGGAGGGCGTGGAAATGACATTTCTCGCCCATAATGTAGAACACTCCTTTGCGCGCTGGTATTTGATGTTTGCTGATTATGCCAAAATTCTTGAGCCAGAAAGTTTGAGGAAACACATTTTGGAAATTATAGAAAACAGCAAGAAAAATTTATTGCAATAGAAGACTTATGCCCTTAGAATGTCGTAATCGCCCATTACTTTCTGCGTCTTTTCTCCCTACATTTACCGCCACTTTTGTAAAAAAAAATGGCTAAGCAATCCATCAAATCATTTTTCAGTCTTTTAAGGGAAGCCATTGCGGGCAAGGAAATTGACCTCACCCAAGCCAGCATCAAAAAAGCAATTTTTCTGCTCGCCGTGCCCATGATTTTGGAAATGAGCATGGAATCAATTTTTGCATTGGTGGATATTGCTTTCGTTTCGCAAATAAGTACGAACGCAGTTGCCACCATTGGCTTGACCGAATCCGTGATAACGCTAGTGTATGCTTTGGCCGTGGGCTTAAGCATGGCCGCCACAGCAATTGTTGCACGCCGCATTGGTGAAAAGGATACGGAAGGAGCAAAGCGAGCTACCGTGCAGGTTATTTTATTGGGAACATTTGTTTCCGCAATTGTAAGTGTTATTGGAATAATGTTTCCAAAGGAAATCCTTGGTCTGATGGGGGCGGAACAGGATTTGATTGATGAAGGCTTTCGCTATACCCAAATCCTTTTTGGCGGAAACTTTACGATTGTGCTCCTGTTTCTTATAAATGCGGTGTACCGAGGCGCGGGCAATGCCGCGATGGCCATGTGGACGCTCATTCTTTCGAATGCAATCAATATTATTTTGGACCCCATTTTTATTTTTGGTTGGGGGCCGATTCCCGAATACGGTGTTGCCGGCGCGGCCATCGCGACGACAATTGGCAGAGGAATCGCAGTGATTTTCCAATTGTATATTTTATTCTACGGAAGCACGAGAATTAGGTTGGCGTGGAAGGATTTTGTAGTGAACATAGGCGTAATGGTAAACTTGGTTCGCGTTTCCCTCGGCGGAATTGGGCAATTTATTATCGGAACCAGCAGTTGGATTTTCTTAATGCGGATTATTAGTGAATTCGGAAGTGAAGTATTGGCCGGCTACACCATTGCCATTCGGGTGATGATGTTTACGATGATGCCCGCGTGGGGATTGAGCAATGCTGCGGCCACTTTGGTGGGACAAAATTTGGGAGCGAATCAACCCGAACGCGCCGAAACTTCCGTTTGGAAAACTGCAAAATATAACGCATTGTTTATGGTTGCCGTGTCAATAATTTATTTGCTGTTTGCAAAAACCATTATCGGTTGGTTTAGTGTGGAACCCGAAGTTCTGAAATACGGCGCACTAAGTTTGCAGATTGTTTCTGTTGGCTATTTTCTGTACGCCTATGGAATGACCGTAACGATGGCCTTCAACGGTGCGGGCGATACGAAAACGCCAACCATCATCAACTTTTTCTGCTTTTGGGTATTTCAATTACCCTTTGCTTATTTGGTTTCACTTGTATTGGATTGGGGGCCTCTCGGGGTATTTTTGGCCATCGCGTTGGCGGAATCGTTGATTGCGATAATCGCAATAATTTGGTTTAAAAAAGGAAAGTGGAAAGCGATAAAAGTTTAATCCTTTCAGAATCAATCGCCAAGCAAATGGGAATCTTCCGCTGGCTGGGGCTTTTTTCTTTCATATTTAATATTTTTTAACCCAACCAATTTACCTATTTTTGCAGTCGCAAATTTGAAACCAATCTAAATTAACTAGAATAATGGAACAGAACATTATATTTATTCCTATTGCACTGGCCGTTTTAGGTCTTTTGTTTATGCTCGTGAAGATGAGCTGGGTGAAAAAACAACCCGCTGGTAGTGATCGCATGCAGTTTATTTCAAAAAGCATCAAAGAAGGCGCGTTGGCATTTTTGAATGCAGAATACCGTTTATTGGTGATTTTCGCAATAATAGCCGCCGTTTTACTTTTTGTAGTTTCGCAAATAGTGCCTTCAACTAGTTGGATGATTGTTCCCGCATTTATTTGTGGTGCAATATTTTCAGCTTTGGCAGGAAATATTGGGATGCGTATTGCAACCGACGCAAACGCACGTACCGCTGAGGCCGCAAAAACAAGTCTTCCACAGGCATTAAAAGTTTCCTTTGGCGGGGGAACCGTTATGGGGCTGGGCGTTGCCGGACTTGCAGTGTTGGGCTTGAGCTTGTTCTTCCTTTTCTTTATAGGTCAATTTATAGGAACCGATCCCGTTAATTTTTATGATGAAATGACCATCGTGCTTGAAGCCCTTGCAGGTTTCTCGCTTGGTGCCGAAAGTATTGCACTTTTTGCCCGTGTGGGTGGTGGAATTTATACGAAAGCAGCCGATGTGGGTGCCGATCTTGTAGGTAAGGTTGAAGCTGGAATCCCAGAGGATGACCCGCGTAACCCTGCTACAATTGCCGATAACGTTGGTGATAACGTTGGTGACGTGGCCGGGATGGGTGCTGACCTTTTCGGAAGTTATGTTGCTACCGTTCTTGCCGCAATGGTGTTGGGTAATTACGTAATTCGTGATATGTCATTGGACATTCCGTTTACGGATGGTTTCAACAATATGGGGCCAATTCTTCTGCCAGTTGTAATTGCAGGTGTTGGTATTTTGGCATCAATCATTGGGACGTTCTTTGTGAAAATAAAAAACAACGAAGCCCGCGAAAGCCAGGTTCAGAAAGCTTTGGACACTGGAAACTGGGCGGCGATAATCATTACGCTTATTGCAAGTTATTTCTTGATAGACTGGATGCTTCCAGAAACAATGAATATGAAATTCTTCGGCGAAGGCTACAAAACCATCGCTTCCATAAATGTATTCTGGGCAGCGTGTATCGGTCTAGCCGTGGGCGCCTTGATTTCTTTCGTAACCGCTTATTATACAAGTCTCGGTAAAAAACCGGTGCTTGATATCGTTAAAAATTCCTCAACCGGTGCTGCAACCAATATTATTGCAGGTCTTGCTGTTGGTATGTACTCAACTTTCGCTTCGGTACTTTTATTTGCCGCTGCGATTTATGGTTCTTACGAACTTGCAGGTTTTTACGGAGTTGCCTTGGCCGCTTCCGCAATGATGGCTACTACGGCTATGCAGCTTGCCATTGATGCCTTCGGTCCAATCGCAGACAATGCGGGTGGTGTTGCCGAAATGAGCGAACTAGAACCACACGTGCGTGAACGTACTGACATTTTGGATTCCGTTGGAAATACTACAGCAGCTGTTGGAAAAGGGTTCGCAATCGCTTCCGCAGCGTTGACTGCTTTAGCTCTTTTTGCTGCTTACGTTACATTTACCGGAATTGATGGTATTAACATTTTCCGCGCAGACGTACTTTCAATGTTATTCGTAGGTGGAATGATTCCGGTGGTTTTCTCTGCAATGGCAATGAAATCCGTAGGAAAGGCCGCGATGGAAATGGTGCAGGAAGTGCGTCGTCAATTCCGTGAAATTCCAGGAATTATGGAAGGAACCGGCACACCAGAATATGCAAAATGTGTTGATATTTCAACAAAAGCTGCCTTGAAGGAAATGCTTCTTCCGGGATTGATTACCATTATTACTCCTATTATTATTGGTCTTCTTTTCGGTGCTGAACCACTTGGTGGGTATATGGCCGGTGTTTGTGTGAGCGGGGTAATGTGGGCTATTTTCCAAAATAACGCCGGTGGTGCTTGGGATAACGCGAAGAAATCTTTCGAAGCTGGTGTAATGATCAATGGCGAAATGACCTATAAAGGAAGCGATGCCCATAAAGCAGCTGTAACCGGGGATACTGTGGGTGATCCTTTTAAGGATACTTCAGGGCCATCTATGAATATTTTGATTAAACTTACCTGTTTGGTTGGTTTGGTAATCGCGCCAATTCTTGGAAACCACGGCGATGTGAATGTTCCGCCGAAAGATTCCGAAGCGCCAATTTCATATTTCATTGATGCCGAAGGAAACAAAACAATTCTCACTGACAAGCAAATTCAATATATCGAATCTGGTTCCACAATTGAAGAAGGTCGCGATTTAAAGAATAAAACTGAAACAACTGTGGAAATGTTGAAGAATGAAAACAACGATCGGGTAACAGCAAATGTGACCATAATTAGAACGGTTGACGGCGTAGAAACAACCGAAACAAAAACTTTCACAGGAACCGAAGAAGAAGTACGCGCCCAGTTGAAAGATGTTGACGGAATAAAAATTAAGATTAAGGATAAGGAATAACAAATTTCCAAATACAAAAATTAAGTTCCAACCTGCAGGCTTCCCAGAAACTTGCAGGTTTTTTTATTCTGAATAATGAGTTGTGAATATTGAATACTGAAATTTCCCTATCTTAGGCCTTGCTATGAACTATCCGGATTTAATTACATTGGGCATCGCCTTTGGGCTTGGGCTTCTTGTTGGACTTCAACGTGAGAAATCAGACCACGAAATGGCTGGCGTGCGGACCTTTACCCTTATTTCCATTTTGGGCGTTCTTGCCGGTTTTCTTACTCGAGATTTTGAAAATGCTTTTATTTTGCCCTGTTTCGGGATTGCCATCACGGCGTTGATGTTAATGGCAAATTATCTAAAAGCTAAGAAGGAGCCCGATACAAACGTGGGTCAAACCACCGAAGTAGCGGTATTGCTGATGTTTGCAATTGGTTCTTATCTCGTTTTGGGCAATCAGTTTATAGCCGTAGTTGTTGGTGGCGCGCTCGCTGTGCTCCTTTATGTGAAGGAAACGCTCCACAATTTCATTGACAAATTGAAGGAAAAGGATATTTCAGCAATTATGACCTTTGTGGGCATATCACTGGTCATTCTTCCTATACTTCCCGATAAAACTTTTGGCCCCTTAAATGTCCTAAACCCTCGGGAAATCTGGCTCATGGTAACCCTTATTGTTGGAATCAGCATTCTGGGATATTTTGTTTACAAGTGGGTGGGCAAAAAAGCAGGGATGATTTCCAACGGAATTTTAGGAGGTGTAATCAGTAGTACCGCAACAACGGTTAGCTATGCGCGAAATTCAAAAAGCAATAAGGCCCTTGGCAAAATGTCGGCCTTTGTTATTATGGCCGCTGTCACCGTTTCCATTATTCGGGTTATTGTTGAAATAGGAATTGTGGTTCCAGAAAAATTGCCGGCCTTAATAGTGCCGTTTCTAATTCTTTTTGTTTTTATGTCGGTACTTTCCATTATTCTTTTCTATACCATTTCAAAAGAGGAAAATGAAGAAGAAATGCCCGAACCTAAAAATCCTGCGCAGTTTAAAAGTGCTTTTATTTTTGGTCTTCTGTACGCGCTTATTTTACTTGCCGTTGCCTATACGGAGGAGGAATTTGGCAATAGTGGCCTATACATAGTTTCCATTGTGGGGGGACTTGCAAAAAAGGATGCAATCACCCTTTCACTCGCGCAATCCATTAAAGGCGGTTTGGGAACTGAGCTGGGGTGGCGATTGATAATGACTGGAGTGCTGGCCAATTTTGCCTTTAAAATTGTGCTTGCTGCCATTTTGGGAAGTAAGGAATTGGCAAAGTGGTTGGGCGGCGCAATGGTGCTTTCAATAGCGGCGGGCCTTTTATTGATGTGGCTTTGGCCTGAAGGCTGGCATTTCTAAAGTTACCTTTCCTTCTTTAAAACAGTCCGTGCAGTTCAGCGTCTATTTTATTTATTACCTGTCCTAAATGTTCGGGATCATCCACAAAATTTATGTTATCCACATCAAAAATAATGAGATTGCCTTTATCATAACCGTGTATCCATGCCTCGTAACGCTCATTCAGGCGGCTTAGGTAATCAATGCTTATAGAGTTTTCGTAATCGCGACCGCGTTTATGGATTTGATCTACCAAATTTGGAATAGAGCTTCGTAAATAAATTAAAAGATCTGGACCTTCGGTCACACTTTCCATTAGTTCAAAAAGAGAGCGATAGTTTTCATAATCCCGATTCGTCATCAACCCCATCGCGTGTAGGTTGGGCGCAAAAATGTATGCATCCTCATAAATGGTCCGGTCCTGAATTACACTTTTTCCCTTTTCACGAATTTCCAATATTTGACGGAAGCGGCTGTTCAAGAAATAGATTTGCAGATTGAAGGACCAGCGTTCCATTTGGTTGTAAAAGTCATCCAAATATGGATTGTCCTCCACATCCTCATAATGGGCTTGCCATTTGTAATGTTTTGCCAATAAACGCGTAAGGGTAGTTTTTCCGGAACCAATGTTTCCTGCAATTGCAACGTGCATAGCTATTCTTTAATTGGGAGGGTTAGTTTAAAAGTGTGCAAATTTTCGCCGTCATAAATATAAAGGAAATCATTGGTAAGCTGCAAGTCTTTAATGCTTATTTCAGTTATTGGAAGCTTGGTTATTTCGTGAGAAACTGCGTCGTTTCGCCTTGCGAAATCTGGCAAGTAAAACAGTTCATTTTCTTTTAAGGCAACCACGTTTTCGTTCTGCTGAATTATTTTTTCGAACCCATTCGAATCCATTTCATTCAATATGCTTCCGTAACTATTAAATGCGCGTAATTTCTTTTCGGTCAGCGTAAAGCAATAGTTAAAATTGCTCGCCTGCGAAATCAATTTCCCCGGAAACGGTTGCGAAACCACGGTTTGCAGTTTTGAGCCATAATTGTAAAGTTCCAATTGTTGTGTGTCCACATTAAAAAGCCAAAGGCTGTTGCTGCCCGCATTTGTCGCAGTGCTCACGTTTAAGAATTGCGGCAGGTTATTGAAGTTTATACGTTCAATTTCGTTGAGGTTGTTGTCCAGTAACACCACAGTGTTCGTATCCTGAAAAAAAGCCACCACCTTTAGCGGATTGATGATATCTACGGAAGTAATTCGCCCAAGTTGCAAATCGTTAAATCTATATTGTCCGTCCGGTCCTTGTTTTTGAAGCACCCGATCCCGAATGAAATAGCTGTTTTTATAATTATCCAAACCAATGAATCTATCGGCAGTAAACGGAATTTTACTTACCGGAGTTAGGCTTTGGGAAATGCCCATTTGGCAAAAAAATAATAGGAGAAGGAAAAGCTGTTTCATGATGATGGCAAGTTACAAAATGGGACGAACTATTTGAACGGAAAATAATGTAACAGATTGTACCTTGGTTCATCTTAAGGATAACTCGTACTTTTGTTCAAACAAAATATTCTATTTTTAAACATTTCTAAAAATCAACATACTTCAAAATCATATAATATGTATCAATACATTTTAATTTTTCTACTTTTTATCTCTTTCGGAATTAATGCCCAGAACATTAGCGGCCAAGCTTTTTATCAATCCAAAACTACCGTAGATCTTGACGCTCTAGGCGGTGGCAGAGGTGAAATGACCGAGGAAATGAAGAAAACAATTTCCCAAATGATGAAGAGCACGCTGGAAAAAACCTACATTCTTACCTTCAATAAAGAAGAATCTCTTTATAAGGAAGAAGAAAAACTGGACGCAACGCCCATGAATCCCAGGTTTAAAATGGTGTTGAACAGCTACACCCCAGGTGCGCAATATAAAAATCTAAAATCCGGTAAAATAATTGAGGAAAATGAATTCTTCGGAAAACAATTTTTGGTAACCGATTCCATTAAAACGTTGGATTGGCGAATTACAAAGGAATCCAAACCTATCGGGCAATACATTGCCTTTAAGGCCACTGCGATAAAGAAAGTTGACCCGAACGATTTCAGCATGGCGCGCCCAAAAAAGAAAGATGAAAAGGAAAATTCTGGAGTGAAAAAGGATTCAGCACAGTTGCAAGACCCAATGGATATGATTGAAATTCCGGAGGAAATTGAAGTTACGGCTTGGTTTACGCCACAGATTCCGGTAAGCAACGGGCCGGGGGAATATGCCGGACTGCCCGGACTGATTTTGGAATTGAACGTTTACCGAACCACGCTTTTATGTTCCAAAATAGTTATGAACCCAAAAGATGCCGAAACAATTGAGCCTCCAAAAAAAGGAATGGAAGTCACCCGCGAGGAATACAATAAAATTGTAAAGGAAAAAACGGAAGAGTTACGGGAAAATTTCCAAAATAGTGGTGGGAATGGCCGCCGTGGCGGTGGATTCGGCGGATAAAAAGATTAGGTTTCGACTGCATTTGCCCGGCCCAATGACTGTTTCTTCGAATGCAGTCGAGAAGTTTTTTGACCAACATAAAATATGAAAGAACCTTTTATATTATTTCTTTTTCTATTCTCTTTTTCCCTTTCCGCCCAAAGCATCAAAGTGAAAGGCACAATTAAGGACAGCATCGGCAATCCACTGGAATTTGCCAATGTTATTGCCAGCATAAAATCTTCCGGCGAGACCGAATCCTACGGAATTACAAATTACCAAGGGCGTTACCAACTCGATCTTCCAAAGGGAAACAATTATATTTTGCGCGCTAGTTTTTTGGGTTATGAAACTAAGGATCAAACCGTGAATGTTCCCCAAAACGCCGAAAATATGGAATTGGATTTCATTTTAAATCCGCAAGAAAATCAACTTGATGATGTGGAAATTGTTTACGAAATGCCCGTTACCGTTAAAGGCGATACTATAGTTTACAACGCCGACAGTTTCACGAATGGCGACGAACGAAAGTTGGGCGATGTGATGAAAAAGCTTCCGGGCGTTGAAGTGAACGATGAGGGCGAAATACAAGTTGAGGGAAAGACAGTTTCAAAAGTCATGGTTGAGGGGAAGGATTTTTTTGACGGGGACAGCAAGTTGGCCACCAAAAATATTCCCGCCGATGCGGTGGATAAAGTGGAAGTGCTTCGGAATTACAATGAAGTGGACCAAATGCGAGGCCTCGGTAACGACCGCGATAATGTGGCAATAAACATAAAGCTAAAAGAAGGAAAAAAGAATTTCTGGTTCGGGGAAGTGACTGCGGGAGCGGGTTTGGCAGATGAGTACGGCGAGGAAAACGGTAGATATTTAGTGCATCCGAAGCTATTTTATTACAGTCCAAAATATAGCATCAACATTATTACCGATTTCAACAATATTGGGGAAGTGCCGTTCACATTTCGTGATTATTTCAACTTTACTGGGGGTTTCAAGAATTTTAACAAGGGCGGCGGGACAAATTTTAATATCAGCAATAGCGATCTCGGGTTTGCGGTTTCCCAAAATGACCGTGCAAAAAGTATTGATGCAAAATTTATAGCGGCCAATTTCAGTTATACCGTGAACGATAAATTGGATGTCAGCGGCTTCGGAATTCTGAGCGACAATAAAACAAACATAGTAAACCACAGCCTTCGTGAATATACCACAACCCAGATAATTGAAAAAACGAATTCGGAAAACAATCAGCGCAACCAATTGGGAATGCTCAAGTTGAGCGGGAACTATAAACCGAACACTAATTTTCAATTGGATTATGACGCGATCATCAAAACTTCAAAGCAATCGGAGAATGATTTTTTAATTTCCACCGTCGGGAACGATCAAAACGATATTTCCGAAGTAAAGAAGAACGAACCCTTCTCCATAAATCAAAATGTTAATGCATATTATACACTAAATGACAAAAACATTTTTGCGGCTGCTGTGCAGCATTTGTACCAAAATGAGGATCCTTTTTATCAAGCGG
The DNA here is from genome assembly GCF_030410135.1 of Aequorivita aurantiaca. Classification (GTDB taxonomy): domain Bacteria; phylum Bacteroidota; class Bacteroidia; order Flavobacteriales; family Flavobacteriaceae; genus Aequorivita; species Aequorivita aurantiaca. The sequence goes on along the minus strand of NZ_JAUGQQ010000004.1, from coordinate 182,299 downwards.
TGCAGGATAATATTCCCTTTCGCGGCGTTTTTACGGTAATTGATGAAACCGATCCCTTTAATATTGATGCCGATATTTTCGATCCTTTGGAACGTGAGGATCGGTACAATATTAACCAAAACAAGAATGTAAAGAGCAACAAGTTGGACGCAAAGGTTGATTATTATTATGTTCTCAATAATTTGAGCAATCTTAATTTTACGGTTGGGGCCACTTACAGCAACCAAGAATTCAATTCGGGTATTTTTCAAATTTTGGACAATGGCAGCAGAAATAATTTTGAAGCCGATGATTTCAATAACGATGTGACCTATTCTTTTACCGATGCCTTTTTCGGCCTGCACTATAAACTGAAAAGTGGAAAATTTATTTTTACGCCAGGCCTCACGCTTCACAATTATAACCTGAAAAATGACCAATTGGGAACAACTTCAATCCAAAACGAATGGATGGTTTTGCCGGATTTAAATGTGGTTTGGGAAATGAAAAAGAGCGAAAATCTTCGGTTTAATTATGCAATCACATCACAATATACTGATGTAAATAATTATGCCCAGGCCTATGTTTTCAACAATTACAATCAGCTTTTCCGCGGAAATAGGGATCTTCAGAATTCGCTTTCGCACAGTTACAACCTGACCTATTTTAGTTTCAATCTTTTCAATTACACAAACATTGGTGGGAATTTGAGCTATACGCGACGTATGGATGCCGTAAAGTTGAACACGAGGTTGGTGGGTATTAGCCAGGTTAGCAGCCCAATAAATTATGACAGCAACTTTCCTGACGAAACATTTTCGGCTGTGGGAAGATTCAGCAAAACAGTAAAAAAGGTTCAGTTTAAGCTGGATGCAGCATTGTTTTTAAGCAAAACCAATAACACCATAAATAGTGAAATTCAGAAAAGCGAAAGTTTTACGCAGAACTACAATGCCAGTGTTTTGAGCAATTTTAAAGACGTTCCCAATTTTGAAGTTGGCTACCGTTTCATAATAAACAATTATGACAATGGTGGCGCAAACCAAGTTTTTTACACGAACATGCCATATGCAAATGTGAACATTCGGTTTTTGAAGGATTTCAATTTATTTGCGGAATGGGATTACTACAATTATTCCAACCGGGCCAATACAGTTGAGAACACATATTCCTTCTTTAATGCAAATCTTTATTACAGAAAAGGTGAAAGCCCTTGGGAATTTTCTGTACAGGCCTCAAATATTTTGGACACAAAATCTATCAACAATGATAGTTATACCGACCAATTTATCACAACTTCACAATATTTTGTGATGCCACGAATCGTGATGTTTGTTGTGAAATATGACTTATAGTATCCTGTTGGGCGAGCGAACCATTCTCATTAATATTTCCTAAATTCACCTAAAAATTGCTGCCATGAGAAACATCTTCCTCGGAATTGTAATTGCCTTCGTAATTGTTTTCAGCCTAAGATATTGTGAAAACAAAAAAGAAAACCGTGAAATTCTTGAAGCAAATACGGCCCTCATTCAAAAGGAATTGAAAAACGTGGGCAAATTGATTGTCACCGAAGGAAGTTATGCCCAGGTTTTCAGTTATAGCGATAGCAAAAATTTAATGTACGGTCTTTTTGATGCGAGAAAAAGGGCGTTGGTCGTAGTAAATGCGAAGGCCACGATTGCGTACGACTTAAGCAAGGTTGAAAAAATTGTGGACGAAAACACGCGCACCGTTACCCTTACTAAAATCCCTGAGCCTGAGCTTTCCATCAACCCTAATATTCAGTATTATGATGTCACTCAGGATTATCTGAACCAGTTTACGGCTTCGGATTATAACAAAATTAAAAGCCGAATAGAGAAATCGCTCCGCAAGAAAATTGAAGCATCTGAATTGCGCACCAATGCCGAAAACAGGCTTATTTCCGAACTACAGAAAATTTATATTTTGACCAATTCCATGGGCTGGAAGTTGCAATATAATTCGAAAATAATCGAAGATGAAACCGATTTACAGAAATTGAAACTATAGCATATATTCCTCGGCATGGCCATTCTGCACTAGCCAATGGTTCACGTCCACTCCATCAATAACGATGTTTGCTAGATATCTGCCGTATTTTTCCTGTTTGTCTTTATAGGAATTAATAATCACATCTTTATCGAGAATCATTGCCCGCAGAATATCGCGAACGATTAATCCCTGTTCCCGCTGCTCGCCTCGAATTTCGGGTGTGTTTATACCATAGAGACGAAACACCATTTGCTGAAAATGGAAAAATCCTAAATCTACCATTGCGGTTACGGTGTCGCCGTCGTAAACTCCAATAATTTTTGCTTTGTATTGATACATAATTTCAAATTTTTGATTAGTATTTTATAAAGCTACAAAAAACTGAAATTCAATACTTTGAAAAAGGGATAAAATTCTTTCGTCCTTTAAATGGAGGTATTGGGGAAGAGTTAAAGTTTTTGGCTTAAGCTGAACCAGCCGCCACCGTTCATAGCTTCCACTCCATTGGTTCTGAGAATTCCGGCTGCGCTCGCGCTGCGCATTCCGCTGGCACAACAAGTAATAACGGGCTTGTCCCAACTTTTTATTTCCCCCATTTTTGAAGAAATATTTTGAAGCGGAATATTCTTGGACCCTGGAATTGCTCCACTTTCATATTCGCCTTTACTGCGAACATCGACAATAACGGCTCCTCGATTTCTAAAATCCTCGATTTTCCGCGTTTTATTTCCGAATAAAAAATCAAAAAATCCCATTGGTTTATTATTTAAGTGGTTAACGATTTATTCCGAAACGGCTTTCGCATAATGGTTTGATCTCCAATTAGCTCCAATCCGCCCTCAATCAAATGTGCCACTTTAGGTCTTATTTTTTTCATATTTAAAAGATATTCTCGCACTTCTTCTGAAAAATTGGACTCATTTTCAAAAACCAATTCAAGTATTTCCAGCGGAAGCAGCCAATCATTTCTATGTTTTTCAGCTAAAACATAGAAAATGGATTTTAGTTTTTCCGTATTAAATTCTCTTGAATTTCGCATTTCACGGACCAAATTATAAAGTGTGTTCAATTCCTTTTCCGTGTCCGAAAGTTCCACTCTAATAGTTTCACTTGAAGAAATATGGTTTACCAAATCAAAGGAATTATAATCTGCCGCCCCGGCAAAAGCTGAAACAATTTCCTTGCCCACGGCCATATCAAAATCGCCCATTTCTGGGGAAAACAATACTTCATTTTTATATTTTACGGTGCAGTCCGTAAATTGAATCAACATCAATTCGCCACGAAGATTTCGCATTCCGGTAACGTTCAAACCTTTTACGGTTATGCCGCTTTCGAATTCAAAAGCAATGGGTTTTCCGTCGTAAAAATTATAAGCCTGCAAATCACGCGGACCCATATTTTCAATGGAGAGATTAATTCCTTTCAGTTTTCCCAAAGGTGAACGAAACCCTTTTTTATGCCGAAGTATTCCGTGGCCAATCACTTCCTTTTCTCGGTACGAAAGTGCGGTTTCGCCCTCGGTTTCAAAATACACAACTTCGTTATCGACATTTTTTATCATTCGTGAAAAATGCCCGCTAATTTGAAGTCCGGTGCTAATTTCAATCGTACCGAGCTGTTTCGATTTTATCAACTTTTTCAAGCCGCGCCAACCGCCTTTCCGCACGGCCATCGTGTTTGCGAATTCTTCCAAAACTTCCTGTAAATACGCAAAATCTGGCGTAACATAAAGTTGTGGCTGAGGTTTCGTAATGTCGAAATCTTGGTAGGCAGCGTCAATGGAATAAGGAATTTTCTTCACTTCATCTTTCATACACCAAACGCTCTCGCCAATGGAAGAAAGCAGTCCAGCGCCATAAATCTTCGGATTTTCAACAGTTCCAACCATTCCGTATTCCACGGTCCACCAATGCAAATTTCGAATCAATGAAATCTCTGAGGGTTTTACTTTTTTATTTTGCAGTTTTTCAACCCGCAATTCCGCATTTTCGATATTTTGCAAATATTCCTTTTGCGCAGGAGTTAATGCTCCTCCTTCCTTTGGAAGGGGGCTGGGGGGTGGGCTTTCCTTTAAAATTGAAAGCTCGCGAACAGCTTCGTACATTTCAATATCGTGCGCGCTGGAAATTGCTTTTGCGCCAATTTCCCCAAAACGGCGTAAATATTCCGCATAATCCGGACTGGCAATAATTGGCGCGTGGCCCGCGCCTTCGTGAATAATATCGGGCGCTGGGGTGTATTCTATGTTTTCAAGTTGGCGAATATCGCTGGCAATTACAAGCACTTTATACGCCTGAAATTCCATAAAAGCATTCGGCGGAATAAATCCATCCACCGCGACCGCGGCCCAACCAATCTCCTTCAAAATACGGTTCATCCCGTACATTGTAGGGATTTCATCAATGGAAATCCCGGTTTTTCGGAGTCCGCCCAAATAACTTTCGTGGGCAACCTTTGCCAGATAATCCACATTTTTTCGCATCACATAACGCCACACAGCTTGGTTTATGGGCGTGTATTGCTCATAATTTTGCGGCTTTATGTACTGTTTCAAATGCGGCGGCAACCGGTCCAACAATTCATTGGTTTCAATTTTATTTTCCATAGTTCAAAAGTACTGTCTTTTGCTTTTAAAATAAGTCTTGAAAACTAAAATTCCTATCTTGCAGCAACAATGAAAACAATCTCCCGAAAAGAAGAAATAATACAAGTAGCTTCCCGTCTTTTTTATGAAAAAGGATACAAAACGGTGTCAATGCGAGACATCGCCACGGCAATGGATATAAAGGCTGCGAGCCTTTACAATCACATTAATGGCAAGCAGGAAATACTTTCCGAAATTATTTTAAAAGTCGCGGAGGAATTCACCGTGGGAATGGAAAACGTGGTTTCAGAGAAAATTTCTGCAATTGAAAAAGTGGAAAAAGTAATCGAAATGCACATAGATATTACGGTGAATTATTCCGAAGCGCTTGCTGCTTTGAACAACGATTGGATGCATTTGGAAAAATCAAATTTATCGGCTTTTGTAAAAATGCGGGAAGATTATGAAGAGAATTTTAGGAAAATTATAAAACAAGGAATTGAGATGGGTGAAATAAAAGCCCATCATCCCGAAGTAATCCTTTTTTCAATACTTTCCACCTTGCGAACGCTTTATTTATGGTATCAAAAAAGAGGGAAATTGGATATGAACATTTTAAAAAGGGATATGGTGGCGGTACTAATTAAAGGACTTATTTAATAAAGTCGCTTCCTTTTTTGGAGGGGATTTGTGGGTGGACCTTGCATTTCTAACTAACAAGCGTTAGTTTTGTTAACCTAATTCGACAAAAATACGTGGCGAAATTTCATAGAATAAAAGTAAAGGATGTTCACAAAGAAACCGACGACTGTTCGGTATTAACCTTTGATGTTCCCGAAGAATTGGCGGATGAATTCAATTTCCGCCAAGGTCAGCATTTAACCTTGAAAGCTGATATTGATGGCGAGGACACCCGCCGAAGCTACAGTTTGTGTTCCAGCCCCGTGGAAAAACAATGGCAAGTTGCCGTAAAAACAATTCCGGGAGGTGCGTTTTCAACTTTTGTAAATTCAAAATTGAAGGCGGGTGATACCCTGGAAATAATGGAACCCAGCGGAATGTTCGGTGTGGATATCCAACCCGGGAAAGCAAAAAACTATCTCTTTTTCGCCGCGGGAAGTGGAATTACGCCTGTGCTATCAATGATCAAAACCCATTTGGCATTGGAGCCGAATGCAACTTGCAAATTGTTTTATGCCAATAGAACCGCGAAATCCATTATCTTTAAAGAAGCTTTGGAACAGCTTCGGAATGCATACTTTGGAAGATTGGAGATTTATTATTTTCTGACGAAAGAGCGCCGTGATATCGAACTTTTCAACGGTAGGTTTGATGATGAAAAGATGAAAGTGTTGACCAAAAATTTCATCGACATTCCCGATACAAGCGAAGTGTTTTTGTGCGGTCCCGAGGAAATGGTGCATTATGTGAGCAACTATTTAATTGAAGCAGGTTTGCCGAAAGAACTGATTCATTTTGAATTGTTCGTGACAGGCCTGACCGAAGAAGATAAAAAACGCGCCGAACGATTGGCGCAGCAGAATGTTGAAGGCGTTGAAGTGACCATTGTGGATGGTGGAAAGGAATTTCAATTCACAATGACAAAGGATTTTGACAATATACTCGATGCGGCTTTGGCAGCGGGTGCAGATTTGCCATTTGCCTGCAAGGGTGGGGTTTGCAGCACCTGCAAATGTGAAATTTTGGAAGGCAATGTTGAAATGAAAATAAATTACGCATTGAGTGATAAAGAAGTCTCACAAAATTTGGTGTTGAGTTGCCAAGCTGTGCCAACTTCAGATAAAGTAAAAGTAGATTTTGATGTATAACTAGCTTACGGCTTAATGCCTAAAGCTTAAAGCATAAAAAGATGAGTGAAAAGGAAGTAAAAAATTTAGAAGAAATTTTCGAAGCCCGCATTGCGCGCGATGAAAAAATAGAACCGAAGGATTGGATGCCGGAGAAATACCGCCAAACCCACATTCGGCAGATGAGTCAGCACGCCCATTCCGAAATTATTGGGATGCTTCCCGAAGGAAATTGGATTACCCGTGCGCCTTCATTACGAAGAAAAGCAGCATTATTGGCAAAAGTGCAGGATGAAGCCGGCCACGGATTGTATTTATATTCGGCTTGCGAAACCTTGGGGATTTCCCGTGACGAATTGTACGAGCAATTACATTCCGGAAAGGCGAAATATTCTTCTATTTTCAACTATCCCACCATCACTTGGGCAGATATGGGTGCGATTGGCTGGCTTGTTGATGGCGCAGCGATTATAAACCAAGTGCCGCTTTGCAATACTTCCTTTGGACCGTATGCGCGAGCGATGGTTCGAGTTTGTAAAGAAGAAAGTTTTCATCAACGTCAAGGTTTTGAAATAATGTTAACGCTTTGCCGCGGAACCGAAGAGCAAAAGGCAATGGCGCAGGATGCGCTAAACCGTTGGTGGTGGCCGAGTTTAATGATGTTGGGCCCAACCGATGCGGAATCGATTCACACGGAGCAATCCATGAAATGGAAACTGAAACGAAAAAGTAACGACGAGTTGCGCCAACAATTTATTGACCAAACCGTGCCGCAGGCGGATCTTTTGGGAATCAAAGTTCCCGATCCAGATTTGAAATGGAACGAAGAAACGGGCCATTACGACTTTGGCGAAATTGATTGGGATGAATTCTGGCAAGTAGTAAAAGGCCACGGGCCCTGCAATAAAGAAAGAATGAACGCCCGTGTGAGTGCATGGAACAACGGCGAATGGGTACGCGACGCAGCAATGGCATACGCCGAAAAAAATGAAAAAAGAAAAGTAGCGAAAGCAAGTTAAAATAGATGTGAGACGTGAGACGTGAGAAAAAGCGTTTAAAATCTGAAGTCTAACATCCCAAATTTAATATCTAATGTCTGAAAAGAAAAACTGGCCCCTTTGGGAAATATTTGTCCGCAGTAAAAACGGATTGGAGCATCGACACTTCGGAAGCCTTCATGCTGCCGATGCGGAAATGGCAATGGAAAACGCCCGCGATGTTTATACCCGCAGAAATGAAGGCGTAAGTATTTGGGTGGTGGAAAGCAAAAATATTACAGCATCAAACCCCGAACACAATGGCGAAATGTTTGAGCCCGCACAGGATAAAATTTACCGACATCCCACTTTTTATGATTTACCGGATGAGGTGAAGCATATGTAATTGAGGCATTAGGAATTTGGCATTAGGAAATAGTATGAAAAGTAACTATCATTTTAAATTTGAAGGTTTACAAGTCTATCAAAAAGCCATGGATTTCGGAGAGATTATAAATACGTTAGTAATGAAATTTCCTAATCATGAATTATACGCACTTTCTTCACAGTTTAGAAGGGCGGCCGATTCAATTGCGCTAAATATTTCAGAAGGATATCCAGGAAGTGACGCGCAATTTATCAAACATATTAACTATTCAATTTATAGTTGTAATGAATGTGTCTCTTGCAGTACAAAATCCAAAAGAAGAAACTACATTTCTCAGAAAGAAGACGAGGAAAACAGAATGTATTTATCTGAATTAACAAAAATGCTTTCCTCGCTTAGAAAAAAAATTCAAGAACGAAACCACTAATCCCTAATCCCAAATGCCTAATTCCTTTAATTTTAATTTCATCCTAACAATCGCCGACAATTCCCTAATCCTCGCACAGCGATTGGGCGAACTTTGCGGTCACGGCCCAAATTTGGAAACCGATATTGCACTTACTAATATTTCGTTGGATTTATTGGGGCAAACGCGAAGTTACTATCAATATGCAGCAAAGTTAACTGGCGACAGAAAAACAGAAGATGATATCGCCTTCCTCCGAATTGAACGCGAATACAGAAATTGCTTGCTCGTTGAACAGCCCAATACACACTTTGGATATGTAATTGGTCGCCAATTCCTGTTTGATGTTTACCATTTTATGTTATTGGAAAAACTTCAGAATAGCCCAGACGAAACTTTGGCCGCAATTGCTAAAAAAAGTATTAAAGAAGTAAGTTACCACAAACGATTTTCATCGGATTGGGTGAAACGCTTAGGCGACGGAACTGAAGAGAGCAATCAAAAGATGCAGGAAGCAATTGACGATCTGTGGCGATTTACGGATGAACTTTTTTTTATGACAGAAGCAGAAACCGAAATGGCTAAGAATGGAGTTGGCGTAGATGTTTCCACTTTTAAAGAAAAATATTACGAAGAGGTTTCCGAAATTTTAAATGAAGCAACACTCGCAATTCCCGAAAATAAATATTTCACCAAAGGCGGAAAAGAAGGCGTTCACACGGAGCACATGGGCTATATTTTGGCCGATTTGCAATATATGCAGCGCACATATCCGAATATGACTTGGTAATAAATGCTCAATATTCAATTAACAATTAACAATTTTCAATACAAAAATAGTGTGGAAAGAAAATTTGATTTGGAGGATAGATTAATTGATTTTGCAATTCTTTGTATTAATCTCTTTAAGAAACTTGAATATAACTATGCATTGGATCATTTATCAAAACAGCTAATAAGATCTTCAACTGGCGCAGCTTTAAATTATGGAGAGGTTCAAGGTGCAGAATCTGCGAAAGATTTTATTCACAAAATGGGAATTGTCTTAAAAGAACTGAAAGAATCGAGAGTAAATCTCAAAATCCAAAATGGAGCCAATCTTTTAAGGGATATTGATAATGCAGAAAAAAGTTTAAAAGAATGCGAGGAATTAATCGCCATTTTCTCAAAAAGTATTCTAACAGCGAAATCGAAAAAATAATTGAAAATTGAGTATTGATAATTGTTAGTTGAAAATTTAAATATTGAATCACATTTAATCCCAATTCTGAAAACCGTTTCAGACCCTGAGATTCCTGTGCTTTCAGTTTTGGATTTGGGTGTAATTCGCGAAGCTGTGGAAGTGAATGGGATAGTTCAAATAAAACTTACACCAACCTATTCCGGATGCCCAGCGATGGATGTAATTGCAGACGATTTAAAAGCTGCTTTTTCTGAAATTGGAAAAAGGACAGAAGTTGAATTGGTACTTTCCCCAGCGTGGTCCACGGATTGGATTAGTGAAGAAGGGCTTCAGAAAATGGAGGAATACGGTATTGCGCGTCCGCTTTCCGAAACGCACGATAAAGATGTTTTGTTGGGCGATAAAAAATTGGTAAAATGCCCACAATGCGGAAGTACAAGCACACATTTAGTGAGTCAATTCGGTTCAACGGCCTGTAAAGCACTGTTTAAATGTGACGATTGCCACGAACCATTTGATTATTTTAAATGTTTGAAATAAATTTCTAAATGTCACCCTGAGCGCAGTCGAAGGGTTTATTAAATCTATAAAAAGTGAATAAAAGCATAACCACCCAAATAGAAAATAAAGTAGCTAGATTAACCCTTAATCGCCCCCAAGTTTTTAACAGCTTCAATCGCGAAATGGCACTGTTGCTTCAAGATGAATTGGACAATTGTGAAAAAAATCCAGAAGTCCGCGCTATAATTATCATCGGCAGCGGAAAAGCGTTTTGTGCAGGGCAGGATTTAAAGGAAGTAACTTCCCCCGAATTAAATCCAGGTTTTAAGAAAATTCTCGAAGAACATTACAATCCCATTATTCAAAGAATTCGGAATATTGAAAAGCCAATTATTGGCGCAATCAATGGAGTTGCGGCTGGAGCAGGTGCAAATATTGCCTTAGCTTGCGATGTTGTAATTGCTTCGGAAAACGCAAGTTTTATTCAGGCATTCAGTAAAATCGGTTTGGTGCCGGACAGCGCGGGAACCTTCTTTTTACCGCGATTGATCGGTTTTCAAAAGGCTTCGGCATTAATGATGTTAGGCGATAAAATTTCGGCTATTGAGGCGGAAAAACTTGGAATGGTTTACAAAGTGGTCCCTTCAGAAAACTTTATGGAAGAGGTGAATAATATCGCTTCTATTTTGGCGAATATGCCCACCAAAGCATTGGGATTAACGAAACGCTTGCTAAACAATTCCATGCAAAATTCGCTGGAAGAACAATTAAATTTAGAAAGCAAATTGCAAATAGAATCCGCCCAGAGTGAAGATTACGCTGAAGGAGTTGATGCTTTTGTAAACAAACGGAAACCAAATTTTAAAGGAAAGTAAATTGTCACCCTGAGCGCAGTCGAAGGGTTTTATATATGAAATAAATAAAATGATTAAAAAAGTTGGAATAATAGGTGCTGGAACAATGGGGGCGGGCATCGCGCAAGTAGCTGCCACAGCCGGCTGCGTTGTTAAAATATACGACACCAAAACTGCCGCACTTGAAAAAGCCAAATCTGATTTGGAAAAAATAATGCACCGTTTGGTTGAAAAAGGAAAAATCGATTCCGAAGAAAAACAGCGAATTCAAACTAATATAAAATACGTTAATTCACTAAAGGAATTAAAAGATTCCGACTTAACGATTGAAGCGATTGTTGAAAATCTCGATATCAAAAAGAACGTCTTCTCCACACTCGAAAAATTTGTGAGCGATGATTGCATTATTGCCTCAAATACTTCTTCTTTATCAATTGCGTCAATCGCTTCATCCCTTCAAAAACCGGAGCGTTGTATCGGGATACACTTTTTCAATCCTGCGCCATTGATGAAATTGGTCGAGGTAATTCCGTCCATTCAAACCTCCGAAGAAACACTGAATTTTTCAGTGGAAACTATTAAAGATTGGGGAAAAACCGTTGCCGTAGCGAAAGATACACCCGGATTTATAGTAAATAGAGTTGCACGCCCTTTCTACGGAGAAGCACTTCGCATTTATGAAGAAGGAATTGCATCGTTTTCAGAAATAGATAAAGCGATGAAAGAAATCGGCGGCTTCCGAATGGGCCCATTTGAATTGATGGATTTCATCGGAAATGATGTAAATTATACAGTAACCGAAACCGTTTTCGAAGCTTTTTATTTCGATCCACGCTACAAACCCTCTTTTACCCAAAAGCGTTTTGCCGAAGCTGGATATTTGGGAAGAAAAAGTGGAAAAGGGTATTACGATTACTCTGAAAATGGACAAATGTCAGTTCGATTGCAATCGAGTTTAAATTCCGAGGAAAAAATATCTAATGACATGATTTTCGAAAGAATTCTTATAATGCTAATAAATGAAGCTGCCGACGCTCTTTTTTGGAACATTGCTTCCTCAGAAGATATTGACAACGCGATGACAAAAGGCGTAAATTATCCGAAGGGATTATTGGGCTGGGCAGATGAAAAGGGAATTGATTGGTGCGTTAAAAAAATGGACGAACTTTACAATGAATACCACGAAGACCGCTATCGTTGTTCGCCTTTGTTGCGGAAAATGAAAAATTCAGGTAGTAGGTTTTTTGACTAAACAATGGAGAAATACGGGAGATTTCCTGCAAGGTATTGCCGCAGGCTACCTTGTAGGTTTTAGCTTGTCAATAAGAAATTGATACTGGTCAACAACACATATAAAAATATGGAAGGTAAGAAAATACCACATAAAATGTTAAGTCAAGATGCGTTTAGCAGTTGGTTGGGAATAGAAATTATAGAATGTGAGGTTGGAAGGGTAAAAGTTGGATTAACGATCCGAAAGGAAATGCTCAATAGCATGAACAATGCCCATGGCGGAATTAGCTATTCTTTGGCAGATACCGCATTCGGCTTTGCCGCGAATACCCACGGAAAATATGCGGTTTCCATTGAAACATCCATAAATCATATTGAAGCTTTAAACGAAGGCGACTATTTAACCGCCGAATCCGTAATAGAAAAAGTGGTCAATAAATTGGGCTTTAATATTGTTGAGGTAAAACGAGGCGATGAATTGGTAGCTTTATTTAAAGGAGTGGTTTATAGAACCTCAAAAGATTGGGAGTGATGAAATATTAAATGAATTTAATCGATTTGAATTTCGATTTCATTTAAAACAAATAACCATTAACAAATAACTAATACCGAAAATTATGAAATGGCAAGGCAGAAGACAAAGCGGAAATCTTGACGATCGCAGAGGGATGAGCGGCAAAGGAAAACTAGTCGCCGGCGGTGGCGTAATTGCAATTATTGTTTTGACCCTGCAGTTTTTCGGCGGCGAAACTGGACAACAATTGGCGCCAATTGTAGAGCAATTGGGCGGCAGCCAATCACAAACCGTGGAGCAACGTGAACTAACGGCCCAAGAAAAGGAAATGGGCAATTTTATGGGAACTGTTTTGGCAGATACCGAAAATGTTTGGAACCAAATTTTTGCCGATAACAATCTGGGGGATTATGCAGAACCTACAATGGTTTTGTTCACAGATGCCGTAAGCACTGCCTGTGGAAATGCAAGTTCAGCCTCGGGACCGTTCTACTGCCCCGCAGATCAAAAAGTGTACATGGATTTGGCTTTTTTTGATGAATTAAAAACCCGGTTTGGTGCAAAGGGTGGCGATTTTGCGATTGCTTATGTAACCGCTCACGAAATTGGTCATCATGTGCAAACCTTGGTTGGCACTTCACAAAAAGTACGACAATTGCAACAACAAAATAGAAACGCCGCCAACCAACTTTCCGTTGCGTTGGAACTTCAAGCAGATTTTTATGCAGGGGTTTGGGCGCATTACAACAAGGAATATCTGGAAGAAGGTGATATTGAGGAAGCGCTGAGCGCAGCAAATGCCGTGGGTGACGATGCCATTCAAAAAAGAACACAGGGCGATGTGGTGCCAGACAGCTTTACCCACGGAAGCTCCGAACAACGCATGAAATGGTTTATGAAAGGTTATAAAACCGGCGATATAAATCAAGGCGATACCTTTTCAGAATTATTGAATTAACGATTTCAGATTAACGATTTTTGATTTTCGAATTATTTTTCACGTCAAAAATTATCAATTAATAATAAAAGTCCTTTATGGAAGCATATATAATAGATGGAATTCGAACAGCAATAGGCAGTTACCAAGGAACGCTCAGTGCTGTTAGAACAGATGATTTGGCGGCTTTGGTAATTGCCGAAATTGTAAAACGGAATCCAAACATCCCAAAAGAAGCGTATGACGATGTAATTCTCGGTTGCGCAAACCAAGCAGGTGAAGATAACCGAAACGTGGCCCGAATGGCGTCACTTTTGGCAGGTTTGCCGGTAACAGTTCCCGGTGAAACCGTAAACCGACTTTGCAGCAGCGGACTTTCAGCAATCATTCACGCTAACCGTGCGATAAAGGCTGGCGATGGCGACCTTTTTATTTCGGGTGGCGTTGAAAATATGACGCGCGGCCCATACGTTGTTGCAAAACCATCTTCCGCTTTCGGGACCGATGCAAAAATGTACGACTCCAGTTTCGGCTGGCGTTTCGTAAATCCTAAAATGGCCGAAATGTACGGTACGGATGGAATGGGAAATACCGCTGAAAATTTGGTTGAAAAGCACAATATTTCTCGGGAAGACCAAGATGCGTTTGCCTACAATTCACAAATGAAGGCGCACAAAGCGCAACAAATGGGGCGCTTTCAAAAGGAAATCGTTCCGGTTGAAATTCCACAGCGCAAAGCCGAGGCTGTAATTTTTTCTGAGGATGAATTTATACGTCCCGAAACCACAAAAGAAGTTTTGGCCAAATTGCGTCCGGCATTCAAAAAAGATGGGAGCGTAACCGCGGGAAATTCCTCAGGCTTGAATGACGGCGCCGCCGCGACCATAATTGCCTCAGAAGAGGCTGTAAAAAAATATAATTTGAAGCCCATGGCGCGCATTGTAAGTTCAGCGGTTGTCGGCGTAGAACCGCGAATAATGGGCATTGGTCCCGTGGAGGCTTCCAATAAAGCACTCGAAAAAGCAGGTTTGAAAATGGAAGATATGGATGTGATTGAATTGAACGAAGCTTTTGCTTCCCAAGCTTTGGCGTGCATTCGCGAATGGGGATTGAAAGATGATGACCCTCGTATCAATCCAAACGGCGGATCTATCGCCATCGGTCATCCACTCGGTGTTACTGGTGCGCGACTTGCCTATTCGGCAGCGTTGGAACTGCAACTTCAAAATAAAAGATATGCGCTAATCACAATGTGCGTAGGCGTGGGGCAAGGTTATGCTGCTATTATTGAGAATGTAAACCTATAAGTTTTCGATTTTCAATTTTTTTTAAATTGAAATATGTTTTATATTTACGTTTTATAAATATATTATGGCAACATTCACATCATCTTTACCGGACGATCTTCTCGAAGATCTTTCAAAAATGGCCAAAGAGCTTAAAATGCCTAAAAACAAAATTTTAGAAAAAGCTCTTAAAATTTATTTGGAACAATTGGACAAGGCAGCATATTTGAAAAGCTATAGGAAAATGGCGAATGATCCTGATATACTTGCTTTGGCCGAAGAAGGCATGGCGGACTATTTCAAACAGTTAGAAGATTTGGAAGCCGAATGAAACAAGGTGAAATTTGGGAAGTATTCTTTGACCCAGTCTTGGGAAGTGAACAGGCAGGAAAACGTCCTGCCTTAATCGTATCTGGAAATTTGGCAAATTCTAATCTGAAAACATTAATTGCTTGTCCTCTAACTTCGAAACTAAAAAACTACCATGGCAATTTAATTTTGAAGCCATCTGTCAATAATGGATTATCAAAAACATCGGAAGTTATGATAATTCACATTCGTTCCTTGTCAAAAGAACGATTTTTGAAAAAGATGGGCTCAATTTCAAAGTCCGATTTTAATTTTGTAAAAGAAGGACTTGATAAAATAATAAAATATTGATTATCCATGAAAAAACTACATAACTACGTAACAGGACAATGGCTTCAAGGAAGTGGCGAAGGCGTACCGATGCACGATGCCATTACTGGTGAAGTCATTGCGCTTTCGGATACCGAGGGTCTTGATTTTGCCGAAATCCTGCATTATGGAAGAACAAAAGGAGGAGAGGTACTTCGGAAAATGACGTTTCAGGAGCGTGGCAATATGCTAAAATCCTTAGCCCTCCATTTGGTGAAAAAGAAAGCCGATTTTTATGAAATAAGCTACCGCACCGGCGCCACAAAAGTTGATAGTTGGATTGATATTGAAGGCGGTTTCGGAAATCTTTTTGCAAACGCTTCCCTTCGGAAATTATTTCCGAATCAATCCTACCACGTTGAAGGCGATCCTATAGATTTGTCAAGAGGCGGTCGTTTTATGGCGCATCATATAATGGTACCAAAACGTGGGGTTGCCATTCATATAAATGCGTTTAATTTCCCGGTATGGGGAATGTTGGAAAAATGTGCGGTAAACTGGATGGCGGGTGTGCCAGCGGTGGTAAAACCAGCTACAAATACTTCCTTTTTAACTGAAGCCGTAGTTCGTGAAATAATTGCTTCCAAAATTTTGCCCGAAGGCGCCTTGCAATTGATTACAGGTTCGGCTAGAACTATCTTAGATAGCGTTGAATCGCAGGATGTGGTAACCTTTACCGGTTCTGCAACGACGGGAAGAATGCTGAAATCGCATAAAAGAATTATTGAAGAAGCCGTGCCATTTACAATGGAAGCCGATAGTTTAAACGCGTCGGTTTTGGGCGAAGATTCTGTTCCCGGAACTCCCGAATTCGATATTTTTATAAAAGAAGTCCGAAATGAAATGACGGTAAAATGCGGCCAAAAATGTACCGCCATCCGTCGTGTAATCGTTCCTGAAAATTTAGTTGAAGATGTGCAAATTGCCCTCGGAAATGCCCTTTCAAAAGTAACCATCGGCGATCCGCGTTTAAAGGAAGTGCGTATGGGTTCATTGGTAAGTTTAGACCAAGTAAAAGAAGTCCGGGAGCGCGTGCAGAAATTGTCAAAAACTGCAAATATCGTGTATGGCGATTTAGATAAAATAGAAGTAATTGGCGCCGATGCAAAAAAAGGTGCTTTCTTGGCTCCCATTTTACTTCGCGAAAACAATCCGTTTAAGAACTTGTCTGTTCACGAAACTGAGGCATTTGGACCGGTGAGCACAATTATGCCGTACAAAAATTTAGATGAGGCCATTACTTTGGCGCAAATGGGGAAAGGATCTTTGGTTTCTTCAATCGCTACAAATGACGATAAAATTGCAAAAGAATATGTAATTAATGCAGCTTCGCATCACGGTCGCATTTTAGTGTTAAACCGCGAAAGCGCAAAGGAAAGTACAGGCCACGGTTCGCCATTACCAAGTTTGGTCCATGGCGGTCCGGGACGTGCGGGTGGCGGTGAGGAAATGGGCGGCGTTCGCGGCATAAAGCATTATTTGCAACGAACTGCAATTCAAGGTTCGCCAACTACCTTAACTGAAATCACCGGAATTTATCAGGCAAATGCCAAATATAAAGAGGCAGAACAGCATCCGTTTAAATATCACTGGGAAGATATAAAACCCGGAATGTCGCTAAAAACACACAAGCGCACGTTAACGGATTCAGATATTATAAGTTTTGCAAATCTTACGTGGGATCATTTTTATGCACATACCGATATCACCTCGCTCGACGGAAATATTTTTGAAAAGCGCACTGCTCACGGATATTTTATCATCGCGGCGGCAGCGGGACTTTTCGTTTATCCCAACAAAGGGCCGGTTGCAGCCAATTACGGTTTGGAAGACTGTCGTTTTTTGCGTCCGCTATATCATAACGATACAATTTATGTACGGTTAACGTGCAAGCAAAAAGTAGATCGCGATGTCGCTTCGGCTGAACATCCCAGCGGAATCGTAAAATGGTTTGTAGAGGTTTTTGATGCGGAGGACGAATTGGTGGCAGTGGCAACAATTCTCACCATGGTTCAAAAGAAGCAAGAAACCTTTGTTGAAATGACCGATGAAAAAATTCAGGAATCGTTGAATAAATTATCCGAAGATTCCAAACCGAAATGGGGTATTATGACGCCCCAACATATGTTGGAACATTTGGAATATACCTATAAAATTGCTTCGGGGAAAATTCAGGATTTTGATGTTGCGACGCCAGAAAAGATTTTGGAAAAAGTACACGCGAGCCTTTACAATTACGATAAATTTCCGCGGAACACGAATTTTCCGCAATTGGAAAAAGATACTTTAGATGAACTGAAGCATCCCGATTTAGGAACGGCGAAAGAGAAATTTCTGGAAGAACGGGAAGCATATAAAAACTATTTCAAAGAAAATCCCGATGCCAAATTGAACAATCTGGTTTTTGGCGAAATGAATCGCTACGAGTGGTATTTACTGGAGCGAAAGCATTTGAACCATCACTTTGAACAGTTTGGAATAATTTAAATTTAAAATATTTTGGAACAACCATACGTAAACATAAAAACCGAAAACAAAATTGCCTCTATCGAATTCTTCCATCCAGCACACAATAGTTTGCCGGGAGATTTGTTGGCGAAACTCGCAAATACAATTACTGAAGCTGGTAACAATGACGAAGTAAATGTTATTATTCTGAAAAGTGGCGGCGACAGAACTTTTTGTGCCGGTGCAAGCTTTAATGAACTTATAAGTATTAATGATGCCGAAACCGGAAAGGTTTTTTTCAGCGGATTCGCAAACGTTATAAACGCAATGCGCAAATGCCCAAAATTCATCATCGGAAGAATTCAAGGAAAAACCGTTGGTGGTGGCGTTGGGGTTGCTTCGGCTACAGATTATTGTATGGCCACAAAATTTGCTTCGATTAAATTAAGCGAATTAAATGTGGGAATTGGCCCATTTGTGGTTGGTCCCGCCGTTGAACGCAAATTGGGTTTGAGTGCTATGAGCCAAATAGCCATCGATGCAAATTCCTTTTACGAAGCCGAATGGGCCCGCCAAAAAGGATTGTACAATCAGGTTTTTGATTCTTTAGAGGAATTGGATGAAGCGGTTCAAAAATTTGCTGAAAATCTGTGCAATTACAATCCCGAAGCGATGAAGGAAATGAAAAAAGTATTTTGGAGCGGCACAGAAAATTGGGATGAATTACTTGCGGAACGTGCCGTGATTTCCGGAAGATTAGTACTTTCAGAATTTACTAAAAACACTTTGAAGAGGTTTGAATAATTATTGGCAAAACTACTTTTGATGAATGAGGGTTATTTTCTCCCCATCAATATAATACCCTTTTTTTGCTTTGAATAGAATGGGCTCTTTTTCATCGGAATAGGCTTCGATTATTTCATAATCTTCCTTAATCTCGGCATTTAAACGTTTAATTTTTTCTTCGCCATTACAGGCTTCCCCGATAACTTTATAGGTTCCGTCGCGATATTCTGCTTTGGTTCCGATCACTTTCACCGGCAAAATTTTTTCCAAATATTTGATATAGACTTCAAATCCGCCTGTAACAATGAATACTTTAATTCCTTCTGAATCAAACTTTTTAATGTCAGCCAACATTTTCGAATTGAATAATTCTGGAAATTCCATATTCCAAAACTGTTCAGCATATTTTTGAACTTTTTCCGGCGGCAATCCGTTCAAATAATTGTAAAAATTTTCTTTAAAAGTAGTTTTTCCAATCATATTGGTTTTGTGCAGAAACTGGATCCAAAATAGTTGGAACAGATAAAAAATTTTCAGTTCACGTTTATAGCAAACGAACTTAAAAAAAGAATCCTTCGACGATTTTTTATATAAAGTTTGGTTAAGGTCATAAACTACAATTTTCATAGTATTTTTGTTTGAAATCACGTATAAAGTAAATCAACTTGGGCTTAGTTTTGTCTTAGCAAAATATTAAAAAATGATTTTTAGTTTTAAGGGCCATATCCCGGTAATTCATAAAAGTAGTTTTGTACATCCCCTCGCTGCCGTTACGGGCAATGTGATTATTGGGAAAAATTGCTATATCGGTCCCGGCGCGGCAATTCGCGGCGATTGGGGTGAGATTATTCTCGAAGATGGCGTAAATGTGCAGGAAAATTGCACTGTGCATATGTTTCCGGGAAAAAGTATTGTTTTGAAAGAAGGCGCGCACGTGGGCCACGGAGCAATAATTCACGGAGCGAATTTGGGCAGAAATTGTTTGATTGGAATGAACAGCGTAATTATGGACGATGCCGAAATTGGCGATGAATGCATCGTAGGGGCAATGAGTTTTGTGAAAGCAGATGAAAAATTTCCAAGACGAAAACTGATTGTTGGAAATCCTGCAAAAGCAATAAAGAATATTTCAGATGAAATGATTGCCTGGAAAACAGCCGGAACAAGATTATACCAACAATTACCCAGCGATTGCCACGAAAGTTTGCGGGAAGTGGAACCGTTACGGGAAATTCCGAAGAACCGACCTGTGCAGGAAGATTTTTATAAAACCATTTCTGAATATAGAAAAGAGAACAAAGAATAGAGACAACTATGTCGAATACAGAATTCAAAATGCCCAAAATGGGCGAATCAATTTCCGAAGGAACGATTATCAATTGGTTGGTAAACGAGGGCGAAACTTTTGAAGAAGGCGATATTCTTTTAGAGGTTGCAACCGATAAAGTAGATAACGAAGTACCCGCCCCAGCGTCCGGAAAAATGCTGGAACATAAATTTAAGGCGCAGGATGTTGTTCCCGTTGGGGAAGTGATTGCGATTTTAGAGCTTTCGGGAGAAAAGGGAATTGCAAAACCTTCGAACAAATCTTCAGAAAAAGCAATTTCAAAAACTTCAACATCTGCAGAAAAGAAAAAAATAGAAAAATCTTCTTCTTCATCTTCGAAATCATTTAAAATAAACGAAAACGTTTTCATTTCCCCTTTGGTTGATAGCATTGCCCGAAAAAATCACATTAGTTACGAAGAATTAGCTCGAATTTCAGGTACCGGAAAAGATGGCCGTTTACGAAAAAGTGATGTTTCAAATTATTTAGTAAATGGACGCCCGTTTCAGTTTGCGCAAGCTGTTCCGGAAGTTTCAGGATTTCAGGTTCCAGATTTAAAATTCGACAAAGGAAAAGGCAAAATCGTAGAGATGGACCGTATGCGCCAAATGATTGCAGACCATATGGTTTTCAGCGCTAGCACTGCGCCGCACGTTACAGCATATGTGGAAGCAGATTTAACCGAAATGGTACATTGGCGAAATAAAAATAAAGAAGCTTTTCAAAAAAAGTACAATGAAAAACTAACATTTACCCCGCTTTTTATTGAATGTGTGGCGAAGGCAATCCAGGATTTTCCAATGATTAATTCCACTTTGGATGGAAAAAATATTATTGTAAAGGACGATATAAATATAGGGATGGCAACTGCACTTCCGTCGGGAAATTTAATCGTGCCCGTTGTTAAAAATGCCGATAAAAAGAATTTAAATGAATTGGCTGCTGCGACAAACGACTTGGTTGGAAAAGCCCGAGATAATAAATTAAAGGCCGATGAAACAAAAGGAAGCACTTTCACAATTAGCAATGTGGGAACCTTTGGAAGTTTAATGGGCACACCCATAATCAACCAACCCGAAGCTGCAATTTTGGCAACGGGAATCATTAAAAAACGCGCCGAAGTAATGGAAAGAGAAGAAGGCGATACAATTGAAATTAGACAAATGATGTATCTATCGCTCTCTTTCGATCATAGAATAGTTGATGGTTATTTGGCCGGTTCTTTTTTAAGAAGAATCGCCGATTATATGGAACAGTTTGATACTAACAGAAAAATTTAATAATGTCAGGTCGAGCGCAGTCGAGACCTCGTTAAGAATAAAAAAGTGAATATTTCAAAAGATATATTAAAGAAGGCCTTCAAAACCCTCGTCACTGCAAAAGCAATGACAAAGATTTATGAAGAAAATTTTAAAACCGTTTCAGAATACGTGCACGCAACTTCACGCGGACACGAGACAATTCAAATAGCCGTGGGAATGCAGCTTTTGCCGCAGGATTACGCTTTTCCATATTATCGCGATGATTCTATGTTGCTTTCCATTGGAATGAAACCGTATGAGCTTATGCTGCAGGTTTTAGCTAAAAAGGATGACCCATTTTCGGGCGGTAGAACCTATTATTCCCATCCAAGTTTGAAGGATGATGATAAACCAAAAATTCCACATCAAAGTTCGGCCACCGGCATGCAGGCTATTCCGGCAACGGGTGTTGCTATGGGGTTGCATTACCGCGAAGGCGGTAATCCTATGAATCAAACTAAAAACGCTAATAGAAATGCGGTTGCTGAATATTTTGAAAAAAATGATATTTCTTCCAGTTCGACAGAATCCCGCCTTCGCGGGATTGTGGTTTGTAGTTTAGGTGATGCCTCGGTGACCGAAGGCGAAGTCGCTGAAGCTTTTCAAATGGCAGCTTTAAAACAATTGCCCATTTTGTATTTAGTGCAGGATAACGGGTGGGATATTTCAGCAAATGCGGCGGAAACACGGGCGCAAAATGCTTTTGAATACGCCGCAGGTTTTCACGGTTTGGAAGCTGTTACAATCGATGGAACCGATTTTGAGGAAAGTTACAATACCATTCAAAATATAATTTCAAAAATCAGAACCGAAAGAAGACCATTTTTAGTACACGCAAAAGTTCCATTATTGAACCATCACACTTCGGGGGTGCGCATGGAATTTTATCGGGATGATTTGGAGGAAGCGCGAAGTCGGGATCCGTATCCGAAATTGAAAAAATTGTTATTGGACAATGGGTTTAAAGACAAAGAACTTTCAGAAATCGAAAGCGAAATCAAAATCGAAGTTGAAAATTCGTTGGAAAAAGCGCTAAAAGCGGAAGACCCAAAACCCGAAGATCTTTTTACGCATGATTTTGCTCCAACGGAAATTACCGAAGAAAAGGGCGAACGTTCTCCCAAAGGTGGTGAAAAAGTGGTGATGGTGGATTGTGCACTTTTCGCCATTGAGGAATTGATGTCGAAACACAAAGAATGTTTATTGTACGGCCAGGATGTTGGTGGAAGATTGGGCGGCGTGTTTCGTGAAGCCGCGACACTAGCTCAGAAATTTGGTGATAATCGCGTTTTTAATACGCCAATTCAAGAAGCATTTATCGTTGGAAGCACCGTTGGAATGAGTGCTGTTGGCTTGAAACCGATTGTTGAGGTTCAGTTTGCCGATTATATTTGGCCAGGGCTCAATCAGCTTTTTACCGAGGTTTCCCGAAGCTGTTATCTTTCGAACGGAAAATGGCCGGTTTCAATGATACTGCGAGTTCCCATCGGAGCTTATGGCAGCGGCGGGCCGTACCATTCTTCTTCCGTGGAAAGTGTAGTTACAAATATTCGCGGACTTAAAATTGCCTATCCAAGCAATGGCGCAGATTTAAAAGGATTGTTGAAAGCCGCTTATTACGATCCAAATCCGGTTGTGATTTTTGAGCATAAAGGTTTGTATTGGAGTAAAGTGAAAGGAACCAAAGGCGCCACGTCTATAATGCCCGCAGAAGATTATGTTTTACCATTCGGAAAAGCTTGGGTTTTGCAGGAAATCTGGAAACAGGAAGAGGAGGAAACCCTTTCAATTATTACCTACGGAATGGGTGTGCATTGGGCTATGAATGCTTCCGAAGAGCTTGGAATGCAGGATAAAATTGAAGTTGTCGATCTTCGAACACTTCATCCTTTGGATTATGAAACAGTTTTCAAATCTGTAAAAAAATGTGGAAAATGTCTCGTTGTAACCGAAGAACCTTCAGAAAATGGATTCTCACGCGGTTTGCAGGGAAGAATCCAAGAGGAATGCTTTCAGCAATTGGATGCACCGGTGATGTTGATTGGTTCTGAAAATATGCCCGCAATTCCACTTAATTCAACGCTTGAGGAAACGATGATTCCTTCCACGGAAAAGGTGAAGAAGAAGATTTTGGAAGTGTTAAACTATTAATTAAAAATCTTTATTAAACTATGCTTTTATGAAAAGCTTCTATAATCTGGAGGCTTTTCATTTTGTGAGTTTTTAGAAATAGAAATACAAACCTGCATTAATATAATACGTATCGATAATCAAAGGTACTATTTCGTCATTTGCGAGAAATGAAAGATCGTTTTCATATTCGGGAATATAACTTACAATTACACCCAGCGATTTTTTGTTATCCAACTTGAACAATACCCCGGCTTTTGGCGTCCAATAAACACTTCCTTCCGTTTGATTAATTTTGAAATCGTTATAATTTCCATCGTAATGATCGCGAACAAGGCCAATGCCAATACCTATTAGTGGATTTATAGAACCCTTTTTGTTGAAATGAAACTCGGTTCCCAAATTTGTCCTGAAAGAATTTTTATTAAAATTTGTTGCGAAGGGCGAATTGCCAAAATCCTTATCGCCCGAAAAAGCTGCGCTCGCCTCCAAAGTAAAATATAAATTTTCCTGCAGCGATCCCAAAAAACCCGGTGTCGCAGCCAGCCCGAAACTTAATTGACCTTGGGCCAAATTTTCATAATCGTCCAAATTGAAAAAACTGATACGATTCATGGAAGCGCCAATGCTTGCAAAGAATCTATATTTATCTTCCTGAAAATTTTCAGCTCGCTCCACTTCATTTTCTGTAGGCTCAAAGGGCGTGTAATTGCAGGTATTGTATTGTTGCACGGTATTTATCAAATCGGTTTCCGTTATAAATTTTAGATCAAAAACCGATTGTCTTATTTCCTCACAATCTTTAAAAAGAACAGCCAAGGTGCCCTGAAGATGTTCTTCAACATTGGGTCGTATATCAATTTCTTTTATTGGGCCACCTTCTATTTTTATTTCGAATATTCCTTCTTTTACTTTTGTTAAAGTAGCTTTTCCACTAACGAGTTCTTGTGCCTGTATTCCAAAACTTGTGAGCAATACCAGCAATACTAATTTAAATGTTTTCATACCTTTTTCTTTTTAATTTTTAAATCGATGAGGTAGATTGTTACAGTTCGTTCCACAAGTAAGCTCTTGGGAACCTGAATTTTTTCAGAAGAATATTTTGTTGGTTGAGGATTTTTTCGGGCTTACTTTTTCATCGCCCCCGGTGGGTATTCCGCTAAAATTTTCATCACTATTTCGCGGATTCGCTCTTCTTTTCTTTCCATATCGGCAGTTACCAAATCGGCACTTCCCATACCTTGCCAAACTAAACTGTTGGTTTTAGCATCAATTAAATCAATGAAAAGTGTACCCTCAGCGGTTCGAGAAACACTGCTACTTCCGTAATATCCTCCGTAATACCAAGGATTCCAACCCCAGCCGTAGCCAAAATTGTTATTGTAAACATCCACACGTTCGCGTTCTTTAGTGAAAATACTAACAAGTAAATCTGGCGTTTCAGATTTTGACATTCCCTTCAAAGTAAGGTTTTCCTCAATAGCGCGAAGAATTCGTTTTTTGTCGAGATCGCTGATTTCGGCTTTGTCAATTCCGGGCTTATAAAATGCGAAGGAATTGTATTGGGTAAAATTTGCTTCTTTGTCAAAATCTGTCGCCACGCGAACGGTGGAGCAGGAGGCGAACACAAAAAGCAATAATAGGGGTAGAAATTTAAGTGCTTTCATAATGCAATTTTTTAAGTTGAAACGAACAATTTTTATAACTGTCGTTTTCTTTTAAAGTTAAAGAAATTTATTTGAAAAGATTGTCGTCAACGAAATTAGGAAGCGTAACCTTTAACTGCGGATTGTTTTCCATCGCGCGCTTTATGGCGAAAACAGCTTCATCATTTCGTGCCCAACTGCGTCTTGCGATTCCGTTATTTACATCCCAGAAAAGCATGTTTTCCAAACGTCGTTGCGCATCTTCACTACCATCAAGAACCATTCCGAAACCTCCGTTTATTACTTCGCCCCAACCAACTCCGCCGCCATTATGAATGCTCACCCAAGTAGCGCCGCGGAAGCTATCGCCAATTACATTTTGTATCGCCATATCGGCCGTGAATCTGCTACCGTCATATATATTTGAAGTTTCGCGGTAGGGCGAATCAGTTCCGGAAACGTCATGATGGTCGCGTCCTAAAATAACCGGGCCAATTTTTCCTTCGGAAATGGCTTTGTTGAAAGCCGAAGCAATCTGCACCCGCCCGTCAGAATCTGCATAAAGTATTCGTGCTTGCGAACCCACGACCAATTTATTTTCCTGAGCACCTTTAATCCAAGTAATGTTATCCTGCATTTGTTGCTGGATTTCCTTTGGCGAGTTTTTCATTAATCGTTCCAAAACTTCGGAAGCTATTTCATCGGTTTTTTGAAGATCTTCAGGTTTTCCGGAAGCACAAACCCAGCGAAATGGTCCGAAGCCGTAATCAAAACACATCGGGCCCATTATGTCTTGAACGTATGATGGATATTTAAATTCTTTGTTTTTTTCTTCGGACAGAACATCGGCCCCGGCACGCGAAGCTTCCAAAAGAAACGCATTTCCATAGTCGAAGAAATAAGTTCCCTTTGCTGCGTGTTTATTGATTGCTTCCACTTGGCGGCGCAAGCTTTTTTGCACTTCTTTTTTAAATTGCTCTGGATTGTTTGCCATCATTTCGTTGGCTTCCCCATACGTCAATCCCGCTGGATAATAACCGCCAGCCCAGGGATTGTGAAGCGAAGTTTGATCACTTCCCAAATCGATATGAATATTATCTTTATCAAACTTTTCCCAAACTTCAACCACATTTCCATCGTAAGCTATTGAAACGGTTTCTTTTTTCGCCATTGCTTCTTTCACACGTTTGGAAAGTGCATCCAAATCTGAAATCACTTCGTCAACCCAACCTTGGCTGTGCCTCGTTTCAGTAGCTTTTTTATTTACTTCGGCGCACACCGTTACGCAGCCAGCGATATTCCCGGCTTTTGGTTGCGCGCCGCTCATTCCGCCCAGTCCGGACGTTACGAAAAGACCACCTTTTGGTTCTTTTTTTATTTTTCTGAAACCATTCAAAACCGTAATCGTCGTGCCGTGAACAATTCCCTGCGGACCGATGTACATATAGCTTCCCGCCGTCATTTGTCCGTATTGGGTTACTCCCAAAGCATTGAATTTTTCCCAATCGTCCGGTTTTGAATAATTCGGGATCATCATTCCATTTGTAACCACAACCCTTGGCGCATTTTTATGCGAAGGAAACAACCCGAGCGGATGGCCCGAATACACAGCTAAAGTTTGCTCATCGGTTATTTCCGAAAGGTATTTCATCACCAAAAGATATTGCGCCCAATTTTGAAAAACTGCTCCATTTCCTCCGTAAGTAATCAATTCGTGCGGATGTTGTGCAACTGCATAATCCAGATTGTTTTGGATCATCAGCATTATTGCCTTTGCTTGGTCACATTTTCCGGGATATTCCTCAATTGGCCGGGCGTAAATTTTATAATCGGGACGGAAACGGTACATATAAATACGTCCGTATTTCTCCAATTCCTCACGAAACTCGGGGAGGAGCGTGGCGTGATGTTTTGGTTCAAAATAGCGAAGCGCATTGCGAAGCGCAAGTTCCTTTTCTTCCTTTGAAAGAATTTCCTTGCGTTTTGGCGCGTGGTTTATGTTTGGATCGTAAGATTTCTTTTCAGGTAAAACCGAAGGAATTCCTTGTTGTATTTGTTCTTTAAAAGTCATTAGTAGTCAATGAGTCGATTAGTTTATGAGTTGATATTTTAAGTTTAAAAGTTTATGCGTTTAAAAGTTTAGTTTATAAGAAATATTTTTGCCTACAGCCTACAGCCTACAGCCTACAGCCTACTTTTATCAAACCCATACGGGCAGTGGCGGCAACCGCTTTGGCAGCAATAGCCACGTTTTAAATGATACTGCGCCGTAAAACATTTGTAGCCTTCGGGCGTAAGGTAATAATCGCCTTCTTCGAGGGGTATATTTTTCTTTGGAAAAAGCATTTCACAAAAGTAAGGATTTCAATATTGAAAGTTTTAAAAAGAGAGCAAATCCACGGGTTAGAAATTTATGCCTTAAATTTGTAATAAAACAATACAGTTATGACGAAGCACAAGGCCGGATTTGTGAACATAATAGGAAATCCAAACGTTGGTAAAAGTACGCTGATGAATGCATTTGTAGGCGAACGGCTTTCCATTATCACTTCCAAAGCGCAAACCACGCGCCACCGAATTTTGGGCATTGTGAATGGCGATGATTTTCAAGTATTATTGAGCGACACGCCGGGAATTATTAAACCTGCGTATCAGCTTCAGGAAAGTATGATGGACTTCGTAAAATCTGCTTTCGAAGATGCCGATATTTTGCTGTATTTGGTTGAATTGGGCGAAAAGGAATTGAAGGATGAAGCGTTTTTCAACAAAATTACAAACTCCAAAATTCCCGTTTTACTTCTTATAAATAAAATTGACAAAGGCAATGAGGAGCTGCTTTCCGAAGCTTTAAAGATGTGGCAGGAAAAAGTTCCGAATGCTGAGATTTTTGCTATTTCGGCACTTCAAAATTTTGGCGTTTCTGAAGTTTTCAATCGGATAATTGAATTGCTGCCCGAATCGCCACCATTTTATCCAAAAGATCAATTGACTGACAAACCCGAGCGGTTTTTCGTAAATGAGGCGATTCGCGAAAAAATATTAATTCACTATAAAAAGGAAATTCCATATTCCGTAGAAATTGATACGGAGGAGTTTTTTGAGGAAGAAAACATCATCCGCATCCGTAGCGTAATTATGGTTGAACGCGAAACCCAAAAAGGAATTATTATCGGCCACAAAGGTTCAGCCTTAAAGCGCGTGGGGATTGAGGCGAGAAAGGATTTGGAAAAATTCTTCGGAAAGCAAATCCATCTCGAACTATATGTAAAAGTGAACAAAGATTGGCGCAGTAATGAAAGGCAATTGCGCAGATTTGGATATAATCAATGAGCCATTTGCCCAATTTTAAGTTTCAGAATTTATAATTTCGTCCATAAAATCATACAAATCGCGCATTCCCGGTTTCCCTTTTTTCTTGCCAATTCTTCCGGCAACGTAAAGCAGAATCCAGAGGAGGATTAAAATCACGGTAATAGCAATTTGTAACCCAAATGAATTTCCCAGATTGAAATTGGAATAAAGCCACGTCAAATTCACCATAAACAGAATTCCCACGGCTACGTGCAAAAACATAAACATGGTCCATACAGTGGGGTTTGGCCCGAAAAAACCTTGCAGCAAACATTTGTTTCGGGCTAAATCTGATAGCTCCAAATGCAATTGGGGCGACCAAAAATGCTGTTGTCCATTGGGAAGTTTGATGAAAATATGATCGTCAATACAAGAAACCACAAACCTTCTTTGCGATTTTTTTATTTCGGAAAATTTTGCAAACAAGTGTGAACAAGGCTGTTCAACTTCCAGCTTGAATCGGGGTCTTAAAATTATTTCATTTGGAAGCATTCCTTGGCTTTTATTTTTTAAGGGGTTAAAATAGTATTTTTTCTGCCAACTAAAACCTATTTTTGCACCCTAAAAAAGAGATTATGAGCATTGTTGCCGTGGTAGGAAGACCGAATGTGGGGAAATCCACTTTCTTCAACAGATTGATACAGCGCCGTGAGGCCATTGTTGATGCGGTGAGTGGCGTTACACGCGACCGCCATTATGGAAAAAGCGATTGGAACGGAAAGGAATTTTCGTTGATTGATACAGGCGGATATGTAAAAGGAAGCGATGATATTTTTGAAGCCGAAATTGACAAACAAGTAGAACTTGCCATTGATGAAGCGGATGCAATAATTTTTATGGTAGATGTGGAAAGTGGCGTAACCGGAATGGATGAAGATGTTGCGAAGCTATTACGCCGTTCTAAAAAACCCATTTTTCTTGCCATCAATAAAGTAGATGCTGCCTCACGAGTAAATGATGCCTTGGAATTTTATTCCCTTGGGTTTGAAAATCAATACAATATCTCCAGTATTAATGGTAGCGGAACTGGCGAATTACTCGATGATTTAGTAAAAGCCTTGCCGGAACGCGAAGAGGAAGACAATAGCGAATTGCCACGTTTTGCGGTGGTTGGCCGCCCGAATGCCGGAAAATCTTCTTTCATCAATGCTTTAATTGGAAAGGACAGGTATATTGTTACTGATATTGCAGGCACTACACGAGATAGCATCGATACGAAATACGACCGTTTTGGGTTTGAGTTTAATTTAGTGGATACCGCCGGAATTCGTAAAAAGAGCAAAGTAAAGGAAGATTTAGAATTTTATTCCGTAATGCGAAGCGTTCGCGCCATTGAACATTGCGATGTTATTATTCTTATTTTTGACGCCACCCGCGGTTTTGATGGGCAGGTTGAAAATATTTTTTGGCTCGCGCAACGCAACAATAAAGGGATCGTGATACTTGCCAACAAATGGGATTTGGTAGAGGACAAGGAGAGCAGTAGCGTAAAGGATTATGAAAAATACATCCGCCAGCAAATTGAACCTTTTGTGGATGTGCCCATTGTGTTTATTTCCGTATTGACAAAACAGCGAATTTTTAAAGCCATTGAAACTGCTGTCGAGGTTTATCAAAACCGAAGCAAAAAAGTGAAGACAAGCGAGTTGAACGAGGTGATGCTTCCTATAATCCAAGCCTACCCACCGCCGGCTTATAAGGCGAAATATGTGAAAATTAAATTCTGTACGCAGTTACCGACGCCGTACCCAAGTTTTGCGTTTTTCTGTAACCTTCCGCAATATGTGAAAGATCCGTACAAACGTTTTATTGAGAATAAATTACGGGAGAATTTTGATTTTTCGGGGGTTCCTATTACGGTTTATTTCAGAAAGAAGTAATTTAGCCAACAATTAAATTTTTTGTGCTTGCCAGGAAGGAATGAGTTACATTTTCTATTTATTCAGAAATGGTTTTCCTTCTAAAGAATAGCGAAGTTGGGTAAAGTATTTTAGTGAAAACTGAAATATGGGGCTTAACACAAAAGTGAAGATAAACGTTACCCAAAAAACCGGTCCGCCCAAAAAATACCCAATTACCAGCACTAGACTTTCTACCATAATCCGGGCACGACTAACGGACAATCCAGTTTTTTCTGAAATGGAAAGCATAAATCCATCTCTCGGTCCCGCTCCAATTCCACCCGAAACGTAAAGTCCTCCACCAATTCCGATTAAAAAAATGCCTGTCAAAAGTATTAAATAATCTATCCAGCTATTAGTTGCATTTGGAAGAACGTCCCACCACAGAAAGAAATCCATTATCGGACCTATGAGCAACGCGTTTAAAAATGTACCGAGGTTAACATATTTCTTGCTGAAAAGCAATGAAATCAAAATTAAAACCAAGCCAACCAGTATACTCCAAGTGCCAATGGAAAATCCAATTTTTTCAAATAGCGCTACGTTTAAAACATCCCACGGATGCAATCCCAAATATTGTACTTTCACGGTAATCGCTGCGCCCAGGCCAAAGCAAATAAGTCCCAAAAAATAAAATGTATATCTAATTAATTTTTGCGCGCTGCGGGCATTAGATTGGTCCATGGAAAAGCATTGAAAATTTTTGGCAAACTTCGCAAATTAGAAATGGTTTTAAAAGTAATTGTGGCTTATTTCTAATCCATAGTTTACCAACCACCGCTAGCACCACCGCCACCAAAGCCACCGCCACCAAAACCTCCGCCAAAGCCGCCGCCACCGCCAAAACTTCCGCCACCGCCAAAACTTCCACCGCCGCCGCCGAAACCGCCACGACCCAAACTGCTAAGAATTAGGATATCGAGCAAACCACCGCCGCTATTGCGCCCGCCATTTCCTCCTTTTCCCCCTTTACGAATTAGGGCGATGATAATAATGATAAAAATAAAGATGATAAAAAATGGAATTTTAAAACCTCCCTTTTCGCCAAAATCACGTTCTTCCTTAAATTCGCCTTTTAGTGCCGCAAATATTGCATCACTTCCGTTATTGAGCCCAGCGTAATAATTCCCAGTTTTGAATTCCGGAATCATTATTCTATTAATTATTCGTTCGGCCATTAAATCGGTAATTCTATATTCAATGCCGTAGCCAGTGTTTATATCCACTTTTCGGTCGTCCTTGGCGAGGGTTATAACAATTCCGTTATCTTCCCCGCCTTGACCAATGCCCCACTTTTGTCCCCATTCCGCCCCAAGTATAGAAATATCCTCGCCATTCGTTGAGCCGATAATGATACATACTATCTGTGTGGAAGTAGAGTCTGCATAGCGCAGCAATTTGTTCTCAAGTGAAGATTTCTGTTGTGGCGTGAGCAGATTTATATAATCATAAACCGAAGTCTGCACCGAAGGTTTTGGCGGAATTTCATACTGCGCCCAAACATTTTCAGCAAAAATTATTATCGCAAGAAACGAAAGTAAAAAAGGGTATTTTTTTAGAATGTTGATGAGATTAGAGGTTTAAGAGTTTAAAAGTTTAAAAATTAAAGGTTTAAAAATTTATAGGTTTAGAAGTTTAAAAACCATTTTTTCTAAAACTGGAATTCGGAATATTCAACCGGCAACTTGCAACCTTCAACCAAATTTCAGCCAACGGAAATATCATCCGGCAGTTCGTTCGTGTCATCCTTTTTAAAAGGGAAATGTTTTTTTAATTGCTCACCGGCTTTTGAAATACCTTCTACCAAACCTCGCCCCATATCTCCATTTTTAAAATGCGCGATGATAATATCTTTAGTGCTTTCCCAGAAATTCTGCCCAACAATATCGTTTATGCCTTTATCGCCCATTATAACTAGCGTTCTGTCTTCCACCGCAACATAAATTAGCACTCCGTTGCGTTCCTTTGTATTATCCATGTTAAGCATTTCAAATACTTCGGCAGCACGGTCAAAGGCATCAATAGGTTCATTGGGCTCTTCTGCGGAAACGGATGTGGGTTCCAAATGTACCCGAATTTCTCCGGAGGTATTTTTCTCGGCACTCCGAATGGCATCAATTATTTCGGTTTCTTCTTCCGAAGAAAGAAATTTTTCAACTTTTGACATATTATTATTGACTTAAGACGGTAAGACTTTTGACAAAGGATATTCTTATGCTAAATGTCAAAAAACCTTCCATCCGGTTTATTTATCTTTCCCGAAATCAAAATCTACTTCCGGTGCTTTTTCGCTGCCCGCATCGGCCTTGAAATATGCTTTTTCATTGAAACCTAACATTCCGGCAAACATTTTCGTGGGGAATTGGTTGATTTCGGTATTGAACAGGCGAGCTTCTTCATTAAATCTGTTTCGCTCAACGTTTATGCGGTTCTCTGTTCGTTCCAGCTCATTTATTAATTCCTTAAAATTTTCATTCGCCTTCAGGTCAGGATATCTTTCAAAAACTGCCAAAAGACGCGAAAGGGCGGAGGTTACTCCCGCCTGTGCCTCTTGGTATTGCGCAAGTTGCTCCGGAGTAATATTAGAAGGATCAATATTTACGGACGTTGCCTTGCTTCGTGCTTCTGTAACGGCAATTAGGGTTGATTGCTCAAATTCTGCATAGCCTTTTGCGGTGCTAACAATGTTTGGGATAAGGTCTGCCCGACGCTGGTAGGAGCTTTCCACATTAGCCCACTGCGCGGTTGCCTTCTGGTCCAAAACTACCAATTTGTTGTTTAGACTCGCCATATAGGCGCCGATAAGGAGAATAATGCCAAGGATAATAATAATGGGTAACCATTTTTTCATGATGAGGTTGTTTTTAGAGTTGTTCTTTTATTTTTATTAGTTCTGCTTTTACCGATTCCAATTTGCGGATAATTTCAAATTGGTCCAGTGTTTTTTGTTTGTTTTCCTTTAAATGAATTTTCGCCCCTTCCAAGGTAAAGCCGCGTTCTTTCACCAAATGATAAATTAATTCGAGATTTTTAATATCCTGGGGGGTAAATTTTCGATTGCCTTTGGCATTTTTTTTTGGCTTTAAAACGTCAAACTCCTTTTCCCAAAAACGTATCAGTGAAGTGTTAACGCCAAAAGCCCCAGCAACCTCGCCAATGTTGTAATATAGTTTTTCGGGCAATTCGATATGCATTTGGCTTCGTTATGAGTAATGGGTTAAGGGTTATGGTTTTTTGTTTTTTCCGTTCGACTGCATTCAATTTGACGACAGAAGAGATTGGTATTTGCCATTCATTTTATTTTGAAACTTTTAATCTAAAGATTGGTTTTCTTCCTGTGATTTTTTCAAGACCTCAGAAAATTCCTCCGCCGTTAAACTTCCGTAATAAAAATTTATTGGGTTTATGCGCTCTCCATCCTTCGAAACTTCATAATGGCAATGAGGGGCTTCACTTCTTCCAGTGCTGCCCACAAATCCTACAATGTCGCCCCGCTGCACCTTTTGCCCGGGCCGTACATTATATTTATATAGATGGCCATACAAGCTTTCATAGCCATAACCGTGATCAATAACCACGTGATTTCCGTAGCCTGTGGCATTGTTATCGGCACGAATTACTTTCCCGTCACCGGTGGCGTAAATAGGCGTCCCGCGAGGGGCGGTAAAATCCATTCCATAATGAAATTTTCTTGCTTTGGTGAATGGATCTGTTCTATATCCAAAACCCGAAGCCATTCGCGTAAGGTCTTCATTTTTCACAGGTTGGATCGCTGGGATAGCAGCCAATAATTTTTCTTTTTCTTCTGCGAGTTTGGCAATTTCATCCAATGATTTTGACTGAACCACAATCTGTTTTGTCAATATATCCAAGCTGCGGGTAGTATTTATAATCAATTTTGAATTGTCAAAACCTTCTAAATCCTTATAGCGATTAATACCTCCAAAACCTGCTTTTCGTTGTTCTTCCGGAATGGGATTACTTTCAAAATAAACACGGTACAAGTTATTGTCGCGTTCCTCAACTTCAGCAAGCACGGCTTGCGCCTGGTTCATCTTTTTGTTCAAAAGTTCAAATTGAAGCTCCATATTGTGAAGCTCGCGTTGAAGCGCCAGTTCTTTGGGTGTTTGTACGGCGGGAAGATTTATATATACCAATAACAAGAGGAAGCCACTTAAAAACATTCCCAAAAGGCTGAGGGCAAAAATTTTCAGTCTTCTACCTTTCTTCTTCTCTATTTTTTGGTACGAAAGCGTTTCGCTATCGTAGTAATATTTAACCTTAGACATGCATTAAAAAATTGCTATTTTTGCGCATTGTTTTTTCGCGCGAAGTAAAGGTAACGTTTTTACAAATATAGAAATTGTTTGCCACCGCGACCAACCCTTAATTTTAGCATAATTTTATAAGAAATGAATTCCAAGGAAATCCGTTCCCAATTTTTAGAATTTTTCAAGTCGAAGCAACATTTAATCGTGCCATCCGCGCCGATGGTTGTGAAGAACGATCCCACGTTAATGTTCATCAACAGTGGGATGGCGCCCTTTAAGGAATATTTTCTAGGAAATGGGAAACCCAAAAATAACCGAATTGTCGACACCCAAAAATGCCTTCGCGTAAGCGGAAAACACAACGATTTGGAAGAGGTGGGAATGGACACCTATCACCACACTATGTTCGAAATGTTGGGCAATTGGAGCTTTGGCGATTATTTTAAAAAAGAAGCCATCGAGTGGGCGTGGGAACTTTTAACCGAAGTTTATAAAATTGATAAAGACAAACTATACGTAACCATTTTTGAAGGCGATGCAAGTGAAGGATTGGAGCGCGATACCGAAGCCTACAATCTTTGGAAACAATTTGTACCCGAAGACCGAATTTTAAACGGAAACAAAAAAGATAATTTCTGGGAAATGGGCGACCAAGGTCCGTGCGGGCCGTGTAGCGAAATTCACGTTGACATTCGATCTGCGGAAGAAAAAGCGAAAATTCCTGGGAAAGATTTGGTGAACAATGACCATCCACAAGTTGTGGAAATTTGGAATTTGGTTTTTATGCAGTTCAACCGAAAAGCCAATGGAAGCCTTGAAAAATTACCGGCGCAGCACGTGGATACGGGAATGGGTTTCGAGCGTTTGTGCATGGCGCTCCAAAATAAAACAAGCAATTACGACACCGATGTTTTCACACCATTGATTCGTGAAATAGGAGTAATTACAAATACAACCTACGGAAAAGACGAAAAGAAAGATATTGCCACGAGAGTGATTGCAGATCACGTTCGCGCCGTGGCATTTTCAATTGCTGACGGACAACTTCCCAGTAATACGGGTGCGGGTTACGTAATCCGAAGAATTTTGAGAAGGGCAATCCGCTATGGATTTACGTTTTTGGACAAAAAAGAGCCTTTCATCTATAAATTGATTGAAACTCTGAGCGCGCAAATGGGCGAGGCTTTCCCAGAATTAATAAATGAGAAAAACCTGATTACGAATGTAATTCGCGAAGAGGAAAATTCTTTTTTACGAACACTCGATCAAGGTTTGGTGCTGCTTGAAAATGTGATAGAAACTGCCGATTCCAAAGAAATTTCGGGAAAAAAGGCTTTTGAATTATACGATACCTTCGGCTTCCCAATAGATTTAACGGCATTGATTCTTCGCGAACGAGGTTATTCGTTAAATGAAAAGGAATTCGATGAAGAACTTCAAAAACAAAAGGACCGTTCCCGTGCCGCGACAAAAGTCGAAACCGGTGATTGGGTGGTTTTGGAAAAGGACGATGATGAGGAATTTGTGGGCTACGATACGTTGAAAACCCATGTAAAAATAACCCGTTACCGAAAAGTTGAAAGCAAAAAGGAGGGCGAAATGTACCAACTCGTTTTCAACCTTACGCCATTTTATCCCGAAGGCGGCGGGCAAGTGGGCGATAAAGGCTATTTGGAGGCAGCCGATGGGGGCGTTACTTATATTGTTGACACCAAAAAGGAAAACAATTTAATTATTCATTTCGCAAAAAATCTTCCGCGCAATCCTGAAGCTACTTTTAAGGCAGTAGTCGACGAAAATCAACGAAGCCGAACCGCATCAAATCACACCGCAACCCACTTGCTTCACCAAGGTTTGCGAAATATTTTGGGTGAACACGTGGCACAAAAGGGTAGTATGGTCCACAGCCGAAACTTGCGTTTTGATTTTTCACATTTCGCAAAGGTGAGCGATGAGGAATTGAAACAGGTTGAGGATTTTGTGAATGCAAGAATCCGCGAAGGAATCGCTTTGGAAGAAAAACGAAATATTCCGTACCAACAGGCCATTGACGAAGGTGCCATTGCGCTTTTCGGAGAAAAATATGGCGATGCCGTGCGAGCGATAAAATTTGGAAAATCCATGGAGCTGTGCGGCGGAACGCACGTTCAAAATACGAATGATATTTGGCATTTTATCATTACTTCCGAAGGCGCGGTTGCATCTGGAATTCGAAGGATTGAAGCAATAACTGGCGATGCCGCAAAACAATATTTTATTGATAGAAGTGAATCTTTTGCATCGCTACAAAAGGCGTTGAACAATGCGCAGGACCCTGTGAAAGCTGTGGAAAGTTTGCAGGAAGAAAACAGCAATCTGCAAAAACAGATTCAGCAATTGTTGAAGGACAAAGCGAAGAATTTAAAAGGGGAATTAAAAGCCGAAATCGTACAAATAAATGGGGTTAATTTCTTAGCCAAAAAAATTGATTTGGATGCCGGCGGAATGAAGGATTTGGCTTTTGAAATGGGCGGCGAAACGGAAAATTTGTTTGTGGTTTTTGGTGCCGAACAAAACGAAAAAGCGTTGCTGGCCTGCTATATTTCAAAGGAATTGGCTTCGGAAAAAAACCTCGATGCTGGAAAAATTATTCGTGATTTGGGTAAATACATTCAAGGAGGCGGCGGCGGACAACCATTCTTCGCAACCGCGGGCGGTAAAAATCCTGCGGGAATTGAGGGAGCTTTGGAAAAAGCGAAAGAGTTTTTGAAGTAGTAGTTGGCAGTTTCAAGATACAGTGCTGCCAACTGCTACTTCCAACTGAATATTAATGAATGAAACTACAAACCGAAATACCTCTAAAACCCGAAGAAAATCAAATAGATTATTCTTCAAAAGTACTTTTGTTGGGAAGTTGTTTTTCGGAAAATATTGGGGCGAAGTTTGAGTATTTTAAATTTCAGAATCTACAAAATCCTTTTGGTATAATTTTCAATCCTGTTTCCATTGAAAAGCTTGTTGTTCGAGCAGTTGAAAACGAAACTTTTTCAGAAAAAGATATTTTTCAGCATAATGGAATTTGGAAATGTTTTGAGACGCATTCAGAAATTTCTAGGTTGGAAAAAGATGAATTTCTTCAAATTTTAAATGCCGCACTTCAAAATTTACGCGAAGCACTTTTTTCATCCACACACATTATTTTCACCTTCGGGACTTCGTGGGTTTATAGGAATATAAAATCCAATGAAATTGTGGCCAATTGCCATAAAATTCCACAGCAAAATTTTACAAAGGAATTGCTTTCCATCGAAGATATTTCAAAAAGCATGCAGAATATCTTCATTAGAATTTCTGAAATAAATCCGAAAGCGATTATCATAAATACCGTTTCCCCAGTTCGGCATATAAAGGATGGTTTTGTGGAAAATTCGTTAAGCAAAGCACATCTCATTTCTGCAATTCACAAAACAATATGTCACGCTGAGCCTGTCGAAGGGCAACAACAATCAACTATCAACCATCAACCCAAATA
Source organism: Aequorivita aurantiaca (assembly GCF_030410135.1). Lineage (GTDB taxonomy): Bacteria > Bacteroidota > Bacteroidia > Flavobacteriales > Flavobacteriaceae > Aequorivita > Aequorivita aurantiaca. The sequence goes on along the minus strand of NZ_JAUGQQ010000004.1, from coordinate 144,280 downwards.
TTTTCCGTCGTTTGAAATTATGGTGGACCAGCTTCGCGATTACCGTTTTTATGCGGAGGATATGCTTCACCCAAACAGAACAGCGATCGAAATAATCTGGCAGAAATTTTCGGAAGTGTGGATTTCTTCGGAAACAATTGCGCTTCAAAAGGAAATAGCAGTTATCCAAGCCGGTTTGCTTCACAGGCCTTTTAATCCGCAAAGCGCGGAACATCTTCAATTTTCTGAAAAACTGCAGCAGAAAATCGCTTCAATTGAAAAGCGTTTTCCACAGATAAAATTTTAATTCAGAATTCTTACTTCTCCATTCATAATTACAGAATACGTCAAATGCCTTATTGTGAAAACTTAAGGTTTGGGGCAATTTTGCTTCAACATTAATCACGTATTCGCCAAGCGCGGAACATAAAACCAAACATTATGAAAATTTTCAAAAACTCAATTTTAGTTTTAATGGCGGTAATGGCCATAAGTTTAACTTCTTGTAAAAAAGATGACGATGGCGGCGGAGGCGGAGGCGCAACTTCGGGCACGGTAAAGGCGAAGGTTGCAGGAGCAAATTATGAGTCGGACGCCTCGTTAACCAGCGCAATCCGCACAGATGCAAGTGGCACCAGTAGCGTGACGATTACCGCGAACACTATGAATGGCAAAAATATTAGCTTGTCAATTATTTCAGGATTTGAAGGTGTAGGCTCTTATAATATTGGCGGTGGAGCGAATGTTTTTGTAAACGCTAGTTACACTGAAGTGGATGTTTCAAACCCTATGGATGCCGAAATTTGGTCAGCACCTTATGATGAGAGCGTAGCCGGTGAAATAAATGTTTCAGAAGTTTCGACTACAAATATTAAGGGTACTTTTAATTTTAAAGGAAAAAATGCAGACGGAAGCTTTAAGGAAATTACAGAAGGTTTATTCGATGTAAATTTTCAATAGCCACAAGCATTTAAGAAAATCTCAGAGTTGGGGTTTTTACGTGGGCCGGGGGCGAAACGCAAGTTTGGCTTCCGGTTTTTTTTAGCCCCCTTACCCCCAAAGGGGAAATTCCACAGAAATAGTATTCTTCCCCTTTGGGTAGTCGAGAGACGCCAAATACGTCAACTGCCCTATTGATTTCACTTTTATTCGGAAGCATCTTTGAACCGTCAACGTTTAAAACCACAATTATGAAAACTTCAACAAAATTTTACGCAATGGCCTGTCTCGCTTTTTTTATGACGAGCTCCATTATTGCACAAAAAGCAGAGCAACCGGATTATCGCTATGATACCGGTGCCAAAATAAACGAAATGTCTTTAACGCAAGGAGGAACAATGGTGGTTGCTACCAACGATGGTCTTGTGGGGATAAAACCAGGTAGCAACCAACTGTTGTTTAATTTTACAGAATATGGCAGGGTGAAGCCAGAAGAACTTTATTTCATTCCAAAGGCGCCTTACGTAATGATATCGCAAGGAGGTTTTGCGGGAATAACTTCGAAAAAAACAGTAATAGATTACATTTCGGGAAAAACCCTTTTTTCCACAGAGGGTAATGGTTGGAAGGCTGTTTATAGTTGCGATGTTATGATGCCACAAAATAAATTGGTAGTAATTGGGCAGCGCCGTTCCGAAGAAAAGTTTGCTTATGACCTTGGGGTTTATGACCTAAACACTGGAAAGGAAGACTACCGTTTTCATATTACCGACCCAAACAAAGTTACCGTGGGCGGAACGGGAATGACCGTTTCGGGAACACCGTTACTATTAAAGGACCATTTGCTTATTCCAACTACCAAGGGAATTGTTGCTAAAAAAGCACAAACAGGCGAAACTCTTTGGCAAAATGAAATAAAGGACATCAACTGGATGGTTGCAAGTGCCGATGAAAAGGAAATTTACGGTTTTGAAAGTGTAAACCAAGGAAAGAATACCCGCATCCACAAAGTGGGAGTTAGCGGGGCAGAGCTTTGGAAAGACGACAAAAAAGTAAAAGGCCAGGTGGTGAATTTTGAAATTCTTCCCAATGGAATTGCGGTTGTGAGCAACCAAAGCGATGGCGGCAGCAATAGTGTTTTTGCGGCAAGCAACGAATCTAATATTGCATTTTTAAACGCTTCTAGCGGGGAAGATCTTTGGGAAAAAGCACCAAAAACGAAAGGCTACGTTCAACATTTTTATGTAATGGAAGACGGAATTCTTTTCGGAATTTATCAAGGCGGAATCAACAAAATTTCTTTTGATGGGCAAACACTTTTCAAAAAACCATTGAAAACTGGCGAGAATATTTTAACGATGGCCGAAACTCCACAAGGACTGATTTATATCACTTCCGAAGACGCCAATATTGTAAACCTAAAAACAGGCGAGCAGGTCTGGGATAAACCCTTAAAATACAAAAGAGCAGGTGCAGTAAGTTCAACTTTGGACAGTAAAAACAATCGGTACTTAATCAGCGCAGACGAAACTCTGTACGCCGTTGATGCAACTTCCGGCGAAGTGAGCACTTTGGCAGAATCAAAATTTGATGGCAAGGAAGCGCCATCGCATGTAGAAATTCGCAACGGCGGAATTTTATTGACCAGCGAACAAAATATGCTTTTAATGGATTGGAATGGAGGAAAGCAATGGCAGGAATATTACCGTGCGCCGGGTAAAAGTGCTATGGGCGCAATCTTAGCCGGAGTTTCTGCGGTGGCCTCTGCCGCTGCTGCCACTGCCGCCGCAAATTCGTCAATGAACAATAGATTGCAAGGGTACGACAGTCAGGCCGATCGCGAAGCCGAATTGGCCGGCGGGCTTGCAATGGCTACGGGCGCTTCAATTTCAGAAATGTTGAAACGTTTCAAGGCTACCGCCGCCACACAAAATGACCAATTCATATTAACAAAACTTGATGACGGTGTGGGGCTTGTAAAATTGAGCAAAGACACCGGAAAAGTCGATAAGGAAATTGTCCTGAAAGATAAACAGCCCGAATATATAGTGGATGAAATTGGCGGAATACTTTATTATAAGGCAGATACCAATTCGATTTTCGCATACGATCTTAAAAAATAATCTCCTAACCAAATTATCCCAAACCGCAGATGAAGTGAGGAGCATTTGCAGTTTTGAAGCCCCATATTCAACTATGGGGTTTATTTTTTATGTACTTTTAAAAAAACCGCAAAAATTATATATGAAAAGTGTTTTAAGTGTTTTTCTGTTTTTAACTTTTGGACTTTCAACACTCTTTTCCCAGTCAGCAGCAAAAAAAATGGACAGCCTAATGCAGGTTGCGGAAACTTCAAACGATTCCATTAAACTGAGGCATTACAATAGAATAAGCTTTTATTATATTTTCAACGAACCCGAACGTGCAAAAAAATTATTGGTTCAAGGAATAGCGCTTTCCCAAAAGAAAAAAATTCCTTTTTCTGAAGCAGAGCTAGTAAACACTTATGGAATTTACTATGACGTTTCGGGAAAATCCGATTCCGCAAAATATTATTTCGAAAGAGCGCTGAGCATCAGTAAAAAGAACAACTACGAAATAATTACCGTAATGGTAATAAACAATCTCGGGATGTTCCACTGGAACAAAGGCAATTATCAGGAAGCGTTGGATTATTTTTTTCAAGCGCTGGAGATTAACAAAAGCAAACTTTCAAAATCGGCAGCCGATACCTACTACAGTAATATTGGTCTCATTTACCAAGAAATGGGATTGCCCGAAAAAGCATTGGAGTATCATAATGAGGCGTTACAAATACGGCGAGGTATTGGTAATAAAAAGGATGTTGCCATTTCACTTAACAATATTGGAGTTAGTCTTACGCTGAAAAAAAATTATAAAGAAGCTGAAAAATCTTTTCTGGAAGCCATAAAAACTGCAAAGGAAGTTAACGAATTTGGCATTCTATACAGTGCGTCAAACGGATTGGCGGAGCTTTATATTTTAAATGGAACGCATCAAAAGGCCATTCATATTTTGGAAACTTCAATAAAAGAAAGAGATAGACTCAATATTGACCGAAGGTCCAATCTTTCAGCCATTGCCAATCTTATAATTGCATATTCCCGAAATGGGCAGTTAAATGCCGCGAAAAATTACATTGAAAAGGGAAATGCATTTTTGGTTGAATTCCCAGAGTTGAAAGTTTCCGCCGTCGATTTTTATAGTGCCGCTTCCCAGGCATATTTTAGGGATAAAAATTATAAGGAAGGAAATGCTTATTTTGAAAAAACGTTGGCTGCAAAAGACAGTATTTTTTCAACCGAAAATGCGGAGAAAACTGCCGATTTGGAAACGAAATTCAAGGTTTCGGAAAATGAAAGAAATTTAGCCGAAACCCGTGCCAATCTTGCCGAAACCCAATTGGAAGTAAAACAGAAAAACATTTTTATTTTTGGAGCAATTACTGCGGCAATTTTTTTGGGAATATTAGGATTTTTGGTGTACAGACAGCAAAAACTGAAAAACAGCCAATTACAAAAGGAAAGCCAACTGAAAACCGCGCTGGCAAAAATAGAAACCCAAAACGAATTGCAAGAGCAGCGGCTTCGAATTTCGCGCGATCTTCACGACAATATTGGTTCGCAGCTCACTTTTATTATTTCATCCATAGATAATTTAAAATTTGGTTTGGAAGGCGCAGCCAATAATGTGACCACAAAATTGGGCAAGATTAGCGAGTTTGCATCGCAGACTATTTATGAGCTTCGCGACACAATTTGGGCGATGAACAAAACCGATATTTCTATTGAAGATTTGCAGGTACGCATTTCAAATTTCATTGAAAAAGCAAGAGCGGCGAGCGATGTCAATTTTCATTTTAATGTGAATAAAGATGTTTTAATTGACGCACATTTTACTTCCGTTGAAGGAATGAATATTTATAGAATTATTCAAGAAGCCGTGAATAATGCGCTAAAATATGCTGAACCAAAAAACATTGAATTATCTATTGAAAAAGATGCTTTTCCAATAGAGGGAACTGGTGGCGATATTCGGAAATATAGAATAAAAATATACGACGACGGAAAGGGTTTCAATTTGGAAAATTCCAGTTTCGGCAACGGTATTGCGAACATCAAAAAACGCGCAAATGATTTGGGTGGTAAGGTTGAAATAATTTCAAAGGAAGGAAAAGGAACCACCGTTGAACTTGTTTTTTAAATTAAATAATTAGGGCAATTGCCCTATATTTTCAAGGATAGAATTCAACTATCTTTAAGTTTTAATTCCAATTTTATATATGATTTTTCAAATTGCCATAACTATAGTCTTATCCATTGCGGTCATCGGACTTTTAGTATGGTTTTTTAATGCGAAAGATACACTTTCGAAAACGCATAATCACTATATTTTGACTTTGGAAAATGCTATTTCCATCACCCGTTTTCAATTGAATTTTAGAAATGAAAACCTGAATCGATACGACTTTCAAAAATATAATTTGGAGGAAGCTTTGGTAGTCCAGCCTGAAATAATTCTAATGGAAAGTTATAATGATATATAGGGTATTGTTGCCAATAATCTTTTGCTTCTTTCTTGGCGGAAAAACATTTTCGCAAGATCCTGTACAAATAATCGATAGTCTTAAAAACAAACTTCCACAAGCAACTTCCAACGTTGATAAAGCAAAAATTGTGGCAGATCTAACCTGGTATTACAGCATGGTCAACACAGACTCAGCGTTTGTATATGGCGAAAAATCACTAAAACTTGCAAAAAAGATTGGCGATTCAACCCTCATTGCCCAGGCCTTGAGCGATTTTGCCGTTGTAAATTACGGAAAAGGAGATCTTAAAAATGCAATCAATTTATACAACCAGTCGCTTGCAATTAGGAAAAAACAGGCAGATTCCGCGGGAATAGCTTCACTTCATTACAAAATGGGGACTGCCTACCACAAAAAAACCCAGTTGGACAGTGCGATGATCTATTATCTAAAAGCACTCAAATATTATGAAGATACGGGCAATGAGGTTTTGGCCAATTCTGCCCAGAGCAACATCGCGGCCTTGCATTTCAATCAACAAAATTATGGCGAAGCGATGCGATATTTTGAACAAAATATCAAATTTTTCAGAAAAACCAAGGAAGACAAACTTCTGGGCAATGCGCTGGTAAATAAGGCCAGCATTCAATTGGTAATGAAAGATACTTTGGCGGCCATCAAAACTTTGAATGAAAGTATTAAGATTTCGGAAGCCATCAATAATGTTGAAACGCTGGGTTCGGCATATAACAATCTTGGCGAAGTTTTTATGGCTGAAAATAAAATCGACCAAGCCAAAGAGGCCATTTCAAAATCAATTCAATATCGCGCCAATTCAAATATGATTGCGGATTTGATGAGCTCCAAACTCACATTGGCGGGCATTCACAACACCTTAGGTGAATATGCCAAGGCCCGATTGTTGTTGGATGAAATTAGGCCATTCTATAAGAAGGAAGGTATAAAGGAAAAACTTTCAAGACTTTATCTGCAATATATTACTGTTTTCGCAAGTGAAAAGAGACCCGACAGTGCCCAATATTACACTAAAAAATATGCCCAAATTCAAGAGGAAATGGTGGGTGAGGAAGCCCTGAAAATCACCAATGAACTTGAGGAGAAATACGAATCGGAAAAAAAGGAAAACCAAATCCTGCAACAACGCGCACAATTGGCCGAAAAGGATTTGGAGGTGCGCCGAAAAAACACATTTATTTTTGGAAGTTTAGGTCTTGCTCTGGTTTTGGGATTGTTGGGCTATTTGTTGTACAATCAACAAAAATTAAAGAACCGCCAACTTCAAAAGGAGGGCGAGTTGAAAACCGCTTTGGCAAGAATTGAAACCCAAAACAAATTACAAGAGCAGCGTTTGCGAATATCGCGCGACCTTCACGATAACATTGGCGCGCAGCTCACGTTCATCATTTCCAGCATCGACAATCTTAAATATGGATTTTCGGACATAGGCGAAAAATTGGGAAATAAACTCACAAGTATCAGCAATTTCACCTCCCAAACTATTTATGAATTGCGCGATACCATTTGGGCGATGAATAAGGAAAACATCACTTTTGAAGACCTTCAGGCGCGAATTGCAAACTTTATTGAGCACGCCAAAAACGCTTCGGAAAAAACCGATTTTTCATTCAGCATTGACGAAAATGTTGATGAAGGCCACGTCTTTTCATCCGTGGAAGGAATGAATATTTATAGAATAATTCAGGAAGCGGTGAACAATGCACTGAAATACGCCGTCGCCGACGAGATCGAGGTGAATATTTTAAAAGAACACGAGCAATACCAAATCGAGATTGCCGATAACGGAAAAGGTTTTAATCTAGAGACTATCGATGCAGGCAACGGCCTTAACAATATGAAAAAACGTGCTCGGGAGATTGATGGCATACTCCAAGTTATCTCTTCCAAAAAAGGAACTCGCATTTCGTTAAGACTTTCTAACTAAACTGTTAGGTATTAAAGATACCACACCTAAAAATTTTCCATAAGAAAGCCGCTGATTTAAATAGTCAGCGGCTTATTTAGGTTTGAACAGACTATTGTCTTGTATAGGTTTCTACGTAAATATCGGTTCCGTCCACATCCGTAATTTCCAGCGTAGTATCGGTCAATTTGGTTATTTCCATAGACTCGGCATCCGATCCGGTACCTACAATCAGCGTATTTCCATTACGGGTATAGGCCATGGTATAGCCATAGTTGGAATCACAATTTTCACCGTAATACTCGTTGAAACTCATATTGGTTTCGGTAAAGGTAATGGTGAACTTAAGGTCACAAGCATCAAGTTCTTCCGGTAGGTTGTTGTTTTTGGCGCTGGTTATTTTCCAAGAGTCGAAGAGCGTAGGCTCGTTATTGTCGTCATCATCTTTATTACAACCAATAAAAACGGTGGTTAACAAAAGTAAAAGGGTAAGTTGTTTTAGAACTTTCATAATAGTTGGTTTATGTTACAATCGGCGCGAAAGTATCTCAATTTTTGAAAATGTGAAAAATTATTTTTGAAATTTCGATATACGACATATGCCCTATTTTTTGGTAGTCTTTTATAAGCTAATTTCAGTATCTTTAAAACAACTAACCTACTGGAGATGCTAAAGATCGCAATCGTTGACGACAACTCTTTCCTCATTCACGCCATTAAGGAAAAACTCTCTTTTTTTGATGACATAGCTGTGAAGCACACTTCTTTGAACGGCAGCGAATTGCTCACAAAACTGCAGGAAAACCATAACCTCGACTTGATTTTGATGGATATTGAAATGCCGGTTTTAAATGGAATCGAAACTACGCAAATAGTAAAGCAGAAATATCCGCACATCAAAATAATAATGCTCACAGCTTTTGATAACGACGAACATATTTTCAACGCAATAAAAGCCGGCGCGGATGGCTATTTGCTGAAGGAAATAAATCCAAAAGATCTATATGAAGGAATCGTGGAAACACTGAACGGCGGCGCGGCGATGAACCCTTCCATTGCAATGAAAACCTTGAAACTTCTCAGAAATCCAATAAATATCCAAAACCCACGCGACCAAGAGGAAATATCGCTTTCCTCGCGCGAGGTGGAGGTTTTGGAACAATTGAGCAAAGGATTGAGTTATACCGTGATCGCCGACCATCTTTTCCTTTCGCCAAGCACCGTGCGTAAACACATTGAAAACATCTACAAAAAATTGCAAGTGCACAGCAAGATTGAAGCCGTTCAAAAGGCGCGAAACCACAATATTATTTAAGGTTTTTACTTCCTGAAAATAGTTGTAATTTTAGGGTTTTTATTTCCGAAAATCTCTTCGGAAGAATAAACCTACTATTATGAAAAAACTATTCTCCTTTACCTTCTTATTATTTTCAACCCTTACATTATTTTCACAAAATACCGTAATTGAAAACATCCAAAAGGAAGCTTACGAAAATTCACAACTAAAAATTCTTGCCCATGAACTATTGGACGATATCGGTCCTAGATTAGTGGGTACCCCACAAATGCAGCAAGCCCACGATTGGGCAGTGGCAAAATATAAGGGCTGGGGAATTTCCGCAGAAAACCAACAATATGGCCAATGGAAAGGCTGGGAGCGGGGCATCACGCATATTGATATGGTACATCCTCGTGTTCAGACTTTGGATGGAACGCAATTGGCGTGGAATCCTGGTACTTCTTCAAAAGGTGTAACTGCGGAATTGATAGTACTACCGGAAATAAAAGATTCGTTGTCATTTCAAAAATGGTTGCCAAATGCGAAGGGAAAATTCGTTATGATTGCAATGAACCAATCCACTGGAAGACCAGATGATAACTGGAAAGAATGGGCAACCCCCGAGTCATTCGAAAAAATGAAAAAGGAACGGGAGGCACAGACCAAAGCGTGGGACGAAAATATAAAACGAAGCGGTTACGATAGAAGAAGCATTATTCCAGCATTGGAAGAAGCCGGAGCCGTTGGAATTGTGGATTCGTATTGGTCCAAAGGTTTTGGGGTGAATAAAATCTTCGGCGCCCGAACCAAAAAAATCCCAACTGTCGATCTTGAATTGGAAGATTACACCATGCTTTTTAGAATGGTGGAACACGGCGACAAACCGAAAATACACGTGGTGGCAGAATCCAAGGATTTAGGGGTTGTGCCAACATTTAATACAATTGCCGAAATAAAAGGAACTGAAAAACCTGAGGAATATGTAATTCTTTCCGCACATTTCGATTCTTGGGATGGCGGCACGGGAGCCACCGACAACGGAACGGGAACCTTGGTTATGATGGAAGCCATGCGCATTCTGAAAAAAGTATATCCAAATCCAAAAAGAACTATTTTGGTTGGTCATTGGGGAAGTGAAGAGCAAGGTTTGAACGGTTCATCGGCATTCGTCGAAGACCATCCTGAAATTGTAAGCAATATTCAGGCGGTTTTCAACCAAGATAATGGCACCGGCCGAGTTACAAAAATTAACGGGGCGGGTTTCCTGCATTCCTACGATTATATTTCGCGATGGTTAGAAGCAGTGCCAGACACCATCAGCAAGCATATTGAAACCACATTCCCTGGCTTGCCCTCACGAGGCGGATCTGATAACGCGAGTTTTGCGGCCGCCGGCGCCCCTGCATTTAGTTTAAGTTCGTTGAGCTGGGATTATTGGAATTATACGTGGCATACAAACCGCGATACCTATGATAAAATTGTTTTTGACGACGTGCAGAGCAACGTAATTCTCACTGCAATAATGGCGTATATGGCTTCAGAGGATGAGTCGAAAACTTCGCGAGAGCAAGTTATTTTGCCCATTGACCATAAAACTGGAGAACGTGAAACTTGGCCTACGCCTAGGGTTCCCGAAAGAAAGGGAGGAATGTAAATTTTTTAAATCACAAAAATATAAATCCCAAATTCCAATTGCGAGCGAAGCGCGGCAATCTAAATTTGGGATTTTGTCTTTGGTAATTTATTAATAATTTGGTGCTTATTATTTAAAATTTAAATTCCAAAAACTTTCTTCACTTCATCTACAAAATCCAACTTTTCCCAAGTAAAAAGTTCCACTTCTTTTTCTATTTTTCCGTTATACGGGCTTTCGAAAGTTTTAGTGATGGTTTTTGGCTCCCTTCCCATATGTCCGTACGAAGCAGTTTCGGAATAAATTGGGTTTCTCAATTTCAACCTTTTTTCAATGGCCGCTGGGCGCATATTAAATATTTCAGAAACCTTTTTGGCAATCTCCCCATCCGAAAGTTTTACGTTTGAGGAATTATAGGTATTCACAAAAATGGAAGTTGGTTCCACCACGCCAATAGCATACGAAACCTGAATCAAAACTTCATCCGCAACGCCTGCGGCAACCAAGTTTTTTGCAATATGACGTGCAGCATATGCAGCACTTCTGTCAACCTTGCTCGGGTCCTTTCCGCTGAAAGCACCGCCACCGTGGGCGCCTTTTCCTCCGTAAGTATCAACAATAATCTTTCTTCCCGTAAGTCCGGAATCTCCGTGTGGGCCTCCGATTACAAACTTTCCGGTTGGGTTAATGTGATAAATTATTTCATCATTAAACAATTTCTGAACATATTCCGGAAGTTGTTTTTTTACCCTCGGAATTAAAATTTCCGTGATATCCTTTTTGATTTTTGAGAGCATTTTCTCATCTTCATCAAAATCGTCGTGCTGTGTAGAAACTACGATTGCAACAATTTTCTGAGGAACATTGTCATCGCTATATTCAATAGTTACTTGACTTTTCGCATCCGGACGTAAGTATTTTATTTCAGAATCTTCACGGCGCAGCGCAGCCAATTCAATCAAGATTTTATGCGAAATATCCAACGCCAACGGCATATAGTTTTCGGTTTCCTTTGTGGCATATCCGAACATCATCCCTTGGTCACCAGCGCCCTGTTCTTCTTTGTTTTCACGATCCACACCTTGGTTGATATCTTGTGACTGTTCGTGAATTAATGAAATTACGCCGCAAGAATCGCCGCTGAATTTATAAGCGCCCTTTGTATAACCAATTTTATTGATCACATCGCGCGCAATAGTTTGAACGTCGAGATACGTATTGCTTTTCACTTCACCCGCCAGAACAACCTGTCCGGTGGTAACCAAAGTTTCGCAAGCAACTTTACTTTCGGGATCGAAAGCCAAGAAATTATCCAAAAGCGCATCGCTAATTTGATCCGCAACTTTGTCTGGGTGTCCTTCGGAAACACTTTCCGAAGTAAATAAATAGGCCATAAAATGGTTTTAAAAATTTATATTTTACAGAAGATTTGACGAGAGCGCCGAAGGGTAGTTTTCACTGCCTTTAGCATTTTTTATTGAGGTTGCAATCAATCAAATTTTTCCTCTAAAATTGTCTTGGGCAAAAGTAAAAAAATTAAACGAATGGCAATTTTATTTGAAGTTTTTTGACAAATAATTTGGTTATTAAATTTTTCCGACGCTATATTTGCTCTCACAAAGTTCAAAACTTTATTGAAATGTTATCAAGAAAGGCCGAGGGAATAGACCCTATGACGCCTTAGCAACCCTTTCTCCGGAAAGAAGGTGCTACATTCTACAACGATTCTGAAATTTTCGGAATTGACGATAGATAACGACAAGACAATTTCTTTTCTGAAATTGCTTTTCATTTTTTCTTTTTAACATTTTTCTATTGTTCCGAATTTAGTTCGGGATTGATCTTTTGTTTTAATCTATTTATTAACTCAAAAAAATTAGAAAAATGAGTGCAACAAAAATTATCCATTCCATTCCAAGTGATCCGCTAACAGGAGCTATTTCCGTTCCGGTTTACCAAACATCGACCTTTATCCAAGAGGCGCCGGGTGTAAACAAAGGTTTTGATTATGCCCGAAGTAACAATCCAACCCGCAAAGTGTTGGAAGACGTGGTCGCAAATCTTGAAAACGGTCATTCCGGATTTGCCTTTGCAACAGGTTTAGCGGCAATTGATTCGGTTTTGAAATTGCTTTCTGCGGGAGATGAAATCGTAGCGGTTGACGATATTTACGGCGGTGCGTATAGACTTTTCACCCATGTTTACGAAAAATTGGGAATAAAAGTAAACTACGTTGATGCCACCGAAGTTGAAAACGTAGCAAACGCTGTTTCTAAAAAAACAAAGTTGATTTGGATTGAATCGCCAACAAATCCAACCTTGAAAATTTCAGACATTGAAGCGATTTCAAAAGTGGCGAAAAGCGTAAATGCGCTTTTGGTTGTTGATAATACTTTTGCTTCGCCAATTGCCCAAAAACCAATTGATTTGGGTGCAGATATCGTTATTCACAGTGGCACAAAATACATCGGCGGACATTCCGATTTGGTTGCTGGTTTGGTAATTACAAATACACTAGAGCTTTCAGAAAAAATCAAATTTGTTCAAAATGCTTCCGGCGGAATTTTAGGTCCGTGGGATTGTTTCCTTACAATTCGCGGAATTGAAACGTTGGATATTCGCTATAAAAAACAATGTGAAAATGCGCTGAAAGTTGCCTTGTTTTTGGAAAGCCAAGATGCTGTTGAAAAAGTGCATTACCCAGGTTTAAAAGCCCACAAAAATCACGAAATCGCAAAAAAGCAGCAAAATGGTTTGTTCGGCGGAATAATTTCTTTCAGTCTCAAAGATGATACGCAGGGAGCTGCCGTGAAATTTGTGACCAGTACAGACTATTTCAAATTGGCCGAAAGTCTTGGAGGCGTTAAAAGTTTGCTTTGCCATCCCGCACAAATGACGCACGCCTCCATTCCGCGTGAAATTCGTTTAAATGCCGGAATCAATGATTCGCTAATCCGCCTTTCCTGCGGAATTGAGGATGCCGAGGATTTGATAAGCGATCTTTCCGAAGCCTTTAGAACCATTGAAAAATCCAAGGAAATTTTAACTTATTAAATAGAAAAATATGAGTGCAGAAACAATAGACCTTCCTTTGGAACAATTGATAAATCTGGAAAAGATTAAAAAGAAAAAGATAAACATTGCCATTTTCGGCCACGGAAATGTGGGCAGCCATTTGGTAAATCAAATAATCTCCTCGAAAGAAGAAATTTCCCGAAGACGCGATTTGGAACTGAATATTTTCGCAATTGCGAATTCGAAAACCGTATTGCTTCAGCAAAATGGATTGACCAAAAATTGGATAGAAGAAAAAATTAAATCGGGAAAAGACTATCATCCCGAAGAAGTGATTTCCTTTGCAAAAACCAACAACCTGCAAAACCTGATTTTAGTGGATAATACGGCCGATTCTGGGTTTGTTCAAAATTATTCAGCCTTTGTTGACAATGATTTTCATTTGGTTTCGTCGAATAAAATTGCAAATACGTTGGATTTGAATTTTTATAAAGAACTTCGTCAAAAGCTGACGTCAAAAAAACGCCAGTATTTATATGAAACCAATGTTGGCGCTGGGCTTCCGTTGATTGATACAATTAAACTTTTGCATCTTTCGGGAGAAAATATCACGCGAATTCGAGGTGTATTATCAGGTTCGCTAAGCTATATTTTCAATACTTTTTCGGAAGAAGAAAAATCATTTAGTTCAGTCTTAAAGTCGGCAATCGACAAAGGATTTACCGAACCGGACCCGCGCGAAGACCTTTGTGGCAATGACGTTGGGCGGAAATTGCTTATCTTGGCTCGTGAATTGGATTTGCACAATGAGTTTGCCGATATTTCGATTCAAAACCTGATTCCAAAGGATTTGCGAAGCGTTTCAAAAGAGGAATTTTTAACTCGAGTACAGGAATTGGACGTTCCGTTTCAAATAAAAAAGAAAAATCAATCGAAAGATTTTGTTTTCAGATATGTTGCAGATTTGCACGGCGATTTATCAAAAGAAACGGGTGCGCTTTTGGATGTAAGTTTGGTGTCGGTTCCCAAAAATAGTGTGTTAGGAGCGCTAAAAGGCAGTGATTCAATTTTTGAAATTTATACCGAAAGCTATGGTGATAATCCAATTGTAATCCAAGGAGCAGGAGCTGGAGCAGCTGTTACGGCAAGAGGTGTTTTTGGGGATATTTTGAGAATTAGCGACAAAGAAAACTAAACTTCCTGCAAGGTTTTAAAAAACCTTGTAGGTTTAAAATTACTACAATGAAAGTCTCACTAAACAGAATAAACGACAACTATCTTTTTGAAGCAAAGGGCGCTTCCGGCGTATCCGTTTTTATTGACAACAAAACTGATGAACCCTCAAAAGGCGCGAGCCCAATGGAACTTTTATTGATGGGCGTGGGCGGTTGCAGCGCGATTGATGTTGTAATGATTTTGAATAAACAGCGACAGGAAATCACTTCCTATAAAATGGAAGTTGAAGGTTTGCGAAAGGAAGTGCGGGATGCAAAACCGTTTGAGGCAATACACGTAACACTTTATTTGGAAGGCAAAATTGACGAAGCCAAAGCCATCCGCGCTGCAGATCTCAGTTTTAAAAAATACTGTTCAGTTTCGATCACATTGGAGGCTTCGGTGAAAATTACATACAGCATTATACTTAACGGAAAACAATTATAAAGATTCAAATCTTTTTTTGAATTTATAAATTTATACCGTTACTTTGTTCAAGTTCATATTCATAGTTAAATGTTATCAAGAAAGGCCGAGGGAATAGACCCTTTGACGCCTTAGCAACCTCCCGAACTTTCGGAAAAGGTGCTACATTCTATCCGTTTTTTGCGGAATAGATAACAACAAATAGGTTTTTCCTTCACCTTTTCTTGATATAATTTTTTTTATGGCGTGCCCCGCGAAAAACGGGTCGGGCTTTCGGCACTCGCTTTTATTTTTATTTTCAAAAAAATAAAGAGCTCAAACAAAGCCTCAATCCCTCACGCAAATTTGAATTTCAATCAAAAATCAAGAAATGAATAAAATACAACAAGCACTTCAAAACCGAATATTAATCCTCGACGGCGCAATGGGCACGATGTTGCAGCGCTATAAATTTTCCGAAGAGGATTTCCGTGGAGAACGTTTTAAGGATTTTCATAAATCGGTTCAAGGAAATAACGATTTGCTTTCAATAACGCAACCGCAGGCAATTGCTGAAATCCATTCAAAATATTTCGCTGCAGGCGCTGATATTGTGGAAACAAATACATTTTCCAGTACCACAATCGCGATGGCCGATTACGATATGAAGGATTTGGTTTATGAACTTAATTATGAATCCGCCAAAATAGCAAAAAAAGTAGCCGAAGAATTTACCGCCAAAGAGCCACACAAACCACGGTTTGTAGCTGGAGCGATGGGTCCGACAAACAAAACCGCAAGTATGAGCCCCGATGTAAACGATCCTGGATTTCGGGCAATTTCATTTGAAGAACTGCGTGTAGCCTACAAACAACAAGCCGAAGCTTTGATTGACGGAGGCGTGGATTTACTTTTGGTAGAAACTATTTTTGATACACTGAACGCAAAAGCCGCACTTTTTGCAATCGATGAAATAAAAGAAGAAAGAAATCTCGACATTCCAATAATGATAAGTGGAACAATTACAGACGCCTCCGGACGTACACTTTCCGGTCAAACGGCAGAGGCTTTTCTGATTTCAATCTCGCACATTCCACTTTTGAGCGTAGGTTTCAATTGTGCCTTGGGCGCCAAACAACTTACGCCCCATCTCGAAGTGATTGCAAACCGCACCAATCTTGCCGTGAGCGCCTATCCAAATGCGGGGTTGCCAAACGCGTTCGGGGAATACGATGAAAGCCCCACCCAAATGGCTTCGCAGGTTAAGGAATATTTAGACAAACAATTGGTGAATATAATCGGTGGTTGCTGCGGAACTACTCCAGAACATATTAAAGCCATTGCTGAAATTGCTTTCCAATACAAACCGCGCCCTGTTTTTCAATCTGAAAATCTCGCTGTATGATTCCATTAAAACAAGAAGTTGAAGAGGCGTGCAATCGCGTTAAACCGTATGTTCACAACACGCCCGTTCTGAAATCTGCATTTTTAAATGAACTTTCCGGTGCCGAAGTTTTCTTCAAATGCGAGAATTTTCAAAAGATGGGCGCTTTTAAAATGCGCGGTGCGACGAATGCTATTTTACAACTTTCGCGAGCACAGAAAAAAGCTGGGGTTGTAACACATTCCTCAGGAAATTTTGCGCAGGCACTTTCTTTGGCGGCGAGAAATCTTGGCGTAAAAGCATATATCGTTATGCCTGAAAATGCGCCACAAGTAAAAAAGGAAGCAGTAAAAGGTTACGGCGGAATAATCACGGAATCTGAATCTACTCCAATCGCCCGTGAAACCGAAGCGGAAAGAATCCAAAAAGAAACAGGTGCAACATTTATTCATCCATCAAATGACAGAAATGTAATTCTTGGCAACTCAACTTCAGCCGCGGAATTGCTGCAAACGCACCCGGATTTGGATTATGTTTTCACGCCCGTTGGCGGCGGCGGATTGATTGCGGGGACTTCCCTTTCTGTGAATTATTTCGGAAATAACTGCCAAACAATCGGCGGCGAACCATTTGGAGTTGACGACGCATTTCGAAGTCTTCAAAGTGGAAAAATAGAATTCAATGAAACCACAAATACAATTGCCGACGGACTTAAAACCTTCCTCGGCGATGTCAATTTTCCGATAATAAAAAAATATGTTTCAGAAATAATTCGTGTTGAAGAAACCGAAATCATTTCAGCAATGAAACTTATTTGGGAACGGATGAAAATTATAGTTGAGCCAAGCAGTGCGGTAGCTTTTGCAGGTTTGCTTCGGAAAAAAGAACGGTTTAAAAATAAAAAAGTTGGAATTATTATTTCCGGAGGAAATGTGGATTTAAAGAATTTACCATTTTAGTTGATTGTTGTTGGTTGATAGTTGATGGTTAAAAGCATTCAATAAAACCAAATAAACTTTATAAATGGCAATTTGAAAATTGAAAACGGAAAATGAATTTATCAATATCAAAAAATAACAAGAAAAGTCCATCAACCATCAACTAAGAACTAACAACCATATGGAATATAGAGATTTGGATGTTTGGAAATTTTCTCGAAAGCTGGTCAATTCAATTTATGAGTTGACAAAAAGTTTTCCGAGGGAGGAAATATATGGATTGACGAATCAAATAAGAAGGTGTGCTGTTTCCATACCGTCAAATATCGCCGAAGGCTGTGGAAGAAGAACCTCGAAAGACACAATTCAATTTTTATATATTTCAAGAGGTTCACTTTATGAATTGGAAACGCAATTATTGCTTGCATTGGATCAAAATTTTATAAATGAAAATCAATTGAAGGAAATCATTTCTCAAATTGAAAGTTGTAAAAAACTGTTGAACGGATTTATAAATTATTACAAAAAATTATTATGAAAATCCATCAACCAACAACTATCAACCAACAACCAAAATACCTGAAATTATCCGGTCTTGAACCGCTCGTCATCACCCCCGAAAGTAATTTCATTAACGTGGGGGAACGCACCAATGTCGCCGGTTCAAAAATGTTTCTTCGTCTTATAAAAGAACGAAATTTTGAAGCTGCGCTTGCCGTTGCGCGGGATCAAGTTGAAAACGGCGCACAAATCATTGACATCAATATGGACGATGGTTTGATTGATGGAAAGGAAGCGATGGTGAAATTCCTAAATCTTGTGATTGCCGAACCCGATATTTCCCGTGTTCCTATTATGATTGACAGTAGTAAATGGGAAATTATTGAAGCCGGTTTGCAGGTTGTGCAGGGAAAATGTGTTGTGAATTCCATCAGTTTAAAGGAAGGTGAGGCAGAATTCATCCATCACGCAAAACTTATAAAACGCTACGGCGCGGCGGTAATCGTGATGGCGTTTGACGAAACGGGCCAAGCCGATAATTACGACAGAAGGATAGAAATCGCCAAACGCTCCTATGACATTTTGGTGAACAAAGTGAAATTCGCGCCCGAGGATATTATTTTCGATTTAAACATTTTTCCCGTTGCAACGGGAATGGATGAGCACCGAAAAAACGCTATTGATTTTATCGAGGCCACGCGCTGGGTTCGGGAAAATCTGCCGCATGTGAGCGTAAGCGGTGGGGTGAGCAATGTTTCCTTTAGTTTCCGGGGTAATGATCCCGTCCGCGAGGCGATGCATTCCGTGTTTTTGTACCACGCAATTCAAGCCGGGATGAATATGGGGATTGTAAACCCATCAATGCTGGAGGTTTATGATAATATTCCGAAGGATTTATTGGAGCGCGTTGAAGATGTTATGTTCGACCGACGTGAAGACGCAACGGAACGTTTGCTCGATTTTGCCGAGACCGTAAAAGGAAGTGCAAAGGAAAGTAAAATTGATCTCTCTTGGCGCGAAGAATCGTTGCAAAACCGTATTACAAGGGCGTTGGTAAAAGGAATTGATGAATTTATTTTAGAAGATATTGAAGAAGCAAGACAAGCCGCTAATAAACCAATTGAAGTAATTGAAGGGAATTTAATGATTGGGATGAATGTGGTCGGCGACCTTTTTGGCAGCGGAAAAATGTTTCTGCCGCAAGTGGTAAAAAGCGCGCGGGTTATGAAAAAAGCAGTGGCGTACTTGCTCCCCTTTATTGAGGAGGAAAAGTTGAAAAACCCACAGATTACGGATTCCAAAAACGCGGGAAAAATATTGATGGCAACTGTGAAAGGCGATGTACACGACATCGGTAAAAACATTGTCGGCGTTGTTTTGGCGTGCAATAATTATGAAATAATCGATTTGGGCGTAATGGTGCCGCCGGAAAAAATAATCGCCACCGCAAAAGAGGAAAATGTGGATGCCATCGGTTTAAGCGGATTAATTACGCCTTCGTTGGACGAAATGGTTTTTTTAGCGAAAGAAATGCAGCGGCAAAATTTTAAGGTTCCCTTATTGATTGGCGGTGCAACTACGAGCCGTGCGCACACGGCAGTTAAAATTGATCCCGAATATGAATGCGCAGTCGTACATATAAACGACGCTTCCCGCGCGGTTACCGTTGTTGGCGATTTGCTGAAAAAGGAAACTTCGACTTCCTATAAAGAAAATATAAAACAGGAATATGATACATTCCGAAAGGATTTTTTAAAACGCCAAAAGGTAAAAACATATCTCCCAATTTCCGAAGCACGGAAAAATAAATTTCAAATAGATTGGAAAACTTCTGAAATAGTTAAACCGAATCAGTTGGGAGTTCACATTCTAAAAGTCTTCGATTTAAATCTATTGTTGGATTATTTAGATTGGACGCCTTTTTTTAGAAGTTGGGAGCTGCACGGAAGATATCCCAATATTTTAACCGATAAAGTGGTGGGCGAACAAGCTTCGGAATTATTTAAGGATGCACAACAAATGCTCGACAAAATAATTTCTGAAAAATTGTTGGAAGCGCGCGCTGTCTTTGGAATTTTTGAGGCGAATTCTGTAAATGATGATATAATAATTCAGAATTCAGAATTCGGAATTCAGAATTTTTTTAGAACTCTTCGCCAACAATCCCAAAAGGCTAAAGGAAAACCCAATATTGCTTTGGCAGATTTCATTGCGCCCAAAGAAACTGGAATCCAAGATTACGTGGGCTGTTTCTGCGTGAGCGCCGGTTTTGGAACTGCGGAATTGGCCGCCAAATATGTTGCGGATCACGATGATTACAATGCTATAATGGTAAAAGCTTTGGCAGACCGCTTGGCGGAAGCGTTTGCGGAATATCTTCACAAAGAAGTCCGCACCAACTATTGGGGCTACGCTTCCGAAGAAATTCTTTCCAACGAAGAGTTGATTTCAGAAAAATATAAAGGAATCCGTCCCGCGCCGGGTTATCCCGCCTGTCCCGACCATTTGGAAAAGCGCACCATTTGGGAGGTTTTAAACGTAAATGAAAACATTGGGGTAGAACTCACCGACAGTTTGGCGATGTGGCCGGCGGCATCGGTTTCGGGTTATTATTTTGCGAATCCAGAAGCGCGTTATTTCGGCCTTGGAAAAATTAAGGAAGACCAAATTGAGGATTTCGCAACCCGAAAAAATATGAATTTAGACGAAGCCACGAATTGGCTGAAAACAAACCTTGCAGACTAAATGAAAGTTACCGAGCACATAAAGAACGGCAACGGAAAAACGCAATTTTCGTTCGAGATTTTACCGCCTTTAAAAGGTGAAAACATACACTCCATTTTTGAGAATATTGATCCGTTGATGGAATTTAAACCCCCGTACATCAACGTAACCTATCATCGCGAAGAATATGTTTTTAAGGAATTGAAAGATGGTTTGATAGAGAAAAAAGTAGTTCGTAAACGTCCCGGAACGGTTGGAATTTGTGCCGCCATTCAAAATAGATATGAGGTTGATGCCGTGCCACATATTCTTTGTGGAGGTTTTTCAAAAGAGGAAACCGAAAATTTTTTGATCGACCTTCAGTTTTTGGGAATTGACAATGTAATGGCGCTACGGGGTGATGCGGTGAAAAGCGAAACCTATTTCACCCCCAATAAAAACGGGCATAAATACGCCTGCGATCTTGTTTCTCAAATACATTTTATGAACAGGGGCACTTATTTGGATGACGAACTTCAAAATACGTTTCCCACCGATTTTTGCGTGGGCGTTGCCGGTTATCCCGAAAAACATATGGAAGCACCGAGCAGTGAAAGCGATATCCATTTTTTGAAAAAGAAAATTAAAAACGGCGCAGAATATATTGTTACACAAATGTTTTTTGACAACGAGAAATTCTTTCAGTTTGAAAAAAAATGCAGAGCGGAAGACATTACCGTTCCAATTATTCCGGGCTTGAAACCTATTTCCGTGAAGTCGCACCTCAATTTAATTCCGCATCGGTTTAAGGTCGATTTGCCGGATGCGTTGGTAATGGAAGTGGTAAAAGCAAAGGACAATCAAGCTGTTCGGCAGATTGGGATTGATTGGTGCGTAAAGCAAAGCAAGGAACTTGTGAAGGCTGGCGTGCCATTTCTTCACTATTATTCTATGGGAAAAAGCAGCAATATTAGGCAGATTGCCTCGCAGGTTTTTTGAGAATGCTTTAATTTGCGGTGATGTCTCGAATCACTCTTTTGCTGTTTTTTTTCACGACTTCTTTTGTTTTTTCGCAGGAAAAAAGCAAGGATTTCTTTGTGGACGCCAATTATTTCTACGGAACTATTCTTCGGCATAACAAGGATATTTCACATTTGGTGAAAGCGCATCCCGATGGTTTTATTATTGGTTTTAACCGAAAAACGTATGGAACCGAACGTTGGCATCAAGAATATAACTATCCCGATTGGGGGTTTTCTTTCGTGCATCAAAATGCGCATTACGATGTTTTGGGTGAAAATTATGGGCTTTATGGGCATTTCAATTTTTACTTTTTGAAGCGAAATCTTTTCTTCCGAATAGGACAGGGAATTGCTTACAATACAAATCCGTTTGATTTGGAAACGAATTTCAAAAACAATGCATACGGGACACATTTGTTGAGTTCCACTTATTTGATGCTGAATTATAAAAAACAAAATCTCTTTAAAAACTTCGGAGTGCAGGCTGGGATTGCTTTGGTGCATTATTCCAACGGAAATTTTAAGGCGCCAAATTCCAGCACGAATGCCTTCACATTTAATGTGGGTGTGCAATATTCCGTGACCGATGAAACTTCGACGTATATTTCGGATTCGAATCCTCAGAAAATTTCAGAACCCATAAAGTTCAACTTCATACTTCGCGGTGGTTTGAATGAAAGTGATTATTTGAATCTCGGTCAACATCCGTTTTTCGTGGTTTCTGCATTTGCAGATAAGCGGTTGAGCTATAAAAGTACAGTGCAATTCGGAGGAGATTTTTTCTATTTGCCATTTCTAAAAAAAGAAATAGAATACCTTTCCGTGGCGTTTCCAAGTTTTGATGTAAAAGGCGATGAGGATTATAAACGCGTGGGAATTTTTGCCGGGCATGAATTGCGATTCAATAACTTGGCTTTAATTACCCAAGCGGGTTTTTACGTTTATTATCCGTATGATTTCGAAGGCCGGACGTATTTTCGGGTTGGTTTGAAATATTATTTTACCGACAAACTTTTTAGTGCAATTACCCTAAAATCGCACGGTGCAAAAGTGGAAGGTGTTGAATTTGGTGTGGGGATTAGAATATAAATTATGAAGAAATTACTGTTTATCGGATTTCTATTTTTGCTGTTTTCGTGTGATTCTGAAAATTCTTGGGATTGCACCCAAACGGCGGGAGAAACTGTTTCAAAGAAATTTGTTGTTTCAGAATTTTCAAAAATTCGCATTGAGGACGACGTAACATTATATTTAAAACAGGGCAATACCCAGGAAATAATACTGGAAACGGGCAAAAATCTTCTGAGTGATGTTTTAGTAATTGTTGAAGAAAACACGTTGGTTGTAAAAGATAGAAATGCCTGCAATTTGGTGCGCGATTACGGAATTACAAAGATTTTTGTAACTGCGCCGAACATTGTTGAAATTCGAAACAGTTCCGCTTATGACGTTATTGGCGAGGGAATTTTAAATTTTCCAAAACTAACATTGATTAGCAATAGCAGTACGGGTCCGGAAAATATTCGTAAAAGCGGCGATTTTTATTTGAATATTGTTTGTGAAGAATTCCGCGTAAGCGCCAACGGCCAAAGCGTTTTCTACATATCCGGTTTCACTGAAATAGCAAATTTGAACTTTGCTGATGAAATGCCCCGTTTTGAAGGCGAAAATTTATTGATAGATAAACTTGAGGTTTTTCAAAGAAGTGCTAACAAAATGGTGGTAAACCCGCAACAAAGTATTGTCGGGAAAATAATGGCAACCGGTGATATTGTTAGTTATTCCCGCCCTGCGGTTGTTGAGGTAAAAGAATTTTTCACCGGCCGTTTATTATTTAAAGATTAGTTTATCTTTACCGGCGTTGAAAAATATGAAGCACCTCTTTTCCGTATTCGCTGCCTTACTTTTAAGTTTTCCAATCTTTTCACAGGAAAAGGAATTGAAACCAATTTCTCTGGAAGCCGATTATTTTTACGGCACGGTGCTCGAGCACAATCCTGACATTCAACATTTAATTTCGGGTCACCCCACTGGTTTTTTCCTTTCCCTTAACAGAAAAACGTACGGTTTCAATGAATGGGAGCGGCGCTACAATTATCCCGATTGGGGATTTACGCTGGCGTATCAGGACATGCACAATGAATACCTTGGCAATGTTTGGGGCGTGTATGGCCATATGAATTGGTATTTTTTAAATAGGCACCTCATGCTTCGGGTGGGACAGGGAATTGCATATTCTGAGAGTCCTTTTGATACGAATTCAAACTACAATAACAATGCCTACGGCACGCAACTTTTAAGCACTACTTTTTTAAAGGGAAATTACGTTCGAGAAAATATTTACAAAGGATTGGGATTCCATGCAGGATTTACGATTATTCATTATAGCAATGCGAATTTTAAAGCGCCCAATAATAGCACCAATTCTTTTTTGCTGAATGCTGGCCTCAGCTATCAATTGGATTATGAGGAATTCCCAGAATATATTAAAAAAGAAGATTCTCTAAGTCGCACTCACGCCGAAAGGTTTAAATACAACTTCGCTTTTAGAACGGGAATTAATGAAAGTGATGTGGTTGGATTGGGCCAAGAGCCGTTTTACGTAATTTCGGCTTTTGTGGACAAACGCATCAATTATAAAAGCACTTTTACCGGAGGAGTAGACATTTTCTTTTCCACTTTTTTAAAAGAATTGATAAACTATCGCTCCATCGCCTATCCCGAGGACGGACTTTCGGGCGATGAGGATTATAAGCGAGTTGGGCTTTTTGTGGGCCATGAATGGCGATTTAATAAAGCAGCGTTCATCTCACAATTGGGTTATTATGTCTATTGGCCGTATGCTTTTGAAAACCGAATTTATAACCGTTTGGGACTTAAACGCTATTTTTGGAAGGACACTATTTTCGCTGCCGTAACCGTCCATGCACATTGGGCAAAAGCAGAAGCCGTAGAATTTGGTGTGGGTTACAGGCTGTAAATTGCTACATTTTTTGTTTTATAAAAATCATAAATGAAGAACATATTTTACCTCTTTTTCGTGTTAGCTCTTTTTGGTTGTAATTCCGAAAATGGATGGGACTGCATTCAAACCGCAGGAAAAACCGTGCAACAAGAAATGCCAATTCAACCTTTTCAGAAAATTATAGTTTGGGAACGAATAAAACTGTTCGTAAAGCAAGGTGAGGAACATAAAGTGATGGTGCAAACAGGAGAAAATTTAATGAGCGACATTGAAGTTTCCGTTGCAAACGGCGTTCTCCAAATCCACAATAATAACGCTTGTAATTTGGTGCGGGACTACGGATTGACGCACGTATATATCACCACTCCAAATCTCACCGAAATTAGAAGTAGCACCGGCTTGGCCGTGGAAAGTATCGGTGTCTTGGGATTTCCAAATTTAATCCTGGCTTCTGAAGATCAACATAACGAGGACCAATATCATATTGACGGGGATTTTAAACTGAATTTGAATGTTGAAAATCTTACGATTGTTGCCAATGGCCTATCAAAATTTTATTTAAGCGGTAGTGCGACCAACGCCAATTTTGGCCTTTACGCGAGTGATTGTAGGATTTATTCGGAAAACTTAATTGTTCAGAATTTAAATGTCTACCATCGAAGTACCGGGCCTATAGTGGTAAATCCACAAGAATCCATTAGAGGTCAAATAGTTAGTTTGGGCAACGTTATTTGCAAAAATAGACCCCCCATTGTTGAGGTTGAAGTCCTTTACAGCGGTCAACTTATTTTTGAATAGTGAGTTCAGAAAATAGTTTTTCGAGAGTAGTATTTTTTTGGTGCAATTGAAGAATTTTTAAACCATTGTCGTGCGCAAAATCGAATACCTTTCCGCGCATATCGTGTTCGGTCTCGAAATAGAGTTGATACACAAAACCTATTGAATTTTCAATCTTTTCAAGCTTCGGAATTTTTTGTAGGGCCACCTCTTCCACGCGATAATCAAATTCTACTTCAATAATTTGCTGCTTATTGTTTTTTAATTCTGACAGTTTTTTATCGAGCACAATTTCACCCTTATTAACAATAATTACGCGATCGCAAATGGCCTCAACTTCCTGCATAATATGGGTGGAAAGCAAAACTGTTTTTTCTTTTCCGACGTTTTTTATGAGTTGCCGGATTTCAATCAATTGGTTTGGATCCAAGCCCGTGGTTGGTTCATCTAAAATTAAAACTTCGGGATTGTGCAAAAGCGCATTTGCAAGCCCAACACGCTGCCGGTAACCCTTTGAAAGTTGACCGATTTTTTTGTTGGCTTCTGGCAATAAACCCGTTTTCTCAATTACATTTTCAACCTCAGTTTTTGGAATATTATAAATTCCAGCGTTGAAAAAAAGATATTCCCGAACGTACATATCCAAATAAAGCGGGTTGTGCTCGGGCAGATAGCCCACGCTTTTCTTAACGTCAATATCATCTTTGTTCACCTCAAAACCATTAACAAATGCAACCCCATCCGAGGCTGGCAGAAACGTTGTGAGAATCTTCATCATCGTAGATTTTCCGGCGCCATTAGGCCCAAGAAAACCCACAATTTCTCCTTTTTCTATTTTAAAGGAAATATTGTCCAGTGCCTTTTGATGGCCGTAAATTTTGGTGATATTTTCTACTTGTATCGACATATTTTTATGAAAACAAAACTACACAAATTTCTTCCGAAGTGGTGGCGCTTCGGCCTTTAAAATTTTTCCCAAAACGTTTTCAAAATCACATTTATTGGCTACTTTAGCCGCTATGAACATAAATAACATCTTCAATACATCCAATTTTTGGTGGCATCTTTTGAGAAGCGTTAGCTAAAGGGATTGTTGTATTTTATAATATACTTTTGAAAGTCCCATATTGGGACTTTTTTTTTGAAATTGAATATATGGAAAACAAAAAGGAATTCCGAAATTGGTTGGATGCATTCGGCCTGAGCCATCCGTTGGTAATTGCCGGCCCGTGCAGTGCCGAAACCGAGGAGCAGGTCCTCAAAATTGCACACCAACTTAAAGAAACTGATACTTCCGTGTTGCGGGCGGGCATATGGAAACCACGCACCCGCCCCGGAAATTTTGAGGGCGTGGGCGCGCTGGGATTAAAATGGCTCCAAAGGGCAAAACACGAAACAGGCTTATTGACAGCAACCGAAGTCGCAAATGCAAACCACGTAGATTTGGCACTAAAGCACGATGTTGATATACTTTGGGTGGGCGCACGCACTACTGTTTCGCCGTTTATCGTGCAGGAAATTGCAGATGCCTTAAAGGGAACCGATAAGATTGTGTTGGTAAAAAACCCCGTAAACCCAGATTTGGCACTATGGCTGGGCGCGGTGGAACGATTTTATGAAGCCGGCATTTCGAAATTGGGTGTAATCCATCGTGGTTTTTCAACTTATGAAAAAACGCGGTATAGAAATAATCCCGAATGGCAAATTCCGATAGATTTGCAGAATAGTTTTCCCGATTTGCCACTGATTTTGGACCCCTCACACATTGCCGGCCGAAGGGATATTATTTTTGACCTTTGCCAAACCGCGCTAGATTTGAATTACGACGGACTAATGGTTGAAACCCATTTCGATCCAGACAATGCATGGAGCGATGCAAAACAGCAAATTACCCCGAAAGCACTCGACAAAATGACGGTGGACTTGAAAATTCGGAAGATGGAAGGCAATGAAGCGGAATTTAACAATCATTTGAACACCCTGCGCACACAAATAGATTTGATTGACGACCAACTGATGGAAATGCTCGGGAAGCGAATGAAAATTGCTGATAATATTGGGCTTCTTAAAAAGAAAAATAATGTGGCCATTTTACAGGTTAAACGATGGAATGAAGTTTTGGGACGCATGATTTTAGAAGGTGAACACAACAAATTAAGTGAGGAATTTGTGCTGAAATTGTACAAAGCCATTCACCAAGAGTCCATCAATCATCAGAAAAAAGTTATGAATGATTAAAAAGTTTTGCAAATTTGTGCTGTGAAAGGAATCGTATATAAATCCACCGGTAGTTGGTATTCCGTGAAAGCGGAAAATGGAAGCTTTTACGATTGCCGCATCAAAGGTAAATTCCGGATTGGCGGGATTAAAAGTACAAACCCCGTGGCGGTAGGCGATCACGTCGATTTTGAAATTGAGAAGAAGGGTGATGAAACCGTGGGCGTTATCAAACATATTGACGAAAGGGAAAATTACATCATCCGCAAATCTGTAAATCTTTCAAAACAAACCCACATTATTGCGGCCAATATAGATCTTGCTTTTCTGTTGGTTACATTAAATAATCCGCCCACTTTCACCACTTTCATTGACCGATTTTTGGTTACTGCGGAAGCATATCACATAAAAGCAGTACTTCTTTTTAATAAAATTGATACCTATACCGAAGACGAATTGTTGGAAATAAAATTTCTGGCGGCGCTTTACAGAAAAATCGGCTATGAATGCATTGGCATTTCAGCCATTACTGGAAAAAATATTGAAAAGGTAACAGCATTGATGAAAAATAAGGTTTCAATGTTTTCGGGCCATAGCGGCGTGGGGAAATCTACACTCATAAATTCGTTGGAGCCCGGCCTCCACCTTAAAACTTCAAAAATTTCAGAACAACATTTGCAGGGGCAGCACACCACAACATTTGCAGAAATGTTTGATCTTTCCTTTGGCGGACAGATAATTGATACCCCTGGAATTAAAGGTTTTGGCGTAGTGGAGATGGACAAAGAAGAAATTGGCGTTTACTTTCCCGAATTCTTCGAAAGGAAAAATGATTGCAAATTCAACAACTGCCTGCATTTGGAAGAACCGCACTGCGCCGTAAAAAAGGCATTGGAAAATGAAGAGATTGCTTGGTCGCGCTACAAAAGTTATTTGCAGATTTTGGAAGGAGAGGAGGACCATTTCCGAAAGGATATTCATGAAAAGTAAAATCCTAAATTTTAAAATCCAAATCCCTAATATTTAAAATTTAATAACAACCGACACGCTAAACTCAGAAACAGCAGCCGCTGCCCTAAAGCCGAAATGATAAAATGAGAGCCCTAATTCAACGTGTAAAATCGGCATCTGTAACTATTGATGCGAAAATATTTTCTGAAATAGAGCACGGACTGCTTATTTTATTGGGTATCGAAACCGAAGATACCATGGAAGATATTAAATGGTTAACTGCGAAAATAGCTCGGCTACGTATTTTTTCCGATGAAAACGGAGCAATGAATCTTTCAGTTTTGGATGTGAAGGGCGAATGTATGGTTGTTAGCCAATTCACCCTTCACGCAAGCACCAAAAAGGGAAACCGTCCCTCTTTTATAAAAGCGGCAAAACCTGAAATTGCCATTCCCATTTATGAAAAATTTATTTTTCAATTAGAAGAAGAAATGGACAAAACCGTGAAAACGGGCACGTTCGGAGCAATGATGGATGTTGCTCTGGTGAATGATGGGCCTGTAACAATTTGGATGGATTCAAAAAATAAGGAATAATTTCTTTAACTTTTTTTTAACCTTTTAGAATTTTATATATTGCCACCGATAATAAAAAATTCATGAAAAAGGTTTTTTGCTTTGCACTATTCATTTGCACGACTGTCATTTTTGCCCAAGATTACTCCATAGCTTCAATAAACAAAGAGCTTATTGAATATTCCAACAGTATTTTGATTGATGAATTGGTAGAGATTGATGTGACCGATATTGGAAAAATGAAGCAAAAAACCCATAGGGTAATTGCAGTTTTGAACAAGCTCGGTGATCAAGATCCAAATCTTTATGAATTTTATGATGCAAATTCCCGCGTAAAAAATGTGGAAGTTCGAATCTATAATGCCGTCGGAAAGGAATTGGAGCATTTTAAAAAGAAGGATTTTATAGATGTAAGCAGAACTGGCATCAGCATTTATAGTGATGACCGTATGCTCTATCTAAATTATACTCCCACCACCTATCCATACATTGTGGTTTACGACAGTGAAACGGAATCGGGCGATTCTGCCTTTATTAACCCTTGGTTCCCAATGGGAGGTTATGCCGAAAGTGTTCAAAAAAGTGTCTTTAAAATTAAATTTGATCCCGCAAACAAGCCAAGATATAGAGCGCAAAATTTAGAAAAATTCAATATTTCCGTCTCTGAAAATCTTGATGAAATAATATTTTCTGCTTCAGACCTAAAGGCAATCCAAAGAGAAGAACGCAGTCCGTCCACAAGTACCATTTTCCCCGCGGTTTATTTGGCTCTTGAAAAATTTAAAATGAAAAACCTCGTCGGCTCCGGGAAAGATTGGCAACAGTTTGGGAGTTGGGTGGACAAAACACTGCTTTTTGATCTGGGCGAATTGCCCGAAGGTACGCTTGCACGCATTAAAAGTTTGGTGGCAAACGAAACCACCAATGAGGGAAAGGCCAGAAAAATTTACCAATTCGTGCAAGACAAAGTGCGCTACGTAAGCATTCAAATTGGAATTGGCGGATGGAAACCGATGCTTGCATCCGAGGTGGACAAACTGAGCTATGGTGATTGCAAGGCATTAACTAATTATACTCGAGCGCTATTGCAGGCCGTGGATGTTCCTTCGTATTATACCTTAGTGAATGCCGGCGACAACAAAATAGCCCTAAATAAGGATTTTCCTTTGCCATGGTTCAATCATGCCATTCTCGCAATTCCGGATGGAGAGGAGTTTACTTGGCTCGAGTGTACCAGTCAGGATGCGCCTTTTGGATATATCGCCAATTTTACGGATGATCGTGACGTGCTTATTGTGACCCCCGAAGGCGGTAAAATTGCGCATACCCAAGTGTATAAAACAGAACAGAATACGCAAGAAAGTTTTTCCACCGTGATCGTGGACCCAAAGGGAAATGCTGTTGCCAATTTCCAAAGTGTTTCCCAAGGATGGCAGTACGATGATAAATATTTTCTTCCGAAGAAAAAAGAGGATGAGGTTGATCAAAACTACAAAGACCGATGGAGCTATATCAATGGTTTTACCATCAATGACTTTACCTTTGAAAACGATAGGGAGAAAATAGTTTTCACCGAAAAGTTATCGCTCAATATCCCAAATTATGCAAATCCGGTGGGCAATGATTTTCTTTTTTGCGCCAATATTTTCAACCAAAACAAATACATCCCACCAAGAATTGAAAACAGAAAGCAAAACTTATACATAAGCCATGGATTTGTGGATGTTGATACGGTTGAAGTACAGTTGCCCAAAAATTTAGTGGTGGACGCCCTGCCGAATGCGTCGTTGTTGGAAACAAAATTTGGTAAATATGAAATCGGTTTCAGCCTAAATGCCGAAAACAATTTAATCTACACACGAAAATTAATTATGAACAAAGGCGAATATCCGCCGGCGGAATATGAAAACTATCGCGATTTCCTAAGATCCATCGCCCGGCTTGACCGTTCAAAAATACTTTTAAAACAAAATATTCAATAAATAACTCTCCAATGAAATCAACCTTTCTTGCATTGTTTGCGACTATATGCTTCGCTACTGTTTCAGTTGCCCAAAATTATAAATTCGGAAAAGTTTCCGAAGAGGAATTGCTTCAAACCCAGCATCCCACGGACCCCTCGGCTAATGCCGCCATTTTGTATCGCGAATCCACCACCGAATTTCAATACAGCGAAGACAGCGGATGGTATTTGATTACCGACTACTTCGAGCGTGTAAAAATTTATAAAAAGGAAGGTTTTGAATGGGCTTCAAAAGAAATTGATCTTTACCAAAGTGTATCAAGTTCAAATGACGAAATTTCGGGGCTGAAAGCTTACACTTATAATTTAGGCGCTAACAATAAAGTTGAGGAAATCAAATTAAAAAGTGACGGAATCTTTGAGGAAAAAACCACTAAGTATCTGCAAAAGGTGAAATTTACAATGCCAGATTTAAGGCAAGGCAGTGTGGTGGAATACAAATACACCATAAAATCACCATTCATTAGCAATATTGATGAATTTCGTTTTCAGGAAACCATTCCAGTGGAAAAGCTAGAAATTCGCTTCGCCTCTCCCGAATATTTTGTTTTCAAGACCCACCAAAAAGGTTGGGTGCCATATAAAATTGATAAGGTAGTAAAAGACCGAACCATTCCGTTAGCGAATGCCCGCACAGAATATGATATTTATGGCAATAGAACAAGCGCGGGAGGTGCAAGAGAGGTGAAGATGAAAGAAGATATTTATACCATAGCGTTAAAAGACGTTCCCGCAATGAAAAATGAAGCCTTTGCGGGCAATATTGATAACTATTCCACGGGCATTAAATTTGAATTGAGCTATGTTGATTTTCCGGGTGCTCCGTTGGAAACATTTTCCACCACGTGGGAAGACGTTTCGAAAAGCATTTATCAAGTAGATTCATTCGGAAATGAATTGACGCGCACCAACTATTTTGAGGACGATTTAAGCAAGCTACTAAGCGGGATAAGCAATCCCGAGGAAAAGGTTTCCCGCATTTTTTCTTTTGTGGTAAACAAAATGACATGGAATAACTTTACTGGCTATTACACTAATGAAGGAGTAAAGGAAGCATATAAAAAAGGTTCCGGCAATGTGGCGGACATCAATTTGATGCTCGTGGCAATGCTCCGTAATGCCAATATAAACGCAAACCCGGTTTTAGTGAGCACCAAAGATCACGGAATGCCGCTGTTTCCCACGCGCAACGGATTCAATTATGTAATTGCGGCAGTGGAATTTCCCAATGGAATTATATTGCTTGATGCAACAAATAAGGGAGCCGAAATCGGCATTTTAAGACCCAGCATTATGAACTGGAAAGGCCGAATCATTAAAAAGGATGGCACTTCCGGATGGGTGTCATTAAGCCCACAAATTCCAGCTGTTAAGAGTGCAATGGTAACGGCAACCATTCAACCCGATCATTCGGACAGCGGAAAGACACAGAACAGATTCACTGGAAATTATGCCTTTCAGTACAGATCGGAATTCAAAAGTATGAATGAGGACGCACAGCGAAAGGAGGTTGAAAAAAGCCTCGCCCAAGTGGAACTTTCAAACCTGCATTTCGAAAATCTGCAAACCTTGGGAAAACCCGTTTCCCTGGAATATGATTTTGAATCCATTGATGTCGTTGAGGAAGTGGCGGGCAAGTTGTACTTTTCGCCAATGGTTTTTATGGCTGAAAAGGAAAGTCCCTTTAAACCCGAAACTCGCGAATACCCCATTGATTTTGGCTACTCGATGAAAGACCGCTACATTATAAATATTGAATTGCCGGAAGGTTATAAAGTAGAAACCATGCCCGCAAACGCCATTTTCAATTTAGGGGAAAACACGGGAAGTTTTAAGTATTTAATTTCTCATGTGGGCAACAAATTGCAGCTTTCGGTGGAATTTTCAATCAATGAATCCTTTATCGCGGCCGAGGAATATGATAATTTGAAAAAATTCTATGAGCTTTTAATTGCCAAAGAAAATGAAAAAGTAGTACTTTCGAAGGTATAAGAAATAACCATTATGAATATCGAAAATGCCCAAAAAGCTGTTGATGTGTGGATAAAACAGCATGGCGTGCGCTACTTCAATGAACTCACCAATATGGCACAGCTTACCGAGGAAGTGGGCGAAGTAGCGCGTATAATTGCACGTCGCTACGGTGAACAGAGCGAAAAGGAAAGCGATAAACACAAAGATTTGGGCGAAGAGCTGGCAGATGTTATTTTCGTGGTGCTCTGTCTTGCAAACCAAACGGGAGTCAATCTCGAACAAGCTTTTGAGAAAAAATTGGAGCTAAAAACCAAGCGCGACCACGACAGGCATCACGGAAATGAAAAGTTAAAGTAGATGTTTAAAAAAGTAATCAATACAAAAGGTTTTTGGCCCTCGGTAGTATCTCTTGCCATTGCATTCGCGGTTATTTTCACGTTTATAAAATGGGCGATTGATGGTTTTGATATGGCCTTTTTCACAGATAGAAATCCATTAATGTTTCTTCTCACCCTTCTTTTGGCCGGCTTTGTTTATGGCTTTTTTGTAACCTTTGGAAAATTTCGGGCCAGACTAAAAGATAAAGATTCCGGAAGATGAATGTGCTTCTGAAACGAGGAACAATTCCCCAAAAAAATATCAAAATAAATATTGGCGGCTCTAAAAGTGAGTCGAACCGATTACTTATTCTACAGGCATCTTTTCCAAATATTTCTATCGAAAATTTATCCGATAGTGATGATACGGTTGTTCTAAAAAAAGGTTTGGAAACAAAAACTGGACTTGTGGATGTGCATCACGCGGGCACTGCAATGCGTTTCTTGACTGCATTTTTTGCAGCAAAAGAAGGAGCGGAAATTACGCTCACCGGCAGCCAGCGCATGCAAGAACGGCCTATTTCAATATTGGTGGATGCATTAAAAAACGTTGGAGCCGACATTGAATATCTCAAGAAAGAAGGCTTTCCGCCACTGAAAATCAAAGGCAAATCACTGTCGAAAAAAGAAGTGAAGATAAATGCAGATGTGAGTAGCCAATACATTTCAGCATTAATGCTGATTGCGCCGAATCTTCCCCACGGTTTGACAATATATTTGGAGGGCAATATAACTTCCGCGCCCTATATTGAAATGACTCTTTCGCTTTTGAAAAAAATTGGAATTTCGGGCGATTTCAGTGAAAATACAATTACAATTCCTTCCATTGAAACTATTTTAAAAACGGAAATAGTTGTGGAATCTGATTGGAGCTCGGCTTCCTACTTTTATAGTTTGGTTGCCCTTTCGGATAATTTGGAAATTACGCTTTCCAGTTTTTCTGAGGAAAGCAGACAGGGTGACGCTGCATTGGCGCAGATCTATAAATCCCTGGGAGTTGAAACGATTTTTGATGCTTCCCAAAAAACAATTTCCCTTTCAAAAAAGACTTCGGAATTGCCGGATTCCTTAATGCTCGATCTGTCCAACACACCAGATTTGGCGCAGACAATTGCCGTAACCTGTTTTGGGTTGGGAATCGGTTGCAAACTTTTAGGCCTGCAAACATTAAAAATAAAAGAAACTGATAGACTCGCCGCACTTAATATTGAACTTAAAAAATTGGGCGCCAATATAACCGTTGATGACCATTCATTAGTTCTTGAAAAATCCTTCAAAATTAACCCCAACAGTTCCATCGAAACTTATCAAGATCACCGAATGGCAATGGCCTTTGCGCCTTTGGCAATGAAAACAAATCTAATTATAAAAAACGCCCAGGTGGTTTCAAAATCATATCCAATGTTTTGGGAAGACTTGCAAAAGGTAGGCATCGATTGTGTTTTTGAGAACACATCAAAATAACTATTGCCAGTTTTTGCTCCGGACCTCAAGTTTTAAACTTTCAACTTTTCGCTTCCAGCACCCGCCAATCCACATTTCCAAATAATAAACCCGCATTTACTTGACAACGCCTGTGTGGAGGTTGTATATTTGCGCCCTTGTAAAAATTTAAAGACACAACGAATTATGGGAATGAAACTTTCAAATTTCAACTTTAATCTTCCTGAGGAATTATTGGCTGAATATCCAGCACCAAACCGCGATGAATCTCGCCTGATGGTACTGAACCGAAAAAACAAAACAATCGAACACAAAATGTTCAAGGATCTTATTGATTATTTTGAGGAGGATGATGTTTTGATTACCAATAATACCAAGGTTTTTCCCGCGCGATTGTTCGGGAACAAAGAAAAAACCGGCGCTCGAATTGAAGTTTTCCTTTTGAGGGAATTGAATCCCGAAACACGTCTTTGGGACGTTTTGGTAGATCCCGCCCGAAAAATCAGGATAGGTAACAAGTTGTATTTTGGCGATGATGAAACCCTCGTGGCGGAAGTTATTGACAACACTACCTCGCGCGGCAGAACGTTGCGCTTTCTGTTTGATGGTTCCTATGAGGAATTTCGAAATAAATTGACCGAACTGGGTGAAACGCCTCTGCCGAAATATATTAAAAGAGAAGTCGAGCCCGAAGATGCCGAGCGATACCAAACCATTTTTGCTAAAAATGAAGGAGCCGTTGCCGCGCCAACTGCTGGGCTGCACTTTTCAAAACATCTTTTGAAACGATTGGAAATAAAAGGTGTAAGTATTGCTGAAGTAACGCTGCACGTAGGTTTGGGTACTTTCAGCTCAGTGGAAGTTGAAGATCTTTCGAAGCACAAAATGGATTCTGAGGAAATGATGATTACCCCGGAAGCTGTACAAATTATTAATAAGGGAATTCAAAAAAAGAGAAGAATCTGTGCTGTCGGAACAACTGCAATGCGGGCTTTGGAAAGTTCGGTTTCTTCTAACCATACTTTGAACCCTTTCACTGGTTGGACCAATAAATTTATATTTCCTCCTTATGATTTTAGTATTGCCAATGCAATGGTGACCAATTTCCACACCCCAAAATCCACATTATTGATGATGGTTTCTGCATTTGCCGGCCACGATTTTATAAAGGAAGCCTATGCCGAAGCCATAAAAGAGAAATATAGATTTTATACTTATGGTGACGCAATGCTAATAATCTAAAAAATTCATAGCAAAATTAAAGGAATCCCGATATCATTCGGGATTTTTTAATTTATAAGGGTTTGGTTTCCAAATGTCAGAATAAAAATTTACCTTAGTCTTCCTTTTAAAATCTAATTGTCGGCCGGAATGAAACAAATTACTCTTTTCTTCCTTTTATTTTTCACCATATTTTCCGCCTTTCCACAGGGTGGGGGTGAGGAATTGCCGGAAAGTTGGGATTTGAATTTGGTAAGAATTCCAAATATTATAAGACTTCCAAGATTGGATTTTGAAAACATATTGCAACAGGACAGTATCAATGATTTGGATAAAACCCTGCCTTGGAGGTATGGCATAGAAATTCCGTTGAATTTAAATATGCAGCACGGCGGGCTATGGACAGCTTTGCCAAACGGCGGAAAAATTTGGCAAGCAACAATAAAGTCTGCAGGAGCTCTAAATTTAAGCGTGAATTTTGACGATTTCTTTTTGCCACCCGGCACGCGACTACAGCTATACAATGACACAAAATCTGATATAATCTCAGCCCTTACCAGCAATCAAAACAGTAGCCAGGGTCATTTGGGAACCTGGTTTATTGAAGGCGAAATTATTTGGATTGAATACTATCAACCCCCAGGAGTACAAGGAACCCCAAAGCTTAACATTAACAGCGTTATTCACGGCTATAGAATGGGAAGGTTAAATGTTTTAATTGATGAAAACCGCGGTTTGAATGATTCTGGCGAATGCAATTATGACGTTAACTGTCCCATTGGAAATGACTTTGATTCAAAAAAAGACGTTCTCAAAAAAGCAGTAGCACTTTTAAATTTGGGCAATGGCCATTTGTGTTCCGCTTCGCTTATAAATAATACCGCGAACGATAAAACACCATATTTATTGACCGCGAACCACTGTCTGGACAACAGCAATCCAGCGCTTTGGTCCGCTCGTTTCAATTGGGTAAGCCCGACCCCGGTGTGTGCGACGGGCGGTGATAGTGGCGATCTTCAGACCAATTTCACCGTAAGCGGCGCTGAGTTGAAAGCCAAAAGCAGTTTGAGTGATTTCGCATTGGTGGAACTTTTTACTCCAATTCCCGAATCTTGGGATGTTGCCTTTGCGGGTTGGGATAATTCGGATACAAACCCAACCTTCGAAGTTGGGATACATCATCCAAATGGTGATATTATGAAAGTATGCCGCGATGATTCCGGCGCACAAAAAGTGGATGCCAATGGAACAAAAGTTTGGCTAATTGGAGGAGGAACACACGGCGCGGGGAATGGATGGGAAATCGGCACAACCGAAAGTGGCTCTTCCGGCTCACCATTGTTTGACCAAAATGGAAGAATCATTGGTCAACTTTATGCCGGACAATCTGCTTGCGCCGGCTTGCAAAACAACAGAGATTATGATATTTATGGTAGGTTCGGTGTTTCCTGGAATAATGGAAATTCCCCGCAATCTAGACTAAAAGAATGGTTAGACCCAGCAAACACCGGTAACGCAACCGTTGAAACACTTCAAAATTTGTTGAATACGCCCGATTTTCAATTAATTGGCGACCTTAAAATTTATCCCAATCCCGCAAGTTCAATGATTACGGTCATGAACAATCGCTATCCACATTTGTCCTTTGTATTTTCCAATGCGATGGGTCAACAGATTCGTGCGGGTAATTTGTCCAATACGATGAACACCATTGCCGTCGATAATCTTTCCGAAGGTATTTATTTCCTGCGTTTGGTTGATGAGGACAGTAAGGATTTCATTACTAAAAAGATAATCATTAAGCACTAACCAAATTACTCATTATGTGCAAAGCCTCTATTCTGAAAGGAAAGAGGCTTTTTTCTTTAAAATAAAGTAATTTTGCAAAATGGTTTCAGAAAAAAGAGATATACGCGCCCTTTCAAAAGAAGAACTTCGGAGTTTTTTCGAAAGCATTGGTGAGAAAGCCTTCCGCGGAACGCAAGTTTATGAATGGCTTTGGAGCAAGGGACTTCATAGCTTTGAGGAAATGACAAATCTTTCCAAGGAAATCCGCGCACATTTAAACGAAAATTTTGTAATCAACCACATAAAGGTGGACCATCTTCAAAAAAGTGCAGATGGTACAATAAAAAACGCCGTAAAACTTCACGACGATTTGGTGGTGGAATCTGTTTTAATTCCAACGAAAAAAAGGACTACTGCTTGCGTTTCCTCACAAGTGGGTTGTAGTTTGGATTGTAAATTCTGTGCTACTGCCAGATTAAAGCGAATGCGAAACTTGAATCCCGATGAAATCTATGATCAAGTTGTTGCCATTGATAGAGAAAGCAGGTTGTATCACGACAAACCGCTCACCAATATTGTGTTTATGGGAATGGGCGAACCACTGATGAATTATAAAAATGTGCTCGAATCCATTGAGAAAATAACTTCTGATGAAGGATTAGGAATGTCCCCAAAACGTATTGTTGTTTCTACTTCGGGTGTGCCGAAAATGATAAAAAAACTGGCCGATGATGAGGTGAAATTCCATCTTGCAGTATCCCTTCATTCCGCAATCCAGGAAACCCGGGAACAGATTATGCCTTTTGCAAAAAACTTCACATTACCCGATTTGCGCGAGGCTTTAGAATATTGGTACAGCAAAACCAAACGAAAAATTACTTATGAATACATTGTTTGGAAAGGCATAAACGACAAATGGGAAGATATAGAAGCGTTAGTCACCTTTTGTAAATATGTGCCGTGCAAAGTTAATATTATTGAATACAATCCGATAGACGATGGCGAATTTCAGCAGGCATCCTCAACGGTAATTCAGGATTATATTGAAGCTTTGGAACATGGCAGAATACCAGTAACCGTACGCCGCAGCCGCGGAAAGGATATTGATGCAGCCTGCGGGCAATTGGCAAACAAGCAATAAAAAAGAGCGGCTTTTG
Organism: Aequorivita aurantiaca; assembly: GCF_030410135.1. Taxonomy (GTDB): domain Bacteria; phylum Bacteroidota; class Bacteroidia; order Flavobacteriales; family Flavobacteriaceae; genus Aequorivita; species Aequorivita aurantiaca. The sequence continues at coordinate 105,308 of NZ_JAUGQQ010000004.1, read as the reverse complement.
GCCGCTCTTCTCAATTCAGTATAAAACGTAAATTAGTTTTTTACAATTTTAAAAGACTTGCTTGCTCCGTCAATAGAAACAGTAGCGATGTAAATACCAGACTGAAGACCAGAAAGTTCAACAGTTTCGGTATTGTTACTCAATTTTTGAGAAACAACTTGTTGCCCTAACATATTGTAAAGTGCGACATTTTCCAAAGCGGTGTTTGCGGAAAGGTTCAATTGATTGTTTGAAACAAAATAATTGAAACCGGCAAGAGCATTGTCTTCAACACTAAGAACACCGGTAAGAACAACATCATCAAAATTAATGATAAATTGATCTGTAACATCGTGATGTCTGAAAGCAATGTAAAGTGTTGTTGCACCGTCCAAAGAAGATAAATCTAGGTTTCTAGGAACAAGTTCTCCTGCAGCAGCAGGATCGTTACCTATATTCTCTGTAAAGCTAACTGTTACAGTGGGGTCAGTATTCTCGAAATCAGCGATAGTATTTCCTGTAGACACATATACAGTATAAATCTCGTCAAAATAAAGAGGGTCTTGACCACCCACTAGATAATCAAGTTGTAATGTTCCGTTGCCGGCTACATCAATTGCAGGAGATATCGCATAATTGTCTGGTGTTAGAGGTCCTACAATTGGATCCCAAGATTCTGATGACATGTAATTACGCTCGCCGTTTTGTGCGATACTCGGGTCATAGGCTCTAAAGTTAAAACCATCACCATCTTCATCCAATAATGTCCAGTCAGAAATATCCTGATCCTCAAAATCGTCACTGAACAACTGCGCATTCATAGCAAAGCCAGCAAATAATGCTGCCAATAATGTAATTTTTTTCATTTTGTAAATTATTAATAAGGGTTAAAAAAATGATTTTTTCAAAAATAGGGCTTGCACAGTGTTTTCGAGGGTTGATGAGGGTAGTTTAACATAGTTTCGGAATTTGGAAAAAATCTCTTCGTTTTTTCCGCAATCATAACATTTATTAACAGCATAATTGAAATATTCTTTTTCTATCAAAAAAAATCTGACTTTCCCATAAAACGGCTTCCAATTGCTTTTAATAAAAAAAAGTTAAAATATTTAATTTGGCTGAAAAGCACATCAAATTCAGGAAGCGTAACCCTAAAAACCATCGTTCATTTTTAACTATCTTTGGCCTTTATGAAGATAGTTTCGCGCATCAAACTTCCCATTGAAACCGAAATGGAGCTTTTCGAAAAAAAGTTCTCCGCCTCTATGTCTTCCAAAGTTTCCCTCTTAAATCGAATCACACATTACGTAGTAAACCGAAAGGGAAAACAAATGCGACCGATGTTCGTGTTCCTCATTGCAAAAATGACTGGCAACGGCCAAGTGAACGAACGCACTTATCGCGGCGCATCGGTAATTGAACTTATACACACAGCAACTTTAGTGCATGACGATGTGGTGGACGACAGCGATCGCCGCCGCGGTTTTTTCTCAATAAATGCACTTTGGAAAAACAAAATCGCCGTACTCGTGGGCGATTATCTGCTTTCAAAAGGATTATTGCTTTCCATTGATAACGATGATTTCGATTTGCTGAAAATAATTTCCGTAGCCGTTCGCGAAATGAGCGAGGGTGAATTGCTTCAAATTGAAAAAGCCCGAAGACTCGATATAACTGAAGAAATCTACTTCGAAATAATCCGTCAAAAAACCGCAACCTTAATCGCAGCTTGTTGCGCAATGGGCGCACGATCTGTGATGGCGCCAGATGAAGAGGTTGAAAAAATGCGAAAATTCGGGGAGCTTATTGGCACCGCGTTTCAAATTAAAGATGACCTTTTTGATTATGGCAACGAACACATCGGCAAGCCAACCGGCATAGATATTAAAGAGCAAAAAATGACGCTACCTTTAATATTCACCCTCAACAATTCCAATTCCGAAGAAAAAAAGTGGCTCATCAATTCCGTTAAGAACCATAATAAAAACAAACAGCGCGTGAAGGAGGTCATCACTTTAGTAAAAGAAACCGGTGGCCTTGATTATGCCGTAGCGAAAATGAAGGAATACCAACAGCAAGCCCTACAGCTTTTGGAAACTTATCCCGAATCTGTCTATAAAGAATCCTTGGTTTTGATGGTGAATTACGTGATTGATAGAAAAAAGTAGCAGTAAACAGATTCACTTTTCAGTTGAAATTTCGCCGAAATGAACTAGCTGTTTCTGTATTGCGTTTTTATGAGAGCAGCGGTTTGAGGCTTTTAGAAAATGTTTTTGGTTCAATAAAGTAACCCCTTCCCAAGAAATCAAATCGCAATACGGCCACCGTTCCTCGCAAATTATGTTTTCCATCCACTACCATAGCCCAAACTTTATAGAAATACCTATTTTTACACTTGAAAAAATCCAACAATTCAACAATTCAACAATCTAAAAATCCAAAAACCTGATCTCAAAAACCACCATAGACAATGTTTTGGAAACCGCCCGAGTAGAGGAGGTTATCGGCGATTTTGTACACCTTAAAAAATCCGGCAGCAACTTCAAAGGCTTAAGTCCTTTTACAGATGAGCGCTCCCCCAGTTTTATGGTAAGCCCGGTAAAGCAAATTTGGAAAGATTTCAGTAGCGGAAAGGGCGGGAACGTGGTTGCTTTTTTAATGGAGCACGAACATTTCACCTACCCCGAAGCCATAAAATATTTGGCAAAGAAATACGGAATTGAAGTAGAAGAAACCCAGCAAACTCCCGAGGACAAAGAGCAAGCAAACGAACGCGAAAGTCTATATCTGGTTAGCGAATTTGCGAAAGATTATTTTCATAACACACTTTTAAAAACAGATGAAGGCAAGGCCATCGGCTTTTCCTATTTTAAGGAACGCGGTTTTACAGAGGAAAGCATAAAAAAATTCGAGCTCGGCTATTCACCGGATGCTTGGGACGCCTTCACAAGTCACGCAATAAAAAAAGGCTACAAACTTGAATTTCTTGAAAAAACTGGTCTGTCTATTGTCAAGGAAGAAAAACAATTCGACCGCTTTAAAGGCAGGGTAATGTTCCCCATCTTAAGTATGAGCGGTCGAACGCTTGGTTTTGGAGGACGTATTTTGACTTCCGATAAAAAAGCTGCGAAATATTTAAATTCCCCCGAAAGCGACATTTACCATAAAAGTAAAGTGCTCTACGGAATTTTTCACGCCAAGCAGAGCATCGCGAAAGAAGACAATTGCTATTTGGTGGAAGGCTATACAGATGTAATCCAGTTTCACCAAACGGGCATCCACAATGTAGTTTCCTCTTCGGGAACGGCTTTAACTCCCGAGCAAATTAGGCTTATAAATAGGCTCACCAAAAACATTACCGTCCTTTTTGATGGTGATGCTGCTGGGCTTCGCGCATCCCTTCGCGGTATAGATTTAATTTTGGAACAGGGCATGAACGTGAAAATCTGCACCTTTCCACCAGGCGAGGACCCGGACAGTTTTGCACGCAAAAATTCTTTGGAAGAGCTCACGCTTTTTTTGGAGGAAAACTCAAAGGATTTCATCACTTTCAAAGCTTCTTTGCTTGCCGATGAAGCAAAAAACGATCCCATAAAAAAGGCCGAAACCATACACGATATGGTAAACAGCATCGCAAAAATTCCCGACGTTATCAAACGCGAAGTGTATATTAAGGAATGCTCGCGAATTATGGATATTTCGGAACAAGTGCTTTTCAACACCCTTGCACAGATTTTTCAAAAGGAAAAAAAGGATTCGGCAAAAAGAAATGAAATTCCACAGCAATCTTTTGAGGTAATTTCTTCAGAGAAAAAAATTGAAAAGGTCGATGTGCAGTTTCAATTGGAACAAAAAATTATCGAGTTGCTGTTACTGTACGGAAATGTGGAAGAGGATTTTGAGGAGTTAATTCTGGAGGCCGATGAAAAGGGAGAAATTATATTAAAACCTGAAATTCATAAATCACGCGTTTTTGAAAAAATATATCTCGATCTACAGGAAGATGAAATTGAGTTTATGACTCGGGATTTCAAAGAATTATATGTTGAGGTCGTCAACCGGTTCAACCAAAATCCCGAAGCCAAATCAGAAACTTTTATAAATGAGCTTGACCCAGAAATGGCATCCACCGTAACACATATTTTGATGGAAGAAGAAAAATATTCCCTCAGTAACTGGGAGCGAAAGGAAATTTATGTGAAGGTAAAGGAGCAAACCATAGCCCAAATAGTTAGTGAGACTATCCTCAATTTACGTAGGCATTTGGTCTCTCAAAAAATAAACGAACTTTCCGAAGCAATAAAACACGAAGAAAACGCGGATAAAGAGTCCGGCCTACAGGAAATTGTGGATTACATAAGCTTAAAGAAAGTGCTCTCTAATAAATTGAACCGCGTGCTGTAAATTAATTAAACTGAAACATGCGAGCTTGGTTTATCAATTCTGCCAAACTCGTAACCTTCAATTTCTTAAGCAATCGTGTTTTATAAGTGCTAACTGTTTTTTCGTTTATCTCCAAAAGCGATGCGATATCCTTATTGCGCTTTCCGTTGCTTAATAAATTCAGCACCTCAATTTCTCGCGCGGAAAGTTTTTTATAGCGTCCCATAATTGAGTTGTCATTTATGGATTTGTTGTTGAATGCGGCCGTTAGTTCCTCATTTAAGAAAATACCACCAGCAGCAATAAGTTTAATGGCTTGAAGAAAAATGGATTCTGACGAAGTTTTTGGAATATACCCCGCGGCCCCAGATTTTATGGAACGTAGTGCATATATTTCTTCGGGATGGGAGGAAAAAATGGCAATACGAGTTCTCGGAAACTCTTCACGAATACTTCTTAAGGCATGAAATCCATTTATTTCGGGAATGTCAAGTTCCAAAATCAAAATGTCTGGTCTATCCTTTTCCAAACATTTTAGCAATTCTGATCCACGAGAGACTTTCCCCACTATGGAATATTCATTTGTGCTGTTCAACAAAACTTCTGCACCTTTTTTAGTTATTGGGTGATGATCGGCAATTACAACTTTTTTCATCTTGTGGGATTTATAGTTCAGTATTCGTAAAAAACTAGTATTTAAGTGCGTAATATTAATACTACATTTTGAATTTATAAAATCTTAAGACTAAGAATATTAAACCTTTCGTTTAATGGTTAAATTATTCGTTAAATTACAGATTTTTTCCACTCCGAAGGTATTTCGCATATAGGAATAGGAACCATTTTGTGTTGATTGGCTTTATGGAGCCGATTGTAAATATTAAAAACCACCTGTTTTCTTCCCGAAAAATCAGCATTGGTTTTGCCCGATTCGGTCATTTTCATGGCCCACTCCAGTTCATCGTAAGTGGCGCCCAGTTGGTCCTCATCGGTGCGATCATCCCCCCAAAGGCCATCAGTGGGAGCGGCGTTTATTATTTCATCATTAATTCCAAGATGTTTTGCGATTTCGTAAACTTCACTTTTCATCAAATCGGCTATAGGGCTTAAATCTACACCTCCATCACCATATTTAGTGTAAAACCCAACTCCAAAATCCTCCACCTTGTTGCCGGTTCCCGCAACTAAATATTTATGAAGCCCCGCAAAATAATAAAGAGTTGCCATTCGCAATCGCGCACGCGTGTTTGCAAGGGGCATAAATCTGGATTCCTCATTTTGCACCTTTGGCAACGCAGTTGTTAAAGAATCAAAAACCGGTGTAAGATTGACCTCAATTTTGTTTACACTGCTAAAGTTCTTTTTTAGCCATTCAATATGGCTATAGGCACGCCCAACTTGCGAGACTTCTTGATGAATGGGCATTTCAACACACAAAAGATCAAGTCCCGTTTTTGCACACAGCGCTGATGTTACTGCAGAATCAATTCCGCCGCTAATTCCAATTACGAAGCCATTCATTTTTGCCTTTTCCGCGTAGTTACTTAACCATTCAACTATAAATTTTATAACTTTTTCAGTCTGCATTTTCTGTGCTTTTAATTTTTTATAATAATACCTTTGCAACGCAAAAGATGTTAAAGATAAAATTAATAAAAAGGAATGGCGTTAACCAAACATAACATTTTTAACATGATTCTTCGTTTCGTCTTTGGGGCTGTGTTCATTTTCCTTTTAGGCTGTAATAATAAAAGCAAAGTTGAAACAGATATTGAAAGAATACCTATCAATGTTGAAATTTTACGTTTTGATAAAGCATTTGCAGCCACAAGCCCGGAAAATCTACAAAAATTAAAGGCTGAATTTCCAGCTTTTTTTCCCAAACAATATCATGACAGCATTTGGCTCGCAAAAATGGCCGATACCCTTCAAAATGAGTTGGAAAATGAGGTAATACAAACTTTTCCTCAGAATGATGCCTTAACGGACGTGCTCGTGCCACTGTTTCAGCACATAAAATATTATTTTCCACAATTCCAGACGCCCGTGGTTGTAACTACCACTTCGGACGTTGATTACCGGAACAAGGTAATTCCCACGGATAGTTTGTTGGTGATTGGATTGGACAACTATTTGGGAAGTGATCACCATTTTTACGAAGGCATTGAAAAGTATATTTCAAAGGAAATGAAGCCATCCCAAATTGGGCCCGATGTGGCAGAAGTTTATGCAACACAATATATACAGCCGCCTCGAAAGACCTCTTTCTTGCACCAAATTATTTATTTCGGAAAGCAACTTTATTTAATGGATTTATGGCTTCCGGATGTTTCTGACGCTGAAAAAATAGGTTATACTGAAGAGGAATTTCAATGGTCCGAAGAAAATGAGGAATATATGTGGCGTTATTTTATTGAGAAAGAATTGCTGTACAGTACAGATCCCAAACTGGGCGCTCGTTTCATAAATCCGGCACCGTTTTCAAAATTTTATCTTGAAATAGATAATGAATCACCCGGAATGCTGGGGCGGTATTTGGGCTGGAAAATTGTTCGGGCGTATATGGAAAATAACAGAACCACGGTTCAACAACTTATGGTTGCTGATGCGGATGAAATATTTAAAAATTCAAAATACAAACCTAAAAGATAATGGCAGTAAAACATACTTCTGAAATAAAATTAAAAGTCGGCTTGGACGAAAACAAGATTCCTGAACACATCACTTGGACTGCCCAAGATGGTGGCATAACCAACGAAGAGACCAAGGCAGTAATGCTATCGGTGTGGGACAGCAAGCGGAAGGAATCGCTTCGGATTGATTTGTGGACGAAAGAAATGCCTGTTGATGAAATGAAAATCTTTTTCCACCAAACCTTAACCGCAATGGCTGATACCTTTCAGCGTGCTACCAATGATGATAAAATGAGTGATACGATGCGCGACTTCTGTGATTATTTCGCAGAAAAGTTAGAGCTTAAACGAGGGAATTAAATTTAGAAATCGGAATTTTGGATTGTGGAATTCAGTTGGTCAATATATTGTAAAACTTCTTCCCTTCCTATGGAATTGCTCGCGGAGGTAACGAAAAATGCGGGCATTTCCTCCCAAGACTCGAGCATTTTTTCGGTATAGGTGGCGATGTTTCGTTCCAATGCTTTGGTTTTCAACTTATCAGCTTTTGTAAAGATTATGTTGAAAGGTATCCCACTTTCCCCCAACCATTGCATAAAATCGAGGTCTATTGGCTGCGGCTCATGACGGCAATCTACAAGAACGAAGGCGAGTACCATTTGTTCCCTTTTTTCAAAATAATTTGTAATGAATTTCTGAAAAGTCTTTTTGCTGCTCTTGGAAACTCGGGCGTATCCATAACCTGGCAAATCTACCAAATACCAATTTTTATTTACAAGAAAGTGATTTATTAACTGTGTTTTACCAGGTCTGCCAGAAGTTTTGGCAAGACTTTTTCGCTGCATCAGCATATTGATTAGCGATGATTTTCCCACATTGCTGCGACCAATAAATGCGTATTCCGGCAATCGATCCTTTGGGCATTTGGCAACCTCGCTATTGCTCATTAGAAATTCAGCCGATTTAATTTGCATTTTTTGGAAAATATTTAAAAATGAATGAGATTAACTTTGTTGGAATTTAATGTGATACCTCAACCCTTGCAGCTAAGAATTAAAATGAATCAATACCCGCGTTTCTGTAACCAGTTATAAAGCAGCTCGTTAAATTCTTGCGGATGCTCCATCATTGCGGCATGTCCGCATTTGTCAATCCAAAAAAGATCGGAATCCGGTAGAAGTTCGTGAAATTCAATAGCAACTTCCGGAGGCGTTACATTATCATTCTTTCCCCAGATGATGCAAGTTGGAGTGCGCATTTTGGGCAAATCCTTCGCCATATTGTGCCTAATTGCACTTTTGGCAATGGCAAGCGTACGTATCAGCTTGTTTCGATCGTTTACCGTTTGATAAACATCATCTACTATTTCTTTGGTGGCAATGGCCGGATCATAAAAAACATTTTCGGCTTTCTGTCTAATATAGTCATAATCGCCCCGCTTTGGATAACTTTCGCCCATTGCACTTTCATAAAGCCCAGAGCTTCCTGTTATTACCAACGCTTTTATTTTTTCCGGATACATTTTCGTGCAAAGCAAACCTATGTGTCCGCCCAATGAATTTCCTAGAAGAATAACTTCGTTATAACCTAAATGGTCAATAAACTGTCCAACGTATTTCGCGAAATTTTTAACGTTCGTGCGCAACAACGTCATTTTATAAATGGGAAGTTCGGGAATTAGAATTTTGTAGCCTTTTGTGGGAAAAAAATCTGCCACTCCGTCAAAATTACTCAACCCGCCCATAAGCCCGTGAAGGATGATTATCGGAGCGCCTTCACCTATTTCTAAATATGAAAATTTCCCTTCTTTCTTTAAGTTATCCGACATACTTGGTTGGTCCAATTTAGAAAGAACAAAAGTAAACAAAATATTTTCATATGATCTAACTATATGCAGGGTTTGTTAATGATGAAATGATTTTCCCGTTCTTCACAAGGTGGTAAAACTTATCAACAAAGTGGTAGAATGTGGTAAATTGTGGTAAAAGTTATTTATATTTGAAAATACAAATTGCATACAGGAAATTTTCACAATGCTCAATCTAATAGGCACATACGAATGTAAAGCAGACGTAAAGGGAAGGCTCATGGTGCCCGCCCCTTTAAAAAAGCAATTAGCTTCGGTTGCGCCAGAAGGCTTTGTAATTAAGCGAGCTGTTTTTCAGCCCTGCCTGGAAATTTACCCAATGAAAGAATGGGACAGCTTAATGGTGAAAATGGGGGAGCTAAACCGTTTCAACAGAAAAAACAACGATTTTATTAGAAGGTTTACTGCCGGAGTGAAGCACGTAGAACTAGATTCTACAGGTCGCTTGTTGATCCCAAAGGATTTACTTGCTTTTGCGGGCTTAAACAAGGAATTGGTGATTGCCACGGCAATCAACATTGTGGAAATTTGGGATAAGGATAAATATGAACAGGCCATAGACGATGCCGCTAGCGACTTTGCTGATTTGGCGGAAGAAGTAATGGGAAACAAAAGCAATGATGGTGATGGAATATCATAATCCGGTTTTGCTTCAAGAAACGGTTGAGGGTTTAAGCATAAAGCCCGATGGGGTTTATGTGGATGTAACTTTTGGCGGCGGCGGCCACTCCCGGGAAATTTTGAACCGTTTGGGTCCGACTGGCAAATTGATCGCTTTTGACCAAGATAAGGATGCCCTCCAAAATGCCCTTGATGATTCCCGATTTTTGTTGATAAATCAAAACTTTCGCTTTTTGAAGCAATTTTTAAGATTTAACGGCTTCAAAAAAGTGGATGGAATTCTCGGCGATTTCGGAGTTTCCTCCCATCAATTTGATGTGGCAGAGAGAGGTTTCTCAACTCGTTTTGAAGCGGATTTGGATATGCGAATGAACAGAGACAGCAATTTTTCGGCGTATACGGTGGTCAACAAATATGAAGAAGCCCAATTGCGGAGCGTTCTTTCAAATTATGGTGAATTGCGAAGCGCGGCCGGAATGGCAAGAGTAATTGTTGAGGCGCGGCAAGAGGAAAAAATAAAAACCAGCGAACAGCTTAAAAAAGTTTTGAGCAGGTTTTTGCCCCCGCACAAGGCGAACAAACTTTTGGCGCAAATCTATCAAGCCATTCGCATTGAAGTAAACCAGGAATTGGAGGCCCTAAAAGAATTTTTGCTTCAAACCAAAGAGGTTCTGGAGCCCGGGGGAAGAATTAGCCTAATTAGCTATCATTCTTTGGAAGATAGACTGGTGAAACGCTTTATCAGAAATGGGATGTTTGAGGGTGAGCCGGAAAAAGACGTTTTTGGAAGGGTAGAGGTTCCGTTTAAGCCAATCGGGAAATTCATAACTCCTTCCGATGAGGAAATTAAAGAAAACAATCGCGCCAGAAGCGCCAAACTTCGTATCGCCGAAAAAAATTAGGTCACGCATTTAGCACAGAGGAAAGAAAAAACATGGGATAATGAAAGAGGGTTTTTACAACATTATAAAAGGGAAATTTCTAGTAAGTGATGATGCGCTCAAAAATTGGCGGTTCATCATTTTCCTTTCCATTTTGGCCCTTGTAATGATTGGGAGTTCGCACAGCGCCGACAAAAAAGTGCACAAAATTTCTAAGCTAAATGCACAAGTTAAGGAGCTAAAAAGCGAATATGTTGATGTAAGAATGCTGTTGATGCAAGCCCGGATGGAGAGCAAAATAATTGCTGCAATGGAAAGTCGCGGGTTGCAGCCTTCATCCACACCGCCAAAGAGAATCAGAATTATACAGAGGAAAAAGTAAGCTAATAATAAAGAACAAAAGGCAAGGACAGAAATACACCGTCCGCCGACCACTGACCACTGAATATGGCATTTGAGGAAAAAAACATATTGAACCGTTTATACATCATCGCGGGATGTATGTTTGTTTTTGCATTGGCCATAAGCGTTAAATTGATGAATATTCAATTTGTTCATGGAGAGCAGTACAGAGAACTTGCCAAGGAAAGCACAACCAAAAATTTCGTTATTCCTGCTAACCGGGGCAATGTATATGCCGATGATGGGAGCTTATTGGCTACTTCAGTTCCAAAATATGATATACGTTTTGACGCTGTAACGGTTTCTTCCGAAGATTTTAATGAAAATTTAAAACCCCTTTCCGAAGGTTTAAGTAAGCTTTTCGGCAAGCCCGTATCGTATTATCAGGATATGTTTAGAAAGGCTCGCGCCGATAAAAACCGATATCAATTGGTAGTCAAAAATTTGGGTTATTCTAACTATATAAAGGTGAAAAACTTGCCGCTCTTCAGAAAAGGGCCATACAAGGGAGGCATTATAGTGGAGCAACGGACCGTTCGTGAACATCCTATTGGCCAAATCGCACAGCGGACAGTGGGCGATGAAGCATTCGATCGCCCAGGCTATTACGCCGTAGGTTTGGAGGGCGCTTTTAATGATCTTTTGACCGGAAAAGAAGGCCATCGCCTAAAACAAAAAATTGCCAAAGGCCAATGGAAGCCAATTTCCGATGACAATGAAATTGAGCCGCAAGATGGGTTTGATATTGTTTCAACTATAAATGTAAATATTCAAGATATTGCCCATCATGCGCTTTTAAAACAGCTAGAACATTATGAGGCTGAACACGGAAGCGTGATCGTGATGGAGGTGGCCACAGGCGAAATAAAGGCAGTTTCCAATTTGGGTCGAACCTCGCAAGGCACCTATTATGAAAAATTAAACTACGCCATCGGTGAGTCCCATGAACCGGGATCAACCTTTAAAGTAATGGCATTTATGGCGGCTTTGGAGGACAAGGTAATTGATACTAGCACTGTATTAGATACCGGAAATGGCAGAAAAATTTTCTACGGAAAACCTATAAATGATTCGCACCGGGGAGGCTTCGGAAAAATTTCTGCTGCCCGCGCGCTGGAGGTTTCTTCCAATATTGGCCTGGCAACTATTATTGACGATGGCTATTCCAAAACACCCAATAAATTTATCAATCGTTTAAAAAGCTGGCATTTAGATCAGAAAACAGGAGTCGCAATAAAAGGTGAGGGAATTCCTATGATTCCGCAGCCGGGCGATAAAAAATGGAGTAAAAATGCCTTGCCTTCAATGTCCTATGGATATGGATTGCGCTTAACGCCTTTGCAAACATTGACTTTTTACAACGCCATTGCAAACCATGGTGTAATGGTAAAACCTCGTTTTATCAAGGAGGTGAGGGCTTGGAATGAAAAGGTTACAACCTACGATACGAAAATTATAAACCCTAAAATTTGTTCCGATGAAACATTGAAGCAGGTGCGGGAAATTCTTAAAAATACAGTGAAACGCGGTACCGCAAAATCATTGTATTCCCCAGACTTCTCAATGGCCGGTAAAACTGGAACGGCACAAACGGAATATTGGATGCCGGATTGGAAGGGTAACCGCCGCTATATTTCCTCATTTGCAGGGTTTTTCCCTGCGGAAAATCCTAAATATTCCTGCATTGTGATCATTCACAAACCTAGTACGCGAAAGGGTTTTTACGGCGCTGATGTTTCGGGTCCGGTTTTTAAAAGAATTGCTCAAAAAATATTTACGGATTCTCCGAATATTGATTCGGTGGAAGAAGTAGAAAAATCTGATCCGGTTGTAAAAAAGGATTATGAAAGATATTATGCCAAATTACAACAAGCTCCCAAAATTGTGCCCAACGTAACAGGAATGGCTGGTATGGACGCAGTATCGCTGTTGGAAAATCTTGGCCTAAGAGTTCAGGTGGTGGGGAATGGGACCGTTTCCCACCAATCCATAAAATCCGGCGAAAACATCAAAAAAGGCCAATTGATAACCTTGAATTTATCGTGATATTACTTAAGGACATATTATATAAAGTTACCATTGAAAGTGTTGTGGGCAGCACTTCCGTGGCAATAAATAATCTTGAATTTGACTCCCGAAAAGTATCGCTAAATGATGTTTTTGTTGCAATAAAGGGAACCGTTTCCGATGGCCATCAATTTATAAAGAAAGCTGCGGATAACGGAGCATTGGCCATTATTTGCGAAATTTTGCCCAATACTATAGTAAACGGAATAACCTACGTGCAAGTTGCGGATTCACATGAGGCAATGGCAATTATGGCTGCCAATTATTACAACAATCCTTCCGAAGAATTAAAATTGGTTGGCATTACTGGCACCAACGGTAAAACCACTGTTTCCACCCTATTATACCAGCTTTTTAAGAAGGCGGGTATGGAGGCTGGGCTACTTTCCACCGTTAAAATAATGGTTGGCAATACGGAATATAAAGCTACGCACACTACACCGGATTCATTGACCATCAACAACTATTTACGTGAAATGGTCGACGCGGGGGTGGAGTTTTGTTTTATGGAGGTGAGCTCCCACGGAATACATCAAAAACGAACTGAAGGGCTAAACTTTTGCGGTGGCGTTTTCACCAACCTTTCCCACGATCATTTAGATTATCACAAGAATTTTGCTGAATACCGCGATGTGAAAAAATCCTTTTTCGATGAATTGTCTGGAAAGGCTTTCGCATTGGTAAATGTGGACGATAAAAATGGCGTGGTGATGCTCCAAAACACAAAGGCCAAAAAGCAAACATACGCCCTAAAAACTTATGCCGATTTCAAAGCCCAAATTTTAGAGAGCCAGTTTACCGGACAACTTTTAAAAATAAAAAATCAGGAACTATGGGTGAAATTGATTGGCGGCTTCAACGCTTACAATCTACTCGCAATTTTCGGTACTGCTAAGCTTTTGGGATTGAAGGAGCTTGAAATTCTTCAAATTATGAGCACTTTGGAAAGTGTTGACGGCCGATTTCAATATCTAATTTCTGAAAAGCAAATCACGGCAATTGTAGATTATGCGCATACGCCTGATGCCTTGAAAAATGTTTTGGAAACGATAAACGGCATTCGCACCGGCAATGAAGAAGTAATTACAGTTGTGGGTTGTGGCGGCGATCGCGATGCTCAAAAGCGGCCGGTTATGGGCAATATTGCGGCATTACTGAGCACAAAAGTTATTTTCACAAGTGATAATCCGCGTTCGGAGAATCCTGAGAAAATAATACAACAAATTGAGGCCGGCGTACCGCCGGAACATTATAAAAAAACCATTTCAATAACAAATAGAAAGGAAGCCATAAAGGCGGCATGCCAAATGGCCCAGGAAAACGACATCATTTTAATTGCCGGAAAGGGCCATGAAACTTATCAAGAAATAAACGGTGAACGCTTTGATTTTGATGATTTTAAAATAGCGAGCCAACTTTTAAAAATTCTAAACAAATAGCCTAATGCTCTACTATCTCTTTGAATATTTAGACAGAACATATGACGTACCGGGCACCGGGCTGTTCAATTTTATTACGTTTCGCGCTATTTTGGCCGTTATTCTTTCTTTGTTTATTGCCACTGTTTATGGGAAGAAAATAATAAAATTCCTTCAAAAGAAACAGGTGGGGGAATCCATCCGCGACCTTGGGTTGGAAGGCCAGAATGAAAAAGCTGGAACCCCGACTATGGGTGGTATAATCATCATTTTGGCCACGCTTATTCCCGTATTGCTCTTTGCCAAGCTAGAAAATATTTACGTAATCCTTCTAATCGTAACTACGCTGTGGATGGGAACCATTGGATTTATAGACGATTACATCAAAAAATTTAAAAACGATAAGCAAGGTTTGCCGGGGAAATTTAAAGTGATCGGTCAAATTGGGCTGGGACTTTTCGTGGGCGCCACAATGTATTTCCATCCGGCCATCATTGTGCAGCGAACTATAGAAAATCCGGGAACGGAAACCGAAATAATTGCCAAAGGCCCCACAAATGAATTTTATGTGAAGGACAAAGCGATGCTCACAACCATTCCCTTTGTAAAGGAAAATGAATTTAATTATTCAGAATTAATAAGTTGGGCGGGCGATAACTACAAAAGCTACGTCTGGCTCATTTTCATTCCAATCGTTATTTTTATTATTACTGCAGTCTCAAATGGCGCAAACCTAACAGATGGTATTGACGGACTTGCGGCGGGAACTTCAGCCATCATTGGCCTCACCCTCGCACTTTTCGCTTGGGTTTCGGGCAATGTCATTTTTTCTGATTACTTAAATATTATGTACATCCCAAATACGGGCGAAATGACCATTTTCATAACAGCTTTTGTGGGAGCGCTCATTGGTTTTTTGTGGTACAACACGTATCCCGCACAAGTATTTATGGGCGACACGGGCAGCTTGACTATCGGCGGAATCATTGCCGTGATCGCAATTGCAGTGCGAAAAGAATTGTTAATCCCCATCCTCTGCGGAATATTTTTGATGGAAAATCTCTCGGTGGTTTTGCAGGTAAGTTGGTTCAAATACACAAAGAAAAAATTTGGCGAGGGAAGACGGATTTTTAGAATGTCGCCATTGCATCACCATTATCAAATTAAAGGTTTTCACGAAAGTAAAATTGTAACACGGTTTTGGATTGTGGGGATTTTTTTAGCAGTAATTACGATTGTAACGCTGAAGATACGTTGAGGAAATCGGTGGGTCAATAAGTTTAAAAGTTTAGTGATGAGTTTAGAAGTTTATGCAGATATGAAAACACTTTGCGCCCTAGCGTCATCGGAAGAAGAAAATTATCTGTACGCATTATGAAGCAGAATATCGTAATTCTGGGAGGTGGTGAAAGCGGAGTGGGAACTGCCCTTTTGGGAACGAAAAAAGGTTTCGAAGTATTTGTTTCAGACTTCGGAAAAATAAAGGAGAAATACAAACAAGTTCTTATAAATAATGGGATTGAATGGGAAGATGAAGGCCATTCCGAAGAAAAAATCCTTGCTGCGGATTTGGTGATGAAAAGTCCGGGAATTCCTGATACGGCGCCGATCATTAAAAAATTGATTGAAAAAGGAGTGAAGATAATTTCTGAAATAGAATTCGCTTCAAAATTTACGAAAGCAACAACCGTGGGAATTACCGGCAGTAACGGAAAAACCACAACCGCAAGTTTGACATACGAATTATTGAAAAACGGCGGACTGAATGTGGCATTGGGCGGTAACATCGGGAAGAGTTTTGCGGAACAGGTTGCCGAGGAAAAGTATGAAAATTTTGTGCTTGAGCTCAGCAGTTTTCAGCTTGACGGAATTGAAACCTTTACGCCCCACATCGCGGTCTTGACCAATTTAAGTCCGGACCATTTGGATAGATATGATTATAAATATGAAAATTATATCGCTTCAAAATTCAGGATCGTAATGAACCAAACGTCGCAGGACTATTTCATTTATGACGCAGACGATGTGGAAATTATAAAATGGCTTTCGCAGAACCAAATAAAATCGCAGCCGCTGCCTTTTTCAGTTAAAAAAGAATTGAATCAAGGGGCATTTAAAAAAAACAACGAAATAATAATAAAAATAAATAACACAGAATTTACTATGCCAATCGCAACATTAGGAATACAGGGGGAACACAATGTTAAAAATGCTATGGCCGCATCAACCGTAGCCACATTATTGAGAATTAGAAAACAAACCATTCGTGAAAGTCTGGAAGGATTTCAAGGGGTTGAACACCGTCTTGAAAAAGTTTTGAAAATCAACAATGTGATGTATATAAACGACAGCAAGGCTACGAACGTAAATGCAACATTTTATGCATTGGATAGTATGGAAAACCCAACGGTTTGGATTGTGGGTGGCGTGGACAAAGGCAACGATTACAGTGAACTTTTGCCGCTGGTAAATGAAAAAGTGAAGGCAATTATATGCTTGGGCGTCGACAATCAAAAAATCATTAATGCCTTTGGAAATATTGTCGATACAATTTTTGAAACGGATTCCATGGCGCAAGCGGTGCAGATTGCCTACAAATTAGCTGAAAGAAATAATACCGTACTTCTTTCTCCGGCCTGCGCCAGCTTCGATTTGTTCGAAAATTACGAAGACCGAGGCCGACAGTTTAAGGAAGCGGTAAGGAACCTATAATTCTTGAAATTGAAGTAATAATCAATAAACAATAAATAAAAGTGCGAAACATTTTCCAATACTTACAGGGCGATAGGGCAATATGGGGAATAGCAGGCCTTTTGGCGCTTTTCTCCTTTTTGCCGGTTTACAGCGCCAGCAGTAATTTGGCCTATCTGTATGGCGATGGTAGCACGCTTCCATACCTGTTAAGGCATTTTGCACATTTGGTATTGGGAATCGCCATTTTGTATGGCGTACATAAAATTCCATATAATTATTTCCGAGGCCTTTCCATTATTGCCGTTCCCGTAATTATTCTACTATTAATAATCACAATGGCTGAAGGAACCACCATTGACGGGGCAAACGCAAGTAGGTGGATACGCGTTCCTTTTGTGGGCGTAACATTTCAGACGTCAACCTTGGCGGGCGTTGTTTTAATGACATATGTGGCCCGGTATCTTTCTCGCATAAAGGACAAAACCGTAACTTTTAAGGAAACCATCCTGCCCCTTTGGACCCCAGTTTTCATTGTTTTGGCATTAATTCTTCCCGCGAATTTTTCAACCACCGCAATCTTTTTCGTAATGATTGTTATCCTTGTTTTTATTGGCGGGTATCCGTTGCGTTACTTGGCTATCATACTTGGTGCGGGTTTAGTTTTTCTCACGTTTTTTGTGATTTCCGCAAAGGCATTTCCCGGGGTTTTCCCGAACCGTGTGGATACGTGGATAAGTCGGGTTGAAAATTTCAGCGATAATAAAGATACCGAAGCCGACTACCAAATTGAAAAGGCCAAAATAGCAATCGCCTCCGGTGGCATAACGGGGTTGGGCCCAGGCAAAAGCGTGCAGAAAAACTTTTTGCCACAGTCCTCTTCAGATTTTATTTATGCCATTATCGTTGAGGAATGGGGCCTTTTGGGCGGTATGTTTCTAATGGTATTATATCTGTTTTTGCTTTTCAGAATTGTTGTAGTTGCACATAAATCTACCTCAGTTTTCGGAAAACTGCTCGTCATTGGCGTGGGTTTGCCCATCGTTTTTAGAGCTATGATAAACATGGCGGTTGCGGTGGAATTGTTCCCAGTTACCGGGCAAAATTTACCATTAATAAGCAGTGGCGGAACCTCCATTTGGATGACGTGTTTGGCCTTGGGAATGATTTTAAGTGTAAGTGCAAAACGGGAAGTGGTCGCGAAGGAAGAAAAAGAAGAAAATCCCTTGGACATTTTAAGCGAAGCTATTTAAAAACAGGAAACAAGAATTTCAAAAATGAAACAATAATAATCTGTTGAAACCAAAAAAATTCATCATTAGCGGAGGAGGAACCGGCGGTCATATTTACCCGGCGGTTGCCATTGCGAACGAGTTAAAAGGTCGTTTCCCCGATGCTGAATTTTTGTTTGTGGGCGCAAAGGACAGAATGGAAATGGAAAAGGTGCCGCAGGCCGGATATAAAATTAAAGGATTGTGGATCTCCGGTTTTCAACGAAATCTTTCGTTACAAAACTTGGCATTTCCGCTGAAATTGATTTCAAGTTTGATAAAATCGGGCAAAATTCTGAAAAAATTTAAACCTGATGCAGCCATTGGAACTGGAGGTTATGCTAGCGCCCCGTTGCTGAAAATGGCTTCCATAAGAAAAATTCCCTGTTTGATTCAGGAACAAAACAGCCACGCCGGAATTACAAACAAATGGCTTAGCGGACAAGTTCAAAGAATTTGTGTGGCATATGAAGGAATGGAAAAGTTCTTTCCCCCACAAAAAATAAAACTAACTGGCAACCCAGTACGGCAGGATTTGCTGGACATTTCATCAAAAAGAGCTGAAGCAATCCAATTTTTTAAATTAGAAAATGACAAAAAAACGCTATTGGTTTTGGGCGGAAGTTTGGGCGCTAAAAGAATAAACCAATTGATTGAAAAATCATTACAATTTTTCGAGGCAAATAATTTGCAAGTGATTTGGCAGTGCGGGAAATATTACGAAGAAACCTATAAAAATTCCGGAAACCAAAGTGTGCAGGTGCACACATTTTTAAACCGAATGGATTTGGCATATGCCGCAGCCGATTTTATCATTTCACGCGCGGGTGCCCTTTCGGTTTCAGAGTTATGTTTGGTGGGAAAACCGGTAATTTTCATTCCATCACCAAATGTTGCGGAAGACCATCAAACTAAAAATGCAATGGCTATTTCTGATAAAAATGCAGCACTCTTAATTCGCGAAACGGAATTGGAAAGCAAGTTTGAAAAGGAATTTTTGGCACTAATTTCTTCCGAAGAAAAACAAAAAACCCTTTCGGAAAACATAAAAAAACTGGCAAAACCAAATGCCACGAAAGATATAGTTGAAGAAATAGAAAAATTACTCGAAATGAGTTGAAGAGTTTATGAGTTTAAAAGTTTTAGTGCTTTTTCAATCGCACCGACTTTTAACCATTTAAACTTCTAAATATTTAAACTTAAAATGATCGAACTCAAAAACATACAAACCTACTATTTCGTCGGCATCGGTGGCATCGGAATGAGTGCGCTCGCGCGGTATTTCAAGATGCAGGGGAAGGCTGTTTTTGGGTACGATAAAACGCCCACGGATTTGACCGATGATTTAATTTCCGAAGGAATTCCGGTAACATTTGTGGATGCAGTTTCTGAAATTCCGGAAGAAATTTTAGCAAAGGAAACTGTTTTGATCGTTTATACGCCAGCCATTCCGCAGGGCAACAAAATATTCAATTTCTTTATCTCTGAAAATTTTAAAATTTTGAAGCGCGCACAACTTTTGGGTGAAGTTTCAAAAAATACCCTTTGCCTTGCCGTTGCCGGAACACATGGAAAAACTACGACTTCCGCAATTTTAGGGCATTTGTTGGCAGAATGCAAGATGCCCGTTACTGCCTTTTTAGGTGGAATCGCAGAAAATTATAACTCAAATTTTATTTACAGAGGCAATAAAATAACCGTTGTTGAAGCAGATGAATTTGACCGCTCCTTCCTTCAGCTTCGTCCCGACATTTCCTGCATTACGTCGATGGATGCTGACCATCTGGATATTTACGGGGATGCTTCTGAAATTGAGGCCGCTTTCAGAACTTTCGCGCAATTGGTTGAAAAGGATGATCACATTCTTATAAAAAAGAATCTGCCTTTGGATGGAATGACCGTGGCCATTGATGAAACGGCGAATTATGAAGCGCAGCAAGTAAAAATTGAGGATGGTATATATTATTTCAACTTAAAAACGCCGAACGGAGTTTTGGAAAATTTCACCTTCAAACTTCCGGGACACCACAATCTTACGAATGCCATTATGGCTCTGGGCATGGCAATTCTAGCAGGCTCCCCAACCGATTGCCTGCCCAAAGCATTGGCTTCCTTTAAAGGTGTTAAAAGAAGGTTTTCATACAAAATTAAAACCGAGGAACTTGTTCTGATAGATGATTATGCGCACCATCCTACAGAACTTGACGCGCTGTTCCAGGCGGTGGATGAAATGTATCCGGAAGATCGTAAACAGATTGTTTTTCAACCCCATCTTTTTAGCAGAACGCGCGATTTTGCTGAAGGTTTTGCAAAAAGTCTTTCCCAATTTGACGAAGTGGTCCTGTTGGATATTTACCCGGCAAGGGAGGAGCCAATGGCTGGAATTACTTCCGAATGGCTTTTAAAACAGATAAACGTAGAACATAAAAGAGTGGTGTTTAAATCTGCCTTGCCAGAAATTTTATTACAATCCAAATGCAGGATAAAGTTGCTGGTTGGTGCTGGCGATATTGGGGCCGAAGTACAAAAATTAACCGAAAAGTTGAGACATGAGACGTAGTATTGACATAATGAAATTTATACTCCTTATCGGACTCTTGGCCTTTCTTTTCAGCTTTACCAAAAAACGAAATGATGCCAGAAAGATCACCAAACTAAACGTAGAGTTTTTAGATGAAAATAGCCCTTTTATCACCTATAATACAGTTAATAAATTGTTGATACAAAAACATGACGATGTTACGAGCATAGGTAAAGAAACTTTAGTTTTGAAGAAGATGGAGCAAAGATTGCTTGAAAATCCTATGGTTCGTGGCGCTCAGGTTTATGTATCGATAGATGGCGCACTTGGCGCTAAAATTGAACAAAGAAAACCAGTAGGTCGGGTCTCCGCAACACCGGATTATTATTTGGATGCGGATGGTAAAAAAATGCCACTTTCTGATGTATACTCCGCAAGGGTGCCAATAATTACAGGAGTTTCAAAAAATAATTTTAAGGAAGTAACCTCGCTGTTGCTCAAAATTGAAGAGGATGAATTTATGAAAAGCAGCGTGATTGGTTTGCACCGAAAAGCTGATGGCAACATAGCATTGGAACTACGCACGATGGATTTTCAAGTGCTTTTCGGGCAACCAGAAAACATCGATAAAAAGTTTCAAAACTTTAAAGCATTCTATAAAAAGACAAAACAGGATAGTACGTTGTACGCGTACAACAAGGTAAACCTGAAATTTGAAAATCAGGTAATTGCCACAAAAAAGTAAGACCATGGAAAAAGATAATATTGCCGTAGGATTGGATATTGGAACTACCAAAATAGTTGCAATGATTGGTAGGAAAAATGATTATGGCAAAATGGAAGTGTTGGGAATTGGGAAAGCGAAAAGCCTTGGCGTGCACCGAGGCGTTGTGAACAACATTACCCAAACCATTCAATCCATCCAACAAGCCGTGCAGGATGCCGAAACTTCATCCGGATTGAAAATAAAGGAAGTGGTTGTGGGCATTGCCGGGCAGCACATTAGAAGTCTTCAGCACAGTGATTATATAACCCGTCCCAACGGTGAGGATGTTATTGGCGAGGAAGATATTGACCGTCTGTGCAACCAGGTCCACAAATTGGTAATGCTACCCGGTGAAGAAATACTGCACGTGCTGCCTCAAGATTTTAAGGTAGATGGGCAGGCTGAAGTAAAGGAACCTATCGGGATGTACGGCGCCAGATTGGAAGCTAATTTCCACGTTGTGCTAGGGCAGGTTTCATCAATCAGAAACGTAGGTAGATGTATTAAAAGTGCGGGACTGGAACTTTCCGCCATAACGTTGGAACCATTGGCATCGGCGAAGGCGGTATTAAGCCAGGAAGAAAAGGAGGCAGGAGTTGCGTTGATTGACATTGGAGGCGGAACAACGGATTTGGCAATTTTTAAAGATGGAATTATTCGCCATACGGCCGTTATCCCATTTGGTGGCAACGTTATTACTGAAGACATAAAGGAAGGTTGTTCCATAATTGAAAAGCAGGCCGAACTGTTGAAAATAAAATTCGGTTCCGCTTGGCCAGGAGAAAACAAAGACAATGAGATTGTTTCCATCCCCGGTTTAAGAGGCAGGGAGCCAAAAGAAATCAGCTTAAAAAACCTCTCCAAAATAATCCACGCCCGCGTAATCGAAATTATTGAGCAGGCCTACATGGAAATAAAAAATTATGGACACGAGGACCAAAAAAAGAAACTTATTGCCGGGATTGTACTTACCGGAGGTGGTGCCCAACTGCAGCATATAAAGCAGTTGGTGGAATATATTACGGGAATGGATACGCGAATTGGTTATCCCAATGAGCATTTGGCCGGCGACAGCGATGCCGAAACAACCAGCCCCATGTATGCCACCGCCGTTGGATTGGTGTTGAACAGTCTGGAAAGCAAGGAAAAATCTTCATTGATGAAACGCTTTCCGCATGATACGGCAGTTTCCCAAGATGAAAAAGCGGACACAGCTGAAACCACTTCTGAAACAGAAATAGCAAAAAAGGAAAAAAAGAATCCCGAAAAGGAAACGAAGACCTCAAAACGGTTTTTTGACAAATGGGCCGAGAAATTCAAAGAATTTCTGGACAATGCGGAATAAGGAGTTTATGTCAAGGATTAAAAACTTTGAATTCGGAAAAAAAAAGAAAATAAAAAAATTGCAAAAAAAATAGAACTATGAGCAGCAAAACAGAATTCGACAACATTTCATTCGATCTGCCGAAGAACCAATCCAACGTGATTAAAGTGATTGGAGTAGGCGGCGGTGGAAGTAACGCCATTAACCATATGTTCAGCCAGGGCATAAAGGGAGTTGACTTTGTAATTTGTAATACAGATTCGCAAGCTTTGGAAAATAGCCCCGTACCCATAAAAATCCAATTGGGAGTTTCCCTTACGGAAGGGCTTGGCGCGGGCGCGAATCCAAAAGTAGGCGAACAGTCCGCGGTGGAAAGTATGGAAGAAATACGTAGTATGCTCACCTCCAGCACCAAAATGATTTTCATTACAGCAGGTATGGGCGGAGGAACCGGAACCGGTGCCGCGCCTATAATCGCGAAAATGGCAAAGGATATGGATATTCTTACCGTTGGGATTGTTACCATACCTTTTCAGTTTGAGGGAAAAACCAGAAACGACCAAGCTCAAATCGGGGTAGAAAAATTACGCCAAAATGTGGATTCCTTGGTGGTAATCAATAACAACAAACTGCGTGAAGTTTATGGAAATCTTGGTTTTAAAGCCGGATTTTCAAAAGCCGATGAAGTTTTGGCCACCGCTGCTCGTGGAATTGCCGAAGTTATCACGCACCACTACACCCAAAACATAGATCTTCGCGATGCTAAAACTGTTCTTGCCAATAGCGGAACGGCAATAATGGGAAGCGCCACCGCATCTGGTTCAAATCGGGCTAAGGAGGCCATAGGTAAGGCGCTGGATTCCCCGTTACTAAACGATAATAAAATAAAAGGCGCAAAAAACGTACTGTTGTTAATCGTTTCTGGATCCGATGAAATCACCATTGACGAAATTGGGGAAATCAGTGACCATATTCAAGATGAGGCAGGGCACAGTGCAAATATTATAATGGGTGTTGGCGAAGAGGAAAGTCTGGAAGGCTCCATTTCCATTACAGTAATTGCAACTGGTTTCAATGTTGAACAACAAAATGAAATTGTCAATACTGAAACAAAAAAGATAATCCACACTCTGGAAGACGAACAAAAGGCGGAACACGAGCTTAATCCAAAAGCAACAGCCACTTCAGTTAAATTACCTCCGCAGCTCATAGCGCCACAACAAAAAACAGAACCGACAGTTGTAAAGCATACCCTTTTTGACGACGCCGAAATTGAACAAAAACCGCCGTTCGAAGGTTACGTGAAAACTTCGGAATTACTGAAAAATATAAATGTTTCTTACGAGGAAGTTGTTGCCAAGGACATAGAAGAGTTCAATCAAGTGGCGGTGAACAATATGAATGTTAACCAATTCGTAATTCTTGAGGCACCGAAAAAAGACGAAACCGTAGTTCCGAAAAATAGTGTTGAAAATAATGAAGATCAAATTTTAATGTTTGACCTTCCTATTAATAATGCAAAAAAGAGTGTAGAGAAGGATAATACTGAAGATGCCGTTTTCATTAATTTGGATGAAATAGAAGTTCAGGATCATATTGAAATTATTCCAGTTACAGAGGTTTCTGGTGATGGTATAAAACGCTATAGTTTGGACGATTATCAAGAAGTGGAAAATCGGCTAAATAGTGCGAAACCCTCCAAAGCAGTTGCCGAAGAAGTGGACGAAGAGGAAATTGTTTTTGAAAAGAGGACCATTTCAGACCCAGAAACTAACGAAAAAGAGAGCCAGGAAGATGAAGACCCATTAAACTCCCCAATATCCAAAATATTGAGTGAACGCACGGAAGAGCGAAAAAGAAAGATGAAGGAGTTTAATTATAAATTTAAAAACAGTCCATCCCGCATTGATGAAATTGAAAAACAACCCGCATACAAACGTATGGGGATTGACCTAAACCAAACCAAAAGCGAGCCCAATATTTCCAGGACATCGGTAAACACTGACGAAGACGGAATTGAATTAAGAAGAAACAATTCATTTTTGCACGATAACGTGGACTAAGTGATATTTTTTTCACTTAAAGCTGGAGCCCGAATTTCAATATTGAGTTCGGGCTTTTTTATTGAACTAATTTTGGGCATAGAAATATAAGATTTCCTTTTTTGCATTTGCTGTTTATTAAGTATCTTCGCACTCTATAAAAATAAAAAATGAGTCTGCAGGATAAAGTAATGGAAGCAATGAAAACGGCAATGAAAGCTAAGGACACACAGTCCTTGGAAGCATTGAGGTCCATTAAATCTGCCCTGCTATTGGCTCAGACAGAAACAGGTTCTAGGGCAGAACTATCAGAAGAAGAAGAAGTTAAAATTCTTCAAAAACAAGTGAAGCAACGCAAGGATAGCGCTGCAATTTACAATCAACAAAATCGGCCAGATTTGGCTGAACCAGAGTTGGCCCAAGCGGCAATTATAGAGAAATTTTTGCCACAGCAACTCAGCCATGAGGAAGTTGCAAAAATTGTTGAACAAATTATCGCAGAAACTGGAGCCACATCAATGGCAGATATGGGTAAGGTTATGGGCTTGGCAAGTGCAAAATTGGCGGGAAAGAAAGATGGAAAAACTATTTCTACAGTAGTTAAGGCAAAACTTTCATAATTAAAATGGTTACCAGGTAAAAGATTTTTCTGAAAGAATGAATTTTGAACACTGAAACTGAACACTGAAATAAGGCCGCGTGGCGCAACTGAATAGCGCATCAGATTTCGGCTCTGAGGGTTGGGGGTTTGAATCCCTCCGCGGTCACGAATAAATGAAAGGGAGGAGAAAAATTTTGAGCTTGCTCAGAATTTTTTCTCCTCCTTTTTTTTGTATACACACCCAACAAATCGGTTTAAACCCCAAACTGCTGAAAATGGTGGTCTAAATGTTTATACTGCATCTGTCCCCATTGCTGTGGCGTGAACTTCCCAAAAAGAGGGTGCGGATTCCAGTGAGTTTCATTCTTCTTTGTGTGAAACTCATCAATTAGCTGCCCAAGTGTGGCTTTTTCTACTTCAAAATCTTTACTGTCCGTTACCTTAAATGATTTTGACGTGGGCAATCCCTGTTTCCATGGCTTGTCGTTGTAAAGCAGGGGTTTAAAAAGAAAGGCCAACGGAAAAAATTGTTTTTTGACATTCCCCTTCCCCAATGAAACGTTTAAAGGGTGCTGGCAGTGATGGAGCATTTGAGCAACCTCCATTTTTCCCCATTTTCTTTCGCTTATTGGAGTAAGTGCATTGAGCCTAGTTTTTATTTCCGCCAAGGGTTCTGCTTCTAAAAGTGATTTCATCTTTAAATCATGTTGGTTGAAGGAATAAATGTATTCAATAAAAATGAAAATTATATTTTCCAAAGTATTGTTTTCGATAAAATTGAATGGCGGTTCACCCAATCATTATTATCTTTAAGGAAACGTAACTAACCTTGGAAGACAACAATTCCTTTTCCATAAAAAATTGGAACGAAGACGACCGTCCGCGCGAAAAGCTGCTGTTGAAAGGTCGAGCTGTACTTAGTGACGCAGAATTAATAGCAATTTTGATAGGGTCCGGCAGCAGGAACGAAAGTGCAGTATCCCTGAGCCAGCGTATCCTGGCATCTGCAAATAACAATCTGAGCGAATTGGGAAGACTCTCAATTCCTGAATTAATGGAATTTAAAGGAATAGGGCAGGCTAAGGCCATCTGTATTGCCGCCGCCATGGAATTGGGCCGAAGAAGAAGAACCGGCGAGGCCTTGGAACGTAAGAAAATTACGTCGAGCAATTCAGTATTCGAATTCGTGCAACCCATTATTGGCGAACTTCCGCACGAGGAATTTTGGATTCTTTATTTAAACAATTCGAACAAAATTATTAAAAGTGCCCAGTTGAGCAAGGGCGGAATCACTGGAACTGTAGTGGATGTTCGCTTGGCCTTCAAAGATGCTTTACAACTTGGAGCGGTGGGCATTATTTTGGCACATAATCATCCGTCGGGAACATTGAAGCCCAGCCAGGCTGACATTCAACTAACCAAAAAATTGAAGATTGCAGGCGAAAGCCTCGACATTAAAGTGCTGGACCATCTTATAATTACCGAAAAGGCTTACTTTAGCTTTGCCGATGAAAATATGCTGTAACCCGCCATGCTGTTAATCTACACCCAAAAACTTACCCCGCGAATATCCTATATTTTTAAGCACATTTGCATTCGTATTTTGGGAACAGAGGTTTCGTTCACTTCGGGGATTGAAGAGTTTATAGCACATCAAGGGCCCAAAATTTCCTATGGAAAAAAACCACTGGGCAACGAACTGTTTTTTCAGAGTTATGGGTTGCTGGAACAGCAAGGTTTGGAATCGATTGAATTTACAGTGAAGAAGTGGGGCGAGACCTTTGGTTTTTTTTCTGTCTCAAGTAGTAGCGGCCTTCCATTTGATATTTTTTCTGCCAGCTTTTATATGATTACGCGTTATGAGGAATATCTTCCGCACGTGAAGGATGAAATTGGCCGTTTTATGGCCTCGGAAAGTCTTGCATATAAAGAAGGATTTTTGCACCAACCTATCGTAGATATTTGGGCCTATCTTTTTAAGGATAAATTGAATCAGACTTTTCCAGAACTTGTCTTTCCACAAAAATCACTCACGATACATCCCGTGATTGAGGCCGCGCAGCCTTATGCGTATAAACAGAAAGGCATGTTTAGGACGGTGGTGGGCTTCGTTGATAGCTTTTTCAACGGAAAGTTTCGAAATATGATGGAGCGGACCCAAGTTGTACTAGGAATTAAGCGGGACCCGATGGACACTTTCAAATGGGTAGTTAACAAAGCCACGCGCAGCGATTTTAAACTCACTGTTTTCTTTCTTTTGGGAAATGCCCGGTCGTTCACTGAAAGTATGAATACGCATCGGCAGACATTCAAAATGCTGATAAAATATATATCTGATTACAAGGAAGTGGGACTTATCTTTTCATTTAATTCTCTTAAAGATTATGAGCTATTAAAAATTGAAAAGCGGCGGATGCAGGAAATTACCAATCGTGCCTTGGCTAGTTCCATGAATTCAGATTATTTGGTGAACCTTCCGGACATTTACAGACATTTGGTGGAACTAGAAGTGAAACGCGATTTCACTATGGTTTTTCGAGATACGGTCGGGTTCCGGGCAGGTACCTGCACTCCATTTTTATTCTATGATTTGGATTATGAAGTTAAAACTCCGCTGGTAATTCATCCTTCGGCAATGACAACTTTGGCCTTCCAAAAAAAATATGCCTCGGATATTGAAAAAACCGTGAACAATACAATTAAGGCAGTGGAGGAAGTAAACGGAACTTTTAGCATGATTTTCTCAAACCGAGATTTTTCGGCTACAGATAATAATAAGGTTTGGCGAATAATTTTTTCAGAAAAACTCCAAGAATATGCGAAACAATGAGATAGCCGACATTTTTTTTGACTTGGACCATACCCTTTGGGACTTCGATCGAAATTCCGGCTTGGCATTTGAAAGGGTTTTCCGGAAGCATAACATCACCTTGCCGCTTGTGGATTTTTTGCGAGAATATGAGCCCATCAATCTTTTGTATTGGAAAAAATTTCGAGAAGATCGTGTATCAAAAGACGAGCTTCGAAGAGGTAGATTGACAGATACCTTCAATATCTTCGAATTAAAATATCCGCTTGAAACCATTGACGCGATTGCCGTTTGCTATATTGAGGAGCTTCCCATTGACAACCATCTTTTTCTAAACACCGTTGAAATCCTGGATTACCTTTCCTCGAAATATAATCTTCACATAATTACCAATGGGTTCGAACAGGTGCAATATCTAAAATTGAATAATAGCGGCATAAAAAAATATTTTAAGACCGTAACCACTTCGGAGGAAGTGGGACTAAAAAAACCCCATCCGTCCGTTTTCCAAGCTGCGCTGAACAAGGCATCTGCCGTTCCGAATAAAAGCGTAATGATTGGCGACAGTTTTGAAGCGGACATCATTGGCGCAAATAACGCTGGGATGCATACACTATTCTTCAATTATAGAAATGAAGCGGTGGCGCCACCATATTTGGCCATTACTGAACTTTCCGAGATAAAAAAATATTTGTAGTAATAATCTGATAAATTCGGCGTTTACTACAGATAAATTATCCCCATTAATGAATACTAAATTCTCTTTGTCCATTCTTATGGCCTGTGCTTGCCTATTTTTTACGGCATGCATAAAGGATACTGATTTTGACCAAGCCGAACAAATAGCCCTTACTCCCATTGTTGAACTGGATTTGATTTACTTCGATATTCAGGCAAATCGGTTCTTTGACTCTATAAATTCCACACCCGTACTTACCGTTCGCGACACAACTGAAATTAAATTTTTGGATGACGGTACACTGCAGGAAAGCCTAAAGCGGGCCGAATTCTACTTTAAATTCACAAACAGCATTCCACGAGATTTTCTAGTAAATTTCCAATTTTTGAGCGAGGCTAATGACACAACCTATGCAACAGGAACGCCCGTAGCACAAGGCTCGCTTGCTGCTCCTGTAGTAACGGAATTTGTTGAAAATGTGGAAGGCGAAAATATTTTGCTTCTAACCCAAGCACATAAAGTTGTGGTTTCGGTATCAATTCCCTCCTCCGATGAAACCTTAGAAGGCAACTTGAATTTAAAATCCAAGACTACCTATTTTTTGGAATACTAATACAATGCGAAATTTTCTTGTTATCATATTATCTCTCGTGGGAGCAATTGCTACATCACAGAATAAGCAAATTCTCTACGGATTTGATGATATTCCCCAATCCTTGATGCTTAACCCTGGTAGCAAGGTGCTTCAAAAGAAACATTATGGAATCCCGTTCCTGTCACAAATTCATGTGAACGGTGGCTCCTCGGGCGTATCTGCCTATGATATTTTTAAGAACGGCAATGATAATATCAATGATCGTATTACCCAGAAGATTTTCGAAATGAAGAATACGGATTTCTTTACGGCAACGCAGCAGTTGGAGCTTATAAATTTTGGATGGCGATCGCAAAGTGAAATTTACTTTTCTGGAGGTATTTATCAAGAACTTGATTTTATAGCCTACTTTCCCAGAGATCTGGCCATTTTGGCTTGGGAAGGAAATCGGGACTATTTGAATTATGAATTTGATTTGGGCGAAATAAGCACCACGGGCGATTTTATGACAGTATACCATTTCGGGCTCAATAAGCAAATAAGCAAAAAACTTACCGTTGGCGCCCGATTGAAGCTTTATTCAAGTATGTTCAGTTATCGAAGTGTAAATAATTCCGGAACCTTCGTAACTCGTTTGGGTGATGAAACTTCTGAAAATATTTATGAACACACCATTCAAAACGCAGATGTTAGCGTGGAAACTTCGGGCTATTCCTCATTGCGGGATTTAGACGGGGCGGGGCAGGTTACTCGAGAAATTTTAGGCCGCGCTTTTTTTGGCGGCAATGTGGGAGTTGGAGTGGATGTGGGTTTAACATATGAAATTAATGATGCATTTACCCTTTCCGCAAGTGCCTTGGATGTTGGCGCCATTTTCCATTCAAAAGATGTTGAAAACTATCGAGCCCACGGAAGCTATACGTTGGATGGAATTAATCTGATTTTTCCACCTTTGGGTGAAGGAGATCCGACATTTCCCTATTATGACAATCTTGAAGACGAAATAAAGGAGGAAATTCCCATTGATACCTTATATAACAGCTATGTGCAATTCCGGCCCACAAAATTGAATGCTAGCTTAAGTTATGGCTTTGGCAGATTTAATGGCAGCGGCGCCTGCGATTGTTTGAATATGGGCAATAATAATCTTCATAAGCAAAATATCGGGCTTCAACTGTATTCCATTTTTAGGCCCAAAAGACCCCAAATGGCTGCAACACTTTTTTACCAAAGAAGATTTACAGACTTTCTTTCCGCAAAAGCAACATATACGGTAGATTCTTATTCATATTCAAATATTGGACTGGGAATGGCAGCCGATTTTGGCAAGCTGAATTTTTACATTGTTACGGACAACCTCATAAATTATAGCAATTTGGCAAAAGCAAAAAGTGTATCTTTACAACTAGGCTTTAATATAATAATTGACGAAGAATGATCCGTTATTTTCTAATTTCCGTTGCGCTCTTATTTTCTTCTAACATCATTTCACAAAATTCAAATTTAAGCGACTACAGTTATGTGGTTGTGCCCGAACAATATGACTTTTTGAAGGGCAGGGATCAATTTCAAATAAATTCCATGACGCACTTCTATTTGGAAAAGTATGGTTTTAATGCCTTTATGGCAGACCAAGCTCCTAATGCCAACAGATGCGACGGTTTATTCGCGAATGTTGAAAAGATCAGCACCATTTTCGGTACAAAGCTACAAGTGGTTTTGAAGGACTGTAATGATAAGGAAATATATAGAAGTCAAGAAGGAAAAAGCAAATTCAAAGAGTTCGACAAATCCTATCAGGATGCGCTTCGGAAGGCATTTATCAGCTTGAAAGCAATGAACGTGGATCAAAAGGAAGTAGTTCTTTTAGCTAACAATTTCGCCAAACCGGAATCGGAAAAAGAAGTACAACAGCAGTCGTCTGGCGCCTCGAAACCCATAATTTTGCCCAAAAACGAGAGCTTATTGCCAGATGCCAAATTTTCAAACTATTCCAGTGCCGGGAAAACCTATTTACTTCGCAAAACCGCTGAAGGCTATTCATTATATGAAGAATCTGTCGCGGCGGCCGACGGACTTGTTTTGGTCGGAAAAATAATTGTAATGGAGAAAGTGGTGAAATTTATGGACGTTTCCGGAAATGTTGCAAATGCTACTTTTGATGCTTCGGGAAATTTAGTGATAACGGCGAATGGTTCTTCCACCACTTACCAAATTGAGGATTAAAATTCGTATTTGTTTTTCCACAGTTGCTTTAAATATGTTTTTAGTGAATTTTCCTTGGAGTTGTTTCCGGGTTTATAAAATGTTGTTCCTTTAATTTCCTCTGGCAAAAATTCATGAGGCACAAAATTGCCCTCATAATTGTGGGCATATTCATATTCTTTCCCGTATCCCAACTGTTTCATCAATTTGGTAGGTGCATTCCGAATTGACAAGGGCACAGATAGATCGCCAGTTTGCCTCACAAGTTGTTGGGCATGCCCAATTGCCTTATATGAAGCATTGCTTTTTGGAGAGGTTGCCAAATAGATGGCGCATTGACTCAAAATGATTCGTGCTTCGGGATATCCGATGGTAGTTACTGCTTGAAAAGTGCTGTTGGCCAGTAAAAGAGCATTCGGGTTTGCCATTCCGATATCCTCGGAAGATAGTATCACTAACCTGCGGGCAATGAACTTTAAATCCTCACCGCCCTCAATCATTCTGGCCAGCCAATAAACGGCTGCGTTGGGGTCACTTCCTCGTATGGATTTAATAAAGGCCGAAATGATATCATAATGTTGTTCTCCAGTTTTGTCATATAGCACCGTATTTTTCTGTGCCTTTTGCATGACCAATTCATTGGTAATTACAATATTTTCTTCATTTTCTGAAAGTACTACCAATTCCAGAATATTTAAAAGCTTCCGTGCATCACCGCCTGAAAGTCGAATTATTGCTTCGGTTTCTTTTAGGGTGACATTTTTTTTTGATAAAATTTCGTCGTGTAGCAATGCTTTTTTGAGAAGTGCTTCCAAGTCCTCGCGGCTAAAGGGTTCAAGAACATAAACCTGACAGCGGGACAAAAGGGCTGGAATTACCTCGAAACTCGGATTTTCTGTTGTGGCCCCAATTAATGTAATCCAACCTTTTTCCACAGCTCCCAAAAGGGAATCCTGCTGCGATTTGCTGAAACGGTGTATTTCATCAATAAATAGAATTGGATTTTTGGCTGAAAAAAGATTGTCACTTTTCTTCGCTTTTTCAATGACTTCACGAACTGCGGCAACGCCACTATCTACGGCGCTCAGTATATAAAATGGCCGCCCACTTTCGTTGGCAATAATGTTTGCAAGAGTAGTTTTCCCGGTTCCAGGAGGTCCCCAAAATATTATGGAGGGGATCATTCCGGTCTTTAATTGTGTAGTCAACGAACCATTAGGACCAACCAAATGCTGCTGACTTAAATAATCTTTAAGAATGGTTGGGCGGATTCTTTCGGCAAGCGGTGCATTCATACTGTTCAAAATTACAATTTTAATAAATCCGATTCACTGACAATTTATCATAAATTTGAATAGAGGTTTACTTTTTGTAATTTACTTTTTATGTCCACTTCAAACCAATTGAAATTCAGTCCCGAGGTTTTCGGATTTCCGTTACTTTTCGTAATGGTACTGTGGATTGTATTTTGGGTTGAGTCGAGATTCAGTTTGAATTTCAATTCATTCGGCGTATATCCGCGCGATTGGAAGGGTTTACGCGGAATTATTTTTAGCCCATTCATTCATGGAAGCTTAAAACATCTTTTTAATAATTCGGTTCCACTTTTTGTGCTCTCTTCCGCCTTGTTTTATTTTTATCGCGATATCCGTTGGAAAGTGCTGCTGTTCGGGCTATTATTCACTGGTATCGCTACGTGGCTTATTGGCCGGCCTTCGCTACACATTGGCGCTAGCGGGATTGTTTATATGTTAGCTGCTTTTTTGTTTTTTAAGGGGGTTTTCTCCAAACAATATCAACTTATTGCCTTATCATTAATTGTGGTTTTCCTTTATGGTGGAATGCTTTGGTACGTTTTTCCAGTTAATCCGGAAATTTCTTGGGAAGGGCATCTTTCAGGATTTTTTATTGGCTTATTATTCGCTTTTTATTTTAAAAGAAATCCAATTCCGAATAAGAAATATGACTGGGAACACGATGATTACGACTCGGAAAAGGATCCGTTTTTGAAACAGTTTGACGAAAATGGAAATTTTATTGAAATACCTAAGAATATACCAATCGATCCAGTTTCTGAGAAAATTACCGCTCCAACGCCACGATTTATAAAAATAGTTTATACCCTTAAGAAGAAGTCTGAAACAGATCTCGAATGAAGTTCTATCTCCGTTGTCTAATCACTTCATAAAGAATCGCTCCGCAAGCCACCGAAACATTTAATGAATTGATTTCGCCCATTAAGGGAAGGGCCGCGCGCTCATCTACCAATGACAGCACAGATTTTGAAACTCCTTTTCCTTCCGAGCCCATGATAATAGCCAATGGCATGGTTAAATCAACTGAAAATATTTCCGAGTTTGATTTTTCCGTTGCTGCAATGGTTTTTATTCCGGAACCTTGCAAATAGAATATTGCATCTTTTATATGTTCTACCTTGCAGATGGGAATCTTAAATATGGCTCCGGCAGAAGTTTTTACGGTGTCGCCAGAAACGGGCGCACCACCACTTTTTTGAATGATTACAGCATTTACGCCGGTGCACTCTGCGGTACGAAGAATGGCGCCAAAATTTCGGACATCCGTAATTTGATCTAGTATTAGAAATAGCGGAGCTTTGTCGCTAGTTAATGCCGTCTCCACAACTTCTTCCAAACTGTGGAATGCGACAGGAGATGTTACGGCCACGATACCTTGGTGGTTTCCTTTAGTGAGCCTATTTAATTTTTCAAAGGGAACTGTACTTATGGGTATGTTCGCTTTTTCAAGATCTTTAATGAGTGCTTCAAATTTATCGTTTTCAATTCCTTTTTGAATGAAAACTTTGTCGAAAACAATTCGTGATGCTAGGGCTTCCTTCACTGGATAAATTCCAAAAATGGTATTTGTGGTATCGCTCATATTATTTATAAGAATTTAATGTTTTCAAAGGTAAATAGATTTGGGATGGGATTGGATATAAAAATCTGGTAATAAAAAACATCCCTTAAAAATTAAGGGATGTTTTAAAAATATTGGTTGCGATTGCAAAAAACTTATTGTCTAAGTCTTACTGTAAATCTACCGCCAGATACAACATTTCCACCGCCTTGAATGGCGACTGAGAAATACTCACCTCTTTCATCTTCAATAGAGTTGTCAATACCAGTAACGGTAAAGGAACCACGTTGAGAGTTTGCGGGAATCACTACTGTAGACTCAAAAGTATAGTTTTCAGGATTTGTAGCTGTTGAAGGGGGTTCAGCATCAGGCAAAATAGTTGGAATAACTGTTACCGTAAATTGTCTATCTACAGGTGCCAAATCAGAAACAAACAATACATCTGTAAACGTTCTTGTTCTTTCGCCTCCTTCGGGAATATTGTTGACATTGTCTGAAGCGCTAGTAAATCCGATTACAGTTTTACGGTCAGTGTCATAATCATCGTAAGTTTCACAAGAAACGGCAACAAGGGCCAAAACGACGAATGTTAATATTATATTGAATTTTTTCATTATGATAACTTTTTAGATTATTAATATCCAGAATTTTGTTCCAAGTTTGGATTCAAATCCATTGCTGTTTGCGGAATTGGCAGTTGGAAAAATTTTGAACCAACAGCTAAATTTTGTGCTTCAGACGGTACGCCAGTTCCATCGTTCAAATCTCCAAAACCTCCGCGTTCAACCGGAAGGGCCCATCTTTTTAAATCAAAGAAACGTTGTGATTCAAAAGCGAACTCCAATCTTCTTTCAAGACGAATTGCGTCACGTAAAGCTGTGCCAGTTTCACCGGTTGGAGGGCTTGCGTATCTTTTTGATCTAACAGCATCCAATGCAGCAAGTGCAGCGGCTTCATTCCCTAGATTGTACTGAGCCTCAGCAATGTTTAATTTGGATTCAGCAGCACGAAGGATTTTTATATCCACACGTCCTGGGAATTGCCCGTCCTCTCTTGCGAACAACTTTTTAATTGCGTTATATTTTGATGGGCCGTTTCTTGCTTGTAGGGTATAGGCATCTTTTCTAATGTCATCATCTTCGAAAAGTTGGAATAGCGGATATGAAACAACATATTCGGGAACTAGTGTATTGACACCGAACTGGCTCCAAGTTACCCCAGGTGTAATGTCCAATCCTGGAGGATCTACATCAATCCAGAAAATAACTCCGTCCTTAGTTACATCTTCCCATACACCCACTACAGTGTTTCGTGGAGCAACTGCTTTTGTTACCGCATTTGCTGCGTCAATAGAATTTTGCCATTGACCCATATATAAATAGGTTCTGGACAATAAGGTGTTTACACCGTCGGCATTCAATCTTCCAGGCTCACTTGTTGCAGGTATACCTACCAAAGCGTCTTTTAGATCCTGTACAATCATATCATAGGTTTCGCCTACTGATAATCTTGCTGGCTCAATTGAGAAGTCAGCTGTAGTTACATAAGCAACTCCTGGGCTGCTGTTTGCGTCTGCAGATTGCGTAGGTAGTTTAGCAAAGAACGTTGCAAGGTTCAAATGACCTAAGGCTCTTAAAGCTTTTGCTTCTGCAACTACTTTTTCCTTGTTAGTACCTTCAAAGGATACACTTTGTTCCAACAAAGTATTGGCTCTAAAAATCATTTGGTAAGAACGTTCGTATAGACCACTCATAGGTTCAGTAGATGCAGAATATTGCCAGTTATGCAAAGTTCTTCTACTTCCTCTACCTTTTGAGGCAAGGGTTACGTTGTCAGCCAAAACGTCCGGAGCATCAAGCATTCCTCCGGCATCACTGCCGCCGTACAAACTAGCGTTTGTTAAGGTTGAATAAATACCTCTGGCTGCATTCTCAAAATCCGAAGCGGTAATGTATGCTTGAGAAGTTGCAAGAGAATCAAATGGTATCTGGTCCAGCTCATTATCGCAGGAGGTAAAGCCTCCTATGACAAGGGTAAGAACCGCAATTTTATAAATTATTTTTTTCATCTTATCAATTTTTTTTAAATTAGAAACTAACATCCAAACCGAATTGGAATGACTTAACGTTTGGATAACTGTAAAGAGTAGCTTCACCAGGAGCAACTGAATCAGCAAAATTGATTGTTTCTCCAGATGCTAGACCTACTTCTGGATCACCCCAAAAGTCAGTAAACGTCAATAAATTTTGACCCTGAGCATAAATCCTCAAAGACTGTAAAGGTGTTTTATCCAAATACTTGCTAGGGAAATTGTATGAAAGTGTAACATTTCTCATTCGGATATAGTCACCTTTTTCCAAGAATCTATCAGAATTAACTGCCTGATCAACTGCTGCATATATTGGACTTGGCATTACGTCAGTATCACCAGGCTGTTGCCAATAGTTAAATGCAGTAACGGCTTGATTATCTTCAACGGCTTGACCATCAGATTCTGCATTAGCTCGTACATAGTTATTAATCCAGTTTCCAGCTTTGAAAACAAAATCAGCACGTAGACCGAAACCTTTGTAGTTTAGGTTAGTGAAGAATCCTCCTTCTTTATCTGCAATGGTTGATTTTCCTTGCAATACTCGGTTTTCACCTTCCGGAAGGTCTTCAGCGAAATATGTGTTCCCATCTCCGCCTAAAAATAATGATTTTCCAGTTTGGGAATCAACTCCAACGTAACGAACCAAATAGTGCTCATTGATCTTACTTCCTTCTCTAAACAAGATGTTTGTTAGAGGAACAGAAATGTCCTCACCCTCCGGTAATTCGATTATCTCGGTATCCAAGAAAATGATATTTCCACCAACTGTCCAAGTTAAATCACTTGTGCGGATAATATCTCCTTGTAAGGATATTTCAACACCTTTATTTTGTATTTCTCCTAAGTTTCCTGGAACCCCTCTTCTTCCAGTAGGGTCAATAATTCCAGCTTCCCAAGCGGTAGGGATATTAAATAATAGATCGGTAGTATTTCTTACGAAATAATCGGTAACTCCTCTAAGGCGTTTGTTGAAAAGGTTAAATTCAAGACCTACGTTAGCAGTGGTTGTAGTTTCCCACTTTAGTTCAGGGTTAGCCACTGTAGCAGGATAGGAGCTTGATCCACCAGGGTAAAAACCAAATGCATTTGTTGCCTGAGAATCATATCTTTGTATTCCATTTCTGTTACCTACAGAACCGTATGCAGCTCTTAATTTAAGATCGTTTATTGCATCAACTCCGAAGAAATCTTCCTTTGCAATGTTCCATCCTAAACTCGCACTCCAGAATGTTCCGTATTTGTAGTCGTCACCAAAGTTTGATGAACCGTCACTACGAATGGACCCTGAGGCAAGATATTTTTCTTTATAATCATAGTCAGCAAAAACACCGTACGATACCAAAGTTAATCTTGATCTATTGGTGAAGCCGTCGTTCAAATCAGCAGCACTAATTTGAGTACTTAACAATGGGGACGGGAATCCAGTACTACGTACAAATGTACGGTAGAATTCGTTCAGGTTGTATTCATACAGACCTAACACATTTAGATTGTGATTGTTTAAATTCAAGGTATAGTTCAGTCTATTACTGATGGTTAAATCCAAACGGTCCTGTTGATCGTCAAACTTGTTACCAACGGGCGCATTGTTCAGAATGATATCCAAAATACCTCCTGGCTTGGAATAGCTTTCTCTTCTAATTAAGCCGTGGTTAACGGATGTATTGAATCCATAGCTCCAATTTTTGGAGAACTTAATCAAGGCATCAACGCTCGCAAGGGTAACTTGGTCAATATCTGTTGAAGGCTCTGTTTCCAAAGCACCTCTTGTGGCGAAATTTCTGTGGGTTGGATTGTAAACGGGATTTCCGTTATCATCTAACTGTATGTTGCCATCAGCATCATACAAAAACTCCGTTTCATATTGATTGGTAACGTAAACAGCCTGGAAAGGGTTCTGAGTGTTGTTTCTATCTCTTGGTTCGTCACTAGTGGAACGTGAATAACCCACGTTAACGCCCATTGTTAACCATTCTTTTGCATCGAAATTAACGTTCAAACGAGTTCCCAATCTTTCGAAACCGTCTATTTTATCAATGATACCAGTATTCTTGTCGTGGCTCACAGAGAAATAATAATCAACACGATCACCACCTCCAGATACAGAGACGTTATTATTCTGAATCACCCCGTCCTTCAACATAAGGTCTGCCCAATCCGTTTCTCTAGACAATAGTTCAGCACGTTCTGGCGAGCCAGGCGTTGTTTGCACCCCAGGCAATGATCCTGCAGGTCCGCCCAAAGCATAAATTTCTGCTTCGTATTGAAGTTTTTGTTCCGCATTCATCATGGTGAAGTTGGGCTCTATTCTAGAGGTTGTACCGTAACGTGTACTGTAGCGGATTACCGCATCTTTATTTCTATTACCATTTTTTGTTGTGATAACTACAACGCCGTTTGCACCACGTGAACCGTAACGCGCCGTTGTGGCAGCATCTTTAAGAATAGTAATGTTTTCAATATCTTCGTTAGGAACATTTGCAAGATCTTGTTCTCTTATTGGTGCGCCATCCACGATGTAAAGCGGGGAAGATGCTCCAGCAACAAGTGATCCTGTTCCACGAATACGAACGAAAGCTCCTTGTCCCGGTTTACCGTTAGCGGCAGTTACCTGCACACCAGCCGCCTTACCTTGCAGCATATTGTCTATACTGGTGGTTGGCGCCATTTGCGATAATTCCGAAGCGGAAATGGATACAACAGCTGATGTTTGTACCGTTTGATTTCTTGTAGAATACCCAGTTACAACAACTTCTTCTAGTGCCGCAGCATCTGGTAATAAAGAAACGTCGATGCTGTTTTGAGCTCCTACTTTTACTTCTTTGGCGACAAACCCTACATAGCTAAATACAAGAGTCTGCCCCACATTGGCGGAGATGGTAAAGTTTCCATCAAAATCCGATTGTGTTCCAGAACTTGTGCCTTTAACAATAACGTTTGCACCAGGCAATGGCAGACCTGTATCGTCCGTCACCGTACCTGTAATAGTTTTTTGCTGTGCGAAGGTAAGCTGCACAACTAACGCTAATATAAGCGTTAAAATTCCACTAAACTTTGTTCTCATTTTTATAAATTATTTGAATTAGCCAACGGCAAAAATCATAATAAAAAGTTAATTACACAAGTATTTGCTCCCATTTTTTACGATTTATAAACCTTATGAAAAGCGTTTGATTGGATATTCTCAAAATTTGGTAGAAACGCTTATGTGAATTTTGGTATTGGAAAAACTGAAGTCCTGGTCCTGTGTGTTTCCATTGGCAACGTTGAATTTGAATAGTCCGCCCTTGGTATTCAGCCCAATACCGAATCCGAAACTATACAATTTCTGTTTAAGTGCTAGGGTTTCGTTTTCGAAATAACCGATATCTATTATGCTATGAATGTATACCCCATCATTGAATTGATACCGATACTCTGTGTTTATTATTGAATATAGTGAAGCATCAATGCTATTTTCATTGAAACCCCTAATGCTGTTAATACCTCCAAAACGAAATAATTCGTTAACCAAATAGCTGTCGCTGAAAAGTGCGCTGGTGATATTTTGAACAAAAATGGAATTTTTATAATTAAGGTTAAAAATATTGTTTAGGAATGTTTCTATTCGCAATTGGTCATCGCTATTTCCTTGAGTATCGCGAACTCCCACCCCGGCGTCTGCACCAATCATTGTTTTAATTGGAAAAAGTTTTTTGTTCTGGGGTTTAATATAGGACACACCGGCAATAAAAAATTTGGACTTAAAATCCTCAACAGGTGTTCCTGCAACAGCTATGTCTAAGAGATTGCTAGAATCATAACCTTTGTAGCCGATATAGGTCGTTGATTTCGGATTTATTTGATAGGTGGTTCTAATTTGCTGTTCAGTTGTAATAAAGGAACTATCGCGTTTGAAAATTCTTAGCTCGCCGCTTAGGCCAAAGGGTGTTTTCAGCAAATACGGCAGCGTGACCTTGGTTCTAAAATTCACCTGTTCTTGACCGTCGGCCTTATAGTTTATCAATAGTTGCTCTCCAAAATTTAGATTGTTGTTCAGTTCTAAATTTAAATAGCCGTTGAAGGAAAGTTTTTTGGTTTCCTCATCGGTTGCAAACCCGAGTATCCCGTCAAAAAGATTGTTGTTATGTTTTTCCAAATAAAAATAAACTGTGGTGGAGTCTTTTCTGAAAAGTGCTTCGGGGGCTTTAATTGCATTTACGAATCCGAGACTGTTCAAGTTTTCATTCTGTTCCACCAATTTCTTTTGATTGAAAATCCCCCCTTTTTTTACACCGGCATAATACTTCAGAAAGGATCGGGGGAATTTTTCATATCCCTTCACCGCAATGGAGTCCACTGTGCGTACATTTCCGTTATCGACGATTAGGGTGGCGCTTAAATTGCCGTTTTCATCTTTTTCGAATTCCGATAATTTCAACCGCGCAAAGGCATTGCCCTGTTGATTTCGCACGGCGGTAAGTTTTTTCAAGGAAATGGGAATTGTTTCAAATGGAAGTACGAAATAGTTTTCGGTAATTTCTGATGAAAAGCGCTGCAATTCCTTTTTGCTGAAGTCTTCTTTGGAATAATAAATGGTTATTTCGCTGTATTTTTTTCCGAGGAAAAAATTTGCGACATAGCTACTGTCATTTTCTTTTTTTAAATTCAAAATTTCACTTTCAATAAATCCCATTTGTTGGAATTTCATAAAAACGGTATCAGTTTCTTTTTTAACTGAAATGGAATCTATGAAACTGTTGGGAATTTTCAGCGAATCCTTAAGGCTTGGTGAGATTGGTTTTTCCGCTTTAATAGAAAGCGTAAGTTCCTGTGCATTTATTCCGAAGAAAAAACAGGTATATATATTAAGGTAAAAGAATGTGAATAGGATTTTTTTCAAAAAAAGACGAAAATTTACTGTGTAAAACTAACGCTTCAAATTTGCGTTTCATATTAAATCAAAAAAATAATCAAAGTATGCTGAAAATTAATTTGGTATGGTTTGATTAGTTGAAAAAAAATTCTACATTTGCATCCCCTAAAAATAGGGGTGTTTTATTTTTAAACAGTAATAATACATATTTTATATGCCAACAATTTCACAATTAGTACGTAAAGGAAGAACCAAAATAACCAAGAAGAGTAAATCGGTTGCTTTGGATTCGTGCCCACAACGTCGTGGTGTTTGTACGCGTGTATATACTACTACGCCTAAGAAGCCTAACTCTGCAATGCGTAAAGTTGCAAGGGTAAGACTTACCAACGGTAAGGAAGTAAACGCATACATCCCGGGCGAAGGTCACAATCTCCAAGAGCACTCGATAGTATTGGTTAGAGGTGGAAGGGTAAAGGATTTGCCAGGAGTTAGGTATCACATTGTTCGTGGAGCTTTAGACACCGCAGGTGTTGCAGGCCGCACGCAACGTAGATCTAAGTACGGAGCAAAACGCCCAAAGAAGTAAAAATGAAAACGGGTTTGGGATAAATTGAAAAAATTGATTCTCGGCCATTAACAAACAACAAATGAGAAAAAGACAGGCCAAAAAAAGACCACTTTTACCAGATCCGCGGTTTAACGACCAGTTGGTTACACGTTTTGTGAACAACATGATGTGGGACGGAAAGAAGAGTGTGGCTTTCAAAGTTTTCTATGATGCAATTGACATTGTAGAAGAAAAGAAACAAGACGAAGAAAAGACTGCGTTGGAGCTTTGGAAGGATGCACTTTCAAATGTTATGCCACACGTAGAGGTTCGTAGTCGTAGAGTTGGTGGGGCAACCTTCCAGATTCCTATGCAAATACGTCCGGACCGTAAAATTGCAACTGCAATGAAATGGTTGATTACCTATTCAAGAAAAA
This sequence comes from Aequorivita aurantiaca, assembly GCF_030410135.1. GTDB lineage: Bacteria > Bacteroidota > Bacteroidia > Flavobacteriales > Flavobacteriaceae > Aequorivita > Aequorivita aurantiaca. Next base: position 62,742 of record NZ_JAUGQQ010000004.1, on the reverse strand, counting down.
GAAACGAGAAATCCATGGCCGCAAAATTAGCGGGTGAAATTCTTGCCGCTGCAAAAGAAGAAGGCGCTGCGGTAAAGAAACGTATGGATACTCACAAAATGGCAGAAGCTAACAAAGCATTCTCACATTTCAGATTCTAAACAATGGCACAAAGAGATTTAAAATATACAAGAAATATCGGGATTGCCGCACACATTGATGCGGGTAAAACTACAACCACGGAGCGTATCCTTTTCTACACAGGGGTGAGCCACAAACTTGGCGAGGTTCACGATGGAGCTGCAACCATGGACTGGATGGAGCAAGAGCAGGAGCGTGGTATTACCATTACTTCAGCCGCTACCACCTGTACTTGGAAATTCCCAATGGAAAACGGCGAAGTGCTTCCCGAGACAAAAGAATACAATTTCAACATTATAGACACTCCAGGCCACGTGGATTTTACCGTAGAGGTGAACCGTTCGCTTAGAGTTCTTGACGGTTTGGTTTTCCTTTTTAGCGCGGTTGATGGTGTGGAGCCTCAATCTGAAACTAACTGGAGATTGGCTGACAATTATAAGGTACCGCGTATTGGATTTGTTAATAAAATGGATCGTTCTGGCGCTAACTTTATGGCAGTTTGCCAGCAAGTGAAGGATATGTTAGGATCCAATGCAGTGCCAATTGTTTTGAACATTGGTGACGAAGCGGATTTTAAGGGAATTGTTGATTTGGTTAAAAACAGAGCCGTGATTTTTCACGATGATTCATTTGGAGCTACTTTCGATGTAATTGAAATTCCAGAAGATTTGAAAGCTGAAGCAAAAGTTCTTCGTGGAAAACTTATTGAAGAGGTTGCTGCCTACGATGAAAACCTGCTCGAAAAATATATGGAAGACGAGGAATCCATCACGGAAGACGAAATCCACGCTGCGCTTCGTGCGGCAGTAATGGATATGTCCATCATTCCAATGGTGTGTGGCTCTTCATTCAAGAATAAAGGTGTTCAGTTCCTATTGGATGCTGTATGCCGTTATTTGCCTGCCCCGACCGACAAAGAAGGTATCGTTGGGATTAACCCAGAAACTGAAAAAGAAGAAATTCGCAAACCCGATGTAAGTGCTCCTTTTGCCGCATTGGCGTTTAAGATTGCAACAGATCCTTTCGTAGGTCGTTTGGCATTCTTCCGTGTATATTCCGGTCACTTGGATGCAGGTTCATATATATTGAACAACCGTTCAGGTAAAAAAGAACGTATTTCACGTATTTACCAAATGCATTCCAACAAACAAAATGCAATCGAATATATTGAGGCTGGAGATATTGGAGCGGCAGTTGGCTTTAAAGATATAAAGACTGGTGATACCATGTCCGATGAAAAACACCCAATCGTTTTAGAAAGTATGAATTTCCCCGATCCAGTAATTGGTATCGCAGTGGAGCCTAAAACTAAGGTTGATGTTGATAAATTAGGTATGGCTTTGTCAAAACTTGCCGAAGAGGATCCAACATTCCAAGTGCGTACAGATGAAGCGTCTGGACAAACTATTATTTCTGGAATGGGCGAACTTCACTTAGATATTATCGTTGACCGTTTGCGTCGCGAATTCAAAGTTGAAGTAAACCAAGGTCAGCCACAGGTTGAGTATAAAGAGGCTATCACAAAAGTTGCCGATCACAGAGAAGTTTACAAAAAACAATCGGGTGGTCGTGGTAAATTTGCTGATATCGTTTTCACCCTTGAGCCGGCTGAGGAAGGAAAAGTTGGTTTGGAATTCGTAAACGCCGTAAAAGGTGGAAACGTTCCAAAGGAATTTATTCCAGCTGTTGAAAAAGGTTTCAAACAAGCAATGGTCAATGGCCCACTTGCAGGTTTCGAGGTTGACAGTATGAAGGTTACTTTAAAGGACGGATCTTTCCACCCGGTGGATTCTGATGCCCTGTCTTTTGAATTGGCTGCAAAAATTGGTTTCAAAGAAGTTGCCAAAAAAGCAGGTGCCGTAATTCTTGAGCCTATTATGAAACTTGAGGTAATTACGCCTGAGGAGAATATGGGTGATATTGTTGGGGATCTTAACCGCCGTCGTGGAACCATTAATAATATGGGTGACCGCGCTGGCGCGAAAGTAATAAAAGGCGAAGTGCCACTTTCTGAAATGTTTGGTTATGTAACCACATTGAGAACATTGTCTTCCGGCCGTGCAACTTCAACTATGGAATTTTCACATTATGCTGAAACACCTTCTAATATTTCAGAAAGTGTAATAGCAGCAGCAAGAGGAACCGCTAACGTATAATAATTTCAGCAATGAGTCAAAAAATTAGAATAAAACTAAAATCTTACGATCACAATTTGGTGGACAAATCTGCTGAAAAAATCGTTAAGACCGTAAAGAGTACTGGTGCTGTAGTAACTGGCCCAATTCCTTTGCCAACACATAAAAAAATCTTTACAGTTTTGCGTTCTCCGCACGTAAACAAGAAGAGTAGAGAGCAATTCCAACTAAGTTCTTACAAAAGACTTTTGGATATCTACAGTTCTTCTTCAAAAACGATTGATGCTCTAATGAAATTGGAGCTTCCGAGTGGGGTTGAAGTAGAGATTAAAGTATAGTGTAATTTCCGCGAAGGCGGAAATCTCATGATTAGGAACGGAATGTTCCTTGATAAAATGTCCTGAGCTTGTAAGCAAGGGAAAAACGGAAAACAAAGTAATATTCGGGATCGAATTTATTTTGATCCCGTTTCTTTTGAAATGAATATCGCGATTTATCGCAATTCAAATAAATATTAATAATCAATAAATAATTAAATATGTCTGGGTTAATTGGAAGAAAGATAGGGATGACCAGCATCTTTGACGAGAACGGAAAGAACATTCCGTGTACCGTTATTGAAGCAGGACCCTGTGTTGTTACCCAAGTCAGAACCAAAGAGGTTGACGGGTACGAAGCTCTTCAACTTGGTTTCGATGACAAGAAGACTGTAACTAAAGCTGCCGAAGGGCACGCCAAAAAAGCAGGAACCGTTGCAAAACGCAAAGTCGCCGAATTCAAGGGATTTGAAGAAAATTACAAATTAGGTGACACAATTACTGTGGAGCATTTTATCGAAGGTGAATTCGTGGATATCGCGGGTACATCAAAAGGTAAAGGTTTCCAAGGGGTTGTAAAGCGTCACGGTTTTGGCGGTGTTGGGCAAGCCACACACGGTCAGCACAACCGTTTGCGTGCACCAGGTTCTATTGGAGCTGCATCATATCCTGCGAGAGTATTCAAGGGAATGCGTATGGCGGGCCAAATGGGCAACGAAAGAGTAAAAGTTGAAAATTTAAGGGTTTTAAAAGTAGTTCCTGAAAAGAATCTACTTGTGGTAAAGGGAGCAGTTCCTGGCCATAAAAACGCTTATGTAATGATCGAGAAATAATGAAGGTAGCTGTATTAGACATAAACGGAAAAGACACAGGCCGGAAAGTTGAACTTTCTGCAGATGTGTTCGGAATAGAGCCTAACAACCACGCGGTTTATCTTGATGTGAAACAATACCTTGCCAATCAACGTCAAGGTACTCACAAAGCAAAGGAACGTGCAGAGATTGCTGGTTCTACCAGAAAAATAAAGAAACAAAAAGGAACTGGTACTGCCCGTGCGGGTAGCATTAAGTCTGGTGTATTTAAAGGTGGTGGTAGAATGTTTGGACCTCGTCCGCGTAACTACTCCTTCAAATTGAACAAAAACCTGAAGCGTTTGGCACGTAAATCTGCCCTAACGATGAAGGCGAATGACAAAGCTATTTTTGTAATGGAAGACCTAAATTTTGACGCTCCAAAAACCAAGAATTTTACAGCGGTTTTGAACAGTTTAGGGCTTAACGACAAAAAATCTTTGTTTGTGTTGGGAGACTTAAATAATAATGTATATTTGTCCTCTCGCAATTTGAAAGGTACTGAAGTTATAACTAACTCACAATTAAGTACTTACAAAATTATGAATGCAAATAGTGTAGTGCTATTTGAAGGTTCTTTGGAAGGAATTGAAACAAACTTAAGTAAATAGAAGCAAGATGAACATCTTAATTAAACCTATAATTACGGAAAAAGCTACCAAAGATGCTGAAGACAAAAACGTTTTTGGCTTTGTAGTGAACCCAAAGGCGAATAAGGTAGAAATCAAGAAAGCGGTGGAAGCTGCTTACGGAGTTTCTGTTGAAAAAGTTCGCACAATGAATGTCCGCCCTGATAGGAAGACCCGTTATACAAAAACAGGTGTCCAAACTGGTAAAACGAACGCTTATAAAAAAGCAATCGTACAGGTGGCGGAAGGTGATACAATAGATTTTTACAACAACATCTAAGAATTCTTAGATTTAATTAGACACAAATGTCAGTAAGAAAATTAAAACCAATCACCCCAGGTCAGCGTTTTAGGGTTGTAAATGGTTTTGACGCCATTACAACCGATAAGCCGGAGAAGTCTTTACTTGCTCCGAATAAGAGATCTGGTGGTAGAAACAGTCAAGGAAAAATGACCATGCGCTACATAGGTGGTGGTCATAAAAAGAAATATCGAATTATCGATTTTAAACGCGACAAAGCGGGAGTTCCTGCTACAGTTGCCAGTATTCAATACGATCCAAACCGTACTGCATTTATCGCACTTTTGAACTATCAAGATGGTGAAAAGCGATATGTAATTGCACAAAACGGACTACAAGTTGGGCAAAATATCCTTTCAGGTGAAGCAGTAGCTCCCGAGATTGGAAATGCAATGCCACTTTCAGCTATTCCATTAGGTACTATTATTTCCTGCATCGAGCTTCGTCCCGGTCAAGGAGCCATTATGGCGCGTAGCGCTGGTGCTTTCGCACAGTTGATGGCTCGTGATGGAAAATATGCTACCGTTAAACTTCCTTCAGGTGAAACCCGATTGATTTTGGTAAACTGTATGGCTACCGTTGGTGCCGTTTCAAACAGTGACCACCAATTATTGGTTTCTGGTAAAGCCGGTAGAAGCAGATGGTTGGGTAGAAGACCACGTACAAGACCAGTAGTGATGAACCCTGTAGATCACCCGATGGGTGGTGGTGAGGGCCGCGCTTCCGGAGGTCATCCACGTTCTAGAAAAGGTATCCCTGCAAAAGGTTACAGAACCCGTTCTAAAACGAAAGCAAGTAATAAATATATCTTAGAACGAAGAAAGAAATAAGTTATGGCAAGATCGTTAAAAAAAGGACCGTTCGTTCATTACAAATTAGATAAAAAAGTTCAACAAAACGTTGAGGATAATAAGAAAACCGTAATCAAAACTTGGTCACGTGCTTCTATGATTACCCCAGATTTTGTTGGTCAAACCATCGCTGTGCACAACGGGCGCCAATTTGTTCCTGTGTATGTAACAGAAAACATGGTTGGGCATAAACTAGGAGAATTTTCACCTACAAGATCATTCCGTGGTCACTCAGGTGCTAAAAACAAAGGTAAAAAATAATAGGCCATGGGAGTTCGTAAAAGAGAAAGAGCAGAAGCAATCAAGGAAGCCAAGAAGACAATCTACATGGCTAAATTGAATAATTGCCCCACTTCACCAAGAAAAATGCGTTTAATGGCAGACTTGGTGCGTGGTGAGAAAATAGACAAGGCACTTAACATTTTGAAGTTCAGTTCAAAAGAATCTTCACGCAAATTGGAGAAACTACTTTTGTCTGCCATCAACAACTGGCAACAAAAAAACGAAGATGCTTCAGTAGAAGATGCAGATCTTTTCGTTAAGGAAATCCGTGTGGATGGTGGAACAATGTTGAAAAGACTTCGTCCAGCCCCACAAGGCCGTGCACACCGAATTAGAAAACGCTCCAACCACGTAACACTGGTTTTGGCAGCAAACGATAACACACAAAGCAATTAATTAAATGGGACAGAAGACAAATCCAATCGGGAATCGCTTAGGTATCATCAGAGGTTGGGAATCCAACTGGTACGGAGGCAACGACTACGGCGATAAACTTGCCGAAGACGACAAGATTAGAAAATATGTTCACGCACGTTTAAGTAAAGCTAGTGTGAGTAGAGTAATTATTGAGCGTACGCTTAAGCTTGTAACCGTTACTATAACCACTGCCCGTCCCGGTATCATTATCGGTAAAGGTGGCCAGGAAGTAGACAAGCTAAAAGAAGAGCTTAAAAAAATTACAGATAAAGAGGTACAGATCAACATTCACGAGATCAAAAGACCTGAGCTTGACGCATTTTTGGTGGCAGGAAGTATTGCCCGCCAGATTGAAAGCCGTATTTCTTACCGTCGTGCCATTAAAATGGCTATCGCGGCAACTATGCGAATGAACGCGGAAGGTATTAAGGTTCAAATCTCAGGACGTTTGAACGGCGCTGAAATGGCACGTTCAGAATCGTACAAAGAAGGTCGTATCCCGTTATCAACTTTTAGAGCCGATATTGACTACGCTTTAGTTGAGGCACACACTACCTATGGTAGATTGGGTGTTAAAGTATGGATTATGAAAGGCGAAGTATATGGAAAGAGAGAACTTTCTCCACTAGTTGGTCTGGCCACTGGCAAAACCAAAACTGGCGGCGGAAAAGGAGCTCCAGCAGGACGCGGTGGCAACAAAGCACGTCGCAGAAAGTAATTTTTTAAATAAAAGAAAATGTTACAACCTAAAAGAACAAAGTACCGCAAACAAATGAAAGGCCGTATGAAGGGCAATGCCGAACGTGGCAACCAGCTAGCATACGGAACCTTCGGTATAAAATCGATGGAATCTGAATTTCTTACAGCAAGACAGATTGAGGCCGCTCGTATTGCCGCTACCCGTTTTATGAAAAGAGAAGGTTCTATCTGGATTATGATATTTCCAGATAAACCAATCACCAAAAAACCTCTTGAAGTACGTATGGGTAAAGGTAAAGGTGCCGTGGAATATTACGCAGCTGTGGTAAAGCCAGGAAGAATGCTTTTCGAAGTGTCCGGAGTTCCAGTTGAAACAGCGAAAGAAGCATTGCGCCTTGCCGCCCAAAAGCTTCCGGTTAAAACTAAATTTGTAATGTCTCGGGATTTCCAAGCATAATTTTTTGAACGATGAAACAATCAGAAATTAAAAAAGCATCAACGGCAGAACTTCAGGAAGCATACGCTGAATCAAGAAAGGCCTATACAGACCTTAAAATGGCTCACACCATTTCCCCGTTGGAGAATCCAATTCAACTAAGATCCCAAAGAAGGGTGATAGCAAGAATAGCGACGGAACTAACTAATAGAGAAGTGCAATAATTGTACAGCTGAAAGATGGAAGAAATTAAAAGAAACTTAAGAAAAGAACGTATAGGTGTAGTAACCAGCAACAAAATGGACAAGTCCATCGTAGTTGCAGAGGTGAAAAAAGTAAAGCACCCTATGTACGGAAAGTTCGTAACGAAAACTAAAAAGTACGTTGCGCACGACGAGACAAACAACTGCAACGAAGGCGATACAGTAAGGATCATGGAAACACGTCCTTTAAGCAAAACCAAATGTTGGAGATTAGTAGAAATAATTGAAAGAGCGAAGTAATTATGTTACAACAAGAATCAAGACTCAAAGTCGCAGATAATACCGGTGCTAAGGAAGTACTTACCATTCGTGTATTGGGCGGAACAAAAAGAAGGTATGCTTCTATTGGTGATAAGATTGTAGTTTCCGTAAAGGAAGCAACACCAAATGGAAACATTAAGAAAGGAGCAGTTTCTACAGCCGTAGTTGTACGTGTTGCTAAGGAAATTAGAAGACCTGACGGTTCTTACATCCGTTTTGACGATAACGCTTGTGTACTTTTGAACGCCCAAGGCGAGATGAGAGGAACACGTGTTTTCGGACCGGTAGCAAGAGAGCTTCGCGACAAGCAATTTATGAAAATAGTATCATTGGCACCAGAGGTGCTTTAATATGAAAACTAAGATGACAAAGCTTAAAATAAAATCAGGCGATACAGTAGTAGTTACTGCCGGAGACCACAAAGGTTCTGAAGGTAAAGTAATGAAGATATTCCTTGACAAAAACAAAGCAATCGTAGAAGGAGTAAACATGGTTTCAAAACATGAGAAGCCAAGCGCGAAAAACCCTCAAGGTGGCATCGCAAAAAAAGAAGCTCCTATCCATATTTCTAACCTTTCATTAGTTGATCCAAAATCTGGAAAAGCTACACGTGTTGGGTACAAAACCGAAAATGGTAAGAAAGTACGGTTTTCAAAACAATCGAATCAAGCAATATAGTTATGGCATATTCACCAAGACTTAAAGAAGAGTACAAAAGCAGAGTGATCAATTCACTTACTGACGAGTTTGGTTACAAAAACGTTATGCAGGTACCAAAATTGGAGCGTATTGTTGTTTCCCGCGGCGTGGGCGCAGCAGTGGCTGACAAAAAACTTATTGACTATTCGGTTGATGAGTTTACAAAGATAACCGGGCAAAAAGCGGTTTCAACCAACTCTAAAAAAGACGTTGCAAACTTCAAACTTCGTAAGGGCATGCCAATTGGTGTGAAAGTTACCTTGCGTGGAGAGCGTATGTATGAATTTTTGGACAGGTTGGTTACTTCAGCTTTGCCACGGGTACGTGACTTTAACGGAATTAAAGCTACGGGTTTTGACGGAAGAGGAAATTACTCTTTAGGAATCACTGAGCAAATTATCTTCCCAGAAATCGATATCGATAAAGTGAAGAAAATTGAAGGGATGAACATTACTTTCATCACTTCCGCAGCTACCGATAAAGAAGCGAAATCATTATTACAGGAATTGGGATTACCCTTTAAAAAGAACTAAGAGATGGCTAAAGAATCAATGAAGGCCCGCGAGGTTAAGAGACAAAAAATGGTAGCAAAATATGCCGCCAAGCGCAAAGCTTTGAAGGAAGCCGGCGATTGGGAAGGCTTGCAAAAACTACCTAAAAATGCCTCCCCAGTACGTTTGCACAACCGTTGCAAACTTACCGGCAGACCAAGAGGGTATATGCGAACTTTTGGAATTTCACGTGTAATGTTCCGTGAAATGGCAAATTCAGGGTTAATTCCAGGAGTGCGCAAAGCATCTTGGTAAGAACAGGTTTTACTGTTCACAGGAAAAAGTATAAACTGGTTGAAGGTTTGGAATAGTCCAAAAACCGCTTCCGCAAATTCAAATAAATGATTACAGATCCAATTTCAGATTATCTAACGCGAGTTAGAAATGCTGCGAAAGCCGGACATCGCGTTGTAGAGATTCCAGCTTCAAATCTAAAAAAGGAGATTACAAAAATCCTTTTTGACCAAGGTTACATTTTAAGCTACAAATTTGATGATGAAAGCACCGCACAAGGTGTCATCAAAATTGCATTGAAATATGACAAGATTACCAAAGAATCGGTAATTAGAAAAATTCAAAGAATCAGTAAACCAGGTTTACGTAAATACGCAAGTTCAACAGAACTTCCTCGTATTTTGAACGGTTTGGGTATTGCTATTGTTTCTACTTCTTCAGGAGTAATGACTGGCAAGCAAGCCAAGGCTCAAAATGTTGGTGGCGAAGTATTGTGTTACGTTTACTAAAAAATAGACAAAGAAATGTCAAGAATAGGTAAAAACCCGGTAGCAATCCCACAAGGAGTTACAGTTGATGTAAAAGACAACGTAATTACCGTAAAAGGAAAATTAGGCGAGTTAACTCAGGAATTTGATACTGATTTAACCGTGAAAGTAGAGGACGGAAACGTTTTGGTAGAACGTCCATCAGATTCAAAAGACCACACTGCAAAGCACGGTCTTTACAGATCCTTAATCAACAATATGATTGAAGGAGTAAGCAATGGCTGGACAAAGAATTTGGAATTGGTGGGTGTGGGTTACCGCGCCAGCAACCAAGGGCAAAAATTGGATTTGGCCTTAGGATTTTCGCACAACATCGTTCTGGACATTGCTCCAGAGGTAAAAGTGGAAACCGTATCTGATAAAGGTAAAAACCCAATCGTGAAGTTAACCTCTCACGACAAACAATTGGTTGGGCAAGTAGCGGCGAAAATCCGTGGCTTCCGCAAGCCAGAGCCTTACAAAGGAAAAGGTATCAAGTTTGTTGGGGAACAATTAAGAAGAAAAGCAGGTAAATCTGCATAACAAATAGAGTTATGGCATTATCAAAGTACGAAAGAAGAGAGCGCTTGCGCATGCGAATCAGAAAAACGGTTGAGGGGACTGAAAGTCGCCCACGTTTGGCTGTATTCCGCAGCAACAAAGAAATATACGCTCAAATTATTGACGATGTAAATGGAAAGACCATTACCGCCGCATCTTCAAGAGATAAAGATATTGACGCTTCAAAAGTAAACAAAGTTGAAGCTGCAAAATTGGTTGGAAAAGCAATCGCAGAAAAAGCTGTAAAAGCAGGCGTAGAAGCCATTGCTTTTGACAGAGGCGGTTACCTTTACCACGGAAGAGTAAAATCATTAGCTGAAGGTGCACGCGAAGGTGGCCTTAAATTCTAAGTCAAATTATGTATCAAGATTATAAAAACGTAGAATTAGTAAAACCAGGAGGTCTTGAATTAAAAGACCGTTTGGTAGGTGTACAACGTGTAACCAAGGTGACCAAAGGTGGTCGTGCCTTCGGATTTTCAGCTATTGTAGTTGTTGGTGACGAAAAAGGAGTGGTTGGACAAGGTCTTGGAAAATCCAAAGATGTAGCTAGCGCAATTGCAAAAGCTATTGAGGATGCTAAGAAAAATCTAGTTCGTATCCCTCTTAACAAAGTGACCCTTCCTCACGAACAAAAAGGAAAATACGGCGGAGCCCGTGTAAACCTTCTTCCAGCTGCGCCTGGTACCGGGGTAATTGCCGGTGGTGCCGTACGTGCTGTATTGGAAGCAGTGGGTGTTCACGATGTATTGTCAAAATCTCAAGGATCTTCTAACCCACACAACGTGGTAAAAGCAACTTTTGATGCGCTTTTGCAATTGCGAAGTGCACAAACTGTAGCTGACCAAAGAGGAATTTCACTTGAAAAAGTATTCAAAGGATAAATATCAGAGCGATGGCAAAAATTAGAGTAACAAAGGTAAAGAGCGTTATAAAACGTCCAAAAAACCAAAAGAGAATCATGGAATCTTTGGGTCTTCACAAGATGAACCAAACGGTTGAACATGAAGATACGCCAAACATTCTTGGTATGATCAATAAAGTTAATCACTTGGTTTCTGTTGAAACCAACTAAGAAAACACGATAATGGATTTAAGTAACTTACAACCGGCTCCAGGGTCGGTAAAAAATCAAGGCAAGCGAGTAGGTCGCGGACAAGGTTCCGGTAAAGGTGGTACTGCCACCCGTGGACACAAAGGAGCAAAATCACGTTCAGGTTATTCCAAGAAAGTTGGATTTGAAGGTGGTCAAATGCCCCTACAACGTCGTGTTCCTAAGTTTGGTTTTACAAATATCAACCGTAAAGAGTACAAAGGAATCAACATTGATACCCTTCAACAGTTGGTTGACGACAAAAAGATAAATGATACCGTTGACTTCGAAACCCTAGTAGGTTTGGGTCTTGCTGGTAAAAACGAAATGGTGAAGATTTTAGGAAGAGGCGAAATTAAAGCAAAAATAAAGGTATCTGCACACAAGTTCACTGCCTCGGCAAAGGAAGCTATTGAAGCTGCCGGAGGTGAAGTAGTAACATTGTAACAACAGCTAAGGATGAAATTTATCGATACCTTAAAAAATGTTTGGAAAATAGAGGAGCTGCGTAACCGTATCCTGCTTACTCTTGGAATGCTTTTGGTATACCGTTTTGGCGCCCAAGTTGTACTTCCAGGGATTGATGCTGATATGTTGGCCAAATTCTCAGGACAATTTAATTCTGGCGGAATTGGTGGCTTGCTTAACGCATTTACAGGAGGGGCTTTTGCCAACGCTTCTGTTTTTGCATTGGGAATTATGCCTTACATCTCTGCTTCCATTGTAGTTCAATTGATGCAGATTGCTGTTCCTTATCTTCAGAAGTTACAGAAAGAAGGGGAAAGCGGACGTAAAAAAATTAATCAGATTACTCGTTGGTTAACCATTGGTATCTGTTTGGTACAAGCACCGAGTTATCTTGCAGGTCTTCCAGCAATGGGCGTTCCGGCAGAGGCGTTCATAATGGGGCAAAGCGTTATGTTCTACGTTTCTTCAGTAATAATTTTAGTTACGGGAACAATTTTTGCAATGTGGTTGGGTGAAAAAATAACCGATAAAGGTATTGGTAACGGTATCTCGATACTTATTATGGTTGGTATTATTGCCAATTTGCCACAGTCCTTCGCCCAGGAATTTGTTTCAAGGGTAATAGAGTCAAACGGTGGGTTGATTATGATACTTATTGAATTGGTAATTTGGTTTGTAATTATCCTCCTTTCTATTATGTTGGTTATGGCAGTGCGAAAGATACCTGTGCAATATGCCCGAAGAACTGCTAGCGGTGGTTATGAAAAGAATATTTTCGGCGCACGCCAGTTCATTCCTTTAAAGTTGAACGCTTCAGGGGTAATGCCAATCATCTTTGCCCAGGCAATTATGTTTGTGCCTTCAGCTGTTGCAAGTCTTTCAGATAGTGATTTCTCCCAGAGTATTCAAGCTACATTTAGCGATATTTTTGGATTGTGGTACAATGTTGTTTTTGCAATATTGATTATTATATTCACCTATTTCTATACGGCTATCACCGTTCCCACCAATAAAATGGCGGACGATCTTAAACGTAGTGGAGGTTTCATTCCAGGTATTAAACCCGGAACGCAAACTGCAGAATATTTGGATAGAATTATGTCGCAAATAACTTTACCCGGATCTATCTTTTTAGCACTTATCGCCATTGCGCCGGCATTTGCGGTGAAGCTTTTGGGTATTCAGCAAGGTTGGGCATTGTTCTACGGAGGTACTTCACTATTAATTATGGTGGGTGTGGCTATTGATACAATGCAACAAGTAAACTCGTATTTATTGAACCGTCATTATGATGGCTTAATGAAAAGCGGAAAAAATAGAAAGGCAGTAGCATAATTATGGCAAAACAAAGCGCAATAGAACAAGATGGCAGTATAGTGGAAGCACTATCAAACGCAATGTTCCGTGTTGAATTGGAAAACGGTCACGTAGTAACCGCACACATTTCCGGTAAAATGCGAATGCACTATATTAAATTGTTGCCAGGGGATAAAGTGAAACTGGAAATGAGCCCTTACGATTTAAGTAAGGCAAGAATAACATACAGATATTAATACAACGGACCTCACGGTTCATTGAACAATAAAAACGAAAAGAGATGAAAGTTAGAGCATCCGTAAAGAAAAGAAGTGCCGACTGCAAGATTGTTCGCAGAAAAGGCAGATTATATGTAATTAACAAAAAGAACCCAAAGTTCAAACAAAGACAAGGATAAGTTATGGCAAGAATCGCAGGTGTAGATATCCCGAAGCACAAAAGGGGTGTAATCGCGTTAACGTATATCTTCGGAATCGGTAAGAGCCGTGCCCAGGATATACTGAAAAAAGCCGAGGTTAACGAAGACAAAAAAGTAAGCGAATGGAACGATGATGAAATCGGTGCTATTCGTGATGCTGTTGGATCTTTCAAAATCGAAGGTGAATTACGTAGTGAAGTTCAATTAAGCATAAAACGCTTAATGGATATTGGTTGTTACAGAGGTATTCGTCACAGATCGGGTCTTCCTTTAAGAGGACAGCGTACTAAGAATAACTCTCGTACTAGAAAAGGAAAACGTAAAACTGTTGCTAACAAGAAAAAAGCAACTAAATAAAACCTAGAGTTATGGCAAAGACAGCTCAAAAAACTACGAAAACAGTTAAGAAACGTAAGGTTAATGTTGAATCAACCGGAGAGGCGCACATCAATGCTTCCTTCAACAACATTATCGTTTCGTTGACCAATAAGAACGGAGATGTTATCTCTTGGTCCTCAGCCGGTAAAATGGGCTTCCGCGGATCAAAGAAAAACACTCCCTATGCAGCTCAGTTAGCATCGGAAGATTGCGCAAAAGTTGCACACGACGCCGGTTTACGTAAGGTAAAAGTATACGTAAAAGGGCCAGGAAACGGTAGAGAATCTGCAATACGTTCCATCCACAATGCAGGAATTGAAGTAACCGAAATCATCGACGTTACCCCAATGCCACACAACGGATGCCGTCCTCCTAAAAGAAGAAGAGTTTAATTAATTATAAATATCAATCTGAAGGAATCAAAAACTAAAGGATTAACGTAAGACCTTAATTTAGTTTTCCTTCATAACCTTAAACAAGCAATGGCAAGATATACTGGTCCAAAAACTAAAATCGCCCGTAAATTCGGGGAAGCTATCTTCGGAGACGATAAGTCTTTCGAAAAAAGAAACTACCCTCCAGGGCAACACGGTAACGCACGTCGCCGTGGTAAAAAATCTGAATACGCTATCCAGTTGATGGAGAAGCAAAAAACAAAATATACTTATGGTATTTTGGAGCGTCAGTTCAGAAATATGTTTAAAAAAGCTACCGCAGCTCCTGGAATTACAGGTACTGTATTGCTTCAAATGTGTGAGTCGCGTTTGGATAACGTAGTGTACAGAATGGGAATTTCCCCAAGTCGCTCCGGTGCCAGACAATTGGTTTCACACCGTCATATCACCGTTAATGGTGAAAAAGTAAACATTCCATCGTACCAATTGAAACCTGGCGATGTTGTGGCCGTTAGAGAGAAATCAAAATCTCTTGGCGCAATCAACGATTCGTTGGCAAATGCTAATCATGTTTACGAGTGGATCACTTGGAACGGCGATAAAAAGGAAGGAACTTTCGTTTCTATTCCAGAGCGTCTTCAAATCCCAGAAAACATCAACGAGCAGTTGATCGTCGAATTATATTCTAAATAATAAAATAATCATATTGGTATTTAGCCAAAGGGTTTATAGTATTCTTCAAACTTTTAAACCGCGCAACTAAATAACAATTAAAACGAAGAAAAAAAATGGCAGTATTTAGTTTTCAGAAGCCTGATAAAGTTATAATGGTAAATTCCACCGATTTCGAGGGGAAATTTGAATTTCGCCCTTTGGAACCCGGTTACGGACTTACCGTTGGTAACGCATTAAGACGCGTATTACTTTCCTCTTTGGAAGGATTCGCCATCACTTCGGTTCGCATCGAGGGCGTGGATCACGAATTTTCAACCATCGCGGGCGTAGTGGAAGATGTTACCGAAATTATTTTGAACCTGAAACAAGTTCGTTTCAAAAGACAGATTGACGAGATAGATAATGAAACCGTTACTATTTCAGTTTCTGGAAAAGATCAGCTAACTGCTGGGGATTTCCAAAAATTCATTTCAGGTTTCCAAGTATTGAACCCAGAATTGGTTCTTTGCAATATGGACCCAAAAGTGAACCTTAATTTTGAAATTACCATTGAAAAAGGTCGCGGTTATGTTCCTGCTGAAGAGAACAAAAAAGCGAACGCTCCTTTGGGAACCATCTTTACGGATTCTATCTACACTCCAATAAAAAATGTGAAGTACAGTATTGAAAACTTCCGTGTAGAGCAAAAAACCGATTACGAAAAATTGGTTTTCGAAATCGTAACAGACGGATCTATTCACCCAAAAGATGCATTGACCGAAGCTGCAAAAACATTGATCCACCACTTTATGTTGTTCAGCGATGAGCGCATTACCTTGGAGGCAGATGAAATTGCACAGACTGAAACCTATGATGAAGAATCCCTTCACATGCGTCAGTTGCTTAAAACAAAATTGGTAGATATGGACCTTTCGGTTCGTGCGCTAAACTGTTTGAAAGCTGCAGAAGTTGATACATTGGGAGATCTTGTTTCTTTCAACAAAAATGACTTGATGAAATTCCGCAACTTCGGTAAAAAATCGCTTACAGAGCTTGAAGAGCTTGTAAACGTGAAAGGCCTAAACTTCGGGATGGATCTTGCAAAATATAAATTAGATAAAGATTAGTTAATACGTCATATTTTGCTCCCCAAAATGGGTTGATGCAAGATGATGATTAAAACAAAAATGTCATGAGACACGGAAAAAAAATAAATCACTTAGGAAGAAAAACAGCCCACAGACATTCAATGTTGGCGAATATGGCGAACTCTTTAATTGAGCACAAACGGATCAACACTACTGTTGCAAAAGCAAAGGCGTTGAAACAATTTGTGGAGCCATTGGTAACAAAATCTAAGGAAGACACCACGCACAACCGTCGTCTGGTTTTCGCCAAATTGCGTCAAAAAGATGCAGTTGCAGAACTTTTCAGAACTGTTGCGCCAAAAGTTGGTGACCGTCCGGGAGGTTACACCCGTATTATTAAATTGGGTAATCGTTTAGGTGATAATGCTGATATGGCAATGATTGAGCTTGTAGATTTCAACGAACTTTACAACGCTGGCAAAGCAACCAAGAAGAAATCTACTCGTAGAAGCCGTCGTGGAAGCGGAACCGGAACTGAAGCTGCTGCCGCTGCACCTGCTGCAAAAGCCGCTCCAGCAAAAGCTGAAAAAGAAGCGAAGAAAGAAGAAGAATAAATGAATTTGAATTCATTAAATAACAAAGGGATAAGCGTTTTCGTTTATCCCTTTTTTTTATACTATTTTTGCAAAAAAAATAATTTGACTGTTACGACAAATTTATGTCTGGTCGAGCGCAGTCGAGACCTCTTTTAAAAATGAAATACCAAACACGAAAAAAAGCACTCATTTTATTGGCAGACGGCACCATTTTCTATGGAAAAGCGGTTGGAAACAAAGAAGGTTCTGCCTTTGGCGAAGTTTGTTTCAACACGGGTATGACCGGTTACCAAGAAATTTTTACGGACCCTTCCTATTTTGGACAGATAATGGTCGCCACCAATGCCCACATTGGGAATTACGGTGTCAATAAAGACGAAGTGGAATCTGAAGGAATAAAAATTGCAGGTTTGGTGGTGCGCAATTTCAGCTATCATTATTCACGCGAAGCTGCGGATGATTCCCTTGAAAATTTCTTAAACAAAAACAATCTGCTCGCAATAAGCGATGTTGACACCCGCGCATTGGTAAGTTATATCCGCGACAATGGTGCGATGAACGCCGTTATTTCCACGGAAGTTGATAATATTGAAGGTTTGAAAAAGCAATTGGCCGAAGTACCGGATATGCATGGTTTGGAGCTCGCATCAAAAGTTTCCACAAAAGAACCCTATTTCTTCGGAAATGAAAATGCCAAATACAAAATCTCGGCTTTGGATTTGGGAATAAAGAAAAACATTTTACGCAGGCTTTCAGAGCGCGATTGCTACATAAAAGTATTTCCGTACGATGCTACTTTTTCAGAAATGGAAGCTTTCGGTCCGGACGGTTTTTTCATTTCAAATGGTCCCGGCGATCCCGAGCCCTTAAGCAACGCAATTCAAGTAGTAAAGGAAATTTTGGAAAAGGAAGTGCCAATGTTTGGAATTTGTTTGGGCCATCAAATTTTGGCTTTAGCAAACGGAATTTCTACTTATAAAATGCACCACGGTCACCGGGGTATAAATCATCCAATTATGAATTTGGTTACAGGTAAGGGTGAAATTACTTCACAAAATCACGGATTCGCTATAAATCGTGAACAGGCCGAAGCGCATCCCGATATTGAGATCACACATATGCATTTGAACGATCACACCGCAAGTGGAATAAGAATGAAAAACAAACCAGCGTTTTCTGTACAGTACCATCCCGAAGCGAGTCCCGGACCACACGATGCATCATATCTTTTTGATCAGTTTATCGAAAGTATTGAAAAACATAAATTGCAAACTGCATAAAATTTATAGCCCTTAAAGGTTTTCAAAAATCTTTGAGGGCTTTTCAAATAACTTATTAACCAATAACTATTAACTTTCACCAATGAGTATCATAATCGACATCAAAGCCCGACAAATTTTTGATTCAAGAGGAAATCCAACTATTGAAGTTGACGTAATTACCGAAAACGGTTTTATGGGCCGCGCCGCGGTTCCTTCGGGAGCATCAACGGGTGAGCACGAAGCGGTCGAACTTCGAGACGGCGGAAAGGATTATATGGGAAAGGGAGTTTTGAAAGCAGTTGAAAACGTTCACGGAAAAATTGCCGGAACCCTATTGGGGATTTCTGTTTTCGAACAGGAATTGATCGATAAAACGATGATCGATTTGGATGGTACCAAAAACAAATCGAAGCTTGGGGCAAATGCAATTTTGGGCGTTTCATTAGCTGCTGCTAAAGCCGCCGCGAATGAATTGGGAATGCCATTATATCGTTACGTTGGCGGGGTAAGCGCAAAAACACTTCCCGTGCCGATGATGAATATTATCAACGGTGGTTCGCACAGCGATGCGCCAATCGCATTTCAGGAATTTATGGTGATTCCCGTAAAGGCTAAAAGTTTTACGCACGCCATGCAAATGGGTTCTGAGATTTTTCACAACCTTAAAAAAGTACTTCACGATAGAGGTTTGAGTACTGCAGTAGGCGACGAAGGTGGGTTTGCTCCCACGTTGGAAGGAACTGAGGATGCATTGGATACTATTGCAAAAGCAACTAAAAAAGCTGGCTACAAATTGGGCGATGACGTAATGATTGCCTTAGATTGCGCTGCCGCGGAATTTTATATTAAAAAGAAATACGATTACACCAAGTTTGAAGGCGAAAAAGGAAAAGTACGCACTTCAAAGGAACAGGCAGATTATTTAGCTGAATTGTGCAAAAAATACCCAATCATTTCAATTGAGGATGGAATGGATGAAAACGATTGGGAAGGCTGGAAATATTTAACAGAAAAAGTTGGTGATAAAGTGCAATTGGTTGGCGATGATTTGTTCGTTACAAATGTGGAACGACTTTCAAAAGGTATTTCGGAAAAAATAGCAAATTCAATTCTTATAAAAGTAAATCAAATTGGAACTTTAACTGAAACAATTGCTGCCGTAAATATGGCGCACAATGCGGGCTATACTTCGGTAATGAGCCATAGAAGCGGGGAGACCGAAGATAATACCATTGCAGATTTGGCAGTGGCGTTGAATTGTGGACAAATAAAAACGGGTTCAGTTTCCCGTAGCGACCGAATGGCAAAATACAACCAACTGCTTCGGATTGAAGAAGAATTGGGCGAGGTAGCCTATTTTCCGCAACGAAGGGCATTTAAAATTTAACTATATATATTATTCACAAACCCTGCTTAGAGCGGGGTTTTTTTATGCTTGAAAATTACACTGTATTACCTATCAATTAAGGTTTTTTTAACCTAAGAATATTCAGGAATGTTAAAAAATTAGCGCGAGATTTTGTAAATTAGCATTTCTGAATTAAATTAAACATACACATATTTTATGGCCAAGATTGCAACTCTAGAAATAGATGGTAAAAAGTACGAATTTCCCATTGTGGAAGGAACCGAGAATGAATTAGGAATAGATATTAAAAACCTTAGAAGTGCGACTGATGGTGTGGTGACCCTGGATCCTGGTTATAAAAATACTGGTTCCTGCGAGAGTGCTATCACTTTTTTGGATGGCGAAAAAGGCATTCTTCGATACCGTGGCTATTCCATTGAGGAATTGGCAGAAAAGGCTAGATTCTTGGAAGTATGTTATCTTCTTATTTTTGGGGAATTGCCGACCGAGCAGCAACTCGAAAAATTCCACGATGATATAAAGGCCCAATCCCACGTTGATGAGGACGTTAAAAAAATATTGGATGGGTTCCCAAAATCCGCCCATCCTATGGGTGTGCTTTCTTCTTTGACTTCTGCATTGGTTGCTTTCAATCCTTCGTCCGTCAACGTGGACAGCGAGGAAGATATGTATAAAGCCATCGTAAAAATATTGGCCAAATTTCCGGTGCTTACCGCTTGGACTTACAGAAAGCGTTTAGGATTACCGCTAGATTACGGTGATGATTCCCTTCGGTATGTTGAGAATTTTATAAAGATGATGTTCAAAAAGCCTAGTGGCGAATATACTTCCAAACCTACCGTAGTGGAAGCGTTGAACAAACTTTTAATTCTTCATGGCGACCATGAGCAAAACTGCTCGACATCCACTGTTCGGATTGTGGGGTCTTCCCATGCTGGTTTGTTCGTTTCTATTTCCGCAGGAATTGCAGCCCTTTGGGGTCCACTTCATGGAGGGGCGAACCAAGCCGTTATCGAAATGTTGGAAGCCATTAAGGAAGATGGTGGCGATACCAAAAAATTTATGGCGAAGGCGAAGGATAAGAACGATCCTTTCCGTTTGATGGGCTTTGGGCATAGGGTTTATAAAAACTTTGATCCACGCGCAAAAATTATAAAGAAAGCCGCCGATGATGTTTTGGATGCTTTAGGAATTGACGATCCGGTGCTCGATATTGCGAAAGCGCTCGAGAAAGAAGCTTTGGAGGATCCATATTTCGTAGATAGAAAACTTTACCCAAATGTGGATTTCTATTCGGGAATTATCTACCGAGCCCTGGGAATTCCTGTTGAAATGTTTACGCCAATGTTTGCGCTTGGCCGCTTGCCTGGATGGATTGCGCAATGGAGGGAAATGAGGCTTCAAAAAGAGCCGATAGGCCGTCCGAGACAAATATATATTGGTGAAAACCTTCGTTCGTTCGTGCCTATCGAAAAACGATAAAGACATTATTTAATACTATTGAAAGCACTTCACTATAGAAGTGCTTTTTCTATATTTGCCATATGATCAATTTGAATATCAAGGATGAAATTTCCAGACTGCGCGCGGTGGTGCTGGGCAGGGCGGATAGTAATGGCCCTGTGCCAAAGCTGGAAAATGCTTATGATCCTAAGTCCGCAGAACATATAAAAGCCGGAACATACCCCACCGATGAGGATATGGTTGCCGAAATGGAAGCAGTCGCCGAAGTTTTTAAAAAATATGACATAAAAGTTTACAGGCCCCATTCCATAAAGGATTATAACCAAATTTTTACGCGCGATATTGGCTTCGTTATCGAGGATAAATTTATTATTGCCAATATTCTCGAGGACCGATCTATGGAAATTGAGGCCATTGAACATGTTTTAAACCAGATTGATCCGTCAAAAATTATAGAATTTCCGGAGAATGCCCATATTGAGGGAGGTGATGTGATGCCGTGGGGCGACTATATTTTTGTGGGTGCTTATTATGGCGAGGATTACCCAAGCTTTATTACCGCGCGCACAAATATGAATGCCGTAAAGCATCTTCAGAAATTGTTTCCGCATAAAAAAATTAAGTCTTTCAACTTAAGAAAAAGTAATACTGTGGCTGATGAAAATGCGCTGCACCTCGATTGCTGTTTTCAACCTTTGGGCAAAGGAAAAGCAATACTGCACAAAGAGGGATTTTTGATTGAGGAAGAATATCAATGGCTTGTAGATTTCTTTGGAAAGGAGAATTGTTTCCATATTACCAAACGCGAAATGTACGATATGAACAGCAACATATTCTCCATTTCTCCCGAGGTTGTCCTCTCAGAAAAAAACTTCACGCGATTAAATACGTGGCTGCGCGAACAGGGATTTACGGTCGAGGAAGTTCCGTATTCGGAAATTTCCAAACAAGAAGGTTTACTCCGTTGTTCCACTATGCCATTGATTCGCGATTAACCTTTAATCTTTTTCACACGTACTTCCTTGATTCTTAAAAACAATAGTTTTTGTGAGGTATTGTTGCTAATTGTAATTGGCATTAAATAGTGCGTTCTCGGCTTATTTAACAAAAAAACCCTTCCCTCTTTCACAAAAAATTAGTAAACTTGGCATATTAAAATTTTAACACTTTGAAAAGATTTAACTCCCTCTCTTTTTTACTGCTGTTTTTAACAGCTTTTACTACCCTTACTGCTCAACAAAGAAACATAACCTTAGAAGATATTTGGAAACCTGGCTCCCCGGTTTTTAAAACCGAAAGGCTTGATGTGCTCCGCTCCATGAAAAATGGAAAGGAATATGCGGTGTTGAATTATGACCGACAGCAGCAGGCTTCCACCGTAGATGTGTATGATTACAAAACGGGTGAAAAGGTTCGTACCCTATTGAATTCAAAGGAAATGAACGGTATTGACCACGTTATCTCATATGAATTCAACAACGATGAAACAAAAATCCTTTTCACTACTGAAATGCAACCGGTGTACCGCCATTCTTCCCTCGGCACCTATTATGTTTACGATATAAATACGAAACAATTCAACCTTGTTTCCACCAATAAAATCCAGGAGCCAACCTTCAGTAACAACGGAAACAAGATTGCTTATGGTTTTGAGAACAATCTTTATATAAAGGATCTTAATTCAGGGGAAACGAAACAGATTACTACGGATGGCAAAAAGAACAGCATCATAAATGGGATTACCGATTGGGTGTATGAAGAGGAATTCGCCTTTGTGCGCGCTTTTGAGTGGAGCACCAGTGGCGATAAACTGGCATATATTAAATTCGATGAAACCGAAGTGCCACAGTTTAATATGGATGTGTACGGCAACCAGCTTTATCCTTCGGCCAATACTTTTAAATATCCAAAGGCCGGCGAGGCAAATTCAAAAGTTTCCTTGCAGCTTTATGATCTTTCAAGCGGCAAGACCTCTGAAGTGGACCTTTCCAAATATAACAGTTACTACATTCCCCGATTGCTTTGGACTAAGAATAACGATATTCTTAGTGTGCAACTCGCCAACCGCCACCAAAACGTAATCGATTTGGTTTTTGTGGATGCCTCCAATAATACTTCAAAATTAATTCTGGCGGAAAAGGACGATGCCTATGTGGATGTTACCGACAATTTAACCTTTCTGAATGACAATAGTTTTTTCTGGACCAGTGAGAAGGATGGGTGGAACCATATATACCAATACGATAAAAATGGAAAGCTTCTGCACCAAGTAACCAAAGGGCCTTGGGAAGTTACGGCCTATTACGGCTTTGACCAAAACACGGGTCGTGTGTATTACCAAAGCACCGAAAATGGAAATATAAATCGTGATGTTTATTCCATTCTCCCGTCGGGAAAAAATAAAGTGCGGCTTAGCGATAAAACGGGCACGAACGATGCCGATTTCAGCGCAGATTATACCTATTATATCGGTTCTTTTTCTGATTCAAATACGCCATATATTTTCACATTAAATGAAGCCAAAACTGGGAAAGTGCTCCGCGAAATAAAAAACAATAACGAGTTAAAGAACCGATTGGCTTCCTATAAAATTTCTCCAAAGGAATATTCGATTATCAATATCAATGGCGAGGATTTGAATATGTATATGGTAAAGCCGGTTGATTTTGATGAAACAAAGCAATATCCTCTTTTTCTGTTTCAATATTCGGGTCCCGGGTCGCAAAGTGTTGCCAATAAGTGGATGAACGCCAACGATTTTTGGCACCAACTGCTCGCCAATGATCAACAAATAATTATTGCTTGCGTTGATGGCCGCGGAACCGGCTTTAAAGGGAGGGAGTTTAAAAAAATGACCCAAAAGGAATTGGGCAAATATGAAGTGGAGGACCAAACCGCAGTAGCCCAAAAACTGAGCGCGCTGCCCTATATTGATGCTGGAAGAACCGGTATTTGGGGTTGGAGTTATGGCGGGTTTATGTCATCAAACTGTCTGTTTCAGGCACCCGATACTTTTGAAATGGCCATTGCCGTGGCGCCCGTAACAAGTTGGAGATTCTACGATAGTATTTATACCGAACGCTTTATGCTCTCACCGCAAGAAAATCCTTCCGGTTACGATGAAAACTCGCCCATTACGCACGTGAACAATCTACAGGGAAAATTTCTTTTGGTACACGGAAGCGCAGATGATAATGTGCACGTTCAAAACACCATGCGTTTGATTGAGGCTTTGGTGCAGGCAAACAAACAATTTGACTGGCGCATCTATCCGGACAAAAACCACGGCATTTACGGTGGTAACACCCGTTTGCATCTTTATACTTTAATGACCGATTTCATCAAGAAAAATTTATAGAAAACAACTCTAACTACAAATTCAAATTTTTATGTCAGAAGCACTTCAATACCAAAAGCAAAAGGAATTATTTGGCCACCCGGTAGGTCTTTATATACTGTTTTTCACCGAAATGTGGGAGCGTTTTTCCTATTATGGAATGCGGGCCATTTTGGTGCTTTATCTTGTGGCCGAAGCCACCAGTGGCAATCCTGGTTTAGGGTGGACCAATGCCGAAGCGCTATCCTTGTATGGCACCTATACTATGTTGGTTTACGTAGCCTCAATTCCCGGGGGATGGATTGCCGATAAATTTTTAGGTCAAAAGCAATCGGTGCTCGTGGGCGGAATTTTACTTGTTTTAGGTCATGGAATACTTTCCGTGGAGGAAATGTGGGCATTTTACACCGGTCTGGGCTTGATTGTTGCTGGAGTTGGTATGCTAAAACCGAACATTTCAACAATGGTTGGGGGTCTTTATAAGCAGGGCGACATTCGAAGGGATAAAGGGTTTACTATTTTCTATATTGGAATAAACATAGGTGCTTTCCTTTCCAGCTTAATCGTGGGTTATGTGGGTGAAGTTTACGGCTGGCACTACGGATTCGGATTAGCCGCAATAGGAATGGCATTAGGATTAATCCAATATTTGGTAGGTCAAAAACATTTGAAATACGTAGGTAATAACACCAATAAATCGATTGATCCGGAAGAGAAAGCTGCGATGAAAAGACCACTGTCTAAAATTGAAAAAGATAGAATGGTCGTGCTTTTCATTTCCTTTATTTTGGTGATTGTGTTTTGGGGTGCTTTTGAACAGGCCGGCGGGTTGATGAATATTTATGCTTCGGAAAAAACCAATAGAATGTTGTTGGGCTGGGAAGTTCCTGCATCGTGGTTCCAATCCTTAAATGCTATGTTTATTATCATTTTCGGAACTGTGGTAGCTGCATATTGGGCGAAACGGAAGCTAAAAGGAAAAATTTCGACTTCCCTTTTCAAAATGTGTTTGGGCTTAATTATTATGGGGATGGGCTTTTTCTTTATGACCGCGGCCGCTGCACAATTTAGCAGTGAAGGTGCTTCGGCTATGTACTGGTTGGTTTTGGCCTATCTCTTCCATACCATTGGGGAGTTATGTCTTTCTCCGGTTGCCCTTTCATACATTACAAAGTTGGCTCCGCTGAAATATGCTTCATTAATGATGGGAGTTTATTTCGCCATGACAGGTTTCGGAAACAAGGTTGCGGGATTATTGGGCGAATCTGCTTCAGATTTGGGAGAATATACCGTATTTACGGGAATTGCGGTATTCTGTGTGGTATTCGGTTTACTTGTTTTATTGATTCGAAAGAAATTGGAAAATCTTACCCATGGTGCCGAGGACAACGAGCGCAATATTGGTGGGGATAATGAGGGATACGAAATAGCAGACCCCAACATCAATAAAGCTTAACATTGTTTACAAAATTCAACAATCCGAGGTATGAATACAGATATTGAAAATTTATTTAAGGACAAGGTACTGGGGCATCCCGCCGGACTTTTTATCCTCTTTTTTACCGAAATGTGGGAACGATTTTCCTTCTACGGTATGCGAATACTTTTAGTGCTTTTCCTAACCGCTCCCCTTTTAAGTGACAACCCAGGTTGGGATTGGCCGCGCGAGCACGCACTCGCTCTTATCGGAACATATGCATCGCTTTTATATTTAACCCCTATTATTGGAGGGTGGATCGCAGATAAAATAACCGGCTACAGAATGGCGGTGGTTATTGGCTGTATTGTTATGACGTTGGGTCACGCATCGATGGCTTTGGAAACCACGGCTTCATTTTACTTGGGTCTCGCACTTTTAGTAATTGGTACAGGTTTCTTTAAGCCGAATATTACTTCCATCATTTCAGAAATGTACAAAGGCAAGGAATCCAAAAAGGATGGAGCTTACACCATTTTCTATATGGGGGTTAATGCCGGCGCTTTCTTCGGAATGATGCTTTGCGGCTATTTGGCTGAAAACTATGGATGGTCGTGGGGCTTTGGCCTTGCGGGTATTTTTATGTTTTTTGGAATGCTTCAGTTTTTGTTGGCGGGTAACCTGTTCGGAAGTATTGGTGCTAAACCGACTAAGGTGCACGAAGTTGAAATTCCCCAAAACATTAATGAAGAAAGACCAGAATTGCGAAGTGACAAAGTGGACGAAGCACCAACAAAATTGAATCCGTTCACGATGTTTGATTATGTACTCATCGTTCTTTCGTCCATTGGCGGCTTACTTTATCTTTTCAATGATCCATTGGAAAAGATTTATAACACTTCCTTAGTTCCTTTTGAAATAGGGGGCATGAGTGGCACAAACATCGTTGTTCTAGCGGCACTGGCCATGTTCCTGATTTTATTGGTAACTCGAATCGCCCGCTATTTGCCAGTTGTGCGTGATAGATTGATAGCTGTTTCGGTTTTTGGTCTTTTCACGGTTTTCTTCTTTGCATTTTTTGAGCAATCCCTTGGGTCAATGACGCTCTTTGCTCAGGATTATACCGATAGAACCTTATCCGGGAATTCGGCTATAATTTTCAAAATTGTTGATACGCTATTAACAACGCTTCCGTTGGTAATTATTTCGTGGGTAATTTATTTATTGATAAAGAAAACGCATCATAGAATAGCAGCGTCGAATGTTGCGTTGATATTGGCTTTTGTCGGTATTTGGGCACTTGTTCTTTTTAGATTATACAATAATTTCAACCAAACTGAATTAGAGATTGAAGCTACGTGGTTCGGAATTTTAAATTCATTCTTTATCATAACCTTGGCGCCGCTTTTCTCACGTTGGTGGGAAAGCAAATACAACCCAAGTGCTGCAATGAAATATGGAATCGGATTAATATTATTGGGTCTCGGTTTCGGAATTTTATCATACGGCGCTTCGGACATTCCTTCCGGGGCAATGACCGCTTCCGTGAGTATGATTTTCCTGATTTTGGCCTATCTGCTACATACCATGGGCGAACTGTGCCTATCGCCATTGGGACTTTCCTATTTAAGTAAATTAGTGCCCGCGCGAATGATCGGGTTTATGTTCGGGGTGTGGTACCTCGCCATTGCCGTGGGCCAAAAGGCCGCAAACACAATGGGCGGTATGATTGATAAAATTTCTGCGGAATATTCCCTCGGTACGTTCTTTTTGATTTTTACGATGATACCGATAGGTGTTGGGGTTATTTCTATTTTGCTGAACCCTGTTCTAAAAAAGTTGATGCACGGCATCCGTTAACATAAAATAAAATCTATATAAATAGCGTTCCCTATTTTGGAACGCTATTTGTTTGATAATTAAAAATTTTTTAAAACCTTATAGATGAAAAATATTTTACTCTTTGCTCTATTATTGGCACTGTTCCCTGCCAAGGCACAGGAAATAAAGTGGCTAACGATGAATGAGGCTATTGCAGCACAAAAAAAGGTGCCCAAGAAAATTTTTATGGACGTTTACACTACTTGGTGCGGGCCCTGCAAGATGCTCGATAAAAATACCTTTAGTGATAAGGAGGTTATTGAATATATAAATGAAAACTATTACGCGGTAAAATTTAATGCGGAGGGAACCGAAGAGGTCGATTATCAGGACTTTGTGTATACAAATCCTAATTATGACCCGGCAAGAAAAGGTAGAAACTCGCAGCATTTGTTTGCCCATGCCCTAAAGGTAACGGCGTATCCAACTGTTGTGTTTTTTGAGGAAGATGGTGATTTAATTCAGGCTGTGCCGGGGTATAGAACTCCACAACAACTTGAAATATTTTTAAAAATGATTCACAGCGATGACTATTTGGAGATAACTACCGCGCAGGCATGGGAGAATTATCAAAAGAACTTTAAATATACATTCTAGAATAGCATTTTCGGTTTCATATTCGGGCTATTCTAGTAGGAAAGCTCCTTGTTTGGCAGTATGGCTAAATGGGAGCTTTTTTGTTTGGCAGGTTTTTTCCCATCGCGCAACATACGTGTGGTAATTACTTCCATCCGCTATTACACGTGTAGGTTTTAAGCTGTCAAGCAGACGGTCTAAGTTCAATTTCGGACTATTTGTTAGCAGTAGTGTATGGATTTTTGTCTGTTTTGGAAAAACTCCTAAACTATCCAAAACGAGAATATTGCTATGATTATACCTGAATAAATTTGGAAGCTCACTTTCAGAATAAGAAGCTACGTTCACCGAACTTATATAGGATTTTACGGGGTAGTTATCTGCAGCATTTTCAATAAATCCTTTTTTGAATATACTTAAATGTTTCCCATTTTTATAACCCACCAAAGTTTGTTTGCTTTTTTGAAAAACTATTAGATGGTTGGATGAGGTGGTGTATTCTTCATAAATAAAAATGGATACAAAGGTTGAAATTACTAGCAATGAGAGAACCAGTCTTTTGTTATTCATATTCTTCAGATAGAGAGCCATAACGAGTATCAACACATAGGCGGTAATTACTTTTAAAGGTGAAAAGCTGATGTTTTTAAAAAGAAATTCATCCTGCACAGCGATCCAATGTATGAACCCATTTAATGTTTCAATCAAAAAATTGTAGGAGGATGCCAAACCATCTGGTAAGATTTCAAAGGTAGCCAGGATTACCACCAAAATTCCCCCAAACATTAAAACTGTCAAGAATGGCAATACCACAATATTTGTTACCAGGAACAGTCCGGGAAATTGGTGAAAATAATATAAGGTTAAGGGTAAGACCCCAATTTGCGCACATATGGTTACAGCTACAATTGACCAAAGTTTGCGAACTATTAGATATCGTGAGTAGCCGATTTTATTAAATATTGGCAACAACCATACAATAAAAAATACGGCCAGATAACTAAGCTGAAATCCAATCTGAAATAACCAAAATGGATTAATGATTAACAGTGCCAAGAATGAAAGAAATAAGGTATTGAGCGAATTAGTTTCCCGGTATAAAAGCTTTGCCCCCGCAAAAAAACTAAACATCGTGACAGCACGGGTAACCGATGGAGACAGCCCAGAAAGTAAGGCAAATCCCCACAAAAGAAGCACAATTATTAGCGTGTAAAAAATAATCCCATATCGACCCCGGGCCAAGGGTTTGAAAAGAAAGGCTAGTATTACATACAAAATTCCAACATGAAGTCCCGATACGGCCAAAATATGAACCGCCCCCGCCGCGGCATATTCCGCATAAAGGTTTTTGTCAATATCTTTCTTTTCGCCTAAAACCAAGGCTTGAATTATGGCACGTTCGTCAATTTTTAAATTTGTTTTTTTCAGTTTTGCAACAATTGAAGCGCGTAATTGTTGGGCAGTTCCCAAAATGGTATGCGAACCTTTTTTGGTGTCAATAATTTCGTGAATCGAAATTCTCACTTGCCCATGCACTCCCAGTGACGCCATATATTTGGAATAATCAAATTGATATGGATTCAAAGGTTTGGGAATTTCGCTCAGCGAGGTGTAAACCAGTAAAATTTTGTCCGGGGTTATTGTCTCTGATTCAGGTTCTGCGGAAATGTTCAATAGAATTTTTCCCGTGGCAGCATAACCATTCAGTGCCATTACCTCAGCGAAATATTTATAATTGAATTTATCCGGCTTAAGAATTTGGGTTATTTTCAGTTGAAGCAAATCAGCTCTATCTTCCATCATTAAATGCGAAAAATGCGTTGGCTGAAATTTGGGCAGACGCATTTGGTAAGAAAAATAACCAATGGAGAAGAAACAAAGATAGGTTGCAATTCCAAAAAATACTCTTGGGAACAAATGGTTCCTGTCCAGAAACCAGAAGAAAATTACGAGTACAAAAAGCACCAAGAGAAGTGGGAAGATACTAACGGAAATGAGGAAATAATGGGAGGCGAGTATTCCAAGAACAAGGAATAAAGAAAGTTTTACAACGGCGAAATTGATAAATTTCATGCCCCATAGTTTTAAGGTTACACTTAAAATTTACTGGGGAGAATGAAATTAAATTTAGAAAAAATTGATCATAAAACCTAATCTAAATATAAAGCGTTAGATAACCCTTCTTACCTCAACAAAAGCTTTTTTCCAATAATCTTCTTCAAGCGATGAAATGATGACGCCGGCGCGGGTGGTGGAGTGGATGAATTTTACCTCGCCGCGCTTGGCTTCCACTACCAAGCCTACATGGTTTATAATATTTTTGCTGCTAGTTTTGAAGAAAACAAGATCGCCTTCCTCAATATCCTTAAAAGAAATTAATATTCCTTTAGTGGCCATGTCACGAGATATTCTTGGCAATGTAATATTCTCCTTTTGGAACGCCGTAAAAACCAAGCCGGAGCAGTCCATTCCTGCTTCGGTAGTCCCCCCGAATTTGTATCGGGTTCCCTCAAAAGTCTTTGCAAAATCGATGATGTTTTCCCGAATTTCCTTTGGTTTCACATCTTCCGTGTTCTCAATTTTTTCTTTGGAAGAACTTCCTTTTGAGGTTGCTATGTTTTTATTGGGACCAACCCTTCGGGAAGGCTTTCCCTTTGCGGTCTCCTTTCCGATAATGGCCTCCGAAACCTTGCCCGTATTTTTGGTGCTTCCGCAGGAAATTAGAAATAAGGCAAAAAAGAAAAAGGATAAAAATTTTCGCATCGATTGAAAATGGAAGGTTAAAGCTTTAAAAATAGAAAATATTATTTAATTCCCCCTTATTTCGGAGTAGATCAATTTCGCGGTTTTTTCACTTGCGCCACGACCACCTAAGGTTTGTTCCAGCTCGTAGTAGTCCAAAAATATGGTTGCCCTTTTATAGGGTTCCAGAATTTTTGTGAGCTCTTCTTTTAATCGATTTGTATTGAATTCCGTTTGAATCAATTCTGTAACGGTTTCTTTATTTAAAATCAAATTCACCAAGGAAATATAATCCAATTTAATGACGCGTTTCGCGATTTCATAACTGATTCGGCTTCCTTTATAACAAACCACTTGCGGTACTTTAAATAGCGCGGTTTCCAAGGTGGCCGTGCCGGAAGTGACCAAAGCCGCATCGGAAATGCTCAACAGATCGTAAGTTTTGTTTGAAACGAAATACGCATTTTTCGTGCTTGTGAATGTTTCATAAAATGATTTTTCCTGGCTCGGTGCACCGGCAATCACAAACTGATATTCCGAAAAATTTTTTGCCACGGAAATCATTATTTCCAGCATTTTCTTTATTTCCTGCTTTCGGCTGCCAGGAAGTAGTGCAACTATTGGCCGTTCATCCAAGCCATTTTCTTTTTTAAATGTGGCGGGGTCCACTTGTCTTCGATCGTAAATGGCATCAATGAGCGGATGGCCCACAAAGTGCACGGGAAAATTGTGTTTGTTTTCATAAAAATCCTTTTCAAAAGGAAGAATAACGTACATCTCATCAACGTCCCGTTTTATATCTTTTATGCGGCCTTCCTTCCACGCCCAGATTTGTGGCGAAATATAAAAATGATTTTTATAGCCCTTCTTTTTGGCCCATTTCATAATCTGAAAATTGAAGCCGGGATAATCTATAAAAATGATAACATCGGGGTTGAAAATTTCGATGTCTTTTTTGCAGAATTTAATGTTTCTCAGAATGGTGCCAAGATTCATCACCACTTCGGCGAAGCCCATAAATGCTAAATCCCTGTAATGTTTTACCTCAGTTCCGCCGGCAGCTTTCATTAAATCGCCACCCCAAAAACGGAAATCCGCTTCGGCATCCTCCTTTTTTAAGGCCTTCATTAAATTGGCTCCATGCAAATCGCCGGAAGCCTCGCCTGCTATGAGGTAATATTTCATTGATGTTGGTTAAATTATTGCAGATTGCACCCTTCGACTGCGCTCAGGGTGACATAATATTTCGTCTTTTTTCTTTACTCTCTTTTCTTTATTCTATTTTAGTACATTCCGTATCAAAATATCAAAAAATTGCGTCAGTGACATTCCCGCTTCGCGCGCTTGTTTGGGCACGATGCTTTCAACCGACAATCCGGGATTTGTGTTTATTTCCAAAAAATAGGGCTTTCCTTTTTGTATGATGAATTCACTGCGGGTGATGCCTTTCATATTCAACAATCTGTAAATGCGAATGGCTTCTTTTTTTACCATTTCGGTTTCTTCCTCGGAAATTCGCGCCGGAGTTATTTCCTGTGATTTCCCCAAATATTTTGCTTCGTAATCGAAAAAATCGTTTTCTGAAACAATTTCGGTAACGGGCAGCGCGATAATTTTATCGCCATCATTGTACACCCCTACCGAAACTTCAACGCCATGGATTGCGGTTTCAATAATTATTTCAGAATCCTCTGTAAATGCATTTTCGATGGCAGGCATCAATTCGTCCATTTCGTGCACCTTGCTTACGCCAAAGCTGGAGCCTGAACGGTTGGGTTTTACAAAACATGGCAGGCCGGTTTTCTTAACTATTTCTTCCAGATTTATTTCGGAACCTTGATTTACATAAAAAGAATTTGCCGCGCGTACGCCAAAATTTTTCAATACCGAAAGGCAGTCGCGCTTATTGAAACTGAGCGCAGCTTGGTAATAATCGGTACTGGTATGCGGAATGCCCAGCAATTCCCAATAGGCCTGAAGATAACCATCTTCGCCCGGTGTACCGTGGATGGTGTTAAAAACAGCATCAGGCTTTATGGTATCAGCGCCATTGTTGAAACTGAAATCGGCTTTGTTTACGGGATGTTTGGTGCCATTCTTGGAAACGAAATACCAGCCTTCCTCCAAAATGTGGACGGGATACACTTCATATTTATTTCTGTCAAGTGCATCGCAAACAACGCCGCCGCTGTTTATCGAAATCTCGAATTCGCTGGAATAGCCGCCCATGGCAACAGCTATATGTTTCTTTCCCATAACAAATGATTAATATCTGCGTTTACAAAAGTATTAAAAAGGGATGAGGTTTGAGGTATTAGGTAATGGTAAATGGTGGACGCTTGCTGCGGATATAGATCCTCTATTTTTGGAGATGTAAATATTTTAATTGAACGTGATTTCCCAAATATACTAGGCACTAAAAGCACTAATTAAACTTATTTCAGCAAAAGATACTACCTTTGGGCCTTTGTATTTTGAGCATTAACAAAACAAACTTATGACTTTTTTCCAATTCGTGTTTTCAAAGGCATTTCTGAAACAATTGCTCTTGGCTATTGTGGCTTTGCTTGTATTGGCTTTTTTGATTTTGTGGTGGCTGCGCATCAGCACCAATCACAATGAAAGGATTGAAGTGCCAAATTTGGCCAAAATGTCGTTGGATAAAGTAGAGGAGAAGTTGGATGAAATGGACCTTCGCTACGAGATTTTGGATTCGGCAAATTATAATCCGGACTTTCCGAGATTTTCGGTTATCGAGCAAATACCGAAACCCGGAAAATTTGTAAAGGAAAATCGCAAATTATATTTAACGCTAAATCCGTCCGGATATCGCAAAATTGAAGTGCCCGATGTTCTCGGCCGTACGCGCCGCCAAGCTGAGCCTACACTTTTGGCAATGGGCTTCAAAATAGGGAAAATTAGTTACCGTCCGCACATCAGTGACAATGTTTTGGAAATGCGCTTTAAAGGCGAAAAACTTGATCCTGGCACGCCGCTTCAAAAAACGTCGATAATTGATTTGATTGTGGGCGATGAGTCGCAAAACCGAATACAAACGGAGGATTCCCTTATGGAGAATCAGCCGGAAACCCCAATTCTGGAAGAAGGCACCGATGAATTTTAACGAAGAGGAAATAGATGACGCCGGCGGAAGCGATGATCTTTACGAACATTACCGCTTTAAGGCAGACAAGGGGCAGGGAGCGCTACGAGTTGATAAATACTTGATGAACCTTATTGAAAAGGCAACGCGCAACAAAATACAGAAAGCTGCAGCGGCAGGCAATATTCACGTAAATGGAGTTCCCGTAAAATCTAATTATAAAGTTAAGGGCAATGATGTTGTGACAGTTCTTTTTGAGCATCCGCCGTATGAATTTTTGTTGGTGCCCGAGAATATTCCGTTGGACATTGTTTATGAAGATGAGGCAGTTTTGGTTGTAAACAAACCCGCCGGAATGGTAGTGCATCCCGGACACGGAAATTATAGCGGCACACTTATTAACGCCTTGACTTATCATTTTGAGCATCTTCCAAATAACTCAAGTAATCGCCCAGGCTTAGTCCACAGAATAGATAAAGATACCAGTGGTCTTTTGGTTATTGCCAAAACCGAGGAAGCAATGACCCACCTCGCCAAACAGTTTTTTGACAAAAGCACTGAGCGGGAATATGTGGCCTTGGTTTGGGGAAATGTAGAAGAGGAGGAAGGAACTATTGAAGGAAATATTGGGAGACATCCGAAAAACCGACTTCAAAATACCGTTTATGAAAACGACGAAGAGGAAAAAGGAAAGCCAGCGGTTACACATTATAAAGTTTTGGAACGCCTTAGTTACGTTACTTTAGTATCCTGCCGATTGGAAACAGGTCGAACTCATCAAATTCGTGTGCATATGAAATACATAGGCCATACACTTTTTAATGATGAGCGCTACGGCGGCGAAAAAATATTGAAAGGCACCACTTTCAGCAAGTACAAACAGTTTGTTGAAAACTGTTTTAAGGTATTACCACGCCAAGCTTTACACGCGAGAACACTTGGCTTCGTTCATCCAGTAACTAATGAGTTTATGCGCTTTGAATGCCCCATTCCTGATGATATAGAAGGGTGTTTGGACAAGTGGCGAAATTATTCGCAGCATGTAGTTGAATAATTGCCTGGCCGAACGGAGGTCTCCACTGCGCTCGACCGGACAATCAATCTTTCAACAAATTAATTCTTTATCCACTTTGCAGTAGAAGTATGCTCCCCATCAGAAATGGTTACAAAATACAGCCCGCTGTTTAGATGTTTCAGATTATAAGTTGAGGTTGTTTCTAGGTTTTTTTCTTCTGAAAAAACCAACTTACCATCAATGCTGAAAATCTTCACCTTTGCGTTTTGAATTGCGGCAGGGATTGTGAATGTCAAAATGCCTTCAGAAGGGTTAGGGAATATACTTATTATCGAACTGGTCTTGAATTCAGTAATGCTTATAATGTCTTCTATTTCTACAAAACCATCGCGGGTATTGTCACCTTTGTAACCATTCCGTTTGATTCTCTCTGGATTATAGGGCACATTTAGGTTGTAAACATTAACGAAGGTAGAGTCTATCCCTGCGCCAAAGGTTAGGGTGTAACTATTGGCGGTTAGGTCCAACATGCCGTCATTATCCACATCGCCCAAAACGGCACCGTTCAAAAACGTAAAGCCGCGAGGGCGCAGCGGGAAGCCTGCTATTTCGCCGCTTCCATCCATATTATAGGCGTGTATATAACCATAGCCATCAGCATCGGTTAGTACACTTGGAAAAATTATATCCAGTACTTCATCATTGTTCACATCTGCCAGTGAAATTACCCCTTCGGTGCCTCCGTATTTTTCTATTGGGAAATTGGGCAGGTTATTGCCATCGGGGTCTAGACCATAAACCACGGGTAGTTCTTCGCCTTGTGTTCCGCTAGTATTTCTATCTGACATAAAAATTTCGAAAACGCCGTCATTATTCACATCCCAAACGGTGGAAGGAGAGTAGGTCCATTCACTAGTAGCAATTGGCCAACCTGATTTGTAGCTACCATCGTGTTCCATAACATAAAAACCGGCAGCGTTGCCGTGATTGCTTCCTATTATTTCTAGGTCGCCATCGTTATCTAAATCAGCGAGCATGGGTGATTGGTAGGAATAATTCACATTTGGATCAAAAACTGGAAAGTTTGGAAACACCGCACCTTGATTGTCGAAAATATACATCCCAGCACTGGAGGCGGCTATCACTACATCATTATTGCCATCGTTATCAACATCAGCAATTGAAGGCGTAAATGCTGGCGTGGCGGCTACTTCCACTGGCCAATTTGCGTTAATTGGAGTACCGTCCATTTTAATGGCATGCACAAAACCTTGATTGCTGGCTACGCGCTCACCTGTTACAATATCTAAAATTCCGTCGCCATCTATATCAGCCGCGGCAGGGGCATTTATCATCCAATGATCATCAAAGTTTAAAGGCCAACCCGGCAAATCATTGCCCACAGTATCTAACAAATAAACCCGGCCAGCGCTTGGCACGCCACCTGTGTTTAAGATTATTTCGAGGGATCCATCGTTATTTAAATCCACCACTGTTGGAGGTAACAAAATAGTGCCGCTCACGGCCTTTTCCCAGAGAATAGCGCCATCGCCATTTAGGACGTAAAGTGTATTCCAGATTCCATATAGAATTTCCTCAACGCCATCATTGTTAATATCTGCCAGGGTTGTACCGCGACTGTTTTTGAGGTTAGGATGGGCTGGCTCGCCAAAACGCCAGAGCATTTCCAATGTTTGGGACTTTTGATGGTTGGTATAATTTTCAGGAAGTAGAATTGATTCAACTGAAAGGGTACCGTCATTTTTCAGACTAGCTTTTTTGCCTAGAGTTTGTGCCTTTATTGGGGTGGTGATGCCTAAAAGGATTGTGAAAAATACTGTAATTCTTTTTTTCATAAGGTTTGTTTTTGAAGTTCTTCCTATAAAAATATTGATAAATGTTGGCTTATCAAAAAGTTATGCTTTGTCTGGGTGGGAATTGTTTTTGTGTTGTTCGGAATTTGATGGTTTTTTGGAAGCAGAGGGATGGGAATTTATAGTTGAAATGGGGTGGAGGCGCGGTCGTTGTTGCGAGAAGTGCCTGAGGAGCGGAAAAAGAGAGCTATTGTGCTTGGCGTTGTGAAGGGGCGGTTTTACCAGCTATTGGGAGAACGGGTTTATGCTTCGAATGCAAGGGGACTATAGGAATTGCATAGTTTCGTATTAACGGACTCTGGGTTACCATTTTCCGGTTTTTTATTTTTGATTCTTTAGAAATCCGTACGGCTTCCACCTAAGCGGAATATCTATTTCTTTGTACGTTTATGGCGCTTCCCGGTTCCTATTTTATAATTTCATTCAATTTATATCCATACTTTTAACCAATGATAAAGGGCTCAATACATTAGTCCAGACGTTGATGATGAGGGAAGAATTTACACCGAACTAAAATGAAAACTTAAAAAAGAATGGCAATTAGCGCTACTGACATTCCTCCCAATTCACTTTTGAAAGCTGAATTGAACTACGATTATATTGACAGTTTTCAAGGATACTTTAATGACCCTCTTCAAAAAATTGGAATTACTGATATAGGAAAATCTTTTTTTTCGAGTGGACCCAAATGGATAGACGGACTATTCGAATTTAGAAATAAGTTGGTTGGACTATTCGGTTTAAAAACCTCGGGCAAAATAACTAACAGACAAAAAATGCTTGAAGATTTTAAATGTGAGAAGGGGGAACAAATGGGTCTTTTTAAAGTGTTGGATAAAACCAATGGTGAAATTATATTGGGGGAAGATGACAAACATTTGAATTTTCGAATTTCTTTATTAATCGTCAATCAAAATCAAAATACCATTGACAAATTATTAATTATTACCACTGCCGTAAAATTCAACAACTGGTTTGGAAGGCTTTATTTTATTCCTGTTCGGCCATTTCACAAATTGATTGTGCCAGTTATGTTGAAGGGGATTGTTAGGAATGTTGAAAATATGAACTTTGACACAAGGATTAAAGAACTTTAGGTTTTAAGCTATTGGTTTAAGCTAACAACTTCAATTGTTCTTCGAAACTTTAATTCTATCAAGTTAAATAAAATGGTACATGGCTTAGCGGTATGGGTTTTTTCAAGTTTTACTTATTGGCTTTAACGAAATTTTCTATATTGTGACCCGCAAGTACGAAGGGTGGAATTAAAATAAGTTTGATAGTCACCCTCAGAATATTTGCCTTAATCCAATAAAAATAAACTAAACAAAAACAACTATGAACCGAACCAAATCAATCAACTTAATTATGGTATTCCTGTTTATGCTCCTGGCTTTTAATGCTCAGAGCCAATATGGGGTGATAGAAATGAATAATAGCCAACAATTGGATATGGCCACCGACGATCTTATTGTTGAGAAAGATTCCTTGAGGTATTTTAAGGAAAAATGGAAAAGGAAAACATCCATTATGGGTTTTGGCGCCGGAAAGCTAAATCAGGAATATAAAGACAAATCCGATTTGGTGAGTATTAAGGATATTAAGAAAATTCACATCAGCGGTAAATTGATGGTGGGCAATAAGTTAATATACAATTACGTAGGGATTAAATATATTAAGGATAAAAAACGCTATGAAAAATATTATATAGTTGAGGACGGCGAATGCCAGTTACTTGTTAAATCTGGAGACGGAAATGATATTTTTTCAATATTTGTTCAAACCGGCGATGAAGAACCTTTTGAACTTCACCGATCAGGAACCGGAACGGGGCCGAAATATGAGCGAAAGTCAAAAGATTACTTCGCAGCGTGTACGCCTGCCATGGAATTCATAAATAAAAAAGGTTTTGAAAGATCGGATCTTCCAGAGGTTGTTGAGATTTATAATACTAGTTGTATTGATTGATCATTGCCAGTCTCGCAATCAAGAAATCTCAATTTCCATTTTATTCGCGCTTTAATCCTAACAAAAAGTTAAAATTGGTGTTTTCAGTAACCTTTGGCGACTAAAAATGACGAATGATGCTATATTTAACCCGCTGATAATTTAAGTGCAAAAACGCTGTGAATTATCGGTTTTATTACTAATATAAATTCCCTTAATTAATGAAAAAATTTATTCTTTCCCTTTTACTTGCCGCCTTTATTTTGCCTCTTCAGGCCAATGAAGGTATGTGGTTTTTGATGCATATTGAGCGATTGAACTACCGCGATATGCAGAAAATGGGTCTACAACTTACGCCCGAAGAAATTTACAGTATTAACAATGCCAGCCTAAAGGATGCCATTGTGCAATTTAACCGTGGCTGTACTGCCGAAATTATATCAGATAGTGGCTTGGTGCTCACAAACCACCATTGCGGTTATGGACAAATCGCCGAACTTTCCACAGCTGAAAACGATTATTTGACCAACGGATTTTGGGCCGCAAACCGAAGTGAGGAAATAAAGCCGAAAAAACTTAGCGTGCGCTTCTTTGTGAGGATGGACGATGTTTCAAAGAGAATTTTAGAACAGGTGAACGAATCTATGACTGAAGCCGATCGCGAAGCAGCCATTAACCGCGAGATTGCAAAAATTGAACAAGAGAACAGCGAAGGTGGAAAATACACTGTTTCCGTAAAATCATTTTACCAAGGAAACGAATATTACTATTTCGTTTATCAGGATTATAATGACGTGCGCCTTGTGGGAACACCACCGGCCAGCATCGGAAAATTTGGGGGCGATACGGATAACTGGGAATGGCCAAGACATACGGGCGATTTTGCTCTGTTTCGTGTCTATGCAGATAAAGATGGCAACCCGGCGGAATATTCTCCAGACAATGTGCCGCTAAAGCCGAAAAAACATCTTACTACAAGTTTGAAGGGTTTTGAGGAAGGTGATTTCGCAATGATTATGGGATATCCGGGCCGCACCAACCGATGGATGCCAGCCGGCGGAATTGAGCAAAATGTGAAATATGCCTATCCCGCGTGGGTAGAGGCCTCCAAAACGTCGATGGACGTGATGAAGAAATATATGGACAAGGACCAACAGGTGAAACTTGACTATGCTTCCAGTTATGCTTCTATCGCAAACTATTGGAAAAACCGCCAAGGGATGATAGATGCCCTAACTCAACATAAAACTGCCAAAAGTAAAAAAGAGAGTGAAGCGGCCTTTCAAAAATGGGCTTCTAAAAAAGGCAACGAAAAATATGCGGAAGTTATCCCGGTGATCAATAACTACTACAAAAAAACAAATGATATAAGCGCACACAATAATTACCTTGGGCTGTTATTGCGTACGCGAATGGCATCCACCCCATACAGATTGGGCAATGCCATTGCGTATTACCTGGAACAGAATGAAGCAAAACAAGCGGAGCTAAAACCACAACTTGAGGCTGAAATCAATGATCTATATGAGGGGATGTATATTCCCTTAGAAGAAGATGTTTTGGCTACCCAACTGAAGCTATATTCCACAAAGGCTAAGAATATTGCACCGATGATCGGCGAGGCGGCACAGGCAAACAATAAAAATAATGCAGGCTGGAACAACTACATCAATACCGCTTTTGAAAACAGCATTTTTGAGAGCAAAGAGAAACTGCAGAACTTTATGGCAAATCCAAAGGCGGAAGTTATACAGAATGACCCATTGTATAAGCTTTCCACAGATTTAATGAAGCACTACCGTTACGAGAGTGCAGAGGAAAAGCAATTGAACAATGATTTTGAGCGTGCCTACAGATTGATGGTCCAAGGGATGCGACTTCAAAATCCGGACGAAAAATATTATCCCGATGCCAACAGTACCCTTCGCCTTACTTACGGCAAAGTGATAGCCCTGCCGGCAGACAAGCGCAATGATGCCGCGAAAAATTACTACACCACCCTAAAAGGTACCGTAGCAAAATATCAGCCGGGCGATGATGAATTTGATATGCCGAAAGAACTGATAGCACTCTATGAGAACAAAGATTTTGGACAATATGCCGATGCCGATGGATATTTGCCCGTTAACTTTTTGACCGATAATGACATTACCGGCGGAAATTCCGGCTCTCCCGTGTTGAACGGGAAAGGTGAACTTATAGGCTTGGCCTTTGACGGTAACATTGAAGCTATGGCGGGTGATGTTATTTTTGACGACCAATTGCAGCGCACCATTAATGTGGACATTCGCTATGTTTTATTTTTGATAGATAAATTAGCGGGAGCTAGCCATATTATTGAAGAGCTTACGTTATCGAAATAACCGGTAATATTTAAACCGAGTTGTTCAGAATAAAATAGAATGCTTCCGAAATATATTCATTACTTGAGTATATTTCGGAAGTTTTTTTTGGAACTTTTTCCAAACCTTTGCGTTTGTTAAAACCCTGCAAAACCTTATTGGATTTAAATTTTGTTTGATGAATTTTATCGGCTCAAAACCTCCGCAAATTCAATTTTGAATGAAATATATTTTTTTACTGCCCTTGCTATTCCTTTCTTTTATTTCTGGTTTTTCACAAGCGGATGTGGAAGTAGCACAAGAGGATGAATACTCCCAGTTTAAAATAGTTCCCGATTATATTGCCAATCCCACGCCCGAGCGAAAAATTTATTTTGATGCCTATAACAAAACTTTGGAAGATTGGGGAGTGCCCTTTGAAGAACTTTATGTGCCCACCTCTAAAGGTATTGCCCACGTTATTACCAGCGGCCCAAAGAATGGAACGCCAATAATTTTGTTGCATGGCATGTGTGGCAGTTCCACTATGTGGTATTCCCATTCGCGGGAGTTATCGCAGGAATATAGACTTTTTGCCATAGACCTGATTATAGAGCCGGGCAAATCCTATAAAACGGAAAATATCAACAAAATTGACCATATTAATCTTTGGTACGACGAGATTTTTTCGGCCTTAAATTTAAATTCCTTTTACGTTATGGGCCCTTCCCGGGGTGGATGGTTGGCAACAAATTTGGCGCTGAACTCCACCAAGGATATTAAAGGTTTGGTTTTGTTGAGTCCCGTGCAAACATTGATATGGATTCCCATCAGTTGGAAATTGCTAAAAAATACATTCAATATTTTCTACTCTACGGAGCGAGGCATTTCGCGAACAATGGAAACACTCACCAACGATACTTCCAAAATCAATCCCGATTATTTGGAACAATACCGGCAGGGAAGAAAAAATGATTCGGTGAACAAATTTATTCCACAAATGGTGCCCTTCGGCGGGAGAAAGCTACGGTCGCTCAAAATGCCAGTTCTGGTTTTGGTTGGCGATAATGACATGCTCAACAACAAACACTCCATCAAGAGGGCCAAACGGTTATTCCCAGATTTTCACGGAGGTATTGTGGCGAACTCGGGCCATTTCCTGTCGGTGGACCAGGAAGATGAGATCAACAGAAGGATTTTGGAATTCCTGAAATATGCGGAGGCGAAGCACGAGGACTAAAAAATATTTATGTGTTACGGTAGAAAAAATATTATTCAATTTGAAAAAAAATTGGAGAGATTATATCCGTAATTTGAGCGGTCCCATAACAATGGACTGGTTTTATTTTATAATTTTACCCGATACTTTTCCGATTGAAGTGATCAGAAAAAATTTTGAATTTTAGATAACTAAACTAATAAACGTATGGCTTCAGGTATTTTCGCAATTTTGGATGATGTTGCCGCATTGCTGGATGATGTTGCCATGATGAGCAAGGTTGCGGCCAAAAAAACGGCGGGTATTTTAGGGGACGATCTGGCCGTAAATGCCGAAAAAGCTTCGGGATTCGCATCAACGAGAGAAATTCCCGTTTTATGGGCCATAACCAAAGGATCATTATTGAATAAATTGATCATCCTCCCTTTGGCATTTTTGATGAGTGCCTTCTTGCCTTGGGCGGTGACAATAGTTTTAGTGCTCGGAGGCCTGTATTTGGCCTATGAAGGGGCCGAGAAAATTTATGAATTCTTCTTTCCGCATCCAAAGGCCGATGAATCGTTAGTAGCGGAAGGTCTTACCGAAAGTGAAATTTTGGCCATTGAAAAGGAACGGGTAAAATCGGCCATTGTTACGGATTTTATACTTTCATTGGAAATCGTTATCATAGCTTTGGGCACGGTCGTTACACAACCCATTGGCACGCAGATTATGGTGGTTTGCGTAATTGCCCTCCTTGCCACGGTTGGTGTATATGGCATAGTTGCCCTAATTGTTCGTATGGATGAAGCTGGGTTTAAGCTTATAAAACGAAGCAAAAGTGAAAAAAGTTTTTCAAGAATATTAGGCAATATCTTAGTTCAGGCACTTCCGAAGGTAATTAAAAGTCTTAGCGTAATTGGCACCATTGCCTTACTTTTGGTTTCGGGAGGGATATTTGTTCATAATATAGATTTTTTCCATCATTTCCTGCCCCAATTGCCTTCCATGTTAACTGAATTTATTGTCGGACTTATAGTGGGGTTTCTATGTCTGATGATAGTTATGGGCGTTAAGAAAACCTGGAGTTTGATTAAAAAGAAGTAGTGCGAGGAATATTTTAGAAGTAGAATTTTCCCTTCACATTTATGCCGACACTGAAAAAATTGGAAATGCGTGGCTGAATACAGTCAATTTTACGACATTTGAATTATAATTAATGTCCAGTTGAAACAAAGGTTAATTGCTCTGATACTGCTTTTCATTCTGATTGCCCCAGCTGCAACCCTTTATTTTTATATGCAATTTGAAAAATCGGCCATCAAGCGGGAAATAAAATGGAAGATGATTGCGGGACTGGACAAAAAGGAATTGGTTGTTTTAAAGTTTACCAAAACGGAAACTAAAACAAAACTGCGTTGGGAACATTCCAAGGAATTTGAATATGACGGGCAGATGTATGATATTGTTTCCACCGAAATGAAAGGAGATTCCATTTTTTACACATGTTGGTGGGACCATGAGGAAACAAAACTCAACAAGAAACTGAAAAAGCTGGTGGCGTCTGCCTTCGATCAGAACGAGGAAAACCAGCGAAACCAACAGAATTTCCACAATTATTTATGGTCTTTTTTCTGCAATGTGCCGTTTAAATGGCAAGCAAAACAGCCACAACAAATAGTGTTGGTTTGTGAAAATGAAATGCTGGCAACTATATTTGATTCCCTTCAAAACTCGCCACCAACTCCGCCTCCCAAAATAAGTTAACATTCCAATAGATCTAAAATTTTCCTTGCTGCCGCAGAATGGCAGCACGAACTATTGTGCTTTTATGGCACGTTAATTAAATGAAGCAAAAACATGAAAAAAATATTCATTATATGGATATTGTTCGGCTTTATGGGCACAGCCTATAGCCAAACCGTAACCATAACAGAGCAAGGGACCAATGAACCTATTGAATTGGTTACCCTAGCCAATATAAAGACCAATCTTTATGCTACAACAAATGTCAAAGGTCAAGCGGATATTTCCGCCTTTCGAGATGTGGAAAGAATTGAAATTAGGAGTTTGGGCTACAAAACAATTGTAAAAAGTTATGTCGAACTGGAATCCGAAGGCTTCAGTGTTACGCTGGAAACGACTAATTTGAATTTAGAGGAAGTGGTTATTTCGGGTTCGCGCTGGCGACAAAGCAGTGATGATGTGCCCTCAAAAATCATCTCGATTTCCGCAAAGGACGTGGCGCTTCAAAATCCACAAACGGCCGCAGATCTTTTAGGCATTTCGGGAGAAGTTTTTATCCAAAAGAGCCAGCAAGGTGGCGGCAGCCCAATGATACGGGGTTTTGCTACTAGTCGATTGTTATATTCGGTGGATGGGGTGCGTATGAACACTGCTATTTTCCGTTCCGGAAACCTGCAGAATGTTATCAATTTGGATCCCTTCGCCATTGAAAATACCGAGGTGCTTTTTGGTCCCGGCTCCGTTATCTACGGAAGTGATGCCATAGGCGGGGTGATGAGTTTTCAAAC
This sequence comes from Aequorivita aurantiaca, assembly GCF_030410135.1. Lineage (GTDB taxonomy): Bacteria > Bacteroidota > Bacteroidia > Flavobacteriales > Flavobacteriaceae > Aequorivita > Aequorivita aurantiaca. Next base: position 18,162 of record NZ_JAUGQQ010000004.1, on the reverse strand, counting down.
CTTGACGCCTCAGTTTTCCTTATCGGAAAAGCCTTTTATTTCCGGCAAGGCCACGGCGCGTTACGCATCTGCCAATAATGAGAAAACAGGCCATTTTGATGTGAATTTGGGTTTTAAGAAATGGGCATTCGTAACAAGTATTAGTTCGTGGGACTATGATAATTTACGGCAAGGTAGCCACGGCCCCGAGGATTATATAAAGGATTATTATGTACAAAGGCAGGATAGTACTGATGTTGTAATAACTCAGGACGACAAGTTATTGCAGATTCCCTCGGCTTATTCGCAAATCAATATGATGCAGAAAATTCGTTTTCAGCCAAACGAAAATTGGGATTTTCAATATGGTTTCCACTTTTCCGAAACCTCACCTTATGGCAGATATGACCGCCATAACAGGGTTAGAAATGGCACCGCGCGCTATGCCGAATGGAGTTATGGCCCACAGATTTGGATGATGAACAATCTGAACATAAACTATATGGCGAACAATAGAGTATTCGATCAAATGAGCCTTCGTTTGGCACATCAATGGTTTGAGGAGAGTAGGATCGATAGGAATTTCAACAAGTCCGAGCGAAATACACAGAGTGAAGAAGTGGGCGCCTATTCCGTAAATCTGGATTTTATGAAAGCTACGGGCGAACGCAACACCTTATTTTACGGTGCTGAATACGTATTGAATGATGTGGATTCCGACGGGGAGTTGACCGATATTACAACAGGAATTTCGAAAGTCGGGCCGGCTCGGTATCCACAATCCAAGTGGCAATCCATGGCGGCCTACGTAACGGATGAATTTAAGGTGGCAGATAATTTCACCTTAAGTGCAGGCGCCAGATATAATTTGGTATTGTTGGATTCAGAATTTGATACTACTTTTTATCCGTTTCCATTTTCGGAAGCCAAACTGAACAACGGCGCATTAACCGGGAGCATTGGTGGAGTTTACCGACCCTCGGACACGTGGGTGATTAGTGCAAATTTGGGGAGTGCTTTTAGAGCGCCCAATGTGGACGATGTAGGCAAGGTTTTCGATTCCGAACCTGGCAATGTGGTGGTCCCGAATCCTGATTTGAAGCCGGAATATGCCTATAATGCCGATCTTGGATTTGCCAAGGTATTCGGTAATATAGTGAAACTGGACGTTACAGGTTATTATACGCATTTAAAGGATGCGATGGTGCGGCGGGATTATACCCTTAATGGACAGGACAGTATTATGTACCAAGGGGAAATGAGTCAAGTGCAGGCCATTCAAAATGCCGCAGTTGCCCATGTATATGGGGTGCAAGCGGGGGTAGAAGTGAAATTGCCACAGGGTTTTGGTTTTTCTACAGACGTTAATTTTCAAAAAGGGGAAGAGGAGCTGGATAACGGCGACACCAGCCCATCTCGCCATGCATCTCCATTTTTCGGGGTTTCGCGATTAAATTATAATGCGAACAAATTAAGCATGGAATTGAATGTAAATTTCCAGGCGAAACGTGATTTTGATGACCTTCCGGAAGAGGAAAAGGACAAAACAGAAATTTATGCTTTGGATGAAAATGGAAATCCCTATGCTCCATCTTGGCACACCTTAAATTTTAAGGCGCTTTATAGATTGACCGATACTTTTGATATTAGTGGGGGTATCGAAAATTTGACGGACCAGCGTTACCGACCTTATAGTTCCGGCTTGTCGGGTGCAGGCAGGAATTTCATCCTTGCTTTGACTGCTCATTTTTAATCATCTGCATTCAAAATAGGGTATTTTTGAAACCGGTGATTACTGTTTAATTTTTTTATTATATTTGAATTGAGCCAATGGCTCATTTCTCCCCACTTAATTTGAAGGAACCCGTGCTGAAAAGTGCGGGTTTTTTATTGGATGTGTTTTAGCTATAAGTTTTAGACGATGGGTTTGCAGCGATGTACAAAATCGAAAAAGGGCCTGTCAAAACATGTTGTTCTGACATTGGCCCCTGTTCTTCATCAAACCAACTATTCAAAAACAAAGACTACACGCGCGATTTGCGTTTTTTCATCTTCTTTTCTTCCAGTTTTTTCATTATTTTTTCCTGTTTCAATGCTTTTGCATCTTTCGAGGAGCTTCTTAGATTTTTTCCTTTTGCCATGATACAATTACTTTAAATTTGAAATTAACACCCCGTTTTCCTTTCCGTAAAAATTCATAAAGCGAGTAGCGAGCCCATATAATGATGCTCAAATTTTGGGTGTAGCTTTAAAAAAAGGAAACCGTTACGGCACACTCGCAGGTGTGCCTTAATTCGGAAAGATGATTTTCAGTTTAAAGTGAGAAAACAAGGGTTTCCGCCACCTAATCTGGTTACGTTTGCTCTTACAGAATATATAAATATTAGGCATTTGGAAACTTTTTGCTTGCCCGGTAAACATAGCCAATTATTGCATCATTAACAAGTCAAAATACCTTTAAAGTCGGGGGGGAGAGTTTTATGGAATAGGAAATGCCGACGAATGAAAATACCTGCTTTACCTTTTCATTTTCCTTGCAGAATAGGATAATCTTTTTGTTGTTTTCCCTTGCTTTTTCTGACGCAATATAAAGCATGTATGCCCCTGCGGCATCAAATTTTTCCAAGGGATCGAGATCTACAATAAGGGTTTGGGTTTTGTCCAAGGCAGCTTCTATTTTAAATTGAACCTCGGACAGGTTTCCGCTGTATAGCCTTCCCTCTAAGCGCAGAAACCGGTCGTTTAAAAAATGATATAAAGCCATGCAAATGTGATTGAAAAATTAAAGGATCACATAGGTTTTGCGTAGGAATTTAAGGGCGATTGTAATTCGGGGAGTTTAATGAAGGTGGAATTTACAAATTATATATACAAATAACACCCTTACTCCTGTGCGAAGATAGCTACCATGGAAGTTTAAGAAGAAAACTTACAATTTGCCCGGCTTCCATCAAAAAATTTCAATAGCACATTCAACATTGAAAGAGAAATTCTCATAAGGGCCCCAATAGGAAACGGGAGAATAGCCCCCAATAACGTAAAGGCCATTACTGGTAATCAATGGATAAAGCGGATATAGCTTGGTTTCAATGGTTTCAAGCAGTTCAAAAGTGTTGGCCTTAAATTTATGGATAAGTTTTTTGCCCTGTACGGTAGCATAAATATTGTTTTGTGAGTCATATGCAAATTGAAAATATGGCTCTCCCGCAATTGTGGAAAGACTCGCAAGTTTGGAAAGATCGCTCATTCTAAAAATATTGCCGTCCCGTCCTGTAACCAATTGGGTTTGGCTACTATTAATTGCAAGAATATTGGCATCCACATCATTGCCATCCAAAGCCCCATCGGTGTAGGCAAGGTTTACGGGATCGCAGAAGGAAGTTCCCGGGCAGTTTTGCGGGGTAAACTCATAAATGGTCGCGCCCGTTGAATTGAACCCGTCATAGATGCACAAAATGTCGGTATCATTCAGCGCGATCATTTCTTCGGGATTGAAACCCCAACCAAGCCTTGTGCTTATTCCCGTGGACAAGGTCATAAAATTTATTACCTCCCCGTCAATATAATAAAGCCTATCGGCGTTTACGGAAAAAGCATTCACCCTATTGCGAACGTTCAATTGGTAATTGGCTTGCGTTTCGTAATCCGCGGTGTTTAGCTGGTCGATGTGACCATAGGAATTGACGAAGAACAATAAACTGTTTCGTATAAAAAACCGATTGTAATAGCTAAAGGCATTATCAAAAGATTTTTCTGCCACGATGGAATTTTGGATGGCGTTGTATTTTTTCAATAGATTTTGGTCCATTCGGTCAATTAAATGAAAATCATCCGGATTCAATGGATCCTGCTTTACTTGGTATGGCACTGTTTTTATGAGCACAATATTTCTGGTGAAGGTTTTCAATTCACTTTCCAGGGTTTGCATTCCCAATTCTGGCTGATTGTCATCGCGGTAATCTATACTTAAAAAGTAGGATACTTCTGGGTAATAGGGCACGTCAAGATCGGTATAGGTTTCACTGTTCGAAGGAATGTTGTCTATTGTTTCCGGATACGAAAAATCTTCTGAAGTCTGCCGCATAACCGAGATACCCTGGATAATAATATTTTCTGGCTTTGAGAGCCGCCAATCGAGAACCATTTGGGAATATGAAGGCTGGAAATTTGTAATCTCCACCCTTAATGGTCCATTTGATTCGTCGTCTGAGGTATTGCAGCTTATTAATGTAAGGATGGCAAATGCCAGGCAAAGTAGGTTCTTATAATATTTCATTGAGTATTTCCTTTCGCAATCGGTTAGTGGTGGTGTTGTTTACGTTGTTTCTACTTCCGTGGAAATAGACTTCGCCATTAAGCACAAAAAAATTATAAACCCTATATCTAAAATTGCCATAATAAATATTCATTCCCTGTTGGGTTATCATATTATACAGCGTGTCTGTGTAATTATATCGACCACCCAATGGGGTGTTTTGGTAGATAAAGAAAATCTGTCTGTTCAGAACAGTTACGGAAAGGTCTGGATGTATTACGAAGGTTTTATCGTGAAGCCCATAATTTATATATCTTTTGCCTTCATCAAAATATGCAGTGGCAGTTCCTCCGCCATAAATGTCAACCAAAGGAAGTTCGCTAAAGGTACTTTCGGGCAGCGACTCCCATTGGCCGGTAGATTTGGTAAACTTGAATTTTTCCCTTGAAACGGTTGGATTGCCATTGTTGTAATACTTGCCACTCACGAAATAAAGATTGTGGCCTACCGTAAACAATATTGGATAAATAATTTCCGAAGGGGAGGGCAGTGGCATAATTGTTTCGGAAAATGTATTCAGGTTGAAGGCCACAAGGCGCATAGGGGTTTCGGAATCATCGCGAACATACAGATAAGCGGTATCTTCCTCGTCGTAAACTACGTCATTTAAATAGCCAATATATTCAAAGTTGGAAACCTGATGCCATTTTTCATCACTTGATTCAAATTTCTTTAACACGTAGTGGTTTTCCGGTTCAGTTTGCGTCATCACAAAACTATACGCAGCATTGTCGTGAACAAAGATAAAGTTTGGTCCATAGTCATTTGCATCTACCATAATGGAGTTATCCTTTATTGCCACGTCGCAGGCAAATGTTGTGGAAAGCCCCGCAGTTTCATAGCGTATTTCCGTAAATCTAAATTCAGAAAATGGACCGGCGGGTACATCAATAAATAGTTTATCATTTTGGGAAGTAAAATAGGCGGGAATATCATTGATGAAAACTTTGCCTTTTTCGTAATCAGGATTAAAATTGGCTCCTATCACTTCTAAAGTGCCGCTAATGTATACTTCCTCTTGCACCACTTCTTGAATTATGGGAGTTTTTAAGGTAAGCGATATTGTACTCGTAACTTCCTGCAATTGGGCGGTGAGTTTTATTTCAAGTTCAGAAGTATCAATATTGGTGGGAATATTAATGACAACGTTGCCCAGATCTGCATCTACAATTATTGCCGGAACATTGTTAACGGTAACCTTTACAAAATCTTGATGCAGGTCAAAATGAAATCCCTCAATAGTCAAATTTTCCCCAAAAGTCACAGTATTTGCGCTATACCCCGTTATTTGCGGTGTTTCTAAATGGAAAGTATTTTCCAGTATCGTTCTGTTGTTTTTTAAATCGATTACTTTTAGAATTGGGTTGTAACGTTCCAAGCTTCTCGGAACCATTACCTGCAATTCAGTTGAGGTTAGTTGTATTATTTCGGCTTCTTCCAAATCAAAAAATACTTGGATCATTCCATGTTCAAAATTGGTGCCTTCAATATTGATGGAACCTCCCAGCAGCCCCGATTGATGAAACGTTGAAATATTCGCGGTAACTTCAGCTTCGTCGTCCTTTTGGCAGGATAGTACGCCAAGAACTAAGAGAAAATAAATTGGGAGGATTCGGTAAGTTTGGTAAATCATAATTAAAAAGGTTGGCGACAAAAATATAAAAATATCTTAAAATACTGTTAACAAATTAAAGATGCTAACTTTCCACAGGCGAAGCGAATTAAAAAATGTTGGTGAATTTAAAACGAAAACCTAAGCTGGATTTTAATAGTTTTGCAACCTCAAAAATTTACTATGATTTCAATAGATAACCTGGCGGTTGAATTTAGTGGCGATACACTTTTTAGCGATGTTTCCTTTGTTGTGAACGAAAACGACAAAATTGCCTTAATGGGAAAAAACGGCGCGGGAAAAAGTACGATGATGAAAATAATAGCCGGCGAACAGAAACCAACGCGTGGCAACGTACGTGCGCCGAAAGATGCCGTTATCGCCTATCTTCCGCAGCATTTATTGACGGACGATACCGCAACGGTTTTTGAGGAAGCCTCAAAAGCCTTCAAACAGATTTTTGAAATGCGGGACGAAATGGACCGATTGAACAAAGAACTGGAAACCCGCACCGATTATGAGAGTGATGCTTACATGAACATCATTACTAAAGTAGCCGAACTCGGTGAAAAATATTATGCGCTCGAAGAAATAAATTACGAAGCCGAAGTTGAAAAGGCCCTTCGCGGTCTGGGTTTCAAAAGAAGTGATCTGCACCGTCCAACTTCCGAATTCAGTGGCGGATGGCGTATGCGGATTGAACTTGCAAAACTGCTGCTTCACAAACCGGATTTGATTTTGCTCGATGAGCCCACAAACCACGTTGATATTGAATCGGTTATTTGGTTGGAAGATTTTCTTATAAACAAAGCAAAAGCCGTAATCGTAATTTCGCACGACAGAAAATTTATCGATAATATCACCAACCGAACCATTGAAGTAACAATGGGAAGGATTTATGATTACAAAGCAAATTACAGTCATTATCTGCAATTACGTGCTGACAGAAGGTCGCACCAAATAAAAGCATACGAAGAGCAACAAAAATTCATCGCAGAAACCCAGCAGTTTATTGAACGTTTTAAGGGCACGTATTCCAAAACCAACCAAGTGAATAGCCGTGAAAAAATGCTCGAAAAATTGGAAATAATCGAGATTGATGAAATTGATACTTCGGCTTTGGCATTACGTTTTCCGCCGGCGCAGCGCAGTGGCGATTATCCGGTGGTGGTTGAGGGGATGACTAAAAAATATGGCGACCAAGTAGTTTTCAAGGATGCAAATATGAGCATTTCCCGCGGTGAAAAAGTGAGTTTTGTGGGCAGGAACGGCGAAGGAAAATCCACAATGATAAAAGCCATAATGGGCGAAATTGATTTCGAGGGAAAATGTGCTTTGGGGCACAATGCCAAAGTGGGTTATTTTGCCCAAAACCAAGCCGCACTTTTGGATAAGGAACTTACCGTTTTCCAAACTGTTGATGAGGTTGCAAAAGGCGATATCCGAACGCAGATCAAGAATGTTCTTGGAAGATTTATGTTCAGCGGAGATGCTATTGACAAAAAAGTGGGATTGCTTTCCGGAGGTGAAAAAACACGTTTGGCGATGGTGAAATTATTGCTGGAGCCCGTAAACGTTTTGATTCTCGATGAACCTACAAACCACTTGGATTTAAAGTCAAAAGATGTTTTGAAGGAAGCATTGTTACAGTTTGATGGGACAATGATTTTGGTTTCCCACGACCGCGATTTCCTGCAGGGCCTTTCAGAAAAAGTGTTTGAATTTAAGGACAAACGCGTGATTGAGCATTTTGAAACCATCGACGATTTCCTTCAGCGCAATAGAATTGAAAATTTGAGGGAGATTGATTTGAAGGTTTGATTTTTAGATTATTGGATTTTTTGAGGAGATATGGTTGTGTGTTTCTAATTAAATTTACCTTTAAGTCATCAAAACAAATTTTTTTGAATGTGCAATCAATTCTTCAACCATCTCAATAAATTCACTGATATAAGTGAATCGGAATTTGATGAAATAATTTCTTTTTTCGAAATAAAAATATTCGGAAAAAAGGAAATTTTGATGGAAGCTGGAAGTATTTGCAATCGGCATTTTTTCGTTTTAACGGGTTGTCTACAAATGTATTACACCAATGAAAAAGGAGCAGAGCAAACCCTTCAATTTGCATTGGAAAATTGGTGGCTGACTGACAATCTCGCATTTCTGCAAAATCGGAAAACCGAGTTTTGTATTCAAGCCGTCGAAAATTCCGAAGTGCTTTGCATCGATTTTCAAAAACAGGAACTTCTATTAAAAAACTTTCCGCAGCTGGAACGATATTTTCGACACGTGTTTGAAAAAGCGTGTGGCGCTGCACAGATGCGCGTAAAATATATTTTCGATTTCTCAAAGGAAGAAATGTATCTCGCTTTCCGCCGTCAGTTCCCCGAGTTTATTCAAAGAGTTCCGCAGTATTTAATTGCTTCCTATCTGGGATTGACGCCGGAATATTTAAGCGAAATAAAAAGCAAAAAGTTTTCTTAAACCAGCTTAAGTTTTTTCCAAAGTATGGGTTTTACTTTTGTTGAAACAAATTAAAACCCTTCAAAATGGAAACAAGAATTCAAATAGACCAAGTAGAGCCGAACGCTTACAAAGCAATGTTTGCTTTGGAAAAATATCTGCAACAAAGCCAATTGAGCAAATCCCACAAAGAGCTGATAAAGATTAGGGCTTCCCAATTAAATGGTTGTGCGTTTTGTATTGATATGCACACCAAAGACGCACTGAAATTGGGTGAAAACCAACAAAGAATATTCCTTTTAAATGCTTGGCGCGAAACGGAACTTTTCACTGAAGAGGAAAGGGTTTTGCTTCAAATTACGGAAGAAGTTACCTTGATTCACAAAAATGGATTAACTTCAAAAACCTATAAGAAAGCGCTCGAATTTTTTGACGAAAACTATTTTTCGCAAATAATAATGGCGATAACAACAATAAACGCTTGGAACCGAATGGCCATAAGCACTCATAAACCTATAAGCAATTAACTATGAAAAAGCTGGGTATTTTATTTTTGGCAATAGCAATTGCCGTTATGGGGTGTAAAAACAAAACGGAAATAGATAATTCTTCGGAATCGCTGGAAGCTCAAAACCCTATATTCAACACGAAAGCCGAGGAATTAAAAAAGATAAACGATAGCCTGCCAATTATCGGACTGTTGATGTACGATGGCGTTTTGACAACTGAAGTTACGGCAACGATAGATGTTTTCGCAAAACCTACACAAGACGGGAAGCAGCTTTTCAATGTAATAACCATTGCAGAAACTGCAGATGCAATCGTGAGCGAGGAAGGTTTGAAAATAGTTCCGGATTATACTTTTGAAAATTGCCCGAAACTCGATGTGCTTTTCGTGCCGAGCGCTTATGATATGTATGCCCAGGTACACAATTCGGCAATCATAAACTTTATAAAGGAGCAAAACAAAAACACACAATACACTGTGAGCAATTGCGCGGGCGCACATTTAATTGGTGAAAGCGGAATTGCCGATGGTAAAAAAATCGTTACATGGATCGGCGGTGGCGAAGAGCTTCAAAAGAACTATCCGAACCTAAATGTTCAAAATGATAGTGTTGTGAGATTTGTGGAAGATGGCAAGTTTTTATCTTCAAATGGAAATCTTGTGAGCTATATTTCAGCATTGAATTTGTTGAAGAAAATGGCAGGGCAGGAGCAGGTTGATTTTGTGGAATCGTATATTTACTTGAAGGAATTACAGCAATGGAAAGAATGATTATCACTTAACAATAAACAAGTATCAAATTCTTATATTTCCAATCATCCAATCATCCAATCATCCAATCATCCAATCATCCAACAATCTAAAAATCTAAAAAATGAGTTTATTTGGAAAAATACTAGGAAACGCAAGTGAGGTTTCCGCAGAAAAATTAAATGAGAAATACGGTCGACTGTTAATCGCTGGCGAAGTAGTGGAACTTGGTTTCTCGCTTTTTCGCGATGTGTTTATGTTTACGAACAAACGCTTGATTTTAATAGATGTGCAAGGATTAACAGGAAGTAAGGCAGAATATAAATGTTTGCCCTATAAGCACATTTCAAGATTTTCGTTGGAAACGGCGGGCACATTTGATTTGGACGCCGAACTGAAAATTTGGATTTCTAGCGAAGACTTGCCAACGGTGAGCAAAAAATTCAACAAAAGCATTGATATTTACGAAGTGCAGCGGTATTTGGCAGCAAAGGTTTTATAAAACCAATTCTGAAAAAAGACGTTCCAAGGTAGCGTCTAAGTCATCGCTAAACCCATTGTGCGGTCGCGAGGTTTGAAGTGAGGAGCTGCGCTGTGCGGTTAACCATCGGAACCTATCGGCTTTTTCCCATTGCGCCACTGGACCTCCGTCTTTTAAACCGGAACAAATTTTTCCGAAGGCTTTTAAATTGTTTTCTATTTCTCCAACCTCCAACTCGCAAGAAAAAAGTTTAAGTTTTTCGACATCGATTTGGTGTTTGCAGTTTAAAAATTTCGCGCCCTTGCTGAACAGAATTATCCCCACGTTCAGAAATTCCTCCCGTTCCACGCGAGGCACCAAACGTATAACCGCATATTCATACAAGTTTTTCCCGGGCATCCTGAATTTGTTTTACAAAGTTGTTTGCATTGTTTCTTCTCATCAGCAAAAATTGATAATATACTTCCCTAATTTCTTCGGAATTCATTTCAATGCCTTCCCACTGCAGCCAATCGGAAGGGATTAGATTTGTTATTTCCCGCAATTTTTCATTCGGCAATAGTGCAATCAATTCAGAATTTATAACATTTACGGCCGAAGCCTGTGGCAAAAGAACGTGGTCTTTTATATACGGAAATGGGCTAGTGGCAGCTTTTTCCCAATTGTCCCACGAGTGGTGAAAATAAAATGTAGCGCCGTGATCTATAAGCCACAATTCTTTATGCCACATAAGCATATTGGTGTTCTTTACTGTGCGGTCAATATTGGTTGTGAAGGAATCCAGCCAAACAATTTTTGATGCCAGTTTTTCATCCACTTGCGTTACTACCGGATCAAAAGTGAGCGCGCCGGAAAGAAAATGAAGCGCAAGATTCAAGCCTCGGCTTCCTTTTAATAAATCCTGTATTTCCTCGTCGCCTTCACTTCTCCCAAATGCTTCGTCGAGGTTTGCGAACACAAGCTCGGGAACCTTTAAGCCCAAAGTTCGTGCAATTTCTCCTCCTAGCAATTCGGCAATCAATGCTTTTACTCCGTGGCCCGCGCCGCGAAATTTCAAAACATATTTAAAATCGTCATCCGCTTCGGCCAGAGCAGGCAGGGAACCGCCTTCCCGAAGAGGCGTAATGTAGCGGGTAACGTTAACCGTGCGGAGTTCCAAAGGATTGTTTTTCATTTCAAAATTAATAGCCTTGGCAAAATTAAGGCTATTTGTTAAATATCTGCGTTTAAAATCTCTCGGAAGTATTTTTTGGTTGAGGAATGATTTCGGCCGGAATTACTTTTTAAAATTTGTATTTTCGCAAAAATCCAACTTTTAAAAACTTCTATTTTAGTGACCTTAACCATTGAAAACATTCTGCTTATTGGGTCGCTGTTGCTTTTCATAAGCATAATTGCGGGTAAAACTTCGTATAAATTTGGCGTTCCCACTTTGGTGCTATTCTTAGGAATTGGAATGCTTGCCGGAGAGGACGGCATAGGCGGAATAACTTTTGACGATCCGCATATTTCGCAATTGATAGGCGTAATCTCGTTGAATTTCATATTGTTTTCCGGAGGGCTCGACACCGATTGGAAAACCGTGAAACCCGTAATGAAAGAGGGAATCGCCCTTTCTACATTAGGCGTTCTGCTCACGGCATTGACCCTTGGCGGCTTTGTGTATTTTATTACCGATTTTACCATTTACGAAAGTCTGCTTTTGGGAAGTATTGTTTCTTCCACAGATGCCGCGGCGGTATTTTCTATTTTAAGATCGAAAAATCTTGCCCTTAAAACCAATTTGCGCCCAACTCTGGAAATGGAAAGCGGAAGTAACGACCCGATGGCATACGTGCTCACCATTGCATTTTTGGGCTTGGTCGTGAATCAGGACCAAGGTTTGGCCTCGATGATTCCCATGTTTTTCCAGCAAATGATTATTGGCGGAATTGCCGGCTTCGGTTTTGGAAAACTCAGCAAAATAATAATCAACAGAATTAAACTGGATTTTGAAGGGTTATATCCCGTGCTCGTCATAACGCTTATGTTTATTACGTTTTCGGCAACGGATTTTTTGGGCGGCAACGGATTTTTGGCCATTTATATTTGTGCGGTTTATTTGGGAAACCAATACTTAATCCACAAAAAAACCATCCTGAAAATGTTTGACGGACTGGCGTGGCTGATGCAGATTGTGCTGTTCCTAACCTTGGGACTTTTGGTAACGCCCACCCATATTATGCCCGTAGTTGGCATTGGGCTGGTCATTTCATTGTTTTTGATGCTGGTGGCCCGGCCAATCAGCGTGTTTTTAAGCTTGATTCCCTTTAAGATGAAACTGCGCCGACGCTTTTATATTTCCTGGGTGGGACTGCGCGGGGCGGTGCCCATTGTGTTTGCCACCTATCCTCTTTTGGCGGGGATTGATAAGGCAAGTATGATTTTTAATATTGTGTTTTTCATTTCGCTGACCTCCATTTTAATTCAGGGTACCACGCTTTCCATTGTAGCGAAATGGTTGCACGTGTCACTTCCAGCAAAAGCAAAGCCGAAGGATCCGACTGACGAATTTCTTTTGGAACACCCCAAAACCGAAATGCGCGAAATTGGGATTGATAATGGAAATATTGCGGTTGGCAAACAAATCGTGGAGCTACAATTTCCGAAAAGCGCAATAATTGCAATGATAAAGAGAGATGACAAATATATAACCCCCAATGGCGCGACTATAATTGAAGCGGATGATATGCTTATTGTGCTTTCCGATTCCAAAAAAGGAATCGATCAAGTCTTCGAAACCTTAGAAATAAGGGCATCGGCTCGGTAACTAAACAGTCTCTTCATCTTTAAGAAATTCACTTTTCTCAATACTTTTGGCATCGAATTTTGTTTTTTCCAAAGCAACTTCGAGTTCCGTATTTGTAAAATTTAAGTTGAAATGGAGGAGCACCCGGCTTTCAAATTCATTGATGAAATCGGGATATTCCAACGCCAATTTATTTGAAGAATTTCCTTTTTGAGCTGCAGCTTTATGGGCTTCCACCATTTCGAAAAGATAGGCATCAAAGGTTTCTGGTTGCGGGTTTTTTCCCAAGAAATATTTCTGAAGCAAATCAGTAGGGTGGTACCACCATTCCACAAATCCGCGTCCGTTTTTTAAGAGACTTTTCACCACATCGGCAGAATTTCTTTCGATGAAAATCCATGGAACATTTGGATAGGCTTTTTGGAACAATTCGATAAAAAATATATTCCAAGAAGTTAATTTGAAAATTACGTTTTTCGCATTTCCCAAAGGTTGCAGGTAAGCGGAAACAATAGTTGTAAGGCCACGCAAAACCTCCTCTTTGTCCAGTTTATAGAAAATGGCCGAAAGCAGCAGACCATTAATGGCTTCCGTTTCGGCAACTATCCGCGTTTGTTTTGAACTTTTGAGCATGTTGGACAGTAGCGTAGAGCCACAATGGGAAGTGTGGAAAATAAAGCCTTTCAATTTTAAAAATTCTTGATTCGGAAAAATAGGGTCAGCTTGAAGACGTAGTTCCTTTCGCTTTGGGTTTGAGCGTGGCTGCATGGCTGCGCCATCATTAAAAAACGGATATTCAAATACTTGAACTGGCAATTTTTCGCATACAGCCACAGGGTTTGGGCCTACTCTGGTATAAACTGGAAAATAAGGTTTTTTCAATGCTGTAAGTTTTTTTTAAAGGTTTGAAATTAAGAAAAACATATGGAAGGCGAATTTAGCCGTACAGATTCTTTTGATTATTTTTGAAACAAATAACATTCATGAAAATAGTAATTTCCCCAGCGAAAACGCTGGATTTTGAATCTAAACTTCCAACAACGAGAGCCACGCAGCCAAAATTTTTGAAAGAGGCCGAATTGATAAACAACAAACTGGAACACAAAAGTAAATCGGCCATCGCAAAACTGATGGACATTAGCGATAAGTTGGCCGAGCTCAATTATCAGCGATATAAAGAATTCCACATCCCTTTTACGAAACAGAACGCCCGCCCGGCCATCTATGCTTTTGCCGGCGATGTTTATTTAGGCTTGGACGCTTATACAATTCCTTCAGAAAAATTAGATTTAATGCAGGATTCTCTGCGCATCCTTTCCGGAATGTACGGTTTGTTAAGGCCATTGGATTTAATGCAACCCTACCGATTGGAGATGGGAACAAAACTACCTATAAATCGAAAAAAGGATTTGTATACCTTTTGGAAGAAAACAATAACTGAAACGTTGAACAATGAACTTGAGGAGAACGAACTTTTTCTGAATCTGGCCAGTGTGGAATATTTTAGAGCCATAGACGAAAAGAAATTAAAAGTCCCCGTTATTTCCCCGGTTTTTAAGGATTTTAAAAATGGGGAGCTGAAAATAATTTCTTTTTTTGCAAAGAAGGCCCGCGGAAGTATGGCCCGGTTCGCCATTGACGAAAACATTGAATCCTTGGAAACTTTGAAAGGTTTTGATGATGATGGCTACGCATACAGTGAAGAATATACTGAAAAGGAAAATGAGCCGGTTTTTATACGGTGATGTCCATAATTTTTAAATGTGAAACCAATTCATAATTTCGAACCACAAACCACAAACCACAATCCCAAATAGTAAATCGTAAATCAAATTGTTGTTCCACCACATCCACCCATATCCGCCCTTTATTCCTGAAAACGCTACAAAACTTATTGTTGGTACCTTGCCGCCCCCTCGGTTTACCACGGGAGAATTGAAGGAAGGGGATGTTGATTTTTGTTACGGCAGCCGTGACGGGCAGTTGTGGCAAATTTTGGACAAAATCTTTGGCCTGGATTTAAAGTTTGAAACAACCGCCCAGGCCATTGAACAGCGCGAACAATTTTTAAGGAAAAGAGGGATCGGGATTTGCGACATGGTGGCTTCCGCCAAACGGCTAAAAATAGATGCTTCTGATATTGGAATGATGGAAGTTGAGTTGCGGGATTTAATTGCAATATTAAAGCAACATCCTAAAATTGGCACCTTGCTTTTCACGGGTGGCAACAGTAAAAACGGTCCGGAATACTTTTTCCGAAAAAATATACGGGAGTATAATATTTCGATGCAACTTGTTTCGAACAATATTCCGCGTATCCACACTTTTCAGCTTCCCGAAAGTGATAGAGTCATAAAAACTGTTTCTTTAATTGCACCATCCGGTGCCGCAAATAGGGCAGTAGGTAGTCTTGCTGCCTATAAAAAAATGAAGGATAAATTTCCGGAAAAAACTACTATTGATTTTAGGGTAGCCTTATACAAACCCTTTTTTTAGTCCTAAAAAGAATACTTTAAATAATAAAATATTGCGGTAAATTTTATTTATTGTGATAAATTCTTTTAACTGGTTAGGATACAAATATTTAAGTCAGAATTGAGCAAAATATTTTGATAAAGTCCTTAAGAATTCCCTGTATATAAAGGCTGATCGGCCATCAAATAATTTGGCACTTAAGATAAATTAAAGTATTTTTAACGACATTTTAACTATTAATTTAAATTATCATTATGAAAAAAATTACCTTTTTGCTCATGCTGTTTCTTTTTACGGTGGGCAGCGCATTCAGTCAATGCATTGGAACGGTCCCGTACCTCACCCGGACGGCCGTTAACAATGGTACAGTTCAATCAATTTCAACTTGTAATTTTGGTGGGGATTACAACACTATCAATGGGTTGTTGGTAGGGAGTAATTATCAATTTACTTCATCTGCCGCTTACGTTACCATTACCGATTTAAGCAATAATCCCTTAGGATTCGGACCTTCACCAGTGGTGGTAAACAACATGCCGGTTACCTCCATTAGGCTTCATACCCATTCCAGTCCTTTCCCTACTTGTGGAACAGCTTCCACTTGTTTTACTACAACCTTACAGAATCTAACGCCGCCCCCGCCGCCAGCGAACGATTTGTGTGCAAACGCAATTGTTTTGACAGGTGATGGAACGGTAGCTGGCACAACAAGCAATGCAACCGTTGATACTCCAGTTGCCTGTAACGCTGTAAGCGTAACCGCGCCTGGCGTTTGGTATTCCTTTACAGATGTTAGCGGAGGTGGATCTTCCGTTACAATAAACACTTGTTCTGCTGTTGGATACGATACTAAACTTTCAGTATTTTCAGGCAGCTGCGGGGCATTAACTTGCGTAACCGCTAATGATGATGCTGGCGCTGATTGTACTATTAGTGGTAACAGAAGTGAAGTAACATTTATGACCGATGGTTCTTCAACATATTATGTTTTGGTACACGGCTTTAGCGCTAACTCTGGCAATTTTGAACTCAATATTTCTGGATTCCCAACCATTACAATGGGTGATCCACCGGTGATCGCTTGTCCTGCTGATATTGTAGTAAACAACGATCCTGGTACTTGCGGTGCTGTCGCGAATTTCGCCGGTGTTGCTTTTGATACAGAGGATGGAAATATTTCTGCCAATATTATTGCCACCCCACCTAGTGGATCTGTTTTCCCGGTTGGAAATACTATCGTTACGCTTTCTGTTACCGATAGCGATAACAATACCTCTACTTGTGATTTTAACGTTACGGTATTGGACAATGAAAATCCAGTTGCAGTTTGCCAAGATATTACTATAGATCTTGATCCCGTAACCGGTATAGCAAACATTACAGGTGCAGATATTGACAATGGCTCTACAGATAATTGTGGCATTGCATCTTTAACCTTGGATGTTTCTTCATTCGATTGTTCTATGACCGGTGCAAATACGGTAGTTATGACAGTAACCGATAACTCTGGCAACACAGCAACTTGTACTGCTACTGTTACTGTTCAGGACGTTACAGCTCCAGAAATAGTTTGTATTGGTGGCGTAGGAACATTTACTGAGTCTGAAGATTTTGAAGGTTCTTCAGTTCCTGCCGGCTGGTCAACGAACATTGTTTTAGGTTCTACGGATTGGTCATTTGGCTCGGGCGATATGCCAACGGGTGGTGATTTCCCAACAAATGCGGCCATTTTTGATGACGACGCAGCAGGTTCTGGCGATAATATTGCAGAATTACTGTCTCCAGTATATGATCTTACCGGCGCAACTTCCGCAGAATTATCTTTTGATTACGCCATACAGGATTTTATCGGTCTTGGCCTATTGCGTGGCGAAGTTTGGGACGGTAGTGCCTGGCAGGAAATATTCCTTGCTGACGATGCCGACGTTAATCCCACGAACACTGGTGCTATAGACGTACTTTCTTATGCAAACGCTAACTTCCAAGTAAAATTTACTTGGGATGATGAAACTGGTTGGAACTGGGGCGCAGGTGTAGACAATTTCTTGTTGACCTACGAAGCTGGTTCGGGCGGTGGCCTTGACGTTTACCTTGATGCGAACGGAATGGCTAGTATTGATCCTAATGATCTATTGATTAATGTGAATGAAGCATGTGGTTACACGGTAACTGCCGGTGGAGTTGGCGGTGGAACTGCTGGTTCATTGAGCACCTTATTTATTGGTACCAATGGAGGCTCTTCAGGTTGGACAGTAATGTATGATGTGACCGTAGGCCCAGCAGATATTCAGGTTACGGAATTGGATATTAATACTACAAGTACCTCAGCGTTTGATTTAGATTTATACGTTATTACGGGAACTTATGTAGGTAATGAAACCAATGCAGCTGCTTGGGGTGCTCCTGTTGCAACCGGCTCTGGAGTTGGTGCTGGCACTGACTTACCGAGCAATGTGGTGCTAGATGCGCCAGTAGTACTTTCAGCAAATACCACCTATGGGTTTGCAGTAGTAACAACAGGTGTTGGTCAACGTTATACTAATGGCGATGGTACAAACCAGAACTTCTCCAATGCCGATCTTTCCTTATCACTCGGAACTGCCGTGGCAGGATTGTTTACTGGCTCAGTATTCACACCACGCGTTTGGAACGGTACGGTTCATTATGAAACCCTTGCCAGTTCAGGCCTAGAATTCACGTGTGCAGACATAGGTGAAAATATTGTAGAAGTTACTGTTACGGATGACAGCGGTAATGTTTCTACATGTTTCGCTACCGTAAACGTTATTGA
>NZ_JAUGQQ010000049.1 GCF_030410135.1 Aequorivita aurantiaca | reverse complement strand
AAACTTAGGCCGAATCACTGCAAACGATTTAACGGTTGCTGATGGTGAAGACATGCTTTTGGAATCTATTACCTTCAATGCATTTATTGGTGCCACAGGTTCCGGAGTGAATGCTGACAATGTGGATGTTTTCATTTATGAAGACAATGGTTCCGGCGCACCTGGTGCTTTGGTGACTTCTCAATTAAGTTTGGTGCCAGATTCACAAGTTGTTGTGGGTGGTAACTTTGGCTTTGACGCTTGGAGCGTAGAGCTTGATATTGCCGATGTAAACCTACCGGGCCAAGTTGGTGCGGCTACTACGTACTGGAT
>NZ_JAUGQQ010000048.1 GCF_030410135.1 Aequorivita aurantiaca | reverse complement strand
TAATTTCCATTGGTAAGTGCAGGAAGTGTATAGCTGTCACACGCTGTAACGTCGGCCGGATCGTCAACTATGGGTGTAGCATTTATCGAAACAACAAAACTGGTCTCGGCCGAACAGTTCGGAACGGTGCCCGTTTCAGCGTAAACATAAATTGTCTGAGTAGTGTTGATAACGTTCCCCGCGAATAATGGTGTGCCTGTTCCTCCGCTGCCGGTGAAGTAGTTTCCGGTGGTAAGTGCAGGAAGCGTATAGCTGTCACAGGCTGTAACGTCGGCCGGATCGTCAACTATGGGTGTAGCATTTATCGTAACAACAAAACTGGTCTCGGCCGAACAGTTCGGAACGGTGCCCGTTTC
>NZ_JAUGQQ010000047.1 GCF_030410135.1 Aequorivita aurantiaca | reverse complement strand
AAAATCGGAAATTCAAAAGGACTTCGTTTAAGCAAGACCATTTTGGAAAAATATAACATCAAGGACAAAGTGGAACTTATTCTTGAAAAAGGACAAATAATCCTCAAGCCAATTGCTTTGCCAAGAAAAAATTGGGAAGAGGAATTTAAAAAAATGAGTGAAAACGGAGACGACAAGTTGCTTATGAACGATGTTTTCGAGGACGAAAATCTTGAGGAATGGATTTAAAACAATACTCAATCATTCTTGTCAACCTTGACCCGACCATTGGAAGCGAAATAAAAAAGACAAGACCTTGTGTAATCATTTCGCCAAATGAAATGAACAAGTATCTGAACACAATAGTTCTTGCTCCAATGACAA
>NZ_JAUGQQ010000046.1 GCF_030410135.1 Aequorivita aurantiaca | reverse complement strand
TAAACGTTACCTACAATTTGAACCAGGCTTATTACCGCAACCGTAATCTGATTTCCACTCAACAATAAAAAAATGTTTCTGATTTACAGCATCATCTCTCTTGTTCTTTTAATTCTACAATTATTTTATATCAGATATTGGATTAAAAGAAGGAAAAAATATAATAGCAGCGGATCATTGGAAATGACGGACACATCTTCAATTGTCAAGATTGCAGCGGTGACAATAATGTTGTTAATGACAACAACTTATTTCATTTTGAAGTTTTTAGACGAAATTTAAAAAGTTTAACCTGGAACGAAAGAAAAAAACTGTAGGTAACACCGGCTATAGTTCATTGCGGCGGAATTTTCTGCCGAAAATTCTC
>NZ_JAUGQQ010000045.1 GCF_030410135.1 Aequorivita aurantiaca | reverse complement strand
TTTGGCTTTGACGCTTGGAGCGTAGAGCTTGATATTGCCGATGTAAACCTACCGGGCCAAGTTGGTGCGGCTACTACGTACTGGATTGGTCTATCCTTGGAGCCAACTGACGGCAGCAACACATTCTGGGAATTCTCAAGTGCCGGTGTAATCGGTTTTGGACTTAGTTATAATGATGGCACAGGGTTTATAACTGAACCAGCCAATGAAGGCGTATATACCTTTGCGGGAACTTGCTCTCCAATAGGAGGCGGTGGAAATCCTTGTGACACCACTGCACTAAGTAATGCTTTCGAAAATGGCAAGAGTTTCACTAAAAACTTAGGCCGAATCACTGCAAACGATTTAACGGTTGCTGATGGTGAAGACATGCTT
>NZ_JAUGQQ010000044.1 GCF_030410135.1 Aequorivita aurantiaca | reverse complement strand
GCCTCCTGCACCGCCGAGGTGAGCGTGGTTGACAGGCTGGCTCCCGAGCTTACCTGCCCTGCGGACCAGACCGTGGATCCAGGAGCCGGCAACCTTTTCTATATCCTGCCCGATTACTTCGCCACGGGCGAGGCAATTGCGGACGACAACTGTACGGATCCGGTGACCATCACCACCCAGGACCCGGCCCCCGGCACTCCGTTGTCCGATGGCACTTACACCATCACCATGACAGCTACCGATGAGTACGGAAACGCCTCAACATGTGATTTCGAGCTTACCGTGGAGACCACCATCGGCGTGGCCGAGAACTCATTGGACAAGGGCTTGGCGTTATACCCCAACCCGGCGGACAATGTGGTGAACCTTGTGAACAAGACCAACATTTCCCTAGAGAAATTGATGATCTATGACATAAACGGTAAACTGGTAAACCAAACGGA
>NZ_JAUGQQ010000043.1 GCF_030410135.1 Aequorivita aurantiaca | reverse complement strand
TCCGTTTGGTTTACCAGTTTACCGTTTATGTCATAGATCATCAATTTCTCTAGGGAAATGTTGGTCTTGTTCACAAGGTTCACCACATTGTCCGCGGGGTTGGGGTATAACGCCAAGCCCTTGTCCAATGAGTTCTCGGCCACGCCGATGGTGGTCTCCACGGTAAGCTCGAAATCACAGGTTGAGGCGTTTCCGTACTCATCGGTAGCGGTCATGGTGATGGTGTAAGTGCCATCGGACAACGGAGTGCCGGGGGCCGGGTTCTGGGTGGTGATGGTCACCGGATCCGTACAGTTGTCATCCGCAATTGCCTCGCCCGTGGCGAAGTAATCGGGCAGGATATAGAACAGGTTGCCGGCTCCTGGATCCACGGTCTGGTCCGCAGGGCAGGTAAGCTCGGGAGCCAGCCTGTCAACCACGCTCACCTCGGCGGTGCAGGAGGC
>NZ_JAUGQQ010000042.1 GCF_030410135.1 Aequorivita aurantiaca | reverse complement strand
ACGGAAAGCTCTCAAATAAACCCGAATTTGGAAATTAATAAAGAACTAAAAATTGAGCGGACTTGTCTCGCCGATGTTGGATTATGGATTCAGTTAGACAAAAAAGTTCTAAATTGTTTCATTATTGATAATGATGATTATTTTTCAACGAATTCTCATTGTTACGAAAATGTCGATTTAAAACAGACAAAAAAAGAAGTTTATAGTTTTTTAGAAACGTAGAAAAAACGTGTGGTAACAATATATAACCGCAATTACGGCGGATTCGACCGCGTCCGAATCCACGCGTAATTGCTACCGTAGGTGCTTATTCGAAAAACATTAAATTTACCCGTAACTGCGGTTATACTAAACGTTGGCAACAAGTTTGAAGAAAATGCAGAAACTATTAATAATTTTATTTTCGATTTTAATAATTGCTTGTAATGATAAGCAAAACAAAGA
>NZ_JAUGQQ010000041.1 GCF_030410135.1 Aequorivita aurantiaca | reverse complement strand
ACGGAAAGCTCTCAAATAAACCCGAATTTGGAAATTAATAAAGAACTAAAAATTGAGCGGACTTGTCTCGCCGATGTTGGATTATGGATTCAGTTGGACAAAAAAGTTTTAAATTGTTTCATTATTGATAATGATGATGATTTTTCAACGAATTCTCATTGTTACGAAAATATCGATTTAAAACAGACAAAAAAAGAAGTTTATAGTTTTTTAGAAACGTAAAAAAAACGTGTGGTAACAATATATAACCGCAATTACGGCGGATTCGACTGCGTCCGAATCCACGCGTAATTGCTACCGTAGGTGCTTATTCGAAAAACATTAAATTTACCCGTAACTGCGGTTATACCAAACGTTGTGCAATATTTAATAATAAAGAAACAGCACCGGAAAACCAGCCGAACAGCTTCCGATTTTTTTTTGGAAAAA
Organism: Aequorivita aurantiaca; assembly: GCF_030410135.1. GTDB lineage: Bacteria > Bacteroidota > Bacteroidia > Flavobacteriales > Flavobacteriaceae > Aequorivita > Aequorivita aurantiaca. The sequence continues at coordinate 79 of NZ_JAUGQQ010000041.1, read as the reverse complement.
TTGTTTTTTAAGGTCAAAAAAATAAAATGTTGCGCGGACAAAAATGCGGAACCGAATAAAAAAGGTTTCGGGAATTTTG
>NZ_JAUGQQ010000040.1 GCF_030410135.1 Aequorivita aurantiaca | reverse complement strand
GAACTCCACCGAGCGGACCGAACGTGACCGATATTTCCGATAATGACAGCTATGTTGGCCAGGACCCAACGGTTATCATCCTTTGTACAAATGCAGGCATCGCGCTTATCAAGGAATCCACCCTGCCGGTAGATCCCACCACAGGCTGTTCTACGGTAACCGTGGATCAGGTAGTGGGCTATGCCTTCCGAGTAAAGAACACGGGCAACGTTACCCTAACCAACGTTATGGTCACCGATCTAGTTGGTGGCGTGACGGTGAGCGGCGGACCTATCGCTAGCCTGGCACCGGGTGCGGAGGACACGACTACCTTCACCGCGACCTATACCATCACACAGGCGGACATTGACGCCGGTACATTCTCCAACAGCGCAGAGGTTGTCGGAACTCCACCGAGCGGACCGAACGTGACTGACACTTCGGACAACAATAATTATACAGAAAATGATCCAACCATTATCACGATTTGTCAAAGTCCAGCCCTCGCCATCGTTAAGACCGGTATTTTCAATGACGTAGACGGCAACCAGTGCGCCGATGCGGGCATCGATACGATAACATATACCTTCACCGTGACCAATGAGGGCAACGTGAGCCTATCCGGCATCACCGTTACCGATCCATTGCTTGAGGCACCGAACCCAGTTGTGAACATCGTGTTCCA
>NZ_JAUGQQ010000003.1 GCF_030410135.1 Aequorivita aurantiaca | reverse complement strand
AGGCTGTTGATGTTTCATCACTTGCATCCGGAGTTTACATGGTACAGATAATTGGTGATAGTGCAAGCACTGTTAAGCGCTTGATTAAAGAGTAACTCAGATAAGAGTTTAAAATATTTTAATATAAAAATAATCGACCTCAGGTTCTTTCTGAGGTCGATTTTTATTATCTATATTCTTTCTGAAGCTTTTTTTAAATGGAAAATCAGCAATGATATTAATTTTAGTAAATTAAAAAGCCCTGAAAACATTTCCGTTTCAGGGCTTTATCATTTATTAATTTCCAGATTTTCGGAAAAAATTTTATTGATCAGCTAAATCTTCCAAAGTCTTTACACGATTGAGCGTGTTATGGATTTCTGTTGCCTGCTTCTGTACAACTTGGGAAATATTTGGAGGGAAATTTTCATTCTTAAGTTTTTCTTGATATTCTTCCCAACTCGCTTTTTCCCCTCGAATGCATTCTTCCAAAACCGCTTCATCTTCGTTTCCAGCAACACTACTCTTAATGTCTATCCATAATCTATGAAGGTCGCCAGTGAAGCTTCCACTTTCCTTAGGCTCTTCATTCAGATTTCTTATTGCTTGTGTAAGTTCAGTGGTAAATCGGCTTCTTTGCGCAGCTTGTTGTTGCAAAAAGCTTTTCAACCTTGGATTTTTGGCATCTTTCATGGCCTTAGTAAATCCTTTTTCGGCATCATAGTTTTTCTCCAACAGACCCTGAAGGTTATCTACCAATTTGTCGTGATTTTGTTCTTTCGCATTTTCGTGTGTAGTTTTCATAGTTTTTTATTTTAATTTCCACTAAAATACTTTTAAAGCAAATAACAAAGTCATAGAAATATCTTAATTAAGAAGTGTTTAACTTGTAAAGTTGTGGCTTTAAGATTTTTTTAATTCTTCGTTTTAAATAAATATAATTTTGAATGAATGCCCAATGAATAGTTTTTTATAAATTTCCGAAAAAGATTTATGGACATACGTTCCAATGAACCGTTTTGGTTAATTAAAAATTCCCTTCCGCAAAGTTATCCTTCATTACAAACATCCATTACTGCGGATGTGCTGATAATTGGCGCGGGAATCACCGGGGCGCTCATGGCTTATAAACTTTTAGGCGAAGGAAAACAAGTTGTAATGGTTGACAAACGGGATATTTGCAATGGCAGTACTGCGGCAAGTACATCGCTTCTGCAATATGAAATTGATGTTCCGCTGCACAGATTGATTGAGCAAGTAGGTTTAACTTGTGCGGTTTCCAGTTATCAAAGTGGGGAAAAGGCAATCCGGGAAATAAAAAAGGTAGCTTCCGAAGTGGGCAGTGAATGTGGTTTTAAATATGTGAAAAGCGTTTATTTTACTTCTACGAAAAAAGATGTGGAATTTTTAAAGCAAGAATTCCAATCACGCAAGGATCACGGCTTCAATGTAAAATGGCTTTCCGAGGAAGAGCTGGCATTAATGGGTTTAAAGGCTTATGGCGCCATTGAATCCAAATCGGGTGCAACCTTGGATGTATTTGTGCTGGCCAATGATATACTGAAATATTGCAGCGATAGGGGACTGCAAGTGTATGATAGAACGGGCGTTGAAAAAATAAAAACCGAAAAAAGTAGCACCGTTGCCTATCTCGAAAATGGAATGACCATCTCCGCCCAGCACATTGTTCACTGTACGGGTTATGAAAGCACTCGAACCATTTCAGAAAAAATAGCTAACCTAAAAAGTACTTATGCCATCATATCGGAGGCTTACGAAACCCTTCCAAAACCCTTTAAGGACCGAATCTTTTGGAATACTGATTCGCCGTATTTATATTTCAGAGGTACTCACGACAATAGGATTTTGATGGGCGGGGGAGACAAAGATTTCAGAAATGCAACCCTTCGTGATGCAATACTGCCGAAAAAAGAGCGGGAATTAGCTAAAAGTTTTGAAAAATGTTTTCCAGATTTTCCATTTATCACGGATTATTCCTGGGCGGGAACTTTCGGTGAAACAAAGGATGGTTTACCCTATTTCGGGAAGCCGGACGCGCATAAAAATGAACATTATATTTTAGGATTTGGCGGCAACGGAATAACTTTCAGCGTAATGGGAATGGATGCAATAATGCACTCTATCAACAATACGCCCCATCATTATCTGGAATATTATAAATTCAATAGATAATTTATATTTCTAAAATCGATAGAATATTCCCGGCCGGGTCTTTAAACCACGCAATTTTTGGACCTTCGTTATCCCGGGATATTCCCTTTCTGTCCGTTTTGATGGGATGTTCGTATTGAAGGAATACAAGTCCTTTTTCAGTGAGGGCGTCCACGGTTTTATCAATATCCGCAACGGGGAAATTGAGAACCGTAAATGATGCCGGGGCATGGTCTGGTTTTGGGTATAATAATATAGTGTTGCCGCTGGAAAAATGAATTTCCATATACCCCATCGGATCTTCCTTCACATCTAAACCTAAAAGATTTTGGTAAAAATCCTTTGCCTTTTTAATATCGTCAACTGAATAGCTGCTGAATGCTTTTGAGTTTTGTAACATAATCTATGGTTTTTCTGAAATTTTCTTTACAATTTTAAGCGCTTCGGGAAAGGCTTCGTTAAACATTTCGGCATAATTCTCCAAAGTTTGGACTGAAGCCTTCAGTGTTGTTTTGCCGTTTTTTTCTTCAAGTACATATTCCTCGATGCTATCGGTCCATTCGGAATTTGGTATTTCTTTTCCATCCTGTACAGAACCCAAATGGCGGAAGGTCATTTGTTTGTTAACTATTTTTCTTTCTATTTTGCTGTACATTCCTTCGCCGGAAGGACCTAAAAACTTGATGGAGCTTCCTTCTTCCCAATCGCTAACGGCATGCGATCCTTTCATAAAAACGGCTGTCCACTCCCGATAGTTTTTGTCATTCCATAATGCCTGCCAAACTTTAGCTGCGGGCGCATCAATTTTTATCTCAAAGGTTAGTGTTTTCATAGGTACTATTTTTAATTTTTTGATTGAATTTCTTCCATTCTAAATTTTACGATTTTCTCTATCAGTTTCCAAGGCATCGGTTTTTCCAGCGGGAACTGTATTGAGCCTTTTCCTGTTTTGTAATTGGCAAGTTCCTTTTTAAATGCCACGTTTCCAGACGGAAGTGCATAGAAACCGATATGGTTTTTATAGCCACCAAAATATATCAACGGCTTGCCATTCAACTTAAATGCAGGCATTCCGTAACTCATGCTCTCTTCGGCTTTTGGCGCTATACTATTTATTCTTTTTCTTATCGAAGTTAGAATTAGTTGTATTTCCTCGCTAAATGTTGAAATATAAGCGTCAATATTTTCTAATTTTTCGCCTTTCATTATCGCGGCATTTTTTCCCTATCCATATAAAGCATATTCCAACGATGGCCATCGGGATCTTTAAAGGAAACATTGTACATCCAACCCTGAATATCCGAGGGTTCGGTGAACACATCACCGCCGGCTTTTTTCACTTTTTTTGCCATTTCATCTACTTCCGTTTTAGTTTCGGCATTGAATGAAATTATGATTTCTGCTCCTTTTTCGGTATCAGCAATTTTACTTTGAACAACCCTTTCAAATTCTGTTTGCTCAAAAAGCATTATGGGCATAGGAGCTTTGCCAACCATAAGTGAAGCCATCGTATCACTTTCCCTGTTTGGGTTAAAGACGAAACCGATTTCCGTGAAAAATTTTTTGGATCGCTTCAAGTCTTTAATGGGAAGGTTTAACCAATATTCTGTTGTCATATTATTTCGCTTTTAATTTTGTTTTTTCCCGAAGCCTAAATTTAAGTCTAAAAATTTTTTAAAACTCTGTTTTTGAGGTGGTTTAAATTTTTTATTTGAAAATTTCAGCTGTTCTATCCCATGGTGTTACATTGATATTATTTTTCGAAGGATCTATAAGCAAGATTATAAAAGATTTTTCCGCCTCAGAAACATCTGTATTAGTTGAAGGAATGGAAATGGAGGGATAATTTCCTTTTTTCAATAAACAAGTTTCCATTCCTAAAACTGCTGCCTCGCCTTTAAAAATTTCGGTAACTGCCGCTTTATATTGGATTTTTCCATTTTTATCGGCGAATGCTATCCCGAAATATTCGCGATTCGTTTTAACTCTCACAAGGGAATGCAATTCCTGATGGGCCAGAAAAATATCATCGGGGAAAGCTCGTGCTGCCACATACATTAAATTTTTACCCTCTTTAAAATTGAATTGCTGCATTCTAAAAATTGTTTGGCTTTGAACAAATTTAGCGTACATATTCAATGAATTACAGGTGTAAATGCGTCATTATTAAGGGGTTTTTACGGCAATAGAAATCTTTTAAAGGGCAGGAAAGCGATAGATTGTAGCCGTGAATTTATTTAATGGAATAAATTTTTTATGAAATCTTTTTAAGAATTTTCCGCGCCCGGGCTTGATAGCCCGCACTTTTACTTGGCGCATTTTCGGTGAGTATGTTTTTTAGTTCCGGATAAATCCAATCGTTCCATTTGTCCCTTCCCAAATAATAAAGCGCCGACATGGCTGGTGCTTGACAGGCCACTTTTTGATCAGTAATAAGCCAGTCAAAACAACACTCTGTCATTATTTTTCTTTCAGATTTGCTTAATATATCTCTGAAATAAGTGTATTTCATCATATAGTGTTTATAGCACAGCATTTCGCAAATATTGGCGCAGCAGCGCAATGCCGAATCATTTTTGATATTTGGAAGTTCATCAAAAAATAAGTGCATATACTTAAAGAAAATTTGCGGCTTATTTTTACAGATAAATTCCAACACGTAGGCAGCAGGAACTAAAAGTTCACTTTCTGGTTTGAAACACCATTGAAGGGTTTCTCGCACATAATGAGGTTTTTTTACAATCCAAGCTGCAATTTCAAGTCTTTTGTTGCGGCTGCTGTCAACCTCCATTAATTTTTCTTTTAAATCCAATGGAAGCATGGGTTCCTATTTTAATAGTTCAACAACTTTTGGAACGCCTGTAGAGGCGTTTTGGGCAAATACCTTAATTCTTTTGGTTTCGGAAATGCTCGGTTTCGGGTCTATAAAATAAATCTTGGCATCCTCTTGGGCATATTGCACCAAACCTGCCGCGGGATACACCTGCATGGATGTTCCCACAATAATTATAACATTGGCATTCGCTACAACTTCTGCCGCAACTTCAATCATTGGCACCATTTCCCCGAACCAAACAATGTGCGGGCGCAATTGGTGGTTGTTCTCACAACAATCGCCAACATTCAAATCTTTTTTCCATTCCATAATCAAATTTTCATCTTTGGAACTACGCGCTTTTAAAAGCTCCCCGTGAAGATGGATTACCTTTGTGCTTCCCGCGCGCTCGTGCAGATCGTCCACGTTTTGGGTAATAATTGTTACGTCGTGATTTTTTTCCAATGCTGCCAAAGCAATATGGGCGGCATTTGGCTTAACGGTTAAAAGCTGTCTTCTGCGTTGATTGTAAAATTCCAACACCAATGCCGGATCTTCCGCAAAACCTTCGGGTGTGGCCACTTTAGTTACATCGTGTCCTTCCCAAAGGCCATCGCTATCCCTGAAAGTTTTCAATCCGCTCTCCGCGCTTACACCGGCCCCTGTTAAAACTGCAATTTTCATTATAGGAATTATTGGTTACTAAATTATTTAAAATTGGAGATTATTAAAAGAATCAATTAAAGCAATAACTTTTATATTAGCAAAATTGAATTGAAAATTCAAATTAGACAAATAACCAATAACTCAATTACCGAATAACTTTTTCAATTTTGGACCCAGCATTATTCCAATATCTCCAAACGTACCTTACCGAGCGCAGAAAACAACTTTTTAAAAAAGTTCTTTCTGAAAGAACGCGCCACTTCACGGTAGTTACCGAAGATGTTTACCAATTGCACAACACCAGCGCCGTGATGCGCACTTGCGATGTTTTTGGGATTCAGGATTTGCATGTGGTGGAAGAAAAGGTAAGTAAACGGATTGACAAGGAAATTGCAATGGGTGCCCAAAAATGGGTCAATTTTAAAAGATACAATTCAATAAAAGAATGCATAAAAACTTTGAAAGGGGACGGATACCAAATAGTAGCCACCACGCCACATCACGATTCCACGTTATTGTATGAATTTGACGTCTCAAAAAAGAGCGCATTTTTCTTCGGAAAGGAAAGTGATGGTTTGAGCGACATCGTTATGGATGCGGCTGACGGTTTTCTAAAAATTCCCATGTACGGATTTACTGAAAGTCTGAATATTTCAGTTTCAGCAGCAATTATTTTGCAAAGTGTGGTTTCAAAAATGAAGCAAACGGATATAAATTGGCAACTTTCCGACGCTGAAAAACTTGATATTGAAATGGAATGGATGAAAAGAACAATTAAGGCTTCGGATGAAATTATCGAACGTTTTGAAAGTTCCAAAAAATCAGGCAACAAATTCTAAAGAATAAAATGAAATTCCAAATTCCAAATAGTAAATCAAAATGAAACTAGTCTTCGCCACCCACAACAAAAATAAATTCACTGAAGTAAAAGCAATGCTGCCGAACCATATTGAATTACTGAGTTTAACCGATATCGGCTGTAATGAAGACATTCCCGAAACCGCAGAAACAATTGAAGGAAATGCGATTTTAAAGGCAGATTATGTTCGAGCGAAATATAATATAAACTGCTTTGCCGATGACACAGGATTGGAAGTAAACTCATTGGATAACGAACCCGGCGTGTACAGCGCGCGCTATGCCGGAACTTCGAACAATGCGGAAGCTAATATGGAAAAATTGCTAACGAATTTGGAAGGAATAAGAGATCGAAATGCCCGTTTCAAAACCGCCATCGCTCTGAATATGGAACATGAGGAAATTATGTTTCTGGGAATATGTGAAGGGGAAATAACTGATGAACCGCGCGGAGATGCCGGTTTTGGATATGATCCAATTTTTCAACCACGGGGTTTCGACAAAACTTTTGCTGAAATGACACTAACCCAAAAAAGTGAAATAGGTCACCGAGGGAAAGCCATGCGCCAATTGATTGATTATCTTTCTAAATGAATCACTATTTTAGATTTTTTACTTGTCAACCACCCACCAAAAAACTTCCACTAAAATAAATCTCCATTCATACATCGTAATTCATAAATAAAACATTACTTTTGCGCCCTTGAAAATTTCCAGTTCAATGAAATGGGGTTTTCAAGATAAACCCTCAGGGTGAGGGGTGTTATAGTGAAGCTGTCCGTTTTTTATATGTCCAGTAGCTTCCCATTAGCACACATATAAAAACTTTATTTTTAAAAATGACAGCATTTAAAGCACTCGGCTTGGAAGAACATCTTCTAAAAGCCATCGCCGACATGGGTTTTGAAACTCCTTCGGAAGTACAAGAAAAAGCAATCCCAATTCTTTTAGAACGCGAAACCGATATGGTTTCCTTAGCACAGACAGGGACTGGAAAAACAGCAGCATTCGGTTTTCCCATGTTGCAAAAAATTGACGTAAACAGTCGCACAACACAAGGTTTAATCCTTTCGCCAACACGCGAACTTTGCTTACAAATTACAAATGAAATGATTGCCTACGGCAAGTATATGCCGGGTCTGAATGTGACGGCAATATACGGGGGCGCAAGTATTACCGACCAAGCAAAACAAATAAAAAAGGGTTCACAGATTATTGTTGCAACGCCCGGGCGGATGAAAGATATGATTGGCCGTGGTCTGGTTGATATTTCAAAAATTGAATATTGTGTGCTCGACGAGGCCGATGAAATGCTAAACATGGGCTTTTATGAGGATATTACCGATATTCTTTCACATTCCCCGAAAGATAAGAGCACCTGGCTTTTTAGTGCCACCATGCCGAAAGAGGTCTCAACCATTGCCAAAAAATTTATGCACACGCCGGTAGAAATTACGGTAGGCACAAAAAACGTAGGCTCGGACCAAGTTTCACACGAATATTATTTGGTGAACGCACGCGATAGATATAATGCGCTGAAGCGTTTGGCTGATGCAAACCCAGATATCTTTTCTGTGGTTTTTTGCCGAACCAAGCGTGACACACAAAAGGTTGCCGAGCAACTTATTGAAGACGGTTACAACGCAGCTGCCCTTCACGGGGATTTGAGCCAGAATCAGCGCGATTTGGTAATGAAATCTTTCCGAGCCCGCCAAATCCAAATGCTTGTAGCAACTGATGTGGCAGCCCGTGGAATAGATGTAGATGATATTACGCACGTAATAAACTACCAACTGCCCGATGAAATTGAAACATATACCCACCGTAGCGGCCGTACCGGACGTGCCGGTAAAACGGGTATTTCAATGGTAATCGTTTCAAAAAGTGAGGTGCGCAAAATCCACACTATTGAAAAGATGATCCAAAAGAAATTCATAGCAAAGGAAATTCCCTCTGGTATGGAAATATGTGAAGTGCAAATGTTCCATTTGGCAAATAGCATAAAGGATACAGCCATAAATCATGAAATTGATCCATATCTTCCGAATATCAATGAGGTATTGGCAGATTTTTCAAAAGAGGAACTTATAAAGAAAGTATTTTCAGTAGAATTTACTCGGTTCTTGAATTATTATAAGAATAGCAAGGATTTAAATATAAGTGGTGACCGCAAGTTCTCTGATGAAGAGGCCAAGGATAGCACTCGTTATTTCATCAATATAGGCAATAAAGACGATTTCGATTGGATGAGTTTAAAAGATTTCCTTCGCGATTTGTTGCAATTGGGAAAAGACGATGTTTATAAAGTTGATGTAAAGGACAGTTTCTCCTTTTTCAATACAGATACTACGCACGAAGAATTAGTAATGGGCATTTTCAAGGATTTCAAACTTGACGGACGCCAAATCAATATTGAAATTTCCAAAGATACCGGCCGAAGCAAGGGCAAGAGCAGTGGTGGTGCTGGGCGCGATCGTGGCAGAAGAAGAGGCGATAGAAATGACCGTGGAGATAGAAATGACCGTGGAGATAGAGGTGACAGAGGCGATAGAGGAGGAGACCGTGGCGAACGCCGAGGCAGTTTTAAAAAACGAAGCGGTTCAAGTAGTAATGATAAGCCAAGTTTTAAAGGCAAAAGTAGAAGAACTAATGAGCGCCCCGAAACCAAAGGTACTGGTGGCAGACGCCGCCGGAATGGCTAGTTTTTGGGAGATGTGCAAAGTATACAGGGGAAATTAAATACTCCAATTAAACTTTAGCACCACATTAACGACTATATAATTATATTTACGGGCCTTTTGTATGAGGCCCGTATTTTTTAATACCTATGCAAACCTTTAATTTTCTACAGGAATACATATTGGAAAATGAAACCGTGCGGCTTAACCCATTGCACTATCAAGATATTGATAAACTACTCCATTTTTCCGAACACCAGCCTGAACTTTGGAAGTATTCACTCCAACCAGCTAATGGTTTGGAAAACTTAAAAGCCTACATAAATACCGCCGTAACCAGCAGAAAGGAAGAAGTTGCTTACCCTTTTATTGTTTTTGACAAACGCACCAATCAAATTGCAGGAAGCACCCGTTTCTATGATTTTCAAAAATACCACAACACGGTCCAATTGGGCTACACTTGGTACGGTAAGGAATTTCAGGGAACTGGACTAAACAAGCAATGCAAAATGTTAATGCTTGAATTTGCTTTTGAAAACTTAGGAGTTGAGCGTGTAGAATTTAGGGCAGATGCAAAAAATGAAAGAAGCATTGCCGCCATGAAAAGTATAGGTTGTACAGTGGAAGGAATTTTAAGAAACAACTGCGCAGCACCCGAAGGAAGGCGAGACAGCATCCTTCTCAGCATATTAAAAAATGAATGGTTCGGCGGCGTTAAGGAAACATTGAAATCTAAAATTGAAAAGGAAAGGAACATCTTTCTCCAGTGAATTTTTCCGTATATTAAAACCGTTTATGAAAAAGATTATTTTATTTATTGCCCTAATTTTCGTCGCAGCAAATTCCTTTGCCCAAGAGAATAATACCATCAAAGGAACCGTGATGAATGATGCGGACGACAAACTTCTGGAAAATGTTAACATTGTGAATCTCAATCAGGTTGTTGGGACAACTACTAACGAAAAAGGGGAATTCGCCATAAAGGCTGCGGTAAATGATACTTTATATTTCTCATATTTAGGGTTTAAATCCATACGCGTTCGCGTAACCAATGACTGGCTTAAGTTTGGCGATATAAAGGTAAAAATGACCGAGCTGGGCATTGCCCTGGAAGAAGTGGTAATCAAGCCCGTTCAACTTACGGGTTATGTTGAAATTGATGCAAAATTAATTCCTATCTATGACAACTATCGTTACAGAATTTCAGGCCTAAATACGGGCTATGAAGGCGGAAGCAACCAACCGGGCGCTGTTAGCAAAGTTCTCAGTTCCATTTTCAACCCTGCGGATTTCCTTTATAATGTCTTCGGAAAAAGGCCAAATCAAATGAAAAAACTGCGGAAAATGAAGGAAGACGATGAAATACGTAACCTCCTGCAAAGCAAATATGACCGCGAAACCCTAATGGCCGTGCTCCAACTGGAACGAGCAGATATTGATGAAATATTAAATAAGTGCAGTTTTTCAAAAGATTTCATTCGCACCGCCAACGATCTTCAAATTCTAGACGCAATCAGCGGTTGTTATGAGGAATACAAGATTTTAAATCGCGAGAAGTAGAATTCACAGTTCCAAAATTCTTTAATGGAAATTATTATGGTTCATGTTTCATAGTTCCAAACACATAATTTTTCAATTGCATCTAATTTTTCACGAACAGCGGATAATCATTTTTTATTTACCTTTCCGAAACATAAATTAGCTAACAATGAAAAATCTTTACCTTTTTCTTCTAATTCTCACCGCCCAATTTACCTTCGCCCAAATACGCTTTCAAAATATTCCTGAAAACGCGGTTTATCCCGAAAGCCAAGCAGTTGAAACCATTACGGCAAACATTCCCTATCAGGGTTATGAGGAAACACAAGCCTATTTTGGGGAAGGGGAGTATGAAATTTTTGTGGATAATGTGGATGGCGTTTTGGATAAACCAATAATAATACTCGATGGATTTGATCCTGGCGATTCCCGTGATATTTCCGGACTTTATGCAAGCTTAAGTTTTGATGGAGAAAATCTTGCAGATATCCTGCGCGAGGAAGGTTTTGATATCGTTATACTTAATGCTCCACTTTACAACACAGGCGGAAAGGATATTGACGGCGGCGGCGATTACATTCAGCGGAACGCGATGGTTTTGATAGCAATGATTCAGCAATTGAATGCCGACAAAGTTGGCGATAACGAACTTGTAGTACTCGGTCCAAGTATGGGTGGCCTCATTGCCCGATACGCCCTTTCATATATGGAAAATAACAGTTTGGATTCGGAAACGCGGCTTTATATTTCATTTGATGCACCACATCGGGGCGCTAATATTCCCATCAGTCTACAATATCTTATCAACTATTTTGCAGACCAAGTGGGCGATGCCACCGCGCAACAAGTGGTGGATGAACTTTTGAACTCCCCGGCCGCAAAGGAAATGCTGGTAGACCATTTGCTCGGCCATCTTTTGGCGGGTTCTACGTATGAGCAAGACCCAACAAAGGTTTTGCCGCTGGGCGCGCCCAATTTTAGGAATGAATTTCAGGCTGAACTTGATGGTTTGGGCTTTCCCAATAATGTTCGAAACGTTACAATGATAAACGGAAGCGGCAACGGCACTACTACAGGCAACCCGGGCGTGACAATTGTAGATACCAATTTGGAAATCGATGCCTTTACGGATGTAGATGTGGCGTTGAAATTTACCCCGGAGGCAAATCAAACCAACACCGTTACTGACGTGACCGTGAATTTTCTGGGGTTTCCAGTCAGTACGTACCAAACAACCTCACTTGCGCCAAGTAATTCTGATGGATTGGACAGCGCTCCCGGTGGCACCGGAAGCATTAGCGATGCGTTGGGCGATGGCGGCGGAAATCCTATTTTGATAGATTTCATTGCGGCGCTGCAACAGGATTTGTATTCCTTTATTCCCACGATGAGCGCTTTGGCCATAAACAATCCCAATTGGTACGCCACGCCAAATTTGAACGATTCGCCCTTTGTCAATTTTTATATTCCAAATGAAAATGAGAACCACGTAACCGTCACAGCCGCGAGCGCTCAATTTGCCTTGGATGAAATCAGAAATGGAGTTGTTTCTGTTGGTGAAAATCAATTCAGTAAATTTGTTTTGGCGCAAAATCCGGTTGGGAATGCCATCAATATTTCTATCGGAAAAAACTTTCGCGGCGAAAGGTTTACCACCACCGTTTACAGTATTACCGGCCAAAAACTGATGCAAAAAGAATGGAATGAGCCAACTCAACATTTATTTTGGAATCACAATCTCTCGAGCGGAATTTATTTGCTGAAAGTAGACAGTGGCACTGCCATAGAAACAATAAAAATGATTGTTGAATAAAGTTTTTATGAAGCAATTTCTTTTCGTCTTTATTATATTTATGGGGTTTACTTTCAATTCCTGCAACACCATGAAAAATGAAAAAATTGCCATAGATGTGCTGATTGTTCCTTCCGAAGAAATGTATTCGCAGGCGCTTCAACTCAATTCCGCAATACATAATAATAACCCAGAAACAATAAAACTTGACGAAAACCATATTCCACACATAACCTTGCTACAAGGTTTTATTTTTGAAAAAGATTTGCCGAAAGTTGAAAATGTTCTTAAAGATGTTTTTGAGTCAATCAAAAAAGAGGATTTAAACGCCGAAAAATTTTCCTATTCCAAAAACGAGGCGAAAAGTTTTGCTATGATTTCGGTGGAAAAAAGCCAAAAATTGATGCAGCTTCACGAAGAAGTTATTGAAAAAGTAAAACCATTTCTGCAGAAAAATGCGTCCGAGAATGCTTTTGTACCAAACCCCGACGGTTCGCCGATCAGTAAATCGACACTAAATTATGTGCCTAATTTCCTCAAGAAATACAGCTATAGGAATTTTGATCCACATATAAGTTTGGGCGTTGCGGACAAAAAAGTCTTGGACAGCTTAGAGCGAAATGTTTTTAAATCCATTGATTTTAACGCCGCCTCCTTGAGTATTTATCAATTGGGCGACCACGGGACCGCACAAAAACTCCTTTGGAAATCGGAATAATTTAGACTTCCTCTACCACAAAAAAACCATCATTTCCCTGGCTTTGATACAGCGGCATAAAAATGTAATCATCCCATTCGCTATAAATAGGTTTTCCATTTTGGTGGGCTAAAAGTTGCCCTTTTTTAATGGGCTGAAAATTACCGAAACCTGGCTCCATTTTAAATTCGTCGCCGTCCTCCAAACCATGGCGGTACTTTATTTCGAAGGTTTTCCGGTTATTTCGTTCTTCCAACATTTTGGCGGCTTCGGGATAGGTTTTTAGGGAATTCAAATTTAATTCGCAAGCGTGCTGCAGGGCTAACCAAATCATTCCTTCGTGGTTTATTTCGGAAATTTCACTATCGTGCTGCCCCCCCTCAAACACAAACCCGGTGATGCCAATCCGAGTTTCGTAATGGTCAATACAGCCCAAAACAATATCGGAAAATCCGCGGATGATGTACGTGGGAAATTTATGCGCCCAATCGTCATTATCATTTTTTTCCTGCACTGAAATATAGGGCTCACTCGCCGCGGAAGTGGTGTGACAATCCAAAAAATAGCGTTTTGTAAAATCGCGTTCGGGATATTTTTTTAGCACGTCTATAATTTCGAACATTTCCTTTTTTTCGTGTGAATCCTTTTTCTCGGAATCAATATTTTCAACCGTCCACGTTCGGTTAAGGTCTTCATCAATATATCGAACGCTATTTAATAATGCTTTTCTGTTTCCCGAGACGCCAACTATTTTGCCGTTTATTTCTGGTATTTCTTCATGGAGGATTTTTAAGACTTTAGTAAGTGCAACAATGCCACTGGGTTCGTTTCCGTGTATTCCAGCTGTTACAAATAGAAGCGGTCCGGGCTTATCGCTGTTATATTCTCCAATAATGCGTGGTATTTCAATCATTTTATTGTTCATTATTCATTATTAATTAGCAACATATTCAGTTGAAGAAAAAATTCCTATTCCATCGTGGCCAATGCCCGATTGCTCAAGCTCTTTTTGTAATACTTTAGGTATTCCATTTTACGTTCCAGTGCATCGATTACCGTATCCGTAAATGCGGGAAGGCCTATGTTTTCACAATAATCCAGTCCTCCGGGACTTAATACATTTATTTCTATCAATTTGTCATCCACAATATCCAGGCCTACGAAGAAGAGTCCGTCACGAATAAGCTTTGGGGCGGTTAGGGAAACTATTTTTTCTATTTCCGGGGTTAATTTTGCTTTCTGCGCCTTTGCCCCAAGGGAAAGGTTACTTCGAAATTCACTTTTGTCGGAGCTTACTCTTCTTATAATTGCTTTTTGGCCATCTTCCTCCAAAATTTTTCCGTTCATTAGAATCACCCGTACATCACCCTTGCTCACTTTTGGTAGAAATTCCTGAGCAATTATATAACCTTTGGCAATCAGCGTTTCCACGATTTGGTTCAGGTTTTTCTTATCCTTGTCAATTAAATATACGTCTTGGCCACCGCTTCCTTCCAAGGGTTTCAGCACCATTTTTTTTCCGTTCTTTTCCCAGAATTTCAATAAATCTTCCTTGTTGCGGGTTATTAAACTGTTGGGTTTAATTTCTGCCGGAAGTTCCTCAAAATACAATTTATCGATAAAAGCGTGGCTCATCGCGAAGGCATCATTCAACACCAAAACCCCTGATTGCTGAATCATACGGGCGAAGGCGATGCCACTATGCTCGGCCCAATGCCTATCCGAAGTTTCCTCGGTGGGGTTATTCCGAAGAAAAAGTATGTCCATATCGGCACTGGCAACGGGTTTAGGTTTAAGGGCATCATCCTGCACCTGTTCCCAAAACTGCTCGACAGTGTCTCCTTTCACGGAGGTGGGAATTTTTTTGCATCGCAAGCTAATATCTTTATCCCGATGGAAAATAAAATCCCCAACGCTCATTACATATACTTGGTGGCCGCGTTCGTGGGCCTTTTTTAAAATAACAACCGTAGTCCCACAGGTTTCGGTTTTAATGTCGCTTATTACAAAACATATTTTCATTTTTTCTTTGTTTTAAAAAGGAAAACGAACTGCAATGGTTCCGTTTTTCTCGTTTATAATTTTCTTTTTTTTGATAACAATTTTATTTTAAACCATTTCGCAAAGGGATATTCCCTTTCTCATTTTGGCCATTCGTTCCTTAAAATCCAGTTGTTGCAAATACCTGGGTTTTATCTTTGGAGGCTGAAGCAGGCCCCGAGCCGTCAAATCCTTTATCATTGGCACATGTTTTAAGGCAAATTTTCCCGCTAGCAGAAACTCGAGATTGCCGCCGTCCCGCAAATAATCCCGAAGCTCCACAAGCCCTTTCAAATAAATAATGTCCTTTAAAAAACCGCCGCCTTGGAATATTCGTGACGTAATATTGAATGCGGGTTCTTTTGAGAATCCATGCTTTACATACAGCAAATGGAACACTTCCTTAAACTCCGCCCCATTGAGTAGCGCTTCCCCAGCAATAACCCGCCCTGCCAACGTTCGAAGTCTGTTTCCCGTAAGCCCACCAATTAAATATTCCGAAAGTACCGCGATACCTTCCTGCAACGGATCATAATCTGCCAACCCTTGTGAAAGCTGCGTCAGCGGCTGTTGACTTCCGTTGTAAAAAGTGAGGGCGTGAGTGCCAACCTCGTGTTGTATTAATGCCGAAGCTTCCGAATCGGTCAGTGTATAATCTTCCGGCAAATAGAGTTCACCCCTGGAAACCATCATTACGTTTACATCTTCCCGAATATGCACG
Source organism: Aequorivita aurantiaca (assembly GCF_030410135.1). Classification (GTDB taxonomy): domain Bacteria; phylum Bacteroidota; class Bacteroidia; order Flavobacteriales; family Flavobacteriaceae; genus Aequorivita; species Aequorivita aurantiaca. The sequence goes on along the minus strand of NZ_JAUGQQ010000003.1, from coordinate 371,383 downwards.
CGGCATTGATAATCTGGAGCTTGGGTTCGGAAAAAATCAAACTCTTCCATAGCCAAATTTGCGAAGGCTTTCGCATCCAAGGTTTTTACCTTTTCCTGCAATGTATTTTCAGAAATAGAAGAAAGAATCATTTCCGCTTCCTTTACTATATTCTTGTCCAAACCTTGGTAAAGACGTACACTTCGATAGAAAAAATTCTTACTTCCGCGTTCCTTTAGCATGGTTAATTGCTGATCTATTTCCTCTCGTTTTTCGTCAAAAAGAAATGAAATGGCGGGGTCGTCAATCTCATCGATGCGCAAATCATAGAGTTTTCGTTTTAGAATATCGGGATCAATGGGAAGGAGCCGATAGTGATAGGCAAGCAATTTCTCAAAATTGGATTTAAAAAAGCATTCGCGCATAGCCTGAATATTCACCGGCGCTACCAACAATAAAAACTGAAAGCTGCTTTCAATTTCGGTAAGCCCACGATCTATTTTGAAAACCTCCTCGTGAATTTTTCTACGGCCGAGGGCGGCAAAACTTTCAATATCGGATGAGGTTTGCACGCGGATAAATTCAAAAACCGCTTTATGGACCGCCTTTGAAAATCCATTTTGAAATCTTCTGAAATAAAGCGGATAAACCTCCCCTTCCGGATTTCTGTAAACCGGCGGAATCTCAAGGCCAATAAAGGTTCCGCCGCATTCCTTTATTTCCTCGATACTGCAAAAGGCCTGTTGGGTTTCCGGTTGTCGTTGTTTGGTTTGTTCAATTTTGGCGGTAATTAGTTGTCCGCCGTATCTTCGACTTTCCATTTTATCCAGCTCCGCCCTTAAAACTTCCAAGGATACGGGTAGTTTGTGCGAAGGTCCGCGAATAATAAATTGGGTGCTTTCTTTCGGACCACTATAAATTTCCATAAGAATGAAAGAGCCGAAGAGCGCACTCATTTTTTCGGTCAATTCTTTTATAAATTCCCTGAAATAATCAAAGTTATCCTTGCCAATAACCAAATAGGAAGCGCCCGTCCGCGCCAAGCGAATGGTGGCTTTATCATTTGGGATGTTTCGGTAAATGATCAAAAAAGGCACATCGTGTTCCAAAAAGAGGTAGCCCCCAAATGGCAGTTCCATTATGGTTCGTTCTCCGGGTTGCAAATCATTTAAAAGTAGTTCCTTTTCAGGGGTGGCCATTGCCTTCATTGTAGTAAAAATGTTGGTTTTTGGAATCAATATTTGGGAAGTTATAAAAAAGCGGGCGGTGCCTTGGGGGGTTTAAAATTTATTTAACAGCGAATTGGCGGTTCTTTAAAATAAAACGAAGACTTTCAAAAGATATATCAAAAGGTGTTTTAAATAGCGATGTCGCGCAATTAATGTATTTTTGTGTTTCAAAAAAATAGTATGGATTATACAGCAAAAATGCTTCGCGACGGCGCATTAAAGGGAAAAACGATAGTAGTTACCGGCGGCGGAAGCGGCCTTGGAAAAGCAATGACCACTTATTTCCTGGAGCTTGGCGCCAATGTGATAATCACTTCGCGGAATTTAGAAAAACTGCAGACCGTAAAGGAGGAATTGGAAAGTGAAACCGGTGGCAAAGTTTTGCCGGTACAGTGTGATGTTCGAAATTATGATGAAGTGGAGGCCATGGTAGCGGCTTCCGTAAAGGAATTCGGGAAAGTGGATGTGCTTTTGAACAACGCTGCGGGAAATTTCATTGCGCCCACCGAACGGCTATCGGCAAATGCTTTCGACACAATAATCGATATTGTTTTGAAGGGAACGAAAAACTGCACCCTCGCCTTTGGGAAACATTGGATTGATAAAAAGGAAACCAATAAAACGGTGTTAAATATTGTTACAACTTATGCTTTCACCGGCTCTGCATACGTGGTGCCCAGCGCCACCGCAAAGGCTGGCGTTTTGGCAATGACGCGCTCATTGGCGGTTGAGTGGGCAAAATATGGAATCCGTTTTAATGCAATAGCTCCGGGACCTTTCCCCACAAAAGGCGCTTGGGACCGTTTGCTGCCGGGCGATTTAAAGGAGAAATTCGATCCCGCAAAAAAAGTACCCGTAAAACGTGTGGGCGAACACCAAGAATTGGCAAATCTGGCAGCCTATTTAGTTTCAGATTTTTCTGCTTATATCAATGGCGAAGTAGTGGTTATAGACGGCGGCGAATGGTTAAAAGGTGCCGGCCAAATGAACCAGCTTGAAGAAGTTCCACAGCAAATGTGGGATATGCTTGAGGCAATGATTCGCGAAAAGAAGGGTAAATAAATTGCTTTAAGCTATAAGCTTTAGGCTATAGGCAATTAAAAAGCTTGAAGCTTACAGCTTATAGCCTATAGCCTATATCCAATGTTCATTTTCTGTTAACAAAAATGATTTTCTTTCCACATAATTAATTGTACTTTTAACTGCTAAAATTTCAAGCAAATTAATGGGTAAAATAATTGCAATTGCAAACCAAAAAGGAGGCGTGGGCAAGACCACGACCTCAGTAAATTTAGCGGCCTCCTTGGGCGTTTTGGAGAAAAAAGTTTTACTTATTGATGCAGATCCACAGGCCAATGCCACTTCCGGTTTGGGAATTGATGTTGAAGGTGTGGAAATTGGAACCTACCAATTACTGGAGCACAGCGCCACAGCGCGGGAAGCGATTGTTCCCACCAATTCACCCAATTTAGAATTAATTCCGTCACACATAGATTTGGTAGCGATCGAGATCGAGTTGGTTGATGTGGAAAATCGTGAATACATGCTGAAAAAGGCGCTCGATGGTTTGAAGGAAGATTACGATTATATACTTATAGACTGTGCGCCATCATTGGGATTGTTGACTTTAAATGCCCTTACGGCGGCAGATTCTGTGATCATTCCCATACAATGCGAATATTTTGCGTTGGAAGGGTTGGGAAAACTTTTGAATACCATTAAAAGTGTCCAGAAAATACACAATGAAAATCTTGATATTGAAGGCCTTTTATTGACGATGTACGATCAGCGCCTGCGCCTTTCAAATCAAGTGGTGGATGAGGTGAAGAAACATTTTGACGAAATGGTTTTTGAAACAATCATTCAGCGCAACGTGCGTTTAAGTGAAGCGCCCAGTTATGGCGAAAGCATTATCAGTTACGATGCGGCCAGCAAAGGCGCCGATAACTACTTAAGTTTGGCGCACGAATTAATCAAAAAAAACGAAAGAGAATAAATGGCGAAAGCGACCAAAAAACAAGCCCTAGGCCGCGGACTTTCAGCATTGTTGAAAGATCCTTCCAATGATATAAAATCCGTTGCGGACAAAAATGCCGACAAGGTTGTGGGCAGCATCGTGGAATTGGAATTGGGCAGTATTGAAGTAAACCCATTTCAGCCCCGAACCAGTTTCAATGAGGAATCGCTTCGGGAGTTGGCTTCTTCCATTCGGGAATTGGGGGTAATACAGCCCATTACCGTTCGAAAATTAGATTTCAACAAATATCAATTGGTGAGTGGCGAACGCCGTTTCCGTGCTTCAAAATTGGTTGGGCTGGAAACCATTCCGGCATACATTCGCATTGCGAATGACCAAGAATCTTTGGAAATGGCTTTGGTTGAAAACATCCAAAGGCAGGATTTGGACCCGATTGAAATTGCACTTTCCTATCAACGTTTGATTGAGGAAATAAACGTAACCCAAGAAGAATTGAGCGATCGCGTAGGGAAAAACCGTTCCACAATCGCCAATTATCTGCGTTTACTGAAGTTGGATCCAATCATCCAAACCGGAATGCGCGATGGTTTTATAAGTATGGGCCACGGCCGAGCATTAATAAATATTGACGATTTAAGCGATCAGTTGGATATTTATGAAAAGATTTTAAGCCAAAATCTTTCCGTTCGCGATACCGAATCATTGGTGCGCGAATATAAGAATCCCTGGCAAAAGACCGCACCTCAAAAGACTGCCGCTCCACCATTCGCCAAAAAAGCTAAAAAGGAATTGACAGATATTTTTGAAACTTCCGTTGAGGTAAAGGTTTCAAAATCCGGAAAAGGGCAGTTGGTGGTTCCTTTCAAAAATAAGGATGACTTCGAACGAATTTTGAAGCTTATAAAGGGTGAGAAATAATTTCCTAAATATTTTTTTTTTAATCTTCGCCACGGCGCTGTTTGCGCAGACCACTGATTCCTTGACGGTAAAAAAGGAAGAAAGGGTAATTGTGTTGAACGATTCCCTTCTGCCAAAAGAGGAATACAATCCATTGGCGCCCGCAAAGGCAGCATTTTACTCTGCAGTGGTTCCCGGATTGGGGCAGGTTTACAATAAAAAGTATTGGAAAATCCCTATTATTTATGCGGGAATGGCGGCCGGGATTTACTTTTATAAACAGCAGGATGAGGAATATGACCGTTTCCGCGATGCTTACAAACGAAGATTGGCCGGCTATGATGATGATGAATTTCAGGGCATCTCTGATGATAGACTCATTAATGCTCAAAAATCCGCAGAAAAAAACAAAAGTATAAGCATCATAGTTACCGTGGCCTTTTACTTGCTAAATGTGATAGATGCCAATGTGGATGCACATCTGCGTCAATATGAAGTGAGCGAAGATCTTTCCCTGCAACCCAATTTTGATTACAATCAGTTTAATGCAAAACCGCAGTACGGGATGTCATTAACGTATCGTTTTAAGTAAAATATTATGAAAATAGCACTGCTTGGTTACGGAAAAATGGGGAAGACAATTGAAAAATTGGCTTTGGAAAAAGGACATTCAGTAGTTTTCAAAAGTACCAGCAATTCTTCCGAAGGAAATTTTGAGGATGCCGAGGTTGCCATTGAATTCTCTACCCCCGAAGCTGCAGTCACAAATATTTCCAAGGCATTGAAAGCTGGAATTCCGGTGGTTTCGGGTACAACCGGATGGCTCGAGAAATATCCTGAAATGGTAAAGCTTTGTGAAAATAGTAACGGAAGTTTTATAACGGCGTCCAACTTCAGCGTGGGAGTCAATCTTTTTTTTGCCATAAATGAATATGCCGCAAAATTGATTTCGCCGTGGAAGGAATACAATGTTTCGGTTGAGGAGATTCATCATCTCCAAAAGAAGGATGCACCTAGCGGAACGGCCATCACCATTGCAGAAGGAATTTTAAAACATAGTGATAAAAAGGATTGGAAACTTAATACTTCCGAGGAAAATAGTTTGCAGATCACCGCAAAAAGAGAAGAGGATGTAAAGGGAACGCATATAATTTCATACGATTCCCCAATCGATTCAATTTCCTTCAAACACGAAGCTCACAGCCGCGAAGGTTTTGCTGCGGGGGCAATTTTGGCTGCTGAATTTTTAAAGGATAAAAAAGGTATTTTTACAATGAAGGATGTTTTGGGGATTTACGAGTAAATTTCAAATTTCAAATTTCAAATTTCAAATTTCAAATTTCAAATTTCAAATCGCAAATCACAAATCACAAATCACAAATTCCAAATCACAGATTCCGAATTAACGAATAACGAATAACGAATAACGATTTGCCCTTAACAATTAACAAGTACTCTTTCAATCGAAAATAAAAAATAATAATAAAGAATAAAAACAATGAGTTGGACAGGTTGGTTTATATTTTTTTTGGTAGTTCAGGTAATCCATTTTGCCGGAACGTGGAAGTTATACCAAATAGCCGGTAGAAAAGCTTGGGAAGCTGCAGTGCCGGTTTACAACGCCGTGGTTTTGATGAAAATCATAAACCGTCCGTGGTGGTGGACCATTTTGCTGTTCGTGCCAATTGTGAACCTCATAATGTTTCCGGTGGTGTGGGTGGAAACCATCCGAAGTTTTGGCCGAAATTCCACGACCGATACGGTTTTGGTTTTGATAACATTCGGACTTTATATTTACTACATCAATTACACGCAGAATGTAACGCATATTAAAGATAGAAGCCTGAAACCACGTACATCAACGGGCGAGTGGGTTAGTTCCATTCTTTTTGCGGTGGTTGCAGCCACAATTGTGCACACCTATTTTATGCAACCCTTTACTATCCCCACTTCTTCTTTGGAAAAAACATTGTTGGTTGGGGATTTCCTTTTTGTGAGCAAATTCCATTACGGTGCCCGCGCCCCGATGACGGCCGTGGCATTTCCGATGGTGCATGATACTATTCCCGTTATTCATACAAAATCATACTTAACAAAACCGCAAATTCCTTATTTCAGATTACCTGGATTTCAGGATATAAAGCGTAATGATATTGTGGTTTTCAACTGGCCGGTTGATACGGTAAACGCATTTCAGCAATATGGCGATGGGAAATATTATTACAAACCCATAGATAAAAAATCCAATTACGTAAAAAGGTGTGTTGGCCTTCCGGGCGATTCTTTAGAGGTGCGGGACGGTTATGTTTTTATAAACGGAAAGAAGAATGATTTGCCGGATAGGGCAAAACTTCAGTTTTCATATGAAGTAAAGGTGAATGGCCAGTTAAATCCGGAAATGCTGCATAATAGATATAATATCACGGACCGCTATGGCTATCAGAATGGAACCTATATTTTTGGTGCTATTTCAGAAGAATCCTTGAATATGCTCAAAAACAATCCGAATGTTATTGAGGTGAAAAGATTGAACAGCGAAAAAGACCAATGGAATGAGGGCACTTTTCCAAACAATCAGCGATATGCTTGGAATAACGATTATTTTGGCCCGCTCTATATTCCGAAGAAAGGCGCAACCGTTTCCATTACCCCCGAAACCCTGCCATTATATAAGCGCTTAATTGAGGTTTATGAAGGCAGTGAATTGGGTATCGAAAATAAAATCACACAAGCCGGCACCGAAATTCTATTGAACGGCCAACTTCTTTCGGAGTACACCTTTAAAATGGACTACTATTGGATGATGGGCGATAACCGAAACAATAGCGAGGACGCTCGTACGTGGGGATTTGTGCCCTTCAATCACGTAGTAGGAAAACCTGTGTTCATTTGGATGAGCTGGGATGGCGTGAACAAAAAAGTGCGATGGGAACGTTTATTCACCACCGTGGGCGGTAGCGGAAAACCTGTTTCTTACCTAATGTATTTTGTGATAGCCGTTATCGGTTGGTTCGCATTTGATTTCTGGAGGAAAAGAAAAAAAGGAGTTAAGAAATAAGATTTCAAAGTAGACAAATCTTAGTCATTGCGTGTTTGCGTAAAGCTTTTCCATACACTATCCATACTTAATCTATGAAGTATCCATAGCTTTGGGTGGGCTATTATACGGGTGAACCTAGGGTTTCACTTCTGGTATAATGTGGAAAAATTAGAAAATCGGACGACATTATTCTGGCACCAATCTGAAAATTCCCTGTCCTTCCACTGCAATATAAATCAAGCCATCGGGTCCTATTTTCACATTGCGCACACGGCCAATATCCTGTGCAATTTTTTCGCGGGAAGTAACTTTTTCTCCATCCAATGACAGTAATTCCACATAAGCGAACTTGAGCGAACCCACTAAAAGTTTTCCTTCCCACTGTGGATATTTATTGCTGGTAACAAATGCCATCCCACTGGGCGCGATTGAAGGCGTCCAATAGTAAATGGGCGGCTCAATGCCGGGTTTTGTTGTTTGGTTCGTAATTTCGGAACCGCTATAATTAATGCCGTAAGTAACGATGGGCCATCCATAATTTGCGCGTTTTTTCACAACATTTATTTCATCGCCACCTTTTGGGCCGTGCTCGTGCAACCATATTTTTCCCGATTCCGGATGTTTTGCCATGCCTTGTGGATTACGGTTTCCGAAGGTATATATTGCTTTCTTGGCATTGGGTTCATCGTAAAACGGATTGTCCGTTGGGATGCTGCCATCGTCATTCAATCTATAAATTTTTCCGCCGTCACGGGTTATGTCTTGCGGATTTACATCGCGTTCGCCACGTTCGCCAATAGAGAAATACACGTAACCTTCATTATCAAATTCAATGCGAGACCCGAAGTGCTGCCCGGCCGTTGTGTTTGGTTCGGCTTTGTAAAGTTTTTCAATGTTTGTAAGCGAATTGTTTTGCAGCTTGCAACGGATCAAAGCGGTATTTCCGCCATTTCCTGTTCCTTCTTCTGTGGCATAGGTTATATAAATCCACCCATTTTCGGCATAATTGGGGTGCAGCTCAATATCCATTAAACCACCCTGCCCGCTGTTGTAAACCTCTGGAACGTTGGCAATTTCGGTCTTTTCGCCATTTTTAAAATGAATCAATCGGCCATCTTTTTCTGTAATCAACATACTTCCGTCGGGCAGCCATGTCATTCCCCACGGAATGGTAAGGCCTTTCACGGCTTCCTCAATTTTGTAGGATTGAGGCTCCGTTTTTAATTCAACGTCATTCTTTTTTTGCGGTTGCGCGCAGGAGATGGAAAAGGTCAAAAGCAGGAGAAATATAAACTTCATTTTCATAGATATTTTATTTCGAAAAAAGATACAGAAAATAGGGTTTAAAAATTAATCATCCGGGAAATTTTGGAAAATTCTTAACTATATTACCCCTACTTTGAAAAATTGAAGACGGAATTTCTTCCCAGTTTGAAAAAATAACGTAACTTTTTCAACTCCTCACAAAAGACCTCACATATATTTTAATTAGCTCACCTTCAATAGAATGATATTCGCTATTGCGAAATAAGTTCTATTTTAGTTATGTATTTAATCAACTGACATTGAATTAAGTACGCTCAAACAGCAGTATTTATAAGAAATTTTAAAAACTAACCAATCATCGATATTATGGAACCAATTAAAAAACTTGTGGTTTACGGCAAAAAGGAAACAAATGAAGAGGGGGCCGTAGTTTATAATTTGCAGGCCAGCAATAGGGATGTTGCCAATCAACATGAAATCCAACTTGCGGAAAACGATAAATTACTTGAATTGGTGCTTGATGACGGCACTTCTTGGATGTGCGACGCTTCCACCATGCACGAAGTTTTTCCCGAACTGGACCCAGCATTAAAGCCCGCGGGAAGTCGCGATTTGGAAGTGGAAATTTTTGTGATGCCGGCGGCTGTGGATGCGCCATCCACCGAAAGGGGAATTGTTGGCAAAATTGCGGTTAAACTTTTAAAGGTATTCGCCAAAAAAACCATTGGAAAAGGAGTTGCGGAAATCGCCCGAAAATTGGAGGATAAGCATCTGCAACATCAAACTGATCCACAAGCCATCCCTCAGAATTTATTGGAAACCGGTGCTGCCTTATTAACTGTTGACAAGAATTTCAAATTTGGAACTTTTGACGGAAAACCTTCCAATAGTCCTTTTTTCCTTTTTATCCATGGTACAAATTCCGACTCTTTTGGAGCTTTTCAAGCTTTGAAAAATACTTCTGTTTGGAATACCATCCATCAATTTTATGGCAAAAATGTTCTCGCCTTTCAACATAGAACGCTTACTGAAAGCCCTTTGCTAAATGTGGTAAAACTGGCCAAAATGCTGCCCGATAATTCAGTGGTACACTTGCTTACCCATTCCCGGGGCGGGATTGTAGGCGATATATTAAACAAATACAGCAGTAAAAATGACGAGGCTTCCCTCGGGTTTAACAGTCACCATATTGCTCTGCTCGAAAAAGAGGGCGATAGGGAACAGGACATTGAAAACATAGAGGCCCTGAATAAAATTTTTAAGGATAAAAAGATTACGGTTGCCAAATTTGTGCGGGTAGGCTGTCCTGCCGCCGGCACAAAACTGGCCTCCAAAAGATTGGACCATATTCTGAATGTGTTTTTTAATCTTCTGACCGTAATTGGTGGCGCGTTTGGCGATGTTTTAAAGGAATTGCTTTCTGCCGCCGTTGAAAGTAAAGATGACGTAAGCGTTCTTCCAGGCTTGGAGGCACAAAGGCCCGAATCGCCATTTATTAAAATCTTAAACGATCCCACACCCGAAACTGCAATTGATGGCAAACCGTTGGCTATTATATCTGGCAACGGAAGGGTTAGTTTTTCGGGGCAGGGTTTATTCGTGATCCTTGGAAAATTATTCTATTGGCAGCGAAACGACTTGGTGGTGAACACAGATTCCATGTATTTGGGGGCAAAACGCAAAAATCAAATTCAATATTTCTTTGATCAGGGCGATGATGTTAACCACGTAAAATATTTTGAAAACGACAAAACCAGGGAGGCCATAGAATTGGTGCTAAAAACTCCCGAAGGTGAACTTATTCCCGGGTTCAAATATTTTGCACAGGATGAAATTCCTGGTTCCGACCGGGCCCTTGTGGAGTCCGGGGAGTTATACCCTTCGCCATTCCCGCCCTCGGGCTCAAAGCCTATTGTTGTTATGCTGCCCGGAATTATGGGCTCCAACCTTTCGCAAAAAGACAAGGAAATATGGCTTCATTATGGCCGAATTCTCAGTGGGGGATTGGTAAATCTTGGGTATTCCAACGTCAATAAAATTGTAGCGGATTCCGTTGTAAAAACATCTTATTATAAACTGTACAAATGGTTGTCCGGCAAGTATGATGTGGTAGTATATCCCTTCGACTGGCGCAAACCGCTGCCCGAATGTGCCAATGAATTTAATACAAAAATTAAGAGTTTGCTCAAACATGGGCAACCCATAAAGATAATCGGCCACTCCATGGGAGGCTTATTGGCGCGTGATTTCATTTTGAACCACGACGATACTTGGCAAGAGCTAAAGGCTTCAAAAGGATTTAAAATGCTGTTTCTTGGCTCGCCTCTTGGCGGTTCATTCCGGATTCCTTCCGTGCTGTTCGGGGAGGATGCAATCATTCAAAAGTTAAGTAAATTGGATCTTTTCCACACCAAGGAAGGGCTTTTGAAAATGTTCTCCAAATTTCCCGGTATTTTGGCCCTACTGCCACTAAATACTGATGAAAAGAACGATTTTGCAAAAATGGAGACTTGGGAAAATATGCGAAAATATTTCGGAAAACTAGATTGGCCTTTACCTCAAAAATCTGATCTAGAATATTTTAAAAATTACAGAGATAATATTTTAGCAAAAAGAGACGCCATCGATTATTCCAACATGGCCTATATTGCCGGCAAGGACAAAATGACGCCCTGCGGCTATTATCTCGATGAGATTCCGCCGAAAAAACAACTATATTTCCTTTATACCAGCGAGGGTGACCAAAGCGTAACCTGGGAATCGGGAATTCCCAAACAGCTTATTGAGTCCAATGCGGTTTATTATTCACGCGTTACCCACGGCGCCTTGGCCAATGAGCCGGAACTATTTAATGCCATTGAGGAAATTCTGGTTACGGGCAAAACACAATTGCTCCGAAACACCAAACCGCTGTTGCGCGGCGAGGAAAAAATATTTAGAGCAGAACCCGATATCAATTTCGATTTGTCCGAAAGCGGCTTAGAAAAAACAATCTTGGGCTTCGGCGATTCCATAGAGCCGGTTGCCAGCCAAATACCAATTACAATAACTGTAAGCAATGGTGATTTAAGATATTCTGAATATCCCGTTGTGGCAGGGCATTTTTTGAATGACGGTGTGCTTTATGCCGAAAAATCCATAGATAGTTATTTGGAAGGAAGCTTAACGGCGAAACACCGCCTGGGGCTTTACCCCGGGGAAATTGGTACCAACGCCATTTTCGGCAAAATGAAAAATAGCGATTTTGAAGGGGCTATAATCGTAGGTCTGGGAGAACCGGACCAACTTACTTCCTTTCAACTTTCGAAATCCATTGAACATGGCGTTTTGAATTATCTATTAAGCATCAAAGGAACAACCATCCCCAAAAGAGGCATCGGGATTTCTTCATTAATCATTGCCTCTGGTTACGGCGGGCTATCTGTGGAAGGCTCGCTAAAAGCAGTTATTGATGGCGTGAATAGAGCAAATGAAAAAGTAAAAATGGTGTCTGACGAGGGTTATAGAACCGTCCAAAACATCGAGATAATTGAGCTATATGCAGACCGCGCGCTGAACTGTATGTACGTAATCAACAAAATAGCCAATAAGGAAAATTCAACCTATAATATTATAATCGGCAACAAACGAATCAAAAACCTATTGGGCATACGCAAAAGAACTCCGTTGGACAATGCCGAAGATTGGTGGAACCGAATTACCGTTAAATATAAAGAAGCCAATGAACAAACGGGTGAACCGGCCAGTATGATTTTTGGATCTTCCACGGGCGACTCGCGAGAGGAAGAGAATGAACTTTTCAGCAGTACCCCTTTAATTGATCTCTTCATTTCCGAAGCATCCAGCAATAATCAATGGTCTGCCTGTACTGCAAAAACCCTTTTCGAATTGTTGATTCCGAATAATTTAAAGGAAAAACTGAAGCGCAAAGGAAACATTTCGTGGATATTGGATTCCAAAACGGCTTCTTATCCGTGGGAATTGCTACAGGACAATACCACCAATGCCAAACCGCTTTGCATAAATGCCGGTATGATTCGCCAGCTATCCACAAAGGAATACAGGATAAACATTAAGCGCGTTGCCGAAAAAGGCGCTTTGATTATAGCCGATCCAATCCTCAATGGTTTCATTTCACAATTGCCGGGAGCAAAGGAAGAAGGAATGATGGTTAAGGACACCCTGGAAAACTTAGGCTATCCCACAACGCACCTTATCAGCACCGACGCCGAAAGTATTGTCAAGAATTTTTTCTGCAATGATTATTCAATAATTCATTTGGCTGGCCACGGCGTTTTTAACCCCAAATCGCCCAAAAAATCAGGAATGGTGATAGGAAAGGATATGTTTCTCACCGTTTTTGAAATCCAGCAGATGCCCGTAGTCCCCGAATTGGTTTTTGTGAACTGTTGCCACCTGGGCTATAGCAATGCCGAAGAAGAGCGTTTCTATAAGGACCGTTACAAACTTGCCGCCAACATCGGCACCCAATTGATCAGTATTGGCGTGAAGGCAGTAATCGCCGCGGGCTGGGCGGTTAATGATGCCGCTGCGTTGGATTTTGCCCAGGTTTTTTACAACAGTATGTTCTCCGGCGACAATTTTGGCGATGCAGTAAAAAACGCCCGCAACTATATATATGAAAAACATCCCGGCAACAATACTTGGGGCGCCTACCAATGCTATGGCGATCCATTTTTTAAATTGAAAGGAATCACCGCAGGGAAAGGCTCTTGGTCCCCAAGCTATATCGTGCCGCAGGAAGCCGAGATACATTTGGACAATTTGCTGAACCAATTGCAAATGGCGACAACTTCAGAACATGACCATTTGGCAGAATTACATACTATAATGAGGGCAGTGGATAGGGACGTTTTCCGCACGCCTCCCATTATTGAAAGAGTGGCCAAAATTTATCAAGAATTAGCAATGTATACCGAAGCTTCCGAACATTATGAGGAACTTCTAAAAATGGAAAAGGCGGATTTCTCCTTTTCGTGCATGGAAAAATACTGCAACACGCGAGCAAAAATGTACATTATGGAAATCTTCGAAAACGAAGAGGCCACTGCTGCAGCCAAAAAAGAAGCCTATCAAAAAACGGAAAGGGTAATTACAGATCTGGAAGTTCTGCTTTTTGCGGGTGAGACCGCCGAACGGCACAACTTATTGGGCAGCGCATACAAACGACTGTCAATGCTGGCAACGGACCATAAAAAGAGAATGAGCGCCTATAAAAACGCAATTTCACATTATGAACGTGCCTACACCAACAATTTGAATTCCAACAAAATTTATTCCCTTGCCAATTCCATTGAGCTCGCCTGTTTATTGGTTTTGAATGCGGCAATAAACCATGGTGGTGAATTTACGGTGGGCGGCAAAAAATACAAATTACGATCTGTTGCCGAAGCACAGCAATTACTGCTCGAACTGCAGAAACGATTAATTGAGAAAGCTGAAATCGAGGATCTTGATTATTGGAGCTTTATCGCGTTTTTAAATATCGATTTGTGCCTGCTTTTAATTATTGAGGATGAAAAAATTGAATCTAAATGGAATGAGGTTATCCAAAACTTCAATAAGATCTGGAAAAAAGCCGGTTCCGAAGCAAAAAAAGCAGCGGAATTGGAACATCTGGATTTCTTGACCCGTTCCCTAAACACAATAACCGATAGTCCCACAGAAAGTAGCAAGGCCAAAGCCGATTTGGAAAAACGTATCACGGATCTGCGGACCGCCTTGAGTGGTGTCCGAAAAAAAATTAAGTCGGAAAAAGCCACAATAGCAAAACCGAAAATAACGAAAGCAACTTCAAAACCTAAGGTAAAGCCGAAGCAGAATAAGTAATCATTCCGTTTTTACGTTACGATTAGTAAGCTTGTTAATATTGAATTTTGAGGCTTTGGCGGGATAATTGCATCTACCGCGCGGAGAGCAAAAAGCTCACTTTTCCATATTTTGAAGTTGGCATAATCATTCCACAAATAGTACCTTTATCGAAATTTCTATTTATGGAAGTAAAATTTAAAGTTGTTGTAAATGATAATTTCGAGTTCGCCTTGAGCTCTAATGATTTGAGCGCATTTGATTCCATTTCGGACACAAATAATTCCCACATAATTTTTAACAATAAATCCATTAAGGTTGATTCCATTCGATCGGATTTTCATAAAAGAATTTATACCATCGCCATTAATGGAAACCGTTATCAAACCAAAATTGAAAACCAATTGGATGCACGCATTGCCGAAATGGGTTTGTCGCTGGGCAATACTTCCGAGAAAGACGAAATCCATTCCCCCATGCCGGGCATTATTTTAGAAGTGAATGTAAGCGAAGGCGAAGTGGTTAAAAAAGGCGATTTCCTCTGTGTTTTGGAGGCGATGAAAATGGAAAACACCCTCACCGCACCACGGGACGGCATTGTAAAATCGGTAAATATTGCCAAGGGCGAAACGGTTGATAAAGGAAAATTGCTAATTGAATTAGAAAGGAATGATTAAAAAAATATTAGTTGCCAATAGGGGAGAAATCGCTCTGCGCATAATGAAGACCGCCCAAAATATGGGCATTAAAACCGTCGCCATTTTTTCCGAGGCAGATAGAAATGCACCACACGTAAAATTTGCGGATGAAGCAGTTTGCATTGGGCCACCGCCCTCTAACGAATCGTATCTTTTGGGCGATAAAATTATAAAAGTTGCCCAGGAATTAAATGTAGATGCCATTCACCCCGGCTATGGATTTTTAAGTGAAAATGCAGAATTTGGGGAAAAAGTAGAAAGGAGCGGAATGATTTTTATTGGCCCGAAATCGCACGCCATTCGCGTGATGGGGAGCAAACTGGCCGCAAAGGATGCCGTAAAGGAATACAATATACCAATGGTTCCCGGAACTGCCGAAGCAATAACCGATGTTTCCGTAGCGAAAGAAATTGCCAAGGAAATCGGTTTCCCGATTCTCATAAAAGCCTCGGCCGGTGGCGGCGGAAAGGGAATGCGAATAGTGGAAAATGCCCCCGAATTTGAGGACCAAATGAAACGCGCCATAAGCGAAGCCGAAAATGCCTTTGGCGATGGCTCTGTTTTTATTGAAAAATTTGTCACTTCGCCGCGCCATATCGAAATTCAGGTTTTGGCAGATAATTTTGGAAATACGGTTCACCTTTTTGAACGCGAGTGCAGCATTCAGCGCCGCCACCAAAAAGTGGTGGAGGAGGCCCCTTCTTCAGTCTTGACGCCCGAACTTCGCACACAAATGGGCGAAGCGGCAGTAAAGGTTGCAAAAGCTTGTGATTACGTGGGCGCGGGAACTGTGGAATTTCTGTTGGACGATAAGCACAATTTCTATTTTCTTGAAATGAACACGCGCCTGCAAGTGGAGCATCCCGTAACGGAAATGATTACAGGTCTAGATTTGGTGGAACAACAAATAAAGGTTGCCAAAAATGAAAAACTGGCCTTTTCACAGGAAGATTTAAAAATTACGGGTCACGCTTTTGAGCTTCGCGTTTATGCCGAAGACCCGTTGGATAATTTTATGCCGAGCGTTGGAAAACTGGAAGTATATAAACCGCCAAGCGGAAAGAATATTCGTGTGGACGATGGCTTTACCGAAGGAATGCAAGTGCCAATCCAATACGACCCTATGCTTTCAAAATTGATAACCTACGGCAAAACACGAAATGAAGCGATGCAAATCATGCTTAAAGCCATATCGGATTATAATATTGAAGGGGTTAGTACCACGCTTCCCTTTGGGAAATTTGTATTTGAACACGAGGCCTTCCGCAGCGGAGATTTCGACACTAATTTTGTAAAAAACTATTGGTCTGCGGATAAGTTAAAAGCAATACACCAAGAAGAGGCAAAAGTTGCGGCACTCTTCGCATTAAAACAATATTTAAAGGATTCAGAAAAACTGAGATTGCCAAAATAACTTCTCAGCGCAACTTTGTGAACTTCTGCGAAACTCGGTGTAATAGTTTTTCCGCAGAGATTCACGGAGAAAATCACAGAGGTTCACAGAGAAAATAAAACTATGAGCGACAACAATAAGAAATTGCAGCAAATACTTGCCGAGGCCAAATTGGGCGGCGGCGAAAAACGAATTGCAAAGCAGCACGAAAAGAAAAAACTAACCGCCCGCGAACGCGTGGAATACTTGCTCGACGAAGGTTCCTTTGAGGAAATGGGAATTCTCGTTACGCACAGAACTACAGATTTCGATATGCAAGATGAAGTGTATTACGGCGATGGTGTAGTTACTGGTTACGGTACAATCAATGACAGATTGGTTTATGTATTTGCACAGGATTTTACGGTTTTTGGTGGCGCACTTTCCGAAACCCACGCAGAAAAGATTTGCAAAATAATGGACCATGCGGTGAGCGTTGGCGCGCCGATTATTGGTTTAAATGATTCCGGCGGGGCGCGTATACAGGAAGGCGTTCGGAGTTTGGGTGGGTATGCCGATATTTTTTATAGAAATGTGCAGGCATCGGGCGTAGTGCCCCAGATTTCGGCTATAATGGGTCCTTGTGCTGGTGGCGCGGTGTATTCGCCCGCAATGACCGATTTCACTTTGATGGTGCAGGACAGCAGTTATATGTTTGTTACGGGGCCGAATGTTGTGAAAACGGTAACCAATGAAAACGTTACTTCCGAAGAATTGGGTGGCGCGAGAACCCACGCCACCAAAAGCGGCGTGACGCATTTCACCGCGGCCAATGATATTGTGTGTTTGGAACAGATTAGAACCCTACTCGGTTATCTTCCCCAAAACAATAAATCCGTAACCCAAAAACTTCCTTTCGACGTTGGTGACGAATTTCGGGAGGAATTGGAAACCATCGTGCCGGACTCTTCAAACAAGCCTTACGATATGCACGACGTAATAAAGGGAATAATTGATGCCGATTCATTTTTCGAAGTGCATAAGGATTACGCCGATAATATTATCGTGGGTTTTGCAAGGCTTGGCGGTAGAAGCATCGGGATTGTTGCCAACCAACCTATGAGTTTGGCGGGCGTATTGGACGTGGACAGTTCCAAAAAAGGGGCGAGGTTCACGCGTTTCTGCGACTGTTTTAATATTCCCTTGTTGGTGTTGGTGGACGTTCCGGGTTTTCTGCCGGGGACCGATCAAGAATGGAATGGAATTATTTTGAATGGCGCAAAATTGTTGTACGCTTTAAGTGAAGCAACCGTGCCGCGAGTTACTGTCATCACCCGAAAGGCGTACGGAGGCGCGTATGATGTAATGAACAGCAAGCACATTGGAGCCGATATGAATTACGCCTGGCCCACGGCCGAAATTGCGGTGATGGGAGCGAAGGGAGCCAGTGAGATTATTTTCAGAAAAGAAATTTCCGAATCTGCGAATCCTGAGCTGAAACTTTCGGAAAAGGAAGCGGAATACGCCGAAAAATTCGCAAATCCGTTTAAGGCAGCGCAACGCGGATTTATAGATGAGGTAATCCAACCTCGCGACACACGCAGAAAACTATTGAAGGCTTTTGCGATGCTTGAAACTAAAGATGTGCCGCGACCCAATAGAAAGCACGGGAATATTCCGTTGTAGTTTAGTTCAATTTCAAAAACATTTTTTCAAAGTTTAGGGTGAGGGTGTCAAATTGTTTAACCACATCTTTGCCCAAATTGCCATAAACACCCGTCTTATCATTTAAGTGTTCCTCAAAAAGTACGCTGGTATTTTGAAGGGTGAAGTTTTTCCCAGAAATATTTCCTGAGAAAGGAATTTTATAATTTCTAAAAATTTTAGTTCCACCGGCTCCGCCTATTTTGGAAGAATCGAGGGTTGTGGAATTTAGAATTTCAGTGTTATTTTCCTTAAAATAGGTATAGTAGAGCATAGTGTCTGAGGCGCCCGTGTCAAAAGTAAAAGGGAGCGACTTTCCATTTTTCATAACTTCAACAACCGGTGTAAGGAAATTTAGCGCCATATTTTTTGTAGGGTTTTCGGATTGCATTTTTGGAATATAAAATATAGAGTCCTTAACGATGCTAATTTCCGTTAAGGCCTCAATAACCGGGAAACCAATGATTATTTCTATAGCATAGTTGGCTTCCGGAAAACTTAAACTTGCCTCGGGAAACACCAAAAATATAACGTTTTTAAGTGTCGTGCTTCCAAGCTTTAAAGTTTCGGCGACCGCTATTTTAGAATCCACTTTGTTCCCAGTGATCGCTGTAACTTTAAATGTGCCCAACAAAGTTTTCAATCCTGATTTGAGCGCAAGGGAATCTGTGATTACTGAAAAATTTGCGCCCGTGTCAAATACTGCCGATTGTGTACTAAGGCCTAATTTTACAGGAATTCGGGAGAGTCCGGCAATGTCTTTTGTGATTTGCAAAGAGGTTTCATTTATGGAAATGGTTTGCTTTGGAACATTTTCAAGAATATTGAAAATTTTTCGGTTGTTTTCAATATCCGTTCTTTCTTCCTCATCCAAAACGTTGGAAAAAGCAAGAATCTTTTCAGAAATTTCCAAGGCTTTTTTATAATCATATAACAGCACACTGTTGTTCATTTCAATTTCCAGTAATTGGATTTTCGTGGAATCCGCAAGTTGGTTTTTGTGGGTTTCGAAGAGTTCCTCAATAGCCGCATTTGAAGTTTCTTTCTTATTGAAAACAGAGTTTAACTTTGCGCTTATGATAAGACGCTCCGCTTCGGAAAGTTTCGGTTTGCTTTCCTCAAATTCATCCGTAAGTTTAAAATATTGATGGGTTGTAAAAAGATAATTTAGTCTAGTAAAGTGACCGCTGGTGGTGCGGGGGTGCTGAAGATTTCCGCAGGCTGCAATTAAAAAAATCATCCAAAAATACAGGGTGCGGTGTTTCATAATTTCTGACATCCCTCACAAAAATAAGTACTCCTTCCTCCAATCTTTATCATTTTAATCTTCCCCTTGCAATTAGGACAGGCGTCCCCTTCGTCTCTGTGGGATTTTAACCAATTGTCCGGAGATTTTTCGCCTTCATCTATTAATTGGGTAGCTTTTTTTAGCACTTTTGTGATATTGCGGTGAATAGAATTGAGCTCTGTTTTGGAGAGATTGGAAACTTTCTTTTTGGGATGGATGTGGCTTTGGAAGAGAATTTCATCAGTATATACATTTCCTATCCCTGCAATTTTATGTTGGTCCATCAACACACTTTTTACACCGGCGGACTGCTTTTCCATCAAATCCAAAAACTCTTTTTTGGAGATGGAAAGGGCATCGGGGCCCAGCTCGTGTTCTTTTTGAAATTTTTCTACACTATCAGCTATCCACACTTTTCCGAATTTGCGCGGGCACACGAATGAAAAGTGGGTGTCGTCTTTAAAATGGAAAGTAATAATGGCGTGCTTGGGCAATTTGGGCTGTGCGGAAAAGTCCAGTTTGCCGCTCATCCCAAAATGGAGAACCAACCACTTATTGGAATCGCTTTTTGCAAAGAGATATTTGCCCAATTGTTGGGTTTCGGTAAAAGTTTGGTCTTCAAAAATTTCCTTAAATTTTTTCTGGGCCGCCTGTAATGGTTTTGCGGCTCCAAAGCTTATTTTCCTCACTTTTTTATTAAGTAGTGCTTTGTCAGCAAACTTTTTAGCGTGTGCTATTTCTGGTAGTTCTGGCACTGTTTTTCTATTTTTAATTATTGATTTCTATAAGCTAGAAATCTATAAATGGTTTATTTATAAGGGTATTCGTTTCCTTTAAAAGATTTCCATCAGAATAGTTTTTAATCCTGATCTTCTAAATTAGGATATTATGGCTAGAAAAATAAGGATATTTGCATTTGGTTGATGGATCCGTTATAAATAGCTATATACTTGACCATCTTTCACAGCGATTTGATTATTATTTTCATTGGAATGAATAACTGAAGAAGGGGAAATTGTAAAATTATGATGCCTCACATTCACATATATTATTGCAGAATTAGAACAACTTTAGGATATTTACAAAAATGAACAGCGGCTATGAAAATAATCTCTTGGAATATAAACGGAATACGAGCGATAACAAAAAAGGATTTCTTTGAGGATTTTTCAAATCTCGCGCCGGATATTCTATGTTTACAGGAAACAAAGGCGCAAGATGCGGAAGTTGCCGCAGCTTTGACTGGAATTTCAGGATATCATCAATATTTTAATTCCGCAACGCGGAAGGGCTATTCTGGGGTTGCCGTATTGAGTAAAAAAGAACCGATTGGAGTTACTTATGATATGGGCGTGGCGGAGCACGACAATGAGGGCCGGGTAATTTGTTTGGAATTTGCCGACTTCTTTTTGGTGAATGTGTACGTGCCCAATTCGGGACAGGAATTGGAAAGACTGGATTATCGAAAGCGCTGGGATGCCGACTTTAAGAGCTATCTAATGAATTTGCAACAGACAAAACCCTTGATACTATGCGGGGATTTGAATGTGGCGCATCGACCTATCGACCTTAAAAATGACAAGGCCAATTACAACAAATCGGCAGGTTACACCCAAATTGAAATTGATGGCATGGATAATTTGCTGGGCACGGGCCTTGTGGATACGTACAGGTATTTTCACCCTGAGAGCGTTGCCTATACTTACTGGAGTTATCGATTTAGGGCAAGGGAACGCAATAGCGGGTGGCGAATAGATTATTTTTTGGTGAGTGAAACATTGGTCCAGAAGATAAAAAAAGCCGAAATATTATCTGAATATTACGGTTCCGATCATTGCCCAATTATGCTGGAAATTAAGTAGGCTATTCGTTTTTGGATATCTTGATTCAAGACTTTTAGATGCGCATGGTTTTTAAAAACTTCATTTATATTTGCATCGCTGCGGGATTAATCAAGTCTTGGGCCGTAGCATAGATCGCCGGCATCTCCCAGACCGGGGACGATATAGCCTCGTTCATTAAGGGCATTATCCACTGCGGCTATCCAAAGATGGGTATTTTTCGGAAAAATTTTGGCGGCCAGTTCAATTCCCGGTTTAGCGCCAATAATAGATATTATATGAATTTGTTCGGGTATGCCGTGGGTTTTCAGGGCTTTTAGTACATTTTCAAGCGTTTTTCCAGTGGCAAGCATGGGATCGGCTAAAATTAAGGTCTTCCCTTCGATTGAGGGAGCTGCCAAATATTTCACATTTACCTCAAAATCATCGCCACCATTCGGATGATATCTATAAGCCGAAATAAAAGCATTTTCCACACTATCAAAGTAATTTAGAATGCCATGATGAAGTGGAATTCCCGCCCTTAGAATGGAACACAGCACAATTTCAGAAGTGGGAGCATTAACGGTTTTTTCGCCTAAGGGAGTCTTTATTACTTTGGAATTGTATTCCAAAGTTTTGCTCATTTCATAACAAAGAATTTCCCCCACGCGTTCCACATTTCTTCTAAAGCGCATGGAATCCTTTTGGATGGAAACATCGCGCATTTCCAAAATAAACTGGTTTAGGATTGAGGTTTCGTTGCTAAAATCGTGGACAATCATTTTCTGAGTGAATTTCTACGAAGTTATAAAATATGGTTTTTTATTATGATGATTTTTTACTTTTTGTGGGTGTGAATGGATTTTTGGATTGCTGGATTGTTGGATTATTAGATTTTTGGATTTTTGGATTTTTGGATTTTTGGATTTTTGGTTGCTTCAGTTGTGCCTCTTTCGCAATGACCTTTGTTTGATGTTTAATTGTTGAATCGTCTAATTGTTAAATGTTTAAGCAGCACTGTCATTGCGAGCGCAACGAAGCAATCCCATGAGGCTGCTTGTTATCATGATAGGAACTACACCTCAGCGGATTGCTTCAGTTGTGCCTCTTTCGCAATGACCTTTGTTTGATATTTAATTGTTTAACTGTTGAATTGTTGAATTGGTTTCTATCAGTTTTTTATAATTTTCTTGATATAGTGTGCATCTGTACCATTAACCCTTATGTAATAGACTCCAGAAGCGAGATTTTCTAATGATATTTCAGTGGTTTGGTTTTCTGTTTTCAGGTCTATTTTTTTGATAACGCTTCCATGGGTATTCATAATTTCCGCGGACAGTAAATCAATGCTGTTTGTATTGACTAATACCAATATACCATTCGTTGGGTTAGGATAAAAAACAAGACTATTTTTTAGATTGTTTTCTTCAACGCCCAGAATTTCTTCTACTATTAAATCAAAGGTGCAGGTAACTTCATTTCCGGCGGTATCCATACCGGTTATTTCAATAGCGGTTGTGCCGGGGCCAACCAAGGTTCCCATTGGTGGCGTTTGTCCAGAGAATGAGGAATCGCAATTGTCTGTTATAGTCAAGCCAAGGGTTGCCACATAATCTGGAATGGTGAATGATTCTCCCATTGGAATGAGCTCCGTAATGGGGGCTGTCGGGCAGTTTGTTATAGTAGGTGCTTCATCATCTACTATAGTAACAATAGCGGTACAGGTGGACACTTGGCCAATATTATCTGTTACCGTAAGGGTTACTTCCGTTTCGCCTAAATCATCGCACGTAAAGTCAGTTACATCGATGCTCATGGTTATATCTCCTTGAAGGTCGTAAGAGCCGTTATCAATATCGGCAGGGGTTAATGTGAATTCTCCATTTGCATTTAAAACTCCCGTGAAATCTGTGCACACAGCAGTTGGAAAACTATCGGGGGCAAGGCCGCATAAATCTACCAGACTTTCTATGGTGGTTAAGTCTGTATTGGTTGTTACGAAAGCACGGGTGTTTTTTAATGGCTCATATTCAATATTGCCTAAAAAGATAGGGGTGTTGTTGATTACAAATGCCTTTAAACCAGAACTTTCTTCATCAATAAATTCCGTATCATAGGTTACCGTTAGGTCATTCATTTTGGTTCCATTCTGGCCATTAATTTTCATAATGCCCCAAGCGCCCGGACCGTAATTTGCATCGCCATAATATCCGGTTGCAAATATGTTGCCGTCACAATCAAAATCGAAGGATAGAATTGCTTCCTTATCGCCCGTGCGAGGTGTACTTTGCCCAACAACCGTCATATGCAAATTGCTGGACCATTCAATAGCGGCATTTTGAAGATTGACTTTTACGATATGGAAATAGGTAGAATTACCCCCAACTAAAAGATGGGCTAAGCTAAAATACATACTGTTATCGTGAAAATGAAAATCGGATACCCGCTCTTCATAGCCCACATTGTTGATGGACCAGGTTTCACTGCCGTCAAGACTGTTTATTTTAAAAAGATCGGTGGTATTGGAATTGATGCTAAAAGCATAAATCTCATCCAAATTATTGATATATAAATTACTCATTTCCTCCATGGAAGCCACCCCATTTTCCCAATGGTAATAATCATTTTCCCAAATAACGTTTTTAAAATCGAGGCCGTTCACCTTTCGTAAAGAGGTGCGGTAGGGGCTATCTGCATTGTCGCGTCTAATGAAGGAGTGGTACATGTTGCCCTTGGAGTCCTTCACCATTTTCAGGGAACTTAAGGTTTGGTTGGATTCATAAATCAAATCGGCATCACCACTCAATTTTTCAAACATAATAACTTCCCAACCTGAAATGTTTCCGCCATTGGTATTTCTTTTCGGATTATAAAAAAGGAGTCTATCACCATCATAATCTATCAACCCGGCGGGGGAATCCCGATCTGATACATAAATTTGGCTTTCCCATAAAATAGTTCCTGCTACCGGATCAATTTTTAAAATTTTTTTGTTGGGCGAGCTATTATGATGCGTCTGCGGAATGGTTAGCAGGGCGTATAAAAATCCATCAGAGAATTCAAAAAGTTCAATATATGTTAAGTGGGTATAGCCATCAATATCATCCTCAATACGCCAAACTTCTTCGCCAGTTAAAT
The DNA here is from genome assembly GCF_030410135.1 of Aequorivita aurantiaca. GTDB lineage: Bacteria > Bacteroidota > Bacteroidia > Flavobacteriales > Flavobacteriaceae > Aequorivita > Aequorivita aurantiaca. Next base: position 347,142 of record NZ_JAUGQQ010000003.1, on the reverse strand, counting down.
CTATTTTTGAAATAACTGGGATGTTGGGGGTGGCATCGGCAACCTCGGCACTTATAAAAATACCATCTGTGGTTTCCAAGGAATCAAACAATATATCACAAGGCGCCTGCGCGAAACCAACAAAGGAAATTAGGGAAACGATTGTGGAAATTAGATATTTCATAATTAGTCGAGTGTAATTGAGTTAGTAACCTGGCACCCCTGCGGCCCTGTTGCGGTAACCGTATAGGTGCCCAACTGGTCAACGGTGATTACGTTTGTTGTTTCCCCAGTGGACCACAGGAGGGTGGTGCCATGCATAAATGGAACAATAAGATTTGTGTCGGTTTCGCATTCACTGTTTTCAGTAAAGATGGGAAATTCCTCCAACTGAAAAATGTTTAGGATAGACTTATGGTCATTACTATAATTATTGTCCAATTGACCATTTGGGTTGCTTAAAAAGAATTCGATTTTGGCATAATTCGTATTGCCCATGATGCTACAGTTTGTCACATTCACCAACACTGTTTCAGTGGAGGGAATATTGATATTATAACTGGCAATATTGCCGCGGTTGCCATTGATGGCGCATTCTATTTCGAAGTTTGTAATAGTGGTGGCGCTATTATTTTTTAAGGCCAAAACAACATCAGAAGTATCACACGGGGCCGTGGTGGGGGAAACAATTTCCACCAGCTCAAGATCCATATAGGTATTGGGGTCCTGGGTAAATTCATCTGCCCCAATATCGGGGGTTGAAGGATTTCTGTTTTCGCCATCAATATCATGAGTTACCTCTGCAATGGGTACGCCTGCTCCATCCAAAAGAAAGGCATTTGGCGTATGAAAATCTGAGGTGGAGGTATAAACATCCCGAACTACTTTGCTATTGGCTTCCTTTCCTGAAAAGCTTTTCCAATCCTGCAGGTCAAAATATTCCCAAGTATAACTGTTTTCCAAATACACGATGGCATCTTTTTCTTTACTGAAGGCATTGTGGTTTGCGGTTAGCTTATTCAAATCCAAGTTTTGTCCCACAAGTAAATTAGGCGATTCACTATCTGTGTGGAAAATGTTATTTTGAAGATTAACACTCACCAGTTTTGTATCGCCAAAAACCCCCAAACAATGGCTGCTGTTGGAAGCGAAGGAATTATTGGCGATGGTCATATTGTCAAAATCTGACGTTGCCAAACTTGCCATTTGCGCTAGGAAATTGTTTATGAAAATTAAATTTCCGGCCTCCACGGAGGAATTGTTTATATAAGTGGTATAGCCACTAGGGCCGGGATATTCTGAATTGGTAACGTACATTTTATTGCTGCTTATTGTGGTGGTGCCGGACAGAATGGTGGTGTGTAGCGTTCTATATTTTACGTTTCCCGTAAAGGTGTTGTTATGAAAGGTTAGATCATTCACGCGTTTCAGGTGAAGCGGGGTAATCATTGTGCCGGAAAAGATATTGTTTGCAATGGTTACAGTGTTCGCAAAGCCTTGGTTAGTAAGGCCTTGTTTAAAAATAACTGCGCCAATGGTGCCAAAATCGTTATTGGAAATTGTTAGATGGGAAGGGTTTGAAATCAACATAAAGGTATGTGTAAATCTGTTGGTTTCATTGCCGTTGAACGTTTCTGAAGTCAAAGATGACGACCCTCCCACAAATTTACAATGCGAAATGGTTATATGTGAGGTTGTAGGCCCTAAAACATCAAAAGCCCGTCTAAACAGATTGGAATTTGTATAGGTGTCAAGTTTAAGATGCTTAAACGTAATATACTGGGCGCCATCGCGCACCACGAATATTTTGTTGCCTTTTACGGTAACATTTTCCGCATTTAAACTTTCCGACTGAAAGGTTACCGTATTGGCGGCAGAGGTACCGGCGATGGCGGTAATATTTATATTTTGTTCCGTATAGGTGCCATCCTTTATATTGAAAACAACAGGCCCAGAAATTCCAACGGTGGTAAGGTCTGTCACTGCATTTTTGATGGTGGTATAATCTGAAGGGGGACCGCCAATTACATAGCTACCATTCAATTGGGCAAAGGCAAAATTGGCGACCAAGAAACAGCATGTGAGAACGTAAAATTTCTTCATAAAATCGGTATAGGAATTTTGTTGATTGGGTTTTTTTGGGTTCGCAATATATTAAAATTTTGTTAATAACATAGACATTGGAGTTGGCATGGTGAAGCCTGCCCGAATGCCGCAGGTAGTTCCATTGGAAAGTATACAGCGGGCCCTGGATGACAAGGCAACTACTCTGTTAGAAAAACTGGAGCAGTCAAAAATGGTTCTTGAGGAACCGTTTTTTTTGCGCCTCCATTATCATAAAAAAGATAGTCAAAACCACTATAAAAATGGCAATTGCACTATTTAAAATGATGTTCTGACTATTTAAAATGATATTCTGACTATTAAAAATGGTGTTCTGACTATTAATAATGATATTCTGACTATTAATAATGATGTTCTGACTATTAAAATAGATGTTCTGACTATTAAAAACGATGTTCTGACTATTAATAATGATGTTCTGACTATTAATAATGATTTTCTGACTATTAATAATGATGTTCTGACTATTAATAATGATGATCTGACTATTAATAATGATGATCTGACTATTAATAATGATGTTCTGACTATTAAAATAGATGTTCTGACTATCAATCACGATATTTAGACTATTAAGACGAACATTTTCACCATTAAAATTGAGAGAAACTTGGAACGAACAAACTGAAAAGCATGTTAGAACAAATCTGAAAATGAATTCAAGCATTATTGAAAGACAAATCAATTGAAGAAAGTAGAAATGGCTAACAATGGATTTATAAAATGGCTTGGGCTTAATTTTTAAAAAGAAAAAACTTCGAGGAGTCGAAAATTAGTCTATATTTACTTTAGTAAGTAACTAATTTACAGCCACTTTTGAAAGCCCTAAACGTTAGGCAACATTTAAAATCTCACTAAAAATTACGTAATAATATGAAACTACAATTAAAATTTATGATTATAGCATCGTTCGTTTTTACGAGTGGGTATACTCAGTCAGAGAAAAGTTTATCAAAAGAAGAAGCTAGAGAAATCGCTAAAGAAGCCTATGTCTATGGCCTACCTCTGGTACTGAATTACAAAACATTTTATGCTAATACCATTAATGAAAATTCAGGTGATTATAAAGGTGAGATTAACAAAAAGTCGTGCGAGGCTAGACTATACACTCCAAACGATAAGGCTATTGTTACTGTGAACTCTGACACGCCCTATTGTATGTTTTGGAATGACGTAAGAACCGAACCTGTAGTTGTTACTGTTCCTGAAATTGACCCTAACAGGTATTATAGTTTCCAGTTTATTGATTTATATACACACAATTTTGCTTATGTAGGTTCGCTTACTACAGGAAGTAAAGCAGGTAAGTATTTAATCGCATTGAAGGATTGGGAGGGCGATGTTCCTGAAGGTATTTCGGAAGTTATCCGAACAGAAACTGGAATATTTTTTACCATTGTGCGCACTCAATTAATGGATGCTAACGATTTGGAAAATGTGAAGTCCGTTCAAAATAGCTACCAATTAGAAACTTTAAGTGAATATTTGGGGGAAGCGCCTAAAATTTCTACCAATACAGATGCATTTCCTGAATGGGTAGAAGGGTCGCAATTTACCGAAGCATCATTTACTTATCTTGATGCTGTGCTTAAATTAATAAAAACTCCTGATGCTTCAGAAATAGAGTTACTTAAACGATTCAAGAAATTAGGCATTAGCACTCCTGAAGGTTATGATTTTGCTAGTTTTAGCCCAGAGATTCAAGAAGCTATTAAACAAGGGGTAAAGGATGGTTTCTCCAGTATGGAAGCATTTATCGCTGAAACTAATAAAGACCCTCTGGCAAGTTCTAAAATATTTGGATCAAGAAAATTTTTAGAGCAAAGTGCTAAAGACAATTACAATCTAGAAAACATTTATTTAATTAGAGCTGTAGCCGCACATCTTGGTATATATGGAAACTCCGCATTAGAAGCAACGTATCCTACTTTTTTAGTAGATGCAGATGGTAACCCCATGGATGCCTCAAAAAATAATTATACACTTACGTTTAAAGCAAATAGTTTGCCCCCTGTTAAGGCATTTTGGTCATTGACCATGTATGATGGAAAAACACAGTTATTAGTAGAAAATGATATAAACAGATATTTGGTGAACTCCAATATGAAGGATGGTTTTGTGAAAAATGAAAACGGCTCTTTAACAATTTATGTCCAGAAAAATTCTCCAGGGAAATTATTAGAATCAAATTGGCTACCGGCTCCAGATGGGCCTTTTTATACCGTATTGCGTTTATATGGACCAAAAAATGAAGTTTTGGATGGAACATGGATAACTCCAAAAATGGAAAAACAAACTAAATAAACTAACCATATGACTAAACAAACACTCCTATTATTTTTCAGTTTACTTGTAATAGTAGGCTGCAAAAATGAAAATCGGAAAGATGGCGCAGAAGCTTCTGCATCTACACTTACCCCTAGTGAAGCCCAATCTATAGCGAAAGATGCTTATATTTTCGCTTATCCAATGATAATGGGCTATCAAGCAATGTATTTCACAATGGTCGATGAATCTAGTCCCGGATATCGTGGGGATTTTAATTCGTTTACGCACGATACGAGTCCTGCAGATTATACACGTACAGACGTAGTAACCATGAATGCCGATACGCCATACTCATTAACGGCAATGGATTTACGTGCAGAACCTATGGTTATTTCTGTGCCTGAAATAAAGGATCGCTATTATGTTATTCAGTTTATAGATTTATTCACTCATAACTTTGCGTTTATTGGGACACGTGCTACTGGAACAGAAGCAGGTGATTATTTGTTTGTTGGACCAAATTGGAAAGGCGACATTCCTGAAGGCAAATTCAAGAAGGTATTTAAAAGTGAAAGTGAATTGGTAACCACTATTGGGAGAACACAATTGTTAGGTAAGTCTGATTTACCAAATGTTATTGCTGTTCAAAAGAAACTAAAGGCAACCCCGTTAAGCACATTTTTAGGTAAAGACACTCCGGAAAAGGCACCCAAATTGGATTGGATAAAATTGAATCCTGTAGACTTAACCAATGAAAATTTCATCGATTATTATAATTTTCTTTTAGCACTTGTAACTCCGTTTAACGATGAAGACAAAGCGCAATTAAAGGAATTTGAGAAAATAGGTATTGCTCCGGGTAAAAAGTTTGATGCTTCTGAATATAGCCCTGAAGTATTAGCCGCTATAAAAGCAGGTGTACAAGAAGGAACAGCAGAGATTAAAGCAAAAGCGGGAAATATTGCAGAACAAATTAACGGATGGAACATGATGGATGCCTTTGGATCAAGGTCATTTTATAAAGGTGATCATGTATTGAGAGCTGCAGCGGCTATGGTTGGTATTTATGCCAATGATAAAATTGAAGCGTTCTACCCAATGGGGTATGTAGACAAGAATGGTGAAGTATTAAACGGAGAAAACAAATACCAGATTCATTTTAAGAAAGATGAAATTCCTCCTGCAAAATATTTTTGGTCAATAACTTTATATAACAAAAAAGCAGATGGTGTGGGAGGGTATTTAGTACAAAATGAATTAGACCGTTACCTTATCAATTCAACATCAGAAGGATTGATTTACGATAAGGATGGAGGTTTTACGGTTTACATTCAAAATGAGAAACCTAGAGTTGATAAAGTTGCAAATTGGTTGCCTGCACCAAAAGAGCCATTTTATTTATGTCTTCGTATTTATGGACCAAAAGAATCAGCTATGGATGGCACATGGAAACCACCCTATATCGAAAAAGTAATACAATAAAAAAACGTTACCAATCAAAGAACTGAGGTAAATAACAACACATTTCTTCATTAATTTTTGACAGTTTTATTTTAGGCTTACAGATTATAAAATAGATCTGTAAGCTATTTTTTTGTTTGGAAGCCAATTATTTTACCGCAAGCACCGAAACAAATCCGGCATTATAGGGCAGTATCGATTTTGCAATGGCAAAACACTGTTTCAAAAGCTTATTTGCAATCGCTATGAGTGCGAGCTTCTTACTCTTCCCTTTGTTTACGATTAGCTTGTTAAGTGATCGGCATGCCTCGTTGCACTTACTGGCATTGCAGGCTACTCAGAAAATTAATTGGAATTCTTAACCGAAACGAATGAAGTTATAGGCTTTATTAAAGGATATTGAACAAAAAAGCAAAAAATTTACTGCTAAGTTAAAACAGAAAATAACGTAGCAAAACAAAGAACTGAAGTAAAAACCAAACATTTTCTCTAATAATTTATTTATGGGAATTCTGGCATTGTTCATACCCTAATTCCGCTCTTTTGGGCCAGTAACTTAAAGTTAACTGATTTATTAAAATCAAACTTAAGATGTATATAAGCTATGGCTCGGTCAGTTCTCTCTTGGAAAATCCGTAGAATTTTCCAAAGATGGTTTATATTTGGAGAGATCGGGGCCGGGACACGCCAAACTCATTTACAAAATCGTTAGTCAAAATTTGAAATGAACATTTTCAATCGAAAGATAAAGCAGAAACACATTGAAAAATTTGAGCTTAAAATTGCCGAATTATTGATATCTGAATTGCCGGAATTGAAACGATCGATCGGAATTTCCAGGTTTGTAGGTTTTAATTTTATGCAAAAACCAAATGCGATTTTTATATTAAGAGGTTATGACCCAAGAGGCATTGAGGAAGTTAATCGAAATCACAACACTTATTTTAATCTGACTGGTATTTCAGTTTGGAATCGTAAAGCAGAAAATTATGAGCCAATTAAATTAAGATATCAACATGATACTCTGACTCAAATTGAAACCGAAAATCCGGAATATTTTCATAAAACGTTTGACTTAAACCAAATTCAGAGAAACGAAATTAAGCTTGAGCATTTGAAATTGGAAAATCCAGACCGCAAAATTGCAGAAAAAGCATTGAAATCTCTGTCAAAAGAACAAATGGAATTACTGGAATTGGAATATACATTTGAAATTGAATTAGACGAAAAACTTTACTACACAATTTTGGATATGGAAGATGGTAATTATATTGCAGTCGATAAAAAGGGCAAAATTTATAGGTTAAATCATGATCACGACCAATCAGTAAAATTAATAGCAAGTGAGCCCATCGATTTTTTTAACATTTATAGCGGAAAAAAAAGCGACTTGGAAAAAATAGTGTACGAATAAAAAATGGTGCTTAACTCGGTGTTTAAGTCATGGCTGGTCTAAGCCTACTGGGGAAATCCTGTGGGTTTTCAGTTTAATGTGTACTTGCAAAGTTAAGTGCTAACACACGCAACTCCTCATTGCCGAGATGTTGTATTTGCATTTGAACAAAATATCGGAATGAATTTAATCTTCGCAAAATATTTGATAATACTAGTGTTATTGACAAATTGTGGAAAGCAGGAAACCGTAATAAAGAATTATGGATTTCCCAAAAGCAAAAATAGAAGTTTAAATGTACCTCTTGAATTATCGCAATATAAAACTTATGGAATACTCCTAGACAGAATTCGAGAAGTAACTTGTAATGATAGTATTGCAAAAATAGTTGTTAAACAAAAAAATCTGATTCGGAATTTATATCCAATTGAACATTGCGAACCGATCAAATTTGACCCAAAAGGGAAACACTACGTTACTTTTAATAAAGGCAAAGCATTTCTAGACCACTTTTCTAAAGAAATCAAAACCGATGACTTGAGGCGGATTTTAACAACTGATTTTGTTTATTCGACATCTAACAAATCCGACATTCCAGAAAGTTACTTAATCATTATTGAATCTATACACTTTTCAGCAATTCCGTGGATTGATTTTACGAGCATTTCTCACGCAAGGAGTTTTTCACATCCTGACAGTTGCCCAAAAATTTCGTTTGGCAAAATGACTGAAACCAATGGAAGAAAGTCAATGCCGATTTCCATTCACGGACACCACGCATTAATGGACGGCTATCACGTTGGACAGTTTATCGACCAATTTCAGAAACTAATGAGTGAATAGCAATACACTGCCGCCAACAATGGCTATAAAAAATAGCTGCTACTGTCATAAATCGAAAGTTTTTGTATTTTAAAAAAATCAAAGTTGAGGCGGACAGGTTTACGCCTGTTTTTCTGCTGCTTTTCATTGCCGAGACAGTAACCGATTTAAAAAAACTATAACTATGAAAAAATCAGATTACAGTGATTTAAAAGTGATTTATATAAATTGTACGCTAAAAAAATCACCGCAAGAAAGCCACACCCAAACATTAATGGACGTTTCTAAAGCCATTATGATTAAGGAAAAAGTCAAGATCGATGAGATTAGATTAATCGACCATCAAGTAGCGAGTGGTGTTTATCCTGATATGAAAGAATATGGATGGGATAATGATGAATGGCCAGCATTAACAAAAAGAGTTTTGGATGCTGATATTCTGATAATTGGAACACCAATTTGGCTTGGCGAAAAATCTTCTGAAACTCAAAAACTAATTGAAAGACTTTATGCTTTGAGCAGTTTAACGAATGATAGAGGTCAATATATTTTTTATGGTAAAGTTGGTGGCTGCATAGTTACCGGTAATGAAGATGGCATAAAACATTGTGCGATGGGAATATTGTACTCGCTTCAACACATAGGATATTCAATACCACCCCAAGCAGATTGCGGATGGATTGGAAAAGTGGGTCCGGGACCAAGTTATGGAGATAAAGAATGGAAAGGAGAAAAATTAGATATCCCCGTTGGTTTCGATAGTGATTTTACAAATAGAAATACCACTTTTATGACTTATAATCTGCTTCATTTAGCAATGATGCTCAAGGAAAATGGCGGCTATCCTAATTATGGTAACTCTCGAAAGGAATGGGATAATGGGGAACGATGGGAATTTGAAAACCCAGAATGACCTCATCGTGAGTTTGCAGATGCTTGAATGTGTGGAACCTTTTTGTAGCTTTACAACAACGGTAGCAACTTCCCTAAGCGCTAGCCGTTAACGGTAAATGGACTGAAAAAACTGGTAACGATTTAAAATCCTAAAATGGAATGAATAAAATATTTTCCTTCTTACTCTTTATGTTTATTTGGACTTTTTCCTATGCACAACCCTATACGTTAGAGGAATTGCAGGAGAAGTTCAAACCTGAAAATTATACTGAGAAAGTATTGTTAGAATTCCAGAAATCAATAGCGCATTTAGAGGAAAAACCGGACTTATACGAATATATTCCCGGAGAAGTCATAGCTTGGTCACGAATGGACGGACGATTTCTATTGAACAGTATGTTCCTTATAAAAAATGATACGTTAAGGGAAATTGAAGCTTTACCAAAAGACAATGTTTTCTTGGCAAAATTAAATAGCTATGTATCCGAGGAATCTAGATTTATATATAGAACTGAATTATGGACACTTCCAGCCGTAAAAGAAAAATTAGCTGATGGTTCCTATCTAATTAAAGTTAATGTTAAATCGTACAACCCACGCCCTTATGAACCGAGTCCGGATATTTTGACCTATAGCTTGGAATATACAACCAAAGATTTTATAGATTTTAGTTTAATTCGGCTTAAGGATGTTAGTTCTGAGGAATGGATTGAGGTGGGAGAATATTGAATCCGCAGGAAATGACATACAACACCTACTTCTTACAAGTATTGCCAATTGCGGGGCGGGAGCGGTTGGATGGCATATGCGTGCAAGGTTCAAAATTTGTTCTTCCATTGAATTTCTGTGATAAAACTCACGTCTTCGGGAATAACTAAACCGTTGTAGGCAAACTGAAAACAAATGAAGATATACATTAAAAATATGGTATGCAACCGCTGTAAAATGGTTGTAAAATCAACACTCGAAAAGTTGGGGCTTCATTCTTTAAAAGTGGAATTGGGAGAAATCGAATTACAAGAAAATGACATTTCGACTATTAAGGAACAACTGAAACAAGAACTTCAATCTCTTGGTTTTGACCTATTGGACGACAAAAAGACCAAAATCATTGAAAAAGTAAAAAATAGGATTGTTGATTTGGTACAGAACAAGAACGGAAACCTTCAGGTTACACTTTCAGAGTATTTAACACAAGAACTTCATCAGAACTACAGTGCGTTAAGCAACTTGTTTTCCGAAGTGGAAGGTATTACCATTGAGAAATATTTTATCCTTCAAAAAATTGAGAAAGTAAAGGAGTTGTTGGTATATGATGAGCTAACATTAAGCGAAATTGCCTTCCAACTCAACTATTCAAGTGTGGCTTATTTAAGCAACCAATTTAAAAAAGTTACAGGGCTTACTCCAAGCCACTTTAAGAAACTGCGAACCATAAAACGGAGTCCAATAGAGGAATTATAAATCGACCATAACCTTTCCAGAATCGCGCAACACTGTAATCTTCCTTTGATGCCACCTTTTGCATTACAAATAATTGCAAAGAATTAAGGCCACACAATTATTAAATAAGATCTTCTCGAGATCCAGGCAAATTGAACTAAATATTGGAGCTATTATTCTGTCTTTAGGTACAGAGTCTTGTTTGCGCTTATGAAGGGAAATATCACCACACATCCGTAATCTTACAAACCCTTTCCATAATTACGCAATAGTATAGCCCTATTTATGCTGAAATTTGCAGTATCCAAAAGAAATATAAAAATGAAAAGGTTATTTAAAACATCTGTATTGATAAGTTCCGTTGTCGGGGTTGTATTATTTACAGCTTGCAACAACACACAACAGAAATCTTCAGGATTGGAAGATAAACATATACCACAGCAGGACAGCACATATGCCTGCCCGATGCATCCTGAGGTAACAGGCAAAAAGGGCGATATATGCCACAAATGTGGCATGGAATTAGTTGCCGCTACTGATGAAAATGAAAATAGGGTGGAGGTGGAACTCATCACTGAACCACAATCCATTGAGGCAGGAACATCCACAAAGCTGACATTCGCATTCAAAGAAAATGACCGAAATGTACCCTTGGATATTTCCCACGAAAGGAAGGTGCATTTAATGATTGTTGATGAAAATCTGACGTGGTTTCGTCATATCCACCCATTGGAGCAAGCGGATAGCACATATGTTGTATCGGAAACATTTCCCTACGGTGGTAAATACATACTTTTTGCAGACCATAAACCTCAAGGTGTTGGGCCCACTGTAGATAAGAAAGTGATTACCGTAAAAGGAAATCCCAATAGTGTCAAGGTTGATTTAACTCCTAATTTTGTTTCTGTTATTGACGGTTATACCGTTACGCTGGAAAATGGAGATGATTTAAAAACCATTAGAACACAGGCATTGGAAATTTCGGTTGAAAGGAATAAAAAGAGATTGGCTGAAAAGGACATAGAGCCATATCTAGGTGCAACTGCCCATATCGCAATGATTGGTAAAGAGGATATAGACTTTCTTCATATACACCCCACTACTGACAAACGCTTCCCGATTTATGCCGAAACGCATATTGAAAACCCGGGGATCTACAGAATTTGGGTAGAGTTTCAAACCTATGGGAAGGTACATACTGCCGATTTTACGGTAAATGTCCTTCAAGGAAATGAAGAATATCAAGAGGGTGGGCATAACCATCATTAAGAAATTTTAAAAAGAAATAGTTATGACACATATTTATCAAATAACAGGAATGACCTGTGGAAGTTGTGAAGCCAAAGTGAAATCGGCCCTGCTTTCCGTAGATAATGTAACAGCTGCAGAGGTTTCTAAAGATGCTGGTACTGCCAACATCACGATGGAAAAACATATTGCCTTGGCCGATTTGCAAACTGCACTGGACGACAAATATCGAATCTCCGCCACACAGCATAATGAAGCAGTAGAGCAAACCAAATCTTGGTTGGCAACATACAAACCCGTTTTGCTCATATTTTTATACATTTTTTCAGCGACTGCCCTTGTGGAATTGACAGCTGAAAATATGGATTTAATGAGATGGATGCGAAATTTTATGGCTGGTTTCTTTTTAACGTTTTCCTTTTTCAAGATGCTAAACCTAAAAGGTTTTAAGGAAAGCTATTTAATGTATGACATCATTGCCCGAAAATTTCCTGCTTGGGGTTATATTTATGCCTTTACGGAATTATTATTGGGAATTGCTTTTCTGATAAACTTCAATCCGATAGTGACCAATAGCGTAACTTTAGTAGTAATGACGCTCAGTATTATTGGTGTTTTACAAACCGTATTGAACAAAAAAACGATTAAGTGTGCCTGCTTAGGTGATGTTTTCAACTTACCAATGAGTACGGTAACCATAATAGAAGACGGGCTGATGATCGTGATGAGTCTAGGAATGTTGCTTATGGCGCTGAGCTGATAAATCCAGCTAATATTAGGAAGCGTTGCACAAGCACACACATTTAAAATATTTGGACGATTCACGAGTACCATGATTTTAAAAATATAAATAGTGGAGAGTGGATTGCTTTTGTGAAGGGCAAAAAAGTAATGCAGTATTTAATTATATTTGGGAAACTCCAACTAAAAGAATATGTGTTGCTTATGAAAAAAATTGCACCTATAATTGGTTTACTCTTATTCGTATTTGGAGCCAATGCCCAGAAGATTTTCGATGTCCACATTCATGGTAATAAGAACCCAACAAGTCAATTGGCACAATTGGCATCAAATGGGGTGTATAAAGCAGCAGTCAGTACTTCGTGGGATCTTCAGACAAGTTATCAAAACACAGAAAGCCTATTGTTTCTTCACGGCCTTATGTTAGCTTGTCCTGAGGGTAAAGTTCCGTATAGCTTGCAATTCTGTTTTTCTGACCAAAGGGAATTTCCTGACATTGATTGGGTGGAACAACTTATTAAAGAAAATAAAATACAATTTTTGGGGGAGGTATTGAACCAATATTATGGAATTTCCCCTTCCGATGAAAAACTGTTTCCGTATTATGCCTTGGCTGAAAAATATAATATACCTGTGGGAATTCACACGGGGTTAGCAGGCCCTGAACATGGCAGCCCTAATTTTAAAATTAGTTTGGGCACGCCGCTATTGTTGGAAAATCTTTTACAAAGGTTTCCAAAATTAAAAGTCTGGATTATGCACGCGGGGGCGCCTTTCATCGAGGATTCCATTGCCATTATGAAATATTACCCAAATGTTTATGCGGACATTTCAGCAATAAATAATCCGTATATTTTCCCGAAAGCAGATTTTGAGGCCATTATGAACAGGTTTATAGATGCTGGGTTAGAGGACCGATTAATGTTTGGGTCAGATAATGGAGATATAAAAAGCGCCATAGCGAGTATAGAAGACCTTGTTATTCTGAATGATACACAAAAACGGAAAATCTATTATGAAAATGCGGAATTATTTTTTGCACGATAAAATGATATGATAATATGGTTTTAACAACTACGGCTATACTAGCCATATTGATAGTGATAATTTACCCGGTTTACATATTGTTGACACATCAAAGAGTAAATGCTAACATCATGATTATTCCTTCCTTTAAAACTGTAAAAATTAAATATTCTATAAACGAATGAAAATATTTGAAAGAGAAAGGTTGGTAATCAAAAGTTTAGAAAGTGTAGATAAGCGATATTTTGCTGAACTTTTTACTGACCCAAAAATCTTGGAGCTCATTCCACAAAAGGCCTTTACGGAAAATCAAGTAATAGAAAGATTCCACAAAAATTTAAATTTGAAAGTATCAGATTTAAGTAATCAGAAATGCGATTGTGGAATATTTGAAAAAGGGAATGCAGCAATGATTGGCCTAGCTCTGTTTTTAATTAATGAACATGGAGAACAGGAATTAGGCTATCGGTTCAGATCGGAATACTGGGGCAAAGGATACGGAACGGAAACGACCAAAGAGATGTTGGAATATTATTTTCAGCACTTGCGTGTAAACAAAGTAATAGCCGATGTTAATTTAGTAAATACTGGTTCTGTAAAGATTTTGGATAAGTTTATGAAACTGGTGAGTGAATACTATAATGAAAATGATAATTGTACCGATAGAAGATATGAACTTGAAAGAAAGAACTGGCTAGAAAACTTTTAGCATATTTTCCAAGAGGAGATTGATGAGGCGAACCGATTCCCTAATACATCAAATTTGTATAAAACAGTTACGCCTCGTTTCATTTTGTAACCAAAAATCCTGAAACAGCCAATAAAATGATTGTATTAGAATTTTTCTCTCCCAAGTTTTTCAAGATAATAATGAAATCAAAGTGTGTTGGATTTTAAAGGCTTCAGAACAGATTATTAACTGCTGTTCTTATTGGTTATTTTATAAAACTCCGTATCTTAAGGAATATTTTCAAAACGATTAATTATGAAATATTTATTAATGCTATTCGCTTTTGCCACTGCATTTTCCGCTATGGCCCAAAACGGGATCCTCCCAAAAAACATTCAAATAAAAACTGCCCTGCTCTCTGCACCAGAAACATACCGAGAGGGTGCCACGGTTTTAGGCTATAATGAAGAAGGAAAACTAATAACATTGCGCGAAGGAAATAACCAGATGGTATGCCTGGCAGACGACCCGAAGAGTGAAGGCATAAGCGTTGCGTGTTACGGAGCAAAATTAGAACCGTTTATGGCGCGGGGCCGTGAACTTGTGGCCGAAGGAAAAACACTGATTGAAAAGCAGGAAATAAGAAAACGGGAAATTGAATCTGGCCTCCTAACAATGCCCACGGAGCCTTCCATGGTTTATATTTTAACTGGCGATGAAAAAGATTATAGCGTAGAAACCGGTGAACTTCTGAAGAGCGCCATGAGATACGTAATTTACAAACCTTATATGACTGGTGAAAGCACCGGACTACCCACAAAACCTCAGGCTCCCGGTATGCCTTGGTTAATGGATGCGGGCACCCATCGTTCACATATAATGATTACACCTGCAAATAAATAAGGTTGAAAACCCGGAACATGAAAATTAATACTTATCATGTACACTTGGATTATAGCACGTAGGGGCTGTGTATAGTGATATAAAAGCGAAGGGTTCAAAGTGTACATTTCCAATCCTATCGCCCATTTCTTTACAAATTATTTCAAATATGCTTTCAACTTGACATTGGTCATTTCAAATACCATAAATTCGGGATATATTTGAAATTAATCAAAAATTAATATTACTGGTGAAAAGGTAAAAGCTAAAAGGAAATGCGAAGAGCGAAAAGCCAAGAACCAAGAGCCGTCAATTATTAACAAAAAAAAAGAATCATGAAAAAAATCCTAGTACCCGTCGATTTCTCTATACATTCCGAATATGCAATGGAAGTGGCAGCCAAAATTGCCAGAAAACAAAATGCTGAAATAATTGCGTTGCACATGATAGGGCTTAGTGATGCCGTAGTAACCCGTGATGAAAACAACGAATCCGTTGAGGTCCTGCTATATATGAAGCTGGCCAAAAAGCGTTTTGCGGAATTTGTGGACAGGGAATACCTAAAGGGAATAACCGTTACGGACACCGTCCATAATTATAGGATTTTCAGCGAAATAAATGAGGTAGCCCTTAATTTAGGGGCCGAATTAATAGTAATGGGCTCCCACGGAACTTCAGGCTTAAAGGAAGTTTTTGTAGGAAGCAATACTGAAAAAGTGGTGCGGACATCAGAAGTTCCCGTGTTGGTAATCAAACACCGCCACGAGAATTTCAATCCCCAACTAGGAATATTCGCCTGCGACTTCCAAGACAATTCATTGGGCCCATACAGGCGTGCAAAAAATCTTTTTGAAGCCCTCGGAATTGAAATGCAAATGCTCTACGTAAACGTTTCGGGCAATTTCCAAAGCACCCGTGAAACAGAAAAACGAATCCTAAATTTCTTAAACAACGCGGGTGAAAGCAACCCGTTGGAACTGTTAAATAAAGTTGCCCAATACAATGAATATTCCGTAGAGGCGGGAATTTTCGGCTATAGCCAAGTTAGCAATGCAGACATAATTGCTTTGCCCACCCAAGGTCGTCAAGGCTTGGCGCATTTCTTCTCAGGAAGTATTGGTGAGGATGTTGTAAACCATTCTGACTTGCCGGTGATAACATTTAGAGTATAGTTAATTTCGAATTGCAACAATTAAAGCTAAAAAGCAGGATTATAATACATATTCCTGCTTTTTTATTTTGTAGAAATCCAGCGGGCGCATTTCCAATCTATATCCAATCGCTGCCATAAACTTTTTTCAAAAAATGGTTTCGAATAAGGTTTTAATATAAAGAAGTTTTCGCTCCAGTGCCGCCGATAATTTCCATGCCAGAAGAGGTGCCAATTCTGCTCACTCCCAAATCAATAAATTTGATAGCGGTCGCATAATCCTTGATTCCGCCAGAGGCTTTTATCTTTAAATGCTTTCCCACCGCGTCAACCATTATCTTTACAGCCTGTTCCGTGGCACCTCCCGTGCCGAAGCCTGTGGAGGTTTTTACAAAATCCGCGTCGGCTTCTTTGGCTATTTTGCAGGCCGTTCTAATTTCTTCCTCGTTTAAATAACACGTTTCCAAAATAACCTTTAAGGATTTGCTGCCAATGGTCTTTTTCACCTCCCTGATTTCTTCCAAAATAGGGCGGTGGCAATTGGCCTTTAGCAAACCAATGTTTATAACCATATCAATTTCATCGGCCCCATCGGTTATGCATTGCGCGGCCTCCTTCACTTTCGCCGCGCTGCTCTGTGCTCCCAAAGGAAAACCTACTGTAGAAGCTACCATTACGCCACTATCCTTTACCTCTCTTTTAGCCAGAAGCACATTACCGCTGTTCACGCAAACGGCGTGAAAATCATATTTTATGGCGTCACGGCATAAGGTAATAATATCTTCGGGCAGGGCAGTTGCCTTTAGAAGGGTGTGGTCAATAAAACGGTTCAGTTGCATCAATTTTTATGTTGCCCGATAATGGAAACAAGTTCATCTTTTTGAAGAACACCACTCTGCCGCCACAGTTGTTTGCCATTCTTAAAAAGAATCAACGTTGGCACGCCCCGAACTTGATATTGTGATGCTAAGGGTTGGTTTTTATCAACATCAATTTTCACAATTTTTACTGCTTCACCGAGTTCGTCCTTTACCTGTTTCAATATCGGGGAAAGCATTTTGCATGGGCCGCACCAATCTGCGAAAAAGTCCACCAGCACCGGAGTTTCGGAATCTATGATTTCTTTGAAGTTGCTTTTCATAACAATTTTTTTTAGTAATTATAAAGTTAAGCAATCAATCTTCAAGTTTAAAATGAATTCTTGCCGCCGCTTATTGGTTTAGCAATGAGTTCAATTTGGAAAGCATTTTTATTTCCGCTTTACTTTTTCCGGCGAATGCATCAACAATTGTGTTTGCGGTTTGCCAAATAATGTTATTTCGTTCGTTGTTGAAAAGCTGGGGATGTTCGTTTTTATAATCGGCAAAACTTTCAAAACAATCGTTGGCGTCAAGGTTTTCATAATCAAACCATTCAAAAACTATCTTCATTTGTGTGGCAGCCTCGGCGAAATAGGGATCTTCACTATATTTTAGATTATTCCATTGCTCTAAAACCAAAGTTCCCAATATCTCAAATTCGGATTTTTGGACTACCAAATTTGTCGCAGCAAGGGCATAAAAAAGTTCCGCCACTTTTTGATAATATAGAAGTTGAGGTTTTTCGGCAGTTGCCATAGTGCAATTTTTAAATTTTAAGGGTGTAAATCTATATTGTTTTACGGATTCAATTTATGATAAAGATCAGTTCCCGAAAACAGCCGAAAATCCTTATTTTTGGCGGATGAAGGTTTTCGAGGAAAAAAAGGGAAACATATTTAAAATTCTTTCTGAAGCAATATCAGAAGGTATCGTGATTGTGAACGAACGTCAGGAAGTAGTGACCTCCAATGAAGCTGCGGACCGGATGTTCGGCTATGGGCCAAATGAACTTTTGGGCGAAAGCATCAACTTGTTGATTCCTCGTGAATATAGACATACCCACACGCAGCAGGTTACCCATTATTTGGACAAGAGCGCTCCCAGGCAAATGGGCCATGGCCGCGATCTGTACGGCCGCCGGAAGGACGGCACCATATTTCCTGTGGAGGCGGGATTGAATCCATTTGAAATTGAGGGCAGTAAATATGTCATGGCCTTGGTCACGGATATTTCGGTTCGTAAAACCCATGAAAAGCAGATTATGGAACTTAACCTGCTTTTGGAACAAAAAATTGACGAACGCACTACCGAGCTCAAGCAGACCATAAAAGAACTGAAGGAAGAAGTTTTAAAACGAAAGGAGGCAGAGCATAAAATTATGGAATCACTGCGGAAGGAACGGGAACTCAATGATTTGAAAACAAAGTTTCTATCGCTCGTTTCCCACGAATTCAAAACCCCATTAAGTGGAATACTAACTTCCGCAATGCTTGTGGGGAAATATACGGAAACAGAACAACAGGACAAGCGGGAAAAGCATTTGAAAACCATCCAAAGCAAGGTTAAATATTTGAACAATATCTTGAATGATTTCCTCTCTATCGAGCGTTTGGAGTCCGGAAAAGCGACGTATAAATTTGAAACGTTTCCGCTTAGCAAGGTGGTGAATGAAGTTATCTACAGCGCGAATATGCTTTTGAAGGAAGGACAACGCATTAATTATCCACAAAACGTTGATGAAATTCAGGTGAATTTTGACGAAAAAATTCTGGAATTATCGCTTACAAACCTTATAAACAATGCCATAAAGTATTCCCCGGGCCACACCGTTATTGATGTGGAAGTGATTCCGAAAAAGGATTTTCTTACCATTAAAATAATTGACGAGGGAATGGGGATTCCAAAAAAGGAACAGAAATATATCTTCAACAGATATTTCCGAGCTGAAAATGCACTTTTGGACCAAGGCACTGGCATTGGATTGAACATCGTGAAAAGCCATTTGGAAAGCCTTGGTGGGACCATAACTTTTGAAAGCGAAGAAGGCGTGGGGAGCACTTTCACAATTACTTTTCCATTAAAAAACATATAAATTAGGATGAAAAAAATACTTCTGATTGAAGACGATACCGCCTTGCGTGAAAACACTGCTGAACTATTGGAACTCTCCGGCTATGCCGTTTTTACTGCACCCAACGGCAAAATAGGAATCGAAAAGGCCAAAAGCGAAATGCCTGATATTATTATTTGCGACATAATGATGCCCGAAATTGATGGCTACGGCGTGCTTGAAAACGTTTCATCAGAAGAAAGAACTAAACATATTCCATTCATTTTCCTTTCGGCGAAAACCGAACACAAGGAAATTAGAAAAGGAATGGATATGGGTGCCGACGATTATCTTACAAAACCTTTTGACGAACAGGAGCTGCTAAGTGCCGTGGAAAGCAGATTGGCAAAGGCTAGCATCCTGAAAAGCCGCGATGAAAAGGAGCAAAGTCCAAGAGAAGAGGACGAGAACCCCCAAAACCTAAACCAACTGAAAAACTTTTTTTGTGATGAAGGTGAAGTGGCCCACTTTAAAAAAGGGGAAACCATCTATAAAAAAGGGGCGCATTCCAACAGCATGTTTTTAATATTGAAGGGCGTTGTGAAAACACACACAATGGATGCGAATGCCAAGGAGTTAATTACCGGCCTTTATAAAGCAGATGATTTTTTGGGTTTCACCTCGTTTGATGATAACATTCCCTACAACGAAACGGCCACTGCGGTTGAGGAAACGGAAGTTGTGGGCATTTCAAAAATCTATGTGAGAGATATTCTGAAAAAAAGCCAAGATGTTTCCTTGGAACTGATGAACCTTTTGACCGATAATCTTTCCGAAATAAAACAGCAATTGGTGAAAATGGCATATAGCTCCGTCCGAAAAAAAACTGCTAGCACCATTCTTCAATTTGTGGAAATTATGGATAAAAAACCTGGGGCTGCCCTTCGCATCTCCCGGAATGATCTTGCCACAACGGCCGGCATTGCTACCGAAAGCCTGATCCGGACCCTATCTGATTTCAAAAAAGACGGCATCATTGAAATTGAAGGCCGTGATATTAGAATTGTAAATGTGGAAAGCTTGCGGGCTATTGACTGATACGCAAAATAATTAAGCGTTTCTTGGGCATCCCATTATCGTAAAGCTGATTTATATCATTTTCTGTCCCGATGCATACCGATATTTTTGTCGGTGACCTTAGGATGCTATGATGAATATTTTAATTCCAACGGATTTTTCCGATAGTTCACACAACGCCATGAAATATGCCTTGGAGTATTTTTCGGGCGTGGAGGTGAATTTTCATATGCTGCATGTTTCTTCCGAAAATTTTGCTGAAACCAAGGAGCAGGAATCAATTATACAGTCGGACGAAAAAATACAAACTGTCAAATCCGTTTCTGCTTTATTGAAGGAAGAAATCAGAATGTGTAAATTTCACACAACAAATAAAGCGCACAATTTTTTTCCGCATCACGAAAACTTGTCTTTGGTGGAAGCCATCAGAAAAAAGATGGCCAAAATAGAAATTGATTTTATAGTGATGGGTACGCGGGGAAATTCAACAATGGAAAGCAGCGAATTGGGAAGCAATGCCTGTGACGTGATCACGAAGGTGAAATGTCCCATTCTCGTAATACCGCAAAACGCCAGGTTTAAGCTCATTAACAACATCGCGTTTTTGACTGATTACAATGGCATATACAGGAACAAGGTTATCAGCACGCTTGCGCAAACCTTGGAGCTGCATCAATCTCCGCTTCGGGTGTTGCATATAAAACTGCCAAACGCTAATTTGACCGCATCCCAAACCGATAATAAAGGATTTTTACACTATTCTTTTAAGGAAAAAAAACACAGTTTCCATTTTGTGGAATCCAAGGATTTGGAAATGGGAATCCAGGATTTTGTGGAAACATGGGATATAAATCTACTTTCGGTGGTGGCAAAAAATTTAAATTTTATTCAAAGATTGCTACTTCGCCCCACGTTCCCGGACATTGGTTACACTACAAAAGTGCCGTTTTTGGTTCTTCATGAATAGCTTTAAAATTTATTCATTTGTCATTGTGCCCGCCCCACTGGATTATCTTCATAGAAGTCCTCAAAGGTCTTGGTGGTAGTGTAGGCATCCTTTAATACCCGAAACACGGTAAATATTAAGAATGCCTCGCCTAAAACCGTAAGATAAAAGATCCATCCAAAGGGAAAATCCAGGGCTGCGAAGATGGCAACCATAACCAAAATGGCCGTGGTTATTAGAATATAGGGTATTGCTGAGATTTTCATAATTTTTTTATTTTAAGATAATGAAATTTCAAGGTTGTCATTCTTAATGATTCGCTAAAAATCAGGTCATTGGTTGATAAAAGTCATATTTTCACGCGTATTTTATGGCTATCTTTACGGATATTTATAAAAAACCTTCCCCATGAGAAAAATTTTGATTCCCACTGATTTTTCTGAGAATTCGATGAACGCAGTTCGATACGCCACCGAACTTTTTAAATATGAACATTCAGAGATTTTTTTGATGCACGTCTTTGATGCCGAAACCCCCATAAATACTGCCAAATTTGAGGGGAAACAAATGAAGGTTTCGGAAATGGTGGAAATTGAATTGGAGGAAAAAAGAAAGCAAATCCAAAGTTTTTCGCCCAATCCCAAACATAAAATTCATATTGTTCCAGCTCCGGGATTGCTGGTTGATGAAGTGAATGACTGGGTGGATAAGGAAGATATTGACGTGGTAGTAATGGGTACTAAAGGCAAAACTGCCGATAAAAAAATTACGTTTGGCAGCAACACTCTTCAAGTTATTAAGCTAGTGAAATGCCCTGTGCTTGCCATTCCTTCGGTTTATGAGGACGTTCATCCAAAAAAGCTATTGTTCCCCACGGATTTCCAATTGCCCTATAAACGCCGGGAATTAAAGCTAGTGAGCAGTATTGCGAAACGCTTCGTTTCCAAAGTTGAATTTTTATATGTTTCAAAATTCCCTACTTTATCATTAAGGCAGCAGGAGAATAAAGACTTTTTAGAAGCTTCATTTGCTGAAAATAAGGTGAATTTCAGGCAGGAAATGGGAGCCGATATAACATCAACCATTAATTCAGTTATCGCTGAAAACAGCGTCGATTTTCTTGTAATGATAAATACCCGTCATTCTTATTTGGAGAATATTCTTCATCAATCAACTATTGAAAAAATTGGCCTTAAAATAGATATTCCATTTTTAGTACTTCAAAACCTTCCTCGATAATACATTTCTAAACATTCATAAAATGAAAAAAGTCCTCATTCCCACCGATTTCTCCGAAAATGCCTATGCAGCCCTATTATATATAACAAAACTTTACAGGGATGAACCTTTGCAAATAACCCTTCTGCACTCATTTGGGGAGGAAGTGGGCAAGCTGACCAGTCGTGTTGATATCGGTCGTTCAGAAAGCATTATCGAAAAGCTGTACCGGCAGTCTGATGAAGACGGTTTGGCATTGGTGAAGCAAATTAAACTGGATTCCCCAAAAATAGCGCACAGTTATGAAGTAATTTCAACACCCGCGGCGCTTTCAAACACCATCAATACTTTGGTTGCCACCGAAGGAATGGATCTGGTGGTAATGGGTAGCAAGGGCCGCACCAGTACGGAAGATATTTTGATGGGAAGTACAACCATTAAAATTACAAAGTCCATAGAAGCCTGTCCGCTTTTGATTATTCCGCGCAATATAGATTTCGTGGTGCCGATAAACATAGCATTTGCGACGGATTATAAAGATTTTTATCCAATTTCGAGTTTAAAGCCTATCGTTCGTTTGGTTCGGCAATATGATTCCATCATTCATTTGGTGCATGTGGGCGGAGAAAAGGAAATGGATGTTGCGCAAAAACAGAACCTGGAAAACTTTAAAAACGACCTCACGGAATATGATTCGGAATTTCATTTTATTCCGAAAAAGGAAAACATTTCAAAAACGTTGCACACCTTCATTGATGGCCATAACATAGATTTGTTCGCATTGGTTTATCACAAGCACGCCTTTCTAAAGCAGCTTTTTCGCGAACCGGTTGTAAATAGGGTAGGGAAACACGCCCATGTGCCAACGTTGGTAGTGCCATTATCTTCTTAAAAATATAGTTTCGCAGGAGGATAAGAAAAATTTCCTTTTAAAAAACCTAACTTAAAATTTCGTGAAAACAGAAAATCCCACTTTATGATAACAGTCATAATTTGATACTTTTTTGAATGCTTATTTTGCATACCGTCATCACAGCTAAAGATTAAATGTTTGCATTGGAAAAAACAAATTAAAAGAATTAAACCATGAAATATATAATAGAAAACTCCATCAACAACGCCATGGATTATACACAGTATAATCTACTTTTTAAGCAATTGGTGGAAGCGGGCAGCACCACTGGCGTGCAAACGCAGGAGAAAATAGATTACACCAAATTGAACGTCAGCCGAAGCAAACGATTGGACAAAACCGCTGAAATTTTGACGGAGCAGGCCCAAATCTTGAAAAACTTTCCCGACAAACAAACTTGGCTAGTGATCAGTGAGCCTTGGTGCGGCGACGCAGCACAAACATTGCCTTATTTAAATAAGATGGCCCAACTTTCTGAAAATATTTATTTGAGAATTGTGCTTCGCGATGATAATCCTGAATTGATGGATAAGTTTTTGACCAACGGCACCCGCTCCATTCCAATCTTAATTATGGTGGATGAAAATTTCAACGTTAATCAAACTTTTGGTCCCCGCTCCAAAGCGGCTACCAAATTGGTTGCGGATTATAAAACCCGCCACGGTAAAATTGACGATACTTTTAAGGAAATGCTTCAACTATGGTACAATCAGGACAAAGGTCTATCCATTGTGAATGACATTTTGGAAACCACGGAAGTGGCGCTGTAGATTAATCCTGCAATCCTTTTTAAAATCTGACCAAAATCATTTAAAATTTCGAACCTATTCCCAACCTTTGCACAAAAATTACATTATGCAAATAGTTTCCGCCGAAGAGGCCGTATCCATAGTAAAAACCAATAACCGCGTGTTCTTTCAAGGTGCGGCAATGACCCCAAACTTGTTGATTGACACCCTGTGCGAACGTTATCGGGAACTAGAGAATGTTGAAATAATCCAGATTCACACCCACGGCGAGGCAAAATACGCACAAGCCCCGTATACTGATGCTTTCCATCTTTCAAGTTGCTTTGTTGGCGACAATGTTCGAAAAGGTGTGAATACCAGCTATGGCGATTATATTCCGGTTTTCTTAAGTGAAATCCACTGGCTTTTTAGAAGAAATATTCTTCCATTGGACGTGGCCTTTATTCAGGTGTCACCTCCTGACAAACACGGTTATTGCTCGCTTGGGGTATCGGTAGATGTTACCCTGCCCGCCATTCAAACTGCAAAACATGTGGTTGCACTTATCAATCCAAACGTGCCCAGAACCCATGGCGATGGCATAATTCATATAAAAAATATCGATTTTGGGGTGGAAATAAATTCCCCTATTTATGCATCCGTGTTGGGTGAACCATCACAAATTGAGGTCACTATTGGAAGGAATGTAGCCGAATTGGTAGAAGACGGCGCCACTCTCCAAATGGGCATTGGGAACATTCCCAATGCGGTGCTTCACAATTTGGGCAATCATAAAAGATTGGGAATACATACCGAAATGTTCAGTGATGGCATACTGCCATTGGTCGAAAATGGAATTATTACGGGCGAGGAAAAAGAAATTAAAACGGGGAAAATAGTTACCTGTTTCGCAATGGGAACAAAGAATTTATATGATTTCATAAATGATAATCCCATCGTCCATTTTAAGGAAGCGGCATATACCAATGACACCGCCATTATCCGTAGAAATCCCAAAGTAACAGCAATAAACAGTGCAATCGAAATTGATTTGACCGGCCAAGTTTGTGCAGATAGTATTGGTATGTATCAATATTCCGGAGTGGGCGGGCAAATGGATTTTATTCGCGGGGCTTCGCTTTCACCGGGCGGAAAACCAATTATTGCTATGCCCTCCATCACTAATAAAGGAATTTCCAAGATTACACCTTTTTTAAAGGAAGGTGCCAGTATTACAACCACTCGTGCCCATGTGCATTACGTTGTAACGGAATATGGTGTTGTGAATCTTTTCGGGAAAGGCTTGGAGCAACGGGCGAAAGCGCTAATTTCCATAGCACACCCGGACCACCGTGAGGCATTGGAAAAAGCGGCATGGGAGCGTTTTAATGGTTAAAAATATTCACTGGAACACTTTCTGAAAAAACCTGCCACTGAGCACTTTAGGCAATTCTATGTTATTTGTTGAGGCTTTTTTATAAATTTGGACAAAACAAATCCTATGTTTTCAAAAGCGTGCGAATATGGTATTCGGTCTGTTCTGTTCATTGCCGAACAATCACAAATGGAGCGCCGGCCCACGATTGTTGATATTGCCAATGCCATTGGTTCTCCGCTACCGTTCACCGCAAAAATTTGCCAACAGTTGGCACGTTCCGGAATAATTATTTCAAAAAAAGGCCCGAATGGAGGGTTTCATTTACCGAAGGACGCTACTCTTACTTTGGCTGATATAGTGGTCAGTATTGATGGACAAAATATTTTCAGTGGCTGCATCTTAGGTATGCCCGAATGTTCGGCTGCCCGTCCTTGCCCGGTTCACGACCAATATAACGACATCCGAAAAGGTCTGAAAAGTATGTGCGAAAATACCACAGTAATGCAACTATCAGAAAAGCTTCGGAAGGGAGAAACGTTTCTTAAATTTTAAATAATTCAAATTAATTCAATAATAATATCATCCCGTTTTTATTTCCGATAATTTTGTCTGAATTTGCTCCGTTTCCTATCTTTGCACAGAGAAGATGCTCAACAACAAAATCTTATTTGAACTGGCCATTGGATTTAACCACGGAATTTCATTTTTAAAACAATAACGATGGAAAGAAAGAAACCAATCAAACGCCATAAAGCCTTGCAGCCGTTAAGCCGCCAGCACCATTTTGGGCTACTCTTCAGTTGGAAGTTGCGCAAGGGATTTCATAAAAATATTGAGATCCAGCGAATGCAGGATTTTGCAAAATGGTTTTATGAGCACGAAATAGCGCCCCATTTTAAGGATGAGGAAAAATATCTTTTCCCAATTTTAGAAAAAGATAACGAACTCGTGGAACGTGCATTGAAGGAACATCGTAGAATAAAACGCCTGTTCCACGACTCCAAAGATCCTGAAAAATCCTTGCATCAATTGGAGGAGGAGCTGGATGCCCATATTCGTTTTGAGGAGCGCGTGCTCTTTAATGAAATTCAAAATGTTGCAACCGAGGCCCAACTACAAAAAATTGAGGAAATACATAGTAACTTGGAAAAATCTCCCGAATATCACGATCCTTTTTGGGAGTAGTTTCTTCTGAATATCAGAAAATAAGGATAGTTCAAGATGATTGGTTTTTTATTTCGGACAAAAATATCTGTTTATGATTTAGGTCATATTTTCTTTTTGCCGTGTTTCTGAAATTTGCATTGTAATTATTCAATAAAACAATAAGAATCATGACAACACTTCAAGAACGTACGGTAGCCGATGTGGTTACGGAAAATATAAAAGCAGCTCACATTTTCAAGAAGCACGGCATCGATTTCTGCTGTGGCGGCGGGGTAAGCATTAAAAAAGCCTGTGAAAAAGCAAAGATAGATCCCACCATTTTGGAGGCAGAATTATTAAAGCTGGATAATGTAATGGACCGCGCCCACGATTATAACAGTTGGAAACTAGATTTCCTGGCAGACCATATCATCAACGTTCACCATCATTATGTGGAAGAAAATAGCCCACTTTTACTGCAATATTCAAAGCGTGTAAATCAAGTTCACGGCCACCACTATACCGAACTCGCCGAGATTGAAACCTTGGTAACAAGGGTTGTTCAGGCTATGGCGTCACACCAAAAGAAAGAAGAACTGATTCTATTTCCCTTCATAAAAAAAATGGTAAACGCAGAGCGGGAAAACTCTGAAATGCCTGCGATACATTTCGGTACTGTGGAAAATCCTATTAAAATGATGGAGGAGGAGCACGAGGAGGCTGGCGAAATAATGCGGAAAATTGCAGAACTGAGCAACAACTTCACTCCACCTCAGGGAGCTTGCAATACCTATCGTGCATTTTATGCGAAATTGGATGAATTTGAACAGGATTTGCACCAACACATCCATTTGGAAAATAACATACTTTTCCCAAAAGCCTTGGGACTGGAAAAGAGGCTAACAAAAAACTAAACCGCTTTTAAAATTCCTCGCCCCAAATCTTTGGTTTTTTTATTTGATTGGTTTTTATGACAGTTCGGAGTTTTGGCAACGTTGAATGTTTGCTGCCAAAATCCGAACTGTTTTTTTAATTTTGAAATCGGATGGATTTAAGAAAACACATAGCCATTGCACTTTTCTACTTTTTGATGGTAGCATTGATGGGGGTTTTGCTGCGCTTGTTTTTCGTAACGCCCATTTCGCTTAATTATAAATACATTCTGCACGCACACTCGCATACTGCGCTGCTTGGCTGGATTTATTTGGGGCTTACAACTTTAATTTATAAAATTTTTCTTGTCGAAGCACAAAAGACGAAGGTGTACAAAATTATTTTTGTGTTTACGAATCTATGTATAGCCGGAATGTTGATAACCTTTCCCATTCAGGGTTACGCACTGTTTTCAATCATATTTTCAACCTTGTTTCTGTTTGCATCCTATTGGTTTACATTTTACGCGATGAAATATGTGCCGCAACATTTTAGAAAGAGATTTTCCTATAAATTGATAAGAACCTCCCTTTGGTATCTGGTGCTTTCCAGCATTGGTCCTTGGGCAATTGGTGGTGTAATGGCAACATTGGGTCCCGAATCTATTTGGTACAAATCCTCCATTTATTTCTACCTCCATTTTCAATATAATGGTTGGTTTATAATTGCACTTTTGGGCATATTGTTCTACATATTGGAGTCCAAAGGAATTTATTTCAATCCCCAAAAGCTGAAATCATTTTTTCTGCTTTTGAATTTCGGGATATTGTTTACCGTTTTTCTATCATTTCTCTGGTTTTTGCCGCCCGTTGCATTAAATGTGCTAGGTCTGTTTGGTGCGGTAGCGCAAGTTTTGGCGTTTTATGAGCTTTATTTGTTATTAGGGCCACAATTGCCAATTTTAAAAGCGGGATGGAGCAAAATGAATTTTCGGCTTTTAAAAATTGCCGCGGTTTTAATGGTTGCAAAACTTGTCCTGCAGCTTGTTTCTGCTTTACCATATTTCGCTAATCTGGCATTTCAGTTAAAGGATTTTGTGATTGGCTATCTACATTTGGTTTTCTTGGGAATCGTAATCCCATCCATGCTCGCATTCCTGCAGTACTTCAAATTAATAAATCTGTCCAAAACCTTTTTATTGCTCTTTCTTTTTGCCTTTGTGAGCACGGAAGTGCTCATATTTTATAAGGCTTTCGCCCTATGGATGGGGTTTACCCTATTTCCGCAATATTATTTGCTGCTTGCTATTTTAAGTTCCGTTTTTCCGGTGGCAGTGGCATTTTTGTTTTTTAAAAACATTAAAAATTTGTATTTTTCTCCGAGGACTTAAATTTTTTTATTGAGAAGTTATATCGTTAAAGGGTTTTAAACTGACAAATGTCATTTCGCAAAACCGAATCTCTTGCAACCTTTGCAGCCGAAATAACTAGCAAATTTTAAGATTAATGGTTAACTGTTTCCATTGTGGCGATGCGTGTTTGGACGTTGAAATTCAACATGCCGAAAAATCCTTTTGTTGTCATGGCTGCAAAACAGTTTTTGATATTCTGCACGATAACGATTTAAGTTATTATTACGATCTTGAAAAAACCCCGGGAATTTCGCCAAAGGAAATTGCCGGAAAATATGATTTTCTTGATAATGCAGCAATTGTTGATAAACTTTTGGAATTCAATGACGGCAATATCGGGATTGTTTCCTTTACCATTCCTGCAATCCACTGCAGCAGCTGCATTTGGATTCTTGAAAATTTGAACAAGCTCAATCCTTCCGTAAAATCTTCACAAGTTAATTTTCCCGAAAAATCTGTGCGAATAACTTTTTCTTCCGAAGAAAATTCGCTGAAAAACTTAGTACTTCTTTTAAGCCGAATAGGATATGAACCATACATTTCACTGGAAGATTCCGAAAGAAAGGAAAAAAGCATCAACCGAAGCCTAATCTATAAACTCGGAATTGCGGGTTTTGCTTTTGGCAATATTATGTTCCTTTCGTTTCCGGAATATTTCGAACATTCCGAATTTTGGCTGGACCAATTTAAACCCTTTTTCCGCTGGCTGATGTTTGCATTTTCGCTACCGGTGGTTTTTTACTCGGGCAGTGGCTATTTCACTTCGGCCTACAAAGGGCTTCGCTCTAAAATTTTGAACATAGATGTTCCCATAGCCCTAGGAATTGCGGTTCTTTTCATCCGAAGCACTATTGATATTATGATGGACTTGGGCACGGGCTTCTTTGATAGTTTGAGCGGGCTGGTTTTCTTTTTGCTTCTCGGGAAATTTTTTCAGCAGAAAACCTACAGCTATCTTTCCTTTGAGCGGGATTATAAATCTTATTTTCCCATTGCCGTTACGCGACTTTTCAAAAATGCCGAAGGAAAAACAATCGAGGAACAAGCCGAGGTTTACAACGTAAAAAAAGGCGATCGGCTGCTTATCCGCAATAATGAAATCCTTTCGGTTGATGCCATTTTAATTAAGGGCAATGCACTGATAGATTACAGTTTTGTTACCGGCGAAGCGGAGCCAATTTCAAAAATAAGCGGCGATAAACTTTTTGCGGGCGGAAAGCAACAGGCCGGTATTTTGGAAGTTGAAGTGCTGAAACCCGTGGCGCAAAGTTACCTAACCCAACTTTGGAGCAATGACGTTTTTAGCAAGGACAAGACCGGTGCCTTTGAAAATATTACCGATGCAATCAGCAAACGTTTTACAATAGTATTGCTTTCCATTGCTTTTGTTGCCACTATTTTTTGGCTGGTTGTTGATCCTTCAATAGCGTTTAATGTGTTCACTTCCGTTTTGATTGTTGCATGTCCGTGTGCCATTGCGCTGGCCGCACCCTTCACTTTGGGCAATGTGTTGCGAATTTTCGGAAGGGAAAAACTGTATTTAAAGGAAGCCTCGGTTATCGAGCAAATGGCGAAGTTGGACACCGTAGTTTTTGATAAAACCGGAACGCTCACAACCAACCAGAAAAACATGATTACCTATGAAGGCATTGCGCTTTCGGCGGAAGAGAACAAACTGCTCACCAGCACCCTGAGGGCATCGGGCCACCCACTCAGCCGATCCCTTTATTCCATGTTGGAAAAGAATGATATTCAAACATTGGATGATTTTGAAGAAGAAGTGGGTAAGGGTATGTCCGCCACCTTCAATCAAAATTCAATAAAGGTAGGCTCGTTCGATTTTGTTGGTGCTAACAGTGAAGCTACTTTCGAATTGAAAAATAGAACAACCGTACACATAAGCACCAATAAAATTTATAAGGGATGCTACATCTTTAACAGCGAATACAGAAATGGCGTCGCCGAAATCTTTGAACAACTGGGTAGCGACAAAGAAGTAATTGTGCTTTCCGGCGACAATGAAGGCGAGCGCGAACGATTGGAAACACTACTGCCCAAGGGAACAAAACTCTACTTCAACCAAAAACCGGACGATAAGCTCAACTTTATTAAAACCCTTCAACAAAAAGGCAAAAAGGTTTTAATGATAGGCGATGGGCTGAATGATGCCGGCGCACTAAAACAAAGCGACGTGGGTTTTGTGGTTTCAGAAAATACGAATGTTTTTTCCCCGGCCTGTGATGGAATTCTGGATGCAGCCCAATTCAAAAAAATTGGGGATTATCTTAATTTTTCCAAAAGCGGAGTACGGATTATCAAATGGGCTTTTTTGCTATCGTTGTTTTATAATTTAATCGGGCTTTCGTTTGCGGTAACGGGGCATTTAAAACCTGTGGTTGCTGCCATTTTGATGCCGTTAAGCTCTATCAGTATAGTTGTTTTTACCACTATTGCCACACAGTATATAGGCAAAAAACTAAGAATGGATATAAATAAGCAAAGGTGACGAATGTCATATTTTATGGTTACGCACAACAATAATTTTGAAAAATATTAATAGAAAATGAACATCATTTACATGCTTTTGGCTATCAGTGTTTTCGTGGCACTCATCTTTTTTGTACTGTTTATTTTTTCAGTAAAAAAAGGCCAATATGACGATACCTACACACCTTCCGTACGCATGCTATTTGAAGATGAACTAGTAAAGGAAAAGGATAAAAACCAAAGAAAAACTTCAAAAGAAGAAATAACCAATCCCCACAAATAATTCTATTTACCCTATGCAAACAGAACAATTTTATTACGACAACAAGATCGTCAAAAAGTTTATAAATGCGACCATTTTCTGGGGCCTCATCGGTATGAGTGTAGGCTTACTGCTGGCATTTTTGTTTTTGTTCCCTAATTTAACCGAAGGCATTTCGTGGTTAAGTTTCGGTCGTTTGCGACCCTTGCACACCAATGCGGTTATTTTCGCTTTTGTGGGGAACGCAATTTTTGCTGGAGTTTATTATTCATCCCAGCGACTGCTAAAAGCGCGCATGTGGAGCGACTTTCTCAGCAATTTAAATTTCTGGGGGTGGCAGGCAATTATTGTTGGCGCGGCAATAACGCTTCCTTTGGGATATACAAGTTCCAAAGAATATGCAGAACTTGAATGGCCTTTTGATATTGCTATTGCCATAATTTGGGTAGCCTTCGGAATAAACCTGATAATGACAATGATAAAAAGGCGCCAGCGTCACCTTTATGTGGCCCTGTGGTTTTATTTGGGCACTTGGGTAACCGTGGCAGTATTGCACATTGTGAACAGTATGGCCATTCCTGTAACTGCCCTAAAAAGTTATTCCATGTATTCCGGGGTGCAGGATGCCCTCGTGCAATGGTGGTATGGGCACAATGCGGTGGCATTTTTCCTAACCACTCCGTTTCTCGGTTTGATGTATTATTTTGTACCGAAAGCGGCCAACAGGCCCGTGTATTCCTACCGTCTTTCCATTATCCACTTTTGGTCGTTGATTTTTATTTATATCTGGGCCGGACCGCACCACCTGTTATATACTGCCCTTCCGGAATGGGCACAAAATTTGGGTGTTGCATTTTCGGTAATGCTCCTGGCGCCGTCTTGGGGTGGAATGATCAACGGTCTTTTAACCTTGCGTGGCGCTTGGGACAAGGTACGGGTGGATCCAGTTTTAAAATTTATGGTGGTCGCAATCACCGGCTATGGAATGGCAACCTTTGAAGGCCCAATGCTTTCGCTTAAAAACGTAAACGCAATTGCACACTTTAGTGATTGGATTATTGCCCACGTGCACGTTGGCGCACTTGCTTGGAACGGTTTCCTAACTTTTGGGATGGTTTATTGGTTGGTTCCGCGCCTGTTCAAAACAAAATTATATTCCATAAAATTGGCAAATGCCCATTTCTGGATTGGCACCGTGGGTATTATAATGTATGCTTTGCCAATGTATGTGGCCGGCTTTATGCAAGCTTCCATGTGGAATCAGTTCAATCCGGACGGAACACTCACTTACGGTAACTTTTTGGAAACTGTTACCCAAATTATCCCAATGTATGCCATGCGGGCTATTGGTGGAAGCCTCTATATTGCGGGTTCCTTTATTCTGCTTTATAACGTAATAATGACCGCCCGAAGTGGAAGCAAGGTTACCGATGAACTTGCCGAAGCGGCCCCGTTAACGCCCGTTACAAAAAAGCAGACGGCAGGCGAGGGCTGGCACACTTGGTTGGAAAGACGACCTGTGAAATTGACAATATATGCAACCATCGCCATTTTAATTGGGGGAATGGTACAAATTATCCCTTCGTTAATGGTTGATGAATATGTGCCAAAAATTTCGAGTGTTAAACCTTACACCCCGCTGGAATTGGAAGGTAGAGACATCTACATCCGCGAAGGCTGCGTTGGTTGCCATTCCCAAATGATTCGCCCCTTCAGAAGTGAAGTGGAGCGCTATGGGGAATATTCAAAATCGGGCGAATTCGTTTATGATTATCCCTTCCTCTGGGGCAGTAAGCGCACCGGCCCTGACCTTCACCGTGTGGGCGGTAAATATTCTGATAACTGGCACCTAAACCATATGTACGATCCAGAAAGTACTTCCTCCGGTTCCATTATGCCCCGCTATCCTTGGTTGATTACTTCAGAATTGGATAAATCCGACACTGAATCTAAAATGAAAGCTATGGTGAAGCTGAGTGTGCCTTATACCGAGCAAGAAATTGCCAATGCTCAAAAATGGATGGATGAACAAGGTACTAAAATTGAGCAGAACTTGTACAGCGATCCCGACTTCGCAAAAACTTATGAAGCAGATAAAAAATATGCAGCGGAAAACGGCGAAGAATTCATAGAAATGAAAAACCGCGAAATTGTGGCAGTTATCGCCTATTTGCAACGTTTGGGAACAGATATAAAAGTTGAAAACACTGAAGATGCTTCGGCCAAAAACGAATAGTTATGTTGAAATTTGTAAAAGGAAACCTCGAGAATATAGATAACGTTCAAATTTATCCATTAATCTCACTTTTGATATTCTTCATCTTTTTTGTGGTGCTATTTTATTGGGTAATCACCGCCAAAAAAGATCACATTGCCGAGGTGAGCAATATTCCACTGGAAAACGATACTAACAACCAAAACGACGAACAGTTATGAAAACCACAGCCTCCTATTTACGGGTCACCGGGTTTATGATTCTTGCCTTTATTTTACTGGAAATAATAGTAGAGTCCGGAGAAAGTTGGGCGATAGTGCAATATCCCATAATTTGGGCAATTTTGGCGATGGTGCTTTTCTTCGCCATTGCACTAGAAATTATTGCCGCCGCGCTTCACCGCATACTGTTTGCCGGACTTAGCGCGGAGGCAAAGGCAAACTACATTGCTACAGAAACTCTGCGAGATCAAAACCGTTTTGCCTGGTTCAAAAGAAAATATAAGGCAATGCTCGGGGCCAAACCCATTGCAAACGAGCAGGAAATTGTTTTGGACCATAACTATGACGGCATTCGGGAGCTGGACAACAATCTTCCACCGTGGTGGACGTGGCTTTTCTATATTTCCATCGTTTTCGCCGTGGTTTATTTTGTATATTATGAAGTGTTCGATGGCCCCTCACAGTTGGATGAATATGAAATGGAATTAGCGCAGGCAAAGCAAGATATTGAGGAATTCAAAAAGAACAATAAGGATTTGATTGATGTAAATACCGTGGAGCTTTTAACCGAACCATCGGATCTTGCTGCGGGTGAAGCGGTGTTTGTCGCAAACTGTGTTGCATGTCATAAAGCCAGTGGCGGCGGGGGAATTGGTCCAAACTTGACGGATGATTATTGGATTTTGGGCGGCGGAATCAAAAATATTTTCAACACCATTAGCGAAGGTGGCCGTGCGGGAAAAGGCATGGTGGCGTGGAAAACAGATTTGAAACCGAACGAAATGGCGCAGGTGGCAAGTTATGTTCTGACCCTACACGGCACAAATCCGGTAGATCCAAAAGAACCGGAAGGGGACATCTGGATGGATGAAAATGCGCCGGTTGATAATGTGGATGTGAAGATTATAGATTCCACAAGTATTAAAATCGAAATGTCCAACGATGCTAAAATAGAAAGTATCGTTAGTGGAAATTAATTTTTTTTAAACAAACGATTGCGGATTTTTCGAAATTCTATTCTTAGAAAATGAAAAATAAAACGTCACAAAAATAATGTCAAATTTGGATACTCCAGAAAACGAAAGATTCCGCGACTCCCTCGGAACGATGACCGAAGAAGGAAAAAGAGCTTGGGTATATCCTAAAAAGCCTTCAGGCAAACTGTATCAATATAGAAAATATGTAAGCTATATTCTGCTCGCCTTCCTGTTTGCTGCGCCATTTGTAAAAATTAATGGCAACCAATTTTTATTGTTCAATGTGCTGGAGCGGCGTTTCAACATTTTTGGCTTTCCGTTTTGGCCGCAGGATTTTTATTTGTTTGTGATAATGATGATTATTGGAGTGCTGTTCATCATTTTCTTTACGGCTGCTTTTGGTCGAATTTTCTGTGGATGGATTTGTCCGCAGACTATTTTTATGGAAATGGTTTTCCGAAGAATTGAATATTGGATTGATGGTGACCGTGGTGCCCAAATGCGCTTGGACAAACAGGAATGGAATGCCGAAAAAGTAAAAAAGCGAGCGCTAAAATGGAGCATATTTTTTATAATCTCATTTTTGATCGCGAATGTCTTTTTGGCCTATTTTATTGGTAGCGACAGGCTTATTCAATATGTGTTTGAAGGTCCGTTGGACCATATTAGCACGCTCATTTCCCTATTTATTTTTACAGGGGTTTTCTATTTTATTTTTGCTTGGTTTCGCGAGCAGGTTTGCATAATTGCTTGTCCCTATGGAAGATTGCAAAGTGTATTGCTGGACAATAAATCCATAGTGGTGGCCTATGACCATAAACGAGGAGAAAAGGAAGTAGGCCGCGCCAAATTCAAAAAAAATGAAGACCGCGAAGCTTCCGGTAAAGGAGATTGCATTGACTGTTTTCAGTGCGTGCATGTTTGTCCAACGGGTATTGACATTCGCAACGGAACCCAATTGGAGTGCGTAAACTGCACCGCCTGCATTGACGCCTGCGATAGCATAATGGAAGCAGTGAATCTTCCAAAAGGTTTGATTCGCTACGCAAGTGAGGAAAATATTGAAAAAAAGATTCCCTTTAAATTTACACCCAGACTGAAGGGATATACCGCTGTTTTGGTCATTTTGATTGGGGTGCTTACCGGGCTTTTATTTTTAAGAAGCGATGTGGAAGCAAATATTCTCCGTTTGCCAGGCCAGCTTTATGAACACAAGGAGAACAATATAATCAGCAATGTTTTTACTTATAAATTGTTGAATAAAACCACGCGCAACATTGAAAATATTCATTTTAAATTGAAAGCGCCCAAAGGTACAATTCATACGGTAAAACAGGGCGAAATTATCGTGCCAGCGCAGGATTTGGCAGAGGGAACACTTTTTATAGAAATAAACAATTCGGCTTTAAGCGGCGATAAAAATCGGGCGGTGATTGAGGTGTACAGTGGGGATGATTTAATTGAAACCACCAGCGTAACATTTTTGGGGCCTCGAAGCTATAAGTAAAAGGAGCCAAAAAAATTCGATTGAAATTATAGAGCGAACAACTAAAATATAATAAAAATGAAAATAAACTGGGGCACAGGTTTGGTGATTGGAATGATACTTTTTGTGGGTTTTATAATGTTTTTTGTTATAAAAATAAGCACCGATAAAAAGTATGATTATGATTTGGTGACTGAAGAATATTACAAGCGGGAATTGGTATATCAAAAGGAAATAGATGCTGCGGCAAATTCCAATTCGCTTCTTGAAAATATTAGCGGAGCAAAAACGAATGATGGCTGGGTTTTGACTTTCCCCGGTAATTTGGATTATTCCAAGATAAAGGGCAACGTGTTGTTTTACAGGCCTAGCAATAAAAAACTTGACTTTCAGGAACCCATTCAACTGTCGGCACAAAATTTATTGATTCCCGATGCACGATTGATTCCGGGCCGTTGGAACACAATTGTGCAATGGAATTACGACGGCGAGGATTATTTGTATAAAGAGGAAATAGTATATTGATAAAAAGTTGATTGTCATTGCTTGCGAAGGGTTCTCACAACCAAAATTTTAATGACAGGTTTAAATTGTTGATTTAATTACGAAATAATAAATGCTTTACACAGCGCTCATATTCGGATTATTGGGAAGTTTCCATTGTGTGGGAATGTGCGGCCCAATCGCGTTTTTGCTGCCGGTGGATAGAAACAACAATTTTAAAAAACTTGGTCAAATATTTTTGTATCACTTCGGAAGAATTTTGGCTTATGGAATTCTGGGATTTATTTTTGGGCTGGTTGGCAAAAGTTTAAATCTATTCGGTTTTCAGCAGCAACTGTCCATTGTAATTGGAATTTTGATGTTGCTCGTTATATTTCTTCCACAGCAAACCTTCAATAAATACAATTTTTCGAAACCGGTTTTTAAAATTATTTCAAAAGTAAAATCGGCTTTGGGTAAGGAACTCAAAAAGAAAACGCCAGATACATTTTTAACCATCGGTTTTCTGAATGGCTTTCTTCCTTGTGGCTTGGTTTATATGGCCATTTTTGGTGCCATCGCATCCGGAAATGCAATACAGGGAAGCTTATATATGGCAATATTCGGCCTCGGGACGGTGCCATTGATGACCTCTGCCATCTATCTGGGAAATTTCTTGAATGTGCAAGTGCGACAGCGCATTCGAAGGGCAATTCCTGTTTTTGTGGTAGTTATTGGGTGTCTTTTTATAGTACGCGGTCTAGGGTTAGGCATTCCCTTTATCTCCCCAAAACCAATGACTGAAGCAATGGACGCTAACTATAATTGCGATCCGCCAGTGTCAGAAAATATTTCAATTAAAAACTATTAAATTTGTAAGACTATGACAATTATAATTTTACCATTGGCCAATTGGGGCGCGGGAACCATACTTATTGCAATTTTTGCGGTTGTATGTATAGTGCTTACGGCGCTTGTGCTCAGTTTCATCTTTGGTGGAAAAAAGAAGAAGGAGGACGAAATGAATTCTTCAGAAAATGAAAACCTTTAAAGAAATGCTGTTATGAAACTATTAAATTCCATTCCACTTTATGATTTTGACGGGGCCGTAGTGGCTACGATAATTTCGGTTGTTGTATGTTTTGCCATTATTGGCGGACTTGTTTATTATGTAGTAAGAAGCAAAAAAAGAAAGAACATGGTGCACAACCGAAAAAAACCAAATGATGATCCAGAAAATCAAAATTCAACGCTATAAATACGCCTTAAAAAAGAACGTTGCCATAGGGCAACGTTCTTTTTTAATTCTCCATTCACCATTCTCCATTCTCCATTCTCGATTCTCAATTTCCATTTAACCTTTGTCTGCCATTTTAATAATCGCCTCCACCGTTTCAACATTATCCACTCCCAAACCTTCCTGTTGATGCACCATTTCGCCTTGTTGATCAAAAACGCTGATGATGTTTGAGTGGGAAAAGTCCATAGGCGAAATTTCTTTATAATTAACTGCGAGCACGGCCGCAAATTCACGGGTATCATTTTCAGTCCCGCGAAGAAAAAGCCACTTTTCATTATCCATTTGGTTTTCCTTGGCGAAGACTTTTAGTTTTTCGGGCGTATCTGTTTCCGGGTCAATGCTCACAAAAACATATAGAACATTTTCTTTTTTATCCTCAGGAATTTGCTTTTCAATATTGCGCATATCTGCTACCAAACGTGGGCAGGCGGCTTTACATGTTGTGTAAATCATAACCATCACCACCACTTTTCCCTGCAAGTCCTTCAGTTCAACCGTTTCCCCGTTTTGGTTTGTCCAGTGGGAGGGAAGGTGGTAAATGGACATTTCCGGAAGACTCTCGCTCCTCTTCTTTTCCTGTGCTGTTTCGGTATTGCCGGTATTATTTTCCGAAGAATTTTTACAGGAACTCATTACCGTCAAAAAAATAAATACCATTAAATATGTTATATTTTTCATTTTTGTTTGAAATTTTATCAATTGTCAACATTCTTTGCACAGCGGAAACCTAGGTTTTGTGAGGAATAGCGTGCTTTCATACTTCCGCGAAATGCATAGCGCATAAAGGCGGCATAATTCATCAAATCTGAAGCACCGATGGAGGCGCTTCCGCAGAAAAGATTGGAATCCTTATCTGAATCCTTTCGCGATTCCCCGGAAATCAACACAGAATTGAAATCCAACGTCCATTCCCAAACCAACCCGTGAAGATCATAGATTCCCCAATAATTCTTAAAAGTTTCACCTATTGGATTCCGGAAAGTTTTGGGTGTTTCATACCAATTCAGGATGTACTGGTTATAGGTTTCCAGTGTTCTGGCATCCTGTAATTTTTCATTCGCCATAGCGGCAAATTCCCATTCGTCCATTGTTGGCAAACGTTTTCCTTGACATTCGCAATATTTTTTTGCGGCAAACCAAGAAATGTTGGTTACCGGTGCGTTGGCAAGGCCTGGGTAGGAACCATCATCCGTCCAATTGGCCAAATAACTTTTATCGGCAAATAAAGTTTTCACATTGCTCTTTTTCCACTGCGGATATTGCGCAACAAAATTTAAATAATCCGCATTTGTCACGGGATAAACATCCATTAAAAACGGGTCAACTTCAACGCTTTGGTCTGCGGCACCGTATAATGGCTGATAAATACCGCCCTTAACCAAAACCATTTTATCATTCTGTGCTGTTAGTTCACAAAAAAATGAAAGGATTACGAAAAGGGCGGTGCTATAATATTTCACTTTATACAATTTTTTCTATTTGTTTCTTACGGCTTGAACCATTTCAGGGGTAACTTCTTTTTTCGAATTGCCCCAACTGTTGTAAACGTATGTAAGTACGTTGGTAACTTCCTCATCGGAAAGGGCTTGAGCGGTCATTACACTGTTATATTTTTTGCCGTTAACGGTAATCTCGCCCGTTTTTCCGTGAAGTATAATATCAATGGCTCGATTTACATCTGCATTTAAATAATCTGAATTGGCCAGTGGAGGAAAGGCACTTTCAATCCCTTTTCCATCGGGTTGGTGACAAGCGGCGCAGGTAGCCATATATTTATCCTTTCCAAATTTCATGCGCTCCTCAAAACTTACAGCCTTCATTTCTTCTTTCGGTTTTGAAGTGCCACTTGTTGGCATGGATTGGATTACGCTACCTTCGGGCAGATAGATATCATCTCGGATTTCACCGGAAAATATGCGCTTATCCTCTTCACCATTAACCTTAAACATTGCCAAAGCTCCTTTGTTGAAAGCTCGGAAAACCGAGTGGTCAACCAGAATATAGGATCCCGGAACATCTACTCGAAACTCTACAATTGCCGCCCCGCCGGCAGGGATGAGTGTGGTTTGAACATTTGTGTTTATTAAATCACCGCCTTCAACGTGAACTTTATCAAAAATTTCACCGATAACGTGGAATGACGACACAAGATTTGGCCCGCCGTTACCTACGAACAAACGTATTTTTTCACCCACATTGGCTGTCATAGCATTGTCCCCGGTTAAAGCCCCAACGTGTCCGTTAAAAACCACATAATCTGCCTTTTCGTTGATGGCTTTCTGCATATCAAATGGCTGTAAACCTCTTGCGCCATATTCGCCTTCGGTATAAAAATCACCTTGCATTATGTAGTATTCTTTATCAACGGGAGGCAGACCGCCTTCTGGTTCCACTAAAATAAGTCCATACATTCCGTTCGCAATGTGCATTCCCACAGGCGCCGTGGCGCAATGGTACACATACAACCCAGGGTTAAGAACCTTAAAGGAGAATACTTTTTCGTGACCGGGGGCGACAAATGAAGCCTCCGCACCACCTCCGGGACCATTTACCGAGTGAAGGTCAATGTTGTGCGGAAGTTTATTGTCCGGGTGGTTTTTTAGGTGAAATTCCACTTCGTCGCCCACGCGGGTGCGGATAAAGCTTCCGGGAACTGTTCCTCCAAAGGTCCAATAAATGTATTTTACGCCATTGGTCATTTCGCCTTCACGTTCTTGGATTTCAAGATCAACAATAAGTTTTTTCGCCATACGTTTTCCCACCGGCGTTGGCACAAACGGCGGCGCTGTTAGCTCTGCCATCATTTCCTGGTTCACGGGAATTTCAACCGTGTCATTGTATTTTTTATCGGACTGGTCATTTATACAGCCCGAAAGAAATGCCACCGCGCCTAAACCCAGCAACATTTTGGTAACTACCTTGTTTTTAATATTTACTTTCATTGGGTGATTTTTTAAAGTTTAATCTATCTATTATAATTATTTTCGGTTTCAGGTTTTTGCCAAATAAAAAGGACAGGATCTATGGTTGCCATTACCCACGCCCAATTATTGGTATTGCCGTCAAAGTTGTTTTTTATTATTTCTGTACCCTTTGTGGCGAAAAAATGAGAATATCCGGCTTGAAAACCCACATATTCCCTCAATTTATACGAAGTTACAAAATCGATTTCGAAACCCAAATTTTGGGAAGCATTGCTGGCAACTTCTGCCGCGGAAAAAAATTGATGCAGCCCCAAATAAATTTTTGACTTCGTGTTAAAAGAATAATTTGCGGTTCCATAAAAATCGACCAAACCTACATTATCAATGTGATTGCCCACGTAGAAGTAATCCATATAACCATTGAACTTATGGTTTGTTCCATATAGGGGGTTGAAAGCTTCGTTTTTCCCATTTGCTGGAGCGCCATAATCATTTCCGCTTTGCATTTCCCCGCCCAAACTGAGATTTAGCTTTTCAGTTGCGGCATATATTGCTTCCACGGAAAGCAGATAAGCACTTAAATCATTATCGGCCAAGTCATTTCCAAATTGATAATAGAAATTTGATATAAAATTGACGCCTTTTATGCTTGCTGAAAAATGGACCCCGGCCGTTTGGCTAAAGCGCGTATCATTTTTGGCAGCGTCAGTTTCATCAATATATTGCAGACCATTATTCAGAAATAGAAAACTTGCCGCCAGTTTCTCCCAGTTTTTATGAAGCCATACATATTGAAAGGATTTATAGGTGTTTGTTGTTAAAACATTCCCCGTTAGAGCTTCCCCATCCTGATTGTAAGCGGCGCCGAAATGAACCTTAAATAAAGATGGTTCAAACTTTAAAATAGCTGCATCGTGGCTTCTGCCTTGCTGTGCCCAATCTACGTTTCCAAAGAATCTCTGGTCGTCATATATAATTTCTTGGCGACCTATTTTTAAGAAAAGTTCTGAAGCCAATTTTATATCTGCCCAGGCCTGGTGCAATGAAAATCCGTTTTCATCGGCTACATTAAGTTGTGGCACATCGCCCCAAACCCTTACATCTTGTGGGCTTAAATAAAAATGAAGATTTTCGGTTTTATATGTGAGGTTCAATCTGGTTCGTTGAGAAATAAAGGCTGCGGTATTGTCCGGAAATAGGGTTTTATAACCATGTCTATACTCAAACCGTGGTCGCAATTGAGCATCAACGGAAAACTGTGAATTTGCGCGGGCCACGGTTAAAAATATAATTAAGAATAGAATGGTTTTTACAGAATTCATTATTTCTATTATTCCGAATATCTATTGCAAATGTCCAACGAACCAATAAATTAAAATATGACGAAAATCATCATTTTAGGAATTCTTTAAGAATTATAGCCCCCGTTTTCGAATTGGTTAAACCGTCATAGAAAAGAGTTGTGTTTCGGGCTGATTTCGCTGCAACAACACATCAAACGCCATACACACATTCCGAACAAATGGCCGTCCTTTTTCCGTAATTTTGAGATGGGTGTTACTAATTTCTATTAGCCCGTCATCCTGCATTTCTTGAAGTTTGAGAAGTGCTTCGGGCAATTCGTTAAATTGAAGTGATTGATCTTCCCAAGAAGTTTCCAATCGGCACATCAAATTCAGAATATGTGCACGAATTTTTAAATCTTCAATATTCAAAATATGGCCGCGATACACTGGCAGCATTCCTTTTTCCACCAAATCTTGATATTCTTCCACATTTTTCACATTTTGACCAAAGCTGTACCAACTATCGCCAATGGCAGAAACGCCAAGACCTATCATCAATTTTGTTTTGCTTTCCGTATAACCCATAAAATTGCGGTGCAGTTTTTTTGCTTCAACTGCTTTGTAAAGACTATCGCTCTTAAGAGCAAAGTGATCCATCCCAATTTCAATATAGCCCGCTTCCTCCAGCATTCTTTTTCCAATTTCATACATTTCGCGCTTCTCGGTTGCCGTGGGTAAATCTTCTTCTTTGAAACCTCGTTGACCATTGCCTTTAATCCATGGCACGTGGGCGTAACTGTAAAATGCAATTCGGTCCGGCATCAATTCCTTGGTTTTTTCAATGGTATAGATAACGTGCTCCATTTTCTGAAAAGGCAATCCAAAAATTAAATCGTGGCCCACGGAGGTGTACCCAATTTTGCGAGCCGTTTCGGTTACGCGCTTCACATTTACAAAAGGCTGAAGCCGATGAATAGCTATTTGCACCGTGGGATTATAATCCTGCACGCCATAACTCACACGGGTAAAACCACAATCGAAAAGCGTCTGCAGATGCTCGTCTTTGGTGTTGTTTGGGTGCCCTTCAAAACTGAAAGAAGGATTGTCGGCCATAGTGGCATTGTCAAAAATTTGCTTTAGCAGCAACCGTAAATTTTCCGCGGAAAAAAAGGTGGGCGTTCCTCCGCCGAGATGTAATTCTTTTATAATTGGGCGTTGAGGCAATATTTCAGAGTAAAGTTTCCATTCCTTTATAACAGATTCAAGATAGGGAGTTTCCACCCCGTGGTTTTTGGTAATGCGCTTGTTGCAACCGCAAAAAGTGCAGAGGCTTTCGCAAAAAGGAAGATGGATATATAAACTAATTCCTTCTGTGGAATTGCTTTCAGAAAAACTTTTGATAAGGTTTTTCTTCCATTCAGTTAAGGAAAACGAATCATTGTTCCAATAGGGAACTGTGGGATAACTGGTGTAGCGTGGCCCGGGAACGTTGTATTTTGAAACTAAACTGTTTTGCATAATTAACCTCTTGAGGATGCAAAAGTAAATTCAACTTTAAATACATAAAATGACCAATATCAGTTGCCCAAGGTTTTGCAATCGGGAAATAAATGAAGAATCATCGTGAAAATTTATTCAAAAGTATCCACAAAATCAAACCATCCTTAAAGTCATCCCTTATTTTGGTGAAGGCGATACGCATTTGGGCTTCCACGGTTTTTATGGAGATGTTCAATTGATCCGCGATTTCCTGATATTTAAGACCTTCAAGTTTTAGTTTCAGGATTTCCTGGCATCGCGGCGGGAGGGTTTGGATACTCTTTTTGAGATGTTCTGTGG
The DNA here is from genome assembly GCF_030410135.1 of Aequorivita aurantiaca. GTDB lineage: Bacteria > Bacteroidota > Bacteroidia > Flavobacteriales > Flavobacteriaceae > Aequorivita > Aequorivita aurantiaca. Next base: position 302,961 of record NZ_JAUGQQ010000003.1, on the reverse strand, counting down.
CAGCCTGCAAATCGTTCTCCGGGCGGTTTTCCTCTTCCTCAAGAGCTTTAAATTTTAATTCTTCGAGCAAGGTAGATTGTTTGCTTTTCTGCCGAATTGTTTTTAAAAATGAATTGTAACCCATTTTAAAAATATAACTTTTCACGGAAGTGTGTACTTCAATGTCCTCTCGTTTGTTCCAAAATTGTACGAAAGTTATCTGCGCAAGTTCTTCGGCCGTATCATAATCCGGCGTAAAACTTCGGAGGTAGGCGCAGAGAGGCCGATAATATTTTTCAAACAAAGTTTTGAACGCGCGTTCATTTCCCTGTTTTATGTCTGCTATCAAACGGTCATTGTCCATTGGGTTTTTCTCCGAAATCTCGGGACCGAAGTTATGAATATTAAAAATACTTAAAAAAAGCTTAAGGGTAAATCAACAATTGAGCATCATAGCGCTATAAAACAGAAAAGAGGTTTGAAGCAACTTATCATTAAATATTTGAACGAAACCATTTCCGAAGCCGAAAAACTTCAGCTTTTGGAATGGTTGCAAACTCCAAAAAATCAAAGGACTTTTATTGAGTTCGTAAAAATAAACCATCGGCTAAACAAACTTTCTTCACCGGTGGATTCTGAAAGAGCTTTCCAAAAGTTGATGGCAAATATAGCATCCCCAAAACCAAATATTCCCGTAAGAAAAATTATTCCCAACTGGCTGAAATATGCCGCCGTGTTTGTGGGGGTGGCCATTTTGGGATACAGTATTTATTTTAACTCCCCACAAAAAAATACTATTCCGGCCGCTCCCCAAATTACATTGCAACTTGAGGATGGAACCATTCGCACCGTTAATGAAAATGGTGAATCCGTAATTGTGGATGCCAACGGAAACCGCATTTCGGAACAAAAAGGTGATGCACTTATATATTCGGACAATGAAATTGCGCAAACTTTGCAGTACAATATCCTTTCCGTGCCCAATGGGAAAACCTTTAGGCTATCGCTTTCGGACGGATCGAAGGTTGTGTTGAATGCGGGTACGAAACTAAAATATCCGGTAAATTTTTTGAAGGATGATAACCGAAAGGTTTTTTTGAATGGCGAGGCTTATTTTGAAGTGGCAAAAGATTTGGAACACCCTTTTATTGTTGATACTGATGATATGGATGTTGAGGTTTTGGGAACTCAATTTAATGTTACTTCCTATACCGAGGACCAAAAAACCTACACCGTTTTGGTTGAAGGCAAAGTGGCCGCACACAATAAACTTGTCGACGAAGAAGGAAAAATATTAAACCCAAATGAAAAGGTATCTTTTGAAAATGAAAAATTGAAGGTTGAAGAAGTAAATGTTTCCAAATATGTCGCGTGGGTTCAGGGACAATTGGTTTTTGTTGATGATTCCTTCAATGTTATTGCGAATAAACTAGAGCGAAAATTCAATGTGAAAATTGAGAATAATTACGCGGCGCTCAATGACATTAGCATTACGGCTACGTTTACTAATGAAACAATTGAGGAAGTTTTAAAGACTTTCCAAACGTATAAAAATTTCCACTATTCCATCAATAATGGGAAAATAACTGTTAATGAACCAAAAAAATAAAACCGAATTGAACGAAAAAAGGAAGATGCGCCAACATCTTCCTCTTTAATTAAAAGTGATTTAACCTTATTTCCAACAAAGTAAAAATCGATGTAAAATTATGAAAAATGAACCGACAAAAGGTGTGCTCACGTGCATTTTCAACACCAATCATTTAAAAATGAAACTTTTCCTTACATTTTTGCTCGTCAGTATTATACAGATGCATGCTGCTACCAGCTACGGCCAGGGAAAAAATGTATCCATTTCGGCCAACGGAATTCCGCTGACCCAGGTTTTTCAAATAATTGAAGACCAAACCGACTTCCATTTTTTTTACAACCGAAATGACGTGGACGTTAGAAAGAAAGTTGTTTTCACGGCAGAAGATAAACCCGTTTTGGAAGTGCTTCAAAACCTTTTCAACAACAGCGAAATTTCCTATCAGATTTTGGGCAACCAAATAATTCTAAAAAAAGCTGAAAAAAGCGCAGTCCAAAATATAATATCCGCGTCGGCCCAACAACAGCCTGTTTCGGGTACCATTACCGATAAAAGCGGAATGCCCTTGGCGGGCGTAACCGTGTTGATTGAGGGTACGAGCAAAGGGACGGTTACTAATTTCGACGGGCAGTTCAAAATTACTTTGGATGAGGGCGAAAATGTGCTGGTTTTTTCTTCCCTTGGCTATAAAACAGAACGCTTCGTAGTAAACGGGAATAATATCGTAAACTTGGTGCTGACCGAAGATTTCAGTCAATTGGACGAGGTCGTCCTTATTGGCTATGGCGAGCAAAAACGCGAAAACGTAACTGGGGCCGTTTCTTCGGTAAAAACTGAAGAAATTGTTCAATCCTCAGTTGGAAATATAGGTTTTGATCGTGCTTTGGGAGGTTTGGTGAAAGGGGTGCAAGTGTCTCAGGGCAGCGGCCGTTTAGGTTCACCGGTGCGTTTGAACATTCGCGGAATTACATCGCCACTTTCTTCATATGGCTTAAACCAACCGTTATATGTTATTGACGGGGTTCCTTTCAACATTGATGCAATTGGCGGCGCAAATCCGCTCTTGACAATCAATCCAAATGATATTGAAAGTTTCGATATTCTGAAGGATGCCGCTGCTACTTCCATTTATGGTTCGCGAGGCGCAAATGGGGTAATCATTGTGCAAACAAAGCGTGGAAAACGTGATCAGAAACCTACCATAAGCTTCTCCACTGCCACTACAATCGCGCATCCTATTAACAATGTGAATGTTTTGAATGCGAATCAATATAAAAGTTTTTACGACCAATTGATTAGCAACAGCGTAAACGCGATGAACGCCGGCCAATTGGATCCATTTTTCGCTTTCGATCTTGCAAACATTGGCAATGTAGAATTGGACTTCAATACATTTATGGTGAATTACGACGGACTTCGGGAGGATTATTTCGGAAATGCCGATACCGATTGGAATGACATAGTTTTTCGGGATATGGCAATTACCAAACAAGCAAATTTCAGCATCAATGGTGGCAGTAACAAAACGAATTATTCCTTAAGTCTTTCTGCAATTGACCAAGAAGGCCTTACCGTAAGGGACGAATTGCAACAATATAACTTAAGTCTTTCCCTCGATAGTGATGTAACGCAATACATCAAAATTGGTGGATCTGCAAACGTAAGCCACACCGAGGCAAATTCAGGTGAGGATGAGGGCATTGGCCAGTACACTGTAAATACTTCCATCGCTAGGGCGCGCCCGGACCTCCCTGTTTATGATGAATTTGGACAATTTCAAGGTCAGCCGGATTTTACCTATGGATTTGAAACTTTGGAACCAAACCCTTTAATGCGTCTTCAAAATAAAAATAACGAAAAAACCTATAATTTTATAGGGAACACATATTTACAGATTGAACCCCTTAAAAACCTAAAGGTAAAAGCCGATGTTAATGCAGCGGTTTTCTACAATACCAGTAGCATCTTTACACCAAAAATCACCCAAACAGATTTCGTGGTTTTCCCGAATGATTCATTTTTAAGTGAAGCGGATGGTTTAGTTTCAAATGTGACCACAAACCTCACTGCCAATTATGACTTTAAATTGTCCGATCACCATTTCAATCTATTGGCAGGTTTGGCTTACGAAAGAACTAATTTCGATAACTCAAGCCAATTTTACGCAGGTTTTCCGGATGATGAGGTTTTGATAAATGCTTCCTCGGCAGAGTCGGTTTTGGGCTATACGAGCAATCGATTGGAAACTGGATTAAACTCAATATTTTCCCGATTGACCTATGATTATAAAAACCGATTCAGTGCCACGCTAAATTTCAGAACTGACAAATCCTCAAAATTTGGCCCTGAAAATCAACGCGCCTATTTCCCATCGCTTTCGGCAAGTTGGAACATTGCGAATGAAAGCTTTTTATACGGAAATGAAAAAATAAATAATTTTAAACTTCGCGCCAGTATTGGGCGCGTGGGTTCTACCAATGTTGCCGACTTTGCATACCTACAATTTTTTGAAACCACTGCGAGCGATATCTACAACGGAGGCTCGGCAGTAGTTCCATCCAATAATTTTCCAAATGAGAATATAGGTTGGGAATCCACCGAAGAAATAAACCTAGGGTTGGATTTCGCATTTTTCAATTCAAGACTTCGTGGAAGTGTTGATGCCTACACCCGAAAAACCGAAGATGCCTTAGTGCGCACGCCTTTTCCATTGGAACTTGGACCGAACACTTATTTCTCAAACTTTTTGGATGTTTCAAATAAAGGAATTGAAGTAAGCCTTGGCGGGGATATTATCCGCACCGAAAATTTCACTTGGAGCACCACTGTGAACTGGGCCTTAAACCGAAACAAATTGGATAAATTAAAAGGCGCAACCATCGATCCCTTCCTTCTGGATTATTATGTGGAAGGCGAACCAGTTGGAACTATTAAAGGTTACAAAGTGGTTAAAATCTTCCAAAATCAGGAAGAGGTAGATGTATTAAACGCAAATTCGCCAAGTGGCTTTTACGACCAATTTTCAACGGGTGCTGGCGATTATATGTTTGAGGACATCAATGGCGATGGCGAAATAACGTCCGATGACAGAACAATAATCGGTAGCATTGAGCCTGACTATTTTGGAGGAATTTCAAACACATTTACCTATAAAGCCTTTAGTCTTTCCGCGTTATTGCAATATTCAGTTGGCGCAGAAACCATTTGGGACGGCGTTGCTTTTGGAACCTATAACAGTTTGGGTGAAAATAAATACAGCGAATATGCGCTCAATACTTGGACACCGGAAAACCCCGATGCCCGCTACGCCCGTGCACTTTATACGGATCCCTCGGGCAGCGGCAGGATTTCCGACCGATACCTTTTCGATACTTCCTATTTAAGATTGAAAAGTTTGCAGTTGGCCTATAATTTCGATTCCTATTTAATGGAAAAAGTTGGATTGGACAGCGCAAGGCTGATGCTTACCGCCAGTAATCTGGCCACGTGGACAAAATGGCCCGGATTGGACCCTGAAACTCTTTCCGAAAGAGGATCCATTGTGGACCAAGTAAATGCTGAAGACCCATACCCATTGTCAAAATCATTCTCAATTGGAGTTCAACTTCAATTCTAAAAAACGAAACAGATGAAAAAATATAGAAATACATTTCACAAAATACTGATACTTGCGGTTGCGGTTTCCATCTCCAGCTGCAGTATTGATGACATTGAGCCAATCAACAAACTGACGGTTGAAAATACGATTCGCGATGAAGCCTCGGCACAACAGGTATTAAATGGCGTTTATGATTTAGGCCGCGCTTTTGACGTTAGCTCATTTCCACTTTATTTGGCTGGTTACGGCAATGAAGGATTAATAGGCAATGGCCTAAGTGGTAGCGCAGGCTTTGACACAAATGAAGTGCCCGTTGAAAATAGATTTATGACCAATCTTTACAACGCTGAATATAAAATTATCAATTCTGCCAACTTTTTGATTGAGGAATTGGAGGCCGGAAAAGCCGTGGGAATTTCTGATGAACGCAAAGCAGAAATGATTTCCGAGACAAAATTCCAACGAGCGTTTGCATATTTTAATTTGCTTCGCTATTTCGGTCAGTATTACGATGTAAATTCAAGCTTTGGTGTGGTTTTAAGAACCACTTTTTCTTCGGAATTGGAATCTAAACCGAGAAATTCCGTTCAGGAAACCTATAACTTAATTGTGGCCGATTTGGAATTTGCCGCTGCCAATGGTCCCATATTCGTTGAACATTTTTATAGCGGAAGCCTTGCTGCAAAGGCATTGCTGGCAAAAGTGAAATTATACGAAGGTAAATACGCCGAGGCTGCGGCGCTCGCGGAGGAAGTGATAAATAATGGCGAAGGCTACGCACTGGAATTCAATTATGCCGATATTTTTCAAAACCAGTTCTATTCACCCGAAGTAATTTTCGCTCCATTTTCCGGGCCGGGCGCAGAAGGCGGAAGCAATATGAATTTGATAAATCGAACCACATATAGCGAAAACTTGCGCTCCTTGGCCGATGCACAAATTGGCGCTCCGAATGACGGCGATTTATTGGGTGCCGGTTCAAATTATGACCCCCGTTTCGGCTTCGCATATTCCGAGGAAACCCAAGGTGTGAATGCTCAGGGAAAATATCCCTTTGCGTCGAACACCGCCTCGCAGAACAATACAATCTATCATTTGAGGATGGCAGAAATGTACTTAATCCATGCCGAGGCATTGATACGGGCGGGTGGCGATACCGGAATCGCGCTTTTAAGTTTGAACACTATTCGTGACAGGGCAGGCGTGGAACCCAAGGAATTTATTGATATTCCCACGTTGTTGGAAGATATTCGACAAGAAAAACTTTTGGAACTTTTCTTTGAAAATGGCGAACCACTTTTTGATCTGATTCGGTATGATGTTTTGGGCAATTTGGATGCTTCAGCTATAAAACCGACCCTAACGTCGGAAGATAAATTTATACTGCCCATTCCTTCCGAAGTATTGATTGGAAATAATTCCTTAATCCAAAATCCGGGATATTAAAACTGTCAGGTTGTGCGCAGTCGAGACTTCAATTAATGTTGAAATGTTTAAAATTCTCGACTGCACCTGAGCTGACACTTTCATCATTTATTTCAGAAGAATATAAATCTAAAAAAACATTCAAATGAAAAATCTTTTTCTAATTGCCATAATTTGCCTTTTCGTGGCCTGTAAACAGGAACAACCGCCACGGGATTACGCCGTTATCCACGGAAAAATTACAAACCCAATTGAAAAAATCGATTTGCGTCTTTACGACCCTGTTTCTTCGGAATCTGTCATATTAAAAGTGGACGAAAACGGTACTTTCCGAGATACCTTAAAATTGAAGGAACCTGCATATTATACGGCAGTTTATAACAATGTATTCAATCTTTATATCGCCAATAATATGGATATCGAAATAAATTTTGATGGAAATAAAATCTCGGAAACCATTGCTTATTCTGGAAAAGGTTCCGAAGAAAATAATTTTCTCAGATACAAAACCAAAAAAAGTAGCGAATTGATGGGTGAGGATTACAAGGAATACCTTGGTCTTGAAAACAATGCTTTCGATACAAAAACTTCAGCTTATACAAAGGATTTAATTCAAAAATTGGACGATAAAAATGTAGCATTGGACACCGCTTTTATAGCTTCCGAAAAAGAAAGTATTGCCCAGTTTGAAAAGGATATTCAAGCGCAACACGAGCAGCAATTACAGATAAACGCGGCCTTGGGAGCGGGAATGCCTTCGCCACAATTTACGGATTACGTGAACTACAAGGGAGGAAAAAGTTCACTAGCAGATTTTAAGGGAAAATATGTTTACATAGATGTTTGGGCCACGTGGTGCGTTCCGTGCGTTTATGAAATGCCTTATATGAACCAGATTGAAAAGGAGTATGAAGGTAAGAACATCCATTTTGTGGGCATTTCCATTGACCGAAAAAAGGATGAGGAAAAATGGCGAAAAATGATCGTTGAAAAGGAATTGCACGGCACCCAACTTTTGGCCGATAATGAGATTGATTCAAAATTCATTCAAGATTATTTCATCCAAGGCATTCCGCGATTTATCCTTTTGGATCCGCAGGGAAATATTGTGAGCTACGATGCGCCAAGGCCATCGGAACCACGATTGAAGGAACTTTTTTCCTCACTCAATATTTAAATTTTTCTTGATTTGTTTTTAGTTGGTTAGTTAGTTTTTTCGGGATTGTTCCTTGATTTTTTTCCCGGAATTGCGAAAATCGGGGCCAAAGAAAATTATTTCGGCGGCCCTTTTTTAAAATTCTAATCAAATAAACATAAAGCACTACTTATATTTTAATTCTAAAATTTCGAAATGAAAAAAATAAATTTCAGTAAAACATTGCCGCTTTTGCTATCATTATTCGCGGTGCAGCTATCGGCAGTTGCGCAAACAACAAATTCCAAATTTAAAAAAGTCCAGGAATTAGAGGGGGTTGAAGAATTTCTTTATACGCCCAATGGCATGAAAATTTTGCTGGTGCAGGACAATGCCGCGCCGGTAGTTACCGTGCAAATGGTTTATATGGTTGGTTCAAAGCACGAAGTGCCCGGCAACACGGGTTCCACGCATCTTTTGGAACATTTGATGTTTAAGGGAACGGAAAAGTTCAACAAAAAGAAAGGCACTTCCATTGATGCCGAATTGACCCGTTATGGCGCACAAATGAACGCCACCACGTGGAATGACCGTACGAATTATTACGAAACAATTCCGAGTGATAAAATAGAACTGGCAATTGAAATTGAAGCCGACAGAATGCGAAATCTGCTTCTGCTGAAAGAGGATAAAGAAGCTGAAATGACGGTAGTTCGCAATGAATTTGAACGCGGTGAGAATAATCCAAATTCCCTTTTGTCCAAAGAAATTTGGGCCACGGCCTATATGGCGCACGGCTATCACCACTCCACCATCGGGTGGAAATCTGATATTGAAAATATGCCGATGCAGGTCCTGCGCGATTTTTATGATACCTACTATTGGCCAAACAACGCGTGGTTGACCGTTGTGGGCGATTTTCAGGAGGAAAACCTTTTTGAATTGGTGGACAACTACTTCGGAAAAATTCCAAAGGCTACCAACGCCATTCCGCAAACTTACACCGAAGAACCGCCACAATACGGCCCCCGAAAAATTACGGTAAGCAAAGCCGGCGAAACCAGCGTGATTTCAGTGGCTTATAAAATTCCGGGCACTTTGCACGCGGATGTTCCGGCATTGGTAGTTTTGGCCGAGGCCTTGGGCAGCGGTCCCTCTTCGGTTTTGAACAAGGAATTTGTGGATAGCGGTCTGACGTATTACGCCTTTGCATCCGCATCACAATTTGCGGAAAACGGATTGTTTTCTGTGAATTTGGGTTTTGACCCTTCGAAAAATTCTGAAGAAATGAATGCGAAGCTTTTGGAAACACTTGAAAAAGTGAAGAAAGAAGGAATTCCCCAAACAGACATTGACCGGATTATTGCCAACTTGAATGCACAAACCATTTTGGGCCGCGACGGCTCGGGCAGCATTGCTTCGGAATTGACAGAATATATTGCCGGTGGCGATTGGACGGATTATATTAACGAGAGCAAAAAGCTGGCAAAAGTAACGGCTGCAGATGTGGCGCGAGTGGCGAATACTTATTTGATTGCCGACCAAAGCACCACCGGATATTTCATTCCAAAAAGTTCCGGTTCAAATATGGAATCTGCGGAAGGTGAAGCAAAACGCGCGGTGGAAACAGGCGGAAAATATTTCTACAGAAATCCTGAAATGTTCGTGAATACTTCAACTTTTATTGCTTCCGAAGAAAAAATAACAGTTTCGGATAAGAGTGTTGCCAACGAAGAATTCAAAAGAAAAACAGTTGCGGGCATTGATGTCATTTCAAAAAAAACAGGTGCCAAAGGCTTCGTGACAGTAGCAGCGAGTTTCCCTATTGGCGATTATTTCGACGGAAAAAATAACGAGATGGTTCCAACCCTTACGACTTCTATGTTGAGCAAGGGAACTACAAAAAACGATAAATTCCAGTTTTCGCAAAAGCTTGAAAAATTGGGGGTTGATATTTATGTGGGCTCTAATAATGATAACGTGACCATCAGTTTTAAATGTCTTTCACAGGATGTTGATTTCGTAATTTCATTGTTGGCCGAAGAATTGCGCTACCCGCTTTTTGACGAAAGGGAATTTGAGTTGTTGAAACAGCAATACATCGGCAATATGCAGCAGAGTCTTTCCGATCCGGGAACCCAGGGAAGCATTGCCTTAACACAGAATTTGTATCCGCCGGGGCACCCAAATTATTCAACTTCCATTGAAAAAACTATTGAGAATATTAAAAATGCAAAGTTGGAAGACATTACGGCATTCCATAAAAAATATTTTGGCCCGGCAGATTTGCATCTTGTTGCCGTGGGTGATGTGGATACAAAAACCTTATATAATTCATTGGCAAAGAGTTTTAAAAATTGGACCGGAGGCATTAAGAGAACACAAAAAAATTACAATGTAAAAAAAGGTAATGCGCTTTCAAAAGTGGTAACCATTCCCGAAAAACCGAGCGCTGAACTTTTCATCGGCCAATATACAGGCATACGCCGCAGTGATTCGGATTTCCTTCCATTCTATATTGGCAACAGTATTTTGGGCGGTGGTTTCTCGGGCAGATTGATGAAAACCGTGCGCGATGAAGCTGGCCTGACATACGGAATTTCAGCCCGGCAGGATGGCTACACTTTCGCCGATGGTTATTGGTTTATCAATGCTTCCTTTAATCCGGAATTATCTGCAACGGGCAAGGAAGCGACATTGAAAGAGCTAAAGACCTGGAGAAAAGACGGGATTACCGCGGAGGAATTGAAAGATAAAAAGTCCAGTTTGATTGGTGGTTTCAAGATTGGTCTGGCCACCACGCAAGCAATGGCAAGCAATATTCTGGCTGTTGTGCAACGAGGTTTGGAACCAGATTATATCTATAAATATCCCACAGATTTGGAAGCCGTTACTTTAGAACAGGTTAATGCGGCAATAAAAAAATATATTGATGTTGACAAACTGATTATAATTGAGGCAGGCTCCTTGGACCAAAGTGGAAAGCCTTTGGAATAAATCCCATTAACGTAGATTTTAAAATAAAGAAATATAGATTTAAAAGCAATTGCAAACTGCAATTGCTTTTATCTTTACGGCTGTTTTTATATTCAGTCCAACCTAATGATTACTTTTGACAAAGGTGATGTGGAATATAGATGAGTGAAAAAAAACTAACGAATTGGGTGCATTCTAAATTTTTTGCTTTTCAAACATATTCTGTTTAACATTTATTGATTTATGTCAGAGCTTTTATTAATTTACAAATCGGATATTATTTATGGACTAATTGTGATTAGTGCCATTTTTGTATTGCGGTTTTTTACCAATTTGCTGCACAATTGGTTGGTAAGACACGAAAAAAGGAAATATCCTGAGGTGCAGCCAAGAGCCGTAAACTGGGTAAAGCGAATTCTAAATACACTTTGGCTGGTTTTGGGGCTTATACTTTTAAGCTTTCTTTTTGTGAATGAAGAAAAGTATGAAGTGTTGCGTCACAACTTTAAACTTATTCTTTATTTGGGAACTGTGGCCGTGGTAACCATTGCTGGCGCCGCATCCACAAATCTTTGGTTTCGCGTTAGTATTAAGCGAAAAATAACAAATCTGGAAGACCCCACTAGTTTTAAATTCTTAAGATATATCTCTATTATCGGTATTTATACTACGGGAGTCCTTTTTGCGCTTTTGGCATTTCCGTCTTTGAAAGGAGTGGCGCAAACAGCGCTGGGAGGTGCCGGTGTTATCGCACTAATAGCTGGTGTGGCTTCACAGGAAGCATTGTCCAACTTGGTGGGCGGGGTGTTTATCATTTCATTTAAACCATTTAAAATTGGCGATGTTATAAAAGTTACAGACACTATGGTTGGGACGGTTGTAGACATTACCCTTCGGCACACGGTGATCCGAAATTTCGAAAATAAAATGATCGTAATTCCCAATGCAATTATTAATAAGGAAAAACTTATTAATTATGATTTGGGCGAATTGAAAATTTGCGAAAGAATTGAAATCGGTATTTCCTATTCCAGCGATATTTCTTTAGCAAAAAAAATAATGCAGGAAGAATGCGAAAACCATCCATTTATTTTCGATAACCGTTCGGCGAGTGACATTTTGGAAGGAAAGCCGAAAGTGAAAACGGCACTTATTTCTTTGAACGATTCCTCCGTTACAGTCCGCGCTTGGGCGTGGGCGCGAAACTATTCCGAATCTTTTGAAATGCGCTGTGATTTGCTGGAAAGTATAAAAATGCGTTTCGAGAGTGAAGGAATTGAAATTCCGTTTCCGTATCGTACTGTAGTTTTAAGAACAGAAAAAGAACCCGATAGCGACCTTCAAAAGGAGCCAACCACTAAACCAGAAAATTGAAAATGAGAGGAATTGCCAGGCGTAACGAAACTTTAGTTAAGGTACTGTTTATAATTTGTATGGTCTTGTGCATCCTGGACTTTGTTAGTAGTCCGGTGGCTTTGGTTGGCGGATTTCTATTTTCGTATTTTTTAGGTCATCCATTTTTAACACTTAACAGCAAAGCAGTGAACTGGTTACTCAAAATTGCAGTGGTAGGTTTAGGTTTTGGGATGAACTTAAAAGAAACTTTAGCAGCCGGAAAGGATGGTTTTCTGTTGACTGTTTTTTCCATTGCGGCTACCTTAATCCTTGGCTATTTTTTCGGAAAACTGTTAAAAATGAACCGCCGGAGCAGCCATTTAATAAGTTCTGGAACGGCCATTTGCGGAGGAAGTGCTATTGCCGCCGTTGCCCCGGTAATCAATGCTTCCGAAAAGGACATTTCCATTTCTCTGGGGGTGATATTTTTATTGAACTCCATAGCCTTAATAATTTTCCCTCCACTTGGGCATTTTGTGGGGCTTAATCAACATCAATTTGGACTTTGGTGCGCCATCGCAATCCATGATACAAGTTCAGTGGTTGGTGCGGCTTATACTTTTGGCGAAGAAGCATTAAAAGTGGCAACAACCGTAAAACTTGCTCGCGCACTTTGGATCATTCCGCTTTCATTATTATCTGTTTTTCTATTTAAAGGAAAAGGTAAAAGCGTGAAAATACCATATTTTATCTTTTTATTTATTTTGGCCATAATTTTGAATAGTTATTTGCCGATTCCTTTTTTTGTAACGGAAAGTATTACCACTATTTCAAAATCTTTATTGGTGCTCACCTTATTTTTAATTGGAGCAGGACTTTCCATTGAAAAAATTAAATCTGCCGGTTGGCAACCTATGATTTTAGGGGTTTCGCTTTGGGTTTTTATTTCTATCGGCGCTTTATTGGCCATTATATCGATGTAGATTGTTTTTTGAAGTGCAGTGGAAAATAATTAATAAGATACGTTCAATAAAATAAAAAAGAGGTGGTTCGAATAATGAACAACCTCTTTCTTCAAGTCCTAAACGTATTTCGTTATTCTTCTTCCTGCCATCTATCACCTCTACGGGTCGGATCTTGATTTCGTTGGTTTTCCCCAGGATTTTGTTCATTCCAGTTCTGATCGATATTAGAATTCTGGTTTTGGGTTTGATTTTGCTGTTGCCCCTGATTTTGTTCCCATTCGCGTTGTTGCTGTTGTTTATTGGGATCGTTTTTTTGCTGCTCTTGCCATTGTTGTTCTTGGCGTTGGTTTTGGGGGTTATTCATCTGATTGGGATTTTGTTGATTATCCCCCGGGCGCTCTTGGCCTCTTTGCTGGTTTTTTTCTTGTGCACTCATAACTTTTATTTTTAAATTTTTTTTATTTGATATAAATATAACCTCCAATCTTATTCGGATATAGCTTGCTAACAGTTAATTAAGATTAAATTTTCTATATTTTAACGCTACGGAATAATTTGAGGTTAATTCTTGGGAATTTCTGGGCCCTGGTAATGCTATAGTTGGCTTTTCAATAATAAATATAAAAAGGAGACTTTTTATAGTCTCCTTTTCTGAACAAAAATCAACGATAATAGCTATTGCATATGTTACAACGGCTATGGGTTTTTCTATCTTTATTCCTTCAGTTATTGAACAGCTTCCTATTGTTTTACTAATTATTTCTATTATTCTGATTTGTTCCGTTTTGGTAATTATTTGTTTGGGTGTTAGTGTTATTATTGGTGGAATTTGATCCAGCGTTATTGTTCCCTGTTCTGTTGTCCCTCCAGGTTTCGTATTGTTGGTATTGGTCGGTGCTCAAAATGTTGCGCATACTGTTGTCCATGGTGGCATTGCTTCTCCATTGGGAATTTCCGATGGAATCCCTGAAATTTGGATTTTCACTTTCAAATCGTTGAATTTGTTCGGGGCTCATATTTAATTGTTTATACATCGCCGTTGGATCATTATTTTGGGAAGCATTGGAGGCATTGGTGTTATTACCAGCTTCCATACTATCCATGTCATCAGCCGTGTCTTCAAGATTAATATCACGATTGTTCACATTGTCCGTTCGGTCGCGATTGGAGTTATTACAGCTTGTAAATCCCAAGATCATTATTGTAACTAAAACAAATTTTATGGTTTTCATTTTTTATAAGTTTATGGTTTATGGGATTAAATTTAACTGGGATGGGTAAAATTTTGTGTTGCGAAAAAATTAAAATGTTGCTCATTAAATTCTAAAAATATAGTAAAGAAATCTAAAAATAACTAGCTGCTATTTTCCCTTATAGGCCAGATTATGACATTGTAAATACAAAATTATAGGAATACCATTCATTTTTCATGTATTTGAGTTAATAGCATCGTTAATTTTAAGTTCAATATTATCATTCTAAAAATTTTATAATATGGAAATTTGCTTAACTTCAAGGCAAAAAACCAATGAAATTACATTTAAAATATGATCCACACGTTGCGATGGAGCTATTTATCAAAGATTTAATTAACTCCGTGGGTATTCCCTTCCACAAAATTAGTGCCTTTGAAATTCAATTGGATTCCCCATTGAACAATGAACAAATGAATGTAGTATCCAAGTATCTATCAAATTTCAATATTGAGATTACCCGCGACCATTCTGCACAAGTGGTAATGGAGATAAAAAAGTTGATCATTCAAATGATCCATGAGCAGAGCACGGAAAAAACCGGCGATTATCTTTGTAGGCATTTGGAGTATTCCTATAGGCATCTTTCTCATCTTTTTCAAAAAGCTACTTATTGTTCTATAGAAAGCTTCGTTATTTTCCAGAAAATTGAAATGGTAAAAAAATTGGCCATCGATGAAAATCTTACCTTGACCGAAATAGCCTTCCGCTTGAATTATTGCAGTGTTGCCCATTTGTCACGACAGTTTAAGCAAACCACAGGACTTACCTTTCAAGAATTTCAAAAAATAATTTCCGCACGCTTCCAAAGAAAAATTGTTGAAGTGGAAATCATGGGTTAGAATGAATGGAACGAACAGGATTACATTTTACGTTGGTAACGGGGGACCAAAAACATCATTTGGCCATAGCAAAAGGTTTGTCCGGAATTCCCATAAAAACTAAATTTCACCGACTTCAGGATTGTGAGAAGCTAATGGATTATCTATCCATTAACTATTCCTCAGAATACCATATTGTAATGTTGGATATGGACGATCCCGTAAACGTGGGCATGGAGTGTCTGAAAGCAGTTCGAGCCAAAACAGCATACAACAATTTAATTCTCATTGCCTACAGTCGTGTTGAGGATGAAGAAGTGATAAAGAAAATTTTCATTGAGGGGGCGAATATCTTTTTTAAATACCCCAAAACCGCATCGGAATTTGATAGCATGCTAAGACAATTAATTGTAATCAATTGGAGAGTTTATTCTACCGGCTCCGATCGTCAACATTTCGTGCTTCGGATGTAGTGAAAATATTTTTTTGTAATAAAAATTCGATTCTTTTTTTATCGTTTAAATATTTTAACATTAAAAATTGCATAATCTCCGAATTATATAAGGAAAATTGACATATATGTAAATGTTCTCTTACAAGTGATGTTTAAATTTACTTCAAACAAAAAAACTATCACTTTGGAACTTATGCTCACCCTGTTTCTAAATATTCTATGGATTACCATAATTGGTGGATGGATTGTGATTCTTACGCTTTTTGAGCATGGAATTACAGTTCATCTATTAGTATTGTTGGCAGCCATAATATATGTGCTAAAACTAATGCAGGAGGAGCTTACAAAAAGTGGATAAAATGACCTATGAAAACGAATGAACTTTTTTCCGCCTCGGCGCGGCAGGCCTTCGCCTCCCCCAATTTTTTATTATCCGCCACACGTGCGGAAAAAAAATTGAACGAACACTCTTATAAATTATTCACCCTCGGGAAGGGTATAAAATTTCTGCAATGTGAATTTAAACAGACAGCATCCCGCAACTTTCGTTTTCCGGTGGAAATTTCGAATAAATACCTATTCATATTTAACCTTAATGATAAATTGCAATTCAGCGAAAGCGAAACCGAGAGGTTCCCGCTGGGAGAGCTACATAACTTTTTATATTTCAAAAAGAAAGCTTCACTGGAAATTATTTTACAAAAAAATGGGAATTATAAATTTTGCTGCTTTATAATGGACACCTCAAATTTTGAAAGTCACGTAAAAGGTTTTGTTGGTGAAAATAGTAAGATCTATTTTGAGAAGGATATTATGTATAAAGGTCTTCCGAATTTGAAAATCTCAGATTATTTGCATAAACTTTTAGAATGCAAAAAAACCTTTCCTGAAAATCTTATCTCCTTAGGTTACGTTAATATAATTATTGGGATGTTGCTGAACCAATATATTGAAGCAAAAAGTGGAAGGGAAAAATTCCGCTCGTGCCTGCGTGAATGGGAGATTGTGGAACTTCAAAGAATTACCGAAGAAATAAGGTTGCATCCTGAACAGAATTATTCCATTAAGTCGCTTTCAAGGAAAAGCGGCGTTAGTATCCCAAAATTGCAGGAAGGTTTTAAGGAAATGCACGGCCATACCATTGCTAACTTTATCCGTGAGGTGCGGTTGCTGAAAGCAGAAGAACTGTTGGTTAATTCAGACCTAAACATTTCTGAAATAGTCTATACAGTGGGTTTGTGCAGCCGAAGCTATTTTTCGCGCATTTTTAAGAAAAAATATAAATGCACCCCTACGGATTATCAACGTCAACAAATTTCGTTAGCTGTTACAGCTTAATATATTTTTTGAGAGACAGAAGAGCCTTTTCCCTTTAGAAGAGGCTTTTTATTTAGGCAGGTTTTGCCCGGTGTAATTTCCTATAGTGGGAGGGAGTAATGTCATAACGATCTCGGAAAATTTTGGAAAAATAGCTTTGGCTGCTCAGCCCCAAACGCTCCATTATTTCAACCATAGTTATATTCGTGTTTTTTAGTAAAGAGACGGCCAATTTCAGGCGTTCTTTTTGGATGTAGGCATTCACCGAAAGCGAATATAGAATATGGAATCCGTCCTGCAATTTGTTTTGGTTAAGTCCAACCCGATGTGCCAGGGAAAGTACCGGTTCGAGATTTTCCAATTCAAGTTCTATAATTTTGACCGCTTCATCAATGGAGCGTACCTCGGAATTTCGCAAGATCCTTCTTTCATCCTTTTCGGCAAGATCATCTTCATATTGAATTAGTTGCCCAATAAGAATTTGAAGCGCCTTAGCTTGCATAAACAAATGTTTTATTAAATTTTTATGGCCAAAAGCACTCATTTCCTCAAAATAATTGGAAACTTGAAGTGAATACAAACCCTCGTAATAAAAGGAGTTTTTTGCCGTTTCGTCCTTGAATAAATGTTTTATGGATTCACTCGATTTATGTAAATAGCAGAACATTTCCCGCTTAAATTCTTTCCGAGTAATCTCAAGGCTGGAAAGATCTGTGGTAATATTTGCAGCAAAACGCAAGACATGCCCATTTTTTCCTTTGCTGGCCACAATGGCATTCTGGTATTTTGTTAGGGAATTGACGGTCCGGCTATTTTCAAAGCGGTGTTCCAGTTTTCCGCGCAGACAGTATAAGAATTTTACGGGATGTATTTTATTAACTACAAAACGGATTTCAAGCTCTTTTTTAAATTTGCATTGATATTGAATAAGTCCAATACCTCCATTAAATATAGTTCCTCGAATATAACCACTTCCCCAGTCGGCGGGGATTTTAATTGAATATTCGTTACAATTTTTAATACACTTCGTGCCAAGACATTCACTTAAATCATGAAGCACCTCATTCAACGGCAGTGAATTTATGGCAAAACTTTTCACGAATAATATTTTCGAAAAGATACAATATATTATTCCATTATGATGGAAGTTTTTTTTTTCTTTCAATGTTGGTAATTTAAATTAGTCCAAAGCCCTTTTTTAGTGAAATTCTTTAGGAAAAAAGTAACTCTAATCTTAACAAAATAAAGGCTTTAGCACTCGGTGAAGGTTGTTCCAAATTTTCGTTAATCTAAAGTTCAATAACGTTAAATCAATTGTTAATATTCCAATTTCTTTGTAATCTAAAGAAAGAAACACCAATGACGAATATCGTTTATGAGGACGGGATCGGTAAAGAGTTGATTGACCATCTAGCCGAATTTTTCGATGTAGATGTTCAAAATGAATACGGAGAAACATCCATTGCCATAAATAACCGTTTTGGAACAGGTACAGTACGTAATATGGTATTTACTTATGGCGTGAATTTAATGCGTTTTCACCTGACGTTTCGTGAAGATCTGAAATTAACTTTTGCATTTGAAGATGTAGTGCCCCTAGATTTCATTTTCCTCACCCGCGGAACTGTCGATTTCATTATGCCTTCAGAAACAGTTCATACTCTTAAAAGCTATCAGAACGTAATTGTCAATTACCACAAAAATTCTAACAATGATTTTATTTTTCCTGCGAAGGAAAGTGTTCATCTCAATATAATACGTATTGATCCAGAAGAATATATCAAGAAAAAGAACAATAATATTGAATATTTACAGGCAGATTTGCAGGACATCTTTAACTCTAAAAAGCCCGTTTCCATTTATAGCCATTTCGGCAACTTCAATTTAAAAATAGCAGATCAAATCCAACAATTGGAGGCCATACCGCATGACGGCATTGTTAGAAGCTTAATAATTGAGGGCCATATGAACATTATTTTGGGCCTACAATTGTTGGAGCACGAGAATTTCATAAATAATATCTGGCTGCCCGAATCAATATCGCAAAAGGATATTGAGAAAATCCACGATGCCACAAACTTTATTCAAGCTACTTTAAGCGAAAGTATATCAGTTAACGCGATTGCCAGAAAAGTTGACCTTGTGCCCTCAAAACTTCAATTGGGGTTTAAATTGCTTTTTTCCCAAAGCGTAAGTGAATATATTAAAGAATTAAAGCTGCTCAAAGCCCGGGATCTGTTGAAAAACACAGAGCTTTCAGTTTCAGAAGTGGTTTATAGTATAGGATATAAAAACAGGAGCTATTTCTCCAGAATTTTTTCGGAACGCTATGGGATATTGCCTACAGAATACCGTAAAAATTTAAAGTAGCACGCTATTTCTTTGTATACGGTTCCAGCATTTGCAAAGTTTTTTTCCCTTTGCCCATTATGGCTGGATTTACAGCATGCTGTTTTAAATTTGGGGATGAGATATTTTCGAGAAAAATACTAAGGGCATCTGGTTCTATGTGATTTCCAATCCATAATTCTCGCTCCTTTTTAGCAAGAATTATCGGTAGGATGGGAGTAAAACTAGTTTTAATTTGAAAATGGGTTGATTTTTTGGTAAGAAGGGTAAACGTAATGAAACCGTCATCCGTTTTATTATAAACTCCTGCCAAACAAAATGCCTTTTGCGAATCCTTAGAAGAAAACCAGGGTTGCAAATTTTTGTTTTTTAAAAAATAATTGAAATAACCAGTAACTATAATATAGCATCGCCGTTCTTTTAGAGCTCCGTAGAGCCAATGTTCAGGCTGTATAGTTTCAAGGTCCGTGGAGAGTGAAATTTCATAATTTTGAAAATGCTGCCAGGCTTGGGAATAATTTTTTGGTAAAATACCCCAAATTCCGAATTGAACGGCATCAGGAAAACCGGAAGTAACTAAAATGGCAGAGGTTTCCTCACGGCCATTAATTATTATTTGCGGCTTATAAATATTTTGAAATAAAAATGGAATACCTAAATAAGTTTCTATTTCTGATTGAGTAGCGGTATTTGATAGATGCGTGATCACCGGACGAAAGTCTGATTTTTTAATATTAAATGAATGCAATATAAAACTGAAAAATTCAACTTATTAATTCAAAAAATACAAATCTTATACTATATTAATTTGCTGTAAATCCAATAAGGCACATATTTTTATTTATTGCATAAATACAGGCAGAAATTATCTGCCATCTTTAATCGATAAAATAACGGATATGGAAAACGATAATTTACAGAACCTAAACAGAAACGCTGAAAATGATTTGGAAACCAAATGGAATGATATTGCTCCATCCTACAGAAAAATGTATCCATCTATAACAGAACAGGATGTGGATTATCGCGAAGGAGAATTTGACTCCATGACAGATCGTATTGCAAAGAGAACCAACCGAAGACGTGAAGACGTATTAAGCGAGATAAGAGACTGGGAAATGGGCAGCAACTATTGAGGAGTAGCCAGAGCCGATTTCTTATTATGGACCGTTCATATTTTTGAACGGTCTTTTTATGTTTTTTGACTATTTTATCGGAAGTTACCAGAGGAAGTAGCAGTGCTTAATGGATTATAACACAAGAAGGAGCAGAAATTAAATTATCAATGATCGGTATTATTCATTATCCATTATTGAAGATTTAAGATGTTTTCTGAAGTAGAAATTTGTTTTTAAAATTTGATTATAATTTAATGTCCAAATTGTTGAGTTAAACTTAGTCTCTTTCTAATTTTTTTTAAAGGGATAAATTTGCCTGGGTTCCAAAATTTTATGAAGAATATTTTGGTGATGTCGGGTTTCTTTTAAATGATTTTCGACAAATGTTTTTATTTTCTTATTTCCGGCTTTTTCCGCCATTTTCACTACTGCCAGCAATAATCGATACATGCTTTTCTCAGGAGGCTGATTCATAAAATTTGAATTCTCATTTGGCATTTCCTCAAAAGTTATTATAAAGAAGTTGTCCAAAAAGTAACTTTCAAAGTCTTTTCCCATAAAGTTGAAAATATTCATATCTAAAACTTCTGGACGCCTGCTTTAAAAATTATGTTACTTCTTAGACAACTATCTGGCTAATTAAAATAATACCCATTAAAAAAATTAAGATAATCTGTGTTTGCAATTAATCGTTTAACCTTAAAATAATTAAAACCGTATGTCTGGATTGTCTTTGGACCACTGTTGATATTGATTATACTGCGTGTCATTTAATATCGGTCTCAAAGTTTGGTCCCGCTGCATCCTCATATCATCATTGTTCATCGTATTTCCGGGATTGTTTCTCATCCAAGTTTCATTAGCAGTATTTGAAGCATCTTCATAGCGCCTTATTTGCTCGTCAGTCATATTCAAATTCGAATACATCTCGCGCATTTGCTGCTGCCGCACGGTATTGATATTTCTATTTACCGTAGTGGTTGAGGGTTCGTCTATTTCAGGTGTGCGCGAATCACGATTTGTGTTCACGTTCGCATTATAAATAGTTCCTGTAGTATCATCCCTTCCATCTGTATTGTTGGTTGTGGCAGCGGGAGCAGTACTTCCGCTGCCACAAGAGGTTAGGATTGCCAAAAAGGCAATCATTAAAAGTGAAGTTAACTTTCTCATAGTTTACATTTTTAAAAATTAGAATTTTTTATTACTAATTTAATCGAATTCATTTACGAAAGTGTGCGCGGAAAATGATTGTTTTGCCTCAATTAAAACCCAATAATATCTTAATAAAAGGAAAAGAAATAAACCGAAGCAGTGGTTAAAAGTGTCGCCATAACTGCCACTATCATATATAAAATTAAAATTGTGTTCGGATTAATAGAGGAATTGTTAGTTTGAATTTTATAAAATCGCGCAGCCATAATTTAGTATGTAAGATGAATTATGATTAGGGGCGGGGGTATCCAAAAATAAAAACCTATTGTGTCGGTAAGTAGTGCAATCAATTAAATGATTGACTGAATAAAATGGACTTACACTAAAAATGAACCTATGCAAAAAATTATTTTTTGCTGTATAAATGATTTTTATTGAGTTAAGAATGGCGAATCTTTCTAGCTATTTTTCAAATAAAAAACTATGGAGACGACTACATTTTTTCTAAAAAACTTTGCATTTTCAACCCTTTTACAACCGTCGGAGTATGGTGATGGGTTATTCATTTTCCCACGTTATGCCATGATAATAATTGCCGGCGTGATCTTGGCGCTCATTTTTCAAATAATTTTCGTGGTCCTTTCCGTTTCTTTGGGCATTTCCGCAATAGGCGATTTTCGGAAGAAATTTGTAAAAGCTTCAAACCATACTGGAGATAATGTTGGTGAGAAGCTCAGAAAGGAATATGAATTCTCGCAAGATTACAACAATCATGGGCCGGGAATGGGAGAGAATATATCCACCGCTTTTGGCGTGTGGTCCATGATTACCACCAGTTTGGCGCTATTGTTCGGAACAATGTTGGCCTTGAACTTAGCAACTGTTTCTACTTTTGGAATCAATGTAACCCTAGCTTTGGTTATTTGGGCTATCTTTTTCCTCATTCTATTTTATTTGGAAATAAAGTTTGCACAAACCATTATTGGCGGATTATTTTCCACAGTAGTGGGAGCCTTGAAAAATACATCGAGCTCAATTCAACAGCTATTTTCAAAATCCCCCAATGATAAAATTGAAGAAACTATTGACCATACCATTGAGAAATTCAGAAAGGAATTGGTGCCGAATTTCAATTCTGAAAAAATTTCCAATGTTTTGGAAAAATTTCTTAATAAAGTAGATAAAAAAATGCCCGATTATGATTCGCTTAAAAATGATATCAAAGAAATTGCAAAAGCCAACAAGCCGCAGAACAGTTCGGCAAAATGGATGGCCGTGCAGCAAGTGCTCACCCGATTGATTGAAGAAAACAGCGATAAAAAAAATGACAATTGGACCGCCCTCGCTCAATTGGGCAAGGAAATTAAGGAGCAGGCGAAACAGGAGAATTCCGTCAAGGACGGCGCAACTACCATCATTTCGGAACATACTAATTATTCAAAAGAGGATTTGGATAAGGTTTTGGAAGGGTTTAAAAATTTTGTGGGTCAAGCCACTCCCTCAAACTTAAATATTGAAAATATTCAATCCGAACTCAATAAAATATTTAAGGGAGAAGAAACGGTAACCGAGGCGTTTGTAAATAATTTTTCCGTCTCGCGGGAAGATTTATTAAATGTTTTGAAGAGAAACACGAACATTCCGGAAGCCAAACTTGAAGAATATGCCGATACTGTGGAAAAATCCATTACTGATTTTCGGGAAACCTTCAGCAAAAAGAATTTAGAGGATTTCACCCAAAAATTGGAGGAGCGCATAAAAGGTTTCCTAAATATGGATGCAACGCAGAACTTTGATGCCACTGCTCTTAAGAATGAATTTGTTCACTTAATAAACAATCCATCGGAGGCGTTTGAGAATATTAAGTATGCAATCGCTAATTTTAACCGAAATGATTTTGAGACATATTTAGTTCGAAATAATCTGGTGAGCCAAGAAAATATAAATAAGGTTTCCGACCAATATGAAGCTGCTGTGGCGGAAGTAAAATCGCAGGTTGAGGAAATTGAAATCAAAGCAAGACAAGCATATGAAATGACTAAACGTAAAGCCGTAATCCAAGCGGAACATGCTCGAAAAACTGCGGCCATAGCGGCGTGGTGGTTGCTAATTACCATACTCGTTGCGGGCGCGACCAGTGTGCTTGGCGTCTATAGTTTTTGAAAAATAATATCCAGGTAGTACAGATTATAATTTTATAGTATCTTTCGCTAATGGAGATAAAAAATTGGTTTCGGCACTCATTTATATTGATAGTGGGTGCCTACTTTTTGATATTGGGACTTATTAAGGCGCAAGTTTTTTTCGCCCCTTTTGCCACCGCCGTCATTCTCAGTTTGATGATGCTGCCTATAGCCAATAAGCTGGAAAGATTTATAAAAAGCAGAAATTGGGTTTCAATATTGTGTACGTTTTTACTCTTTCTTATAAGCCTATGTTTTATTGGACTGATTTTGTATCAGGCACAAATTTTTATCGAGGATTGGCCAAAATTGAAGGAGACTTTGGCTCCGAAATGGCAGGAATTGAAATCTTTTATAACTCAAAATACACCTATAAAAGAATCGGATTTAAGCGGAATAGAAAGCGGCAAACAGTTGGAATCAGTGGGTGATGGTAGCGGCGGAAGCACTTTGGCCGGAATGTTGGGAAAGGCATTTTCATTTCTCGGCAATTATCTACTTACGTTTATTTACGTTTTCTTTTTGTTGAATTACAGAAACCATTTCAAACTTTTTCTGCTGAAAATATTTCCTGAGGAAAAAAGAAATGAAGTTAAACGCATTATAAATGAATGCGCTCGCATTGCCCCCCGCTACTTGGCCGGAAAAGCTACCATGATTGCCATTCTCGCCGGGTTGTATGCCATAGGCTTAGGGATTTCAGGCATTGATAATTTTATTTTGATCAGTATTTTGGCGGCTCTTTTCTCCCTCATTCCATACATTGGTAATATTATAGGTTTTGCACTTGCCGTGGCTTTAGGTTTTGCCGCAACGGGAGACACCAGCGTTCTCATAGGCATTGCGCTAACCTTTGGGGTTGCACAATTTGTGGAAAGTTATATTTTGGAACCTTACGTGGTGGGCGACAAAGTGGACCTGCATCCGTTTTTTGTAATTCTGGTGGTAATAATCGGCAATTTAATGTGGGGCGTTATCGGTATGATTTTGTGTATCCCTATTCTTGCAATTTTGGTTGTTATAATATTGCATATTCCCACTTTAAAACCTTTAGGAGAGCTATTGGCGGGAAAAATTGACGGAAAAAAGAGCTAGGCGTCTATGGCTGATATTTCTTTGCTTTTAAGTTTTTTATCATTATTCGTAAATAGGGGAGTGCAATTCTGTAATGATTTTAAATAGGGCAAAAAGGGAATTCTATTTTTATGTACATCCAAATCCCAAATGCCACAGTTGGAGTATGAATTAAGGTTATCCCAATCGGGCCGGTCGATAACGGGATAAATACATATTCCGCGAAGGTCAATTTCCATTTCCAATGCTTTTTTACATTCCGCGGAAATTTCTTCCAACCATAAATCCCGATCCTTTCCGAAGTGTCCAGTTTCAGTTAAAATTATTGGTTTGTTATATTTGAAATAAGCTTCAAAGAGCAAGTGGGATAATGGGGTATGTTTTTTTTCAACATCCGGCCAGGGCAGCGTAACATTTAGATGGTTCCATTGATTGTTATAATAATAATTGAAACCCAATGCATCCACCAAATTTTCATCACCTCCCAATTCAGGACATTTCCTTCCCAAAATAATATCCATCGCCTGAAATTGAAGGGAATTTAGCTCTTCCAATTTTTGGGAGTCGATCGTGTCATCGGCAGCGTGAATTTTCACAAGTGGCTCCACGGCCATAATTACCGCGCAGGGTTCAATAGTTTTTATGGCTTTTATGGCTTCAATTTTCGCTTTGCACAAATGATATTTTATATCCCATCCGGAGTTGACAGCAAAGGGTACCGTACCGCGCATATCGCCGGAATGCCATGATAGAAAACTTATTTCATTTATGGGTATCAGCCAGGGGCGCTGGTTGCTATGCCGCAAATGAAATTGAAGAAACTGTTCGCAAAAGGAAACAAAGCGCGATACGAACAGGGGGTGGGTGGGAACCAGATCTTCCGGATATCCAAAATGGCACAAATCCCAAATAATTTGAATCTTATATTTTCGTGCCGCCTTAAAAAAAGGCAACAATGCAGAGAAATCAAAAATATATGGTTTCACTTCAACGGCGCTCCAGCAAACTCCTTCCCGAACTACGGAAATACCCAATCTTTTCAAGGCTTCATAATCATCCGCAACGCGAATGTGATGGTGGGTTTCGCGTTGCAGATTGATGCGCTCACCGGATCGGTTTATATGGTCGGCACATTCAAAACCGCCCATAAAAAAACTGTTAAGTGGCGGAAGAGGATTTTTCAAGTTCATGCCTTGTTTGGATTTTATTTTCCAAGGTATCAAATAGGTCCAAAGCGTTTTTAAAGGCTTCGTCCATATTGAAGTATTTATAATTTGCGAGCCTTCCCACAAAATGTATCTGCGGGTGCTTTTCAGCTTCCAATTTATATTTCTGGTAAATCGCCCGGTTTTTATCGTTCAAAACTGGATAGTAAGGCTCCCCTTCATCGGTGGTATATTCTTTTACAATCGTGGTTTTGTCCGATTTTTGGTTACCGAAGTGTTTGTATTCCACGATACGGGTAAAATTCACTTCCATTCCGGGATAGTTCACCACAGAATTCTCCTGAAAAAATTCTTTATCTACCGTTTCCGAAACAAAATTAATGGAGCGATATTCCAACTGATGCTCCACACTGTGCTTGAAGGAAAAAAATCTGTCAATTGGGCCAGTATAAAATATTTGTTCAAACCCTCCAATAGTTTCCTTTACATCGAAATAATCGGTGTTCAAACGGACTTCAATATTGGGATGGTTCAATAGATTTTCGAACAATTGGGTATAACCGCCTAAGGGAAGGGCTTGATATTTATCCGAAAAATAACGGTCGTCCGTATTGGTGCGGACCGGAATGCGGTTCAAAACGGAGGCATCCAATTCCTCGGGATATTTGTCCCATTGCTTTTTAGTGTAATGGCGAAACATTTTTTCGTATAAAACCGTGCCCACTTTGCTGATTACGGCTTCCTCTCCATTCGAGGGATTGTCAATTTCCACACGGTTTTCTTCGAGCCACTGTTTCATTTCTTCCTCATTTTGGATATTGAGGTTGAAAATGGAATTAACCGTATTGATATTAATAGGAATATTTACCAATTGCCCATCAACTTTCGCCAGCACTTTATGTTCCCACGGATACCAATTTGAGAATCGATTCACGTATTCCCAAACGTCCTCAAAATTTGTGTGAAAAAGATGTGCTCCATATTTTGACACCAAAATTCCATTGTCGTCAATATAATCGTAGCAATTGCCGGCTATATGGTCGCGTTTTTCGAGAATTAAAACTTTTTTTCCCGAATTTGCATAACGTTCGGCCAACACTGATCCTGATATTCCAGCGCCAATTATCAATATATCAGCCATCATTGTGCAACTTTTTTAATAAGAGTAAACATTTGTGAAACCGTATTGTCCCACGATGTTTTGTGCAATATTTCACAATAGCGGGCGGAATAGTCTACTTTATCCAATTTCACGATGGATTCGAGCGCGGTGCAAAACTCACTCTCAGTTTCCACAATATGTACGTGTTCTTGATAATCGCGAACCACATCTTTTACAGGCGTTGAAATAATAGGTTTTCCGGCAGCCATATATTCCAAGGTTTTCGTTGGGCTAATGTATTTTGTTGCATCATTTAAGGCGAAGGGCATCATCGCAATATCAATTGCTTTGAGATAATTCGGTAGTTCTTTATATTCTTTCATCCCGAGATAATGGATGTTCTCCCGTCGCGGAAGGTCATTTTCATCAATTTTTGCCAAAGGTCCAATCATTACAAATTGAAAGTGTGGCAGCTTTTCCGCAGTGGCGGCAACCAACGGCAGGTCAATGCGCTCATCAATTACGCCAATATAGCCCACAACGGGATGCTGAATATTTACAAGATCTTCCGGACAGGGCAACTGACGCTCCACTTTTTTGAAATGCGGCAAGTCCACCGAACTCGGGAAGCAATGCACGTTTTGGGAGAGTTTCGATTTTGACTCATATAAAGATTTACCTCCGGTGAATATGATATCCGCTTCCTTAATTAGATATTGTTCCTTTTTCTGCAATGATTCCGAAGCGCCTTTAAACAGGGAAAGTTCATCCATACAATCGTAAATTATGGTGTTCACTTTTAAATCCGGTAGCAGCTCAGCAAAAGCGGGGGAATAAAACCACGCGTATTCAAATGTCTGTAGGTTTAATTTTTTCAGAATTTTTCCGATGTCAGCCAACGTTGAAACTTTTGGCTGCATTACGGTTAAATTTGCCGTCACTGTTTCGAGATTGTATTCAAATTCTTCCGAAGAGGAGAAAGGTATAGGCTCTTCAATAAAAAGAATTTTTTGGGTAGCTGACAGTCGGCTAATAATATGTTGGGGCCTTTGGTAAACGAACTTCCATCGAAGGTGGCAGAATACCACCATGTCATAATTTGTATTATCCTGCCGTCTTTGGGTTTTATTTTTTGCCAGGACATCGTTATGCAGGGATCCCGTCTTTTTTGTCTTTATCTTAGTCATAATAGCTTTTTTTTTAACGAAATTACATTCGACAAAAGCAGTTGAGGCATCCTAAAAAAATTTATTTGTGTCCAAAAAATTTTATTGATTGCTCATTTAAAATTCAAATAACCCATATGCCATAAGAGCGTTAAAACACTGTGAATGGTTCTATTTTATGGCCTCGAACAGGTCCATTTTTTTTAACCCAATATTTAAATGCTTGTTAAAAATGGAAGACCAAGTTGCGGCCCATTTCTTTCTTATTTAACTTTAGTGGAAAAAGGTAGTTTAGGTAAATTAAAATTTTAGGTATGGAAACAAAACCAATATGGAGCGAAAAGTCAATAAAAACCAATTTTCCTCAGCTAAACAAAAACATTAGAGTTGATGTGGCAATAATTGGTGCTGGAATTACCGGCATCACCACAGCCGAACAATTAAAAAAACACGGCCACAAAATTGCGGTTTTGGAATCGAGAGCCGTGGGAAAGGGAACTTCGGGCCAAAGTACCGGAAATTTGTACGCCGTTACCGAATATCCCAATTATGAAATTGAGGAAAAATATGATCTCGAAACCGTAAATAAAGTAGTGCAATCTCGCAAGGCAGCACTAGATTATATAACCAATAATATTAGCCAATTCAATATTGACTGTGATTTTCAGGAGCGTTCCATGTTTATTTTTGAGAACGACGGCGATATCGATTTCGATAAGGAAAAAAGCGTCGCTCAAAAAATAGGTCTTCCGTTTACAGCATTAAAAAATGGGCGAATTCCTTTTAATTTCAATGAGGGAATTGAATATCCCAACCAAGCACAATTCAATCCGTTGCTTTACATACAGCACATGGCGAAGCATCTTCACGACGAAAAATGTAGTATTTATGAAAACACACGCGTTTTAGAAATTGATGAGAAGGATGAACATATAATCCTTAAAACTGAGACGGCAACTGTTACGGCAAATTATGTGATCCATGCCACACACACGCCTATGGGTTTGCATATTCAATACCACACAACTTTGGGCCCGTATCGCGAGTATGGAATTGGGGTGAAGCTAAGAAACAATCAATATCCCGAAGGTATTTTTTGGGGCCATTTTGAGAATAAAAAATATTCCGTACGATCTTATATATTAAATGACGAACCATATTTATTGTGCATTGGAAGTATGCACAAAGTAGGGCAGGCGAAGGATAATAAAGAGCATATACGCGAACTCGAAACATTTGTGAAGCATCATTTTGAAGTGGAACGAATCACGCATCGCTGGGGTGGGCAGAATTATAAATCGGCCGATTTGCTGCCGTATATCGGGCAGAAATCTGCGGGCTCAAAACAATATATTGCCACAGGATTTTCAACGGATGGATTGATTTATGGGGCCTTGGCCGGAATGCTTTTGGCTGATGAAATTAACGAAAAGAAAAACCCATTTGCTGAACTATATAAAGCTTCCCGCCATCAACCCCTTAAAGCTGCATCCAAATTTGCGAAGGAAAATTTAAACGTTGCCGCACAACTTATAAAGGATTTTTCAATGCCCGGATTTGATTCGAAAGATGTTGATTTGGAATTAGGAGAGGGAAAAATAGTGCAGGTAGACGGTAAAAAAATGGCAATACACAAAGATGAAATAGGAAGCATAACCAAACTTTCCGCCATTTGCCCACACATGGGCTGTACCGTACATTGGAACAACGCCGAAAAAAGTTGGGACTGCCCCTGCCACGGTAGCCGTTTTGATGCTGCGGGCTGTGTTATTGAAGGACCCGCGTTCCACGGCTTGGCCAAGATTAAATAATTTTTGGACGAAATGACTTAGAATTTGTCGAATAACCGAAAACTTTTTTATAAATATTTCTAAGAGAAATAAATTGATAATATTGGTTTAAACTCTATGCAAAAGTTTATTATAATTTTCTGTGTCCTCTTTTTTTGGTGGGGATGCGATTTACCGCGTGATACCAAAGACACTTTTGAAAAAGCAAAAAAGGAATCTCTACACGTAGGAGTTGTGGTTCGTACCGATTCGCTTTCTTCGATCAGTGTATTTGAGAAAAATTTGATGGATCAATTTGTTGCGGCAAATAACCTAAAAGTATCCTATAACCACAGTACAGAAACCCAGCTTGTGAAACAGTTGGAAAAAGATAAAATTGATATTATTATCGGCGGATTTACAGAAAAAACTTTATGGAAAGATAAAGCCGCCCTAACCGCGCCCTATGATAAAGAACATGTTTGGTTAGTGAAAAAGGGAGAAAACAGACTTGTTTTCGAAATTGAAAAATTTTTTTATAATCAAATGCAATGAAACAATTCAAAGATTTCGAGTTACCGCCCGATCTTCAACCGGTAATGAAAAAAGTGCGCAAACTCGAATACATTACAATCGCTTATTTAATTTCCGTAACCGTTCTAATGTACCTGGTAATGGGAACTTCGCAGGCAATGAAAACCGCTTGGTTAGAAGATGTGTTGAGTATGCTTCCGGCAATTTCATTTTTAATAGCTTCCCGAATTTATGATCGCCCGGCGAATGCAACTTTTCCATATGGGTACCACCGCGTTTTTAGTATCGCATTTTTGACGGGCTCTGTGGCACTGTTCGGCATGGGGCTTTATTTGGCGGTGGATTCCTTGATCAATTTGATAAAAATGGAGCACCCCACCATAGGCAGTACCTTTATTTTCGGACATCAAATTTGGATGGGATGGATTATGATTGCGGCCCTTATTTACAGTGGCGCGCCGGCGGTATGGTTGGGTTATAAAAAATTGCCACTAGCAAAAAAGCTTCACAATAAAATTTTATATACGGATGCTGACACTCAAAAAGCCGATTATATGACTGCTTTAGCCGCAATAATAGGAATTGTCGGAATAGGTTTTGGACTTTGGTGGGCTGATGCACTTGCGGCACTTTTCATTTCATTTTCGGTGATGAAGGACGGTTATAAAAATTTAAGAAATGCAATTTGTGATTTAATGGATAGATATCCGGTGGATATAGAAAAAGAAAAACCACACCCCATAGTTAAGCATATCGAAGAAATGGTAAATGGCTGGGACTGGGTTATAGATTCACACGCCAAGTTTCGGGAAGAGGGGCAGGTTTTCATCGGGGAGGTACAAATAAGGCCAAGGGAGCAAACCGATATCATAAAGAATTTAGTAAAAGGGAGGGAAGAAATCCTTGCCTATCATTGGAAAATTCATGAAGTTACCCTCACGGTCGGCACCGAATGGGAAGGATAGTCAAAATTTTTCAAATATTCCGTTTCTGCAATTAAAGGCGCTCTTCCGTTTCCTGCTTTTTGGAGGATTCTCTTTTGTTTTTTCTTTGAATGAGTCGGGAACAATAACCAAAAAACATGTTTATCAAAATTATCAACACCGTACTGGCCACTAGCGGAACATACATTTTAAGAGCTGCCAAACAACCCAATCCCGCACTGCACCAGATTGCAGCGGCAGTTGCCAAGCCTTTGATATTTCTTTTTCCTTGAACGATTACCCCCGCGCCCAAAAAACCCACTCCCACAATCACTTGACTAATTATTCTGCTAATATCTACGTCGGGTAAATTGAGAAATTGATAAGATATATTTACATAAATGGCAGCTCCTACAGCAACAAGTGCATTTGTTTTTATACCTGCATTTTTATCCTTTATTTGCCTTTCAATGCCTATGCAAACCCCGGCAGCCATAGCTATTACTATGTTTATTATGAAATCGGTATTATCCAATTCTGTCATATTCTGTAGCATTTATAAATTATTTAAATAAAAAATCCTTCCGAGAGCGACCAAGAAGGAAGGATTTTTTGATGAAGCAATTTGCTCCACTGTTATCTTTTTATATTGGGCGATCAGCTTCCGGTAAATCTTGAGGGGAATCAGGTGCTATTTCCGGCTCATTTATTTCCGGTTGTTCCTTCGGTTTTGGAACCGGAACTTCATTTGGATTAACGGGCGGTGTTTGTTTTGGCTCCGGTACTTGCGGAACCTCCGCCGGAGATTTTGTGATAGGATCTTTTTGCGGCGGAGGAATCTTTGGCACCTCAAGTGGTTTATTTCTATTCGGATTTTTGTCAGAATTACCCATTTTAATTAAAATTTATTTAGTTGGATTATTTTAAGAATATAAAAATACTTCCAATTGATAACTACCCCGTGCTGAAAAAAATAAAAAATTAATCCAAATCCTATTGATGAATCTACCGTAGATGTTTTTTAGGTAATGCGACAACCTGTGCTAATTATAAATTAGATTCTTATCAAAAGGCCAAGAATTTTTTAGAAAAACTAATATCAGAAAACCAAACCACACAATGTGAATCGTTGGAACCGGTTTCAGCCAAGAAGAGTTAGAAAATCAAATATTGATTATTGTAAAGGCATCGGCGCTTTTCAGATCATCCAAACTTTTCCAATCAATCGGCATCGCGACTGAAGCAGTGTCGTTGGCCCTTACGGAGTAGGGGCAGACGGAAGTTTGTGCATAGGCATTTCGCAAATAGTCCAGAAATATTTTTCCATTTCGTTTATTCTTTCTAATGGAGGTGGTAAAAAGTTCGGGATGCTCGTTTTCTAGGTTTTGAGCGTGGTTTTTTGCAATTTCCTTTATTTCATCAAAGTTCTTTGTTCTTCTGATGGACGCCCACACATGAAGTCCGTGCTGGCCAGTGGTCATTATTTTCGGTTCCTGACCTTGATTTCGCATATAATCCCCCACAATTTTAGCTGCTTTTTTTATGTCCTCAAATGAATTTTCCGATGGATCCAAATCAAAAACTATTTTGTTTGGTTTATTAAGCATATCTTTTTGTGATAACCAAATATGAAAAGCGATCGTTCCTTGGTTGGCCAAATACACAAGAGTTTTTTTGTCATTGCAGATTATTTGGGTATTGGTGCCATCTTCAGTTTTAACTTGTACCGTTTTTATAAAATCGGGAAAATAGTCCGAAGCATTTTTTTGATAGAAGCCATCGGCGTCAATTCCATTCGGAAAACGATGTAGGGTAAGTGGTCTGTTTTTCAAATAAGGCAGCATTTTTTCGGCCACTTTATGATAATATTCCACCAATTGTAATTTGGTGATTTGTTTTTGTGGGAAGAGAATTTTTTCCGGATTTGTAATTTCGGTTCCTGCTAACTTCATATTAGGGAGTCTTTCGCATTATGCAATGCAATTAGATTTTCTTTGCTTCTTAAAATTAAAACATTTTTAGTGAAATAATAAAAGCCTTTCCATTCCGAAGAAAGGAAAGGCTTTTTCATAAAACAAAAGACCTATTTACGTCTGGAATTTTCTTTTTTTTCGGTTGCGGTGTTCTTATTATTATCCGACTTTTTCGCCGCCGGCTGGGTTCCGGAATTTTTCTGATTGGTGTCTCTGTTTTTTTCCTTTTGTGTGCCCATGGAAATATATTTTAAAATTAATATTAAAATTAAAAGACATTTGAAAATTGGATGCGTCATAACGCGAAGGAGTTTAATCCTATAAATACAGAGCAGTTAATTTTTCATAATTATAGTTTTCCTTTCAGTGCTCCTTATTTTCTATTCTTTTGATATAACGTTTCATTTCAGCAATCTCTTCTTCCTGAGCTTCAATAATTTCTTTCGCCAATTGTTGCACTTCGGGATCTTTGATTTTTGCTCTTTTACTGGTGAGTACTGCAATGGAATGATGCGGGATCATGGCCTTCATATAAGCTACTTCGCCTACTGGAATTTGGCTGCGCACCAAAATTAAAGCCACTAAGAAAAGGCCAATGCTGCCCCAAATAATAATTCTATTTTTCATTTTGTTTTTATACATGGGCCGCATAAAACCCCACATGATAATCGCCATTGCGGAAATGCCCAGACAAACCATATAAAAACGGGTGAGACTAAAATATATATGGTCCCAAGCGTAAGTGTTCAAATACATTGTAATGTACATTGCAATAAAGGAACAGGCCAACATTAGTGCAAATCTTGAATAAGCTTTTGAGGTATCATGTGATTTTTTCATTATAACTAAATTTGAAAGTTTTGTTTAAAAATATATAGTTTCAGAGAAAATAATGAAAAAATTGGAGGACGCCTAATCTCGATTTTCATTGAGTTAATTTATTTTCCGATTCAGTTAAAATGGAAAATAGAATGCAGTAATTTTAAATATTGAGCACTGGAGGGAAGGTGCATTTTTTAACAATTTAAAAAGGTACATAAATGGGGTTTCACATTTTTATTATTGCGTGGATTGCGGCTATCCTGACTATGACAGGATTTAGTGCTTTAATTACCCAACTTTTGAAACGGGAACTGCGTGAACACTTGTTGCTGGCACAATTGCTACATACATATAAAGGACACAGTTCGGGAAAACCAAGTGTGCTCATTGGGTGGATTGTGCATTTTGCTTTCGGACTTTTTTTTATGGCTTGTTACGAACTTTTATGGATGCTTACAGATGTAATAAGATCTTTGTGGTGGAGTATTATTTTTGGAATGCTCATTGGTCTGGTGGGGATTATGGGATGGAAGGTGATGTTCAAAATACATCCCAAACCGCCGGAACTTCATTTTAAAACGTTTTATATCCAGTTATTTTTCGCACATATAATATTTAGCGTAACTGCTTTTTTAATTTATTGGTTTTTTAAATGACCATTTTACTCTTTGGCAACAGTGGGAGGGATTTAATCATTCTCTTTTTCTTTGGATTTAAAGAAAAACATTAGCACCAACATTGAAAGATTTAATAGAAATGAAACACCGTTGGTAATAATAATGGGCAAATCGTTTTTAATAATTCCATAAACAACCCATAGGCCAACACCCAGAATTAATATTGAAAACATAATGGGCGATACGTCCATTACTTTTTTGGTGCGCCATGATTTTATGATTTGTGGAATAACCGCCACGGTGGTGCACGCCCCTGCCACGAATCCTAATATTTCTTCAATTTCCATTATTTTAGTTTTACGTCTTTCATTATCCATTGTTCAAGTTCCTGTTCATCGTTGCTTCGAAGTACCACCATATCACCCGTGGTTTCAAAAATAACCGCGCGGACCTGTGATAGGGCAATCACGTTTGCTTCCCTTAATTTGGCACGTAAATCACCCTCAGTAACTTGGACTTTTTTTAAATTTTCATGTAATATTTCAGTTCTGTCCATTAATAATATAGGTTCGTTATCAATCACTTTTTGAAATTTTCTGAAGCGTCGAAAGTATGCAGCGGTTGATTGAAGCAGATAAACAGAAAATAAACCAATAATACCTTCGTACAAAGTAACTTTCTGTGGAAGGGTTGTAGAGGCAATAATAGACCCAATGGCGAGCGTCATTGCAAAGTCAAAACTGGACATTTTACTGAAACTGCGTTTGCCAAAAAATCTGGTGAATAAAATGACAGCAATATAAATTCCCAGGCAACTAAGGAATATATGCAATGAATTCATAAGAATTTCTTGTAATGAATTTTCCATTCTGTATTTTTTTTATAAAAAAAGCCCGTTTAAACGGGCTTTTTCCTATTGTAAATCCTATTATTTAGCTTTGGCATTCAACCTTTTTTCGGCTAAATCGTTAAGTTTTTTGTCAGCGTTGTATTCTTCATCCAACGTTTTTTGGAGTTTTTTAGCAATGGCATCGTGCCCCAACTCCTTTGCGTAACGTACCGCCGTGCCGTAGCCGGAAATTTCATAATGTTCCACTCGCTGTGCTTCGGCAATCATGCCTGCATTTAGAACATCATCGTCATCAACTTCATCCATAAAATCCTCCGCTTCTTTTATAAGCCCTTTCATGGCCTTGCACGTTTCGCCTTTTGGATCTATGTCAAGTTCGTCACAAATTTCCTCCAAACGTTTTTTCTGTTCTTCGGTTTCTTCCAAGTGGTCTTCAATCGCCTTTTTTAATTTTGCGTCCTTAGCCTTTTTGGCCATTTTGGGCAAGGCTTTAGTAAGTTGATCCTCAGCGCTGTAAAGATCCTTTAATTGATGTTCAAAAAGTTCTTCTAAATTTTTCATCGTTATAGAGTTTTTTTTAATTCAACTATAAATTTAAAGATGATGAACGAACCATTCCATGGCTTTTAAAATGATTTAACAGTTAATAACCAAATGGATTAAAAAAATTCGTTTTGAGCAAAAGAAGCGTGAAGGTTTCATAAGGCATTTTTATATTTCAAAGCGCTAATAAATTATCTGGGAAAATGTAGGATCTACAATTATTTCTTGCTGTTTCCCAATCTTTTTTTGGCGAGATCTATTTCATATTTAGCCCTTTCCCAAAGGTTTGGATCGCCGCCTTTAAGGGCCTGCAATAGTGAAGCCATTTCAGGAATATATCTTTGTGCGAACTGTGGGTCGTTTTTGGAAATGTCCGGAGTGTTATCAATAATATCGGCCAATTTAATGGTCTTGGCGGTATTGCTTATTAATTTTTGTCGCTCAACCTCTTTTTGTTTACGCTTTTTTCGATTGAGCGATGGATAACTTTCCTTGATATATTCGTCAGTGAGTTCGTCAACAAGTTTGGCAACATCCGGGCCAAAATTATCTTCTATTTCAGCGAGGGTTATGGGTGTATCCTCTACAACGTCGTGCAAATAGGCAGCACAGACCATCGCGGAATTGTGAGGTACAGTTTTAAGAATTTCAACCACACGTTTGGGATGTTCAATATATGGCTCATTTTTGTATTTGCGCCGTTGTGTGCCGTGTGCTTCGGTGGCAAAAAACAAGGCTTTTTCTTCAATTTCCATACTATTCATTTTCCATATTCTTTCTAAAACTACAGAATTTTATGGCGAGGGAAAGGCAATTTAAAATTTGTTTAACGGAGCGCAAAAGGCTTATCGGTATAGCTTATAAAATTGATGCTTTCAAATTGAAAGGATTCAAAAAAAAATCCCTGTAAATCGCTTAATTCACAGGGAAAATTAAAATATTTTTGAATTTGCCTAAAGTGGAGTTTTCCGAAGCGCATATTTCTTTTTCAAATGCATTAAACATCCTTTGGGATTATGCATATTTTCATTTGACTTTCTAATGTATTTTTAATGTACTAATCATACTGTATCCATACTGTATCCATACTGTATCCATACTGGATGCATACACTTCCATAAATGGCAACCAAACTTTAATGGTGTATAACAATTTTTTCTGTAAGTGTTTCGGTTGCAGTGTTTAACTTAAGAAGATATATTCCTTCCGAAACATTTGGAAGATCAAAATGTAGTTTGTTCTTTCCTGACGTAATATTCTGCACACCCCAATAGTGAACGGGCTGCCCGTCCATTGAAAATAGCGTTGCGGCTACCTGTGAATATTGATCTGTTTGAAAGGCAATTTCTACAAAATCGTTCGCAGGATTGGGAAAAATATTCATTTTGGCAGATTCAGAATTAACATCAGAAATTGCCAATACCAAATTGGAAAGATAGTCGCCTGTGCGAATTGTTTGTCCATTGAAGATGGTAGTACGCATTGAAAGCAAAGGATTTGGTATGCCAGCTTTGAAAAAGGTATATGAGTTTTCGATCCAGGGACCTCTGAAAATCTCGATACCATCTAAAGTTATTACTATTTCTGATTCGATTGCATTTTTTACTCGCAATACATCTGCATAGTTTCCGGTGGGAAGTAAAAGCGTTCCGTAACCGTCCACTGTGATTGTTGATGTGCCCGTCTGTTGCGTAACATTATTACTCCCAATTTTCGTTTCAAATATCCAGTCATCCACAAAGCTGTCATTCATTGTAAATGGAAATTGTAGTTCCAGAAAAGGGTTTACATACACTGCCTGTAAGTCATCTGATGGCATTACTATTCCCAATCTGTCTAAACGGGATTCTCCGTAGTAGCTATATTTAAAAATAGTACCATCATCACTCACGGAAAGGTGGGTGGCATTAGGAAATAAATCACTGCCCGGTTTATTTTCGGGCGATTGAAATGTCATGCTATTGGAATCAAAATCCTCTAACTCGGAATAATCCCAAACTTGATTTGCCCCTCCTTGGCCGGGCTCAATAAAAGCGGCAGTAGTTAGGGTAAATGAGTCGCCAACGGAAGGTGTTAAATCACTTAAATTAATTATTGGCTGTGATAGTGCGGCAAATGTCGGAAATACGGCAGAGAAAAATAATAGCTGTTTTGTTTTCATAATTTTCTTTTTGTTTGTGTGTTGATTTTTTGAAAAGTATTTCAACTTTTCCGAATGATTTTATGTAGGGTACAAAGGTCACAACCAATGGCTTAATACGCTTGTACAAAAACGACGTGGTTTAATGTTCCACTTTATATTATCCAAAAATTGATACATAGAATTTCATACTCACTAAGGGAGTGGGTAAAAAATGTGAAATATGTGATCTGAGTTTTCTTTATGTGTATAAGTAGATACTAAGGGCTAGCGATTATGCTGAAATCGAGTGTTTTCAACTTCGGTTTCTAAATCACTGAAAGGCGTACTATAAATACTAGTTAATCCTGTCTAACAACTTTGGGTTTTTTCCTGAAAAATCTATCCACGGATTTTTCCCCATCCATTTATATGATTCAACGGAAGGCTCCTCATATTTCATTTCGAATTTTTCCGGACCGTGGGCAAAGGCTACAACCAAACCATAGTCAGCATCAAAAAATCCGCCATGAGGAATTAAACCGGGATAGCTGATGCGCCATCCAATGTTATGGACAGCTACATTTTCCAATGTTAATTTCGCAACATTATTATTGGGTAATACAAAAAACCAGGTCCACGGGCCGCCCGATACTATTGTCATCACTTCGTCAATTCCCATTCCGTTGTCTGAAATATTTACGTGTAGTTTTCCAAACTTATTCTGCAGAAAAAAAATTACTTCGGGTGACAATGATTTCATATCATAAACTTTGGGATATGGAGACATAGCTTCCTCTTTTGTAGATAAAAACCCGCCCCCAATGGCTTCCGGTTTCCTTCCGGCTTTTTCTATTTGCTCCAATAATTCATTTCTGTCCAGATAAAAAAGGGAGATTAGCGACTCCGCTTCGGCATTCGTTAAAGCTCTTTTTCTTGAATTTTTAATTAATGGTTTCGCTTCGTCAGGTATAGTGACTGTACTAACGTGCACGCCTATCGTTTTCAAAATTGAATTAATTTTTTCCACCCCTACAATATCTGCACTGCCATCGCTAAAGGATAGTGTAATATTCTGAAGATTTTGATTTTGAGACCAAGAGGTCGATGCCATTGATACAAAAGCAAAAAAGAGTTGAAATACCTTGATTTTTTTTAGGATGCCTAATTGTTCTTTTACTGAATTCTTAATTGAAATTTCCATTTGTGTTCTTTTTTAAATTACTGGACAAAGGTTTAGCTTATTGGGATAAAAAAAATTAAGAAATCTTAAGAACCGTTATTGATGAAGTTTTTTTCGTATGGTGCTTAAATGTTCCGGTGAAATGCCCAAATATGAAGCAACCATATATTGTGGTACTGCCTGCTCAATATCCCTATACTTTGATAAAAAATTTAAGTAACGAGATTCCGAAGTCTCACTTATAGCTTTTAACGTGTGAACTTGAGTAGCTACGTATGCACTCTGTATTTTAATTCTAAAAAAACGTTCCATTATTGGAACCTTATTAAAAAGCGTTTCCAATTTATCTCTATGGATCTGTAAAACTGTAGATGCCCTTATGGCTTGAATAGTATATTGTGCGGGCGCATTTGATAAATAACTATGCAAATCATTTACCCACCAATTTTTTATGCCGAATTGAACTATAAATTCTTCACCCTTTTCATTATTGGAATAAACCCTCAAGCAACCGTCGCAGACAAATCGCATATGATGGGAGACATCACCTTTAAATAGCAGAAATTCCTTTTTGTTTAATTGTTTGGGTTCAAATAATTCAATGACCAAGTTCAGGTCACTATCTGAGATGGGAACTGTATTTTTGATGGTATTGATTAAGGATACATATAAATCTTCCTTGGCTTTCATAACCTTCTTCCTATTTTTTAACGTCGAATAAAATTATTTTAAACTATCAATGGCCGTTTGAAGTGTTTTGTCTATTCCCGCAGTAACATCGGAGAGTATGTTTTTACTGTAAATATCAGGCTCTAAGCCAATACCTTCGTATGAATTTCCATCAAACATTTCCGTTTTTTGAGTGACAAGCGAATAGAACCAGCCATTGGCCAATTCCCTTCCTATCATTGTGCCGTGAGCACCATTGGTGATTTCTCCCATTAGCCTCACATTGGGAAGGGTTTTGAATGCCATAACTGCGCGTTCACCAGCACTAATAGTATAGCGGTCAATTAGGACTATAATAGGTTTGTCAATATAGGCACCAGCGGGGTTTATGGTCCAATGGTGCCATTGCGTAAAATCATCCGGTCCCTTTCCATTTTTGGTTTTGCTGCGGAACACATAATGGGGTTGGTCTGTTAATCGGCCCATTTCCGAAAAGC
The DNA here is from genome assembly GCF_030410135.1 of Aequorivita aurantiaca. Lineage (GTDB taxonomy): Bacteria > Bacteroidota > Bacteroidia > Flavobacteriales > Flavobacteriaceae > Aequorivita > Aequorivita aurantiaca. Next base: position 262,303 of record NZ_JAUGQQ010000003.1, on the reverse strand, counting down.
AATAGGTGAAATCACCGCCTTGATTGTGGCGCAGATCAATGATGTAACCGTTAACATTATGGTATTGATTCAGAAAATCTTCTAATTTGAAAAAATTTTCGCCCACATAATCAAAATAGATATATGCTACATTTTCATTCTTAATTTTACCGTACAGATAACTGTTTTCATCACCTTCTTTATAACCAAATTCAAGGTATGTTTTTGTTATTGGAATGCTGAATAAGTTATCATCAATACGTTCATTTTTAATTTTATTTGAATAAAAAATCTCTCTGTTGGGAGCAGTAAGATTTACGTGCCCATCATCTAGTTTGGCCAACATTTGTGATAAAATATTAAAAAGTTCATCATCGGTAGTGTTAGTGTTTACCATGGGACGATAGATATTATATTCAGCCTGCCAATCGATATTTCTTTCTTCGAAAACAGCATATTCTTCATTAAAGGTATTCCACAGATTTTCAAAAATTGCTTCCGGATTGTTGGAAGGCTCTTCAATAAACATTTTTTCGCATCCCACCGTGGCGAGATATAGGAATACTATTGCTATAATTTTTTTTGTTGTGTTCATATTAGAAGTTGAAGTTTGTACCAATATTTAATGTTTGGCGATAGGACAGCAGATTTCTGGGCTCGCTGGAATGAAGAAATTCAAATAAATACGCAGCGCCAATGCTCCATTTTTCATTGAGGCTATAGGTATATTTTAAATCAAAATTGAAAGTTTGCAACTTATTCCAAGTTGCAAATTCACCATCGCCTATAAAGGAAAAAAATGTTTTAATTCCGGAGTGGGAACTTGTATTTTCTATGAATTCATCATCATTTACCAAATAAGGCGAACGAGCTAGCCAAGCAATAAGTGGAAGTTGAAGCGTTGTGCTTAAATTACTTTTTGAATTGATTGTGTATTTATACTTCCCAAATACGCCTAAATTAAGTGTGGAATAGTATCCAAAACTGCTGGTTCTACCATATTCGTAATTTAAGGATTGCACATCTATCGCAAAAAGACCACCGATGGTTAATGAATTTTTGGAAGATTCCTTTATATTTTTTCCCAATTGATAATCCACATCAATAAAAATGAAGCTATGTGGAGTAGTAGTTTCGGTTTCACCGGCTTCGGTATAATCATATGGTGATGATACAATTGGATCGAAATTTCCATAACGGAAGCTAATTTTTTGAAACATCTTTGCGTTTCGGGTATATTCAATTCCCACATTCAACAACGTAAAATCTGTATGGTATAGTGGTGAAAAAATTAAATCCTGTCTTGCAAGATAGCTTGTTCCCCAATGGAGCGAAAACGTGTTTTTTACTTCGCTTTCCTGTGCATAAATGCTAACGATTAAAAACAGAAATACTACGTGTATAATATTTTTCATTTGATAATTTTTGTTTCAGTAATAATCCTTCACAAATATGTATCGATGAGTGGGACGATCACAAATCTTTACTTAAGGATGTAAATTAGAAATTGAGGGATTTACGTTTTCGATGATACGCAATACAGTTAATTTCTGATTTACGGATTATTAGGAATTAGGGAACAAATATCAAAAGCGTCTGGAAATTAAACTTGTACAAAAGCGACCTGCCTTTCTTATTTAATAAGAAGGAATTAACCCCCCTTACGGAACGTTCAGAAAAAAGATTTAATAACTGAAGGAATTATGAGCTGGTAATTTGTATTCTTTGCTCAACAAAATTAGCGCCGTGAGTTACAAACAACTCATCGGAATTATTAGAGAAAAAGTTTTTAGGGCTTTCACCAGACAGACTTTTAAAATCCCTATAGAAGTGGGATTGGTCATAATACCCAGCTTCATAGGATAGGTTAGTAAGAGAAATGCTCGGATCTGTTTCCAATGAACAAAAAGCACTGTTAAGCCGAATGAGTTTAGACATTTCCTTGGGCGATATCCCAATTTTCGAAAGAAAGTGTCTTTGTAGTTGCCTAGTACAGATTCCTAATTTCTGCTCTAGGCCTTTTATGGAAATGTTCCCGTTGTTGGCTTTCATTTGTTCAATGGTATAGTCCACATAATCAATATGCTCTTGCCGTGGCAAAAGGCGCTTTTCCAAAAAACTGTTTAATTTTTCTATGCTTTCAGAATCTGAGGGAGATGCTTCCAATTGTTCCAAAAGTTCATGGGTGGCGTTGCCCCAAACCGCTTCCAGATCCAGACTGGGCATGTTTCGAAATTCTTCCATATTAACGGGAAGAAACCGTTGGGCCCCGGAAGATCTAAACTGTATTTTAATGAGGCGGGAGCGACCGGTAAATCTTAGCCATATAGGCTGAACAAGTGGACCCACCAAAAAAGCCCGCCTCTCGCGTTGCATGGGTGCATTTGCTCCTTGAAAGTTATATTCCCAAGTATCACCATATAGAAAAAACATGGCCACCTTTCCATAAGGAATAAGTCTCCAAACATTAGCCAGCTCCGTTGTTTTACTCCAATCAATATCCACAAGCATATAGTTGTCTATATAATTGCTTAAAGGAGAACTGGGTTTGAAAAGTTTAGTTTTCATAAGAATCACCAAAGGAACCGATTGAGAATTACTAAAATCTATTTTTTGCTAATAGTATGGTGTTGTAAGTAGACGCCATAAATTTCTTTAAGTTACACTACGTTTTTTCAAAGTTGGCGTGGGAACTCTGTTTGTTTCACTAGCAGCTCTTATTGTAAATGCCATAAGCAAGAAAACGATGCAATTGGCCCAAACAACAAATTTCCATTGACATTTTATCACTGCTCCATCTGTTCAACCGAGTGAATTGCTTGAAAAGAATGCAGTGATAATACCGGGTATGTACAGGGCAATGGCGAGATAAATTAAACTCATCGGTGAATAAATTGCCAATAATAATCGTGATGTTGAAGCAATCATAATGGATAAGTAGACCACAGAATTGTTTTATGTTAATAAATCCGATTTAAAATATTGAAATCCCTGTGCAAGATGTATTGATTAAATCTAAAAAACGATACGATAATTTTACGTCTCATATCTAACCCCACAATCATCCAAAGATCATTTTATTCGCCTTATCAATCTCATCTTGGGAAATGGTATGTGGCCTTCCTTTATAAACTTCTATATGCACTGAGGCATTCATTATTTGCAGCAGGGCAACACTTTCCTTTACACGTTCAAGCGGAACGTGTGGATCGGGGTCTCCAGTGCTGATAAAGATGGATGTCCCTTCAAAATCGCCGGAATAATTTTCGGGAGATAATGTGTCACCTATCATGCCTCCGGTAAATGCGGCAACACCACCATATTTTTGGGCATGGCGGGCAACAAACTCCAGCGTAAGACACGCACCTTGTGAGAAACCCATAAAGAAAATGCTATTAGGAGTAATTCCCTGTTCTGTTATTTCAGCCACAACTTCTTCTAACAAATCAAGAGCCGAGAAAAGCCAAGGCTCATTTTGCGCAGGTGGTGCCATAAACGAGTACGGATACCAGGTGTTGTTTGTTGCCGCGGGAGCGAGCAAGGCATATTCCGAAACATTTAAGTGGGAAGCAACACGGATGATGTCATGGGGGTCGGCTCCCCGGCCATGAACCATAATCAAAGCTTTTTCCGCATCTTGTAAAGATTTACCTGCCCTTATGATATTCTTTCTATGCATAACATTTATCAATTGGTTTGAAGATCCGGGAGTGCTTTTTCAATCTGGTTTCGCATCGCTTTATATCGATCGGGTAATTGCAACGAACTTCCTAGGTTTTCTACGGTTTCATCCGTAGCAAATCCCGGATTGTCGGTGGCAATTTCAAAAAGAACGCCTCCAGGCTCACGGAAGTAAAGTGAAAAAAAATAGTCACGGTTTATTTTCTCAGTGATGTGAAGACCCCTGGCTACAATTTTTTCTCTCATTGCCATCAAGTCCTCTTCATCTTTTACGCGAAATGCGACGTGGTGATTTGTGCCTCCTGCATTTAAGCCTCTTTGTTCTTTGGGCATTTCCAATAGATCTACAATAGCAGCATTTTCGACAGCGTCGGTTTTATATCGATATAAGTTTTCTTTCTGGGCGATCTGTTTATAACCGAATATTTCGGTGAGGATTGCCGCTGTAGGTTTTATATCATTTAAGGTTAACGTAACCGAATGAAAACCTTTCAGGGCAACATCCAGGTTTATTTCATCGGTTTTATGACCTTCGCGGCTATCGTTTTCCCTGGACTCAATTAAAGTGAGATGTAAGCCATCTGGATCCTGAAAGCTTAGTGATTTTTCCTCAAATCGCTCCCCCAGATCGTAGGAAATACGAAGTTTATCAAAATGCGATCTCCAAAAATTCAAACTTCCTATAGGTACCGAATAACCAATATCTGTGGCCATTCCAGCCCCGTTTTTTCCCTGCCTTACATTCTTCCAAGGAAAGAAGGTAAGAATGGTTCCAGGGTTGCCAACTTCATCCCCAAAGTAGAAGTGATAGGTCTGAGGGTCGTCAAAGTTTACAGTCCTTTTCACAAGACGCAGTCCGAGTGTTTTGGTATAAAAATCATAATTGCGCTGTGCATCGCCTGCAATAGCAGTAATGTGATGTATGCCTTTTATCTTTTTCATATTCTAATCGATTTTCCTTTTTAAATTAAACTTCTGCATTGATGCTAACTTCATTGGCCATTACTACTCTGCCGGCTTTCAATGCAGCATTCCAAGGGAGGCCAAATTCTTTCCAATTTATTTTTCCTACTATAGAAAAATCCGCTTTATGGCTGCCAATTGTAGTTCCTTGATGACCGTTAAATGCATAGGGTTCATCTAGAGGAATTATCTGTAGGTCATTTAAATATTCTTGCAAAACCAATCTACAGATTCTTATGAATTTCACTGCGAAATTTACTTAACTATCTTTTGAGGTTGCAATTGACGTTTCTTCCACTCTAATGTCTTTCGCTGCATGCCCGCGAGTTGCTTTCATTATCTTCATAATTCTTATTTTCAATCAATTGAAACATTTAGCGTTCTAAATATATTCCGAAAATTCCACAAAATTATATTTTGAATTATTGACAAATAGCGCACCTTAGCTCGGAACTTTCAATTCTTCAATGTTCCAACCAGCCAATTTTGCCCCAGCTTGATAACTACTTTGTAAGAAGTCTAAAATTTGCTCTTCAGGATTATCACTTTTTATTAAGTCGCTGTAAAGTAATAAAGCCAGAGGACTGCCATTGGAGTCTTGCCATTTAGCAGTATTAGGTTTCAACGGTTCTTTATCTATTCCTTTCGGGGACGGATATGTATAAGAATAAAATGCAGGTTCTTTAATGTTGTCATCTCCAAACCAGAATCCAAAACTTATCATTTCATGAGAATAAGCCTCTAATTCCACTTGAGAATTAGTGTTCATCTTTGGACCTTTTTTGCCTGAAAATCGTGTAACTACCAAATCAAAGTGATGCCAATAAATATGAACTGGACAGGTTTTGCTGTAAGATCTTCCGCTAAATTCCTGAAAAATCATATCAATTCGTAGTAAAATTTTCCAAGCTTTATGCACTGCCTCTTTATCATAGCTATGATGCTCTATGCATTTATTAAAAGGGATTTTATCGGAGAGGTCAAATGGTATTTCCAATATATCAAATGTGATATTGAGTTCCTTCAGGATAGCTTCCAATTTTTTATAAAATTCAGCTACTGAAAGTCCATCCATCAATTCAAAGAAACGTTGCTCTCCATTGCTTGTCCAAACATTCAAAGTATGGCTGATAAAATCAAAGTAGATTTCAAATGAAATATCATTAAAAGGAATGCCGCGCGTGGTAACACCTCGTGTTGTTGCGTAAAATGTTATATGCCACCAATGGTTCTTTTTCGGATTCAATGAGAGTCGCAATTTACCGACAATTTGAAAATAACGATGTAATGTTTCCTTGGTGTCCAACCATTCAGATAATGGAAATGCTGGAAATATAGTTTGATTACTCATGGCTTTTAATATTAATATTTTAGTCTTATACCATTAATTAATGCGATAAGTTTAAAGTGCATCATAAGTTGCATTGTTGGGTTTTATCCAAGGTTTTTTTTAGAATTGTAAACTTGTGGCAATGTTTTTACACATATACCCGCAGGTATACATCTTTCAATTTTCCATAAAATGGTTATCTCTCCGTTTGAAAATTCGTTTGATGTCATAATTTACTAATTTTCATTTTATTAAAGAAGGTTCCAAATGGAGCCATTTTTAGTTGAAAATTTCTTCAGATGACCTGTATTAGAAAGTTCGTTTAAGACCGCCTCACTTTCGGATCGTGGTGTTCCAGAAAGTTCGGAATACTCTTTTGCCGTAAGCGAATGATATTTAGAGAAAAGGGTTTCCCAATCTTTGCGGTATTCACTTTTTGTGGCATTGGGATTCAATTTCAGAATGGCCATTTCGTAAAAAGGGTAGGGCCGTGAGCCGTAAACGATTTCCTGTTTGCCAGAATTATCAACAAAAAATATGGTAGGAAATCCTCTTACGCCGAGTTCTTTCCCCAACTTCAAATCTTCCTCAAACATTGTTTTTGCCTTCCCATCAAAATCACTTTTCAATTGCTCCACATCGAGTCCAACAGTTTTGGCCGCCGCTGCTAAATGTTCCCATTTGGCAATATTTTTCTTTTGCAGAAAAACCATTTCCCGGATTTTCCTAAGAAACAAAATCGCTTTATCCTGGCCCTGTATTTGGGCAGCCTTAAAGGCAATGGATGGCGGATAGGACGAATCCAACGGATCTTCCAGCCAAACATCTCCGTCAATGGGCATATCGTAATGGGCGCTCACCTCGTCCCAATGTGAGGCTACATCCGAAGGTTCGCCAATACCTCCGCTGTTATAACTCCAATCTGGCAAAAGCCCGCCCATTCTGTAATCTATTTCAATAGTATTGCCATATTCCAATTTTAGTTTGCGCAATTGTGGCTCTATTCCCCAGCAGGAGGAACAAATGGGGTCTGTATAATAGATTAGCTTGATGGATTTTTTTCCAGATTGCACACTGTTAGAGGAAGTTGCAGTATTTCCGTCTGTTGTTTCACACATCCCGGTTTCTATATCGCACAAAAGCGGATTGTTTTTTAAAGTCTCGTTCTTCATATTCTTTCATTTTAATTATGTTTAGACTAATGTTTTCGTTTTAAGTCCTATAGTTTTATGTCAATCCACTAATTTACTTCTTCCGAAGTCGCAAATTCTTCCATTCTGGTAATCAAACCATTTTCTACTGTATATATCTGGACCCATTTTTGTTTTAGTTCGCGCCCGGACCGTTTTACCCTTTGGTGTTCCTGGCCGAGTACTACCACCATATTACCTTCCACAATATATTGTGTGGGTTCAAAATTGATGATTTCAGTACGTTCCATAATATTGGTAAAAAATGTACGTACTCCTTCCTTTTTTCCAAAAGTGCCGGCGGGAATAATTTGGGTACCATGATAAATCCAAAGTGTATCATCTGAAACTGTTGCCACAAATTTGTCAACATCTCCCGCGCTAAAGGCTTCGAACATTTTATTAACTACTGTTTTGGCTGGATTTTCCATAATGCTTTTTTTAAGGTTTTTGTTTTGCGAATTGTAAATGAGCCACAATGTTTACATCTTTGCCAACAGCGCTGCCGGTGGGATCGAAATTGATGTTATAATCAAACCTATTGATGGTGGTGGTAGCTTTCATTCCCAATTTCTCACCCTGATCGCTCTTGGCGATTCCTCCATAATGCACATCAAAAATTACATCTTTAGTCACATCCTTAATTGTGAGCTTTCCGTAAAGTAGATATTCGTTCGGTTTTCCTGTAGCCAAGATTTTAGTACTCTTAAAGGTCATATTTGGATATTTTTCCGCGTCAAAAAAGTCTGAGCTTCTCAGGTGGTTGTCCCTGTCATTCACATTTGTGTTTATACTTTGCACCTGTACGATAAAATTGAAATTGGCATCGGTTAATGCTTCTCCCTTTGTGGTCAACGTGCCGGAGTAGTCCAGGAATTTTCCGTTTACGATACTAATTCCGGAATGGGAGATATTGAAATTTAATGAGGAGTGGTAAGGGTCTACCGTCCATTGTGCCTGTGCAAATGACCCGAGAGACAGGAATATCGCTACAACTAATATTATTATATTTTTCATGGAATTTACTTTTTAAAAGTTAATACTACTTTCGATTACTGAGGTTTTTTTGCATTTGTATGCACCCAAATTTCAAAGGCTTGCAAAAAGCTCTTTAAGAATTTTTCGGTAGCGCTGTTGGTCAGTTTTCCGTTATCGTCAAAAAGTTCTGCAGCGCCTCCAAGATACGCTTCAGGTTGTGCCATTGCATGAACATTTACGAAAGTTAAAGATTGCCTTAAATGATGGTTCGCTCCAAAGCCGCTTATGGCGCCTGTAGAAACACTCACAATGCCACCAGGCTTTCCATTCCACGAATTTTCTCCATATGGGCGAGAACCGACGTCAATTGCATTTTTTAAAACTCCAGGCACTGAGCGATTATATTCCGGAGTAAAGAAGAGAAGACCATCTACAGCTCTAATTTTTTTGCGAAGCGCAACCCATTCTTCGGGAGGATTTGCTTCTAGATCCTCATTGAACATTGGGAGTTCCGATATGTCCAACAATTCCATGGATAATCAATCTGGAGCCATTGCCATCATCACTTTGGCTGTTTTAAGATTAAAAGATTCTTTACGAAGGCTTCCTACAACAACTGCGATATTATATTTTTTCATTCATTCGATTTTTGTTTGGTTTATTATTTTATAAAAATCAACGATGGCTGGGTCTCGGGGCATATCTATCATAAGGAGCCATATCAAAGCTGTTCACCTCATCCATCGATAAACTCAGTGCTTTTGCTACACCTTCACCATATTCAGGGTCGGCCTTATAACAGTTTCGGATATGGCGCACTTGAATAAATTTTTCTGCTCCGCCTATTTGGGCTGCAGTATTTTCAAACAATAGCTGCTCCTTACCATCTGCTTTGATTATGCGGAACAGATTGCCCGGCTGGGTGAAATAATCCTCATCGTCATCCCTAAAATTATGGGCATATGCATCGCCACTAAGCTCTAAAGGGGGTTCCTTGGCATTTGGTTGTTCCTGCCATTCACCGAAACTGTTTGGCTCATAATGTTTGGTGCCGCCATAATTCCCGTCTACACGCATGGCTCCATCGCGATGAAAGGCGTGATAGGGACAGGTTGGTTTATTTACGGGAATTTGATAATGGTTTACCCCAAGTCTATACCGTTGCGCATCTCCATAGGAAAATAACCTTCCCTGAAGCATTTTGTCTGGAGAGAACCCAATTCCGGGAACAATATTGGTGGGGTTAAATGCGGCCTGTTCTACATCCTGAAAATAATTTTCGGGATTTCTGTTTAATTCAAATTCACCCACGGGTATTAAAGGGAAATCCTTTTTTGACCATACCTTGGTTAAATCGAAAGGATGGAAACGGTATGTTTTTGCTTCTTCCTCGGTCATCACCTGAATGAACATCTTCCATTTTGGAAAATCCTTTTTTTCAATGGCTTCAAAGAGATCTCTTTGGGAGGATTCCCGATCTATGCCTACCAATTCTACGGCTTCCCTGTCGGTAAAATTTTCTATGCCTTGCTGAGTAACGAAATGGAACTTTACCCAATGTCTTTTATTTTCACTATTAATAAAACTATAGGTATGACTACCGAAACCGTGCATATGTCTATACCCTTTAGGAATACCACGGTCGCTCATAACAATGGTAACCTGGTGCAGGGCTTCGGGGAGTAGGGTCCAAAAGTCCCAATTATTATTGGCGTTCCGAAGATTTGTTTTTGGATCGCGCTTCACGGCGTGGTTCAAGTCGGGAAATTTCATAGGGTCGCGGAAGAAAAATACAGGTGTATTATTGCCTACCATGTCCCAGATTCCTTCCTCGGTATAAAATTTTAATGCAAAACCTCGGATATCCCTTTCGGCATCGGCAGCGCCACGCTCTCCGGCAACGGTGGAAAATCGGCTGAACATTTCTGTTTTTTTGCTAACTTCGCTGAAAATTTTGGCTTTAGTGTATTGGGTTATATCGTGGGTTACCGTGAAGGTGCCAAAAGCGCCCGATCCTTTGGCGTGCATTCTTCTTTCAGGAATGACCTCCCTATCGAAATTTGCCATTTTTTCAAGAAACCAGGCATCCTGCATTAACATCGGACCACGTGGTCCTGCGGTTTGGACATTTTGATTGTCTCCAACTGGTGCCCCAGTTTGTCTTGTAAGATTTGATTTATTTTCTTCCATGCCGTTCGGATTTTGAGTTATTTTGGTTGTTTTAAAAAAATGAATTTACGAAAATTTAAAGTCTTAAGGGTTTGATTTTATGGAAAATGAGAATTGCTAAATTCTATTTTGGTAATACCACCCATGGATATTAAAAACCTAAATTTTTGTATTTTAAATTAGGTGTGAAATGACCGAGGTCATATCACAAGCTGTTTACGGAATTCTGATAACAAGGGAAGAATATAATTAGTTCAATAATCTAACGGTGACAGTGAAAACCGTTGCTCTTTATAAGTGTCGAATTGACTAGCTTCAACGGTAGATATTTTTGAGTCCGGATTCTGCAGGATTTCAGCGTCGTGTAATCACACAATTCTTTAGATTAAATTTTTTATAGTAGCCGTTTATGTGGTTCAGAAAATAAAAAACCCTGCAAATCGATCGATTTACAGGGTTAGAAGTCAAAATTTTAAATTTTGTCGGGATGACAAGATTTGAACTTGCGACCCCACGCCCCCCAGACGTGTACGCTACCAGGCTGCGCTACATCCCGAATTTAATTTTGAATGGCAAAAATAATCAAATTAAAGACTTTGGCAAACAGCTTTTCTAATAAATAGTTTTTAAGGAAGATTTCAATTTTTGAAAGGCCTTAAATAGTTATTGAAATATATTTTTTTACCAAAAATCTCCAACAAAGTATTTTAAACAAACGGGGTGAGACAACGTTCATTAAAACTAACAATGCGGCAATAACAATTCTTCATAACTTTTAGTCCCACTTTCCTTCTAAAGTTGTTATTTTTACCATCGTAAAAAAATATTGAAGCAATAAATTATGAATGAATCTATTGAAAGAGTAAAATGCCTTATAATTGGTTCCGGGCCAGCCGGATATACGGCTGCTATTTATGCGGCGCGGGCCGATTTAAAACCCGTTATGTACACAGGAATGGAACCAGGCGGCCAATTGACCACAACTACTGAAGTGGATAATTTTCCCGGTTATCCCGATGGAATTGACGGCCCAACAATGATGGTGCAATTACAGCAGCAGGCGGAAAGATTTGGCACGGAGGTGAGAATAGGAATGGTGACCGAGGTGGAGTTCAGCGACCAAGTGGGCGGAATTCATAAAATTACAGTGGACAATACAACAAAACTGGAAGCAGAAACCGTTATAATCTCAACCGGAGCAACGGCAAAATATTTAGGTATTCCCAGCGAACAAAAATTGCGCGGAGGCGGCGTTTCGGCCTGTGCAGTTTGCGACGGCTTTTTTTATAAAGGACAAGATGTTGCCATTGTGGGCGCGGGCGACACCGCAGCCGAAGAAGCAACTTATTTGGCGAACATTTGCAAAAAAGTGACCATGCTGGTGCGGAAGGATTATATGCGCGCTTCAAAAGCCATGCAACACCGGGTGAACAACACAAAAAATTTAGAAGTGCTGTATAACACAGAGGTTGATGAGGTTTTGGGCGAACAAGTAGTAGAGGGTCTTAGAATGGTAAACAATCTTACTGGTGAAAAAAAGGAAATTCCTATTACTGGACTTTTTATAGCCATTGGCCATAAACCGAATACTGAAATTTTTAAAGGTCAGCTGGAAATGGACGATACGGGTTATTTAATTACCCACAGTAAAAGCACGAAAACAAACAAACCTGGAGTTTTTGCCAGTGGAGACGTGCAGGACAAGGAATACCGTCAAGCTGTTACCGCCGCAGGGACTGGATGTATGGCGGCACTGGACGCCGAGCGATACTTGGCTACAATTGAAACAGAAGTAACTGCTTAATCGAAATAATTTTTACAAAAGAAAAAGCCGCTGTGAAGCGGCTTTTTTTATAAATTGATATTTAGAGTTTGGTGAAGGTTAATAGTTCAATTTCACCGTTATCTCCACTTTCATCGGAAAGTTCTATTGTTGAATTGCTTACGGACACAATATCATAATCGTCATTTATTTCATCGAAGGGTGTTTGTTCACTGAATTGCAATACCAATTCTTCTCTGTTGCTCGATGAATTATCATAGGCCCAAATTCCATTTTCCGTAAATAAATCATTTTGGGCGCGAACGGTTCCATCTTCATTAAATGTGAAAACAAAACTTTCAAAATCGACAGTATGATCTGAATTTCCGTCAATTAATTTGCTCACTTTCCACTCACCTTGCGGCAGGGTTGTTTTAATTTGTTCAAATTCGTTTGTGTTTACATTGCCAGAGTCATCATCAGAACTGCATGAAACAAACGTAACGATTGCTAGTAAAATTAATATCTTTTTCATAATTTTTTGTTTTCTTCAAAATTGTAATTTTTGAAAGAAAATCCTCTTAAAAATATTATAAATCCTAAAAGGCCTAACAGAGTTTTAGCGTACTGTTAAGCCTTTTTTGGCAATTTGGTTTATTAATTCATAAAATTTGCGTCGATAGCTCTACATTTTCTTGACGCTTCCCGAATGACTTTTGTTGGAATTTACGGAAATTGGATTTCCATAATAGTTTATTTCGCCACCGCTGCTTGCGTTGGTTTCAAGTTTTTCCTGCACATTTACGGTAACTTGGGCCCCGCTGGACGCTTCGGCGTTGCAGTTTAATACCAAAAGTTCCTTTGCATCAAGTTCGCTGCCGCTGGAGGCATCAGCGTGTAAGGAGGTTGCCTTACCAGAAACCTGTAGTTCGGCGCCGCTACTGGTTCTGGCACTAACTTCCTGAGCAAAAATTTCAACTTCCAGTTCTCCACCACTGCTACTCTTTAGCATTAGTTTTTGACTTTTTATAACTGAATTGCCGGTTACATCTGCACCGCTGCTGGCCTCCACGGCTTCCAATTCCTTAAAAGTTACATATACTTTTTTCGACTTGGATTTGCCAATGTTTTCTGATGTGGTAACATGAAGTTTTCCGTTTTCGATATCGGTTTCAATAAATTGTAGTAGGTTTTCATCGGCTTCTACAACAATTTTATTTTCATTTCCTTGGGTGAGATAAACGTCTAAGCCCGCACTGCCACGCACTTCATTAAAATCTGCGGTTACTTCACGCTCTTGGGTAACAACTTTTCCGTTGCCTTTTTCTCCTGTCTTAATGTTTAAATGGCAAGCACTCAAAACAATTGCGGCGCTTGCTGCCAATAAATAGATTTTTGTTTTCATACTGTTGGTTTTATGGTGATTAATCAATTGTTATCGTTATGGTTTCACTGCTATTGTTGGTAGCGTCGTTATTTCTTCGGAAACCATTTTTTACATCATTTTCCCAGTTGGAATTTTTGGTGCGATTCAACGTGTCACGGGGTTCCTCGGAAATAATTTGGATGGAATCGTTCTCTCTAATTTGCTGTTCCTTTTCATAACAATCCAAACATTCCGCTCCATTCTTTAAAATTCTGAAATAATGCTCCCGATAGTCCCAGTTGCTCAACTCGGCAAAATCTGAATTGAAACTATAGAATGACGCCGTATTTTCCTCAGAATATACCACTGTTCCGACCGGGAGCAAAACTGTGATCTCAACTTGTTGATCGCGGTATTTATTTTTTGTATCGGTTATAAAAAATCCGTCCAATAGTAGGGTGTTATTTTCGTGGGAAAATGTGTACTCAATTGCCTCGGCTCGTTTTTTTGCATCAAGATGGTTGTTGCCTTCCGCCGATTTTTCAATTATTACTTTGCCCACAGAATCTTTGGAAGGTTTGACTGTTACCAAAATATCATTGGAATAGATAACTCTTTTATCATCTTCGGTGTATTTTATTTCCAGCCCACTTTCGCGGTTCACTTCATAACTGAATTGTTTGTCGGCACGCATCGCAATTCGCAAAGTATCACCAGTATTGATAGCAAGCGCACGTTCTTCAATAAAATTACCGTCATAGGCTTGCTCTGTAGCTTGTTTTATTCCCAGAACTGCCAAACCGATTATTGAAAGCGCCCAGACCACAATCAGCAAAATTTTAACGGTGGAACCCATCGATTTCAAATTGCTTATTAAGAGTTTCAAACCTAAAATGAACAATACAAAAAATGGAATTCCAATTGCGAAAAGCATTAATAGAGCAATTAGCCATAAGGGTACATTAGTAGTGTCTACCAGTGCAATATATTCCGTCATTTCAGAATTTCCCCAAAAGTCCAGGGATCCGAAAGTGAAAAAACCAATGACTAGCCCTATTATAGTTGAAAGAGCTACTATGATAATCAGCACTCCAATAAATTTTACGAATATTTTAAAAAGGGCCATAATGACGTTTCCCAGACTATCGAAAAAAGTGGTAGCACTGCTTTTTACGCGGTTACCGTATTTGTCATAATCAACGTTTTTTACGCGGTCGGCAACGTTGTCAAATCCTTCTTTGAATTTTCGTTCAATATTGGAAATGTTGACGGGCTCGCCCGTCATTTTCAACTTTTCAGATGTAGTTATTGCGGGCGGTACTAAGATCCAAAGCAGGATGTAAACCACAATTGGGGAGCCCATTCCGGCCACAACCAAAAGTATCCACAGAAGTCTTATCCATATTGCGTCAATACCAAGGTAATGGCCAATTCCGGATGACACTCCAGAAATATACTTGTCGTCAATATCTCTAAAAAGTTGTTTGTGGGTGCCGGATGTACGCGATTTTGACTGGGATTTGTATGAAGGCGGAACATCCTCAAAAATTTCATCGTCCACTTCATAATCTTCGGGCTGCCCCATTACGGCAATAACTTCATCCAACATTTTCAGGGTGACTACCTGTGATGGGACTTCAATTTTTTCGGCAAAAAGTTCACCGATCCGGGCTTCAATGTCCTGCATTATTTCATCACTACCGTCGGCACTTTTTAACGATTTGCGAATTGCATCCAAATAGCGCGAAAGTTTCCCAAAAGCATCTTCGTCTATATGAAAGGATGTGCCTGCCAAATTAATATTTACTGTCTTGTTCATCTTGTGTTTTTTTCGCTGGTTACTTTGTTCACGGCCTGTTGCAGTTCTGCCCAGGTATCGTTTAATTCGGTTAAAAATAGTTTCCCTTTTTGGGTTAGTTCATAATATTTCCGTGGCGGACCGCCTGTAGATTCTTCCCACCGGTAAGAGAGCAATCCTGCATTTTTCAATCTTGTGAGTAGGGGGTAAATGGTGCCTTCCACTACAAGCATTTTCGCTTCTTTGAGAGTTTCCAGAATGTCTGAAGTGTATGCCTCGCCGTCCTTTAGAACCGAAAGAATGCAGAACTCCAAAACTCCTTTCCGCATTTGCGCTTTTGTGTTTTCGATTTTCATTTTTTTTTTAATTAATGTTGTGTGACTCCTGTTCGTTATTGATAATGAATGTATAAGGTAGCACACCGGTAGATACTTCACAGTGTTGATGAGTCACTGCGCTAACTGTTTTCAATTCCGCCGGCATGCTTACGCCAATGAACTGTAGAATTGCTGCAAGTAAGTAACTAACTAATGTGCTCATTTTTTATGGATTTTAGATTAGTTTTTATAAATGGAATGCTTAATGGATATTGATAAACTTGTCCGCGCGAAGCATGGATGGAGGCATTGATCACCGCGTAAAGTTCAAAAACGAACAGTCCGAGTAATAGTATTATAGCCATTCCGAAGAGAAGAATATAGCCCGATAGATTTTGAATATTATTGATAGAAAATTCGCCGGCGTTTCGATCAATAGTTTCAATCAATGTGATAAAATCCGTTGCGAAAACAATTAAGAATGGCAAGCAGATGAGTCCGATCAGTAATGTATAAATTAAAACACTTAGCTGAAAGTTAATTGCCTGTTTTCCATGGTCGTCCACAAAGGGTTTGTTCTTGTGAAATGTCCAAATCAAAAGCGGAGCTATGAAATTCGCAAACGGGAAAAAGTATTTTAAGAAGGTTGACAAGTGTATAAAAGCACTGACATTTTTTTGGTTTTCTGACATTGTAGTTTCCATTGCTTGTTATTTTCTTATGCAAATATATATTTAAAAAACAGTAGTGTGTAACGCATAGTACTATAATTAACAAATTTTTAACAAATTGGAATTCCCTTTATTATTGAATACCTTCGTGAAAATTTTCTTTTTAAATGAAGCCCAGCCCGCGCAAAATCAATTTTCTTTTATTTTTCAAATTGCCTTCAGCATCCTTGATGGGGGTGCGGGTTAAAACTATTTCCGAAAATATTTGTGTAACTACCGTTCGCCACTCTTGGATCAATCAAAATCCTTTCAATTCCATGTTTTGGGCAGTACAAGGTATGGCTGCGGAATTAAGTACCGGAGTTTTGGTTATGGTCGCGATAAGAGAAAGCAATAAAAACATTTCCATGCTTGTGGCAGGCAACAAAGCTACTTTTACAAAAAAGGCCAAAGGAAAAATTCGATTCACCTGCCAGGACGGGTATGCAATAAAAAAGGCAATTGAAAGATCGATCGCCACCAATGAGGGTCAAACTATTTGGGTAAAATCCGAAGGAAAAGATGCAGCGGGTGATGTGGTTTCTATATTTGAATTTGAATGGACTCTGAAGTTAAAACAAACTTCGAATAAACCATTTTGGCTCTGAAGGCGCAAATTAAGTTATCGAAGCTTTTTTTAACATCGGAAATTATAATTCAAACAGAATTTATTTCAAAATTAATGGTTATATTTAAAACGAAATATGAAAAATTCTTCGCCTATTGTAAAAATCTACCTACTTAAATTTTTAACTAAATCTCAATTAGCTATGGCAAGAGCAATGTTTGATTACACCAAAGCCGTACTTGCAAAAGTAAGTTTTGACGTCAATTTGTTTTGTAAGGAATTGAAAAAAGCATTAACCAGATTGCTACCCTATGAAGTAGAAGAATTAAAAGTCTGGATTGATTCGCTTATCAAGCAGAACCCCCAATTAAATCAATGTCTAATCTATTTAAACCCATAAAAAAATCCCTCTGAGAAATTAGAGGGATTTTTGTTTTCGGTTCACGAGCCGTAAAAATTTACCGAAGAATATATAATTATTTTTTAATAGGACTGATAATCTTTACGTCATGAAAGGCAATGGCACCGCGAATAACACCAGCTATAACATCATACAAAGCATTGATGATCTGCATCTTTAATTCAGATTTACTGTAAATCAAACTAATTTCGCGAGCGGGGGCGGGATCTTTAAAGTGTTTTAAGTTCACGGATTGTTTAGGCAATATGTCCAATGTGTGCAAGTAGGGTAGAAGCGTCATTCCCATTCCCTCGTCCGATAGTTTTATTAAGGTTTCAAAGCTTCCACTTTCCAATTGAAACTTATCCTGAGTGTTTTTTTTAGAAGCTTTACAAAGATTTATTATACCGTCGCGAAAGCAATGGCCGTCTTCCAACAATAATATATCCTCAATGTCCAGATCACTGGTTTCCAACTTTTCTTTTATAACCAATCGGTGGTTTTCCGGAATATAACCTACAAAAGGTTCGTAATATAAAGGGCGTTCCTTTATTTTTTCCTGCCCAAGGGGAGTAGCGGCAATTGCAGCATCCAGATAGCCATCGTGGATTTTTGTTATGATTTCATCCGTATTTAATTCTTCAATTTTCAATTGAACCTTTGGGTATCGGTTTGAAAAGGTTTTTAGGAACATTGGCAGTAAAGTTGGCATGACCGTTGGGATAATTCCCAATTTGAAATTTCCGCCAATAAATCCTTTTTCTTGGTCCACAACATCTTGCATTCGCTCGGATTCATTGACTATATTTCGGGCTTGCTCCACAATTTTTTTACCAACATTTGTAAGTTCTATTGGCTTTTTTGTGCGGTCAAAAATTTGGATTTCAAGTTCTTCTTCCAGTTTTTGAATTTGCATGCTAAGTGTGGGTTGCGTAACAAATGTTTTTTCAGCGGCTTTTGTGAAATTCTGTTGTTCGGCAACTGCCAAAACATATTTTAACTGTGTGATTGTCATGGTAAATATATTTTATTCAAATATATACTTTCTATCGAAATAATTGATTGGTATTCGCTGATTGCAGAAAAACATTTATTGACGCTTTAGATACTTAAAGCAGTCCGCGAGCCTTAATTTCCAGATATTTATTTATGGTATTTACCGTGAGGTTTTCCGGTGCGGTCAGTATGGATTGAATGCCATATTTATGAAGTTCGCCTACAATCAGTTTTTTCTCATAAATAAATTTTTCAGCAATCGTTTTCTCAAAAATCTGATGGGTAGTGGTAGCTTTTTGCGACATGAACATTTTCAGTTCGGTATTTTCAAAAAATATTACTACCAAAAGATGCGTATTATTAATTGCCTGTAAATACGGCAATTGGCGGTGCAGCGCGTCCAATGTTTCAAAATTGGTGTATAAAAGTAAAAGGCTTCGTTGCTTTATATTTCTTTTTATGTCCACGTATAAACGCGAATAATCGCTTTCCGAAAAATCTGTTTCCACATTGCAAAGCGTTTCCAATATAAGATGCATTTGTCCGTTGCGCCGTTGTGCCATCACGCGATCGTTGATTTTACGCGAAAAAGTGAACATTCCAGCTTTATCATTTTTTTTCAGTACAATATTTGAAATTACAAGTGTAGCATTTATGGCATAATCCAATAAACTCAGCCGGCTAAACGGCATTTTCATCACGCGGCCCTTGTCAATTACCGAATATACCGGTTGTGATTTTTCATCCTGAAATTGGTTCACCATCAAGTTACTCTGCTTTGCCGTGGCTTTCCAGTTTATGTTCCGGATATCGTCGCCGGTAGTGTAGTTTTTAATTTGCTCGAATTCCATTGTATGGCCGATCCTTCGGATTTTCTTCATTCCGAAAAGCTTCAATCGGTTGCTAAAAGCAATAAAATCGTATTTTTTAAGCTGAAGAAATGAAGGATAGTTTGGCACCATTGCTTCCGCGGAAAACTGTTGTCTGCGAGCAACGAGGCCTAAAACGGAAGAAGAAAAAACATTCAAATTTCCGAAATGGAATTCTCCGCGCTCCGTTGGCCGCACTTGATATGTAAATTTCTTTTCTTCGGAAGCGTTCAAATTGGCTTCAATCTTAAAATTCCTAATTTGCCACTGCAAGGGCAATTCGTCAATAATTTTTAAGAAAACTTTGAATTGAAATCTATTTATAATCTTGATTTCGATGTAATTCTCATCGCCATTGGATAATTTTTCGGGCAAAATTCGTTCAGCCTTAATTCCTGTTCTATTTCGAAATAACAACAAAACGTCAAAAAGTAGAAGCGCCAACAGCAAATAAAACAAAAGCCGAACCACACCAAACAATTCCTGAAAGAAGTATGAAACCACAAATAATAACGCAAGCGAAAACAGGACGCTGAAAAATCGTTTTTTAAGGTATAAGCTTTTAAGGAATTTTTTCACTTTTTATAGATCAATATTCAATGTTTATAATTCAAGATTGAAGTAATCCCGAATCAACAATTCCTGAAACCCTAACGCGGAATTTCAATGGTTTCCAGAATTTGCTGCACAACCTTATCAGCCGTTATTCCTTCCATTTCCCGTTCGGGTGTTAAGATAATTCGATGCCTTAAGACCGATGGCACAATTTTTTTAATATCGTCCGGCGTTACAAAATCGCGACCGTTCATTGCAGCCAACGCTTTGGATGCATTCATTATTGCCAGAGAGGCACGCGGAGAGGCACCCAAAAATAAGTTCGCATTTGTTCGCGTATTGTCCACGATTGCTGCAATATATTTCAAAAGATTGCCTTCAACGATAATTTGTTTTATGGTGTGTTGGTATTCGGCAATTTGTTCTGCATTTAAAACTTGTGAAACATTGTCCAAAACGAAGGCATCCTTTCGGTTGTGCTCGTTTTCCAAAATATGGATTTCCTCTTCCAAACTTGGATATGGCACATTTATTTTAAAAAGGAAACGGTCCAATTGCGCTTCCGGCAGGGCATAGGTTCCTTCCTGTTCCACTGGGTTTTGGGTAGCAAAAACCAAAAAAGGCGGCTGCATTCTGTACTCGGTTCCATCCATGGTCACTTGGCGTTCCTCCATAATTTCAAATAGGGCGGCTTGCGTTTTTGCTGGCGCCCGGTTTATTTCGTCAATCAAAATAATGTTTGAAAAAACGGGTCCTTTTTTAAATTCAAATTCGCTTGTTTTCACATTGAAAATTGATGTACCCAAAATGTCGCTGGGCATCAAATCTGGAGTAAATTGAATTCGGCTGAAATCGACCGCCAAAGTTTTTGCCAATAGTTTTGCAGTTAATGTTTTCGCCACACCGGGAACGCCCTCAATGAGTGAATGGCCGTCGGTCAATATTGAAACGATTAGCATTTCCAGCATATCGTGTTGGCCAACGATCACTTTTCCGAGTTCAGTTTTTATGCTTTCAACCGCTTGCTGCAGATTTTTTAAATCAATTCGCGAATTGAATTCCAACGGATTTTCCTGTGTTTCTTCCATAATTTTTATAGTCTAAATGCTTCTATTTGCTTGTTCAGTTGCAGCAAATCGGCTTCGCTGTGCACTGATTTTTCTTTTAAATGATTTATTAAGTATATCAGCTTTTTGGTGTCTTCCAAACTGTTGCCACTTTTTAGGGCAACCTTTTGGATGAAATCTTCGGTTATTTCATTGGTATTCAAATAATATTTCGTGCGAAGGGATTCAAAAAAATAGGTTATTTTCTTTGCAATAATATTACTGTAATCTTTATGCTGAAAATAAAGATCGCCAATGGTTTTCGTAAATTCCACTGAAGTATTTTCCAGCGGTTCAATTACCTCAATAATACGTTGTTCTCTTTTCGCCTTAAAAAGTACGAAAATCAGCAATCCCGCAACCAACATATAGTATGCCCAAGTTAAGGGAGTTTGATCCAAAACAAACCGCATGGGCGAAGTGACTACCTTACGCCCGGATTTTATGTGTTCGTCCCAATAAATTTTGTCCGCCGCAATGTATGAAAGCACATTGGCGGCATATTGTGCATTGCCCTTTAATAAATAATAATTTGAAAATGCCTCGGGCAGGGTGTGAAACAAAAACTGACCCTTTCCAAAATTTACTTTTACAAAGTTTAAATGGTCAAATTCACTCTCGGCACTATCAGTTTCGTAATAGCCTAGAGCTGTAGTTTTCAAGGTGTCAATTTCGACAAAATAGGCTTTATTCACTTCTTTTTTGAATGAATGGGGAACATCCTCTTTTAATGAAGGCGAGAAAAATTTTGGTTGCAATTCTTCCTCGAGGATATTATAATTTATGGATGTATCTATATGCAGCGAATCCCGAAAAATATGGCTAATGGTTCTGGAGGAAATGAAGACGATGTTGCCATTTTCCACATAATTTAGGATTTCATCTGTCTGCCTTTCATCAAAATAAACGTCGTCGTTCACAAAAATATAGGCAGAATTTTCGGCGTAGTTGCCATCAGTTAAAAATACATATGGATCCTTTTCAACTTTTTTGATTTCAGAATTTTTAAATAAGTTGGCCGCCTCCTCAAAAAGAACAAAAGTGCCGAACGGAATTTTATCAGCTGCAACATAACTGGCGCTCCAATCAATAGGTTTTGGCCGCACCAATTCAGTAATTACAATCCCCAGCAGCGCAATACCGAAAATCCATAGCACTCTTTTTGATCGTTTATCCAGCATTTTCTATGTTTTGGTTTAAACGTTCAAAATCCAGTTTTGCGTTTTCGAAACCCGCTTTGTCCAGCGCAAACTCGCCGTACCAAATGTTGTCATACAGATAGGATGCTTTTTTGAAGTTGTTTTTTAGAATGTCACTTTCAATTTCGCGGTAATAATCGCTATTGGTTTTTTCGAAATGCCAGTTGATAATGTTGTGCAGCGAAAGCATTTTGAGCGATTGAAGATACATATATCTAATTGCCAAGCGATAATTTTCTTCGTTAATGGCGTTTTTTATAACTCCGTCTAAGTCAACATTTTCAATATGTTCTTCTTTAATATTTAGTGGGGCCACCAATTTGCTCTGTTTTCCAAAAAATGATGTGGCGCTGTCACCCACCAATAATTTCACGAGTATATATATTGCGAAAATTATTAATAGAATGTAAACAAGGATTTTTAGAACGTAATACATTTCAGGGGAAATTTCTATTCCGAAAATTCCGCCCAGTTTATTAAAGAACCATTGAATAGCTTTTCCCAGAAAATTTTCTGCCTCACCGTCCAACCTGTCGTATTCAAAATCACCTCCTGAATATTTTTCGGATAAATTTTCGTCAAAATGTTTTTGTGAAACCGCGGCGGTATCCACCCTCACTGTCAGGCTATCGGGTTGCGAGGCGGCGACGGAAATTTTCAAAAGAAAAATTATTATGAAAAAAAATCTATTCACCCGCGCCTATATTATCTATGCGTTCACGGGTTGCCTCATTGTAGGTTTCTTCGTGAAGGGAATAGTACAGCACCCCATTTACAAATTGTGCCATGGATTGGTTTAGGGTGTAAAGTATCAAAACCAGGGCAAGGGCAAGTGTCCAAACCACGTTTGAAATTGTCGAATTTGCTAAATCCACCCCCGTGTCTAAGGAATGGAAGGCATAAACAGCAATTAAAATTCCCGGAATCATTAAAACAACCATCATCAAAATGCCCAACAAAAGGCCGATAACCAAGTTTGAAAGCACGCTCTTCCAAAAGTATTTTTTTAGCAGTTTAAAACCTTCGCCAAACGCATCGGTTACTTCTTTTTTTTCATTTATCATTGCCATAAATGATAGGCCCATCCAACTGGTATAGGCCAATATTAGCAAATAATAGGCAAAGGTTCCAATAATGGGAATGAAGGCTAAAACCAAGCCGACAACCATCAGCGCAATGTAGCAAACCATCATTAACACAATGAAAAGAGCAATATTTCCGAAGTTTTGTTTTACCGTTTCCCACACTTTTCGTTTGTCAACAGTTTCACCTTTATTTTCTACATATTTCATCATGTAAACGGCGGCCAAACTATAATTGAGAATGGCGGTTATTAGAAAAAGTAGAATAAATCCTATGGAACCTGCAATTAAAAATGAAATATATGCGGAAGGATCATTATCAAGGCCAAACCCCGTTGGCGCCGATAATGCTCCTACAAAACCGGTGACCAAGAGATAACTAACACCTAAAAATCCAAGAATGAAAAGGCCGTTATAACTGACAAAAATATTGAAAAATGATTTGAAATTCTGTTTCAAAAACTCGAAATAGGCAGTAATCATTTCACCTACATCGCGTTGTTGTTTAAGTTGTATATATTTGTTTTGCATGCGTTTTATTGAGAATGTTTGGATAAATAACGTAGTAAAAAATAATAAGCGCCAAGGAACTAAAAATTATGGTCATGGCCAACCAAACGGGCATATTGCTATATCGAGTAATAAACCCTTCAATAAATCCGGCAATAATGAAAAATGGAATGGTGCTGACCACAATTTTAAGTCCATCCTTCGCGCCCTTTAAAAAGGAAACCTTCCGTGAAAATGTTTTCGGAAAAAGAAGACTGTTTCCCATTACCAGGCCTGCGCAACCTGCCACAACTATTACGGAAATTTCAATCGTTCCATGAAGCCACACACTTTTTGAGGCTTCAAAAAGAAGATCGCGGTTGTAAAAAAAGGTGAAGAAAGCGCCAAGCATAACGCCATTGCTGAACAGTATATAACCCGTGCCCACGGAAGTGATCACACCAAAAGCATATGCCAAGAACGCCACGCGAATGTTGTTAATTGTAATTCCCAAAAAGGTTCCTATTTCACTTCCGCTTTTGTAAATGGCGGTCGGATCGCCTTTTTCGATATTGTTCAAGGTTTCATTTACGTATCTATCCCCAAGTATTAATCGAACGAAAGAGTCATCATGAACCGCAGAAATTGCCCCTATGGCGGTGGCAACTGCAAAAATTAAAAACGAAAAAAAAAGTAATCGCTGATGCTGAACGAAAAACAAAGGAAATTCATACTTCCAAAAACTTACGATCCTGTTTTTGGTTTCCTTTTTATTCTTATATATTTTTTGATGCGCCTGTGAAGCCAGGGAATTTAAATATAAAAGTGTTTTGCTTTCGGGATAATAGGTTTGGGCATAGGCAAGATCATTCGTAAGTTGAATGTAATGGTCGGCGAGCAGGTCCGGACTAATTTTTGAATTAATTGAAATTGCCTTTTCAAATGCAATCCATTTTTCCTTATTTTGCTTGACGAATGCCGCTTCGCGCATCTTTTAAAATTTTCGATAAATATAACCACTTGCTTTTACATGGCAAACTTAGAAATCACCACCACACAAAACGTAAATCTGGACTATAAAATAGTGAGTGTGGGCGAGCGCATTTTAGCTTTTCTGATTGATGTATTCCTCTTTTTCGTTTATTTCTATCTTGTTGAATTGGCCACGGAGGCTATGAACATGGCTTTCAGCGACCATTGGACCGTTTTTGGAATTCAACAATTGCTGCTTGTGCCAGTAATGTTTTATTCACTGTACATGCACATACTTTTCAATGGACGGACGGTTGGCAAAATGGCAATGAAAACCCGCGTGGTTAAGATAGACGGAAGCCCCGCGCGCTGGAGTGATTATCTGGTTTTATGGATGCTTCGGTTGGTGGATATTTGGATATTCCTGGGTTCAATTGGGTTGCTCTCCATTATTTTTTCGGATAAAAGACAGCGCGTGGGAGACCATGCCGCAGGTACTGTAGTAATCAGCACTAAAAGTAAAGTAACAATAAGCCATACTGTCTTGGAAGAAATTGCAGATGATTACCAACCAAAGTTTTTAAACGTAACCAAACTGACAGACAAGGATGCGCGACTCATTAAAGAAACGTATCTTATTGCAGTAAAATCGAACGATTTTAAAACCTTGCATGCACTTCGGAAGAAAGTAGAAAGCGTTTTGGAAACTTCTTCAGATTTATATGACAAACAATATATTGACACTGTATTGCGCGATTATAACCATTTTACACAGCACATGTGAAGCTAATTCTAATAATAGATATTCTCGGAACCGTTGCGTTCGCTATTTCTGGTGTGCTTACTGCGCTCAATAAAAGGCTGGACCCCTTCGGCATTTTGATCATTGCCTTTGTTGCTGCCGTGGGCGGCGGAACATTGCGAGACATTCTTATTGGGGCCGATGTGGCTTGGATGCGAAACCTGACATATGTTTATGTTATTTTCGGTTCTACTATTTTTGCGGTAACTTTTAGGAAACGGCTGGGTTATATTCGTCGCTCGCTATTTTTGTTTGATACTATTGGTATTGCGCTCTACACAATCGTGGGGGTGGAGAAAGGCATCGCCGCAGGATTTCATCCAATAATTTGTATTGCCCTGGGCACGATGACGGCATGTTTTGGGGGCGTCCTTCGAGATATTCTGTGTAATGAAATTCCAATTATTTTCAGAAAAGAAATTTACGCAACCGCGTGTATTTTGGGTGCTTCGGCATATTTTCTGCTACAATTCTCACCAATTACTGAAGATTTTATAGTTGTTATTTCTGGCACAATCGTAATTATTGTAAGGCTTTTGGCAGTTTATTTTAACCTTTCGTTGCCGAGTATTTATAGGAAGGATGAATTGGAAAATTTATGAGTTGGTGAATATTTTTCATTGAATTCTTAAACAAATATGAAACAGTTTGGAGTTTTTAAGAGGATTTTTCTCATTCAATCACCTTCGCGGTAATATAAATATTCTGTAACGGCCAGTCGCCATCATCCGTTTTCACTTTTGAAATTTCTTCCACCACGTCCATGCCCTTGGTAACTTTTCCGAAGATTGTATATTTTCCGTTCAGATGTGAGGTTGATGATCTTGGGCCCAGAAAAATGAAAAATTCATACGGCGCCGAACTATTATCTGGGTTTTCGCGATATTCCTTTGCGCCGGAAACCGTTCCGTACTGGTGAATTCGCCCTGGAATTATTTCCGCGGGTAGTAAATAATTATTGCCTAAAACATTCCGTTTTCTAGGGGTTGAAACAATATCGCTATTGCCGGCCTGAATTATAAAATTGGGCACTACACGATGAATGAAGGTATCATCAAAGTACTTTTGTTTCACCAAATAAATCATATTGGCGCGGTGCAGCGGTGTGTCTGTATAAAGTTCAATTTCAATTTCGCCTAAAGGGGTAGCAATCACAATTAATGTTTCTGTGTTATTTTTTCCATATTCGGTTAAAAAGGAAACAACGTTTTCATTGGTTATTTCGGGGTATTCAGTTTCAGCATTTTTCTCTACTTCAGAAATTGTCTCAATTTCGGTTTCGATTACGGTTTCATTTTCAACTTCGGCGGGCTTTTTCTTATCTTCACAGCTTCCGAAAAATAGGACCGTTCCTATAAAATAAACAAACAATTTCATCATTAATGGATTTTCGCGATTTTGAAAAACGGATTGTAAAAGTAACAAAAATGGAACTTCCGGGAGAGGCCGTCCAATTTAAAATGGCGCCGGTGGAACGATTGGCGGAACTAAAAAGAAAGGCGCGCGAAATGAACACTGCAAAGCGTGCGGGCGTGATGTCACTCTTCTATCCTTCGGAAAGGCACGAAACTCGGCTAATTCTTATTCTTAGGAAAACTTATAAAGGAGTGCATTCTGCGCAGGTTGGATTTCCCGGGGGCAAACTTGAAGCACAGGATAAGAATATTCAAGATGCTGCGCTTCGGGAAACTGAGGAAGAAGTAGGGATTTCGCGCGAGGCTATTTCGGTATTAAAGAAGCTGACTGAAATATACATTCCGCCGAGCAATTTTTTTGTTCAACCTTTTTTGGGAATAACTTCAGAGCTGCCAAAGTTTGTTCCTCAGGAAGAAGAGGTGGAAGCGTTGATAGAGGTGAGCTTGGAGGATTTTATGAACGATGCGAACATTGTTAGCCAAACCCTTTCCACAACATACGCTACGGCTATTGAAGTGCCAGCTTTTAAACTTAACGGTCATATCGTTTGGGGCGCTACAGCTATGATGCTCAACGAGGTGCGAGAATTATTGAAAATGGCGCTGTAATAGCTTAATTTATTATATTTGTTGGGTTGAAATAACCAGTGGGAAAGTTATAGGAGTGCACCGGTGATGGAATAAAACCACCATCTTTTGAAATTGGAATTGAGGCCGCTTCCTGCCCACTGCATAGTGATTATGTAAAAATGAGTCTGTTCAAAAAAAACCCTTTCGGGCATATACTTTTCTTAAAACTCTGGTTAATACGGATTGCGGGACTTATGACTCACAGACGTTTCAAGGGTTTCAACGATCTAAAAATCCATGGAAGCGAGGTGTTGAAGAATCTTCCGGAAAGGAACGTGCTTTTCGTGAGCAATCACCAAACATATTTTGCTGATGTTGCGGCAATGCTACATGTATTCAACGCCAGTTTGAGTGGGCGGGATGACAGTATAAAAAACGTAGGATATTTGTGGAGACCAAAACTGAACATTTATTTTGTTGCGGCAAAGGAAACAATGAAAGCTGGATTATTGCCCAAAATTCTTGCCTATGCCGGTTCCATTAGTATAGAGCGAACCTGGCGCGAAAAAGGAAAAGAGGTGAACAAACAAGTGAAAATGAGCGATGTCAGCAATATAACCAAAGCACTTGATGATGGGTGGGTAATAACCTTTCCGCAAGGTACAACCAAACCTTGGAAGCCAATTAGACGCGGAACGGCGCACATCATTAAAAAGAATAAACCCGTGGTAGTTCCCATAGTGATTGACGGATTCCGAAGGTCCTTCGATAAAAAAGGAATCCGAATTAAAAAGCGTGGCATCCTCCAGTCCATGGAAATTAAACAGCCTTTGGAGATCGACTATGAAAATGAAACTATGGACCAAATAGTCGAAAAGTTGGAATATGCCATAGAACAGCATCCATCTTTCCTAAAAGTTATTCCATCCTCAGAAATACAGAGTGAGGAGGAATTGAACAAAGAGCGGGAATGGCGGTACTAAAAAAGGATCTAAGTAATTACTTTTTTTTTTAGTGCAGGCTCTTGCGTCTAAATTTCAATTTTTTTCAACTCTTTGTAATTTTTATGCAACCTTCTAAGTAGTATTCCGTAAACAATTCTATAGAAAAGCAGGACAAAACCTAGCATTACTATTCCAAAAAGAATTTGGATGGCAAAAAACATTTTCATAAACCGCTCCTGCGTAATGTGGGTGATGCCGTAATCCTCCGTCATAAAATGAAACACAATGTCTTGATTTAGGTAATAATATATATTAATGCCAATTATTAAAAGTGCAGACATTGTAACATTATAGATAACAAAATATTTCACCGTTTTGCGGGTGCTTAAAATGTTTTGCATTAAATGTTTTATGGAATCGGTGATGGAAATTTTTCGATAATTTCTATAAAAAAGAAAAATAAAGCATCCAAAAACCACGTAGTTCAATATGTTTACGGCCACAAGAATGTTGTGTAGCCCAATGTCATCACTAAATTTAGTGCTCGATTCCGGAACGAAAAATGAAAGCAAGGTCCAGAAAAGTAGTTCTGCAATACTGATGAAGAAAATCCACTTCACTATGGAGGAGGATTTTTTCAACAACATTTTATATATATCGTTATAGGACAAATGCGGAAGCACCTGTTCTTGGTTTTGCCATTGTTTTTTTAATATTTCTAATTCATCCATAGTGGGTTACGGATTTAAAATGGTTCGTAATTTTTCCTTTATCCGGTTCATTTTCACTCTTGCGTTTACTTCGGTTATACCGAGGGTTTCCGAAATTTCCTTATAATTTTTGTCCTCTAAATAAAGAAAAACCAAGGCTTTGTCAATATCGTTTAGATTTTTAACGGCACTGTACATTAGTTTTAATTGCTGTTCCGTGGTATCATCATAAGGATCAGCGGAAATCTTAAAACTGATTGCTTCAAAATCCTGCGTTTGTATACTGCGTTTGGATTTTCTATAAAGCGTTATGGCCGTATTCAGCGCTACTCGATACATCCAAGTGCTAAATTTTGCCTCGCCTCTAAATTTCGGAAACGCCCGCCACAGTTGAATGGTTATTTCCTGAAACAGATCGTTATGCGCGTCACTGTCGTTGGTATATAACCTACAGATTTTATGTACAATGTTTTGGTTTTCCTCCAGTTGGGTTACAAAACTATGTTCAAGTTCTTTGTTCAATGGTAGTTTGTTGGCTTTTGGATTAGTATATCGCCGTTTTGCTTTGTTACAAAAGTCCTAAAAATTAAGTGAACTACTTTAACATTGTTTAATTTTAAGCAATAAATAAAACGATGAATATTCCCGAAACCAAGTTCCCCCGTATTGTGGTGATAGGCGGCGGCTTTGCTGGCATTTCTTTCATAAAAAAACTTGAAAAGGCAAAAGTGCAGATCGTGCTTTTTGATAGGCACAACTATCATACTTTTCAACCCCTGCTGTATCAAGTTTCCACCGCAGGACTTGAACCGGATTCCATAGCATATCCGCTTCGGAAGATTTTCAGAAAAAACCACGATTTCCATTTTAGAATGGCTGAGGTTTTAAAAATAGATACCGAAAGTAATACCATTTTCACCGCAATAGGCACGCTTCGGTATGATTATTTAGTAATTGCGACGGGCACCCGTACCAATTTCTTCGGAAATGAAAGTATAGCAGAAAACAGTATGCCAATGAAAACGGTGCCACAAGCATTAGATATAAGAAGTTTGATGTTGCAAAATATCGAAAAGGCGGACATCACAACCAACGCCATTGAACGAAAGCAACTCCTAAATTTCGTGGTAGCGGGCGCAGGTCCTACTGGGGTGGAGCTTGCCGGAGCACTTGCGGAATTCCGAAAGGGAATTTTGGAGAACGACTATCCCGAATTGGATGAAGATGAAATGAACGTACACTTAATTGAAGGATTGGACCGGGTATTGCCCCCAATGAGCAAACAAGCCTCGAAAAAAGCACAGGAATTTCTAGAAAAACTTGGGGTGAAAATCCATTTGGAAACATTCATTAGCGGTTATGATGGAAAAACGGTTACCACAAAGGATGGCAAAAGGTTTGAAACTGCTACCTTTATTTGGGCTGCGGGGGTTACGGGAGCTTTAATTAATGGAATAGACGGTGAAGCTTTGGTTGAACGAGCAAACCGTTATAAAGTTGATGCATTTAACCAAATTAATGGATTCTCGAATATTTTTGCATTGGGAGATATTGCCTTGATGACTTCAGAAGAGTACCCAAAAGGGCATCCACAGGTGGCCCAACCCGCAATTCAACAGGGAAAACATTTAGGTGAAAATTTTAAGAGAATCTTCAAAGGTGAAAAAATGAAGCCATTTAACTATTTTGATAAGGGCACCATGGCCACTGTGGGTAGAAATAAAGCCGTGGTAGATATTGGCAAATTACACTTTGGCGGAGCCATCGCGTGGTTTTTATGGATGTTTGTGCACCTCTGGTTTTTAGTGGGTTTCCGTAACAGGGTTATTACCTTTTTTAACTGGACGTATAGTTACATCAATTATGATCGGGCCGCTCGTTTGATAATTCGACCGTTTAAAAGAGGTTAAGGGTTATTGGCTATTAGGTTATTTATAAAATTATATTGCCTACAGTTGGAAACTTTTAACCTTCAATCATTGAACCTTCACAGGAA
The DNA here is from genome assembly GCF_030410135.1 of Aequorivita aurantiaca. GTDB lineage: Bacteria > Bacteroidota > Bacteroidia > Flavobacteriales > Flavobacteriaceae > Aequorivita > Aequorivita aurantiaca. The sequence continues at coordinate 231,387 of NZ_JAUGQQ010000003.1, read as the reverse complement.
TCGGGCCGCCGTTGGAAACCCAGCCACCACCTATTTCATCCAAATTCACATCCAGTTCGTCTGTGGTTTCAATTCTTTTTAAATTTACTTTCACTTCGTCATAGGTGTCCACGCTTTTCAGATTTACGTTCAGTTCGTCATACGTATTTATATCCACCAAACGCACGTCAATAACTTCAGCCATTGGCTTTATTTCGGTTTTGTTCGAAGCATATGCGGAGGGAAATATATCAAAACCCTTTATCAAATTTATCGTTAAACATATTGCGATAATAGTAAGGATTGTTTTTGTGTAAGTGTCGGTCTTCATAATTTGTAATTTTTGATGTTCAACTATTCTTTTCTTTAAATGTTTTTGTATTTATCATATAAAACTTTGCCGTTTTGTGTCAACTCACTGCATTTTAGCAATCGGTTTTTTTGGTAGCTTCCCGTTTTGATTCGGCAATATATTCGACATATTCATCCTAGCGCCATATGGTTTCTAAGATCTGATATGAAATTGTAAGTAGGTTTTCCCAATATCAGCTCTGCCTTCAATTTTGTTTTTCGAAAAATGGCGCGCAGCTGCTGCATTTTTTCCTTTCACTTGTTTTGTTCTGCTATTGAACGAGCAATTTTTTCAGAAGCCGTCATTCCACTTGTTTCTCTTCGAAGATACAATTTTTCCTTTTTTCAGAAATCATTTGACCGACTCCCCAAGATTCTCGAAAAATTACATTTGGGGAACCCGTTTTTACAGTTGGGTTTGTTTTTTTCCGAATTGGTACGGCAACATTTCATCTTTGACGTAAAATTAATACCAACCAAATCATGAAAAATTCAATCATTTTATTTTTATTCATTTTCTTGCCCCATTTGTTTTTTGCACAAACCATTATTTCGGGAACAGTGACCGATGAAAGAAACGTTCCAATTCCCGGTGCAAATGCTTATATTGAAGGGTCTTACGACGGATCCTCAACAACCGAAAGTGGCATGTTTTCCTTTGAAACCAATGAAACGGGCACTCAAACCCTCACTGTTTCCTATGTTTCTTTTGAGGCTTATAAAATAACGACCTCTGTTTCCGAAATGAAAAATTTACAAATTACCCTGCGGGAAGATGTTAATTCACTGGAAACTGTAACCATTGCTGCCGGTTCCTTCTCGGCGGGAGACAATAGTAAGATTTCGGTTTTAAAACCTTTGGATATCGTAACCACCGCAAATGCCTTGGGCGATTTTGTGGGGGCACTCCAAACCCTTCCCGGCACTACCACAGTGGCCGAGGATGGACGCCTGTTCGTGCGCGGAGGTGATGCCAATGAAACCCAAATTTTTATTGATGGCATTCGTGTTTTTACGCCTTATAGCCCCACCACCGAAAATATTCCGACTCGCGGAAGGTATAGTCCCTTTCTTTTTGACGGGATTACCTTTTCCACTGGTGGATATTCAGCCGAATATGGGCAGGCCCTTTCCTCTGTATTGCTTTTGAATACCATTGATGAACCCGATCAGCAAAAAACCGATGTTTCAATAATGAGCGTTGGTGTGGGCCTCGGCCATACCCAAAAATGGAGTCCAAGCGAGCCAAAAGCCGCGTGGAATAAGGGGAGTTCTTTAAGTTTAAATGTTTCATATATAAATTTGGCGCCATACATAGCCATACTTCCCGATAGAAATAATTGGAAAAGACCTTTTGAAATTGCTTCCGGGGAAGCGGTTTTCCGTCAGAAAATTGGGGATGGCCTTCTTAAAATTTATGGTGCCTTTGATTCAACCAACTTTGCGCTAACGCAGGAAGATATTAATGTTCCGGAAGGGGTTGCGCTTAAATTGAACAACCAAAATTTTTATACGAATGCAAGTTACAGTCAAAAATTAAACCACGGATGGTCCATTTTCGGAGGTGGAAGTTATACCTACGGAAATACGAAAGTTGGAATAGCGGAAGCGAATATTAAGGATTTGGAAAAGTCGGCTCATTTAAAACTGAAGCTAAAAAAGCGTTTCAGCAATCGTTTTAAACTGGATTTTGGTGCCGAACAATTTATAACTGACTTTAATGAATTTTATGATGAACAAAATTTTACCGCAAAAATTGGTTTCAATAATAATATTTCGGCATTATTTTCTGAAGGAGATATTATTTTTACGCGCAAAGTCGCCCTAAAATTAGGTCTTCGCGCGGAATATAGTCAGCTGTTTGATGAGGTTACAGTTTCGCCGCGAATTTCATTTGCATATAAAACTGGCAAAAGCAGCCAAGTGTCCTTGGCATATGGCGATTTCTTCCAACAACCGGAAAATGGCGTTCTAAAATTCACTAATAATTTGGTCGCGGAGCGTTCGCAGCACTATATAATGAATTATCAATACGCCGCAAACAACCGGATTTTTCGTGCGGAAATCTATAGGAAATCATATAGCAACTTGGTAACCTTTACCGAGGAAACACCTAGCGTCAATAGCGTTTTCACCAATGGCGGTGATGGGTATGCCCAAGGTTTGGATGTTTTTTGGCGTGACAATGAAAGCATAAAAAACGTGGATTATTGGGTAAGTTATTCCTTTTTGGACACCGAGCGCAAATACAAAAATTATCCCATTGCGGCAATGCCCGGTTTTGCTAACACGCACAATCTTTCGGTGGTGGGAAAATATTGGATCAATGATTGGAAAAGTCAAATTGGTTTCAGCTATCAATTTGGAAGTGGAAGGTTTTATACCGATCTGAACCGGCCAGGTTTTCTGCAAGAAAAAACCGGAACTTATAACAATGTAAGCTTGAATTGGGCCTATTTACTATCCCAACAAAAGATTCTATATTTTTCAATAAACAATGCTTTCGCCTTTAAAAATGTGAATGGCTATCAATATGCCAATACTCCGGATGCAAGCGGAAACTTTGCACGAAGGGAACTGCTGCCCGCCGCGGATCAATTCTTTTTTGTAGGCTTCTTTTGGACCATCAGCGCCGATGGAAAAGATAACCAACTTGACAATCTATAGAATTCCTGGGAACGTGAAAAGGATTGGAAACTGCCGCAGATTGATATACAATTCAACTTTGAAAATCGACAGTTCGGTATTTCAATTTTTCAGACTCGAGGTTTTTATTTGAATTTTGAAGAATAATTTATTACTAACTTGAAAACACCAAAAACATGCAAAACGTATTTACTTATCTCACAATTTTTTTTACCGCCGTTATTATGCAGGCGCAAACCGACGCAGCAGTGAGTAGCACTGCAGCACCAACAAAATATCAACAGGGAATGCAGAAGGCTTTTCAGCTTTGGCAGGAAGATAAATCCTGGGAGGCCGCAAATGTTTTTGAACGAATAGCCACAGCTGAAACTGACAATTGGTTACCGCCTTACTACGCCGCTCAAATTAATATTATTAACGGCTTTTCGGAAAAAGATGGCGCAAAGTTAAAGGCTCAATTGGACAAAGCGCAAAATTTTATAAATTATGCCACGGCCATTTCAAAAGATAATCCAGATTTGCTGGTTTTGCAGGCCCAATTGTATACGGTTTGGATTGTTTTTGACGGGCAACAATATGGTATGACCTATTCCGCAAAGGCATCAGAACTTTATAATAAAGCTTTGGCGCTGGCTCCTAACAATCCGCGGATGATTTTGGCAAAAGCTGAATGGGATATGGGCGGGGCGAAATATTTCGGCCAGAGTGTCGAGCCATATTGCAAGGACCTTCAACGGGCCATTGAACTTTTCGCTACCTTTAAACCGGAAGGGGAATTTTATCCGCGATATGGTGAGGAGCGTGCCAAACAGATACAGGCAGAAAACTGTAATTAACCATTTTTGTCGAAGCTCAAAACATTTAATTTGTAAGCGTTTTCGGTTCATAAAATATAACATATGCGAATTTTAAAGGATTTCGGAAAAGCATTTTTTGTCGGTACGCTCGTATTCATAATTTTAGTACTTATCCAATATGCCAACGGATACAAATTTGAGAGCGGAACGGAAATATTGATAGCCTTTCTGTACAACCAACTGTATTCCGTAGTGCTTTATATGGTGAATGCATGGTATTTCGGTTTTTTACTTAAGTGGTTTCCCAACCAGGCATTCAGGCCGAAAAATCTGTTGAAGGGAGCTTTTGGTGGAATTTTAATTACGGTTGCCAGTTTATTCTTAATTCGCATTTTCAGTGAAACGATTCTGGGCGATAAAACCGTTTCTGAATTTATTGAAACGGAACAGATTCAGTATTACTATACTTCCTTTATAATTTCGGTGGTAGTTACCGCCATTTTTTATGCGATATATTATTATCGAAACAAACAGGAGAAGCGGGTAACCGAGCAAAAAATAATTGCGGGGACCGCCTCCGCAAAATTTGACGCTCTTAAAAATCAACTTGATCCGCATTTTCTATTCAACAGTTTGAACGTTCTTACAAGTCTGATCGAGGAAAATCCTGAAGCAGCCACGCGCTTTACTACATCCCTTTCAAAAGTGTATCGTTATGTTTTGGAACAAAAAAACAAGGAGCTGGTTACGCTGGAGGAAGAATTGAAATTTGCGGAGCTATATATGTCTCTTTTGGCAGTCCGGTTTGAAAACAGCATTCTTTTTACAAAACCAGATAAATTGCAGAATCCGCAGGCGAAGGTAGTGCCGCTGTCGCTTCAACTTTTATTGGAAAATGCGGTGAAACACAATCAGGTTATGCCTTCAAAAGTACTTCGCATCAATATTGTTGAGGAAAATGGAACTTTGGTGATTACAAACAACGTTCAGCCAAAACAGGTTTTAAAGGAAAGCACGGGCGTTGGGTTGCGCAACATTCGTGAAAGATATGCCCTGTTAACCGAACGACCCATAACCATACAAGAGAACCGAAAGGAGTTTCGCGTAGCAATTCCTATTTTAAATGAAAAAATTAAATTCATGAACACACAGGATACTTTTATTTCAGAGAAAAAATACAAATTGGCCAAAAAAAGGGTGGAAAATCTAAAGGGATTTTACATCCATTTCACCATTTATCTATTGATGGTGCCAGTTTTTATCTATTTAAATTATATTTCGCGGGCAGGATTTCCTTGGGCGCTTTTTCCAATTGTGGGCTGGGGGATTGGCGTTACGAGCCATGCTTCGGAAACTTTTAATTACAATCCATTTTTCGGAAAGGATTGGGAGGAGCGAAAAATTAGGGAAATAATGGATAAGGATGAATAATTTACAATTCATCCGTTGAAAATTACTGTTGGGTAGTTTCTATTTTTATAAAGCATACTGTTCAATTATTTTTATACCGAATATTAAAAGCAAACATTATGGAAACAGAAAACCGGGATAACAAATATTTTAAGGCAAAGCGTCGAGTTGCCGAGATCAAGAAATTCTACAGCAGTTTGATGTTTTATGTCATTTTCATTGCCATGCTGGCCGGAATAAATTATTACACCAATGAATTGCGATATCCTTGGTTCCTGTGGGCCGCCTTCGGTTGGGGAATCGGTATCTTTTTTCAGGCGCTCAAAACATTTCGGTGGACTCCCTTTATCGGTAAAAATTGGGAGGACAGAAAACTAAAACAGTTTATGGAAGAAGAGGAAAAAAACAACAATAAAAATTGGAATTGAGATGGAACAATCAGAAAATCGAAAACTCAGAAAAGCCCGAAAAAGGGTTGAAGCGTTAAAGGGTTTTTATCAGCATTTACTGATTTTTATACTCGTGAACGTTCTAATTTTTATCGTTCGCAGCCGCGTTTTGGAATTCATTCAAAATGATTCGCCAACTAAAAATTTTATGGAATGGGTAGACTGGAACATACTGTTTGTTCCTCTATTTTGGGGAATTGGATTGTTGTTTCACGCAGCCAAGGTTTATCAATTCAAATTTCCTTTCCTAAAAAACTGGGAAGAGCGGCAATTGAATAAATATATGAATGAAGATTAAATGAATAGCAGCAACATGGAAACCAAGAAAAGCCTAAATTATTTAAGAGCAAAGAAAAAAGTGGAAGCCCTTAAGGGATTTTACAGCCACCTGGCAGTTTATATAATTGTCAATACCACAATCATACTCATTTCCGCCAACGTTTTCGACAGTGGAGAAGTTGATTTTGCAGATTGGAGCAACTATGTAACCCCTTTCTTTTGGGGCTTCGGTTTGATCTCCCACGGTCTTTATGTATTTTTTGTGGTGAAGGTGCGGAATAATTTTCTAAAGCAATGGGAAGAGAGAAAAATCAAACAATTTTTAGAGGAAGATCTTTAAATATCTATAACAAATTTAAAATAAAACCTGCAACTGTAACCTAAATAATTTAAACCTGAAACCAAACCAATGAATGTGTTAATTATTGAAGACGAAAAACCTTCTGCCCGTTACCTTCAGCGGATGCTCGAAAAACAGCAGGTTAACGTAAGCCAAATGCTACACAGTGTGGGCGAAGCGATTGAATGGTTTCAAAACAATCCACATCCGGACCTAATTTTTTTGGACATACAACTTAGCGATGGTTTGTCATTTGAAATTTTTGACACGGTTGAGGTGAACAGCGCCATCATTTTCACCACGGCATTTGACGAATACGCGCTGCAGGCCTTTAAGTTGAATAGTATAGATTATTTGCTAAAGCCCATAGATGAAGAGGAATTGCAGGCCGCGGTTAAAAAATACAATACCCTGAAACCTGCCGTAAAGAATGTTCAATTTAATTTTGAGGACATCAAAAAATTGCTGGTCAACCCAATGGAACGAGAATATAAAAAACGCTTTACCACAAAAATTGGCCAACATATAAAAATGATTTCCGTGGATGAGATTGAGTGTTTTTATTCAGAAAATAAAGGTACATATGCCCACACTGCGGAGGGTCGCGACTATCTGTTGGAAACCACTTTGGAACAATTGGAGGATGAATTGTCACCAGAAACATTTTTTAGGATAAGCAGAAAATTTTATATCAATATCAATTCCATAAAGGATATCATATCCTACACCAACTCCCGTTTGCAAATAAAACTGAACAGTTATCGGGAGCAGGAAGTAATAGTTGCCCGAGAACGGGTGAAGGACTTCAAACTTTGGTTGGAATAGCCTTATTTTTTCTTGGTGTCAATTTCAATTCTGTTCTCCTGAAAGGACGATGGCAGAAGTTTTGGAATGAATTTCACCAAAAGGGGCAAAAGGACCGTTCCTCCCGGCAACAAAAATATGGTGAGCGAAGGAATGGTTTTGCAAATATCCAACAGCTGTTCCTTCACTTTTGCCTTTTCCGCAGCAGACAATTCGCGAAGGGTGGAATGTCCCAAAAGCACCATCAACTCGCCACTTTCTTCCAATTCGCGCGCCAATCGATCTTTATTTCGAATTATCAAAAGTTTCACCGTGGCAGCGGAATGTTTGTAAAACTTTTTAACAGGATTGGAATATTCGAAAAGCAGGATTTTGTCGGTATATTTTTTTGAAAAAGTTGACAGATCACTTAAGTTTTTCTGCAGTTCCGATTCCGGCAGATTTAAAGTTACAATCAATTGCTGCAAAAATTGCTGTTCGGAGTCGTCAAGCTTCAAATCTTCCCACACCGTGAGGTAGCACAAATCCAACAAGTATTTTCTTTGCGTTGAATTTGTATCCATATCCAAATAATTTAGGCTTTCCAAAAAAGTGGCCGGCCCACCTTCGCTGCCATCAATTATATATTCCGAGGATGATTCAAAAAATTCAATCAATAATTTATCGTATTTGGATTTTTTCAGCTTTGATTTTAAAGTATAAAAACAGGCCGTGAGGATTATGGTTTCTTGTTGCCTATAAAAATTTTTTACGTTGTCGGCATTTTTTTGCCATTGCTTAAAAGATAAAACATCCAAATAGAGCAGGGCATAGGTAAGGAGCGAAATTGTGTTTTTTTTGAAGAGGGAATTGGCGGTCTGCAATCGGGCGGACAAAATATGCTCTATGGTATTGGATGGGCTTTGCGCAATAGTAAGTTTATGAAAGAAGCCGGTTTTTCCTTTTTCTAGTTGCTTATAGAACAGCAATATATTGTTGATTGCATCCGAGTAAGACCCATTTTCATTGGATTGAAAAAATTGAAAGAGTAACCCGTGGAACAGGTTTATTTTTGTGAATTCTTCTTTTGTAAGCTTTAGGTTGCCCAAAGTTTTTTGAGGCAGGGCGGAAACAGAAATGCCATAAATAAATCCAGTTTTTTTTAATGCTTCGTAGAATTCATGCTCATTTTTGAAAGTGCCAATCAGTTCCTCTTTCGGAAAAAGATTCAGAAATTTTAAAATCCAATCGGGGGCAGAAGGGTTCATCGGGTGTAAATTAAAAAGAATATCGGGCAATTTTAACCTCCGTTCGTTAACAAAAGATTAACGCTGAGTTGGGAACCATCTACTTACATTTAAACATAAGTTGAGCGAGCGAGTAAAATTAATTAATATAAATCAACATAAAAGATGAAAAAATCAAAACTTTTTACAATAATCGGAAGCTTGGGAATTGCCTGCCTTTCGATTTTTTTAATATCTGCAGACCATATGGACGCTCCTGCCGTCACGGGAACTACAGCGGACATTACCGACTTTTATGCCTTTCAAGGGGCCAACAGCAGTAATTTTGTTTTCGCGGCCAACGTTCAAGGCCTTTTGGCACCGGGCACGCCAACTGAACAGGCAACCTTTGATGAAACAATTTTGATTGAATTTAATATTGATCATAATAATGACTTAAAGGAAGATTTAGTAATACAAGCCATAAAACGTGGCGATTCCATGTATTTCTTTGGTCCTTCCGCCCCAGCTTTTAGCGGCACTGAAGGTACAAAAAGCACTATAGCCACCTCCACGCCAAATAGAGTAATGATTTCTACCGTTGATAACGTTCAGATATCTGAAAATAACGGAATGAAGTTTTTCGCAGGCCCTCGCGAAGATCCTTTCTTTTTTGACTTTAATCAATATAATGAAGTTCTTGCAGGAACGGCTTCAGGTTTTGATAACCCGGGGGAGGATACTTTTGCGGGCTCCAATGTGTTGAGCGTGGTTATTGAATTTCCGAAATCCATGCTTCCCAATGGCACAACCGGCGTGAATCCATATGCACCCGCAACTCCCATTTACAATGTGTGGGTTGAAACCAAAAGAAAACAATAGAGATTGCTAACCAAAAAATTTTACAGATGAAATCATTTAAATATATAACCCTTTGCGCCACTCTTGCCACATCACTTTTATTTGTGCAATGTAAGGATGAAGACGATAATGTAATTATAAATGCTACTTGTACAGATGGAATATTGAATGGCGAGGAAACCGGCATTGACTGTGGCGGATCAGCCTGCACACCCTGCGGGGAAGTTCTGGATTTCAGCGGAACTTACATTCAAGAGGACCAAATGGGCCGTCCAGGAATAAATACCATTTTCGGAACTACCGGTTTTAAGGATGCCTTCAATGTAACCGTTCCTTCAGAAATGCAGGCTGCATTCCAAAACAAATTTCAAACAAACCTACTAACCTTGAACCCCGCTTACACCACCAATGCGCTGGGCTTAAATGCTGAAGATTTTACCACAGTTCTATCAAACGATGTACTGTGGTTGGCGCAAAGTGGCGTAACAACCTATCTTAACGGAACAGAAATATTAACGGGAAGAGCTTTGAGTGACGATGTTATTGACGTTTCGTTATTATTGATCTTTGGTGGCCCAGATGGATCTGAAAATCCTGGCTTAACCAGTGATGGAGTGCCCGCCAACGATGCAACATTCGCAACAACCTTTCCCTATCTTGCTGATCCTTTTTAAAATGCAGATTCTACTATGAAAAAGAGAACATTTTGTTCTCTTTTTTGTTTTTGAAGCTTTTTAAAAATGGAAAGCTAAATGCAAACTCTAATTTTAAATATGAAAAATTTAATCACGCTGGCTTTTGTTGCAGTTCTCTATAGTTGTCAAAACACGCCTAAAAATATTACAGATCCCAAGGACTATAATCAATATCTGCTTACAACCCATACACCCACAAAAGATGCGCTTTTGGAGGAGCTTGGTTTTTGGCAGAAAAAATTCAATAATGATTCAACCAAGCTATTGCAAATGCATAAACTATCCAATCTGCGCGCAGCACTTTTTGGAATTACAGGAGAAACTTCCCATTTAATGTCCTCGGAAAAGCTCCTTAAAAAGTGTTGCAATATTGCCGGGCGAAACCACGATGTATATTTAAGAGAATTGGCGCATAACTATATTTCACAACATCGTTTTATGGAAGCACAGACATTATTGGAAACTGCCTACACCTATCCAGACAATCATCGGGAAACAGAAATGATGCTTTTTGATGTAGCGATGGAATTGGGCGAGTATAAAAAGGCAGATACCCTATTAGGAAAAATAAAGGACACAAATGATTTTAATTATTTAATAAGATTGGCGAAATGGAGCGATCATAATAACAATCTTGAAGCAGCAATTAAATATATGGAGCAGGCCATGCATATTGCCGAAAAAAGAAACAATAAAAAACTAAAAGTTTGGGTTTATAGCAATATTGGCGATTATTACGGTCATGCCGGAAGGCTTCAGGATTCTTATAACAATTATATAAAAACGTTGTCCATTGAGCCGGACAATCATTATGTAAAGAAGCAACTAGCGTGGATGCTATATTCTTCAAAAAAAAACACCGAAGAGGCAAATAGAATATTGGATTCCATAATGATAAATTACAAAGCGCCCGAATTTTTTCTTTTAAAAGGAGAGATGGCTGAATTTAATGGCAGCCTTTCCGAGGCAAATTCAGAATATGAAAAGTTTTTAGATGCGGCGGAAAATCCCCAATATGGAGGGATGTTCAACACCTATCTTATAGAATATTACGCAGATCGGCAGCCCAAAAAAGCTCTGGAGCTGGCACATATGGAAGTTGCAAACCGAGCAACCCCTGAAACATACCAATTATTGGCTTATGCGCAGTTAAAGACAGGCAACAAAAAGGCTGCACTTCAAACAATAGAAAAGCACGTAATGGGTAAAACTGTTGAGCCCACGGCACTTTTTCACGCCGCTCTCATTTATAAAGAAAATGAAATGGACGATAGGGTGGCAACTTTAAAAGAAGAATTACGCGACGCTACTTATGAATTAGGCCCCCTTACTTCAAAGGAAATCGAAAAATTATAAATTTTTGAAAACCAAATCAATCATATTTACGTAAATAAATTTGAGGTTGGTTATCTATCAAGTAATTGATAGATTTTACAAAGCCGATTAAATATCGGCTTTTCAGAGTTTTTTTGTTAGTTGAAGCGTCCGTCACATTGTGTCGGACGCTTTTTGTGTTTTTATAACCGAATGGAACCAAAAAAACCCGTCCGCTTTGGTCCGGGTATGGAAAAAATCGATTATTTCCTTCTAAAGAGTTATCATTCCTAAAGTGTATAGTTGGGATAACGTGGGCGTATCGCTACCGCCCTCAGGTTCCAACGTTATGCCAATTGCCTCCGGCATTGGGAAATCCACAAATCTATAAAGATTTTCCGCTGTTTTATTTACGGGGTCAATCAGTCCAACACTAGTGGGGGTGAGCGGTTCCATTTTTAGGGACCATACTTGATATACTTTTCCACGTGGGGGTGTGGGTAAGCCACTAACATCAATATATGCTACATTTTCTTTATTATGAAGATAAACTTTCGCGAAAGCTTCGGGAGCCACCGCTTGATTTCCCGGCAGTGTATAAGTTCGATAATCTCTTGACCTTAAAATTTCCAGAGTTTTATCGTTTTCCGCAAGCTTACTTTCTACTGTGGATTTTTCTTCCTTTAATATTGTATTTTGGGTTGTTGTTACTTGAAGTGCATCATTTAAATCATTTGTCTGCTTTAACATCCACATAATTCCACCCAAAAATAGAATGGCTGCGGCCCATCCCGTAATAGCTGGCCAATTGAGTTTTCTAACCTTACCATTGCCATCGTCGCGCACATTTCGTATAGAATCTAAAATATAGGTCCAAACCATTGCGGACACGGGTGGTGCTACGGTTTCAGCTAAAAGGATGAGCGATTCTTCAATTAGTTCTACTTCACGCTTAACTTCTGGATGTGCAGCAATCGCTTGTTCCACCTCAGTCGCTTCCTCTGGCGACAATGCGCCACAAACGTAAAGTTCCAAATTTCCTGATGCTATGATTTCTTCTGGAGTCATATTTTTTTATCCTAAAACCATTTCCCGCAGTTCGTTTATGCAGGTCCTGTTTCTTGTTTTTATGGTTCCTATGGGCAAATCCAACGTTTTGGATGCCTCGGCTTGAGTAAAACCTTTGAAATATAAAAGATCAATAATTTTGATACACGCCGGTTTTAGTGCTTCCACAAACTTTTTTAACCCTATTGCATTCGTTGCTCTGTTTAGACTGTCTGAGGATGTAAGTATATCTACGAAATTGGTAATGTTAAGGTTTTTTCGTCTATTCTTAAAAGCCTTTGAGCGGGTTTCATCTATGGCGGCATTGCGTGCAATATTCAAAAGCCAGGTGAAAAACCTCCCCTTCTTAACGGAATAAGAAGTGGCATTATTCCAGACTTTCACGAAAACATCCTGCAATAGTTCCTCGGCAGTGTTTTCATCCAACACAATACTGTAAATAATTCCATAAACCGCTTCACTGTACATGGTATACAAATTGGAAAAGGCTTTCTCATCACCGTTTTGCATTGCAATAATTAAATTGTTGGGTTGTTCCATAGAACTTTTTTGTTAGTAAATGTAATGAAATTATTTTCTAACATTATTGAAGTGTTTTTATTCGGCTTGATGGATTATTGAGTAATTCTATGTATATGTTAAATTTCCTTAGGTGTTTTAAGAAAAAGTTGTGAAAAAACTATTTTTTAATAGCTTTACAGAAACTTAATCTGCTTAAAACTAATATTAATCCAAAAAAATCCAAAAATGAAAAAAGTTACCCGGAGTTTTTTCCTGGCAATCATTTTAGTGTTTTCGGGCACTATGATTGCGCAAAACTTTTCAGGAGTCGTCAACAAAGAGTTGAGTCACTATCTGGAACAAAATGAATTATTGCCACAAGATGTGAGTTGGCAAATCACTAGCCAAACGGTTAGTAAAGCTAGTAACATTCAGCACATTTATTTCAGACAGCTGTTGAATGGAATTGAAATTTATGGCACCGAATCCGGCATTCATACATTAGCTACCGGAGAGGTAATTTCCGAAGACAACAAATTTATAAAAAGCACAGCTCAAAAAATGTTTGGCTCTAACCAACCAGGGCTGTCTGCTGCTCAAGCGGTTCAGGCGGCGGCTATGCAGCTTGGCTATTCCATTAATGGTTCTTTATCAGTCATAAATGGTCCAAAGGGATTAGCAAAGGAAACCTTGCTAAACGATGGCGGAATATCTTTGAGCCCCATTCCTGCAAAACTGATGTATGCCCTAACCGAAAATAACCAATTGGTATTATGCTGGGATATTTCCATTCAGGAAAAAAGCCAGCAGGATTGGTGGAGTGTGAGGGTTAATGCAACCACAGGTGAAATTATCAATAAGGCAAACTGGATGGTTAGTTGTGCAGTTCATCACGATCACAGCAATGATGTGCACGCGTTGGATTTTAATGCCAATCTTTTTGATATTCCAAATTATAAAGAAACACTTGAGAACAAACCAGCAGCATGCACTGAATGTTATGAAGTTATTGCATTGCCTTTGGAAAGTCCATACTACGGTGCTCGCACAATTGAGGTACAGCCTGCAGACCCAACTGCCTCCCCTTTTGGATGGCATGATACGAATGGCGCTGCCGGTGCTGAATATACCACAACACGAGGCAACAACGTGAACGCTTATGAGGATGGAAACAATCCAGGTTACCAACCTAATGCCGGTCCAAATCTTGAATTTACGGGCTATCCATTTAGTCAGGTATATACCAATGCAAATCAATATGAGGATGCCGCAATAACCAACCTATTTTATATGAACAATGTTTTCCATGACATTATGTATCAGTATGGTTTTGATGAAATAAGCGGGAACTTTCAAGAGAATAACTATGGAAACGGAGGCGCTGGAAGTGATTCTGTAAATGCGGAAGCACAGGACGGTTCCGGTACTTGTAACGCCAACTTCGGAACCCCACCCGATGGTAGCAACCCGACAATGCAAATGTATATTTGCAATGATAAAGATGGTGATTTTGATAATTTGGTAATTATGCACGAATATGGTCACGGAATTTCAAATAGATTAACCGGCGGTCCCGCAGCATCAAGTTGTTTGCAAAACCAAGAACAAATGGGTGAAGGTTGGAGCGACTTTTTCGGAGTAATACTTACAATTCAAACTGGGGATACTGGTACAGATGCGCGCGCTGTGGGAACATATCTTTTTGGTCAAGGCCAAGGAGGAGGTGGTATTCGTGATTATCCGTATAGTACAGATATGGGCGTGAATCCTCAAACTTATGATTTTATAAAAACGGCCGCCGTACCTCACGGAGTAGGTTCTGTTTGGGCCGAAATCCTGTGGGAAGTAACCTGGGCATTGATTGATGAGCATGGATTTAATCCAGATTTCTACACCTTCACGGGCGATGTAAATCAAGATGCTGGAAACATACAAGCTTTGGCTTTAGTTACCGAAGGTATGAAACTGCAACCTTGTAGCCCCGGTTTTGTTGATGGTCGTGATGCGATTTTTGCTGCGGACCAAGCACTTTACGGAGGTGCTAACGAATGTTTGCTTTGGGATGCCTTTGCAAAAAGAGGATTGGGCTTTAGCGCAAGCCAAGGTTCGTCAAGCAGCAGAAGTGACGGAACACAAGCTTTTGATACACCATCTCAATCCGCGGCTCTTTCCATCTTGGATGAGGTATGTGCAACCGCGGGAGTACAGACTGGATTATCCGGAGGAACTCCAAATGGAGGAACATACAGCGGTCCTGGTGTTACTGATGACGGGAACGGTTCTACCTTTACCTTTGATCCTGCCGCAGCTGGAGTAGGTGTACATACAATTACCTATGACGTGCAGGCAGGGCCATGTTCTGTAGCGTCATCTGCTACAGATACAATTGAGGTATTAGCAGTTCCACCTGGGCCAACAACCACTGGGGCAACAGATTTCTGTGTAGGTGATCCTGTGACCGTAACGGCCACTTTAAATGATCCAAATAATGTTATAAGATGGTTCGATGCACCAACCGGTGGAAATTTCCTTTTTGAAGGAACATCCTATACCTTCACTCCAACCGGAACAATAGATGTGTACGCTCAAGAAAGTGCTCCTGGACCTTTATCGCAGCTTGTAATTTCAGAAATTGGATTGCAAACACCCGATAGATTTGAAATTCAGAATGTTGGTGTGGCTACAGACTATACCGGATACAAGGTTGCAGTTAGTGATACACCCTATTCAAATATCAATACGGTAAACCCGATTGTGAAAACCCTCGGAAACATGACTGCCAACTCGGTAGTTGATTGGAATGATGATGGAGGTGCTGGATATTGGGGTAATAACTTGTTCTGGGATAGTTCCGGAACCGGATGGATTTTGATTATTGACCCAAGTGGAAATGTTGTTGATTCCGTTTTCTGGAATTTCAGCGCTGCAGAAATTTCCGGATTTAATGTTACAGTTTCAGGATTTAATATTACTGCTGCCGATCTTGATTGGAGTGGAATAGGTGCTTCATTTGTTACTGACTGTGGCTCCAATTCATTTAGAAGAGTTGGTGATGCTGATTCCGCTGCCGACTGGTCTGGCATTTGTGAAACCTCCGATTTTGGAACACCTAACAGTGACATTAATTTGGGTTCCTCGGGTTGTCCGGGCGAACGCACACTTACTGAGGTAATAGCTGAAACCGAGAATCCAGTTATCACCTGCCCCGCAAACGTTATTGTTACAGTACCAACGGGTCAACAATTTGCCTTGCCAGATTATACAGGCGATGCATCTGCCACGGACAACTGTAATCCATCACCAGTTATAACGCAGTCACCGGCCGCTGGAACTCTGGTAGGTCCTGGCGTGACAACCATGACGATGACAGCAACAGATGCTGCCGGCAATGAGGACACATGTAACTTTACTGTTACTGTTGAGGAACTAATTGGTATTGGGGAAAATGAATTTGCAAACAACCTATTGTTATTCCCAAATCCAACGAGTGGTGAAATTACACTGAAAAATAACACCTCTGCGCAATTGAGCAATATGATCATTACAGATGTAAAAGGTAGAATAATTAAAAAAATTGACCTTTCACAAGCTGGCATAGAAACCAATTTTTCAATGGATAATCTTGCCACTGGAATGTATTTTGTGAAAATAAATGCCGAAAATACAAGTGTAGTTAAACGAATCGTGAAACTATAATTTATTCATTTTTTAAAGCTTAAGACCCACGTCAATAATTTTGGCGTGGGTTTTTTTAATCAAGCTGTTTCAATAACTTTGACAGATGAAAAAAATAGTGTGTTTTGCAGGCAGTAATAGCAGTCAATCAATTAACCAAACATTAATCAACTTTGCCGCTAGCCAAATAGCAACTCACAAAATTGAAATTATTAGGCTAAAGGATTTTGAACTTCCAGTTTTCAGTGAAGATATAGAACGGGAAACGGGCTATAGTCCCGCTTTAAGGCTGCTGCACAGTAAAATTAGAGATGCCGATGCGCTTATTATTTCAGTAAATGAACATAACGGAATGATTTCCGCATTCTTCAAAAACATTCTCGATTGGCTTTCAAGGCTGGATATTAGTTTTCTTTCTGGAAAAAAACTACTATTAATGAGCACTTCCAATGGAAAAAGAGGGGCTGCTTCTGCATTGGAATATACCAGCCGTTTGCTTCCCAAATTTGGAGGCATCGTAACGGAAAGTTTCAGTTTTCCCGCTTTCTCACATAATTTTTCAAAGGAAACCCAATCCATTTCAAATGAGATCCTGTCTTTGGGATTTACGGACGTTATCCAAAACTTTGTACATCAAATTGAAAAATAATGCGAACCGTAAAGGTATTTTCCTTCCCTTTAACCGATAAATCAAAAAATGCTATTCTCCAATGGTCTCGGCAATTTTCCGAAGTTGTGTGGCTGGATGGCAACAACTACTCAACTAAGCACTGTACCTTTCAGGCTGTTCTTGCTGTTGATGCCTTTACCGCATTGAAAACTGATAGCCACAATGCTTTTCAGCAACTTCACGAATATCAATCCATGACCGCAGATTGGATTTTTGGATATGTATCCTATGATCTGAAAAATGATGTGGAAAATCTTCATTCCAATAACTTTGATGGTCTCAATTTTCCAGACCTTTATTTTTTTCAACCCAAGAAGCTTTTTCTTTTTTATGATGATTGCGTTGAAGTACATTATCTGAATATGGTGAGCGATGAAATGGATGCTGATTTAAAACTTATCACTGAACCAAGCATACAAGCCGAAAAATCAGAACCTTTAAAACCTTTGAATATACAAAGCCGAACATCGCGGGAAAGCTATATTCAAAAGGTGGAAAATGTGCTGGAACATATAAGACGGGGGAATATTTATGAGGTGAACATATGTCAGGAATTTTTTTGCGAGGAGGTCCACATCAATCCCTTGGAAACTTTTATTGAGCTCAACAGAATATCAAAACCTCCTTTTTCAACTTTTCTTCAGTTTGACCATCTTTATGTTCTTTGCGCTTCGCCTGAGCGCTATATAAAAAAATTAGGTCATTCGGTCATTTCGCAGCCTATAAAAGGGACCGCAAAACGTTCAAAAGTTATTACGGACGATTTAAAATTGGCTCAGGCCTTGGCCGGCGACCCCAAAGAACGAAGCGAAAATATAATGATCACAGATCTTGTTCGCAACGATCTTTCCCGAATTGCCGAAAAGGGCAGTGTTTCCGTGCTGGAACTTTGCAGTCTCTATACTTTTGAACAAGTTCATCAATTGATTTCCACTGTTCACTGCAGCGTTTCCGAGAACACACCCAGCGTGGAAATATTAAAACAAACTTTTCCTATGGGTAGCATGACGGGCGCTCCAAAAATTGCGGCCATGCAAATTATTGAAGAAACGGAGGATGCCAAAAGAGGAATTTATAGTGGATCAATTGGTTATTTTTCACCCGCATCCGATTTCGATTTTAATGTGGTTATCAGAAGTATTCTTTATAATTCCGATAATCAATATATAAGCTTCTCCGTTGGTAGCGCTATTACTATAAATTCAACACCCGAAAAGGAATATGAAGAATGTTTATTGAAAGCCCAAGCTATGCGTCAAGTATTAAAAGGTTTTTATTAGGGTTAATACTTATAAATCTTATTTATTAGTGTTTAAGCTAATAAAGTTCTTTTATTAGTCAAAAAGCTAATAAAATCGTATATTTGAAAAAAATTTAAAGCATTGAAATATTCTGTCATCTCCGGAGATATTGTTTCTTCAACAGGTCTGCCTACTCAGGACAGAACCTTTGTAGAAGAAAAATTAAATGATTTACTCCAAAATTTAAAGGAGGAATTCAACGTTTACGGTCGAATAATAAAAGGAGATTACATTGAATGTGTTGTTCCGGATGCTTCGCAGGGATTACAGGTGGCGTTGGCTATAAAAAGTTTTGTAAAGGCGATTCCCATTAAAACAGCGGCTAATAAGAGTAATGATAATCGGATAAAACAATTCAAAACCCACGGAATAAGGTTGGCAATAGGCTATGGCGAATTAAGCCGATATAAACCGGAAGAAGGCATAATCGATGGGGTGGCAATTTATCTTTCAGGTCGCGAAATTAGTGGCGAAAAAACCTATAACAAAGAAAGAATAGTAATAAAGAATACTCTGTTTTTCGCTTCGGAAGATGAAAAATTGAACAGAAATTTTCAACCATTGTTGGCACTTTTGGATGTATTGATAAGCAAGGCAACATCACGGCAGTGCGAGGTTTTGTTCCTAAAACTGATGAACAACCAAGAGGACGAAATAGCCCAACGCCTAGGCATTGGACAATCTGCCGTCAATCAACATTCCACCAGTGTAGGGTGGAATGCAATTGAAGAGGCCGTTAATTATTATAAATTCATAATTTCAAAAGAAGCATAATGGGTTTAAAAGAATTATTACTTCTACAATTTATTGCGCATTTGTGCCTAGACTACTTTTTTCAGACCGGAAAATTGGCAAAACAAAAAAATTCGGCAGGTTTTAAAAGTCCTTTTTTGTATTGGCATGCCCTTGTGTGCTTTGCGCTATCTTGGCTGTTTTCCCTTCAGCTTAATTTCGTCCTGGCTGCCACAATTATAGCATCAACCCATTTTTTGATTGACGGTTTTAAAAGATTTTTGATCAATAACAAAACCCTTGGTCGGTACGCATTTTTTATAGATCAAGCCGTTCATTTACTAGTCATACTAGTTGTTGTGATTCTCTTCAATAAATGGTATGGGATTGATCCAAATTTCAATATTCAAATAAACTTCAAGTATTTGCTGATTATGACTGCCTATTTAATTTGTCTAAAACCAGCCAATATTTTTATAAAGGAAGTATTCCTAGCTACGGAAATTCAAGTTACCAGCGATAATGAAATGCCAAATGCCGGTAAAGTAATAGGTGTGTTGGAGCGGCTTTTAACGCTCACCCTTATCATCGTTTCACAGTATTCTGCCGTTGGGTTTTTGATTGCCGCTAAATCCATTCTTCGTTACGGAAACAATGAAACATTGAAAACAGAATACGTGCTTATAGGCACAATGCTGAGCTTCGGGATAGCAGTAATTGCTGGAATCTTGATTAACTTATTTTAAAAAGAACAACGTTTGCAAGCGAAATTTAATAACCAAATAAAACAAAATTTTTCATTTTTATTGGGGAAAAAACTGCTCATTGCCTGCAGTGGAGGGCTTGACAGTGTTGTTTTGACACATTTGATGAAAAACTTAAATCCTCAAATTGCATTGGTGCATTGTAATTTTTCATTACGCGATGCGGAAAGTGATGACGATGAAAAGTTTGTAGTGGGTTTGGCAAACAATCTTTCAATTCCCGTTTTCACAGAAACTTTTGACACAATAAAATTTGCGGCAGAACACAAAATTTCAACCCAAATGGCCGCCCGTGAACTTCGATACAACTGGTTTGACGAATTAATTTCTGAATATGAATATGATTATCTGCTGACAGCCCATCATTTGGACGACAATTTGGAAACCTTTCTCATCAACTTTGGACGAGGCACAGGATTATCCGGATTGACCGGAATTCCCATTGTCCACAATAAAATAATTAGGCCTCTTTTAAATTTTTCTCGCGAAGAAATTTTGCAATTCGCGGTTGATCGCAATTATGAATGGCGTGAGGACAGCAGCAATAAAAAGACGGATTATCTTCGAAATAAGCTACGATTACAGGTTGTGCCACAATTAAAGGAAACCAATGAGGCGCTTTTAAAAAATTTTCAGAAAACGCAACGCAACTTGCTGGCTTCACAAAATTTAATTGAAGATTATATGCTTATAGTCTTTAATTTAACGGTTACGCAGGTGGAAGAATCGTATAAAATTGATGTCGAAAAAATCAAGCAATTGCCACATACGGAGGCTCTGCTTTATGAACTATTGCACGGGTTCGGATTTACGGAATGGGATGATGTTTCAAATTTATTGTACGCCCAAACGGGTAAAAAACTATTGTCAACGACACATCAACTTCTAAAAAATCGGAATACTTTATTGCTCACCAAAATCGCGAACGAAAAGACCTCCGAAGAATTTTTAATTACCGAACTGGGGAGTGAAACCCCCATAAAATTAGAAATAAAACCAACTAAAGATATAAGTGAAATAGGAAAACACATAATTTACGTTGCCTCAGAAAAATTAAAGTTTCCTTTAATTCTCAGAAAGTGGAGAAAAGGCGATAGCTTTATTCCTTTTGGGATGACTGGCAGGAAGAAATTGAGTAAATTTTTTAAGGACGAAAGGCTATCATTGAATGAAAAGGAAAAAATCTGGTTGCTCATTAGCGAGCAAAAAATTGTTTGGGTAGTAGGCTACCGAATGGATGAGAGCTTTAAAGTAACCGATAAAACAAACCAAATATTAAAGATTACCTTCACAAATGAGAGGGTATAAAAAAAGAATCCCGGCCATTGGCCGGAATTCTTTAACAAACCTAACTTAGTAAACTTTAATGTGCACTAATAATATTTTCTATCCCCACAAAAAATATTGCTTTGTGCATTTATCCACTAATTCTATGATTCAAATATATATCAGTTCTTAAATTTCCACAATACGTACTTACACGTATTTTTTCTGAAAAAAATCTTTTTGAAGAATAAACAATAATAGTAACTTTCAAATCTATGAAAATACTTAAAAAAATAGGAGTATTAACAAGTGGTGGCGATGCGCCCGGAATGAATGCAGCTATACGTGCCGTGGTCAGATCGTGCGCCTATCACAAGGTAGATTGTGTGGGAGTTTATCGAGGACTTCAAGGGTTGATTGAAGGTGATTTCAAGGAATTGGATGCCCGTTCGGTAAAAAACATTATCAATCGTGGCGGAACTTTTCTTAAATCCGCCCGCTCAAAAGAATTTAGAACAGCGGCCGGTAGAAAAAAAGCCTTTAATAATCTTCAAAGCGAAAATATTGATGCCTTGGTCGTTATCGGTGGCGACGGAACGTTTGCAGGGGCATCTCGCTTCGCTGAGGAATTTAACTTTCCCATTGTAGGCATACCCGGCACCATTGACAACGACATTCACGGCACGGATTATACAATAGGTTATGACACAGCCTTAAACACGGTTGTTGAAGCCATTGATAAAATACGTGACACTGCAAATTCACACAATCGTCTATTTTTGGTGGAAGTTATGGGGCGCGATGCGGGTGATATTGCGCTAAACGCTGGAATTGGAGCCGGTGCGGAAGAAATTCTTATCCCAGAACAGAACATGGGTCGTGAACGCTTGCTTGAATCCTTAAGCCGAAGCAAAAAATCCGGAAAAACTTCCAGTATCGTTGTCATTTCAGAAGGCGATAAAAGCGGAAAAAACATTTTTGAATTGGCCCAATATATTGAAGAAAATCTGACCGAATATGAAGTTAGGGTTACGGTTCTTGGTCACATTCAGCGCGGGGGTTCGCCCAGTTGTTATGATCGGGTGCTAGCAAGCCGTTTGGGAGTGGGCGCAATTGATGCAATTTTGAGGGGGGAAACAAATGTAATGATAGGAATAGTTCACAATAAAGTAGTTTCTGTTCCTTTTTCAGAAACGATTACTGGTAATGTTGAAATGGACAAGGAGCTAATTCGCGTGGCAGATATCATTTCAATATAATTACTTAAAATAAAAACATATAAATGAAAACAAAAATAGGAATTAATGGCTTCGGCCGAATAGGACGGATTGCCTTTCGCATTGCCGCACAAAGAGAGGATATTGAAATTGTAGCCGTAAACGATTTATTGGATGTTGAGCACCTCGCATATCTATTAAAATATGATTCCGTACACGGAAAGTATCCCGGTACAATCAAAACGGAGGAAGGAAACTTGATTGTAGATGGTAAAAAAATAAGAGTGACTTCCGAGAAAAATCCGGAAAACCTTAAATGGAAAGAAGCGAACGCAAAGATAATTATTGATTGCACCGGAATTTTTAAGGAAATGGATACCGCTTCGGCACATTTGAAAGCGGGCGCGGAAAAAGTTATAATTTCCGCTCCCTCCAAAACTGCTCCTATGTTCGTTATGGGTGTTAATCATAACGAAGTGAAGCCAAACGATACAATAATTTCGAACGCTTCCTGCACCACAAATTGCCTCGCGCCAATGGCAAAAATTATCCATGATGAATATGAAATTGTTGAAGCGCTTATGACCACCGTTCATTCCGTAACAGCTTCCCAATCAACAGTGGATCAACCCTCCAAAAAGAACTATAGAATGGGTCGTGCTGCCATAAATAATATCATTCCCACAACTACTGGCGCCGCGGTTGCAGTAACTAAGGTTATTCCCGAATTGAAGGGAAAATTGACCGGAATGGCTTTTCGCGTACCAACTGCTGATGTTTCTGTAGTTGATTTAACCGTCCGAACCAAAAAATCCGCCACATATGCTGATATTAAAGCGCTCTTCAAAAATGCTTCTGAAAATGAATATCACGGAATCGTAAACTATACTGAGGATCCTGTAGTTTCACAAGATTTTGTGACCGATCCACATATTTGTACTTTTGACGCTAATGCCGGCATAGCGCTAAACGAAAATTTCTTTAAGTTAGTTGCCTGGTATGATAATGAATATGGCTATTCCGCAAAACTTGTAGATCTGGCCGCTCACGTTGCAACTCTATAGCTAATGACCTTAATAATCGATGGTGGCTCTACAAAATGTGATTGGGTTCTGTTGGATAATTCTAGTAAAATTATCTTTAAAACAGCCACTTTAGGCTTGAATCCAACCGTCATTCCAAAGGAGGAAATGCAGCAACGTATTTCTGAAAACATAACTTTGAAAAATGTTTTTGACACTGTGGAAGTTCTCGATTTCTATGGCGCCGGCTGTGGTACTCCGACCCCACGAAATATTTTGAAGGTAGTTTTGGAAGAAATTTTCTTGAATGCCAAAATTAGCGTCTACGAAGATATGACTGCCGCCGTTTACGCCACAACCACCAAGCCTGGAATTGTCTGTATTTTGGGCACCGGAAGCAACAGTTGCTATTTTGACGGAAAAAATATACATACCCCAATAGCCTCATTGGGGTTTATTTTAATGGATGAGGCCAGCGGAAATTATTTCGGAAAAAGATTAATTCGTGATTATTATTATCGTAAAATGCCGTCAGGACTAGCTTTGGAATTTGAGAAAATTTACAATCTTGAAGCGGACGATATAAAAATGAATCTTTACAAAAAAGCAAATCCCAATGCATATTTGGCATCTTTTGCGCAGTTCATTTTTAATAATAATTCCCGTGTCAAGACAATGAACTCCTATTTTTATAAGCTCATAAAAGAAGGTATCTCGATTTTTATCGAAAATAGAATTGTCTGTTATGAACAGGCGCATCACGTCCCGATACATTTTATAGGTTCCATCGCCCATTTTTCAAAGGAAATAATTCAGGAATGTTTTTCAGAGAAGAATCTTACGCTCGGCAATATTGTGCAAAGGCCTATTGATGGCTTAATTGATTATTATCGACTGAAAATTCCAAAGGAAATTCAATGAAATTAAAAAAATTAAGTTTTTGAAAATCGAAATTCGACCAAAAACGGAAATATCATTACATTCAAAAAATCTATCAAAAATTAAAAATGTCCTTACCCGCAATAAATCCTACGAAAACTGAAGCTTGGAAAGCACTTGAAATGCATTTTCAGGAAATCCAAACGCAAGAAATGCAGGAAATTTTTTCAGAGGATTTTCTTCGCGCAGATCGTTTTAGTATTGAATGGAATAATTTTTATGTTGATTATTCAAAAAATCGAATTAATGAGAAAACTATATCCTTGTTGCTCGCGCTTGCCAATGAGGTAAAATTGAAAGATGCCATAAACCAACAATTTTTTGGAGAGAAAATAAATCAAACTGAAAATCGTGCCGTTTTGCACACGGCCTTGCGGGATTTCGATAATATGAAACCGGAGGTAAAGGAAACCCTCAACAAAATGAAGTCTTTTTCCGAAGCGATTATCAATGGCAATCACGCTGGTTTCACGGGAAAAAAAATAACCGACATTGTTAACGTAGGAATTGGCGGCAGTCATTTGGGTCCAGAAATGATTTCGGAAGCGCTTCATTTCTATAGAAACCATCTCAAAACCCATTTCATTGCCAATATTGATGGCGATGATGTTGTGGAGAAACTCAAAACCCTCAATCCGGAAACAACTATTTTCATTATCGTATCCAAAAGCTTTTCAACACAGGAAACCATCGCAAATGCGAATGTGGTAAAAACTTGGTTTCTTCAACAGGGGAATGAAAGTGATCTGCAAAAACATTTCGTTGCTGTCTCGACAAATGAAAAAGGTGCGAGGGAATTTGGTATCTCCCAAAATAACATTTTTCCAATGGACGATTGGGTCGGAGGTCGATTTTCACTGTGGAGCTCAGTTGGATTATCAATTTGCTGCGCTTTAGGGTATAAAAATTTTGAGGCACTTTTAAAAGGTGCTTTTGAAATGGATAAGCATTTCAGAAATGAGGAATTTAACAAAAACATTCCCGTAATTTTCGGCCTTCTTTCAGTTTGGTACAACAATTTTTTTAAAGCTGAAAGTGAAGCCGTCGTGGCATATTCTCAATATTTGCACAAACTTGTTCCTTATTTGCAGCAAGCATTTATGGAGAGCAACGGAAAAAGTGTAGACCGAAATGGTAATAAAATTGAATATCAAACCGGAAATATTGTTTGGGGAAATGTGGGCAGCAATTCCCAGCACGCCTATTTCCAACTTTTGCACCAAGGCACAAAATTGATTCCGACGGACTTTATTGGTTTTTCAAAATCTCTCCATGGCAACAACAAGAACCATTTTATTTTGATGGCTAATTTTTTTGCGCAAACGGAGGCATTATGGGGAGGAACCCACAATAAAAAAGTTGATAACTCCTTTAAATCATTTGAAGGAAACAAACCGTCAAACACCATTTTAATTGAAGAATTGACTCCGGAAAACTTAGGGAGTCTTGTGGCATTGTATGAGCACAAACTCTTTGTGCAAGGCATCATTTGGAATATTTTCAGTTATGACCAATGGGGTGTGGAGCTCGGAAAAAATGTTGCAAAAGAAACGCTGTCAGCAATTGAGAATGGCGATACTTCAGAAATTAAAAATAATTCAACCCAAAAGTTAATTGCCAAGTTTTTAAAAAATAGAACATAATCTTCAGGCTTACAACGCGCAACTTATAACTTTTTCATATCTTTCCCTTGTAAACTCCCCGTTTATAACAATCATTTTATGCTTACAAAAGTCTATGGAAGTGCTGTTTTTGGGGTGGAAGCTACTACAATTACGGTGGAAGTAAATGTTGATTCCGGAATTGGATATCACTTGGTGGGTCTTCCGGATAATGCCATCCGCGAGAGCAATTACCGCATTGCTGCCGCACTTCAAAACAACGGTTACAAAATTCCCGGAAAAAAATTGATTTTGAATATGTCGCCCGCCGATCTGCGGAAGGAGGGCTCTGCGTATGATCTTACATTGGCGATGGGAATTCTCGTCGCCACAGAACAGATTGAAGAGCAAAATCCCCTGTCGGAATATATTATTATGGGTGAACTTTCATTGGATGGAAATCTGCAGCCCATTCGCGGCGCGTTGCCTATTTCCATAAAAGCCAAGGAAGAAGGCTTTAAAGGGTTTATTCTTCCAAAACAAAACGCTAAAGAGGCTGCCATTGTTGAGGGAATTGATGTTTTTGGAATTGAGAATATAAAAGAAGTAATCGATTTTTTCAACGAAAATATTCCCTTGGAAAAAACCGAGGTGGACATGAATGCTGAATTTTATGAGCATTTGGAGCATCCCGAATTCGATTTTGCCGATGTGAAAGGACAGGAATCAATAAAAAGATGTATGGAAATTGCGGCTGCTGGCGGCCACAACATAATTTTGATAGGCCCGCCTGGGTCGGGAAAAACGATGCTCGCCAAAAGACTCCCGAGCATATTACCGCCGATGACTTTGCAGGAAAGTTTGGAAACCACAAAAATCCACAGTGTCGCCGGGCGCACGATGGAAAAAGGCGGAATTATGACTTCGCGGCCTTTCCGAAGCCCCCATCACACTATAAGCGACGTTGCTTTGGTTGGCGGCGGGCAATATCCACAGCCCGGCGAAATAAGTTTGGCGCACAACGGCGTACTTTTTTTGGATGAATTGCCTGAATTTAAACGCGGCGTTTTGGAAGTAATGCGACAACCGCTCGAAGATCGGGATGTGACAATTTCCCGCGCAAAATTTACCGTTACCTACCCTTCTAGTTTTATGCTCGTTGCAAGTATGAACCCAAGTCCGGGAGGGTATTTCAACGATCCCGATGCCCCAGTGATGTCTTCGCCTGCTGAAATGCAACGCTATTTGAGCAAAATTTCAGGCCCACTTTTGGACCGAATTGATATTCATATTGAAGTAACACCCGTTCCTTTTGAAAAGTTGAGTGAAGAGCGACGTGGCGAAGCCAGCATCATTATTCGAGAACGCGTTACAAACGCCCGAAAAATACAGAGTGAACGGTTTTTGGCTTTTGAAAATATTCACTATAACGCTCAAATGGGTGTGAAGCAAATTCGGGAATTCTGTAAATTGGACGAAGCCTCGCTACAACTTTTAAAAACCGCAATGGAACGGTTGAATCTTTCTGCCCGCGCCTACGATAGAATTTTAAAGGTATCGCGCACGATTGCCGATTTGGAAGCTTCCGAAAGCATAACCGGCAATCACATTTCCGAAGCCATTCAATACAGAAGCTTGGATAGGGATGGGTGGTTCGGGTGATAGTGCAAAAAAATTGTATTATTAAAATTTATCAAAAAAGATACTGCTCAGATTTTTAAGGATGAATTTCAAATACAAAGAACGCATTTCTCCCGAAGACCTTGAATTTACCAAAAATGCAATTATATAATCAAACGCCCTTAGGTTTAAACGCAGGATTCTCTCCTCGGAATGTTGCAGGAAATCAATGGATACGATCTTCCGGTAAATAATGAGGAATAGAAGGAATGCGCAATTGCATTCCTTTTTTTAATTAGGCATTGTCAAATTGTGCAATTTTGGTGGACCCACAATTCAAATATTAAATATCAATATTGTAAAATTACAACTGTTGTAAGAAAAAAATCTTACAGTTATACAGGAAAAACCCTTTTTTATAATAGGATTTTCCCTGTTTATGGTTACTAAAAAGTTCTTATTTAATTGTTTTCGCTACTTTCGTTTCCGAAAATAATCAACTAAACCTTTTCAATTATGTCAAAACCATCAAATTGTATTACTGTTACCGAAGCTAGACAACTGCAGGATAATTGGGTAGCGACACGCGCCGTGGATATTGAACGCGCCATGGGCTCGGTGGATACTCGTGAGTTTTTATTCAGCGTGGCTGAACTTCAGCAATTTTTGGATTATATAAAGGCAGGAACCGGCTTGGGGCCACAGCCCGGCGTTCGCATATATTTCGCGGCCTATGACAGTGCCACGAATGACAAGGCAACTGTATTTTTGGCGCCTACTTTGGGAGTTACTCCGGGTTCACCAAACAATTATAATTTAGAGCCATTAAACCAAGGCGTTAGCGGATTTCCGCCGAAAAATTATTAAATTTTGGGATTCAATGATTTTTTGCTTTACATACTTCCTATTTATATATTGGAGGTTTTAGCTGCTTTAGCGGGCACATACTACTTAAAAAAAACTTCATCACCCTTTAAGAATACTAAATATTTAGTTCAATTTTTATGGCTAACGGTCTTTGTGGAAACTGTGGGCCTCTATTCCCCGGGTGCATATTTTTCAAATTATGAACTTTTTTCTTTTGTAAAGGACACTCCCTTTGCGGAAAATTACTGGTGGTATAATATTTATATACTGGTTAGTTATACCTTCTATATTTTTTATTTCATTTCCTTCGTAAGGAAGGATTATTGGAAAACAATTTTCGGAGTTGCGGTGGGTATATTTTTACTTTCCTCCACTCTAATCTTCATCTTTACCGATATCTTTTTCAAGGGCTATTCGCCCTATGTGAGCATTGCGGGTACAATATTGCTCTTTTTTAGTATCGTTCTGTTTTATTTTGAACTGTTGCGAAGTGATTTGATACTGGCGCTAAAATGGTCCCTTCCCTTTTATATCTCCGTGGGCGTGTTAATGTTCAATTTATGTTTAACCCCGGTGGAATTATTTATTCAATACTATAATCTAAAGGAGGGAAATGAATTATTTGTTACTTTGCGGTCAAATGTATTGTTGTACGGAAACATTTTTATGTATTCCATTTATACTCTTGGTTTTTTAGTATGCTCAAAAAAGAAGAAATCCTCTTATTAGTTTATTTTATAACTATCATATTTCTTCTGGTTTTATTTGTTGTTATTTTTTTTATTGCCTTCCAAAGAAGAAAGAACAAATTTCTAAATGAACGCTACGAAGCCGAAAGGCGCTATCAAAGAGAATTGGCCGATTCACAGATAGAAATTCAGGAACAAACCTTAAAAAACATAGCCTGGGAACTACATGACAACGTGGGCCAGCTGCTTTCCGTGGCCAACATACAGCTAAATGTTTTGATGAATGCGACTCCGGAAATTTACCACGGACAAATAAAGGAAACTAAAGGTGTGGTTCAGGAAACCGTACAGGAAATTCGCTCGCTTTCCAAAGTGCTCAATAATGATGTGGTTTTAAAGAACGGCCTTCTAAAATCCATACAAGTGGAGTTGGATCGCTTCAACCGCCTGGATTATCTAAAAGCTTCCTGTGAAATTACCGGAGATATCGTGCCCCTCAACAATGCCAATGAAATAATTGTATTTAGGATTCTTCAGGAATTTCTCTCAAATGTCATTAAACATGCCAAGGCCTCTACATTATTGGTACATTTAGATTATAAAGAAAATTTTCTTGAAATAACTGCCACCGATGATGGGGTTGGTTTTGACACCTCGCAGCAGACCGACAGTTCAGGAATGGAGACCATGAAAAGCAGGGCCGAACTGCTGAATGCCGAATTTTCATTATCTTCAGAAAAAGGAAGCGGCACGAAACTGCATATAAAATATCCTTATAAAAATCATTAATGTTTGAGGAACCAAAACATACCATCGCCATTGTTGATGATCATTCCCTTTTTGCCGGTTCGTTGGAGAAGCTGATCAACTCATTCGCAAATTTTCAGGTTCTTTTTCACGCAAAAAATGGTTTGGAATTGCAGGAGCGATTTAAAAGGGAAACCATTTTACCGGATGTCGTTTTGCTCGATATCAACATGCCGGTAATGGATGGTTTTGAAACCGCGGAATGGTTAATGGTGAACCACCCAAAAATCAAG
This sequence comes from Aequorivita aurantiaca, assembly GCF_030410135.1. Taxonomy (GTDB): domain Bacteria; phylum Bacteroidota; class Bacteroidia; order Flavobacteriales; family Flavobacteriaceae; genus Aequorivita; species Aequorivita aurantiaca. The sequence continues at coordinate 201,285 of NZ_JAUGQQ010000003.1, read as the reverse complement.
ACCTTGGCCCTTACAATGGAAGATGACGAACAGAAAATCCTGAAAATGTTGCGCAAAGGCGCAAAAGGATATTTGCTGAAAGACATTCACCCGGAAATTCTCAATCACGCCTTGGAAGAATTGATGGAAAAAGGATTTTATCATTCCGAAAAAGTTTCAGACACACTATTGCACAGCGTAACACCGGACGAAGAAATGGCGTTGATTGATTTACGGGAAAACGAACTCACTTTTATTCAGCTGGCTTGCTCTGAAATGACTTATAAAGAAATCGCCGATATTATGGGATTAAGTCCAAAAACCATTGATGGTTACAGACACGATCTTTTTTCACGATTAAAAATCAAAAACAGGGTCGGATTGGTAATATTTGCATTAAAGAAAAATTTGATAAAGCTTTAGTTGCAAGCGTTCCAAATAGTTTCGTGGGGGGGTGGTGCCACAATTGTAATTTCTTCTTTTTTAACGGGATGGACCAGCGTCAGCCGTGTGGCGTGAAGATGGATACTGCCATCTGCATTACTTCTGTCAAAACCATATTTTAAGTCACCTTTTATTGGGCAGCCCAGGGCTGAAAGTTGTGCCCTTATTTGATGGTGCCTCCCAGTTTCCAATGAAATTTCCATTAAGTAATAATGCTCTAATTTTTTAAGAAGTTTATAATGAAGAATGGCTTTTTTGCTTTCAGGCACTTCCTTGTTGTGGGCGTAACTTTTGTTCTGTTTCGGATTTCTTTTCAGAAAATGGACAACCGTATCTTCGGGTTTTGGGGGTGGGTTTTTAACGATTGCCCAATATATTTTTTCCGTTTCCCTTTCCGCGAACATTTTGTTCAAACGTGCCAACGCTTTGGAAGTTTTGGCGAAAACCACAAGCCCACTTGTAGGGCGGTCCAACCGATGGACTACTCCTAAAAAAACAGCGCCAGGCTTGTTGTATTTTTCTGCAATATATTCCTTCACTATTTCAGAAAGCGGAGCATCGCCGGTTTTGTCACCTTGCACAATATCACCCGAGCGTTTGTTTACCACAATTAGATGATTGTCCTCAAATAAAATTTGAAGATTCTCCTTTGTAGTATGTTTATGGGATTGTTGGATATTGGATTGTTTGATTATTCGATTATCGGATATGTCTAATTCAATAATCTAAAAATCAGATTTAATATTGTTCATTGTCATTAGGAAAATCACCACTTTTCACATCATTGCTATATTTACTGAAGGCGTTTTTCATTTCCGAGTAAAGATCTAAGTAACGACGAAGAAAACGTGGATTGAATTCGTGGGTCATCCCGATCATATCGTGCGTTACCAAAACCTGCCCGTCAACACCGTTACCCGCACCGATTCCGATTACGGGAATACTGATTCTTTCGGCAACATCCTTAGCAAGTTTCGCGGGCACTTTTTCCAAAACTACGGCAAAACATCCTGTTTTTTCAAGCATAATTGCATCTTGAATTAATTTTTCAGCTTCCTCTTCTTCTTTGGCGCGAACGGTGTATGTTCCAAATTTATAAATGGATTGCGGAGTTAAACCTAAATGGCCCATAACCGGAATTCCTGCATTTAAAATTCGCTTTATGGATTCCTTAATTTCCTTTCCGCCTTCCAGTTTTACCGCGTGTCCACCGCTTTCTTTCATAATTCGAATAGACGAACGTAAAGCTTCCTTTGGGTCACTTTGATAGCTTCCGAATGGCAAATCCACAACCACCAAGCTTCGTTCAATTGCGCGAACTACCGAGGCAGCATGATAAATCATTTGGTCTAAAGTAATGGGAAGGGTAGTTTCATGTCCAGCCATAACGTTGGATGCAGAATCGCCTACTAAGATCACATCTATTCCCGCGCTATCTACGATTTTGGCCATTGTGAAATCATATGCAGTAAGCATAGATATTTTTTCCCCTCTCTTTTTCATATCAACTAATGTTTTGGTAGTGATACGCTTATATTCTTTTTTGGCCGTTGACATATTTTTGAAAATTAAATATAATAATCTGTAAAAATACTACTTTTGATAAGGAACCAATAAATTTTCGAATATGAAATCATTGTTATTAATATTTACATTCGCTCTATCTTCTCTTTGTTTTTCGCAGGAATCGCTTACAAAGGAAAACGGGAAAATAATTGTCGATATTTTCATGGATGCATATCAAGTGGGAGATACGGTTAAAATGAAATCGGTGATGCATCCGTATATGACTATGCAGACTGCTTATTTAAATACGGAACAACAAAATATATTACGAAATGTACGTCCATCGGATTTATTGAAGTATGCGGCCACTACGGCCAAAGCCCAGAAATGGGAGGAACGATTAAAGGATTATGTGGTGCAAAGTGATGGCAACATTGCACATGTTTGGACGCCGTATGAATTTTATATGGAGGGAAAATTTAGCCATTGTGGGGCGAATTCCATTACATTAGTCTATACGGATGACAGTTGGAAAATTTTCAATATTATAGATTCTCGCCGTATTGGCAGTTGTATCAAGGAATAATTAACAATCACTTATATTAACCTGTACCGCCAAGCCGCCCTCGCTGGTTTCTTTATATTTTGAAGTCATATCCTTCGCAGTTTCCCACATGGTAGCAATCACTTTATCGAGTGGAACCTTTGCTTTGCTGGGGTCGCTGTCCAAAGCCATTTCGCAGGCGTTAATAGCTTTTATTGCACCCATTGCATTTCTTTCAATACAAGGTATTTGAACCAAACCGGCAATCGGGTCGCAAGTCATTCCCAAATGGTGTTCCATTGCAATTTCGCTGGCCATCAGGCATTGTTCGGGAGTTCCGCCCATCAACTCGCACAAAGCTCCCGCGGCCATGGATGATGATACGCCAATCTCGGCCTGACAACCGCCCATGGCAGCGGAAATGGTTGCCCCTTTTTTGAAAATACTTCCAATCTCGCCCGAGGTGAGCAAAAATTTACGAACGTCGTCAAAGTTCGCATCGTGATTTTCAATGACCATATAATACATCATAACTGCTGGAATTACTCCGGCACTGCCATTGGTGGGAGCAGTTACAACTCTTCCCAAAGATGCATTTACTTCATTCACGGCAAGGGCAAAACATGAAACCCATTTCAAAATCTGCCGAAACTTTACCTCCGTATTTCTGATGGCGGCAATCCATCCTTCAGCATCTGCGTATTTCTCGTTTCCTATTAAATTCTTATTCATATCGAACGCGCGACGGGTTACATTGAGGCCGCCGGGCAATATTCCCTCGGTATGTGCGCCCACATACATGGAATCTAGCATTACATCCCAAATTTTCTTTAGGCCCTCGTTTATTTCCGCTTCGGTTCTTAGTGATTTTTCGTTTTCGAGAACAATTTCTGAAATACTTTTTCCTTCAGCCTTGCAATATGCCAAGAGTTCGGTTCCCTTTTCTATGGGAAATGGAAATTGGGCGAATTTTTCCAATTTGATTTTTTTTCTAGTGCGCTCTTCCTTTACCGTAAAACCGCCGCCAATGGAATAAAACGAGGATGATTTTTTGGAACCATTTGTGAATGTTGCCGTGAAGGTCATTCCGTTGGGATGGAATTCCAGAAACTTTCGATTGAAAATTATATTTTCCTTTGGCACAAAAGGCACATCGAGCTCATTGTTTAGTTTCAGTTTGTTTTGAGAAGTTATAAAATCAATTTCCTTTTGGATATCTTCTATGGGAAACGTTACGGGATCGAACCCTGTGAGTCCCAACATTACCGCAACATCTGTGGCATGGCCTCTGCCGGTAAGAGAGAGCGAACCGTACAAATCTATGTTAATGGCAACTACATCGTGAAACTGATTTTTTTCCTTCAGTTCGGCGATCCAGCGCAAGGCGGCGCGCCAGGGTCCTAAGGTATGGGAACTCGAAGGCCCCACACCGATTGATAGCATATCAAAAACGCTGATACTTTCCATTTAAATTTATTTTGAAAACAAAGATAGCATCTTATTTAATCATGAATGAGGAATTCAGAATTATGAATTATTATTGAACATTGAACCTTGATTCACCTCCGTCTATTGGGCAACAGCGGCGGCGGCGCACCGGTAAACGGATTCCAACGACCAATGCTTGTCGCCTCCATTCCTGCGGCGCGCATTACGGCTCGGTCGCCAAAACGATCCCGCATTTTATCCATGGCGTGGTATAGATTTATTATTTTTTCATTGTCGTCAAAAAGGTCTATCTGAAAACCGCCCTCCACCAAATGGCTGAACCGAACGCCCACCATACGCACTAAAAGCCTGCGTTGGTACAGTTTCCGGAAAAGTTCTATCACCACCGGAATAATTTTATGGTCTGCGGAACTGTACGGAATTTTTTGCTGCACCGTATAGGTCTGAAAATCGGAATATCGAATCTTGAAGGTTACGCAACCCGTGAGTTTGTTGCCGCGCCGCAATTGGAAAACCAGATTTTCAGCCATCGCAACGATTATTCCCTCCAGTTTTTTTACATCGGTAGTATCGCGGTCAAAACTGCGCTCGGTAGAAATGGACTTTCGTTCGGTATATTGCTCCACCGGCGTATTGTCTATGCCGTTGGCCTTTTGCCAAATGGTCTGCCCGTTTTTTCCAAAAACTTTTGCCATCATTTCCACCGGCATTTCTTGTATGGTTTTTATTTTTTTTATTCCCAGATCGCAGAAAGCGCGGTAGGTTACTTCGCCCACCATCGGGATTTTATTTACGGGTAAAGGCGAAAGAAACGGTTTTTCGGTTCCCTTTAAAATATGGATTTGATTGTTGGGTTTTGCTTCGCCGGTTGCTATTTTCGAAACGGTTTTGTTTATGGAAAGTCCAAAGGAAATGGGCAATCCGGTTTCCTTTATGATGCGCTGCCGCAATTCGGAAGCCAGTTTTTCGCAACCGAAAAATTTATCCATTCCCGTTAAATCGATATAAAATTCATCTACGGAAGATTTTTCGTAGAGCGGTACACTTTCCTTTATAACATCGGTAACGGTATCTGAAAATTTGCTGTAAGTTCCGGCGTCGCCACGAACTACAATCGCTTCGGGGCACAGTTGCCGCGCAAGCTTCATGGGCATTGCGGAATGGATGCCAAACGAACGCGCCTCATAACTGCACGAAGCCACCACGCCACGGTCGCTCGTGCCGCCAATAAGCACAGGTTTCCCAATCAACTTACTGTCGAGCAACCTTTCGCAGGACACGAAAAATGTGTCCAAATCCATGTGTACTATGTTTCTTTTGTCGTTCATTTTTTTAAATTGAAATAAGACGATGGAACATAACACGTAAGACTAATAAATTTATTTTTCATAACTCATAACTCATAACTCATAACTAACCTTTTAGTCTTAAGTCTTATAGCGCAGCCGACTTACGTCTATTCTCTAAAGTAGTGCGCCTATTATCCGTAACGGTTCCCCCTTCGGGGGGCAGGGGGGCTGGACTGTACCGGGGATCCTGAATTATCGCAAGCCGTTCCATTTTTATAACTTCAATGGTTATGCAGTCAAATTCATCGATTACTTTGCCGATGATGCTGTAAATTCCTTTTCCGCGAAAGCGATATTGATTGGCGACCGGCGGAAAATGGACCGTATCCACAAAATAACCTTCGCGGTCCACAAAATTTCCGAAGTACATATACTCGCCTCTTGAGGTTCGGGTTTGTTTGGTGGTTACCAAATAGGCTTCAATAGTGACCGTTTTTCCCGTAAACTGCGGAAGTTGGGTTGCCCGCAATTTATTTTCGGAAGCATTTGCAAGCAATTCAAAAGGGCTGCACAACGGGAAACCCAACAGTTCCATTTCATCAAAAGCGTCTTCCAGCGCGGTGTGCGGTAGGGAAGGGGTTTTGTAATCAATTTTTTTTGGCTTGAAAAGCGTGTACACATTTTCCTCAAAACTCACCTTGTTTATTTTCATATAGGCTTCCCAAAGCAGTTCGCGCTTGTTTCTTCCCGTAAACCGGAACGCATTTATTTTTATGAGAATTGTTACCTGTTCCATCCCGATGGAAACGCGTTCCAAAAAATCGTCCAAACTTTCAAAGACTCCGTTTTTAGTGCGTTCGGAAATTATTTTCTCAGTAATTTTTGTTTCGAATGATTGCAAAAATCCGAAGCCAATGTAAATATCCTTCCCATAAATAACCGTTTCGCCAAAACTGCGGTTTATGCAGGGCTGCAAAATGTTTCCGCCGTGCATCCGCGCCTCGTGCACGTAGAGTTCTACACTGTAAAAACCGCCGCCATTGTTGAGCGTGGCCACCATATATTCCAACGGAAAATAGGCTTTCAAAAAAAGACTTTGGTAACTTTCCACCGCATAGGAAGCAGAGTGTCCCTTCGCAAAAGCGTAGCCGGCAAAGCTCTCTATCTGTCGCCAAACATCTGCCGTAAAGGCTTCGTTTTTGCCGGAAGTTTTACAATTGTTGAAAAACCGGTCCTTTACTTTTTGGAATTCTTCCCGCGAGCGGAATTTCCCGCTCATGCCCCGCCGCAGCATATCGGCTTCACTTAAATCCAATCCGCCAAAATGGTGCGCCACTTTTATCACATCTTCCTGATACACCATCACGCCATAGGTTTCGGGCATAATATCCAGCAAAACGGGGTGTGCTTCCTTTCTTTTTTCGGGAAAACGGTGGCGCATAACATACTCGCGCATCATTCCGCTTTTGGCAACGCCGGGCCGGATTACCGAACTTGCCGCCACCAAACCGAGATAATCGTCCACATGCAATTTTTTCATCAGCATCCGCATGGCGGGCGATTCAACGTAAAAACAACCGATTGCCTGGGCACTGCGCAAAAGGGTTTTTATTTTTTCGTCTTTTTTAAAGCGTTTGATGTCGTGAATGTCCAACGGTTTTTTTTCGGGGTGGTTGTATTTCACAATTTCCACCGCATCCTTTATTTTGCCAAGCCCACGCTGACTTAAAATATCGAATTTATAAAGACCGATATCCTCTGCGATTACCATATCAAACTGTGTGGTGGCGTACCCTTTGGGCGGTATAAAAGTGGAAACATAATAATGGATTGGTTTTTCGGAAATTAAAATCCCGCCGGCATGAATGCCCAAATAATTCGGGAAACCTTGAATATACTTACTGTAAACAATTACCAATTGCGAAAGTTTGTCCAGTTTTTTGAAATCGCAATCTTGGCTGGAAAGTTTGTCAATTTCCTCTTTTGGCAAACCAAAAACCTTTCCCAATTCCCGAACGGATGCCCTAAATTTGAAGGTGTTATAAACGGCAATCAGCGCAGTGTTTTTGAATTTTTCGAAAATAAAATCCGTAATATCGTCTCGATCCTGCCACGAAAAATCAATATCGAAATCGGGCGGATTTTTTCGGTATAGATTTATAAACCGTTCAAAATAAAGATCGAGTTCCACGGGGTCAACATCGGTAATCCGAAGCAAATACGCAACAATACTGTTTGCACCACTGCCGCGGCCCACGTAGAAATAGCCTTTGCTACGGGCGTATTTCAATATTTTCCAATTGATTAGAAAATAGGACACAAACCCTTTTTCGCGAATGATGCCCAATTCCTTTTCAATGCGCGCCATTACCCGTGCGCCGGGACGTTTGTAGCGATAGGGAATTCCCGCATACGCCAATTTTTTCAGCAGACGAAAATCCAATTCTTCATTTGCGGTGTACGATTTTTGGTTGCAGGTTTTCTCTTTTGAAAAATCGAACTGAATGTTGCATCGCTTCAAAAGATTTTCAGTATTCTCAATGAGTTGCGGAAATTCCTCAAAAGATTTTTTCAGTTTTTCTTCGGAAATAAAAATGTCATTTTCACTCGCCTGTTCCGAAATTGGCAATTTGCTGAGCAGCGTATTGTTGTCAATCGCGCGGAGCAATCGATGGGTGTTGAAGCCTTTTTTATTCTGAAAGGTAACCGTATGCAATACCACCAATTTCTCCGGTCTATTTTTCCACGGCGAGAATTTCAAACGATTTATATCCTCCAATTTTACACCGATAAATTCGTTTTCCGAAAGCGTTTCGCCTTCAAAGAAAGCAAAGGGATAAATAACGAAAGTGTGAGGAAGCTGCTTTGCTTTGGAAGGAATTTTAAGGTTTTCCGAACCTTCGCGGTCGTGCAGAAATTTGGACAAATATTCATTTATATTTTTAAAACCTTCATTGTTTTCTGCCAGCATTACAAATTGCTGTTTTGCCCCAATTCTGAAATCCACGCCCAAGATTGGTTTCACATTATATTCGGAAGAAAGACGCACAAATTCCAAAGAGGCGGAGGTGGAATTTACATCCGTAAGTGCCATAGCAATCGCACCCTTTTGTTGCCCAAGTTCAAGCAAATCGCTGATTTTTAGAGTTCCGTAGCGGAGGCTATAATAAGTATGGCAATTCAAAAACATGGTGTTGGATTTATTCCAAAATTATGGAAATATTCCAAAATCAAAAAAGAAATTCCAAAAAAATAAATCCCAAATTCCAAATATTTATTTTTGGAATTTGGAGGTGATCTTAGCCTATGACCACCAAAACTTTAATTAAAATTCTGACATCATGGCAGTAGTTTTCCGCTGGCACAATCATTGACTTAAACACCCCGTAAAAAGATTGCACAACAATAAACTATAAACAACAAATAATATAATTATGAGTAAAATAATTGGAATCGACTTAGGTACAACCAACTCCTGCGTTGCCGTAATGGAAGGTAGCGAGCCGGTAGTTATTCCTAACGCCGAAGGAAAAAGAACAACTCCTTCCGTAATTGCATTTGTGGAAGGTGGCGAAATTAAAGTAGGTGACCCTGCAAAACGTCAGGCAGTTACAAACCCTACAAAAACCATTAGCTCCATAAAAAGATTTATGGGGAACAAATATTCAGAATCTAAAAACGAAGCGGAACACGCAGCTTACAAAGTAGTAAAAGGTGACAACGACACCGCCCGTGTGGATATTGACGGCCGTCTTTATACCCCACAGGAACTGAGCGCGATGATTCTTCAGAAAATGAAGAAAACCGCTGAAGATTATTTGGGCCAGGACGTTACCCGAGCGGTAATTACCGTTCCTGCATATTTTAACGATAGCCAACGTCACGCAACCAAGGAAGCGGGAGAAATTGCTGGACTTAAAGTTGAAAGAATTATCAACGAGCCAACTGCTGCGGCACTTGCATACGGTCTTGACAAAAAAGGAACCGACCAAAAAGTTGTGGTTTTTGACTTTGGTGGCGGTACGCACGATGTTAGTATCCTTGAATTGGGTGATGGCGTTTTTGAAGTACTTGCAACCGATGGAGATACTCACTTAGGGGGTGATGATGTGGACCAAAAAATAATCAATTGGTTGGCAGATGACTTTAAGGCCGAAGAAGATTTTGATCTTCGTAAAGATCCAATGGCATTGCAGCGTTTAAAGGAAGCCGCTGAAAAAGCTAAAATTGAGCTTTCCTCTGCAGCCCAAACCGAAATCAATTTACCTTATATTACTGCAACTGCAAGCGGACCAAAACACTTGGTAAAAACCTTGACGCGTGCGAAGTTTGAGCAATTGATTGACGACTTGGTAAAAAGAACAATGAAACCTTGCGAAACCGCGATGAAAGCTGCTGGTTTGAGCAAAAGCGATATTGATGAAGTAATTCTTGTAGGTGGTTCTACCCGTATTCCGGCAGTTCAGGAAGCGGTGGAAAAATTCTTCGGAAAAAAACCACACAAAGGTGTAAACCCAGATGAAGTAGTTGCCGTGGGTGCCGCAATCCAAGGTGGTGTTTTGACGGGTGATGTAAAAGACGTACTTCTTTTGGATGTAACTCCACTTTCCCTTGGTATTGAAACAATGGGCGGTGTAATGACTAAATTGATTGAGGCCAATACTACCATCCCAACCAAGAAAAGCCAGGTTTTCTCTACGGCTGCCGATAATCAGCCGAGTGTGGAAATCCACGTATTGCAAGGGGAGCGGCCAATGGCGAACGACAATAAAACAATTGGTCGTTTCCACTTAGATGGAATTCCACCAGCGCAGCGAGGAACGCCACAAATTGAAGTAACGTTTGATATTGATGCCAACGGTATCATTAAAGTTAGCGCTACCGATAAGGCTACCAACAAAACGCAGGACATCCGTATTGAGGCTTCTTCCGGACTTACAGAAGAGGAAATCAAAAAGATGAAAGCAGATGCGGAAACGAATGCTGAAAGCGACAAAGCCGCAAAAGAAAAAGTGGACAAATTGAACGAGGCTGATGCAATGATTTTCCAAACTGAAAAGCAACTGAAAGAGTTTGGCGACAAATTATCTGATGATAAAAAGAAGCCAATTGAAGATGCTTTGGAAGAATTGAAAAAAGCGTACGAAACCAAAGAGGTAAGCAACATTCAGCCTGCTTTGGATAAAATAAACGAAGCTTGGAAAACTGCTTCCGAAGAAATGTACAAAGCCCAGGCAGACCAGCAAGGCGCCCCAACCGGTGATGCAGGAGCAGAGCAGGGAAACACCGGAGGTGGCGCTGAAAACAGCGACGTTGAAGATGTAGATTTTGAAGAAGTGAAATAAAAGTCCCTAATCCCCGAAGGGAAAATTGGGAAATGCTTAAAATTGTAAAACCGCAACCTGGGAGGGTCGCGGTTTTTTTTATTTCAACTTTAGAGTTTTAATTGCTATGAGAGTTATAAAAAATGGAATTAATATTCTCAATGTTGGAATTATGTAATTTACTAAATATAATAAGCCAACGAAATCTATTTATAGAACTGTAAATAATTTATATGAGTCGACCCATATTTTTACGGAAAACCTTCAAGAAATCGGAATGAGGAGGAAGTTTTATGGTTACTATTCAAATGGCAACCCTAAAAACAATTTGATTATCTTCCCTTAAAATAATATTTAATGGATTCTATCTCTACCATCATTCTCGCTGGGTCGCTTATCATTATTATGTTAGGGATGGGGCTAACCCTACAGGCAGCAGATTTTAAAAGAATATTCCGCTATCCAAAAGCTATTTTTATTGGGTTGGTAAATCAATTACTGCTGTTGCCGCTAATTGGTTTTTGCATTACATTACTCTTCCCAATGCAACCCGAAATAGCAATAGGAGTTATGATTTTGGCCGCTTGCCCAGGTGGACCCACTTCAAATTTAATTTCGCATCTGGCAAAAGCAGATTTGGCCCTTTCGGTAACGCTTACGGCCTTTAGCAGCTTAATAACCATTTTGACGATTCCATTTATTGTGAATTTTGCCTTGGAATATTTTTTGGGGGTGGGGCAAATGGTGGAACTCGATATACTTTCAACAATAGTACAAATTTTTGTGATAGTGGTTATACCAATAATTATTGGGATATTAATAAGAAAGTATTGCCCAAATTTTGCGGATAGGATGGAAAAACCTGTGCGTATTGCTTCCGGTGCGGTGCTGGCATTAATTATTGTGGGCTTAATCATTAAAGAGCGAGCAAATTTTTTTTCCTATTTTGAGCAGGCAGGAATGGCTGCATTGCAGTTGAATATTGTAACTATGTTTTTAGGATATTTTTCAGCAAAACTTTTCGGATTGGGAATAAAGGCAGCCCGCTCCATAGCTATCGAATCGGGGATACAAAATGGCACCTTGGCAATTACCATTGCGGTAGTGTTGCTTCAAAACGCATCCTTTGCAATTGTGCCGGCAGTATATAGTTTGTTAATGTTTGTAACAGGCGGCATTCTGATTTATTGGGTAAATAGAAAAATTAATTTACTCTTTTAAGAATTGCACTAATGGACTAATAAACGCCTGAAACGATTCAATATGCGGTAAATGCCCGACGTCAGGAATTTCCACTAATTGTGAATTTGGAATTTTAGCTTTGGTCTCTTTTCCCAAGATATCATAACGTCCCATCGTTTTTTGGACGTCTTTGGAAACATATTGTTTTCCCAGAGCTGTGCGGTCCCGAGTACCGATAATAAGTAGGGTGGGAGCGGTAATGTTTTCAAACTCATAAACCACGGGTTGTGTGAAAATCATATCATAAGTTAACGCCGCATTCCACGCAATTAGGGGATATTCCTTATTAATTGTCCACCCGGCAAGCAATTGAACCCAAGGCTCATATTCGGATTTCCATTTGCCGTCGTAATAATTTTCTTTCTGATATGCTTTCAGCTTTACGTAATTTTTTTTCAATTCGCCCTTATACCAATCTTCCACGCTTTGGTACGGAACTTTCAATTTCCAATCCTCTAGTCCAATAGGGTTTTCGAGAATTAATTTTTCCGTTGTTTGCGGATACATTAATGCAAATCTTGTGGCGAGCATTCCGCCCATAGAGTGGCCGAGCACCGCTATTTTTTTAATTCCTAAACTATCCAAAAGTGTTCTGGTATTTTCTGCCAATTGTTGAAAAGTGTACTGAAAATGTTCGGGTTTACTCGATTTTCCAAAACCGATTTGGTCCGGTACAATCACCCGGAAACCTCCTTTGGTAAGTTGATTAATGGTAGTTTGCCAATAGGCTCCGTTGAAGTTTTTTCCGTGAAGGAGCAGTACATTCTTTCCATTGTAATTTTCTGGCATCACATCCATATATGCCATTTGAAGTTGCTGTTGCTGATTTTCAACTTTTAAAAATTCCACCTTGAAAGGATAGGTATAGTTTTCAAGATTTATAGCAAGTTCTCTAACATTTTCATTTTGAGAAAAAAGAACATTTGTAAAGAGGAATATAATTATGGAGACAATTTTTTTCAAAATCATTTACTTGTTTAATTGCCTATAAAAGTAATCCTAACAAGTGGCAATGAATATTAAGGTTTTAATAAAAAAGAGCGACTCTAAAGAGCCGCTCCATTTAAAAGCTTGTTTTTTAACCAAATATTAAGCTTTAAGGTCCTTGTTAGTGGGTGGGGGCCACTTTGTGCAAAGACCTGGGGGCAATCTACTAATTATTTCTAATTTATCAAGCCACTTTAACGATAAAAAATGATTTTCAACGTAATTGGACAGTCAAGATTTAAACATAAAACTTGTTCCAAAGCGTGAATATTAATCATCGCTTTCGTCTCTTTCTATTGCAATAATGTGTGGGTTTCCGGAACCTAAATCCATCTTAGCTCCTGAATTTGCCAAAAGCACCAAGGAAAAATCATTGGGATTAATAAAGTTATTTTCAGCAACCATCAGTTCCTTTAAGTTTGGACACTTCGCCAGGTGTGTTGGCAATTCGCCAGATAAATTGTTATCAAAAACATTGAAAACCTCAATTTTTTTAAGATTTCCTAAACTTTCGGGAACGCTGCCATATAATTTGTTGCTGCTTAAATGTAACTGTTTCAAATTGGAAAGTTTTCCTAACTCAGCAGGTATGATGCCTTGGATGTCGGTGGCGTTTAAGGCTAAAATCTCAAGATTTTCCAAATTTCCCAAAGCGGGGGGAATGCTGCCGGACAGCTGGTTAAAGGAGAGTTCAAGTTTCTTTAAATTTTTTAGTTGGCCCAAGGAGCCTGGTAGGGTTCCGGTTAAATTGTTGAACAACATGTTTATTCCCGTTACGGTATTGTTTTCAACAGTAATTCCGTGCCATTGGGTTACTGGCTCTTGCAAATTCCATGTTTTGGTCCAGTTATTTCCATTGGTCGCCGAATAGAAATCCAGAAGAATCTCTTTTTCTTGACTGCTCACTTGCGCCAAAGCTGCGGACGCAAAAAAAAGACCTATGCAGGTTAGTACAGCATTTTTCATAGTTTGGGGCTATTTGGTTGTTAATGCGCAGTAAATGAAATCTAAAAGAATTTAAATCCCAAAACTATTCGATGAAATACATTCTAAAAAATATTATTGTTTTGAAATATCGAGTAAGAAATCTCGGTTCATCTCGTGAATGCCTTCAAAAACTTCAATTCTCAATCTATCTTGAAATAGTTTTTCACCCTTTATTTTCTCTTCGGTTTCAATTGCTTCGGTAATATATTGGTCTTTGTTCCCATAAATGTAGATTACTTCAGTGGTGGGATTCAAAAATTGAAAATCGTTTGGCTGAAGCTCATTGGGAATTCCTCCCGAATGCAAGATTAATTTTTCGCATTGAATTTTTCGGGAAACCACCCAACGGCTTGCAATGGAAACTCCCTGCGAATACCCCAAAACAATTAAATTGGGCTTAACGTTTGTAATTTCCTTTTCAAAAACCGCATCTACGTAATTCAAAATGTTTTTGGTGTCCAATAAAGTATTTTCACGAGTCAGCCAAGAGGCGCCCACATGTTTAAAATTGTTTCCCTGATAATATTTAGATGGGGCTTGTGGGGCAACCACAAAATTTTCATCCGCATTCAGGTCCCGAAAATACTTAATGAAATATTTGCTCAAATAACCCATTCCGTGAAAAACGATCCAAATGTTTTTGGTTTTTTCAGTTAATGTATTGAGTGTGGAATAGGTATTGGTTGCAGTGTAAAGAGCTTCCTTTTCTTGGGCCATTTTGTTAAATTCAATTTTGTATTTTTACAAATGTAAACCAATACAATGAAGTACACCAACGAACAAATATTGGCCGTCTGCAACAAAATGTGTCAAAATACCTTAATGGAAACCTTGGGCATTGAATTTACCGATGTGGGCGCAAATTACATAGTGGCACGAATGCCGGTAACACCTAGGGTGCATCAGCCGGATGGGGTATTGCATGGCGGAGCATCTGTTGCTTTGGCCGAAAGTGTTGGCAGTGCAGGCGCTTTTGTTTTTTTAAATTCCACCGAAGTAGTGGTGCGCGGAATTGAGATTGCTGCCAACCACATTAAAAGTGTTCGAGATGGTTTTGTGTATGCCCGTGCAAGTATCATTCACAAAGGAATGACCACGCAACTTTGGCAAATAAAAATCACAAATGAGGATGGCGCGCTGGTTTCTCTTGTGAAACTAACAACCCTCACTTTACCTAAAAAGAATTAATGGATTATAAATTTTTGATCGAAAAAATTGCGCAACAATATGAAGATGGGTTGCCTTTTGTGATTTTTTCATTGCCGAACAATAATGAGGTTTCAGCGCTACTTCAAAAAAACACTGCGGTCCATACAATAGATAATTTCAATAGCAACGGCTTTATTTTCGCTCCATTCGATTCTCGGGAAAGTTCCATATTTATTCCCGAAAAGGAATCTGAAATTTTGCAATGTGAACTCATCACGAAATCTTTAACCATAAATCCTGGAGAGCTTTCCGAGGAAATAGGGGTACAAAGCCAGTATATGAAATTAATTTCAAAAACTGTTGATACCATTAAAAGAGGTAATGCAATCAAAATTGTAATCTCCCGAAAGAAGGATTTTAAGTTGCAAAAATTTTCTATTAAAACGCTTGTCGAACAGCTATTTTCAATTTATCCTACCGCCTTTCGCTATTTGTGGTACCATCCGCACACTGGGTTCTGGTGCGGTGCAACGCCGGAAACGTTGGTTGAAATTAATAACCATTCCTTCAAAACAATGGCATTGGCGGGAACTCAACCCCTTTCGGATCGGCAACCTGTACTTTGGGGCCCAAAGGAATTGGATGAGCAACAAATGGTAACGGATGCCATATTGGATAATTTGCAAAAAGTAACCTCAGTTCTAAAAATTTCCAAACCTTTTACTCATCAAGCGGGGTCATTATTGCATTTGCGAACGGACATTTCCGGAGCGCTAAAAAATGGCAAGGCCACATTGACTACCATTGCCTCGGCGCTACACCCGACGCCCGCGGTTTGCGGTACCCCAAAGAAAATCGCAAAAAATTATATCCTTGAAAATGAAGGGTATGACCGCAGTTATTATACCGGATTTCTGGGCCACGTAACGGAGGGTGGAAACACCGCTTCATTAATGGTAAACCTTCGGTGCATGAAAATTGAAAACAACTGCGCTTCTATTTTTGTGGGTGGGGGCATTACGGCAGACTCAAAAGCAGCCGACGAATGGGTCGAGACCCAAAACAAAATGCAAACCATGCTACAAGTATTGCAGCCAATGCTGTAAAATTTTATATGTCTTCGTACCTTTGCAGGGCATGAAATTCTCCGATAAAATTCTTTCCCAGACGCTCGTTCAACTCTGTTTGAACAAAGCAATTGACCATATAGTCATTTCTCCCGGCTCGCGAAACGCGCCCCTTACAATAGGTTTCGTTGAACATTCAGATTATAAATGTTTCAGCATTGTTGATGAGCGCTGCGCGGCATTTTTCGCATTGGGAATTGCGCAACAGCTCCAAAAACCTGTGGCGGTGGTTTGTACATCTGGTTCAGCCTTGCTCAACTATTATCCCGCTGTGGCCGAGGCATTTTACAGTGATATCCCTCTGATAATTATCTCTGCAGATAGGCCGTCGGAATTTATTGACATTGGCGATGGGCAAACCATCCGGCAAGAAAAGGTTTTTGACAAGCATATTCTCTACAGTGCAAATTGCGTGGAAGGGGAGGAATTCCAGATTAAAAATGAAACCGAAATAAATATTGCCCTTAATACGGCAATCGAATTGAAGGGCCCCGTTCATATAAATATTCCTTTTTCAGAACCATTATATCGTACTGTTGAAAACCAATTAATTTGGCCCCAAAATGTAATACCTCGTGCGGAAGCTGAGTATTTTGATGAGGATATTTCCAATTTCGCAAAAAAATGGAATTCGAGCAGAAAAAAAATGATCATCGTGGGAGTATTGGCGCCCAATAGTGTGGAACGGCATTTTATTGAACAATTGGCAAAGGACAAAAGTGTTCTGGTTTTGACCGAGACCACATCAAATTTGCACCATGTAAATTTCATATCAGCTATAGATCAGCTTATCGCACCCTTAACCGATGAAGGTTTTGCAAAACTGAAGCCCGATCTTTTGCTCACTTTCGGTGGAATGGTGGTTTCAAAAAAAGTAAAGGCGTTTTTAAGAAATCATCCACCCTTGGAACATTGGCATGTGGATTCGAAGAAGGCATATGACACTTTTTTTAATTTGAAAATGCATTTCAAAACTTCCATCAATAATTTTTTGGCAGAATTTCTGCCGCAAACGATTTTCGGTGAGAGCGATTATCAACCGTATTGGCTTTCAATAAGGGATTATAGGATACAGCGGCATGAAATCTTCGAAAAGGAAATGCCATTTTCAGATTTCATGGTTTTTTGTGAAATATTCCACAGCCTTCCCCAAAATGTGCAATTGCAATTGAGCAACAGTGCCACCATTCGTTATGCACAACTTTTTCAATTACCGCCTTCTGCCGAAGTATTCTGCAACCGGGGCACAAGTGGTATTGACGGAAGCACGAGTACCGCTATTGGCGCGGCTTACGCCTCAAAATTACCAACTATTTTCATTACCGGTGACCTAAGTTATTTCTATGACAGCAATGCACTTTGGAATAATTACATACCGAAAAATTTCAAAATAATTGTAGTAAATAATGGGGGTGGCGGCATTTTCCGAATTCTTCCCGGCGAAAAGGATTCGCAGCTTTTCGACACTTATTTTGAGACGAAACACAATCTAAGTGCAAAACAACTTTCGAAAATGTATGGTTTTGAATATGCTGCAATTGGCACTTCGGAAAAATTAAAGGAAGGAATTCGAAATTTCTTCTATAAAAATGAAGGGCCCGCCTTATTGGAAATTTTCACGCCATCGACTTTAAACGATAAAGTGCTTTTGGATTATTTCGAATTTATACAATAAGAAAACCTTTTCCCCAAACTGCAGCTTCCAATAAATTGTCAAATACCTTAAACGGTTTTTTGCAAAACTTGGATTCCATAATGGCATTGGATTTGGCAATTTCGTTATAGTAAACCACTGCAACCGATTTTAAACTAGAAATATTGTGAAGGTATTTATAATCCATAGGCTTTATGGAATAGGAATTAACACGGTTTGAAACGAAAGACCAATTTTTTTCGCCGAGATAGTTTATTCCTTCCTCCAGAACAGAAAATGCTGTTTTATAAGAAACAATAACACCCTCATGGGCTTCAAACACCACAAGATCATTGAAAAAATAAACCAAACCAATCTGTGTTTCCCAAACTTTATCAAGCTGAAAATCGGATGGGAGATTATGTGGTGAAATTAGTTCCATTTAATTGTGAATTTAATTTTTAAGTTTCAATTCCATCTACGTGTTTCACATTTTTTTATAACTAGAATACAGTAACTTTGCAACTATGATAAAACTTGGCGAATACAATACTTTGGAAATCCTGCGGGAAACCGATCCGGGGCTATATTTGGGCGATGATGAGGAAAATGTGGTACTACTGCCACACAAATACAAACCGGAGGAATATGAAATAGGCGATAAAATTTCCGTTTTTATATATCTTGATAATGAAGAGCGCCCCATTGCAACCACTTTGGATCCTTTCCTGCAATTAAATTCTTTCGGCTATCTGCATTGCAGTGCGGTTACCGAATATGGCGCGTTTATGGATTGGGGCTTGGAGAAGCAATTGTTCGTTCCATTTAAGGAGCAAGCACGCCCTATGAAAAACGGGAATTGGTACATCGTTTATTTATATATTGACGAGAAAACAAACCGATTGGTCGGCTCCAGCAAAACCAACAATTTTCTGCAAAATGAAAATTTGACCGTTGAACCTTTTCAGGAAGTGGATATTTTAGTGACGCATATTACGGAAAAAGGCGCAAACGCAATTGTGAACGGGCTACATAAAGGTCTGATTTATATTGAGGATATTTTTGAAGACATTCGCACGGGTGATAAAATGAAAGCTTATGTAAAGAAAATTCGCCCCGACAATAAAATTGACCTCGTGCTTCAAACTCCCGGCTATAAAAGTATTGAGCCCAACGCTAATTTTATTCGCAAGGAATTGGAAGCCGCCGGTGGGTTTTTGCCACTTCACGACAAATCAGATCCCGACTCGATAAAAAACCTATTGGGAATGAGCAAGAAAAGTTTCAAAAAAGCAATTGGAACGCTTTACAAGGATAAGCAGATTGTGATAAAGGAAGATGGAATAGAATTGGTCTAAAAACTTTATTCCCTTTTCAAATCATCAATATCCATTGATTCTATAGGGCGCACAACGCGGGCAAACGCCATAGGGCGGACATGAATCCGCAATCAAAAAACCTCTGCTGGCATCTTTATACGCTATGTTTTTCACTTTTGTGGAACCATCGGGCGTGTAGCTGCTGTTGCCGCCATAAACACCATATTCTTTTGGATCCAAGGAAATCTGGATTTTGGATTGCACATAATTTTCATTTGCCGCCATCGCATCATACATGCTTACCGGTTGGCGGTAATTGTTTTTATCCAACTTAAATGATGGTAGTTTAGATGAAATTTTTTTCGAAAAATCAGTGTTGGAAGGTAGGGTAGTGCTCATTAAACTCTCAACTTCAGGAAGTTTGACAAAGTCCAATTTGAATTTATTGGATTCGAAATCAAGCTGCGCCGAAGCCATGATTGGGAAAAACAAAAGAAGAAACAGCAATTTTTTCATTATTGCAAAGGTATCAAAATTTACGCCAATTTTTATTTGGTGGATGGTTGATAGTTGAAGGTCGAATATTGGTTTTTATAAGTTCAATTTTTTAGATGTTTTCTCCATAAGCGCATCTTTGTGAACCATAACACTTATTGCCTTCAACCGCATATAGGCCTCACTAAAATAAACAAAGCCACCCTTTGCGGTTTTGGTTTCATCCGTGCCCCAACTGTTTTTTACTTTGTAATATTTTGTCCCATTTTGGTCACGCAACATTCCAGTGATGTGCATTAAATGGTCGTCCGTTGTGGCATAGTTTTCAAATTCATCTTGTCGATATTGCTGTGTAATTTTCTTTTCTGGATAAATACCTTGCAAAGCCTTTATATTGTTCTCGGCATTCTCGGGAATAACGGCAACGCCATCTTTTGAAGAAAATGTTTTTTCACTCACATCGCAATCCAATTCAACGGTGAAGCCTTTTTCCAAAGCATTGTCAATGGTTGCCATCATTTCGTCTAGAGGTACGTTGTAAAAACTGCCATTGCTCCAATTGTCCGGAATGTTCAAAATAAATTGCGAATAGAACGGTGCTTGGGTAAAACTGGTTAAATTCACATAATCTTCCGGCTTTATTTTGGTCATCACCAAAAATGATTGTGGTGTATATTGTTTCCCTTCAAAATTGAAAGTTTGTATATTTTTACCAATGTAAACATCTAAAACGCCCTCAACAGCAGCACGCCAATTTTTACTCAGCCTTCTGCCAGGATTGTCAATATAAGTTTTTAACATAGCCTCTAAAACGGCCACCATTTCAGCGTGGTTGTGGTTTTCCTGACCTTCGGAAAGTCCGCTGAAAGCTTCCTTCGGCACCAAACCATTTTTTGCCACGGAATTCATCACATCGTGCGCCAATCCACCTTCGCTAAACTGCGCCTTGCCCTGCCGCATTATATAATTTTCAGCTTTTAAAGGATATGTATTGCGCACTTGATACATTTCGCTTAAATCAATTTTCTTTCCCGTAAGACGAATAATCTCACTCTCCAGAAAAGAAATACTGCTAAAACTCCAACAAGTTCCAGTTACGCCTTGACTAATAACCGGCGTGGTTTCGAGATCGGTGACGGTTTTGAATTTGTAGGCTTCTTGGGCGGAAAGGATTAATGAGAATAGCATTCCGAAGAATAAAAGAAAATATTTCATAATTTATGCCAGGTCCAGCGCAGATGAGACCTTTTCAATTTTTAAGTTAGAATAATCTCTCAACTGCGCTCGAGAAGACATCCGTTTTGTAAAGTTGGGATTTCATATATTTACGCTAAAATAACAATTATGTCTTCACCCAATTGGAAAACAGCCAAAGAATATACCGATATCACCTATAAAAAATCAAACGGCGTGGCACGGATTGCTTTCAATCGTCCCGAGGTGCGCAATGCTTTTCGCCCAAAAACCACTGCCGAATTGTTGGATGCCTTTCACGATGCGCAGGAAGATACGTCCATTGGCGTGGTGCTACTTTCTGCCGAAGGACCTTCCAGCAAAGATGGCATTTACAGTTTTTGCAGCGGCGGCGACCAAAAAGCCCGCGGGCACCAAGGCTATGTTGGTGATGACGGCTATCACAGATTGAATATTTTGGACGTACAACGATTGATTCGTTTTATGCCAAAAGCTGTTATCTGTGTGGTTCCGGGTTGGGCAGTTGGGGGTGGTCACAGTTTGCACGTAGTTTGCGATCTCACCTTGGCGAGCAAGGAGCACGCCATCTTTAAGCAGACAGATGCGGACGTCACAAGTTTTGATGGTGGCTACGGAAGTGCGTATTTAGCGAAAATGGTAGGGCAGAAGCGCGCACGGGAAATCTTTTTCCTCGGAAGAAATTATAGTGCGCATGAGGCTTTTGAAATGGGAATGGTGAACGCTGTAATCCCCCACAACGAATTGGAAGCCACAGCGTATGAATGGGCGCAGGAAATTCTGGCGAAAAGCCCAACTTCCATTAAAATGCTGAAATTCGCAATGAACCTTACCGATGACGGAATGGTGGGCCAACAGGTTTTTGCTGGAGAAGCAACGCGCTTAGCTTACATGACGGACGAAGCGAAAGAAGGTCGTGATGCATTTCTTGAGAAGCGTAAACCTAATTTTCAGAAGAAATGGTTGCCTTAACGCAGTAATCGGTGTTCAGTAATCAGTGAATATTATTCAATAATCTTTCAATTATTTGCCAACAATAATGAAAAAATCATCCAAACTGCGCAATATATGGTATTCGCTTTCCTCTAACCAGCGGTTTTTTATCAGAAGAGTTTACTATTTGCCCAAAGATACTATGGATACCCTTACGGGGAAACGCCACAAATATGTTCCCCCGCGTGGTTATATCTATACTGGCTCCCCGGCTAGTGCTGAGGATTATTTGAAGCAGGGACAGCATCAGGTAAATATGCTTAAGGAATACGCCAAGCTCCAGCCTGGCCACGCCATTTTGGACATCGGCAGCGGCATCGGAAGAACGGCAATTGCACTTACCGATTATATAAACGAAAGTGGAAGCTACGAAGGTTTTGATGTGGTTGAAAGAGGAGTGCAGTGGTGCAATTCTCGAATTCATAAGGAATATCCAAACTTTAATTTTCAGTATGTGCCGCTTTTCAATGATCTCTACAACACTGCTAAACTAAAGGCAACGGAATTCATTTTTCCCTATGCCGACAATTCAATTGACGTTGCGTTTTCCTTTTCAGTTTTTACGCATATGCAGATTGAGGAAATCCAACATTATTTTAATCAAATTCATCGGATATTAAAGCCAGGTGGAGTTTGTCTTTCCACTTTTTTTCTATACGACGATACTTCTGAGGAACTCATTTCTGGGAATAAAAGTTTTAGTTTTCCCATGAAGAAGGAGAATTATAGATTGATGAACGATAGCGTAAAATCGGGTAACATTGCCATTCATAAAAACAATCTTTTCCGGATGCTTTGTGAGGCACATTTTGAGGAAGTGAAAATCATTGAGGGGTTTTGGAAAGATGAAGTGCGTGATATCGCCAAAACAGAATATCAGGATATGGTTATTTTCCGCAAGACAAATTCTAGTTCATAAGTTTTTGATACCCGGAAATATTGCTTCCCATTTGAGTAGATTTCTTTCGGTAAAGGAAAAATATATTATATTCAATTAAAAAATTGTATGAGGAACAACCTGATAGTTGTATTTATTTTATTCACATTTCTTCCATTCTACCCGCAAGTCCAAATGGACGAATTTTCCCAGGCAGAAATACTTTTAAAGAATGCATATAAAAATGGAGATTATTCGGGCTGGAAACGGGCAGATTCCATATTCCATTCGATGGTTCTTAAAAATAAATTTGCATCTGATGAACAGGAAATCCTTTCACATTTATACATTATAAAGATCAATTCAGCAAAAGATCCTGAGAAGGACTTGAAGGTTCTTAATAATCTTATCGTTAAGTTTTCTTCCAAAAAAAATAATTACCCAGAACTTTTTGAGAAATTGCTATTTTTTAAGGAAAGGGCAAGGTTCAAATTGAATAAACCCGATGCCGAAGATGCTGTTTTAAGGATTATTGATGAACAGTTGAAATCCAAAAATCCAGATAAGTTTATCGTTAGTTGGGCGTATGATTTATTGGGAAATGATTATTATCGGAAAAAAGACTTTGGACCGAGCGTTGAGTTTTTCAAAAAATCCATCCCTTATTTTAACTATCCCAACACAAATCAACTTTACATAAACGCCTTACAATCAACTGGGGCTGCTTATTATAATGTTGATAAAATTGATAGCTCTTTATTTTATATGAAGAAAGCTTATAGGGAAATTAAAAAAACAAGATCGAAGAATTACAAGAGATTGGGAGAATTGGCCTTTAATATTGGCATCATAAATCAAGGAAAAACAGGTGAATATATTGAAGCGGAAGATTTTTTAAAGGAAGCCATTTCATTTGAAATACTGGCACATGGGGAAGAAAGCCCTATATTGATTACCTATTATTCCTTACTTGCAGACAATTTTTACTTCCTTAAAGATATTGAACAGGCAGAATTTTATGCAAATAAGGCATACTTTCTTGCAACCGAAATAATAAAAACCGAAAGTGTTTATCTACGTTCCTTGGCTGCCATGTCACTTTCAAAAGTATATACTTCCAAGAAACAATTTAATGAGGCAAGGAAATTAATGGATACAGTTTTGGAAGAAAGCATTGCCTTTTTCGGCGAGCAGGACAAGTTTACCTCGCAAGCGTATATTGATAGGGCAATGATTGAAATTGGCGCTAAAAATTATAAGGATGCAGAACCTTATCTGTTGCAATCAGCAAAGGTTTCGGAAGCGATAGATAGAGTGTATTCCCGTCACGCTTCTTATGCTTATTTATATGAACTGTACCTGCAGAATAAAGAGTTTGAAAAGGCACTAAAGTATTCCAAAATGTCAAAGAATTTAATGCAGCAACATTTGGAAAATGATTACAAAGTAAAAATTATAACTGACTTATATATTGCTGAGGCCTATTTAGGTCTTAAACAATTAGATAGCGCACGGGTAATTTTAGAAGAAGTTGCAAAAAATTTGCCTTTATACGAAAACGTAAGTGGCTTAAAAATTCAATTATTAGCTTTGGAAAATGCAGTTTTATTAGAAAACTACAAACAAAATGGATCACAATCTGATTTAGAAAAAGCCTACGGCAACATTAATAAACTGATTAAACAATTAATTGCGGGAAAAAGGAATTACAATTATCAAGAGTCTAAAATATTTTATAGTAAAAGTATTGTTCCATACATCGATAAATCATTGGAAATATGCCATATAAAATATGGAAAGGATAAAAATCCGGAAGTTTTGAATACAATTTTTAAATTAATGGAAATCAACAAATCCTCCATACTTCTGGACGGTATTACAGATTTTAAATTAAAAACACAAAAAGGCATTCCCGAAACCGTGATGGAAGATGAGGCAAAAACAAAAAAGAATCTATTGGCCGTCAACGAAACTATTGATAAAATAAAAACCGATACTGCTATTAATTCACGAAAGTTAAGTGCGCTATATGATAAGCAATTAGCGCTCAATAATAGGATTGACAGTATTGAAAAGCATTTAGAAAATGAATTTCCTGATTATTATAATTCCAGAAACCTATCTGAAGCCAAATCCCTGGATTTTTATCAAACGAATATTTTAAGGAAAAATCAATGTATCGTAGAATATTATTTAAGTGATGAAAGACTTTATCGATTGGTAATTTCCAAAAATGAAATCAATTTTAAAGAAATTCCAAATTCAAAAAATATAATTGCACAGGTAGAAAACCTAATGGTTAATCTGCTGCAAAGAGAGCAAATAGATGACTTACGAAATATAATAGGAACCTCTTTGTTGCCAATATTTGCTGATTCCATTGAGGAAATTATATTCATTGTGGATGGAAGTCTAAGCCAATTGCCTTTTGAGATTTTGGATTATAACAATACATATTTGCTTCAAAACTATCACATTAGTTATGCTGGTTCCCTTCAATTATATCAAGAACAGGTTGAAATTCATAGACGGGAAAGAATTAATGTAGACTGGTTGGGATTTGCGCCTGACTATAAAGATAATTTTTTATCGGCAAACAAGGAAGAAGTGCAAATGATAGGAAATTTAATGGAAGGAAAATATTCGCTTGGGCCAGAGGCAACCAAGCAGAATTTTTTGGATTTGGGTTCCCAAGCTTCCATTTTGCACCTTGCAACGCATACTTCGCTGGACAAAGCAAACCCAATGTTGAACAAAATGATTTTCTACGATAATGGAAAAGACCCTTTTGAATTGACCGCATCAGAAATATATGGTTTGAAGTTACAATCAGATTTGGCGGTACTTAGCTCTTGCGAAACTGGAGGCGGCAATTATGAAAATGATGGGATTATGAGTATGTCCCGAGCCTTTGCTTATGCGGGGGTTCCGAGTACGGTTATGAGTTTGTGGAAGGTCCCCGATGCGCAAACCTCCATCATTATGATCAATTTTTATAAAAATCTGGAAAAGGGCCAAAATAAGAATGAAGCTCTTGCCAATGCCAAATTACATTATTTAGAAAATGTAAAGCAGCCAGAGCTAAAGCATCCATATTATTGGGCGGGATTTGTGGTTAGTGGCGATATTTCACCAATAAAGTACGGTTTTTCATGGTGGTGGTACGTGCTTTTGGCAGGGATAATTTTAATTGTAATTTTCATCCTTTTTATAAGAAAAAATCAATCCAATTTTTTCAAAAGTTCCAATGATTCTTTTTGATATCTGCTTGTTTTTGATGCTTCTAGCAAGAACTTCCTACTAGCGTCTGGATTATCGGTTTTTAATTCGAGAAGCGCCAGATACCATATGGCATCATCGGCATATTTTTTTGACCAATTTGTTCCAGATAATATTTTAGAGGCCTCGGAAAATTTAGCCAATTCCATATAACTAATAGCACTGTAAAACTGCGCATATTCCTCTTGGGGGCTGGTGCGGATTATTGTTTGAAATATTTCCAACGCTTTGTTATAATCTTGTTTTTCATAATATGCAAAAGCTTTTTCCGTATCGGTAATTGTATCATTATTATTTCTTACCACTGGTGCTATTACGTTTGGATAAGTTTCGTAATATGAAGCGTATAAAGTATCATAATCAGGTTTCTGACCCATAAACCATATCGCGGTTCCCAAGAGTACAAATACACTGGCCGCTGCATACCACCATTTATCGGTGGAAGTTTTCTGGTTCTCAAACGTTCGGAGTTTATCTTTTAGGGTCGCTCTTTCCTCATGGGTTATTACCTTTTTTATCTTTTTTTGAAAAGCAACTTCGTCAGCAAATTCTTTATCGGCAAGAAGATTTTCAAACATAGCTGCTTCCTCGGGGGAAAGCGACTTTTCAAAATACTTCTGTATTAGCTCATTTTTATCCATTATTGCGATCTTTAAAAAGTTGCTTTAAATATTTTATACATCTGTATTTTTGGGTTTTGGCGACATTTTTATTTTCATAATTCATTAAAACTGTTATTTCATCAAGATTCTTTTCTTCGTAATAAAAGAGCCTCAATATCTGTTGACACTGCTCGCCCAGATTTTTAAAAAGATTCTTAAGAATGACAATCTCCTCGTCCATTTCTTCATATTCATCTTCCCATTCAAAAGGAAACGTTTCCAAATCCTCCATAGCGAAAAGCTGCTTTTTCTTCTTTAATCTTGCAAAAATCATATACTTCCCGATACTAAAAAAATAGGTTTTCACGGTGCTGTTCAGATTTTCCAAATTTCCTTTTTTCGCATTCTCACACAGCGCTACCATTGCATCCTGATAAACATCCAACAAATCATCGGCCGTAAGATTATATTTTGATGCGAAGGCTAGAAATTCCGGTTTATATGCCTTGTAGAGGGAATGAATGGTACGTTCATCACCATTTTTGAGGCCAATAATGATTTGGGTTTCTTTATTCATTAGTGTTGGTTAGTGTCAGTAGGTAAGCACTTTAAATAAAATAATTAAAAATGTAATATAAGTGTTTACTTTTTTAAAAGCACTACACTAAAAGGAAAGTGTTTACAAAAGCACGACAAAATTCAAACAAATTTTTAATAAAAACTAAATCAAATTATGAAAAAAATTATTTGTGGAATCAGCTTTATTCTTTTAAGTAGTCTCTGCACCACTGCACAAACCGATATGCGTATTGGGGCTATGTTGGGCTACGGTTCTGAAATTGAATCTGTTGGTATTGGTGTAGTGGGTGAAATTCCGCTGTTCGAAAGTTTTACAATTGCACCCAGTTTTGTTTATTTTTTTCCGCGCGACCATGTATTTGTGAAAACCAGCATTTTTGAAATTAATGGCAATGTGAACTATTATTTCATGGAATTGGAATCCTTTGCCTTCTATGGTTTGGGAGGCATCAACTATACAAACGTAAAGGTAAAGGCAGATGGTTTTGGATTGGGAGATTATTCCGAAAGCGATGGCAAAATTGGAGCTAACATTGGCGGGGGAGCCACTTTCAACTTTGGAAAAAATTGGGTCCCATTTGCTGAATTAAAATATGTAATAAGCGATTTTGATCAGTTGGTAATAAATGCAGGAATTAAGTTCAATATATAAAATTTTAAACCCATAAAAATTGAAAACCTTTATAAACAGACTATTATGAAAAAACTTATTATATTCAGCTTTTGCCTTTTCGCCTTAATCCTTACGGGCTGTTCTAAGGATGACGATTCCTCCAATGAAGAAACTGAGCAACAGGGCGACCATACCTTTACATTTACAGTTTCGGGCCCAGATATTAATGGCATAACCTACAATGCTGTAGTGCCGAACGCTGAAACTTTCTGTTCGTATACACTTATTCCGAACACGCCATATGCTGCTGCTTTTTTTACCATTTCAGAAGGTGACGAAACTCTTTCCGGTTACTTTTTAAGGCAGAATAATACATTATTGCCTTTAGGAGAAAATATCGGAAGCGAACCAGAAAATTCACACCTTCAAATTATCTTAAAAAACCAGGGTCAGTTATATAGCCTTGAAAGCCTTTCTGGCACCTGTGTTTCCGAAAGATTTGAAATAGGCTCCGGTGGTGCCTATGCATCCATTAAAGTTTCTTTTTCTGGAGTATTTATCGGGGGACCCGTTGGCACCAACGATATGGTTGAGTATCAAGTGGAAGGGGAAGTAGATTTTAAATTTATTAACGATTAAGTTACTAATTATGAAAAACATTTTAAAAATAACACTTGTTCTTATTTTTTGCTGTTATGCCAGCCACGTCAACGCCCAGATTTTTAAAAAGTTGGGAGAAAAAGTGGAAAGGAGTATAGAAAGAAAGCTGGACAACAAGGCGAATGAGCAAGAATCAAAATTGGATAGTAAAATAGATGAAGGGGTAGATACCGTAATTGATGCTCCTGAAAAAGCTATTGAAGAAGAAACGGAAAACAATAAAAAGAAGAAAAAGGAGAAGAAATCGGAAAAAAACAATAATATAATTGGCTCTGATGCCGATGATGACAATGAAAGCGCAATGGATTTCGGAAATATTCTGAATTCAATGAATAATGCCCAAAATGTTGAAATTTCCGGCTCATATAACTTCAATAATAAAGTTGTTTATGAAATAGATACAGGAGCAAACAAAAAGGAGCAGATAACCTATTGGTTCGGTACGGATGATGGTATTTTCGGTGTGGAAATGGGCGCTGATGTAAATGCATTTATCGTCTATGATTTGGAAAAGGAAACAATGCTCATGCTTTCCAAGAAAGATAAAACGATGCAGGTAATCCCGATGAGTATGTTCGGCGATATCTATAAGAATTTGAATACTGACGAAGAGGAAGATACGTCCACAACATTTAATAAAGTATCCGGTAAAAAGAAAATTATAGGCTACAACTGTGACAAATATGAAATGAAGTCCGAAGATATAAAAGGTGAATTCTGGTTCAGCAAGGAAGTGGATTTTGATATGGGCAATTTTTCCAAATCCATTCTCACTTTGACCAAGAAAAGCAATGAAGGGGTGCCAAATGTTTCTTGGCCCCAAAACGGCTTTATGATGGAAATGACAACCACGGATGTTTCCAGCAATACCACAACAAAAATGACTGTGATAGAGCTTCTTAAAAAAGAATACTCCATTAATACCTCAGAATATCAACGATCCGGATTTTAATATCCTGAATTTAAATAATATCCAAAATAGCAAATATGAAAACTTCACATTATCTATTCACCCTAAAAACGTACTTGGAGCGGCACAGAACTCATCAACTTCAATAGGGATTTCAATATTTTTATTCCAAATAAGGAATGGAATGATCCCGCAAAATCTTTTGAGTTGGAAGTTTTTACTGATTTCAAACACGACAAAATTTTAGGGCACAGCGAATTTGGAAATGCACGACAGGTATTCAAAATAAAATAGTAAGATATTACTGAAACCTATATTGTTTAAGCCAGCAAAGGAGATTTGATTTCCAAACTATACTTTGTCTATTAACTATAATATTGACATTTTTTTCAAAATCTATAATATGTATAAAGTAATTATATGTGTGCTAACTGTTTTTTCAGCGCTGAGCTGTAATGAGCAAAATAAAAAAATTGATTTAGCAAGTACTGGAAAAGAAAAGGCAGTTGCTGGACATGAGAGTGCGGCTACTGCCACCCAGGAAACGAAAAATGCCTCAGCCCTATTTACCTACGATGGGAAAATTCTTTCTGAAATTTCAAATTTTGAAACCAAAGTATTTTTATATGATGGCAACTTAGTATTACAATTGCTAAAGGACAAACAGGAAATCAATTTCAGTTTGGGTGGCACAAATTTATATTCCCAAAAACCCTTTGCTGGAATATTCACAACCGCTCCCAAAGAAAATGAAACCACGGCGCTTTTAAATCTCTATTTGGAAGAATCGACAACGGAAAACGGCAATGAAAAAATTAAAGTCCCGATACTTTTCGATGGCACCGCAACTTTGGAAGCATTCAATAAGCAAGAAATTCAAATTGAAATTAACGCAAGGGGAGGATTTTACAGCGAAATGAATAATCCAGAAAATTGGAAACCTTTTTACGCGAAAATTGTTGCCAAAAATCCTGAAATAGAGAATCAAACGAACATAACCAATCTATATTATTAAACTTATTTATTATGAAAAAACTAGTATTTATCTTCCTTCTTAGCGGCATTGTGTTTTTTGGCTGTAAACAATCAGAGGAAAAATTGACTGATTCAATTCTCAGTGATATAGAAAAGCAAATTGAAAAAAATGCCGATGTGGACATAGATCTAAAGCGTCCCTCCAAGTCAAAACCCAACAAGGCAACAGGAAAAATTGTTTATAACGGAGAAACGATTGTAAATAAAGACGATTTTCAGGCCAATATTACTATATCAAAAAATGCTCTATTAGTAGATCTAAGCCACAACGGATATGTAATTGGAGTCAGTGTGAAGGTGCCCGACAATTATGAGCAACGTCCACTAAAGGGAAAATTCACTTTAAGTTCCAGCAATAATGAATATTTTGCAACTATGCTTACGGGCATTCCAGAAGAGGGACAGAAGAATAAATTTCGCGAAGCACCAAAGGTTTATGAAGGTGAACTTACAGTTTTAAAATTAACGGAAGATGAAGTTATCTTAGAAATTGTTGGAAACGGAGGCTTGCTTGTGGACATGCACAAAAAAGAAAAATGGCAGCCAATAACAGTGACTATAATGTGCAAAAATCCAAATATAGTTGCTGTGGGTGTTGAAAAGGAAACGATATATTTTTAATTTTTAAAAGCTCATTCTTTATTAAATTTCGTAAAATAAAAACCAGTAAATCCAAAATATGAAGATTTTAAAACTCCTCTTTCTCTTTGCTATGAGTATGTATGCGGCGCAAAACTCTGATGATGCTATTAGCGAAACGCCTCCAACTGTCTATTTTGATGAAGCGCTTATCTATTCATATAAGTCACCCGATAGGCAAGGAGAGTTTTGGATTTATCACAACAGCGAAACGGGAAACTTCCTCTACATTCCAAACGATGAAATGATAGATTTTGTGATTGCGGATAGCTTGGGTAATTATTACGTTTTTGGCAACAATGGCCACGATGAAAAAGTGGTGTCATTACAACAATCCATATTTATCGAAGATGGGAGGGGGGACGCAGAAAGGGAACTTCCAGAATCTGATGATTTTATTGAATTTATAGAACTTCCCGAGAAAAAGGTTATTGATCAAAGCAATATCGTCCAGCCCAACATTCATAGTAAAGGTTTTACGATGCACTACAAAAAAATGATGGGACAACAAAATGTTTTTATTACGGAAGACATTTCCCTTAATTCAAATATTATCTACGGTTTTAATACGATGGATGGTGATGTAAAGTTACCGGTAGCCGAATTGAATTTTACAAATATATTTAGCAAAAATCAAGTGGTAACGCATATAAATCGCGACAATTTTATGCTAGAATTGGAGAATTTTGGCCCTAATCCATATTGGGCAACCGTTGGAGATTATAATTATTACATCCAAGATGAGAAGGGCACTTGGATTAAAAAACCGCTTCCGTTAGTGACGGATTAATTCTTTAATAAAATATAAACTTAATCTCATATTAATTACAAAACAACCATGGAAACACAAATTGAAAATCACAGCACTCAGGAAAACAATACAAATTTGGCCGTAATAGCATACATAACCATAATAGGTTTGATCATTGCTTTTATGTTGAATAAGGAAAAGAAACCTTTGGTCAATTATCATATAAGGCAATCTCTCGGACTTGCATGCTGTGGTTTTGCATTGGGCCTTCTGAATATAATTCCTATTTTGGGATGGATTATTTCCTTTTTTGGAATGTTTGTCCTGCTTTTTTTATGGATAAAAGGCTTAATGAATGCAATTAATAAAGTAGAAACTCCAGTTCCCTTTTTAGGAAAGAAGTTTGAAGAGTGGTTTAAAAATATTTAAAATACTTTTATATGCGCGGGAAGTTCTTGATTGGATCAACCTTTCTTTTCATCAATCAATCTTTCAAGAACCTTCCAAACATTTTCAGCCACAATTTTATGGCCTTCCGCTGTGGGATGAATTCCATCCTGTTGGTTCAATTCCTTCACGCCCCCCACATCCTCCAAAATAAATGGAATAAAGGCAATATTATTTTCCGAAGCTAATTCGGTGAAAATATCCTTGAATTGTGTAGTATATTCTTGCCCCATATTTGGAGGCATTTGCATTCCCGCAAGCACAATTTTGGTATTTGGGCTTTTCGATTTCACAGTGTCAATAATTGCCTGTAAATTGGCTTTTGTTTCAGTGATTGCTACACCGCGCAACCCATCGTTTGCGCCCAATTCAAGCACGAATATATCAATGTTCTGATTTAAAATCCACTCAATTCTGCTTCTGCCGCCAGCGGAAGTTTCGCCGCTCACACCGGAATTTACGACTTCGTAATTTAAACCTAAGGAATCAATCTTCCCCTGAATTATTCCAGGAAAAGCATCATTGGTATCATCCAGACCGTACCCAGCAGTAATGCTGTCACCAAAAAACAATATAGTCCTGCCGGAAGTTTTTTCTGTGGTTTCAGATTCAGTAGTTTCATTTTCATTGGAGTCTACCTGAGCCTTTGATTTCGTCTCATTCCCACAGGATATCAACACAAAAGCCATCAATAAATAACAAAACTTTATGAGGTTTCGAAACTTGGAATCTGTACTATTTAAAAGGCTTTGTGTAGTTTTGGACTTCGGCATAATGGCGACTATTTTTAAAAATTTAAATGACAAAGATATTAAAGATTAATGGGCTGGGGAAAACTTATAGTAGCGGTTCCAAGCAATTAACCGTGTTACAAAATATTTCCTTTGACGTTCAAAGAGGACAAACTTTTTCCATAGTCGGTCCCTCGGGAAGTGGAAAAACAACCTTATTAGGATTAGCCGCTGGACTCGATACTCCCAGTGCCGGCACTGTGGAATTGTGTGGATATGATCTAAATACCCTCAATGAGGATGAGCGGGCCCAACTTCGCAATAAAAATGTAGGATTTATTTTTCAGGATTTTCAATTATTACCCACATTAACTGCCCTAGAAAATGTAAGTGTGCCTTTAGAGCTGCAAGGTGCAAAAAACGCCGTTGCCAGAGCGAAGGAACTTTTGCAGAAAGTTGGTTTGGCAAATCGCATCCATCATTACCCCTCACAATTATCGGGCGGGGAGCAACAGCGTGTTGCCGTAGCACGGGCTTTTTCCAATAATCCCGCTATTTTATTTGCTGACGAGCCCACCGGAAATTTAGACGAAGAAACCGGCAGCAAGGTGATACAGCTACTTTTTGACCTCAATGAGGAGGCAGGCACTACTTTAGTGATGATCACGCACGATTTGGATTTAGCGGCAAAAACCCAACAGATCCTAAGATTGAAAGGTGGAAAGATTTTAACGAATGAAGCAACAGTAAACATTTGAAAAATTCCCAGTTAAAATCTACAGTGAATCTCTCTTGGCTTTTTAAGATGGCTTGGCGTGATGCAAAGGCAAGCCGGGCGCGACTGTTACTTTTTATGGCTTCCATTATTTTAGGCATTGCAGCCGTAGTTTCCATTCAACTCTTCAGCCAAAACCTTACTGACAATATTCAGCGGCAATCAAAATCCTTGATGGGTGCCGATTTTCTTATTGATACAGATCAGGTTCCGAACGAGCGGGCGCAAGCAATTATAGATTCCCTGAAACCCGATGCTTCGGAAGTGAATTTTGTTTCAATGGTTGCCTTTCCTAAAAAAAATGGAACGAAATTGGTACGCGTCCGCGGATTACAGGGCGATTTTCCTTTTTATGGAGATTTGGAAACACAGCCCGTACAAGCCGCCTTTAACTATCAAACTTCCGGCGGGGCTTTGGTGGACGCCACTTTAATGTTGCAATATAATTTGAACGCTGGCGATTCTATTAAAATTGGCGAAATAACCTTGCCCATCGCTGGTGCATTAAACGCGATTCCCGGAAATTCTGCTGTAGCAAGTTCGGTTGCCCCAATGGTGATTATTCCCTCCCGGTTTGTAGCGGGTACAGAGCTGTTGCAGTTCGGAAGCCGAAAGGAATATCAGTTTTATTACAAACAACCCAATGCAGATTTAATCGCGTTGGAAGAAAAGCTCCAACCAATACTGGAAGCGGAAAATGCAGATTTGGATACCCACACCAGTACGAGCAGTAGATTAGGCCGCCGGTATGAAAATGTTGGTTCTTTCTTAAACCTAACCGCCTTCATCGCACTGCTGTTGGGCTGTGTAGGAATTGCCAGTTCGGTTAATATTTATATAAAGGAAAAAATAAAGGCCATAGCGATTCTAAAATGTTTGGGCGCATCCCGAAAACAAAGCTTTTTGATTTTCTTGATACAAATTGCGGGAATTGGCATCTTGGGGGGCCTAATCGGAACTCTAATTGGGGTAGGGCTTCAGCAGCTTTTTCCGATCGTATTAAAGGAATTTCTACCGTTTGATTTAACCATAACTATTACTGCGCAACCTATAATTATGGGAGTACTTCTGGGCTTGGTGATGTCAATTTTATTTGCGTTACTACCACTTCTGCGCACTTGGTACGTTTCGCCCTTGGAAGTGTTGCGATTTAGCGGCGAGACTTCAAAACAAGCTCATAAGGCTCGCTTCGTTGCCATCGCCGTTATTGTTTTGTTTTTATATGCCATTTCCTATTGGTTGCTTCGGGATTTTTTATTTGCGCTTGCGTTCATAGGAGGAGTATTTATAACCTTCGGAATTTTGACGAGTATTGCCACATTTACAATGCACTTGGTTAAGAAATATTTTCCGAAGGGCGCCGGATTTACTACAAGGCAAAGTTTGCTGAATTTATTTCGTCCCAACAATCAAACTATTGTGCTGCTGGTCGCTATAGGTTTGGGAACATTTTTAATTAGCACACTACACTTTACAAAATATATTTTAATGGATAAAGCCGCCTTGGGGCAAACTGCCGAAAGTGCAAATCTTATTACCATAGACGTACAACCGGATCAAGTCGGGGAGGTTGTAAGCACTTTTAAAGCAAATAATCTACCGGTCTTGGATAATATTCCGCTGGTTACTATGCGGCTGCATAGCATAAAAAATGAATCGGTAAATGAATTGCGAACGGATAGTACATCCATGATCAAAAGCTGGCTTTTAAATCATGAGTTTAGGACCACCTATCGCAATAAGCTTACCGATTCCGAAGAAATTTTGGCAGGACAGTGGGTGACAGAGCAAAGTGCAGACGAAACCATCCAAATCTCCATTTCCGAAAATCTGGCGGAAGATGCCAATGTAACGGTTGGCGATGCTATGGTTTTTAATGTGCAAGGGGTGCTAATGCAAACTGAGGTTGCAAGCATTCGAAAAGTGGATTGGACAACCCTTCAGCCTAATTTTTCAGTCGTTTTTCCAGCAGGCGTTTTGGAAAGCGCGCCACAATTCCATGTTTTGGCAACCTATGCTCCCACTGAGGAGCGTTCGGCAAACCTGCAGCGGGAGCTGGTAACCAAATTCCCAAATGTTTCCGTAATTGATTTAAGACAAATGTTTGCCGTAGTAGAGGATATTCTGAATAAGGTTTCATGGATTATAAATTTTATGGCATTCTTCAGTATCCTTACGGGAATAATTGTATTAATTGGCTCCGTACGTACCAGTAAATATCAGCGTATAAAAGAGAGTGTATTGCTGCGGACCCTCGGCGCAAAAAACAAGCAGATATTGAGCATCACGGCCCTGGAATATTTATTTTTGGGAATTTTGGGCAGTCTCTTGGGAATACTTTTGGCACTAGTTAGCAGTTTGTTATTGGCACTATTTGTATTTGAGGAACCCTTTACACCATCAATATTGCCATTTTTAGTTTTCTTACCCGGAATCTCCCTATTGGTTTTGGTAATAGGATTAAGCAACATTCGCGGAGTTTTAATGAGCTCTCCATTGGAGGTACTTCGGAAGAATGGATAGTTGAATTTTAGAATTTGGAATTTCGCATTTGAAATTGGAATTTTAAAATAAAAATCTCCTATTTTTTCTTAATAGGAGATTTCTTAATATTTCCAGATTCGCTATAACCCGCAGGGTCATTGGATTCTGGCACCTCTTTGGAATTTTCCTTTTTAGGTTCCTTTACGGCTTCAGGTTTGGAATTTGGTTCTTCCGGCCCATCTTGCTTTTCTATATTTTGTTCGTTTTTATTTTTGGGATCTAGCATTGGTGTTTTCTTTTCCATCTTGATATTTTTTGAATTCGGTTATAACTTGTTCAATTTACTCTTCTTCCTTCTTTTCTTTTTTTGCACCTTTTCCATCCGTTTGCGATTTTGGATTGAGGTTATCGTCCTTGGCAATTCCTTTGGCGTGGGGAATGGGGTGCTTTCCTTGTTTGTCTTCAAAATTTGGTGTTTTCATAATTTAAAATTTTAGATTGATAAAATTTGATTTTAATAATTCTGAATACAAGCTATTAAATTCTCAGCGCTTTACCATAAATCCTAACATTATTTAACAACGAAATCATTTTAAAAGTTAAAGGAGGGAAGTAAATAAATCTAGAATCCTGTTTTGGGAAAAGCATTCGTTCAAATCTTGATTTCATATTTCTACGTTCTATTTTGGTCGTTTTTTTTTCGAGATTAAATTTCTACCACTGAACACTGAATACTAACAACTGAATACCTACCACGAATCCTAATCCCTACTTAGCATAGGCATCTGCATGCACATTCTTAACCGCCCTTCCGCTTGGATCGTTCATATTTTTAAAACTGGCATCCCACTCCAAAGCAACGGGACTGCTGCACGCCACAGATGGAACGGAGGGTACACTCAGTGCGGCGGTGTCGCTGGGAAAATGTTCGGCAAAAATGCTTCGGTAATAAAACTCCTCTTTGCTGGTGGGCGTTTGGATGGGAAACTTGTATTTGGCGTTTGCCAATTGCTCGTCGGTTACTTTGTTTGCTACCATTTCCTTTAAGGTATCAATCCAGCTGTAGCCCACGCCGTCGCTAAATTGTTCCTTTTGGCGCCAGGCCACGCTTTCGGGCAACATATCCTCAAAAGCCTTTCGCAACACCCACTTTTCCATTCGCTCACCATTTATCATTTTGTCCTGCGGGTTGATGCGCATTGCCACGTCCATAAATTCCTTATCGAGGAAAGGTACGCGCCCCTCAATGCCCCAACTGGCCAGTGACTTGTTGGCGCGAAGGCAATCGTACATATGCAGTTTGTCCAACTTGCGCACATTTTCTTTATGAAATTCCTCTGCGTTTGGCGCTTTGTGAAAATAAAGGTAGCCGCCAAAAATTTCATCGGCCCCTTCACCGCTCAGCACCATTTTTATGCCCATCGCCTTAATGGCGCGGGCCATTAAATACATAGGCGTGCTGGCACGGATGGTGGTGATGTCATAGGTTTCGAGGTGGTAAATTACATCGCGAATGGCGTCAATACCCTCTTGGATTGTGAATTTTATTTCGTGATGTACAGTCTTTAAATGGTCTGCCACTTTTTGTGCTGCGGCTAGATCTGGGCTGCCTTCCAAACCGATGGCAAAACTGTGCAGCTGTGGCCACCAAGCGCCTTCCGTATCTTCGCTTTCAATACGCTTTTCGGCATATTTTTTTGCAATGGCGGAAGTAATGCTGCTGTCCAGCCCCCCGGAAAGTAAAACGCCGTAAGGCACATCACTCATCAATTGGCGGTGTACGGCGGCTTGCATTGCCTTGCGGAGTTCCGCAATGTTGGTTTCGTTGTCCTTTACGTTTTCATAATCCATCCAATCGCGAGAGTACCAACGTTTCAGTTCGCCTTCGCGACTGTCCAAATAATGGCCGGGAGGAAAGAGTTCAATTTTGGTACAAACGCCTTCCAAGGCTTTCAGTTCCGAAGCTACATAAAATGTGCCATGCTGGTCCCATCCCATATATAGCGGAATGATTCCCATATGGTCACGCGCCACAAAGTAGTTGTCATTTTCTATATCGTAAAGTGCAAAGCCGAAGATGCCGTTCATTTCATCTAAAAAGCTTGAACCTTTTTCCTTGTATAAAGGAAGGATTACCTCGCAGTCGCTCTTGGTTTGGAAGTCATAATTTTTGAATTGCTTCCGAAGTTCCATATGATTATAGACTTCACCATTTGCGGCGAGTACCAAGTTGCCATCACTGCTGAAAAGCGGTTGTTTCCCAGAAGTTGGATCCACAATCGCGAGCCGCTCGTGTGCCATAATTGTTTTGTCGTTGCTGAAAATTCCGCTCCAGTCCGGCCCGCGGTGACGGATACATTTCGACATTGATAATACTTGAAGCCTAAGCGATTCCGCTGGTTCTTTAAGTTTGAATGCACATACAATTCCACACATGATTTCAATTTTTATTGGTTAGTTACTTATTAAAAAAATCGCATCCCAGCCCTCCCTTTAAAGGGGGAAGGAGCTTTTACTTCAAAATTCCCCCTTTGAAAGGGGGCAAGGGGGATGTAAAAAAAAAGCCTGTCAAGAAAAAACTTGACAGGCCCTATATCGCGACAAGTTTTTGTTACGGCAGCTCGTTATTATTATTATTATTATTATTATTATTTAATCTGAAACGTATCATAAACTTCTTTTGCTTTAACTGTTTGGCTAATTTAATGTAATAAATTTAAGCTTTCCAAAAATTTTCCGAAGAAAATTCATTTAATTGTTCAATGAAATGAAAATTCCGATGAAATGCTTTAATGCTTCAAACCCATCCTATTAGTAATCTTATAACTATCTCAAAAGAAATAGCAATTCCACCGGAAGATTGTTTTTATCAATTTCGTTTCCGTTTGTGTCGTAAAAAACATATTGCATCTGCATATCATCCATTAATTTCACCAAATAAATTTCCCGTTGCGGATAATATAGAGATATAAATTCAGAATTATGGATGGTGAAATCTTTATAATTTTCTTCAATCTTTAAGCGAACAGGCGCTGGAATTATTTCCCCCGGAATAAATTCAGAATGGTAAAGTAACAATCCATCGGGGAAATACGAGGCTGAAAAACCAGGTCTACCGTCTTCCTCAAATTTTGCAATATAACGTAAGTTAGGGGCATCTTGCATTTCATTTATTTTTTGAACCTGCCACTCAGACACAAAATTGGTTGGGAAAACACTTTTTTGTCGTTCCAATACAGGAAGTGGTACTTCAGATTGAGGTATAAATTGGGTGTTATTCTTGACGTTTTGCGCCGGAAGGACTGCTGAAAAAAGCAGGAATAATAAAAGTGTGTAAATCTTTCTCATAGCGTTAATATTTAAAAATACGCTATAAGATACGCAGGTTAGCCCACTAATAACAATACTTTAGCGTTATCTTAACTTGGGAAATT
Organism: Aequorivita aurantiaca; assembly: GCF_030410135.1. Taxonomy (GTDB): domain Bacteria; phylum Bacteroidota; class Bacteroidia; order Flavobacteriales; family Flavobacteriaceae; genus Aequorivita; species Aequorivita aurantiaca. Next base: position 161,790 of record NZ_JAUGQQ010000003.1, on the reverse strand, counting down.
CCGCCGGATTAGCCTCATGCATAATTTCATAAACCCTTTCATATACATCTTCCACGGAAGGTTTTGTAAAATAGTCGCCGTCGGTTCCATAGGGTGGGCGATGCGCTTTCGCGGTGAGTGTTTGAGGTTTGCTGTCCAAATGTTTGTATGCACCTTGCGTTTCAACAATGTGGTTTAAAATATACGCCGCAGCCCCGCCCGGAACGTCTTCATCAATTACCAAAAGCCTATTGGTTTTGGCCACGCTTTTCACCATATCTTGATTTAAATCTAAGGGAAGCAGGGATTGCACATCAATAACCTCGGCATTTATTCCCGCTTGTTGCAGTTCCTTCGCGGCTTCTTCCACAATGCGCAGTGTGCTTCCGTAAGAAACCAACGTGATGTCAGTACCTTCTTTTACGGTTTCCACGACCCCTATTGGGGTTTTAAGTTCGCCTAGATTATTTGGCATTTTTTCTTTTAAACGGTAGCCGTTCAAGCATTCTATCACCAAAGCGGGTTCATCGGTTTCAAGCAGGGTGTTATAAAAGCCGGCGGCTTTGGTCATATTGCTAGGCACGAGAATGTACATCCCTCGAAGCAAATGAACTAAGCCGCCCATTTGCGAACCGCTGTGCCAAATGCCTTCAAGCCTGTGCCCACGGGTGCGGACAATCAACGGTGCTTTTTGGGTGCCATTGGTTCGGTATCGAACTGTTACTAAATCGTCGCTCATTATTTGCAGGGAGTACAAAACGTAATCGAGATATTGAATTTCTGCAATGGGGCGCAGGCCGCGCATCGCCATCCCGATTCCCTGTCCGAGAATGGTGGCTTCCCTAATTCCCGAATCGGCAACTCTCAGTTCGCCGTATTTTTCCTGCATTCCTTCCAGACCTTGGTTCACGTCCCCAATTGTACCGCTGTCTTCACCAAAAATCAATACTTCGGGATGCTTGCTGAAAATAGCATCAAAATTATCACGAAGGATCACTCGGCCGTCCACTTCCTCGGCATCGCTGGCGTAGGAGGGAAGGACCTCTTTTATTGTAGTGGCATTTTCCTTTGCTTCGGAATAGAGATGCGCGCTGTATTTGGGTTGGATTATTTCGAAATAATTATTGATCCAATCCTGCAGTTGTTTCTTTTCGGAAGACTGCTCGCTAACGGTGTATCGCAACGCTCTACGGGCAGCGGCAAGAATATTTCTTCGTAATGGCTCCGTTTCCGAAGTCAATTCGTTCTTTATTGTTTCAACGAAATTTTTATTGGCGCTGTTTTCGGCGAGATTCCCTAGCAATAAAACGGCTTCATCCTTTTCCTTTTTCTGGGGCGCGAGGAAGGCTTCCCAAGCCGCCTTTTTTCCATCGCGAACTTGTTTTTTTATTTCGTTTTCAATTTTTGTTAGAGCTTCATCTGTAGCAATATCGCTGGCAATTATCCATTCGCGCATTTTTACATTACAGTCGTATTCAGCCTCCCACTGCAAACGTTCTTTACTTTTGTAGCGTTCATGCGAGCCGCTTGTACTGTGGCCCTGTGGCTGCGTTAATTGTTGCACGTGGATTAAAACGGGAACGTGCTCTTCGCGCGCAATTGTGGAAGCACGGTTGTAAACCTCTATAAGTTCCGGATAATCCCAGCCCTTAACACGGATTATTTCATACCCATTTTCATCTTCGGTTCGCTGAAAACCTTTTAATATTTCAGAAATGTTCTCTTTGGTTGTCTGGTATTTTGCGTGAACGGAAATTCCGTATTCATCGTCCCAAATACTCATTACCATCGGCACTTGAAGCACACCCGCAGCGTTTATGGTTTCCCAAAACAGTCCTTCGCTGGTACTTGCGTTTCCAATGGTTCCCCAGGCTACTTCATTCCCATTTATGGAGAAATTGGTTTTGTTTTCAATCCCCTTTACGTTTCTAAAAATTTTTGATGCCTGCGCCAATCCTAGCAAACGGGGCATTTGCCCAGCTGTGGGGGAAATATCTGCGCTACTGTTTTTTTGTTGTGTAAGGTTTTTCCAACTGCCGTCCTCATTTAAACTGTGGGTTGCAAAATGACCACCCATTTGTCTTCCGGCGCTCATTGGGTCGGCTTTTATATCGGTATGCGCGTATAGACCCGCAAAAAACTGTTCAACCGTAAGCTGGCCAATGGCCATCATAAAAGTTTGATCGCGATAATAGCCACTGCGCCAATCGCCATTCTTGAACGCTTTTGCCCACGCTAATTGGGGAATCTCCTTTCCATCACCAAAAATCCCAAACTTTGCTTTGCCGGTAAGCACTTCGCGACGGCCCAACAAACTACACTCACGGCTGGTTACTGCTATTTTATAATCGTTTAGAACGGTTTCCTTAAAATCTTCGAAAGAAATTTCGCCGTTAGTTTTTGGGTCAGTCTGCATTCTATAAATTTTTTTGATTATTGCAAAAATAGCGAAATCGGCCGTGGTTCGCAATGCTTAATTATTCACAAGTCAATTGCGAATTATAAAAATGTATATCAATTTTATAACTAATACCTCTTCGGCAACGGCATTTGCACTGGAAATTAGTTATTTAAACATATCCAAACCAGGAATGTTGGGCATTCCTTCTTTTGCTACGGCTGCAACTTCAGTTTCGTGCACATTTGTGGCTTTTTCGATTGCTTTGTTTAAGGTTAGTATTAAATAGTCTTCCAGTTGCTCCTTGTCCTCCAAGAGGCTGTCATCAATTGCAATGGATTTTATTTTCCGGTTGGCAGTAAGTGTTATTTTCAACAGGCCATCGTGGCTTGCTTCACCAATAAGCACTGTGTCTAAGCGTTTTTTTGTGGCTTCTACTTTTTCTTGGGTTTCTTTCAGTTTGCCCATCATTCCCATTAAATCTCCAAACATATTTTTATATTTTAATTTGGTCCAAATTTACTACTTTGTGGTACAATTCAACAATTATATAATGATGAAAAAATATGCCTTCCTTTCAATTGCATCCCTTATTTTTGCCGCTTCAATAAATGCGCAGGAAATTTCAAAACCTAATATGAAAATTACTCCCCCGAAAGCCCAAAAAATCCAAAAGCAGTTAACTGCCCACGGTGATGTTCGCATCGATGAATTTTATTGGCTAAACAATCCCGAAGATGAAAAGGTTATTGATTATTTAAAGGAGGAAAACCTTTATTATGAATCGATGACCGCCCACACTAAAAAATTCAAAGAGGATCTGTTCGAGGAAATGAAGGCGCGCATAAAGGAAAATGATCAGTCAGTTCCCTATAAATTGAACGGTTATTTTTACATCACCAGATTCGAAACCGGAAAGGATTATCCAATTTATACCCGTAAAAAGGGCTCGCTTCACGCTAAAGAGGAAATTCTTTTTGATGTAAATGAAATGGCAAAAGGACATTCCTACTACAACCTTACCGGCTTAAATGTTTCCGAGGACAATAAACTTATTTCCTTCGGGGTGGATACGTTAAGCCGAAGAAAATATGACATATATATAAAAAACCTTGAAACAGGGGAAATTTATCCCGAGCGTATTCCGCTAACTACGGGAAGCGCTACTTGGGATAGCAATAATTCGGTTTTATTTTATACTCGAAAGGACGAAAAAACCCTTCGCGCCGATAGAATTTATCGCCATACTCTGGGAACCGACCCCATTACGGACGAACTGATATTTACAGAAGAAGATGAAACCTTCGGCACCTATGTGTATAAAACAAAGTCGAAAAAATTCATTGTTATTGGATCATACAGTACATTAACATCGGAATACCGAGTTTTGGAGGCCAATAATCCCACGGGTGATTTCAGGATTTTCCAACCGCGGGAACGAGGACTGGAATATAGTATTTCCCACTTTGGCGATAATTGGTATGTATTGACAAATAAGGACAACGCTCTTAATTTTAAATTGATGAAAACTGCGGAAGGCGCAACTACCCAAGAAAATTGGGTAGATATGATTCCGCATAGGAATAATGTTCTGTTAGAGGATATTGATATTTTCAAGGATTTTTTGGTGGTCAGCGAACGCAACAATGGGCTAACCCAAATACGAATCAAAAAATGGGATGGGAACGCGGATTATTACCTGCCCTTCGACAATGAAACCTATACGGCACATACTACGCAAAATCCAGAATTCGACACAAAAATATTACGCTACGGTTATAATTCCTTGAATACGCCCGCCTCGGTAATTGATTTCAATATGGAAACCAAAGAGAAAACTGTACTAAAGGAAACAGAGGTTTTGGGTGGCAAATTTGATAAAAATAACTATGAAACCGAGAGGCTGTGGGCCAATGCAACGGACGGCACAAAAATTCCCATGTCGGTTATTTACAGAAAGGGAATTAAAAAAGATGGCAAAAACCCATTGCTCATTTATGGGTACGGATCCTATGGCGCCACAGTGGACCCATATTTCTCATCCGTGCGCTTAAGCCTGCTGGATCGTGGTTTTATATATGTTATAGCCCACATCCGCGGCGGAGAATATATGGGCCGACAATGGTATGAGGATGGAAAATTGCTTAAAAAGAAAAATACGTTTACCGATTTTATTGATGCCTCCAAATATTTAATTGAACAAGGCTACACTTCCCCAGAACATCTTTACGCTTCGGGAGGTTCCGCAGGGGGGCTTCTTATGGGCGCAATAGTAAATATTGCGCCGGAATTATACAACGGCATCATAGCTTCGGTCCCTTTTGTTGATGTGGTTACCACCATGCTTGATGACTCAATTCCATTGACTACCGGTGAATATGACGAATGGGGAAATCCTAATGATCCGGAATATTATAACTACATGAAAAGTTATTCACCCTATGATAATGTGCAAGCCAGAAACTATCCGAACATTCTTGTTACCACAGGATTGCACGATAGCCAAGTGCAATATTGGGAACCCGCCAAATGGGTGGCCAGGATTCGCGACAAAAAAACTGATTCCAACCAACTTCTTTTGCAAACAAATATGGATGCGGGCCATGGTGGCGCTTCCGGGCGTTTTGAAGCACTCAAGGAGGTAGCAATGGACTATGCATTTCTGTTGGATTTGGAAGGAATTACAGAGTAATAAAAATATTTACTTACCTTTGTGCGGTTAAAATTTTCAGTTTCAGGCTGAAGTCATTTTAAAACCAATACCCTCTTTATGAAAGAAGAAATAAAAGCCCACAATAACGTGTTGGAACTTATAGGTAACACACCGTTGATAAAGCTTAACAAAATTACCCAGAATCTAAAAGGTAATTATTTCGCAAAAGTTGAAGCGTTCAATCCAGGACACTCTACCAAAGACCGTATTGCACTCTATATTATTGAAGAAGCCGAGAGAAAGGGAATCCTTAAACCAGGCGATACCATTATTGAAACTACAAGCGGAAACACCGGCTTTAGCATCGCAATGGTTAGTATAATAAAAGGTTATGAATGTATATTGGCTGTAAGTTCAAAATCTTCGGCTGATAAGATTGATATGCTTAAAACCATGGGGGCCAAAGTGTATGTTTGCCCGGCTCACGTGAGTGCAGACGATCCACGTTCCTATTACGAAGTGGCCAAAAAATTGCACAATGAAATTAAAGGTTCGGTTTACATAAATCAATATTTTAATGAATTGAATATTGATGCCCATTACCAAACCACTGGCCCAGAAATTTGGGAACAGACCGCGGGAAAAATTACGCATTTGGTAGCTTGCAGTGGCACGGGCGGCACTATTTCAGGAGCGGCGCGTTTTTTAAAGGAACAAAATCCTGATATAAAAGTTATAGGAATTGATGCATACGGATCAGTTCTTCAGAAATACCACCAAACAATGGTATTTGATGCCAATGAAATCTATCCATACCGAATAGAAGGTTTGGGTAAAAATTTGATTCCAACTGCTACCGATTTCACTATCATTGACAAATTCGAAAAAGTAACGGATGAGGCAAGTGCCCATACAGCTCGTGAATTGGCAAAAACAGAAGGACTATTTGTTGGATATACCAGCGGTGCCGCAATGCAAGGCATAAAACAATTGGAAGAAGAAGGGGAATTTGACGAAGCAAGCAACGTTGTTGTTATTTTTCCAGATCACGGGTCTCGTTATATGAGCAAAATTTATAATGATGAATGGATGCAAAAACAAGGTTTCTTCGATTCAGAAACTGCCGAAATCCATCAAATAGAATACATCAAATAATTTTAGACTTACACTTGTGGATACACGTTATTTAAAACCGATTGAAAATTTTCAATCGGTTTTTTAATTTAATATAATTTTTGCGGATAGGGCACACCAAAATCATATATCGTAAATCTTGCTATGCTGATTTATTTATTTAATTTTGCCAACCAATTTAATCACTATTATTGATGAAAGATTTATTTGATAAAATCTACAAGGATAAAGGGCCATTAGGAAAATGGGCCGAGCAGGCGGAAGGCTATTTTGTTTTCCCAAAACTGGAAGGTCCCATTTCCAACCGAATGAAATTTAAGGGCAAAGAGGTTATAACCTGGAGCATCAATGATTATTTGGGCCTCGCCAACCACCCCGAAGTGAGAAAAACAGATGCTGAAGCTGGCGCAAAATGGGGCTCGGCATACCCAATGGGTGCTCGAATGATGAGTGGCCACACCGATCTTCACGAGCAACTGCAACGCGAACTTGCCGCATTTGTACACAAGGAAGCCGCTTATTTATTGAATTTTGGCTATCAAGGAATGGTTTCTACCATTGATGCACTTGTTTCAAAAGATGACGTGATTGTTTATGATGTTGACGCCCACGCCTGTATTATAGACGGCGTCCGTCTTCACTTGGGGCAACGTTTTACGTACAAGCACAACGATATGGAAAGTATCGAAAAAAACCTGCAACGCGCCGAAAAGGTTGCTGAAAAAACCGGCGGTGGAATTTTGCTTATTTCCGAAGGGGTTTTTGGAATGCGCGGCGAACAGGGTAAGTTGAAAGAAATTATCGAGCTTAAGAAAAAATACAACTTCCGCTTTTTTGTGGATGACGCGCACGGATTCGGAACACTCGGAAAAACAGGTGCCGGAGCGGGCGAGGAACAAGGCGTACAGGATGGTATTGATGTTTATTTTGCAACTTTTGCAAAATCAATGGCCAGCACGGGCGCTTTTATTGCAGGCGATGAGGAAATAATGAATTATCTGAAATACAACTTACGTTCCCAGATGTTTGCAAAATCGTTGCAGATGCAGTTGGTGGAAGGTGCGCTAAAACGTTTGGATATGCTGCGCACAATGCCCGAGCTTAAAAACAAACTATGGGAAAATGTAAACGCATTACAAAACGGACTCAGGAAAAAAGGTTTTGATTTGGGCACCACGCAAAGCTGTGTAACGCCCGTTTATTTAAAAGGAAGCATTCCTGAGGCGATGGCTTTGGTAAAAGATCTTCGTGAAAACCACGGTATTTTCTGCTCAATTGTAGTGTATCCAGTAATCCCGAAAGGGTTGATTTTGTTGCGAATGATTCCAACAGCCACCCATACAATGCAAGATATAGAAGAAACACTTACGGCTTTTTCTGCCATACGCGAGCGATTGGAGAATGGAACTTACAAACGTCTTTCCGCAGCCGTTGCTGAAGCGATGGGCGAAAAAATCTAAAACAAATTATTGTATAGGGGAAAATCCACCTTATTTAGGTGGATTTTTTAATTTATATATCCTTCCTAAAAGTACTCCGTTCCTTATGTTGCACAGGATTGTAATCCTTCCAAAGCAATTGCACGGCAGTATTCTCCTTCAATTCTGGATTTGTTTCAACGGTATGAATTCCTTTTGAATTAAAGAGATGTTGCATTTCCTCAAAAATAATCGCCGTAACTCCTTTTCCTTGGTATTCTGGGTCTATTCCAATTAAATAAAACGCAGCGGTATCGTTCTTTTTTTGCGCCTGCAAAATATAATTCCAACCAAAAGGGAAAAGTTTTCCATTCGCTTTTTTCAAGGCTTTGGAAAAGGAAGGCATTACAATAGAAAAGGCAATTAACTTTCCTGCTTCATCCTTGATGCAACAAATATAATCGGGGTGAATAAAGCTGAAATATTTCTTTTTGTAATAGTCAATTTGGTATTGCTGGATGGGAACAAAGGTTTGTAAAGTGTTGTAGGTTTTATTTAAAAGACCGAACATTTCATCTACGTAAGGCAAAATCTCCTTTTTGTCCTTAAAGCGAATAACGGAAAGTTTGTACCGCTCCCGAACAATCTTCGAAAATTTTGCAACTTTTTCGAAAATAGTTTCGGGGATTTTAAGGGTATATTCCACCCAAGTTGCCTGTTTTTCAAAACCAAGTTTTTTCATGTGCTCGGCATAATAGGGATAATGATACCAAGTAATCATGGTGTTCATTTCCTCGTAACCCAGTGTCAAAATCCCAGCTTTTTCCATATTGCTGAACCCAACGGGACCTTCAGCGTATTCGAGGTTGTGCTCTCGGCCCTTTTCAAAAGCTTTTTCCAAAAGTGCTTTGGTCACTTCAATATCGTCCACCATATCCAGCCATCCGAAACGGATTTTTTTCTTTCCAATTTCGTTCACTTCCAAATGGTTCAGAATAACAGCAATTCTTCCAACCACTTCATCATTTTTATAGGCAAAATAATACCAAGCTTCGGCATTCTGAAAAACCGGATTTTTTTCGGTATCTAAAGTTTCCATTTCGTCCTTAATCAATGATGGAACCCAATATTTACTATCTTTATAAAGCTTAAAGGGAAAAGTCACAAACTTTTTCAGTTCGCTGTTGGAGGTTAGTTGTTTTACAGTAATCATATAATAAAATTATTCGCCATTATCTTCTGGAACCAATTCTTCCTCTCTTGCGTCCTTTTTATCCTTCTTTTCCTTTTCTTTCAGCTCTTTATTGGCATCATCTTCCAGATATTCATCTTTGTCGTGCATATCAAACCGATAGGCAACACCTGCACGGCCATAAAACTTTGACGGGGTATCTTTAAAGCTATAGGTTAGGGAAAGGTCCACCTGAAAATTTTCGTTGATCAACGTTGCCGCGCCACCGCGAAGTAATTGGTCTGAATAGAAATCACTTTTAAGACCTTGGTTCTCCAAAAATACTGAGAACCAGCGGTTGGTGGCGTGAGTTAGCGTGACAATGTATCCATAGGTTGGAAAATCCGTAGTTACTCGATCTACTATAATATTCGTCACAAAAACCCAACCACCAATAAAATTATTTTGTGTTGAAAGAACGAATTTCGGACTAATTTTTCCTTCTGGTTCGGGTGTAAATGGATTGTCGGCGAAATCAAAATTGGCTCCGGCATATATGGAAATTGCCGGAATTAAATCCGCCCACTGTGTTCGATTGTTTGCCTTCCAACTATAAAGGTTTGGCCCTTTCAATTCGCGTTTTCGATATGGGTCGTAGATTAAATATTTCGCACCCAAGGTATTGCTTTTAAAATTTGAAAGGCTGTATTCCCTTGCTGTTGTTGATCGGTTGTCCGTTACATTGTTTGATTGGAATTCACACATTAAGCTCACCTCAAGGAGCTCTTTCCAGAAACCATAACGAACAGAATAATCTATTGCCCAAGCATTTGTTTCAGTTTCCAATAGATCGTGCTTTTCCTTTCCATAGCTAAATCCTGTTTCAAACTGAAGCACGTTGGTACCAACGGCAAAAGCGCCTTGTGAACCCCCCGGACGATTGGTATTAATCATTTCGGTGTACTGCGCAAACACGGTTGGAAAGGTAAAAAAGCAAAGGAAAAATGAATAGGGAAATTTAATGTTCATGGAAAGTTGGGTTTAGTTCAAAGATATAAGATTTTACCATTTATTTAATAGAGAACATTCGTCTTTTTCTGCATCAATACTTATTTTTGGAATCAATTTTACAATTATGATAACATTCCTAAAAACGATTTTAATCGTTCTTCTGGTATATTTTGGGCTTAAATTTTTGATCAGGCTCGCCACCCCATATTTAATGCGTTACATTTCAAAAAAGGCCGGGCAGCAGTTTGAGCAATTCTTCGGAAACAATTCAAATATGGGCAACCAGCGTGAAAAAGAGGGAAATATAACCATTGATAAAAATCCATCCCGCAATTCCCGCTCCAGCAAAAAAGTTGGGGAATATGTTGAATATGAAGAGGTGGAGTGAAGCTGGGTGTTGGATGATCGTATAAGATATACACCCGTCACACAGCATCCGTCATTCAACATTTTTTCATAATTTCCCCACTTCATATTCCAAAACCAAATTATGCAACCCGACTATAAAAAATTTCTTCCGCATCTCGTTGTTTTCGTTTTGTTTATCGTGGCCTCGCTGGCATATTTCAACCCTGTTTTGCAGGGCAAGAAAATATTTCAAAGCGATATTGTGCAGTACACGGGCATGGCAAAGCAGCAAAACGATTTCAGAAATGAAACCGGCGAAGAAACTTATTGGACCGATGCGGCTTTTGGCGGGATGCCAACCTATCAATTGGGCGCCAAATACCCAAACAATTATATAAAACAGCTAGATCTGGCCATTCGTTTTCTACCGCGCCCTGCGGATTATCTTTTTCTATATTTTATTGGAATGTACATCCTTTTCTTGGTGCTAAAAGTGGATTATAAATTGGCATTTCTCGGCGCTTTGGCATTTGGTTTTTCCACTTATTTGATAATAATTTTAGGCGTCGGGCACAACGCAAAGGCCCATGCCATTGCTTATATGCCGCTCGTTTTGAGTGGAATTTTTCTCACCTTCCGCGGAAAATATATTTGGGGATTTTTATTGCTGACTGTTTCAATGGCTCTTGAATTGGTGGCGAACCACTTCCAAATGACATATTATTTAATGCTTTTGGTCATAATAATTGGCATCGTATATTTGATTGATGCTGTTAAAAAGAAATTATTGCCACATTATTTTAAGGCAGTGGGCATAATGGCTGTTGCTGTAATTCTTGCCATTGGTTTAAATGCGACGAATATTTTGGCAACCCAGGAATATGCCGAAACTTCAACCCGTGGAAAAACCGAATTAACTAATAATGTGGACGGCACTCCAAAAGATAACAAAACAGGTTTAGATTACGATTACATTACCGAGTACAGCTACGGAAAACTTGAGAGTTTTAACCTGTTTATCCCGCGGTTTATGGGCGGCAGTTCCTCCGAAGCATTTCCGAAGGATTCAAAAACCGTGGAAAGTTTGATGCGGATGGGTGCTTCATCGCAAGAGGCGAACCAAGTTTTAAGCCAAATTCCGATGTATTGGGGCGATCAGAGTTTTGTGGGAGCGCCGGCTTATGTAGGTGCAATTATTATTTTTCTGGCGGTATTGGCTCTGTTTTTGGTTCGCGGACGATTAAAGTGGTGGGTGATTTCAGCGTTTGCATTAACATTGCTGCTGTCGTGGGGAAAGAATTTCAGCGGCCTTACGGAATTCTTTATTGCAAATGTTCCGTTATACGATAAATTTCGCGCGGTTTCTTCAATCCAAGTTATTATTGAATTAATCCTTCCAATACTAGCTATTGTTGGGTTGCACCAGTTTTTCAACCATTTTGAAAGGGATGCGGAAAAAAGAAAGGCATTAATTTATTCCACCGGAATTGTGGGCGGACTTACTTTAATTTTTATTCTTTTTAAAAATACCCTTTTCGATTTTGCCGGTCCTTATGACAGTTACTTTAGGGACGAAATGGGCTTGCCTTTTGTGGAGGCAATCCGCGAGGATAGAATGTCATTGTTCACCTCCGATGCTATCCGTTCGCTGATCTTTGTGATATTGACAGCTGCCGTGCTTTGGTTTTTTATAAAAGGAAAATTGAAAAAGGGCTTTGCCATTGCAGCACTTTCTGTTTTGGTGATAATAGATTTGGTGGGCGTTGACAGACGATATGTAAACGAAGAGGCATTTGTACAGGCAAAATTGGTGGATGAGCCTTTTCAGAAAAATGCCGCTGACGATCAAATTTTGAATGATGAGGGCCATTATCGAGTTTATGATGCTACAACTAATGCTTTCAACAGTGGGCGCGCTAGCTATTTTCACAAAACCTTGGGCGGATATCACGCCGCGAAACCAGGCCGTATGCAGGATTTATACGAATATTATATCAGCCAAGGAAATATTGGAATTCTGAATATGATGAACGTGCGCTATATTATAGTGCAAAACAAAAACGGTGGGGCAGTGGCGCAGCGCAACCCATATGCCAACGGTAACGCGTGGTTTGTTGATAATGTTCTTCCGGCCGATAATGCCAATGAGGAAATACAATTATTGGATAGTTTGGATACTAAAAGAGTCGCAGTAATTAACAAGGAATTTCTTCCGCAAGTCCCAAATCGGAACATTGGAAGGGATAGCACCGCCACTATTGAATTGTTCAGCTATAAACCCAACCATTTGGTTTATGAAGCGTCCTCTGCCACTGAACAATTGGTTATATTTTCCGAAGTTTATTATCCACATGGGTGGAATGCGTACATCAACGGGAAACCTGCGGAATATTTCCGCGCCAATTATTTGCTACGTGCAATGGCCATTCCTTCGGGAAACAACAAAATCGAATTTAAATTTGAACCCGAAGTAATCCAAACTGGAAGCACCATTTCATTGATAAGCAGTATTATTTTTCTCTTGATTCTGTTGAGCGGTATTTATTTTGCTTTTAAGAAGAAAGATAAAGGAGAATCAGCTTAATTATTTTGTATTAGGTTGAAAAAATATTTAAGCTATTCGCTTTATTCAGAATCAAACCAATAATAATTAATCACATAATAACCCATAATGAAACGCGCCCTAATCATCACATATTATTGGCCACCCGCGGGTGGGCCGGGCGTTCAGAGATGGTTAAAATTCGTAAAATATTTCAGGGAGTTTGGCGTGGAACCGATTGTGTATGCGCCGGAAAATCCCAACTATCCTTTTGTCGATGAAAACTTTTCAACAGAAATTCCTTCCGACATTGAAATATTAAAGGCCCGGATTAACGAGCCATATCGTTTTGCAAAGATTTTCTCAAAAAAGAAAACCAAACAGATAAGTAGCGGGATTATTTCCAATAAGAAAATTTCATCGCTTGAAAAATTCATGCTCTACATCCGCGGAAATTTTTTCATTCCCGATGCGCGTGTGGCTTGGGTGAAACCATCGGTAAAATTTCTTTCAAAATATATTTCTGAAAATCCTGTGGATGTGGTGATTACAACAGGTCCACCGCACAGTCTTCATCTTATTGGAAAGCAACTTCAAAAGGAATTAGACGTGAAATGGATTGCGGACTTTCGTGACCCGTGGACAACAATTCACTATCACAAATCCCTTCGATTGAACAAAACTTCCGAAAGAAGACATAAGGAATTGGAAGCTTCGGTTTTGAAATCAGCGGATATAATAACGGTAACGAGCCCCACGACGAAAAAGGAATTTGAAACGATTACCAGCACGCCGATAGAGATAATTACCAATGGCTTTGATAATTCCAAAGAAATTGATTTTGAACTGGATTGCCTCTTTTCAATTTCGCACATTGGGTCACTTTTAAGTGAACGCAATCCGGAGGTTTTATGGAAAGTTCTTTCGGAAATTTGTAAGGAAAGTAAAACTTTTAAAAATGATTTGATGCTGAAATTTGCTGGCGCCGTAAGCGATGAAGTGAAGAAGAGTCTTGAAAGTTTGAATCTTTTAGAGAATTGCAGTTTTTTGGGTTACATTTCACATTCCGAGGCGCTAAGGCTTCAGCGGGAAAGCCAACTGTTGCTTTTGGTGGAAATAAACAGTGCCGAAACGCGAGCAATTATTCCCGGAAAACTTTTTGAATATTTGGCGGCGAAGCGCCCAATAATAGCGTTGGGGCCAAAGGAAAGCGATATTGAGGGAATTATTGACGAAACGCAATCGGGCAAATTTTTCGGTTACTGGGATAACGAAGAATTGAAAGGGGAAATACTTCAATTGTACGAAAAATATAAAAGTGGAAAGTTGGTAATTATTTCTCAAGGAATCGAAAAGTACAGCAGACGCGAAATCACAAAGCGTATGGCTTCACTAATTGTAAATTCTTAAATAAAAAAGTAAACCCCCGATCTTCACTGTTAGTGATTCACAGGGGTTTAACCAACCAACCAAAAAACTTTCTTATCCTCTTCCTCTTGAGCCCACTTCTTTCGTGGTATTTCCTCTTGAGGAGTTTCTCCCATCACTGCTACGTGAGGCGGTGTTTGATTTTGACACTGTTTTCCTGCCTGCGGATTGCCGATTTGGTGAAGCTACCTTCGCACTTGAGGTAGTGCTACGAGTACTTTTTGAAGAAACGCGTTGCGTCTGCTGATTTTCTACATTTCTTCCATTATTTGTACGTTGCGTTTGTTGCGACCGTACCGAATTTTCACCTCGAATGGCTTTTACATCTTTAGTAGAAGTATTGCTTTTGCGAATAGAATTATTTTCACCCGCATTCTCCCTATTTCTTGTGGAAGCAGTACTGGAATTTCTTTGTGAACTACGTGTGCTTCTATCAACCGATGTTGCGCCTTTACTGTTAATGCTACTATTTCTAATTGCGGAGCCGCTTCTTGAAACGTTGGTTTGATCTACACGGCTGTTTCGGCTATCGTTATTTCTAACTGCGCTATTACGTTGGGTTTGGTTGCTTCTTAAAGTGCTATTTGTACGTGTATTGTTTGAAGCAACCATAGTGTTAGCACGGTTTGGGTTGTAATTTCTATTTACAGTGGCCCTCCCATTTTTGTCATAAATACGGCTTCCGGGACGGTAAAAATCTCTTCGGCCATTGTGATATGCTGTGCGACTTCTATTTTTATAATAAACCAAATGATCGTGGTAGCTATACCTTACGGGACTGTAATATCTTCTATAGGGCATATCATACACCACGCAGTGGGTGTAAATGGGCGGGGCATAATACACGTGCCACGGACGATAAACATAATAGGGGTTATGCATATTAATAACTCCGGAGCAATGGGAGAAATATCCATAATTATTATAGATTACATTCAATCCGCCAACTCGTACAATCCTTCTATTATTGTAGCGAATATCAACGCTTCCGGCTTGTGTAATTCTACCATATTCGTCATAATATATGGGTACATTTTCCACTTGAATTACTGCGCCGTAATCATCATACTGTACGTAGGTTTCATAATCATAGCCTGAATTGAAGCTGATGTTAACGTTGGGAGTATTAATGACTACTTGGGATGAAGTTTGTGGGCCAATATAAACAAAGTCAAACTGACCATCGGGAAAAACTGAGAATTCCACATCGCCTTCCACAAATATATAGGCGTTACCGTTATAACCTTTTCTGTGATTGTCATTATTTTTTGCGGATGTTTGATTGGTTGAAAATCCAACGAACAGGATGCTGAAAATTAGGGCGAGATTTTTCATAAATGTTGAAAATTTAATAGGTTCGTACTTGCTTTATTTTTTTGGTCAGCTGAGCACGTTGGTATTTTACCAACGACCGTGCCAAGTTTTAAAAGTGTTTTTTTGAAAATTGAAGCAGGAATATTCATAAAATAAAAAATCCGCCAAAGTGTTTTATCACATTTGACGGATTTTAAAAACTAACCAACCAAAAACTAAAAACTATATATTTTCTATTTTTGGTTTCAATTAGTGTGCCATAAAAGTATAATATCTTATAGTTTATCTTTTAAATAATAGGCAGTAAAAGAATCCTTTATTTGAACGATTTTTTCGGGAGTTCCTTGTGCCACAATATTTCCTCCATTTTCGCCGCCCTCCGGGCCCAAGTCTATTATAAAATCAGCACATTTTATCAAATCCAAATTGTGCTCAACTACTATTACGGTATGCCCTTTTTCCAATAGAGCATAAAAGGAAGCCAATAATTTTTTAATATCATGGAAGTGAAGCCCCGTTGTGGGTTCATCAAATATAAACACGGTTTTTTCCTTGGATGTTCCCTTCACCAAAAAAGATGCTAATTTGATACGTTGTGCCTCGCCTCCAGAAAGCGTGGAAGAGCTTTGGCCTAACTGAACATAGCCCAGCCCCACATCCTGCAAGGGTTGTAACTTTGCCGCAATTTTATCTTGTTTGTGCTCATTAAAAAATTTCACCGCATCATCTACAGTCATGGTAAGAACGTCATCAATATTCTTGTTTTGGAAAGTTACTTCCAAAACTTCTTTTTTGAAACGTTTTCCATTACAGGTGTCACAAATCAAATGCACATCCGCCATGAATTGCATCTCTATTGTAACTTCGCCTTCTCCATTACAGGTTTCGCAACGCCCGCCATCAACATTGAAACTGAAATGTTTGGCTTTATAACCCCGTATATCTGAAAGTTTTTGGGATGCATAAAGATTCCGGATGTCATCGTAGGCTTTAATATAGGTTACTGGATTGCTTCGGCTGGAACGGCCAATCGGGTTCTGGTCAATAAATTCAATACTTTTTATTGTTCCAAAATCCCCTTTTATTTCTGAAAATTGGCCGGGTTTTTCGCCGTATCCACCAATTTCCCTCATTAAAGCGGGATAAAGAATTTTCTTCACCAAAGTGCTTTTTCCGCTACCGGAAACTCCTGTAACCGCCGTGAAAATATTTAACGGAAAGGTTACGTCAATGTTTTTAAGATTGTTTTGCCTGGCGCCTCTAATGGAAATTTTGTTTTTTGAGGTTCGTCGCTTTTTCGGTACTTCAATTTCCATTTCGCCGTTCAAATATTTGGCCGTAAGAGAACTGGATTTTAGTATTTCGGCATAACTTCCCTGGGCAACAACCTCGCCGCCAAATGTTCCCGCTTCGGGGCCAATGTCTATGATTTGATCGGCCGCTTTCATAATGTCTTCGTCGTGTTCAACTACAATAACTGTATTTCCTAAGTCACGGAGAGATTGTAGAACAGTGATCAATCTTTCGGTATCCTTTGGATGGAGCCCGATGCTGGGTTCGTCCAATATATACATGGAGCCAACAAGGCTACTTCCAAGAGAGGTTGCAAGATTTATTCGTTGCGATTCGCCTCCGGATAGAGTGTTCGATTTTCGGTTTAGGGTAAGATATCCTAGGCCAACATCTTCCAAAACCTTCAGGCGGTTATTGATTTCGAGCAACAAGCGTTTGGCCACCTTTTCTTCAAATTTCGTAAGTTTAATTTTTTTGAAAAAATCCGCAGCTCTATCCAGCGGTAATTCCACCAATTCTTGAATTGCAGTACCGTTTATTTTTACATAGCCAGCTTCGGGACGCAGACGCTTTCCCTTACAGGTTGTGCATTTCGTTTTTCCGCGATAACGCGAGAGCATTACTCTGTTTTGTATTTTATAGCTTTTGGATTCCAAAAAAGAGAAGAAGGAATTTAGGCCCTCAAAATATTTATTTCCTTCCCAGACCAGTTGTTTTTGGGTGTCGGATAGCTGGAACCAAGGTTTGTGGATTGGAAAATCAAATTTGTAGGCATTGTTCACCAATTGATCTCGATACCAACTCATACTTTCGCCGCGCCAAGGAAATATGGCATTTTCATAAACGGAAAGCGCTGTGTTTGGAATTACCAAATCCTCATCAATACCAATCACATCCCCATAACCTTCGCAAGTGGGGCATGCGCCATAAGGATTGTTAAAACTGAAAAGATGAACATTGGGCTCCATAAAAACCATGCCATCAGCTTCAAAACGATTGTTGAACGACGTAATTTTTTTGGTTGAGAGCTCCTCAATAAAAAGTTCTCCCTTTCCTTCAAAAAAGGCAATTTCAACTGCGTCCGCAAGACGGTTGTAGAAATCGTCTTCCTCCTTGGTGATTATTCGGTCAATAACCAAATCAATATTCCCCGGCAAGATTTTATCATGCAATTCGTCAATTCTGAAAATTTCCCCTTTGCTCTTAATCCTAGAATACCCCTGTTGGGCAAGAGCTTGAATTTTGTTGTCGATCGATCTGTTTTTTTCCAAATGAACTGGCGCAAGAAGCAGTAGTTTTTCACCTTCCGGAAATTTTTTTATGAAATTAATGACATCCGTTGTTGTGTCCTTTTTAACTTCTTTTCCCGAAATTGGCGAAATGGTTTTTCCAATACGGGTATATAATAACTTTAAATAATCATATACTTCCGTGGAGGTACCCACTGTCGACCGCGGGTTGGTGGAATTTACTTTTTGTTCAATGGCAATTGCTGGCGCTATTCCTTTAATGGAATCAACCTTTGGTTTGTCCAGCCTTCCTAAAAATTGGCGAGCATAGCTGGAAAGGCTTTCTACATATCGCCGCTGGCCTTCAGCATATAAAGTGTCAAAAGCGAGGCTAGATTTTCCACTTCCAGAAAGCCCGGTAATAACCACTAATTTATTTCGAGGAATTGCGACTGTTATGTCCTTAAGGTTGTGGAGTTTTGCCCCCTGAATCAGGATATTTTTTTTAGTATCAAATGTTTCTGCAATCAATTTAAATCTTCTTAATTTTTAGCTTTTAGCAAAGATAGTATATCAGCATTAGGAATGCATCCTCGTGTATCGTATTATTTTTAATAGAAATATTTAACCTTTTTTTTGCATTTGTGAATTCTTTGTTATTATATTTACGGCTCTTAACGCCATATAAAAAAAATATTGCCTATAGCTGATCATTACTTTTAAACAAATAAACATTGTAACTAAGCAACCAAAATCCATAGTTGTTTATTTTTTAAAGAAGTATTGATATGAAGCAAAGCACAAATTCTGATGCGTTTTTGGTAAACGCTTATATGAGCGGTAATGAATCTGCACTCAGCGAGTTAATAACTCGTCACAAGCAAAGAATCTACAGTTTTATATATTCAAAGGTTTTCGACAGGGATGTTGCTGAAGATATTTTTCAGGACACTTTCATTAAGGTTATAAGAACATTGAAAAGGGGAGCCTATAACGAGGAAGGCAAATTTTTGCCATGGGTAATGCGCATTGCCCATAATTTGGTAATCGACCATTTCCGCAAAAATAACCGAATGCCCAAATTTGAGAATAATGATGATTTCAATATATTCTCGGTATTGAGTGATAATTCCTTAAATATTGAGCGACAAATTATAAAAGGTCAAGTGGAAAATGACGTCAGAAGATTGATAGAAGAACTTCCGGATGATCAAAAAGAAGTATTGATTATGCGTATTTATAAAGACATGAGCTTTAAGGAAATAAGCATTCAAACCGGCGTGAGCATCAATACTGCCTTGGGTCGTATGCGCTATGCGCTCATCAATTTGCGTAAAGTAATTGACAAACATAATATTATATTGACCAATTGATACAATAAACTAATTTTTGCTGCGTTATTTGGAAATAAAACCTCAAAATAACATTCTATGCAAAAATTTTACCCGGAAACATCACGTGTGGACGACGTGAATAAAAATCTTGTTCCAAAAGAAGAAACCATAAAATTTCTTCTGGATTATTCGATGGCTTTAAGTGTTATAGATTACCATAAAATGAAGTTTGAAGCACTTCTAAACTAAACTTTGGAGAAACCCTGGAATTAGCTTTTCGGGGTTTTTTTTTGCTTCTCTTGAATATTCAGATTGCCTCGCTCATCCGCGCTTCTCCATTTATTCATTTATTAACTTTTTTCTGCCAATGGTTTTCGTAATTATATCCTTTTCCAAATCCCATCCTCTTGCTGGGCTGTAGTGCCTTCCGTACCAAATGATTTGGAGATGAAGCGTGTTCCACAAATCCATCGGAAACAATCTTTTTGCATCTTTTTCTGTCTGCACAACATTTTTTCCATTTGAAAAACCCCATCGGTACATTAGCCTATGGATGTGAGTATCCACTGGAAAAGCAGGAATATTAAAAGCTTGACTCATAACCACGCTAGCTGTTTTATGACCAACTGCCGGAAGTGATTCCAATGCATCAAAATCAGCGGGAACTTGGCCCTGATATTTTTCAATCAATATTTTTGAAAGTCCATATATTCCTTTGGACTTCATAGGTGAAAGACCTACAGGTTTAATTATTTCCCGGATTTCCTCCACAGAAAGTTTCACCATATCATAAGGGTTGTCGGCAATCTCAAACAAAAGAGGTGTAATTTGATTCACCCGAACATCGGTACTTTGTGCGGAAAGAAGAACAGCTATCAATAAGGTATAGGGGTCCTTATGGTCTAATGGAATGGGAACTTGTGGATAAAGTTCATTTAATGTTTCAATAACGAAAGTTACCTTTTCTTGTTTTGTCATTTTATTTATTTTTACGCAAAAATAAGCATAATGAAAACGTTAAAAGTAGGGGACAAGGTGCCCAATTTTGAGGTAAAGGACCAAGATGGGAATATCATTTCAGCATCTGATTATAATGGCAAAAAATGGATACTGTTTTTTTATCCTAAAGCTAATACTCCTGGCTGTACGGCTCAAGCTTGCAATTTGCGCGATAATTATAAGCGTCTTCAGAATGAAGGTTTTGAAATTTTGGGAGTAAGTGCAGACACTGAAAAGCGTCAGAAAAATTTTAAGGACAAATACAAATTTCCATTTCCATTGCTGGCTGATGAAAATAAAGAAGTTATTAATGCCTTTGGGGTTTGGGACCTAAAAAAGTTTATGGGCAGGGAATATGAAGGCATACATAGAAAATCATTCTTAATTGACGAAACCGGAACGATTACCCGCGTAATAGATAGCGTCAAAACCAAAGATCACGCGGCCCAAATTCTGGATTAATTATTCATTTTCGCCGAAAGTGCCTTATAATTGAAAAGACCTTTCTCTTTTATAATATCCGCAACACCCGGTGGTAGCATTTCTTCCCAACCATCCTCTCCCGAATCTATTTTTGATAATACCTCTCGGGAAAAAATATCCATATTCTCCGGATTATAATCTGCAATGTCCACCACTTTACCGTTGTATTTAAAAAATTTATACAATTCCTTCATGCGTGGGTGCACCTTTAGATTTTCACTATTGATGTACTCCCCGGTTTCGGGATCTTTCATCGGATATAGATATACTTTTAAATCTTTAAAAAACAATTTTCCGAAAGCTTCCAAAATTCCACCACTCAAATGTCGATAATACTTTTCATCAAAAATATCAACCAAATTGTTCACCCCCATTGCCAGGCCCATTCGCATTTTAGTGTATCGCGAAAAATATTCCACGAGTTTATAGTATTCCTGAAAGTTAGAAATCATAACCGTGTATCCCAAGGAGCAGAGCAATCGGGCACGGTCCATAAAATCCTCCTCATCTATCTCGCCTTCAGCGCGCAAATTTGAAAGTGTAATTTCAAAAATCACTTCGGTTCTCTCTTTTTCTACTCTATTTTCATTTAGAAACATTTCATAAGAACGTCTGAACATATCAATGTTCACCTTGGTTACCGGTCTGAAACTTCCACGAAGGGCCAATATATTTTTCTTATAAAGGATGCGAGCAGGTAAAATGTTGTGCCCGTCAGGATCAAACATAACCGCATCGGTCATGCCGTTTTTAATTAATTGAAGGCTCATAAGCCGGTTGTCAACTTCAGCAAAACGGGGTCCGGAAAAATTTATAGTATCAATTTCAATTTTATCCTTATCGATATGATCGTAAAGATAACGCAGCAGTTTATTGGGCTGGTCGTATTTATAATAAGCCCCATAAATAAGATTTACGCCCAAAGTTCCCAAGGTAATTTGCTGCAACTGCGCATCATTCTCGTGAAAACGAATGTGCAGGGTTATTTCATTATACGGCTCTTTCGGATCAATTTGATACCGAATGCCCACCCAACCATGGCCTTTGTATTTTTTAGCAAAATCAATGGTGGCAACTGTATTGGCATAGGAAAAGAAAAGCCTGTTTGGGTGCTTTTCGCGATTGATGCGCTCTTCAATTAAATTAAATTCATGGGAAAGCATTTTTTGGAGCCTCGATTCCGTAACATACCGACCGTCTTCCTCAATGCCGTAAATAGCGTCACTAAAATCCTTATCATACGCAGACATTGTTTTTGCAATGGTACCAGATGCGCCGCCGGCCCTAAAAAAATTACGAACGGTTTCTTGCCCGGCACCAATTTCGGCAAAAGTGCCATAAATGTTCTCGTTCAGATTTATACGTAAAGCCTTACTTTTTATGGAAGGAATATTTTCAAATTCCTTGTCTCCTATTATGGATTCTGGCATAGCAACGTTCTATTTTGGAATTAACAAAGGTAGCGATTACAATAGGTAAACAAAAAAAATACCATTATTTTTGCGGGAATGAATTCAAGATTCACCGTAACATTTCTCGGCACTGGAACTTCACAGGGAATCCCAGTGATTGGTAGTGATCATCCCGTTTGTTTAAGCTCCAATCCAAAGGATAAACGTTTGCGAGTATCGGTTTTATTGCGCTGGGAAAATTTTTCATATGTAATTGATTGCGGCCCCGATTTTAGACAGCAAATGTTGCGTGAAAATGTGAAAAGAGTAGATGGTATTTTACTGACTCACGAACATAGCGACCACACCGCGGGATTGGACGATATTCGACCGTTCAACTTTTTGCAGGGCAATATGCCGGTTTACGCACACAAGCGCGTTTTTAAATCATTGCGGGAACGCTTTGCTTATATTTTTGCCACGGTCAACAAGTATCCCGGCGCCCCGAGCATTCACGAAATTGAGATTGATAAAAATACTCCTTTTGAAATTGGAGAAAAAAAAGTGGTTCCCATTGAAGCAATGCACGATGTGCTGCCGGTTTTGGGATTTAGAATTGAAGACTTCACATATTTGACAGATGTTAAAACCATTTCAGATGTGGAAACCGAAAAAGTGAAAGGCACAAAAGTTCTCGTAATAAATGCCTTGCGCGAAAATCCACATTATTCCCATTTCAATATAGCCGAAGCACTCAATTTTGTTGAAAAAGTGAAACCGGAAAAAACTTATTTTACACACATCAGCCATCTAATGGGCTTTCACGAAGAAGTTGAAAAAAAACTTCCCGAAAAAGTACATTTAGCATTTGATACCTTGACTATAACAGTTTGATTATGAGAAACAAAATTTTTATATACTTGTTTTTTTTCGCATTGCTTTTCATTTTCTTTCAATATATGAATGAAAAGAAAATCTTTGAATCACAGGAATCCAGAATTGAAACGTTGGAAGCAACAATTGAAACCAACAATGATTCCATTGCCCAATTGCAGACTCAGGTACGCGATTTAAATTATTTTTCGCTTTTGGGAAATGACAACGCCATGACCTATCTCGAAAAAATGGGTTACGAAGCAGCAGACGTTGAAGCCATGGTTTCCGACCGAATCTATGATTTCAATTTAACCAAGGGCAACAATCCGCTTGTCCCATTTGAGGGAATGAACGGCGAAATGAAAATAAACAAACTGAAATTTTTGAACCATAAATGGATTTTGGCAGACTTCAGTGATGGCAAATATTGGGGTGAAATGATCCTGGAATATTATTTCAATGAAAAAAATGAGCTTGAATTAACTACCTTAGGTTCCTTACTTTATCCGCAGTAAAATTTTCATTTTCAATTATTGAATTTTTTTAAATTTTGATGCCGATTTTCGGGAGAAAGAAACAACTACGGAAAGAGAATTAGTGTTTTCCCAACCAATCTTTAAGTTCGTGAAAATTTTGTGGCGCCACCCCATGGCCCACGGGAAATTCGGAATAAGTTACGTCAATGTTCAAATTTTTCAAAAATGGTTCGGTTTTGCGTGCCCATTGCACAGGAATAACTTGATCCACATTTCCGTGCGAGGTGTAAATATGAAGACTGCTAAAGTCGTTTTGTTCGTAGCCTTCCTTTAAAATATCTTCATTTACATAGCCGCTCAAACCTATTACGTTTTTTACTTTTTCCGGATAGCTCAAGGCTAGGGCAAAACTTAAAATTGTACCTTGACTAAACCCAACTAATGTAATTTTTTCGCCATCAATATTGTACTTTTCTATTATTTCGTCAATACATTTCGACACCAATTCACGCGAGGCTATCGCTTGTGTATCATCGCTGAATTTTCCCTGGGCATTGTCAAAATAAATATTATACCATGCATAGCCATAAGGCTCCAAACGTATGGGCGCTTTTAGGGAGAAAATGGCATATTTTTCGGGCAATTCCTCGGCGAATGCAAATAAGTCGTGCTCATCGCTGCCAAAACCGTGGAGCATTATTATTGCAGGCGGGTTTTCGGACGAATTTTTTGCGGGTCTATAATTGTGTTCTAAAAGTAGTGTCTGTTTTTTCATATCGTGTAAAAATAAACAAGACCTTTTAAACTGAACGATTTTCAGCTTCAAAGGTCCCGTTAAATTTTCTTTAAAAATTAAATTCCCTTAAACCATTCCTGGAACTGTTCGCCAAATACCGGCACAGGTGTCATTTCACCCTGTACGGCACTAATCAAACCTAAAATCCAAAAAACTAGGATTGCCAATTGAACTATCCAGCTGAGCAGGGAAATTCCAATAAATCCTATTATGATACTGAGTACCACGCCCACACACATAATTCCCAAGGATTGGCGCACGTGGAAGGAGCCGAGCGTTGTTCTATTTCCGTTGTTCATTAAAAGGGCAATGATCCACCCAATAAGTGTAATGTATGCAATTATAGCAACCGTTTTGCCATTATCTGTTGTTGTTTCCATTTGGTTAGAATATTTAAGTTGTTTTAATTTAAGTTAAAGATAGCCAATACTTTAATTCAAAAAAGTGAACCATTGTTGAAATTTTTCACTTAGAAAAGGAATACCTTTTTCCTTATACAGATAGGCCATGGCCCAACAATAAAGCCAAAGAAAAACGCATAGGAGCCATAAAATATCACCTGTGGCCACATTTATTTGTGCTTGTACAATCATTGAAACTACGAACATTATAAACAGTCCGAACATATTTTTGATATGCCAGGTTGCAAATGGCTGGTTTTCATCTTTATTAATAAAAAATGCAATCATAAACCCCACAAATGGGGCATAGGCAATTAAGGCTGTGGTTCTGCCGGCGGAAGGAGTAGTATTCATTATTTATTAAGCTCTAATTTATTATTTGAAACAATTCCGTACACTTTACCCTTTAATTTGGCACCCAGCAAAGCAGCATTCTTTGAGGTGGAAAAAATATCATCTTCAGAAAACACCCAATTTTCCGTGGGGTCGA
This sequence comes from Aequorivita aurantiaca, assembly GCF_030410135.1. Taxonomy (GTDB): domain Bacteria; phylum Bacteroidota; class Bacteroidia; order Flavobacteriales; family Flavobacteriaceae; genus Aequorivita; species Aequorivita aurantiaca. Next base: position 136,626 of record NZ_JAUGQQ010000003.1, on the reverse strand, counting down.
ATAGGGTAAGTTCTGCTGCATTGGCTTCGGCTATTGGATTGGTGGAGATTTTGAACCTATTTTTTAGACCGGTAAGAACGGTCACCGCATCTTCAAAGCCAATGATTCCATTTAAGGCGCCAAAGCAAGCTTCCAAACCTATACTTCCGAAATATGCGTGCTCGAATTCTATTTTTTTATGTTCCACGTCAATTGGATTGTGGTCACTGGTAACCGCATCAATAGTGCCATCTTTCAATCCTTTTAAAAGCGCTTGGGTATCCTGTTTTGTGCGGAGCGGTGGCAACAGTTTGAAATTGGTGTCAAATTCCTCCAGCGCATCATCCGTTAAAACTAAATTGAATATGGCCACGCTGCAACTAACATCCAAACCCTTTTTCTTCGCGTCCTTAATCAATTCCACCGATTTTTTGGTGGATATAGTAGGTATGTGAAGTTTCCCTCCGGTGTATTCCAAAATATACAAATCCCGGATTATTTGAAGTTCTTCCGAAAGTGCCGGAATACCCTTTAAGCCTAGCCGGGTGCTGTTCACTTCCTCGTTTACCATTCCATTTTTAGCCACCGAATTATCAAATGGAAATGATTGCACCAAACCATCAAAATTCTGGCTGTACTGTAAGGCTATTTTTAAGAGGTTTGCATTCGCAATCGGAGTTTTGTAATCATAAAAAGCAATCGCGCCTTGGTTTTGCATATCAAAAAGTTCTGCAAGGTCCACGCCCTTGCTGCCCACCGTAAGTGCACCAATAGGGTAGAGGTTTACCGATTGTCCTTCGGCTTTGCTTTTCAAATATTTAATTTGTGCTTTGCTGTCAGTTACCGGAAAGCTGTTCGCATTTACGGCAACACTTGTAAAACCGCTTAATGCCGCTGTTTTTAAACCGTTTTCAATATTTTCCCTTTCTTCAAAACCTGGTTCTCCAAAAGAAACGCTGCTATCAAACCAGCCCTGCGAAATGTGTAGATTTTTTAACGATATTTCCCGAACCTTGTTGGAAGAAGGAATATTAGCGGCGATTTTTGAAATTTTTCCATTTTCTATCAAAACATCCCGTTTCTTTAAATGGAGCTTGCTGGATGCATCAACAATGGTTGCAGATTTTAGAAGTAATTTCATAATCAAAATTTAAGTTTCAAAGTTCGGCCTCCAATTTTACAGGTTTAGGTTTCTTTGAACATTGTCTTTTTTCCTGTCGATTTTTAATTGTAGAATTTTAAAATAAGCATTTCAAAAATCAAAAATAGCAACGCAAAAATAGCAAACCATTTCCAGAAACCGTTTATGGAAGTAGCTTCATTAATGCTATCAAAAAGTGCATCTAAATTTTTATGGATTTTGGCACCGCTCCAATTTTCGACATTCAGATATTGCAACTTGCTTTCATTTCTTGAATAATTGAAACTGATGTTTTCCAGAAATTCATTTTCCCTTACAATTTGATAATTGCCGGCTATATTAGGCTCGTCCGTGGTTTCCAATAAAACGAAATTGGATTTCGTTTGTTGAAGCGGAATGAAACTGCCCACACTGTCCCTAATTTTCAAAATCTCGTCCGCGCCCAATTTTACTGGAACCGCAATAGCATTTTGTTCCCCTATAGTATAATACAATCGAGGTAACGGCAGGCTTCCCAATGCCATATTATATAATGTTGGCACTACTAAAGGCGAGCTTTGAAAATTTGAACTTGTTCTGTTTATGGGTGCGGTAAACAGGAAAGTGTTGTTCTTTTGAACCAAAAAGGGTTTACTGTCCTCAAACGATAAGGCCGTAATTGCGTTTGTGGAAATAGGATAGAACGAATTGACATTCGGATACTGAAAATTAGCCACTTCCTTTTCAAAAACGTCTTTAAATAGGGGATGCGAAAAAACGATTTTGGTAATTCTTTTTTCCTGTATTGTTTCGGAAGACAGTATTCCCAGCGTCATGGTTGCAAGTAAATTGTTGTAGCTGCCCAAATTCACTTCTGGCGCGGGAATTATGAGCACGCTACCGCCCGCAGCGCTAAAGGCTTGTATAGCCGTTGCCAACGAGGCGGGAATTTCCTTCAATTCATTTAAGACAATAAAGTTTTGATTTGGAATTTCATTATAGTTGAGGGCTTTGGACGTTTGTTGAAGAAATTGAAATTCTTCCTTTTCAAATAGCCGTTGCAGAAATTTGCCATCAGCCTCATTAATTGCCAAAACCTTTATTTTTTCGGGTTTGTTGATGCTGAAAAATAGAGTATTGTCAAAAGTAACGTTCGGTTCGGTTAACTGAATCTTGCCGACAAAACCTTCGGAATTATCAATGTCGAAATTAACCGTGCCCACAGCATTTTCTGAAAAATCCACCGCTGTTTTGGCAATTAGTTTTTCATTTTTAAAAAGCGAAACAGGTACTTCTGAAAATTCGTTTAAAATATTCGAAATCTTTACTTTCAATTGCGTTACCGAAGCATTTTTTGAGGCGATAAAGACGCTATCAAGGGAAACATTAAAAGCTTTCACCGGTTTCAATTGCACGGCGTCCACAATTAGATTGTCGGGAATTTTAGGAAAGGTTTCTGTTTGCTGAAAATCTGAAATATAGACCAGTCGGCGCAAAACGTCTTTTTCATCGGAAAAGAGTTGACCCACCTTTAGCAGAACTTGTGAGGGCGTCAATTGGTTTTGGGAATATCCAATTGATAGGATTTCACTTTTAAAATCAGCGGCGCTTGCGTTTCTTTTTTCAGAATTATTGGTGAACCAGCTCACTTTTTCTGCACCACTGTTATTTTCAAACAATTCCTGAAGGCTGCGTTCCAGCAGCGGACCCTTGGATCCCTTTGTCTGCATACTGAAGGAATTGTCCAAATAGATTACCGTTTCCTTTTTAGTGCTTAGAGCTGTTTTTGTGGCGGTGAAAGGTTGGGCGAATGCTATTATTATGCACGCCATGGCCAATAAGCGCATTAGTAATGTTAGCCATTTTTTTAATTGGGAACTTTTGCGGGTTTGGATGGTCACTTTTTTAAGAAAAGCAACATTGGTGAAATCTACTTTTTGGAAACGCCGGAGTTGAAAAAGGTGAATGAATATTGGAATGAGAAGCAGGAAAAGGGCGTAAAGAATTTCGGGGTTTTTAAACTGCATTCCTATAAATAATTGTCCAAAGATAAAAAATGGAACGTAAATAAAGCTATTTCTGGATAGTAAAGCTAAAGATACTTCCTTTTCCCGGTTCCGACTCCAAATTTATACTGCCACCCATCTTTGAAACCAAGCTTTTAACGGTAGCCAAGCCAATGCCTGTGCCATCCTTGCCGTCGCGATCCTTGATTCCGGTGGTTTTGAATAAGGTAAAAATTTCTTGCTGCACCCCAAGATCAATACCCATGCCGTTGTCCTTAATTGCGAAGCTATGAAAATCGCCTTCATCCATGTAAGATATTTTCACCATTCTGTGATCATTTAAGTTGTACTTCAGGCTATTGTCAATCAAGTTGAGAAAAATCTGTGTCAGCGCAGCCTTGTTCACGTTATGAAGAATTCCTTCATTGGGAAATTCAAAAACAATATCTTCCGTTATCAAGATTTCCTTTATTTCCTCGAAAAGCAATTTCATTTCAACATCCTGCTTTTGCGACCCTAACAACTCATCTGTTTTATAAAATTTTAGAATTCCATTAATGTAGTTTTTCAGGGAAAAAGTTGAGTCTTCTATATAATTGAGATACATATCGGAATCTTCGGATAGCTTTTCAACATTATCCTCGCGCAGCATTCTGGTGAGGGAGGTAATATTTGCCAAAGGCGATTTTAGGTCGTGGGAAACAACGTTCGCAAAATTCACCAGCCGCTCATTGCGTTGCTGCAATTCCTTTTGGAACTCGGTCAACAACTTATTTTTTTTGCGCAGTTCAAAAAGAATCACTACCTGCTTTCCCAATGATTTCAATGAATTTAGCTGTATCTCGGAAAGAATTCGGGGTTTATGGTCAAAAACGCAAAGGGTGCCAAGCTTGAAGCCGTTACTGTTTACAAGCGGCACGCCGGCATAGAAAATGGCGTTTACTTCGGAAATTAATGGATTATCTTGAAACCGTATGTCCTTTCTTGCATCCTCAACAATAAACATTTCTTCCTCCTGCAAAATAGCGTGGCCGCAGAAAGAGGTATTTCGGGGCGCTTGGTTAAAATCCAATCCGAAATGCGATTTAAAGAAATTCCGATCGCTATCCAATAGGGTAATCAATGAAATGGGCACCTCGCAGATGTTGGCAACGAGCGCGGTAATATTGTCAAAATCGTTTTCGGAAAGAGTGTCGAGTAAGTTGTAATTCTTTAATTCGGCAATGCGTTCTTTTTCATTGTCGGGGAATTTTGGCGGAATCATGAAAATTTCAAGGCTTATTTTTTATGCCCCTAAATATACGGGTATAATAATTACTGAAAACAGTAAGCTTATAATAATGGCGTATCACTTCTTTTTAATACTGAACTGGAAAGTGGTTCCTTTCCCAATTTTTGAAGAAACCTCAATTTCACCACCAAGTTTGGTAACGAGTTTTTTAACGGTAGATAGGCCAATGCCGTTGCCTTTTTTTCCATTTCGGTCAAGGTTGCCGGTGGTAGTAAAAAGATCAAAAATTTGAGATAGTTTATTTTTGGCAATTCCCATTCCATTATCTGAAATTAGAAAATGATAGCTTCCGTCTTTTTCAAAGCACTCAATATCAATCCTTATTCTTGGTTTATCATTATATTTTAAACTGTTCCCCACCAAATTCAGTACAATTTGTTCCAATGCCGCACGATTTGCCTGCATTTCCAAATTGGTTTCCGGAAGGTTTATTTCACAGTCAATATTGATATTCAATAATTCAATTATTTCTTCGAAAAGATCATTGCTGTCAAAAACCTCATTGTTCAGTGATGCGGTTTTGTCACTTTCATAATGTTCAAGCAATCCCGTGATATATTCGCTTAGCGTAAAAGAGGATTGTTTTATATATTCCAAGTAGTCTTGGCCTTGTTTGTCAAGATGCTGACCGTATTTGGAGCGCAATATGTCCGAGGTTATAATCATATTTGCCAAGGGCATTTTCATGTCGTGGGAAACGATACCGGCGAAGTTTTTCAGTTCCTCATTTTTCTCCTTTAGCTCTTGCTGAACGGCCAATAAAGTTCTGTTCCGTTTGCGAGCCTCAAACAGGTTCACTACTTGGTAGGCCATGGAAATAAGAGCCTTTTTTTGTGATTTGGAAAGCATCCGGGGTTTTGTGTCGAAAACACATAGCGTCCCCAATGGATAGCCCTCCGAATTAACGAGCCGAACCCCCGCATAAAATATGGCATTCATTTCTGTAACAAGAGGATTGTCTTGAAATCTTGGATCGTTACGAGCATCCTCAACGATAAAAATATTTGATTCGTCCAAAATTGCATGGCCGCAGAAGGAAAGATCGCGAGGGGATTCATTGAAATTTAACCCATAGTGCGATTTTAAAAAATTGCGGTCCGCATCCAACAATGTCACCAATGATATGGGAACATCACAAATATTAGCAGTGAGGGCCGTAATATTGTCAAAATCTTTTTCCGGTAAAGTATCTAAAAGACTGTATGAACGAACCGCGGCAAGACGTTGCTCTTCATCAACAGGGAAATTGGGTGTTATCAATGTATTGGTAGCGTTATCTCAAACCCCTGGAGGTTGGTGTTTAAGGATTAAGCGTAAATGTACAACATTTTCCAAAAATTCTTAAAAACGAAAAAAAGTAATGCGAAATGGGTTAACCCGTAAATCAAAATCGTTCAAAAGCGCCCAATCCAAAAAGCGCGAAATCATATTTCACGGGGTCTCGGGCATCAAATTTCCGAAGTGATAGGTCAAGTTCCGCTAGGGCCTTGGCATCATTTTGCTTTCTAATCAACAGCTTTAATTTTCGGGCAACATTTCCGCTGTGTACATCCAACGGGCACGAAAGCTGCGAAGGTGAAATGCTTTGCCAAAGTCCAAAATCAACCCCTTTCGCATCATTCCTTACCATCCAACGCAGAAACATGTTTATTCTTTTTGCCGCCGAATTTTTCAGGGGATCACTAATGTGTTTTTCAGAGCGGGAAAGGTGCGGCAGTTCAAAAAATATTTTCTTGAAATGGTGAATTGCTGTTTGAAGGGAATCCTCGTTGGTATGATTTGCAAATACCTTTTCCAACCCCCCATGATTTTGATAAATATTTTGAAGCGCCTTAATGAAGTAAATTAGATCTGCAGCATTAAACGTGCGATGAACAAAATTTGAAAGTATTCCGGAATTCTTTTCCGAAAAATCCATCACGAAATCATAAGGTGAATTGCCCATTAACCCCATCAATTTGTTGCCGTTGTTTATGATGCTTTTTCGGTTTCCCCAAGCAATTGTGGCCACAAGAAACCCAGCAATTTCTATATCTTCCTTTAATGAAAATTTATGGGGAATTTGAATGGGATCGGTTTCAATAAAATTTGGATTGTTGTAAAGGACCACCTTTTCGTCAAGAAATTCTTTTAATTCACTTTTATTCATAAGGAGTGAATTTTGAAATTTTTACTGAAATTTTATTCGGAATTTGATGCTTCAAATTTTGGAAGTTAATTTACAATAACCCCATCCTGCATAACCAATTTTCTGTCGGCCATATTTGCCAATTCTTCGTTGTGGGTTACAATTACAAAGGTTTGTCCAAATTCGTCGCGTAATTGGAAAAAGAGATTGTGAAGATTTTCCGCGCTTTCAGTGTCAAGATTTCCACTGGGTTCGTCTGCCAGAATTATCGCTGGGTTGTTTATCAATGCCCGAGCCACTGCAACCCTTTGCTGCTCGCCACCCGAGAGTTCGTTTGGCTTGTGGTTTTCACGGTGGGAAAGCCCTAAAAATGAAAGCAATTCCTTTGCCCGTTTTGTGGCCTCCGTACGGGGCGTTTTTTTTATGAATGCTGGAATACACACATTTTCCAAAGCCGTAAACTCGGGCAACAATTGATGGAACTGAAAGATGAAACCAAGGTTTTCATTGCGGAATTTTGCCAACTTTTTCCCCGAAAGCGAACCAATATTTATCCCATTTATCAGCAATTCGCTGTGCTTGTCCTGAAAGGCATCGAGCGTACCCAGAATTTGAAGCAAGGTAGTTTTTCCGGCACCCGAAGCACCCACTATTGAAACAATTTCACTTTTTTTAATGTGCAGATCTACACCTTTTAAAACGTGCAGACTGTCGTAGTATTTGTGAATATTTTGCGCTTCAATCATTATGGAATTTTAGGGGGTGAAATTACTATTTATCGTGCGATAATGCAATCCTAAAGGTTATATAGTTTTTATTCCAACTTATACTTCTATTTTTGATTTTGAATTTTTAAACCAATTTAAAATGGCTTCTTATAAATATTTTGAAGAATACGACCAACCCGTAACAGATACTTTGGTTGAAAATTACACCAAAATTTTAGGTACTATCGGAGAGGACGTTTCGCGGGAAGGAATCGTGAAAACGCCAGAGCGCGCAGCAAAGGCCATACAATTTTTAACGTCGGGAAATTGTCAAAATCCTGCTGATATTCTGAAAAGCGCGATGTTCGCGGAAGCTTACCACGATATGGTAATCATAAAGAACATTGAGCTTTATTCGCTTTGTGAGCACCACATATTGCCTTTTTTCGGCAAAGCGCATATAGCCTATATTCCCGATGGATATATTGTAGGGCTCAGCAAAATACCTCGCGTGGTTGACGTTTTTGCTCGACGCCTGCAAGTGCAGGAACGACTTACGCACGATATTTTGGAGTGCATAAATGACACTCTGAAACCAAGGGGAGTGGCCGTTGTTATTGAAGCTTCCCATATGTGCATGATGATGCGCGGGGTGCAAAAACAAAATAGCGTTACTACCACCTCCGGTTTTCGCGGACAGTTTGAGGCCATTGAAACCCGTAATGAATTTTTAAAATTGATTAGCAGCGATTTGGGATGATGTTTTTGGAATGTTTTTTGAGTTAAATAGGAAAAATATAAATCATCGAAAAATGAAAAACGAAAAATATAAATTGCTCCGAAAGGGAATAATATATGATTTAATTGGAATGGTAACAATGGCAATTCCAGTTATAGGGCCGTTTTTAGACTTAATTTGGGCGCCCATAGCAGCCAAGAAAATGAGCAAAATGTACAAAGGAACCGAAGGAAAAATTGCGTCAGTCTTGGTTTTTATTGAAGAAATATTGCCATTTACTGATGTAGTGCCCACATTTACCTTAATGTGGCTATATACGTATGTTTGGAAAAAACAGCCAAGACTACAGCCCATTAAAGTGCGTGTGAACAAATAAAAAAAGCCCCAAATTGGGGCTTTCTTATTTTACAGTTCTACTTTTAGCGTGGCGTTTATACTTCGCCCTATATTCAAAATACCGTCCGACTTAAAACGGGAAAGATGCGATATATAATCCTTATCCGTTAAATTGGTTGCCGTCAGTCCCACTTTCAATTTCACTTGCGGTAGTTGAAAGCTACTTTCAATTCCCGCGCTTAACAAAGAGTAACCTGCGGTTTTTGTTTCAAAATCACTTATGTTATTTTGGTCAAAAGTATTTTCGAGGGTTATGAAAGCGGCGCTGGATTTTCGAATAACCCCATCATGCAATTCCACCCGAAATGTATTCCGCAGGGAATTTGCAGGAATTAATGGTAAATATTTTTCATTTTCCAACTTGCCGGTAACCGTTTCGAAACTGCTTTCCAGATGTAGCCAATCCAATGGATGGGGATGCAAATGAAACCCAAATTCTCCTCCAAACAGGCTTGCATCCTGCTGTAAATATTCAAAAACCTGCGACTCGTCAACCATTTCATCCGTGGGTGAAATAAAAATATAATCGTTCACCGCATTATAAAAACCATTTGCGAAAAATTCAACATGCTTGTTTCTATATTCAAAAGAAATATCTGTTTGAAAGTTTTGCTCATTTTTTAAATTTGGGTTCCCTTTTTCATATCTATTGGTGCCTTCGTGCTCGCCATTGGAAGTTAATTCCGCTAAATTAGGCGCGCGAAAACCGCTCGCAAGATTTATTCGTGTTGAGAAATTTTGATATAGATCAATTTTAGCGCCCACGGCTCCGGTAAAGTTGGTGAAGGTTTTATCCAGTGCAGGAATAAAATCTTCATCCGCAGGGTTTCGCGCTGCTTGGCTTTCTATTTTTCTAGAATCAAAACGCAACCCGGCCTGCAAATCCACCTTATTCAAATGATAATGTGCGGTTCCCAATAATCCAATATCTGTGGTATTCGCATCGGGTATTAGAATTTCTTCGCCTTCGTTTTTATTGTTTTGAAACATACCCTGTAAGCCAACAATCGCTTCCAATTGCCCCCATTGCGGCAAGTTATATTTCAAATCATAATTTAAGGTATTCAATTTTAGCCGAAGTGCCGCCACGGAGGATTCATCTTCAAACTCGCGGCGGTCGTTAAATAGATAGCCAATCTTTAAATCTACACTGGATTTGTTGAAAAAGAACGTGTTGTCCAGACTTAGGATATGATTGTCAATTTCCTGAAATGGCAGTTCCAAATCCTTTGATTGCGATTGCGCGCCAATTTCTTCAGCAATGCCAATATTTGATCGGTTGTAATTATAGCGCACGGTGGATTTAAAAGTTGTTCCCAAATATTGTATTCCGGTTTTTAAATCGGATTCATTAAACCTAGTATTTGTAACCCGATAAGCAGCGCCCGTTTTATAATCACTGAAGGTGGCATAGGTGCCGCGCGCAAGAAATTTTACTTTGTCGCCCGAGGTTTTAACGCCAAGATTTGTTACGGTTCCCAACGTGTTTGAAAAATAGGTGCTGTTCAAATCGGAATGTGTTTCTCCGGAAATTGCGAACCGCTCAGGATTTAGATAAAGTACGCCGCCTAGGGCATCACTTCCGTAAAGCAGAGAAGCTGGCCCTTTGATAACCTCAACACTTTCAATGCCTGCTTCATTAATTCCTAAGCCGTGCTCGTCGCCAAACTGCTGGTTTTCCAACCGCACGCCCTGCGCGTAGGTCAAAACTCGGTTGGAACTGAGCCCTCGGATTACGGGTTTTCCAATGCCCGTTCCAGTTGTAATCAAGTCCACCCCGGCAATGTTCTTTATTCCATCTGCAAGAGTTACGGCTCCTGAAAAATTCAATTCTTCCGTGGAAACTCTTTCTACTTTCATCACATTGTCACTTTGCAATTTGTGGAATGGGGTGGAAACGATCACTTGTTCCATTTCAACTGCGCTTTCTTCCAATTGCACATTTTTATCAATGATTTGATTGTTGGAAAAACTGATTTTTATGGAAAGGGTTGCGAATCCCATCGATGAGAAAATGACATTGTAATTACCGTCTGGAATGTTTTTCATTTCATAATTTCCGTTTAGGTCTGAAACTGTTCCCTTTTCCAATTGCGGAAGGTACACTGTGGCCGAAACAGGTTGGTTATTATTTGTTGAAGTAATTTTTCCCAATAGGGAATTTTGGGAGCTCGCCGCTGTATATAAAGAAAATACCGCAAGCAAGCATAGAATGTTTTTCATGCTTTCTTGAGTTATAAATTAAATCTTGGTTTAAAATAAAATGCTAAAAATCAAGAAAACAGTGGGGGACCCCGAAGGAAATATATGTTTGGATTGGAATGGTAATACGCAAAAACATAATCGGTACTACTGTTTTGAAAGCTGTGGAAGACTTTAAAATCCGGCTGTTGCGCCGGAGTGAAGTTGAAGATTGAAAAATGAAAATCACAAATGGAACATTCCAATTGCTTTTCATGTATGTGGACCGAAATGTCCGTGCAGGTTTCGTGTTGGTGACCTTCAAAGGAATGGGCTAATTTTACTGCCGTAGGAAGTAACAGCGCGGCTGAAAAAATCGCCACTGAAATAATCCGTAATATTTCCTTTTTAAAATAAATCATTTGCTAATTAAGAACCCGAGCCCCATATTGCGCAGCATTTTCTTGACAAAGTTCCAGAAAAATGCTGACTCACCAAAAACCCATCCGAAAAAAACCAATAGCACTTTATAAATTGGGAGAATAATCAAAATTCTGAAAGGCCAATAAATATACCAACCCATTTCCCTTTCTACTCCGAAAAAATCCGTGAGTGGCGCCGCCAGTTTTGCTGCCGAACTTCCTGTGATGGCAAACACAAGAAGTATTATAAAAAGTTGGAAATTGGAATCGATGTTCCAGCGTTGTTTAAGCTTTTTCAATTTCTTCCTCCAATAAATTTTTGATTGTACTTGTCCTGAAAATAGACAAAATAATTATAGAGTAAATAATTTACCTCGTATCCATAATCAATAGCGGGATCGTAATTAATTTGTTCAGTATATAAACTCGGGGAATATTTAGCTGGCTGAAGCACGCGAGTGTTATATTCCGTAACCCACTGATAGTTTTTGTTTTCTAACAAGGATTGGCCGTAAAAACCTCTTGGCGGTTGGGATACAAGCCACGACTCAAACCCTGGCTCTATAATTATTATTTCGTATTCCAGACTATCATTGGCAATACGAATGGTATCATTTTTTGATATTTCTGTATTGTTACTATTCAACGTTTTATTTCCCGAACCGCAACTGTAGCAGGCAATACAAAAGGCCGCAATTAATAATAAATTTTTCATAACTACATTTTTACAAAGTTAAACATTGTAGTGCAAAATAGAAGGTATTTATCGTTCAAATTCTACCGTGAATTTCCGTCGCGGACATAATTTATAATGAAGAAGCACAAAATTATTTTCTGAAAATTGAGATAATCTGGCTCGCAAGTTCAGTGCCAATTCTGTCTTGAGCTTCCTCGGTGGCTGCACCAATGTGCGGCGTCAGCGAAATTTGATCGTGCATCAAAACTTTAATTGAAGGGCTGGGTTCGTTTTCAAAAACGTCCAAGGCCGCAAAGGAAATTTTTCCATCTTCGATTCCTTCCAAAAGAGCATTTTCATCCAAAACTCCGCCACGGGCAGTATTTACAATACCCACACCATCCTTCATTTTCGAAATTTCTTCCTTGCCTATCAAGTATCCCGACTGGGAAGGCACGTGAAGGCTTATAAAATCACTTTGCTTAATCAAATTATCCACTGGCGCCGTTTTGATTTTTAAGGTTATTTGCTGCCCGTCATAAAATGATAGGGTGATGTCCGCTTCGCCCACTTCGTGGTCGCTGGCTATTACTTCCATGCCGCAGCCCAAAGCAATTTTGGCCACCTGCCGACCAATTCGTCCGAAACCGATAATTCCTAAAATTTTGCCGCGTAGCTCCCGGCCTGCGCCATAACTTTTTTTAAGTTCGTTAAATTTTGTGTCACCATCCAAAGGCATATTTCTATTGGAATCGTGAAGGAACCTTACCCCTCCAAAAAGGTGCGCAAATACCAATTCTGCGACCGATTCTGATGATGCCGCTGGAGTATTGATAACCTCAATTCCGTTTTTAACGGCATATTCCACGTCAATGTTATCCATGCCCACACCGCCTCGACCAATCATTTTTAAGGAAGGGCAGTTGTCTATTATATCTTTTCGGACCTTCGTGGCACTCCGCACTAAAAGGATTTCTATTTGGTGCTCATTTATGTAGTTTTGAAGTTGGGCCTGCGCCACTTGTACGGTCAAAATCTCGAATCCCGCGGCTTTGAGGGCGTTAATTCCACTTTTTGAAATTCCGTCGTTTGCTAATATTTTCATTTAAATAGGGTGAATAATTAATAAGTCAGTTCATCAGTAAACCAATGATTTAGATTGTTCTTTTTTTTACGCCTGTTTTTCCAAATGTTGCATTACATCTACCAGAATTTGTACGCTTTCCAATGGAAGGGCATTGTACATGGACGCGCGATAGCCGCCCACGCTTCGGTGGCCGTTCAGTCCATTTATGCCCGCTTGTTTCAGTTGTTCATCAAAAGTTGCCTTAAGAGTTTCGTTTTTTAAATTAAAGGTTGCATTCATTTTTGAGCGGTCTTCCTTGTTTGGAACAAAACCTTCAAACAGTGAGTTTCTGTCTATTTCATTATAAAGAAGTTGAGCTTTTGTTGTGTTCGCTTTTTCAATTTTTGGAATGCCTCCCAAATCCTTCAACCATTGCAATGTCAACATGGAAACATAAACGGCAAAAACGGAAGGGGTGTTAAACATGCTTTCCTTGTTAATGTGTACCTTATAATTAAGCATGGAGGGTATGTTCCGCGATACCTTCTCCAAAATATTTTCTTTTACAACTACCAAAGTTGTTCCGGATGGTCCCATATTTTTTTGGGCGCCTGCATAAATTAAATCGAATTTAGAAAAATCGAGCTGTCGCGAAAAAATATCGCTACTCATATCGCAAACCATGGGAATTTCCGTGTCCGGAAAAACCTGCATTTGAGTGCCAAAAATAGTATTGTTGCTGGTGCAATGAAAATAATCCGCATCCGATGGCACGGTGTAATTTTTGGGAATAAAATTGAAATTTTCATTTTTGGAGGTGGCAACTTCAACCACTTCACCAATCAATTTGGCCTCTTTTATTGCATTATTGCTCCAAGTTCCGGTGTTTAAATAGGCGGCTTTTTTTTCAAGTAGATTATAGGCAACCATCAAAAACTGAAGGCTTGCCCCACCTTGAAGATAGAGCGCCTGATATCCTTTGTTCAGAAGACCCAAATGTTCTAGGGCAAGATTGCGGGCATTTTCCATCACCTCCACAAAATCCTTGCTTCTATGGGATATTTCGATCAATGATAAATTTGAATTGTTGAAATTTAAAACCGCTTCAGCAGATTTTTGTAGGACCGATTGCGGCAAAATGCAAGGGCCTGCGCTAAAATTATGTTTTTGCATGGAATGAAAATTTATTATACAAAGATGCAGATTATGCCACTAAAAATGGAGGGATAACCAATTTTTTATAAATTAATTTTACAACTGATTTCTGAATTTCGATTGATTAAAATGAAAAATTTGGAGTGCATCAGCTATCCAAAAGAAAAGCAACCGTGTCCACACCATCGGCGTAATCCCATAATTTTGGAAATTGGGTTTCGCCAAAGCGAATTTCATTATCAATTCCTATTTTGGAAACGATACATTGAATATTTTCAGAGTGTTTTGATACTTCCTTTTTTAGCGATTCCTCGGAATCATATTTCTCGAAGAAAACAACTGAAATGGGTGAGGAGAAACCTTTGTCTTCTTTCAAAAGCATAAACTCATTGTCCAGCAGTGGGAAGCTATCCATTAAATATACCGCTTTGTTATAATCGTAATTGTTTATGTATTTATGGTTATGTATGATTTCCTTCCAATGGTACATTGCCTTAAAAAATGCTTCAAAATTGTAACCCTCGGGTACGTAAAGTTTTGAAACATTGCGACAGCCAAGACCGAAATAAACAAAGATATCATCGGCCAACAATTTCAACTCAGCTTCGGTTTCCGTTCCGTTCAGGATTGCAACGGAATTCCTGTTCTTACGAATTATATTCGGGTATTTTCCAAAATAATATTCAAAATAGCGCGCTGTGTTATTGCTTCCCGTGGCAATAACCATATCGAAATGCTCGAGTTTTCCTTCTGTAAATGCAACGTAATCCTTGAATCTCGGCTCAATTTCAATCAATTGCGCAGCAATGAATGGCAACAAGGTTTTATCATTTGAGGAAAGTTTTGTTATAACCTTATTTCCAGTCATCAATACCGAAAGAAAATCATGGAACCCAACCAACGGGATATTTCCAGCCATAATGATGGCCACCTTTTTTACTTCATTGGATTCTTGGGGTAGCAATTCAACATTATATTTTGACATCCATTGCAACAAATTTGCCTGGGTGAGGGCCTCGGCCCAATTATTTAGGGAGAACAAAATGTTTTCCCGTGTAAACCAGCCATTTTCCGCTTCGGCCTTTGCGAGAATTGTTTGCGCTATTGTTTCATTTTCGGCCAAATCTTTGAGTAATTTACCCAATTCAACAAAAGCGTTAATTCTTTGATTTAATTGCATACTTCTTTTGGTGTTGCCCATTATAGGCATTAAATTTGCGCAAAGTTAGAAAAACTTAAAGCTATGGCAATTATTATAACAGATGAATGTATAAACTGTGGTGCCTGTGAACCTGAGTGCCCAAACACCGCAATTTATGAAGGGGCGGATGATTGGCGCTATGCTGATGGAACCGACCTTGATGGAAGGGTGGTTTTGCCCGATGGAAAAGAAGTGGATGCCAACGAAGCACGGGAGCCAATCAGCGACGAAATATATTTTATTGTTCCCGATAAATGCACCGAATGCAAGGGCTTTCACGATGAGCCCCAATGTGCTGCAGTATGTCCAGTAGATTGCTGCGTGCCGGACGATGATCACGTGGAAACCGAAGAAGAACTTTTGGCCAAACAGGCCTTTATGCATAAGGACTAACACAAAATTTATACCGAAGAAAGCAACCTATTTTGGTTGCTTTTTTTTTGATATCATTATAATTCCTTTGCTGGCAGTCGATGAAGGCTTTAAAAATTCTTTACGGTTGTCAATTTTTCCCTTAAAAATAGTTTTATGTGAACTTCAATAATTCGTTTAATATACAATTCTATAGAAAATGAATAAAGGGTTATCCATTAATTTGGATGGCTAATTTATAAACGTTTTAAAATAGACGCTAAAGCCTTTTTAACACAGAAAATTATACCCTTTTATTGTGCAATGGTATATTTAATTTATAAATTTGCACGCCCTTATTCCCCGCGTATTTAATCTGAGGGGAAATAGGGTATTAAAAAGACATTATTAATATCCATATTTATGTCCAAAGACATTAAGATTAAAAAAGGTCTTACCATCAAATTAAAGGGCGAAGCACAGAAAACGCTATCCAGCGCCCCGCGATCAAGAACTTTCGCAATAAGACCTTCCGATTTTCACCTTGTTATCCCTAAAATGGTAGTTCGTGAAGGTGGAAAAGTTCATTCCGGCGATACTATTTTCTATTCGAAAAGTAATGAACTCCTTAAGTTCGTTTCCCCCGTTAGTGGTACCCTAACCAAGATTGACCGTGGCGCCAAACGCGTTATTAAGGAAATAACCATTGAGGCGGACGCCCAGGATACTTTTAGGGATTTCGACATTCTGAGCCCAAACTCCTCCAGCGCCGAAGCAATTAAGGCCCGTTTGCTGGAGTCCGGTTGCTGGCCGTTCATCATGCAAAGGCCCTATGCGGTTATTGCCGACACGGAACAGGAGCCGAGAGACATTTTTGTGTCTGCGCACAACACCGCACCGTTAGCCAACGATCTTGATTTTTCTTTAAACGGAAAGGAAAAGGAACTGCAGGCAGCCGTAACGGCACTCAGTAAACTTACAAAAGGACAGGTGCATGTGGGTGTCGGTAAAGATGGAACTTCCCCCTTCAAAGGTTTAAAGGATATTTCGCTGCACAATATTTCTGGTCCGCATCCGGCAGGGAACGTGGGCACGCAAATAAATAAAATTGCCCCTGTGAATAAAGGTGAAATTGTTTGGACAATAGCCCCACAGGATTTAGTGATTATTGGTGAGCTCTTGCTTACCGGAAAGTTTAACCCCGAACGTATTATTGCACTTGCTGGTTCAGAGGTTAAAACACCCAAATATTACAGAACAAGAATTGGTTCTGAGGCCGCAACATTTTTATATGATTCCGGTATAAAGGACGAAAACGTTCGAGTTATCAGTGGCGATGTGCTAACTGGAAAGAAGATTTCCCCAAAAGGACATTTAGGTTATTACAGCAATACTGTTACCGTAATTCCTGAAGGAGATGATTATGAACTTTTTGGTTGGAACAAACCAGTTTTCGATAAGATTTCCACCTCCAGAGCCCTCACATTCTCTTGGTTAACGCCAAATAAAAAATACGATCTCGACACCAACACGAATGGAGAGCACCGTGCTTTTGTGGTTACGGGAGGATATGAAGAAGTTTTTCCGCTGGACATGTATCCACTTCAAATGCTTAAGGCGTGTATGGTGAAAGACTTGGACGCTATGGAAGTTTTGGGTATGTATGAAGTGGCGCCAGAGGACTTCTCGCTTACGGAATTTGTATGCGTGAGCAAACAGCCCCACCAGCAAATTATCAGGAACGGTCTTGATTTAATGTATAAAGAAATTGGATAATTATTCATTTTGAAAAAATGAAAAATACGTAGTATATGGGATTGAAACAGAATTTACATAACTTAAAGGAAAAGTACAAGGGCACCAAAATGGCTCCTGCGTTCAATGCACTGCATACCTTTTTGTACACCCCGAATGAAACAACCCATTCCGGTTCGCACGTTAGGGTAGTGGATGATCTAAAGCGTACCATGAACACTGTTATTATGGCGCTGGTACCTTGTTTAATCTTTGGGATATTCAATGCCGGTTATCAACATTATGCGGCTATAGATGCCTCTTTACGATTGGATCCTTTGGCTAATTTCTTTACTTGGGATAACTTTATTCTAGGTGCGTGGACGGTGATTCCTTTAGTACTTGTATCGTATGGAGTAGGGCTTTTGGTTGAATTTATTTTCGCAGTAATTAAGGGTCACGAAGTAGAGGAGGGATATTTGGTTACGGGAATGCTCGTGCCGCTAATTGTTCCTGTTGACATTCCGCTGTGGATGCTATCTGTGGCCGTAATCTTTGGGGTGGTAATAGGAAAGGAAGTTTTTGGGGGAACCGGAATGAACATTCTCAACCCCGCCTTAACCATCCGTGCATTTCTGTTCTTTGCTTATCCCACTTGGATGAGCGGTGACAAAGTGTGGGTACATGGGGCCAAAGAAATGGCCAGTCAACCCGACGCTATTTCTGGGGAAACCATTTTAGGAAGCCTAGCGCAAAACCACGATTACGCTTATAGTATTTGGGATATGTTTTGGGGCTTTATTCCAGGTTCGGTGGGGGAAACCTCAACCTTCCTTATCTTATTGGGGGGCCTCTTCCTTATTTTTACCAAAGTGGGAAGCTGGCGAATAATGTTGTCCTCCGTTATTGGAGCAATTGTAATGGGATTAATATTCAACTTCGCCGCCGATGCAGGTTGGATAAAGGAAAGCAGCAATTTCTACGGCTTAATGAGCGAACCCTTTTGGCACCACCTAATCCTTGGCGGATTGGCCTTTGGAATAGTCTACATGGCCACGGATCCGGTAACGGCTTCGCAGACCAATAAAGGAAAATGGATCTATGGATTCTTTATAGGGTTTATTTCAATTTTAATTCGCGTATTCAACCCCGCATATCCGGAAGGGGTAATGCTCGCAATTTTGTTGATGAACGTATTTGCGCCAACCATTGACCATTATGTATTGCAAGGAAATATTAAGAGGAGATTGAAACGATTAAAAGCTAAAACAGCATAATCATGGCAAAGTTTACTGATAAAAACTCATATACTATCATCTTCTCAATTATCATGGTGCTTGTTGTCGGCTCACTTTTGGCCGGCGTAGCACAAGGTTTGAGAAGCAAAATTGATCTGAATGAGCGATATGAAAAGATGCAAAACATTCTATATGCAATGGGTGTTAACGGCAATGAAGGCGATGGCGACATAAATTTCGTCCCGACGGACAAGGTGGAAGAAATTTTTGCTATGTATATCAAAAAACAGTTGGTAATACAAGGTGAGAACGTTTCTGAAGACCCAGAGGCATATTTAATTGATATCAAAAAAGAAGAAACTAAAGCAAAGGAGGAGGGATACCAAAGAAGACTTCCACTGTTTATAGGTGAAAAAGATGGCAAAACCATGTACATAATTCCTATGAGAGGAAAAGGACTGTGGGATGCCATTTGGGGCTTTCTTGCCTTGGATGAGTCACTCGTGGTACAAGGTGTATTCTTTGATCACAAAGGAGAAACTCCCGGACTTGGTGCGGAAATTAAGCAACGTTACTTTATGGACGATTTTGAAGGGGAAGCCATTTTGGACAACGACGTGTTTAAGGGCATATCAGTTGCTAAAGGAAACAACGACCCCATAAACACCAAGAAAACCGACAATGCGGTTGATGCCCTTGCTGGTGCTACTATTACCGGTGACGGGGTAACGGCAATGATCAAAAAGGATGTAAGAATGTATTTGCCTTACTTAAGAACATTAAATAAATAAACTATGGGATTACTATCAAAAAAAGACAGTAGATTAATTTTAGACCCATTGGCTGATAACAACCCAATTACCATCCAGGTATTGGGAATTTGCTCGGCACTTGCTATTACCGCACAGCTTAAGGCTTCCATAGTTATGGCTATTTCCGTTATAGCCGTTTTGGGCGTCGGAAACGTGGTAATATCGCTAATGCGAAATGTAATTCCTTCAAAAATTAGGATTATTGTTCAATTGGTTGTGGTTGCCGCATTGGTAATTATTGTAGACCAAGTGCTGAAGGCCTTCGCTTACGAATTGAGCAAAGAGCTATCGGTATTTATTGGACTTATTATTACCAACTGTATTATTATGGGACGTTTTGAAGCCTTTGCCCTTGCCAACGGTCCGTGGAGATCGTTTTTGGATGGGATAGGAAACGCCGCCGGATATGGATTGATTCTCGTTATTGTTGGTTTTTTCAGGGAATTGCTTGGCTCCGGAACCCTGTTGGGCTTTCAGGTTTTGGGCGACCCGATCGAAAAAACTGGTGTTTACGCAATAGGTTATGAAAACAATGGCTTTATGTTGCTTTCGCCCATGGCATTGATAATCGTGGGATTGATTATTTGGGTACAACGCGCAAGAAATAAGGCATTAATAGAAGAATGATCATTGTCAATGCGAAGTAATAAGTACGCAGTGACGAAGAATTAATTTGAAATTATGTAATATTGAAATTTCAGGATTTCATAGCTTTAAAAAATCAATTTCATTAGCTATGGAGATATTTGAAATTTCAAGAAGTTTTCCCAAAGAGGAGAAATATTCTCTGACAACTCAGATTGGAAGGTCTCAATAGCGGTTTCGACGGCTAATGGACAATCTTAGGGAAAAAGAAAATATCCAAAGCATTTTGTAAGTAAGCTGAAGGATAGTGATTCTGAGAATTTAGAAACACAAAGTTGGCTGGATTTTGCAAAAGAAAGTAGATATATTGTAAAAATAGAATTTGATAAATTAATAAACGGAAGTATTGAAGTAGGCAACTGGTTAAATTATATGATGAACCACTCCCGAATAGTTTGGAGTGAAGACCACATAACTGACTACTGCATACTGCGTACAGACTACAAGAAAAAATGGAACACGTAGAGTTATTTTTTAAATCGATTTTCATAGACAACATGGTATTTGCCACCTTCCTTGGAATGTGCTCCTATCTTGCTGTTTCCAAAAAAGTTTCCACAGCCGTCGGGCTTGGCGCAGCGGTAATTTTCGTACTTGCCGTTACGGTACCCATCAACTGGTTGCTGGACCATTATATTTTAAGGGATGGGGCATTGGTATGGTTGGGAGAGGAATATGCTTCCTATAATCTAGGCTTCCTTTCATTTATTCTTTTTATTGCGACCATTGCAACCATGGTCCAGTTGGTAGAGATTGTTGTTGAAAAGTTTTCACCCGCACTTTACAATTCCCTGGGTATCTTTCTTCCACTTATCGCTGTAAACTGTGCTATTTTGGGAGGTTCGCTTTTTATGCAGTCCAGAGATATCCCTACTTTGGGCCTTGCCCTAAACTATGGAATTAGCTCTGGAATAGGTTGGTTCTTGGCTATTTTGGCAATTGCTGCCATCCGTGAGAAAATACGTTACTCCAATGTGCCGGCACCTCTCAGGGGTCTGGGCATTACCTTTATCATTACCGGCCTTATGGCAATTGGTTTTATGAGCTTTGGGGGAATGTTGACAGGCGGCGATGAGGACAACCCATCATTGGATTCAAATCCTGAAAATTTAGGAATACACACAGAGAATATTCCAAACGAAAAAATAGAAACATCCGAAACGGTTGAAGTTTCAACAATAACCAAGCAATAATATGTTTTTAGCAGTTAGTACACTCGGAGTAATTATAGTAACGGTGATCGCTTTTTTGGTGCTCACCCTGCTCTTGGTAGCCTTATTACTTTTTACCAAACAAAAATTGGCGCCATCGGGTCCCGTGAAAATTACCATTAATGATGAAAAAGTAATCGAGGTGCCATCCGGTGGTTCATTGCTTTCAACCTTGGGCGCGGAAAAAATATTTCTACCTTCTGCCTGTGGCGGTGGTGGAACCTGTATTCAATGTGAGTGCCACGTACTTTCCGGTGGTGGGGAGGCTCTCCCAACAGAGACGCCACATTTCACCAGAAAGGAATTGAAGGAAGGCGCGCGGCTTTCTTGCCAAGTGAAAGTGAAGCAGGATATGAACATTCATATTCCCGAAGAAGTTTTCGGAATCAAGAAATGGGAGGCCACAGTGGTTCGTAACTTTAACGTTGCTTCCTTTATCAAGGAATTCGTAGTTGAAATTCCTGAGGATATGAATTATAAAGCAGGTGGCTACATTCAAATTGAAATTCCACCCTGCGAAATTAAATTTGAGGATATGGATATTACCGCCCATCCTCAAGAACACGAAAGACCGGATAAATTTCAGGAAGAGTGGGATAAATTTAAGCTTTGGCCATTGGTAATGAAAAATACGGAGATTGTTGAGAGAGCCTATTCCATGGCTTCCTATCCTGCCGAAGGTCGCGAAATTATGTTGAACGTTCGTATTGCCACCCCACCCTTTGACCGTGCAAAAGGAGGCTGGATGAGTGTGAATCCGGGAATCGCTTCTTCCTATATTTTTAATTGTAAGGAAGGTGATAAAGTTATTATTTCTGGGCCTTATGGCGAATTCTTCATCAATCCATCCGAAGCAGAAATGCTATACGTTGGCGGTGGTGCCGGAATGGCGCCAATGCGTTCGCACTTATATCATCTTTTCAAAACACTTAAAACCGGACGAAAAGTAACTTATTGGTACGGTGGACGTTCAAAAAGAGAGCTTTTCTATCTAGACCATTTTAAGCAATTGGAAGATGAGTTTCCAAATTTCAAGTTCTACCTAGCGCTTTCCGAGCCAATGGAAGAGGATAATTGGAAAGTAAAAAAGGATATTCATGATGAGAGTGGCGATGGCTTTGTAGGCTTTATTCACCAAGTGGTAATTGATAACTATTTAAACCATCACGATGCTCCCGAGGACATTGAATTATATTTCTGCGGTCCACCGTTGATGAACCAAGCAGTTCAAAAAATGGGAGAGGATTTTGGGATCCCCGATGAAAATATTCGTTTTGACGACTTTGGAGGATAATCAAAGCCGTTTCCAAAAAGCAATTAAAAAGCCGTTTCAATATACTGAGACGGTTTTTTTTTGAAGAAGTTGTACATAGCCTAAAAGATGAGCTGCTATGATTAAACAGCATTCTTAGTTGGGCTGTTTCGAAGCTGTACTTCATATAAACAAAACCCTTGAATAGCCTCAACTATAATTATAAAAACTTAAGGCGTAAGGCCTTTATCCATAAAATAAAAACCGCCCCTGTATTAATGGAAGCGGTTTTTATTTATGGTGGTTATTTTGGTTTGTTCTTCGCATTTCAAACTAATGAAATGCAAATATGCAATAGAGAACTTTCTAATAAAATCTAAACTATCACTTCTATTTATTCGCCGCCCAAAAGGGTTGCGATTTTTGCCTCCAATGCGGCACCTCGAAGGTCCTTGTCTATTATCATCCCGTTTTCATCCAAAAGAAAAGTGGCCGGAATAGAGCGCACGTTATATTGTTTTGCAATCGGATCCTGCCAAAACTGAAGGTTGGAAACATGATACCAATCCATTTTGTCGTCCTTTATGGCCTGTATCCACTTGTCCTTTTGATCTGCTTTATCTAAGGAAACGCTGATTATGTTCAATCCTTTATCGTGGTATTTATTGTAAACTTTCACAACATTCGGATTTTCAATGCGGCATGGCTTGCACCAAGAGGCCCAAAAATCAATAATGGTATATTTGCCCAAGGCGTCTTTTAATGCCATAGTTTCCCCGGTTGGAGTGGGAGCGCTAAAGTCTGGCGCGGCACTGCCAACATCGGCCTTTTTAAGGGAATCCAAATTCGTCTTTAAATCTTTGGCCAATTGCGTATTGGCAATTTTAGGATCCAATTTTTCAACATAGGCTGAGGCTTCGGCGGGAGTTATTTCTTTTCTACCGGCCATATCCGAAATAAGCATAACCGCAAATAGTGTATTGCTATGATCGTTCAAAAACTGTTTTTTATATTCAGTTTCCTCGGCCACCAAGTTTAGATTGTCACTTTGTATTCTTGCAATTTCCACTGTATCGTTCGCCTCATTTGCGGTGCGGAATTGTTCCATGCGCTCTTGTTTTCTGGCGTTGAAGGAATCCATTTTATCAACAAAACTGTTGTAGGCGGCATTTTGATTTCCACCAGTTATGCGTGATGCCTTTATGCTATCCTTATAAATTGTTGCCTGCATATTTTCATTTTCAGGAAAAAACAAGATTGATGCATTAATTTCATTGATCCTCAAGAAATTCAAAGGGGTAGTATCGTTTTTAGGATAGGTTGCCGAAAATTTCCCTTGCGTTATTGTCAAGGTGTCAATAGGTTTGGGCTGATTGTTTTCAAAAGTGTATACATAAATTTCCGTACCATCGGCAAACCCCAAAGCCTCTCCTTCAAGGGTGTAAGTGTTTGAGTCCTTGTTACAGGAAATTAAGGTAATACTCAGTAGTAAAGCGAATATAATTCTCATAAAATTGGTTTTTAAAATTTGGGCAAAAGTAGCTGATTATTCATTGATACCAGTTTTTGCACCTTTTTTTATTTTTTATTAACATATTATTTTTTAAAAATATACGATGAAGGAAAAAATATGAAAAAAACCGGAGAGGCTTGTATTATCACAAACCAATCCAGTTTATTGTTTTAATTCTTTAGCTTCCAACGATTCGTTGGGGCATTTATGCTTCTGGATGATTGTCCCCCGCCTTCATTAGAAATGCGTCCAACATCCAACTTATTTTTTCTATATGGCCAATAAAGCCTCCAATCATATCGATTGTTCCCTCATCGCCCGCTTCATCGGCTTTGTCAACCACGGTGCGCATCTGCTTTAATAGCTTTCCGTGATCCTCGAGCAGGATTTTTACCATTTGCACATCCTTCGTATTTTCCGAAGATTCCTCAATATTGCTCATTTTTAGATAATCGGTGAAATTGCTGGTGGGCTGGTAACGAAGGGTTAGAATTCGCTCCGCGATTTCATCCACTTTCAACCTTGCGTCGTCATACATTTCCTCGAATTTAATATGAAGATTGAAGAAATGGTTTCCAACGATATTCCAATGGAAATTCCTGAGTTTTTGATAGTAAAGATGATAATCTGCCAGAAGCACGTTCAATTCCTTCGCAGTACTGGCGGTTTTCTTTTTATCAAGGTTTAGATAGTTCATATTTTTTTGTTTTATGGTTCCCCCAAAGATAATTATTACCCGCTTTATCAACAATATTGCACTGCTGTTTAGCCTTTATTTAACGGTGGCGCGGCCAAATCAATAAGCCATCCAAATTTAATTTTCTTTCATTTATTGTACCTTGTTGCCCAAAACATATTCTCCCTATGCAATTACTTTTGGCAACCGCTATAAAAGCTGCTTTGGCAGCCGGAGCGGAAATCCTTAAAATTTATGAAACCAATTTCAACGTTGAAACCAAGGATGACAATTCCCCTTTGACGCTGGCCGATAAAAACGCCAATGAAGTGATAAACCAATTTTTGAAACTAACGGAAATACCCATTATTAGCGAAGAAAATCGGCAACTGGATTTTTCGGAAAGAAAAGATTGGCAACGTTGCTGGATAGTCGATCCGTTGGATGGCACGAAAGAATTCATAAAAAGAAATGGCGAATTCACGGTAAACATTGCCCTGGTGGAAAATGGCAAGCCAAAACTCGGGGTCATTTATGTTCCGGTTTCAAAGGAGCTTTATTTTACATCCGAAGATGGCGGGAGCTCTAAAAAGATAATTGTTACTTCGGAAGAAATGTTGGTTGAGGAAATTCTGGGTAATGCCGAAATTTTAAAGCCATCAAAAATTATTTCCGAAGTAAGGGTGGTCGGTAGCCGTTCGCATTTAAATGAAGACACCAAAAATTTCATTTCTAAATTAGAAAGAGGCGATAACGTAACCATTTTTTCCAAAGGAAGTTCCCTTAAATTTTGTTTGGTTGCGGAAGGCTTGGCGCATATTTATCCGCGGTTTGCCCCTACAATGGAGTGGGACACCGCCGCTGGCCACGCTATTTGCAGCGCCGCGGGAGTTTCGGTGATTGACCAAACAACCCAGAAACCGATGGTGTACAACAAGCCAAATTTACTGAATAACTACTTTTTGGTAAAGGTACCATGAAGGATCAATCCCGTAAAAGGCACGTTGCCAAAACCATCACCTGGCGTATGGTTGGCACCTTGGATACCATAATTCTGTCATGGTTTATTACAGGTAATGCCTTTACCGGGGTTAAAATAGGCCTGGCCGAAATACTCACCAAAATGTTGTTATATTATCTTCACGAACGGGTATGGTTTAAAATTAACCTATCAAAAAAAGGAGTGATTCGCGAAAGTCGAAAACGACATCTTGCCAAAACCTTCACGTGGCGCGGAATTGGGACCTTGGACACCATGTTTCTTGCGTGGATTATAACAGGAAATCCGTTTACGGGCCTTAAGATTGGCCTATCGGAACTTTTGACAAAAATGATTTTATATTATCTTCACGAACGGGTTTGGTACCGCACTAATTTTGGCCTTCCCAACAGAAAATAAAATTTATGGAACAAAATATTATCCCCAACAATTTCAGTATTGGGCAGCAACAACGAAGCGAATTGAAAAAGCACAAATCTTTATTGATTTGGTTCACGGGACTGTCCGGTTCGGGAAAATCAACAATAGCCGACGCTCTTGAAAACGCATTGTTCCAAAGGGAAATCCACACTTATTTGCTGGATGGCGATAACGTTCGAAAAGGTCTAAACAACAATCTTTCCTTTTCAGAGGAGGACAGAGCCGAAAACATTCGCCGTATTGCCGAAGTTGCCCATTTAATGCTTGATGCTGGCTTGATAGTGATAGCCTCCTTCATTTCTCCATTTAGAGAGGACCGTGAAAACGCGAAGCGGATTGTGGGCTACACCAATTTTGTAGAAATATTTGTAAATACGCCAATTGAGGAATGCGAACGTCGGGACGTAAAAGGACTATATGCGAAGGCAAGGGCAGGGGAAATTGAGAATTTTACAGGCGTAAACGCACCCTACGAGCCACCCATGGCGCCGGATCTGGAGATTGATACTACGTTAATTTCAGTTGCGGAGGCGGTTGGTTTGATTATGAAATTTATTGATAAAAGAATGTAAGTGATATGGGATTTGAAATTCGATAATTTGAAATTAGCATTTCAAAATTGAGATAACGTTTTAGTTTTAAAATACAAAAATGGTTGGAAATTTATATCCAGAATAAGAATAACGAAAAGTAAATACTATTAAAGAATTTTCCCAAATCCCAAATTCCCAATCCCAATTCCCGATTTAAAAACTAACAAACGAAAAATGAGCAAATACTATCTAAGCTATCTAGACGAATTGGAATCGGAAGCCATCTATATTCTTCGCGAAGTGTGGGCGCAGTTCCAAAACCCGGTGATACTTTTTTCCGGCGGAAAGGATTCCATTCTTGTTACGCATTTGGCAAGAAAAGCTTTCTTTCCTTCAAAAATTCCGTTCCCACTTTTGCATGTGGATACGGGACATAACTTCCCCGAAACCATACAGTTTCGTGATGATATGATAAAGGAGTTGGCCGTACAATTAATTGTCGGTTCCGTACAGGAATCTATTGACACTGGTAGGGTAGCAGAGGAAAAAGGTAAAAGTGCCACCCGAAATGCCCTTCAGATAACCACCCTTTTGGATGCTATTGAAAAAAACAAAATTGACTGCGCCATTGGCGGCGGAAGGCGCGATGAGGAAAAAGCTCGTGCAAAGGAACGCTTTTTTTCACATCGGGACGATTTTGGGCAGTGGGACCCAAAAAACCAACGCCCGGAATTGTGGAACTTGCTTAATGGAAAACATTTTGAAGGAGAGCATTTCCGCGCCTTTCCCATTAGCAATTGGACCGAAATGGATGTTTGGAACTATATTAAACGCGAAGACATAAAAATTCCTTCGCTATACCTTGCGCATCAACGCGAAGTTGTCTGGCGAAATGATTCGTGGATTCCCGTTTCGGAATATTTGAAACTGGATGACAATGAAAAGGTTGAATCTAAAAAAATTCGCTTTAGAACCCTTGGGGATATTACGATAACTGGAGGGATTGAAAGTGAAGCCGACACCCTGGAGAAAATCGTGGCCGAAGTAGCAGCCATGAAACAAACCGAACGCGGCAACCGCAGCGACGATAAGCGAAGCGAAACCGCGATGGAGGATAGGAAGCGGCAGGGGTATTTTTAAAAAATAACACGGATTAAACGAATTTCGCGGATTTCGCGGATTACTTAGATTTAATATGGGAAAATTGGTTTATGAACAGGAAACATTCAAGATTATTGGCGCTGCTATGGCTGTACATACAGGACTGGGAGCAGGATTTTTGGAATCGGTTTACCATGAAGCTTTGGAAGTTGAGTTTAAAAATCAATTGATACCTTTCGAAACTAAAAAAAAGTTGATGGTTTATTATCTGGGTAAACCTTTGAAAAAGTATTTTGTTGCAGATTTTATTTGTTATGAAAATATTGTTATTGAAATCAAATCGGCGTCTTTTCTTCATAAGATTGCTGAAGCCCAAACCATAAACTATTTAAAATCAATAAATGCTCCAGTGGGTTTATTGCTCAATTTTGGACAAACCAGTTTAACTTGGAAGCGTTTTGTCAATACTAATAAGAAGTTTAAATAAATTAATCCGAAAATCCGTGTAAAATGGAGATAGACAAAAACCAACTACTAAGATTCACAACCGCCGGCAGCGTTGATGATGGGAAAAGCACCCTTATTGGCAGATTGCTCTATGATAGCAAGGCTATTTTCGAGGATCAACTGGAAGCTGTAGAAAATACAAGCAAAAAAAAGGGACACAAAGGGGTGGATTTGGCCTTGTTTACAGACGGCTTGCGCGATGAGCGGGAGCAGGGGATTACTATAGATGTTGCATATAGATATTTCACCACGCCAAAGCGGAAATTCATAATCGCCGATACCCCGGGCCATATTCAATATACTCGCAATATGGTTACCGGGGCTTCCACTGCGAACGCCGCCCTTATATTGATTGATGCCCGCCATGGTGTTATTGAACAAACCAAGCGGCACGCCTTTATCGCTTCACTATTACAGATTCCGCATATAATTGTCTGCATCAATAAAATGGATTTAGTGGATTATTCAGAAGAAGTTTACCAAAATATAATCCATCAATTTGAGGAATTTTCTTCAAAATTATATGTAAAGGATATACAGTTTCTTCCCATTAGCGCACTTGATGGCGACAATGTGGTAAACCGTTCCACAAATATGGATTGGTACCAGGGCGCCCCCTTGTTACACGCTTTGGAAACCATGCACATTAGTAGCGACATCAATAAAATTGATGCCCGTTTTCCGGTGCAGACCGTTTTACGGCCGCAAAATGAAGAGTTTAGGGATTACCGAGGTTATGCCGGCCGCGTTGCAAGCGGAATTTTCAGAAAGGGGGATGAAGTAGTTATTCTGCCCTCGGGCTTCACTTCAAAAATTAGAAGCATTGACACTATGGATGGGAGTATGGAAGAGGTTTTTGCCCCAATGTCTGTTGCGATTACCTTAGAAGATGACATTGACATCAGCCGGGGCGATATGATTGTAAAGGAAAACAACCAACCAAAAGCCTTGCAGGAATTTGACGCCATGCTGTGTTGGTTCAACAATTCCCCAGCCCGCGATCGGGCTAAATATACCATTGTTCACACTTCGAACGAACAGAAGGCAATGATTAAGGAAGTGGTATATAAAATTGACATCAACACCTATGCAAGAAATGAAGAGGACAAGCAACTAAAAATGAACGACATCGCCCGAATCAGTATCAGGACCACCCGACCATTAATGGTTGATGAGTATCGCGATAACCGCGTAACGGGAAGTTTTGTTCTTATTGATGATGCTTCGCATGAAACTGTGGCTGCTGGGATGATTGTTTGAGTTTGTGTATCGCTGAATTTATGAATTTTTTTATTTAGGGATTTGTTATTCGAACAAAGTCCGGTGGAGCAGCTTTTGCTGTATTAGCCCAATGGCAGTCGATATCTTTAGAGTATTTATAATTCCAAATTCCAAATTCCCAGGCTTTGGATTCACTGTGGAACTTGAAATTTGGAACCTAAATACTACAAATTAGCAACTATCATTTAATTAACCTATAGACTCCAGTCTGCCCTCCTGAAATTACCTTCATAAAATAATTGCCAGCGGAGAGATTTGAAATGTTTAGTTGTGCGCTATTTTCCCTAATGTTTTGATCAAGTACTTTTTGGCCCAGCACATTATAAATTATAACATTTTCAATAGTGCTATTGGCGCTGAGTTGCAACAAATCCTTCATGGGGTTTGGATAGAATGCAAAACCCTCAATGGTATTTTCCGCTGTTCCCAATGTTTCCGTTTGGAATGTAAAAGGCCCAGACCAAGTGCTGCTGCCAGTTCCCCCACAATTGGATTGAACGTAATAGTCATAAAAAGTATTTGCCATTAAACCTTCCAATAAATAAGGTTTCTCTTGTGTAACTATTGAAGTTCCTGTTCCTAAGGTAAATCCTGAAATACCCCATTCAATAAGCCACGTAGTTGCTGATCCGTTTTCCGTCCAATCCAATATAACAGAGTTCAATTGTATGTCCATTACACCAAGGTCTGATGGTGATGCACAAGGTTGAGGTCCCCAAGAGATTAAGGCATAGCCGCTATGGCCAGCACCAGGATCGCTACCGATGCCATTACCACCGCCACCTCCGCCACCATAGGGCAGGCCGCTGGCAGCAGGATCGGTTATTGTGCAATTGGCATTTGTAATTCCCGCACCTTTTCCTCCATAACCACCCGGTATACCACCACTTTCACCGCCGCTTCCGCCTGGGGTGATACAATTTCCTGTCCATGGAATGGTATCTCCGCCATTGGCGCCGTCGCCATCAGATCCAGCGGCCCCGCCACCGCCGCCACCGAAATACGTCCAATAACCACCACCACCGGCTCCGCCAGAATAGTTGATGGTACCTCCGGAGCCAACTCCTCCAGCACCTCCACCGCCAAGATCGGGATGAGGAACCCAGGTTCCTGGGCCTCCGCCAGTGGCCTCAATGAATGCTCCCACACTGGTTGTTTCTCCCGCTGTATTGCTTTCACCACCGGCTCCAATAGTAACGGAAATGACATCTGACGGGGCAACCGTGAAGGTACCCATGGCATATCCGCCGCCGCCGCCGCCGCCGGAACCATTATTCCCCCCACCACCGCCGCCACCGATTACCTCAATGGTAATGGAAGTTATGCCTGCTGGAACAGTAAAATCGCCGGACGCGGTAAATTCCTGCGACCCCGATTGCGCCCATATAACGGGAACTGATAACACGAATGTTAGAAAAGTAAAGATATTTTTCATATGTATAGTTTTATATTCCGTAACAATTTATATAAAATTCAATTAGAATTCATAAAAAATTGTGATTATTCGTCACTTAAACCTAGCATGAACCTAGCCTTTGGGTACCATTAATGTAGCTTAAACCATACATTCGGCATACATTCGACCCCCTTGAACTACCCATTGGGACAACATGAACTATACTCAGATGCACTATATACTATGCCTCGGGGCGAGTTGAACTAGGCATTGATACCGTATTCTGTGTGTTGGAATAATTAAATTGTTACGTTCATACATTGGAACTGGGGAAGTTGTAATCCCGGAATGGGTTAGGAGATAATCAGTGTTTTAGATACCTTAAACAAATACGTTATTAGTTTACATACATAAACAGATATATTATTTAATGTTTTTTCGAATTCCAACGGACAATGTTTCAATAATTTAATGGTCACTTAAAGAGAACGCAGTAATTAAATTTCAATTCTATGTTACGCCTAGATGTCTCAATTAAAACTTTACTTTCCTCTTGGCATTTTATCGATATTAATTGGTAGTTAATCGTGGTTGTTTATCTTTGCATCTTCAAATTCTTCATGGACGAATATTTTAGTGCTTTGAAAATTGATGATTTTAAACTATTTGATCAACAAGAGATACAGAGAATAGTGCTTAAAATATTAAAATCTATCTCCAGCTTCAGAAATTTTTAAAATTTAATTTATTTTATGATTGGTATAGAGAAATTTTAATTACTCTCATTAAAAATTTCGGATTTTAATAAAGATAATGAGTCAATTAAAAAAAGGAGCTTTACTTTCATATCTGAATGTTATAATAACAACCATAATTGGTATGTTATTAACACCCTTTATTATAGCCTCAATAGGAGATGCAGAATATGGTCTATACAGTTTATTAGGCTCATTGGTTGCTTATTTTACATTGGTAGATTTTGGGTTGGGAGATACAGTAATTAGATTTGTTGCAAGATACAGGGCAAAAAATCAATTTGAAGAACAGTCCAAATTTTTAGGAACGATAGTTAAACTATATAGTTTTATAACCTTGATTCTGGTTATTTTAGGTATACTCATGTACTTTAACATTGAAGTATTATTTAATAAATCAATGAATCATATCGAAATTAACAAAGCAAAAATTATGTTTGTTTTGTTATTAGTCAATCTGACAATTTCATTGCCAGGAAATATTTTCTTAGGTGTAGCTAATGCATATGAAAGATTTATATATGCTCGGGGTGTGTTAGTTGTAAAATATCTGCTTAGAGCTATAATAGTTTTTGTGATTTTGAGTAGTTATGGAGATGCAGTAACTTTAGTAATAATCGATACTTCAGTAAATATTTTATTTTTTATATCCAACTTTATATTTGTGAAGCAGTATTTGAAAATAGATTTTGTTTTCACAAAACTTAAGATCTTTCAAGTAAAGAATATATTAAGTTTTTCTGTGTGGATGTTTTTATTAGGACTTATCAGTCAATTTCAATGGCAGGGAGGACAAATTGTAGTAGGAATTCGAGGTGGTACAGAGCAAGTTGCAATATATGCTATTGGAATAATGTTGGGAACATATTATGGCGCTTTTTCCTCATCTATTTCTTCTTTATTCCTGCCCACGGCCACCAAGATGGTAGTAAATTCTGAAAATTCCGATGAATTGACAAATATGTTTATAAAGATTGGAAGAATATCATTTATAGTTCTTTTTCTTATTTTAGGTGGATTTTATCTTTTAGGTAAAAATTTTATTCTTTTATGGCTTGGGGAAACCTATATTCCTGCTTATTACATAAGTTTGATTATAATGTTAGCTTATACTATTCCGTTAACCCAAACCTTTGCAACCTCTCTGTTAGAAGTAAAAAACAAAATTTATTATAAAACACTAATTTACTTAGTTGTTATACCCTTAGGGACTATATTGGGATATGTTAGTTATCCAAATTTTCAACTAAACGGAGTCATTGCATCCATTTGTGTACTCTGGTTTATAGGCATTATCACTTTAAATTATATATTCCATGCAGTATTGGGATTAGGTATGGTAAAATTTTATTTCAATTTTTTAAAAGCCATACTACCATTATTTTTCATCATTATCATTTTAGATTATATATATTCTTCTATAGCATATAGTAACAATTTGGCGGATTTCGTCATAAAAAGTTTATCCTATGTTATAATTTATTTCATTGTCTATTATGTAGTCGTGTTTAATAAATATGAGAAGGCTTTGATTATAAGTTTGAGAAGATGATAATAAGTTTATTGATAGCTGCATATAATGTAGAAAAACATATAAAAAAATGTCTCCTGTCTTGTGTATTACAAGATTTACCTTCTGAAAAATTTGAAATAATTTGTGTTAATGATGGATCTACAGATCAAACAGCAACAATAATTAAAGAAATACAATTAAGTTATCGAAATATAATATTAATAGAACAAGCAAATAGTGGTTTGGGCTCGGCAAGAAATAAAGCATTACATCACGCATCTGGAAGTTTCGTTTGGTTTATTGATGGTGATGATTTTATTGAACCAATGGTCTTGTCAAAGATTATATTTTCATTGAAGAATTTAAATCTTGATATTTTAATGTTGAATTACAAAATTGTGGATGAACAGGGTACTGTAATCAATAATAATGCAAACAATCCGGACGTAACAGAAGTGATTTCAGGCTCTGAATTTTATAAAAATAATTATTCAAAAAGTTATACATGGAGTTTTGTTTTTGAGAGAATTTTATTTTACAAAAATCGAATTTTTTTTAAGGAAAGAATTAACATGCAAGACTCGGAAATATTGCCTAAATTAATGTTTCATTCAAAACGTATATCTTTTCTGAATGTAAGGTGTTATAACTATGTTCAACACCCTAATTCTTTTACAAATTCAAAAAATGGAAAGAATCGCTATATATATTTTGCTTCTATTATAAAAGTAAAAAAATCGTTACAACATTTTTTGGATAATGATGTAGGAAACGATGAGCAAATAAGGGTAGGTCTGAAAAAAAAAATTGAAAGTCTACATGATGTTATATTTAATCACTTGGTATATTTCAGATATGAAAAAACTTGGGCTATAAAAATTATTGATTTATTGCAAAAGAATCGTCTTTATCCGTTACAGGTTGATTGTAAGGGAAAGATGAAACTTATCAAATGGGGTTTGAATCATTATCCACTTACAGTATTGGGCCTGATAGATTTTATTAGAAATTTCAAAAATAAATTCTAACCTTCAATAGAGGATTTTCAATGGTAAAAAAACGAATATTTATTAGCACCTATTACATGGAAATAGGTGGGGTTGAACGAAGTTTAATAGGCTTATTGAATAGTATTGATTACCAAAGTTACGAAGTAGATTTGTTTCTGCACAGACATTCTGGTGCGTTTATGAATCTTATCCCTTCATCAGTAAATCTATTGCCAGAGAATAACAACTATGCCACTTACGGTCGCCCTGTTAAGCATTTGATAAAAGAAGGTTTTTGGTGTATTGGCATTGCGCGAACCATCGCTGCTCTAAGAACAAAAATCTTTCAAAAGAAAAATCAATCAACAGATGATTCTTCCTCCTTGACTTATAGCTTAAAATATACTGAACCATTTTTGCCATCACTCAAAGCCTATGGAGTATATGATTTAGCTATAAGTTTTTTAATGCCACATAATATTGTTCTAAATAAAGTTGATGCAAAAAAGAAATTAGCGTGGATTCATACCGATTACTCTAAAATTGACTTAAATAAAAAAATAGAACTGCCAATTTGGAGAAAATTCGATTATGTTGTATCGATTTCTGAAAGTGTAACTAAAACTTTTGTATCGGTAATGCCAGAATTAGAACAAAAAATAATTGAAATTGAAAATATATTATCCCCAGAGATGGTTAGGAAACAAGCACAAGAAGCCAATGTTGAAAAAGAATTAAGAAAGGAAGTATCTGAGATTATTTTTTGTTCTGTTGGGAGGTTGTCTGCACAAAAAAATTTTGATCAGGCTGTCTACATTTGTAAATACTTGGTTGAAATGGGATTGAATATTAAATGGTACGTTATTGGGGATGGACCAGAAAAAACTACAATACACAATAATATAATAAAGGCAGAAATGCACTCTCATTTTTTTCTTTTAGGTGAAAAAGTCAATCCTTATCCCTATATGCAAGCCTGCGATTTTTACATACAACCTTCTAAATATGAAGGTAAGGCCGTTACTGTGAGAGAAGCTCAAATTTTGCAAAAGTTGGTGATAATTACACGCTTTTCCACCTCTGCTTCCCAATTGCGCGAAAATTTTGATGGTATTATTGTTTCAATGGATAATGAAAAAGCCGCAAATGAAATTTCAGAATTTATTTTTGATATAGCAAAACAAAAGGATCTCCTTGGAAATATGAAAAATACGGATTATAGCAACCAGCGAGTGGTAGAGAAATTATACGCTTTGATCAACGAAAATTAGTTTATTTATAACATGAAACTACTATATATTACAAATGGAATAAATGGTTCAGGAGGTTTAGAGCGAGTGCTTTCAATTAAAGCGTCCTATCTTGCTGAGCACTATGGGTATGAAGTAAGCATATTATGTTTAAATAATAATCACTTAAATCCATTTTATATTTTTTCCAAAAAAATACAGATGTATAGTATTCCGGTAGGAGGAAGTATTTTCGAAAATATATTCGAATATAAAAGAGGAATAAAGAGCATAGTGAGGGATGTTCAGCCTGATGTCATTTCAGTCTGTGATGATGGTTTAAAAGGTTTTTTTGTTCCGTTAATTATAAGAGAAAAGATTCCAATCATTTATGAACGTCATGCTTCCATAAATTTGAACTTTAATAAAGAAAATAAAGGCATCTTTTTTTTTCTTCAAGCTAAACTTCAATATAATTTAATGAAAAATTTAGCCACTAATTTCGAAAAATTTATTGTTCTTACCAAAAGTAATCTAAAGGAATGGAAAGGAGATAATTTATCAGTCATTCCCAACGCACTTTCTTTCTATCCTAAAGAATCTGCAGCTTTGGATACCAAAAAAATTATTGTTGTAGGAAGTCATAGCTATAATAAAGGATATGATTTATTGTTTTTGACATGGAAAAAGGTTGCAGAAGTATATAAAGATTGGACATTGAATATATATGGAATGCCAGATATAAATAATACTTTTAAAAAAAAAGCAGAGAAGATGGGTTTGATTGGGAGTGTTAACTTTTATGATCCCGTGAAAAATATTAAAAGTAAATATTTGAATTCTTCTATAATGGTTTTGCCATCTCGGTCTGAAGGATTTGGAATGGTTATTATTGAAGCTATGGCCTGCGGCATTCCTTGTGTAAGCTTTAATTGTCCACATGGTCCCGCAGATATTATTCACGATGGAATAGACGGTTATCTCGTAAAAAACGGAAATATAGAATCACTAGCCGAGAAACTGATAACGCTTATAGAAAATCAAACTTTGCGAAAGGAAATGGGTGCTAGGGGAAGGGAAAATGTACAGAGATATCTGCCAGAAAACATAGTAAAGGAATGGGACGAACTGTTCCACAAGCTAATTTGACAATAGATGAATTCCTTTATTCCCATAGAGCTATATACTCCCTTTTACTTCTATAGTTTATTATTTATAGTCCTAGTCACTTTTCTGCATACTCTAATTCTTCCTCTTAACTCAGTAAAAATTTTAAAGTACATAAAAGTAATAGGTCCTGTGTTGTTAATTTTTGTTATTCTCTATATGGGATTAAGGCCAATTAGTGGGCGCTATTTTGGTGATATGAGTACCTATAGTCATTATTTTAAAATATATTCAACTGGCGCTCCTATTACATCCACAAGAGATATTCTATTTCATAATTTTACTAAATTCTCCTCACAATTAATGACAATTCATGTATATTTTCTATTGTGCGCAGGGTTATATGTAATCCCATTATATTTCATCTGTAAAAAATGGTTTAATGATTACTGGTTCTATGGCTTTTTATTTCTAATTGGAGCCTTTTCTTTCTGGGCCTATGGTACTAATGGAATTCGGAATGGTATAGCAGGTTCATTTTTTTTATTAGGTATTTCAAGAGAAAAAAGAGTATGGCAGATTTTATGGATCGTTCTGGCTATTAACTTTCATAAAACTATGTTATTGCCGGCAGTTGGATTTTTACTAGCTAATTTCTATAATCAACCGAAAAGAATGATTGTTTTTTGGGCGTTATGTATTCCCGTTTCACTAATAGGGGGAGGGTTTTTCGAAAATTTCTTCGGGTCTATTGGATTTGATGATCAACGAATCCATTATTTCACCGAAGGCAAGATAAATAATGATGATTTTAGGTTCACCGGGTTTCGTTGGGATTTTTTGATGTATAGTGCTACGGCAGTATTTGCCGGATGGTACTATATTGTTAAGCTAAAATTTAAAGATAAAATCTATTTTTGGCTTTACAACACCTATTTATTCTCTAATGCCTTCTGGATTTTGGTGATTAGGGCTAACTTTTCTAATCGTTTTGCTTATCTATCATGGTTTATGATTGGTGTGGTCCTTATTTATCCATTATTGATAAAGGAGATTATTCCTAGACAGCATCATCGTATAGGATTGGTTTTAATCGCTTATTTTTCATTCACTTTTATAATGAATCTGTTGATAAACTAATGAAAACAATTACTGTATTTACTCCTACATTTAATAGAGCACATTTATTGCCTAGATTATATAAAAGTCTTTTGAAACAGTCAAATAAAGATTTTATATGGATGCTCATAGATGATGGGTCAATAGACAATACAAGAAACCTAGTTGAAAAATGGATAAGCGAAGCCAAGATAGAAATCCATTATCAATTTAAAGAGAATGGAGGGATGCATACGGGACATAATTTGGCCTATGCAAATATCAAAACTGAATTGAATGTTTGTATCGATTCAGATGATTATATGCCAAAAGATGGGCTAGAGAAAATACTCCATCGTTGGAATGCTATTGAAGATACTTCTAAAATTGCAGGGCTTATTGGTTTAGATGCTGATGTGCACGGAAATATTATTGGAACAAAAATACCAGATACTTTAAAAAGAGGGGCATTAAAGAAGCTCTATACGAAGCATAAAGTTACAGGTGATAAAAAGATTGTATTAAAAACAGAAATCGTCAAACAATATCCTCAGTATCCCGAGTTTCCAAATGAACGGCTTGTACCTTTGGGGGTGCTTTATTTAATGATTGGACATGATTATGACTTTATATATATGAATGAAATTTTATGCATTGTTGATTATCAAGTTGACGGCTCCTCTGGCACGATATTAAAGCAATATAAAACATCCCCTAAGGGCTTTTTATACGCAAGAAATATTCAAAAGAAATACTCTTCTTCATTTTGGGAAGACCTAAAAAATTCGATTCATATTGTTTCGTCCAGTATTTTTGCAAATGATATGGGTGCTATTTTTAAGGGAAAAAAAGCATGGTTGAATATTATTTTATTTCCTTTTGGGGTATTCTTAAATTTATATATACGACTGATGACCTGGTAATGAGAATCCTACAAGTAATAAATAGTCTTTCAACTGGTGGAGCAGAAAAGTTAATCATGGAAAGTGTACCTATCTATCAAAAAAAAGGGCTGAAGACCGATGTTCTTCTTCTAAGTAATAAGAAGACCTCTTTTTGGGAGGAGTTGAAGTTGATCTCTACAGCATGCATAAAGGGACTTACGCTACATTCTATATATAATCCATTTTTAATTTTCAGAATTATTCCGTATTTAAAAAAATATGACATAGTACACTTACATTTATTTCCTACGTTGTACTTGGTTGTTTTGGCAAAGGTACTTTCCTTCTCAAATGTAAAGTTAATTTATACCGAACATAGTACTAACAACAGAAGGAGAAGTTCTTTTTTTTGGAAGACTATAGATAAGTTTATATACAGCAAGCTTGCAATAATTGTAACTATTGCTAAGGAAGTGGATCTTAATTTAAAGAAACATTTGAATTTTCCTTCTTCAAAATTTAAAATGATTCATAATGGTGTAGATATAGATCGTTTTGCGACTGCTGTGGCTTATTCTAAGGATGTTTTTTTTTCGTTAAATGATTTTATTTTGATCCAGGTTTCAAGCTTCCGATGGCAAAAGGATCAAGCAACATTAATAAAATCTTTAAAATTCCTACCTCTGAATGTAAAATTACTATTAGTTGGAGATGGGAATTTAAAAAATGATTGTGTTGAGTTGGTGAAAAATTTGGAATTAGAAGAACGTGTAAACTTTTTAGGTAATAGAAATGATGTTCCTCAACTTTTAATAACAGCGGATGTAGTAGTCTTATCATCAAAATATGAAGGATTGTCATTATCCAATATAGAGGGGATGTCGGTAGATAAACCATTTATTGGCTCAGATGTACCGGGTCTTAGAGAGATTGTTAACGGTTATGGTTTGCTTTTTAAACAAGGTGATGAAAAAGATTTAGCTAGGTTAGTAAGAAATTTAATGAATGATTCAAATTTTTATCAAAAAACTGCCTCTGCTTGTTTTGATAGAGCAAAAAATTTTGATATTAATACAATGGTAGAAGAATATATAAAACTTTATAAAACAGTTTTAAATGCCCCAACCTAAACTAATCCGCATCACCACCGTCCCCATCTCCCTCGAAAAACTTTTGGAAGGACAACTAGAGTTTATGCAAGCTCATTTCAAGGTCACAGCGATATCTGCAGAAAAAGAAAATTTGGCGATCTTGGGTCGGAAAAATGGATATTGTACTTTCCACGTTGAAATGACTCGTAAAATCACTCCTTTGGCAGATATAACCGCCCTGATATCGCTTTATCGATATTTAAAGAAAGAAAAACCTGCCATTGTCCACACCCACACCCCCAAAGCGGGTATTGTTGGCATGATGGCCGCTTGGTTGGCAGGAGTTCCCCATAGATTACACACCGTAGCAGGCCTTCCGTTAATGGAAGCAACGGGGAAGAAAAGAAAGCTGTTGGATTTTGTAGAAAAACAAACTTATAGCTTTGCCACCAAAGTGTACCCCAACTCCCAAGGGCTATATGATTTTATAGTTTCAGAAAACTTTACAAAACTATCCAAACTTAAAATAATAGGGCAGGGCAGTAGCAATGGCATAGACACTCAATATTTCAATCCTTCACTTTTTCTAACTACCAGAACCACCCTACGCCAAGAACTCAATATTCCAGAAGATGCTTTTGTATTTATATTCATAGGCCGTCTGGTAGGTGATAAGGGGATAAATGAGCTGGTTGAGGCTTTTTTTAGAATAGAGAATAAAGAGAAAAAAGCAGAGAATAAAAAACAAAGACTTTTACTAGTAGGATCTTTGGAAACGGAATTGGATCCTCTAAAAACTGAAACCCTTCAAGCCATAGAAAACAACCACAATATTATCTCTGTGGGATATCAGCAGGATGTTCGGCCATATTTTGCCACTGCAGATGCCTTGGTTTTTCCAAGTTACCGTGAAGGTTTCCCCAATGTGGTAATGCAGGCCGGCGCTATGGGATTGCCATCAATAGTAACTGACATTAATGGCTGCAATGAAATAATCTCGCATGGAGTCAATGGCCTGATAGTGCCGCCGAAAAATAGAGAAAAGTTGTTTGAATCCATGAAAAATTTGGCCACAGAACCACAACTATATGCGAGCTTAAAAATTAATACTCGAAAAACAATTGTTGAAAAATATAAAAGGGAAGAATTTTGGCAGGCGCTTTTGGAGGAATACAATCGTTTGAAAAGTTAGTAGCTATAAATGCTTTTATGTAATTTTGGTTCCTAAATTATTTCCAATAAATGTATCAGTGCTTCTTGAAACCTTTTTTTGATTTTAGCGGTGCTCTTCTTTTATTATTGATATCCAGCCCTATTTTAATTTTAGTTGCAATTGTACTCGCCATCCAAAATTCAGGAGCCCCTTTTTTCTTTCAAAAACGGCCCGGCAAAAATGAACGCATTTTCACCATAGTAAAATTCAAGACTATGAATGATAAGAAGGATAGTAATGGCAATTTATTGCCCGACTCCCAACGGCTCACCGCATTAGGAAAGTTTATACGTTCCACTTCCCTCGATGAGTTGCCGCAATTGCTGAATGTGTTGAAGGGCGATATGAGCTTCGTGGGGCCAAGACCTTTATTGCCCCAATATCTTCCGCTATACAACCATTTTCAAAAACAACGCCATAAAGTAAAGCCAGGAATTACCGGATGGGCGCAGGTAAATGGTCGTAATGCAATAAGTTGGGATCAAAAGTTTGAATATGATGTTTGGTATGTTAATAATATTTCTTTCATATTGGATATGAAAATTCTATTGAAAACAATTGAAAAAGTGTTTAAAAAAGAAGGTATTTCCCAAATGGGGCAAGCTACGGTTGAACCTTTCAAGAAATAGGGCACGCAGCATTTTTCTTGTATATTCGTAACTTCAAAAAATTATAAAATCCATTGAAAATGATACTATTTGGCGCCAGTGGGCATTGTAAATCTGTAATCGACATTGCCGAATCCATAGGTGTAAGTATCGAGATTATTTATGACGATAATCCCAAAGTGGAAGCTGTATGTCATATCCCGGTGCAGGAATATTCTACTATTGTTCTTGGATTGAAGGGAACTTGGCTAATTTCAATAGGTAATAATAAAAATCGAAAGGAAGTTTCGGAAAGGCTGAACAAGAATTTTGGAATGCTGATTCATAAAACAGCTAGTATTTCCTCGTGGTCCTCATTAGGCGATGGAACCGTGATAATGGCCAAGGTAGTTGTAAATACATGCGCAACCATAGGGAAACATTGTATAATAAATTCGGGGGCAGTTGTAGAGCATGATTGTATTATAGAGAATTACGCCCATATTTCCCCCAATGTTAGTCTTGCCGGCGGCGTCACTGTTGGGGAAGGTTCACATATTGGCATTGGGGCGTCTGTTTTACCTGAAATAAAGATTGGTAAATGGGCCATTATCGGAGCGGGAGCGGTAATAATAAATGATGTGCCAGATGGGGCGGTGGTTGTGGGAAATCCCGGAAAAATTATTAATAAAAATGATTAAGTGAAGATTTTTAAAAGGTTATTCGATATTGTTTTCTCAAGTATCGCACTTTTATTATTTGGTTGGATAATTCTTCTTTTAATTCTTTTTGCCTACATAGATACCAGTAAAGGTATTTTTCTTCAAAAAAGAATCGGCCAATTTGGAAAACCTTTTGATATTTATAAGATAAGAACCATGCACATACGCAACGGTAGTATTTCTTGGTATGGCAGATTTGTGAGGAATACCAAGCTGGACGAGCTACCACAGCTGCTGAACATTCTCTGGGGGCAGATGAGCTTCGTGGGCCCGCGACCCGACCTACCAGGATATTATGACCAATTGCAAGGGGAAGAAAGAAAATTATTGGAACTGAAACCCGGCCTATGCAGCAGGGCTGCCCTTAAATATTTTAACGAGGAAGCACTGCTGGCAGCACAAAGCAATCCATTAGAATATAACGACACCATCATTTTCCCTGATAAGGTGCGGATGAATCTCGAATATTATTACAAGCGTTCTTTTTGGGAGGATTTGCGGATTTTATGGGCTTGTTTTAAACGTGAGTTGTGAAAAATTCAAAATTCAAAATTGTTATTCTAATACTGAGTTAGCGAAGAGCGAATAGTTCCAAAACCCCGAATTACGAATTCCAAATTGACAAATTCAGATATTGACACATTCTTCTATCAGTAATCCAGAATTAACGATTAACCGAATAAACGATTTAACACAATCATTTGGAAAACCGAAGGTGTAATAGCTAAATTCGCAATCTAAATACGCATATGCGTATTGCTCCCATTTGCTATGCCATCCGTAATTGAATCCTATTTTTCAGTCCTAATGTTGTTTGGTGCCTCGCAGGCCGTAACGGGAATATATCTTTTGCTAAACACAAACCACAAACCTTTTGCCAATAACATGCTCGCATTATTACTTTTGGTTTGGGGGTTTTCCTGCTATTGGTTTTTCGCCTTTATTCACAAAGGGCCATTTTTTAGCGTTACGGTCACAACCTTTATCGGCCCCATGTTGGCGCTGCTATTATTCCCACCCATTTATTTATACGTAAAGTTTCTGTTTTACGAGCATAAAGGTTTTCCAAAAAATGACCATTTACATTTTTTGCCAGTATATCTCTTTATAATATTTACCTTATTTCTCTATGTGGACAGTGGCTTTTCGATAGCAGAAATGAGGCATCATGAATGGTACCATGCGCGTACGCTAGTCTGTTCTTATATTGCTATGGTGCAGGGGCCGTTTTACTTTATTATGACCAATCGCATTCTAAAATTACGCCACCAAAGGCTCAAGGAGCAATATTCAGAAATAGAAAGCCGTAAGTTGGAGTGGCTGCATGTAATCAACTATAGTTTTGCTCTGGTTTTTATAATAGGTGGAATATCCGCCATCATTCGCATTACCTATTTGGATCCCTATATACTCTACATGGCATATCACGCCGTGATTGCAATAAGTATATTCTATATTACACTAATGATTTTTAAATCGCCTGTAATTTTTAAAAATCCTGAACCGGTTTCCGAATTGAATATTATAGAGAGCGTTGAAACCGAAATGCCTTCCGTGCAATCCGTTGTGCCCACAATTACTTCCTCGGAAGGCCAACATCTGGCAAAGGACACGGATATTATTGCCAAAATTGAAAACTTTATGAGGGAAGAGAAGCCCTATAAAAATCCTAATTTTAGTTTGAACGATCTTGCCGCGGCTATTTCAGAAAGCCGAAATGCCATTTCCACAGTGCTCAATAAAAGTTTGGAAAAAACTTTTTACAATTATATTAATGAATTGCGCATTGAGGAGAGCAAGCGACTGCTGGCTGACGAATCCTTACTTCACTTCACCATTGAAGGCATTGCGGCAGAATCGGGGTTTAAGACCATGTCCGTCTTTTATCGCTTTTTTAAGGACATTGAAAAAGTGACTCCGGCAGTTTACCGCAAAAACCATCTTAATTTATAAAGCATTCATTGTTAATGCTTTCACTAATACGTGTATATGTTTGGGACTAAAAGGAGCAATATTATTTGTATAAAATGATATAAACTGATTAGTTTGCTGCGGAATAAATAATTCTGCAATCATTCTTCTTGATTGCGACTAAACACTTTTAAAAATTTCTTCAGAATGAAAAAAAAACACTCTATTTTCCTGTTTGCCCTGCTGTTTGCGATTACGGGTTGGGCACAGGGACAACTACAACCTTTTAACGATGATGTAGAATCGCATACTGATTTTGAGCAAAACAATATTGTGGGATGGACCTCCCTCGATCTTGATGGCTTTAATACCAATGGTCCCTTTCAAAGCTTTCCGGGGAAAGGAGGGCCGTTGGGGTTTTTTGTTTACAATCCTTCCCAAACAAATCCGCCAAATGTGTTGGAAGGTTACGTTCCCCATTCCGGCGAAAAATACTTTGCAAGCATCTCCTCTTATGATGGTCCCGTAAACGACTGGCTTATCTCTGATGAACTGGCCGATCACCCAGGAGGTGTGCTTTCATTTTATGCGAAAATGACGGCCGATTTTGCCGGAGACGATAAATTTAAGGTAGCCTATTCCACTACTGGCCAAGATCCACAGGATTTTATATTCTTTAATGGAGGGGCCACTACTTCGCCTTCGTTGAATTGGGCCAAATTTGAATACATAATCCCCGCAGGTGCAAAACATTTGGCCATTAATTGCGTATCGCAGGCATTTATGATGCTGATTGACGATATCCAATTTGTTCCGAATATTGAGCCACAAGCGCCGGGTGCTGTA
This sequence comes from Aequorivita aurantiaca, assembly GCF_030410135.1. Classification (GTDB taxonomy): domain Bacteria; phylum Bacteroidota; class Bacteroidia; order Flavobacteriales; family Flavobacteriaceae; genus Aequorivita; species Aequorivita aurantiaca. The sequence goes on along the minus strand of NZ_JAUGQQ010000003.1, from coordinate 91,944 downwards.
ACAGCCTTTTCACGTGAGGCCGAAATAGATACTGAGTTTAAGGCTGTGATGAATTGGATAAATCCAACGGTAGACCGTGATGGAAACGCACTCGGCAATATGACCGGCGTAAAGATTTATAGAGGCACAAATCCAATGAATCTGGTTGAAATTGCAGATTTGCCCGGAACGCCCGGACAAACCATGAACTATACGGATATTCTCCCAGAAGAAGGATCTTTTACACATAGATTGGTTCCCTACAATGCGTCTGGGAATGGAATAGCCTATAATACCCCCGTGGCCTATTTTGGATATGAAACCATTCCAGGAGCACCAAGAAATATCACTTTCACCCAGAACGCAAGTTTAAATACCGTGATTTCTTGGGATGCAGTGGACTACGGCGCAAATGGCGGCGTACTCCAAGATCCTGTTGTGGGCTATACCATAAAGCGCAGTCTGGGTGGCGTAACGGAAACCTTGGTTGAAATGCACCCAAACACGACCTTTACGGAAGCCGACATCCCGGCTCTAAACCTTTATACCTATACCATAATTGCGCAAACCAGCGCTGTTGATTTAGGTATTCCAGCAGTGGTATCAGCTTATTCTGGCTTACAAGAGAACCAAGTTTCAGTGACTAGCGGGAATGCTGTATCTGATCAGCCTTTTGAGCTTAGTAGATCATCCATTATTTCGCAAAGTATTTATACTCCGGAGGAAATTGGTAGCACCGGATTAATTACTTCCATCTCCTATTTTGGAAATTTTGGAACTACTACCTCCGCCCGCTATAAAATTTATATGAGTGTTACAAACCGAGATATCTTCGGCACAACCCTTAACAATGCCGTTTGGGAATATTTTGGGGACCAAAAGCTTTTGTTTGATGGGAATATTGAATTTCCCGCAGGGCGAAATGCAGTTTCCATTGAACTGGATCAACCTTTTTATTATGATGCCAGCGCCAATGAAAATGTAATTATAACAATTGTAAAACCCCTGATAAATAATCCCCCCTCAGTTAACCCCAGGGAGTTTTTTAATACCCCAGTGGAAGGAATGCGAACCTATTTTGCGAATGGGTACTCTGTGGATCTTAGCTTAATTACAACGCAGCCCGCCGCTTGGTCTACAACTGAGGTGCCCACAATTCCTAGCATAGTGGTAGATAAGGTTGCCGACTATGGTAGCCTAAGCGGAACAGTTACCTTGGCGGCCGATGGTTCCCCACTTGAGGATGTAACAGTTACCATAACACCTGATGGCGCCGGAGCATATCAAACTGAAACGACCACAACAGACCAAACAGGGGCATATACAATTCCTGCGCTTATGGCCGGGGATTATGTGGCCACTTTTAGTAAGGACACTTTCAATACCTTGGAAATAAACTTCAGCATTGCACCTTCGGAACAACTTACGCTTGATGCAGCCCTGGACAATTCCCTTCCTATCGTTATTTCAGGAACAGTTGTGGATAACGCCGGAAATGGTGTTGAAGGAATTAACCTCATACTAACAGGATTCTCCCAATTTACAACCCAAAGTGATGCTTCGGGAAGCTTTGCCTTGAATGCGTTTGCCGACAAGCAGTATGAGCTTGAGGTTGTGCATCCGCTTTACGAAACTCAAACCATATCATTTACCAGCGAGGCGGGTGACTACACTCTCGATCCGATTATTCTTGAGCTTGCAACGCCAAAACCAGGAAACGTGGTAGCCGTAAATAACAATGGCGTAGGGGAAGTAAACTGGAGAAAACCTGTAGGGCATTACAATGAAACCATGTTGGGGTGGGGCACTTTTGCCACGGCCGGAGATTCTTGGGGCAATGGCGGTGATCCATTTATTGCAGGTATTCGATTTGAAACCTCAGATTTGCAAAGCCAACTAACAGCAGATGCCGAACTTACCCATGTTCGTGTTTATTTTGCCAACACTGCAGAGGTTGTCATCAAAATATTTGAAGGGGAAAATGGGGCGGAGCTTATCCATTCACAGACTGCTTCCATTCCTGGTGAGGACTGGTACGTTTTTGAACTGACGGAATCCCTGCTGATTGATGTAAACAAGGAACTTTGGATAGGAATAGAATTTTTGGCAGGTCAATATGGGGCCTATCCTATTGGTCTCGATGATGGCCCTAACGCCCCTTCAAGAAAAGGAAGTATGAAGTATGAGAATGGCGTATGGACCCCAATGAGCCTCACCAATAAAAACTGGAATATTTATGGTATTGCCAATAATACTATGGACGCTAACCCTGTGGGATATAAGGTTTACAGAAGTCCCGCCTCGGCAAATGATTGGACTGAACTTACATCTACAATCATTACCGAAACCACATATAGCGACCCTACGTTGAATGATGCGGCACCGAATATGTATGAGTACGGAATTGCGGCACATTATGAAAATAATTTAATTTCTGAATTGGGTATTTCGAATGAGGTAGAACATAATATGTTCTTTGATTTTACATTAGAGTTGGATACGGATTTTGGAAGTTCGGAGGGCGCCTATATTTCTATTTGGAATGATGACGCTTTTGCGGAAGCTAATATGGATAGTACCGGGTCTGTGACTATTGCCGATTTATTGAACGGAACTTATAACCTACGGGTAGAATTGGATAACTATGAGCCGGTAGAACTTTCTGATGTTGTAGTGGAAGAGGACGGCAGCCTAACCGTACCGATGAATCTGCTGAAGGTACAGCCTTCCAACTTGACCGCGACTATTGTGGGATCATCTTCAGCGAGACTGGACTGGACGCTTCACAATAGCTACTTGGATCGTGTAGAAAAATATGAGGATTTTGAGCGTCAAAATATTGGCGACTATATTTTAAGGGATTTGGATGGGCTTCAGACCTATACCTATAACAATTTCACATGGCCGAATGCAGGAGATCCGATGTCTTTTATGGTTTTCAATCCCTATGCAACCACCCCTGCAGTAGACATGGATGCGTTTTCCGGTAGAAGATTTTTGGCTGGAATTGCAGGTCCTGATGGTGCTAACAATGATTGGTTAATAATTCCGGCCGGAAGTGGTGAGTTTTCCTTTAACGCGGCCTCTCTGGTAGGAGCTATGCCTGAACAAATGCAGGTATTGTATTCCACAACTGGAACTGATGTTTCAGATTTTACAGCCTTTGGAGGTGTAATCAGCGTGCCAGAAGCATGGACTCCATATTCCTTTGATGCGCCTGAGGGTACAAAATATGTGGCTATAAACTATTTGAGCAATGACAGCTATATATTGAAAATTGATGATTTAACTTATGAAAGAGCTTACGACCATGCCCTTTACTATAATATTTATCTTGACGGGGAATTGGTAATGGAAGAAGTGACAGAGTTAACATTTTTACTAGAGGACCTAAGTGCAGGAAGTCACATTGCTGAAGTGGAAGCTATATATGAAACCGGAGCATCGGAAAAGACCGAGGTAATCATTTCTATGTTGGGAACAGAAGAACATAAAATGAAGGAATTTTTAGTTTATCCGAATCCAACCTCGGGAAGATTTTCACTCGAAATGGAAAGTCAAGCGACCGTGACCATATATGATTTGAATGGAAGAATTTTATACACAGGCGTTAAACAAGCCGGAACTTCTATAATGGAGCACGACTTTGCCGCTGGAACGTATATTATTCAGGTTCAAACGGAAAATGGATCAGCTACCAAAAAGTTGATTTTTTATTAATTGAACATTTAAATGTAAAACTTAACCGCCCCGAATTTAACGGGGCGGTTATTTTTTGCGCTTAATTTTAAAATTGAAAATAATCTCCTCCGGTTTCAACATACTTTCATTCTGAGCCAAGTTGAAAACACAAATTCTAATTCCCAGCCACGGAATTTTCGTTAAAAAGCGAGAATAGATTGTTTTACACTACAAATTTTAATTATTCCCTTGATCCACCGAAGATGTGAAAATACTATTTGTAATGGCCTATCTTTACACCGAAAATGAATTGGCTCTTTAAAAGCATTTTTTTCTCTACAAAAATAAATACAATGGCATCAGAAAAAATCTACCTCTCATCCCCACATATGGGGGGCACGGAACAATCTTTTGTTAACGAAGCATTCAAAACAAATTGGATAGCACCCCTGGGTCCAAACGTAACTGGGTTTGAAACGGATTTGGAGCAGTATCTTGGCAACGGAAATTATGTTGCCGCCCTAAGTTCGGGAACCGCTGCCTTACATTTGGCCTTAATTTTATTGGGCGTTGGGAGAGGAGATGAGGTAATTTGCCAGAGCATGACTTTTTCGGCTTCAGCGAACCCGATTGTATATCAAGGAGCAACCCCAATTTTCGTGGACAGTGAGCCGGATACTTGGAACATTTGTCCCAGTCATTTGGAGGAGGCAATCAAGGATAGAATTTCAAAAGGTAAAAAACCTAAAGCCATTATAGCTGTGCATCTTTACGGCATGCCCTATAAGGTAGAGGAAATTAGAAACATTTCCGATAAGTATGAAATCCCGATTGTAGAGGACAGCGCCGAAGCATTGGGAAGCAGTTATAAAAACCAAAAATGTGGCACCTTTGGAGATATTTCCATTCTATCCTTTAATGGTAACAAAATAATTACTACCTCAGGCGGTGGTGCCTTAGTGGCTAAAAATTTACAATTGAAGGAAAAAGCGGTATTTCTCGCAACGCAGGCAAGGGATAATGCCCCGCATTATCAGCATTCCCAGATTGGGTACAATTACCGGCTCAGCAACATATCGGCCGGAATTGGACGCGGGCAAATGGAAGTGCTGGACGCTCACGTGGAATTAAGAAGGCAAATGAACCAATTTTACCAGGAAATTTTTAGGGATACCAAGGGTGTGACTGTATTTTCTGAACCATCCTCGGCCTATTTTTCCAACCACTGGTTATCTTGTATTCTTATAGATGAGACTCACTGTGGTTTTTCTGCCGAAAATGTTCGATTTGCCTTGGCGGAAAATAATATTGAATCGCGACCGTTATGGAAACCAATGCACCTACAACCTATTTTTCAAAATGTTCCCTATTATGGCTCAAACATTTCTGAAAAACTTTTTGAAATTGGTCTCTGTTTGCCTTCGGGTTCTAATTTAAATAAACAGGATAAGTTGAAGATTAACGATGTTTTAATGCGTTTCATCGATATTTAAAGTATATTTGTAGCCCCAAATCTTCATTAAAGTGCTACCTAAAATATCATTTGTAGAAATAATAAGAATGCGTTCTAAAAAGATAGTATTATTGAACCAGCGCTATCTGCCCCGATGGGCTGTTTTTGCGTTAGATATTGGGATTTGTATATGCTCCTTCGCCCTAATGTTTCTCATTTTGGACGGCACCCCATTGAAATTTAATAAGGTATTGCCCATGCCAATTAAGGCAATCGTGGTTATTGGCATTAATATTCTTTTCTTTTTGGTGTTTCGCACTTATGCCGGGATTGTGAGGCATTCTACATTTACCGATGTTTTCAAAGTGGCATCCGCTTCCTTTCTCACAGCGTTCAGCGCTATAGCCCTTAACTATATTTTCTATATGTTATTGGGGCAGAAAATATTTCTTACAACAGGAGTTTTGCTATATATGTTTTTTTCCTTTACACTAATGCTGTTTTTCAGAATAGCCGTTAAGGAAGTTTATCAATATTTACAGCGAATGAACGCTGGTAATTTTAAGAAAAAAGTACTGATTGTGGGCATGGATAACCAAACCATTAGTCTTGGTAGAGCTCTTACCACGGAGTCTGATTTGCCCTTTAAATTGGTAGGTTTCCTTTCCGAAAATCCTTCCTCCAAAAGCTTGAGCATTCTTGGAAAACCAGTTTTTTCATTAGCCATAAACAAAGACTCTCTTCCTTTTACAGAATTGATAGCCAAAACTGATTTGGATGGGGTATTAATAGTTCGCGATTCCCATTCCATAGCTGAAACAAAACAAATAGTGGAAGCCTGTTTGGCAAATAACGTTGAGGTTTTCAACGTGCCATTGGTGGAAAATTGGAACAAAAAAGAAGATATTCAAACGCAAATTAGGCCCATTCAAATTGAGGATTTACTGGAAAGACATCCTATAAAAATTGACGCGGATATTTTAAAGCACGATTTGGAAGCTAAAACAATTCTTGTTACGGGCGCCGCAGGCTCCATTGGCAGCGAGATTGTGAAGCAATTGGCAGCGTTCCGCCCCAAAAAGATAGTTATTCTAGACAACGCCGAATCTGCCCTGCACGCCATTGAGCTTTACCTCCGTACGGAATATCCATCGCTGAATTTTGTAGTGGCCCTTGCCGATGTCAGAAACATTGACCGGCTCGAGATGATATTTTCGAAATATAAATTCAATTTTGTTTATCACGCTGCGGCCTACAAGCATGTTCCCTTAATGGAAAAAAACCCACACGAGGCCGTTGCGGTCAATATTATGGGCACCATTAATTTAGCGAATCTCGCGGTACAGCACGGGGTAGATAAATTTGTGATGATATCTACCGATAAGGCTGTAAACCCTACCAATGTTATGGGTGCCTCCAAAAGAGGAGCGGAAATGTATGTACAGTCGCTACAGGAACGCATTGGCACACACACCAAGTTTATCACAACGAGGTTTGGTAATGTTTTGGGGTCAAATGGTTCGGTAATACCATATTTTAGAAAACAAATTGCCAACGGGGGGCCTGTGACGGTGACCCATAAGGATATTATTCGCTATTTTATGACTATTTCAGAAGCTTGCCAACTTGTGCTGCAAGCGGGCACAATGGGCAATGGTGGCGAAATATACGTTTTTGATATGGGCAAACCGATTAAGATTATGGATATGGCGGAAAATATGATTCGTCTGTCCGGTCTAAAACCTTATAAGGATATCGATATTCAAATTGTTGGGCTGCGTCCGGGTGAAAAACTTTATGAGGAATTGCTCAGCGATACCGCAATGACCCTTCCCACATATCATCCGAAAATTATGGTATCAAAAGTGCCCGTTGAAGATTTTAATGAAGTAAGCCGAAAAATTCAAGCCATCTTAAAAGCTACCACTCAGAATAAACGAAAACCGGTAGTAAAACGACTAAAGGAATTGGTGCCTGAATATTTAAGTCAAAATTCGGAGTTCCAAAGTTTGGATAAAGCCCACCATAATTAAAACGAGATTGTATTATAGTCAATAGTCAATCCACAAGGAGTCTTTCAGCTGAAATAGGCAATGAGACATCCTTTTGGCCATTGGCTATTTAATCTTTTAACAGGTAATGAGGTGACATTCACTATCATATAAAGGCATCGCTGAAAATATGCTGGTTAGAAAAGTTTATATTTGCAAAAAAAAATAAATGACACGGTTTTTCGCTAAAGTATTAATGTTGTTTTTCGTCGGAAGCTTAGGAGTATCCTGCGTTTCTTCAGAAAAAATTGTTTATTTCCAGGATTTGTCGCAAGGTCAGTTGCTTTTGGATACTATCCAAAAGAGTTCCAAAATACAATCGGGGGATCTTCTCAGTATTGTGGTTTCTGCCTATGATTTGAACGCCGTACGTCCGTTCAATCTTATCAGCGAAACGCGACCCTCCACGGAAATTATGGGCGTTGCCGCCAATAATAACAACCAACAGCAAGCATATTTAACGGCCCAAGATGGTAGTATAGATTTTCCCATATTGGGAAGGATACAAGTTGTGGGGTTAACGCGGGTGGAACTCAGTGAATTGCTGGCGAAACGTATTTCGGAATATGTAAAGGAACCCATCGTTACCATTCGCATTCTCAATTTCAAAGTGAGTTTGCTCGGCGAGGTGAATAGACCAGGCACCTATAATTTTGAAGGCGAACGGCTAACCTTGCCCGCAGCTCTAGGTTTGGCGGGTGATATGACTATTTATGGGAGAAGGGATAATGTGTTGGTAATTCGGGACGATGGTAAAACCAAAAACTACAAATATCTTGATATGAGGAGCGCCAATGTGCTGAACAGTGAATATTATTACCTTCAGCAAAACGATGTGGTTTATGTAGAACCCAATAGGGCACAAGTGCAGGGCAGTAGTTTCAACCGAAACACGGCAATTTACGTTAGCATAGCATCTTTGCTACTTTCGGCAATGGCGATTATTTTTAGATAAAAGAAATATTAAGCTATCATTATGGGTATCGCTGAAATAGACTACCTCCCAAAGCAAAATCATTCAATTTTCAATATTAAACAATGATCGAAAATTCTAACAACCAAGTTGCCGAGGAACTTTCCCTGAGGGAAGTGATTGAACAATATTCGCGGTACTGGTATTTCTTCGTAATAGGAGCAGCTGTTGCACTTTTTGTAGCTTTTCTTTATTTGCGCTATACACCCCAACTTTACCAAAGTCAGGCAACCATAATAATAAAGGATGAAAAGAGCCAGAGCCCTTTGGAAATGGCGGCATTTTCCCAATTTGGAAGTTTTCTCTCCCGGTTTAAGAACAATCAGATTGAAAATGAATTGGCAATATTTAATTCAAAAAGAATAATTTCGGAAGCCGTCAAGAATCTTCAGCTTAATATAAAGTATGAAGTTATGGGAAATATTAAAACCTCCGAAATGTATGGCTATAAGCCGTTTGAGGTACAGTATCAATCATTTGTGGAAAGCGATTCACGGGAACCCATCCCCACTTTATATATTGAAATGATCTCCGATTCCCAATTTGTTTTGGAAGATGAAACCCGCAGCAATAAAACCACGCACAAATTTGGGGAGCGTATTCCGCTTTTCTTCGGCGAAATAACCGTGCTGCCAAACTTGGATGCTCGAGAAAAGTTTGAGGCATATTTAAACCGAACTATTTTAGTAAGCTATAGCTCCGTGGAAAGGGTGGCGTTGGATTTCCAATCCCGTGTGAATATTCTTAACACAGATGCAAAGAGCAATGTTGTGGAGTTATCCATCCAAACCCAAAACAAGGCAAAAGGACAGGATTTCTTAAATGAACTAATTCAGCAATATAATAAGGATGCCGTGCAGGACCGAAATGAAATTGCACGAAAAACTTCCGAATTTATTGAATCACGGTTGCAGATCATTACCCGCGAACTGGATTCCGTAGAAACAAATAAGGAAGATTTTAAAAGCACCAACCGCTTGACCGATATTCAGGCCGAGGCACAGATAACGCTGGAGAATGCAAGCGAATTCAACAAACGGCAGTTGGATGTGGCCACCCAACTGGAGCTAAGCAACACGATGATCGATTATATGAAAACTAGCTCTGCCAACGAATTGCTGCCGGCCAACATTGGTATTTCCAATGAGAACGTGGGCACTGCGGTGAACAATTATAATGAGCTTATTTTATATCGAAATAAATTATTGCAGACTTCCACCCCAAAAAACCCGGTGGTCCAAAGTGTGAACGAACAAATTTCACAAATGCGCAACAATATTTTGGGCAGTTTGGAAAATTCAAAAAATGCGCTCAAAATAGCAATGAAGGATTTAAACGTTCAAGAAAATATTATAAGCTCAAAAATATCACAGGTACCCGCAAAGGAAAAGATTTTTAGGGGTATTGAACGCCAACAGACCATAAAGGAGCAACTGTATCTTTTTTTGTTGCAACAGCGTGAGGAAGCATCCATTGCCTTGGCTGCCACCTCCGATAGAGCTAAAATTGTGGATAGCGCCTATGGTTCCGACCAACCCGTTTCGCCAAAAAAACCACTTATTTATTTGGGTGCCTTGCTTGCTGGCTTGCTAATTCCTTTTGGCGGAATTTATAGTTTCTATTTGCTCAGTACAAAAGTGAAAAGTAGAAAAGATGTTGAGAAACAATTAAAATCCATCCCGATTATTGGGGAAATTCCAAAGGTCCAAAAAGGAGATTCGGATCTTATTCAGCATAACGACCGTAGCATCATGGCCGAGGCATATAGGATCTTGAGAACCAATCTGCAATATCTCTTTATAAACAAGCTAGAGGAAAGTGAAAAGGGCAAAACCATTATTGTCACTTCCACCATTAAAGGGGAAGGAAAGACATTTGTTGCGTTCAACTTGGCGCTCACTTTGGCCATTACGGGCAAAAAGGTTGTCTTGGTGGGAGCCGACATTCGAAATCCCCAATTGCAACGGTATTTGCCGGAGCATTTAAAGGCGAATAAAGGCCTAACGGAATTTATCGTTTACGAAAATTTGGAAGTAAGCGAAGTAATTACAAAAAGTGAATACAATGAAAATTTGAGCATCGTTCTTTCCGGTGCCATCCCGCCCAATCCCGCGGAATTGTTAATGCAGAAGCGAACGGCACATTTCATTGAGGCGCTACAAAAGGAATTTGATTACGTAATTATGGACACCGCTCCGGCAATGTTGGTTACAGACACCATTATTATCAATAAACTCGCAGACATCACCCTATATGTGGTACGTGCCGGATATACTGACAAGCGACTGCTGGAGTTTCCACAGGATGCCATCAATGATGGGCGTTTGGCAAATGTTGCGGTTATTCTCAATAATGTGGATATCCAAAATTTTGGTTACGGAAATAAATACGGTTATGCCTATTCCCGCGAAGAAAGGTCACTGCTACAGCGAATTTTCAATAGATAGAAATAGTTATATGAAGTTGCTGAAGTTCTTCTTCCTTTTATGCCCTTTCTTTATTTTCTCACAGGAATTTAAAATTGCCGGTAGTGCGGAAGCAAAGGCAATTCTTGCTACAGAGAATGAGAATCCGTTTTGGTTCCATACCAATACCAATTTCGCGGTGGGCGAGCTTACAAACTTTTCTGCCACGGGGGAATTAAGGGCAAGTTTATTATTTCCTTCTTTTTTAATAAATGGCGGGGCTGCCGTCTTTGGCAGGGATGGCGTGAAGGATGCGGTACAACGCCGTGATTTATATCTTCAATTTGAAAATTCTTGGCTCTTTGCCACTGTTGGCGCAAAGAAACAGTTCGAGGTTTTCAACGGCCTCTCGGCCACCAACCAAGATTTTTTATGGTCCGGAAATGCGCGTCCACTTCCTGGAATTCTATTGGAGGCAAACAATCCTTTTAAGATTTCGAAAACATTTGCTGTTGATTGGGGAATGGCGCATTATGAACTGAACGATGATCGATATGTGGATGGTACCCACGTCCATTACAAAAGATTGTCGCTAATAACTTCATTCAATGAGAATAACACCCTTACCGCAAAGGTCCAACATTATGTGCAATGGGGAGGTACATCACCGGAATGGGGCAAATTGAAAAGTGGATTCAAGGATTTTGTAAATGTTTTTTTTGCCCACACTACTGAGGAATATGGAATAGAAGGGGAAACCTTAAACAAATTGGGCAACCATTTGGGGAGTGTTTTATTGGATTATAATCACGCGAATAAACTTGGCTCGTTCTCAATTTACCACGACCATTATATTGAGGATGGCTCCGGCACACGTTTGGCAAATTTTCCGGACGGTCTTTGGGGAATATATTTTGAACCCGCGAACAATCGATTTTTTACCGCAATTCTTTACGAATATATAGATACTATGGACCAAAGCGGAATTTCCGTGGGGAGTGGAAAGGATAATTATTTCAGCAATTCAATTTATAGAAGCGGGTGGAGTTACGAAAAAAATATAATGGGCGTGCCATTTATTTTATACGACAAATCCGCACAGATATCTGAAGGTGTTTCACCCATTATCAGTAATCGGGTTAAAGTGCACCATTTTGGATTAATGGGTCATTTTGATGCGTTCCAATGGAAATTGAAAAGCAGCTTAGCCAAATATACCGGAACCTATCGTACTCCCTTATATCCCGAGTGGAAATATTGGTATAATTACGGTTCCCTGTCCTACAAAAATGAAAAGCTTGGTACGTTCACTATAATGGGAGGGGCAGATTTTTCAAATAAGGCAAAGACTCTCGTTGGTGGTGGAGTTGAATATTCCTATTCTTTTTAATTTCATACAAGGCTTTCTAGATTTTAAACGTTAGGACTTTCTTTAATTTTTCAAAATGAAAAGTAAAAGATTTGTTTATCCTAAATTAAGAGGTTAATTTTGTACTATAATTAATCCTAAATATCACAATCATGAATAAATTGATTCTAGTATTCGCAGCAGCAGTTGCTATTAGTTGTGGCGATAACAAAAAGGAGGAAAAACCTGCAATGCAAATTGGCACTCAAGTGGAAGAAGCGGCTCCGGCCCAAAGTTCTGACAGCCAAGTTGCCGAAATTACCATTACAGGAAATGACCAAATGAAATTCGACAAAAGCGAAATTCGTGTAAAGGCTGGCCAAAAAGTGAGGCTAACCCTTAAGCATGTCGGCAAAATGGACAAAACGGTAATGGGCCATAATTGGGCGTTGCTAACCAAGGATGCTGATATGGCGGCTGTTGGACAGGCTTCGGCGGTTGCGTCTGAAACTGATTATATTCCTACGGACATGCAAGATAAGTTTATAGCCTACACCAAAATGTTGGGCGGCGGCGAAACGGATACCATTGAATTTGATGCTCCGGAACCCGGAACTTATACTTTCATGTGTACCTTCCCCGGCCATTATGCACTGATGAACGGAAAGTTTATTGTAGAATAAATTCCGAAAAACATATAAATGAAGATGCCGCTTTAGAGCGGCATTTTTTATTTCTTCTTTTTAGTGAATAGAAAACCTAGCGGGAGTGCTAGAAATAGAAATAGATATTTCCCGGTTACCAGCCCTATAATTGTAATAATTGCCGCGCCGATCATCAAATAAATGGATGTATTTTTCTTCATATTATTTCGGCAACAATTTTGTAATTAGCAATGTGTAATTAATAATAAGGAATAATAATAAAACCACTAGCCCTTAAACTTCATCGGCGCCGTAAACAAGTTCGATAAAATCAATTTTTGGGATGTCTCCAAAATATTCCTTCACTTCAATATCCTTTAAAAGATCCGAAATATCTTCTTTTTCATATCGAGCGCCTTCCAATAATTTTTCCAGATTTTCCACCGGCTCCTTTCCAAAGAAATCCCCAAATATTTTAAATTCCTTTATATGTCCCTTTTCAACATAAATGCGCAAATCAATTTCGCCAATGGAAAAACGTTTGTTGCGTTGAATATTAAATTTGGGCGAACGGCCGTAGTTCCAGTCCCAAGTATCGTATTTTTCTTCTTTTAGTTCGTGGACGGCTTTCCATTCCTCCGGCGTTAACCGGTAACTTTCAAATGGCTCGCTTTCCTCATATAGGCCTTCCAACAAGAGATTTCGAAATTCCTGAATGCTTAAAGGTTTATGAAGAAATTCTGAAATGTTCGCAACACGGCTTCGCACGGATTTATGGCCTTTCGATTCAATTTTGCTCATTTTTACATTTAGGGCATTTACCACTTCTCCTAGATCCGTATCCAGCAAGAGCGTGCCGTGGCTCACCATCCTTTTGCCCGTAGAAAATTGCGCCGTTCCCGAAATCTTTTTCTCATCCACTTGAATGTCATTTCGGCCTTTCAGGGCTGCACTCAAACCGAGATTGTTCAAAACCTTTATTACCGGGGCAGTAAACTTGGCAAAGTTGTTCAAACTTTTAATATCGTGATTGGTTATGAAACTGAAATTAAGGTTGCCGAAATCGTGATAAACCGCACCACCGCCAGAAATACGGCGTACCACGTGAATGTTTTTCTCCGAAACATAATCGTGGTTTATTTCCTCCAAAGTATTTTGGTTTCGACCAATAATTATGGATGGCTCATTGATATAGAACAACAAATAATCGTTCGCCGCACTGAAATTTCGCAGCGCATATTCTTCCAAAGCCAAGTTTAACCGGGGATTGGTATTTCCTTCGTTTTCAATAAAAATCATCTTTTCCCAATTTTTCACAAAGATAATAATTGAGTTTGTATAATAATCGGGATGGAAGTTCCCAATCAATTTCAAAAAAATTAATTTGATTTTTTGGATTATCTGCAAGCTGGATATGAAATATAAATCTTCAATTTTAAATTAACACTTATCTTTACGACCGTATGAGCAGATTGGTACAAATAGCCGTTTTACCCCACCAACAGGAGGATTCTGACTATATTTTAGAACTCACTTTGGAAAAAGAAAAACTCCGACGGGAGGCAATTACTGATTGGCGTATTCGAAAGCGCTCCATTGATGCACGCCGAAGTCCGATAAAAATAAACCTACAAATTGAATTATGGCAAAAGGGCGAAAAAAAGGAAAGCATTCCGCCATTTGTTCCCCAAAATGTTTCCGAAGCAGAACCGATAGCCATAATTGGGGCGGGTCCGGCGGGCCTTTATGCTGCTTTAAGAGCCATTGAGGCTGGATTGAAGCCGATTGTTTTTGAGCGAGGCAAAGATGTTCGGGAAAGACGGCGGGATTTGGCGGCAATCAATAAGGACCAAACGGTAAATCCCGAAAGCAACTACTGTTTTGGTGAAGGTGGTGCAGGAACGTATTCAGACGGTAAACTTTATACCCGAAGCAAAAAGCGGGGCAATGTTTTGAAAGCGTTGGAATGGTTTGTGCATTTTGGCGCAAATGAATCAATCTTAGTCGATGCGCACCCTCATATTGGCACGAACAAACTACCCAAAATAATTACCACAATTCGGGAGGCGATTATTGAAAATGGGGGAGAAGTTCATTTCAATTCAAAGTTAACGGATATTCAATTAAAGGAAAATGCCGTTGAGAAAATTCAGATCAATAATCAAGATTGGTTCCGGTTTTCGAATGTAATTCTTGCCACGGGCCATTCCGCACGCGATATTTTTTATCTGCTTCACAAAAAGAATATTAAAATTGAAGCAAAACCATTTGCGATTGGAGTTCGCGTAGAGCACCAACAGGAATTGATTGACAACATCCAATACCACGGCCAAACCGACAATCCCTATCTTCCCCCGGCAAGTTATTCTTTAGTGGAACAAGTGGACGGTTTGGGGGTTTATTCCTTTTGTATGTGTCCCGGTGGGATTATTGCACCCTGCGCCACCGAACAAAACGAAGTGGTAACAAATGGTTGGAGCCCTAGCAAACGCAATAATCCATATGCCAACAGCGGAATTGTGGTTAGTGTTGCGCCCGAAGATTTGCCAAATTATAAAAAGGATGATCCCTTTGTGTGTTTGGATTTTCAAAAATATGTGGAGCAACGTTGCTGGGAAGCGGGAGGGAAGACACAAAAGGTACCTGCACAGCGGATGATAGATTTCGTGGATGGAAAGGTTTCGGTAGATTTCCCGAAAACTTCCTATCAACCAGGAATTGTTTCCGCAGATTTGAACGAAGTGCTGCCTTCCTTAATTTCCGATAGATTGAAAAAAGCATTTGTGGTATTCGGAAAAAAAATGAAGGGATATTATACCAATCAAGCGGTGCTGCACGCGCCGGAAAGCCGTACTTCTTCACCTATCAGCATTCCCAGAAATCCGGAAACATTAGAACATATTGAGGTGACGGGACTATACCCTTGCGGGGAAGGTGCGGGTTACGCCGGCGGTATAATTTCCGCGGCCATTGATGGCATTAATTGTGTGGACGCCATTTTTAATAAAATTTCAAATTCAAGCAAGTAACATTTATTGGAATTGAAACTCGATTCCTTCAAAAATTCCCTGTTTTACATCTAATTTTTAGGTAAACTTTAATATCACAAACCGTTGTTGGCTGGCTAAATAGATTATTTTTGCCGCTATAATAGCACCTTATTTTGATCCTCGATATAATTATTGCCATGCTTTGGAGCATCTCTCCTTTTGGGGAAGCAAAAGTGGGTATTCCTTATGCCCTGCTGAATGGTGTTAATATTTATCTTGCCTTTATTTTCTGTTTTATTGCCAATGTGCTGGCATTTCCGATAATGTCCTTTTTTCTGGATGTAATTAACAGGTTTTTCTTTCGATGGTTTTATTATAAAAAGGCCGCCATTTTTATTGCTAGAAGGGCCAAAACGGGAGCAGGGGGCAATGTTAAGAAATATGGATTCTGGGGATTGATGTTTTTTGTGCTACTTCCATTGCCCGGAACCGGCGTTTATGCAGGAACAATAGCTGCCTATCTGTTTCGCTTTGAGAAAAAACAGGCCTTTTTGGCGAATACCGTTGGTATTTTCTTTTCTTGCTTAATAGTCTGGGTAGCCACTCTTTTGACTATGGAAGGATTTAATTAAGAATTTGGGTTTTTAAAGGATATGTGTTTCGCAAGAAGGTAGGTTTATAAACTTGCCACTTTATTCAGCTCCAATCGAAAAGTTTTTTTTATAGCTAAATAAAAAAAGACCGCCCATTGGGCAGTCTTAAATTTTAAAATTATTAGGGCAATTTTATTTTATATCCAGCAATTCCAATTCAAAAGTCAAATCCTGACCCGCTAAAGGATGGTTGGCATCCACAATAATAAAATCCTCTTTAACGTCGGCTACGCGCAATTGGCGCTCGCTTCCATCCGGATTTTTTGACACAAGGCCCATTCCAATTTCGGGCTTTATTTCTGGGGGAAGGTTTTCACTGGGTATTTTTTGAAATAACGCTTTTTGAACCTCGCCGTAAGCTTCCTCTTTAGGAATGGTGATGGTTTTCTTTTCGTTCACCTGCATATTAACCAAACCTTTTTCAAAACCTGGAATTAAACGTCCCTCGCCCAATTTCACCTCCAACGGTTCGCGTTTTACTGAACTGTCGAATACCTGTCCGTTGTTCAATTTTCCCGTGTAATGAATTTTTACGGTTTCATTTCCTGTTACTTGACTCATAATGTTTGTTTTTTATTTATGAATAAGTGGGCAAAACTATAGGTTTGGTTTTCCAATTCCACAGATATTCAAAGCTATCCGGAGAATTTAAGGAAATCTTAACGTATTGGTAGTGACGATCGAATTATGAAAGTTATACCAAAAAAAAATGCCTTTGGAATTGATCCAAAGGCAGATTTAATTATTGATTTTACGTATTACGTATTCGTCTTTGCAGAATCGTTCACAGTATCCGTACGGCGCTGCATCATATCTTCCTGTTGACGCATCATTTTATCGTGCTCGTCTTGAATTGTATTGTTTTCAGTTTCAATTTTGTCCAGATTATCTCTCATTTCTTTAATCTGAGCTTCAATTTCGGCTTCGGTTTTAGTATCAAAACCATCCTTAATTGTTTGATGACTAGTTAACAGTTCCTCGTGGCTGTTCAACATTGCCTCATGTTTTTGAAGAATCACTTCGTTGGCCGCGAGAATTTCGAGTTGTGAGGAATCTTTCATTTCGGCCGCCATTAATTGCTCTGACATTTGTTTGTTTTGGCTCATCATTTGGTCGTGCATGGCTTGTGCTTCACTGTGCATGGCCATAATACTGTCATTTTCCTCCATCAGTTTATCATACTGTTGGGAAAGGTCCTTTTTACGGTCCTCACAACTAGAAAAGGCGAGGGCTGAAAGGGTAAGAATCAAAAATAGTTTTTTCATTTTATTGTTTTTTTGGTTTTAGGAAATTAAATTACAAAAGTATTTCAACAATCATCAAAAATTTAGGAATAAATTTAGAAAATGAATTATTTCCCGATGCAATATGTGAAGTAATCTTGATATTCAGGCAATTACCGATGAGTAGAAACTAATTAGCAACAAAAAAAGTTGATTTATAGCTAATTAAGGGCTAAAGATAAGAAAGATGGGAGAGTTATTAACTGCCGTAAGATTCACAAATATCCGATTAAGGAAAAAAGGAAGTATTAAATTTTTTGATTACATTTGCATTTAATGAAAAAAGGATTCCATAAAATAGTATCCGTATTGATGGCGTTTGTGGTGATGTTCACTACGATGTCCTTTACCGTGGATATGCATTATTGCGGGGAATCTATGGTTGATTTCAGCTTGTTCGCAAAAGCGGAAAGTTGCGGAATGGAAAAAGACCAACCGGTTGAAAGTTGTGAGAATCCTTCTATGACGGATAAATCGTGCTGTAGCGACCAACAAATTGTAAAAGAAGGCTCAGACGACCTTAAAACCGCATTCCATCAACTTAATTTAGAGCAACAGACTTTTGTTGCCACATTTTTCTACACCTATATAAACCTTTTTGAGGGACTTGATGAAAACATAGTTCCTTTCAAGCACTACTCGCCACCGTTTATTGAGCGGGATATCCAAAAACTTCACGAGACTTATTTAATTTGATATTAAACAGTTCCGATCAATGAATCGGAAAGATTTGCCCAATGGTTACGGCCATTTTGGGCTCATCTTGTTGTATTTAATATTCTGACTATCAGGATTTTATTCAATGTATAACTGTTTAACAATCAATACCAATGCTGAATAAAAGCATAAAATTTTTAATAGAAAATAAGTTAGTTGCTGTTTTACTGCTTGCGCTTTTCGTAGGATGGGGCATCGTAAACGCACCGTTCAATTGGGATTTCCCCTTTCTTCCCAACGATCCCGTGGCTGTGGATGCCATTCCGGATATTGGTGAAAACCAACAAATCGTCTTTACCAATTGGCAAGGGCGTTCGCCACAGAATATCGAGGACCAGATTACTTATCCACTCACCACGTCGCTACTGGGGATACCCGGGGTCAAAACCATTAGAAGTTCGTCGATGTTCGGGTTTTCGAGCATTTATGTCATTTTTGAAGAGGATGTTGAATTCTACTGGAGTCGCAGCAGAATCCTGGAAAAGCTAAATTCCTTACCGGCAGGTCTACTGCCCGAGGGTGTAAACCCAACCTTGGGACCCGATGCCACAGGATTGGGGCAGATTTTCTGGTACACTTTGGAAGGCCGTGACAAGGACGGTAACGTGACGGGCGGATGGGATTTGCACGAACTGCGGAGCATACAGGATTACTATGTAAAATATGCCCTGGCCTCAGCAAGCGGTGTTTCGGAAGTGGCATCCATTGGCGGTTATGTACAGGAATATCAGGTGGATGTAAATCCCGAATTGATGCGCCAATACAACATTGGTCTGACGGATATTGTAAAAGCAGTAAAAGAGAGCAATCAGGATATCGGTGCCCAGACCCTGGAAATGAATCAAGCGGAATATCTTGTGCGCGGACTGGGCTACGTAAAATCCATTGAGGACATTGAGAATGCGGTGGTAACTTCAGAAGATTTCACTTCTATCCGGATTAAGGATGTGGGGAAAGTTCATTTAGGGCCGGCGCCCCGCAGGGGCATTTTGGACAAGGAGGGTGCCGAAGTCGTCGGCGGTGTGGTGGTTGCGCGTTACGGTGCCAATCCTTTGGAAGTTATCAACAATGTCAAAGAACAGATTGCTGAACTCTCGGCAGGCCTGCCATCAAAGGAATTGGCAGATGGTCGTACGTCACAGCTTACCATCGTTCCGTTTTACGACCGTACCGAGCTGATTCAGGAAACCTTGGGTACGCTCAATGAAGCCCTGACCCTGGAAATTTTAATAACTATTCTGGTCATTATCATTATGGTGTTCAACCTTCGGGCGTCCCTATTGATTTCGGGACTTTTACCCGTCGCGGTTTTGATGGTCTTTATTTCGATGAAGCTATTCAATGTAGATGCCAATATCGTCGCCCTGTCGGGTATCGCGATTGCCATTGGAACAATGGTGGATGTTGGGGTTATTCTTTCAGAAAATATCATCAGGCACCTAGATATGGAGAATTCCGATGCCGACGGAAATAAACTGCCCATCAATACCGTAGTCTATAACGCTACCGCAGAAGTATCTGGTGCCATCCTTACCGCCGTTCTTACGACCATCATTAGTTTCCTTCCGGTGTTTACGATGGTGGGCGCAGAAGGAAAGCTGTTCCGTCCATTGGCGTTTACAAAAACAATGGCGCTCACCGCATCCATTATAGTAGCACTCTTTCTTATTCCCCCGTTCGCAGCATTTCTCTTCCGAAAGAAAAACTTGAAAAGCTCATTGCGATATGTACTTAATATTTCTTTGATTATAGCGGGAATATTTGCTTTGATTTACGGCTATTGGCTTGGTTTGATACTGATTGCCTTTGGTACATCCGGTATTGCCAGCCTGCAGGGCAAACTTTCCGAAAAGAGGGCCAATCTTATCAATATCATCATTTCCTCCGTGGCCATCATCTTGCTCTTGGCCGAATATTGGCGCCCCCTTGGTTTTGATAGAAGCATCATAATGAACCTGATTTTTGTGAGCATCATCTGCTTTGGCCTATTGGGAACTTTCTGGGTATTTCGCCATTACTATACCCGCATCCTGAGATGGGCCTTGCGCAACAAGTTCCTGTTTTTGTCCGTGCCCACCGTTATTGTAATTTTAGGAGTGCTGATAATGCAAAACACAGGAAAGGAATTTATGCCCTCGCTCAATGAAGGGTCTTTTCTCCTGATGCCCACTTCATTGCCACACGCAGGGGTAGAAGAAAATAAACGGGTATTGCAGCAATTGGATATGGCCGTAGCCACCATTCCGGAGATTGAAACCGTGGTGGGTAAAGCAGGCAGAACAGAATCTGCCCTTGACCCTGCCCCACTTTCAATGTATGAAAATATCATTCAGTACAAATCGGAATATATGCTCAACGCTAATGGAAATCGACAACGTTATAAAATCAATCCCGATGGGCTTTTCGTACTGAAGAATGGACGTTTTGTGGTAAATCCAAACAATGAGGTCAAGAATGACGTGAATTATGAGGCATCCCAATTGCAAACCATCGCCACAAGAGAGGAACTCGTTCCTGATGAAGAGGGCGAGTACTATCGAAATTGGCGACCGGAAATCAATAATCCCGATGATATTTGGAATGAAATCGTTCGGGTCACCAAATTGCCCGGCATTACTTCGGCACCCAAACTGCAGCCCATTGAAACCCGATTGGTGATGCTCCAAACGGGAATGCGTGCGCCAATGGGTATTAAAGTAAAGGGGCAGGATTTACGGCAAATTGAAGCTTTTGGACTCGAACTGGAAACCATTTTAAAAAAGGCTGAAGGTGTAAAGGAATCGGCAGTGTTCGCGGACCGAATTGTGGGAAAACCCTATCTGCTCATAGACATAAAGAGGGAGCAGCTTGCCCGCTATGGGGTGTCCATTATGGACGTACAGGAAATATTGCAGGTGGCCGTTGGCGGAATGCCTTTGACCCAGACCGTAGAAGGCAGGGAACGCTATTCGGTAAGGGTGCGATATCCCCGGGAACTTCGCGAAAGCCCCGCCGACCTTAAAAATATTTATGTCCCTGTGGAAAAAGGAAGACCAGTCCCCCTTGGCGAACTCGTGGAGATTAGGTATGAGCAGGGACCGCAGGTCATTAAAAGTGAAGACACCTTTTTGGTGGGCTATGTACTCTTTGATAAGCTGGACGGATTTGCCGAAGTGGATGTGGTGGAAAACGCGCAGGCACTCATCCAGGACAAAATTAACGCCGGCGAGCTGACGGTGCCAAAAGGTATCAGTTATGCGTTTACGGGAACCTATGAAAATCAGCTTCGCGCAGAAAAAACATTGGCTGTGGTGGTACCTTTGGCCCTTCTCATCATCTTCCTCATTCTTTATTTCCAATTCCGTTCGGTCTCCACCTCCTTAATGGTATTTACGGGTATTGCCGTAGCCTTTGCTGGCGGATTCCTAATGATTTGGTTCTATGGCCAGGATTGGTTTCTCAACTTCAATGTCTTTGGCGAAAACCTAAGGGATTTGTTCCAGATGCATCCCATAAATTTAAGTGTAGCCGTATGGGTGGGCTTTATCGCCTTGTTCGGTATTGCTACCGATGACGGGGTGGTAATGGCGACCTACCTAACCCAGACTTTTGACCGGAACAGTCCCAACAATAAGAACGAAATTCGGGATTCCATTGTGGAAGCTGGTGAAAAACGTATTCGCCCCTGCTTAATGACAACGGCCACAACCATATTGGCCTTGTTGCCGATACTGACTTCCACCGGAAGGGGAAGCGATATTATGATACCGATGGCCATACCCAGCTTCGGCGGAATGCTCATTGCCCTCATTACCCTGTTCGTAGTGCCGGTATTGTTCAGTATGAAAAAGGAATTTCAACTTAAAAGAGCTCGAAAATGAAAAATACAATCCTATTAATAGGTTTCCTATTCATTTCCGCATTTGCGAATGCCCAGGATTTACAAGACCTTATTCAGGAAGCATTTACCAATAGTCCAGAAATTCAAAAGTTTGATGTGCAATATAAAATTGCTTCCGAAAAAGTAAATGAAGCCAATTCTTTGCCGAATACCGATTTCAATTTTGGGTATATGGCAGTAGCTCCCGAAATGGAAATGCCGATGGAACGGTTTAGGGCGTCTGTAATGCAGATGTTGCCCTGGTTTGGAACTATATCCGCAAGGGAAAATTATGCCGAATCAATGGCCGAAGCCCAATATGTGGAAGTGGTCATCGCAAAGCGAAAACTCGCACTTACCATTTCCCAGCTCTATTATCAGCTTTACGAAATCAGGGCCAAACAGGACGTACTTGATGAAAATATTGCCCTTTTGCAAACTTATGAACGTTTGGCACTGAATTCTTTGGAAGTAGGCAAGGCATCGGCAGTAGATGTTTTGCGGTTGCAGATTAGACAGAATGAGTTAAGACAGCAAAAGAAAGTATTGATTCAGGTAAACAAGGGCATTCAGGCTGCTGTCAATAGTTTGATGAACCGCCCATATGATAAAGAGGTGGTTGTGGTTGCGTCTTTGGAAATTTCTGAAGAGGAGAACCTTTATAATTATAAAAGCTTGGATGTAAATCCCGAGCTGCTCAAATACGATAAACTGTATCAATCTGTGGAACAGGCAGAGGTATTGAATCAGAAAGAAAGTGCACCAATGCTTGGGTTTGGAGTGGAATATATCAATCAGGAAAACAGCCCGATGATAACCAGTCCTTTTAAAGATATGGTGATGCCGATGGTTTC
Source organism: Aequorivita aurantiaca (assembly GCF_030410135.1). Classification (GTDB taxonomy): domain Bacteria; phylum Bacteroidota; class Bacteroidia; order Flavobacteriales; family Flavobacteriaceae; genus Aequorivita; species Aequorivita aurantiaca. Next base: position 69,054 of record NZ_JAUGQQ010000003.1, on the reverse strand, counting down.
CCTGTCCATTCCCATCTTCAACAATAGATATAGGTCCCAAACCCGGCAAAACGAATTGCGGAAACAGGAAATTCAATTTCAGAAAGAAGAACGCTTAAATGTTTTAAAAGCCGAATTGTCCAAGGCAATATCGCAACAGAATCAGGCGCGCATACAATTCGCTACTCAAAAGCAGAACCTGAAACAAGCTGAAGATGCCGAAGAAATTTTAATCAAAAATTACGAAACGGGAACCATTGATTTTAAAGATGTACTGGATATTCAGGAATTGCAATTGAAATTCCAAACGGCGCAAATCGAAAGCATAAAACTGTATTATGTGCAAGCGGCTGTTATCAATTATTTAACGAATTAAAAGCAAATTCGAGAAGCTATGAAAAAACAATTTCACATAAAGAATATGGTCTGTGACAGGTGCATCAAAGTATTGCAAAACGAACTTGAAGGAAAAGAAATCAAGGTGCTTGCTATTGAATTGGGAAAACTGAAAGTGGAAATAAAAAATCCCTTAGACGAAAAAACTTTAAATGATATCATTTCTGAAAATGGTTTTGTATTGATACAAAGTGTCGAAAGACAGTTAGTAGAGCAAGTAAAAAAAGAATTGATATTACTTCTGAAAAATCTGCCCTTGGTTGTGCCACAAAAGCTATCGCTCTATCTGGAAAAAAACCTGAACACGGAGTACTCAAAAATAAGTAAGGTTTTTTCCTATACGGAAGGACTTACCATCGAAAAATATTTTATCAAACTGAAAATAGAAAAAGTAAAGGAACTCATCCAAATTGGAGAACAAAACTTTACCGAAATGGCCTATTTGCTCAATTATAGCCATATAAATCACTTGAGCCGCCAGTTCAAGAATGAAACCGGTATGAGTCTATCGCTTTACAAACAGCAGCAGCATAATTCCAGGAATCCGTTGGATAAAATTGTATAGATAAGAACCAATATTGTGCCACAAAAAAATAAAATACCTGCTTACTTTTAACTCTTTATTAATCTTAAAATTAGAATATTATGAAAAATGAAAAACTGATTGAAGCGCTTAATAACTGCGCAGCACATTGTAATTATTGTGCGGATGCCTGTCTGGATGAGGATAACATTCAAATGATGGTTGACTGCATCAGGATTGACAGAGCCTGTGCAGAAGTTTGCAATACCACAGCAAATTTACTTGCAGCAAATTTTGAAAATGTGCGGGCAATGGTGGAATACTGCCAGCAAATCTGTACCCAGTGTGCCGAGGAATGTGAGAAACACGACCACGACCATTGTAAAGAATGCGCGGAGGCCTGCAGAAAATGTGCAGAAGCCTGTGAAGCTTATTTAGGCTAAGAAATTAGGATTGTCGGTTTTTTGAACCGGCAATCCTTCTAATATTTTTTTTGAAGATTTAATGCGGATGCCCATCAAATTATTTAAGGTACATATTAACTACTCAAAACTCCTTAATGGCAAAATTGGAAATATCGCCTGAGAATTACGAAAACAGCTTAAAATGAATCATCTAAAATTTGTTATAATTCTCCTTTTTATAGGAAATTACCCTGTATCTGGGCAGGAAGTGGCAGGTAACCCCGATAATCTTCCTATTCGTGAGTATAACTTGGTGATCAAGGAAGAAATGGTCAATAAAGCGGGAAAAAAGGTAGAAGGTATGACCATCAATGGCAGTATACCTGGGCCAACATTAGAATTTACCGTAGGCGAATACGCGGTTATTTATGTAAAAAACGAAATGAGCGTTGAAACCTCCATCCATTGGCACGGAATGCTATTGCCCAATTTTATGGATGGTGTACCCTATTTAACAACCCCACCCATAAAGCCCGGCACCACTTTTAAATATGAATTCCCTATTAGACAATCAGGAACATATTGGTATCATTCGCACACGATGTTTCAGGAACAAAGTGGCGTTTTTGGATCTCTCTTAATCAATCCCAAAGAAAAAACGCTGGATTATGACAAAGATTTGATATTGATGCTATCTGATTGGACCAATGAAAAACCGAAAAGTGTGATGCGTAACCTTAAACGCGGTAATGAATGGTACCAAATGAAGAAAGGTACTTCCACCCCTTTAAATCAAGTTATTGGACGGGGAGCATTTGGCGCACAACTCGATTTTTGGCGACAACGGATGGAAGGAGCAGATATCGCCGATGTGTATTATCCTGCATTTTTGATCAATGGCGAAGAATCGGTTGAATACCCACAATTTAAACCGGGAGAAAAGGTTCGGTTACGTATCATAAATGGTTCCGCCTCCTCCCAGTTTTGGATGACCTTCGGTGGCGAAACGCCAATGTTGGTCTCAGCTGATGGGCAAAATGTAGTTCCCATTGCCCATAATAAGACTTTTATAGCGACTGCTGAAACTTATGATTTTATTGTTGCCGTTCCACAAAATGGAAAAATTGAGTTACGTGTAATGGCACAGGACGGGTCGGGGACCACCACGGCTTATATAGGCCAGGGTAAAATACTTCCAGCGGAAGTTGTCCCGAAACCCGATAAAATCAAGATGATGCAGCAAATGGCAAAAATGGATATGAAAATGTGGGCGCACGCCCTAAAATTCCGACCTAAAAAGGACGAGCGGTATGAAATGAAAGAATATGGAATGCAAATGGATATGGACCATTCGAAAATGAACCCGCCTGCCCCTCGTCTGAATGACTCTGTCGCGCAGGGTCGGGCAGGGATGGACGGTGACAAGATGAATATGCCAAAAGATTCAATGAAGCACGAAAAGATGGATCATTCAAATATGGGCAATTCCGAAATGGCTATGGGAGAAAAAGCAATTCCCAATATGCAAAAGGACGATATGGCTAAAATGCAAATGTTTTCGGAATACAATTATGACTTTCTAAAGTCTCCCCAAAAAACCGACTTTGATAAAGACTTACCAGTAAAGGAAGTTCTTCTGAACCTTACGGGAAATATGAACAGGTATATCTGGAGTTTGAATGGTGTTCCGCTGAGTGAGACAGATAAAATAAAAATAAGTGGAAAGGAAATTACCAGGATAACATTCAACAACCTCACGATGATGCACCACCCAATGCACTTACACGGTCATTTTTTTAGAGTTATAAATAAAAACGGGGAATATTCACCCTTAAAGCATACCGTGAATGTTGCGCCTATGCAGGAAGTGACCGTAGAGTTCAGTGGGAATCAAGGAGATGAGTTTGGTGATTGGTTTTTACATTGTCATATTCTCTACCATATGAATGCCGGGATGGACAGGATATTCAGTTATGACACCCCACGGGACCCAAGGATGAAAGAATATCCAGTTTACAAATTAATCAACGAAACAGATCGATTCTACACCTGGTCATTGCTCGATGTGGCGTCCCATATGACGGAGTTTAATTTTGTCACTTCCAACATTCGCAATCAGTTTAATATTTCCGCAGAATATGGGTGGAACAAGAATCTGGAAGCCGAAGTCACTTATGAACGTTATTTGCACGACTATTTGCGGGTCTTTGGCGGGGTGAACGTCGAAAACGAAATGGAAGATAATTTAGACGAAATTTCAACCACCGCAATTGCCGGGATTCGGTATTTGACACCTTATCTCTTTAATTTAGATGTGCGTATTGACAATAAATTAAGACCCCAAATAAGTTTAAGCCGGGAAATCCTCATATTTCCAAAAACTGCAATATTTGGAGAGTATGAATATCAAGCCAATTTTGGATGGGTTGACGACCTTCCGGCAGGCGATAATTTCGCTAAAGAAGTGATCTGGAATGCAGGAGTAGAATATTATTTATCACGAAACTTTTCCTTGATGGCAAGTTACGACAACCGCTTCGGTGCGGGTGGTGGTCTTTCCGCAAGATTTTAAAAAAATGTAAGTAATTAAAACAAATATTAATATAAATTAAAATTAGAATCAAAATGAAAAATGTAAAAGCAACAACAGCAATTATGGCAATGGCAATTTTAGGTTTTACCGCCGTTTCTTGTAATGATACCAAGAAAGAAGGTGCGCACGATACTATGCATACAGAAATGTCTGCATCAGAGCACAACAATGGAACTGAGATGGGTGATGGTACTATGACCTCCTCCAATACCGAAATGGATTCCGATGCGCAAAATTCAGAAGCAGAAAAGATATTGGCAGATTATATGACACTTAAAAACGCCTTAGTGGAAACAAATGAAAAAGCAGCTGCAAGTGCGGGAAAAAAACTGGAAAGTTCATTAAAGAATTTTAAAGTGGACAGTTACACTTCAAAAGAAAAACAGGAACTAACTGATATAAAGGAATCTGCAATCGAGCACGCAGAGCATATAAGCCGGAGCGAAATGGCTCACCAACGGGAGCATTTTGAAATGTTGACCAAGGATATTACAGATATGGTGACTATCACGGGAACCAACCACACGCTATATCAGCAATTTTGCCCAATGTACAATGACAACAAAGGAGGGCAATGGTTAAGTATGGAAAAGGAAATTAGAAATCCCTATTTCGGCAGTAAAATGATGAAATGTGGAAAAGTGCAGAAAGAAATCAATTAATTGGTGCGAATTGTCAAAATCATAATGTTGGTTTTATTGGTGTGTTTTGTGGGCTTACAGTTTGTGCCCACAAAACTAAATCAAAGTACAGTTGTACCAAAAACTGATTTTATGGAAGTTAATAAAGTGCCTGCCACCATACGAAACAAATTACAGGTGTCCTGTTACGATTGCCATAGCAACAATACCGATTATCCCTGGTACAATAAAATACAACCGGCCGCTTGGTTCTTGGAGGATCACATTAAACAAGGAAAAGATGAATTAAATTTCAGTGAATGGGAAGCGTATTCCAATCGCAGGAAGAACAGTAAATTAAGGTCGATTATCAGTCAGATTGAAGATGATGAAATGCCATTGTATTCCTATACTTTATTACATAGGGAAGCAAAGATTTCAGAAGCGGAAAAAATAAGTATAATCCATTATTTAACGGCGTTGCGGGATAGTTTAGAATAAAACTTGATTAGAAAAGGTTTTTCTTTTGTTGCACAATAACAAATTATTTATATGGACGATTTTCTAAAACAATGGGGTGAAGCCGCATATACCACCACCGGATTTTTCTGGATGGCGCTTTGGGCATTTGTATTGGGCTATATCTTCAGTAGTATGATCCAGGTTTTCGTGACCGAAAAAAGGATGCAGAAAACAATGGGCGAGAATGAAAAAAAGAGCGTCCTTCTGGGAACATTCTTCGGATTCATAAGCAGCTCTTGCAGTTTTGCCGCACTTGCTTCTACCAAGTCCATTTTTAAAAAAGGTGCCAGCTTTGTATCATCGATCGCTTTTTTGTTGGCATCGACAAACCTTGTCATTGAGCTGGGAATCATCATTTCAATTTTTCTCGGTTGGCAATTTGTGGTGGGCGAATATGTAGGTGGAATCTTGCTCATCGCTATCTGCTGGATATTGATACGCCTGATAAATCCAAAAAAACTAATCGAAAAGGCTCGTAAAAACCTTAAAGAAGAAGATGACGATAGTGAAATAGATGACTCCAAAGATTGGAAAAAGCAGATAAAACAGGAAGCCAGCTGGGCAAAAGTGGCCAAAAAATACAAAATGGAATGGCAAATGGTCTGGAAAGACGTAACCGTCGGGTTCACCATTGCGGGTATTGTGGCGGCCTTTGTTCCCGATTCGTTTTTTCAAACGCTGTTTGTCAATAGTGGGCAGGGAAATACCGACTTTACCTTTTTCGAGATACTGGAACATATCGTAGTAGGTCCCGTGGCCGCTTTCCTGACTTTCATAGGTTCGATGGGCAATATTCCACTTGCGGCCTTGCTATTTGGGAAAGGAGTTAGTTTTGCCGGCGTGATGGCCTTTATATTTAGTGATCTGGTGGTTTTTCCCGTGCTGCGTATCAATGCCAAGTACTATGGTTGGAAAATGTCGCTGTTCATTTTGCTCCTGTTATTTACGGCATTGATTGGAACCTCCTTGGCGCTGCATTATGCATTCGATTTGCTAAGCATTTTGCCCGATCCCTCACAGGTCAAGATTCAGGATAGTGAATATTTTAAGGTTGACTACACCCTCTTTTTGAATATAGCATTCTTGGCCATTTCAGGTTATTTAGTCTATCTCGGATTTTTCAAGAAAAAGGTCGTAGAGCATTCAATGAGTGAAATGGCCCCAAAAAGCGAACTGCTGGAAAACATTCTTAAATATGCCGCTTTTATCTGCTATTTGTGGCTTGCCGGCGGACTGATTGTGAAATTTTTAATCTAATAAATATGAAGGTTAAACTGAAAAATATGGTTTGCGACCGTTGCAAAATTGTCCTAAAACAAGAATTAAAACAGGCAGGAATAGATATTTTATCCCTTGAATTGGGCGAATTGATTGTTATGGATGAAGCGTCAGTTAGTCGAAGTGTATTAAAAGAAATCGCTGAACGCAATGGATTTGAAGTTATTGATAGTAAAACTTCTGTTTTAGTAGAGAACATTAAAACGACTTTGATAAAGAAAGTTGAAAGCCTCACAGGCTTAAACGAGAAGATGTCCACTTTTCTTTCTAATGAACTCAATGTCGATTACGCTGTCATTAGCAAGACTTTCAGTGCTTCAACAGGAATTACAGTTGAAAAATATCTAATAAAACTGAAAGTAGAAAAAACAAAAGAGCTATTACAAATGGGTAATAAAACTTTTTCTGAAATAGCATATTCCCTGGATTACAATAGTGGAAGCCATCTCGCAAAACAATTTAAAAATATGACGGGTATGTCTATGACCCAATACAGGAAATTACAAAAATGGAATCGCAGGACGTTGGATGGAATTGTATAAGAATTAACCTGAATTATCAAAGCTTCCACCTTGAAAGCTGCATAACTTGTGCAGCCTAACATTAATAGTTTTTAAGATGAAACATACATATCAAATTGAAGGAATGACCTGTAAGGGTTGTATGAGAAATGTTAAATCAGCTTTGTTCGATGTTCCAGGTGTTATTGACGTTGATATAGACTTAGAAGCATCAACTGCGACCATTGAAATGCAAAACCATATCTCAATAGACAAGTTTGAAGAAGCTGTACAGAGAAAGAAAAGCAAATATCATATACACCCAGTTAAAGCCGATGGTATAAAAACACGCACCTATCCGATTAATGGAATGACTTGCAACGGTTGTCGGTCGCACGTAGAAAAAACGCTTGCCCAAATAGATGGTGTTTCAAATGTTACTGTCAATTTGGATAAGGCCGAAGCGGTTATTGATATGAAATCTGAAATATCAATAGAGAAATTTCAGGATGTCCTAAAGAAAGATGGTGGCGGTTATGCTATATTTAAGGCAGGTCAGCGTCCCGAACGTACCACGGAAAAGATTGAGAAGCCTAAAGGAAAAGGTACAGGAACTTTCTATTGCCCAATGCACTGCGAGGGCGACAAAACCTACAACAAACCTGGTGATTGTCCGGTATGCGGAATGGATTTGGTAGAGGAACAAAGTCTTTCTTCCGGGTTGGCAACACAATACACCTGCCCTATGCATCCCGAAATCGTGAAAGACGGACCGGGAAGCTGTCCCATCTGCGGAATGGATTTGGTGCCTATGGAACCAGATCTTTCCGCAGAGGAAAAAACATATAAAAAACTGCTGAAGAAGTTTTGGATTGCGGTTGCTTTTACATTGCCCATCTTCATTATAGCAATGTCCGAAATGCTGACCAACAGTCAATTATACGACATTTTAGACTTAAGATATTGGAACTGGATTCAGTTTTTGCTATCTCTTCCTGTGGTATTCTATGCCACCTGGATGTTTTTTGAACGTGCCTACCGCAGTATCAAAACCTGGAATCTAAATATGTTTACTCTTATCGGTATCGGTGCAGGAGTTGCCTGGTTGTTCAGCGTGTTCGGTTTACTTGTTCCCGATTTTTTCCCTGATCAGTTCAAGACCGAAGCCGGTACCGTTCACGTTTATTTTGAAGCAGCCACAGTGATTCTCACTTTGGTACTGCTTGGGCAGGTGCTCGAGGCGCGTGCGCACAGCAAAACCAATTCGGCAGTGAAGGAACTTTTAAAATTAGCACCCAATAAGGCAGTAAAAGTCGTAAATGGCGAAGAGCAGGAAGTGGCTATCGACGATATCCAATTGGGAGATATTCTGCGTGTAAAACCTGGCGATAAAATTCCGGTGGATGGGGTAATTACCGAAGGTTCAAGTTCCTTAGATGAATCGATGATCACGGGCGAACCCATTCCCGTGAGCAAAGCCGTTGATGATAAAGTAAGCAGCGGAACAATTAATGGCAATCAATCATTTTTGATGAAAGCCGAAAAAGTAGGTTCGGATACCTTGCTTTCCCAAATCATCCAAATGGTAAATGATGCCAGCCGAAGTCGTGCGCCCATTCAAAAATTGGCAGATACAGTTTCCGGGTATTTTGTTCCAATTGTGGTGATCATTGCCGCACTCACTTTTGGTGTTTGGGCTATTTGGGGCCCGGAACCTGCCTATGTGTATGCCCTGGTCAATGCCATCGCAGTATTGATTATTGCGTGCCCCTGTGCTTTAGGACTTGCCACGCCAATGTCCGTAATGGTAGGAGTGGGCAAAGGCGCGCAAAACGGTGTACTTATTAAAAATGCCGAGGCATTGGAAAAGATGCACAAAGTGGATACCCTTATTGTCGATAAAACCGGAACGATTACCGAAGGAAAACCGACGGTAGAAAAAGTGGGTTCTTTTGATAATATTTTAACCGACAGCGAAGTGCTTCAATACATTGTTTCCTTAAACAGTCAAAGCGAGCATCCCTTGGCGGAGGCTACTGTGAAATACGGCAAAGAGCGTCAAATCAATACTTTGAGGGCTGAGGGATTCAATGCGGTTACAGGAAAAGGTGTTGAAGGAAATGTAAATGGAAAAAAAGTGGCTTTGGGAAATGCCAAATTAATGGAGCACGCCAATGCCATAGTTCTTGAAAATATGGTGAATGAGGCCCAATCTTTTCAAAAACAGGGAAAGACAGTTTCTTATTTATCCATTGATGGGAAGGTTGTGGGATATGTGGTGATTGGCGATAAAATCAAGAAAACGAGTGCAAAGGCCATCAGGGAATTACAGGAGAAGGGAATTGCGGTCATAATGCTCACGGGAGACAATCACAATACGGCACAGGCCGTAGCAAGTGAACTTAATCTTGCAGATTTTCAAGCCAGTATGTTACCTGAAAACAAATTAGATGAAGTAGAGAAATTACAGAAGCAAGGAAAAGTGGTTGCTATGGCGGGCGATGGCATTAATGATGCGCCTGCATTGGCAAAGAGTGAAGTAGGAATTGCAATGGGCACAGGAACCGATGTCGCTATTGAAAGTGCTGCAATTACCTTGGTCAAAGGCGACCTTCACGGCATTGTGAAGGCACGAAACTTAAGTGATGTAGTGATGCGGAATATCAAGGAGAACTTATTTTTTGCCCTTGTTTACAACACTCTGGGCATTCCGGTTGCTGCGGGATTGCTTTACCCGGTTTTTGGGATACTGCTGTCTCCGATGATTGCAGCTTTGGCAATGAGCTTTAGTTCGGTTTCGGTAATTGCCAATGCCCTAAGATTGCGTACAAAATCAATTAATTAAGTAGGTTAACGCGCAACAATAGAAAACAACGATAAACAATAAAAACTATGCAAACAATTAACATCAAAAAATTAGGATTTTTGACAGGCCTTATTGGAGCATTGCCTTATTTGGGTTTATGATGATAATATTTTACAGCTGATCTGGGAAAGGTTAAAATTTTGGTTCATAGGTGTTTGTATAGCATAAGCATATAATTTAACATTAATAAATAAACAAAAAATGAAAAATATTTTAGTACCCACGGATTTTTCGGACAACTGCAACAAAGCAACAAAATTGGCCATAGAAATGGCAGTACTTTTTAATGCCGAAATCCATTTTTTGCACCAAATAAGTACTGTGGTAAATTGGATTAAACTTCCCAAAAACCAAGAAAAAAATTATCCTGAAACGTTAGCGGAAATTGGCACAGCAAAAGAGAAGTTGAATGCTTTGGACAAAGAAGCTGAAAGTAAAGGTTTAAAGTCAAGGACATTTTTGGAATTTGTTTCAGAGGAAGATGCAATTGTGAAACATTCCCACCATTTTAACCACGATTTTATTGTTACGGGAAGCCAAGGCATCCAAAGTGGGTTCTTAAAGAAACTGTTGGGAAGCAATGCCCAAAAGATTATAAGGAAAGCACGTGTGCCCATTTTAGTGGTAAAGGACGATGCAATAACATTTCCCTTTAAAAATATCGTGTTTGTCTCTGATTTTAAAGAAGACATATCCAATGCCTTTAAGGAAGTTGAGAAGATTGCAAAAAAGTGCAATGCAAAAATCCATTTGTTAAATATCAATACTACATCTGATTTTAATAGCGTTGAAAATGGACTGCAACCAATTAGAGCATTTTTAAAGCATTTTCCAAATTTGGAGAATTATGCAATGCACGTTTATAACGAATCTACCGTATTAGGCGGTATCAAAAAGTTTGAAGACTCAAATGAGGTGAACTTAATAGCAATGTACACCAACAGTAGAAAGGGGCTGTCGAGCATATTTTCAAGAAGCATTGCTGAAAACGTGACAAATCATTCAAAAAAGCCTGTAATGACAGTCCACCTTTAAAATGGAAAAAACAATCAATATCATAAAGTATTCTGGCGAGGTTGAAGCATTCAATATAGAAAAGCTAAAACGCTCTTTAAGGCATTCCAAAGCCAGTGAGCAACTTGTAACGGAAATTGCTGAAGAAATCCAGGCGCAGTTAACCGAAGGGATAACTACCAAACGGATTTATGAAATGGCGTATGGGATGCTGAAACGCAAATCAAAATCAGGTTCTGCTCGATACAAACTTAAAAAAGCCATAATGGAATTGGGTCCAACCGGCTATCCTTTTGAAAGGTTTGTGGGAAAAATTCTTGAATATGAAGGTTTCAAAACAAATGTGGGTGTTGTAATGCAAGGGCATTGTGTTACCCACGAAGTAGATGTTACCGCCCTGAAAGCGGAAGAACATTATTTAGTAGAATGTAAATTCCATAATCACCAAGGCAGAAATTGTAATGTAAAAACCCCACTTTATGTACAATCAAGGTTTAGGGATTTGGAAACCCAATGGTTAAAAAACCAACACCATTCTCTAAAATTTCACAAAGGTTGGTTATATACCAACACCAGGTTTTCAGCCGATGCCATACAATTTGGCGAATGTGCAGGGCTCGGAATGGTAAGTTGGGATTATCCGGAACAAAACAGTCTTAAAAGCAAAATAAACCTGCTAAGATTGTACCCAATTACAGCATTACCCTCATTGAGCAAACAGGATAAGCAAAAGATCCTGAACAATGACATAGTGCTTTGTAAGGAGATTTGTGATAATCCAAAGTTGTTAGATGATTTAGGAATATCAACATCGAAAAGGAAAAGGATTTTAAAAGAAGCAAACGAACTATGTAACCACTAAAATAAAATGAAGAATAACCAAGCCATAGAAACCAATTGGTGTGTTATAACTGGAGGCCCGAGTACCGGCAAAACCACCACTATCAATATGCTTGCCGAAAGAGGGTATAAAACCACCATAGAACACGCAAGGCACTACATTGACACAATGCGGGTAGATGGACAGTCTGTTGAAGAATTACGAAGCAATAAACGGGCGTTTCAACTTGGCGTTTTGGATATGCAAATCGAACAGGAGGCATCGATAGACCCAAATGATTTGGTTTTTTTGGACAGGGCAATCCCCGATGCATTGGCGTACTATCGATTTTTGGAATTAACTGTTGACAAAATTTTAAAAGAAGCATTGCGTAAAGTAAATTACAAAAAGGTTTTTATTCTGGACAAACTGCCCCTTATTAATGATTACGCAAGATTGGAGAGTGAAAACGACCAAAACAAAATACATAGTCTCATAACCGCAGTATATGAATCGCTACCCTTCCCCGTAGTACACGTCCCTGTATTGCCACCATCGGAACGAGTAGATTTTATATTAAACAACCTTAAACCTATTTAAAATGGAACATCACAAGCATCATAATCACGAAAAACGTCCCGAGCACAGGGTGGAAATGAACCGTTCAGGCCACGACCATTCCCACGCCGAAATGGATCATTCGGATCATCACAGAATGATGATTGAAGATTTTAAGCGAAGATTCTGGATTTCACTCATTTTGACGATTCCTATTTTGGCATTATCGCCTATGATTCAAGAATTGCTGGGAGTTGAATGGATTTTTACGGGAAGCGACATCGTCCTTTTTGCCCTGTCTTCCATAGTATATTTCTATGGAGGTTGGCCATTTTTATCGGGTTTGGTAAGCGAGATTAAAGCCAAAACGATAGGAATGATGACGCTCATTGCCATCGCGATTACTGCAGCTTATTTCTATAGTTCCGCAGTCATTTTTGGTTTCGAAGGTCAAACTTTCTTTTGGGAACTGGCAACGCTTATCGTTGTGATGTTGGTTGGTCATTGGCTTGAAATGCGTTCCATTTTAGGAGCAAGCAAAGCCTTAGAGGCCCTGGCGGAATTAATGCCCAACGAAGCAAATCTGGTTGATGGCAACCAGACCCGAAAAGTAAAAATAAATGAGCTAAACAAAGGTGATATCATTTTAATCAAGCCTGGAGAAAAAGTTCCCGCTGATGGGATTATCGTCGAAGGTGAAAGTGACCTGAATGAAAGTATGCTCACAGGTGAGAGCCGACCTGTCACGAAAACAGTCGATGATGAAGTGATTGGTGGTGCCATAAATGGAAATGGAGTTGTAAAAGTTCAGGTTAAAGGTATTGGTGAAGATGCTTATTTATCCAAGGTGATAAATATGGTGCAGGAAGCCCAAAAACAAAAATCGAAATCCCAACGATTGGCAGACGTAGCTGCTAAATGGCTTACTATAATTGCCTTGGTAGTGGGTTTTGGAACCTTCTTTACGTGGTTGGCATTAGGCGAAACGATGGCATTTGCAATGGAACGAATGGTAACTATTATGGTAATCTCCTGCCCTCACGCCCTGGGATTGGCCGTGCCATTGGTTGCAGCGATATCAACAAGTATTTCCGCGAGAAATGGATTATTGATCCGAAATAGAACCGCTTTTGAAGCATCCAGAAAAATAACGACCATTGTATTTGATAAAACAGGAACACTTACCAAGGGCACACACGAAGTGACACGCATCGTTTCCCTATCTTCAAAATATGACGAAAGAGAGCTTTTAAAATACGCCACGGCAGCTGAAAGTCCATCGGAACATCATATTTCCAAAGGATTAATGCGGAAGGCAAAAGAAGAAAAAATTGATATTCCCCCGGTAACCGACTTCAAGTACAATGCGGGTATCGGGGTTAGTGGAACCGTAAATGGCAAAAAAGTGCAGGTAGGTGGATTTTTATTGCTGGAGCAATTAAAAAAATCTGTTGACGAAGATAAAGATGAAGGCGTTGAGACCAAGGTTTTTGCCATTATTGATGACGAGTTAATTGGCTTTATAACCTTTGCGGACGAAATCAGGGAAAGTTCCTATGGCGCTATTAAAACGCTTCACGAAAACAATATTAAAGTATCCTTGCTCACCGGCGATAATGAAATCGTGGCCAAAGACGTGGCCGAGAAACTCGGGCTCGACGATTATATGGCAGAAGTATTGCCAGACCAAAAACTTGACCAGATAAAAAAACTTCAAGCTAAAGGCGAATTTGTTGCAATGGTAGGTGATGGCGTAAATGATGCGCCTGCTTTGGCACAAGCAGATGTGGGCATAGCTATTGGTTCGGGAACGGATGTGGCTGCCGAGACTGCGGATATCGTATTGATGGACAGTGATCCTAAAGATATCGTTAACCTGATATTGTTTGGGAAAGCGACCTATCGTAAAATGGTTCAAAATTTAGGTTGGGCAACGGGTTATAACATAATAGCCATTCCATTGGCAACAGGCTTCATACCGGGGCTTATGATCAGTCCAGCCTTTGGTGCCGCATTGATGAGTATCAGTACGATTATCGCAGCAGGAAATGCACAATTACTTAAAGGAAGTATGAAAAATTAATATTATGAAAGACAAAATAAACCACGACAAAAAAAACAATGATAATTATACGCGATTTTTCTTAATGCTGGGAGGGTCATTTATCGCAATGTACATTACAATGTATTTGAACACTTATGAAATCGACCACGTCTATTTCAGCCTTACGCGCTTTTATATGACCTGTTTGGGCATTGCTGCGATGGCCGTTATAATGCTGTCCCTGATGCTCAAAATGTACAAAAACAAAAAGAAAAATATTGCTATTTATGTGGGCAGTGTGGTATTGTTTATAAGCGCGCTTGGCTTGGTTAGGGCCCAGGCACCCATCATTGGAGATGTTTTATATATGAGGGCTATGATACCGCATCACTCCATTGCGATTCTAACCAGTAAAAGAGCTGATATCAAGGATCCGGAAGTGAGAAAGTTAGCCGATGACATTATCGAAGCCCAAAAAAGGGAAATCGCTGAAATGAAAAAGTATATCAAGCGATTGGAAAATAATGATTAAAATAGTTTGTATAAATAAATAACACAAAATAATCCCAAGCACAACGAGGTCTCGGTAAAATACCCCAAAGATTTTAAAAACTTTGGGGTTAGGGAAAAGATTTAAAATCAAAATTATAACAATGAAAAAATACATTATTTATATCGCAATTTTAGCCGCAGGACTTGTCCTGGGTTATGTGTTCTTTGGAAATTCGAATGACGGAACTTCTAATGCCAACACCTCTGGAGTTTCAGAAAACTCCAAAAAAGAAACCCAAATGTGGACCTGCTCAATGCATCCACAGATTATGCAGCCCGAACCGGGTGACTGCCCCATTTGCGGAATGGACTTAATTCCCGCAGAATCAGGCGCAGACGGACTGGCGGCGAACGAAATTAAAATGACCGAAAACGCAATCGCACTGGCCAATATTCAAACCACTATCGTGGGAGCCGAAACGGCTGAAAAGGATAATATGATTTCGCTCTCGGGAAAAATTAAAGCGAGCGAAGAAGAAAGCGCTGTCCAAGCCAGTTACTTTGACGGCAGGATTGAACGGCTCAACGTTAATTATGAAGGTCAGGAAGTGAGGAAAGGTCAAGTATTGGCTACTATTTATGCGCCCAACCTTGTAGCGGCACAGCAGGAACTTATTACCGCCGCATCGCTCAAAGAATCACAGCCCTCACTATACAAAGCGGTAAGGAACAAACTGAAACTGTGGAAACTCTCGGAAGCACAAATCAACAGTATCGAGGAATCGGGTAAAGTACGTGAGAACTTTCCTATCTACGCTACGGTATCGGGCACGGTAAGTGAAAAATTGGCATCCGAAGGCGACTACGTTAAGCAGGGGCAGCCCATAGTTAAAGTAAACAATCTAAACACGGTATGGGCAGAATTTGATGCTTATGAGAGTCAGATTTCCCAATTCAAAAAAGGTCAAAAAATCAAGGTTACTACCAATGCCTATCCCAACAAGGAATTTGATGCAACGGTATCGTTCATACAACCTGTTTTAAATACCCAGACCAGGACCGTAACGGTTCGTGCCAACCTCCAAAATGACAAAGGCATTTTTAAACCCGGAATGTTTGTAACAGGAAAGGTAGAAGGTAAGTCCAACGGTATGGAATCACCACTCACTGTTCCTGCAAGTGCCGTGATGTGGACAGGCGAACGCTCATTGGTCTATAAAAAAACTAATCCCAATGAACCTATTTTTGAAATGCAGGAAGTAACCCTCGGCAGCCATACCGGCGATAATTTCACAATAGTTTCGGGTCTTGAAAAAGGAGATGAAGTTGTTACCAACGGCACATTTACCGTAGATGCGGCCGCTCAATTACAGGGCAAGAAATCGATGATGAACCAACGTGAATCGAATACGGATAAAGGTTCAATGGAGGAAATGAAAATGGAACTGTCAAACAAAGTTCAAAATGTTCTTATGGAAAGTATTAAACCCTATTTACAGATGAAAAATGCATTTGTGGAGAGTGATGCAAAAAACGTTTCAGCTTTTGCAAAGTCCACTTTGCAAAAAATCAATTCAATTCCTGAAGCAGAATTGGGAAAGATGGAAAAATCGCATTTAGGGCAAATTGAGAAAATGCTGACTGCCATTGCCGAGAATGACGACATAGAGAACCAACGCAGTCATTTTGTAATCTTAAACCAAAATATGGTGCCTTTGGTTATGAACATTGATGAGCCAGGCCAACAACTTTATATTCAAAATTGTCCGATGGCCAATAACAACAACGGGGCTTTCTGGATAAGCACAGATAAAGAAATCAAAAATCCTTATTATGGAGATGCTATGTTGACTTGTGGTAGTGTGATTGAGTCTATTCAATAATCAATTTTGAACTCCCATCAATTATTCAAAATAGGAAGTTGCACAAAAATAGGTGGAAAGGGAATCAAGCTTTTTCACAAAAGGATAAAAAAACCGCCCTTATTCAGGACGGTTTCGGGGAGAAAACCCCAATCGCATTTAAGCAACTGTTACAGAACCTAAATGAGTGCTATTGGAGACTTTTGTGCCATCTGCAGAAACAAATCCTAAATACACCTCAACAACGTCACCGGAATATTCAGCCGGCAATACCAATGTTTCAGTTCTTAAGGATCTTACTGGACCACTTGTGGTGTAAATACTTTCTTTCTTGTCCGGGTTCAGGACCAGAATTAAAGATTTATCGGTGGCAAGAGCATTTCCACTGCTGGAGTTGTCATCCCAAGATATTTCAATTTCTTCTGGAGCAGAAGATGTAGCGGTTCCATTGGCCACACCTTTCAAATTACCGCGACTTACCAATGCGTTTGGATAGTCAATGTTATAGTTGGGATAAGCACCAACCACTCCATTATACAGATTGTAAGACATTGCGGCGTTGAATTCCGTCATCTTAATTGCGTATTGCTTAAATCCAACACGCAGAAAATCTGCCATCGGTTGGAGGAAAAACAACACTTTAGCAAACTTAGACCGTTGGTCTAATTGCCCTTCAGTTTTGGGGTTCGCTACGCTGGAAGGTTTGATTCGTAGGTAATCGATGCCCTTCCAGGTCCCACCGATTACATTCCCGATTTTTCCGGATACACCGCCGAGAATACCTTGATTGATGATTGCCATAATTTATATGTATTTATGGGTTAAACAAATGTTCGGACTTGGCACGGACTTCATACGGCGTTGTCCTTATACAACTAAATTACTTCAATTAATGTGCGGAGCTCTGGTAGCGGGGGGTGTTGCTTTTACTTGCTTTGTTTTGCCTTTCAGAAATGGATTTTCTTATAAATGAAGAGTTTAAAATGCATCTGATTTATACATCAGTTGTCGAAGGATGGCCTTTTTCGCGGTATCAATCAGTTTTAGAGTCAGCTTTAGTTTTTGTTCATTGAGTTCTAAAGATTTTAGGGCTTGGATGGATTGGTTGAATCTTTCAAAATTTCTGGATGCGATAGATTCACTTTTCTCAAGATGGGTTTTCACATCTCCAATGGTTATAGACGGAATCACGGATCCTTTCAAAAAGTAATGGAATGATTTTGATTTCCATAATCCGGAACATAACCAGTACATAAAATCTCTGTGGATTTCGCCGGTTGTAGTGCAGACAAAGCAATTCGGACAAGATTCCTTTAATGGTTTTCCACTGTTTAATCCTTTATTGAGTATAAAGAAATGTGGTTTGGAATAGGTGAGGGGTAGTCTGTGAGTTTTGATTCGGAACGTTTTCATATAAAAGCTTTTTAGAATTGGCTTCTTTTTGCTTCGCATTAATTTTTTTCAGAAGAGAAAATCAGAAGCGAAAAAAAAGAAAAGAGAAAGCTTTCGTTTAGGCGGGTTTGCTGGGGTTGTCAAGGTTTTTGAATGAAAATACTATCCAGCCAGAGGCGGATGGAGATTTTCATCAAAACCCGGAGGGCTTGACCTTGAAAACCCGTGGTGGCTGAAGAATGGGGCAACCCGCCTATCTTTGCTGACCTCTTTTATTAATTTTTAGGGGAACGACTAAAAAAAAGAGCCCCCTAAAAAGGGAGCTCTGTGAGGCAGCACTCTAGCCAAAGGATGCGCAACGTATACTCCTTGAAGCCTACGTAATGCACACCAATGAAGAACGGACTGCCCGAGGTGCGTATGCCCGCCAACAACCACCGGCTGCCTAAACGGACTCTAAATAAAAACTTGAACATAATGCCTTATGCCACAGGATCGGTGCGACTGATGCAAGGGCTGTTAAAAAAAATACTACCCGTGTGTTAAGAGCGTAACAATCAGGTGGAAACCATAGTATCATTAACAGTGAAAATTTGAATGCAAGCAAGAAGCGAGGGTGGAGATTTTTTTTTAAAACAGGCGAAGCGAACCCTTGCAGCTCTCGCATCCGCACGCCTGTACCTTTGCTTTATGTTGGAGTTTTTACTTCTCTCTAACGTAAGGATGATTTGATTCGGAATTAAAAGTGGGGTTATTGTATTTCTGTTAATCGGATGAATCGGAACACGGAATTTCATAGCAAGTGGAATAATGAAAAGTTTTATTTTCAAATCGAAAGTTCATTTGAGATTGAAATTATTTGGAGTCAAGAATGATTATGAGATGACCATTCTTAAATGATCAAGTGGATGTTTATTCTTATTCGATTGAAGTTTATAAGGCAGGTAAACCAAAGCGGAGCTATAGTGGAAGCAAGGAATGGAGGGCAACGAAATGGATTGCTGGAACTATAATGCGAGCCGCCTGCGAGCGGAGCAAGGGTGGTGGATGCATAAGCCCGAGGAATGAGGGCGGCAGACGCCTACCGTTTACGGCAGGGCTGGCGCGATTTTTTGCTTCAGCGTTGGGAAAGGCAAGGGTAGCGATTGAACGTAACGAAACGATGCCGGAGCCGTAATGGAGCAATACCTGAACGCTATAAATATTATTGGATTTCCATTTAGTTTATATTATCCAAGATGAATCTTAGGAATCAAAATTGTATTGCGTAATGGAGGTACGTAGGCTCGTGTAGTGAAGAGAATGAGCTACTCTTGCGCGGGTTGCCGAAAGTGGCTGAGTTGAGTGAAGGAGGCACGAGTGAGCGAAATGAAGCGACTGTAGGCAAATTGGGGATTGCAAAAATCGTGACAGCCCGATCAGCCCGCAGCGACCCGCAGGCTCGCACAATTAACAAGTGGCGGCAGACCCCCAAAAAAAAAGTGGTGAGCGATAGCGAACACCTTATTGGGGTTTGGGGGTATGGAGTAGCCACGGGTGAGGAAGGAGAGCAGCGTGTGAAGCAAAACAAATAAATAGCGCCGGCGAGGACGTGTCGCCGCAGCGGTGCTATTTATGGTATATGCAAGCCTTTGAGATACCTGGGGTTTAATGACCGAGAGATTGCTTCACTGCGTTCGCAATGACGTGGCGCGACCAAATGGGCTTGCAGATATGTTTTTGCGGAACAAAGCGGAACGACTGACGAACACCGCTTTACCTGCGTTTGGATGCGCGTGGGAAAAAGCAAGGGTGCGACTGATTGAGGTGGAGAGCAACGGAACCGATTGAAGGAGTACTCTTGCTGCGCGTTGCTGGAAGTGGGTGATTGTAGAGAGTGAGGCACGAACGAACGAAAAGAACCGACTGGAAGCAAATGGCTGTGCGGTGGGTTTTTTTCCTTAAATTGGAATCATCTAATTCCGCTATAGAAGGAATAAGGTTAGCTTTAGTGGTGAGGAAATTAGGGTCAGTATATTAAGCACAATAATACAATATGATTTGTGATGTCAAAACCAAACTGGAAGTTCAACCAATGGTTCAATAATTAATGATAATGCAATTAATGGTTCATAAGAAAAAGCAGAAACGGCAATGGCTAATGAAATAGGTGAATTTCTTGCCGTAGTAGTTAATGTCAGGCTTACCCTGTCTGAATAGCTAAACGTTAAGGATTTGCCTGAGGATTTGACCAATAATAAATATCACAATGAAAAATATCAGTAGAGGAATGAGCAATTTATAAATGACATCTGGGTTGTCTATTAAGTTTTTGAAGCGAACATAGCAACAACCGCTAGAGCAAGGAACATTTTTTTCGTTCGAGAAAAACAATCTTTTTGAAGCCAAGATAAGTATGCGGATGTTATAAATCCTTCCGTTGTATTCTCACAGCATTCAATATAGCCAAAAGAGCTACACCCACATCTGCGATAACGGCTTCCCATAAAGTAGCAACACCGCCTGCACCTAATGCAAGTACTATAATTTTGACTGTCATAGCGAGAATGATATTTTGCCAGACAATGTTTTTGGTGATTTTACCCGCCTTTATTGCTGCAACGATCTTTGACGGCTGGTCGTTTTGAATAACTACATCTGCTGTTTCGATGGTGGCATCACTACCGAGACCGCCCATTGCAATACCAACATCGGCGAGGGCAATAACCGGAGCATCGTTAACACCATCGCCTACAAAGGCCAATTTTACTCCTTCTTTTTTAAGAGCCTCCACTTTCTCCACTTTTTCATCCGGAAGCAGTCCACCATAAGCTTCATCAATTCCCAAAACTTTTGCCACCTGATCTACCACTGTTTGTTTATCACCAGATAACATTACGGTTTTTATGTTTAGACGGTGCATTTCCTTGATGGCCTGATATGCATCTTCCTTTATTTCATCGGCAATAGTGATATAACCGGCGTACTTATTATCAATGGACAATACCACTATGGTATCTACAATCTGTTCGACTTCGGCAGGATAAGCTATGTCATATTTCTTTAAAAGTTTAAGGTTTCCAGCCAATACTTCCTTATTACCAACGATGCCTTTCAAGCCGTGTCCTGCTATTTCTTCAATGTTTGAAGTTTGTAGGCCTTGGTGTTTATTATCGGCATAATCCGTTACAGCTATGGCTATGGGATGGGTCGAGTTCTTTTCCAAAGCTGCTGCTACTTTGATCAGTTCTTCTTTTTCAATTCCTTCGGATACTACTTGCTGAACTTTAAAGACCCCTTTGGTCAAGGTGCCTGTTTTGTCCATCACCACTGTTTTTACTTGGGTCATAACATCCAAATAGTTTCCGCCTTTGAACAGGATTCCATTTCGGGAAGCAAGGCCGATACCTCCAAAGTAGCCCAGAGGTATGGAAACAACCAATGCACAGGGACAACTGATCACCAAGAATACCAATGCACGATAAAACCATTCCCGAAACACATAATCATCCACAAAAAATATTGGGGTTACACAAAGTGCCAGTGCAAGGAAAAATACGATTGGGGTATATACTTTGGCAAAACGGGATATGAAGAGTTGGGTCTGTGATTTACGTGCGGTGGCATCCTGTACCATTTCCAAGATCTTGCTGAGTTTACTATCCCTAAACAGGGCGGTTACCTTTACTTCTGCAAGTGTGTTTTGATTGATCATCCCGGCCAGTACCTGTTCACCTTTATATTTGGTATCTGGTTTGCTCTCCCCTGTTAATGCCGCAGTGTTGAAAGAGGCTTTTTCAGAAATGAGATCACCATCCAAGGCAACCTTTTCACCAGGTTTCACTTGTATCTTTTCTCCTATTTCTACTTCTGAAGGATGTATAACCTGTGATTTTCCGTTTCTTAGAACGATAACTTCATCAGGCCTTATATCAAGCAAGGCTTTAATGCTTCTTTTGGCGCGCTTAACTGCCGAGTCCTGAAACCATTCGCCTATTTGGTAAAATACCATTACGGCAACACCTTCTTCATATTCTCCAATGATGAATGCGCCGATTGTTGCCACACTCATCAATACAAATTCATTGAAGAAATCGCCTCTTTTTGACTTTCGCCAAGCGAGATCTAAAACTTTTCTTCCGGCGAGAAGATAAGCAATGAGGTTAATTGCCAATAAAGGTATAGTGGGTATGGCGAGGTTAAACCCATATTCCAATGTTAACAGTATAACCAAAATCAGCAAGGCAAGCAGAAGGTCCCAGTGGGTTTTCCAGCCTGTTTTTTCTTTATTAACTTTTGGGCTTAAGGGCCGGGATGTAGCTGCTTTCATTTTATTAAAATTTTCTTTAAAGATACTTTAAAAGGTTATGCACAGGAATTGCATTTGCATCAGCATTCATCTTTTCTTGTTAACTGGATAGGAGGACAGGGCAAAGAACCATAAGAACAATACACACAACAATCACCTTCTTTTGGTTTTAGAACAGTTTTACACTTCTCACATTCATAAAAGAATTGACAGGAATTTGTTGGCATATCTTCTACTTTTTTGTGTCCGCAGTTTGGACAGGTAATTTCTGATTTTAATATAGCTTCCATTGATTTTTATTTTTTCTTGTTACCTTGTAATTTGTTGCATTAATTGCTTCCTCAATTTTCACCTTCATTCGTTTTAGTATCGTCAAACTCAATGATCGCGTTACCATTTTCGTAAGGATTTAGGTTATCCAGTTCGGTTTTAAAATCTTCAAACATCCAGTCCATAACATTAGATTAATGGTTAAAAAGCTCCTTTTCTTTTTCAGGGTCTATTTCATCTTTTGACTTTTTGTCCAAAAAATAATCCAAGATAATGCCTACTGCAATAGCTCCCACAAATGCTGTATATACTTCCCAATCATATTGAATTACCAAGGACAAACTAATGAGTATCGCCAATATGGGCAATACTGGAACTTTTCCAATGGATAAAGGAACTTTGAATGGTCTTTCTTTATTGGGTGCTTTGAAACGCAATACGATAAGTGCAAAGTTCACGGCAACAAAAACAAGCAATGCACCCAAAGATGACATTCCCGCTACGATTTTGATATCTCCCAACAATATAAATCCAGCAACTGCTACCATAACTACAAGGGTAGTTGCCCACGGAACTTTCTGTGCATTGGTTTTGGTCATAAATTTTGGTAGTTCGCCTACGCTTGCCATTCCAAAAAGCAACCTGCTAATAGAAATTATACCACTAAAAGCCGCATTTGCAGTGGCGAAAAGTGCTGCTACGGCCAAGGCAACGGGCAACCAACTGTTGAGGTTGGATGCCGCAAGTGAAAGTGGCGAATCCACTTTTGCCAGTTCTGACGGGTCGGCAATGTTGAGTACCGTAAAAGATATGAGCAAATAGATGACGGTTGTAAAAACCATTGTCAATAGAAAGGCACGAGGAATTGTCTTGCCAGGGTTTTTTACCTCTGAACCCAAAGCCGCCATATGTTCAAAGCCAGTATAAACAAAAAACAAGGTAGCCGTTGCTGCCAAAGTACCGGAAAAGGATTCAACTTTAAAAAATGCTGCTTTTGGTGGGCCTGTTTCCAAAAGTCCGAACGCTATAAGAAGGAACAATCCCAAGAGCTGAATACTAACCATAATGATATTAGCGGTAGATGATTTCTTGATGCCCGTAATGCTTATCAACGAGAGCATAACCAAAACACCATAACTGACAAGTAGGGAAGGAATACTAAAAAAAGTGTTGAAATAGCCTGAAAAAGCCAGTAGCACCGCTGCAATGGTGGCCGAACTGTGGAACGCAATCGTCCAGCCCGTGAGAAAAGACGGAATATCAATCTTAGGAAACGCCTTGCGTACAAAAATAAATTCCGCACCCGCATTCGGATAGGTTGAGGATAATTCAGCATAAGACATTGCCGACACACTTGCCGCAATAGCCGCAAAAATAAAACTCAACCAAAGGTCTGTGCCAGCTTGACCAGCTGCGGCACCAATTACCGTGTATATTCCTGCGCCCACAATAGTACCTACACCGTAAAAAGTGAGGCGAAGGGTTCCCAATGATTTTTTTAGTTCAGCCATAATACTGTTCTTTTAATTTCTGGAATGGCCGCTGCATTTTTCACAAATACCTTTTACTACTAAGTTGATATCCTCCGTGATATAACCATCGGGTAAGCTGATATAAGGGATTTTATGCTCTGTTAAACAGACCGTTTCATTACAATTGTTGCAACGAAAGTGTAAATGAAGGTCGTTGCCGACCTCGCACTCACAATTTTCTTCGCAAAGAGCGTATTTTATGACTCCTGTACCATCCTCAATTTGATGCACAACACCTTTTTTTTCTAAGGTTTTCATAGTTCTAAATAGGGTACTTCTTTCACTGACCTTAAAATCCTTTTCCAAATCGCCAAGGCTGATGGCCACATTCAACTCTGCCAACCGCTTATAGGTCAAAAGGCGCATTGCAGTAGGCCTTATTCCTTTGCTTTCTAAAAATTGAACTATTTTTTCCATTTGTTTATAAATTGATTTACAGGTCGAAACGTTTTAAGGATTCCCCCGTTTTAATGTGATAGGCATCTTCTATATTAGCTATATAAATTATACCATCCCCTGGTTCTTCCGTTTTTCCATTTCTTAGAATTGTTTCAATTGCGGCTATTCCTTCCTCATTTTGACAAACCAGTTCCAGCTTGACCACTGGACTATCTGTCACGTGAAAATCCAGCGACGGTCTTGCGCCTTTTGCCTTGAATGCGCCCGTGCCTTCTGCTTGTGAAAGCGTGATACTTTCAAATCCATTGTCAGATAGTGCTTCAATGACTCTTTGGATTCGGTTCGGTTTTATAAATGCTTTTATTTCTTTCATATTATTAACTTTTTAAATTTTTAATCAATTTTGAACCGAGCCTGTTTTTTAATTTTAACTAACTAATTAAGACGATAACAAACTCGGAATCAAAACCTTTGATTATTATTGAATTAATGTCCGTGTTCCAGTTCGCCTTTTACCATTTCCGAAGACAGGTTATAAGCTCCGTTTATGACCACTTTGGCATCCTTTGAAACTTCGGCAGGAAGATTGACTTCAACAAAACCTAAATCAGTAATACCAACCGTTACGGGTATCATTTTGAATTTCATTTTGCCCGCTTCCATTTCTTCATCTTCATCCAAAATGAAAATGAAGGATTGCTCGCCTTCTTTTATGATGGCAGCTTCAGGAATAGCGAAACCCTTTTTCTCGCCCTGCACTATGCGCCCTTCCACATACATACCCGGCAATAGGTTTTTATCCTTGTTTTCAATATCCGCCAAGACTTCCAAAGCCTTTGGGTCGGTGTTAAAGGTTTTACCAACAGACCGAACGGTTGCTTTAAGCAAATTGTCCGGGTGGGAAGCCGTGGAAAAATATATTTGTTGCCCTTTCTTTATTTGGTATATGTCCTTTTCATATACTTTAAAATTGACATAAATTTTTGAGTTATCGCTTATTGAGAACATTTTGGATTGAGCGCCCACATAATCGCCCAAACTTATATTTACTTCTGCCACGTATCCACTTATTGGCGTGGTAATGGGAACAGCGGAATATATTTGACCTTCCGCCACTTTGTCGGGATTAATGCCCAACAGTTTCAATTGGGAACGCAACCCATTGACACTGGATGTTGTGGAACGAAATCTTGACTGTGCCATCTGAAATTCCTTTCCAGAAGAAACACCTTTGTCATAAAGGGTCTTTTTGCGCTCAAAATCCTGTTTCAAAAAGACCAGTTCGTCATTTTTTTCCTGATATTCCTGTTGCATTGCTATGATATCGGGATGCTCAATATATGCCAATACCTGTCCTTTACTTACATTATCTCCAGGTACTACCTTTATGGAACTCACATTTCCACCAACAAAAGGGCTTATGTTTGCCTTATCCTGTGGGAAAAGTTCCAGCGTTCCTGTTACCTTAATATTGTTTCCTAAATTTCGTTCCTCCAGAGGTTTCATTTCCAAACCAATGGTTTCGGCCTGTGGTTTTGTGAGTTCCACAACACCTTCTTCCTCGTCGTGGCCTTCGCCGTGCGCATCTTCCCCGACTTCCGTTTCGTTGTGGCCAAGTTCAGATTTTGGGGCATCGTTACAACTCATAAACATAAGTGTAAATAATACGGTACTTACTAATAGTATATTCTTCATTTTTCTCTTTTTATGATTATAGATTACCCAATTGATATTGTACCTCAATAGACTGTTGGTTATACTGATTGAGGTATTGTAAATGGTTTTGTTTGATACGGATGGCACTGTTTAGAATTGTAATGTAATTAACGTAATCAATTTCACCTTCCTTGGATGCCAATTGTGCCGTGGCTATCTGTTCTTCTGCCAATAGCAGTGCGCCTTCTTTATAATATTGCAATGTCTTCTTAGTTTTTTCGAGGGATTGGAGCAATTGCGAAACACGGCTTTCCGTAACTTCTTTTTGTTCCAAATATTGATACTCTGCCATCATTGCGTCTGCCTTAGCTGACTTGACTCTTGCCTTTTGCGGAAAAAACCATAGTGGAATGCTAATGCCTGCCTGAAAAGTATTGAAGCCTGACACTTCATCTACAACCTGTCTGCCATACGATAAACTAAATTTAGGTAGAAATTGGGATTTTTCGACACCCACGTTTGCCTTGCTTACTTCGGCATTTTGCAAGGCATATTGCAACATTGGATTATTTGCCACTGAAGTTGAATCTAATGTAGCCATAAAATCCAATGGCTCGTAAACGACATCAACCGTCTCGATGTTTTCATCGGTTCCCAAATATTGTTTTAAGGCACGTTTGGCGATTTCAATATCATCAAAAGCTTGTTGTTTTAATACTTGTATCTGTTGAAATTCGGAAGAGGCTGCAATAAATTCCAACTTGCCTGTTTCTCCGGTATCATACCGAAGTTGGGCAGCGGTCTTAAAATTGGCATAAACACTGTCCAATTGATCAGCAAAACGCAACTGTGCCTTGTAATAATTAATTTGGTCATACGCCTGCATCACATTACGCACCAACTGTTGTTCACTTGCCACAAAAAACTTTTCTCCCAAGGCAATCCGTTCTTTGTAAAATTTCGATTTTGAAAACCCGGAAAGCAAATCAATATTTCCCTGTTGCACACCAACGGTTGTTTGTATTCCGGGTAGGTTATTGCCATATTCTTCCTTGCCAGTGAATACTTCCGTACTACCAAGGTCAAAACTGGTGCCTTTCATCGCCTTTTCCCGTTCAATAAATGCCTGGCTTTCCTTGAGCGTAGGATAATTCTGTTTTGCCATAGCAATGGCCTCATCAATGGTCAAGGTCTTTGGAATTGTACCATCTTGACTATTGTCTTGGGCAAATGAAGTTCCAGAAGCCATCAAACCTCCAACCATCAATAATACCGTTATAATGTTTGTTGACCTGTTGACATAGCTTATATCCCCCTTTGTATTGTTTCGTTCCTTTCTCGATTCCAGCCAATAGTAAAGAATAGGAATAACCACCAAGGTCAAAAATGTTGCCGTAAGCATTCCTCCAATGACTACTGTTGCCAATGGTCGCTGTACTTCTGCACCACCAGAGGTGGAAACCGCCATTGGGATAAAGCCCATAATTGTGGTAATGGCAGTCAATAAAATGGGACGTAAACGTTCGTGCGTAGCTTCGTATATACGTTTTTTTAAATCTGTCATTCCACTTTCTTTTAGTTCATTGAATTTGTTTATGAGTATCAGACCGTTTAAAACCGCTACTCCAAAGAGTACGATAAACCCGACCCCTGCCGAAATACTGAAAGGCATTCCACGGATCAACAAAATGAAAACCCCGCCTATTGCCGCCAAAGGCACTGCCATATAAATCATCAAAGCCTGTGAAAATGAATTTAAAGCGAAATAAAGCAGGATAAATATTGTTAGCAGAACGATGGGCACTACTATCATCAATCGGTCTGATGCACGTTGCAGGTTTTCAAATGATCCTCCATAAGTGACGTAATAACCTGGTGGCAGTTCCACTTCCGTTTCCAGTTTTTGCTGAATTTCCTCGACCATCGATTTTACATCGCGTCCACGAACATTTACACCCACAGATATACGACGCATAGTGTTGTCTCTTGAAATTTGCATTGGCCCGGATTTATAACTGATATCCGCAACCTCCTTTAGAGGCACTTGAGCACCGTTCGGCAGGTCTATGTAAAGATTTTTTAAACTATTGATGTCTTGTCTAAAGTCCTCTGCCAACCTGATGACCACATCAAAACGCTTTTCGCCTTCAAAAATCACACCTGCCCTTTCGCCTGCAAAGGCGGCACTTACATAATCATTCAATTTATCCACGGTTACACCGTATTGCGCCATTTTTGCGCGGTTATACACTACTGTCATTTGTGGCAAACCGCTTGTAGCCTCTACGTTAAGGTCTGCTGCACCCGGCACTTCACGTATTACCGCTGCGATTTCCTGTACCTTATCTGCCAACACATCCAAATCTTCTCCGTACAATTTGATTGCCACGTCCTCACGGACTCCAGTTAGCAACTCATTAAAACGAAGTTCCACCGGCTGGGTAAATACAAAGTTGACACCGGGAACCACCGAAATTTTCTCCTGTATTTTTTCTATAAGCTCTTCTTTACTGTCTGCGGAAGTCCATTTGCTTTTATCTTTTTCAAGAATAATGTAACTATCGGCAATGTCCATAGGCATTGGGTCGGTTGGGATTTCGGCTACCCCGATTCTTGAAACTACAGTTTTAACTTCGGGAAATTCATTTATTAGATTTTCAAGTTTCTTTGAAGCCTCGATGGTCTCTGTAAGACTGCTGCCCGGTTTTATTAACGCTTGAAACGCAATATCGCCCTCATCAAATTTCGGGATAAATTCAGCTCCCATATTTTTGAATACAAATCCTGCAATCAATAGCAAGGCAACCGCACCTATTACGACCCCTGCTTTAAAACGAAGTGAAAAATTCAGTATGGGCAGATACACGCGATTCAAAAGGCCCATAATTTTATCGCTTATCCTATCCATCCGATTTTCAAATTTAGCAAACCAACTATTCTGGTTTTTGGCAGGTTTTAAAAATAATGACGACATCACTGGCACGTAGGTAAGACAAAGAATTATTGCTCCTAAAACAGCAAAACCAAAGGTGAACGCCATTGGTCGGAACATTTTTCCTTCCACACCTGTCAAGAACAAAATAGGTGTAAAAACAATGAGAACGATTAGTTGACCGAAAAAGGCAGAATTCATCATTTTACTAGAAGAATCATAGGCTATTTCATCCATCTCGGATTGTCCCATAATTGCATTGGATTTCTTCATCCGTTGATGAATGTGAAAAACCGTTCCCTCCACTATAATTACCGCGCCGTCAACAATAATTCCAAAATCAATTGCACCCAAGGACATTAAATTTGCCCAAATACCAAATTGCTTCATCAAAATAAATGCGAACAATAAACACAAGGGGATTATCGAAGCTGCTATCAAACCGCCACGGAAGCTACCTAAAAGGAGTACCAAAACGAATATTACGATGAGTGCCCCTTCAATTAGATTTGTTTTAACGGTACTTGTGGTTCTCTCAATCAGTTCGCTTTGGCTTAAGAATGTATCGATATATACGCCTTCAGGCAAGGATTTTTGTATTTCCTTTATACGCGTTTCGACATTTTCTATTACCTTAGCCGGGCTTTCGCCTTTTAGCATCAGAATCTGTCCGCCAACAGTTTCATGACCATCTTGGGTAAATGCACCGTAGCGCACTTGGCTTCCGTAACCCACTTTTTCGGCAACATCGCGAATCAAGACAGGGCTTCCGTTTTGAGTGGTTACCACCGTGTTCTCCAAATCTTCAATACTTCGTGCCAAGCCTTCGCCACGGATAAAATTGGCTTGGTGGTTTTTTTCAATATAGGCACCGCCCGTATTGGCATTATTCACTTCAAGGGCTTCAAAAACCTGATTCATCGTGATGCCAAAGCTTTTTAACTTACCTGGATTTATGGCAACCTCATATTGCTTTACATAACCCCCAAAAGCATTTACTTCTACAACTCCAGGAACTAATGCCATTTGGCGTTTTACGATCCAATCTTGGATGGTGCGTAGCTCCGTTGCGTCATATTTTTCTTCGTACCCTTCTTTAACCTTTAAGGTATATTGCAATATTTCGCCCAAGCCCGTGGTAATGGGCGCCATAAAAGGCGTGCCAAAACCTTCAGGGATTTCTTCCGCAACTGCGGTTAATTTTTCTTGGACCAATTGTCGTGGCAGATAGGTTCCTGCTTCGTCTTTAAAAACAATGGTTACCACGGACAGTCCAAAACGAGAGATCGAACGCAGTTCGATAACGTCTGGAAGATTTGCCATTGCCAATTCTACGGGAAAGGTTACAAATTGCTCAATATCCTCCGTTCCCAAATTAGGGGCAGTTGTTATAACTTGAACTTGATTGTTGGTAATATCAGGCACGGAACCCAAATTTATAGTGGCCATTGAGTATATGCCTGTGCCAATAAGCACCACTATAAATAGCCCAATAATAAATTTATTATTAATGGAAAATGAAATGATTTTATTAATCATAAATATGTATTAATTCAGTTGAAAATTTACGGTGCGAATGGGTGCAACGCATTTATAAAGCAATGCTTACTTTGAGAAGCATCACGTTAGGATATAGCTATCCTTAAAAAAAACTGAATTATACTCGCGGGGGTTGGAAGAGAGATTCCAGATATCTGGAATAGAAGTTAACTGTATATAAATTGAACGGCTCTTTATCTTCAAACTTTAGTCGATTGATTAGGGCCGAATTGTTGTTCGCAATAAATAATACTAAAGGATGACAACATTGATTATGAGAATGAACTGGTGTATTTTCCTTATCTGGGTTATTATGATGCCCTTCATTTTTTGCATCATTGTCAATGTAATCTTCAATTACATATTCAAGGAAAGAGTCGCCATAAATTTTATGATCCTGATAATGGGTAATAATACTTGAAATTTCTTTAATTGGCCCACAAAAGTCCATATCTATGCTAATTCCCTGAAAAAAGAATAAAATTGACATTGATATGGAAAAGAATAGTTTCATAATTTCTACAAATGTACAAATAATTACGTGCAAAGGTTGTGCAATTATAATGATACTCAGGAGTTGAAATAGCAAGTGTGGCCCTGAATGAATTGTAGTGCAACGGAAATGAATGGTGGGCTACTCTTGCTGCGCGTTGCTGGAAGTGGGTGATTGTAGAGAGTGAGGCACGAACGAGCGAAAAGAACCGACTGAAAGCAAATGGCTGTGCGGTGGGGTTTGTTCCTTAAAAATTGGAATCACCTTATACCGCTATAAAAAAACGGGGTTAGCTTAAATTGGTGCGGAAATTAGAGCCGAATTTCTGAACGGAGTAATGCCTCAACAGCCAAAATAGCTCCAAAACCGCATTAGCTCTCTTAATACTCAACTGAAAGCGGAAATACGACGGTAACCGAGCATTTAGCCACGTAACTGCAAATGGATATGACTCTTATTTACTCACTTTCAAAATCCTAAATGCTCCTTGAACAACTAACACAAAAACAATTGTTCCTATTATTAAATCGGGTTTTGATGAATTCAACCAATTCACTAAAAGTCCGGCAGTAATAACTCCTAAATTGATAATTACATCATTTGAGGTGAAAATCATACTGGCTTTCATATGCGCTTCTTCTTTACTTTTCGATTTTTGTAGTAGGTAAAGACAAATCCCGTTGGCGATTAAAGCGAGAATTGAGACGATAATCATTGTTGTAAAATCGGGAAGTTTTTCTGCGCCGAAGAATCGTCTCAATACTTCTATAAATCCTATAACCGCAAGGGTTATTTGAAAATATCCAGCAAGTTTTGCAATCCGTTTTTTTCTTATTAGGGTTCCTCCAACCGCAAAAAGGCTAATTCCATAAACGAAGGAGTCGGCAAGCATATCCAAGCTGTCGGCAACCAGGCCCATTGATTTGGAAATAAGTCCAGTTGCCATTTCGATTACGAAGAAAGCAAAGTTGATGGCAAGAACTGTCCAAAGAAGTTTTTTTTGGCTTGTATTTTCTTTAAATTCTGTTTGGTCGGTTTCTTCAGTGGTTAATTTTTGCCCGCCTAAATTCAGTTCGAGAATTGATTTTTCGATTTGGTCACTTTGCCCGCAGTGGAAGACTGTTAATTTTCGGTTGGGAATGTCAAAATCGAGGTTTTTGATTTCTTGAATCCCATCCAGTTTCATTCGGATTAAGTTTTCTTCCGAAGGGCAGTCCATTTTGGTAATTACAAATGTTGTTTTGTTCATTTTAGTCGTCATCTTCGTTTCCAAAAGGTTTTATAATGACACCTATGCTAAAAATAAAACCATCGGTTGGTGCGTATATTTCGGGAAAGCCCGGATTGTCGTGTGGTGGCAATACTAATGGCGAAAAACTGCTTTGTCTTCTATCGGTAAAGTTTTCAAAGTTTACGAATGCACTCCCAAATTTGAAATTTCGCATCAAAAGCAATCCCATTGTTATAAAATCTGCTGTTTCTGTTCCGTTGGACAATAATTGTTTTCCTGTGTAAAAGGTTTCATAACCAATTCGCCATTTTTCAGCTTCGTACATCAGTACACTTCCCGCATTATGTTTTGCCGTTAACGGTTTTTGTGGATTGCCGGGCAAATAGTTCAACTTAGTGTCAATAAGTGCGTAATTCAAGAACCACCGAAAATCTTTGTATGTAAACTTGATGTTGGTTTCCGCACCTTTGCTCAAAATTTCATCGGTTGCATTTTCAAACCGAAAGAATCCGTTATCGGTGGCATTTAACAATAACCCATTGTTGATTGCCGAAACATAAAAAAGTTGGTTGATTGAAAAACCTACTGCATCAAATAATTGCGTTTGGTAGTTCACATCAAAGTTGACACCATAGGAACGTTCGGCCTTTATTGAAGATTTATCTATGGCGAGGACATTCTCAAAGTGGACGTATTCTGCCTCTTCGGTGAAAATATCGGGAATATTATAGCCCAAGCCACCGCCAATTCTACTTGAAAATCCATTATCGTTTTTATAGAGCAATGAAATTCGCGGAAGGGGAAAGAAACCGTAATCTGTATTGTAATCGGCTCGCATTCCTGTTTCCAGAATCCAATTATCTGAAAAATCATAAATATTGTTTATGAACGCACCATAGGTAAGGTCGCTTTGGTCGCGTTGTAGCGGTGCTTTGTCATTTTCATCAAAATTAAAAGAATAGAGGTTGGCACCAAAAATCCAGTCTGTTCTATTAGCTGCCTTTTGATAGGTTAATTCCGTGAATGTATTGGTCTGTTTTCCGTCAAAAATGAAATCGGGAATCGTTAGTTTCCTATCAAAAAACGAGACGCTGTTTTTGATGTTCAGGGAACTGACCGAATCTATTTGTGTTTCATAGACCGCTTGGCTGCTCAATCTTTTTGAAACGTTTTCTTCGGTATATTGATGGATTCCATTTTCGCCACTCTCAATTTTTGTAATGTCGCCACCAATTCTGTCGTCATACGTTCCGTTGAGGCCTATCCAAAAGGTTGTATTTTCTGAGGGATAATAATAGAATTTTGGGTTGAATGAAACCGAAGTGGTTTTTGGAATATTACTGAAACCATCGTCTTCCGGGTCGTATGCTTTTTGGTAATGCCCCGAACCGTACAACGAAACGCCATATTTTTCATTTCGCTGGCTGTAAAATACGTTTGCGGTACTTCCCAACGCTTGTGTTTGGGTAAGCATAATATCCAATGCCGGTTCTTCATCCGGTGTTTTGGATACCATATTTATTAAACCCGCAATTGCCCCGCCGCCATAAAGCGTAGAAGCACTTCCTTTAATGATTTCGAACTGTTGCAGGTCCAATGGTGGGATTTGTAGAATACTCAATCCACTTGAAAATCCACCATACAAAGGAAACCCATCTCTTAAAAGTTGGGTGTATCGGCCATCAAGTCCTTGAATTCTAATATTTGTATTTCCACTACTTAATGAAGTTTGTTGCATTTGAATTCCAGTACTTTCTCGAAGCACCATAGAAATATTGGTTGGGTTCATTACGGCTTTTTCGCCCAATTCTTCTGCACCGATATATTCAATTCGTGTCGGAATTTTTCTTACGGTTCGTGTGCTTCTTGAGGATTGTATGACAACTTCGTCAAGCTCATTTCCTCCTGGTTCGAGTTTAAAAGAGAACTCCTTTTTTGCGCCAATTTCAATAATGGTTTCGATGGTATTGAAGCCTATGTATGAAATTTTTATAATTTGATTGCCAATGGGAATTTCTGTGAATGTGGCGATTCCGTCAAAATCCGTTACCGCGCCTTTCTCCAATTCTTCAAGATATATGGTAGCGCCCATTAATGGTTCATTAGTTTCCGCATTGCCCACAGAAATCGAAATATCGCTTGTTTGTGCGAAGGATAAAATTGATGTTATTAAAAATAAAGTAGTTAAAAGTGCTTTCTTCATTTGCTAATTCTAGTTGTAAGAATAGTGCAAATGTATTTGGTTTTTGGTGCAACCCGATTGCAAAGATTATTTGTTACAATTGTCGCATAAGCCTTTGACGACCAAATTGGCTTGCTGTAATTTGAAGTTATTGGGAAGTTGGATATTGGGAATGGTCACATCGAAAAGGCAAAAGGTTTTTTCGCAGTTTGTGCAATAAAAATGATAGTGCAAATCCTTTGGGTCGCAATTGCACCCTTCTGCACAAACTGCATATTTGGTCATTCCGGAGCCATCTTCAATACTGTGGATGACTTTTTTTTTCTCAAATGTTTTTAGTGTCCTGAAAATCGAGCTTCTGTCCGTGTACACCAATGCGTTTTCGATATCTTTTAAAGATTGGGCTTTTTCTTGACTTAAAAGATGTCTTAAAACCACAGTTCTAACTGCGGTGTTTTTCACTTTTTTTATTTTTAGGATTTCTTCTTCGGTTTGCATTTTCTTAATGTACCATATTTTTTTGTGTATTAACTTTAGTTGCTTTCATCCAAAAATTTCAACTCCGTTTTAAACTTAACCAAAAATAAATATTTGCAAGTATTCGCAGATGGCTTTATGCAAATGCAATACTTTAATATTTTTCTCGCAACCAAAAGGAAACCCTAAACAATAAGTTAAGGTAGAGACTTGCGATTACTCCGGCTACAAAAACCATAGGTTGTCTTTTCCAAATTCGGGGATTTCGTTGCCGTCAAAGTGGGGGAGCATTTCTGCTACCATTTCGGGGTATTTTATGGTAACAGGTAGGTTTTGCTGGCGCACTGATTTCCAATACAATCTGCTGAACTGATATACCTGGTCTATTAGTTCTCGTACTACTTTTATATCTTCTGCCAATTCTCGATGAGTGCATTCAATTTTAAGCTTGATGGGAAAGGGAAAACCTTCACTGAAATTATAAGAACCGTTATTATAGCGTGTGTTGTTGAACAACAGGAATTTATTGAAACCTATGTTGATGAATGTGCCACTAAGTGGCATTAATTCCTTCCAGTTTAAATCAAACGCGACAATATCGGAGGATTCAGTTTTGTTGATGGATACAATAAAAACTGGGATTTCCAATTCTAAATCTCTTAGGCCTTCCTCAATAGGTGCCAATTCATCCCTGCGCATTGTTTTATAGAAGTGAATTATCAACCGTTTTATATCGGGATTATTGGATGCGTATTCCTTTACCGCTCTTTTGATGGAACCTGCCAATTCTTTGGTTTGGTCTTGTCTGAAGCATTCGAAACGATTAAACTGCCCGTTATTGAAAAAACTAAAAGCACTTCCTATATATTTAATATCGAAGTCATAGTTTTTAAAAGCTCCTACACCAACCACCAATTCTTTCTCAAGAGTGTTATCCAGACGCCAAGGAATGCCTTTTAATTTTGCTAAAATAGCAATGGCTATGTTTGGTAAACTATAATGCAAATTGGCGTTATTCATTGCCTTTTCCGCATCTATTACTTGGGATGAAATTCCTTTTTTAAGCAATAATTCTTTGAGTTGGTAATATATTCTTCTTCTGGATATGTCCGCTGAATTTTTGGAGTACGGGCTGATGTATATTGCGATGTATCGAATATCCGGTTCGAAATGTTTTTCAGTTAGTTGGGCATAGATTTCTGGCCACGGGTTATCTAAGTCCTTAAATCTTATACTGAAATTAGGTTCGGTATGATAAGTTGTGCGAATGAACTGGTATAATCCACTAAATCTTTTTTCTTTGCCTTGGAAAAAACTATCTATTTTTTCCGTAATTTTTTGGTCACGTTTATGAAAAATAAAAAAGAAATGAATTTTCGTGGTATTGCTTAATCCATAAGGGCCATAGTCTTTGAGACCGTTCATTGGAACAATTCCGGTTTTGTTATTGCCGAACAATAATTGATTGCTATTGCTTCTAACTTTTCCAATTTTGATTTCGGGGACACGGATAAATCCATTAGAAGTTATAGGGATGATTGCTCTAAATTTTTTGTTGTCAAGGTGTTCTGCGTAAAATAAATCAATGCCCTTTTTAAATTTTATGTATTTGTTTGACTTATCAGGCGCTCCTGTTGTTTCACCCAAAGCGTCTCGGGTTCTGAAATTCCATACTGGAAACACTTGGCCGTAAGCTCTTTTTCCGGCATCTGGCAATTCTTCAAATCTATATAGTTCATTTTCAAATATTACCCAATTGTAGGCGGTAGGGGAAACAAGGTTTTGAAGTACCTCAACTGATTCTTTATAAACCTTAGAAACGCCTTCGAAAGTTACTAAGAGCTCCAGTTGCTTTGTTACTGTTTTGAATTGCACTTTTATACAGTAACGGTCGTAGAGATCGAATTGACCTGTACTATCAAACTTTTGGCTTGGGATCCATATTTCTGTATCGTGGATGAAATTGGGTTTTACGAGAAACTCTTTATTCTTAAAGTATTCGTGTATTTTGGCGTTAAAGTATCGTTTTAAAATAGAAATAGACCAAGCTGAATTTTGAACTATATATGAACGATCTTCCCCGTCTATATTTTTCCTTGTTTCGTAGGCTGGACTGATAAGTTTGGTAACAGGAAAAGAGTGTGGAGCCTCTTTGTCAAAAGAGGTGTAGTAATGCTCCTGTTTCTCAAATCTTTCGATTACTTCATCAGGGACTTTGGTGTGATATACTCTATTAAGAGTTTCATCTTCTATATTACTGAAATATAGTGTTAGGTCGTTCTGGGGAGGCTCGAATGTTAGAATGTTGAAACAGAGATTTTCCATTGGTTCGGGTGTTTTTAGCGGTTCATAAATTGGGGATGTTTAGGAGTTTGTCAAATAAAAGATTTTCTATCCTTGATATTTAGTTGTTAAATAGTTCATACTTACGGTTCTGCTTACCTCATTGTGCGGAAGTATTAAATATTTCCACTCTTTACTTTCATTAGCTGCTGTGTATTCTGATGCGTATCTACAGAAGCGTTCTGCTGCTACTTTTTTGGCTAATACGGTTTCTTCTTCGGTTTGGTCGGAACGCTTGACTTCAAGCATATAAATTGTGCTTTCTGTCTCTACAATAAAGTCGGGTTCATACCTTTTTGAGGTGTTGTCCCAATAAATTCTAAATTGGTTGGGTGCTGGTCTTAACCACTTGATTACTGATGCATCATTTTCTAATACAAAGGCTAAATCTTGTTCGGCTTTACTGTCAAACTTGTATTCAAAATGACAGGCTTTTTCAAAACCTCTGAATACATATTTAGGAATCATATTGGTAGGGCTTACAATGTCTCGATAGTCTTTGTAGCCTGCATTTACCAATGATGAAAAGCTCCATTGCTCGATGCGTATAAATGGAAAGACTCGTGGAGCAACATAATCTGCTGAATGCAAATGAAAGTGCTGTTTCATTTGATTGTAAACCTTTTCCGCTATTGCTGCTTTGAATTGGAAGATTGCCGAAGGCAATTCTTCTTCGTTGCTTATATTGGCTTTGATAGCTTCGTAGGCTTGGGTGGCTAAATGATACAATAAGTCTGCATTTTCATCATAATCAATTTCTGGGTAATCAATTAATTCTGCAATGATGAGTTTGATAGGATTGCCATACGAACCGCTTGATTTTGCTTTGAGTGTTTCTACTTGCTTATCTTTTAAGCCCATTCGGATAATTTCTTGCTCTAAGGCTTGAAAATTGAATCCTGTAATGTCTAAATCAAATTGTTTGAACTCTGCTCTGGTTTCGCCTTGCACCAAGTCCATACGTGGTATTTCAATGATATTCTTTTTGTATTCTGTTACCATTGTATCATACACTTCATTAGCTTCCGCAATAATTTGAGCTGCAAAAAGATTACCTTGACCTTCGGATAGGTTTTTCTCTACCTGCCTAATGACTTTACGTTTTACTTCTTCTTTGCTTAAATCTTCTACTCTTCTAACTTCGGGTAAACTACCAAAATCGGGAAGTACATTGATTATTGCTTTTTTAGCATCTAAGTTGTTTTGTGCCTTTTGTTTGTCTTGTGGATTGACAATTACGTTGATTTTCTCCTGTTCCTTTACAAAGGTTTGCTCCATTACTGGTTGAGAGGTAACTACTACGGTTTTGGTAGATAAATCTTCTTCGGCTATTTCTA
This sequence comes from Aequorivita aurantiaca, assembly GCF_030410135.1. GTDB lineage: Bacteria > Bacteroidota > Bacteroidia > Flavobacteriales > Flavobacteriaceae > Aequorivita > Aequorivita aurantiaca. The sequence goes on along the minus strand of NZ_JAUGQQ010000003.1, from coordinate 30,512 downwards.
CAAAACTCATTTTGTTCAATATCGAATTAGGGTCTTGGGCTGCTTCAATAACAGCATTGAAGTTTTCGTGAGCTACTACCGTTAATTTATCAATTTTATCTACGCCTGTTCGTTTGCCCTCATAGGGTAATCTTAATCCTCTGCCAATGGTTTGTTCTACTAATATACCTGCATTGGCGGCACGAAGTGGCACAATGGTGTATAGGTTGGTCACGTCCCAACCCTCTTTGAGCATATTTACGTGGATTACAATTTCTATTTCATTATCTGTACTTTCTAATGAAATAAACTGTTGTTCAATATCTTCCTCCTTTTTAGTTGATGAATCTATCTGTAATACTTTGCCTTTGTATTGCCCATCATAAAAGGCATCTGTATTGATGAGTTCATATATTTCTTTAGCGTGGGCAATGTCTTTACAAACCACCAAAATGAATGGCTTTACCAATTTTACTTCATTGTTTCTGGAATAGATTTCCAACTCGTTTTTCGTGTCTTGGTGTATGCTAATGGCATCTTCCAATTTGATGATTTCAACTTCACGGTCACTCAAAGAACCTTTTTGAAAATTCTTTCGAGTGGCAATAGCCGGGTTTTTTACGTATTTACCATCTGATAAGGCTTGGGCTAAGGAATATTCAAACACAATGTTTTGGAATTGCTTGCCTTTTTCATCAAATGGTGTGGCAGTCATTTCTATACCTAATATAGGTTTTAGCTCATTGATGGCATTTTTAGAAGCATCTGCGTGGTAGCGGTGTGCTTCGTCCATAAGAATGACTAAATCTTCTAAACCTGATAGATATTCCCAATAGGATTGCCCTAAATACTCCGATAGTCTTTTGATTTTTGGGGCTAAACTTATACCTCCTTTTTTTGTGCCTCTGTTATCTGAATTGAACTTGGCAATATTGAAAATATTGATGCGAATTTCTGAATCTGAAAATAAAGCTCCTTGCTGTGCATAATTATCGCCTGTAATTACTACGGGTCTGTTGTGTACAAACTCCGAAATACCATTAAAAACATATTTGTGATAGGCAGGATTGCCAAAGTCTTCTATGAGTTTATCATAGATGGTCAAGTTTGGTGCTAAAATGAAAAAATTTTTGACACCTTTTTGCAAATATAAATAAGCTACAATAGCACCCATTAAACGGGTTTTACCTACACCTGTGGCAATAGAGAATGCAAGGGAAACAAAGTCTCTTTCAAAATCGGTGCAAGTAGGAAAATGAGCTTTTACCTTTTCTAATTCTGCTTCTAAATCGACTTCTTTTTTAAGCTCTAAATCTTGGCAAAGTTGAGCCACAATATCGAGTGAATCTTGGAGTGGTTGACGTAGTGATAAGCGTTGTTTTATAGTTCTGGCGGTTGAATTCATAAATTAAAATAATGAGGTTTGGTCGGTTGATTTGTTTTTATCTCTAATGGCTTGTACGCTGATTTCTTCAATAGTATCCTCTGAATCTTCGTTTTTATCTTCTACAGGCATATTGATAATATTTAAGCTGTAATCTTCTTTGCCATATTCGCATCTGCCCAAAAGCATTAAAGGAATTTTCTTGATGGTAATGTTGCCAAACTTGCCTTTGCATTCTTTTTGAAAACTCTTGCAACAAATAAGCAAAGTTTCGTCTGGTTTCATTTCGTCTTTGATGCTGTCTAAGGCTTCTACCGTTAGGAACTGAGTAGTGGTAAAAATAAAATCCTGTTCGCTGCTTTGGCCCTGTTTCCAGTAAATGTTTTCATCGGGCTGGTATTTAAAACCCTCTTGTTTTGCCATAGCTGCGGCCAACATATCGGCATTGTAGCTTGGGTTTATTATTTCATTACCAAACTTATCTTTCTTTAATAAACTGGGTGCAAGGGTATAGAACTTGAAACCGCCACCTCCTTTCCAGTTTTCGGTGGAGGTTATACCACCTAGATCAGAACCATTAATGATTCGCTGTAATCTTGGTATAGTAAATGAATATACTTGATCTCTTAATTCAATTCCTATGTATTTCAACTTCATTTTGTGTGCCGCTGCTGCTGTTGAGCCTGACCCCAAAAAACTATCTAAAACTAAATCCCCAGGATTGGTAGTTAACTTAAAAACTCTTTGAAGAAGTGCTTCTGGTTTTTGCCCATCAAAATCTAATCTTTCTGCGGACATAGGATTTATTACTTTTATATCTGTCCATAAATTACCAACTGGTTGCCCTTTATATTCTTCTAAAAAAACTCTTCTGTTTGGTCTTCCTTTAGTGTTCCAATGAATTTTCTGTTCACTGTCCATTTTTTTTAAATTCTCCTCTGAAACCATCCAACCCCATTTAGGTTTGTATCCTTTATATTCATAACGAAGAGTTTCTCTCATACCAAGCTTTGCATTTCTTTCAATTGGTGCAAGCATATATACTCGACCATCAGGAAGTTTACCTTTAAACCTTTCCTTAATATATTTTTGAGTATGGTCATCTTCTAAGGTGTATATAGGCTCAACAAGGTTTTCGGGAGTCTTTGAATACCATAGAATAAAATCTGTTACGTTATTCAGTCTATTTAACGGATTTGCTGCACCACCTCTTCGTTTCCAAATTATATCATTAACAAAATTTTTTCTTCCAAAAATCTCATCCATTAAAACTTTTAGATAAGCCATTTCATTATTGTCAATTTGCACAAAAATAAAACCGTCATTACTAAGTAGCTTATAAAGAATCTTCAACCTGTCACGCATTAGGGATAACCAAATAGAGTGCTCCACGCCATCATCATAATACTCAAAGGCACTCCCAGTATTATAAGGTGGGTCAATGTAAATACACTTTACTTTACCTGCATAATCCTGTTCGAGGGCTTTTAAAGCAAGGAGGTTGTCTCCGTGTATGAGCATATTGGGGCTATTGGGGTCGCCATAGCTGTACTCTGGGTTTTCTATGAGAATACGAGGTTCGAGCTTAGGTTCTTCGCCTTTGCCTATCCAAGTGAGTTCGAGTTTTTGTAAATTCTTTTTTGCCATACTATTTTCTTTGTGTGCTTCGTGTATTTTTTGTGTTCTTCGCGGTTAAGATTTCTTACCACAAGGCTCACAAAGTGTTTCACAAGGTTCACTATGTTTTAAATCTTATTCATCCTTAAATCCTGCGAATCCTGTAAGACAGTTTAGGATTTATCATTTTATATTTTCGTTTTCTATTTCGTCTCTATCTTTTTTATCCAACCAATATGCCCTAAATATCAAAAATATTTGTACCTTTGCACCAGCTCAGTAACCAAGTCTTAGGACTGTAAGTGTTAAAGGAGTATAGAAACCGTTTGGCAACCCTAAGCGGTTTTGGCTTTTTTATAGGCTTCATATTCTTCAATTAAATTATTCTTTCTTCTGTTTGATGTAATGTAATAAGCTGTCCAAAATAAATGGTAGTCTTTACGTTCTGTGAGTACTGTTAGGTATCCCTCTGATTCATTAAAAATTAGTATTCGTGTATCTCTACCTCTTTGATTTTTCCAAATTAACAAATGCTCGTGGGGGCAATTTTCAATACAGAATTTTGGAAAACGTATTCTTTCCATTCGTCTAAAGTCTGGTTCTCTGTTTTGTTCGTCCTCTCCTTCGTGAGTGATATGATAAAACGTTCTATGTATGCCATCTACCAAAGGAAATTTCTGTGCGGATACCCTTACTCCTTGAAAATGAGTGTTCTTTTTGATAAAGTCCTTTTCAAAGATTTTATAAACTGCTTGAAAGTAATTTTGAAAATTACCGTTGTAATCTTCAAAATATTCTAAGTCTGGGAATATTAATTCTTCTACTTCGCTCATATTGTACTGATGTATTTAGAAGATTCCCAAATAAAAATATTAAACTTCCTTTCTTTTATAAGTGTGGATTTTAATAAAGAATACCTTGATCTATGTCTTATCAATTCAATCAATTCATTTTTTGCCTCACTTGTATTCAAACCTCTGCTCACATAAGAAACCGCACCAATAAGTAAGTCTGCCAATTGGACTAATTCTACTTCGTGAGAACGAACTTGCTGTACTTTTTTTATGATTTCTTTATTGTAATCGTATTTGTCATTTCGGAGTACGTTTTCCAATTTATGCACTTTCTCCCTGCTTCGTGTATCTTTAATATCTATATAAATATTATGAGCAAATTCAGGCTGTAAAATAGCTTTTAGCATACTGAAATACATTTTGTAGTAAAAAGTATCGTGTGTATGACCATATTTTTCGTAGTCTAATAAAGACTTATCGGGTACTACTAAAACACGAAATGATAAATCATCATCATCAAAGAAGTAATCAATTATATCCCGATAAAAATCTATTTGACTTTTAGAAACCTTATTCCATTTTATCTCATAATAGGTTCTGTTTTCCTTAGGGTGTTTATTATACTTTGGTATGAGAATGTATTTTCTTTTTAATTCATCTATTCGTAGAAAAATCTCATCCTTTTTTGAAGCTGGGCAATGAATAGCACCCAAAACCATAACGGATTGTTTATCGTTTTGGAGATGGCAACTTTCATCACAATATATATTTATGTGTTCTCTCATATTATTTCATCTTCCATTTTATGGTGAATAGTTCGGTGGTGTTCACTTCTTGCTTTAAACGCCTTTCAATCTCGTCTAATAGGTTTTCCTTGCGGTCGTCTATGGTATCTTGAGCTTCAAAAAGGTGTTGTCGTTTTTCGCTTCGTTTCTTTTCTAAATCCTTAATGGCTCTTTGGGCTTTTACTTTAGCTTCCAGGTTGAGCATTTTTTTAGCTTCCGATTTCTTGAGTTTTATTTCAGCATCTAAATCTCTTATTTCTTTTTCCAAACTTAATTTCATATCATCTGCCCACTGGTCGAGCTTATCTATTTCGGTATCAAAAAAGTCTTTGTTACGGTTAGCATTTTCTGAAATAACGCTTTGCGTTTCGCTGTACAATACTTCTTCTAAAGTTTTTTTGATATCTTCTGGTGCATAAAGGTTTTGACCTTCAGTGGCTTGAATAGAAAAGAAGCGTTGGGCTATTTCCTTATCAATGGTTTTGCCATTATGCGTAATGCAAGCCGTGATTAAAAAATCTTCAAACTCAAAAGAATTGATTTCTAAATGGCTTACCTGTAACCAACCCGATTGCCCAATGTAGCTTTCAAGTGCAGTTACTTTGGTTGGGGTGTTAGAATAATCAAAGATTAATTCTTTGGGAGCTGTATTGAGTTGCTTGCAAGCACCTAAAATTTCTTTGGCTAACTTATGACCTATACGATAAATATTGGTGTCATCAGGCACATCAATATCCGATTTACGTTGCCCTTGCTTAGGCTTCAAAATCATATACGGACCTTGATGAATAGATACATTTGGGAATGGATTTTTCGTTAAGGTAAACGTATAGTTTTCATCATCAAACTGGGCTGAGCTGTTTAGATAGAATTTTGTGGTATCCCATAATCGTTCTTCAAAGCGGTTAAGGTTTTCGGTACTTTCAAAAAGATTGGTTTTGAGTTTCTCTCTTACTTCTTCATCAAAGTTTTCAATCAATACTTTTCTGGTTTCCTGTACTTTTTCGGAAATGTCAGGCTTTAATTCTTGTTGTAAATCATCAAAAGCCGTTTGTATTTCTTCTGTGGTTCGGCATTGCTGATAGATTGTAGCGATTCTTTTTTCAAAATCAACACCATTGCCAATGCTACCTAAAACTTCATCAGAAGCCCCAAAAACGCCATCAAATAAGCGGAATTTTTGGTCTAAGAGTTCATAAACACGTTGGTCGGCCGCATTGGCTTTGTTGAGGAAATTGATAACTACAACATCATATTTTTGACCGTAACGGTGGCATCTTCCAATACGTTGTTCAATACGTTGAGGATTCCAAGGCAGGTCGAAATTGATAACCAAAGAACAAAACTGTAAGTTGATACCTTCGGCAGCTGCTTCGGTTGCCACCATTATAGTTGCTTCCTCTTTGAAATAATCAACTATGGCAGCTCTTTTATCTGCAGTTAATGAGCCTGTTAAAATATCTGTGCCTTTGTGTTTTTTCAGATAAGCTGCATAAATCTCTTTCGATTTTTGATCTGCATTGCTTCCGTTAAACTTAACTACTTTATCTGCATACCCTCTTGCTTCCAGTAGGTTGCAAATAAAATCTTGTGTTCTTCTGGACTCTGTAAAGATTAGAGCTTTTTGATTAGCACCCAATGATTCTAAGGCTGTAAACCCTCTTTCTAAGGCAGTGAATAATTTTTCTGCTTTTGAGTTTTTTCTAATGCGTTGAGCTAAAGCCCGAAACTTTTCTAAGTCGGCTAATTCACTTTTAACTTCTTCAATTTCTTCCTCTGTATAAACAATTTCCTCAAAATTATCTTCGACTTCACTTTCATCTTCTTCTTCGCTTTCCCATTCGTCTTGAATTTCATAATAGGTTTCAAAGTCAATAGTCATTTCATCTTCTTCCTCAATTGCATTGTGGTTGGTAATGATGTTTTCCAAACGCTTGACTAAAGCATCTAAAGTACCGTAGATGGCATAAGTAGATGATGCTAAAAGTTTACGAAGTATTAAGGTCATTAATTGCCTCTGACTGAATGGTAAAGCATACAGTTTTGGTCGTTGTAGATAGTCCGTTACCCAATTGTAAAGCGTTGTTTCATCTTCATTTGGAAAATACTCCTGAACTAAAGGTTTACGCTCGGTGTATTTGATGTATTCTAAAACCTGTCGTCTTAAAGTACGCTTACAAATGGGCTGTAAACGGTTTCGTAAATCTGTAAAATTTTCTTCATCAATATTTCTGCTAAACTGACTTTTGAAACTTTTTAAGTCTCCAAAAATGTATGGGTCAATGAGACTTACTAAACCGTATAACTCCAAAATAGAATTTTGCAAAGGTGTTGCGGTTAACAACACTTTTTTGCAGTGGTCTAAGGCGTCTTTTATTGCGTTACCTATTTTATTTGATGGCTTATATACGTTACGTAAACGGTGGGCTTCATCAATAATGACTAAATCCCAATTAATGTGTTTTAAGTAAGGTGCTTTGTTTTTGGCAAAATGAAATGAGCAAATGATAATTATATCCTCTTGGTCAAAAGGATTTAGATTACCTTCTTTAATTTTACTGTTGAAAGATTTAGCTTCAAGAATAACAGAAGGCAAGTAAAATTTGTCTGTCAATTCTTGACTCCATTGTTTCCGTAAGTTGGAAGGACCAATAATTAAGAGTTTCCTTTTTTTTTCTGCCCATTGCTGTGATAGAATGATGCCAGCTTCAATGGTTTTTCCTAAGCCAACTTCATCAGCCAAAACAGCCCCTTTAGATAATGGTGATTTAAAAGCAAAAAGTGCTGCTTCTACTTGATGAGGGTTTAAATCTACTTGAGCATCTTGTAAGGATGCGGTCAATTTACCAATATCATTGGCAGGTAATTGCCTTGTTAAATCATAAGCGAAGTATTTGGCGTGATATGTAGATAATTTATTCACTTAAAATATTTATTTAGCCTTAACACAATTATTTTTTCTGATATAGCTGGCTTATATCCATTATTATTGCGGACAGCTCTGACAGTAAAGAATTTCATATTTGTGGTGCAAAGGTTGGGCTTAATCATTTATAGATTTTAAGTTCAATTTTTTTATTGTCCGTTTGAGTATTTCTATTGCCAAGGGTTCTTCGCTAAAGTCGTATCTAAGTTTGTCACTTAAAGCTTCCACAAGGAAATCATTCTCCGGTACCCTAAAAAAAGTAGCGAGCTTCTCAATTTGTTCTCTTGTTGGGAAGCGTTCCCCGTTTTCAAACTTGCTGACCATTGAGGTGTCCACATCTATTGCGGCCGCAACCTGCCTGAGCAACAGTTCTTTTTTTAATCTTAAACTTTTTAATTTATTCGCAAATGTCTTCATTGTGGCATCTTTGTACTTGACAGATAATGCCAAATATAGGAAAGTAAAATATAAAAAAGAGAAGAAATAAAAGAAATGTTAATAAGCAAGGATTTTAAGGATATTGAGGAAGCTAAGGATTATTCTTCCTTGACTTCCTTAACTTCCTCAGTTTCCTCAATGGATAGATTGATATAATTATCCTGTTGCTCACGGTGGATGAGGTTGGATTTTATAAAACTGGTGATGTAGCCTTCGGCTGTTTTTGAAGGGATTTTTAGGGTTTTGGCGACCTCCAAATATTTCTGTCTGTTGAAGTTTTTGGGCAACGCTTGAAGGAATTTTTCTTTTCTGTTTTTGCGTGAAGGCTTTTGTTCTTCTGCGGGCAACTCACTAAAAACTTTACCGGAATGTACTACCAGGACTTTAATGATTTTAAGCGTAGCTTGAAAATCTCTTTCTTCACAAACGAGTTTGTTTGTCATATCTCCTGTCTCCAAAATGCGCAAAGCCGAAAACAGCATACAGAAGCGGTAGGCGATAAGTCCCAACCTGCGGATGGTTGCCATATAGTCCAAGCCTTGAAGGTTTATGTATTTGCTTTGTATTTCTTCAAAAAACTTGTTGAATTGGTCTTGTTGGTCAATGGTTAAATGAAATTGGAATTCACCGTTGTTTTTAAGCAACTTATAGAGTTCATAGAACTGGTTGCCAAGATCTTCAAAGTAATCATCCAGACCATTGTCTGTTGTACTTGCAAAAACGTTTTTCCAAACGGGGTTAACATTCATATAATAGAATATGAAACGGCTGAACAGGCCGTTTTCGGCATTAGGGATTAAAGCCGAAACTTGTTTTGGCGTTCCAGAGAGGACGGTGGAAAGACAAGGGCTTTCAATGTCGACAAATTCGCGATCGGTTCTGCGGTAATAGGAAATGGTTTCGTGGTGGAACGCTTTTCGGAAACCATCGCTGTAATTTCCGTAATCGCTTTTAAAAGCGTGTGCCAAGGTATCGCCCTCGGTTTCAAAAATCAATCCTTTGCCATCGCTGTCGCCTAAAAGCTGATAGGCTCCCGTAGAACTATTGTTTGCAGGAATGAAGAGCATTTTCTCAGGAGGTCTTGCGGGCTTTTCTACACCTTCTTCTTTTCCTTTTTTGGCGTTGTATTCCGCTAAATCAAGTTCGTAATGTTGTTTATGTAATTTGGCTTCTTCGCGTAATTCCTTGTGAATGGGATTTACCAATTGGCGGCAATGCACCATCCGGCCCTTACCTGCTGAAGCTTGGGCTGTAACAAAAAGAAATAGATTGGAGAATACTTTTTTACCGTCATAAATGCCATAGACTTTTGGTAAACAGGCACTGATGGCGACCAGGGAACCTAAGAGCAAAATATCTTTTTCTTCATCGGAAGTTGCGATAGCAACGACCTGTTGCAAGAATTCGGGAAGTTCAGGATATATTGATTTTGGGAAGGTTGGCATAACTTCCCGTGGCTGTTCTTCAGGGTGGCTACTTTCTTGCTCAACTCCATTTTTCTGCTTGCGATTAGCAAGCGAAAAAGGGCGGGGATTGTGAGATTGCGTAGCAATCGAAACTCCCGCCTGTTTGGCAAGAAAGAAGAAACTTTTGAGGGAAACGCCTTGACCTTTTGACCTTAGGCAATTGTCAAATTGCTTGTCGCATTCCTTTGAATTGTAGCCGGAATAGTATTGGCTGACCCTGTGGAACAGGTTTCTTCCAGTTTCTCCAAATTCATCCGCGAAGGCGAAGCCTATGTTAATCCAGTCGTTATAATTTGGGGCAATATCAATTTGATTTGCTTCAATGTTTTTGATGATTTTTTCAACGTCTGAATTATTGTCTGTAACTGGTGGGAGGTTCTGTTCTGTAAGTTGCTGTTGTTGGGTTGGGTTTTCCATCCAATCCAACGGATTAAACGTTTTTTTCTGCATAACTTATAAATATTTTGGATTGATAAAAACATTAGGGTCGTGTGGTAAAAAACAGGCTCTTGAAATGTCTTTGCCCGATGCGTCCACTTCCAAGCTGTATGAATGCTGGATGTAGTTGGCGACCGCTTTAAAGAAATCTTGGTGTTTGACTTTGGTTAATTCAATAGGGATAACCCACTTTAGGCCATCACCGGAAGGTGATGTAAAAAGAAGTTCGGTTTCAAAGTATTCATCTTTGAGCAAAGCTTCCCTTAAATTGGAAATATCTTTGAGGTGGTCAAAGTCAATAGTTAAAAGTCCCGAATGCTTTTTAAGGTCCTTATCATTTCGTTTTGAGAACAATCCGGAAAAGGTTACATAATCGAAATGAAACGCCTTATACTTTCGGGCTTTTTTGACATCTTGAATTTTGCGAAGTGTACTTGTACACAAAGCAAAATCATCTCCTTTGATGAGGTGGAACACCTCAACCAAAGAGGCTTGCCGATTTGGGATTATATTGGTTACAGGTTTTTGAAAATAGCTGAACACGGGCGAAGCCTGTGTTGCGATTTCGGGAAACGCAACCGCAGGTTGGAGTTCTTCCTTATTGTAAAAACTGTTCTTTTGACCAATACGCAGATGCAGTGCGTCATTCAATTTTATCAATAAATCCTGTTCTTTCAATGTTTTAAAGTGATACGATGCAAACTCAAAAATATCTCCTTTAAAATCGGTTAGTTCTGTGTCATAGTGGTGGGCAACATTGTCAACAATATTTATTTGTAATGTGTCCTTTCCGCCATTGAATGGGTTTCGGGTTATCCCGCAGTCCCTTCCCTTTAGGGAAAGGACTGATTCAGGATAATACTGCCGTAGGATGTAGGCATAAATTTTTAACCCATAATGCGTTTTGTTTAGAATTGCTTCTTTACTTATTTCCATCGCATTTGAAATTTGGGTTATAATAATGGTCTTGCAAAAGCTTCTCAATGTCGGTTACCTTGTAATAAAACTTGCCTCGTATCCGGCTAAAGGGAATAGTACCATTTGTCCGGAGCGTTTGCAGGGTGCGCTGACTTATGTGTAGCATTTGCATTACATCTTGATTGTCAATCCACGTATCTTTTAGGCGTTCTACTCTCGTTGCCCTGGTAATGTCGATACGTGTTTTTAGGTCCTTAATCTCTTGGGAGAGTGCCAAGAGTAAATCGATTATCTCTGTCATAGCTTTACCCTCCCTTTTTTGATTAGATAATTAGCTGCTTGCTTGTCGATTTCCTCCTGTGTGGTATTGCGGTTACGCAATAACCACTCTTCCAATTCGGCACGGTTGAAATACAATTTTTTACCGTTGGGTTTGTAGTGAGGAATGCTGCCGGCACTTGTAAGTTTGTACAAATGCGACTGTGATAGTTCCAAGTACTTACAAGCTTCATTGAAGTTGAGTACATTCTTCAGAATGATGTTCTGGTCTAATACGTGCTTTTCTATAATTTCAAGCCTTTTTAATATCTCTTCCATTTTATTTTGGATTTAAGAATTAGTAAAAGACTCTTGGCCAAAAGTCATATTCGATTTCCGAATACAGGGCTAAAGTATGACGGGAAACAGGCTGTTATAGGGTGCTTGCACAAGGTGTAGTGTAGAGTGTAGAGTGTAGAGTGGTCAAACAAAGGCAAAAACCCTTGTTTGATAAAAACAAGGGCTAAATAAAAACTGAAAAAGAATAGGGGGTGTAAAGTGTAGAGTACGCTATTTGAGTAGGTTTACGGCTTTATCTATTTTATGGCCTGTGAGGCTTGGGCGTTTCTGCCCGCGGAATTGCCTGAAAATATATGAATTTCCGTCTTTATCAACGAAGCATTTGCAAGTAACCTTCCATTGGTCTTGTTTCAAGTCCTCAACAAGTTTGAAATCTGTGTAAATTAATTTAATGAAGTAATAAAGCTCACTTATTTTTCCTGTCCATTTAACAGGGTTGTTGATTTCAGTTCCTGAAAAAATCTTTTTGAATGTGGGTAGTGGAGTATCTGTACTTATGAAATTGTTGAGTTTTAGGCTGTCCCATAAATCTGTTAATTTATCCTGATGAGTAGGGTATTGTTTATAGGAGAAAGAATAGAAAGGGAGGGATTCGACTTCTTTTTTGGGTTTGCGCTTCTTGACTGGTTCCGGCTCAATTTCGAGAATTTGGATTTTTTGGATGGGTAGCTTTTCCGGGATAGGTTCCAGTAGAAGCTGGGTGTAAAAATCTTCAACAATTAATTCATCAGCGACCCAATCTTTGAAAGCTTCCTGCACTTCTAAATACAACTGCATCAAAGCGAGCTTGAGCAACTGCATTATATAGGTGTCTGCTTTATGTTGCTGATCTATTTGGTAAGACGTGTTTTTTGGATTGATGTATGAGAGTGCGAAATCCTTTTGTTTTATGAGCGTTCCAATGTCCCTCAATTGTGTTTTTAATCGTTTGTTAAGAATATTATCCAACCAATAAAGGATGAGACTTTCATCCCTATCTTCGTCAATGGTTTTGAAAATTATATCGAAATCCATTTTAAGAGTGTTGAGGATTAATCGATGATAATATTTGGTTTTATAGTCAATTGGTCTATCAAAGGTTAGTTGATACTGAAGATGATGGTTTGAGGTGTAAACTTTTAGGCTGTGAAACTTTTGACTAAAAACCTCATCAACACTATTTATATCAAGCCAAGGACGAAGCCCTTTATTCTGGATGTCGTTAAAAATGTCTTGTTCCCGTTTCATAAGTCGAGATGTATTTTGTTGGCGGCTTCCTTTTTCTTGGCATCTATGACCTTGGCGTAAATCTGAGTGGTTCTTAATTCCCTATGGCCAAGAAGTTTTGATACGGTATAAATGTCGGTACCTGCCGAAAGTTGTAAAGTAGCGTATGTATGCCGAGCGCAATGAAAGGTAATGGTTTTGGAAATGCCGGCTTTCATCATCCACTGCTGTAATTTTAGATTATGCCACGCTGAATATTTTAACCCTTTGAATACTCTTTCATCCTTATCTTGACGTTCTCCAAGCAAGCCGAAGGCTTGGGCGGAGATAGGAAGTGTTTCTGCTCCTTTGGTTTTCTTTTGTCTGAAACGTATGTAATAACCCATTTCATTGGAGTGTTGAACTTCTGACCAAAGTAGTTTATTTATGTCTGACCAGCGTAATCCAGTTAAGCAAGAAAATATGAAAGCTGTTTTCATTTGTGGAATTTCACATTCCGCTTTAACCGCAGCTTGAAGTTCTTCAAGGGTTAGGAATTCGCGCTGAGGTTCGCCTTGCTTAAAACCATCAATTCCTTCTGCCGGATTGGTGGGAATGATGCCGTCTTTAACAGCTTGTTTCAATGCCGCTCTAAGTTTATTGAAATATGAGTATTTGGAGTTCTGGGAAAGACTTTGGTTGCCTTTCGTTTTTACTTCCTTATCCAGGAACTCTTTAAAGCCCTGGACAAATTCTCTGTTTACTTCGGCAAAGGTAATATCCCAAGGAATGTAAGCTTTTAAATGCTTTAACATACTGTCCCAATTGCCGTAATTGCCGGTACTGTCTTTTCTTTTTTCAGTAAGTAGCTCAATATAATTGGTGAAGCTTCCTTTTAATTTTTCATTATCGCGGAAGCCATAAACACCGTTTTGAATTTCGATTTGCCTTTGCGCTCGAATGGTTTCGGCCACTTGGAGTGTTTTTTTATTGACTTCTTTCTGTTCTTTGGTTTTGGCCGTAGGGTCAAGATAGAGCTTAAGGTATTCCGTTTTGCGTTTCCCTTTGTGGTAATAATCCAAGTATAAACTGGTTTTACCACCTTGATTGCGTTTTCTTAGTGTTACCTTCATTATTGAAAAAGTTTATCGATTTCCGTTCTCTTGATAATGGTACGTCTACCAATCTTCCCTGCTTTAATATTCCCGCTCTTAATCTGACGATATATCGTCATCCGGCTTGTACCTAATAATTTGCAGGTTTCATCTATACTTAAGAAGTCCTTGTCCTTTAATTGCTCTTGATTGAATTCCATTCGTTGAACACTTACTGGAGCCACTTGCTGGATTTTTTCATCTCGCTTACGTTTTTTGTAATTTCTCGAAGCGCATTTGTGACTACAGAATTTTGTGACGGTAGTTCGGGCGATAAATGAATTTCCGCAATCTTGACAAATTTTACGTATTTCGATGTTGCTGCTCATTGTATAATCTTTTTAGGCTTGTTTCTGTCACTGTAGATAACTGGAGATATCAGAATGTATCTGTATGTAACATCATTTCGCCACGGTCTAAAAAATCTGTTGTTAGCAACAGATTTGTTGCTGTTAGCAACAGATTAGAAACAAATATAAGCAATAAAAAGGAAAATTAGCAACAAATAAAGGAAAGAAAAACCGTCTAATAGTAAGAAAAAGAAGTGTTTAGGGTAGCAAGGGAAATGTAATTACTTCCCAATACAGAAATTGGCGAAAATATTTCCCAAAAGTTCGTCATTACTGATCTCTCCCGTTATTTCTCCAAAATAATGAAGCGCCTGCCGAATGTCTATAGCCAACAGGTCTCCGCTCAAGTCTTGGTCCATGCCTTTCTGAACTCTTGTTATTTCATCCAATGCCTTAAGCATAGCATCATAATGGCGGCTATTGGTCACAATAGTTTCATTATTGCGCAGCGCCCCAGTATTAACAAAATTGAGTAGTGTGTTTTGAAGTTCTTCAACCCCTTGCCCTGTTTTTGCAGATAGTGATAAATGAAAGGATCCGGTTATGGTGCTAAGGGTTTGTTTGAGTTGTTCCAGTGCTTCTTTGGAAAGTTGGTCTACTTTATTGGCAACAATTAAAAGGTTTTTTAACGGATATTTATTTTTTATGGTTTGAATCTCAACCGTGAATTTTGAATCCTGTAATCCGAATTTCTGCGCATCGAACAAATAAATAACAACTTGAGCCTGTTCAATTTTCTGAAAGGTCTTTTGAATTCCCAAACCTTCGATTATATCATCAGTTTCGCGAATGCCTGCAGTATCGATAAAGCGAAAACTAATACCGCCTATTATTATTTCATCTTCAATGCTATCGCGGGTGGTGCCGGCAATATCACTTACAATGGCCCTTTCCTCATTCAATAATGCGTTTAGTAATGTTGATTTTCCAACGTTTGGTTCGCCCACAATTGCTACGGGAATTCCATTTTTTAAAACATTGCCCGTGGCGAATGAATCCAACAGCCGCTTAAGCACTTGGGTAATTCTAGAAATCAGTTTTTGGAATTCGTCCCGGTTCGCAAATTCTACATCTTCCTCAGCAAAATCCAGTTCCAGTTCAATGAGAGAAGCAAAATTTAAGAGTTCCTCCCGAAGCTGTTTTATTTCGGAAGAAAATCCGCCTCGCATTTGTTGGATTGCCAATTGATGGCTTGCAGCACTGTCACTGGCTATAAGATCTGCCACTGCTTCGGCTTGACTTAAGTCCATTTTTCCGTTCAAAAATGCCCGTAAAGTGAATTCCCCAGCTTGTGCCATCCTGCAACCTTTCTGCAAGCATAGCTGCAGAATTTCCTGTTGTATGAAAATGCTCCCGTGGCAGGATATTTCGACAACATCTTCCCCCGTATAACTGTTGGGGTTTTTAAAGATGGTGGCAAGCACTTCATCAATAATCCGTTCATCATTCTTAATAGTTCCCAAATGGACGGTATGGGTTTTTTGTTCGGAAATATTCTTTCCGGAAACTGGAAAAAATATTGTTGATGCTATTGATATTGCGTCGGGTCCCGAAAGCCTTAATACGGCAATCGCTCCCGCCCCCGCAGGGGTTGCCATGGCCACTATTGTGTCTTGATGTGTCATTGGCTGCAAAGGTAAGATTCTTTGGCAAACCTATAGTGTACTGTGATAGTGGAAAAAATTAAGGGCTATAAAAATGCAGCCCCTACTATTTATTAATTTTTGAATGGTTTTTTAGTATGCAATGTCGCTATAACTGCCATTCATTGTAATCGATGGAACAGCGCCGGAAGTGGCGATAACGTTGAAATTTCCAGAAATCAATCTACCGGTTTCGGTACCTGGATATCTAAATTGAGTTATCATCAGATTTCTCCAAAAAAAATCCGCCTTAAGAGGCGGATATAAAAAATGATAGATTTTTAATTTTTTGAAAAAGTAGGCGGTAAGATTAGTTGTTCAACATAACCGGCATTACAAGCATAGTGACTGTTTCCCCTTCATCCAAGCCATCAACTGGAGTTAGAATGCCTGCTCTGTTGGGAAGGCTCATTTCCAATGAAACTTCGTCGCTGGTTAGGTTGTTCAACATTTCGGTCAAAAAACGGCTATTGAAACCAATCTGCATATCGTCGCCCTGATAATCGCAGGTTAACCGTTCCTCTGCCTTGTTACTGTAATCAATATCCTCGGCAGAAATGTTCAATTCGGCTCCTGCAATTTTCAAGCGAATTTGATGGGTTGTCTTGCTGGAGAAAATAGAAACTCTTCGTACCGAATTTAGGAATTGGTTTCTGTCAATCACCAATTTATTCGGATTTTCCTTTGGAATTACGGCTTCATAATTTGGATATTTTCCATCGATCAAGCGACAGATCAACTCGGTATTTTCAAAAATGAACTTGGCGTTACTGTCGTTATATTCAATAATAACATCTTCTTCGCTTCCTGCAAGGATACTTTTTAAAAGGTTCAGTGGTTTTTTCGGCATTATAAATTCCGCGGTTTGGGAGGCACTAATATCATCGCGGGTATATTTTACCAATTTGTGCGCATCCGTTGCCACGAACACCAAATTATCTGATGAAAACTGGAAGAAAACCCCGCTCATCACAGGTCGCAAATCATCATTGCCTGAAGCAAAAATGGTCTTGCTAATTGCCGTGGCGAGTACGTCACCCTGAACCACCGTTGAAGATGGATCCTTCAGCTCCACGGCGTTTGGAAATTCTTCCCCATTTGCATATGCCAAGGCATACTTTCCGTGATTTGAACTGATTTCAATTGTATGGTTATCCTCAACTGTGAACGTTAAAGGCTGTTCTGGGAATGTTTTCAAGGTTTCCAGCAACAATCGGGCGGGAACGCAAATCATTCCTGTTTCTGTGCTTTCCACTTCCAGCTTGCTTGAAATGGTGGTTTCCAAATCTGACGCGGAGACCGTTAATGATTTTTGATCTAAACTGAAAAGAAAATTATCTAAAATGGGCAAGGTGTTGTTGTTGTTGATAATGCCGCCCAAAACTTGTAGTTGCTTTAATAAATACGAACTCGATACGATGAATTTCATTGAATATTTATTTTTATCTGAATAATGGTAAATGCCTTGTTTTTAGCATACCCACAAATATATTTCAATTGATGGGTTTGTTAAAACAAACTTATCAACATTCAACGGGTGTATTTTCGTTTGCGATAGAAGGCGAAAAGAATAGCAAAAAGCAGTAGTAATCCCAAGGGTAACAATATATTGAGCATTTGCCAAAGAGTTCTTTGTTCCGCAGTTTTTTGTTGATCCAAAAATGGCACCGCAATTTGGCGTGTGCGAATGTTTATAAGTCCACTATCGTCGAGAAGGTAATTAACAGTATTAAGCAGAAATTCCTTATTTCCATAGAAGGCATTTGTGGTTTTATCAAACCCAAGTTCTAGCGGACGATTGCCTTGCATTTGGTTTTTGATAACGTCGCCATCGCTTATAACTACCATTTTTGAAGGCTTCCCATCATCCAAATGGTTTCCCCAAATTATCGGTTTTACCCGATTTTTGAAAACTGACGAAAAGTTTCCTTCCAACAAAACGGCCAAGGGAATTTCCCCACCATTATATTCATTTGGGTTTGGGCCTTCGTTCACCACTTGCAGGTTATCTGGGATTTCCACGTCAAAATCAATTGGATAGGGCAGGCCAACAATTTTTGAAATTGGCGAGGTAGAAAGCAAAACCGTTTTTTCTATGCCATTGGGAAGCGTATCCATCGCGCTGGCATACTCAAACTTAACAGCTTCAATATTGGAAACAATTGGATGGTTATTCGCGCTACTGCTCAACGGACTAAAAAACCACGGGTATCGGTTATACTGTGCTTCCCGTTCATCGCCACTGGCCAAAACAATGGGAGCGGAATACACATCCTTTACCAAATTAGGATTAATACGAATTCCGTATTTGAAAAAGAAATCATTTAAGTTCAAATCCTTTCCAAAAGCAAAAGTATTTCCGCTGACGGTGTCCAAATGCATTTGGGTTGCGTCCATCAACCAAAGCGATTTTCCACCCGCCATAACAAACTGATCCAGCACATATTTTTCTGCATCGCTAAAGGCTTCAGTGGGTTGGGCGGCTACAATCAAATCAAAATCATTGAGGGCCTTTAAGGTTTTTTCTGGATTTGCAGCCACCGAATCCAAAGTGAATGGGGCGATAAAATAATATTCCCTTAAAGTTGAAAAGAAATCAGCAATATACCGGTCGTCAAATTCGCCGTTGCCTTTTAAAACAGCAACTTTTTTGGTCTTTTCAGTTGCCAATTTTTTGAAACCGTCGGCAAAGGCGTATTGCAAATTTTGGAGCGAACTGTTGACTCTTTCTTCGGAAGTGGCGCCCAATTGGTTTCTGAGCAATCCAATTTTCACCGATTTGCCATCGTGATGAGCCAGGGCCCAAGGATAGATATATTCAGTGCTTTGCTTTCCGTTTTCCATTACAGAAACTTGTGCGGGGGTCAATCCAAATTTTTCGAATTGAGCCTGAAACGCTTCATTTTCCTTCGCAGTCGGATTAATAAATTTATATTTGATATTGGAATTATAGGCCGAAAATTCCTCTAAAAGCTGCTCGGTTTCCTTTTGAAGCCTTTTAAATTCAGCCGG
This sequence comes from Aequorivita aurantiaca, assembly GCF_030410135.1. Lineage (GTDB taxonomy): Bacteria > Bacteroidota > Bacteroidia > Flavobacteriales > Flavobacteriaceae > Aequorivita > Aequorivita aurantiaca. The sequence continues at coordinate 11,805 of NZ_JAUGQQ010000003.1, read as the reverse complement.
AAAATTTCCTTTTAGAAAAACATCGACAATCACGGGAGAATCAATCGGTTCAATAATTTCCTTTGCTTCTTTTGAAAGGGTGAAGCGCTTGTCCTGGGTTAGATCCAGCCGTATGGAAAAATAATTGCCGAGAATATTGAAAAGAGCCAAGCCAACAACCAGAATGGCTATTGTAATAATGTTCTTTTTAATTGAGGCTTTCATTTATAATTATTTCAATTTTAAAACCGTAATCGCGATAAAAAATATTGCAACGCTAAAGAAATAAATTAAATCCTTCGAGTCTAAAACCCCGCGCGCCACACTATCGAAATGCGCTTTCATTCCCAATTCAGAAATATTGAAAGCGGAGGAAGAAAACCCCTCAAAGCCATAATAGAGCGAAAAACAGAGAAAAACCGCAATGATAAAAGCCACAATTTGGTTCTGGGAAAGAGTGGAGGCAAATATTCCAATGGAAGTATAGGACATTACTAAAAAAAGTAAGCCAATAAAAGAACCAATGGTGCTGCCGACATCAAAATTGCCGGATGGATTGCCCAATTGTGAAATTGTAAAAACATACATTAGCGTGGGAACCATTGCAATAAGGATAAGGATGACAGCTCCAAAATATTTTCCGAGCACAATCTTATTCAGTGAAATTGGTTTGGTGAGTAAAAGTTCCAACGTGCCCATTTTCATTTCGTCACTAAAAGCACGCATACAAACCGCAGGAATTAAAAAAAGAAGCACCCACGGCGCAAGTTCAAAATAGGGGGCAAGGTCTGCAAAACCGGAATCCAAGATGTTAAAACTGCCGCTGAAAACCCAAAGAAACAAACCATTGAGAACCAAGAAAACGGCAATTACCAAATAACCGATGGTGCTGGAAAAAAAGGAATTTATTTCTCTTTTAATTATTGTAATCATTCAGTGCTGTTATTTTAAACTGTGAAGAGTATCAACGCTCCATGCTTCGGCCCTTGTCTTGAACAAGGCTTTTGTTTGGCTCCATACATTTTTGAAAAGGTCGCTTTTCCTATAATTTTCTAAATCTGATTCAGCATTCCAACGGCTATAAGTGAAAAAGATTGTTTTATCGGTTTTATCGCGGTAAAGTTCCAAAAATGTACAGCCCGGAAAATTGCGTATCTCCTCTTTTACACCTTCAAAATTATTAAGAAAGACCGGCGTATTCTTCGCTTCAAACTGCATTTTTACGATTCGTGTAAACATAGTACCATTTTTATAATTGCCCTTAAGATGGGCGTATTTTTTAAGTTATAACGGCCATTACAGCATTAAGAAATGAAATTAACCATCACCGCATCCCTGTAATCCAAGCCAAAAAGTGAGGAAGCACTGCCCACGGTTTTGGAGCTACTTTTATAAATTGCAAGTTCCAAATAGTTTGATGAATTCCAAAGCGCCAGTTTTTTTCCGTCCTCCTCCCGTTTTCCCGGCGGATTGTCAAAATTGATGGCGTCACTGTAATGGGAATGGATTTTATTGAGGTTAATGGTGCGGGCACTAATAACAAAATTTCGGCCACGCCCTACTTCCTCAAATAATTTTTTAGTTATATTACTAATTACGTTGCCATAATTGTCTATATAGATTATAGTTCCATTAATTTGATCCATACTATTGCTTACAGCGGGACGAATGCCGGTAAGTTCCTTTATTTCAGTAATGGTTTTGCCGATAACCTCTAGTGTGCCACCGCGAGCAATATGGCTGGCCACTTTTACAAAAACATCCAAAACGGGAAAATTACTGATAATGCGATCATGGATATTTATTTCCACAATTTTCTCGGGCCGAATTTCGGAAGTCAACATAGAAATTATTCCATTGTCCGCACACACAAAATAATGGCCATCCATAAAAACCGCAATATGTTTATTCTCAGGGTTAAGTTCGGAATCGACCCCGATAATGTGGATACTCCCCAAGGGAAAACTTTTATATGCATTTTGAATAATATAGGCTGCTTCCTGAAGGTGAAAAGGCGAAATGGAGTGCGAGATATCAACAACTTTGGCATCTTCCATTTCGGTGAAAATAGCTCCTTTTACTGCTCCAACAAAGTGATCTTTCTCTCCAAAGTCGGTAGTAAGCGTTATAATCGGCATAAATGGATTGTTGATATTTTCTTAAAAGATTAACCACAAAAATAGGTTACTTTTGTTAGAGGCAAAACTATTTTTTGCATATTCCAAATATAAAAAGCACGCCTTTTGAACGAACTTATAATTGAACTTACAGAAATTAGCCCAAGGGAATTCTTCGGCCTTGAAAATGCTAATATAGACCTTCTAAAAAAATATTTTCCAAAACTTAAAATCGTTGCCCGTGGCAATAAAATTAAAGCCTACGGCGATGATGACGTGCTCGAAGAATTTGACCGCCGCATCACCATGCTTTTGGAGCAATACGCCAAATACAATAGGCTTGATGAAAATGTTATTGAGCGGGTGCTCTTAAGCAGAAATAAAGAAGAATACGAAGCTCCCGTTGGCAGTGGCGATGTGATCGTACACGGAGTGAGTGGAAAACCGGTCCGGCCTCAGACCGCAAACCAACGAAAACTTGTAGCATTGATGAGCAAAAACGATATGGTTTTTGCAGTGGGGCCAGCGGGTACGGGCAAAACATATACCGGGGTTGCGCTTGCGGTTAAAGCGCTGAAGGACAAAGAGGTGAAACGTATTATATTAACAAGACCTGCGGTAGAAGCCGGCGAAAATTTAGGCTTTCTTCCGGGCGATTTAAAAGAAAAACTTGACCCTTACATGCAACCGTTGTACGATGCGCTTCGCGATATGATTCCTGCGGAAAAATTAGCTTCGCATATTGAAACTGGGGTAATTCAAATTGCGCCGTTAGCATTTATGCGCGGACGAACATTGGACAATGCTTTTGTGATTTTGGATGAAGCACAAAACACCACACACGCCCAAATGAAAATGTTTTTGACCCGTATGGGAAAAAACGCAAAATTCATGATTACGGGCGATCCGGGGCAAATAGATTTACCACGTCGCGTTATTTCAGGACTAAAAGAAGCTTTGCTGGTATTGAAGGACGTGAAAGGAGTCGGGATGATCTATTTGGACGATAAGGATGTAATCCGCCACCGATTGGTGAAGGAAGTAATTGCGGCTTATAAGAATATTGAAAACGTGGATTAATTAAAGTTTGCCGATTCAATTGGCGGTCGCAGTTTTTTATTTTTAAATCGCAAATCGAAAATCAAAATGAGTAATACGATAATTGCAACAGATTTCAACTTTCCCGGACAGAAAAGCGTTTACCACGGGAAGGTACGCGAAGTCTATACTTTGGAAGACAACAAACTTTTGATGGTAGCAACGGACAGACTTAGCGCGTTTGACGTTGTGATGCCAAAAGGAATTCCGTATAAAGGCCAAATCCTTAACCAGATTGCTACAAAAATGATGCGGGAGACAGAAGATTTGGTGCCAAATTGGCTAATTGCAACGCCCGATCCAAATGTTGCAATTGGTGAGGCCTGCGAACCTTTTAAGGTTGAAATGGTAATACGCGGTTATATGAGCGGGCACGCTGCCCGAGAATATAAAGCCGGGAAAAGAATGCTGTGTGGGGTTGGTATGCCGGAAGGAATGAAAGAAAACGATAAATTTCCACAGCCCATAATTACGCCGGCAACAAAAGCCGAAATGGGCGCTCACGATGAAGATATTTCACGCGAAGATATTTTGAGAAGAGGAATTGTTTCGGAAGAAGATTATCTTCAATTGGAAGATTACACCCGCAAACTTTTTAAACGTGGAAGCGAAATTGCAGCTAAAAGAGGTTTAATTTTGGTGGATACGAAATATGAATTCGGAAAAACGAAAGAGGGAAAAATTGTTTTGATTGACGAAATACATACGCCAGATTCTTCCCGATATTTTTATGCAGAAGGCTATGAGGAGCGCCAAAAAAATGACGAACCGCAAAAACAACTTTCCAAAGAATTTGTTCGTCAATGGCTCATCCAAAATGGCTTTCAGGGATTGGAAGGGCAGCAGGTGCCGTTTATGAGCGATAATTATATTGAATCGGTTTCTGAAAGATATATCGAGCTTTATGAAAATATTACCGGCGAAAAATTCCAAAAAGCTGACGTTTCAAATATTCACCAACGTATTATTTACAACGTTGAAAAATATTTTTCAAGGCTGTAGACTTCACGAATGTTGAATGATTATTTCTCAATTTTCAACTTCAATCTATTATTGATTTTTATTTTCGTTCCCTAAAATTGAAACTATGTACATAACCAAGACTGAATTCCGAAAAATCGGCCTGGCCGAGATTGGCATTTAGGCTTGCGCCCAAATAAAAATTATTTTGTGGCGCTTTCTCCATTCCAATAAAATAATACTTTAGTCCCAATCTCGAGGAGATTCGGTTTTTCTTTTTATAGCTGCCATCGAGTTCTCCCAACACCCAAGTTGTCGGAATATCACGGGGTGTATTGTCCCAGCCTTCATTAATGCGCCATTCCATTTTATAGGCCGGTTTATGAAAATTAATCCCCAATTGAAGATCAATGCCCACATGGTTGAGGAATACTTCCCCATGCAAGCTCAAACCCAAATTGGTGGCGTAATACCATGGATTACTTCTAAAATAATCAAACTCCCGTCCGGGCTGTACGAGCGATTCATTTCCTTCTATATAATCATAATAATGCTGATAAAACCGGTAATAAAATCCCACACCAATCTTGAAAGTATTATTGTAAACCTTGCCATATTCGCCAGCAATGGTGTAAACATTTTTTTTATCGTTGAAAGCCAGCGCAAAAACATTTCGTCCCAAACCCGCACGCACTGCGACATAATCATAAACCGTCTTTTTATATTGCGGAATATTTTCGGAAGGAATAAATTCGGAACGTTTTAAAGGATTTTTGATATCGGCTGACAAACTCACCAAAAAGGAATTATATCCTTGGTTCAACAATCGGGTATGGCCGTTGGAATGGTGCGAATAGCCAATGCCGGTGCGCCAATCAATATTTTTGGTGGAAAGAAATTGATAGAATAGATAGAGTCGGAAAGCCCAGGTGATGTCAGTTGTTACAGCTTGGTTTGAGGGATTTGTTTCGGTATCGAATTTTTTTGTGAAATAAGATGCGCCCATGCCCGTATGAATTTTCCATCTATCATTGCCAAAAGCTCTAAATTCTATGAATGGCATCGCCGTAAATGCCAATCCCAAACTGTCGAGATTTCCAAAATCGGTAATTCCTATGGAAAGTCCGGTTTTTGGTTTCTTCAATCTTTGCGCCCATTGCTGCGGGTCATTTTGATGATTTCGGCCAAAACTTAAAATGGCCTGTTTCTGCAACTTTGTTTCGGGAAAGCCATCATTGGATTCCATGGTCCTTCCCATAAGTATTTCCGGAGTGATGGATAACGCACTTTTCTTCCAATGGTCCCCTGTTTGGGCCACACCAATAAGTGTTGAAAAAAGGAGAAAAAAGGTTAGTTGTTTTTTCATTTGGCGCTGCAAGTAACAATTTCCCAGTTAATTTTAAAAATTTTAATGCTACATTAGTTACAATATTTAATTCGCAGTCTTGAAAAACGTTGATCAATTTATTTCCGAAATAGCTTCCATAGCTTGGGGCTTGCCTCTTTTGATTATATTGATTGGCGGCGGATTGTACCTTTTAATTCGAATCAAATTTTTGCCATTTCGCTATTTGTCTCACGCCATTGCCATACTTCGAGGAAAGTATGATAGTGAAAATGATGCTGGCGAACTAACGCATTTTCAGGCATTGACGACTGCACTTTCGGCCACGGTGGGAATGGGAAATATTGCGGGTGTGGCTGTGGCTATCGCAATTGGTGGACCAGGTGCTGTTTTTTGGATGTGGGTGAGCGCAGTTATTGGAATGTCTACTAAATTCTTCACCGCTACACTCGCCATTCTTTATCGGGGAGTGGATAGTGAAGGAAAGATTCAAGGAGGCCCAATGTATTTTATTACTGAAGGTTTGGGAAAAAAATGGATGCCATTGGCAATTATGTTCAGTATTGCTGGGCTGGTTGGGGCTCTGCCAGTTTTCAATGTAAACCAATTGACGCAAGCCATTAATGACATACTTCTAAAACCTGCAGGGCTATACAGCGGCTTTCGGACTGATTTGATTATAGGATTAATTTTAGCGACAATTACGGCAATCGTCATTTTTGGAGGCCTATCCCGAATCAGCAAAACTGCTTCCAAAATGGTGCCGGCAATGGTAGGACTATACTTTTTGTTGGTGCTGATAATACTTTTTGTGCATATTGATGTGGTACCGAAATATTTTTCCCTAATTTTTATTGATGCATTTTCGGCAAATTTTTATAAAGGTGATGCTTTTTTGGGCGGAGTGGTAGGGGGAATCATTCTTTTGGGCATCCGGCGTGGCGCATTTTCTAATGAAGCAGGTATTGGTACGGCACCAATGGCCCACGGCGCGGCAAAAACCAATCAGCCAATTCGCGAAGGTTTGGTGGCTATGTTGGGCCCGGCCATAGATACTTTGATAATCTGCACCCTCACTGCTCTTGCAATTTTGGTAACTGGTGTGTGGCAGAGCAGCAATGCCAACGGCGTTAGCTTGACGGCTTCTGCTTTTGAAGAAAGTATTCCCTACTTCGGAAAATTTGGGTTGCTTGCTTGCATTGCAATCTTCAGTATTTCCTCATTATTTTCATATTCCTATTATGGTGGCAAGTGTATGTCCTTTCTTTTTGGGGCTAAAAATAAGGGCATCTACAATTTTATATATATTGCCAGTATTTTAGTGGGAGCAACCACCTCCTTAAGTTTAATGATAAATTTAATTGATACTTTTTTCGCATTGATGGCAATTCCCACGATGACTGCTACTATAATTCTTGCGCCCAAGGTTATTAAAGAGGCAAAGATTTATTTTGAAAACCTTAAAAATCCTTAGTCGAAGCCATTGATTTTTTGGTTTAACAGAGCGGTAAATTTTTTTGCCCCATTCGGATTCAAATGATTTTCGTTCAGAAAATCCTTCTCATTAAAGTGGATAGTATCGGTTTCCCGGTTTAGCAGGATCACATTGCTGTATTGCTTTTGTACCATTTGTAGCACACTGTCACGACGTCGAACAACGGAGGGGTTCCTTTTTTTTAAATAAGTTTTGTAAAGAGGGAGCGTGCACAAAATTACGTTGATGTTTTCGGCCTTTGCATATTCCAACATTTCATAAAGAAAGTCGGTATTTTTCTTAAAAATGCTTAAGTCTTCACGGCTTATAATTCTGAAATTATTGGTGTTTATTTTGGATGTGTCATAATCCAATTCCTTAAAAGTTCCATAGAAATTATTGGTATCGAAACCATAGCTATTGAACTTTTCGGTTGAAGAATTAAAGAAATAATGTTCCAATAATTTTCGAGAATAAAAACGGTTGTTTGAAAGAATAAGTAATCGATCCTTAAACCAGATGGACCTGTTGAAGGCATTAACGTCATAATATTTTAAATAGACCGAATTTTTCCAATAATCATCGGGATGGTGCGGAAGTTCTAAATGATTAAAAGATACCTCCAACAGAAGGAACTTTAAATTTGGAAGCCGTTTTCGGGTTCCTTTCAAAATGTGAAAATCTTCTTTGTGATGCTGTGAGGTGGAACTCAGATTGATTGCATCAACATCGGCAAAGTCTGGATTGAAAGCACATTTCATTTGTGAGGAACCCAACCCCATTAACTCAATTTCTTGTGAATGCGAATTTAATTGTTGGCCATAATATTTATAGTTTATGGGCAAATTCAAAACCAGCAATTCCATTATTACAAAGGCAACGACCACCGGTGTAAAAAACAACAGGCAATATTTTAAGAAGCGAAGTTGTGACCCGCTAAAATTGGAAATAAATAAAATCCTCCGTGGGACCGGCATATCTAAAAATTAATAATATGAAAATATAATAAATAACCCAGCGAAAGGGCCGACTGATATAGAGGTCAATCCTTGTTAGTGGAAAATTTTTGGTTCTTGTGGAAATTTCCACTGACAGCAAGATGGCAGCGCAAACCAAAAAAGTTTTTGATATCAAACTGCTCCATTCTGAGCTTGGAATGAGTAAAAATATCCTTTTCAAAATAATACCAGCTTCCTCAATATTCTGGCTTCGGAAAAGAATGCAGGATATTGTGATGAAAATAAAACTGAACACAGGGAACAAAAGCGAAGGAATTCTTGAGCGATGATATAAACTGGATTTGCGGTTCTGGGAAATGGGCGTACGTTCCAGAATGATCAAAAACCCTTGAAATGCACCGAACACTACGAAGGTCCAATCCGCTCCATGCCACAGCCCAATCAATCCCATTGTAATAAACACGGCGATATTTCTACGTGTCCCGCTGCGCAAGTTTTTCTGGATAATCGGAAAGTAAACGTAATCCGTAAACCATCGCGTGAGTGTGATGTGCCAACGCTGCCAAAAATCGGTGACGCTTTTTGCCAAATAGGGTAGGTTGAAGTTTTTGTTCAGTCTGAACCCAAAAAGTTTTGCCGTTCCAATTGCAATATCGGAATAGCCTGAAAAATCGCCATAAATCTGGAAAAAGAAAAGTACCGATGCATAAAGAAGGGAGAAGCTGCCGTATTCTTCGTGGCTGGCATAAACCATATTCACAATTCTGGCCGCATTGTCTGCAATGACCATTTTTTTGAATAGTCCCCATAAAATTTGGCGTAAGCCTTCTTTAACCTCTTGTGCATTGAATTTCCGACGGGTGTTGAATTGCGGCAATAAATCAGCCGCTTTTTCAATTGGTCCCGCAACCAGCTGCGGAAAAAAACTTACAAAGCATAGGAAGTTCAACAGGTTTCGGGTAGGAGGAATTCGACTTTTATAAACATCAATGGTGTAGCTCATAGTTTGGAAAGTATAGAAACTGAGACCTACTGGCAGGATAATATTCAAAGTAGTGAAGGCATATTCGCCATCTTTCAAGTTAAAAAGCAGCGAAAATTCATCGATAAAGAAATTAAAATATTTAAAGAGAAAAAGAACCCCTAAATTCCAAAGAATACTCCCGTATAGATATAATTTCTTTTTGATTTTTTCTTCTGAACCTTTAATCGCCAGCGCAGCAATATAATCAACCAGTGAGCTGGCGACAATAAGAAAAAGAAAACGCCAATCCCAAAGTCCATAAAATAAATAGCTGGCAACAAGCAAAAGAGCGTTTTGTGCTTTTATTCTTTTGTATCCAATAGCCCAATATAGCACCAGCGTAATGGGAAGAAACATTCCAAATGAAAAGGAGCTGAAGAGCAAGGGCTGGTTGATTTTGCAGTAAATATAAAAAAAATAAACCGCTGAAAATGTTCATTCGCAGCGGCTTATTAACTTGTTTTATTCTTTATTTAAAAATATTTCAACTCAATCGAAATAACTAAAGGTGTCTCCATCTTTAATATTTAAAAGCGTTTCATAAATGAGTTTTATAACGTTTTCAACATCATTTCGGTGAACCATTTCAACGGTAGTGTGCATATATCGCAAAGGCAGGGAAATAAGGGCGCTTGCTACGCCGCCATTGCTATAGGCAAAGGCATCGGTGTCTGTTCCGGTGGCTCTTGAAAGCGCAGCGCGTTGAAAGGGAATCAGGTTTTTTTCGGCCGTATCAACAATTAAATCCCTAAGTTTCTGCTGCACTGCTGGGGCATATGCAATGACAGGACCGCAACCGATTTCCGCCAACCCCTGCTTTTTTCTGTCGATCATTGGGGTGGTGGTGTCGTGGGTTACATCTGTTACAATTGCAATATTGGGCTTAATTCTAGCTGCAATCATTTCCGCGCCACGCAAACCTATTTCTTCCTGTACCGAATTGGTTATGTAAAGCCCAAATGGAAGTATTTGATTGTTTTGGTGCAACAATCTGGCAACTTCTGCAATCATAAATCCGCCCATTCTATTATCCAGTGCGCGACACACGAATTTATCGTTGTTTAATATATGGAATTGATCCGGATACGTAATCACACAACCCACGTGGATACCCATTCTTTCAACCTCTTCCTTATCTTTTGCGCCTACATCTATAAAAATATTCTCAGGTTTTGGCGCCTCCTCCTTAGCCTTGTCGCGGGTATGAATGGCTGGCCACCCGAAAACCCCTTTTATGATGCCGTTTTTTGTATGGATGTCCACGATTTTTGAAGGTGCTATTTGATGGTCACTTCCGCCATTTCTGATCACGTATAAAAGTCCGCTGTCGCAGATATAATTGACGTACCAAGAAATTTCATCGGCATGCCCCTCAATAACCACCTTAAATTTGGCGTCGGGATTTATTACACCTACGGCAGTCCCGTAAGTATCGGTGATGAATTTATGCACATACGGGTTCAGATATTCCATCCATAATTTTTGACCGTCCCATTCATAGCCCGTAGGAGAAGCGTTGTTTAAATATTTTTCAAGAAATTGAAGCGATTGTTCATTCAGTATGGAAGTAGTCATAAATATTTCTGTAAAATTTGGTTCGGCAAAATTAGTCATTTCTTATAAAGACCAACAAGGCAATTTGCTTATTTTTGGAACGTTTTTAGATAGCAACTAGCTGATCGAAATAATTTATTTAAATGAAAATTTACATACCTATATATATATGTCTATTATTTTTGTGCAGTAACATAAAACTGTATGCGCAGGTAGATACAAGCTCGCTGGAAAAACAAAATGATTCCACAGAGATTATGTACTATATAATTGAAGGAGATACCATAGCCCGTGAAATGATAAACCTTGAAGAAGTGTATCTTCTGAAAAAAGTAAAATTTATGTCAGAGAAGGATAGGCGCCGCTATTTAATCCTTCGCCGAAAAACACGAAAAGTATATCCCTATGCCAAACTTGCTGCCGAGCGACTCATTACAATGACCGATAGGTTGAAGACAATCGAAAAAAAAAGTGATAGGAAAAAATATACCCGACTAGTACAAAATTATATTGAAGGGGAATTTTCAGATAAACTGAAGAAATTGACACATAGTGAAGGACAGATATTGGTAAAACTCATCCACAGGCAAACCGGACGTACAGCTTATGATCTGGTAAAGGAATTGCGTACGGGCTGGAGAGCGTTTTGGTACAACACTACTGCCAACCTATTCGAAATTTCCCTAAAGGAGGAATACCGGCCATTTGAGGAAAATGAAGACTTTTTAATTGAAGATATTCTCGAAAGGTCTTTTCGAGACGGTATACTTGAACGACAACCACCCGCATTTGCCATTGATTATCTGGACTTAGTGGATTATTGGAATAATAAAACTGTTAATAAATGAATACCATTTGCACAGAATTTTTAAAGGCTATACTTTTGCAGTCCGTTCTTTGTAAAATATGAATCATAGGCGAATTGGTGAAGGTAGATTATATTACTTTATCACTATTTTTAATGTGAAGACATTGAATTTAATTTTTTTTGAAGGATAATTCGGTAATTATCAATCGGTTAAAAATAATCGATAGAAAACTTTAAAAAAATATCAATTTTAATTTGGTTCATTTAAAAAAGAGGTTGTATATTTGCACCCGCTTAGAGAGATAGGCGCGGTCTTAAAAACGGTGAAAAGGAAATAACAGCAACGGTTCAACTCCGTTCCACCAGCAATTGAATCTTTATTTTTGATAAAGAAAAGTTCATTGAGATATTGAAATTGACAGCGTAGATTGCCATTTGAAAAGATGGTGGTCAACATTAGAAAACTAAACTAAGTGAGAATCCGAGA
>NZ_JAUGQQ010000039.1 GCF_030410135.1 Aequorivita aurantiaca | reverse complement strand
CGAAATTTAAAAAGTTTAACCTGGAACGAAAGAAAAAAACTGTAGGTAACACCGGCTATAGTTCATTGCGGCGGAATTTTCTGCCGAAAATTCTCGCCGTTTTGCTATCTTTCAGCTACAGCGGAAAAGTCCTTCGGACATTTTCCGCAACAAACCATAGCCAAACCGTTGTAAAACATTTGAATATAAATGAGAGTTTATTATAAATGTCCAAAATGTAATCACGAAAACCGCGTGAAAACTGATGCGGGAACTCGGATTGAATTTGCAATGGAGAATGGAAAAGCAAAAAAGGTTGAATGTGAAAAATGTTATTTGAATTTTAATCTTGAGCCAAATAAATTTTACGCAAAAGAATCCAAATTGATTTCAATACTTTCTGGAATTATATTTTTTGTAGGTACTATGGTCGGACTTTATTTTGTAATGCAAATGATTTCCGAAATGAAAACAATAATTGGAATTTTTACAGTTGCGTGCGGACTACTAATTCCTGTTTGGATTTTTGGAGTTTTAAATAAAGAAGAACGCAATAGAGTAAAAACTTTTAACCAAACTTACGCCGCGGAATAAAAACGTTTTACAACAATGTATAACCGCAATTACGGCGGATTCGACTGCGTCCGAATCCACGCGTAATTGCTACCGTCGGTGCTTAGCCGAAAAACATTAAATTTATCCCGTAACTGCGGTTATACTAAACGTTGCCATCAAGCTTAATAAAAACAATCCAATAAATGTACATCTTAGGAATACGTGCTGATAAACTTACTTC
>NZ_JAUGQQ010000038.1 GCF_030410135.1 Aequorivita aurantiaca | reverse complement strand
AACGTTTAGTATAACCGCAGTTACGGATTAAATTTAATGTTTTTCGGATAAGCACCTACGGTAGCAATTACGCGTGGATTCGGACGCAGTCGAATCCGCCGTAATTGCGGTTATACATTGTTGGCAACTGGTTTTTTTCTGAGTAATTGTTGCTGATATTCTAAACTATTCCGTTTCATCGTTTTTAATTGTAAAATAATTGCAATCAACGGTGTGTCCCGAAATAAGTATTCAATTAATTCAGTTTTATTTCCATATCTGTCCTCTGTTTCTTCCATCGATAGAGAACCCTGAATTCGTTTTATATATATCAGATGGTCAAAGTATTTAAGAATTTCGTTACGATATTCTTTAGTAAGTTCTTTGTATTCGATGGCATTTTTAGATAGCGTGTCGGCACTAAAAAAATAATCATTTCCTCTTTCATATCCTACGAGCAACTTCTGGTTTTTATCGATTTTATCGTATTCATAATTCAAATCAGCGTTTAAATCATCTACAATTTCATCAATTTTGGCAGTATATATCCTTGTTGCGCTGTCAATTTTTCTTGTTTCGTCATCCAACCGGTTCTCTATTTCCAATTTTGATATTTCGAATTTAATCTGCTCGTTTAGATAAAAGATATTGTAATCTAATTCATTAATAAGCAATCCATACATTGCAAAGTCCTTCTCATAATTCAATTCTTTGTTTTGCTTATCATTACAAGCAATTATTAAAATCGAAAATAAAATTATTAATAGTTTCTGCATTTTCTTCAAACTTGTTGCCAACGTTTA
>NZ_JAUGQQ010000037.1 GCF_030410135.1 Aequorivita aurantiaca | reverse complement strand
AGGTTGCCGGCTCCTGGATCCACGGTCTGGTCCGCAGGGCAGGTAAGCTCGGGAGCCAGCCTGTCAACCACGCTCACCTCGGCGGTGCAGGAGGCAATGTTGCCGCTCGCGTCGCTCACGAACACGGTGATCATAATGTTGGTGCCTATGTCCGCACAGCTTACCGTTGGCACGTCCACCGCTATGGTGCTGATGCCGCAGGCCTCCTCTATGTTGGAGAGCAGGCTGTATGGGTCAACCTGGGTGGTGCCGTCCGGGCCCAATTCGATCTCTACCACATTACCCGTAGGGGTGGTCTCATAGGTAAGGGCAAAATTGTCGATACCGGCGCCCCAGCCCCAGGCTCCCTCATCATCATAGGTAAAGCGAACCTGGAAGTCCGGGTTCAGGTAGGCAACCATGTCAAGGCTGCCGGAGTTGGTTGGCGGGGTGCTATTTTCCACGAACAATATCTGCTGCCAGGCGGCTCCGTCATAGACCTCAACGGTAAGGGTACCGTCACCGATAAATTCCTGCATTGCATAGTCGAAGGAAAGTGATGCCGTGGTGGCACCGCTTATGTCGTACGCCGGGGAAATGAGCGAGGCGTTGTTCACCTGTCCGCTGCCCGCAGCGTCATCATCAAAGATGGCCGCGTTGGTAGGGAAATCACCACCGGTCGGCATAGCGCCGGAACCGAACGTCCAGTCCCACGATCCTTGGTTGATCTCTGTGGACCATCCCGCAGGTAGCGAGGTGCCCGCGAAATCCTCGGTCACGGAAGTTACGTTGCCCGCAGGGCCACAGGTGATAACCGGTGCGGTGTTGTCAATAACGTTTACGGTAGCGAAACATGTAGAAACATTACCGCTGTCATCCGTAACAGTAACTTCTACAATATTTTCACCTATGTCTGCACACGT
>NZ_JAUGQQ010000036.1 GCF_030410135.1 Aequorivita aurantiaca | reverse complement strand
CTGCAATTTAAAAAAACGAAGCGAATGAAAAACCACATTTTTATTTTTACATTTTTACTCTTTCCTTTTATTTCTTTTTCACAAATCGAAAATGACTCAATTGAATTTCATTTCGAATCGTCAAAAAATAACTGGTTTAAAATTCCGTCTAATGAATGGAAATTTGATGGAAATTATGCAATAAAACGAATAGGGTATTGGAAAGGAAGTCCTTGTGGAGACGTACCTGAAACAGAAAGAGTAATCGGAATAAGAAGAAACGATACTATTTTTATAAATTATAACAAAAAAATGGACCCATTATGCGACCCAAGAATTGGAGTTGCGGGAAATGCAATTGATTTGGTTATAAATACAAAAAAATATCCGAATTATAGAAATTTGATTATTAAAGAAGTAAAAAATGAAGATTGCAAAACTGACAGTTGTTTAATAGAAAATATAAATAATATAATCAATAAGCCATTTATTAATAAAGAAGAAATCACAGTTAAATCAGATTCTCGAGGTGGTTACGAAACTTATACGGTTTACTTCGATTACAATGTTCCAATTCTCATTGAAAGAAAAATTAAAGAAATAATTCATTTCGACTATTTAGATAACAGTACCGAAGATAAATCAAAATATGTTTATGCAAAATTTTACATTAGAAATTGGGAGAAGAATGAGTTCATTAGAGTTGGAGTATTCAAAACACTTTTAAATAATGGAGAAATTCAAAAAATAGCTATGCCAGTACATTATGAATTTGATTATGATAAAGATAAAATAAGTGAAATAAAGATTAATAAAAGAAATAGCAGGTAACAATGTATATAAGCTATGGCTTGGTCTGTGCCCATTTGGAAAATCTACGGATTTTGCAAAGTTAGTTTATATTTGGAGAGGTTCGTGCCAAAACACGCCACAGCTCATATACATAAACGTTA
>NZ_JAUGQQ010000035.1 GCF_030410135.1 Aequorivita aurantiaca | reverse complement strand
ATTCGACTGCGTCCGAATCCACGCGTAATTGCTACCGTAGGTGCTTATCCGAAAAACATTAAATTTAATCCGTAACTGCGGTTATACTAAACGTTAGCTGTAATTCAAAAAAACCATAAATAAATAAATGACAACAATAGTTTCAATTTTTGCTATAATTGCAGCCATCTCTACAGTTATATACACAGTTATTACAGTAAAAACACTTAAGGAAATAAGGCGACAACGCGAAACTACTTATCTACCTAATGTAATTTTAGGAGAAAGTTCATATACAATGTTGATAGATGATAAACTGAAACATAACTCGATACTATTTGAAGACATAAAATCAAAAATTAAGTCCAAGCATTGCTTTCTTAACATTTATAATATTGGCTTAGCTTCTGCAAAAAACCTGAAATTCACTTTTAACATAAATGACCAAGAATATATAAAACTTGCATCCAAAAATATAGATGGACTTGAAATAAGCGAAATGGGAAATGGTTTTTTATCTATAGAACATAAGGAATTGAAAAGTGGACATAATCTCTCAGCACAGAAATACAGGGAGAAAGACTTTTTAATACCAATAAATATTGAAAATAAGTCTTTTCAATTAGAGTTGCCAAATTATTTAATGAGTATACTGTTTCTTCTCGTTTACAATCTTGAAGATAATTATGAACTACTTGAGGAATTACCATATTTTGAACTTAAGATTGAATATGAAGACCTAAGTAATAAAACACATTGGATAAATTATCAAATAAAATTCAATATATTTTCAATGACTAAAACAGATGTAATATTTGAGATTCTGAAAGAAAGAACTACAGCTAACAACGTATAAAAATAATAGGGCAATAAGTGCTTAACCTAATGGAAATAGTACTTTTGCGATGTCGCCAAATTTTTAAATTTGGCTTATTGAACAAAAAATAATTAGAAAAATTTAAAAATTCGGCTTGTGTTCAACCGAATGGTTTGCGCTCTTTTTCAGCCCTACTATTCTTATACACAACCGTTGTGGGCTATTAAAAATTATTGATATTCAGCGCAATCGCATCCCCTTTATCGGATATTAATCAAACGCCAGACTTTCGGACTTGGCACTTCG
>NZ_JAUGQQ010000034.1 GCF_030410135.1 Aequorivita aurantiaca | reverse complement strand
CGCTCACCGTCACGCCACCAACTAGATCGGTGACCATAACGTTGGTTAGGGTAACGTTGCCCGTGTTCTTTACTCGGAAGGTATAGCCCACTACCCGATCCACGGTTACCGTAGAACAGCCTGTGGTGGGATCTACCGGCAGGATGGATTCCTTGATAAGCGCGATGCTTGCATTTGTACAGATTAGCACCGTTACGGTATTACTGATAGCAGTATCAACAACTCCTAATACGGAATTTCCATTTACCTCTGCAGTATTTACTACCGAACCGTTATTTATATCAGGTTGCGTAATTGTATAAGTTGCATTAAATGTCCAAACTTCACCAACATTCAAAATACCATCGCCATCATCGCCTGATATTAAAACTATTGGAACAACTGGGTTAGGCGCTAAAAATAATGGATCTGTTATAACTACATTTGTTATGTCAACATCGCCTTCATTGGTTACTACGAATTTATAATCGATTGTATTTCCTACTGCAAAATTTATACAATCTCCTGTTGCACTTGTGCTTGATTTCACAATTGACATTTCAGCATCTTGACAAAGATTTACAGTAACAGAATCAGAATTAGAAACTGGAAAGGGATTGCCTGTAGTTTGAGCTAAACCATTAACAGTGGCTGTATTTTGAACTAGTCCATTGATTATATCCAATTGGGTCACTATATAAGTGGCCGAATATACCCAAGTTTCGCCCGCATCTAAAATACCTATGTTTGAAATATCGCCACTGTCAGGACCCGGGAGCGGATTGTTTGTTGGATCAATCAATAAATCTCTTAATTCAACATTACTAATTGGAGCGTTACCCGCGGGATTGGTTACCTTAAAAATATAGGATATCGTTTCACCAGGGGCTACCGGGGTACAACCTTGCGGATTATTCGGCGTTGCAATTTTTTCTATAATAATTGTACAATTATTTATGGTAACGACAAAATTAGTCTCGGCCGAACAGTTCGGAACGGTGCCCGTTTCGGCGTAAACATAAATTGTCTGAGTAGTGTTGATAACGTTCCCAGCGAATAATGGTGTTCCAGTACCTCCGCTGCCAGTGAAATAATTTCCATTGGTAAGTGCAGGAAGTGTATAGCTGTCACACGCTGTAACGTCGGCCGGATCGTCAACTATGGGTGTAGCATTTATCG
>NZ_JAUGQQ010000033.1 GCF_030410135.1 Aequorivita aurantiaca | reverse complement strand
GTGCCCATTTGGAAAATCTACGGATTTTGCAAAGTTAGTTTATATTTGGAGAGGTTCGTGCCAAAACACGCCACAGCTCATATACATAAACGTTACCATACATTTGAAAAAAACCGCCCGAATGAACAAACCATTTAAAACCGAACCCAATATTGGAAAAAGATTTTTAGCTGGATTTTTAGATTATCTATTAATTTACGCATTTGTCCTAACTTTCATCTTTGCCTTCGGAGAACCAAACGTAGATGGCGAATATTCTGTTACTGGATTTTCTGCACTAATACCAATTTCCTTCTGGTTAATAATGACCGTTGGGCTTGAAATCGGAATTGGAGCAACTATTGGAAATTCCGTAGTTGGACTTAAGGCAATTCCAAAAAACGGAACAAACCGAAAACTGACTTTCGGCGAATCTTTTAAAAGACACTTACTCGACCCAATCGATATGTTCTTTTTTGGACTGGTTGGAGTTATGACAATTAAAAACACGGAACTGAATCAACGAATTGGAGATTTGTGGGCGGAAACTATAGTTGTGCCGACAAAATCTCTGCCTGAATTAAAAACGGAATAAAAAAAGCGGATTAAAAAACGTATGGTAACACCGTGTATAAGTTATGGCTAGGTCTGTGCTTCTCCGGAAAATCCTCTCGGATTTTCCTGCGGAGTTTTGGACTTTCAATGGTTCGTGACGAGACACGCCACAACTCATACACAACAACGTTACCACACATTTGAAAAAAAATTGCGGATAATTAATGAAAGAGTATTTATTTTCCGAAAAGGAACTAAAGTTAATAGAGTTCTTAAAATCTAATTCGCCGAAAAGAATATGGTTGGAACCAATATTCTATATTTTTGAATATGATAACTTCTACATAGAATTGGGTATTGAGTGTGCCGAGAAAATACAACTTGGTTATTTGCCCGAAAAGAAATTCACAACCCAACCGATCACTGATTTTCATCAATACGTAATGGTTGCAAAACTTAAAAAAGTAAATCACAAATTTAAATCACAAGAGGGTTCTGAATTATTGATTGAAAATGAAAAAATAACTGACGTAAATATCGTTCGGACTTTGCTCTTTTACTGTCAACACGTTCAATCAAAAGAACACTCCCATATTTTCAATACGGAAAGCTCTCAAATAAACCCGAATTTGGAAATTAATAAAGAACTAAAAATTGAGCGGACTTGTCTCGCCGATGTTGGATTATGGAT
>NZ_JAUGQQ010000032.1 GCF_030410135.1 Aequorivita aurantiaca | reverse complement strand
CTCTCCAGCTCAAGGTTCTGGGGGTTCCCAACGTTCAGGAGGTGCTTGGTCGGCACCGGATAAAGCGAAACGCTTCCCAGGTCCTGCGCAGGCCCTCCCGCGCCAAGTACTGTGTCAACGATCAGCTCGAACCCACAGCTGCCCACGTTGCCGTACTGGTCGGTTGCCGTTAGCGTGATGGTATAGGTCCCGTCGGGAAGTGCGGTTCCCGGCGCCGGATCCTGGCCGGTGATGGTTATCGGATCGGTACAGTTGTCGGTGGCCGTTGCCGCTCCCGTCCCGAAATAATCCGGAAGAATATAGAACAGGTTGCCGGCCCCCGGATCCACGGTCTGGTCCGCTGGACAGGTAACCACCGGTGCAAGGGCATCCACTACGGTTACCGTTGCGGTGCAGGTGGCAAGGTTGCCGTTGCTGTCCTGGCTGAACACCTGTACGGTCACCGGGGTACCGATGTCCGCACAGCTGAACTGGGTGATGTCCACCGCGGTGGTGAGTATGCCACAGGCATCATCGTTGCTCGCTATCACGTCGCTCGGGTCCAGGGTGGCGGTACCGTCCTGGCCAAGCTCCAGCGTAAAGTCCCGGCACACCAGCGCGGGCGCGGTGTTGTCCTCCACCGTCACGATGGCGGTACAGCTGGCCGCGTTCCCGTTCACGTCGGTAACGGTAAGGGTCACGGTATTGTCGCCGATGTTCGAGCAGTCGAAGGTATCGATGTCGAGCCCATAGCCCGCGATGCCACAGGCGTCGGTACTGCCGTTGTCGATATCCGTTCCGGCAATGGTGAAGGTGCCCGTCACCGGGTCAAGCTCCACGGTTATGTTCCGGCAGGCCACCACCGGGGCGGTCACGTCCTCCACCGTTACGATGGCGGTGCAGGAGGAAACGTTCCCGTTCACGTCGGTCACGGACAGGGTCACGTTGTTGTCGCCCACGTGGGAGCAGTCAAAGGTATCCATATCGATGCTGATGGAGGCCACCCCGCACTGGTCGGTGCTGCCGCCGTCCACATCGGCCGCCGCAATGGTGGCGTTGCCGTTGGCATCAAGCTGTACGGTTATGTTCTGGCACACGGCCACGGGGGCCTCGTTGTCGGTAACGGTAACGGTAAAGCTGCAAGTGCTGGTGTTTCCGTTCACATCGGTGGCCGTAAACTCAATGGTGCTTACGCCCACGGGAAACTGGCTGCCCGAGGGAAGTCCCGCGGTCTGTACAACAGTGTCAATCCCGCAATTGTC
>NZ_JAUGQQ010000031.1 GCF_030410135.1 Aequorivita aurantiaca | reverse complement strand
GTTACACCACATTTGAAAAAAACACTCGAAATAGAAATCAACAATTACGAAAAGCCGATTAAAGAACTAATTGGAAAATCTATTTCGGACGTAAATTATTACGAAATTGATTACGGAGAACCTTTTTGGGATGAAAGCGAATACCACTCATTGGATTTCGGAATTGAATTAATAACTGATGACAGGGAAAAGTATTATTTTGTTTGGGGTAGCGAGTACACACAATATGACGTGAAGTTTAAAAAAGGTGAAATTTTAGACGTTTTTAGTCCAGAAAATAATGCTAAAAAATATAACGCAAAGGAAAATCAAAATTGGACGGAATTGATTGGAGAAAAAATATGCGGAATTGAAAGTTTTTGGTCATATTGGAGTTTAATTAACGAAAAAGAACGGAATTATTACCCACAAGACGTGCGAATCGAATTTGAAAATGGAAAAGAAATATGGATTTCAGCATTTGAGATTAGAGACGAAACAAACTTTGGAATGCAAGACCACATAACTATTTTTTTTGACAAACAAACGGCTGAAAAATATAACATCGGAAAGAAAAACGTGGTGTAACAACGTGTATAAAACATAGCTAATATAGGCTTCCCGAAAGGTTTTCGCTTATTTAGTAAGACCGCCAAATTTTTAAATTTGGCTTTTAAGATTGATAAGTTAAAAACAAAATATAAAAATTCGGCTCTGTGTTAATCCGAAAAGTAAGTGTCTTTTTATACGCTACGTTTCATACACAAGACCGTTGTGGGCAAGTTTAAAGGAAATCCATAAAAAACCTTTATTCATTAAAATTTTGGTACTTCCAAAAATCAATCACTCGGAATTTTTAACTGAAACGATACCTGAAAAATCTCGATAAAATTTACCCACAGAAAACCTGGCGCCCGAACTGAGCGAGTAAGGAAAATATAATCAGATTTAATCCTTGGATCGAAATTTGGGAAAAGCCGACAAATTCCGGCTGACAAACTTACCGTCCAAACTTTCGTGATCAAGATTTGGAAAATAAGAAACAATCAAATTCCGAGCAATTTGACTTTTAATCGGACTTTATTATTGGAATTTTAATAATTTAACCAAATAAAAATTCGGGAAGACGGAGTCGAACCTGAGCAGGTGCGGAGAAAAACCAGCCCACAACACGGTGTATAAGCCATTGCTTGGTCCGCCCCTACTTTGAAAATCCTATCGGATTTTCAAAAGGCAATTTTGTACTTGGAAGGGCCTGGGCAAAAATCGCGCAACGGCTCATACACCAGAAACGTT
>NZ_JAUGQQ010000030.1 GCF_030410135.1 Aequorivita aurantiaca | reverse complement strand
CTACTTTGAAAATCCTATCGGATTTTCAAAAGGCAATTTTGTACTTGGAAGGGCCTGGGCAAAAATCGCGCAACGGCTCATACACCAGAAACGTTAGGCACAATTTGAATGAAAAAAAGAGTTGGAAACATATTGACTTTTCTGATTTTAGTTATTTCGCTTAATTCTTGCTGTATTGGAGCTAAAGAAAATTATTTTGGAAATAACATTTATCTATCGGAATATGACAATGTTGACCGGAGAATTCTTTATCAAACAAAAAGTTGTGCGACTTCAGGAGTTGAAATTGTTCCAATGACTGTTTTGGAAATTGCGGATAATGATAAATGGATTATTGCAAAAACAGGCAACGGTAGAAAACGAGAAGAAGACAAATTTTTTAAATATTGGGTAATTAAAAATGATTATAAAGATTTACCTAATTCGAAAACTGTAAAAAGAAATACGACCGAATTTAATAATCGACACGACTTTGACAACTTTCTGATTGAAAATAAAATTGAGTTGCAATTGAAAAAAATTGACTGAAATAAAAACTGTGCCTAACAATATATAACCGCAATTACGGCGGATTCGACTACGTCCGAATCCACGCGTAATTGCTAACTTCCGTGCTTAACCGAAAAACCTTGTATATTTATCCGTAACTGCGGTTATACGAAACGTTAGCACCAATGGAAAAAAAACGCACAAATGACTGACAACGATATCGAATTAGAAATTAAAGTCATAACCAAATTTCTGAATTCAGCGAAACGAGATAGATATGTGAGTTTTGTACAAAATGGAAAAAACCGACCAAAATTTCTAAAAGATTTATCAAAAACGGATTTTCTAAATCAAAACTTATTTGAAAGTATGAACGGAAACGAATCTGAAATTATAAAAAACCGAATTAAATCAATTGGAAATATAAACGATTGTTATGTGATTTCGGAAAATAAAAATATTGACCAAAAAAGAATGTCCATCGAAAGTGCTTTAACGGAAACTATTGGAGCTGACCAAGGAACGTTACTTGTATTTGGCAACGCTGAAATTGTATATTCGGAGTCTGAAGGTTTTAACAATAGATGGATAAGCAAAAAGAAAAAAATAAACGGAACTGAAGAGCAAGAAGCGAGAAACCACAGGTGCTAACAATGTGTATAAGCAATGGCTTGTCCTCGCCTACTTGGAAATTCCTGCGGAATTTCCAATGGCAAGTAACTGTTTGCAATTGTCCGTACCGAAACACGCCACTGCTCATACACTAAACGTTATCTGCAATTTAAAAAAACGAAGCGAATGAAAAACCACATTTTTATTTTTACATTTTTACTCTTTCCTTTTATTTCTTTTTCACAAATCGAAAATGA
>NZ_JAUGQQ010000002.1 GCF_030410135.1 Aequorivita aurantiaca | reverse complement strand
TTTGGCTTTGACGCTTGGAGCGTAGAGCTTGATATTGCCGATGTAAACCTACCGGGCCAAGTTGGTGCGGCTACTACGTACTGGATTGGTCTATCTTTGGAGCCAACTGACGGAAGCAACACGTTCTGGGAATTCTCAAGTGCAGGTGTAATTGGTTTTGGACTTAGTTATAATGATGGCACAGGGTTTATAACTGAACCAGCCAATGAAGGTGTATATACCTTTGCGGGAACTTGTACCCCAATTGGAGGGGGCAGTACTTATGACGACTGCTCTGGTGCGATAGCACTTTCTTGTGGAGACAGTGTAACGGGCGAAACTTTGACAGCTACTGATTCTGGTGGAAATCCGGCTCCGGACGTATTTTATAAATTCACAGGAAGTGGTACTTCGCAATTAGTTACTATTTCACTTTGTGGAGGCGGAACTGATTTCGATTCAGTTCTTCGTGTGTTTGATGATTGTGACCTTCAAAACGAGCTTGCCTTCAATGATGATTCTTGCGGTCTTCAATCTGAAGTTACATTCGTTTCCGATGGAACATCTACCTATTATATCATGGTTGAAGGTTTTGGCAGTAATTCAGGTAACTTTAGTTTGGATGTAACCTGTGAGGAGCCTATAGCGAACGATGACTGTAGCGGCGCCATTGCCGTGAGTTGTGGTGATTCTATTACTGGGTCAACCGACGGAGCTACTATCGATAATGCCCCTACTTGTGGAACGCCAATAACGTCTCCCGGTGTTTGGTATAAATTAAACGATAACAGCGGATTGCCAGGTGATATAACTTTATCATTATGTAATGGAACGGATTTCGATTCTAAAATTTCAGTGTACAGTGGAACTTGTTCAGCCTTAGTTTGTGTGGACGGAAATGATGATGCTTGCGGCCTTCAATCTGAAGTAACCTTTGCGAGTGACGGAAACACAGAATACTATATTTTAATCCACAGTTTTGGTGGCGCAACAGGTAACTTTACCTTAGACGTTACTTGTTCTCCAACCCCACCACCGAATGATATGATTGTTAATTCAATTGATGTGGACGAGATTGGATTCCCTTACACTGATCCTTCTGTAGCAATGCCTGCGGCAACTACTGAAAACGGTAATCCTGTGAATTGTGACTTGACTGGTGCAAATGGTGTTTGGTACAATTTCGTACCGGCAGGCGATGGAACAGCTAACGCAACCATTGTAACCCCGGGTGGCGCAAGCTCTGTTACTTTCTACACAGCTCCAAATGAGAACGCAGTGGAAACAGATCTTACCTTGGTGCCACAGCAATCCAATCAGTGTGCACCTGGTACCTCTGCATCCATATTTACCTTGGGAGGTCAGGCATACTATGTGTTTGTTATGAATACAGGAGCGGTAACTGATATTGTGATAGATGGTACAAACCTTGGACTTTCTGATAATACCATTTCAGGGTTTAGCTTCTATCCGAATCCAACCAACGGTATTTTGAACTTAAACAGTGTTGACAACATTGAACAAGTATCAATGTATAACTTTTTAGGCCAATTAGTGATTGAAAGTAAGGTGAATTCTACAAGTTCACAAGTGGATATTACAGGCTTAAGTACCGGTACATATATAATGAAAGTTACCATTAATGGTGAAACTGGAACATATAAGGTGTTGAAACAATAATTATAGATTTTTTTCCATTAACAAAGCCGCTCATTTTGATGAGCGGCTTTTTATTTTCATAGAGAATAATTATTTCATTTTATTTGTTTTACATCATTTTTTGAATATCTTTAATGTATTCATCAAAATGAATTTATTACTAACAATTAAACGATAGATTATTATGAAAAAAACTACATTGTTAATTTTTATGGGTATTTGTGCTATCGGATTTAGCCAAAATAGAGCCACAAATGTGAGCGCGGACCACAATTCGCCGAATGTTCAACTTCCAGCGGCCTATTATAATGCCACAGGCACAGCGGTAGGTGAAACTACAGGATTAACTTCGACTATTGAAAGAGATGAGAATTTAAACATTCCTTTTACCGGCACATACTACTTCCGATCTCCTAATGCAGTGGTTTATGACAACGGTCCTTACTTCAACGTTGCAGGACCACCGGATATTAGTTTCTTGCAGGATGCCTCTCTGGGAATGAGTTTATATGGTTTCGGCGCACAATTTACAGCAGGAAATAGTATGGCAGATGATGTTGTGCTTACTGATTCGTATGACATTACGTCCATTGATGTATTCGCATATCAAACGGGGTCATCTGCTCCTTCAATAAACGCTTTATACCTTCAAGTCTGGGATGGAGATCCAAGTGGCGGCGGTGCAAGTGTTATTTGGGGAGATTTAACTACTGACATTCTTGATACAGCAACAGCAACCGATGCATTTAGACAATTGGAAAGTGCACCAGGCGATACTTCCAGAGAAATTCAACGAGTTACCGGTCTGACCACGGGATTGTCATTAACTCCGGGAACATATTGGATTGAATACACTTTTGAAGGTACTGGGGCATCCGGTCCATGGGCTCCACCAATTGTGATTACAGGTAATGCTACAACGGGTAATGCTCTTCAAAATCAATCTGGAGTTTGGATTATTGCTGAAGATGGAGGGTCATTTACTCCTCAAGGAATGCCTTTTGTAATGTACGGTGATCTTGTAGGTGGCGGTAATGCTTGTAACGAATCAAATTCTTCAAATGGTTTTGAAAATGGATATACATCGTCAGCCGATACCCCACAAATGATTGCGACTGATTTAACAGTGGCCATTAATGAGAATATGAGCCTGAATAAAGCAACTGTGAATTTTATAATGCCTGATGGCGATTCAATTGTTAGCGCCGATATCACAGTTTATGCGGATGATTTTGGAGGACTTCCAGATCCAGGAAACGTGATTGCAACGCAGACTGGTGTTGTTCCAAGTTCACAAACAGTATTGGGCGATTTTCCCGCTGCATCACAACTTGATGTAACTGAAGTAGTATTTGACTTAGCTCCAATACTTTTATCCGGACAAGCTGCTTTTCCAACTACTTATTGGGTAAGTATTTATGTTACAACTTCCGCTGGTACAGGAGGACCGGGCTATTGGGAAACTACCACTGCGAGTATCGTAGGTTATCCTTCAGTATATTCACCTGATGGTGGTGTTACGTGGTTAGTTGCTACAGGAACAGATGATTTGGTTTATAATTTTGAAGGTGATTGCAATCCATTGGGCGTTTCTGAGAATGCATTGGGTGGTTTTGCATATTATCCAAACCCAACTCAGGGAATTCTTTCCTTAAAATCTGTAAAGAACATCGATACTGTAGCTATTTATAACTTGATAGGTCAAGTTGTCTTAAGTGCCAAAATTGATGCAACAAATTCTAATTTGGATTTAAGTGGATTAACTTCTGGAAGCTATATTATGAAAGTTACCGTTGATGGCCAAATTGGAACCTATAAGGTCTTGAAAAATTAATACATTTTAATCATTATAAAAATCCATCCGCAAAAGCGGATGGATTTTCTGTTTTTTAACGATAAAATTTTTGGAGTCAATCTTTTTTGAATATCTTTAGACTCATAAATTGAAAATTTTAACCTTTTAATCAAAACTTATTATGAAAAAAATTACATTACTAATTACAGTATTTATTGGGTCCATTGGCTTAATGAATGCCCAAAATTCCTTTACGGGAACTAGCACGAGCCAGCAAACGCAAGTTTCCATTGAAAGTTTGATAACTCGACTTCAATCCATAGGAAATGTTGCGGGTGACGTGAATGATTACTTTTCTACGCAAGAGCAACGTATGTTGAATGTTCATTACAATGGAATTCAAAATTTAGCTCCTATGGTAATTACTCAAAGTAATTCCCAAACCATTGAAGCTGGAGCTGGTATTGCTTGTGCAGCTCACCCTATTGATTTTAGAAATAACAATTTCTATAGAGCTTTTGATTTAGCAGGAGATTTTGGTGTGGTTAATGGATTTGAAGTAACTGCAGTTGAGTTTGCCATTGATGCAATTACTACTCCTTCTGGATTTCCAATTACAATTAATATCTATTCAACTACCCCAGGATCATTTCCAGGTGGAACTTTAACTTTACAAGGAACAGCAGTACATACTGCTACAAATGCTGATGCATTAAGTATTGTAAATTTACCACTTTCAGCTATGATTCCTGCAGGAGAAGCTATGGTTATGGAAATGGTACTTGTTGATGACGGAACTGGAACTAATTATATGACAACTGGTGTTAATTCAGCTGGAGAAACTGGACCAAGCTATATTATGGCAACAGACTGTGGTGCAAATGTACCTACGCCATTTTTTGACTTAGGTTTAACTGTTGGAATGGTATGGAACGTTCTTGGTGACGATGAGCCAGGAGGAAGTGCAGACCCTGCTGAGGTTTTCGGTATAAACAATACAACAGCTAACTTAATTTCTTTTGATCCTGCTGATCCAACGGCATTAACTAACCTTGGTGTTTCTCCAGCTGTTGGCTTTGAAAACGCTGGCGCAATTGACCCAAACAATGACGGAACGGCTTATGTTCTTGACAACGGTGGTGCTTTCTATAGCGTAGATCTTGCTACAGGAGTTTACACTTCTCTTGGAAACATTGCTGCTCCAAATGGTGAAACTTGGGCTGGTGCAGAGTTTGATGCAAGTGGAACATTATATGCGCTTTCTACAAACATCGCAACTTCTACATTATCAACTATTGATATAGGTGCTGCCACTGCTACAACAATTGGTATGACTGGTATGGCCGGTGGTATTTCACTTATGATCGATGCAAATGGTGATGCTTACAGCCACGATATCGTTGATGATAATTTTTACTATGTTGATCTTGCAACAGGTACAGCGTCTATCATTGGATCATTAGGATTTGATGCTAACTTCGGTCAAGGTGGAACTTACATTAAGGGTGATCCTGGTTTTGTATATCTATCAGCTTTTGATGGTGGTGCATTCCAATCACAGTGGAGAAGAGTGGATGTTCTTACAGGTGCTTCAACCGTAATTGGTCTTTTCAGCGGTGGTGCTGACCAAGTAGCTTGGACTTCTGCAAGAGGTGAAATCTTAGGAGTTTCAGAAAATGCATTACAAGGATTTGCTTACTATCCAAACCCAACGAATGGTGCGCTTTCTTTGAAGTCTGTAAACAATATTGATTCTGTGGCTATCTACAATTTGTTAGGTCAGAGCGTATTGAATACTAAGGTAGGGGCTACAACTTCTAATTTGGATATTTCTGGTTTAACAACCGGAACCTATATTATGAAAGTTACTGTTGAAGGCCAAACTGGTACTTACAAAGTATTGAAAAACTAATTTTTCAAAATAAATTTAAAAGCCATCCACTTAAGTGGATGGCTTTTTTTATTTAATTAACTTTGTTCAATGCAACGGATGTACTCCTTTATAATTCCCGTTTATAACCGACCACAAGAAGTGTTGGAGCTTTTGGAAAGTTTTCTCAAATTGGATTTTCAACAACCTTTTGAAGTAGTAATCGTTGAAGATGGCTCTACCGATACGGCTGAAATAATTGTTGAAAAATTCAGAAAAAGCCTTTCTATATCTTATTTTTTTAAAACGAATACAGGTCCTGGTGATTCTCGAAATTTCGGAATGGAACGGGCCAGAGGAAATTATTTTATAATTCTGGATTCCGATTGTTTGTTGCCACCACATTATTTAAACACTGTAGATTCATATCTAAATAAAACATTTTATCATTGCTTTGGGGGTTCGGATGCGGCTCACGAAAGTTTTTCTGACTTACAGAAAGCTATAAACTATTCAATGACTTCATTTTTAACAACCGGTGGCATTCGCGGAAGTGAGAAGAGTGTGGTTCATTTTGAGCCCAGAAGCTTCAATATGGGAATTTCTAAAGAGGCTTTTACGGAAACTGGGGGTTTTGCCAAAATTCATCCAGGTGAAGATCCTGACCTTTCACAGCGTATCCTCAAAGCGGGTTTCAAAACCACTTTTATTCCAAATGCATATGTTTACCATAAAAGGCGAATCTCTTGGAAAAAATTTTATGTGCAAGTAAAAAAGTTCGGCCTCGCTAGGCCCATTCTAAACCAGTGGCATCCTTCCGCGGCAAAAATTACTTATTGGCTACCAACGCTATTCATTCTATTTGTTGTCGCTTCAGTTTTGTTCTCATTAATTTTCCACCCGATTTTTATAGTTTCACTTGCTTTATATATCATTTTAATTTTTGCTGACGCCTCTGTAAAAAATCGAAGTTTATTTATAGGAATACTGTCCGTGGCTGCTGTGTTCATTCAGTTTTTCGGTTATGGCTTAGCCTTTTTGAAGTCTTCATTTTTCATAACTATTTTGAAGAAAGATCCTCGGAAACAATTTCCCTCCTTATTTTTTAAGTAATTTTATTGAACATCAAATAAACAGTAATGTCAAAGGGATATTCAAAAAATAGTAAAAATGCCAAGATAAATCGGTTTCTGCTGTTCCTTTTATTGGCAACCAGTTTTTGGATTCTAACGAAGTTCAGTAGAGAGTTTACATCTTCAATGACCGCGAAAATTAAATATGAAAATATACCCGAAACTGCTGCGTTGGCTGATAACAATGCCAAGGAAATTACTTTTGATTTGACCGCAAACGGTTTCGAAATACTTTTTTATAAATTTAAGCAACCGACAATAACTGTTCCAGTTACGAAATATTATGCCAATGATAAAGGCCTGTTTACAATTTCAAGAAGCGAACTTTTGAGAATGGTCTCAGCTAATTTCAACAGAAATTTGGCCATAAAAAATCTTTCCATCGAGGAGTTGACGGTTCATTTGGACCCTATTGTTTTAAAACGGGTTCGAGTGGCTGCAAAAACAGACATCAAATTTAAAAATGGTTTTAAGGCGGTAGATAGCATAAGGCTTATTCCCGATTCCATAACCATATCTGGTCCTTCGGGTAGCCTGAAGAATATTAATGCGATTGAAACGGAATTGATTTCAATAAATAATGTAGAGAAAAATATTGCTGAAACGGTTAAGGTAGTAAGTCCGGGAAATGAAATAGTGTCAATCAAACCCAACAAAGTAGAGTTTCAATTGGTGGTGGCAGAATTCTCGCAGGGGCAATTTACCTTGCCTGTTGAGGTTATAAACCTTCCGCCGGATATGAACGTTAAAATGGTGCCGAACGCTGTGAGTGTTACCTTTGACGTTTCTGTAAATGATTTTGCTTCAATTTCAAAAGACTCCTTCCGCGTGGTCTGCGATTATTCCCAAAGAAATAAAGAGGAAAACTTTATGTTGCCCTATCTTGAGAAAAAGCCTCAGAATGTTTATAACGTCGTTTTTGAACCAAAAAAAATAGATTTTTTTATCTTAAAATAAGGCCTAAATCTTAAGAAATGAAAATAATTGGATTAACAGGTGGCATCGGCAGCGGGAAAACCACTGTGGCTAAATTTTTTTCAGATTTAGGCGTACCTGTTTACATTGCAGATATTGAAGCAAAAAAATTAACCGATTCTTCCCCGGAAATCCGCTATGAGTTAACTGCCTTACTGGGTGAAGAAACTTATGTTGGTCAAATTTTAAACAGAAAATTTGTTGCGGATAAAATCTTTAAGGATAAACTATTATTGGAGGCTGTAAATGGGATTATCCATCCCAGGGTTGCAGTGCATTTTCAAGATTGGGTGTCAAAACAAAACGCCTTATATGTAATAAAGGAAGCCGCCATTCTTTTTGAAAATGGTGGTTATAAAAATTGTGACTTGACAATTCTGGTTACAGCTCCAAAAAACACACGTTTGGCACGGGTTATGGCAAGGGACGCAGTTTCCGAAACAGAAATTGAACAACGCATGAACAGCCAATGGAGCGACGAAAAAAAAGCGACATTGGCGGATATCATCATTAAAAATATCGATTTACATGAAACCCAAAAACAGGTAATTTCAATCCATAATAAGTTTCTTCAAACCTTCAAATTTCAGTAATTCCCGACTTTTGTTAACATTTGGTTAAAGGGTAGAATCACTAAATGTTAAAATCTTATTTTTGGGGAATGAACAAAAAATTATTCGTACTGCTCATAGCACTAATGAGCCTCTCATTATTGGGGATAGTATTTGTTCAAGGATATTGGATATCAAATGCATACCGAACTAAAGCAGATCAATTTACGATTAACGCAAAACAAGTTCTTTTATCCGTGGCAAAGGATATAAAATTACGTGAGACTGAGGCTTATTATCAACTCTATATACCCTATGTAGACAGCATAAAAGTTCCCGATAATGTAAGTTTTACCGAATTGGCCTATAAATATCAGAATAAAGCCACTAATGAAACCTACATTTTTACCGATGGAATTTTAGAGCAGGACTATAAACTTTCCGCGGGATTGGTTGACACGGATGTTGATAGCATACAGTTCAAAAAACTTACGAATAGAAAAACCAAAACCCGTATTTCTAACGGACTTGACGGGATTACTATGGAAACGGGAGCAGTGTCCTTTTCCAGAATGAAGGATTATGAGCAGAAGCAGTTTGAAAGTTTTGTAAGTAATATTACAGCGCTCACGCCTATTTATAAAAGGGTGAGCCCCGAAGTTATTTCCAATTTAATCGACAGCGAATTAAAAGGAAGAGGATTGAATTCAAAGTTTGAATTTGCGGTATACAGCAACAATCTTGAAACTAAGGTGCGGTCAAAGAATTTTAAATACAATGAAGGAAGTACGTACGTAGTGCCACTTTTTGATACTGAAAATGATACAACCTACAAGCTATATGTAAATTTTTCGGAAAAAGAGAAATTGGTGCTAAACAGCATTTTGGGAATGGCAATACTATCGCTCGTTTTTACGGCAGTAATCATCCTGGCATATTCCAGCGCTATTTCACAAATCTATAAACAAAGACAGATTTCCCAAATTAAAAGTGATTTTATAAACAATATGACCCACGAGTTCAAAACCCCGATTGCAACCATAAACCTTGCGTTGGATTCCCTTAAAAATCCGAAGGTGAAGGACAATAAAGAATTTTTGGACCGATATCTGGCAATGATAAGGGAAGAGAACAAGCGCATGCATGCACAGGTGGAAAACGTATTGCAAATTTCTAAGCTCGAAAAGAATGAATTGGATTTACCCAAGGAAGGGGTAAGCCTACAAGAAGTAGTGGAGGAGGCAATATCGCACGTAAGTTTAATTGTGGAAAATAGGGGAGGATATATCAAAACACATTACGGCGCGCTGCAATCGGCAGTATTAGCGAACAAATCGCACCTTAGCAATGTAGTGGTTAATTTATTGGATAACGCAATAAAATATTCTGAAGATGCTCCTAAAATTGATATTTATTCAGAAAATGTAAAGAACAGCGTTATACTTAAAATACGCGACCAAGGAATGGGTATGAGCAAACCCGTCCAAAAAAGAATATTTGAAAAATTTTATCGCGAACATACCGGTGATATTCACAATGTAAAAGGCCACGGTCTGGGCCTTGCTTATGTCAAGCGAATCTTGGATGACCACGATGCCGAAATCTTCGTAGAGAGCGAAAAGGGAAAGGGCAGCACATTTATAATAAAACTACACTTAATATCTTAAAATTATGGAAACAGAAAACAAAAAAATCCTTCTTGTAGAAGATGATCCCAACTTTGGCACGGTGTTGAAAGACTACCTGGCCATGAACGATTACAACGTGACGCACGCAAAAAACGGAATGGAAGGTTTTGAAAAATTTAAAAAAGATGATTTCGATCTTTGTATTCTTGATGTAATGATGCCTTACAAAGATGGTTTTACCCTTGCCAAGGAAATTCGAGAAAAAAATGAAGATGTGCCAATCATTTTCCTTACAGCGAAAGCAATGAAAGAAGATGTAATGAAAGGCTACAAGGTTGGGGCGGATGATTACCTTAATAAGCCCTTTGACAGCGAAGTGCTGTTAATGAAAATTAAAGCCATCATTCAACGTAAGGCAACTGATTCCATTGCAGATAGCAAGCAATTCGAATTTCAAATTGGCAATTTCCATCTCAATTCCAAACTGAGATTTTTAACCTATAACAAAGAAACCCCAATAAAACTTTCCCCTAAGGAAAATGAATTGCTCCGTCTATTGGCACTTCATAAAAATGATTTGATGCCGAGGGAACTTGCCCTAACGAAAATTTGGCGCGATGATAACTATTTTACCTCGCGCAGTATGGACGTTTACATTGCAAAACTAAGAAAATACCTAAGTAAGGATGATGGCGTTGAAATTGTAAACATTCATGGAGAAGGTTTCCGTTTGGTTGTGAAGAACGAAGTGGAAAATTAGAGCTCCCAAGTTAAGATAAGTGTAAAAAAACGCCTTCAAAGGGCGTTTTTTTCTTTTATGAAATTTACAATGGTAGATTCATCCGTTTGGAAATTGAACCAATGTATAGCTTCGTTTTTTTTAAACCACGTTATCTGGCGTTTGGCATATCTTCTCGTGTTTTTTTTAATTTCTGAAATGGCTTCTTCTTTTGAAATTTTACCTTCAAAATAATCAAATGCTTCACGATACCCCACGGTTTGCAGCGCATTTGATTCCTTCTGTGGAAGCAGGCTTTCGGCTTCCTCAAATAATCCGGCCTCGACCATTTGATCCACCCTTTGGTTAATACGGGAATAAACTGCATCTCTTTCCGCTGTTAAACCTATGAAAAGGGTTTCGAATTCTCTCTTTGTCCCTTCTTTATTTAAAAAAGAGGAATACGGTTTACCGGTGGCACGGAAAACCTCCAGTGCCCTTATTAATCGGTGTGGATTTTGTTGGTCTACTTTCTCAAAATACACTGGATCTGCCAGTTGCAACTCAGTTTGTAGTACTTTGATCCCGTTTTGATTTAGCTCCTTGTTCAGTTTTTTTCTAGTTTCTGAAGCTATTTCTGGGAAATTGTCCAATCCTTTTATCACGGCATCAATGTAGAGGCCTGAGCCACCCACCATAATTGCGACGTTTCTTTTCTTAAAAAACTGGTTTAAAAATTGAATGCATTCTCTTTCAAAATCCCCAACGGAATAGGGTTGCGAAATACTTATATTGTGAATAAAATGATGCGGTATGGCTGCCAATTCCGATGGCGAAGGAACGGCGGTACCAATTGACATTTCTTTATAAAATTGGCGTGAATCAGCCGAAATTATTTCTGTGGAAAATTCTTGCGCAAGTTTTATGGCCAATGAGGTTTTGCCAATGGCCGTTGGGCCAACAACGCAAATTAGCAATGGTTTTTTAGAGGCCATTAGGTTTCAACATGATTATGCGGGTTTAATCTTTCCCCACATTTATGACAATACTTTGCATCATCCCGATGGCGTTGGGCGCCGCAATTGGGGCAGGCTTGCGTGTTAACGTGAACATAATCTTGGCCCAGCACGTCTTTTTTTTCCATTCTTCGCGAATATTCTGCACTAACTATTCCAGTCGGAACGGCTATAATGCCATAACCCAAAATCATTATTAGGGTTGCCAATAACTGACCCAACGGTGTTGTGGGTGCGATATCACCAAAACCCACTGTAGTTAACGTTACTATACACCAATAAACACTCACGGGAATACTGGTAAAACCATTTTCGGGACCTTCAATTATATACATTAATGTTCCGGCGATTACTGAAATTATCAATACGGCGAATAGGAAAACGAAAATTTTCGCCTTGCTGTTCATTAGTGCTTTTCGCAGTTTAGATGCTTCGCCAATGTAGCGCGTTATTTTCAAAATCCTGAACACTCGTAATAAACGAAGGGCTCTGACTGAAAGTAAAAAACTGCTTCCCGCAAAAATAAAAGATAGATAAAGAGGTATTGTGGATAGAAAATCTATAATTCCATAAAAACTAAAAATATACGCTCGCGGTTTTTTAACGGTAATTATTCTCGCAATATATTCAATAGTGAAGAAAATGGTTATAATCCATTCTCCTATATACAACAGTTTATGGTATTTTAGGTCGAATTCATGAACGCTTTCCAACATTACGAAGACGATGCTTAATAAAATTAGGATTAGCAGCGTTACGTCAAACAATTTTCCCATTGGCGTGTCCGCCTCATAAATAATTTCATGAAGGCGGTAGCGCCAGGATTTTTTATTGGATGGTTTCAAAGTATGGTTTTTGAATTACTAAAAATAAACAACTTCCTGCTATTTAACCGAATTTGCAGATAGGTTTACGATTTTAAGTCCTTTTTTCCGTTGCATATAATTCTGAATAATATGCTGGGCATTGCGACTGTCGCACATTGGGATGATAATGGAT
This sequence comes from Aequorivita aurantiaca, assembly GCF_030410135.1. Taxonomy (GTDB): domain Bacteria; phylum Bacteroidota; class Bacteroidia; order Flavobacteriales; family Flavobacteriaceae; genus Aequorivita; species Aequorivita aurantiaca. The sequence continues at coordinate 513,880 of NZ_JAUGQQ010000002.1, read as the reverse complement.
TTCAATATTTCCGGATTATTGATTTGATAGTTCAAATTATAAAAGCCAAAGCCCATAAATATTCCATTTTCGATATATATTGCTGAGCGTTCATCAATTACTCTGCCTCGATCTATGATTAGCAAATTTTGATTCTCAAAACTATTTTTTTCTAAAAATGCATTTACCCTATTGTTATATTCTGCCACAGATTCCTTCCCACAGCACGCGCCATAGCAGTCATTTAATTTAAGTCCAAAACATTCTTTGTCTGGCTCGGAAAGTCCGGTGAGCGTCTGGCATAGCTGGTTTTCCCCAGTAATGTTGAACAGCGCCGTTTTCGCCTGTTGATAATTGTTAAAGGTCATAATTGCCTTTTTGCGACCGTCTGCTTTTTCTAGTTTTAGATTAATGTAACCATAATTATCAACAAAGGTGGACAGTTGATGGGTATAAGGTATTTGGCGAAAACCTTTATTAAATAGTGGTTTGTTGTGTTTAATTTCCTCAGCTTCCTTAAGCAGCGCTATCAACTCGCTTCCCGTTTTTTCATAACTAACCGAAGTTACTTGGGATTGCAATCTTTTCGACCGCCGGTTATCATTTGTGAAATGTTGCATCAACCTTTTTCGAATATTTTTGCTCTTGCCAATATAGATTACGGTTCCCGCTTCATTATACATATAATAAACACCGGTTTCGGAAGGGGCGTTTTCAATAATATCGAAAAGTTTTGGTTCCAATTGTCGTTTTGGATCTTTTCGAAGAGTTTCTTTAATGATTTCCTTTGAAGTGTCCTTTGCCAACAATACTTTAAAAAGGGCCAAAGTTGCCTTGGCATCACCTTGCGCACGATGCCGATCGCTGAGTGGAATTCCAAGGGAACGAACCAACTTGCCAAGACTGTAGGATGGCATATCCGGGATTAATTTTTTGGCAAGCTCCACGGTACATAGAGATTCCATTTCGTAATTATAACCCAAGCGGTCAAATTCCGTAGAGAGAATTCTATTATCGAAAAGCGCATTGTGGGCCACTATAATGCAACCTTCAGTAATTTCAATTATTCGCTTGGCAACTTCGTAAAATTTAGGAGCGTGCCGAAGCATATCGTTATTAATTCCCGTTAGGTTAACAACAAAGGGTTGTATGGGTTTTTCAGGATTTATGAGGCTTGAAAATTGGTCCACAATATCGTGGCCATCAAATTTATAGATTGCAATTTCAGTTATGCCTTCTTCATTATATTTCCCTCCCGTAGTTTCTATGTCTAAAATTGCGTACACTTAATAGTTTTAATATTTATTATTCTTGTGGGTTCGTTTTACTTCTGTTTAAAAAATTTAAAATGGAAATTACATCTAAACTATAGCGAAAAATTATTGATAATTTCGTTCCCCAAAAATGGCGCTTCCCACGCGCACCATATTGCTGCCGTTTTTGATGGCTATTTCATAATCTCCGCTCATCCCCATACTCAATATTTTAAATAGATTCGATTCCCCGTTAATGATTGGATGGTTTCTAAATTCTTCAAAAATTTTCTTGAGTTTTTGAAATTCCTCGGAAAGTTGCTCTTCATTCTCCGTAAAGGATGCCATGCCCATTAAACCTACAATCTTAACGTTTGTAAGCTTTTTTACTTCTTCCGAAATGAGAAGATTATATGCCTCCATTTTTTCCATTCCAAATTTGCTTTCCTCTTCAGCAATTTTAATTTGAAGCAGACATTCAATGGTTCGTGCATTTTTTTTGGCCTCTTTATCTATTTCCTTCAAAAGTTTGAAGCTGTCCACTGCATGGATTAAACTCACGAAGGGCGCCATGAATTTCACTTTATTTCGTTGCACGTGGCCAATCATATGCCACTGGATGTCTTTCGGCATTTGCTGCCACTTGGCTTCCATTTCCTGGATTTTATTTTCGCCAAAAATTCTTTGTCCTGCATTATAGGCTTGCATCAATTCGTCCACCGGTTTGGTTTTGGAAACCGCAACTAACGTTACGTGTTTGGGCAATTTATTTTTGAAGCGCTGTATATTTTCGGCAATCATCATTTCATTTTCCATTGTACGGCATTTTGTTTTACGGCCTTTTAAAACTCATAAACAGTAACACCACATCTAAGTTTTGGTTCAATATATGTGCTTTTTGGGGGCATTTTCAAACCTTCATCAGCAATTTTTTTAATTTCATCTGTGGTTACTGGCAGTAAGCCGAAACCTACCGCAAAGGTTCCCGAATCTACAGCGGTCTTCACATAAGCCAGATCTCTTTTTCCGTGGGAATATTCTATTCGTTGATCATTTCGAAGATCTTCGATACCCAAAAGCGGTTTTAGAACAGTAACATATAAAATATGTGTGTCCAAGGCGTCCAATGCGTTATTTATTTTATATTTTGTTTTACGAAGCGATAATGAATAGAATTCGCCATCCAGATACATGCTGAAATCATGCAATTTTGAAGGTTTGAAATATTCCATTCCTCTGTTCTCGATTCGGAAATGTTCATCCAATTTAATGAGAAATTCTTGTTTTCCCATTCCATTGAGATCAGTGACCAATCGGTTAAATTCATAAATTTTCAAATCACTTTCCGGAATCAAGAAGCTCATAAAATAGTTATAGGCTTCCTTCCCAGTATGATTTGGATTTTCTTGCCTTAGGTCCTTTGCCAACAAATATGAAGATGCCGAACGGTGGTGCCCATCGGCAATATAAAGCGCCGGCATTTGAGAATATATATTTTGAATTTTCTCCAAAATTACCTCATCGTCCACATTCCAAACGTAGTGGGTGTCGCGATAGGTTGTGGTAAATTCATATTCTGGGCGGCTCTGCATTATCGCGATAATAATTTTTTCCAGTTCTAGATTGTCGGGATAGGTTAGTAGCACCGATTCCGCATTGAAACCCACTGTTTTCAGATATTCCTTGAAAAGCAATTCCCGAAACTCCAATGTATCCTCGTGTTTTTTGATAACGTCATCCTCATAATCCTGCACACTCGCGGCACCAACTATGCCTACAAATTCCAGTCCATCACGGTTAACAATTTTATAGACGAAGAAGGATGGTTTTCGTTCTTCAATAAATATACCATCCTCTTTAAATTCCTGATATCGATTTTTCACCAGTCCGTAGCGTTCCTGTCCCGAAATTTCTTTTTGATATTTGTAGCCTGGATTCACAATGTGCAAAAACGAAAATGGATTGTCTCGTAAGCGTGACTCTACTTGGGCGGCAGTGTAGCTGTCATATGAGCGCGCTGCAAGCAGGCTCACTTTGTCGCGGGTGGGTCTTACAGCTTTAAAGGGGATTATTTGGGCCATTTGTTTCGAGTTCAGTAGCAGTTTCTTTGATGATCAAATTTTTTATTTCGAAAACATTTTGGCTACATCTTCCGCTTTTCGATTTTGGCTGTAATCGTAAAAACCTTCGCCGCTCTTTGAGCCTAATTTTCCCGCCATCACCATATTTACTAAAAGAGGGCAAGGGGCATATTTTGGATTTTTGAAACCGTCATACATCACGTTTAAAATGGAGAGGCAAACATCCAATCCAATAAAATCTGCCAAAGCCAATGGGCCCATCGGGTGGGCCATACCCAACATCATTACGGTGTCAATTTCCTTTACACCTGCCACCCCGTTATAAAGGGTTTCTATTGCTTCGTTTATCATAGGCATTAAAATTCTATTTGCCACGAAGCCGGGATAATCGTTCACTTCAACAGGAACTTTATTCAGTTTTTTCGAAATTTCTTCAACGTTTTTAAAGGTTGCCTGGCTAGTGCTGTAACCTCTTATGATTTCAACCAATTTCATAATGGGCACAGGATTCATAAAATGCATTCCTATAACCATTTCTGGCCTTGAGGTAACGGCGGCTATTTGGGTGATGGAAATTGAGGACGTATTGCTCGCAAGTATGGTTTGCTCTGGGCAAAATTTATCTAAATCACGAAAAATCTTCAGCTTTAAATCTACGTTTTCGGTTGCGGCCTCCACAACCAAATTTGCTTTTTTTACGCCTTCTTCTAAATTTGTGAATGTTTCAATATTTGAAAGGGTCCGGTTTTTCTCTTCTTCTGAAATACTTTCTTTTGCAACCATTCTCTCCAAATTTTTGTTGATGGTAGCAATCCCGTTGTCCAAAGATGTTTGTGAAACGTCTATCAGTTGTACGTTATACCCAAATTGTGCAAAAGTGTGTGCTATTCCGTTGCCCATTGTTCCTGCGCCTATTACTGCAATATTCTTCATCTATAATTATTTTTTTCGATATTATTTTTTTTTGGTTGCGGCTTTAAATTTTTTTGAAATTTTCGATAATCAACATTGCCACCCGGAGTGCTTCCGTTCCTTGCCGTAAAGAAACTTCTGGAGTTCTATCTGCTTTAATGGCTTCGTAAAAACTTTCGAGCTCGTCAAGAATTGCGTTGTTGGCTTCTATTTTTGGATTTTCAAAATAAATCTGTTTTTTAATGCCCTCTGCATTTGTCAAAACCATTGCAAAATCATCCGTTTCCTTCGGTGCGTCCTTCATTTTTACTACCTCGCAATTCTTCTCAAGAAAATCCACTGAAATATATGCATCACGCTGAAAGAATCGCGCCTTTCGCATCTTTTTTAGGGAAATACGGCTGGCCGTTAAATTGGCCACACATCCATTTTCAAATTCAATTCGGGCGTTTGCAATATCGGGGGTTTCGCTTATAACCGAGACGCCGCTGGCGCTAACATTCTTTACTGTACTGTCTACCACACTCAGTATAGCATCAATATCATGGATCATTAAATCCAAAACCACTGAAACGTCGGTTCCCCGCGGATTGAATTCCGCTAACCTGTGTGTCTCAATAAACATTGGGTTGTGAATTTTGTTCTTAATTGCTTGAAACGCAGGATTAAAACGTTCCACTTGGCCAACTTGTCCACGAACTCTCATCTGTTTTGCCAAATCGCGAATCCGTTCAGCTTGGGCAACGGTTTGGGCAATAGGTTTTTCAATAAAAAGATGTTTGCCGGCATTTATAACTTTCTCCGCACATTCATAATGAGTGCTGGTGGGAGTAACCACAACCACCATATCACTAGCATCAATAAGGCTTTCCATTGACGAAAAACTTTTATAGCCGAACTCATTTTCTAGTTTTTGCGAAACATCCGTATTGGCATCATAGAACCCCACGAGATCATATTTTGTGGATTGTTGCAATAATTTTAAATGTATTTTTCCTAAGTGGCCAGCACCCAGAACTCCCGCTTTCAGCATTGACGTGTGTTTTTCACAAATGTAAGGCTTTTGAGGGAATTTTCGATTTTAGCGGGACAGATTGCAATACACCAATCTGCCCAACAACTGCGAAATTTATTATGTTTTGTGGTCATAATAGAAGTGTATAAATTTAAGGCTTTTCCATTTTTAAAACATTGGCATTTATTTTTATCACCTGTTTTGATGCCAATAACTTTGGAATTTGCTCCGCCAAATTTGGTGCGTTCTATTGTAAAATGGTTACTTTGTAGTATTATATATCAATGCTCATCAATTAATTTTATAAAGAAGTGAAAGATACATTTACCCATCAAGGAATGCGAAAGAAATTGGTTGAAACCCTAAAAAAGAAAGGGATTGCAGATAAAATAGTTTTGCAGGCCATTGGAAGAATTCCGCGTCATCTTTTTATGGATTCCGGTTTTGTGGAACATGCTTACGTGGATAAGGCTTTCCCGATTGCCGCAGACCAAACAATTTCCCAGCCCTATACAGTGGCACGTCAAACGGAACTTTTGCAGGTTAATAAAGGCGATAAAATATTGGAGATAGGCACGGGCAGTGGGTATCAGGCTGCAGTACTCTTAGAAATTGGAGCCACCCTGTTTACAATAGAAAGACAGAATGAGCTTTTTAAAAAAGCAAAACTATTTCTTCCAAAATTGGGATATAAACCGAAACGGATGATTTTTGGTGATGGTTATTTAGGTCTTGAAGAAGAAGCGCCCTTTGATGGAATAATTGTTACTGCCGGAGCACCTTTTGTTCCAAACCCATTATTGGCCCAATTAAAAGTTGGCGGAAGATTGGTAATTCCGGTAGGCGAAAATGTTCAAATTATGACCGTTTATTTACGGCAATCGGACACAGAATTTGAGAAAGAAGAATATGGCGAATTCCGATTTGTGCCATTATTAGAAGACAAAAATTAAATGTTTAGATAATACACTACATTGTTTTGGTTATCAACGTCTTTAATACCTTCTCTTGGAATAAATCCATGTCGCTTCAAGAGATTTTTTGAAGGAAGATTCCTATAATCAGTATAAGCTTCAATGGTTTCAAATTTTTTATTTTGGAAGCCAAAATTTAGAACTGCCGCCAGCGCCTCGCTCATAATTCCTTTGCCCTGAAATTCTGGATCGAGATCATAACCTACTTCTGTTTTTTTCCTATCCTCTGAGTAATTCCATAGACAAATGGAACCTATCAATATATTTGACGCCTTGGTTGTTATTCCCCAAGTTATTCCTTGATCGGCTGATATATTATCGGTAATCAATTTAATATGTGCCAATGCCGTTGCAGGTGTCTGCGAAACCCTTTTTATATAGGTATTGACTAGTTTATCGGAACGGAGAAAAAACACTCGGTCCACATCGGTCGGTAATATTTGGCGAAGAATTAACCGCTCAGTTTTTAATATTGGAAATGACGTTGTCATTTTATAGTGTTTTAGTTATTTTTTAAAAAATCAATCAATTGTTCAATGGATTCGTTCGCGGCCTTTTCATCGTATTTTAGCAGGTAGTTTTTTTTGCTAATAAATGGGATATAGCGAAAATATTTTCCCTTTTTCAAGCTTTCCACATCGTAGCCATGATAGGCATCGTCATAAACGTGAATGGTCGCATTTTCTGCCACTAAATATTTAAGGATGTCATCTAATTTTACAATTTTATCTTTTCCTCCAGTCATTATAAGTGTTGGAACTTTTGGTTCAAATTGTATTTCGTAACCATTTGCAGGATAGAATAGTGCGATGGATTTTATTCTTAAGAATTCAATTTGCGAAGCATTATTTGCAAGGGGGATTAATCCCAACCCTGCCCGTGACCAACCAACGATACTTCCTTTTGCAGAATCGTCAATTTTCCCGGTTTTTTTCGCCCATTTCAATGCCTGCTCCAGCGTCCACAGAATTTGTGCAGGTTCTTCTTCGTCTATATTTCTTTTGGAAGCTTTATAGGCGGCTACATTGTCAACCAGCAATACGGAAATACCTTCGGCGTTCAATTTTTCCGCCATATCAAAATAATGGGTGGTGTCCTTAAAAATCCTTAAACCTCCAGTGCCCGGTAGAAAAACTGCCCATTTTTCGGGATCATATTCCTTTGCTTTTTTGAAGTGGAAAAAATCCGTCATAGAAGCATCCTTTGGCACTTTTTGCATCGGGATGCAACTCGTTATGAGCGAAAGGACGAGCAGTGATTTTAAAATATTTTTCATGGTAATATTAATTACAGACCCAAAAGATCTAAAAACTTTAGCCCAAAAATAAAAGCTCCATAACCGCCGCCATTATAAAAGGAACGAACATAATCAACCCGCAGCAATCTAAATTTTCCGAAGCCCAGATTATCGATACCTACTGAAAATTCGGAATATGGTTTTCTTGCTTCTGTCCCCAAAAAGTGCGCGCCAGCAACTAAGTTGAGATTTAATTGGTTAATCCCGGGGATTTTCCCTAAAATCCATCCGCGGAAATCATGCTCCACGTGCCCTTCAAAATAACTTTTGTGGGTGCTGAAATCGTAATACGGCATCAAATTAAAAACATTGGTATAGTTGGGAGAAGTACCCACACGTGTTTGGTTTCCGTTGAAATGTTTGTAATCTACAAATGAAATTCCATCGCCATTCAGGAATGTACCGCCTTTTAAGTTATAATTGAATTGGCCTTTATTTCCGAGGGAAAGCGATTGATTCACGCTGGCTTCAAATTGAGTATAATCATAATGACTTTCCGTTACCGCGGCCCCATTTTCGGCTGAAATAATAAGCTCTGGATATTTATTATTGCCAATATTGAATTTCATGTCGGGGTTTGAAAAATATTTTTGCGCGAAATTTATCCGTGCGATAATCTTGCTTTTCAGAATATTATGTTCCGCTATTGCCGCATTTTCAAAATCGTTTGGAGCCAAAGGATTATTGCTTGTATAGCTCACGTCATCAAATGGAATGGTAACGTAATCGGTAGTGTTGAAAAGGGGACTTCGGTTTTCATAGGCAACCGTGGCGTAGAGATGAAACCCATTCAAAATTTCCTGACTGAAACCGATTCGCGCAAAATTTAGCTCATATAACTTCATATAATTTCGTTCAAAGAAAAGGGTGGCAACAGTATTTATAATTGGCGAAATGGGTTCAACATCATTGAATTGGGCAACAATGCTTCCTCCGGAAAGTGAGAGCCGTAATTTGTCAGTCCAGTTAAAATTCCGAAGAATGTTGGCCGTAAATCGAAGCCTGTCTTCCGCAATACCGTATTCTGCCCGAACGGCTGCCGAAAGCGTATTGGTCTGGTTATCGTCATACCACCTATTAAAAGTAAGTCCGGCCATGCTGTTCCAGCCTTGAACAGTGTTAAAATTTATTTTCGGCAAAGGGCCTTCATAGCCAATGGACCATTTTTCAAAGGAATTTTTATAAGTGTAACCTGCCAACAAACTCAAAATTCCTGGCTTATTTGATTTTGAATCAATAGAATCCAAATAGGGTTTGGAGCGCCTTAACGTTTGAATGCTATCCTTTTTTATATAATCTCTCAACTCCTCATCCGTCAATGGAACCGGACGACTGCCTTTCCAAAATATGCTATCCTTTTTGTTGGCTTCGGGCTTAAAGGAAAGCACTTCATTGGTGAAAGATTTTTTGGTGAATTGCGGCTTGAAATTATAATTGCTATAAACGGCGATAAACCGGCCGTCGCCCTTCATTCCCAATAGCCCGAAACCGAAATCTACCGTTTGTGAAATTTTCACCCAAAAATTATGCGTGCTATCGTATTTATAATTTTGTTTCACCATCAAATTGCTTACAAATGGCACCTGAATGGCGGCCCCGGTAGTTGAAAGTTCTACGCCGTAAAGCTGCCAATCGTCCTCAACAATATATACATAACCCTGCCAAATTCTATCGTTGGGTCGTTTCGGAATAACCTTAATTTTGTTGATGAGTTTGCTCCCCTCGTAAAATACGCCGTCCAATTTATATTTATAATAACTAAAGGCATTATTGGCAATGGGGGAAACCAAGGCTGCGTTCAGTTCAATGGTATTTTCATAAAATGAAATATTGGCGCTCTGCGCACTGTTAAAACTGAAGCCGTTATCATTCCCGCTCACTTTGCTGGCTATAATTTTTTCGGTAAACTTATCGGGTTTTTGAAATGCTATTTCTGAAATGGTTTCTGAAAGGTAAATGATGCCAGTCCGTGTGGAATCTAGCATCCCGTCAAAATCTCCAACTTCTTGGCCCATAATTTTTTCGGGAACGTCCTTCACTTGCCAGAGTCCGCGGGAATAAAAATCTGCTGTATATTCGCTCAGTTTTTCAAGATTTTCCTTTCGCTGTGCAATGGTATTTCGGATTATGCGATAGGCGGGATCTTCCGTGGTGTTCAACACTACTTCTTCCAAACTAGTGGTTTCTTCTTCAAGGGAAATATTCAAAATATAGGGCAAGGCGGAAGGAGTAACAGTTTTGTTCATGGTTTTGTAACCCAAAAACTGAAACGTAATCTTGTATTCTTTTTTCTCTGAAATATTCAAGGAATAATTGCCATCATCATTGGTTGTGGTGCCAATATAGCTGTTTTGAAGATAGATGTTTACGTAGGGAAGGGGCTGGCCTTTGGTATCGGTTACCTTTCCGATGATTTGCGCGGAAAGGGTTGCTGAAAAAAGTATTGAATAGAGAAAAATGATTATTCGCATGGAGTATTTGTCCGGGGTCGAGCGCAGTCGAAACCTTTATTTTTTGCTATAGAAAAAATCCGCTCGACTGCGCTCGAGGGAACAATAGACTTACGCAAATTACTAATAAAAGGATTTCGGGTTTGTTAAAAAAGCGTTATTGCTTTAAGTGCTTTTACTTCTGCCATTGAAACTTACGCACGGAAGCGTAAATTAATTATTGAACGCTTTTTTGATTCGGCTCAGCTGCTTTTTAGAATCCCGCTCTTTTATCACTTGGCGCTTATCATATTCTTTCTTGCCTCGGCTCAGCGCAATTTCTAACTTGGCCAAACCTTTATCATTGGTGAAAAGCAGTAAGGGAATAATGGTGAAACCACTATTCTTAACCTCCTTTTCCAGTTTTTTTAATTCGCTACGGTTCAAGAGCAGTTTTCGCTCGCTTTTTGGGGCGTGGCTAAAGTTGGATGCGTGGCTGTATTCCTGCACGGTCATATTGATAACGAAAAGTTCTCCATTGCTAAACTCGCAGAAACTTTCGGCAATGGAGGCCTTTCCCTCACGAATAGCTTTAATTTCGGTACCCCGCAGGACAATGCCAGCCGTGAATGTGTCAAGTATTTCATATTCAAACCGAGCTTTACGGTTTTTTATTTTTACGTTTTTCTGAATTGCCATAAGTGCAAAGGTAATAAGTATTCAGTATTCAGTACCCAGTTTCTTGTTGTTCATCTTTACAAATTGAGTGCGCTAAGGGGCTTCTACTTTTGTGGTTGTAACCTGTTTGTTGTTTCCGTTAATGGTAACCTTAAATAGGGTGGAGTTGTCGGCATCATCCATATCTGTGAATTTTTCCTCTCCAATAAGTTGGTTCACCAATTTTGGAGTTGTATTACTGTGACCCGCAATGATTACTGTTTTGCCATTGGTTTGCTTCAGAAAATCTTCTGAATAAATTGTATTTGGGTTATACCTTCTGGGGGATATCTGCTTTTGCTGTGCGATGAGCGATATCGTTTGTTTGGTACGGACATATTGGGTTATGTATATTTCGTCAATATTTAAAGGTTCAAAGTAGGCAGCCCAACGTTTCGCACGTAGCATTCCCTCTATGTTCAATGATGGGTCAGGATCGGCTGGGTTTGTGCGCACTTTTTCCGCATGGCGCAATAAATAGAAGGTGGCACTATATTCCTTGGGATAATGCGGCAGTTGCTCAACGACAGGGTTTTTTTCTTCTTTTTCTTGGTGCTTACCACAAAACGTGAGTAGTGGAAACAAGGTCAATACTAATAGTAAATTTTTCATAAGGATTTAAGATAACAGTATTTAGGACTTATTGGCAAATTTATAACTTAAGTGGGGTATTCTTTAATATTTCGTTATTATAAATATGAAGGTGTGTGTTGTAATTTTATAAAACGAAAAAGAACATTAATTAACTTAAAACAAAAAGCTATGAACGAAGATCAATTTAAAGGTAAATGGAACCAAGTAAAAGGTAAATTTAAGCAGAAGTATGCAGATCTTACCGATGATGATTTAACATATGCCGAGGGAAAATCGGATGAACTGCTTGGTCGCCTTCAGGAAAAAACAGGTGAATCAAAAGAAAGATTAAAAGATCAGATTGACAAGTGGTAGTTTTTGCTAAACTTTAATTACCGCTTTATTTGAAGCCGGACCCATCAAAATTTCAATATTGAAATTTTGATGGGTCTTTTTTTTATTAAAAAGCCAATGAATTTTGAAAATTTTTGTGATAAAGGCATAACTTAGCGCTATACGAACCTTAAATGATAATCTTATGAAAAAAATTACTTTATTTCTTTTGCTATGTACCTTCATTGGAAAGGCACAAGTTACAACATACAATGTGGGCGATGTTGTGGATGATTTCACCGTAACCGATACGGATGGCAACGTGTATAACCTTTATACACTCACTGCTCAGGGAAAATACGTATGGCTGGATTTCTTTTTTGTAGATTGTGTGCCGTGTCAAGGCTCTGCACCTATATTCAATGAGTTTCATGATAAATACGGCTGTAATGCGGGGGATGTTTTCGCCCTTTCCATAAATAATGGAAATGATAATAACGCACGCGTTAGGCAATATCATATAGACCACGGCGGTCCCTTTAACCACGCACCCGCAATAAGCAATGAAGGCGGTGGTCCTGCAGTTGATGCAAATTTCGGGGTAAATGCCTATCCAACATTCTGCTTAATTGGCCCTGGGAATGTATTGCTAAATAAGGACATTTGGCCTTTAAGTGGAGTAGAAACGTTCGAAAACTCATTTCCACAAGGATTTGAACCAGAAGTTATGGAATGTATAACTGTAGGTATAGATGAGGCCCATGCTTTTAATTTTAGCATCTATCCAACGGTATCAAAAGGAAACGTGAGCATAAAACTACCAGGCATTTTAAAGTCCTCCGTAGTGATTTTCAACACGCTTGGCCAACAAGTTTTTACAAATAATTATTCTGAAGAGAATATTAGTTTAAAACTTCATCTTTCACCCGGTATTTATATGGTGAAAGTTGTGGCTGACAATAACTCTTTGACTAAAAGAATAATTATAGAATAAACTTTCCAATTGTAATAAAAACCAAAACCTCAGTCAATTTATAAATGCTGAGGTTTTTTATTAATTCATGTCTCTATTTAGAAGTGAAATAGCGTAATGCTTCCGATAATTTTATCATTTAGAGAAATATTATAAAAGTAATTTATTACTTTCAGACTTATTAAACAAAATTTTCTTGGTTCCTAAACACCAATGAATCATTAAAACTGTCGAGCAGAATAATGCTCTCAGTGGTTACCTTTCCGGCCAAAATTTCCTTGCTCAATTCATTTAGAACTTCACGTTGAACCACTCTTTTTACAGGTCGCGCACCGTATTGTGGGTCATAGCCTTTTTGGGCTAGGTAAGCAATGGCCTCGGGTGTTGCATCCAAAACGATGTTCTGTTTCAATAACATTTTGGATACGCCCTTCAGTTGCAGTTCCACTATTCTATTAATGTCCTGTTTTGAAAGTGGGGTGAACATGATAATGTCATCAATACGATTTAAAAATTCTGGGCGTACGGTTTGTTTAAGCAATGCAAGAACCTCTATTTTGGCACCTTCCATTGCCGTTTCGGGGTCCTTAACAGTTTCAAATCGCTCCTGAATTATATCACTACCCATATTACTGGTCATAATAATTATGGTGTTTTTAAAATCGGCAAGACGCCCTTTGTTGTCCGTTAAACGCCCCTCATCCAGCACTTGCAAAAGAATGTTGAAGGTATCCGGGTGCGCTTTTTCAATTTCATCCAACAGAACCACACTATATGGTTTTCTGCGAACCGCTTCCGTTAATTGTCCGCCCTCCTCATAACCCACATATCCTGGAGGCGCGCCCACTAAACGACTCACACTGTGCCGTTCCTGATATTCACTCATATCTATTCGCGTCATTGCATTTTCATCATCAAAAAGATATTCGGCAAGGGCTTTAGCAAGCTCTGTTTTACCTACGCCCGTGGTTCCAAGGAATAGAAAGCTTCCTATCGGTTTCTTCTCGTCCTGCAGTCCCGCCCGGCTTCGGCGAATGGCATCACTAACCGCTTGTATTGCCTCAAATTGGCCCACCACACGTTTGTGAAGTTGATCCTCCAGCGTCAAAAGTTTTTCCCGGTCGCTTTGAAGCATTTTAGTTAGGGGAATTCCTGTCCATTTTGCAACTACTTCGGCAATGTCCTCTCGGGTAACTTCTTCTTTAATCATGGAGGAGCCTTCTTGATTTTCCGCCAGGTGGGTTTCCAGTTTGCTTAGGGCCGCCTGGGCGTCTTTAATTTTGCCATAACGCAGCTCAGCCACGCGACCAAAGTCGCCTTCGCGCTCAGCGCGTTCGGCTTCCAGTTTAAACTCCTCTATCTGGGTTTTTAGGTTTTGAACATTGTCCACCACTTCTTTTTCGCTTTGCCATTTTGCGTTAAGCTCGTTTCTTTCTTCTTTCAAATTAGCCAAATCTGCATAAAGGGATTTTAATTTCGTTTCATCCTTTTCACGTTTTATTGCCTCTATTTCAATTTCAAGCTGCATTATTTTTCTGTCCAGAACATCCAATTCCTCAGGTTTGGAATTTATTTCCATACGCAGTTTTGAAGCAGCTTCATCCATTAAATCAATGGCTTTGTCGGGAAGAAATCGGTTGGTAATGTATCTTTCGGAAAGTTCCACGGCTGCAATGATTGCTTCATCTTTAATTCGGACTTTGTGGTGGGTTTCATACTTCTCTTTAATACCCCGAAGGATGGAAATAGCGCTTTCCGTATCCGGCTCATCAACCATTACTTTTTGAAACCGGCGCTCCAAGGCTTTGTCCTTTTCAAAATACTTTTGATATTCATCTAAAGTTGTTGCGCCAATTGCACGAAGTTCACCGCGCGCAAGTGCGGGTTTCAGAATGTTAGCCGCATCCATAGCACCTTGTCCGCCGCCGGCACCAACTAGAGTATGGATTTCATCAATAAAAAGCACAATATCGCCCTCACTGGAAGTTACTTCTTTGATAACCGATTTTAGACGCTCTTCAAATTCGCCTTTGTATTTAGCGCCGGCAATGAGGGCGCCCATATCTAGTGAAAAAATTTCTTTGGTCCTTAAATTTTCAGGTACATCGCCATCAACAATTCTGTGCGCCAAGCCTTCTGCGATCGCCGTTTTTCCGGTCCCGGGTTCGCCTACAAGCATTGGGTTGTTTTTCGTCCTTCGGGAAAGAATTTGGAGTATTCTTCTAATTTCCTCATCACGGCCAATTACAGGGTCCAATTTGCCATCGCGGGCAAGTTGATTTAAATTATTTGCATATTTGTTTAAGGAATTATATGTTTCTTCGGCATTTTGGGAGGTAACTTTTTCGCCTCCACGAAGTTCATCAATAGCCGCCCTCATCCCATTTTCTGTTACGCCTTGGTCTTTGAGACTTTGGGCAATGCTGCTTTTGGAGATTAGAATAGCCAGTAATAAATGTTCGATTGAAACAAATTCA
This sequence comes from Aequorivita aurantiaca, assembly GCF_030410135.1. Taxonomy (GTDB): domain Bacteria; phylum Bacteroidota; class Bacteroidia; order Flavobacteriales; family Flavobacteriaceae; genus Aequorivita; species Aequorivita aurantiaca. The sequence continues at coordinate 498,867 of NZ_JAUGQQ010000002.1, read as the reverse complement.
TCTCCCATTTTTTTTGCTATGTTACTTGCCTCAATAACGGTTTTATTAGCGTCCCTGGATAGCATTATATCACCACCGGAAACCTTTGGAAAGCTTTCCAATTGCCTGTCCAAAATTTGTTTTAGGGTAACGAGATTAACGTTCAGTTTTTTTAGGATGAAAGGAGTTACATTTTCATCAACCTCAAAAATAGCTTTGAGGATATGTTCATTTTCAATCTGTTGGTGGCCATGTGCTTGTGCAATTTGTTGCGCTTGCTGTATGGCTTCCTGGCTTTTTATAGTAAAATTATTAAAGTTCATATGCTAAAATTTTCGAGTTTCAGAATTCTTTATTTTCTAGTTAATTAGATTTCAAAATTGAAGCCATTTTAAAAGTAGGACAAAATGTCCGCCGAAACCCTTGCTTTAACAGTCATTGTGACGGGATTAACAAACAAATTTTTATAATTTCATTTAGAAACATCCGCAATTATAAAATGTAGCTTTGTAAAAAAGAAAAAACAATGGGATTACGCGATCTTTTTAAAACACAACGGGACATTGCAAATGAAGAAATAATTGAAGTTCCGTGGCATGTGCTCAGTCAATTGGAGCAATTGGATGAAATTGTGGAACAGTCCAAAACGAAACCGGTTGCTATCTTTAAACATTCAACACGCTGCGGGACAAGTAGAGGAGTGATGAAACTTTTCGAAAAGAATTATTCTTTAACGGACGAGCAAATGAAACTTTATTATTTGGATCTTCTGGAAAATCGAGCCATTTCAAACGAAATTGCCTCTCGTTTCAAAGTGCAGCACGAGAGTCCGCAAATGATTGTGATAAGAAATGGGGTAGTGGTGCATCACGATTCACACCATGCTATTGAGGCTTCACATTTAAAAAAATTCCTCTAAAATTTTAAAGGGAATTGTTTCGCAGAATTTCCTTAAATCTTTCCTTCAATAAGTTCCCCGCATCGAATATAATTTGTTCATTGTTAGGAAAGGGAATAAAATAATTGTTCAGCAACCTCAAATCTTCACCATTTAGGGCGCGTTCATCGCCTCTATATCGAGCAAAGACATTTTCAAAAATAAATTCCGAAGAAATTGGAAAACTGTTCAATTGCCTATGGGTGTTTACGTCTTTATACACAACTGTGCCCGCGATATGGGCACTTTTTTGTTGGGTAGTAACAGTAATGATCGCTGAAACATCTATAAATTTTTCAACTTTAATTGGATTTCCCAAAGTATCGCGCACAATGTTTCCATTACGGTCTCTCCTATAATCATAGCCGTCCTTAAGCCGCTGCTTTCTGGAATACTGTGAATCTGAAATGCGTTCGGGAGAAATCTGTATGCGCTGAAAATTTAGATCGATTCCCAAATCATATTGGATTCCAGCCTCATGTTTTGCGTGATATTCCGTCCAAAATTCGTCCAATCCATAGGTGTTGAAGTTTAGCAAATCCTGCTCCAGGCGAAAGGGAATAAACTGTCCGGTATGATTGTTTATATTTACAAAAACGAAATTGGTACCGTAAAAACGGGCGTCATCCCTCATTTGGTTAACATCACGGTAATTTGGCTGCACTTCATCTAGTTCACATAAAATATTAAAAGCGCTTCTATAATCCTGTTTTGTATTGCGCTGCATATAAATAGAGGCCTCTTGATAAAGTGACTTCACATAAGCATCCTTCGCGCCAATTAAATCTTGGGAATAGTCAGAAAAAACAAAATTGGCGTTTCTGCCCATTTCATTGCTGTAAAGAGGAAGTAAAGGGCGGATTAAATCTTGGCGCGCCTGCAAATCCAAATAAGTATAATAAATTTCTTTGGCCCCGGCCATATTATTTTCTTTTTCAAGAAAACCAATTCTGCGAATGTCTTCGTCCTTGGCTTTTAAATAAGCTTCTTCCAATAGTTTGATATGGGCATCATATTCCTTTGCGCCTTTATCCTTCTGCAATTTTTTGGCGGCAAGTTCAATTGCTTCGTCATAATTGCCTTGCAGGACAAACTTTTGGGTGCGTTTTACGCTATTGCAGGATAGGCTAAAAAGAATTGCTATGAGGTACAGATAAATATTTTTCATACCGAAATTGATTTGGTTATTGGAACCTAAAATACAATTGTAGTGCCAATGTGTTTTCTTCACCCAATTGTAAAATTAAACTCCAAAAATATTGATAAGATTGGCACTTAAAAAAAAATCCTGCAAGGTTTTTGAAACCGAGCAGGAATTAATATTTGAAGATTAAAATTTTCACATATTTATCGCGGGAAGCAGTTTGGTTCTACATTCGCCAAAACCTATTCGCACATTTTCATTTTTGCAGAATCCTTTTAAAATAACTGTGTCATTGTCATTAATGAATTTTCGCTCGGTTCCGTCCGAAAGCTTTATTGGTTTTTCGCCACGCCATGTTAGTTCCAACATGGAACCATAGGAATCTTGCGATGGGCCGGAAATTGTGCCACTGCCCATCATATCGCCACTATTTACGTTGCAACCATTAATGGTATGATGCGCCAATTGCTGGGCCATATTCCAGTACATATATTTAAAGTTTGAATTGGAAATTTTATTTTCCTCGCCATTTTCCGGACAAATGTAAACTTCTAAATTGATGTCATAACTTTTCTTTCCTTTATACTGAAGGTAGGGCAATTGTTCCATTATGGGTTTGGGACCTTCCACTTTAAAAGGTTGAAGCGCATCCAAAGTTACGATCCAAGGTGAAATTGATGAGGCAAAGTTTTTAGCCAGAAAGGGACCGAGCGGCACATATTCCCACTTTTGAATATCGCGTGCACTCCAATCATTGAACAGCACCAGGCCGAAAATATATTCTTCGGCTTCATTAACGGGAATTGGCTCTCCCAAAACATTTGCATCAGTGGTAATGAAAGCCATCTCAAGTTCAAAATCAACTAATTTTGATGGACCAAAAATCGGTTCCGTGGCCCCCTCCGGAAGGGTCTGCCCCCAAGGGCGGCGAGCATTTATGCCGCTGGGAATTATTGAGGAACTGCGCCCATGATAGCCTACGGGAATGTGAAGCCAGTTTGGCATTAAAGCATTATCCTTCCCGCGAAACATGGTGCCCACATTTGTTGCGTGCTCTTTGCTTGAGTAAAAATCGGTATAATCGCCCACCTGCACCGGAAGCTGCATTTCTACTTCATCCAGCGTAAATAGAATATGTTTTCGGTGTTCATTATTGTCGCGAAGTTTTGGATTTTCATTGTCAAAAATATCTGCGATCCTGTTTCTAACCAGTCGCCAAGTTTTTCTGCCATCGCTTATAAAATCGTTTAAAGTGTCTTGAAGAAAAATATCATCGGTCAACTCAATTCCTGAGAAATAGCCTAACTGATGCAGGGCGCCAAGGTCGATGGCGTAATCGCCAATTCGGGTTCCAATTGTTATAATATCATCTCGTGTCAAAAACACGCCAAAAGGAATGTTCTGTATAGGAAAATCAGTATCTGGCGGAGTTTCGAGCCATGTTTTTCGTTTGGGATCGTTGGCAGTTATTGGCATGTCAAAAAATTATTTTGTAGTTGTAAATAAAACTAAGTAAAAAAAATTCAAAATATTAGAAATCAAAGAATTAATTCTAGCTTACATTGTGTCGGTAACACCTACTGTGTTAGTAAAATTCTCTGCCAAATATATATATTTCATGATAGTTCCCGAATGGAATTACTATTTTTGGATTTAATTAACTTTCGTAAGAGTTTATGCCTTTCGATTTAAGGTTTGGAAGCTATAACTCTTATAGATTTTAAACATTAAAAACAAAAACATTATATGCAACGCGACGAACAAATTTTTGAATTAATAGAAGCCGAAAAACAACGCCAACTAAACGGACTGGAGCTAATTGCGTCAGAGAATTTTGTAAGCGAACAGGTTATGGAAGCAGCAGGTTCTGTTTTAACCAATAAATATGCGGAAGGTTATCCAGGCAAGCGCTATTACGGCGGCTGCGAAGTGGTGGACGAAGTGGAACAAATTGCCATTGACCGCGCAAAAGCGCTTTTTGGGGCGGAATATGCAAACGTGCAACCCCACAGTGGTTCGCAGGCAAATACGGCTGTGTTTGCTGCCTGTTTAAATCCCGGTGACAAATATTTGGGATTCGATCTTTCCCACGGTGGGCATTTAACCCACGGGTCGCCGGTGAATTTTTCTGGGCGACTCTATAATCCGGTTTTTTACGGCGTGGATAGGGAAACCGGAAGAATTGATTACGATGAAGTAGAAAAGATTGCATTAAAGGAAAAGCCCAAAATGATCATTGCTGGCGCTTCCGCATATTCTAGGGAAATAGATTACAAACGTTTCCGCGCAATAGCCGATAAAATTGGCGCGCTTCTCTTCGCAGATATTGCACACCCAGCCGGATTGATAGCAAAGGGAATTATTGGCGATCCGCTTCCGCATTGCCATGTTGTTACCACAACTACCCATAAAACCCTTCGCGGGCCGCGTGGCGGAATGATTTTGATGGGTAAGGATTTTGATAATCCCTTTGGCCATAAACTGAAAAATGGAAACTTAAAGAAAATGAGCAGCCTATTGGACAGCGCCATTTTTCCCGGAAATCAAGGCGGACCGTTGGAGCATATCATCGCCGCAAAAGCAATTTCCTTCGGGGAGGCGCTGACGGACGAATTTCTTCATTATATGGTGCAGGTGAAAAAAAACGCTGCAGTAATGGCGCAGAAATTTGTGGAAAAAGGTTACGATATAATTTCCGGCGGTACCGATAACCATATGATGCTGATTGACCTTCGCAACAAAAATATTTCCGGAAAGGAAGCAGAGGAAGCTTTGGGCAAAGCAGATATTACTGTGAATAAAAATATGGTTCCGTTTGATGATAAGTCGCCTTTCGTTACCAGCGGTATCCGAATTGGCACGGCAGCAGTAACCACGCGAGGTTTGGTGGAAAATGATATGGAAAAAATTGTTGATTTGATTGATGAGGTTATAACAAATTTTCAAGATGAAACAAAACTTGAAAGCGTTGCCGAAACCGTGAACCAAATGATGTCCGGCCTGCCTTTATTCAAAAATTGAGATGATTGAAACCGAACGACTTATATTAAGGGAGTACACGCTTAGCGATGCTCCCTTTATTTATAAATTGATGAACAGCGATGGCTGGCTCAAAAATATTGGTGATAGAAATATTAATACCATCGGGGATGCGGAAGCATATATGCAGAAAAATTATTTGAGCAGTTATGAAAAATATGGTTTCGGACCTTTTCTGGTTTCATTGAAAAAAACCGGCGAACCTCTTGGTTCCTCCGGACTTTATAAACGGGCCAATCTTGATCATCCCGATGTTGGATTTGCTTTTTTACCGGAAGCCGCCAACAAAGGATATGCGTTTGAATCGGCGCAGGCTGTGATGAATTATGCTGCCGAAACGCTAAAAATCGAAAAGATTGTGGGCATTACCCTGCCGGAGAATATTCCATCAATAAAATTGCTGAAAAAACTCGGGCTTGCTGAAGTGGGAAAATATCAATATGAAGATGGCGAAGAGTTACTACTTTTTTCAAACTAATTCCTGTTAAATTTTTTTGTGATGAAAAATCCAATTTTATTGTTGCACGGGGCTTTGGGAAGCAGGGAACAGTTTCTGCCATTGCAAGAAATTCTTTCTTCCCATAGAAAAGTATTTACAATGGATTTTGAAGGCCATGGAAAATTGGAAAGTGAAAATATTTTCTCCATTGAACTATTTACCCAAAACATTTCAGATTTTTTAACCGAAAACGGGATTTCAAAAATTGATATTTTCGGTTATAGTATGGGTGGTTATGTGGCTTTAAATTTCGCGCGGAAGCAACCAAATCTGGTCGATAAAATTATAACCTTGGGAACAAAATTTGAATGGACACCTGCTTTTGCGGAAAAAGAAATGCAGATGCTTAATCCAGCAAAAATAGAAGAAAAAGTTCCGTCCTTCGCGGCCAGATTAAAACAACTTCACGGCGAACAAAATTGGAAAAGGTTAGTCGCAAATACTGCCGAAATGATGCAACATTTGGGAAGGGATACAACCTTAAAATTGGATGATTTAGCCGAAATAAAAAATCGGGTCTTAATCTGTCTCGGAGAACTGGATGTAATGTCTACCGAAATCGAATCGATAACTGTTGCGAACGCTTTGCCCAACGGAAAATTTCATAAAATTGAAAACTTGAAGCATCCCATTGAAAGTGCTCCGGTTGACAAAATAGCTTCCATTATCAACAATTTTTTAATCGAAAAAAACTAAAATAAATGATTACCGAACAGGACAAACATTTTATAAGTCGAGCCATTGAACTTTCAGCAAAAGGAATGGACGCAAACGCCGGTGGGCCTTTTGGAGCAGTAATTGTAAAAAATGGCGAAATAGTGGCGGAAGGTTTTAATGAAGTAACTTCAAGTAATGACCCAACGGCGCACGCTGAGGTTGTCGCCATCCGAAAGGCTTGCGAAAAACTGAACACTTTTCAACTTGCTGATTGTATAATTTACACTTCCTGCGAGCCTTGCCCAATGTGTTTGGGCGCAATTTACTGGGCGCGCCCGAAGGCGGTGTACTATGCCTGCACAAAGGAAGATGCAGCGGAAATTGGTTTTGATGACCATTTTATTTATGATGAAATTGAAAAAAATATTGAAAACCGAAATATTAAATTTATAAATCTGAATAGGGAGGAAGGTAAAGGCGTTTTCCATAAATGGGAAGCAAAGGAGGGAAGAGTTGATTACTAATTTTGGAAATTTGAGAATTCAGAAAACATTGGTTGTTATGGCATCAGTGGGAATCTTCTCCATATTGTTTGCTTGTCAAAACAAAAGGTCCGAATTGCCAAAACTGAATGGTTTTTGGAAGCTTGAGAGTATGAAAGTTCGCGACACTACTACAAATACGTGGCGTGACTATAAAGGCGGAATGGATGGCTATTTGCTTTATGAAGAAACTGGTCACGTCGCACTTCACCTTTATGAAAAAGGGTTTGAAACAGCGGGAATTCAGTTCCTGAATTTCAACGATTCCATTCCTTTAGATGCCTTGAAACATATTACGAAATCTTATTACTATATAGGTACATACAAAGTTTCGGAAGCAGATAGTATAGTTTCGCATTTCAAAATTTCCCACTCAAACCCATCAGAATTTGGACTAACTGCCGATAGAAGATTTTATATCAATGGCGATACTTTGATTATGCAACCTGTGGAACGAAAAAACGCCAACTTTAAACTGAAATGGTTAAAAACAAAGTGATTCTTTTAAAAATTCAAAATAAAAAACCCGTCATATGGGACGGGTTGTCTATGAATGTTTTTGGAAACTTAAAATTCTATACTCTCGTATACCCCGGCATCTCTAGGATTGCTTCTATCCACGCCGTTCAAATCTTTTAAGGGAAGTACGCCCGGTTTTCCTATGCCGTCGGCACCAGAGGCTCCCGTTTCAATATTAAAATTATTCATTTCAGTGGCTTTAAAAACCGGATCCAAATTAAACTTGGTTGCAGGATATAATGCCGGATTTGAAAAATCATACAATGGATTGTTGCTAAATTCACCCGTTGGGTCTTCAAAATGGATTAAAGAGTTTTCAAACTTGAAGTTGAAGGCACTACGAGTATCTTGGTAAAGCGAAAGCTCTCGGCGTTCATTGCCGTAAATAATACAGTTTATAAAATCAGCCTTAATTAAATCTGCAATAAAAAGATCAGTTTCAGTTTTAAAGGTATTGTCAACTGAAACAGAAGGGAAAGAGCGAAAACTTCCGGTCCAATAATTGGCAAAAGTACAGTGCCTAAATTCATAATTACCACCCAATTGTATGGCTAATGACGATTGACCACTATTATTGATAACCATATTTTCTCCGATAATTAAGCTATTTCGCGCCAACAAACCAATGTTTGCATTGTTGTAAATCTGAACGTTTGAAAGAATCACAGGGCTATTATCAACCAAAAGACCGACTGTGCTGTTTTTTATTGTTGTATGCTTAAATTCATTGTTGACACTTCCTTCCGTTAGCCAAATAGTAAGCCATTGGCCAGGCACTTTGGCGAAACCGGGTTCCAATCTATCGCCTTCAAAAATAATTTCGTTTTCCAGGGCCTCTGGGTCCGAACTAGGGGCGCCAATAGATTGAATTGACCCGCCCTGGGCCACAATAATTCCAGCACCATTATGAAAATGCACGCGGGCACCCGCCTCCACGGAAAGTGTTTTATTGCCGGGAACAGCCGCATAACCATAAATAACATAAGGTTTTTCGTTTGTAAAAGTCAGTTCTGAATCTTCCAGAAAGAAGCCTCTAACCTCCACTGTGTCAACACCTGTTCCCAATGTGAGGGTTTCATAGGTTCCATCAGCATATTTTTCCGGGAAAAGGAATACAGCATCTTTTATCAGCGTTACCAATTCTACTTTTTGTTGGTTGCCACCGGTGTCAAACAATAATTGGTCAGTATAAAGAAATTCCTTTGGATTTTCGGGAAGATTATTAACGTTAAAGGTGGTTTCAATAAAAATGAAAATACTGTCCTTGGCAAGAATCTGGACGTTTTCGAAAATTTTGCCCGGCATCCCATCCACGTTCAGCCGATAGTTGGAAGCTTCACCCTCTGCCAAGCGAACCATGGGAATGTTTATATCCTCATCACTTCTGTTGTAAACTTTCAAATTATAGGTGCTGGAGCCGATGTTTGAAAAAACGGTGTCTAAATAAACAGTGTCCTTTGAAAATTCTAAACTTCCAGTGCTGGGCACCGTTTCAAAGTCATTGCGGCACGAACTCCACATTACAAGGCAACACACAATGCCCAATCCGTATAAATACCTCATTCAAGTATAATTTTGGTAAAAATATAACTTTTTGTGAAGGTTATTATTGTGAACTGGGAAATAAAGTGTCGAAGTTTTGAAAGGTAGATTGAAGATTTGAAAAGGAATTATTTTAAAACTATCTCAATTTTAAAAAGTTTGTCCCAATTTTTTCCGGTAATATAAAGAATGTTCGGTTCGCCATTATAGGCAATCCCATTCAGAACGTCCAGTCCCGGGTGTTGGGTAACCTTATCTTTAAGGTCCGTTAAGTCTATCACACCTTCAACCGCACCATTTGAGGGATCAATAATGGCAATGGAGCCTTGTTGATATACGTTGGCATATATTTTTCCTTCCACCCATTCCAGCTCATTCACACTGTTAATTTTGCTGGTATTTGTGAAAATTTCAATGTAATCCTTTTCGGCAAGGGTGTTGGAGCTCAAAGTCCAAATTCTATCTGTGCCGTCACTTTTATAAATATTGTTTTCGGCGTCGTGGCACAAACCCCACCCTTCCTTACTTTTTCCGTAAACGAAGGTTCCGGTCTGCTCCATGGTGTTCAGATTGTATATAAATCCAGTGTTCTCACGCCAAGTAAGTTGATAGATTTTGTTGTTTAAAATAGTGAGTCCTTCTCCAAAATACTGATCTGCAAGTTTCAGCATTTTTAGTACTTCGCCCGTTTTGTAGTCGGTTTTTCGAAGGGTGGATTCTTTATATTGGCCCGTGCTTTCATATAAAGTATCATTTTCGAATTCCAGCCCTTGTGTATAAGCTTTTATATCGTGCGGATAGGTTTCCAGAATTTTATATGTGTACAATTTTGGTTTTATGGAGGATAAAATAGTAATTTTCTGTGTGGCTTCATATGTTTCGCCTTCACTGTAAATTGTGGCTTTTAAAATTTTTTCACCCAGTTTTTTCCCGGCAAGGGAAACGGTATTGTTTGACACGTCAATTCTTTCTTCATTTAAAAAATAAACAATGGAATCTGTTTCAATATTCTTTTTATTATTTAGAACGATGTTAAGCACATCCTCGGTTGTGTAAGTTTTATTTGTGTTCTTTATTTCAAGCGAAAAAGCGTCTTTTTTTTCTTCAGATTTATTTCCGCAACTGCCCATCAAAAGCAGTAAAAGGGTAGGTGCTAAAAGATTATAAAATTTCATACCTCAAATTATTTTTTCGCAAGATATTTATTAAAATTGAATTGTGAAAACCCTTGCAAAAACTTCAAAAAGCCCTATATTTGCAACGGCAAGTCCTACACAACCAGCTCCTGTTGAATCCCCCAGGGCGGGAACGCAGCAAGGGTATACGGTCGTAGCGGTGTGATGTAGGTAGCTTGCCATTTTTTGTGGAATAAACTTTCCTTTTTTTGTATCAAGAGTTACCACAGTCACGCTCCTGAAACCACAAAAATCTTTAATTGTCTTCTTTTTTAGATCTTGCATCTCACGTCTTTTTCGAAAAACTATTTGGAAAACACGCCACAGTAACGCACCTTTGCCATTCAACAATCCTCTATGCCAAAAACTGTACTCATTACGGGCGGTTCCTCCGGAATTGGAAAAGCCATGGGCGAATATCTTTCCAAAAAAGGTTATCAAGTTTTTGGAACCAGCCGAAATCCTGAAAAAATAACCGGCTCCTTTTTTCCGCTTTTAAAAATGGACGTGAACCAAACTGAATCCATTCAAGCCGTTGTTGCTGAAGTTATCGGTAAAGCAAAAAAGATTGATGTAGTTATCAACAACGCAGGGGTTGGTATTACTGGACCTATTGAAGAAACTCCCGAAAGCGAAATCATGAATGCCTTTCAAACCAATTTTTACGGACCCATTAATGTTATAAAAGCCGTTTTGCCACAAATGCGCGAGCAGGGATTTGGACATATTTTAAACATTACCTCCATTGCCGGATATATGGGCCTTCCATATCGCGGTATTTATTCGGCCAGCAAGGCCGCCCTTGAAATAACCATTGAGGCCCTGCGAATGGAAACCATGCAATTTGGAATAAAAATGACCAATATTGCCCCTGGCGATTTTGCCACAAATATAGCAGCAGGTCGTTACCATGCTCCAATTTTAAATAACTCACCCTATAAAAAGGATTATGGCAACACCCTAAAAATGATGAACGAACATGTGGAAAAAGGTGGCAATCCTTTAGAAATGGCTAAAGCAGTGCACCGAATTATTGAAACCGAGAATCCCAGAATACATTATAAAGTTGGATCGCCGTTGCAAAAGTTCTCCATTGTGCTAAAACGCGTATTGCCGGATAAAGTATATGAACGTATGCTTTTGAATCATTATGGGTTGAAATAGCAGCTGCTAATTATACAAAAAACTGTCACCTTCGGGGGAAACTATTGATACTTAGTTGTATAAATTCTATATATTTATACATACCAAATTAAATTTGTATGAGTATCAAATTCAATCCAGACGACACCCAAGTCAATGTTTTTTCCTTGAAAAGTGATTCGCTTACCCGATCGGGTGGAGATATTAAAAGCTCCGACGAACTTTCGGGCGTAGAAATCAGATTATCTCGAGTATTGATAATCAACAATGGCACTCCCAAAATTTTTCCTTTTCCCGGACTCGCCCAGTTTTATTTATTAATAATTGTGGTAAGTGATGTTGACGAAGGACATCAAACCATTGACTTAAAGGGTTTTCCAAAAGTTGATGATGGAGAGGAATTGCCCGTGGACAGAACTCTTTTCTATTTCAAAAAAACCAAGAAATCCCAAAAAACGCCCGGACAAATTCATGTTTGGATTTCAGTGATTAAAAGCAAGGAAAATTTAAGGGATGTGGGCAATATTCTTGCTGAAGTTAGGAAAGACGGAGAATATAATTCTTGGATGTCCAAAATAAAAGATGCCCTTTCCATTACAAATCCAGCAATGCAGGTTGTAGACGGTATCACTAAGCTTGCGGACATTGCCGGAAAATACATGGGAAAGGTGGAAGATAAAGCCATGATATCCTGGCAGCAAAGCTTTACGGATATAAGTGGAGATTTGGATGCCCTCGGCAAACATCCAAAAGATATGAAAAACGATAAAGTCTCCTTAGGTCTTACGCTAATTGTGCGGGACAAGGCGCGAGAGGAGCAGGTGCTGAAAAGCCAGCAAAACATTGAGGTTATCGAAAATCTAAATTTGGATATTGAATAAATGGCGCGTTTATGAAAGTACTTAAACTTGATATCTCTCCGTTCGAAAATCGAAATTTCTATGAACATAACTACATTTTTCGCGATTGGGTTGAAAACGCCTGTTACAATTCTGAAATATATATAGATGCCGGTACGGAAATGAATTTGGTAGCGGGCGATTTTCTTAGCACTGTATATAAAACTCCATTGATGGATGTTAACGGGAATATTTTTGGTGAAAAAACCGAGGATGACGATAATCTGCTATATGTTGTGGAGGTTTTTCCGAATTACTGTATCACAAAATTTAGAAGTTTTGCTTTTCAAAAATATTTTGATAAATATCTTCCTGTGAAACTTAATCGATTGGGTCGCAATGCTGAATTTATGCAGCTTTTTCCCATTGAAATTAACCAAGAAGTAATATTGGTGCCAAGGGAAGAAAAAGATGATTGGTTAGCTGTGGATGAATTATACGGAAGTATTTCAAACAACGAAAAACCTTCGCGTGCAGATCTTGACTTATACAAAAGAATTTTAATGGGAACAGAAAATTATATCGCCAAATACAAAAACCAAAAATGTTTTTTTCTGTCTTCGGCTTATTTCCAGCGTGGTTTTACTCTTAATAAACTGGGGAAATTTGAAGATTCGAGTAACGCTTTTCGAGAATACATCAAACTATTCCCAAACGGGGTTTCTGTGGAAGGTGCCTATTCATGGATAAACCGCAACAATTATGAAATCAGTAATTATTTGGAAACCAAGAAAACTAAAATTCTATTTCTTTCCGCAAACCCGATGGATTCCAACCGCTTAAGGCTGGATAAGGAAATAAGCCAAATTGACAAACAATTGCAATTGGCCCAATTACGAAATACTTTCGAACTTGTTCAAAAATGGGCATTGTCGCCTGCGGAATTACAACAGGTTTTATTGGACCACAATCCGGATTTTGTTCATTTTTCCGGCCACGGCCTTATTGATGGAATTGTGCTGGAGGGGGAAGATGGCAAACCGAAAAATGTAGCTACCAGTGCTTTGGCCAATATCTTCAAAATTCTGGCTGGCAATATTGCTTGCGTGGTTTTAAACGCGTGCTATTCCAGTAATCAGGCAATAGCCATCAAAAACCATGTTCCATATGTTGTTGGAATGACAAAAGCAATGCCGGATGATGCTGCTATTGCTTTCAGCGTAGGGTTTTATAAAGGAATAGGCGCAGGAAGAACAATTGAAACAGCCTTTGCTTTAGGTGTGAACGCAATAGAACTTGAAGGGTGTTCCGGTAGCAGTTTGCCGATACTTTTATAAAAGAGCCTATCTTTTTTTACTTATCAATCTTTTTCAACAACCTTATTTCGTAGTAAGTTTCTTCCCTATTTTTGCAGGGAATAGGAAATAAAAAAATCTTTACTATGAAATTCTTTATAGATACTGCAAACCTTGAACAAATTCGCGAAGCCCAAGATTTGGGCGTACTTGACGGCGTAACTACCAATCCTTCGTTAATGGCGAAGGAAGGAATAAAAGGCAAGAACAACATTTTGAAGCATTACGTGGATATCTGCAATATTGTAGATGGCGATGTTTCCGCAGAAGTAATTGCAACGGACTTTGAAGGTATGATAAAAGAAGGTGAGGAGTTGGCTGAACTTCATCCACAAATTGTTGTAAAGGTGCCTATGACGAAAGAAGGCGTTAAAGCAATAAAATATTTTACGGATCACGGCATCCGAACCAATTGCACTTTGGTATTTTCCGCCGGACAGGCCTTACTGGCGGCAAAGGCAGGTGCCACATATGTTTCGCCCTTCATTGGAAGACTGGATGATATCTCTACCGATGGATTGGAGCTAATTTCAGATATTCGATTGATTTATGATAACTATGGTTTCGAAACCAAAATTCTCGCCGCATCGGTTCGCCACACGATGCATGTTATAAATTGTGCCAAAATAGGCGCTGATGTTATGACTGGCCCACTGTCTTCAATTGAAGGTTTGTTAAAACATCCCTTGACGGATATTGGCTTAAAACAATTTTTGGATGATTATAAAAAGGGAAATTAAATAGCCGGAAAAAAAGTAAAGCATCAGAGGGAATTCCGTTAATTCTCCATTTAGGAAATTTCGGAATGCCAAATTTCCAGAAACTATCTATTCAAAAAACCTAGCAGTAATTCTTCAAAATTTGAATTGAACATGTTAGTCTTTCCTTCTAATATGATTCCGTTTTTATCAACAATAATAACTTTGCTCATCGCATTCAGAACCAATTTCTTTTCAGCATCGGCCAAATTTTCTAGCTGATATTCGGTTTCTTTGTTATAATTCAATTTTCTAACGGTTTCACGCCAATTTTTAAAGTGGGTATCGGTATTAATGGCAATGAAATCATATTCGGGATATTTAGATTTTAACTCTGCCGCACGGCTGTGGATATTTTTATAAAGTGCCGCCGAATGACCCGTCCAAAAATAAATAACAGTGGGCGCGTTGATAATTTCCTGTAATTCCTTCACCACATTATCGGTATTTACCAATGCCAAACTCGGAATTTGATTGCCGGCGGTCAATTTTATGGATGCCTCATATAGCTTACGAATTTCTTCCAGATTTTTTTTGTCGGTATTTATTTTCGAATAAATTTCGAAGTACTTCGTTTCCTCTTCGGCATTTTTTGCATTCAATAAATACACCATTGCATTCTGGCGCAGCAAACTGTTTTTAAGAGAATCTGAGGTAACCACACTATCAATCATCTTGATTTTTTGGTAGTTGTATTCAAATGAATTTCGATCTATGGGCTTTTGGTTGACTAGCTTGGAACATACCAAATTTTCAAAAAACCGGTTCATAAAACGATAGTATGGGTAATAATACTTCAGTTCATTTTGATCAAAATCAATCTGCTTCCGATAGTCAAAATAACTATCGTCAAAATTTTCAATATTCCTTCGGTTTGCTGCGGCATACATTTCTTTCTTAGAATAATAATCATAATCTATGCTGGAACGCGCCACTTTTTTGAAGCCTTCGGCAACTTCATTTGTGTTAATATATTCTTCGTATAAATTGATTTTCCGTTTTTTTAACGAATCAATTTTATGCTCAAATTCAGAGGAGGATAGGGTGTACCATTTTTGCAAATTCAAATTCTCATTCTCGTTGCGCAGATATAGATCGATCAACAAATTATTTTGTTCCCCGCCTCGACCGGAGTAGGCAAGGGATTCGTCAAAATCAATCGTGTTTAGGTGAATCAATAAACTATCGCCCGGTTCAATAAAGAAAATTTGGGATTCGCCGTGCTTTAGGAAATAGAGGCCAGCTTTAATTTTGTCAGTTTGGTAGTGGAAAAAGTTATTCCTATCCAATTTTACCGTGTCCAAAGTTTGATTTCCCTTGGAAAAAACAATATAATCAACCCTCGGATTTATTATTTGGCCAGCAATGTAGGTTGTTTTCATATCCTCCACAGTCTTGTCCTTACAAGAAAATAGCGCGGAAATAAAAAATAGAAGAAGTATATTTTTAATCAAATCGACCTACCATTTAAATTAACAGACAAATGTAGCCGAGGCCTGAGCCCTATTTTGTTAAATGATGGTTAAAAGGATTTTTCAAACGTTAATGTTTTCGGGGTCTCACATAAATAGCTACTTTTGCGCAAAATTTAAAAATATATGCTTTCAGTTTCAAATCTTTCGGTACAATTCGGGAAAAGAATATTGTTCGATGAGGTGAGCACGCAGTTCACAACAGGAAATATTTACGGAATTATAGGCGCAAATGGCGCTGGCAAATCCACTTTTTTGAAAATCATTTCCGGCAAGCAGGACCCAACCTCTGGGCACGTGCATTTGGAAAAGGGAAAACGAATGTCGGTTCTCGAGCAAAACCACAACGCATACGATGAATTTACGGTGTTGGAAACTGTGGTGCGTGGAAATAAGGAACTTTTTTCCATCAAGAGCCAAATAGATAAACTTTACGAAAATTACACAGATGATAATGCCGAAAAAATCGGGGAACTCCAAGTGGCGTTTGAGGAAATGAACGGTTGGAATGCCGATAGTGATGCCGCGGCGATGCTTTCAAACCTAGGTATTGATGAAAGTCTCCATTACACATTGATGAAAGATCTGGACGGGAAACAAAAAGTTCGTGTGCTATTGGCCCAAGCGCTTTTCGGAAATCCCGATGTGCTGATTATGGATGAGCCCACCAACGATTTGGATTATGAAACCATCAATTGGCTCGAAAACTTTTTGGCGAATTACGATAACTGCGTAATCGTAGTATCGCACGACCGCCACTTTTTGGATTCAGTTTGTACGCACATTAGCGATATCGATTTCGGAAAAATAAACCACTACAGCGGCAACTATACTTTTTGGTATGAAAGTAGCCAGTTAGCAGCGCGCCAAAGGGCACAACAAAATAAAAAGGCGGACGAGAAACGTAAGGAATTACAGGAATTTATTATGCGTTTCAGCGCCAACGTAGCAAAAAGTAAGCAGGCAACCTCTAGAAAAAAAATGCTTGAAAAACTGAATGTGGAAGAAATTAAACCCTCAAGCCGACGCTATCCCGCAATTATTTTTGAGCGCGAACGCGAAGCGGGCGACCAAATTTTGAATGTTGAAAATCTATCCGCATCCATTGATGGCGATGTGCTTTTCAAAAATGTAGATATAAATTTGGCAAAGGGTGATAAAGTTGTAGTTTATTCAAAAGATTCGAGAGCGGCAACTGCTTTTTATGAAATTTTAAATGGCCATATAAAGCCCGATACCGGTTCATTCCAATGGGGAATTACCACGAACCAAAGTTATTTGCCTTTGGATAATGAGGAATTTTTTAAAAATAATTTATCGTTAGTAGATTGGTTGCGCCAATATGCCAAAACAGAGGAAGAGCGCGAGGAAGTTTTTCTACGTGGTTTTCTTGGGAAAATGCTTTTCAGCGGCGAGGAAGCTTTGAAGAAAAGCAATGTACTTTCCGGAGGTGAAAAAGTAAGATGTATGCTCAGTCGAATGATGATGCTTCGTGCGAACGTTCTTATGCTGGACGAACCTACTAACCACTTAGATCTTGAATCTATTACAGCATTCAACAACTCTTTGAAAAATTTCAAGGGAACAGTTTTATTTACAACTCATGACCACGAATTTGCCCAAACCGTCGGAAATCGGGTTATTGAACTTACGCCCAACGGAGCCATTGACAGATATATGACGTTTGATGAATATATGGGCGATAAAAAACTGAAAGAACTGCGCGATAAAATGTATGCAGTTGAAGCATAAAAAAAGGCGATCAAATTTATTGGTCGCCTATTTCTTCTAAAAATTCATCAATAATTGGTTGTGCTTTTTGCAATTCATCATTTCTGATGAAAATCATGGTTTGATTTGCAATACTCATCGCAAACCCGGCGCGCAGACTGCTGTCGTGATCGTTCCTTTCAATTGGGCTTATGCCTATTTCATTCAAACGCGCAACCAAACCTTTTGCAATTAATGTTGGGCCCGTGTATATCCGTGAAGTTTCAGACATTTTATTATTCTCCTATTTCAATTAGATACGCATCAACTATGGGCTGCGCAATTGCCAATTCGTCTTCGCGAACAAATACACGCACCTGATCGTCAAATTTACTACCAGCGCCAAACATAACACCACTCTGCTCGTCGTCGCGAAGTATTGGGGTAATGCCCGCTTCCTCCAATCTAACTACTAATCCAGTGGCAATCATATCGGAGCCGGTATATATTCGAACTGTTTCTTCTGTGTTATCTGACATGGTTTTAGTTTTAAATGATTGAATCACTAAAATACTAACTTATTTCCGACTTCAACCTTAAGGCGGTTGTGAAAGATTTCATAAAAATGAGTTATTGTATAAATAAAAAACCATCCCCGAAATGAGGATGGTTTTCTGAAAGTGGATGTTTATTTAAAAATGCTATTAGGCATTATAAAACTTACTATTCCAAATGGCTCCATTAAAATTCTTACCCTTCGCAAAGCCATAAAAAAGTACCAATCCCGCTATGGCCTTAAATATGAAAATTCCTAAAAACAAATATTCCGCAATACCCGGATTGTCAGAAAACCAATACATCGGTGCAAGGGCAGTTAAAAGAATGCTTATAATAAAAACCGTAAAAACTAAATTATCAAAACTTTTGTAGGGCCACATAAGTAACTTGCGGAAAGGGTGGAGGTCATTTCCCCATTTATGTATTAAATAGAAATAACCATTGCCCATTGGAGCAAAAAGCAAGGGATCATCGGCGTTTTCAAGTTTCAGTAATTTGGCCGGGGCAATTATCTTAAAATTTCTTAGGGTTAATTTGTGGTTGTTTTCCAAATTTCGAATTGCGGTTATGGCCTCCTCGGGAAAGGTTCCCTTAAAATAATGCGAATCGAGAAAACGGAGGCGATAATCTATGCAAAGCCTCTCGATATCACTAATGTGAAAAATATGGGAGCTTTGCAACAAATCAAAATTAAAATGGTTTTCAATTTCTGGGGAAGGCGATTCCAACGTGGAAAGTATTTCTTTCCGTTGCTTTTCATTTTCGGAAAATATGTGCCGCACTTCCTGCATTATGGACGCTTCCCCTATGCGTCTTTGGCGATATTTGAGCAGGCTATTTTCCAGATTAGTGGGTGAAAACATAGCGTGTACTTTTTTTGAATTCTAAATTTACAGACAACAATCCAACATTCCAATTATTTAACACGGTTCGCAGCAATAAAAAAGAATGCGATAGCTGTAATGGGCAAACTCATTTTATAACGGTATTTGTTATATTTACAATCCTAAAAATAAAATATGTATTTCAAGAATTTGATTACCCTGCTTTTGTTGGCCTGTTTCTCAATAAATGCATCTGCCCAAAAATATCTCTCAAAAAACAATGCGGAAGTTTCCAGAAAATTGGGGGAAAGTACTTTCACTTCAAACAAATCATTTTATCAAAATATTGAAGAGGCGCCGGATTTCACCGTGCTGGCGAGTGTTCTGAAAAATGCCCCTTCTCGCCAAAAGCTGGAAGGGATGGAGGCTGTTACAATTTTTGCAATTGCGGATGAAGGGTTTTTAAACCTGCCCAAAAAAAGCCGGGATTCCATTTTAGGCAATCCCAAAATAATGAATTCGATAATCACAATGCTCGCGGTACCGGGAAGAATTGATAGTAACACCTTAAAAAATGAGATTGCAAAACAGGGCAGCAATACTTATTTGAAAACCATTGAAGGCAATAGTCTGCGAATTCGGGAAGTAAACGGAACGCTTCAACTAGTGGATTCGGAAAACAGGACTGCAAACATCATTGCTTCAGATTTCTACCATAAAAATGGTTTCTTTCATATAATCGATAGTGTGATCTTTCCGAATTCGGAAGAATAAGTTTTATAAGTTAAATAAACCCTAAAGTCCGGAAATCGCAAAACCGCAGTTTCCGGACTTTCGTTTATATGCACATAAACATAAAACTAAAAACACATTATTATGAAATCAAAAATTTTTACAGCAGCATTATTTTCAGTGGCTATTTTAGCCGGAACATCTTCCATTTTCGCCCAAGGTACCATGATGAGCGATGAAAAAACCGTAATGGTTGGCGGTGCAGAAATGTACCCGAGCAAAAACATTGTTGAAAACGCAGTTAATTCAAAGGATCACACAACCTTGGTTGCAGCAGTAAAGGCGGCAGATTTGGTGGAAACGCTTCAGGGCGTGGGGCCTTTTACCGTTTTTGCACCGACAAACGAAGCATTCGAAAAGCTTCCAAAGGGAACTGTGGAAACATTGCTAAAACCGGAGAACAAAAAAACGCTTCAAACTATTTTAACCTATCACGTGGTTGCAGGAAAACATAGCGCAGCCTCAATTATGAAGGATATTATAAAGGGTAACGGTAAAGCAACTTACCAAACAGTGAGCGGTGGCGCATTGACGGCAATGATGAAAGGAAAAAAAGTGGTGTTGATGGATGAAAAAGGAGGTATGGCTACAGTAACGATTGCCGACGTAAACCAATCAAACGGAGTTATTCACGTTATTGATAGCGTAGTTTTGCCCAAATAATTATTTTTTTAATTCCCAATTCTATAAATTGAAAACAGCGACTTTAATTGGTCGCTGTTTTTTTTTACCGAAGCGTTGCTCCAAATTCGGTTTCGAATTTTTGTTGAAGTTTGCCCATAATTTTATCAATCTGTTTGTCTGTCAACGTTTTTTCTTCATCTTGAATTGTGAAGCTCAAGGCGTAGCTTTTTTTACCCTCGGGAAGGTTTTGACCTTTATAAACATCAAAAAGAGTTATGGCTTTTATGAATTTTCTTTCGGCATTGTATGCGGCCTCTTGTAAATCTGCGAAACATACGGAATCATCCAGCAACAGAGCAAAATCGCGTTGTGCTGCCTGAAATTTTGCAATTGGAACCAATTTAAAGTTTTTGGTTGAAAGTTGTTTCAGCACGGTATCCCAATGGAAATCTGCATAAAATACTTCGGCGTCAATATCTAATTCCTTTGTGATTTTTTTGGAGACGATTCCAAATTCTGCCAATATGGTTTTGTTCCTTTTCAGGGTAATTCCTTCAGAGAATATATCGTTTTCCGATATTTCTTCCGTATAACCATTTAGACCCAAACGTTGCAAAAGAGCTATTACAATTCCTTTTCCGAAGAAAAAATTGCTTTTGCTTTCTGGATTGGTCCAATTGCCTTCTGCCTTTAAACCTGTAATAAATATAGATAGATGTTTGAATTCTGAACTTCCACCCGGAAATTTGTGGTAGGTTTTGCCGAATTCGAACAACTTTAAATCCGCGTTCTTCCTATTGCTGTTGTATTCTATCGCTTCCAAACCTGAAAAAAGCATAGACTGTCGCAATACGGAGAGGTCTTGGCTAAGCGGATTGAGCATAGATACGTTGTGGGCAGAATTTATGGTTTGGCTTAAATCACTGTAGGTAGGCGTGGTTAACGAGTTGTTCAACATTTCGCTGAAACCCAAACCAGTTAATTGCATCGCAATTTTATTCTGAACTTGGTAATCCTCCCCGGGCAAAACTGGGGAAATGGAGGCATTGAGTTTTTGGGTGAATTTTATATTGTTGTAGCCATACACCCGCAAAATCTCCTCAATCACATCTACGTCGCGGGTAACATCGTTTCGATAGGCGGGAATGGTCATTCCTAAGCCGGTTTCGGTAATATTGGTTATTTTTATTTCTAACGAAGTGAGTATGTCTTTAATCGTTTCCTTTGAAATCTCTTCCCCAATCAAATTATTTGCTTTTTCGAAATTCAACAACACTTGGTGACCTTCAATCTTTTTTGGATATATGTCAATCAAATCGCTCGTTATTTGACCTCCGGCAACTTTAAGAATTAAAATTGCGGCGTAGCGGAGCGCATAATCCGTGATGTTTGGGTCTATTCCTCTCTCAAAACGAAAGGAGGCGTCCGTACTTAAACTGTGGCGCTTTGCTGTTTTGCGAACACTTACGGGATTAAAATATGCGCTTTCTAAAAAGATACTTGTTGTAGCTGCCGTAACGCCACTATTTATTCCTCCGAATACACCTGCAATACACATTGGTTTTTCGTCATCGCAGATCATCAAATCCTCAGGGTGCAGCTCCCGTTCTATACCATCCAAGGTCGTGAACTTTGTTCCCGCTGGTAGGGTTTTCACGTTAACGGTATTCCCTGCAATCCTTGCTGCGTCGAAAGCGTGCAAGGGTTGACCAAGTTCATGCAATACATAATTGGTAACATCTACAATATTATTGATTGGCGAAAGACCAATGGACTTGAGTCTATTTTGAAGCCAGGCAGGGGATGGCTCTACCTTTACGTTGCTTATTGTTATGCCACAATAGCGTGGTGCCAGCGCACTATCTTTAACTTTTATATCAATTTTTAGGGTGCGGTTATCTATTCTAAAACTGCTGGTTGATGGGGTATTGAGTTTTGTGGAAATTCCTTTGTGAAGCAGGCCCGCCTTTAGGTCTCGCGCTACACCCCAATGGCTCATGGCATCGGCACGGTTTGGGGTTAGACCAATTTCAAAAACTTTGTCGTTTTCAATTTCTAGTACTTTGGCTAATGGGGTTCCAGGTTTTAATTTCGCATCCAAAACCATTATTCCCTCGTGGGATTTTCCGAGACCGAGTTCATCCTCGGCGCAGATCATTCCTTCACTAACTTCCCCGCGAATCTTACCTTTATTTATCTGCCAAGGTTTTCCTTCGGCATCATAAAGTGTAGTGCCTACGGTTGCAACCGCGACTTTTTGGCCAATAGCCACATTGGGCGCTCCACACACTATTTGAAGAGTTTCCCCGGTTCCAATATCAATCTTAGTAACCTTTAATCTATCGGCATTGCTATGTTGTACACATTCCAAAACATGGCCAATTACTACCCCTTCCAATCCGCCTTTTACGGAAGAAAAATCTTCTATTCCCTCTATTTCAAGACCGAGGTCGGTCAATAATTCGCCGGTTTTTTCGGCGTCCCAGGGCAAGTTGATGAATTGTTTTAGCCAGTTGTATGAAATTTTCATAAGTGTAAATTCTTAACAGGGGGCAAAGATACTATTTAGTTGAAAGTTTGAAGTTGAAAGTTGAAAGTTTTAGTGACAAGTTAAAAGCTAAAAGTTCAAAATTTCGAATCTTCGGAGGAAAAATTTAAGGCTAGAAAATATACAATTACCCCAATGGTTGCAAGAGCAGTAACCAAAAACGCAACATTCGCCCCGAAGTAAAGCCATAAAAGTCCTGCCATTATGCTCGCAATCATCGCTGCAATACTTTGGAAGGCGGCATACGTGCCCACGGCGGTTGCAGTATTTTTCGCTTTGGAAATGTTGGTAATCCAAGCTTTGGAAATTCCTTCGGTTGCTGCGGCATAAATCCCATAGCCGAAAAAAAGCACGAACATTAAATAAAGATTTGTTGTTAAACCCATTCCGAAGTAAACCAAACAGAAAATAATCAAACCAAAGACAAACATTTTTTTGAGACCAATTTTATCTGCGAAAATTCCCAGTGGGTATGCGGTGAGGGCATAAATTAAATTGTAGAAAATATAAATGCCGATTACCCAAGTATCGTCAAGTCCGGCTTCTTTCGCTTTCAGTAATAAAAATACGTCACTGCTGTTGAAGAGGGCGAAGAGGAGCAGGCCAATGATGACTTTTCGGTATTCCGAAGAACTTTGTTTCCAATATTTTATGAAGGAGAAGAAATTTATATTTTCAATTTCGGAAGAACTTTCGTTTTTCTTGTCCTTTAAAAGAAAGGAAGCTACAATTGCCAAAACCCCCGGAATGAAGGCAATGTAAAAGAGATTAATATAATCTTCGGGATAAAAATATAGATAAAGTAGCGCCAGGGCAGGACCGAGAACCGCGCCAAAAGTATCCAACGAACGGTGGAAGCCGAAAACTTTCCCCTTATTTTCCTTTGTAGTTTCAGCGGAAAGCATCGCATCTCTGGCTCCGGTTCGGATTCCTTTTCCGAGTCTATCCGTGGTTCTCACAAAAAATATCCAAAGTGGAAAAACAAAAAAAGCCATCATCGGTTTTGAAAGGGCGCTGAGGGAATAACCCAACTGTACAAAAGGAGCTCGTTTGGCTTTACTATCGGAAAGTTGCCCGAAATATCCTTTGCTCAATCCGGCTACGGCTTCCACCACCCCTTCCAAGACGCCGATCAGTAAAATTGAAAAGCCAATACTTTTTAAATAAATAGGCATTATTGGGTAGAGCATTTCGCTGGCCATATCTGTAAACAGGCTGATGAGCGAAAGTATCCAAACGGTGCGGGTTATGGTTTTCAATGTAATGTTTGATTTACATTGAAAGGTACTTCAATTTAATTTTTTATTACTTTTTTAGTTTCGGTTTGTCCGTTTTCATCTTTAATTTTTACGAAATAGATTCCTTGGCTTAAAGTTGAAATATCTACCTGATTGTTCTTTTCTGAAGCAAAGAGCAATTGGCCATGATTGTTATAAACGGTTATTTCGGAAAGCGGTGTAGCGGATTTTATGTTTAGCACTCCATTTGTTGGGTTTGGATAGATGCTGAAATAGTTTGTTGTGTTTTCTTCGATGCTTAATGGGCCTTTGTTTTCGAACCAGATTATTTGATCATCTTCAAAAACGATATTTAAATAAATACCAGTCGCTATATCCATTTTGTTGTCTCCATTAAAATCATCAGCAATTATGGCTATCGGAGAAAATTCATCTGAATAAAAAAATTGCGGTTCACTAAAATTTCCGCTTCCGTCATTTTCCAACCATATAAGGTCACCATCAAAATACAAAGATGCTAGAATATCTTTGTCGCGATCGCCATCAAGATCAGCAGCGTGCATTTTGTATGCGAGCTCTATATTTTCAGCAATTATGATTGGTGTACTAAAATTGCCCAATCCATCTGTGTTTTTAAACCAGGCTATTTGCCCACCTTCATTTGTTGATACAACATCTAAATCGCCATCATTATCAATATCTGTTAAAACAACCGTATTAGGATTATCTGCTGCTAGGGATATTATTTGCTCTGGACCAAAATTACCCAGTCCATCTAGGTTTTCATACCAAGCCACAATGTCTCTAGGCCAGTCCGCCATAATTACATCCATATCTCCATCTCCATCAATATCGTCAACTTCTACGCTCTCAGTGGATAGAATGTCGGTATTAATTATTTTCTCTGGACCAAATGTGCCTAATCCATTTAAGTTCTCAAACCAACTGATTTTATCATTTCCCCCAGCAATTAAGTCTAAATCACCATCGGCATCTATATCCTTTGCTTCTATTGTCTGCACATATGTAAATGTGGCTACTAATGTTAGTGGACCAAAGTTTCCTAAACCATCTGTATTTTCAAACCAAGCAATTTTATGATCGCCATTTGATATGGCAACTAGGTCTAAGTCACCATCGTTATCTATATCTGCAATAGCGAGATCCATAGGGTAATCCATTGTAGAGGTGATAACAATTGGTTCAGAAAAATTTCCTTGGCCGTCCACATTTTTAAACCATACTACTTTATCACCTTTTGTAGAGGTAGCGAAAAGATCTTTGTCACCATCTCCATCAATATCTCCAGAAGCTAATGCAAATGGACCATCTACCACGGGATTTGAATCTACAATTATATGCGCTTCAAAATCTATTTGGGCGTAGGTGTTAAATGAAATAAGACTGAGGAGAAATAATATTTTTTTCATACAAAAAATTTATTTTTTTACAACTTTCTTGGTTTCGATCTGTCCTGTTTCGCTTTTGATTTTCACAAAATAGATTCCTCTATGAAGAGTTGAAATATCTATTTGGTTTTTTTCTTCCAAAGTGAAAAGCAGTTGCCCAAGATTATTGTAAACGGTAATTTCAGAAATAGGCAATACGGATTGTATATTTACCAATCCGGTTGTTGGGTTTGGGTAGATGCTGAAGAGGTTTGTTGTGTTTTCTTCGATGCTTAATGGGCCTTTGTTTTCGAACCAGATTATTTCGTCCAACAAATATGACGTTGCTAGCACATCCATTTTTCCATCGTTGTTATAGTCATCGGCAAATACACAGGTAGTGCTTTTAGCTTCAGAAGAGATTGCTTGTTCGGCTCCAAAATTACCATTACCTAAATTTTCATGCCAATAGACCGTATTGGCTTGGAAGGAAGCAGTTAATACATCCGTATCGCCATCCGCGTCTAAATCTTTAGCATATACCTCGTAGGCTCCTTCTGCATTATTGTTTATACCTCTTATAGAACTAAAAGTACCTTGACCATCCATATTTTCGAACCAAACTGCGGAAGAATCTCCGAATGAAGAAGCCAAAACATCCTGATCGCCGTCATTATCCAAATCTGCAAGGATTACAGAATAGGTACTACTTATTTCTGTCGAAATTATTTGTTGTGGTCCAAAGTTACCTCCGCCGTTGTTTTTATGCCAAAAAAGAACATCATTACACCAGTCTGCAGAAACCAGATCTAAAAGTCCATCGTTATCCAGATCTGCGGCTCTAACAGATTCAATACATTGGGGTGCGCTATTGATAACTCGGCTTGAACCAAATACTCCTTGGCCATTCGTGTTTTCATACCATATTAAGCCGAAATTACCGCCAGAAACTATATCCATATCGCCATCATTATCAACATCCATCGAATAGGTTACGTAAGGGATTGAGTTAAGTGGGCTAAAAATATGTGGCGTAAAAGAGGTGCCTTGCCCGTCTATATTTTCAAACCAGGCAACTGTCTTATCATAGAAAGATTCTGAAACCACATCCATATCACCATCGCCATCAATGTCTGCCGCATCAATAGAGCTTGGATAGTCTAATAGTAATGAGATGGTTTTGGGTTCTGAAAAGTTTCCTAAGCCGTCAAGATTTTCGAGCCAAGCAATTTTGTCATCCCCATTTGATGCGGATAGCACGTCCTTATCGCCGTCACCATCTAAATCTATTGACATTACTGTATAGGGTCTATTGGTGCCGTTAATTTCCACAACTATTTGTTGGGATCCGAAATTGCCTTGCCCGTCTGTATTTAGGTAATATGCAATTTTATCGTCTGTAGCAGAGGCCGACATTAAATCCATGTCGCCGTCGTTGTCCAAATCTGCCAAGTTTAGGTCACTTAAATATTCTATTTGATCAGTTATTTGTTGCTTTGGTCCAAAATTACCAAGTCCGTCAACATTTTTATACCAATAAATTATTCCCTGGGCACTTCCACCAGAAATCACGTCCAAATCTCCATCATTATCCAAATCTGCCGTTGTAACCAAAAATTGACCATACACATCAGGATTCACGAAACGCTGTGGTCCAAAATTGCCCTGCCCGTTTAAATTTTCGAACCAAACCAATTTGTGGTCGAACAATTGGGAAGTAGAAATTACGTCCAAATCGCCATCGCCATCGAGATCTGCGGCGGAAATACCTTGAGGGCGCTGAACATCTGAAGTAATAACCTGCTTGGGCCCAAAATCTCCTTGGCCATTAATATTCTTGAACCATCCCACATCGTCGTTTGTATAATCTGAGGCCAAAATATCCATATCACCATCGCCATCAAGATCTGCTACGTCTATTTTTTGGTATAATGCTGTATCAGTTGTGATAAAATGTTCTTCGGCAAACGTTCCTTGCCCATCCATATTTTCAAACCAGGATATGGAATTGGTGGAACCTGAACTTGAAATTATATCCAAATCCCCATCGCCGTCCATATCTTTTGCGTCTATGTCCCTAGCTTTAACAACTGCTGGACTAACGGGTTGGGCGGTTGCAAAATTTCCTTGACCATCTGTATTTTCGTACCAAAAAATACCATAATACGTGGCGTTCACTAAATCTTCATCGCCATCGTTGTCTATATCCAAGGCTATTACTTGATAGGCTCGATTGGCATTTTCCGTTATTATTTGCTGTGTTCCAAAACTGCCATTAGTATTTTTATACCAAGCTATTTTAGAATCGCCCAGGGATGAAGATATCATATCCAAATCTCCATCATTGTCAAGATCTGCGGCAATAACGGATTGTGGGTTGTTTGTCCCGCCCGTATCGTCAACAATAATGTGCGGCCCAAAATCTATTTGAGCATTGATTGAAAAAGAAAAAAGTATGGTTGAAAGTAATAGTAGTCTTGTTTTCATTTGAAATTTTTAGGAGGTCACAAAGTAGCTTTTTACAATAATATATTCAAATGATAAAAATCATTTTTTCAGATTGCGAAAACGCTGTAAAAGCGTGGGATGCGAATAATGCGCAAAAACATAAAGTGGGTGCGGCGTAAGGTTGCTCAAACTGTTTTTTGAAAGTTTTTTCAACCCCGAAATAAGTGGCGGTGCGGCGAAAGTATTCTTTGCATAATCGTCTGCCTGGTATTCAAATTTTCTGCTTAAATAATTCATCAGTAAACTTGTGATTCCTGAAATTGGACTGTAAAGCACGCCAAAAGCTATCAACCCAATATGAAATGAGGGTTTTGAAACATTCAATGCTTCCGATAGCAATGGATTCCCTATAAACAATGACAACAACCAAAGCGTAAACCCAGTGGTTATGATTGCAACAAACAGGTTTATAATAATATGGTTGCGTTTATAATGCCCAACCTCGTGGGCGAGGACGGCCACGATTTCCTCTTCATTTAAATCTTTTATCAAAGTATCAAAAAGGGTTACCCGTTTTTCACTTCCGAAACCAGAGAAATAGGCATTTGCTTTTGTGCTTCGTTTGCTGCCGTCAATTACAAAAATTTTATCGAGCGTAAACCCCACTTTTGAGGCGTAATTTTCAATTTCTGAACGGAGCGCACCTTCTTCCAGTGGGGTCTGTTTGTTGAATAGTGGAACGATAAAACGTGCATAGAACAGATTCATTAAAACAGTGAAAACGGTAATAATTCCCCACGCATACAGCCAAAAATTATTGCCGGTGCTTTGATAAAACCAAATTATAGCGCCCAAAAGGATGCCGCCGATAATTGCGCCCATTAGCCAACCTTTTAGTTTATCGAGGAAAAAAGTTTTACGCGTAGTTTTATTGAAACCGTATTTTTCCTCGATTACGAAAGTGCTGTAATAGCTAAAAGGTGTGGAAAGAATATCACTTGCCATCATAATAATTCCGAAGAAAATTAAGGCGATGATTATTTCATTGTTTGAAACGGCACGAGCCAAAGAATCTACATAAGCAAAGCCATCCAAAAAGAAGAATAGGAGAGTGGCGATAAGGGAAATGGTAGATGTTAGGATGCCGAATTTGTAGCGCTCTTTTTTGTAGCGCTGCGATTTTTTGTATTCTTCTGCATCAAAAACATCCTGTAATTCTGCCGGAAGCGGATCGTTGAAGTGTTTTGCGTTGAGAAAATCAAGGATTTGATCAATTAGGAAGCTTAAAACTAAAACTCCTATTATAACGTAAAAGAGAATTTGTGGATTCAAGAGTTTGAGGTTTAATGTTGTAAGTAATATTTTTGCCTAAAGCCTAAAGCCTAAAGCCTAAAGCCCCGTTGTCGCTTCGCCTCAAATATAAGGATTCCCGCGGCCACGGAAACATTCATACTATCTATTTCGCCCTGCATTGGGATGATAATATTTTGAGTGCTGTTTTTAAGCCATTCCTCCGAAAGACCCGTGGCTTCCGTTCCCACAACTATAGCGGTTGGTTTTTTGAAATTCATTGTATCGTATTGAACTGAAGCTCGCAATTCAGCGCAGTAAATGTTGATGTTATTTTCCTTTAGAAACGCAATGATTTCCGAAGTACTTCCCGTTGCAATCTGGTTTGTAAACAAACATCCCACGCTACTGCGAATGATGTTTGGGTTAAACATATCTGTCTTTGGGGTGGCGATTATCACGGCATCTACCTTCGCAGCATCAGCGGTGCGGAGCAGGGCGCCTATATTTCCGGGTTTTTCGGGAGCTTCAGCGATGAGGATTAAAGGGTTTTTGGATGCCAGTTGTAGGTGGGTAAGTTCCAAAGTCTTGGAATGTGCAATTGCTAATACGCCTTCCGTTGAACTTCTGTAAGCAAGTTTTTCATAAATTTCTGAAGTGATTTCAATGAATTCTGCATCATTGTTTGCGGATTCTTTCAGCGCAAAAATATCTTCTTTGGAAATAATATCGGAACAGACAAGCACGGTTTTCAAAAGATAACTTCCTTTCAATGCCAATGAAATTTCACGCAGACCTTCAATTACAAAAAGGTTTGTCTTTCGGCGTTCGCGCGATTTTTCCTGAAGTAAAACAAGCTGCTTAATCAGCGGATTTTGAAGGCTGGTGATGGTTTTCTGCATTGCGCAAAGATACACTACTGAAATTTATATCCGGTACCGAAATTGATGCGAAGACCAAAACCAAAATTGAAGTAGTTCACCCCTCCAAAAGTGTCCTTTAATTCTGAAGGCACATCAATATTCATAAAATCGTGGCGAAATTCTGGAGCGACATAAAGTGAAACATAATTTGCCAATTTGTAACTAACCTCGGGCCGAAGCCAAAGCGCTGTGGCATTGTCTTCAAAACTATCGCCAAGGCCTTCGTTGAAATAACCTGAATAACCCACACCCAAACCGATTGAAAGATCAAAACGTTCCACTTCTTTTTCATAACCTACCATGCCCCCGAGGACCAAATTGGACATTTCATCATAACTGCCAACCAAGTCACGATTGGTAACATCGGCAAAAAAGAAACTCAAAGCTGGGCCTATATAAAAGTCGCCTAAAACATTCAGTTTTAATTGTACTTGTGCCCCCATTTTTAGATCCATTCCTTCGTTCACAAAGTTATCTCCGAAAGCTATAGGCAAATAAGCGCCAACCGTAATGCTACCCACTTTAGTACCAGCATTGGGTGGAAATTGAGTTGTTTCGGTTTGAGTTTCTGTTTCCGGTTGTTGCGCGAATGAAGCTGCAGATATGAGCAGGGAAATAAAAAGTAATCTAATATTCAAAAACATAATTGACTGGTGGGTTTGTTACTGGAATTTCAATAGTTTGTGTGGGCTCGTTATTGAGTCTGTACTCAAAAATGGCAACTGTGCCAATGACACTTTCCTCACCCAACGTTCGGTTTTGTGAAGTAGCATCCAAAAATCCCTCTGTAGATTGGTCAAATTCGCAAGCATCGTTATTATTGAATTCTAAGGGAAGGCGACAAACTTTTGAAGTGTATGAAAGTGTATATTCCACAGTATTATTATCACCGTGAAGGTTTTTTAATAACATTGAAAATGACCCTAAATTACTAAGAGTTATTGTTCCCAAATCCAGCAATAATTGTTCATTGCCACCTTCGGAAGAAAATACTTTGCTAGCGTAATCGGGGTTTTCGTTTTCGAGTTCGAAGTTG
Organism: Aequorivita aurantiaca; assembly: GCF_030410135.1. Lineage (GTDB taxonomy): Bacteria > Bacteroidota > Bacteroidia > Flavobacteriales > Flavobacteriaceae > Aequorivita > Aequorivita aurantiaca. Next base: position 467,888 of record NZ_JAUGQQ010000002.1, on the reverse strand, counting down.
GCCGCAATATTCACCAAAACGTGCAATGGGTCGGTGTTTGCGTTAAGGGAGGTGAATGCAAAATTTCCATTCGTATCCGTTGTAGTTTTGGCCAAAATGCGGTTAACGGCTTCGGTTTTAATGGGAATATTGGCTAAGGCATTTCCGTTTTGGTCTACAATTTTTCCCTTAACTAAGAGCCTTTCGTTGTTTGTTATTTCCAGTTTTTCGCAACTTTGAAATAATAGTAATGCAAGAGAAATTAAAAGAACGGAGGAAAATTTAAACTTCATTTATACAAATTTTTGAAAACAAGAATACTGAAAAAACTTATGGCAGTCAAATTTGAGAGCGGAAAGTTAAAATTTTCTTAACGGTCTATATTGTTTTTATATCTTGCGGGAAAATTTTTATTGATGAAAAAATTAGTTTTCATATTAGTCATTGTGTTTTCTATTAACGCAAATGCACAGATTATTGTTAACCCACCTGTTGCTAATTTAGTGGCGTGTGATGATAATAACGACGGTTTTTTTCCCTTTGATCTTACGTTACAAAACGAAGTTATTACACAATGCGATCCAATCTTAACAGTAACGTACCACGGAACCCTTGTAAATGCAGAGAACGCGACATTGTCATTACCTAATTTATATATTAACGATATGGCATATTATGATTCTCCAATTATTAATCCTATCGATCCACAATATGGCACAGGTGGAGTATGGGCAAGAGTAGAAAGCGGCACCAGTAATGAAATAAACATATACCCTTTTGCATTAGAGGTACGCTTTTCTCCCTTTGGGAATGTGCCAGAACCATTGCAGATTTGTGATGACAACAATGATGGCTTTGCATTTTTTGACCTTACAACTGTAGCTGCAGAAGTTCTTGGAAGTTTAGATCCTTTGGGTTTTGATCTTTATTATTATGAGACTTTCGAAGATGCAATCTTTGCTGGAGATTTGGCAGCTACGAACCCTGATTTTTCGCAGGCAATCTCTAATCCATCTAACTTTCTTAATTCAACTAATCCGCAGACTATTTATATTTTACTGGTAAGCAATACCAATGGAACTATACCGCCAAACCCAAATAGTGCTGAAGGGTGTTATGATATTGTCGCCCTTACATTAAGTGTTTTGCCAAATCCAAGCCCAAACGCCAATCCAACTCCACTTATAGTTTGTGATGACGACAATGATGGGTCCGCCGCTTTCGATCTAACATTAAAGGATACCGAAATTGGCAATGGTCAGCAAAATATTAGTATTACCTATTATGAAACTGAAATTGATGCACAAAATGGAACATTCCCACTTTCTAGTCCTTATGAAAATATTGTTCCATATTCACAAACTGTTTATGTGCGGGTTGAAAATTCCTCAACAGAATGTTACACAATAGTTGAACTCGAATTAATAGTAAACGAAATCCCTCCAATAACCCAACCCAATAACCTTTTTATAAACGAAGGTGATGGCGATGGCCTTGCAGTTTTTGATCTTACGGTGAATATTCCCGTTATGTTGGCAGGTTTGAATCCATCAGATTATGAAGTGAACTTTTATATGACTGAAAATGATGCGGAAATCGATGCTAATAGACTTATAAATACGGCAACATTTATAAACACTTCGAACCCTCAAACTATTTACGTTCGAATTGAAACTTGGAATACTGGCTGCTCTGTAGTCACTTCCTTTGAAATTGCTACAGATGAACTTGCCCCCGATGCAGATGGCGATGGCATTGCAAACGAAGACGAAGACATAAACGGGAATGGCAACCTAAACGACGATGACACCGACGGCGATGGCATTCCAAATTATTTAGACACCGATGACGACGGCGACACAGTTGAAACAATTGACGAAATCACGGGAATAGGCGCTGGGATTGCACCTGGTTATATTTATATCGATACTGATGGTGACAACATTGAAAACTATTTGGATAATGATGATGATGGCGACGGCACATTGACAATCGATGAAGATTATAACAACAACGGAACGTCCATAGATGATGACACAAACGCCAACGGAATTCCAGACTTTTTGGATGACGAGGTTTCCCTTGCGGTAAATTTCTTAATTTTTGAAGATTTGCACATTTTCCCTAACCCAACCTCTGGAAGCTTTACCATTCAAGCAACGAAATTGATTTCGGAAGCAACTATTTCACTGTATGACATTCAAGGGAAATTATTACGTACCGAAAAAATGCTTCCCCAAAACGGAAGGATAACGATGGAAATATCTTTTTTGGAAAAGGGTGTATATCTCGTAAAAATTTCTTCTGAAGGAAATTCAGTAATCAAAAAACTAATTAAAGAATAACAATATGGTTCGAATTTTTATCGTCATAGTAGTGTTTTGCTACAGTCTAAATAGTACTGCCCAATTCGATTATAGCCAAAGAGAGACTATCAATGATTATAATGCTGTGGAATTTTACGAACATGGAGATATAGATGGGAACGGAACTATAGACCAAGTTGTAGGTCAATCTCCATTTTGTGATTACACTACATATGAAATCTATTGGGCCTCAAATCTGGGGGAAGGTATTTTTGGAAAGAAACAAAGTATATATCAGTTTCAATCTGGATTTTACGATACTGCCCAGTTAAAAGCGCTTCAAATACATGATTTTGATAATGACGGGGACCAAGATTTTATTACGGTCAATTCCTATCATAAAGAAAATGTCCCCCCAAATTTTGATGCAGATTATTATGTGATTAATTTTTTTAGAAGCAACGGAAACGGAACTTTTGAAAGTCCCGTAGAAATTTTTAGTTATGATTATTATTTTGAATCAAGATCATATAATGACATGGTTGTCTTTGATATTGATCAGGATTCTGATCTTGATATTTTAATTTCTGTTTATAATAGAATTTACCGAATCAATAATATTGGAAATGGCAATTTTTCTGTTGTAAATCCTTCGCAATTCACCGGTATGGAATCTGTGAATCTCGAAATAGCAGATTTCAATAATGATGGTTATACAGATGTAGTGATGAACTCTGATCAGCAAAGTGGTGGAGAATGGATTTTACGCCTTTTAAAAAATGTTAATGGATCTTTGGAGGGAGGAAGTCCGATGTATAAACATCCCATTGTTTCACGCGGTTATATGCAAATCATGGATGTGGATGGAGATGGCTTTATGGATGTATTGGTAAATAATAGTCCGAATAATTTGAGAAGACCCTTTGTATACCTTAATAATGGAAGTTCTGATTTTTACAATCTTTTTGGTTCAAGGACCGATTTGATTTTCACCAATGCAATTCCGGATCTAAACAATCAATATTTTATTTCAGATTTGGATGGAGATGGAGACGACGATATTCTCTGTAGCGCAACTGATAACTTTTTTCCGGAATCAACTAGAAAGCTTATTAATAACGGAAATTTAAATTTTACACAAGTTCCTTTAATTGAAGGTTACACCCAATCGATTCCGTTTTCCGGTAATAATATTTTTCAGGATTTTGACAATGACGGTTTTGCTGATATATTTCACGTGGCCTCTGCTAAATTATGGCTTAAAAATGAGGGCAGCAGTAATTATTCTATTGGTAATATTATAAATCCATCGGGGTTTTATGGTGTAAACCCTAATAATTTTTCCAAACAAAACTTTAGGGATGTTGATGGAGATGGAGACAAAGATATTATTGCAAATTCGGGCGGAAGGATGTTTTATAACGAAAATGATGGCAGCGGTAATTTTGTTTCAACATCATTATTTTCAAAAACATTTATCTCTTACCAACATAAAATTGCTGACCTAAATAATGATGGTATTTTAGATATTGTACATAATGCCAACAATCATTTACTGGTTACAATGAGATATGCGAACGGTTCCGAAGTTACTTCTGAAATTAGTGAATACGTTGAAGATGTCCTCACCTTTGATTATGATAACGATGGCGATATTGATATAGCCACTACAAGTAATGATGTTATATGGATCAATGACGGAAATGGAGTTTTTGTAGAAAATGAATTTCAATCCTACATGGTATTTTCTAATTATGAATATGAGGATATAAACAATGACAATTTTGTTGATTTCCTATCAATACAGTCCGGTAATCTTTACTTAAACTTAAGTACAGGTCCCTATCAATATAGCCCGTATTTAATTCTTGAAAATGTCAACCAATCACCAATATGCCAAAAATTCACTGACTATAATCTGGACGGGAAGAAGGATATTATCTATACGAACTATAATGGTACCACAAATGAGGCAGATATTTATATTCAATATTATTTGGGAGGGGTTGATTTTTCCAATCCCGAAATTATTACTTCTTTCACTTCTATATATGGCGAAAATATATTTTTTGAAGATTTAAATCAGGATTCATTAATGGATCTTTTAGTTACCTCTGAAAATTATGGAAATCTTGAATTTGTAAAATATATGATTCAAGACGAATCTGGAAATTTTTCTCCTCTGGAAACAATATTCCTAATTAACGAAACTTGCGCTACGGGAATTGAACCTATTCCAGTATTTGAAGATTTAAATAATGACATGATTAAAGAACTTGTAGTCGTAAATTTTCAAGGAATGTTCTTATTGCAAAATAATTTTGATATAAACCCATTAACTCAGGATTATGATGAGGATGGAGTTTTTAATGTAGACGAAGATTTAAATAATAACGGAAACCCCGATGACGACGACACCGACGGCGATGGCATTCCGAATTATTTAGACACCGATGACGACGGCGACACAGTTGAAACAATTGACGAAATCACGGGAATAGGCGCTGGGGTTGCACCTGGTTATATTTATATCGATACTGATGGTGACAACATTGAAAACTATTTAGATAATGATGATGATGGCGACGGCACATTGACAATCGATGAAGATTACAACAACAACGGATCGCCCATAGATGATGATACAAACGCCAACGGAATTCCAGACTTTTTGGATGATGAGGTTTCCCTTGCGGTAAATTTCTTAACTTTTGAAGATTTGCACATTTTCCCAAACCCAACCTCGGAAAGCTTTACCATTCAAGCGACGAAATTGAATTCGGAAGTAACAATTTCTCTGTATGACATTCAAGGGAAATTATTACGTACCGAAAAAATGCTTCCTCAAAACGGAAGGATAACAATGGAAATTTCTTCGTTTGAACAAGGTATATATCTCATAAAAATTTCTTCGGAAGGAAATTCAGTAGTAAAAAAGCTCATAAAAAATTAACCTGCAGCCTAAGAGCAAAAAGCAAAAGCTTAATGCCTACAGCCTACAGCCTATAGCCTACAGCCTAAATCATAAACCTTTCTAAAAAGCTTCCCGCAACCGGGGAGCTTTTTTAATTTTAAATAACTAAAACAACCACCATGAAAAAACTAATTATGGCAATCAGTTTTCTAATTGCCCTTTCCGCCTGTAAAAACGATAAAAAAGAAAATCCAGAAAACCTGAACGTCGCGCCCAGCGTTAAGGTTGAGGAAGCAGATTCTTCAGAAATCTCCAACATTAATATTACAAAAGATGAAGAGAAAACGAAGGAATTTCCCGCGCCACTGCAATCAGTTTTCGCTACCCATGGTGGCTTGGCACATTGGAAAGCAATGAATAACCTCTGTTTTGAAATGAAAGGAAGAAATGGTAGGGAAACACACACCATCTCATTGCCTGATAGAAAAACAAAAATTGAATCCAAGGATTGGTCGATAGGTTATGACGGCAAAGGCGTGTGGCTTTTGAAACACGAATTGGGTTATCAGGGTGATCCAAAGTTTTACCATAATCTCATATTTTATTTTTATGCGATGCCTTTTATCATTTCCGACCCCGGAACAAATTATGAAGCCTTGGGACCCACGGAATTGGATGGGAAAATGTATAATGGCTATAAAGTTTCATACAATCAAGGGGTGGGTACTTCGCCGGATGATGAATACAAGCTTTATTTCGATCCGAACACCAACAAAATGGCTTGGTTGTCATACACCGTTACATTTAGTGACCAAAAGAAAAATGAGGACTGGCATTATATAAAATATGATAAGTGGCAAGAGGTAAATGGCCTTTTGCTTCCGGAGAAATTAGTTTGGTACAATGTTGAAAAAGGCAAACCGAAGGGAAAGGAGATGGATATTAAGTTTGAAAAAGTAACTACGACTGAAACAATGTTGGATGGTTCAGTTTTCAAAAAACCCGCGGAAGCGGAATATGTGCAATAGTACTAAGTAAGGAGTATTGAATATAAAATATTAAATAATTAGTATTCAAACTTCTATAGACTCACAAATTCACAGATTCACTATTTCAAAGCGGTCTGTCTTCAAAATAGTTTACAACTAGGGCCACCATATAATCATAACTCATGATTCCCCGGCTTTGGTTGTTTGCTTTTAGGAAATTATCCCAAAACACTTTTGAAAAATTCTCAAAAGGATTTTGATACTCATCCCAGAAATCGCGCATTTCCTTATAACTTTCCAAAATTCCAGGATTTATCTGCGTTAATAGCGCCTCATATGTCCCCTCATCGCGACGAGCCACTTCATTAATCAAATACCGAAGCGTGAAAATATATCCCGCATATTGCATATACAGGTCGTCATTGTGCAGCGTGGATAGCGTGGCTATAAAATTAGCCTCATTTTCGGCCGCATATCCAATTTGATGCGCCTCTTCATGACATGCCACAACTGGAAATTTGTACGTTTTCATTAAATCATTTACCTGTGCCTCTCCTGAAAATGGATTCAGATAACCGCTATATCCCATATAAGTCAACCCAAGACTCCATCCACTTTTTTTGATGCTCCGTGGTGAATATGCCAACTGTGGAAATTCTCTTTCCAAATTTTCATATCCGTTTAAGGTTTTTTGGAACATTTCTTTTTGGCTATATGGCAGTTCCACTTTTATACTATCTGCAAAACCCAATTCACGGTGTAGGGCATTACTTTTTTCTATAAACCTATTTGTGGTTTCCAATAGTTGCTCGGTAGTATAATCACTCTCCAACTGAAGGGATTGGTGCAATGGCAGTCGGTAATAGTTAAAGCCCCAAAGCACATGAAACATAAAATAAACAACTGAAACCGCTGCAAAAATTTCAACAACAAAGCCTACTTGATCATTTTGCCACAACCTGGGCACATTTTTATAGAGCCATCGAATGGCTACAATAGTTATAAGCAAATAAAAAAGATCGCCCACGGAAAATGGAACCCATCCAAACACATAACGGAATATTTTTGAAATCCACGGATAGATGCCGAGACTGTAATATTTCTCTACAAACGCCGGAAAAAATTTTAAAACTTGAAGTGCTATTATCTGCACAATTAGAAACAATGCGAGGAAGGCCGAGGTTCGTTTTAGCATAATCCAAACTTACGAAGGAAATCTTTTGCAACATAATTTTTATAGCGAATGAAAAAAGGTAATTTTGTGAAAATGTGGCCGCGAATACACCAATGATTTTACGTTTTCAAAGTATGCGGAAGAAATATTAAAAACAGATTAGTGGTGAATTCGTAGCAGAGAAATTTAGACAAAAATTTGTGTAACCCTAAATATATTCCTGCAATTGCGGGAAAGAAATTATGAATGAAGAAATAAGAAACCTAGAGCCCAAAGTACTTTGGAATAAATTCGCAGATTTAAATGCCGTGCCCCGACCTTCAAAAAAAGAAGAGCGTGTAATTAACTTTATGAAGGATTTCGGAAAAAATCTTGGTCTCGAAACCCTTGAAGACGAAGTGGGCAACGTGATAATTCGAAAGCCAGCCACGAATGGTTTTGAAGATCGAAAAATGGTTGTATTGCAAAGCCATCTGGATATGGTTCACCAAAAAAACAATGACACCAATTTTAACTTTGATACCCAAGGCATCGAAATGTATGTAGAGGGTGATTGGGTGCGCGCAAAGGGCACGACCCTTGGAGCAGACAATGGTTTGGGTGTTGCAACAATTATGGCAATTCTTGAAAGCAATGAAATTGAACATCCGGCTATTGAAGCGCTTTTCACCATTGATGAGGAAACGGGAATGACGGGCGCCAAAGGTTTGAAGGGCGGTTTGCTGAAAGGCGACATCCTGTTAAATCTCGATACCGAAGAAGATGACGAAATAGGCGTAGGCTGCGCTGGCGGAGTAGATGTTACCGCATCCGGAACGTATAACGAAATAGAGGCTCCCGCAAGTTCAACTGGTTATGTCATTAAACTGAAAGGTTTGAACGGCGGCCACAGCGGAATGGATATCATTAAAGGTCTTGGCAATGCCAACAAATTGATGAACCGTTTGCTTTTCGCCACAAAAGATTTTATGCAACTGGCACAGCTGGAGGGTGGAAGTCTTCGCAATGCCATTCCTCGCGAAAGTGTGGCGGATGTGGTGGTTTCTTCCGAAGAAAAATTTCTTTCTGAATTTGAAAGTATGAAAAAAGCTATCATTTCAGAATACAAAACGTTGGAATCCAACCTGTCCATCACTGCGGAAAAAAGCAGTGAAAAATTTTTGAAAGTAATGGGCAAGGAAGCGCAAATAAATTTTTTGAACGCCATGAATGCTGCACACAATGGCGTTTACCGTATGAGTCCGGATATTGATGATTTGGTGGAAACTTCGAACAATATTGCCAAGGTTTCGGTTGCAGATGGAAAAATAAAAATTGAATGCTTAACCCGTAGCTCTGTGGAATCATCAAAAGATGTTTTGGCCAATGCACTTACATCGGTTTTTGAGCTTGCCGGATATGAAGTGAAACTTGCGGGCGATTATCCGGGTTGGGCACCAAATATGGACAGCCCCATTTTGAAGGTATTAGATGGTCTGTACCAAAAAATGAACGGTGAAAAAGCAAACGTAGCCGCGTGTCACGCTGGACTTGAGTGTGGAATTTTAGGGCAGAATTACCCGGAAATGGATATGATTTCGTTCGGACCTACTATTAAAGGAGCTCACTCTCCGGATGAACGCGCAAGTATCTCTTCCGCCCAAAAATACTGGGATTTTGTACTTGAAATTTTGAAGAACATTCCGAAAAAATAGATTCAAGAATCACCTTCGATTCACCATCTGAACCAAGCCTGATTCTTGAAGAACGGGAAGTTTATTTCTTTAAAAACCTGTCGTGTTTCGCAGTAGTGGCGTTTCGTGATTCCAAAAAAAAAGAGGAGCCAATTTAAAATCTGGCTCCTCTTTTTGTATTTCAATAATTTATTATTTTACGATATCAACAATTTCCAAATTAAAAATCAGTTCAGAATCTGGAGGGATTACCCCTGGAATTCCTCTTTTTCCATATGCTAAATGTGCTGGAATAAAGATAGTAGCCTTGTCGCCAACCTTCATCTTCAATAAACCTTCGCGGAAACCGGGTATTAGCTGCGCCTCGGTGCTATAGTCTGTAGGTACCGGCGTATATTGTCCGGCGGCTTTTCGCATTTCGTCAACCATTTCGAATCTTTCAGCATTTGATAAGATATTTGAGTCAAACATATGTCCATCGGTTAAATATCCTGCGTAGTTCATTAAAATTTTATCGCCCTGTTTTGGTTGCGCGCCGGTTCCTTTTTCTGTAAAGAATATTTTCACGCCTGAGGGTAATGAATCTGCCTTAGTACGAATGGCATTTAGCTCTTCCAATTGTTGGGAGGCTACTTTATTTATGCGCTCTTCTTTTTCTTTCTTTTCCTTTTCAAGTTTCGCCATTTCCTCAGTGAAATAAGGAACTTTTACTTTTCCTTTATTTATGATATTTACACTTTGGATTGTAACGGGTTCTTTTGGCTTGTCGCCAGGTTTCTCGGTTTCCACGTTTCCGATGGAGTCAACAACCTCTTGGCCAATTACTATTTCTCCAAAAACTGTATGCCTTCCATCCAACCAAGGCGTTTCTTTTAAAGTAATGAAGAATTGACTGCCATTTGTGCCGGGGCCTGAATTTGCCATTGCCAACAGACCTTTTTTGTTGAAACGGATAGTGTCTGTAATCTCATCGGGGAATGCATAGCCGGGACTTCCGGTGCCATCACCTTTTGGATCGCCACCTTGGATCATAAAATCTTTGATCACGCGGTGAAAGCTTAAGCCATCATAAAAACGTTTTCCTTTATAAAGGGAATCAACCATTCCGTTAGTACCTTCAGCGAGTGCTACAAAATTTGAAACGGTAAGCGGGGCGCTTTCGTTTTTAAGTTTTGCAACGAAGGTTCCTTTATTGGTAATGAATTCGGCATAAACGCCATCCTTCAAATCGGGATATTTTTCCTGACAGGACGCAAATGCAAGGGTTAGGGATAAAAATAAAAAAGTTAGTTTCTTCATGGGTGTAAATTTAATTTTTAGTTTGATTGTTCAATTGAATGCAGCGTTACAGTGCTCTGCACCGGTATGTTGGAGCCAAGTTTGTCTTCAATCCCATAATAGCCAAACGCTTTATAGGATGGAAAAAGAAAGGTTACTGTTTCGCCTTCCTTCATAAGTTTTATGCCCTCGCGCACGCCCGATATTAAATCTTGGTTGCTTTGGTCAACTTTATAATGTTGAAGTCCATTTTCTTTTTCGGAAAGAATTAAACTGCCGTTTAGGTCCTTTATATCATAGGTAAATTTTACTACATCACCCAAGTCTGGCATTTCGGAGTTTGCCGTGTCGCGTTTGTTATAGAAATACCAAAATCCATTTTCGGAAGAAATATAGTTGTGGGAGGAATCTTGTGCTATAATTTTACTAATGACCTTTTTTTCCTCATCATATATTTTCTTGTTGCGAACTGCAGATTCCTTAATAAAAGTGCCTGACCGGGTCTGCACGGGCGACCGGGCCTCCGGGCCTTTACAGGAAGTAATAATGAATGAAAAAAGTAAAAAATAAATCAGCTTACGAAGCATCAGTGAGTTCATTTTTATAACGGGGCAAGATACTAATAAATTCGTTTACGGTTTTGGAAAGATCTTGAGAACTTTTTCCGCCTGCTGCGTTAATGTGGCCACCGCCACTGTAATGGTTTCGGGCAAAATCGTTCACCGAAAAATATCCCTTGCTCCTCAACGAAATTTTCACAATATTTTCTTGCTTATTTTCTATAAAAATTGCGGCAAAAATTATTCCTTTTACCGACAGGGCATAATTCACAAAGCCTTCGGTATCTCCTTTTTTAAAATTGTGCTCGTCCAGTTCCTTTTGGGTAAGGGTAATATAGGCCGTGCAGAATTCTGCCAGGATTACCAAATTATTTAAGGCCACACCAAGCAGTTTCATTCGCTCTGGACTGTTTGTGTCATAAACATTTTGGTTAATGATGGCACTTTCTGCTCCCGCTTCAATCAATCTTGCCGCAACCCTATGTGTGGTAGGGCTGGTTGAGGAAAAACGGAATGATCCAGTATCCGTCATTATACCGGTGTAAAGATTAATGGCAATTTCCTTCGAAAGATTTTCACCTTGTCCTAATGCCTCAATAAAATGAAAAACCATTTCAGAAGTAGAGCTCATTTTCACGTCACTATAAGTGGCCAAGGCGTACGTGGCAGGTTGTTGATGATGGTCAATCATAACGAATTTTGCAGTACAGTTTTCTAGGATTCCTTGCATTTCCCCAACTCTGTCCAAACAATTGAAATCTAAAGTAAAAACCAAATCCGCATCCTGAATTAGGCCCGTGCTCTTTTCTCTTTCTCTTTCATGGATCACGATGCCTTCAACTCCGGGAAGCCATTTCAAAAAATCGGGAAATTCATTCGGCATAATCACAGTTATGGTATGGCCCATGTCTTTCAGAAAAAAAGAAAGTCCCAAACACGAACCAATTGCGTCGCCATCAGGATTTTTGTGGCCTACGATCACTATTTTCTGCGGGGAAGCTAGCAGCTTTTTAACAATCTCGGTAGTCTCTAAATTCATAAGCGGCGAAGATACGAAAAGCCCCGTACCCCCAAAAGGGGAATTTTGATATTGAATCCGGGAGCTGGAAGCTAGAATTTTCTTAAAATAATAAACATTCAACTTTTATTTCACCCTGAGCGCAGGCTAAGCGGTGAATATAAAAGATTCCTTGCAATTGAATATTTAAATAGTATTTTTGCCGAAATTTTAAAAAACACAATGAGAACAGACAGAACATTCACAATGTTAAAGCCAGATGCGGTTGAAAAAGGACACATAGGCGCCATTCTTGAAAAAATAAACGCTTCCGGTTTTAGAATCGTAGCGATGAAACTTACCCACATGACCACGCAGGATGCGCAGGCATTTTATGCAGTGCACAGTGAGCGCCCATTTTACGGCGAATTGGTGGAATATATGACCCGCGGCCCAATAGTTGCGGCAATTCTTGAAAAGGAAAATGCTGTGGAAGACTTCCGTACTTTGATTGGTGCTACCAATCCAGCAGACGCTGCCGAGGGTACCATTCGCAAATTATATGCAGCTTCCATTGGCGAAAACGCCGTGCACGGAAGTGATAGCGATGAGAACGCAGCCATTGAAGGTGCTTTTCATTTTGCGGGACGCGATATGTTTTAAGCATTCACAAAATATTTTTTACTGAAAACGCCTTCCCATTTGGAAGGCGTTTTTTTATATAGTGTAGTTATTAGCGAAGAATCAATTTATTGATCAATTCCTTCCCTAATTCCTCGTTCAACAATTTTATTATTTTTTCCTTTCCATAACTCAATTCCTCGCGCAAGACAGAAGATGAAAGCTGTACATATAAAGTATCGCGGTCCAATTTTATATCGGTAGTGTATTTTGAAATGGCAACGCCCATAACTGTATTCCACGCTTCCTTTGCATTCACTATGTCCAGACCTTTTTCTAATCTATTCGCACCAATAAATTCCTTTAAAGCATCGCCAATTGATATGTTTTCTGCGTTTCTTTTTGCCATTGTTGTTTGATCTTTACTATTTAAACTCTAATTTTTTGAATTTTGAATAGGTGTAAATTTTGTTGTCCCGATTAATCACGGTTAAGGTACTGTCCTTTGCTTCAATCACGGTTTCTTTCCATTCGTCAAATTGGGTTTTGTAATAGATGCGTAAACTATCATTCTCAATTTTCAATGTGAAATAATCTGAAATGCCATTTGTTATAAAAGTACCGTCAAATTTCGGAGTGACTTTGGTTCGCGTACCGCTGTCGCCTTTTGTTTCAATAAAATCCACGATCGTATTTATATTGAATTGCTTTTTTTCGCCATTTGGCATTTTCACACTTTTTATTTCCCAATAGCCGTTGAGGTTTTGTTTTTGTGCCTCGGGGTTAGGTTTTTCGCAACTTGTGAAAAATAGGATAATGATTGATAATACAAATGTAAACCTCATAATTTTAGATTTATTTTAGCGGCTTTTCCCCTTTGGGGGTTAGGGGGCCAACGGAAACATTTTATAGGTCTGATGCACTTTTTTAATCACTTCCTCAGTACGCTCTGCGTGCGTATCGCTTATAAATAGTTGCCCAAAATTTTCATTGTCAACCAACGAAATTAAATGCTCCACTCGCGTTTCGTCCAATTTATCAAAAATATCATCCAATAGCAAAATCGGGTTTGTTTTAGAATGGTTTTTAATGAAATCAAACTGCGCCAATTTTAACGCAATGAGATATGATTTCTGCTGTCCCTGCGATCCAAATTTTTTGATGGGATGTCCATCAATCCCAAAAACCAAATCGTCTTTATGGATCCCGAAATTGGTGTATTGCGTAATTTTATCTTTCGTAAAATTCTGTTGAAGCAGCGTCAGCAAATCATTTTCCTGCAATTGGCTTTCGTAAACTAAATTGATGCTTTCATTTCCACTGCTGATGGATTTGTATCGATTCAAAAAAATAGGCAGAAATTCTTCCAAAAATGCAGTTCGCTTCCCAAAGATTGAAGTGCCAAAATTGTGAAGTTGTTCGTTGTAAATATCAATCGTATCCTGGCTAAAAGTGTTGTTCGCCGCAAAATATTTCAGCAAACTATTGCGCTGCGCCAGCACTTTATTGTATTTAATGAGCGTGTTCAAATAATTGGGGTCGCCCTGCGAAATCACGCCGTCAATAAATTTTCTGCGGGTTTCGCTGCCTTCAATAATCAAATCCCGATCTGCGGGCGAAATGATTACGAGTGGTAAAAACCCAATGTGTTCACTGAATTTTTCGTAAGTCTTACCATTTCGTTTTATGATTTTTTTCTGTCCTTTTTTCGCACTCACCACAATTTTTTCGGGCGTCTCCTTTCTTTCGTAAAAACCTTCCACCACAAAAAATTCCTCGTCGTGTTTAATATTCTGTGTAGTGATGGGATTGAAATAACTTTTCCCAAAGGAAAGGTGATAAATAGCATCAAGTATATTTGTCTTCCCCACACCGTTGTTTCCCACAAAACAATTTATTTTTGGGTCGAACTCAAAGGTTTCGGCTTCAAAATTTTTATAGTTGAGTAACGACAGTTTTTGTAATATCATAAAAATGAATAAGTTGTGCTTCGGTATTTTTTCCGAAAAGGAAGAATAACTGCTTTGCAAATTATTAAAAAATAAGAAATATTAATCCTTTTAAATTCCATTAAAAATTTTATTTTTGCGCCATTCCCGCGAAGGCGGGAATCTTAATAATTAGAAGTAACAATATGGCAACGTACAACAAACGCGGAGGCAAACCAAAAACAAAAGCTGAAAAGGAAACGCAGCTTGAAGAAAACAGTACAACGGCAGAAGTATTCAACACGCTGGATCAGGGCGCATCGCGCACCGAGGCTTGGGTAGAGAAAAACCAAAAGGCAATCTTAGGCTTTATTGGGGTTGTGGCTGTGCTTGTTTTGGGATATTTTGCTTACGACCAATATGTAAAAGCTCCAAAAGAAGCGGAGGCAATGAACGAAATGTTCCAGGCCCAGAATTATTGGGAACAGGCGTTAACAGCCCCTGCAAAGGATTCGCTTTACAATCTTTCCCTGCAAGGCGGTGAAGGTAAATATGGGTTTATCGATATTATCGAAAATTACGGCGGTACCAATGCTGCCAATCTTGCGCATTACTATGCGGGAATGGCCTATTTGAACACGGGCAAATATCAGCAAGCTATTGAACAGTTGGATAAATTCAGCAGCGATGACGATGTGTTGGCACCGTTAACGAAAGGCGCTATTGGCGATGCTTTTGCACAATTGGGCCAAAATGAGGATGCGTTGAAATATTATGAGGAAGCTGCAAAGATGCGAACTAACGATTTCACAACGCCACGTTTTCTTTTGAAGGCCGGTATTGCCGCAATGTCATTGAACCAAAACGACAAGGCATTGTCGCATTTCAAAAAAATAGCTGACGATTATCCCAAATCACAAGAAGCCACGAAAGCCGAAATTTATACCGGCCGGGCGGAAGCAATGAACCAATAAATGGCTACAGCAAATACAAATTTATCGGCTTACGATAAAAACACAATCCCAAACGCGAAGGACTTTCGGTTTGGGATTGTTGTTTCAGAGTGGAATCACGAAATTACTGAAGGTATGTTCCAAGGCGCTTTTGATGCATTGAAAGATTGTGGCGCCATCAATGAAAATATCGTCCGTTGGAACGTTCCCGGCAGTTTTGAACTTATTTACGGCTGCAAAAGGATGGTCGAAAGTTACGATATGCTTGATGCCGTAATTGCAATAGGTAGCGTAATTCAAGGCGAAACAAAACACTTCGACTACGTTTGCGAAGCCGTCGCGCAGGGCATA
The DNA here is from genome assembly GCF_030410135.1 of Aequorivita aurantiaca. Classification (GTDB taxonomy): domain Bacteria; phylum Bacteroidota; class Bacteroidia; order Flavobacteriales; family Flavobacteriaceae; genus Aequorivita; species Aequorivita aurantiaca. The sequence goes on along the minus strand of NZ_JAUGQQ010000002.1, from coordinate 452,165 downwards.
AAGGATTTAAATGTAACAGGTAATATTCCCATAATTTTCTGCGTACTTACCGACAATAATATGCAACAAGCCATCGACCGTAGTGGTGGAAAGCACGGCAACAAAGGAACGGAAGCCGCAATTGCCGCGATTAAAATGGCGCAGCTGAGGAAAGACTCACGATTTTAGATTTACGATTTACAATTTACAATTGTAGATTTATTTAAATCACTGACCACTGACCACTGATCACTGACCACTGACCACTGACCACTGACCACTGACCACTGACCACTGACCACTCGAGATCACCACTGCCATCGGCAACTGAATACTAATACTTCAGAAACACGGCATCATAATTGTTCAAAACCTCTTCGGAATTACTTTTAGAAAACATACTATTTTCAGTAACTTTGAGGCACGACAGTTATGGGATTAATTAGCAAAAGAAAAAACAAAAAATACAGTTACAAACCCCGCCATTATGAATTTGATGGAGACGGAAGCCCTTTTGCGATGGGGCATAAATTCGATCAATTCCGAACCACGGTTGGCGAAAACAAAGGGTTAAAGGGAAAGTTTAAAACCGCTATGGCAGATTTAAAGAAATCTGATAAAAATGCAAATCTGCGGTTGCTTGTGATTATTGCTTTGTTGGTTCTCGTTTTTCTTTTTATCATCGGATTCGATTTATCTATTTTCTACGCATAATTTTAATGGCAGACATTATTCAGTTATTACCGGATCACGTTGCGAACCAAATTGCGGCTGGTGAAGTCGTGCAGCGACCGGCTTCGGTAGTGAAGGAATTACTTGAAAACGCCATCGATGCCAAGGCAACTTCCGTTACACTTGTTATAAAAGACGCCGGAAAAACCCTCGTCCAGGTTACAGACAATGGAATAGGAATGAGCGTCACCGATGCGCGGATCAGTTTTGAACGCCACGCAACCTCCAAAATTAAATCGGCTGAAGATCTTTTTAATCTGCACACGAAAGGTTTCCGTGGAGAAGCTTTGGCATCGATTGCTGCCATTGCACACGTTGAGCTAAAAACCAAAAACGAAGATTCTGAAATTGGTACGCACCTTACCATTGAAGGCAGCAAGGTAATTTCCCAAGAGCCCGCTGTTGTTCCAAAAGGGACAACTATTTCAGTAAAAAACCTTTTTTATAATATTCCCGCGCGGCGAAATTTCCTAAAAAGCAATCCCGTGGAAACCCGCCATATTATTGACGAATTCCACCGTGTGGCTTTGGCGCATCCCAATGTTGCGTTTCAAATGCTTCACAATGGCAGCGATGTTTTTAATCTTCCGTCTTCAAATTCCCGGCAACGTATTGTAAACATCTTCGGAAGCAAAACCAATGAAAAGTTGGTGCCCGTAAGCGAGGAGACCGAAATTTTAAAAATCAACGGTTTTGTTTTAAAACCGGAATTCGGCAAAAAGAGCAGGGGAGAACAGTTCTTCTTTGTGAATGACCGCTTTATAAAAAGTGCATATTTGCACCACGCCGTTGCTTCAGCTTTTGAGGGCTTGGTTAAAAACGATATTCATCCGGGCTATTTTCTCTTTTTGGAAGTGGATCCGCATTCCATTGACATCAATATCCATCCCACAAAAACAGAGATAAAGTTCGACGATGAGCATTCCATTTATGCAATGCTTCGAGCAACCGTGAAGCATAGTTTGGGACAGTTCAATATTGCGCCCATACTTGATTTTGAAAGGGACAAAGGTTTTGATACGCCGTACGATTACAGTAAAAAACAGCCCACCGCACCATCCATTGAAGTGGACCGCGATTTCAATCCTTTTCGTGAAAAAGCGAAACAGGGAAATATCAATTTTCCATTTAAAAGAGAGCAATCCCAGTCGTGGGAATCGCTTTATGTTGGTTTAAAGGATGATGCTCCAGCAATTTCAAGTTTAGGCGATATTGAGTTTGAAAGCGAGGAGGTAACTGGAAATCTTTTTGAAAATCCCGAAACCGAAACCGGGCAAATTTCCTTTCAAATTCAGAATAAATATATTGTGAGTCCGCTGAAAAACGGGATGATGGTAATCCATCAAAACCTTGCACACCAAAGGGTTCTTTACGAAGAATTGTTGAAAAACATTACCGTAAAGGAAGCTGTAAGCCAGCAATTGTTGTTTCCGCTGCAACTTCATTTTTCAAAACCTGATGTGGAAATTATTGAAAAGATACGCGAGCAATTGGAACATACGGGTTTCATTTTTTCACAACTAAAAGACGAAACCATCGAGATTAGCGGAATTCCTGTACTGATATTGGAAAGTCATGTTGTAAATTTGCTCAGCCAGTTGGTGCACGACATAAAAGAGGAAGTGCCCGAGAGCGGTTTCAGCCAAAATGATATGCTGGCAAAATCCATGGCGGCAAGTATGGCAATAAAAACGGGAATTTCATTGGGCAAAGAGGAAAGGGAACATTTAATAAACCAACTTTTTGCTTGCAAAGAGCCATCCGTTAGCCCGACCAACAAACCAGTTTTCACAATTCTTGAGGTGAATGATTTGGATAAAAAATTTATGTAAATGGGAAGAATAACCGACACTGTAAAATTTCTATTAATACTGAATGTGATCTTTTATATCGGATCCTTCGTTATCGGGGATCTTTCGATAAAATTGTTTGCGCTTTATTATTTTGAGAATCCTAATTTTCAATATTGGCAGCCGGTCACGCATATGTTTATGCACGATCCTTCGTCCATATTCCATATTCTGTTTAATATGTATGCGCTGTGGGCCTTTGGCTCGCCATTGGAAATGCGGTGGGGACAAAAGAAATTTCTGTTCTTCTACTTTTCCGCCGGTTTGGGTGCAGCTATAATCCATACTTTGGTCAACTATTGGCAAATCCACAGCGTGATGGACTCATTGATTGCGGGTGGCTGGAGCCCGAGCGAGGTTATGAGCTATCTTTCGGGGGGCAATGGCGGCAGTACGGCAGTGTTGGAAAGTGTTTCAATGGAACGAATCCAAAACATGGCCCAATCCTATAATGGGGTTGCTCTTGGCGCTTCGGGCGCGGTTTACGGTATTTTGGTTGCCTTCGGAATAATGTTCCCGAATATTGAATTGATGCTAATTTTTCTGCCAATTCCTATAAAGGCGAAATATTTTATCCCCGGCATTATTTTGTTGGATTTAATTTTTGGAATTACCGGAACGGCCACGGGCATAGCCCATTTCGCCCACATTGGCGGCGCCCTCTTTGGTTTTATTATGGCGTGGTACTGGAAAAAGAACAGTTTTGACAATCATCGCTGGAATTGATGGCAGCCAATAATCTTACATATCAATACAAAACGGCAAACGTAATGGTGAAGCTCATCGTCATTAACGCTGTGTTGTTTTTATTGGTGAGCTTAGGCTCGTTTTTCTTCAGCGTTAGCAATGTTTATTTAACGCGATGGTTTGTGCTGACAGATGATTTTTACACAATTTTAATCCATCCGTGGTCGCTGATTACGTATAGTTTTCTACATTTTGGCTTCTTTCATATTTTGTTCAATATGCTTTGGCTTTATTGGTTTGGGCAGTTTGTATTGAACCTTTTTACCGAAAAACGATTGCTCACCGTTTATTTACTCGGAGCTCTTTTTGGCGGATTGCTCTTTGTACTTTCCTATAGTTTTTTTCCTGTTTTCGCTGAAAGTCGGGGCTATTTAATCGGTGCTTCCGGTGCAGTAACGGCGTTGATGGTTTTTATCGCGACGTACACCCCAAATACCGAAGTCCGTATTTTCACTTTCACCATAAAACTTTGGCACATTGCCCTGTTTCTTTTTCTTTTGGATTTGGTTAGAATTCCCTCCTCCGGAAATGCAGGCGGCTTGATGGCGCATGTGGGCGGGGCTGTTTTCGGTTTTATTTACGCCACCCAACTCGCAAAGGGAAACGACATTGGCAAATGGTTTGAAAATTTTATGGATTGGGTTGCCAATCTTTTTAAGCCCAGCAAAAAAAAGCCATTCAAAAAAGTACATCGCACAACACAACCCACGGCCCAACGTTCTAAACCCAAGGAAGCAAAATCTGACCACCAAAAAAAAGTGGACGGTATTTTGGACAAAATAGGAAAGAGCGGCTACGAAAGCCTTACCAAAGAAGAAAAGGATTTTCTGTTTAAGGCCGGCAAAGACGACTAATGCGAAAAAGGCGAGTATTCAATAATTTTATTTATTGGTGCAATTTAGTTGCAGCCTTCCTTTTATTGCTTTCTTTCATCCTGCCTTATTTGCCGCCAAAAACCTTCCCAACCCTCTCGTTGTTGAGTTTAGTGGTTTCGTTACTGATAATCGTTAACATCATTTTCGCCATTTACTGGGCGGTACAGTTGCGCCGCAGGTTCTTTATTTCGTTCACGGTACTTTTTATTTCCTATTTCTATTTCAACGTTTTTTATGAAATGTCTTCCGAAGCAGATGCATCACCCTATAAAAATACCTTGAGCGTCCTTTCCTATAATGTCCGTCTTTTCAATGCTTACGAAGAAAATCCCAAAACCGATGCGGCCCAAACAATCGCGGAAATATTGGTTGAAGAAAATCCCGATGTAGTTTGCGTTCAGGAATATTATAAACCTAACAATATCGATTTTTCAACTTATCCTTATCAATACATTCATTTCAAATCGGAAAAAGCAAAATTGGGACACGCCATTTTTTCAAAATATCCAATAATCAATAAAGGCGGTTTCGATTTTGAGGATACTTACAACAACACACTGTATGCCGATGTTTTAAAGGGAAAGGATACCCTGCGCGTTTACAGCGTCCATTTGCAGTCGTTGGGAATTTTGCCGCGGGTAAGCTATCTGCAGGAAAGCGATAACGATAAACTCAGGAAACGGATCTCCACCGCTTTTGAAAAGCAACAGCGCCAAGTGGAGGCAATTTTGGCACACAAACATAAAATTAAATATCGCGTGATTATCTGCGGCGATTTCAACAATACGCCATTTTCATACAGCTACAGAAGGTTGAAGGACGGAATGAAAGATGCTTTCCGCGAGCGCGGCAACGGTTTGGGCACTACTTTTAAATTTGATAAATACCCTATGCGGATAGATTATATTTTTGCATCGGAAGGACTAGACGTACTTTCATTTGACACAATGAAGAAAACCTTTTCAGACCATTACGCCGTCCGCGCTACTGTGGGCTGGTAGGGGCCGCTAACCCCCGAAGGGGGAACTGAAATGGTATCGTGTTTTCCCCCTTCGGGGGCTAGGGGGCTTTTTCCAAATAATTCAAAGTGTTCGGTCCCTCATTAAAAAGCAAATCCAACACTGAAAGATTCGGTAAAAACGCATGGTTGGCTTCGTGAACCTGCGTATAAGCTTCCGGCTCAAAAGTTGATTTTCGTTTCGCATCAACCAAATACCGCAAATCGGTAACCTCCGGATTTGCTTCGAAAGAAGTAGTTTTTGAAATTTCCCCTTCAATCCCAATCAGTTCGCACAGCAAATCAAATATTTTCAGATTGTGTTCCAATAAACCTTTTACGGGTTCCGTAAACAATGGTTCCAAATCGTCTTCGTAATATTCAAAAAATGGTGAGGTTCTATAAGCACTTTGCAAACTGCGCCAATGTTGTTCCTGCCATGGAAAATCATTTTCAACAATCACCTCTTTCGTTTTTTGCCGCTTTCCTGTCTTATTGTGTTTTATGGGAATATTTAAAAGCAGTTTTCCATTGCTGTGGGCAATAAAGGTGCGGTTGCGGTAGGTTTGTTTTTGGTAATTATCCTGAATTTCGAAAACAACTTTTTCTGCCTGCACCACCGCGGCCATTTGCTCTATGGAAGGAAAATAGGAAGGATGTAATAGTATAGCTTTCATTCAAAAATTAAAGACTTCAAAATTATAAATGATTTACGATTTAAGATTGCCGATTTACGATTATTATACTTAAACCTGAATAATTCCCTTTCGAAGGGGGCAAGGGGGATGTTTTAATCTTTGAATTTGAAACTTGAAACCTGCAACCCTTTTCCCTACATTTGTAGCAAACCAATAACTATGCTCATAATTGGCATCGCCGGCGGCACTGGCAGCGGAAAAACAACGGTAGTGGACCAAATTGTGGCGGAACTTCCGCCCGAGGAAGTGTGCATTATTTCACAGGATTCGTATTATCACGACACCAGTAATTTAACGTACGAGGAGCGAGTGAAAATAAATTTCGACCATCCAAATTCCATTGATTTCCCATTGCTGGTAAGTCATTTAAAAGAACTTCGGAATGGAAATTCCTTTGAACAACCCGTGTATTCATTTGTGGAGCACAACAGAACTGGTGAAACCGTAACCACGCACCCTAAAAAAGTGATTATCGTTGAAGGAATCCTTATTCTTGCGCATCCGGATATTCGCGAAATGTTCGACATAAAAATCTTCGTGCACGCCGATAGTGATGAGCGATTGATACGCAGACTGAAACGCGACATTGCCACCCGCGGCCGCGATTTGGAGGAAGTTTTGAGCCGCTATCAAACCACACTCAAGCCCATGCACCAACAGTTTATTGAACCAACCAAGGAATTTGCAGACATAATTATACCTACCAATCGGTATAATACTGTAGCGGTAGATGTGATCCGCAGTATTATCCATCAAAAATTAAGCTATTCGGAATTATGAGTTTTGCAAAATTCAGAAATAAAAAATGGGTACGGTTTTTAAGCAATAAATACGTGCTTATTCTGCTGCTTTTCCTAACCTGGATGGTTTTTTTTGACACCAATTCCGTGCTAATCCATTCGGAACTCGAAAGTGAAATAGATGCCTTGGAAGACAATGCCGAATTCTATAAAAAGGAAATAGAGCAGGATAAAAGCTTCATTCAAAAAATGGAGGATAGCAACCAAATGGAAAAATTTGCACGCGAAAAGTATTATCTCAAAAAGGAAAATGAGGATATATACATTATTGAACACGAGGACAGCATCAAAAAGGAAGAAAAGCGATGAGTAAATTTCTATTTGAGGATTTTGATGAAGTTTCCGCAAAGCAGTGGCGGCAACAAATACAGTACGACCTAAAGGGCGCCGACTACAACGAAACCTTGGTGTGGCAAAGTCCCGAGGGCATAAACGTTAAACCGTTTTATCACCAAGATGATTTTAAGGAAGATTGTCAACCCATTCCTGGCCAGCCACAATCCTGGAAAATTGCCCAATCCATTTTTATTGATGACGAAAAAATAGCCAATCATATTGCCATAGATGCATTAAAAAGAGGGGCGGAGGCAATAGTTTTTTCGGCAGACGAAGAATTTGACGTAAAAGAAGTATTTACAGATTTTCCCCTTGAAAGTGCTACAATTTATTTCCAACTAAACTTTCTTTCGGAACGATTTTATAAAAAACTAATTAAATTCTTTTCCGAAAAACAAGCTACTGTTTTTTATAATATTGATATAATAGGAAACCTAGCCCGGACGGGCAACTGGTTTCAAAATTTAAAGCAGGACCACGAAATTCTCGATGCTATCCTGCAACAAAAACCCGAAAATATCCTTTCCGTTGATGCCGCAATATACCAAAACGCAGGCGCCAACATTGTCCAGCAATTAGCATATGCTCTGGCTCATGCGAATGAATATTTAAACCACCTCTATCATCCTGAGCTTGTTGAAAGGCTTCGGCAAAAGGAGCAATCCTTGTTCTCCTCGAGCGCGGTAGAGGGCTCATCGTTAACTTTTACGCTATCCACCGGCCCAAACTACTTCTTCGAAATAGCAAAAATCCGCGCCCTCCGAAAACTCTACGCAACATTGGCAAAGGAATACGGCGCAAACGAAACCTGCCACATTCTGGCAATGCCGTCAAAAAGAAACAAAACTCTCTACGATTACAACGTAAACATGCTCCGCAGCACTACCGAATGCATGAGTGCCATTTTAGGCGGGGCAGATATCGTTTGCAATCTTCCATATGATGCATTGTACCATAAAAGCAACGAATTCGGCGAGCGCATCGCCCGCAACCAATTACTTATCTTAAAACACGAAAGCTATTTTGACACGGTAAGCAATCCCGCGGATGGTACATATTATATCGAAGGTTTGACCAATGAACTTGCGGAAAAAGCGCTCGAAATTTTCAAGGAAATAGAAAAAGGCGGCGGCTTTCTTCAGCAATTAAAAGAAGGCACCATTCAAAAGAAAATAAAGGAAAGCGCCGAAAAGGAGCAGCAGCTTTTTGACAGCGGACAGTTGAAATTGTTGGGCACCAATTACCACCCCAACAAAAACGACCGGATGAAAGACGATTTGGAGCTTTTTCCATTCGTAAAACAAAATCCGATAAAAACCCTAATCGCGCCAATTATTGAAAAGCGCTTGGCAGAAATAGTTGAACAAGATAGACTGGGCAATGAGTAGAAAAGATTTGCAACATATTAGTTTAAAAAGGTTGGAAGAAGGAAGACCGAAGACGGAAGACCAAAATGTTACACCGAGCGTAGTCGAGGGGCAGTCATCAGCTATCAGCAATCAACCGTCAACTTTCCAAACTGCCGAAGAAATCGAAATTAAAAAGCTATATACTTCGGAGGATATCGAGCACCTTCATCATTTAAATTTCGTAGCAGGAATCGCGCCCCATCTTCGCGGCCCGTATTCCACAATGTACGTCCGCCGGCCGTGGACCATTCGCCAATACGCAGGATTTTCCACGGCAGAGGACAGTAACGCTTTCTACAGAAGAAATCTCGCCGCGGGGCAAAAAGGACTTTCAGTAGCTTTCGATTTAGCGACCCATCGCGGATATGACAGTGATCACGAAAGAGTAGAGGGCGATGTTGGGAAGGCCGGTGTAGCGATTGACAGCGTGGAGGATATGAAAATTCTTTTCGATCAAATTCCGTTGAATGAAATGAGCGTTTCCATGACGATGAATGGCGCCGTGCTTCCCATTATGGCATTTTATATTGTAGCAGCGGAAGAGCAGGGCGTGGCCTTAAAAGATTTATCGGGAACCATTCAAAATGATATCCTAAAGGAATTTATGGTGCGGAATACTTATATCTATCCGCCCAAGGAATCGATGAAAATTGTGAGTGATATTTTTGAATATACTTCCAAAAATATGCCCAAATTTAACAGCATTTCTATCTCCGGTTACCATATGCAGGAAGCGGGAGGCACGGCCGATATTGAACTGGCCTACACTTTGGCTGACGGTTTGGAATACATTCGCACCGGAATAAAAGCGGGAATGGATATTGACACTTTCGCGCCTCGATTGTCATTTTTCTGGGCAATCGGGATGAACCATTTTATGGAAATCGCCAAAATGCGTGCCGCCCGAATGCTGTGGGCAAAAATTGTAAAACAATTCAACCCAAAAGATGAAAAATCATTGGCGTTGCGCACCCATTGCCAAACCAGCGGTTGGAGCCTTACCGAGCAGGACCCGTTTAACAATGTGGCGCGAACCGCCATTGAAGCCGCTGCGGCAGTTTTCGGGGGAACACAATCCTTGCACACGAATGCTTTGGATGAAGCCATTGCGTTGCCAACAGATTTCTCCGCACGTATTGCACGGAACACACAGATATTTCTACAGACCGAAACCCAAATCACTCGAACGGTAGATCCTTGGGCGGGCAGTTATTATGTGGAAAACCTTACAAACGAAATCGCCAATAAGGCCTGGGCGCTAATCGAGGAAGTGGAAGAACTCGGCGGAATGACCAAAGCCATTGAAGCAGGTATTCCGAAACTGCGCATTGAAGAAGCCTCCGCGCGCAAGCAGGCGCGTATCGATAGCGGACAGGATATTATTGTGGGCGTAAACAAATACCGCCTCGCGAAGGAAGATCCGCTGCAAATTCTGGATGTGGACAACCAAAAAGTACGCACCTCCCAAATTGAAAGATTAAACCGAATAAAAGCAGAACGCGACAATGAAAAAGTAGCGAAAGCGCTAGAAGATATTACAAAATGTGCGCATAGCTACGTAAATTCAACAGATTCCCCTTTTCAGGGGAATAAGAATTTGTTAGCTTTAGCCGTAGAAGCCGCCCGACACAGGGCAACCCTTGGCGAAATTTCTTCCGCGATGGAAAAGGAATTCGGCAGATATAAAGCACAAATACGCTCCTTTAGCGGCGTGTACAGTAAAGAGATGAAAAAAGACCCAAGTTTTGATAAGGCACGCCAAATGGCGGACCAGTTTGCCGATCTGGAAGGCCGCCGCCCCCGTATTATGATTGCCAAAATGGGGCAGGACGGGCACGACCGCGGCGCCAAGGTAGTAGCCACCGGCTATGCCGACGTAGGTTTTGATGTGGACATTGGCCCCCTCTTCCAAACTCCCGCCGAAGCCGCCAAACAAGCGGTGGAAAACGATGTACACATCCTCGGCGTTTCCTCCCTTGCCGCAGGCCACAAAACCCTAGTACCACAAGTTATAGATGCCCTAAAAAAGTATGGTCGCGAAGATATAATGGTTATCGTGGGCGGTGTAATACCCGCGCAGGATTACCAATATCTTTTTGATGCCGGCGCTGTGGCGGTTTATGGCCCAGGCACCCGAATTAGTGATGCCGCTATTGAAATGTTGGGGGTTTTGATTGGGGGAGTGGAGTGAAGTATAAATAAAGATGTCGTAAAATAATATTACATAATGTATTATAAATTTAGAGATCTAAGAAATTATAAATATCTGCTGGATATTTTTTTAAATCAAAGATTATATTCTGCAAGTTTTCAACACTTAAATGATAATCTTGAAGGTCAATTTTTTTTATGACGTCAATTATGAAATAAGAATAATTAACACTAAAATCAAAATTGAGACTTTTTACGGTAAATCAAATCCCACGCTAGCGCGAGCGTCCCGCTCGTGCCTCCAACTCATAAATTGATCGAAACTTTAATCCGTAAATATTTAAAACATTAATATCCAACCATAACTTCATGAACTCCACATACAAACTACTTATCCTATTATTTTTAATAGCCAATACAAGTTATGCCCAGGAGTGGGTTAAAACAGATATAACCGATTTCGCAAGTATAGATTTTCCCGTGGCAAGCGAGCTAATTGAAACCGGGCAGGAAACGGTCTATAATGCAAGAGATGAAGTTGCGTTCTATTTGGTGAGCATTCGAAAATTAACGGACCAACAAACTTCCCAAATAACCCAAAAAGATATTCCCACGATATACCAAGGTGTGGTCAGGGGAGCTTTAGAATCCGCGAATGCGGAACTTGTCTCATTAAATGAAATTGCTATTCAAGAATTTCTCGCTGTAGAATTGGAATATCTTGCCCAATCTAGCCCAGAATTACCGAGCCAAAGATTTAAACGGGTAATTTATTTAAATCAAAACATAATTAACATTGATTTTTGGCCTTTAACCGATGCGACGACTTTAAGTAACGAAAGGAAGGCGACGTTTTTCAATTCATTTACCATTACCTCAAATCAAATTGCCCAAACTTCAACAAATGAAAATCATAACAGTGCTATTTATGACGCGGGTTACAAAACTGGACTTCTTCTTGGTCAAATTGTTTTCTATGCCATTCTGCTAGGGTTTATACTTGGTATTGTGTTGTTGATTCGTTATCTGGCCAGAAAAAACAGAAAAAAGAAAACGCCTCCTCAAGCTGAACAACCACCCCAGGGAAAAATGTCCAACGCAATTTGTAAAAATTGTTGCGCTGAAAATGGAGGTAGCACTAAGTATTGTTCAAGTTGTGGTTATGAATTGACAAAAATTTAGGAATTCCCCGCAGACGCATCTTTGCAATGTGTGCCCATACAGTTTTTCAAAGCCAAATAAACTTCTAATAATTTCGTAGTTCTCACATTTTCCTACATATATCCTTCCTATTTCCCCCGTATTTCCCCCCGATATGTCCCCGATGTCCTCGGGTGCTTCCATTAAAATTTAACAAAAACTAAAAAAGCACTTCTTACAAATATCCTGCTTTCTAAAAAGCGCACCATAAATCCAACTTTTCCGAAGGCTATAATGCAAACAGAACTAATTCAAATCTTCCTATCTTTATAAAAAAATAACCAACCCAATGAACGAAACAGAAAGAATTCAAACGCTCTTCACAGACCTGTATCACGGCCACCCTTGGCTGGACGTAACCTTGCAAGACACCCTCAGCCGAATCACCGCCACACAGGCCAATCAACGCCCCATTAGCGACGGCAACACCATTTGGGAAATAGTAAACCACCTAATCGCCTGGCGCCAAAACGTACTAAAAAGAGTACAAGGCGAGGTGCTCCAAACCCCTTCAAACAATTACATAAAAAGGATAGAAGACGACTCAAAGGAGGCTTGGCAACAAACCCTCGAAGCCTTGGAAACCACCCAAAAGGAATGGCTCTATTTCCTAAATACTTTTAATGAAGCAGATTTTGTTAAGGAATATTCGGTCAATAAATTAACCTACTATCAGCATATTCATGGCATTATCCAGCATGACGCCTATCACTTAGGGCAGATTGTGCTACTGGCGAAGATGGTTTAAAACATTTCCCAATGCTCCAAACGCTGGTACATTACACGCTTCACCTACTGGTTCCGGGCCTAATAGCCTATATTTTCTTTAGAAGGGAATGGAAAAAGGCGTGGTTAATTATGCTAGCCACAATGCTGGTAGATGTGGACCATCTTCTCGCTACCCCAATCTTTGATCCCGGCCGTTGTAGCATAAACTTCCACCCGCTGCACACCTATTGGGCAATGGCGGTTTACATAGTAATGCTATTTTTCAGAAAAACGCGAATAATTGCCGTAGGCCTACTATTCCACATGCTAACAGATTACATAGATTGTCAATGGTAAATTCGCCATCTAAAAATCCCACAATCCAACAATCCAATAATCTAACTATCGATGATGGTATGGTTCATTCCGAAGAATAGTAAACCCCCGATAAAGTTGCTCAATAAAAAACAACCGAACCATTTGATGCGAAAAGGTCATTGATGAAAGCGAAACCTTCCCATTTGCCCGCGAATAAACGGCGTCACTAAACCCATAAGGCCCACCAATCACGAAGATGAGGTTCTTTAGCCCGCTATTCATCTTCTTCTGAAGGAACTGCGAAAATCCTTCTGAAGTAAAAGTCTTTCCCTTTTCATCTAGCAATACTAAAACATCGGCCATTGTGGTTCGCTTTAATATTTCTTCACCTTCGGCTTGTTTTTGAAGTGCTTCCGATAGGTTTTTTGCATTCTTCACATCGGGAATAACTTCCATTTCAAAGGAAATATAATACCCCAACCGCTTCGTATAATCGTCCATCAAGCTTTGCAGTTCGGTGTTATCGGTCTTGCCAATGGTGAGCAGTGTTATTTTCATTTCTACTTTTTCAGCATTAAAAATACAAAGATAAAATGTTCCACTTCCGTCTTCTGTCTTCGTGCTTCAAACTTTTTAAAGTATTTTAGCTGAAATTTGGTTGCTATGATTTCAGAGAAACAATTCAACAAAGAAATAGATATCATCATTGCCAACGCAATCCGTGAAGATGTGGGGGAGGGCGACCACAGTTCCCTGGCCTGCATTTCGGAGGATGCATTGGGTTCCGCAAAATTGTTGGTAAAGGACGAAGGCATAATCGCGGGAGTAGATTTCGCAAGGCAGGTATTTGAATTTGTGGATCCGGGATTGGAACTAGAAATAAAAATAGAAGATGGAAGCCCGGTGAAATACGGCGATGTATGTTTTTATGTGTCAGGCCTTTCCCAATCTATTCTAAAATCGGAACGGCTCGTTTTGAACGCGATGCAGCGCATGAGCGCAATCGCCACCAAGACCAATGAATACGTAAAACTGCTTGAGGGCACAAATACCAAAATCCTCGACACCCGAAAGACCACTCCGGGAATCCGCGCGTTGGAAAAATGGGCCGTAAAAATTGGAGGCGGCGAAAACCATCGCTTTGCACTCTACGATATGATAATGCTAAAGGACAACCACATAGATTTCTGTGGTGGAATAACTAAGGCTATAGAAAAAACGAAACGCTATTTAAAAAATAATCACCTCGATCTGAAAATAATTGTTGAAGCCCGAAACCTGCAGGAAATTGAAGAAATATTACAGACGGAAGGCGTGTACCGAATTTTGATAGACAATTTCAACTATCAGGACACTGCGGAAGCCGTAAAACTCATAAATGGAAAATGTCTCACGGAATCAAGCGGAGGCATTACATTAGAAACCGCAAGCAAATATGCAGCCTGCGGTGTGGATTATATTTCAAGTGGCGCACTGACGCATTCCGTTCACAATATGGACTTAAGCCTAAAAGCCGTTAAATGAACGAAAAGGAGGAAAAGGAAATCAATTTTCCGGTTATTCGTAATTTGGTGCGGCTCAGTAAAAAGATCAAACTTCCTGGGCTGGGCGCATTTTCCCTTTACCATTTGCTGGATATTTATGGAACGGGAATTTTAAAGGGATCCTTTTCGCCTCGCGCTAGTTCCATTGCTTATAGTTTTTTTCTGGCATTGTTTCCATTTTTATTATTTCTATTGAACTTGATTCCCTACATTCCGGTGGAAGGGTTCCAAACAAGATTTCTGATTTTTATTGAAGCGTTATTGCCCGCACAAACCACGCAGTTTTTTTATCCCATTATTGCAGACATTGCAGTGAATCCACGTTCCGGACTGCTATCATTTGTGTTTTTTCTATCCATATTTTTATCGGCCAATGGCGTGAACGCAATTTTCAGCGCATTTGAGTTTTCATTCCACGTCACCATAAACAGAAGTTTTTTTCGGCAGTATTTTGTGGCGCTGGCCGTTTCAATTTTCGTGGCACTGTTGTTGTTAACCTCGGTGGGGGTCATTTTATATGGCGAATACATAATAAACGACCTGCAGTCCAGAGCATATATTGATAATGACGTTTCCTGGATACAGTTCTTTCAATTTCTCGTATTTGTAGTTATGATTTATGTGGTAATTGCCACACTTTATTATTTCGGCACCAAAGAAGGACGAACTTCCAGTTTTTTTTCAACTGGGGCGGTAACAACCACTATCTTGTTTTTGCTTACTACTTATTTTTTCGGGGTGTATATAAATAATTTTTCGAATTATAACGAGTTGTATGGCTCCATCGGCGCACTTTTAATTCTGATGTTATATATTTGGATAAACGCGAACCTACTTCTGCTCGGTTTTGAACTGAACATTTCAATAAGAAGATTAAAAGATAAAATGTAAACCTAATGCTAAATTTTTTGAAACTATGAAAAAAATGTTATTGACTCTATCCCTTACAATTCTTACTGTTATGGCCGCCGTGGCACAGGATGTTACGGGAAAATGGAAAACCATTGACGACGAAACAGGCGAAGCAAAATCCATTGTTGAAATCTACAAACAAGATGGGAAAGTCTACGGAAAAGTGGTAGAAATTCTCGATCCCAAAAAACGTGATTTAACCTGTGTTGAATGCAGCGGCAGCGACAAAAACAAACCCATTTTGGGCCTTGTTATTATCAAAGGTCTCCAAAAGGATGGTGAAGAATATAACGATGGCACCATTACCGATCCTAACAATGGAAAGGTGTACAAATGCTATATAGAACTTGATGGCCCCAACAAGCTGAACGTCCGGGGATATATTGGCTTTTCTTTATTGGGAAGAACACAAACATGGCAGCGCGTTAAGTAGAAATCTTTTAAAATATTATCTTTAGGCCACCAATTTGGGTGGCTTTTTTTATTGAAAGAAACGCTGCACAAACAAAAAATTGAAACCAAACGCACAACCCTTAACCCATACTGTGTACTTTCTAGACGTCATTCTGCCCATTCCGTTGAAACAGAGTTTTACCTACAGCGTGAATAATGATGAGGCCGCATTTTTAAAGCCCGGCATGCGTGTGGCCGTACCCTTTGGAAAAGCTAAAGTGTACACAGGAATTGTTTTTCAGGTGCACGCACAGCAGCCAATGGGTTATGAAACAAAATCCATTGACCATATTTTAGATGAAGAGCCAGTCATCACCCCACTTCAACTGAAACATTGGGAGTGGATGGCAGCATATTATATGTGCTCTTTGGGTGAGGTGATCAAAGCTGCCCTTCCCAGCGCCTTTTTGCTTGAGAGCGAAACCATCATCAAACTTACCGCCCGGAACAATATGGAAGAGGCAACTTTAAGCGATGACGAATTTGTTTTATTTGAAGCGCTACAGCATCAATCTTCCCTACATATCAATGATGCCCGCTCCATCTTGGATCGAAAAAATATCGTATCGGTTATCCAAAAATTATTGGACAAAAATATTATAGAAATTGAGGAAACCGTATATGAGCAATACACGCCAAAGCTGAAACGGTATATAAAACTTGCGCCACAATTCACTTCAGAGGAAAGCCTTCGCGAATTGTTGGATACATTAACTCGGGCTCCCAAACAACGAGATGTTCTGATGCATCTTTTTATGCTTAATAGCCAGACCCGCAAGCCAATCAGTTCGGCATCGCTTCAAAAGAAAAGTAAGGTCACGGCTTCCGTAATAAAATCGTTGACAGATAAAGGCATTCTGGAGGAATATTTTATTCAGCACGATCGTGTTGAATTTTCCGGAGAAACCTCAATAGAAGTTAAAAGCCTAAACCAAGCACAGGCCACAGCGCTTAGTGAAATAGAAGCATCATTTCAAACCAATGACGTGGTGCTGCTGCACGGCGTTACGTCCAGCGGAAAAACTGAAATATATGTCCGGCTCATTGAAAAGATGATAGCGTCCGGAAAACAGGTACTTTATATGCTTCCCGAAATTGCACTAACCACTCAGCTTATAAATAGGTTGCAAAAATATTTTGGAGAAAAAATTTCCGTCTATCATTCCAGATTTTCCGTAAATGAAAGAGTGGAGGTATGGAAAAATGTTTTGAACAATAAAGCTAAGGCACAAGTGGTTATTGGAGCTCGGTCATCATTATTTCTTCCGTTTCGAAACCTAGGTTTTATAATAATTGATGAAGAGCACGAACCTTCGTTCAAACAGTACAGTCCCGCACCACGTTACAACGCCCGTGACAGTGCCATTGTACTCGCTAACTTGCATAAAGCCAAACTTTTGATGGGAAGCGCCACGCCTTCCCTGGAGAGTTACCACAACGCCAAATCGGGAAAGTTCGGATTGGTTACGTTGATGAAACGTTTCGGAAATGTGATGATGCCGGATATTGAATTGGTGGATATTAAAGAGAAAACGCGAAAAAAACAGATGACGGGCCATTTCAGCGATAGGCTTTTGGAGGAAATGCGCGAGGTTTTAAAAAATGGCGAGCAGGTAATCCTCTTTCAAAATAGAAGAGGCTTTTCGCCAGTTGTGGAATGTACCACATGTGGCATTTCACCACAATGCCCCAACTGTGATGTTAGCTTGACTTATCACCAGCACAAAAACCAATTACGATGCCATTACTGCGGCTATCATATGGCAATGATGCAGAGTTGCATTGCCTGCGGTAGCGAAACTTTGGACACCAAAGGCTTTGGCACCGAACAAATTGAAACGGAGTTGAAAACACTATTTCCCGATTATAAAGTGGCCCGAATGGATCAAGATACCACCAAAGGCAAACATTCCTATGCAAAATTGATTGAAGCTCTTGAAAATGAAGAAATCAATATTTTGGTTGGTACCCAAATGCTTGCGAAGGGTTTGGATTTTAGAAATATAAGTTTGGTGGGTGTGATGAATGCGGACAATCTTTTGAATTTTCCGGATTTCAGGGCGCACGAACGTAGTTTTCAATTGCTTCAGCAAGTTTCCGGTAGGGCAGGGCGCACCCAAAAACGCGGTAAGGTTTTGATACAAACTTACAATCCATACCACCAAATCCTGAAGCAGGTAAGCGTGAATGATTACAATGCGATGTATAAAGAGCAACTGGAGGAACGATATAATTATAAGTATCCGCCGTTTTTCAGAACAATAAAAATTGTTTTTAAGGATAAAAATTTGGCGCGAGTACAGAATGCTTCCATCTGGTTTGGACAGGCTTTAGAAATTCAATTCAAGGAAAATATATTAGGGCCGGAACCGCCGCCAATTGGAAGGATAAAGAATAAATTTATTATGAACCTTCTTGTAAAGATCCCTAAGAGCCAATCATTGGAAAAGACCAAAAAATATATAGAAAACGTGCAGCGAAGTTTTAATTCCGTGAAAGAATTTTCAAGCGTCCGCATCAATATAGATGTGGATAATTATTAAACGTTGTGTGTCGCAGCCAATGCTTCTACCAAGTCTGATTTTCTATTTCGGCTTAAGGGTAGTTTATCCTTCTCCAACTCAATGGTTTTGCTATTGTAACGTTGCACTTTGTCCAGATTGACAATGTATGACTTGTGTATCCGTAAAAAACGATCACTCGGCAACAAGGACTGAAACGCCTTCATAGTAGAAAGAACTACAAGGGAATCAAACTCAGTAACTAATTTCACATAATCGCCCAAAGCCTCAATATAGCGAAGTTCATTTAGAAAGACTTTCCTTTTTTTCAGGTTGCTTTTCACGAAAATAAAATCTTCGTCGTCAAAGCCTTCTTCATTTTTTAGCTTATAATTGTTGATGGCCTTATGTACGGCATTTAGAAATCGATCTTTAGCAATAGGTTTTCGCAGATAGTCCACTGCGTCATAATCAAACGCCTTAAAAGCATATTTGGTTTTGCCCGTTACAAAAATTACCTGAGGTTTTTTCTGGATATCGTCCAAGAGGTCAAACCCGGAAAGAATGGGCATTTCTATGTCCAAAAAAATAAGGTCGATTTCGGTGGAAATCAGTCCCATTTTTGCTTCTACAGCATTTTTATATTCACCCACAAGTTTGAGGGATGGGTGCATTTGGATAAGCTTTACTATTGAAAGCCTTTGCAGTGTGGAATCATCCACGATTGCACATTTCAAAATTGTTTTTTCCACAATAGTAGGATTTGCGTAAGACAATAGTATGCAAATAATCGATGAAATACAACTTTTTTTGGTTTTAGTCGAAAAAAATAAACCTTTTATCTGTATTCAAAAAAATTAAAGACACTTTAAAATTTGGTTTGAATATATTAAATAAAATAGTATTTTTGCACCCTCTTTGGCAGAAGGCCAAGGAATTAATCATTAATTTTAAACGATTTTTTATGAATCATTACGAAACTGTTTTCATCTTAAATCCCGTTTTATCTGAAGATCAGATAAAGGAAACAGTAAAGAAATACGAAGATCTTCTTGTTTCTAAAGGTGCTAAGATGATATCCAAAGAAAATTGGGGCTTGAAAAAACTGGCTTACCCAATTCAAAACAAAAAAAGTGGTTTTTATCATCTTTTTGAGTACACCGTAGAGGGTGATGTAGTACACGAATTAGAAACTGAATTCAAAAGGGACGAGCGTTTTATGCGTTACCTTTCAGTGAGCCTCGACAAGCACGCAATTGCTTGGGCAGAAAAAAGAAGAAATCGCGATAAAAAATCAGCATAATTATGGCCACATTACAACAGCAAGCAAAAGGAAAAAAAGACGGGGAGATCAGATATCTTACTCCGCTTAACATAGATACCAATAAGACCAAGAAATATTGCATGTTCAAAAGGTCGGGTATTAAATATGTTGATTATAAAGACCCAGATTTCTTATTGAAATTTGTGAACGAGCAAGGTAAAATTCTTCCAAGAAGACTAACAGGAACATCACTGAAGTATCAACGAAAAGTGGCAGTTGCCGTTAAAAGAGCTCGCCATTTGGCACTTATGCCTTATGTAGCCGATTTATTAAAATAAAAACCAGAGAACAATATGGAACTTATATTAAAGAAAGACGTAGAAAATCTGGGATTTGCAGATGATCTTGTAAGCGTGAAGAACGGTTACGGAAGAAACTTTTTAATTCCTCAAGGGCACGCGGTGCTTGCAACCCCTTCAGCCAAGAAAATTTTGGCTGAAACTTTGAAACAACGTTCATTTAAAGAGAAGAAAGTTGTTGACGAAGCTAAAAAGCAAGCTGAAAAACTGAATGGACTTGAAATTAAAATCACGGCCAAAACTGGCGAAGGTGATAAACTTTTCGGTTCTGTAACCAATACAGATCTGGCTGAAGCCCTTGAAAAAGCAGGTGTTTCCGTTGAAAAGAAGTACATCTCCGTTGCAGGTGGCGCCGTAAAGCGTACCGGTCAATATGAAGCTTCAATTCGTTTCCACAGAGATGTTGTGAGCACATTTACTTTTGATGTAGTTGCCGAACCTAAGCCAGAGGTTAAAAAACCAAAGACTGAAGCGAAACCAGAGGTACAGCCAGAAGCAAAGCAAGACGAAAGCGGTGAAGATAACTAAGAATATTTCTCTATTTACAATAAACCTTTCCAGAATACGGAAAGGTTTTTTATTTTCCCAATTTTCACCTTTTACGTAAAAAGTACGACATGAAATATGCAAGGCTAACAAAGGAACAATTTGAAGAACTAAACCAAGAATTTATAAATTTTCTTGCCACACAGTCAATCACAGCGGATGAATGGCAACTTTTGAAGGTTGAAGAACCACAGATTGTTGAACAGGAATTGGATGTTTTCAGTGACTTAATTTGGGAAGGTGTGTTGGGCAAAGTGAAATATTTGGAACACATTTCGCCGAATCATTTAATGCTTTTTCATATTACTGAGGCATTTATGGAACTTATTGCAATAAAAGTGGAAGATGTAAATATTGATATAACTACTGATTATGGATATAAATGGCTTCAACAAAATTTGCATGATGATGTTGTAACTCTTTATACATCAACCAAGGCAATAAAAGATGACCGGAACAAGGACATATTTGTCTTGATTCAGCAGGGTTCCGTTATAACTAAGGGTGATTTGTACAATTATTTTAGTAACCTACTTAAGGAATAAATTTGAAATCTGAATAATTAATTTATAGAAGCTCTTAATAATCATAGCTTTTAATGATTTTTATTTGAAGTAATCCTCATTCATATCGCAAACTTTCAATGGGATCCAAGCCTGCTGCCTTTGAAGCAGGATAGGAACCTGCAATAACCGCAACAATAAAGGTTATAATGGTTGCCCAAATTATTGCTGCCCAGGGAAGGGTGAAATCGAATTCAAATATTTTTGCAAAAGCAAATCCTGTCAATACCCCAAGAATAATTCCCAAAAAGCTTCCAAACTGGCCAATTACGATAGTTTCCATAAAAAATTGAGTGGAAATTGTGGAACGTTTTGCGCCCAAAGCTTTCCGAACACCTATTTCACGGGTACGTTCGCTCACTGAAACCAGCATAATATTCATCAACGCAATTGAAGAACCAAGAATAGTAATAATGCTTATAATCCACGCAGCTATTTCCAAATATTGGGTAATGGAAGCAATTCGGTTTATAAGATCTTCACTGCGCTCGATTCCGAAGTTATTCTGCTCCACGGGATTTAATCTGCGAATGTTTCGAAAGGTAATGATTGCTTCATCCTGGGCAGCTTCCATTAGTTGTTTATCGTCCACCTTCACACTAATATTATAATTTATGTTGGGCTGCGTATATATGCCCCGGGCAACTTGTACGGGTATTAAAACCTTCAAATCCTGATTGTTTCCAAAAGTGGATCCTTTGGATTCCAGAATGCCGATAACCTTAAATTTCACTCCGCGAATGCTGATGGTTTTATTAATGGGATCCTCATTTTTAAAAAGGTTTTTTTCAAAATCAGAACCTAAAAGGCAGACTTTATTGTTGTTTTGGATATCGAATATTGTGAAATTTCTGCCTTTTTCAATTTCGCTGCCAGTGTTTTCAAGATAATTTTCGTTTACACCGTAAACCTGAACTTCGGGGTCCGTTTTTTCTGAACCATATTTTACTTCGGCAACCGCGGTACCTTGAAAGGATAATGAGGTCTTGGTGGAGGGAAATTCATATTTATCCAAGAATTCCCGCACATTGTCATAACTTATTATAGGATTTATTTTTTCCCGTTCGCCACTTCTGTTCGACTGGACGGTAAATTCATATTGTTGAAGATTAAAAGTATTGGCCCCCATGGAAGCAAAATTTCCGGAAATAGTTGTTTCGAGTGCTTTCACGGCACTCAAAATACCAACCAGCGCCCAAATGCCAATGCCAATAATAACAATGGTAAGTATGGTACGCAACAATTGACTTTTGATGGAATCCAGTGCAATCCGGACATTTTCCCAGAAAAGTGAAAACATATTATAAATTAGTATTTCTCGTTAGACTTTAAAAGTTGCATAAAGTTACTATTATTTAAGATATTTGCTTTCTCGTTTTTCGAGTTCTCAGTTTTGACTTATGAATAGAAAAATATCTAATAATGCAATAATCCAATAATCCAATAATCCAATAATCCAATAATCCATTTTGAAACCATCCATACCCAAAGGTACCCGCGATTTTAACCCAGAAGAAGTTTCTCGGCGCAATTATATTTTCAATGTTATAAAAGAAGCATTCTCGCTATATGGATTCCAGCCGATAGAAACACCCTCTTTTGAAAACAGTGAAACATTAATGGGGAAATATGGCGAAGAAGGCGATAGATTGATCTTCAAGATTTTAAATAGTGGCGATTTCCTTTCCAAAGTGGATGATGCTATTTATTCTCAAAAAAATAGCGGCAAAGTCACTTCGTTAATTTCAGAAAAAGCTTTAAGATACGATCTCACCGTTCCCTTTGCGCGTTACGTTGTGCAGCACCAAAACGATATTACATTTCCATTTAAACGCTACCAAATCCAACCCGTTTGGCGGGCGGACCGTCCCCAAAAGGGGCGGTTTCGCGAGTTTTTTCAATGTGATGCCGATGTGGTCGGCTCTACCTCCCTTTGGCAGGAAGTAGAATTCATTCAGCTCTATGATGCCGTTTTTACAAAATTGGCTCTTCCTGGCGTGACCATAAAAATCAACAATCGGAAAATCTTGAGCGGGATTGCCGAAACCATTGGCGCGGAAGACAAGCTAACGGATTTTACCGTAGCACTGGACAAACTTGATAAAATAGGAGAGGAGGGTGTTAAAAATGAAATGCTGGCCAAAGGAATTTCCGAAGAAGCACTTTTGAAATTGCAACCATTATTTTCATTAAAGGGCAGCAACGATGAAAAATTACATTCATTAAAAACCTTGTTAGAATCTTCCGAAATAGGTTTGAAAGGGGTAGAGGAACTGAGGTTTATACAGAGTAATATCAACAGTCTTGAATTGGGAAGTTGTGAATTGAAAATTGATGTAACCCTTGCCCGTGGATTAAATTATTACACGGGTGCTATCTTGGAAGTGGCAGCACCCGAGGAGGTAAATATGGGAAGCATTGGTGGAGGTGGCCGTTATGATGACCTTACGGGAATTTTTGGCTTGAAGGATATGAGCGGTGTAGGTATTTCTTTTGGACTGGACCGAATCTATCTAGTTTTGGATGAGCTTCATCTTTTTCCCCAAAGCGTTGCAGAAAATAGCAAGGCACTTTTCATAAATTTTGGAGAAAAGGAAGCATTATACGCAATGAACGCTATTAAAAAACTTCGCCAAGCAGGAATTACGGTGGAATTATATCCCGAGGATTCCAAAATGGGAAAGCAAATGGGCTATGCCGATAAACGAAATATTCCATTTGCAATTTTGGCAGGAGAAAAAGAAATGGAAGCGAAAGAATTCACTGTGAAAAATATGAAGACGGGAGAGCAAAAGTCCCTCGGATATTCAGATTTGGAACAAACGTTAAGGTAGCAATTCCCAAAAAGAAATTTATGCCAAACTAAAATTATCCTTTGGTTCTGAAGTGTCAGGTTCTAATATTTCCTTTATTTTCTGTTCAACTTCCAATTTTGCCGCTTCAGAAAGCATACCGGCAATTCGTAATTTGGTCAGGTTTTTAAGAGTGGTGCTCATTCTTCCCCAATTTCGTTTATAATCTTTTCATAGGAAATAACATATTCAATCTGCTTTTCCTCGGAAACATGCTTGCGGGGAGTTTCAATTATGATAAAATCAAATAGTTTTGAGATAATATTTTTTAGGCGCTCTTCTGTGGTGATTATTGCTTTATGTAAATAATGTGATGCTATTGTTAAGGATAGGGCCAATATTAAAATACCAATAAAGTATACAGTTGTAGAGAAATCATTAATAGGAACGAAGGTATAAATCAAGAAAAATATTCCTACGAACAAAAAAGAATATCCTATATATTTGAAAAATAGTCGATATTCTGTTATTTGAACAGAAGCATGTTTTAAAAGCAATCCAGAGCATATAGCCATTAGAGGTAGGCTTAGCGAATACATAAAAGAGGACATATATAGAAAACCAAATATGCCCTCTTTTTCATTTATTAAATAAAAAACATGTAGAAAAGGTGATAATACTGCGACAATAGCTAAAAATAATATATAAAAATTTATATTGCTACTATTCTTTATTGTCAAGAATCCCGTTACAGTTTCTGTCTCCTGGCGGGCATATTTTAACTTTGTCGATTTGTTGTTCATCACTAATTTGGTTTTCTGGGGTACAGCTAGTAACTACGGCGGAAAGCATTAAAAATGCAAAAAAATACTTTTTCATAATATAGATTTTAAGGGTTCAATGGTAAATTTAACTCTTAATATGACCTATATTGAGCTGGACGCCAATAATTTATTAACTTGTTTTTAACAAATTTAATAATAATCAGCAAATTTGCAAGAATTTTTTTAGTAATGAAGAAATAAAAAATCCCTCGTCTAGGAGGGATTTTTTTAAGTAGCGAGAGCGAGACTTGAACTCGCGACCTCCGGGTTATGAATCCGACGCTCTAACCAGCTGAGCTACCTCGCCATATTATATTGCAGAACGAAAAGTTAAGCGGGTGCAAAGATAAAAACAAATTAATCTGTCGCAAATATTAGGTTCTGTTTTATTGCAATTATTTTGTTATGGATAAACTGTTTTTCGCGCCATAAAAATTTTCGAACTTTCATTTGAGGTTAAATTTAATATCTATATATTGGGCAACAACTAACAGAAAGTTATGGAAGATAAAGTTAAGTATGAAATGGAATTTCCCATTCAGGTTTCCCCTTCACTTTTATATCAATATATATCAACTCCATCCGGTCTTTCCGAATGGTATGCGGACAACGTAAATTCAAGAGGTGAATACTACACCTTTATTTGGTCGCAAAGTGAGGAACGAGCCAAATTATTAAGTAAAAAAAGCCCCGAACGAATTAAGTTTAGGTGGGTTGAGGATGAGGGTCGGGAATTTTATTTTGAGTTGCGCATACAAGTCGACGAAATCACCAAGGACGTATCCCTAATGATTACCGATTTTGCCGAAGAGGACGAGATTGAAGAAGGAAAGATGCTATGGGAAAACATGATTTCCAATTTAAAATCCATCCTAGGTTCCTCTTAAAAACTTCTAATATAATACCTTTGTACCGTCCAATCAAAAGGGGCGGTTTTTTTATATGGTAAATTTAAACGGAGTGCTATCCACAAATGATATTCCAGCGACTGCAATTGATAATAGAGGCCTTAATTTTGGCGATGCACTATTTGAAACGTTGCGATTTTCAGGAGGGAAAATATTTTTTTGGGAAGATCATTATTTTAGATTGATGGCCTCAATGCGAATTTTACGTATGGTAATTCCAATGAATTTTACCATGGAGTTTTTAGAATCGGAAATATTGCGCACAATCTCTAGCGTTGAAAATAAAGAAATTCCTTTACGCATTAAGCTACTTGTTTGGCGAAAACCAGGAGGAAAATATTTGCCACTAAGCAACAATATTGAATATGCCATTTCCTTTGAAAAAATAAGAGATAATTTTTACGTTCTCAATGAAAAACCTTTAGAGGTGGAACTTTTTAAAGATCATTACATTGCCTCGGGGCTGCTTTCCACCCTAAAAACCAATAATCGATTGATCAATATTTTGGGAAGTATTTTTGCGAAGGAAAATGAATTGGACAATTGTTTATTATTGAACCAAAACAAACAGGTGGTGGAAGCATTGAACGGCAATATTTTTTTGGTTACCGGAAATTATATAAAAACGCCACCATTGGTTGATGGATGTTTAAATGGAATCCTCCGCAAACAGCTAATTTCAACTGTAATATTGGAACTAGATCTAATCTTTGAGGAAGTTTCAATATCTCCTTTTGAACTTCAAAAGGCTGATGAGATGTTTATTACCAATTCAATTCAAGGCATTGTTCCCATAACAAAATATCGCAAAAAAGAATATGGTAACGCTATTGCAAAACGCTTGTTGCCGAAGCTCAACAAAAAGGCAATAACAGACTAGTTGAAACTCGGATTTTCAGGTGCATTAGACCACAACACGTAATTACCGCCGAACTCGATCATTTTTTCTTTCCAAAAGTTGATATTGCTTTTGCCAATTATGGAGTTGTTATAATCGTTTGGAACCACAACCCAACTGTTCACTTCCAGTTCCTGCTCCAATTGTTCACTCTCCCAACCGGAATAGCCAAGGAAAAACCGAATCTGTTCCTTTTTTAGCTTATCTTCCTTAAGTAAATCTATTATGGCGCTAAAATCTCCACCCCAATAAATTCCGCTCGAAATTTCGATACTGTCGGGAATAATTTCGGGAATACAATGTATAAAGTAAAGATTGTCCTGTTCAACCGGCCCACCATTATAAACAGGAAGTTTTGAGTTAACCTCCGGCACGAAATCCCGTAGTTTGTAATCAAGGGGTTTGTTTAGAATAAAACCCACCGAGCCAAATTCATTGTATTCCGCCAAAAGAACCACGGAACGATTGAAAGAAACGTCTCCTATGATGGATGGCTCGGCAACCAACAGTAATCCTTTAGCTGGTTTTAAGATTGTCATAATGGTTTTTTGGTAAAATAAATCTAAGTATTAAATTTTTAATTACCAAAAATTTATCAAATCGATGTATAAATTATGTTTTATGGATTAAAAACGATAAATAATTACGGTTTCTTAAATATCTAATTGTCAATAAAGTAAAAAAAAACCTTCTTTTCCATTTAAGGAGAAGAAGGCTCTGAAAAAATATGTAAAATATTTTTACAATTAGTTTACGCTGCTCTGAAGTTCTGATCCAGCTTTAAACTTTACTACTTTTTTTGCACCAATTTTAATGGTTTTACCAGTTTGAGGATTTCTTCCTTCTCTGGCAGCTCTATTTGATACTGACCAAGATCCAAAGCCTACAAGAGATACTCTGTTTCCTTTTTTAAGGGAAGTTTGAACATTGCCTAAGAATGACTCTAAAGATTTCTTAGCGGCAGCTTTTGTAATTCCGGCATCTGCTGCCATTGCATCGATTAAATCTGATTTGTTCATAATTTTGTTAAATTAAATTGTTGGTTAAACTTCGATTAATTGCTTTACAAATTTAACAGGAATATCCGTTCAGGCAAGTAACCACGCACTAAATCCCTATTTTTGTTGATAACTTCGACTGTTTGTTAATAAACCCATCGCCAAATTTGCCCTTTTTAAGAAAATCAACAATGGCAAGGGTTTACAATAGTTTAGAATCAGCATCAAATGAATACCCATTCAAAAGTGAAGGCGAATCCATTTTTCTTTTTCCCGGAAATTGTATTTCATCAATAATAATGTAGCCATCTGAACAAGCTACTTTTATAGATTTTTTTGATGTTTCAATAGTTCCCGGCTCCAAACTATGGTCTTTATTCTCGAAAGATGCGCTATAAATTTTTATTTTCAATGCCTCACCTTCATTTTTGAGTGTTGTCCAAGCTGTTGGATAGGGTGAAAGCCCGCGAATGAGTGCTATTATTTCCGCCCCTGACTTTGTCCAATCTATTCGTGTGTTTTCTGCGGTCAGTTTTGGCGCCTCTTTTATTCTTGAATTCTCCGTTTGCGGTTTTGCTTCCGCCTTTCCTTCTTCTATAAGTTGTAGCGTTTTTATAACTAGCTCACCACCTAATGTGTTTAGTTTATCGTGTAGTGTTCCCGCGGTTTCATTTTTTTCTATCCGAATTTTTTCATTTGCAATTATAGTTCCTGTATCAATTTTTTCGTCAATAAAAAAGGTGGTGACTCCAGTTGTTTCTTCATTATTAATAATTGCCCAGTTTATAGGTGCAGCTCCTCTATATTGTGGCAGCAAGGAAGCATGAAGGTTGAAGGTGCCTAGTTGTGGCATTTGCCACACCACCTTGGGCAGCATTCTAAATGCCACCACGACTTGAAGATTTGCATCCAAACTCTTCAATTCATTCAAAAAATTTTCATCCTTTAGATTTTGGGGTTGAAGAATTGTCAAGTTTTGTGAAAGAGAATATTCCTTTACCGCCGAACCAATTAATTTACGGCCGCGGCCCGCGGGTTTATCGGGGGCAGTAACAACTCCCACAACATTCTTTCCTGCCTCGATCATCTTTTTTAAAATTCCCACCGCAAAATCCGGTGTTCCCATAAAAACTATTCTTAAATCGTTTTGCATTTTAGTTTAGATAATATTGATTTTTCGGATTTATCCTTACTTTACCCACATCCAATAGCAGACGGAGCACCTTTAAAGTGTCTGTTTCTGCAAAAGTAAGTCTTTCTGAAATTTCCCGTGAACTTAAATCGCTGCCTTCTAGCAATGCCAATATTTGCCCTGCAAGGTTTTTCATTTCAACCTTTGACATTTGCGGATTCCTTGCATTACATACCGAGCAAATTCCGCATTTGTTAGCGGTGGTTTCATCAAAATAAGAAACCAATTGTATGCTTCGGCATGTATTGGTATTAGCGATATAGTTCAACACGGAATTTACCTGGGCCGTTTTTTTTCTATTCAACGCTTCTACTTCCCGCGAAATAACATTAATGGTTTTATCATCTTCCCGCGGAACAAGAAAAGTAAGGGTCGCATCGGTTATATGCAGTATAAGCTCAATCACCCTGTCACGTTCCATTTTTTTTAGGATGGTGATAATGGTTTCCAAAGTTTGCCCTGTTTTTGTTGAAACCAGTTCGAGATTAATTGCAGTTGGCATTTCAAAAATACCACCGTAAATTCGAAGAATCGTTTTTCCGATAACGGAGGTGGTTGCATCCTTTTCAAAATAACGAAGCACCGCTTCCGAAGAAACCAAAAACTGAACGATGGATTTCCGTCCAAATTCCTGTGACAGTTGAATAATGCCCAACCGGTCCAGATTGTTCAAAGCATTATAGGCCATTAGGGTATTTAGATTGTAGCTCTTGCAGAATTCGGAAAACCCAAAATTATGCTTGGTAAATTCGCCTTCGCCGTATGGAATTTGGAAGTAATTGTTCAGCGTTCGGTAAATATTTTTTAAGTCCAAAGTTGTGGGCAACGAATCTACAAACTGTTGCTTTACAGTAATTTTGTCATGTTCATTATAAATAAGAACGGCAGTGGCAAAAGCCCCGTCACGACCCGCGCGGCCAGCTTCTTGAAAATAAGTTTCCAGACTTTCCGGAATTTGCAGGTGAATTACAAAGCGTACGTTCGGATGGTCAATGCCCATTCCAAAAGCGTTTGTGGCAACCATTGTTGAAACAGTTGCGCTGCGCCACATTTGCAGTTTTTCTGCCTTTTCCTTCGCGGAAATTCCGCCGTGAAAAAATGTGGCCGTTATGCCAAGACTGTTGAGCTGTTCGCTGATTTCTATCGTACTTTTTCTATTTCTCACATAAACTATGGCCGAACCATTATTATTTTTGAGAAGTTGTGTTGCCCGATAAATTTTATCATCTGCTTTATAAACTTGATAGGATAAATTGTCGCGAACAAATGAATTTTTAAAAACGGTCGGAAGTTCCATTTTCAATTCCGCAATAGTATCTTCCAAAACTTCAGGGGTTGCCGTTGCCGTAAGTGCAATAATGGGCACTAAAGGATGTATTTCCCGGAGCAACGTGATATTTTTATATGCCGGACGAAAATCGTTTCCCCATTGGGAAATGCAATGTGCCTCATCAACCGCAATTAAATTTACGGCCATTTGCTTGATGTAATTTTGAACTATTTCCTGCTGAAGCCGCTCTGGTGATAGATATAAAAATTTATAATTGCCATAAAGCGCATTGTCAAGCAAGGAATTCAACTCCTCAAATGGAATGCCGCCAGTAAGTTTCAACGCCTTTATTCCCCGTTCCTTCAATGTGTTTACTTGATCGCCCATAAGGGCTACCAATGGCGAAACAACAATACAGATACCTTCCATGGCCAAGGCAGGAACCTGAAAACAAATAGATTTTCCGCCGCCTGTGGGCAAAAGTGCCACGGTATCCTTTCCATCGAGAACCGCATTTATTATTTCCTCCTGCATCGGTTTGAAAGAGGAAAAACCCCAATATTTGGTCAGGATGTTGCGAACATTTGTCAAGTGGTCATTTCCTTAATTGTGGCTATTATAAATTGTGCGCGGTCTTGGATGCTGCCTACCGGCACTTCGTGAATTTGATAACCATAGCGTTGATACCCGTTTTTGAGAAATTGAAAAATTTTTTCAGCCTGCTCAAAAGATTCGTACCGCTCATTGTCTTGCTCGTAAATCTCTTCCCATGGGGGGAGAACGAAAATTTCATCGTAGGAATGGGCAATACATGTGTCCGCAAAATTTTTTGGATAATGGGAATCAACGTAATCCATATATGCCGTTACATCAGGCATTCCGCGATCATAGAATAAAATAGGAGCAGCGCAGTTTTTTCCTTCGTGAAATTGCCTTAGTCTTCCTTCCAGTAATTTTTGGCTGAAAAGAATTGGATTTTCCAAAAATAACTGTTCAATACCCTGCCTTTGTGCTTCAAGGGTAACATCCCTTGATATTTCGTGCATTACGGCATATCCCTCTTTTTCCAAATAATTGATTAAAGCTGTTTTTCCGGACCCCGGGCCTCCGGTAATGACTATTCTTTTCGTTTTCAAAAGTTTCAATTTTATACAAAGTAAGTAAATATAAATTTGTGATGAAAGTGTATCTTTGTGGCTCACACAGCAATTTAAATGGATCAGGACAAAAACACCACCGAATTTTACGCACGCCTAAAAAAGCAACTTGAGGAAGACACCACTTGGCCTTCGCCTTATCTTTTTAAATTTATAGTGCCAGCAAATCTGGAGCAGATTGCCGAAATCCGAGCTGTTTTTGACGGCACCGATGCCGAAATTGCAACGCGCGATTCTTCCAAGGGAACCTATTCAAGTGTTTCGGTTAAGGTCACTATGGATTCCCCCGATGAAGTAGTGAAAAAATATCTCGAAGTTTCTAAAGTTGATGGTGTTATTTCACTTTAATTTTTAGTATTTTGCGGGTGAAATGATTTAAAATCTTTCTTCACTCACAAATTTCTTTCCCTAAAATAAATACATTTTGACACAAGAAGTAGCACAAATAGAATACAATACAGAACGTCCAAAATTAGTGATTCCCGAATATGGGCGCCACATTCAAAAAATGGTAGAACAGGCGATCGCTACCGAAGATAAGGAAGAACGGAACAAAATTGCCAAAAGCATAATTGCGGTTATGGGAAATCTAAACCCGCACCTTCGCGATGTTCCAGATTTTCAACCAATGCTTTGGGATCAGCTTTTTATTATTTCAGACTTTAAATTGGATGTTGACTCTCCTTTTCCCATTCCTTCCAGGGAGGAATTGATGGAGCGTCCCGAACCACTGAACTACCCTCAAAACTATCCGAAATATCGTTTTTACGGCAACAATATTAAACGAATGATCGACGTGGCCAACAGCTGGGAGGAAGGTGATAAAAAGGAAGGACTTATCCTTACCATTGCGAACCATATGAAAAAATGCTTCTTAAACTGGAACAAGGATACGGTGGAAGATGATGTAATTTTTTCACACCTTTTCGAGCTTTCGGACGGTAAAATAAATCTCAAGAACAGTGATGAGGATTTAAGCGATGCCTCCAATTTGCTGAAGAACAAAAAACGTTTCAACACCAATACACAGGGGAAGAAAAACTTCAAATCAAATAACAACCGCAACCGCAAACGTTATTAAAACTTTCAAACGCTATTTATGGGAACTTTCCAAATAGAAGGCGGGCATAAACTGAAGGGCGAAATAACGCCGCAGGGAGCCAAAAACGAAGCCTTACAGATTCTTTGCGCAGTATTGTTAACACGGGAAAAAGTTATTATAGAAAATATTCCGGACATACTGGACGTAAATAAACTCATAAAAATTTTAGAAAACCTCGGGGTAAAAATCCAAAAATTGGCAAAGGGCAAATATGCCTTTACGGCCGATAGTATAAATTTGGAATATTTGGAGTCCGAACTTTTCAAACAGGAAGGAAGTTCATTGCGAGGCTCCATAATGATCGTAGGTCCTTTATTGGCGAGATTTGGCAAAGGGTATATTCCAAGACCGGGCGGTGATAAAATAGGAAGAAGGAGGCTGGATACCCATTTTGAAGGTTTCATAAATTTGGGCGCAAAATTCCGCTACAATAAGGAAGAGCGCTTTTATGGTGTTGAAGCACCACAAGGTTTAAGGGGAGCTTACATGCTATTGGACCAAGCTTCAGTTACAGGAACGGCAAACATAGTAATGGCGGCCGTTTTAGCAAAAGGTAAAACAACAATCTATAACGCCGCTTGTGAACCGTACATTCAGCAACTTTGCAAAATGCTGAACGCAATGGGGGCGAAGATTACAGGAATTGGTTCCAACTTGTTAACGATTGAAGGAGTTGAAATATTAGGCGGTTGCACCCATAAAATACTGCCGGATATGATTGAAATTGGCAGCTGGATCGGCCTTGCTGCAATGACTCAAAGTGAGATAACCATTAAAGATGTTAGTTGGGAAAATCTAGGCTTAATACCCGAAACTTTTAGAAAATTGGGTATCCAAATCAATAAAAAAGGAGATGACATTTACATTCCTTCCCAAAATGAATATGAAATCCAAGGCTATATTGATGGCTCCATTCTTACCGTTGCAGATGCCCCGTGGCCCGGTTTTACACCGGATTTGTTGAGTATTGTTCTTGTGGTCTGTACGCAAGCAAAAGGTAGCGTTCTAATTCATCAAAAAATGTTTGAAAGCCGATTGTTTTTCGTTGATAAGCTGATTGATATGGGTGCCAAAATAATTCTTTGTGATCCGCACCGAGCTACCGTTATTGGCCATAATTTTCAGTCGAATCTTAAAGCAACTACAATGGTTTCCCCGGATATTCGGGCAGGAATTTCATTGTTGATTGCCGCACTCTCAGCTCAAGGGACAAGCACTATTCACAACATAGAGCAAATAGACAGGGGATACGAAAACATTGATGAAAGACTGAGGGCAATTGGCGCAAAAATAACACGGATTGAACCCTAAAACATATTAACCCTTGCGGTTTTTATTGACTTCGTCCTGTAGCTTTCTCCGAAGTTTTTGTTCACGCTCCAAACTGTTTCTTCGGTAATCCTCCAACTCTATTTCCAGCTCAGCCATTTTCAGCTGCGCGGCATTTGTAATTTTATGGCTGTTTAAAAATCTGTAAAACAAAAATCCGCTAACCAATAGTAACACTAAAATTATTCCCCACATAATGGAATTATAGGTTGCCTTTGAGGTAAGAATTCCGAAAACGGCAATGCCGTCCTCTTTTTCTTTTGAGTTAGCAAGATTTTGTTTCGTATTTTCTAAATTTTCACGAAGAGAATCTATTTGATTTTTTTGTTGGACCAGTTCGCTATCCTGGGAAATTATTTTTTTTTCCAAAGTAGAAACCGAATCTAAAATATTTCTTTTTAAAGTGGCCAACTGTGTTTTTTTTACAACTTTATATTCTTGGTAACTATTGCTTTTGTCAAATGCTTCAATCATTTGATCGTTTAATGTGTTTTTCCTTATTTGAATGGAATCCTGGGCTACGGAAGTAAGGCAAAACAACAATAGGGGAAGGATTAAAAATAATATCTTTTTCATGGTTTCAGGTTTGTTTGCAATGCATTAATTAACAGAGCAAGAGTATAAAAATTGTGCAAAACCACCCAAATTTTACTGCCAATTACAAAATTTTTAACATCGTACGAAAAAGGTGGGAACTTCTGCAATTTCTATGCTATGGCTGACTTATAAACCTTCAAACAGCGTTCCCTGGCTTCTTTATGATCTACAATTTTTTCGGGATAATTTTCAGTCCCGAATTCTGGAATGTATTTTTTGACATATTCATGATTTTTGTCAAATTTTTCTAATTGCGTATTTGGATTGAAAATCCGGAAATAAGGCGCCGCATCCACACCGCTACCGGCCGCCCATTGCCAATTGCCAATGTTGCTCGACATTTCGTAATCCAAAAGTTTTTCGGCAAAATAGGCTTCTCCCCATCGCCAATCAATCAAAAGATGTTTGCACAAAAAACCTGCAACTACCATGCGAACCCGGTTGTGCATGTAACCTGTTTCGTTTAACTGGCGCATTCCCGCATCCACAATTGGATATCCAGTTTTTCCTTCTTTCCATTTTTGAAATTCAGTTTCATTGTTGCGCCATTCAATTCTGTCATATTTTTGCTTAAAAGCACGATTTACAGTTTCAGGAAAGTGCCAGAGAATCTGCATAAAAAACTCGCGCCAAATAAGTTCTTGCAGAAAGACTTCGTTCTTTTCCAAAGCTGCTTCCTCTATGATATTTCGGATGCTGACCGTTCCAAAACGAAGATGTGGCCCCAAATGTGAAGTAGCATCTTTAGCGGGAAAATTTCTTTGATTCTCATATTGCTGGAGGGTTAGAGACGAAATATCATATTCCGGAATTTCTATTTTCGATTTTGTAAAACCAATATCCCTCAGGGAAAGATTTGGAAGTCGCGTGTTTTGGTAGAGGTTCGTAGCAGAATTATCTGTAAAAGTTTTTTTGTTTTTATCGTCCTTCTTAAAGCGCTCTTTCCATTTTTTCATATAAGGGGTATATACAATATATGGAGTTCCGTCATCTTTGACTATATCATCCTTTTCATATATTACTTGATCCTTAAAGGTGAAAAAACCGATTCCATTTTCATGGAGCAAATTTTTTATGGATGAGTCCCTTTCCATCGAGTAGGGTTCATAATCGTGATTGGCAATTACGTTTTGAACATGAAATCTGGAAATTATGGTTTGAAAAACATCTTTAGGTGTACCATTAAATAGTGCAACGCCTCCACCATACTGCCTTAATTTGTTATTCAATTTGTGGAGCGTTTCATAAATAAAAGTAACTCGGGCATCGTCCTTTGGAAGCTCTTGAAGTATTTCACTATCAAAAATAAAGATTGGAAGCACGGGAAATTTTCCGCGTAGGGCATTATAAAAACCGACATTGTCATCCATGCGCAAATCGCGCCGAAACCAAAAAATGTTTACTTTTTCCTTCAAAATTTAAAGAGTTCCAAAAAGCGCAATTAGCTTGTTCTTTCGGTATGCGAAAATTTCTTCCAGTTTAGGCTTTATTAAAAATGGATGGGCAAGTTCGCCTATCACACCAAAGGGTAATTTATAATGCAGTAAATCTTCCATTTCAACTCCGCCTTCAATTTCTTTTATAAAATGTTTGTGGTGCCACATGGCGTATGGCCCGAATCGCTGTTCATCCACGAAATATTGTTTGTGGGAAACATGGGTAATTTCCGTGATCCATTTCATTTTTAATCCGAAAATAGGAGTAACAATATATTCGATAATTTGGCCTGCAAACATTGGTTTTTCTTCACCGGATAGAATGTGAAAACCCATATAATCTGGGGTGATTGTCCTTAGATTTTTGGGATTGGACAAAAAAGCCCAAGCTTCATCCACAGAAATGGGAAGTTTTTGCTTTGTCTGCAATATGAAAATTTTCACTCTTTATTTCGATTGATAGATAATTTTCTATTCATTCTCAATAAACGATAAGTATCTTCCTTCACACTTCCTTTGTAAAAGATTGGCCGTAGTAGTTTTTTAAATATTCTCAACATTTTGCTATTTTTTCTTAAAAATAAATCGTTTCATCATATATAAAAAAGATTAAACAATTAATTAACATTATTGATTTGGGCCAACTGTTTCACGCCGCATTGAAGGGTATTAAGTAATGGATTAGCCACTTTTTTTAAGGTTTTCTTAACTGTTTAAAATTTTCCAAACAGTAACTTCGTAAAAAATTATAAACACCTTAAAACCATAACAATGAAGAAAATTATTTTCATTTTTTCAGCTTTAATGCTAAGCATTGGCATTAATGCCCAAATTGAAACTCCGCAACCAAGTACTTTACAAAAAATTGAGCAAACGGTTGGGTTGACTCCCATTACCTTGGAATATTCAAGACCATCAATGAAGGGCCGAACCATCTATGGCGATTTGGTGCCTTATGACAAAATGTGGCGTACGGGTGCTAATGCCAATTCAAAAATCACTTTTGGTGATGATGTAGAAATAGGCGGTAAGACTGTACCTGCCGGCACGTATGCAATTTTTACCAAACCTGGCAATTCCAATTGGGAGGTGTTTTTTTATATTGAATCATCAAATTGGGGAACACCCGAGAAGTGGGAGGAAAGCAAAGTGGCAGCAAAGGTTTCTGTATCAGTTTACCCAATGCCAATGAAAATTGAAACCTTCACTATGTCCTTTGACGAGGTAAAAAATGATTCTGTCATTCTGGGAATTCTTTGGGAAAACACTTACGTTGGAGTGCCAATTAAAATGTTCACCGACAAAATGGTTGCTGCAAACATTGACAGGGTTATGAACGGACCTTCAGCGAATGATTATTATTCATCCGCGGTTTATTATCTTGAGGCCGGAAAGGATATAAATCAGGCAAAAACCTGGATAGACAAATCCATTGAAATGAACAAGGATCCAAAATTCTGGCAACTGCGCCAAAAATCATTGATATATGCAAAAGCAGGAGATAAAAATGGGGCTATTGAAGCTGCCAAAAAATCTATGGAGCTTGCAAAAGCCGCGGGAAACAATGATTATGTAGCCTTGAATGAAAAATCTTTAAGAGAATGGGGCGCAATGTAGGGGTCGCAAAATAATATAAAAAAACCCGAAAATTTTTCGGGTTTTTTTTATTTGGGACCCTTTGGGCCTTTATCGCCTTTACTGTTTCGGTATCTGTCCAGCAGTTCCTTTTTAAAATTATATTCAGCCTTTTTAAGCGCAATTATTTTTTTTGCCGAAATCACGGTGCGCAATTCCGTGGTGCGCTGTTGTAGCAGTTCCACTTCTTGGTTTTCGATAATTAGGCTTTTGTTAATTAATTCGTTGGCCTCTTCTTCTGTCAACATTTCCAAGTTTTCGTTTAATTTTTTGAAAATTTCAGATTTTTCTATTTTCCGCAGCTCGTGGAATTTTTCATCGTATTTATTGTAGATAGGCCAAAACTTTTGTGCTTCCGCGGAAGTGAGTGCCAATTGCTCTGTAATATACGCAGTTTTTAGTGCCTTTATTTTTTCATGTTTTCCGTCTTGGGCCTGCACTGCGGTTGTTAAAATTATTAAGAAAATAATTAGGTGTTTCATTGTTCGTCTATTAAAGTTTTTTCATCAACATTTTCCAAAAGATAATTCTTCAATACTGCTTCGGAAAATTGCTGTTCTTCCAAATTTGTGTTTATAATATTGTCGTCGTCAATAAAAGTTGTTATATCGTATAAATCAAAATTCAGATTACCTTCGTCAATGTATTTATCAATTGTCGCCAATTGCAAGGCGTCGAGTGTTTCTTGCTCATTTGCGGTATTAAAAATGCTAAATCCGATAACCAAACAAGCTGCAAATGCGGCCGCATAACCAAGATATTTCGTGGGAAAAAGTGAAATTACTTTGTGTTGTTTCTCAGAAGCGGTTATCTTATTGAAAACGCTATCGTCCAACCGCTCAAAATAGTTTTCGGGAACCTTAAAACCGGTCCTGGGTGGAAAATTAATTTCATCGATTTTGCTGTACAGTTGCGCCTCAAAATCTGCGAAATAATTATCGGGAATTTTAAAACCAGTTTTGTTTCTATTTTTTTTCATTTCCTAACTATGACTCGAAAAACGTTATAGGGTTTCATTGTTGGTTTTTATGAACTGAGTAATTTTCTTCACGGCTATATGATAACTACTTTTCAGCCCGCCCACGGAAGTGTCCAAAATTTGTGAAAGTTGCTCAAAAGTATGGTCTTCAAAATATTTCATGGTAAAGATCAATCGTTGGCGTTCCGGGAGTAAGGCTATGGCTTTTTGAAATTGAAGCTGTATGGCATCTCCTTCAAAATATACATCACTTTCTAAATTGCGCAGTGCGTTGTCTTTCACGGCTTCAATGGAGGTGTTGTTTCGTTTTGCTTTGTTATTCAGAAAAGTGATGGATTCATTGGCTGCAATTCGGTACATCCAAGTATGGAGCTTGCTTTCGCCCTTAAAGGAATTGATGTTCCTGAAAATCTTTATAAATGTATTCTGTAGCACATCATCCGCGTCATCGTGGTCCAGCACCATATTGCGAATTTGCCAGTAAAGCCGTTCCTTATATTGCGAAACGAGCTCCCTAAAGGCAGCTTCTTTATCTGCCTCGGTTTGTAATGCCGTTACCAGTACCTTTTCTTCAACCATATCACGCAATTGGGTATAAGACTAAAGATAAACGGAAAAGTTTAAATAAAATTTTAACTAAGCGATTGCATTTCAACCAAACTATAGTAAACGCCTTTGTTCTCCAAAAGTTCTTGATGCTTGCCCTGTTCCACAATTTTTCCTTTTGAAAGTACTACTATTTGATCAGCATTTTGAATGGTAGAAAGCCTGTGGGCAATGACGATTGAAGTTCTGTTTTTCATCATTTTTTCCAGAGCATCCTGCACCAACCGTTCGCTTTCGGTATCGAGCGCTGAGGTTGCTTCATCCAAAATCATTATCGGTGGATTTTTCAATACTGCGCGGGCAATGCTCAAACGTTGTTTTTGGCCGCCGCTCAATTTGTTGCCGCTGTCGCCAATATTGGTTTCAAATCCTTCGGGAAGCTCTTTAATGAATTCATATGAATTGCTTATTTCCGCAGCTTCCATCAATTCTGAATCCGACGCAAGTGGCTTTCCTAGTTTCAAATTATTTCCTACAGAATCATTAAAAAGAATGGAATCCTGTGAAACTATACCCATTAATCCTCTCAAGGATTGCTTGGAGATATTTTTGATATCCACCCCATCAATTTCGATACTGCCTTCGTTCACATCATAAAACCGGGTTAGCAAATTCGCTATCGTACTTTTTCCGCTGCCGGATTGTCCAACGAGCGCAATGGTTTTCCCTTTTGGAATTTCCAAGGAGAAATCCTTCAAAACATATTGATCCTCATACTTAAAGGAAATGTTTTTAAGAGAAATTACTTCGTCGAAACCTTCTTTTTGAATGGGGTTTGCAATATCCGTTATTGTGTTTTCGGCTTCTAGCAGTTCCAAAATTCGCATGGCCGAGCCATTGGCGCGCTTTACGGAATAGCTTGCTTTTGCAATGGCCTTCGCGGGCGTCAAAATATTATAAGCCAACATAATATAGCCGAGAAAAAAACTGGCGTCCAAAGTTTGATCCACAAAAACTAAATATCCGCCATAAACCAACAAAATTCCAATAGTGATTATACCCAATAATTCACTAAGAGGTGAGGCCAAGTTTTGGCGATTCAAAACAGAATTCGAATATTTATAAAAACGCTGATTGCTGTCCTCAAATTTCTTCTGAAATAGAGGTTCTGCATGAAAGGCTTTGATAATGCGCAAACCGCCCATTGTTTCTTCTAAAATTGAAAGAAATACGCCTTGCTCTTCCTGAACTTTTAAGGAGCCCTTTTTTAATGATTTTCCAATTCGGGAAATCAGAAACCCAGAGACAGGTAAAAATAGAAACACAAAAAGTGTGAGTTTTGGACTGATGAAAAGCATGGTTGCCAACGAAAAAATGATGGTCAAAGGTTCCCGGATTATCATTTCCAAGACTGACAGGACAGAGTTTTTTACTTCGTCAACATCTCCGCTTAAACGTGAAATGGTATCTCCTTTTCTTTTTTCGGAATAAAATGCCAACGGAAATTGGATTACTTTACTATAAAGGTCGTTCCTCAAATCCTTCAACACGCCATTACGAAGAAAAGTGGAGTAGAACATCGCCATATAATTGCATAAATTTTTAAGTAAAAAAATTGCAATTATAACTCCAATCATAAACATTAAGACTTTAAAGTCCCCGTATTCATTGATGAACTTCACTAGATGGTAATTAAGGGAATCCTGTATATAGCTGGTCAAATTGGTAATTCCTTCATATACAGGTTGCCTTCCAACCTCGCGTTGGTCACTAAAAATAACCTGCAAAACAGGTATCAATGCAAGAAACGAAAGGGTGCTAAAGAGCGCATAGAGTATATTAAAAAATATGTTTAGGTAGGCAAAGCGCTTATAAGGAATTACGTAGCGCAGTATTTTTCTGAAATAGTTCATTAACTGAAATTAAGTTGCGCCGCAATGGCTTCTATTTTTTGTTGAAGTATTTCCTCAAAATTTTCCTTTTCCGAAGAGTTCACGCTAATGTAAAACTTTATTTTGGGTTCGGTGCCGCTCGGTCGTGCGGCAATTTTACTGCCGTCCTCGGTATAAAATAGTAACACGTTGGATTTTGGAAGGTTTAGTGTATGTATTTTATTATTTAAAAAGTCTGTAGTTTGGCTTTTGGAAATATCGTCCATACGCACCACTTTGCTTCCCGCAATTTCCTTAAATGGATTCTCGCGAAGTTTTTTCATTATTGCTGAAATTTCCTCGGAACCGCTTTTTCCTTTTTTCGTAAGTGAAATCAAGTGCTCGCGGTAATTGCCATATTGGTTGTAAATTTCATTCAAATATTGAAACATGCTACTATCTTCGGCTTTTTTCTGTGCAGCAATCTCGCAGGCAAGTAGGGTAGCGGTTACGGCGTCTTTATCGCGCACAAAATCGCCCACCAAATAACCAAAACTTTCCTCGCCACCGCCCACAAATTCAAGATCTGGAAAGTCTTTTATCATTTTCGCAATCCACTTAAAGCCGGTTAATCCCTCAAAATATTTTATGTTGAAATGTTCAGCTATTTGCGCAACCATGGGGGTTGAAACAATTGTGGAGGCAATGAACTGCTTCCCATTCAATTTTCCAGCTTTTTGCCATTGCTCTAATAGGAAATGCGTCATCAAAACCATTGCTTGGTTTCCGTTTAGCAAAACCATTTTGTTGTCCTTGTTCCGCACGGCAATTCCCAAACGATCACAGTCTGGATCTGTGCCTATTACTATATCTGCATTTTCCTCATCGGCCAGTTCCAATGCCATTTTTAAGGCTGCGGGTTCTTCGGGATTCGGCGATTTTACCGTTGGAAAATCCCCATTCGGATCGGCCTGCGCTTCCACAATAGAAACATTTTCATAGCCAGCTTTTTCCAAAACTTTTGGAATCATTGTAATTGAAGTGCCATGCAGCGATGTGAAAACAATTTTTAAATTTTTTTTCGCCGCTTTTGAAGTATTAAAAGTTCCGTTTTCCACAGAAGCATCTGCGAAAGCTTCGTCAACTTCGGCATCAATTAGTTCAATCAATTTCTCGTTTGCTTCAAATTTTATGTCTTCGTATTGAAGGGCGTTTATTTCTGAAATTATTTCGCCATCCTGTGGCGGGACCAATTGTCCGCCATCTTTCCAATAAACTTTATAACCGTTATATTCGGGCGGATTGTGGGAAGCTGTCAAAACAATTCCTGCCTGACAATTTAAATATTTTACGGCGAAGGAAAGCTCCGGAGTGGGTCGCAATTCTGAAAAGAGAAAAACTTTTATACCGTTTGCGGAAAAAACACCAGCCACAACTTTTGCAAAGTCCTTGCTGTTGTGGCGGCAATCATAAGCAATTGCAACCTTAATTTCTTTATTTGGAAATTGCTTATTTAAATAATTTGAGAGTCCCTGGGTGTTTTTCCCCAAAGTGTATTTATTGATTCGGTTGTCGCCAAGACCCATAATGCCTCGCATTCCGCCAGTACCGAACTCGAGGTTTTTGTAAAAACTGTCCTCCAATCCTTCGGGATCGTAGGCTATCATTTCTTTAATATCGTGCTGTGTTTTTTCGTCGAAAAAAGGGGTGAGCCATTGGTTAACGCGGGCTAAAATCTTCGGATCTACGTAAATCATTTCCTTTATTTAAAGTGCAAAAATAACGAATCCCACGGTTTAATCTGGGAAGTTTCGCTGTTCTTTGATGATGTAGTTTCGGGAATCCTTTTTATTTCGAAGTATCAATTCGCCCAAAAACCCGGCGAGGAAAAGTTGTGTTCCCAAAACCATTGCGGTCAGGGCTATATAAAACTCGGTTCGGTCCGCAATTAGCCTTCCGTAAGGATTTATGAAAAGTTTGTCTATGCCTAAAAATATTGCAAAGCAAAAACTGACGAAAAACATAAAGGCGCCCCAAGCTCCAAAAAGATGCATCGGTCTTTTCCCGAAACGCGACAAAAACCAAATAGTGATCAAATCCAAAAATCCACGAACGAAGCGTTCTGCGCCAAACTTTGTGGTGCCATATTTTCGGGCTTGGTGTAAAACCGGCTTTTCCGAAATTTTGGTAAAACCTGCATTTTTCGCCAAGACAGGAATGTAACGGTGCATCTCGCCAGTTACTTCAATGGTTTTTACCACATCTTTTTTATAAGCTTTCAACCCGCAATTGAAATCGTGCAATTTAACGCCAGAGGTTTTCCGCGCGGCGTAATTGAACAATTTTGAAGGCATATTTTTACTGAGCAATGAATCGTATCGTTTCTTTTTCCAACCGGAAACAAGGTCATAATTTTCCTCCGTAATCATTTTATAAAGCGCCGGTATTTCTTCTGGATTGTCCTGTAAATCGGCATCCATTGTTATAATAACGTCGCCTTTCGCCATTGCGAAACCGGCGTGAAGAGCTTGCGATTTACCGTAATTTTTCTGAAAACGGATGCCTTTTACTTCGGAGTTTTCCGCCGAAAGTTTTTCAATGATATCCCACGATTTATCGGTGCTGCCATCATCAATAAAAATGACCTCATATAAAAAACCATTGGAATGCATTACGGACGCAATCCAACGGTAAAGTTCATTTAAGGATTCTTCTTCGTTAAGAAGTGGAATGACGACGGAGAGATTCATTCAGAAAATTAAATTTGTTGCGGTGGGTTTTTCTTCATTACCAATCCCGCAAATAAGGAAATAATAAATCCAAAAAACAGAGTTGCAATTATTGCAAAGGCAGACATAATCCACGGTGTCATAAATTTGGCGGAAATTTCCAAACTATTTTCTATTTGTTCCTGCGACATGTTAGGATAGTCCTCAATCATTTTTTCTCGGGAGAAATCGAGCGTTT
Organism: Aequorivita aurantiaca; assembly: GCF_030410135.1. Taxonomy (GTDB): domain Bacteria; phylum Bacteroidota; class Bacteroidia; order Flavobacteriales; family Flavobacteriaceae; genus Aequorivita; species Aequorivita aurantiaca. The sequence goes on along the minus strand of NZ_JAUGQQ010000002.1, from coordinate 408,722 downwards.
TCTGAACAAAATCGGGTTCAATATAATTCATGAAAATAAAATTGAAAACTACCGCAATAATTCCTGCAATAAGACTAATTGCCAAACCAACCTTTAGAGCTTGACTAAGTGTAAGATATCCCGCATTGGCTATTTTATATGCTTTTATTCCATATACAATGACGCTTATGGAAATTAGCAATTGTACCACACTTAACCACCATGGACGGTCAATGTGGACGTCTAACACATAAGAAATTACCTGTAAAACAATCGAAAGCATTGCCAATAGCACGCCATAATTGAGCGCTATTTTTTTTATTGAAGTAGTTTGGTTTTCCATTTTTTGTTTGGTTTTTTGACCTTCTCAAGAGGGAAGGCAGGTTCGTTTTGTTAGTAAACAAAGATAACAAAACGTTACATTTGCTGCGTATTTGGGATAGAATTAAAAAAGTGTAATAATTTGTTGCTAAATTCCAATTAATACTTAAATTTGCAAACTCAATTTCGAAAGGTCGTAAAAGAGATTTTTAAATTATAATATTAGAGAGATGAAAAAAGGTATCCACCCAGAAAATTATAGAATAGTTGCTTTTAAGGATATGAGCAATGAAGATGTATTCCTTACAAAGTCAACTGCCGATACTAAAGAAACTATCGAGGTAGATGGTGTTGAGTATCCTTTGGTGAAGATGGAAATTTCACGTTCCTCACATCCTTTTTATACCGGGAAGGCAAAACTTATTGACACTGCCGGACGTATTGACAAGTTCAAAAACAAGTACGACAAGTTTAAAAAACCTGCCGCAAAAACTGAGGAATAATTTTCGGTTTTATAAAACATTTAAAAGCCTTCGAGAAATCGGGGGCTTTTTATTTGGGGTTGAATCCACCTTTGCTATCTTTATTACTTCATAAATAAAAGACAAAAATGATACCCTGGGCACAATTAATACCTCACGCATTCTCTGTGGCTGAGATGGCTGGAAGAATTCTTTCATCCAACAAAAAGGAAAAGGCAAAAACAGAAAACAACCACAGTTTTGATCCCGAAAGTTTGTTGGCACGCATTGAAATTTTGGAGAATAACGAGATCAAACAGGCAGAATTGATCCAACAAATGGCGCAGCAAAATTTGACGCTAATAAAAAAAGCGGAAAGCAATTATCGATTGGCAATTGTCGGCACCTGCATCGGTGCATTTTCGATTGTTTTATCTTTATTGTTTATTTTACTGAATTTGAAATAAAATTCCAAATTCATTACTTTCAATTTTCAACCAGCAATAATTATGAACTATATTCTCTTTGACGGCAACGTGCGCAACCAACTTCTGCCTTTCACTTTTACCCGTCCCGTGGCCGATATTCGTGTAGGTATTTTAACCATTCGCGAAAAATGGGAGCATCTTCTTGGTTTTACAACCACCACCGTCACGGAAGATTATCTTTCTGAAAAATATCCTTTTGTGGAGCTGGAAAGAAATATATTTATTAATGCGTCTTTCTTGCCTTCCGTTAATCTGGCCAATATTGTCAAGGGTTTAGAGGAGAACCAGGCTTTATTTTTTAATGATGAACCCATCGCATTTTTTACCACGGAAGGTCAGGAAGTAGATTTTGAAAATTTTGATATTGTTCAATATTCGCTCAATGACGTTTTAAGAATTGAGCACACTTGGGATATTTTTTCAAAAAACGGTGAAGCGATAAAACGCGATTTTGAATTGCTAACTAAAGGCAGAAAATCACAACCGATTCCGAAGGGTATTTGGACAAAAAATCCCGAAAATATTTTTATCGAAGAAGGCGCTACATTGGAATTTTGTTCTTTAAATGCTTCCGAAGGACCCATATATATCGGCAAGGATGCTGAAATCATGGAAGGCTCAATGGTGCGCGGTCCCTTTGCGCTTTGCGAACATTCCACATTGAAAATGGGCGCGAAAATTTATACGAATACTACAATAGGACCGCACAGTAAGGTGGGGGGCGAGGTAAATAATTCGGTTATTTTTGGATATTCAAACAAAGGCCACGATGGATTCTTGGGGAATTCAGTGTTGGGGGAGTGGTGCAATTTGGGCGCCGATACCAATAATTCAAACCTGAAAAATAACTACGCCGAAGTTCGTCTTTGGGATTATGAAACTGAGGGTTTTACAAAAACAGGCTTGCAATTCTGCGGATTGATGATGGGCGACCACAGTAAATGTGGGATAAATACTATGTTCAATACTGGCACTGTTGTGGGCGTAAGTGCAAATATTTTCGGTAGCGGTTTTCCGCGCAATTTTGTCCCGAGTTTCAGTTGGGGCGGAAGCGGCGGTTTTACGACCTTTAAAACGGATAAAGCTTTTGAGGTGGCCAAAGTTGTAATGGCACGAAGAAATATTGAATTTTCAGAGATTGATTCAAAAATTTTGGAACACGTTTTTGAGGAAACTGCGAAGTGGCGGAAAGGCTAAAAAGTTTCAAGTTTCAATTTTCAAGTTATTTTCTGTAGAATTACGGTGTTGTAAATTGAATTTTCAAAATTTAAAATTTAGTATTTATGTAGTTTAATAATTAATAACAAATGACTTATTAATTACTTGATTTTTTTACATTTTTCAAAACCAAAAAATTCTGCGGATTAATGCCCAAACCGGAAACTTTTTTGTTTACAAAACGCACCGCCATATCATAAAACAATGGCACCACGGGAGCTTCTTCAACAATAATTGAATCCATTTTTTCGTAAAGTATTTTTCGCTCATTAATGTTTGAAATGGAAAGTGATTTTACATAAAGACTGTCAAAAGCGTCATTTTTAAAGTGCATATAATTTGGACCGTTGGGCGCAAAATTAGGGCTGTAAAAAAGGGAAAGATAGTTTTCTGCATCGGGATAATCGGCAATCCAACTTGCGCGGAAAATATCAAGCTCGCCGCTACTTTTCATTTGCCTTAGCGTTGATGGCGGCATCACGTCAATAGTTACTACAATTCCAAGTTTTTCAAGTTCACGCTGAATATATTCGCACAAATCCAAATATTGGCTATTTGTGCCAATTGTAATTTTCGGCGTGCTATCGCCCGTTTCGCTTTTGTATTTTTCAATCAGTTGCTTTGCCTTTTCGGGCTCGTATTTATATCCGTCAATTGCAGCGTAGCCGGGCAATCCTTTTGGAATGAAGCCATGAGTTGCGGGAATGCCCATTCCGTTTCGCAAATAGGTCACCATTTTTTCCCGGTCAAATCCATAATTAATGGCTTGCCGCAATGTTTTGCTTTTTATTTCAGATGTATTTGTTCCCAAAAAGAAGCCGAGATATTCTGTATTTAAATATGGTCCCGTAATCATATATGCCAAATCATTATATTTTGATTGAAGTTCTCCGTGATTAGTAAGAAGTTCATCTTTATAACTGCTATCCAATCCCGAAATAAAATCAAGTTTTCCCTGTGCAAATTGTAAAAATTCACTTTGTTTGTCCGGCAAAAATGTTATTGCAACAGACTCCAAATAGGGAAGTTTATCTCCATTTTCGTCCCTTTCGAAATAAAGGGGATTTTTTCTGAAAATAAGTTTCACGTTTTCTTCCCACATTTTAAATTGAAATGGTCCCGTTCCCACAGGGTTTCTTCGGAATTCATTGCCGTAAAACTCCACAGCTTCCTTGGGAACAACCGAGCAATAGCGCATAGAAAGTAATCCCAAAAAGGCTGGAAATGGCTGCTTTAACTGGATTACTAAAGTTGTGTCGTTTTCGGCGCGATAACTTTCAACATAATTCATTACCCAACTTCCGGAGGACGCTACTTTTTCATCCGTCAATCTATTGAAACTGTAAACAAAATCTTCGGCAGTAACTTTTCGCGTATAACGGGCTGGGCTGTGCAATCCTTTTTGTGCGAAGGCTTTATTTTGGTGGAAGAAAACATCATTCCGCAATTGAAAAGTATATGTATATGCAGAATCGTTTATAATCCAACTTTTGGCAATATCAGGTTTAATATTCAACGAATCGTCCAATTGCACCAAACCGTTGTAAAGTTGATTCGCTGGCCAAATAGCTTGGGGATTTCGCGCAAAAGCAGGGTCCAGGGTTGGGATGTTTCCGTGTTCGTTGTAGCGAAAAACGAGGTGGTCGTTTTCATTTTCCGAATTATTTCCGCAAGAGAATAAAACAATAGCCGCACAAATTATAAAACTTCTTTGCACTAGATTTTTTAAACGATTTTGCATGCTTTTTTGAAACGGAATTTAGTTTGTATTTTTGTGCCCTCAATTGCCAAAAATACAATAATGGACGCACCAAAAAAAGTCGCATTTTACACATTAGGCTGTAAGCTTAACTTCAGTGAAACCTCTACTATTGCGAGAAGTTTTGAGGGAGAGGGCTTTGAGCGCGTGGATTTTTCGGAAAATGCTGACATTTATGTGATTAACACTTGTAGCGTCACCGAAAATGCCGATAAGCGTTTTAAAACAATTGTAAAACAGGCACAGAAAGCAAACCCCAAAGCTTTTGTAGCGGCCGTCGGCTGTTATGCACAATTGAAACCGCAGGAATTGGCGGATGTTGATGGTGTGGATTTGGTGCTAGGCGCTACGGAAAAATTTAAAATCACTGATTACTTAAATGACCTTTCAAAAAATGATTTTGGCGAAGTGCATTCTTGTGAAATTGAAGATGCCGATTTTTATGTCGGTTCCTATTCCATTGGCGATAGAACCCGGGCATTTTTGAAGGTGCAGGACGGTTGCGATTATAAATGTACCTATTGCACAATTCCGTTGGCACGCGGCATTTCGCGAAGCGATACTTTGGAAAATGTATTGAAGAATGCCTTTGAAATATCGCAACAGGGAATTAAGGAAATTGTACTGACCGGCGTAAATATTGGCGATTACGGAAAAGGCGAATTCGGGAATAAAAAGCACGAACACACTTTTCTGGAATTGGTTAGGGCGCTTGATGAAGTGGAAGGAATTGAAAGACTTCGTATTTCCTCCATTGAACCGAATCTTTTAAAAAATGAAACCATTGAATTTGTTTCAAAATCGAGAACTTTTGTACCACATTTCCACATTCCATTGCAAAGCGGAAGCAATGATATTTTAAAATTGATGCGCCGCCGATATATGCGTGAACTTTATACGGAAAGGGTTGAAAAAATACGTGAAGTTATGCCTCACGCTTGCATTGGTGTTGATGTTATCGTAGGATTTCCAGGCGAAACGGACGTACGTTTTCTTGAAACCTATCATTTTTTGAATGAATTGGATATTTCGTATTTGCACGTTTTCACATATTCTGAAAGGGACAACACGCCAGCTGCGGAAATGGAAAACGTAGTACCAATGAAAGTACGAAATAAACGAAGCAAAATGTTGCGTGGACTTTCTTCGAAAAAGAGAAGAGCTTTTTATGAAAGCCAGCTTGGCACAACTCGCACCGTTCTATTTGAGGGTGAAAATAAAGAGGGTTACATTCACGGTTTCACAGAAAATTATGTGAAAGTAAAAACTCCGTGGAATCCAGAATTGGTTAATACATTACATGAAATAACACTTACGGAGATTGATACGGATGGACTAGTGAGGTTCAAGACCGCTGAAAAAGTGTTTGCCTAAATATTTATACCTACCGGTAGCAAATCTTTATATACTCTGCGGTTTTTCCGCATAAATCCAGCAATTTCTGGACTGGTGGGAACAAGGCTAATACCACGTTTTTTCACTTCCTCAAAAACCGCTTTTATAAAAATCTCACGAAAACCCTGCTCTTCAAGGTCCTCGGGCATTTCATATTTAGTTAGGAAAATTTTTCGGTCCTGTAGGGCATATTCAATACGCGCCATATTATCGCCAATTTCGAGTTCAAATTGTCTTAAAAACTCGTTGTCGTTAATTTCTACATCTTCAATCATGAGGATTTATTTTAAATTCGAGAATTATTCAAAATGCAGTAATAAATTTTGAACTCCTAAAACTTTGCACTGTGAAATTCTGGGGTTCAAAATATATTTAAAGAACCATTAAAAATGATCGAATTACACCAAAAGCTAACTGTTCTATAATTCTATCTTTGTATTCGTAAATTTACGAATAATCTTTAAGCTTTGCCCTTACTTCATAAAAGACTTATGAATTCCAAAAAAACACACGTCTATTTTGTCCCCGGATTAGCGGCTGGAGGTGAAATATTTAGAAATATAAAGCTTCCCGAAAAGTATCAAATACACATTTTGGAGTGGCTAATTCCTCAAAAGGATGAAACGTTGCGCGAATACGCAAAAAGAATGGCAAATCGCGTAATTGAAGAGAATGCTATTTTGATTGGTGTGTCCTTTGGTGGAGTAGTAGTGCAGGAAATGAACGAATTTTTGAACTTGAAAAAATTGATAATAATTTCAAGCGCCAAAACTAGGAATGAGCTTCCACGACGGATGCGAGTTGCAGGGTTTACCCGAGCCTATAAATTAATTCCCACGAGTTTGGTTTTAAGTGCGGATGACCTTACGAGATTCGCAATCGGGCCACGAACAAAAAAACGTTTGGCGCTTTATCAACAATATCTATACGTGCGGAACAAACAATATTTGGATTGGGCTCTCGAAAAAATGGTACGATGGAACCGAACAGAAAAGTTGGAAAATGTAATCCATGTCCATGGGGAAATTGACATTGTTTTTCCTATTAAATATATAAAAGACTGCATAGTAATTGAAGATGGAACACATATTATGATATTAAACAAAGGAAGCGAAATTTCCAAAAAGTTATTGGAAATTTTTGCAGAATAAATATATCCGCCGGTTGAAAAATGGCTTAATTCTGTATCTTTATTGAAAATATGAAACTATGAAAATGATTGGTAAAATAGGTTTGGGATTGGGGATTTTAGCAGTTTGCGCGCTTAGCATACACGCCGTACAGGATGCCCCAACTGATGAAAATTTTGAAAAGAAATTAATAAATGATTATAATGTTTATGCATTGCCATTACCCGAAAATTTGGAATTTGCGGGCGAACCCGTGCCGCTGAACAATCCGGATATTCGTGAACGAATGGATCGGGAATTGTTGGTTAACGTGTATTGGCAATCAAATGGATTGCTTCTTTTTAAGCGTGCAAACAAATATTTTCCGCAGATAGAGCCTTTGTTGAAAAAATACGGCCTGCCGGATGATTTTAAATATTTGGCAGTCGCTGAGAGTGGTCTGGAATATAAAAGTTCGCCCGCGGGCGCTTCTGGAATTTGGCATTTTATGAAAGGCACTGGTTTGGAATATGGCCTTGAGATTAATGATTACGTTGACGAACGCTACAATCTCGAAAAGGCTACCATGGTAGCGGCGGAATATTTAAAAAATGCAAAGAATAAATTCGGAAGTTGGACAATGGCCGCCGCGGCATACAATGCTGGGGTAGGTGGAATGAATAAGCAAATAAACCGTCAAAAGGAAACCAGTTATTACGATTTGCTGCTGAATGATGAAACCAGCCGTTACGTTTTCAGAATTTTGGCGTTGAAGGAAATGCTAAACAATCCGCAGAAATATGGCTTCAATTTCAGGGAAAAGGATTTATACACAAACATCCCGACGTATACAGTTAAAGTTGATACTCCGGTAGAAGATTGGGCAGAATGGGTGAAGCCCTACGGAATTAATTATAAAATTTTAAAACTACATAATCCGTGGCTTCGGGATACGTTCTTGAAAAATTCCTCAGGAAAAGTTTATGCTATTGAAATACCCGAAAAAGGTTATTACCAATAACCCTTAAATCACAAAAGTTGAACCCGTAAAAAATTTTTACGGGTTTTGTTTTGAGGCGAAATGGGCTTTTTCTTCAACACCCAAATTCTTCAGAAGGGAAATACCGTTTAGAAAAGAGTTATAATTTAACTCAAACGATATTTCATATTTTTCATTATATGGATGGAGTACGCCCCGCCGAACATCTACTATGCGTTTCGAATCATCAATAAAAAAGGAAGTAGGAAACCCTAGACTATGCTTCATAATTTCCACTATCCTGTCGTGCTTATTTTCTTTTTCGTCCACATAAATAATGTTAATTTTGCTGGAATACCCACGGGTTGCCTTTCTAACATTCTCCTTCGAATCCCAAAAAAGGATTACAAAATCAATGTTTTGGTAATATTTTTCCGCAACTTCATTCAGGGCTGGAATTTCACCCACCCCTGGAGTACACCATGAGGCATAGGTCATTAAAAATATCGGCTTATCAAACTTGTTGAGATCAATTTTCTTCCCCGAAAGTTTTCTTACCTTGAAATTATCAAGATAACTTCCATTCACAACATTGTTGATCAATGAGTCAAAAAGAAATTCAGCACGTTCAAAATCTTGTTCCACGTAGGCGCGCTGTGAGTTTTTCGTATACTTCTTTATGTTTCTTTGAATTGCTTCAGAAAATAAAGGGCCTTGCTCAATTTGGGATTGAGCTGAAAAAAAGAGCAATAAGAAGAGGTAAAGTAGTTTTCTACCCATAAGCAAAAGCTTTGGGCAAATTTAAAGTATTTAATTGATTTACAGGAGTATATTCGATGATCTGCTTCCAAATTTCGTTCAAGTGCTCAGCCTTGGGAAACTACAGATTAGAATTTAAAATCTTTTGCCGCCACGACCTCCGCGCCCAAACTGTTGGCGTGGCTGTCCCATTTTTTTCATTTGCTGTTTCATCATTTTAATTTGATCATCTAGCATATTGTGTTTGTCCAAACCTTTGGCTTCGGCCATAAGCTGTTCCGCCTCTCGTTTCCGGTTCTTGGTCATTGCGATACCGGCTAGGTTTAATTTGGTCATGGCCATATCGGCAGACATATTGAGCCCTAATTTTTCTGCTTTCTTAAAATATTTTTCGGCCTCCACCATGTTGGTTTGTGAAACCATAAGGCCATTTAAATAATTGTAATATCCTTCCTGCTTTGGCACCAAGGCTGCTGAGGGCTCTTTAATTTTGTCCAGCCATTTTTTTGCGCCCGCGAAATCCTGTTTACGAAGACGTAGAAAGGCGAGCAGAATAATTTCGTTTTTGAAATACAAGAATACAAAAATCAAAGAAAGCAGAATGAGCATAATGCCGTTGCCAATATTCGTTTCGGTGAGTTGCCAAATAGCCGTTCCGAAAACCAGTGCGGCCAAAACTAGTTTAATGTTTTTATTGAACATTTTTTATAGGGATTTATAAGTTATTGTTGAAGTTAGTGTGGTTGGAACTTCCACGTTATTCATATCGCGCATTATGGTAATGCCTTGAACTTGCTGCGTCACCACCATGGAATTTATGAATCCTGTTTTGGTATGCGCGATCGCCACAGTTTGTTGGTCGCCCTGCAATTCCATTAATATCGTCTCGTCATTTGTTCTAAGTTGCACATTTGCAATTGATTTCAAGTCTATTGCATCTTTACTATAATTGGTTAGGGTCCATGTATTATTTGCGGTCACTGAGCCCGTATAGCTATTCTTCCAGGTTTGATTTACTTTTATTTTAGTTTCTGGATATATGTAAGTGAACTGCTGCAAACTTTCAAGCAATTCTGTATTGTTAAATTCTTTGGCAACACTTTTTTGTATCAATGCCTTCGTGAAATCGTCGTCAAATTCCACTTGGTTAAGCATGCTCGAAACTAGGTTTTCCACTCCTGTAACCGACTCAATTTTGCCAGTTTTCAGCAAGACCATTTGAAATTTCGCGCCAATTAAACCTTGAAAAATTTTAGCTTCAATATCATTTTCATCAATGGGTAAAATGGAGGTGTCAAGATTTGTTAAAACACCATAAATGTTGGATTCCGTTTTGAGTTTAAAGGTTTCGAAGTTGGTATCGATTATAAATTTTCCATCCTCCACATTTACTACTTCCATTACAAAGGTTCCTCCCAGAGTGTTAGTCATAAAATGCTCAGTGCTGTCAATTTTTTGTACAATATTCTGAACGGCTGTCTGTTCAACCTTATATATAGCACCCTTTTTAAGATCGTATTCAATTTTATGTTGCGAATTTGCTGTATGCAAGCTTGCAAAATTCAGAAATATTAATAGAATGTAAAGTGGATTCATGGAGTGCAAATGCCTAAATTTTCAAAGGCGACAAAGGTATAAAAACTTACGGCTATATGGAAGATAATACAACTGCGAACTCGAAAAAAAATTAACGAGATAGTCGCCAATTTCGAAAATTTTATTCAAATATTTTTTCCGCATAGCATAGCTGCGAAAAAATTGAGGAATTTTTTATAAAAAAGGTTTGTGCAAGTGAAAACTTCTTGTATTTTTGCACCCGACTTTTGAGGTAGTACCCAAAGGTTCTTAAAAAAGGATATCACGGAAGTTAAAGCATACTATAATGAGCAAAAGAACATTTCAGCCATCAAAAAGAAAAAGAAGAAACAAACACGGTTTTAGAGAGCGTATGGCTACCGTAAACGGAAGAAAAGTGTTGGCTGCCCGAAGAGCAAAAGGCAGAAAGAGACTTTCAGTATCTTCAGAAGCGCGTCACAAAAAATAATGTTGATAAATTATATATAAAAGGTGTTGTTTTAACCAAGCAGCACCTTTTTTTTATACCCCAATGCGTCGTAATTTTGCGGCACCAAAAATAAAATTAAAATGCCTAGAAATTCTTCAATTAAATCTGTTTTAATTATTGGCTCCGGCCCAATTGTTATTGGTCAAGCTTGTGAATTTGACTATTCCGGTTCACAATCCTTACGCTCATTACGCGAAGATGGTATTGAAACTATTTTGATAAATAGCAACCCGGCAACTATTATGACTGATCCTTCAATGGCCGATCATATTTATCTTTTGCCCCTTACTACAAAATCAATTATAAAAATATTAAAAAAACATCCCCAAATTGATGCCGTGCTCCCCACAATGGGCGGCCAAACTGCCTTGAATCTGTGTATTGAAGCGGATGAAAAAGGAATTTGGAAGGACTTCGGCGTAAAATTGATTGGAGTTGATATTGATGCAATAAATATTACCGAGGACCGAGAAAAGTTCAGAAGTTTAATGGAAAAAATAGGAGTAGGTATGGCGCCGCAGGCAACCGCTAATTCCTATTTGCAAGGAAAGGAAATTGCGCAGGAATTCGGTTTTCCGTTGGTTATTCGCGCCTCTTATACGCTAGGCGGGGCAGGAGCTTCCATCGTTTACCGGGAAGAGGATTTTGACGAATTGCTTTCCCACGGTTTAGAAATTTCACCCATTCACGAGGTGATGATTGACAAGGCAATGATGGGCTGGAAAGAATATGAGTTGGAGCTATTGCGTGATAAGAATGATAACGTAGTAATTATTTGTACCATCGAAAATATGGACCCGATGGGAATACACACTGGAGATTCCATTACCGTGGCGCCGGCAATGACTCTCAATGACCGCACTTTTCAGAAAGTGCGCGATATGGCTATTTTGATGATGCGAAGCATCGGCGATTTCGCCGGTGGTTGTAATGTGCAATTTGCAGTGAGCCCCGATGAAAGAGAAGAAATAATTGCAATTGAAATTAATCCGCGTGTTTCCCGCTCCTCGGCTCTGGCTTCAAAAGCAACGGGATACCCAATTGCGAAAATTGCTACCAAACTTGCCATCGGTTACACTTTGGACGAGTTGAACAATCAAATCACAAAGTCAACTTCAGCGTTGTTTGAACCTACTTTGGATTATGTAATTGTAAAAATTCCACGTTGGAATTTTGATAAATTCGAAGGATCTGACCGTACGTTGGGTCTTCAGATGAAATCCGTTGGAGAAGTTATGGGCATTGGCCGATCATTTCAGGAAGCGCTTCACAAAGCCACACAATCCCTTGAAATTAAAAGAAACGGAATTGGCGCCGACGGAAAAAGCTACACCAATTACGAACAAATTCTCGACAAGCTGAAAAATGCAAGTTGGGACCGTGTTTTTGTAATTTATGATGCAATACAGATTGGAATTCCGCTGAGTAGAATACAGGAAATAACAAAAATTGATATGTGGTTTCTTCGCCAATATGAAGAGTTATTTCTATTGGAAAAGGAAATTTCAAAATATACTTTGGAAACACTCCCGAGGGAATTGTTGCTTGAAGCAAAACAAAAAGGCTATGGCGACAGGCAGATTGCGCATATGTTGAAATGTTTGGAAAGCCAAATTTATAAAAAGCGCGAGGAAATGAACATTCAGCGCGTTTATAAATTGGTTGATACCTGCGCCGCGGAATTTAAGGCCGAAACGCCATATTATTACTCCACTTTTGAAAATGAAATTCAACTTCAAGGTCAAAAGCCATATTCCGAAAATGACAGCATCGTTTCCGAAAAGAAGAAAATTATCGTGCTCGGTTCCGGCCCAAACCGAATAGGGCAGGGCATTGAGTTTGATTATTGCTGTGTTCACGGGGTTTTGGCTGCTGCCGAATGTGGTTACGAAACCATAATGATAAACTGTAATCCTGAAACCGTTTCCACAGATTTTGACGTGGCGGATAAACTGTATTTCGAACCGGTTTTTTGGGAACATATTTACGATATAATTCGCCACGAAAAACCAGAAGGCGTAATCGTTCAGTTGGGCGGACAAACCGCACTAAAACTGGCGGAAAAGTTAGACCGTTACGGAATCAACATCATCGGCACAACTTATAAATCGCTTGATTTAGCTGAAGATCGTGGAAGCTTTTCCACACTTTTGAAAGAAAATAATATTCCATATCCAGAGTTTGGAACTGCCGAAACAACTGAGGAAGCTTTGGCTTTGGCGGACCAATTGGATTTTCCGCTATTGATTCGTCCTTCCTATGTTTTAGGAGGACAAGGAATGAAAATCGTTATTAACAAAAAGGAATTGGAAGAGCACGTGGTGGATTTGCTTCGGAAAATTCCTAATAATAAATTATTGCTCGACCACTATTTGGATGGCGCCATTGAAGCCGAAGCGGATGCAATCTGCGATGGCGAAAATGTATACATCATTGGAATAATGGAACATATTGAGCCTTGCGGAATCCATTCCGGAGACTCAAACGCAACTTTGCCGCCTTTCAATATTGGTGAATTTGTGATGCAGCAGATAAAGGATCACACCATCAAAATAGCAAAATCTTTGAACACTGTAGGATTGATAAACGTGCAATTCGCTATTAAGGATGATATTGTTTACATTATTGAGGCAAATCCGCGAGCTTCGCGAACGGTTCCTTTTATTGCAAAAGCTTATGGCGAACCGTACGTAAATTATGCCACCAAAGTCATGCTGGGCCACAATAAAGTAACCGATTTCGATTTTAACCCGAAATTGGAAGGTTTTGCAATTAAACAGCCGGTTTTCAGTTTCAATAAATTTCCTAATGTAAACAAACAATTAGGGCCCGAAATGAAGAGTACGGGTGAAAGTATTTTATTCATTGATAGTTTAAAGGATGACGCCTTTTATGATTTATATGCTCGAAGAAAAATGTATTTGAGCAAATAGTATAAGAAAATCCATTAGCGTATAAATTGGTTTTTTTTTGTAAATTAGACTATCAACCTACGAAACCTTTCATTTATGAAAAAAATTACTTTGTACCTTTTCTTATTTGCATGTAACATTCTCTCTGCACAGAATGCTGTGGAAATTGCTTGGATACAGGGAATCAACGAATCTGTGGCTAGTCCTACAATTCAAATAGGCGATACAGTGCTTTGGTCCTGGGCGGATACTTCACAAAAAACGGTTACTAGTCTTCCCAACGGCGCTGAAGATTTTGATAGCGGCGCATTAAAAGGGTTGAACAGCAATTTTTCCTATACATTTAACAAAGTGGGCGTAACGGAATACCAAAATGATTCGGATCCTTCAATGCATGGAAAGGTGACGGTGGTAGGCAAGCTTTCCACGGAAGAAAAATTTATTAAAAACCTGAACTTCTACCCAAATCCGGTTAAAAATGATTTGACTATTTCTTCAATTTTCAAAATTGACACCTATCAAATATATAATGTTTTGGGAACTTTGGTATCTCAAGGAAAGGGCGCTAGCAATATCACTCAGGTGGACATGAGCCGGTTAAACAGTGGCTTGTATTTCGTGAAAGTGACTTCAAATAACATGCAAACCACTTTAAAAATCGCGAAAAAATAATTAGAAATACAATTTTCATTGTTGAGCAAAATAGTATTCCATCTTGCTTTATAAAAAATTATACCCCGCAATCAACATGAATGAATTGTAGGCTGATGAAAGATTATTATATTCAAGAACTTGCCGAGGTGTATGGTATCTAGCCGATACACTATATTTATTTTTAAATTTATACCCCACACCCAACGCGACAGCAATATCTGCGTTAACATCAAGATCATATTTTCCTCCCAAATCAGATTCCATCTTTGAATTTAAATTTGATACGTCAAAGAGAACTGCTGCATCCAAAAAGAAGACCGAATCTGAGTCCAAAAACATATAATACCTGCCTCCCAAAGGCAGTTCGATTGAATTGTAATCAATGGTTATTACATTTATTTTGGTGATTGTAGGTAAGGAATTGTCAACAATTGTAGCTTCCGAACTGTAACTTCTATAGGTAGGTTCCACAAATAATGCCCATTTGCCATTGTTGAAAGGCAGGACGAATTCCGCTTCAAGACCAATTCTAAAGCCTGTTTTATCTTCAAAATCAAGTCCATCTTCGCCCTGTCTTTTAATGGAAAATGATGAAAAAGTTATTCCCGGACGAAGGGTCAAATTAAATAGTCCGCTTTGTTCCTTGTTGCCATAAACAATTGTTTCAGATCCTTTACATCGGTTATAATCAGTAATAATCCGAATCAATTTACCTTTTTTATATTGCAGATTTTCAAAACTATTTTCATTCAAATCATTGCAGGGTAGGGCCGTCGCAAGTTGCTGTTTGTAATATTCATTTGTACCAATTGAAGAGGGGGAAATAAGATATCTTTTATAAACAAGTTGCGCAATATCGGCGTTTTCCAATTTAAGAAAATACCGTTTTATGTTCTCCCTTTCGGAGGCATAAAGAGATGCCTTCCCCTCAGCCAATACTCTTAAAAATAAGGTTTCATTCGTCATTATCGGATTGCGGACGTCGGTAAGATTATTGGTCACATCCGTTGATTGGTCGATATCCACAGTTGCTTTAATAAATTTAAAGGAGTTGCTTGAACCGAATTCAGTGACATTTTGAATACTGCCCATTTTCACCTCGGAGTTTTCCTCCAATTTATATTCAAATGTTGTGGGATTTGCGCGCCAATCTTCATTTTTAATAAGACATTGCGTTTTGGTTCCATTATCTGAAATAATATAACCAGGTTCGAAATTAGTTTGTGAAAATATGGGAAGACTTAATAATAAAGTCGCAAGGAGTAATTTTATTTTCATGGATAAGATTGTTAAAGGGATGCCAAAGATATATTTTTAAATTAAAAAAACTATTTTGGGGTCAATTATAACTTTTTGCCCATAAAATAAAGGATGTTATTCATCTTCTTCTGAAGCATTATTCAAAAGGTGACGGTCAATTTGTTTGTTCGCGATAGCTCCCAATTTCTTAAGTTTTTCTACCCTTGCGGCTAAATTCCCCCGACCTTCCAACTTCACCAATGCATTATCAAAGGAACTTTGTACGGTGCCCATCTGTCTTTTTATTTTTCCGAGTTCATCCAAAAGTCCCACAAATGAATCGTAAAGTTTGCCAGCTTCGGTTGCAATTTCGAGCGAATTCCTTTTTTGGTTATCATTTTCCCAGAGATTTTCTACTAGCCGCAAAGCTGCCAAAAGAGTGGAGGGAGTTACTATCATAACCTTTCTTTTAAAAGCTTCCTGATACAAATTTTGCTGATTGGCAACGGCAATTGCAAAAGCAGGTTCAATGGGAACGAACATGAAAATAGTGTCCGGGCTCTCATTTATGGCATGATAATATTTTTTGTCGCTTAAAGTAACAATGTGCTTTTTAATAGAATCTATGTGTTTTTTCAAATGTATATTCTTCAAGTTTTCATCCTCTTCGGAAACATATCTTTCAAAATCCGTCAATGAAACCTTACTGTCAATCACCATTTTTTTTCCATCCGGAAGATGAATAATAACGTCGGTTTGAAGTCTGCCGCCGTCAGGATTTTCGTGGCTGTCTTGCAGCGTATATTCACGGCCTTTTTCCAGGCCAGATTCTTCCAATACTCTAGAAAGAATCATCTCGCCCCAGTTACCTTGTATTTTCGAATTGCCCTTTAAAGCTTTGGTCAAATTATCGGCCTCTTGGCTTATTCTAATATTTTGTTCGTTCAAAAACTGAAGCTGTTTACCCAACTCGGCGTGGGTTCTCACGAAATCTATATTGTTTTTGCCGACCTTTTCCTCAAAATTTTTAATCCTTTCATTCAGTGGTTTCAAAATACCTTCAATATTGTCCTTGTTTAGTTCCGTGAATTTTTGGGTTTTTTCAATTAGAATTTTATTGGCGAGATTTTCGAATTTGTCATTAAAGTCCTTCTCAAAATTTTTGAACCGTTCTTTCTCCTTTTCAAATTCGGAAAGTAGGGCTTTATATTCGGCGTTTTGTTTTGAAAGTTGAATGTTTGCCTGTTCCTTTTCGTTTTGAAGCGCCTCTTTATCTGAAGCCAAAATCCCCAAACGCGCGTTCAATTTTTCTTCTTGTAATGTAGCATTATTGAGCCTTTCTTCCAATTTACCAGTTTCGGATTTGCTTTTTAAACGTGCAAAATAATTTCCCAAAAATGCGCCACCTATCGCCCAAATTGCAGCAAAAAGAAGGTAGAGAAAAGTTTCAATCATTATAAAAAAAATTAAAGATAAAGATATCTATTTCCGAATGGTAAAGCGGCCCGTGGCTGCATCAAAATCTATAATATCCTTCGGAAACAATGCAGCAAAATGATCGGCTTCAATTAATTTACAGGGTGAATCAAAAAATGTTTTTTCCGAAGTCATAACTAACATTTTATCCGCAAGTTGAATTGCCAAATCTATTTCATGCGTTGAAAAAAGAATAGTTTTTTGTGTGGAGGAAGTTAGGCTTTTCAGCAATTTTAAAATATAGGCCCTGTGATAAATATCCAAATGCGTGGTAGGCTCATCAAGAATAATGATGGGCGTATCCTGAGCCAATGCCCTTGCAATTGCAACGCGCTGCATTTGTCCATCACTCAATTCAAAACATTTTCTGGGGGCGAGCGCTTGGGTTTCAGTTGCCTGAAGCGCCCAATTTATGGCTTTCTTATCGTCATCGGCAATGCCGCCCATCCAATTGGTATAGGGCTGTCTACCAAGGGAAACCATCTCCAACACAGATAGATTTTTTGAGGCTGGGGCTTCTGTCAATACCACGCTCAACTGCGTTGCAAGTTGAAAGGGGGAGTATTCCTTTAAATTTTTTCCGTTTATAATTATTTGGCCATTTAAAGGTGTTTGCATTCCTGTCAACGTACGCAATAATGTGGATTTGCCTATGCCATTTGCACCTACTAATCCAACTAATTCACCTTTGGCAATTGAAAAATTTATATCCTCAGCAATTTTGGATTCAGCTTTTCTATTGGCATAGCCCACGGAAAGTGCCGTTGTTTGCAATATGATTTTTTTTTCTTCTAAATCCATTAAAAGAAGAGTTTACGTTTTCTTACCAACAACCAAATTACAACCGGCGCGCCAACTAATGACGTTATCGCGTTTATTGGCAGCGTAAATTCACTTAATGGCAGCTGTGCTACCGTATCACAAACCAACATTAGCAAGCTGCCGCAAATAAGAACAGCCGGCAATAATACAAAATGGTTCGCTGTTTTGTAGAACTGCCGAACCAAATGGGGTACGGCCAAACCTACAAAAGCGATGGGCCCCACGAATGCAGTGATGCTTCCGGCAAGAATACTGGTTGCAAGAATAATGATAAAAGTTGTTCGCTTAATCCGAAGCCCCATGCTTTTCGCATAATTTTCGCCGAGCAGCAGCGCGTTCAAGGATTTGCTGCTAAATACACTTAAAATTAATCCTACCAAAAAAGAAATTCCCAAAATTAGCACCCCCTGCCATGACTGATTTCCCAGGCTTCCGAAGGACCAAAAAATGTATTGTTGCAACTGTTCCGCATCACTAAAATAGGAGAGTACGGAAACCACAGCGGTGGTCACGCTGCCGAACATTAGACCGATTATCAAAATTGCCATCGTATCTTTAATTCTGAAAGTTACCGCTAATACCGCCAAAAGCACTAAAAAACTCCCCATTGCAGAGGCAATTACCAAACTCCATTGGCTTAATATAAGCGTGCCGAAAAAACCTCCAAATGCACTTGCGCCCAAAATCAAAATTGCTACGCCCAAGCTTGCCCCACTGCTCAGACCTAGCACGAAAGGTCCTGCCAATGGATTGCGAAAAAGCGTTTGCATCAGCAATCCGGAAATGGCCAACCCGCCACCGGCAAGCATGGCAGTTATTGCTTTCGGAAGTCGGTACTGCAGTATAATAAAGTGCCAAGTTTCCTTAGATGCGCCTTTTCCTAAAAAAATAGAAAAAATTTCATTTAATGGAATGGATACTGAACCGACGCTCAGATTAATAAAAAAAAGAACAAACAGCACCACAAAAAGTACTATAAAATGAAGTCGAAATGTGTGCGGGGTTTGCATTATTGCAATTTATCAAAAAAGTAAAGTTCGTGCTCTGGTAACAAATGCGGATGCAAAATTTTTATCAAATCTTTCAAAACTAAATCGGGTCTATTGGGAGCGAGTTCAAAATAAATAACTCCGCCGGTTTCGCCTTTTTTTAGGCTATAAGAATAAACATTTCCAGTCTTAAAAGCAGTAAACTGTGAATAAACTTGACTCGCGTTTTTCATTTCCTCCAAACTTGTGAACTGGCCTGGGCCAATCCAAAATTCTGCTTTCTGACCTTTTTCGAGCACCGATTCTAAGTTTAAGGATAATCCGCCCGTGCCGGGCGAATCCTTCCAAAGGTAATGGCCATTGGCATCGTCAATAAATTGGGAGCCCCAACTATCTCCCTGAGGCATGTACCAAACGTCCTTGTACATTGCCCCAGCGATAACCGTCGGTTTTTTTGAGGTTTGCGATGCTGTATTTTTTGCTGAAACATATTCTCTTTCAATATTTTTGAAAATACTGTCGGCCTGTTTTTCCTTGTTGAAAAGTACGCCGAAAAATTTAATCCATTCCGCTTTTCCCAATGGGGAGGTTTCGGTCCAGTCCGCATTGTACAAAACGGGAATGCCCATTTTTTCAATTGTTGCGAACGTGGAATTGTTACCGTCAACAGCAAAACCGACCACGGCATCCGGATTTAAATCTAATAATATTTCGGTGTTTATGGCTTCATTCCTGCCTAGTTCCGTAATTTCTTTAGCCGTTATTCTTTTACGGGTGTTTTCCGAAGAAATATAATTTAAGTTCGGAAAACCTACCAATGTTTCGGTTTCGCCCAACATTTCCAATGAAGGAATGTGCGTGGTTGAAGTTACAACTAACCGTTTTACGGGAATGTGGACTACTGCATCAAACTTTCCATGCTGGGGAAGGGAACCTTGTTTTGTTACCAAGGCATAGGTAAATGTTTTACTGGTTCCGGGCCAAGGATTTTTTAATGTAACAGTTTTATAGCCATCAAAGGATTGAATTTCAAACCCCTTGGAGTGCGTGATTGCGATTGTTTCTTTTTGTTGATCGGTTTGTAATTTTTCACTACTGGATTTGGCGTTGTTTCGGCATGAAGCGTAAACACAAAGCATAAAGATGAATAAAACAATTTTTTGCATCTTCAAAAATAATGGTTTTGTTTGGGTGTACTAGTATTAAAATTCTATTTTTGCCCAGAATTTTGGTGAGTGTTTTCCATAGTGGAAAAACCTCTTAAAAGGGAAATAGGTGAAAGATTTTGCCACTGAGAATTGGCAAGCTAAATCAGAAAAATCCTATGCTGTTCCCGCAACTGTAAGTCGTCCCGAATATTTCTTTGGGCGTGCATTCTTCAAACCACTGTTCGCATGGGCGAATGGGAAGGTGGCACAAAAGACAAGCCAGGAGACCTGCCAAATTCAAACATATAAATATCAAACTTTCGGGATAAAGGTTGAATTATGGAGAAAAATTGGCTACACATATTCTTTATGGTTTTTCTGTGCACGGCTTCCGCTTTTGCGCAACTGGACAGTATTCAGCAATTGCCGGAAGTGGTACTGACAGACTCCAAATTGATTCATTTTTCAAAAGGATATAAAGTAGAAAAAATTGCCGATTCCATTATTGAAAGAAACGCATTGTCATTAACGGAAATTCTTCGATATAATTCTTCCATTTATTTTAAGGAAAATGGTTTTGGGATGGTTTCCTCACCCTCTTTCCGTGGAACGAATGCCGCGCAAACTGCTGTAATATGGAACGGTATAAATATTAATTCGGTGTTTACGGGGCAGACTGATTTCAGTACCGTATCACCGTTAAATTATAGTGAAATTTCCATTCGCAGCGGCGGCGGAGGCGTGCAATATGGCAGTGGCGCCGTGGGCGGAAGCGTTCATTTGAACAATGGTTTTACTTTTCAAAAAATAGACACAACCCATATTGGCATTCGCTATGGAAGTTTTTCCACATTCGGCGGAAATATGAGCACTACCCAAACCTGGGGCGATCATTATTTAAACGTGGGAGTGGATTTTATTAGTTCTGAGAATGACTACTCGTACGTAAATAAAAACAAAAAAAACAATCACGGACAGTTTTTAAGGTTTACCGCAAAAGTGAACGAGGCTCGAAGAATGAAACACGGCGTGGCAACCTGGAATTCAGAATATTCCTATAATGACCGCAATTTCTCCGGGAGTTTAAATACAATTGGAAAAGATGCCTATCAGGATATTAACACTCGAAACTTGTGGCAATTGCAACAGAAAATAGGCAGGATGGATTTAAAGGGAAGTTTTGCCCATCTTTTTGAGAAATACACCTATTTCCCAAATAGCCAAAAGCCGCACGGTACCGGCGGCAACGCACATACATTTATGGGTGGTATGCAGGCAGAGGTTTTATTTGCAGAAAACATTCGCATAAACGGAAAAGCGGAATATACATTCGTTGAAGCGGAAGGGGACAATGTAGGAAGTAATACCCGCAAAACCTTGGCCGCAGTTTTATTGCTGAACCATAAACTTTCAGGGAAATTTACATATGGAATTAATTTCCGAAAGGAGTTTTTAAATGACTTTGATAATCCGTTTCTTTTTTCTGCCGATGCCAAATATAAGGTTACGACAAACTATGCGCTTCGGATGAATGGTTCAAAAAATTACCGTGTGCCAACGTTTAATGATTTGTTTTGGAATGCCGGTGGAAATAAGGAGCTGCAGCCGGAAACTTCATATCAGGTTGAAGTGGGACAGGAGTTTATGTTCAGAAAAGTTAGGGCAGATGTTGCCGCTTATTATATTTCTTCAGAAAATTTAATAAAATGGGTGCCAGGAAATGGCGGAGTGTGGCAACCCGAAAATATTAGCAATACCAGAAATTACGGCATAGAGGCGCAATTGGGATATTCCCTTAGGCTCAACCCCGCGCATTTATTGGATTTCAGTGCAAATTATTCCTATACAAAAGCAGAGGATTTGGAAACTGAAAAGCAACTTATATATGTTCCGTTTCATAAAATAATGGGAACATTGGATTACAATTTCAACAGATTTTCGTTCTATTTTCAAGGCTTATTCAATGGCGAAGCATTTACTACAACTGATAATAGTGACATTGTAGCTAGCTATTCGGTCTTCAATCTGGGTGCGCAATACACTTTACCCGCTAATGCGAATGTTACATTCGGAGGTCGGCTGAAAAATGTTTTCAATGTGTACTACGAAAGCGTTTCATACCGACCCATGCCATCTCGAAATTTTGAAATATTCTTAAACTTTAATATATAACTAATATGAAAACAATGAAAAAAATAATTTTTATGGCCTTTACGGCTTTGCTATTTGCCGCTTGTAGCAGTGATGATGATACCGTTGAAACGGAAATTGTGCCCGAGGCCTTTGCCGAAGGGATTTTTGTTACCAACGAAGGCCCATTCAATAATGGAAGTGGGAATATTACATTTATTTCGGAGGATTACAGTACCGTGGCACAGAACATTTTCAGAAACGTGAATGGAAAGGAATTGGGCAATATTGTACAATCCATGGGGTTTACGGAGGATAATGCCTACATAGTAGTGAGCAATTCCCATAAAATAGAAATAGCAAATCGTTACTCTTTCGAAAGTATTGATTCTATTACTACAGGATTGGACAATCCGCGATATTTTGTTTCCGTTGCCGGCAACAAAGGTTATGTGACCAACTGGGGCGACCCGATTGATAACACGGATGATTATTTAGCAGTATTGGATTTGCGCAACAATACTATTTCTGCAACAATTCCCGTAGATTTTGGCCCAGAGAGATTGTTAGAAGCAAATAATAAAATTTACGTTGCGCATCAAGGAGGTTATGGGCAGAACAATAAAATTTCCGTTATTTCGGGAAATAGTGTTGAAAGCATTATCACCGTTGGTGATGTTCCAAACTCTATGGTAGTTATGGGCAATACGCTTTACGTGCTTTGTGGCGGAATGCCGGACTATACAGGCACCGAAACTGCCGGCTCAATTGTTAAGGTGGATTTAGGAACAAATCAAGTTATGGAAACTTTCACTTTTGGCACAACGGAACACCCTAGCAGCTTGACAATGGATGGGTCTAATCTTTTTTATAATCTTGATGGGAAAGTTTATAAAGTATCCACCGCTTCCATTAATTTGCCGGGTACGGCTATTATAGATGGTAACTTTTATACGCTTCAGGCAAAGAACGGATTGCTGTATGCCGCAGATGCTAAAAATTATGCCAGCCAAGGTTCATTATTGATTTATGATATTGCCACGAACCAACAACTCGAGGAATTCCAAACTGGTATTGTGCCCGGAGGAATTTATTTTAATGAATAAACTTCTTTAAATAACTCAACTAAAAAAGAGTCCCATAAATACTGAATTTATGGGACTCTTTTTATTTATTATTTAATATTAATTATTCCCGATCATTTTTCCGTAAATGGGCGAATCCGCCTTACTGTGTGAAATTTCTTTTAACGGCTTGAAGTCCCTTCTACCGTGGAAGGGTCTGCCGGCTATCTCAAAAAGGGCAGCGGCAAGAAGGGGTTCGTTTTCATCGCCCAATTCCCCTAAATTGAAATAATCTTCCTGCAACGCAATCTGCGGAAATAAGCCCTCAACATAATCCGTATTTCCTGCTACATTGGCGGTTTTGAAAACCAACGGCAACATTGCATAATAATGCGATGCGTTCGCTTCCTGCCTGCTAAAGGCTGGTGCCGGCGCATCGTAAAGAAGAAACGAAGCCTGGAATTTGCCCGTGGTGGTATCGCCAACTTGTACCGTATTGATATAAGGCTTTAGGCTATTTATAACCAACTCACTGGCGGAAGCAGTTCTTCGAGTGGTCAAAATATAGACGTTAGAAAGATTAAGACTGTTTATGGCAGAACCATTGCTGATCGAGCTATCAAATAAACCATCCGATGCATTTTCGGCTTGACGGTCTGAATTCCAGAATTCCTTGTAAAATACCTGTCCGTTAAATTGTCCCGTAATCATACTGGCCAAATCGGTAGCCGTTTCAACCGAACCGCCACCGTTGTAACGAAGATCCAAAACCAAATTGGTAACGCCCTCGGCTATAAATTGGGCAAAGGCACTATTTAACTGTGTTTCATAATCTTTTATAAAACCATTGTACATTAAATAACCGATTTTTTCTGAATTGACATTTAGGGTTTTCACCAAAAAAACAGGGTTTTCGTTGTATTGGGTTTTGTTCAGATTAATCGTTTCTCCAGTGGAAATAAAATTAGAACCATCAAATGTTGCCAGCCCAATGGTATAGCTATCGGGCGTTTGCAATTCAATATAATTTTCCGTGGTTATTTGCTGTCCATCAATTTTGGTGAAAATATCTCCACGTTTTAGGCCCGCAGCTTCGGCATCGGTATTCGGCAAAACGTAACGCACATAGCCAAAAACATTGCCGCTGTTGTCCGGGTATTTCACAAGGCCAAACTCCATTCCGTTGCTCAGGCTTATTCCGCTGAGCGCATCTTCAATGACTCTAAAGTCACTAAAAATGGCACTAAATCTATCTTGTGGCGAAAGTAGGTAATCGAACAAACTTTCGGGGGAACCATAATTATCGAGAAAATTATCAAGTTCGCCTTGGCTGCCAAATGCGTCATTGGCAAGCTCTGGCGTATCGGCCTTGTACAGGTAATAATAGTTGAGCCCACGATATACAAAATTTTGAATTTCCAGTGTAGAAGCTATTTGGATGTTATCATCCATATCTTCAAAACAGGAAACGGCAAGGACCGCAACGGTTAACAGTGAAATGAAAAAATTTCTTTTCATAAATAAGTTTGTTATTGTTTGGGATTAGAACAGGTAAATTAGGGATTATATTGCAATGGTAAAAATATGTTTTTTTGACCAAATTCAATTCGGGACAAAATTTCTTATGAAAATAAAAATCAAAAAATATAAGCCTTTTACATGATTCAATGAACAGCTAATGAATAAAGGATGTAACAAAAATACAGCCCGTTCGTCATTAAAATAGAAGCCGGAAAAAACCAACCACCAAATGGACAAAACCGAATTTATTGCAATAGTAATGCCCTTTAGGGATAAACTATACCGTTTGGCCCGAAGAATTTTGGTTTCTAAGGACGAAGCTGAGGACGCTGTGCAAGAAGTTTTGTTGAAATTATGGAACGGAAAAATGAATATTGAAAACCTGAAAAATCCTGAAGCCTTTGCAATAACGATGACCAAAAATTATTGCTTGGACCGCTTGAAATCAAAACAGGCTTCGAATTTAAAAATCGTTCACAGTAATTACCACACTTCTGAAAATGTTGAAAAACAGATTGAATCCAATGATAGCGTGGCACTTGTTTTCAGAATTATGGACTCACTGCCAGAGCAGCAAAAAATTGTGCTTCAACTTCGGGATGTGGAACAGTTTGAATTTTCCGAAATCGCAAAAATGCTGGACAGCAATGAAACAGCGGTTCGAGTGGCGCTTTCCCGCGCACGGAAAACAGTTAGGGATGCAATGATAAAAAATTATAATTATGGAATTGGATAACATAAAAAAATTATTGGATGCCTATTTTGAAGGCATGACCAGTCTTGAAGAAGAAAAGATATTGCGGGACTATTTCACCCAACAAACCGTGGCGGATGCATTGGTTCAATACAAACCGATTTTTTTAGGAATGGAGGTAGCAAAGCAGGAACACTCGCACAAGGCGCTCCTTCTGCCCGATAGCAAGCCAAAGGTCAACAAAGCTTGGCGGTATTCGGTAGCGGCAATTTTAGTTGTTGGTTTGGGAGTTGGCAGTTTTTATCTGTCACAATCGCGTTATACGCAGGAGGAAATGGAAGCTTTAGCCGCGTTTGAACAAAGTAAAAATGCTATGATGCTGCTCTCCGAAAATTTGAACAGGGGAACGGAACAATTATCATACGTGAAGCAGTTTGCAATTACTAAGGATAGAATTTTTGAGTGAATGGTTAAAGAAATTGATTCCGTACAACGATTAAAAACAACGAGCCAGTGATTAATACACTAATATTAAAAAGAAGTAACTAATAGTAAATAAAAAAAAGATGAAAAAAATAGTAATTATTCTAATACTCACATTAGCGCCATTGGTTTCTTGGAGCCAGAATGCTTTCGATTCCTTTGAAGATGAAAAGGACGTAACCTCTGTAGTAGTTACAAAAAACATGTTCAAGCTTTTAAGTAAAATGGACCTTAATTCCACAGATCCCGAGGCCCAAGCTTATCTTAAAATGGTAAACGATCTCGACAACATAAAAATCTTCACCACCGACAATGCAACCGTGGCAAAGAAAATGGATGACGCTGTGGCAAAATATGTTTCCACTTCCTCAAATTTAGGCGAACTAATGCGCGTGAAGGAAGATGGCAAAAACATTAAATTTTATAGTAAGGAAGGTAAAAACGATAATTATGTAAGCGAGTTGTTGATGCACTTGGACGGAATAGTTGACGGCAAACCCACCACTATAATAATGAGTATCACCGGAAATATTGACTTAAAACAAATCTCTAAATTGACTGAAGAGTTGAAAGTTCCTGGCAGCAATCAATTAAAAAACATTGATAAAAAGAAAAAACAATAAAAAAATGGCGACACTAAAATACATTTCTGCACTTGTTTTTGGGCTTACGGCTTTAGTTTCCTGCAATGACAAATCCTTGCAGAAATATTTAGTAGAGAAGCAAGACGATGATAAATTCGTAAAAATGGATATTGCTGCAAGTTTGCTTCAGGGGAAAAACAACAATTTTACCCAAGAGGAGCAGGAAATCTTGAACACCATAAAAAAAGTGAATGTGGTTGCATATCCTATAATTGAGGGTGATACAGCTGATTACGAAAAAGAAAGGTTGGAATTAAAAGCAATCCTGGACCAAGAGCAGTATAAAGAATTGACACGAATAAAAAGTAATGATTGGAACGCCACTTTAAAATATACAGGCGAAGAAGATGCGATAAATGAGGTCATTGTTTTTGCAAGTGATGATAATCGAGGATTTGCCGTTTTCCGCCTTTTGGGCGAAAACATGCGCCCCGATCAAATGATGCAACTCATGAAATCTGCGGAACGTGGCGATTTGGACGTATCAAAATTGGAGGGTTTCGGAGAAATATTTAAGGATTAAGTTGTATATAAGCATTAAAAAAAAGGCTTCTTCGGTCAGGAAAGAAGCCTTGTTTTTTTATTTTATAAACGCGGAAATAATCCACATCAATGGTCGAAGTTATTGTTCTTATAATTTTTATTTTCTATATGCCTGTATAATTTCCGGGAGTTACTGCTCTCATTTCATCCTTCACACTTTCGGGAACCTCGAGGGTTTCAATAAAATTGGATATGGAGTTTTGGTCAATCCGTGCATTCGTTCGGGTTAATCCTTTCAACGCTTCATAGGGATTTGGATAACCTTCACGACGCAAAATGGTTTGGATTGCCTCTGCAACTACCGCCCAATTATTCTCAAGATCTTCCGCAAATTTTACTTCGTTCAACAGTAATTTGTTCAAACCTTTTATTGTGGAATGGAAAGCAATAATGGTATGGCCAATGGGAACACCAATGTTTCGTAAAACCGTGCTATCCGTAAGGTCTCGTTGCAATCTGCTAATGGGAAGTTTACCGGATAGATGTTCAAATATAGCATTCGCAATTCCTAAATTACCCTCACTATTTTCAAAATCTATCGGGTTTACCTTGTGGGGCATTGCGCTTGAGCCTACCTCGCCATCTTTAATTTTTTGTTTGAAATAATCCATTGAAACATAAGTCCAAATATCCCGATCTAAATCAATCAAAATGTTGTTTATTCTTTTAAAACAATCGAATAGAGCAGCCATATGGTCGTAATGTTCAATCTGTGTGGTAGGGAAGGAGTGGTGAAGTCCCAGCGTATCCTGAACAAATTTTTTCCCAAATGCACGCCAGTCAATGTTTGGATAAGCAACTTTATGGGCATTGAAGTTTCCCGTTGCACCTCCAAATTTGGCGGCACTTTTAATATCATTCATTAAATTGAATTGTTCCTCAATGCGCACCACAAAAACCTCAATTTCTTTCCCTAATCGGGTTGGTGAGGCGGGCTGGCCATGTGTACGGGCCAGCATTGAAACATGTGCCCAACCTTCCGAAAGAGCTTTTAGCTTATTTTTTAATTCCAACAAAAGTGGAACGTAAACTTCGTTTACTGCATCTTTTAATGAAAGGGGGATTGCCGTGTTGTTTATATCTTGCGAAGTAAGTCCAAAATGTATAAATTCTTTATACTTCTGAAGTTTTAGTGCGTCGAATTTTTCTTTAATGAAATATTCAACAGCTTTGACATCATGATTGGTAATCTTTTCGGTTTCCTTTACCTTGATTGCGTCTTGAACTGAAAATTCCAAATAGATGTTGCGCAACGATTGGAAGTGATCCTTATCAAACATTATTAATTGCGGCAACTCTAGTTCAACCAAGGCAATAAAATATTCAATTTCCACCTGCACCCGATATCGGATAAGCGCTTCTTCAGAAAAAAAAGGAATTAAACTTTCAGTTTTCGATGCATAACGGCCATCTATAGGCGATATGGCTTGTAAAGCATTGGTGTACATGGCTTAAAAATTAAAAACCCCAAAGATACAAAACCACAACGAGTAAAGCAGATACGGTAACTTTATTAAAGTGAAAATAATATTGAATACAAAAGTTAAATGGATCCCAATACCCGCAATAAATCAGCCAATAGTTGGTTAAAACTTCACTACGAAAAATTATATTAAGATTTAGTTGTACGAACAATTATAAAATAAGGAATAATTTTAGAAACAGCACACCGAATTAAAATCATCAGCGTAATTCGCAGAAGCAAGAAAAACAAATAAAGAAAACCTCAAAACACGCCGCAAAACCAGCCAAATCCTGAAGAGGAAGAAGAATGAAATATAGATTTATGGAAATTAACGAAGTTATAGAATACAGCGAAACCCCTTAATCATCACAATGAGAAAGAGGTTTCTGATTGTGGGGATATAAAAAATAGCGGATTTGTAAATGTATTGAAAAAAATGCTCCGTAACACATTCAATTGATTATTAACAGTTTAAAAAAATTATTGTTATGAGTAAAGAAGTAAATCCTAAACATAGTGTTGGGAGAGGCCCGCAAAGAGCGCAGCATAATGAGCCAAACGAAAAGAGTTACACCAATGCTGGCGCCAAAGAGGAGGTGGAAAACACTGCTAACGATGACGATTATTTGGAAAAAAAATGGAAGAAAATAGCATCCAATTTTAATAAGAAATATAATTTAGATGTGTCCTCAAGTGAAATGAAGGAAAATTCATTTTCCGATACCCTGAAAAATCTTGAGGAAAGAACTGGCAAATCGGGCACGGATCTTAAAAAAGAAATAGAAAATTGGAAGGAATGATAAGATGTAAAAAAATTAACAACTTTTTTAAAAACCTCTTTACTTTCCTCAACAATTATTTCACATATAAGGGATTTGGGTTAATGATACAATCATTACAGTTAAGATTAAACAAGAAGTGTGCGTACATTAGCACTTGTAAAAGCTGCTATGAAGAAGAAAAAGCTCCAGATGAAAATTTTCACTGGAGTTTTTTTATTTATCCCTTTGTTTCTTCCTAAAATCCGATGGCGATATGCCGTATTTTTCCCTAAAAATTTTTGAAAAATAACTCTTGCTGCTTAACCCGATAGCAATAACTATTTCAGAAATACTCAAATCTGTTTTCGTCAACAAACTATATGCGGCATCCAGCCTCACTTTCTGCACATAATTGTTGACCGTTGTTCCATAAAGCTTTTTAAATCCTTCTTGCAGTTTGTTCACGTTTAATCCGGATTCCCTTGCCAAATTTTCTACGGTTGGAATGTCAGAAATATTGCTTTCAATAAGGCCGGATATATAATTTATTTGCTTTAATTCTGAAGAACGTAAGAGTGTCCGATTACCCTCATCCTTTTTATCATCTTGGTATTGCAATATTTGCTGTGTCAAAATTTGATAGGCCATTCCTTCCAAAAACAATTTGCGCGTGAAATTTTCGCTAATAAATTCATGCATGGCAGTCAATATATCAGCTATGGCAAGACTATAATTTCCGTTATAATAAAAAGCTTTCTTCGCCTTAATATCTTTAAAAAGTTGTTCAAGTTCATCGTCAAGGCTATTTATGTCGCAAGCCATTTTGGATTGGAATTTTTCCCTTTCGATTTCTAGACTGTTAACGGTTATTTTTTGATTTGCCTTAAAGAATAAAACATGTCCATTCTGATTGCTACTGGCTACAATGGCATTTTGATATTGTTCAATTGGCTGTAGGTTTGCCTGGTTTTCAAAACGGTGAAATAGAATTCCTTCTGCAGTGTAAAGAAATTTTAAGGGATGGACGTTATTCACTATAAAGTGGATTTCGAGATCTTCCTTAAAAAGGCAGTCATATTGGATAAGTCCCAAACCGCCTTCAAAATTAATACCCCGTATGGTTCCTTTTCCTACCCGTGAGGGCAGTTCCAATAAATATTCGCCGCAATTTTCTGTATAAGAAATATCAAAAATTTTGGCAATATCCCTTATTACATCCTTTAGGGGGAGTGAAATAACTTGTATGGAGTTCATTATATAGGTTGTTTATTGGGCCAAATTACTATTCTGAAAGTAATTAAATTAACAATCATGAAAGAATTATTAAACTAACGGAATTAAAGGGCGGATTAAACCATCATTCCCCTAGTTGAAATTAAAAAAAAGCAATCGGCGAAACAATGAAAATTTTTCGAACTATAAAAAATATATTGATGAAAGTTTTTACTCAAAATATTTTTTGCGCTTTTTGCGTCGTTCCAATATAAACGAAAGTATTAACAGAGGTCCTAAAACAAACACAGCCGATTTAGCAGGCTCAATTTGCCCAAATCCCAATCCCAAAAAACCAAGAATGGCGGCAACAATTGTTAAAAATAGAAGGAGGAATGTCCAAAACATAGAAGGGGAGGTTGAGGTTTGTTAACGATGACAACGCCGTTTAAAGATAAAGGTTTGAAGCTTATATTTATAATAAAATAAAAAATAACTTTAGCTCAATCCGTTTGGTCAAGGGGCTTACTGTGGGTTTAAAGATTGAATTTGAATCGAACCTTCAATAATCTCCTCCACACATTCTGGATTTAATAATGTAGAAATATCGCCAAGATTGCTAGTATCATTTTCCGCAATCTTGCGCAGAATACGGCGCATAATTTTACCGCTTCGCGTTTTTGGAAGTCCTGTTACAAACTGGATTTTATCCAATTTTGCAATCGGACCAATATGCTCGGTAATTATTTGGTTAATTTCTTTACGAAGATTTTCCTGCAGACGTCCTTCACCTGTTTCCTTTAAAATTACAAAGCCATAAAGCGCCTTTCCCTTCACATCGTGAGGAAAACCAACAATTGCGCTTTCCGCCACAGCTGGATGTTCATTGATTGCATCCTCAATAGGCGCAGTGCCCAAATTGTGGCCAGAAACAATAACAACATCATCCACCCGGCCCGTAATTCGATAGTATCCAGTACTGTCCCGAAGTGCGCCATCACCGGAAAAATAAGTGTTTTTAAAGGTTGAAAAATAGGTTTCGCGAAATCGATCGTGATTTCCCCATATGGTGCGTGCCATTCCAGGCCAAGGATATTTTATGCACAATCTGCCACTCACCAAATTTCCTTTCAGTTCATTGCCGTTTTCATCCATAAGTGCAGGTTGTATGCCAGGCAGGGGTAATGTGGCATAAGTGGGAATGGTGGGCGTGGAATAGGGAATGGGCGAAATCATGATTCCTCCAGTTTCAGTTTGCCACCAAGTATCAACAATTGGACAATTTTTTTTTCCGATATTATCATTATACCAATGCCAGGCCTCTTCATTAATGGGTTCGCCCACACTGCCCAAAATTTTCAGGGATGACAAATCATATTCTGCGGAAAAATCCAAACGTTCCTTTGCCAATGCCCGAATTGCCGTTGGCGCCGTATAAAATTGATTCACTTTATGTTTTTGGATAACTTCCCAAAACCGCCCAAAATCCGGGTAAGAGGGAATTCCTTCAAACATCACCGTAGTTGCACCATTAGCCAACGGACCATAAAGAATATAACTGTGGCCGGTAATCCAACCGATATCTGCCGTGCACCAAAACACATCGTTTTCACGATATTGAAAAACGTTTTTAAAGGTATATGCGGTATAAACCATATAACCTGCGGTGGTATGAACCATACCCTTAGGTTTTCCAGTGCTTCCCGAAGTGTAGAGAATGAAAAGCGGATCCTCGGCATCCATCAATACGGGCGGGCAATCAATCGGGGCCGAATCCAATAATGGTTGCAGCCACACATCGCGATTGGGTTTCATTTTAACTTCACTATTGATACGCTTCACAACCAACACTTTTTCCACATTTGGACAGGATTCCAAGGCCTCATCCACAATACTTTTGAGATCGATTGTCTTTCCACCGCGATAGGAGCCATCACTGGTTATAACCATTTTACAATCGGAATCATTAATTCGCGTGTGCAGTGCGGTGGAAGAAAATCCAGCAAATACAACGGAATGTATTGCCCCAATGCGAGCGCAGGCCAATATTGAAATTGCCAGTTCTGGGATCATTGGTAAATATATACACACCCGGTCACCCGTACGTATGCCTTGCTGTTTCAGTACATTTGCAAAAATGCACACCCGCTCATGAAGTTGTTGGTAGGTTATATTTTCCGCCGGTTGTGAAGGTTCATTGGGTTCAAAGATTATGGCAGTTTTGTTGCCGTGCGTGTATAAATGTCTGTCAATGCAATTTTCGGTTATGTTCAATTTTGCGCCTTTAAACCAAGAAATTTCCGGCTTGGAAAAATCATATTCCACTACTTTATCCCAGCGTTTTCGCCATAAGAAGTTTTCTTCCGCAATTTCTTCCCAGAAATTTTCGGGATCGCGTACCGATTTTCTATAAACCTGAAAATATTCCTCTAAATTTTTAATATGATAGTTGCTCATGATTTTAGGATTACGGACTTTGTTATATCTGCGGAAAGTATTTAAAAATATATCAAAATATCATACCGGCCATTTTAATATTCTAAATTCCTTATTCCTTTTTCAGAAATTAAATTTCAATTTTATACCGCCGAACCAATTTCTTGGCATTCCCGGATAAAAATAACGGGGTTCAGAATTGCCAAAACCTGTAGCATTTATTAAAACAGAAGCGGCATATTTTTCATCCGTAAAATTATTGATGCCCGCATTTATCTCAACGGCAAATACACGGGAAATCTCTGATGTATAAGCAACTTTGGCATTGAACACTGAATATTTTTCAGAATAGATTGCGTTTGCATCATTCAATGGAACTTCGCCGATGTCCAGAAAATTTGTGTTTAAGACTAAATTTTTATACCCAAAATTAATACCCCCGCTGAATTTTTTATCGGGAACGCCAGTTAGTTGATTTTCAGAAAAATCAGAATCGCCATCAATGAAATCAACAAATTTATGATCGGAAAACTCGGCATTGAAATAAGGAGAAATATACCCAAAACCATTTATGGGCTGAAGGAAAGAGAGCTGCAACTCAATTCCTTTATGCTCTGTTTTTCCGGCATTTCTTCCAATATATTGATCATTCCCGGTGCGTTGGGCAACCAATAAATCATCAATATCCAATAGATAAGCATTAACTTGAAAATGCAGTTTTTTATTTAAAAGCAAAAGCTTGCTGCCTATTTCATAATTGTACCCTTTTTCGGGGCCTAATTCAGGATTTATAATGCCATCGGGCGTCAAGGTTTCCTCAATTGACGGATAATTAAAGCCACGGCTGAAATTGAAAAATGCGTTCAGATTTTCAGAAAATTGATAAAGCAGATTTACATTTGGAGCCCAAATAGGATTGAAATCACGATCCGCTGTTTTATTCGCCTCGCCTTCGTTGAATTCATCAATAAAACTATATTGTGTTGTATTGAAATTCAGCCCAAATTGTCCTTTTAATTTATTGGTAAAGGGAATGGTGATGGTTGCAAAAAGATTCAAATTTTTTCTTTTTTCAAAATTGGCACTTAGTATATTTCCTTCCAGACTTCCGTTCCCGTTGTTTTGCTCATAAAGATTTTCGATGGTATTCCAATGATATTCGTCTTGGTACAATTCTCCTCCAAAAGTTAGTTGAATTGCTTGTTTTCGAAATTTAAAGTCATTGGTAAAAACCGTTCGACCGCCAAAACTATTTGTAAACTCATCCAGAATATTGAATGGCCGCGGTTCGTAATGATCCAAATAACTATAGAATAAACTGGTGGTATTGCCAAAGTTTTTGGAAAAGGAATGGGCAAAACTTAAACCTGTCCACAGTTGTTTGTTAGCTTCATAACCTCGGGCTTCCTTCCACGTAAATGCAGCCTGGGAAGGGTTATCATCAAAATCGGATTTACTAATGGAACTTGGAATTTGTGCCCAATAATCAATATAATTCATTAAAATTGAAATTTCATTTTTGGAGTTCAACTTATACTTTGAGGTAAGAAGTAAGGTGCTGCGTTCATATTTGTTGTTCTCCCGAAAACCATTGGTTTTCAAATAGTCATAATTCACATTTAAAGAGAATTTTTCCGTGGAAGTTGCGGTTGAAACCATATTTTTTAGCAAGCCAAAGGAACCAACCGTGAAATTGGTATTCACAAAGAAGCCGTTTGTTGGGGCTTCTTTCGTGTTAAGCAGCAGCGTTCCGCCCAAATTGGTTCCATATTGGGTGGATTTTGGACCTTTTATAATTTCGATTAACGCAATATTTTCAGGATCAAAAACGTCAATTGCTGTTTCGCCCACACCGTTTGTGACCGGAAATCCATTAAAATACGCTCGAACTTTATTTGTTCCGTAAAGCGTGCGTGAACCCACTCCGCGAATAGTTATGCGGTTCGTATTGATAGCTCCACTTTGAATATATACGCCCGGTGTTTCATTAATGGCAGATACTACATCAATTGGGCTGTAGGCATTTAACTTTGTTGCCGTTATTATTTCTGTTGGAATAATTAATCCATCGCCCATGCCCGTATTCCGTATTTGGGACTGCGATGAAAGAAATATTGCATCCAAATTTTCATTTTTGGACATTGGCGTTAGTTTGAAGGAGTTGTTCTGTGATGTCATGACCACTTCGGCAATATAATAATCGGGATGTTCTAGCTGTAAACCAATGGGGAGTTTGTAAATTTCGGGAAGATAAAAGGTTCCATTTTCATCGGTAAGAGTTACTTTTTCGGTTTGGAAATACACTGAAACTCCGGCTAAGGGAATATTTGTCGCGGAATAAACATAGCCCTCAATTTCTTGTGCATTCAACATATTGAAAAGAGCAACGCAAGGTACCAACCACGCTGCCTTTAGTAAATTATATTCCATTCGCATTCAATTAAGATTAGCAATGAACCTTCCCACATTATTTGAAAATGTCCTTGGAAGTATTCTTCATTTTAAAATTAGAAATTAACGAGGGGATTGTAGAGTGTAACTACAAAGTTTACAGATTTTTTAACGGACGCGAGTGTTTTCCCATTTTTTTGAAGATTCATTTCTGAATGAAAAATCTTCGTTTTCAATAGTATAACAATTTCTTAAGAGAAAATTTTAGGGCAAAGCAATATTTTTATTCTTCAATATTTGTTAACCATAACGACGTTTTATTATGAAATATCCACACATTATTTTTCTCATATTCATTTTACCATTTTATCTTATTTCCCAAGAATCACCTGAAAAACAGTTGCCAGAACCGTTCGCAACGGAATCTGTCACCAATTATTCAAACGTGATTGGTTGGAAAGAAGGCGAGACTCCAAAAGCTCCCGAAGGATTTGTGGTCACCAAATATGCCAATGATTTCGAAAACCCGCGTTGGATGTATGTTTTGCCAAATGGAGATGTTTTGGTTGCTGAAAGCAATAGTAATTATAGCGTTATGAAGCAAATAGGAGCAACAATAATTGGAGCAGGAGGTTCCAACAATTTAAAGAAAAGCGCTGATGTGATAACTATTTTAAGAGATACCAATAATGACGGAAAACCGGATGTTCGGGAAACACTGCTAACTAAAAAAGAAGGACTCAACCAGCCATTCGGGATGCTTCTTTTGGACAAATGGTTTTATGTGGCAAATACAGATGCAATTTTGCGTTTTCCATATGAAGAAGGACAAACAAAAATTACAAATATGGGTGAGAAAATAGCCAATCTTCCAGCGGGCAAAATAAATCAACATTGGACACGAAATATAATTGCCAATGAAGATGGCTCCAAAATATATATTGCTGTGGGAAGCGGTGATAATATTGGTGAAAAGGGAATGGAACATGAGGTTATGAAGGCCAATATTCTCGAAATGAATCCCGATGGTAGTGACCTGAGGGTTTATGCCTCCGGACTTAGAAATCCGGTAGGGATGGATTGGGAACCTACTACGAAAATTTTATGGACCACCGTTAATGAAAGGGATGAATTGGGAGATAATCTTGTTCCGGATTATCTGACTTCGGTTAAGGAAAATGGATATTACGGATGGCCCTATTCATATTGGGGCAATCATTTTGACCCCCGTGTGCCCATTCCGCCAACCATTATGTTGAAAGAGGCGATTGTGCCAGAGGTAGATTTGGGACCGCACACAGCGTCATTGGGACTGGTTTTTTATACTTCGGATTCCTTTCCGGAAAAATATAAAAATGGGGCGTTTATAGCGCAGCACGGGTCGTGGAATCGTGATATCCTTTCCGGTTATCGCGTGGTGTTCGTACCTTTTGAAAATGGTAAACCCAGTGGAAAACCAGAAGATTTTTTGACAGGTTTTATTGTAGAACCAAAAAAGGATGAAGTTCGCGGAAGACCCGTGGGGATTGTTACAATGCCAGATGGATCTATGTTGGTTACGGACGATACGACTCACCATATTTGGCGAATTGCCTATAACGGAAAATAATTCTGCCCGAATATTCTAAAAAGTAAAAAACCGTAACAGCTTAATTATTATTGCTGTTACGGTTTTTTTATGCGGAGAAAGAGGGATTCGAACCCCCGGAGGTGTAACCCTCAACAGTTTTCAAGACTGCCGCAATCGACCACTCTGCCATTTCTCCAAAATTTCAACTTACTGCCAATTGAAGCGAACTTCTTTTTGCGTAGGCGGGTGCAAATATAAAAAGCTTTTTCATATATTCTAATGCTTTTGCGGTTTTTAATTTACTTTCTTGAATAAAAATTTACTCCTCAACGCTTCTATTTTTAGAGGTAAGTGTTGCCACTTTTTATTGCTATTTTTGAAATTGAATTTTGAATTATTACAAATGGCCATAAAAACAATTGAAAAACTGCAATGGCGCTATGCTACCAAAAGGTTTGATCCAACCAGAATCCTTTCACCTGATAAATTGGAAACTTTAAAGGAAGCATTCAATCTTACCGCAACTTCCTATGGTTTGCAGCCACTAAAGCTTATAGTAGTTGGCAATAATGAAATAAAAAAGCAGTTGATGCCCCTCACCTTTAATCAGCCACAGGTTCGCGATGCATCTCATGTATTGATATTTTGCATTGAAAAAAATATAAACGCTAGTTTTATTGTCGAACATTTTAAGAGGGTGGAGGACACACGTGAAACGCCGCGTAAAATATTAGATCCTTTTGAAAAAGCCTTAATTGACAATTTCACTGAAAAAAATACTGTGGAAATAAAGCAATGGATGGGTAACCAGCTCTATTTAACTTTAGGAGCCCTGTTAACAGTCTGCGCAATGGAAAGTATTGATTCCTGTCCTATTGAAGGTTTTGAACCTCAAAAGTATGATGAGCTTTTAGGATTAGCGAATTTGGGATTAGAATCCGTAATAGTACTTCCCGTGGGGTATCGCGATGAATCGGATTTTTTCATTCAACTAAAAAAAGTGCGAAGGGGAGTAGATGAACTAATAGTCGAAATTAATTGATTAAAGAGAATTAAATACTTAAGAAAATAGAATTATGCCAGGATTTGAAATTTTTGGCGCCGAGGAGCGCAAACAGGTAAACGAAGTTTTGGAAACGGGTATTTTGATGCGCTATGGTTTTGATGGTCTGCGAAATAACCATTGGAAGGCGAAAGAATTTGAAACAACCTTCGCAAAAAGAATGGACGTGGCATATTGTCAACTTGTTTCCAGCGGCACGGCTGCCCTAACCGTGGCTTTAGCATCTGCGGGGATTGGAGCTGGTGATGAGGTAATCATGCCAACTTTTACATTCGTGGCCAGTTTTGAATCTATTTTGGCCTTGGGAGCAGTACCTATTTTAGTGGATATTGATGATACTTTAACCTTAGACCCTTTGGCCGTGGAAGCAGCAATTACGCCTAAAACGAAGTGTATAATGCCTGTACATATGTGCGGATCAATGGCAGATTTGAGAACTTTAAAAGCTATTTGCGATAAACATAGATTAATACTTTTAGAAGATGCCTGTCAAGCACTTGGCGCAACCTATGAAGGTAAGCACGTGGGAACCTATGGCGATCTGGGATGTTTTTCTTTTGATTATGTAAAAACAATTACTTGCGGTGAAGGCGGCGCAATAGTTACAAACGATGAAAAGTATGCCCTGAATGCTGATAAGTATCAAGATCACGGCCACGACCATATTGGCAAGGATCGCGGAGCAGAAACTCATCCATTTCTGGGTTATAATTTTAGGATTTCGGAATTAAATGCTGCGGTGGGTTTGGCTCAGTTGGAGAAATTGGATGGAATTTTAAAAATTCAAAAGCAAAATTACTTGCTAATTCGTGAGGCATTGGAATCCATCAAGGAGGTTACTTTCAGAAAAGTTCCTGTGGGTGGAGAGGAAAATTATTCTTTTTTAAATTTCTTTTTGCCCACTCAGGAATTGACTGCGAGGGCTCATAAAGCGATATTGGAAGCTGCCGTGGATGCATGCTTTTATTGGTACACCAATAACTGGCACTACATAAATGGATGGGAGCATCTGCGAAATTTGAAAACTTTGGGAAATCTTCCCCTGGAGGTAAAAAATCAAATGCAGGATTTAAATAACACAGATTTTTCAAAGAGTGACGCGGTAATAGGTAGAACTATTTCGGCGCTTATAAAAATTGGATGGACCGACAAACAAGTCCAGGAAAGAGCCGAAGCCATGAAAAATGCAATAGCGTCAGTACTTTAATATTTCACATATTCCATAATTTCCAAACCATACCCAATCATTCCCACTCGCTTTGTTTGCTCACTATTTGAGATTAGCCGGATTTTGTGGATACCTAAATCGTGTAGAATCTGGGCCCCAATGCCAAAATCTTTATTGTCCATTTCAATACGGGGGGCTTTTGCAATTTGATTCGGTTTTTGGTTCTCTTTTAGTTCCTTCAAACGGTTTAGAAGGTTTAAGGATTCACTCTGTTGGTTAATGAAAACAACCGCACCCTTGCCCTGATTGTTGATAACGTTGAACATATCATCAAGCTTTTGTTCGGCGTTGTTTGTCAGAGTTCCCAAAATGTCACCATTTACCAAGGTAGCATTTACCCGAACTAAAACCGGTTCATTCTCTGTCCATGTGCCCTTTGTGAGCGCAATGTGAATTTGATCGTTGGTGGTCTGTTTATAGGCCCTTAAACGAAAACTTCCAAAATTTGAATTTATATTGAAATCTTCCTTTTTTACGATTAAGGAATCATGCTCCATTCGATATTTGACGAGATCTTCAATGGAAATAAGCTTCAGGTCAAACTTTTTTGCCACCTTCATTAATTGTGGTAGCCGCGCCATGGTTCCATCTTCATTTAAAATTTCCACCAAAATTCCGGCGGGTTTTAATCCGGCCAAACGTGCAAGATCAATGGCGGCCTCGGTGTGTCCTGTTCTTCTTAAAACACCACCCTGCTTGGCTCTCAAAGGAAAAATATGTCCGGGCCTTCCTAAATCTGTCGCTTTAGTATCTTCACTAACAAGGGCTTTAATGGTTTTGGAACGGTCATGAACCGAGATGCCTGTGGTGCAACCGTGACCGATTAAATCTACGGAAACCGTAAACTGCGTATGATGGAGCACGGTATTGTTTTCGACCATCATATTTAAATCCAAAGCTTTGCATCTTTCTTCGGTTAGCGGAGCGCATATAAGTCCGCGACCATGTGTGGCCATAAAGTTTATCATTTGTGGCGTTACCATTTCTGCGGCGGCAATAAAATCTCCTTCGTTTTCACGATTTTCATCGTCAACAACAATTATTATCTTACCATTTCGAATATCTTCAATGGCTTCTTCAATTGTATTAAGATGGATGGAGGTTTCTTTTTCTGTGGAAATCATAGCATTAATTATGTATTGCAAAGATATAAAATGTACAATCGTAATTTGCCAAAAATAAGATTTGGATAATCTGGGATTGGTATGGGAATTATTTTTTTCGTTTCAACCTAAATAGCCTGCCGATACGCTGCATAAAGTTATCAAAATCGAAAATACCCTGGTCGGTAGTTGCACGGTACGTAAGCCAAATGCTCAGGGGAAGCATGATTCCGGTGCTTAGCCACGAAGCAATGAATGGCGCCATTGTTCCATCCTCCGCGCTGTTTTTGGCGAATATGCCAATGAAGTGATACGTTAAAAATAAAAGAATGGCCACAACCATGGGAAGGCCCATTCCGCCTTTTCGGATAATGGCTCCAAGTGGGGCGCCAACGAAAAATAGAATTATGCACGCTACGCCCAAGGCATATTTTTCGTGAAGCGCTATTTCAGTTTTATTTAAGCGTTTTGTTTTGGCCTTAAATTCCACTTTTTTTGCATCAATGGTTTGCAGGGTTCCTTTTATGTTATTCAATGCCAATTTTACAATTTGTAATTGTTGGGTCGGGTTGTAAATATCCAATATTGTATTGATTTCTGGAGGTTTTGCAGATTCATCAATTTTGTTTTCCTTCAGTTTTTCCAAACCACTTCTGTAATACATGTTTTTGGTGTAGGCATGGATATCTTTGGAATAGGTATCAGAGAGCGAGTCGATCTCAATCCGAAGTTCACTTATATTATACATATTTTGGTTGTTCAGGTCGTTTTCTTTATCAATATCCTTTGCGTTTAGCTCGGTAAGATCAATGTTTATTGCATATTCATCAAAATAGCTTTTAGCAAAAGGATCTCCGGTTTGTTTAGCGGGATTTGAGGTTTGAATGTCTTCATAGTAATTGCCTTTTTTTAAAATTAAGGAAAGCGTATTGCTGCCTTCCTCACTGGCCAATTCGCCATTATCTGCAATTATTACAGTGAAATTTCCATTGGGTCGTGCCTCATTTTTTTTGTGGATTACCACGTCCTTTAAATATTGATCGCGGTCGCCACTTTTTTCTTCAACTTTAATATTGAACATATCCCCAATTTGGCTAAACTGTCCTTCTGAAATTACCATGGATGGTTGAAACTGGGAAATATTTCGCCGTAAATTTTGCCATTTGTATTCAGAATAGGGGATAACGTTATTTGCGAAAAAGAAGGCGGTAATTGCCAGAAGAACAATAAAACCAATAACGCTACCCATTGCTCTTTGCAGGGAAATTCCTGTGGATTTCATTGCGGCAAATTCATATTTTTCGGCGAAGCTTCCAAAAACCATTAATGAGGTAACTAAAATGGTCAGGGGAAGAACTAACGGGATCAATCTGGGAGATACATACCACAGAAACTTTAGGACAATCCAAACGTCGAGGTCTTTTCCGGCTAATTCAGAAATGTATAGCCAAATGGTTTGTAGGACAAAAATGAACATTAAAATAATGAAGACGCTAACGAACGTCTTCAAAAAGGTTATTAATATGTATCTGTCCAATATTTTCAATTGCCCAAATTACAGTTTATTTATGTAGTAGCCGTCCTTTTTATATTTAGCCTCATCAAAAGTAAAAAGGGTTTTTGAAACGGGCTGGTTAGTTTTGAAGGAATTTACGGTAAGTGTATATTTTGTGCCTTTGGCATCCGTTTGGATCAATTTGTAAATATGTTTCGTTTGTACATCAATACCCAAGAGGATATCCTTAATTTCCGCCTTGGAATCGATTGGGATCAGTTTCACAAATTGGATTTTACGACCCTTTACGTTTTGCTCTATGTCCATTTTATAATTGTATCCCTTTTCATAAAATGTCAACATTTTAGAAGGGGTAATATCCTTGTCATCCTTAGCATTATAGGTTGAGATGGTAACTTCTTCATCCTCTGGAACAATGGTGTAAATGTTTTTGCCATCAAAAATCCGAGTGGTGCCGAGCATATTCAAAACATATTTATCGCCCTGAAGTGTTACGTCGCCACGTGTTTCCTGGTTTACATTTTCTTTGGAATTGTTCAAGTTATACTTAAAATCGATTGTGATGTTGTCATAACTTTTTGCCTTGGCGGAAACTTCCTTCAAAAGTGATTTCGCATCCTGTGCCAGGGAGACTGATGTGATAAAAAATGCGATTAAAATAATACTGATTTTTTTCATTTTAGTTATTGTTAATTTCATTATCTAAAAATTGGTTCAAAGCTTCTATCGTTGGTATTAAAACTTGCCTTGCCTTGCTGCCTTCAAAGGGACCGACAATTCCTGCGGCCTCCAACTGATCAATAATTCTTCCTGCGCGGTTATAGCCCAATTTTAGCTTTCGCTGTAATAAGGAAGCTGATCCTTGCTGAGCAATTACCAATACTTCCGCGGCTTCGCGGAACATAGCATCGCGTTCTTCAATGTTAATATCAAGATTTGTGCCACCTTCCTCTCCCACATATTCGGGAAGCAAATAGGCGTCGGGATATGCTTTTTGGGATCCAATAAATTCCGTGATATCCGCTACTTCGGGAGTGTCAACGAAGGCACACTGAATTCGGGTTAATTCATTTCCTTGCGTGTATAGCATATCCCCACGACCAATCAACTGATCGGCTCCCGAATTATCCAAAATGGTTCGAGAGTCAATTTTGCTGGTTACCCTAAAGGCGATTCGGGCCGGGAAATTGGCTTTAATTATTCCCGTTATTACATTAACGGATGGTCTTTGTGTGGCAACGATTAAGTGAATGCCGATTGCACGGGCAAGTTGTGCCAATCTTGCAATGGGGGTTTCAACTTCCTTGCCGGCGGTCATAATTAAGTCGGCAAATTCATCTATTACCAAAACAATATATGGCAAATATCGGTGTCCCTCATTAGGGTTCAGTTTTCTGTTTTTGAATTTGATATTATATTCCTTTATGTTGCGTACCATTGCGTCCTTCAGCAAATCATAGCGCGTATCCATTTCAATACAAAGCGAATTTAGGGTATGGATTACCTTTGTGGTATCAGTAATTATTGCTTCTTCCGTGTCGGGAAGTTTTGCCAAATAATGACGTTCTATTTTATTGAAGAGTGTAAGCTCCACCTTTTTTGGATCAACCAAAATGAATTTTACCTCCGCGGGATGTTTTTTGTAGAGCAATGACGTGAGCACTGCATTCAACCCAACGGATTTACCTTGCCCAGTCGCCCCTGCCATAAGCATATGGGGCATTTTTGCAAGATCCACCACAAAAGTTTCATTGCTAATTGTTTTTCCAAAGGCAATGGGCAATTCCATTTCAGCATTTTGAAATTTAGCCGAAGCTATAACGGAACGCATGGAAACAACTTTTGGATTCTTGTTGGGAACCTCAATCCCAATGGTTCCGCGACCTGGGATTGGCGCAATGATACGGATTCCCAAAGCTGAAAGGGACAACGCAATGTCATCTTCCAAATTTTTTATTTTGGAAATTCGGATTCCTGCATCTGGCACGATTTCATAAAGTGTGACGGTTGGGCCTACGGTTGCCTTTATATTGGCAATCCCAATCTTGTAATTATTTAGGGTTTCAACAATGCGATTTTTGTTTTCCTCAAGCTCTTCTTGGTCAATAGTTATTCCGCCGCCTGAAGTATGGTCACGAAGCAATTCGATACTAGGGAATTTATAATTGCTTAGCTCCAGTTTGGGGTCGAATTCACCAAAATCCTTTACCAATCTTTCACTTATGTTTTCTATTTCTTCCTCTTCGGCGGCTTGCTCAACTTCCATTTCCACATCGCCCTCAATATCGGATTTTAATATAATTTTTTCGGGAGGTGGGACGGGGCTTGTTGTTTTTCTCTCTACATTTAGTTGTGGAATAAATTTTTCTTCATCTTCTACTTTATCTTCATCGACTTTTTCCTCTGATACAAGGCTTTGAGCGGCGTTTTCTTCTTTCTTATCAGAAATAAATTCTGAAGCTATATGTTTTTTTGAACTTTTGAAGGCGTTGATGGCCATTTCCGGCGTGAGTTTTAAACGGACCACCAAATATACAATGAGCACAAAAACCATCACGAGGAGGGCGCCAACCAGACCAATGTAGTCTTGCATTAAGTCATTGATTTCATAACCAATAATCCCGCTGAAAACAGTTGTTCCTTCGCCGAAAAATCCAAAAAAGATGGCTATCCACAACATCAATAGCAAACCCCAGAACCAAAATTTGGTAAGTGGTTTTTTGGCATAGTCAAAGAAATAATAAACACCGGTAAGGGTAACGAGAAATGCAAAAATTAGTGCGGAAATTCCAAATCCGTCATAAATGAAGAAATGGGCCACGTTGGCTCCAAATTTGTTAAGCCAGTTTTTAGTTTGTA
Organism: Aequorivita aurantiaca; assembly: GCF_030410135.1. Classification (GTDB taxonomy): domain Bacteria; phylum Bacteroidota; class Bacteroidia; order Flavobacteriales; family Flavobacteriaceae; genus Aequorivita; species Aequorivita aurantiaca. Next base: position 364,266 of record NZ_JAUGQQ010000002.1, on the reverse strand, counting down.
GCTCGCGTTCCGAAAGCAACCCTATCTCACTTTGATCAATTTGCCAAGTAAAAAAATAGGAAACAAAAGAAATCAGGAGCGCCAAACCAAGCAAAAATAAAAAGCTACCCAAAAGTATTTTCTGTTGTTTGGATAGCGAGAAACTTATTTTTTTACGCGGTGCGCTAGAGGTTGTTTTCTTTTTTTGGGCCATTAATAGGAAAGGTTGTATGTCAGCAAAAATACAAATATCAATGGGTAAAATTTAAAAATCCGAAGAACAAATGCAAATAGTTTTAAACCTACTGAAACTTGGGAATATAAATAATACAACCAATGATGACCGCAGTTATCGCAGCAAAGAAAACTGCACCCGCGGCAACATCCTTTATAAAACCTATTTTATTGTGAAAATCGGGGTGCACGAAATCGGCAATTTCCTCAACCGCAGTATTTATTCCTTCAATACATATAACTAGGCCAATGGCAAAAATTTGCAGCATCCATTCCGTTGCGGATAAATTAAAATAGAAACCGGCGAAAGTCATAATAAGAGCTATCGCCGATTGTACCTGAATGCTTGCTTCGTATCGAAGCAAAAGATATGCGCCTTTAAAGGCGTACCCACAACCTTTAATGCGCTTCCCAAAAAATGTTTTCCACATTACAAAAGTGGTTTTAGGGCCGAAAGATAGTCCGGCTCATCACCGATGCTTGGAACTTGTTGACTGTGGATTACCGTTCCATTTTCATCCAATACAACAACTGCGCGGGAATGCAGGCCTCTTAGATCGCCACTGGTCATTTCGACTCCATAATTTTTTCCAAAGTTGCCGCGGAAATCAGAAAGATTCGTTACATCATTTAGGCCTTCGTCATCCACAAATCTTTTTTGGGCAAAGGGAAGATCTTTTGAGATGCAAAGAACTTTCGTGTTTCTCAGACCCGAAGCTTTTTCATTAAATTTTCTCACGGAAGTTGCACAAACATTTGTGTCTATACTAGGAAAAATGTTCATCACCACACGTGAGCCTTTAAAATCTGCCAGTTTTTTGGTTGTTAAATCTTGTGCAGTCAACTCAAAATCTGGGGCAGAATCGCCAATTTTTGGGAGGGAACCGCTAGTTTCGATATTGTTATCTCCAAGTTTTATTGATGCCATAATGTTTAATTTTTTAAAGTGAAGGCTAAAGATAAGCATTCGTATTTTGTATTATATCCAACATTTTCTTAAAGAAAATGCTTCCTAAAAAAATCCCTTCATCCAAAAAAGGTGAAGGGATTAAATTTATTAATTTAGAATTATCGATCAATAGAGCCCAAAACTTTTTGTGCAAAATAATTTGCAGCATCGCGCTCGGGCATTCCGTCTTCAATCATCTTGTGAACTTCTACGGCACCGCAAAGGTTTGTGATAAGTTCACCTATAACGTCCAGTTCATCATCGGCAATTCTGTTATATTCACTATAGGATTCCAAAACCTCTATACAGTTTTCAATCTGTGCCACAGAATTATTGCGCTGTATGTGTCTAATTACCGGCAACTTCATCTACAAGATCTTTTAGGAGTTCATATTTATTTGTTTGTACCTGGTTTACCAATTCCCCATTTTTGAAAGTTGCAAAGGTTGGGAGATTGTCCACTTTTGCCATTTTTCTGCTTTCGGGAAATTTTTCGGCATCAACCATTACGAATTTATATCCTTCAGTTTCGGTGGCAAGTTTTTTAAACTTTGGTTTCATCAACCTACAATTGCCACACCAACCGGCTGAAAATTGAACAATTACGTCCTTTTCCTCGGCTATAAGTTCCTGCAGGCTGTCTTCTTTAAGTTCTAATAACATATCTTAATTGCTTAAGTAACTTGCTACACCTTCACGTGTGGCCATCATTGCTGCTTTACCTTCTTCCCAGTTTGCGGGACAAACTTCACCTTTTTGTTGAACGTGCGTATATGCATCTACCAGTCTTAGGTACTCATTTACATTTCTTCCCAAAGGCATATCATTTACACTTTCGTGGAAAATTTTTCCTTCTTCATCAATCAAATAAGTTGCGCGGTAGGTTACGTTATCGCCATCCACCATCAACAGTCCGGTTTCTTCATCATAACGCTCATTGGATATATCCAAAATTCCTAGTGCGTTTGCAAGATTTCGGTTTGTATCCGCCAAAAGGGGATAGGTCACGCCCTCAATTCCGCCATCATCCTTTGGGGTGTTCAACCAAGCAAAGTGAACTTCTGGAGTGTCACACGACGCACCAATAACCATTGTATTTTTATCTTCGAACTTTGAAAGTGCCTCTTGGAAAGAGTGAATTTCAGTTGGACATACGAATGTGAAATCCTTTGGATACCAAAACAGTAAAATCTTTTTATTGTTTTTTGTTGCCTCTTCAAATACGTTTACCTTAAACGTATCGCCCATTTCATTCATTGCATTAACCGAAAAGTTCGGAAATTTTTTACCTACTAATGACATACTTTTATATATTTTTAAGTTATTAAATTTACTGCTGCAAAGATAACAACTACGTACTGCTAAAGGAACGAGGTCGAATGGAATATTCTATAAAACAATAGATTTTGACAATGATTGATTTTTTATTGCATAAGAATTATTGATGAAACACTTAAGCTTGTTTCATTGTCAATTGACGTATTTTAATTCTGAATGCGGCAAATAGAAGAGTCATAAATGGGCTGAGCCAATTAAAGATTGCAAAGAAGAAATAATCTGCAACCCCAACCCCCAAAACGCTACTTTGGTAAGCTCCACAAGTATTCCAGGGAATTAATGCGGAAGTGACTGTACCACTGTCCTCAAGCGTTCGCGATAAATTTTCTGGCGCTAGATTTCGATCTTCGTAAGCTTTTTTAAACATTTTTCCCGGAATAACAATTGCCAAATATTGGTCCGAGGCAATAATATTTAGGCCCAAACAGCTAACAACCGTACTCGCGAATAAACCGAAAATGGTAGTTGCCAATTTCAGTAATTCTCGGGTTATACGCGCCAATGCGCCGATGCCATCCATAATGCCGCCAAAAATCATGGCGCAAATAATTAGCAAAATGGTCCAAAGCATCCCTAACATTCCTCCGGCGGAAAAAAGGTCGTTCAACTTTTCATTTTCTGTCACAATAGCTGTATCAGTAAAAATTGCGTTGGAAATGGCGCTTAAGTTCGTGTCCGAAATCTGGTTCAATACTGAACTCTGGAAAATAATGGCCACAACGGCAGCTGAAATTACGCCCACGGCCAAGGCAATCAGTGGTTTTGTTTTAAGCAGAATTAAAGCAATTACTATAACTGGAACTATAAAAAGCCATGGCGTTGTATTGAAGGTATTGTCAATGGTTGCAAGCAGTCCACTTATGTCGGCATCTCCCGTTACCTCAACCGAAGCGCTCATTATTCCAAAAGCAATTAGCGTTATTATAATTGTGGGTACGGTAGTAAAAGCCATATAGCGGATATGAGTAAAAAGATCGGTCCCCGCCATTGCTGGGGCCAGATTTGTGGTATCGCTAAGGGGCGACATTTTATCTCCGAAATACGCCCCCGATATTACCGCCCCGGCAATCATACCCGGATTTATGCCCAAAGCCGTACCGATTCCCACCAAAGCGATACCCACAGTCGCAGAGGTGGTCCAAGAACTCCCCGTAGCCACCGAGATAATTGCTGCAATAATTACCGATGCAGGAAGAAAAATCGCTGGACTCAAAACCTGTAGGCCGTAATAAACCATTGCGGGAATTACTCCACTAATCAACCAAGTGCCCGCCAAGGCGCCCACTAAAAGCAAAATGACAATCGGAACAAAAATACTTTTCAAGTTTTCCCAAACTTCCGCAAGCATGACTTTTAGCGAAACCTTATTAAAAAATCCAACAACGGCAGCAACAAGCCCACCAATCAAAAGTATGAGCTGGTTGGAATATTCACCAAACCATTCGCCATCCTTATAGAATATATTGTATGCAAGCAGTGCCATCAGCACTATTACGGGAATTAATGCTTCCCATATATTCAATTCTTTATTGTCCTGAATGTGTTGTTCTTGGATATCTATTTCAGAAAGGTTGTCATTTTCGTGCATAGCTTTTATCGGTAATTGCTTTGTAATGTTACGATTTTGTGAAAAGCTGTGCAACTTTTTACAAATCCCAAATTCCAAATTGCAACATTGGCTTCCGGAATACTAACTAAGCGAAAAGCGAAAAGCGAGAAGCGAAGAGTGTTAAAATAGATTTACATAACTACGAGGTAACAAATCTTAAGTTAACGAATTGATTAGTTCCGGAATTTCACGTCTCAAATCTGTTACCATGAGCACCCTGTCCTGAACAGCGTCGATGTGCAGCCGAAGGGCAAAATTCACATCCCAGCCTACAGCCTAAAGCGATAGAAAAAAATAAAACTTTATGAAATAGTACTATATTTGAACTTAAGCCTCGTGCATTATTCTCCCCCTTTAAATTAAAATTCGTAACCTCGGTTAACCCTTTTTTGGGTTTGTTGTGCTGGAAAGTTAGGAGGATTATTGATTAAACGGTAATGGGTACACGTGCGGAATAGCAGCAATAATTAATTAAAAACATGTACCTGCCATTTGAAAAACCAAGATGCCAAAAAGAAAAATAACGATAATCATAGTATTTTTTTGCATCGTAAAACTAACGCTTCATCTGATTGCTGACTCAAATTCAGGATTTCAAGGCGATGAATTATTACACATAGAAACAGGAAATTACCCGAGTTTTGGATATATGGAATTTCCACCCGTAATTGGTTGGTTGGCTTTTATCCAAAATCAATTTCATTCGCAATCCGTTTTTGTGCATCACATCTTTTCGCACATTGCTTCATTATTGATTTTAATATTTATCGCACTTACGACAGTTGAACTGGGTGGTAAATCAAAAGCGGTTTTTATTGTACTGCTTTGCATTTTGACGGCACCAGCTTTCGGTCGTGGACATCAATTATTTCAACCCGTAGCCTTTACGCATTTGTTTTGGCTGTTATCATTCTATCAATCGGTTAGGTTTATAAAAACGCTTGACAAAAAATATTTACTCTACTTAACAATCTGCGTCGGTTTTGGCTTCCTCACAAAATATGATATTCTTTTCTTCATAGCAGGACTTTCTGGTTTGCTATTGATCAAACGGACACGGACATCAATTTTGCAAAAAGACATTTGGAAAAACATTTTTTTGTTCATTTTAATTATAGCCCCAAATGTTTTGTGGCAATACAAGCATGGATTTCCAGTACTTGATATGTTCTCACGGCTTTATGAAACCCAATTGAACGAATTGACAATATTGGGAGTTCTTGAAAGTATCATCATATCATTAAATCTAGTAACATTAATTTTTTGGGTGGGAGGTTTGATTTATATGGTTACAACAAAAGATAATTTTAGTTATCGCCCAATTGCACTTACAATCCTTATTTCCATTGCACTATTGGCGCTTAATAAAAGCAAAGCGTATTATTTTTATCCTGCAATGATTACCTTAATGATGTTCGGGAGTATCTGGTTTGAACAAAAAATCCTGTCAAAACGCCAATGGATATTATATCCGGCAACTACTCTTCTTGTATTGTCGGGCATGGTGTTGATACCATTTGGGTTAGCCGTTCTGCCCCTGGACACATTTATTAAATTTGCAGGTATCGAAAAAAAAGACAATCGTTACGAAATTGAATATAAAGAGTATTACTCGAAATCAAAATGGGAAAAAACTATGGACGGACTTCAAACCGTTTACGATAGTCTACCACCAAATGACAAAAAGGATTGTATCATTTGGGGTAAACACTATAGTCAAGCAGGAGGAGTAAATCTATTTAGGGAAAATTACAATTTGCCAGAAGCGATATCATACCACGGGAGCTTCTACCTTTGGACACCAGAAAGGGGCGAATTACCTAAAACCATTATAGCGTTTTCAAACGGAGAAGCAGGAATAGATTTTTTTCAGTCCTTCTTTAATTCGGTTGTGGCGGTAAAGCGAATTTATAATCCATATGCCGATGACGAAAAAGATTTGTGGCAAACAATATATATTTGTAAAAAACCAAAACTAAATTTTGAACAATTGCGGAGTGAATTTAAAACAAGAATTTTCGAATAATTATGATAGCAAATAATAAATAGGCGAAACAGTAATAAATTCAAGGCTTTTTGCTCGTTTCAAAATTTATGCCTTCCCAAAAGTTACGTGCCGTTAACGGTAAGCTAAAAGCACGACAATTAATACTGAAAAGCAAAATGAAATTTGCTTGCTTTGGGTATATAAACGAAATTGATTGAAACGCTTTTTAAACAAGACCAATTTAAAACATTGGAAGAATATTTTTATTATTATGAACAACTGAAAACTAAAAATATTTAAAGCAATAGATAAAACCGAAAATAAAGTTTTTATAGTTTTAGGTTTTGATAAAGTTTCTATACCGTTAGAAATAGTACTTTTCCCAATAAGCGGGTGCAATTACTGTGCATTGTATGATTCATTTCTTGATAGATATTCCTTTTATGTAAACAAGTCCATTTTCTCGGATTATTTATGGAAACTTAAATAAAAGATTTCATTTTAAACTCCAACACACCATAGAAACCCAAAAACAAATTGCGCTTTTATAAATGAAAAAAATTACAAGAATATGGCACGGAAAAACCAAAGCCGAGCACGCACAGGAATATCTTAAATACGTGGAGGAAACAGGAATCGCTGAGTACAAAAACGTAAAAGGGAATCTTTCCGCAAAAGTATTGCGCAGATTGGATTGAGAAATATGTCATTTTCTAACAATAACAGAATGGGACAGCTATGAAAGCATTAAAAACTTTGCTGGAAATGATTATGAAAAGGCAAAATATTATCCCGAAGACAAAAAATTCTTATTGGAATTTGAGGAAAACGTAACCCATTATGAAACATTTGAGTAACAACGCAATCAAATGTAAACACTGCCCGTATTTTCCAATATTAAATTGCACGACGCGAAATACAAATAAAAACTACTATTCCCCGTTGGCGCTTCATCCTTCACCCTTCGCAAAGAAGTGCATTTTAACGAATAAAACTCCCGGTTATTGATCGGGAGTTTTTTATTTAATTTAAGTTGAAATGCTTATTCTAAAATCCCAACATCCACCATACATTCCCGCATCATTTGGTACGTGCGCTCAATATCATTATCCAAACCAATACTGAAACGAATCAATCCATCGCTTAGCCCCATTTCCTTTTGCTCCTCTTCGGGTATCTCAGAGGATGTGGAAGAGCCAGGCGCACTGAAAAGTGTTTTGTAAAATCCGAGACTTACCGCCAAATAACCAAGATTTCGTTTCTGCATTAGCTCCATTACTTCATTGGCCTTGTTAATGCCGCCAACATCAATGGTCAACATTCCTCCGAAACCGTATTCTTTATTCATCATTTTTTTGAAAAGCTCGTGGCCAGTGTGCGATTTCAAACCTGGATAAACGGTTTTTAACCCATCGGCCTCAAATTTTTCGGCTAAGTACAATGCATTTTCGCTGTGTTGCTTTATTCTTATGTGAAGCGTTCTTAAATTTTTCAGAATAGAAGCCGCGCGTAAACTGTCCATAGCCGGACCCAAAAGCATATTGGCACCATCGTTAACGTTCCGAAGTGCGTCAATAAATTCTTGTGTTCCGCACGTTACGCCGCCCATTGTATCACTGCTCCCGTTTATAAATTTCGTCAAACTGTGCAAAACAACATCTGCTCCTAATTTTGCGGGGGAAATGCTCAAAGGCGAGAAAGTATTATCAACAAAAAGTTGCAAATTGTGTTTCTTCGCAATTTTTGAGAGCCCTTCAATGTCGGCAATTTCCAAAAGTGGATTGCTAACGGTTTCGCAATAGATAATTTTTGTGTTTTTGGAAATAGCGGCTTCAACAGACTCAAGATTTGTAATATCTATAAATGATGTTTTAATATTCAATTGCGGTGCAAAGTTTTTCAGAAAGGCGTAGGTTCCGCCGTAAATGGTTCGGCTAGAAACAATATGGTCGCCCGCCTTACAAAGTTGAAGAATTGCTGGCGTAATTGCTCCCATTCCACTTGCGGCCACATTCGCTGTTTCCGTTCCTTCCATAGCAGCCAGGGCTTGCCCTAAATATAGATTTGAAGGGGTAGAGTGGCGTGAGTATAAATAGCACCCATCCGCGTTGCCTTCAAAGGTATCAAACATCGTTTTTGCGGAAAGAAAGGTGTAGGTAGAAGAATCGGAAATGGACGGGTTCACGCCTCCAAATTCGCCAAAGTATTGTAAATCCTGAATTTTGTCTGCTGGTTTAAAAGCCATTTTGTGTTTTTTATGATTACGGCAAAAATGCAAAAATTAATAGGAGTGGAAAAATATTTTAAATTCCAAATCAACAAATGCCAAATCCTAAATTCCGAATTCACAAATTCACAGATTTACGGATTCACAGATTCACAAATTCCCACAACTAAACTTTTAAACTCATAAACAGTATCGTACCTTTGCCACTTCAATTCAAAAAATCAAATTATATGAGCAAATATGATGTAGCAGTAATTGGTTCGGGCCCCGGTGGCTATGTGGCCGCAATCCGTTGTGCACAATTGGGAATGAAAACCGCAATCATTGAAAAATATGACGTTTTGGGCGGAACGTGTCTGAATGTGGGCTGTATTCCCAGCAAGGCGCTACTCGATTCTTCACATCATTATGAAGAAGCCATAAAACATTTTGAAGAGCACGGTATTGAAATTCCGGGCGAAATAAAATTGAATTTCAAAAAAATGATTGAACGCAAATCTTCTGTGGTGGACCAAACCACCAAAGGAATAGCGTTTTTGATGGATAAAAATAAAATCGATGTTTACACGGGAATGGGCTCTTTTAAGGATGCCACGCATATTGTAATTTCCGGAGAAAAGGAACAAACCATTGAAGCGAAAAATACAATCATCGCTACTGGCAGTAAGCCTGCATCGCTTCCGTTTATAAAGCTCGATAAGGATAGAATCATAACTTCAACCGAAGCTTTGAGTTTAAAGGAAATTCCGAAACATCTTGTGGTAATTGGTGGTGGCGTAATTGGTCTTGAATTGGGCCAAGTGTACCGCCGTTTGGGTTCCGAAGTTTCAGTTGTTGAATACATGGATCGAATTATCCCCACGATGGATTCCGCACAAAGCAAGGAATTGATGAAAGTGATGAAGAAGCAAGGGGTGAAATTCTATGTTTCGCATAAAGTTTCTGCCGTTTCCAAAAAAGGGAAGGAAGTTACCATTACCGCAACCGATAAAAATGAAAAGGAAGTTACATTCTCAGGCGATTATTGCTTGGTTTCCGTGGGAAGAAAACCCTTTACCGATGGATTGAAAGCCGAAAATGCTGGCGTGAAAATTACCGAACGCGGAATGATTGATGTAAACGACCAACTTCAAACAAATATTAAAAACATTTACGCAATCGGTGATGTTGTGCGCGGGGCAATGCTTGCACACAAAGCTTCCGAAGAAGGCGTTTTGGTTGCCGAAATTATTGCCGGACAAAAACCTCATATCAATTATAATTTAATTCCCGGCGTCGTTTACACGTGGCCAGAAGTTGCTTCCGTTGGAAAGACTGAAGAGCAACTTAAAGAAGCAAAAACTGAATACAAAAGCGGACAATTCCCTATGCGAGCCTTGGGAAGAAGCAGAGCCAGCGGCGATACCGATGGTTTTGTAAAAATACTTTCCGATAAAAATACCGATGAGGTTTTGGGAGTACATATGGTAGGAGCGAGGGTTGCCGATTTAATAGCCGAAGCCGTAGTGGCAATGGAATATCGTGCCAGCGCTGAGGATATTGCCAGAATGAGTCACGCCCACCCAACCTACGCCGAAGCGGTGAAGGAAGCTGCACTTGCGGCTACTGAGGATAGAGCGCTTCACGTTTAAGAAACTTCATATAAATAAAAAGAGCCGATAAGATCTATCGGCTCTTTTTATTTATTCTAATTTTTATTTAATTACGTTTACTTTCCAACTTCTACTTGCAGGATCAATATCTACCGCCCTTACATTTGCAACCCTAATGATAACTGTATTTGCTGGACTTACAAAGCAATTCCAAGAAATACCGAGTTCAATGGCTCCACTTGGGGAGCAATAGCAGTTATCACCTACAGCAGCACCGGGGACGGATACCGTTAAATCTGCGGAACTATTTTGTGTAATATTCGGAAAATCTAAGGTAGCTGTTGTAACATATCCTTTCATTATGGTTTGGCGCATTGTTGCCGGAGTGAAAAATAAACTACTCCCATTAAATTCCACAGCTCCCGCTTCAGGGGTACTTAAATTGGTGCCGCTAGTTAGTTTTAAAGGGGCCGAGCCCGCAGCGGCTGTACCGCCCTTTATATGTAAGTTTGCAGTGGGATTGGAAACATTTATACCCATATTTCCCGTACTTCTTACAGTTAGCCGTTCCTGGAACATTGTGGAACCCACCGGAGTTGTGCTTATTATAAATTTGGAAGGAGCGCTACCTGGAGTTGCCACACCATCCATATAAAACCGAAAACCTCCTGTTTCCACAATATTGTTGCCATCGTGAGTTTTTACGATAAGGGCTCCAATTTCCCCATTGGCTGCGAGAGCTGTGGGATTTTCGAGTGTGCCTCCCGTATTATAAAGAATATAATTTGGTGGATTGGTATTGGCGCTCGTAATTTGAAAATCATTATCGCCTGGACCCTTAAATTCGAATCGTTCAATTGGATCACTCGTTCCAAAACCTATTCGTCCATCATCGGTTATTACCATATCGGTTCCTGATAATTTTGCTCTCGTGGCGTAAATTAAATTGTCGCCACCGTTATTAGTTCCAGCAGTCCATTCTTCGGCCCCGATAGGAACCCAGCGATTGTTCGGAGCGTCCCAATAATAAAAACCTTTATTTTGTATGCCAATTGGGACGGTCAAAAAAACCATCATCCCATTCTGGTCGACTCCGGGATTTACTGTTGGAAAATTGGAAATGCGAGGTATAATAATACCATCTGTATTTAAAGGAGTTTCTGTACTTGATGGGGTAATATCCAATAAGCTCTTGGGCGAAGTATTATTGATACCAACTTGAGAAAATATGGGTAAAGCAAATAATACAAAAAATGCACAGAGTGCAGGAGTATTTGTTTTCATAGTAGGTGATAATTTGGGGCTATCGGAAGCAAAATTACTTAAATAATTAATATATACTTATTTATAGTGACGATATATACAATTATTCCTACGGTTTATCTGCTTTGAATAAATTTATTATATACTTGAAAGTAAATTATATAAAATGAAAAAGCCGCTCTTTGGAATAAGAGCGGCTCTTTTCAAACTTTTTTTATTTACTCAATAATCCCACCACAACTCAATCTTCCGCCGGCATCACCGGTTGGTTGGGTGGTGAAGTCATCTTTACCTTCGTGTACTATGACGGCCTTGCCTAAAATATCTTTATTTTCATCGCCACAACCTATGCACCACTCATCCGTTTTCATAGATATTCTTCCACTACCGTCATCCGCCACTTCAAAATTACCTATATCTCCCTTATGATAGCCTTCGGCGTCACCCCATTTTCCGTGCTTCGCGTGCGTGGGATTCCAATGCCCACCGGCCGAGGTTGCATCCGCAGCACTACAATCAGCCTTTTCATGAAGATGTATGGCATGTGTTCCAGGTTTTAGTCCGGAAAATTTTGCTTCGAAAGTTACTACTCCATTTTCCTCAGAAAAGTAAGCTTCACCTTGCACCGCGCTTCCGCTTTTGGATTCCATTGGAACCGATAATGTTTTTGCTTGATTCATTCCCTCTTGTTGGGTAGCGGAATTCGTTTGAATGGTATCGTTCAATCCATCCATATTGTTTATTTCCTTCTTCTCATTCTTGCAGCCGATAAAGGCCATTACGGCAAAAAGTCCGCAAACTAAACTAATTTTTTTCATGATTTATTTTTTGGTTTTTGTAATGGTTAAATTTAAAGGTACAATTGTTTTTTACCGACCGCAATAATTTAAGATTATTTTAAAAGTTCAAAAAACTCAATTCAGCAGTTTCTGTAATTGCATTGGGGTCAAGCTGGTATTGATATATTCCATTCTGCCCGATGGCAATTAGCAAATTATTTTGAACAATAACATCAAAGGCTTCTCTATTTATATTGTGGACCAAAAAGGAATTCGTTGGGTCTGAAATATCAAATACCTTTATTTCGTCATCGCATACAAACAAATAATCGCCGTAAAGTCCCATACCTTTTGGATGCATTAAATTTCTTATGCTTAGCAAAGTGGGATTGACTACATCCGTAATGTCATATATTTCTAACTGATTTACCGTAGTTCTGCAACCTAAGTTAGACCACAGGGTTACAAAAGCGGTGGTGGCATTTGCAACCACGGGATCGCAAGCTGTAAAATGTTGAACATCGGCTAAATAATTAGGTAGTTCCGGATTTTCAATACTGTAAATGAACATACCGCTTTGTGACCCAATATATAGATATTCTTTGTAGTTGAATAAGGTCTCAATTCTAAAACTTATGGGAACATTATTTACAAACACCGGATCGGATGGGGTAGTTATATTATAAACATTCAACCCGTATTCATCAACCGTATATAAATAATCCCCCTGCATAGCAAAGCGAGCCAAGGAACCGCCTTGGCCATCGTCATTTCCCATTGCCTCATTTTGCGATGCATTTTCACCATCTTGGCTACAACCCAGAGAAAAAACAAATGTGATAAAAAGTAAAATTAATTTTTTCATGGGTTATTTGTTTTAGGAATCCAATTTACAACTACACTGTTTTGCGGAATATCTACAGGGTAAAAACCATCTGGGGAAAGCATTACTGGGAAGGTGTTTTTAATTCGTTTTGAGAGGTTTAGCAAACCAGTTTCTAAATTTATTTCAATGGCAATTAAATCTGTTGCCTGATTGATATAACACACATTTTCTCGGATAGCTAAATCCGTTGCTCCAGGCGATTCAATAAAATAAATAGGGGTAGGGTTGGAGGGATTCTCATTATTATAAACATGGAAACCTTCATTTTTTTCATTTATAAAAAGATAGTCAGCTATCACATAAATTTTTCCGGCATCCACAACTGGCTTCGCTGAGGATAGGTTTACACTGCTTTCGAACGCTGGACGTTCCATATATACCGGTTCGAATTGTGATTCTATAATAGGCGCGGGCAAATCATCGGAACCGTTGCAGTCGCCGTGCCAACAACAACTTTGAAGAGTTGTTACGGCAATAAATAGAAGTATTAGCTTAGTTGTCAATTTCATAAATAGTAATTTAAATGATTACAATTTTACAAAATAGATAAGCAGAAAGGCTGAAGTTTTTACATTATTTTTAATGAGGTAATAATCTGAGCTTTGGCGTGTAAGGTTTTGTGCACCGGACATTTATCGGCAATTTGCAGCAACTTTTCTTTTTGCTTTTCCGTCAATTCTCCTTTCAATTGAATCTCCCGCGTGAAAGTGTCAATTTTAGCCGAATCTTCTTCACAAAATTCACAATCTACCGCGTGTTCCCTGGAATAATTTATGTGTACCACCACATTTTCTATCTCCCAAGTTTTTCGCCTTGCGTACATTTGTATGGTCATAGCAGTGCAGGCCGCAAGTCCTGCCGAAAGAAACTCATATGGTGACGGCCCAAAATTATTTCCGCCGAAATTTGTGGGTTCATCGGCAATAAAATGATGATCGCCCAATTTTAAATATGTTGTAAATATATCCCCCCCATCCAAACTTGCTGCCACTTTACTTTTTGAAATAACCTGGTCGGCCCTCGGAATATTGACGTATCGGGACGCCCATCCCGCGATCACCATCCCCACATAATTGGAATCTTCCTTATTGGATAGCAAATGGTCTACCCCGTCCAATGACACAAAACTTTTGGGATGATGCGCCGCTTTATAAATTTCCTCCGCATTTTTTATCTCTACGGTTTTGTCCTGCGGAGAATGTAAAATCAGCAGCGCTTTGCCGAAGGTCTTTACTATTTCCGTTAGCGGTTTGTTTTCAAGGTCATCCAAAAATTGTTTTTTGATGGTGAAATCAATGCCTCCGAGATTTACTTTTGCTTTGCCATGTTTGTTTATTTCAGCTTTGCTATCTTTTAAAAGATGCAATACGTGCGAAGGATTGCTAGGGGAATTTATAACGGCCACAGCCTTGATTGACGGTAATTTTTCTGCAGCGAAAATGGCGGCTGCCCCGCCCAAGGAATGACCAATCAATAGGGTTGGTGCCTTATAATCCCGCGCCAAAAAATCTGCTGCTTCCACTAAATCGTTTACATTACCAGAGAAATTGGTGTTTTCAAAATCGCCCTCACTTTCACCCAAACCCGTAAAATCAAACCGAAGCACCCCAAATCCGGAATTTGTGAGCGCTCGGCCCACATTTTTAACCGCTATTAAATTTTTGGTACAGGTGAAGCAATGTGCAAAAATGGCATAATTATGTGGTTTTTGGTCTAGCGGAAGCTCGAGGCGTCCCACAAGTTGTTGCCCTTTTTTGTTAGTGAATGAAACTTTTAGAATGTTCATAGCATATTTTCCTTAGCGTGAAATTTACAGAACAATTCCGGAACGGCCATAGTAAGATTTTCCTTTTCAATTCGCGCTGTAACCTTGTCTGTTTCTCCTAAATACTCTCCATCTATTTGAAATGGTACTTTTTTTCGGGTGGAAATCATAACTTTTTCAGTTGAAATTATTTCTACAAAATCTGAAGACAGCTCTGGTTTTTCCTGGATTGTTTTGAATATTTCAATAAAATCTAAATTTTTAAAAACGAGAACTTCAAATTTTCCATCATTTATTTTCCCGTCGGGATTGATGTTTGCTCCGGTTCCGAATTTATTTGCGTTGGCAATCGCAAGCAAAATTCCTGTTTTTTCAACTGTTCCCTTTTCCGTTTCAATCGTGAAATGAAAGGGAGAATCTGAATTGAAAATTGTGGGAATGGACTGCAAAAAGTACCCCAATTTTCCACGAATACCCGAATCCTCGTAATTTTTTACAAGCTCTGCATTGATTCCCAAATCGGCAATATGAAGGCACATTTTTTCATTAATGAAAAGAGTATCAATTTTTATAGTGCAGTTGGAGAGTGCAACCTCAATTTGTTCGGTCATTGTTTCGGGAATGCCGAAATTTACGGCGATCCCGTTTGCGGATCCAGCGGGAATTATTCCCAAACAAATTTCCGTGTTTAAAAGGCATTCCGAAACCAGTGAAATTGTGCCATCGCCCCCGGCAACCAAAACTCTTTCAGGACGATTTTTTTTGATAATGGATTTTATGGCTGCACTGTCACCATCACCCGTTGTTTTATATATTTTTAGGCCTTGATTTCTTTTGGCCGCCGCCTCGGTAACTGAGGCGATAATAGATTCCTTTTCCGAGTCGCCCGAGATTGGGTTGACCACCAAAAGAATATAATTTTCTGATTTCATTAGTAAAGTTTGATTTTAAAAATACCTATTTTGGAAATATCAAACCGTTAACAAAATCTCAATTAGTGAAACTCGATTTAAAACTTTACCGTGGCTATGCAAACGACAAGGAATTGGTTGTTTTCGGTCATGTGTTTAAATCTTGGGCACCGGACAAATACCGAATGGACCGCCGGGGAATCCGACATGCGGTATCGGTTATACATATGTTCCGGATAAAACCTTTGGAAAATGTGGAGATAAAGTTGAAATTCAGAAATCTTGAGGTTACCACCAAAACCTTGGCCGATGGATATTTTCGATTTACAATTCCATACACAGAAACGCTTGAAAGCGGATGGCATGGTTATGAAATTGTCTGCAAATATTACGACTTCGGGATTGTGGAAACCTCGGAATTATTGAAACCTTTTGAAAGTAAGGTGGGCGTGATTTCAGATATTGATGACACTTTTTTGGTTTCACATAGCCGTAATTTTTTAAAAAAACTTTATATTATTCTTTTTAAAAACATCAACAAACGCAAAATTTACAAAGATGTAGTGCCACACTATCAGGCCTTGAGCAGGGCAGGGCAGGAAAACGAAACCGCTTCCAATTCCTTTTTTTATGTTTCAAGCAGCGAATGGAATTTATATGAATTTATTGATGCTTTTACTCGAATCCATAAACTGCCGAAAGCGGTCATCAAACTCAAAAAAATTAAAACTGGAATTACCGATTTCCTTTTTACCGGAAGGGGAAGCCATGACCATAAATTTGAAAAAATAAAGGATATAATCATGTTCTATCCAAATTTGGAATATGTGCTGTTGGGCGATGATTCCCAAAGGGATCCTCCACTGTATGAAAAGATAGTCAAAATATTTCCGAAAAATATTAAGGCTGTTTATATAAGGCAGACTTCACGCCGGAAAAAATATAAAACAGAGAAAATCCTCAAAAACATTGCAACAATGAATGTTTCAACTTGCTATTTCAAGAGCAGTGAAGAGGCCATCGCACATTCCGAAAAAATTGGAATTTTATAAATGCTTTTACTGCATTTCAGTTGATTCCGGACTTTTATTGTCAAGTGTAGTTTGTCCTTCCCCTTTTAAATATTGGTCCAAAAATTTCAACACTTTTCCGTATGCCTCAATTTCGTTTTCCTTTTTTACGAAACCGTGGCCTTCGTCCTCGAATACCACATAATCTACGGGAACACCGTTCTTTTTAACGCCCTCCACAATTTCATCAGATTCAATCTGAAGTACTCTTGGGTCCTGCGCGCCCTGCAAAACCATCAACGGTTTATTTACTTTTTCGGTATGGAACAAAGGCGAAATTTCCTTAAGCCGAACCGAATCGGCAGTATTCGGGTCGCCCATTTCGGTATAAAGTGCATCCTTGAAAGATGCCCACCAGGGCGGAATGCTTTTTAATGTTCTTAACCAGTTGGTCACTCCAAAAATATTTACTCCAACTTTAAATTCTTCGGGAGCATAGGTGAGTGCCGCCATCGTCATATAACCTCCGTAAGAACCACCGATTATTCCTATTTTATCTTTATCTATATTTTCTTGGCTTGCCAACCAATCCTTTCCGGCAATGCAATCCTTTAAATCTTTGTCGCCGTGGTTTTGGTCGTCCATTTGGTAAAACGTTTTTCCATAACCGCTGCTTCCGCGATTGTTCACGGCCAGAACCGCATAACCATGGTTTACCAAATATTGAATAAAGGAACTGAAACCTTGCCGCGATTGACCGCCCGGTCCTCCGTGAACCCAAACTAACGCAGGAACCTTATTGTTTTCATTGGCAATTTTTGGCTCATAATAAATGGCTGGAATTTCAAGTCCGTCAAAAGATTTAAATCGAACGACTTTTGCCATAACCAAATCATCGGCATTTATTTCTTTGTTTAAAACATCCGTCAATTTGTGATATTTTCCTGTTTCTAAATTATAAGAATATGTATTTGTGGGCAATTGCGAACTCCCAACGGTCAATAACGCCATACTTTCATCCCTTGAAAAATTGGCCGCATTTATTGCCTGTCCGTCTATTTCGGGAAAATTTAAATCCTTTCTAGTGGCAACTTCGGAAACATACATTTTGGTTTTTGCATCTTCATTGGTGAACATTATTTGGTATTTGCCATTGTGCGTAAAATAGAAAGAAACGATATCCCAATCCTTCTCGGCTACCTTTTCCTTGCTGTCATCCTCAATGTTATATTTCATTAAATAGCTGAATTCAGCATCTTTGTCCGTGGTGTAATAAAATGATTTTCCATTGGGCGAAAAATCCTCTGGGGAATTTTTGCTGAGCGAATCGTTGATTTTCGTTTTTTGATTTGTTTTCGTGTTCAACAAATACAAATCGTTGTCGTTGGTGTTTATTTCTTTGGTAACGAGAATGTAGTTTTTATCGGAAGAAATTCCGCCAAAATCCATATTGTCTTCATTTTTATAAATGAGTTTTGATGTGAAGCTAGCAATATCCATTTCATAAATGTCCATAGCTTGTGGATTTCTTTCATTGCTACTGTAAAAAAAACTTTTACCATCCTTGGCCCAACCTTGAAAAAGCGCCCGCACATTTTTTTCTGGCGTCAATCTTTTAATGCCATTACTATCCTTTACGAAGATTTTAAAAATTTCATCGCCGTTGCCGTCCATTCGAAATAGAATTCTGTCATCATCGGGAAAATAAGAAATTCCATAAACCGAGGCGCTGTCAGATTGGGTTATCGGGGTAAGTTCACCTCCCTCGGTTTCCATGGTGTACATATTATAGATACCGGAACGGTTGCTGGTTATCAGCACCTTTGATTTATCTGCAGAAAAGCCGTTTGCTGAGGCATTTTCATTGCCCATAAATTGCTCAATGGAATATTGCTTTACTTCAGAAATTTCGTTGTTTTCATTTTCTGATTTTTCTTTACATGAAAAGAAGAGCGTTAAAATGGAGCAGATAAACAATACATTTTTCATAATTGAAGGTTTGGTTATTTGTAATTGAAGCTCAAAGCTAATGATTTTTTGCCTTTAAATTTAAAATCGTTTTCATTCAACAATCTTTTGGTAATAAAAAAAGGGTAGCTTTCGCTACCCTCTTTAAATGTGTTTCAATTAGATTTTTACAATCTTCTATTTGTATATCTATTTCTATCAAATTCGTCTCTTTCGTAAAACGTTTCATCTTCATAAACTGAATCTGATGGATTGTCACGATTATAGGATCTAAGCACAGTAGTTTCGTAATCACGATTCAAGGGAGTTCCATGAGCATAGCGTTTTGTTTCCGCAAAGGTGCGATGGTCGATACCATTTGCAAGGACATTTTTGTTTTCCTTATCAAGGTTCACCATTCCAATGGGAATAATTACGTGATTCTCGCCATCCTTGTTCACAAACTCGCGAACATCAATATTGTTTGGTCTTCCATAGGGATCGTGTCTTGCATCAACAATGGTTTTGTCCACATGGACATCCAAATACACCACTCGTTTAATATTTTTATTTACAAGTAGATTCTCGACCTTGCCCACCACTCTGTTGTCCGCGTCGCGTACGTCCCATCCCCGTACATCGGGATCATCACTGGCAACTTTGTAGTCAGAAAGTTCGTTAAGGTTATAGAGATGTTTTTCTTCGTTTTTCATAGCTTTTTAGTTTTATTGTTTAATTTTTATTGGGCAATTGTGGTTGTGTCAGTTTCCAAGGATAGAGTGTCTGCCGGAAGTTCGTTGTAGTCATCATTCATATCCTGAATGGTGTCGATCAATACTTCATTCTCATCAACATTGCGTTCATCCACATTATCATTGTAGCTCCAATAAATGTAAACACCTACGATGATTACAAGAATTAGCAAAATCCACGGCCACACGGGCTTTTTCTTTTCAATTTTAATTTCTGCCATAATTCATGATTTTTAAGGTTGATTTAAGTTTTGAATTTTAAAATTAACAAATCTCAAAATAGGTATCGCATAAATATCTGTTAACTATATTGTTAATTAATGCCTAAATGACTTTTTCGCATTATGGTTTTATAATGGTTAGAAATATTTCTCATACCTTTTTTGGTAGGAGTTTAACGTTTTGCCTTTCATAAAAACCATTCTTTGTTTTACTTTTAAAATATGATTAAGAAAGATGCAAAAAGCGGATTTATCTTCACTAAACACACGCCAAAGGAGCATTCCCCCTTCGATAAATTGTTTGATATTTTTCAAGAATTGATAACACACACGTCGGGCGATTTTGATGAAGCGATGGAGTGGCTAAAACAATTGGATGAAGAATATGAACTCACCAATGAAGACTACTCGTTGGACGATTTTGTGGAGGATTTAAAAAAGAAAGGCTACCTGCGCGAGGAGATAAAAATAGACGGTAAGAGCGGTCTGGCAATTACCGAAAAAACCGAAAGGGCTCTTAGAAAAAAGGCCTTGGAACAGATTTTTGGAAACTTGCGGAAAAGTGGTGCTGGAAACCACCGCACAAAACAAACGGGAAGAGGCGATGAGCAAGCTGGCGAGTTTCGGGATTACCGTTTCGGGGATTCGTTGGAACAGATTTCGATGACGGAAAGCTTCAAAAATGCCCAAATAAATCACGGCTTGGGAGATTTTACGCTCTCGGAAAATGATTTGGTGGTTGAGGAAACCATGTATAAAACCCAAATGAGCACTGTGTTGATGATTGATATCAGTCACAGTATGATTCTTTACGGCGAAGACCGGATTACTCCCGCCAAAAAAGTGGCAATGGCCCTTTCGGAATTTATTACAACGCGATATCCAAAAGATACACTCGATATTTTGGTCTTTGGCGATGATGCTTGGCCCATTCAAATTAAGGATTTGCCGTATTTAAATGTAGGTCCATATCACACAAATACCGTTGCGGGACTTCAATTGGCGATGGATTTATTGCGAAGAAAAAGAAATACCAACAAACAAATTTTTATGATAACCGATGGAAAACCTAGTTGCATCCAACTTCCCGACGGCCGCTATTATAAAAATAGTAATGGATTAGACACTCACATTGTAAATAAATGTTATGCAATGGCCTCACAGGCGCGGAAACTTCACATTCCCATCACTACTTTTATGATTGCCGAAGACCCATATTTAATGCTTTTTGTGGAAGAATTCACAGCGGCAAACAAGGGCAAGGCATTTTACACGGGCTTGAAAGGTTTGGGAGAAATGATTTTTAGCGATTACGAAACAAACCGTACAAAACGAATTAGATAAAAAAAATAAGCATTCAATGGCCGGCGTTCAGTTTTTTTTACGGTTTCAAGAGTTGCGCGCCATTAGTGATTAATTAAGAAGAGAGAAAATAAATTATGGAAATAGAAAAAATAAAAACATTTGGCGAACTTAAAAAAGCCGGTTACCAATCGAAATCAATAAAAGAGGAACTACGTCGAAACCTGCTTCAAAAAATTATGAAAAAGGAATCTCCATTCGTAGGCATTCACGGCTATGAATTAACGGTGATTCCCGAACTGGAGCGCGCCATTCTTTCAAAGCACAACATCAATCTTTTGGGCCTTCGCGGCCAGGCCAAAACCCGATTGGCGCGTCAAATGGTCGGACTTTTGGATGAATACATTCCCGTGGTTGAAGGCAGTGAAATCAATGATGATCCCTTTAATCCCATTTCGCGTTTTGCGAAAAATTTAATGCACGAGAAAGGCGATGATACCCCAATAAGTTGGCTGCATCGCAGCGAGCGTTTTTCCGAAAAACTGGCCACGCCGGATGTTACCGTGGCCGATATTATTGGCGACGTTGATCCCATAAAAGCAGCGAACTTAAAATTGACCTATGCCGATGACCGCGTGATCCATTTTGGGATGATTCCGCGCAGTAATCGTTGCATTTTTGTAATTAATGAATTGCCCGATTTGCAACCGCGAATTCAAGTTGCGCTTTTCAACATTTTGCAGGAAGGGGATGTTCAGATTAGAGGTTTTGCCGTTCGCTTGCCGTTGGATATCCAATTTGTTTTCACCGCAAATCCGGAAGATTACACCAATCGTGGAAGCATAGTTACCCCTTTAAAAGATAGAATTGGTTCCCAAATTTTAACGCATTATCCTGAAGATATTGAAACCGCGCGTACCATCACAGCACAGGAAACTGCCGAAGCTATTGCCGCGAAATCCAATGTTTATGTTCCCGAACTTGCTAAGGATATTTTGGAACAGATAAGTTTTGAGGCTCGAGAAAATGATTTCATTGATGCCAAAAGCGGCGTGAGTGCAAGACTTAGTATTACCGCGTTCGAAAATCTATTGAGCACTGCCGAAAGGCGGGCGCTTCATAATGGAGAGGAAAAAACAAGCATTCGTTTGGGAGATTTTGTGGGAATTATTCCATCCATTACAGGAAAAATTGAACTTGTTTACGAAGGTGAGCAAGAAGGTGTGAGCCAAGTTGCGCAACAATTAATTGCTGATGCGGTGAACACATTGTTTAAAGATAAATTCCCCAAAATAGAAAAACTAACTAAGCAAACTGATATTGACCCTTATGCTGAAATCGTCGCATGGTTTTTTGAAGAAAATGATTTTGAACTGCTCGATTCTTATTCCGATGAAGAATATAGAAGAGAATTGGATAGAATTATTCCACTGGAGCAACTTGTGGAAAAATACCAATCTGAAGTGGCTAAGGAGGATCGATATTTTTTGAAAGAAGTGGTTCTATGGGCGTTGGCAGAGAATAAAAAACTGAGCAAATTCAGTTTGGGCAATGGCCTTCATTTTAAGGACCTGTACGGAAGCTACATCAGCGGACTATAAATTATTCCTAAAAAAAATGGCCGCTATTTTTATGAATAACGGCCATTTCCTTTAATAAGTTTTAAATATTGGGAATCACCAACTCATCGCCAGGATGGATTAGATCCGCAGATTTCAACTTCCCTTTGTTTGCTTCGTAAATGGCGTTATAGTTATTGGCATCGCCATAATAATGTTTGGAAATTTTACTAAGTGATTCGCCACTTTTCACCGTATGGTGGGCAAAAACCGAATTGTCCGCAACCTTAATATCGGCCATAATATCTGTTGGGTTTTCACCGCCCACGCGTTTTATTTCATCCCATAAAAGGTTTTTTTCATATTGGTTCTTCGCCGTACCCCAAACTTTTAGCTGACCGTTTTCTTCTTTTACATCTCCATTTTGGATGTTCAATTTTTCTCCTAAATCGAGAACACTTTGATATTTTGACTTGATCATTTTATAATAAATTTTAAAGTTTATATTTTAAAGATACTATTTGAAATTTTTATTTTTTAGCGATTAATAAAACTTTAATAGATGGTTTCCAACTTTAAGAATGCCATTAAACTTTTAGAAAAAATTTAACTAAAAAATAATTTCAATTATGAAAAATAATCATTGCTCTTGAAATACCTTTGCGCCAAACTTTTAAAATCAACAAACACTATTATGAAACTAAAAACAATTGTATTGTCTCTTGCAGTAGTAACCATGTTTTTTGCAAGCTGTGAAGACACAAAGAAAAAAGAAGCTGAAGCTCAGGCCCAAGCGGAACAAATGCGTATGGAGCGCGAAAGGGATTCCCTAATGCAAGTGGAGGCTGACAATCAAGCTAAAATGGCTGATATGGAAGCAAACTCAATTGCTGCTAAGGCAATGGGGAACGAAAATCTTTCAACATTGGTTAGCGCCCTGCAGGCTGCAGATATGGCCCAGACTATGAAAGCGGAAGGTGAGTATACCGTTTTCGCACCATCAAATGAAGCTTTCTCTAAAGTTCCAAAAGCAACTATGGATAACTTAATGAAGCCAGAAAATAAGGAACAACTTCAAAAATTGCTTCAATATCACGTTCTTCAAGGTAAAATGAACTCCGCTGATGTTGTTGCAAAAATTAAGGCAGCAAACAACAAATTGGACGTAACTACTTTAAATGGCGAAGTTTTGACTTTGTCTGAAAAAGACGGTAAGGTTATGGTTAAAGATGCAAAAGGTAATACTGCAACTGTATCTACTGCTGACGTTGATGCTTCAAATGGCGTGGTTCACGTTGTTGATAAAGTATTGATGCCTAAAATGTAATTCAAAACATTGAATAAAATTAAAGAGCCCCGAACATGGGGCTCTTTTTTTGATTCGTTTGTTGGTAAAAATAATCCCTATTTAACCGCTTCGGAATTCACGTAAAAATCCTTTTTAATGGAAAATGAATCAATTGTTGAACTGAACTGTTTTGAATTCCATTCCGAAGTGGGAGTTATCCATTCCTCCTTGCCGTTAATTATCGCAATAACTGGCATCTCAAAATTCTCAACTATATCCACATATCTAAATTTAAGGATTTCTCCAGCCACTGAATATTCTACTTTTGGAATCATGGTTGTCCGCAAATATTGATCGAAATATTTAGTAAGGTTTATACCGCTTTTTTCGCTTATATATTTCTCAACTTGTTTTGAAGTAACATTTTGATGATAAAATTCAGAATTCATCTCGCGCAGAATATTTCGCCATTTTTCGTCATCGGCTATCAATTGACGGATATTGTGGAGAATATTAGCACCTTTGTAGTACATATCGCTACTGCCTGAATTGTCCACATTGTATTGTCCAATAATAGGGCTATCGTTCATAATATTTTTACGAACCCCAATTACATATTCCGATGAAGCTTTTTTTCCAAAATGATAATCTAAATATAGATTCTCGGAATAATTTGTAAAACCTTCGTGAATCCACATATCGGCCACATCATTATTTGTAATGTTATTTGCAAACCATTCGTGGCCACTTTCGTGAATGATAATAAAATCGAACTTTAATCCCCAACCTGTCCCCGAAAGATCCTTGCCCAAATATCCATTTGCATATTTGTTGCCATAGGTCACGCTGCTCTGGTGCTCCATTCCTAAGTATGGCGCCTCCACCAGTTTGTAGCCATCTTCATAAAAAGGGTAGGGACCGAACCAGTGCTCAAAAGCTTTCATCATCATTGGTGCTTGCTTGAATTGTTTCCTGGCTTTTTCCTCATTTTCGCGCAACGCGTAATAGTCCATATCAAGTATACCTTTTTCGCCTTTGTACTTTTCGCTCCAATGTACATAATCGCCAATGTTTATGTTTATCCCATAAGCATTGATCGGACTCTTAACTTCCCAAACCCAGGTTTTGGTATTTTCGTTTTCGATCACATTTTTGAGTCTGCCATTGCTTACATCCATCAAATCCTTCGGAGTGGTTACTGAAATTATAGCTCCGTTGTCGGGTTCTTCGGAAGGGTGGTCCTTCAACGGCCACCAAACGCTGGAGCCAATGCCCTGGTTGGAAGTGGCGATAAAATGTTTTCCATTGGAGTCCTTAGACCAGGTAAAACCACCATCCCACGGCGGGCGGCGGGCCACAATAGGTTTTCCGGAGAAGTGAATGGTTATTTTTTCAACCTTTCCTTTTTTCTGATTTTTTTTCAGTTTTAAAAAATGTGCATTGCCTTCCGAAGTGAATGAAATTTCAGTCCCATCCTGCAAAATTTTCTCAATTTTCATTGGATCCTGCAGGTCAATCTGCATCACATCTCCAGTACTTATGACTTTATATTGAATTACATTTTTTCCCGAAATGGATTTTTCCTCGGGAAAAACTTCAACTGAAAGGTCGTAATGCAGCACGTCCCACCAAGCTCGTTCCGCGGTAATACTGCCGCGAAGAGTATCGGCGCGTGTAAATTCTTGGGAGATGGCGGGGTAGGTAATAAAGATTACAATTGCGAGAATGGACAACTTCCTGAGGGAAAATGATCTTGGTTTATTTGAAATTTTTTGTACCATATTTTATTAATTTGTTTTTTGTGATTTTACCTAAACACGGAATTTGGAAAAACTACCACGCTTTCGTGTCCATCTTTTCCAACCGAAGCTACTCCGAAAAAATAATTGTCGATTACAATTCCCTCCAAAGTAAATTCGGAAACATTGCCCACATATCGACTGTAATTCCAAGTGGGGGAGGTGGTGTCGCGCCAATAAATTTTATACCCGGTGGCGCCTTGCACTTTTTCCCATTTCAATTTTGCCGAGGGCTCCACAATACCGCCAATGGAAACGTTTTTTGGTGCGGGTGGCGCCCACGCCAAACTTGCCATATTTATTGCGTTTACTGCAGTAAGTTTTGCGGCATAATCAAAATTCACAAATTTAAGTTTATCGCCGTATTCTATTCCATTTTCGGTGCGAATATCTTGATGTTGTTGGGTATAATTTTCGTGGGCTTCCATAATTCTTATTCCCGCCCAACCTAAATCATTAAAGGGCCGGTGGTGACCTCCGCGACCAAAACGGTCAAGTCTATAAACCATTATTGGGTTCATTTCCGGCATATATGTCTTGGTTGTTTCAAAAACGTAACGTGCAAGTTGGCGCGAATTTCCATCAACTTCGCCGCCATAAAATCTGCGCATTTGCCGTTCGCGCTCCGTTTCGGTGGGCGGCACGGGTTCCGAAAAAATTCTAAAATCGCGATTGCTGATTACGCCATTCACGCCTTCAATATTTCCAATCATATCATTATTGAGAACGCCGATAATTTCCCAGCCCTGCGATTTGGCATAATCGGCAAAACCTTTACCGCCAAAAAGTCCCTGTTCCTCGCCGCTCAGTCCCAAATAAACGATGCTACTCTCAAATTTATATTTTGAAAGTACTCTTGCAGCTTCAATAGCTCCGGCCATGCCGCTGGCGTTGTCATTGGCGCCGGGCGCATCTTTGGTAAAATCACTGCCATCACTATTGCGCGAATCAATATCACCACTCATTATAATATAGCGGTTCGGATATTTGGCGCCCTTCTGAACGGCGGCAACATTCACTATCCACGTATCCTTTGGCACGCGGTCGTTTCCGTCAGCTTTTACAAAGTCTTTTTGGTAGAAAATTTCTAAGCAGTTGTTACAGTCTTTTGAAATTTTTTCGAATTCCGATTTAATCCATCTTCGCGCAGCGCCGATTCCGCGGGTGCTGCTAATGGTATCGCTAAAAGTGTTTCTTGTGCCGAAATTGGCTAAAGTAGTAATATCCGCCTCAATTCTTTCCGAAGAAACCGCATCAATAATTTCGTAGATTCTAGGGTCGGTTTGGGAAAAGGAATGCGTAAAAAAAAGAAAGGCAGTAAATAGAGGGGAAATTTTCATTGAAAACATTTTTCATAAAAATACCAAAAAGATTCGGGGCAATTATGGCCCATCAATTTATTTCGCCCACCAATGCCAATTTTTTACCATTGGGGCTTACCGCCATTCGGGTTATATTCATAATCCCGTGCTCCTCGAGTGATGCTACGCGGCTCCATTCCGGCTCCCCGAGAGTATCATACATATAAAGCTTGTTGCCACTGCCAATGAGGATTTGCGTATCGTTCATCCAAACGAAATCCTTTATTCCAATGGGCAATTCACACACAAAGAAGCTTTCCATCGTTTCCATCTCCAAAAGATATACGTCTAAATTTCCCTCTTCGTTCACCAAGGAATAACTCATAGAATTTGTATTGGGAACTTTTTGGAGCGAACGGCCGGCATTTCGGAACAGAGTATCGGCTGATTTTTGTTGTAAATCGATAAGCGCCAAATCCATTTTGTCGCCGTTCAGAACAGTGGATAGAATTATTCTGTCGGTATAAAAGGCGAAATATGCGACCTGTAAATTTTCAATCAATTTCGAAGCATTTCTTGTTTCCGAATTGTATTGGTATAACCGCTGATGCCCATTTTTATCAAGTCTAACCGCGGCGACATCATTGTTTGCTGAGAATTTTTGAGGGGAATATTCACCACCATCAGTTTTTTGATTGAAGAATTTTTTTGATTTTGAAGTTAGATTATATTCAGCAATATCGGTTTGCCCGTTGTTATTTCCCGCAAAAAGAATCGTTTCATTTGAAGCGAACGACGGTTGATTGTCATAACCCGGATCGTTAGAAATGTTTTTCATATTCAACATTTCGAGACCTTCATATGCGGGCGAGATGTCAAAAATATAAACCTCGGTATTTTCCTGGGCGACGGATAAAATGGTTTGGAGAAAAGCGAATAGAAAAAGATATTTTGTCATTTTATTTAGGTTTGGTTTAAAAATAGCAAACTTCGAACCAATTTTATAAAATAAAAACCGCTCCAATTACGAAGCGGTTTTATTATAAATTGAGTACTTCAATTAAAACGGATATTGATTTTCGGAAATAACCTTATCTGCAATCGTTCTTCGCAACTCGCCGATGTTGGGCGTGTTTTGGTATTTCGTGAAACGCTTCAATCCCATCAGCATCATCCGTTGTTCGTCGCCTTCTGAGAAAGATAGAATGGCCTCTTTCGCTTTAACGGTAATAATATCTACGGCGTGATAAAGGTAAAGTTGCGCCATGGCAAGCTGTTCCTTTTGGGTATCCTTACCAAAACGTTTTGCATTCTTCTCGGTGCGCAAAATGCCACTTTCCGCCATATATATTTCAATCAAAATATCGGCTGCGGCCATTAACGTTTGCTGATGTTCTTCTAGTTCCGTGCCATATTTTTGAACTGCACTTCCGGCGACCATCAAAAATACTTTCTTCAATTTGGCGATCATTTCTTTTTCTTCGGAGAGCAATTCGGAATAATCAGGGGTTTCAAAAGATGGAATTCCCATCAATTCCGAAGCTACAGCCTGTGCGGGATTCAATAAGTCTACGTGGCCTTTCATTGCTTTTTTCACGAGCATTCCAACGGCCAGCATTCTGTTTATTTCGTTTGTTCCTTCATAAATGCGGGCAATTCTTGCATCGCGCCATGCGGCTTCCATTGGGGTATCAGCGCTAAATCCCATTCCACCGAAAATCTGAATTCCCTCATCAGCACAATTTTGAATGTCTTCGGAAACGGCTACTTTCAGAATGGAACATTCTATTGCATATTCCTCAACACCTTTCAATTCCGCTTCTTGATGACTGTTTCCCTGCGCCACGCGCAACGCAATTCTGTCCTCAATATTTTTTGCGGCGCGGTAGCTGGCGCTTTCACTCACATACGCATTGGTTGCCATTTCAGCCAATTTCAATTTTATGGCGCCAAAAGATGAAATCGGAACCTTAAATTGAATTCTTTCATTTGCATATTTCACGGCTTCGGTTATTACACGGCGCTGCGCATCAAGGCTGGCGGCAGCTAGCTTAATTCGTCCAACATTTAAAGCATTCATAGCAATTTTAAACCCTTCGCCACGACCGCCGAGCATATTTTCAGCTTGCACTTTGGTTTCATTGAAAAAAACCTGGCGGGTAGAGGAGGAGTGGATACCGAGTTTCTTTTCTTCATCACCCAGTGAAATTCCATTGGAGGGGTCATTTTCAACAATAAAACCGGTGATATTTTTGTCATCTTCAATTCTTGCGAAAACAATAAAAGTGTTGCAGAAACCAGCGTTTGAAATCCACATTTTCTGCCCGGTGATGGAATAATATTTTCCATCCTCGGAAAGAACAGCTTTGGTTTTTCCGCTGTTGGCGTCGCTTCCCGCGCCCGGTTCGGTTAATGCGTATGCCCCAAACCATTCGCCTGTGGCAAGTTTTGGAACGTATTTTCTAATTTGCTCCTCGGTTCCATATAAAGTAATTGGAAGGGTTCCAATTCCAGTATGCGCGCCAAAAGCCGTGGCAATTGAGCCGGTTGCGCCCGAAATGTAATCGCATACCAACATTGTGGTCACGAAGCCCATGCCGAGGCCGCCGTATTCTTCGGGAACGACAACTCCCAATAAACCGAGCTCACCGGCCTTGCGCATTATTTCTTCCGTTAGTGCATAATCTTTGTGTTCAAAACGTTCCTTTTTCGGCACAATTTCACGGTCCACAAATTCCTTCACGGAATCGCGCATCATTTTTTGTTCCTCGGAAAAATCTTCGGGAGTGAAGACGTCTTCGGCTTTGGTTTCTTTAACGAGGAATTGGCCGCCTCTTAATAATTCGGATTTATTCTTAATTTGTGTATCCATCTTAGTTCTGTTATTTTATTATTTTAAAAATTGATAAATACCAGCCGCACCTTGCCCAGTTCCCACACACATCGTCACCATTCCATATTTTCCCTGTAGATTTCGCTTTCGCATTTCATCAAAAAGTTGAACTGAGAGTTTTGTGCCCGTACAACCAAGTGGATGTCCCATTGCGATTGCGCCTCCGTTTACGTTTACTTTTTCTTTATCCAAATCAAGTTCGCGAATAACTGCCAATGATTGTGAAGCGAAAGCTTCGTTCAATTCAATCAATTCCAGCTGTTCCTTTTTTAATCCTGCTTGTTTCAGTGCTTTTGGGATGGCATAAACGGGGCCGATTCCCATAATGCTGGGTTCTACGCCTACAGCGGCAAAACTCACCAATCGCGCGATTGGATCGAGATTTAATTCCTTGACCATTTCCTCACTCATAACTATAGCGAAAGCAGCGCCATCGCTCATTTGTGATGAATTTCCGGCAGTCACGCTTCCGCCCTCGGCGAAAACGGGACGAAGTTTTGATAGAGCTTCTACGTTCGTTCCCTTGCGCGGACCTTCATCTTTATTTACTATATATTTTTCGGTAACTTTTTTCCCAGAATCGTTTACGAAAATGTGTTCGACCTCAATGGGAACAATTTGATCCTGAAAACGATTTTCATCCTGAGCTCTCAAAGCCCGCATATGGCTCGTGTAGGCGAATTCATCTTGGTCCTCACGGGAGACATTGTATTTTTTTGCAACCGCTTCGGCAGTTAAACCCATGTTCCAGTAGTAATCTTCGTGACCTTCCTTAGCCAATTTGTAATCGGGCACAGGTTTGTACCCACCCATTGGAATGTAGCTCATACTTTCAGCGCCACCAGCGATTATACAATCTGCCATTCCACTTTGAATTTTAGCAGCGGCGATAGAAATAGTTTCCAATCCAGAAGCGCAATAGCGGTTCACTGTCATCCCGGGAATATCAACAATATCCAAACCCATCAACGAAATCAATCTACCCATATTTAGGCCTTGTTCGGCTTCGGGCATTGCATTGCCGACTATAACGTCATCAATTCGTTTTTTGTCGAGTTCGGGCAACTCATTCATAATATATTTGATAGTTTCCGCAGCAAGTTCATCCGGTCTTTTAAAACGGAAAACTCCGCGAGGTGCTTTGCCGACGGCAGTTCTGTAGGCCTTTACTATATATGCAGTTTTTTGTTTCATATTATATTTTTTAGAGAAGAGAGTATAGAATAGAAGATGTCAATTATTTTCTCAGTTCTTTTTTCTCTATTCTTTATTTTTTTTTAGTTTCTCAATGGTTTTCCCTTTTGAATCATATGCTGAAGTCGTTCCAAAGTTTTTCGTTCTCCGGTTAAACTTAAAAATGCTTCTCTTTCCAAGTCGAGTAAATATTGCTCGCTTACATAACTTGCTTCGCTTAAATCGCCACCCGCCATCACGTAGGCCAGTTTATTTGCAATTTTTTTATCATGTTCGCTGATGTAATTTCCGGCTAGCATTTGGTCGGTTCCCACTAAAAACATTCCCAAAGCTTGTTTTCCGAGCACTTTAATATCAGTTCTTGGAATTGGTTTTGTGTAACCTTGGTCAGCCATAAAGCGTGCAACTTCTTTTGCTGCGGCAATCTGGCGTTTTTGGTTTACAACTATAATGTCTTTTCCTTTCTGAAGAATCCCGGTATCGAAAGCTTCATAGGCTGAAGTTGACACTTTTGCCATTCCTATTGCGAGGAAATATTCCTGCAATCTGTTAAGTTCAACATCATCTTTTTTATAAGTGTCGCTTGCTCGAAGGGTCATTTCCTTGGAACCTCCGCCGCCTGGAATTACGCCAACGCCAAATTCCACCAAGCCAATATAGCTTTCTGCCGCAGCAACCACGCGGTCCGCGTGAAGTGTAAACTCGCACCCACCGCCCAAGGTCATTCCGTGCGGAGCGACAATTACTGGAATTGAAGAATAGCGCAATCTCATACTCGTGTCCTGAAAATATTTGATGGCGGCGTTCATTTCGTCGTATTCCTGCTCAACAGCCATCATAAAAATCATCCCGATATTCGCGCCTACGGAAAAGTTTTTTCCGTTGTTCGCAATTACCAATCCGTCAAAATTCTCTTCGGCTAAATCAATTGCTTTATTAACGCCAGCCAACACATCGCCGCCGATGCTGTTCATTTTGCTACGGAATTCAACATTTAAAATTCCATCGCCCAAATCCGCAACAACTACATCTTTGTTACTCCAAACTTCTTTGGATTTGCGGATGTTGTCTAAAATAATAAATGAATCTTGGCCGGGAATTGGCAAATAGGTACCTTCAGTTCCGGCGGGCATACCTTGCGGTATGGCATAATAATGTGTTTGTCCTTCCTTTATATTGTAGAAAGAATCTATACCACTGTTCAGCATTTCCGTTACCCAGCGGGCGGGTTCTTTGCCCAAATCCTGAATCAATTCAATCCCTCTTTTAACACCAATGGCATCCCAAATTTCGAACGGGCCATTTTCCCAACCAAAACCGGCTTTCATTGCATCATCAATCTTGTAAAGTTCGTCGGTTATTTCAGGGATTCTTTTGGAAACGTATGCGAACATTGCGCCGAAATTTTTTCGGTAGAATTCGCCGGCTTTGTCTTCACCTTTTATAAGAATGGGGAATCGATCCGCCACCTTATCAACCGATTTGGTTTTTTCCAAAGTATCAAAAGATGCCTTTTTATTTTTTCGGTACTCCATCGAATCCAAATCCAAAGAAAGGATTTCGCTGCTGCCGTCGTCATTTTTTACCTTTTTGTAAAAACCTTGTCCGCTTTTGCTTCCCAGCCATTTATTTTGCATCATCGTGTCAATGAAACCAGGGATTTGATAGATTCCGTGTTCCTCATCTTCGGGTACGTTTTCATAAATTCCCTTTGAAACGTGAACCAAAGTGTCCAGCCCAACAACGTCAACGGTTCTAAAAGTTGCGGATTTTGGACGGCCGATTACGGGCCCAGTCAATTTATCAACTTCTTCAACGGTCAAGCCCATTTCCTTCACTTGGTGGAAAAGACTTTGTATTCCGAAGATTCCGATTCGGTTTCCGATGAAGGCGGGCGTATCTTTTGCAAGTATTGAAGTTTTTCCGAGGAATTTTTCGCCGTACATCTCTAAAAAATTGAGAACTTCTGTACTTGTTTTCGGCCCCGGAATTATCTCGAATAACTGAAGGTAACGCGGCGGATTGAAAAAGTGTGTTCCGCAAAAATGCTTCTGAAAATCCTCGCTGTGGCCTTCGCTCATTAAATGGATTGGAATTCCGGAAGTGTTTGTGGTAATCAGTGAGCCTTCTTTTCGATGTTTCGCAAGATTTTCAAATACTTGTTTTTTGATGTCGAGACGTTCCACAACAACTTCAATTATCCAATCCGCAGTGCTTACTTTTGAAATGTCATCCTCAAGATTTCCCGTGGAAATTCGCTTTGCAAAATCTTTGTGGTAGAGTGGGGCAGGGTTGCTTTTTATCGCTTTCTGCAGATCATTATTTACAATACGGTTTCGCACCGCTTTGTCACTAAGGGTAAGGCCCTTTTTCTTTTCATCTTCATTCAATTCACGGGGAATTATGTCCAGCAATAGCACTTCCACGCCGATATTGGCGAAATGGCAAGCTATTCCGCTTCCCATAATTCCGGAACCGATGACCGCTACTTTGTTAATTCTTCTCTTTGACATATGTTTTATAATTATGAATTCAGAATTCTGAATTTACTTTGATTCGTATATTTTTTTTGAATTGATTAGTTCAGTTATGGTTTCGGCCACTTTCTTGAATGTTCGCAGTTCCTCCGGAGTGACATTTTTCTTCACAGCCTCGTCGAAGCCTAAAACCACACTTTTGGAAAACTCACGCATTTGTTGTCCGAAGGGGGTTAAATGAATCAAAACGCCGCGACCATCCTCTGGGTTGGGTTTTCGTTCTATCAGCCCTTTCTTTTCCATAGATTTCAAGGTTCGCGAAAGGCTTGTTGCCTCCATTCCCATTTTGGGTCCAAGAGCCGTGGAAGGAGTGCCGTTCTCGGGATCAATGCTTATTAAAGCGAACCCGGTGGCCATGGTACTTCCTATTTTTCCGGCTTCTTCATTATACATTTTTGTCACGTTCATCCACGTGGAGCGGAGTAGGTAATCTATCGTTTTCTCTTTTGGCTTTTCCTCCATAGAAGATTGTGAAAAATTAGATTACCAAATATACAAAAATTTATTATGCACGCATAGTATTTAGATGTGTTTTTTGAACTGAGATGGTAAGAGATATGACGGAGAACATATTATTAAATAAAGTAGAAAATGAACAACATTAAATACGAGCACAAATCTGGCATCCTACGTCATTAGGCCGTAATTCATTCATCCTTTTCCGCGGAATAATCCAGCGAACCATTAACCACCTTTGCGGGTGAAGTGTAAGGATGTTCGGAGGAATTGTTCTTCGCCATAATATGTTGTACTATCCATCCTTTTAGTTTTAGAATGTCGGCAATCAGGGAGCGATGGCATCGCCACCAAACTGCTTCGGAACACATAATTGCGGTTGGATTTTTCGACGCCACTTCCTCTAAAATTTCTAGTGCATTTTTAAATTGTTGGGTTGCCATATAATCTGCATATCCTTTGAAGGATTCGTTGCGCCATGCGTCATTTTCGGAATGGGGCAGAGCTTTTCGTCGGCCGCCCAGATCTACCATATGAATATACTGGACGCCTTCTTTTGGAAGGGAATCTTGAAGTGTTTCAAACGAATGCAATAGGGCTAGGAATTTTTCCCACTCACGTGTGGAATGGCCTATGGTCCAAATAGTTTTCATTTCAAGAGAAGTTTTTCTTTTAAAGATACTAAACTTGGAAGTGAAGCGCTATTAACAAAAATGGTTTAACGGAACTTTAATTGGTTACAAATTTCAACCCTACGATAGATAATATCAATGTTGAAAGAAAAAAGACCCGCCAAAACGTAGCGGGTTCGTTAAAATAAAAAATTCCAACTAATACAGTTCCCACCGCCCCAATACCAGTCCAAACTGCGTAAGCTGTGCCTATTGGGAGTGTTTTTGAAGCTTTAATTAATAAAAACATGCTGATGGCCAGACAGACTAAAAATCCAATAAACCACAGTTTTGATATCCAGCCGGTGGTTTCCTTTACTTTGCCCAGACAAGCTGCAAAGCCAACTTCAAAGAGGCCGCCGATTATTAGGAGAATCCAGTTCAAAATTTACGTTTTTATAAGCTGTTTGATAATGGAAGTTTTTTCCGAAGTAATTTTCACGAAATAAATACCGGATGTCAATTCTGAAATTGAATAATTGGCTTCACCCAAAAACATTTGTTTTACGGTTCTTCCTTGGCTATCAATAATTTCAATTGTTCCCTCTTTTAAACCTGAGATTTCAAACGAACTAGTGGTTGGGTTTGGGTAGATTTTTAATTCTGAAAGTTGGTAATCTTCACTGCCTAGGATGCACGCATCTTGTACCTCTTGGCGAGAGTTGCAATTAGTATCATTATCATAAATTTCTACATTATTGGCAGGAATTTCAATATAATCACAAATGCTTTGTATGGCACAGTTTGTTAAATAACGATTGCCATTAATTTTTAATCGAATTATATCAGAACTATCAATATTTTCTAAACCTATTAGACTTTGAAGATTGGAATTCGTATCTATTAAAAGTTGACTACCTATATATGTGAGATTTAGATCCGAAAAATCCACTATGGGCATAAAATAAATTTTAAAAGTACTACCTATAATTGTTAAATTTGAGAGACCACTTAAATTTACCAAGTTACTATTTGACCCTATTTCAAGATTACCTGAAATTTCCGTTAAATTTTCTAAGCCAGACAGGCTTGATAAATTGTTGCAATTGCGAATTTGTAAAACAGATAAATTTGTAATATTTGATAAAGCTTCAATATTTTCCAAGTGATAATTTGAGGTTAAATTAATATCTCCCGTAACATTAATGTTTTCAAGCCCTTGTAGAGTCTGTAAGGAAAAATTATTCGTTATAGATAATTGTTCTGCAAAAATTAGGTTATCCAAGCCCAGTAAATTAATCAAATTGTCATTATCCTCTATGGTTAATCTTCCATTCGAATGAGTAAGCCCTTCTAGCCCTGAAAGTGATGACAATTGAGAATTTCCCTGAATAGCAATGTAGCCCACAGTATTCAGATTATTGAGTGGTTGAAGGTCAATTAAACTTGAATTATTGCTGATGTATAAATTATCATCTATAGAGGTAATATTTTGTAAACCAACAAGATTATTTAAAATATCATTATTACTAATAGATATTCCTTGGATGTTTCCGTTAATACTAAGAGCAGAAATATTCTCAAGATATTCATTAGATTGTATAGATAAAACATTTACCGAATTAAGGTTTTCCAATCCATTTAAATTCGTGAGGTTATCATTAAATGATATATGTAAATATTCTTCTATTGTTTGTAAATTATTGAGTCCTGAAAGATTAACTAGTTGTGAATCATGAATATAAAGATATCCTTGAATTTCCACAATTTGTGAAAGCCCGTTTAAATTTGTGATATTTTCGGAATAACCATCAATAGTGACGTTGCCCCCAATTATTGTACAACCAGGATAGTTTGTAGAAAAATTGTCAATTGACTCTTGGTTTGAGAAGTATATACCATTTGGTAAACAAGATTGCGCCTCCAACGAGGCTGATGTAATAAATATCAGATTTAAATAAAATGTAATTTTAAGAAAAGTGTTTAATACTAATTGTAATTTCATGATTAGGGTTTTACTGTGTTACAATATATTATTTTCTATTCACTCTTCCCATAAATCCTATCATACAAATCTTTATACTGCTCTTTAATCACCTTCCGTTTCATTTTCATTGTTGGCGTTAATTGTCCACCTTCAATGCTCCAAACATCAGGCGTTAATTCGAACTTTTTCACTTTTTCCCAATGTCCGAATTTTTCGTTGTAATGATCTATTTCCTCCTGGATGCGGGCAATCACTTCCTTATTATTGACCAATTCCTGTGAATCTGACGGTAAATTGTGGTTTTTTAATATTCCCCATTCTTTAATGAATTCAAAATCGGGCTGAATTAGGGCGGCCGGCATTTTTTCGCCTTCGCCAATTACCATCATTTGCTCGATGAAACGCGATTGTTTCATTACATTTTCAATTGTTTGGGGAGCTACATATTTACCGCCACTAGTTTTAAACATTTCCTTTTTGCGGTCGGTAATCTTTAAAAATCCCTCGCTGTCAATTTCGCCTATGTCGCCGGTATGGAAATAGCCACCTTCCATAGTTTTTTCGGTCTCTTCCTCATTTTTGTAGTAGCCGAGCATCACTTGCGGACCCTTTACCAATATCTCGCCATCTTCGGCTATTTTCACTTCTGTCTCGCGCAAGGGTTTTCCAACCGTTCCTATTTTAAACCCGTGGTTGCGCATATCGTTCACCGAAATTACGGGAGAAGTTTCGGTTAAGCCGTAGCCTTCCATTACTGGAATTTGGGCGGCGTTGAAAACTCTCGCCAATCGCGGTTGCAAAGGTGCGCTGCCCGAAGCGATTGCCTTTAAATTACCTCCCAAGGCTTCACGCCATTTGCTGAAAATAAGTTTGTTGGCCAGTTTAAGTTGCGTTTCATACCACCAGCCATTTTCTCCGTAGGGTTCATATTTTAGACCCAGCTCTACCGCCCAGAAGAAGAGTTTTTTCTTAATACCGGTGAGCTCGCCACCTTTGGCGTAAATTTTATCATATACTTTCTCCAAAAGTCGTGGTACGGCAGTCATAACTTCAGGCTTTACTTCCTTTAGGTTTTCGCTTATCGTGTCAAGACTTTCCGCGAAATGAATTTCTACCCCGCAATATTGATACATATAATGGAGCATACGCTCATAAATATGGCAAACTGGCAGAAAACTCAATGCGGTGGATTTGCCCAATACAATGGGAAGCCGTTCTGCACTAAATTTAGCGTTGCTGCCAATATTTTTATGTGAAAGCATAACGCCTTTGGGTTTTCCAGTGGTGCCGGAAGTATAGATTAAGGTTGCGAGATCATCTTCGTGGATTGCTTCCTTTCTTTTTTCTACTTCCGCTTGGTTACTATCGTCTTTTCCGTTTTCAAGTACTTCGTTCCAATTTTTGGCTCCTTCTATCTTATCAAAAGTATACACTTCCTTTAAGGACGGAACATTGGACTTGATTGCCATTACTTTGTCATAGACTTCTTTATCTGACACAAAACAATATATAGATTCGCTATGGTTTAGCACATATTCGTATTCATCTTCAGAAATTGTGGGATATACGGGTACATCCTGCGCGCCAGTTTGCATAATGCCAATATCG
The DNA here is from genome assembly GCF_030410135.1 of Aequorivita aurantiaca. Classification (GTDB taxonomy): domain Bacteria; phylum Bacteroidota; class Bacteroidia; order Flavobacteriales; family Flavobacteriaceae; genus Aequorivita; species Aequorivita aurantiaca. Next base: position 326,282 of record NZ_JAUGQQ010000002.1, on the reverse strand, counting down.
CAGATGTTCCACTCCGTTCGGTTTGAGGAGGAAATCAAGGCAATTTTATCGTTCGGATTTACGCCCATTTTAATTAGGGCACGGCTCAGCGCATTGGCTTTGTCAATATATTCTTGGGTGGAAGTAGCCTTCCATTCGCCATTGTATTTGGTTACTAGGGCTTTTTCCTGCGGGTATTTTTCAAGCTGATAGTATGGGAAATCGAAGAGTCTTTTGGGATCGGTCATAACAGATTTTTATTTGAGTGAAAATAATGAAAATTATTTACTTTCAATACTAAAAGGGAAAACCTGAAATCAACCTGAAAAGTTTTGCATGGCTTCTATAAAAATTTCTTGTTTGCCTCTGGAAATGCTAAACATATCGTTATTGTTCATAATAATATATCCGCCATCTGCTTTTACGTACTTTTTCACTTCTTTGATAAATTTTTGGTTGATGCGTTTGAATTGATGGGTGGAAACTAATAACCCAATAGACAAAATGTTCCACTTTGTCTATGGGATAGTTTTCGATAAAAAAATATTGGAATATTAAATTTAAAAGATGGGAGTTTCAGGATTCCCGGAACCATCAGTTACAAAATAGGTATCTAAATAGACGTCACATTTTGGCATTCTCTCCTTGAGAATAAAACCTTTTTCCACAATATTTTCTTCATTTTCTTCTGAAGAAACAAAGAGTGTTTTCAAGTTTTGGTTGTTTAAACTTTCACACAAATCAGACAAAGTGATTTCCGAATGTATAATATTCAGACTTTCCAAATGTCGCATTTCGTTAAAATATGGAATACTCGCTTTCGTCACATTTATATGATCGGCTATCGTAAGCTCCTTTAAATTACGAATACTGCTTATATGTTTAACACCTTCATCTGTAACATCCGTGCACTTCAAATACATTTCAGGAATGGAAACTCTCTTGGCGAAATAAAACATTAACTCATCATCCGCATCCCCATCAATAGAAGAAAATCCCGACATTTCTGTTGGGATATCCTGTAGTTTTTCAATGCGATAATGCCGTTGCCAGCATTTCTTTTCTTCTTTTGAAAGTTTCATATTTGTGAAATTGAATTCACTTTTTAAAGAATTTTATGAATGTTTTTCTATCCACTTTCGCGCATTAACTAACGCTTCAACCCAAGGCGAAACCTTGTCATCTTTTCTATCTTTTGGATAATATGCCCAATTCCACGGAAAAATTGAACGCTCCAAATGCGGCATCATCACTAAATGTCGTCCGGTTTTGTCGGTCATCATTGCCGTGTTGTAGCTGCTGCCGTTTGGGTTGGCAGGCAGTTTGTCATAGGCGTATTTCGCAACAATATTGTAATTTTTTTCTTCTTTCGGAAAATCGAATCTTCCTTCGCCATGTGCCGCCCAAATTCCCAAAGTACTTCCGGCAAAACTTGAAAGCATAACAGAATTATTTTCCTGAATTTTCACCGAAGTAAACACGCACTCAAACTTACCCGTTGCATTGTGAAGCATTTTCGGCTTTTCATCATCTTCAGGATTTAGAAGTCCCAATTCCACAAAAAGCTGGCAACCATTGCAAACCCCAAGTGAAAGTGTGTCTTCTTTTGCAAAGAAATTTTTCAAAGCTTTATTCGCTTTTTCATTGTATAAAAACGATCCGGCCCAACCTTTCGCGCTTCCCAAAACATCGCTATTACTGAAACCACCGACGGCGACAATCAATTTTATGTCTTCCAAAGTTTCGCGTCCCTCCACCAAATCGGTCATATGCACATCCTTCACATCAAACCCGGCAAGGTGCATCATATATGCCATTTCGCGCTCGCTATTGCTTCCTTTTTCACGAATGACGGCAGCTTGAGGGCGGCCTCCCCCGACCTCTCCAAAGGAGGGGAGATTACCATTGAAATTCTTTGGAAACTCAAATTTCAACGGTTGGTTTTTATAATTATCGAAACGCTGTTTTGCAAGCTTTTCACCACTTTGGTTTTTATCCAATAAATACGAAGTTTTATACCAAACATCGCGCATTTCAGAAATGTTAAATTCTAATTTATCTGAATTATTTTTTATGGAAAGTGAATCACTTTCTGAAACAGTTCCAATTTTCTTGAAATCGATTTTATTCTCAGAAAGCATTTTTTCAACCGATGCATCTTCCGAAGCTTGAATTACTACACCGCAATTTTCAGCAAAAAGTAATTTTACCAAATCATTTTCACCCAAAGTTGAAAGATCCAAATCTGCCCCTAAATTCACATCGGCAAAACACATTTCCAATAAGGTTGTAATCAATCCACCCGAAGCCACATCGTGCCCCGCGAGAATTTTATCCTCTCGAATTAATTGTTGTAAAGTGTTGAAAATATTCTTTACATATTCGGCACTTTTTACCGTTGGCGCGTCATTCCCAATGGCATTTAAAATCTGCCCAAAAGAAGAACCACCCAACTTAAATTCGTCCTGCGAAATATTTATGTAATATATGCTACCGCTCCCAATGCCTTGGGATCTCTGTAAAACAGGCTCAACAACTTTCTTAATATCGTTGCAATTTCCAACTGCCGAAATAATTACCGTTCCGGGAGAGATCACTTCGCCGTCCTTGTATTTCTGCTTCATCGAAAGTGAATCCTTTCCTGTGGGAACATTGATTCCCAAATCAATCGAAAAGTCTGAAACTGCTTTTACTGCTGCATACAAACGCGCATCTTCCCCAGCATTATTTGCGGGCCACATCCAATTTGCAGAAAGGGAAACGCTTTTCAAACCATCTTTTAACGGCGCCCAAACTATATTCGTCAGTGATTCGGTAATTGCATTTCGCGAACCGGCAGCGGGATCAATCAAAGCCGTCAATGGCGAGTGGCCAATACTTGTGGCAACACCTTCCTTTCCGTGAAAATCCAACGCCATAACGCCACAATTGTTCAATGGAAGTTGCAGGGGTCCGGCAGTTTGTTGCTTGGCAACGCGTCCTGTTACGCAACGGTCCACTTTATTGGTAAGCCAATCTTTACAGGCCACGGCCTCTAATTGAAGCACTTGCGTTACGTAATCTTTTATTTTTGAACCTTCATAATCAGGGTTTTTGTAATTCCTGTTTATGGTTTTATCTTTCATTACTGTTTTTGGGGAACTGCCAAACATATCCTCCAAGGCAAAATCCATAGGTTTTTCGCCTTTTTCATTTTCAAAACAGAAGCGTCGATCACCCGTAACCTGGCCCACTGCATACACAGGTGAGCGTTCCCGATCGGCCACCCGTTGAAGCGTGTCCATATCTTTTTCGGCAATTATCAACCCCATTCGCTCCTGACTTTCGTTGCCCATAATTTCCTTTGCGGAAAGGGTGGGGTCGCCCACTGGAAGTTTGTCCAAATCGATTCTTCCGCCTGTGTCTTCAACCAGTTCGCTCAAACAATTCAAATGTCCGCCGGCCCCGTGATCGTGGATTGAAATTATAGGATTTTCGTCACTTTCCACCATAGCACGGATTGCGTTTGCGGCACGCTTTTGCATTTCCGGATTGCTTCGTTGGATGGCATTCAATTCAATTCCGCTGTGGAATTCACCCGTATCTGCCGAAGAAACCGCGGCACCGCCCATTCCAATTCTATAATTATCGCCACCAAGTACAACTATTTTATCGCCTTCCTGTGGTTTTCCTTTTATGGCCTGGCTCGCTTTTGCATATCCAACTCCGCCAGCAAGCATAATCACTTTATCGAAGCCCAGTTTTCTTGCATCTTCCTCATGCTCAAAAGTGAGTACGGATCCGGCAATTAATGGCTGCCCAAATTTGTTTCCAAAATCGGACGCTCCGTTGCTCGCTTTTATCAAAATATCGAGTGGTGTTTGGTACAACCAATCGCGCTCTTTCATTGTCTTTTCCCAAGGTCTTTCGTCGTTCAGTCTGGAATAGGAAGTCATATAAACCGCGGTTCCCGCCAATGGCAACGAACCTTTTCCGCCAGCCAAACGGTCGCGGATCTCGCCACCGCTACCCGTTGCAGCACCGTTAAAAGGCTCTACGGTTGTTGGAAAATTGTGTGTTTCAGCTTTAAGCGAAATCACGCTTTCATAATCCTTTTCTTCGTACCAATCGGGTTTATCGGCAGTTTTTGGAGCCCATTGTTTTACGCTCGGGCCCTTTATAAATGCTACATTATCCTTATATGCCGAAACGATATCGTTCGGATTTTCGGCAGCAGTTTTTTTAATCAGTTTAAAGAGGGAAGTGGGCATTTCATGGCCGTCAATTTCAAATACACCATTGAAAATTTTATGGCGGCAATGCTCGCTGTTCACTTGGCTGAAGCCGAAAACTTCACTGTCAGTCAATTTTCTTCCAAGTTTTTCCGAAAGATTTTCTAGGTATTCAACTTCCTCGGCGTTTAATGCCAATCCTTCCTTTTGATTGTATTCTCCGATATTCCCAATTTCCAAAATTCCTTCCGGTTGAATGTGAATATCAAAAATATCTTGATTCAATTCCTTGAATTTTTGCGAAAGCATGGGGTCGAAAGTCCCTTTTTCGATAGTGCTATTGTGAAATTCCTCAATGCGAATAATTCCCTCGATTCCCATATTTTGGGTAATTTCCACCGCATTTGTGCTCCACGGTGTGACCATTGCGGCCCGTGGTCCCACAAATAAATTCGGAGCGGAAGGTTGCACAACGGACTTCTCAATTTTGGGCTGGTTGCCGAAAAGCCACTCCAACTTTTTACTATTTTCTTCTGAAATATTTCCTTGGGTTTGGACTGCAAAAACGGTGTTTTCAACGTTCCCGAAAAAGTGAATCATCCTTGTGAAAGTTAAGGGTTTTAAAAGGTGCAAATGTAACCAATTTTGAAAGAATTTTAATCAACAGAAAACGCAGATTTTATAATTTATGGAATGTTATAATCTTCTGGTTTCGAGCAATTAAATATCCAATATTATAGATTACCTTTCGATTTCAAAATTTTAAAATATTTTTTATGAAACTTAAAAAATTACTTTTTGCGATGATTATATTGCTGCCTGCAGCGCTATATTCCCAACAGTCTTTTCCGCCGGATGAGGTAATAGTTGGAACTTTTATTGGAAAAACTATTCCCTTGCGGGAATATGCGGTACAAGAGGAAAATTACGACCAAAGTGTTAAACAGATTAAAGTAGTCGCCAACCGTTCCCGGTATAATCCGCAGGTGAATGAAAATGCACTGCCGCTGGGCATAGACCAAAATGTTCAACGAAATTTTGGCGAAATACGTACCCGCGCCATTGAACAGAATTTTATTGGAGCCTCATCCTCAGAATCGGGTTTTGTGCCGCCGGATCCAACAGGTGCGGCAGGACCAAACCATTATGTGCATTCGGTTAATTCCATTGTGAAAATTTTCAGTAAAACGGGTGTGCTGTTGGTGGGTCCGGTTTCATTGGGAACGTTTTTGGGAATAGGGTCCAATTCAGGCGATCCCATTGTGATGTATGATCAACTTGCGGATCGATGGTTTGTTAGTGAATTTGGCTCATTGGGAAATTCCTTAGCGATCGGCGTTTCAGAAACGGGAGATCCCATCGGTGCTTATAATGTTTATCAATATACCTTTGGAAGTTTTCCTGATTATCCACATTATAGTGTATGGCATGATGCATATTATCTCACGGCAAACATTGGAACTACCAATAAAGTGTATGCCGTGGAAAGAGACGTAATGTTGGCTGGTGGCGCGAGCCCAAAGATTGTTGGGTTTCCGCTTCCGGGGGGTATTCAAAACACGAATACAGTTTTAAGCCCCGAACCTGCCAATCTTTTAGGAACTGTTTTCCCGGCAAATGCGCCTGGTTATGTAACCTATCTTCAAGATGATGGCTGGTCCGGAGTTAGTTTTGACCATTTAAAAGTTTGGGAAATTGACCTTGATTGGACCAACACTGGAAATTCCACTATTTCCGCGCCATTGGAAATTCCAACGGCGCCATTTAACTCTGTGTTTGCACCATTCGGAACGGGTGATGTTCAGCAGCCCGGAACTAACCAGAAGATTGATATGATTGGGGGGGTAATTTCCTATGCCGCCAATTACCGCAGTTTTTCGGGACACAATAGTTGGGTAATTACTTTTAACACTGATATTGATAATAACGATACTTCAGGAATTAGGTGGATCGAACTGCGGAATGATGCTTCCAATCCATGGAGTATTTTTCAGGAAGGAACCTATGCACCGGCGGATGGCCAGAGCAGATTTATGGGAAGCGCGGGTATTGATGCGGGGGGAAATATCGGATTGGCCTTTAATGTTGCAAGCAGTACCTTAAGGGCATCTATCCGTTATACCGGTAGGTTTAATGGGGATCCACTTGGCCAAATGACGGTTGCTGAAACGGAAATAGTTCCGGGAGCGGGCGTGCAGACCTTCACCAATAGGTTTGGAGATTATTCTCATTTAACCATGGATCCGAATAACTTCACCTTTTGGCATACGGCTGAGTATTTTTCTTCGGATAACAACTGGCGCACCCAAATTGCTGCATTTACCTTGTCCAGCGGATTTGCGAAAGATGTTGGGGTTAATGACTTGATACAACCCGTTAATGGAATATTGACGAATGCCGAGACGGTTGAAATAAGTATCCGAAATTTCGGAACTGCGGCACAAAGCAACATTCCCCTGGAACTTCGAGTGGATGGAAACTTAGTGGCTTCAGAAACCTTTAATGGTACCGTGGCAGCTGGCTCAACCGCCACATACACATTTACACAAACAATCGATCTTTCTACTACTGGGCAAACCTATTCCATAGAAGTGCGGACTAATTTAACCGGTGATGAATTTCCAGCCAACGATCCTTTTATAAAAGAAATAACAAATCTATTGGCTAACGACGTAGGGGCGATAGAAATTACGACACCAATTTCCGGCTCCGGATTGGGCAATGAAACCATAACCGCAACAATTAAAAACTTTGGCGCTGCTTCACAATCAAATTTTAATATTCAATATGTAATAAATGGCGGCACTCCTGTAATTGAAACATTTACCGGACCAATAGCCTCTGAACAGGAAATGATTTATAGTTTCGCGCAAACTGCAGATTTTTCTGCTTTGGGAAATTATACCGTTACGGTTTCAACTTCTCTGGCGAGCGATGGAAATCCATCCAATGATTCAGTTACGGCTGAAATAGAAAACATTTTATGCCAACCAAACTTGGATTGTTCCTTTGGAGATGGCTTCCGTTTAGTTTCGATTGCGGAAATTAATAATCCGTCTGCCTGTGAAGGTTATGGAGACTTTACAAATTTGATTGCGAATTTGGCACCAGGAAGCACTAACAACCTAACAATAACAACTGGTTATGGAGATCAATTTGTGAAAGTTTGGATTGACTTCAATGACGACTCTAACTTCACTACAGATGAAGTAGTGGTAAATAATGTGGAAATTGCCTCAGGACAAGGTTCCGGAACCTATACCGTAACTATGGATTTGGTAATTCCCTCGGGTGCCGCCATTGGACCACACCGTATGCGAGCTAAGACCAATTGGAACGGCCCTGTGCCGAATGATGCCTGCGAGGAAACCAATTTTGGAGAAACTGAGGACTATACAGCAAATATCGGAACCTTGGGAGTTGATGATTTTTCAATAACAAAGGGAGAATTTATAATAACCACCGAAGCTAACAATCAGTTTGATGTTTCACTAACAACTTCTTTTAATGGCGAAACCTATCTTGCTGTTTATAATATGTTGGGGCAACAACTTCGAATAAAAATGATCAACAAAATAGGCGATTCCTATAAAGCGAAACTTGATATGAGCCAAGCGGTAAGTGGAGTATATATTGTTAAGGTGGGAGGAAAGAACACCAAATCCTATAAAACAGGAAGAATTATCGTTAACTAAATCACAAATAGCATATAAAAAAAAGAGCGGGCAACGGCCCGCTCTTTTTATATTCATTAAAATATAGCAGTTATTGAACTGCGATTTTTTTGGTTATTCTTTTTGTGGACGAAACAAGTTCCAAAAGATAAATTCCACTCTCAATTGTTGAAAAATCTATCGTTTTTTCGGAAGCATTAAACGAGTTTTGTAGCACTTTTCTTCCCGTTAGGTCATAAACCGAATAACTTTCCACGGAAAAAGTTGTATTGTCTGTAATCCATAGAATTTCAGAAGTTGGGTTTGGATATACTGCGATGTTTTCCGCCTCAATATTTTCAATGCCAATTAAACCCCAGCGGTCTTCTGCCACTGGTCCGCCCCAGATTAAAGTGGCCAGATAAGGATTGTCAATAAAAGGATTTCTGTTTCCGTAAACGATTTCCAAATGTGGATTACGCTGATCTTCAAAGTCATTCACCGGATCTTCAGCATTCCACTGTAGGTAAACTTGGAGCATATCTGTTGTACCCTGTAACGGCCCAACACCATTTAACGTGGGTTTGCATCGGTCGCCGTAACGTGTGTACATATACATCATCATTCGCGCGACATCTCCTTTCCATTCATCACCGGGATACCAGTTTCCGCTGCCAACATTGCCAGCAACGCCAGAGCCTGAGGCAAATTTTTTGCTGCCACGGTTATTGTTCATCTGTTGGTCTGTGGGACGAATATTGTGCGGATCTGCAACAATACCAGTGGCATTATTATTTGCATCGCCCATCGGGGGATTAGCATTGGAACGGGCGAAGGTATGTTCGCGGTTATATTCACAATTCTGTCCTCCAAAGTCATCCTTATCACGACTGCGGTGTAGTGTACAACTACCATTATCATTATGGCCATAAAGCAAAAGTACATTGCTGTTATTGGCTGGATCTTCATCGGTGATTTTCATGGCATCGCGCGTGTCGCCATAATTGAACGATATGCTGGCATTTTCGATTTTTTGCTGAAGCGCGAAATATAAATCCTGCCCCGTTAAGGTTAAATCAACATCATTATAATAAGGCTGCTGCGCAAAAAGGGATTGTAGGCTTAATAGAATAGATAGGGTAAAAATTTTCTTCATTTTTTATAAGGGTTTTTTATTTGAGTCTTTTTTCTGCAATAAAGAAATATAAAATCCGTCAAAACCGCTTTTGCTGGGCATTATTTTTTCTTCATTTATTAGGGTGAAATCGCTTCCTTCTTCACGACTTAGGAATGCTTTCACCTGCATTTCGTTTTCTGAGGGCAAAATTGAGCAAGTAGCATAAACCAATTGCCCCCCAGGTTTAACCATGCGGGAGTAGCTATCGAGTAATTCCTTTTGGGTGGCGCGAATAGTATCCATAAACTCTGGCTTAAGTTTCCATTTTGCATCTGGGTTTCTTTTTAACACGCCCAGACCGGAGCAAGGAGCATCAATTAAAACCTTATCTGCTTTTTCCGCAAGTTTTTTTATCACTTTCGTGGAATCAATCACGCGAGTTTCAATATTGAATATTTCATTTCTTCGGGCACGTCGTTTCAGCTCGTTCAATTTGTTTTCATAGATATCCATTGCAATCAACTGCCCTTTGTTTTCCATCATCGTGGCAATGTGTAGACTTTTTCCTCCGGCTCCGGCACAGGCATCAATAATGCGCATTCCGGGTTTTGGATCTAACATCTCCGCCACTTTTTGTGACGAAGCATCCTGCACTTCAAACAATCCATTTTTAAAGGCTTCGGTGGTGAACACATTGGTTCGCTCCTTTAATTTTAACGCATCGGGATAGTCTTTTAAGATTTCGGTTTCAATATCGAGATCGGCCAATTCGTTTTGTAGTTTTTCTACGGTGGTTTTTAATGTGTTCACCCGCAAAACCACGTCAGCCTGTTGGTTAAGGGCCGATATTTCCTTGTCCCATTTTTTGCCCAATTCTTTCTGCCCCAATTCATCCAGCCAATCCGGAATGGATTCGCGAAATTTTCTAATTTTCGATAGCTCATCAAACTTTCCTTTTATTCTTCGGGTGGGCGTATCCTCAAACTGCTTCCATTCCGGAATTGCAATTCCGTTCAACGTAGCCCAAACGGTGAATAAACGAAATAAATTTGGGCGGTCAAAAGGCTCGCGTACTTCGGCAATTTCTGAATAAAGACGTTTCCAGCGCACAATATCATAAGTTGTTTCGGCAATAAATGCCCGATCGCGGGCGCCCCAACGCTTGTCCAGCTTTAAAGTGTTTTTGAGCACCTTGTCCGCTTGTTTGTTTTCATTAAAAATCAAATGAAGGGAATCTATCGTGGCGAATACTAAGTTTCTGTGTAGTTTCATTTTAAAATACTTTTCAAAACCCCGATACTCATTATTTCCATTACTGATAAATATGTGTTCGAAGTTGGAGGTTCAGCTTTCTTTTTGGAAAACTTTTACCGCTGCAAAGGTATCTTTTTAAATCGAAAATGAAATCGAAATTTATCGAAATCAAAACGGATTAGAAACGGTGAAATGAACATATCCCCCAAATGTTACTTAAGTTATTAGTACTTTTGAAAAAAAATTGAATCTATGCGATTTGTTGCTGCCATTCTTGCTGTCATTGCTCTAATATCTTGCGAAAATCAGCAAAAAAATGAATTTAATTCTGTGGAAATAAGCCCTGTTTTTATTGACAGTTTAAGTATTCGCGCCATTGAACCTTTAGACGAAAACAGAGTTTGGTTCGCGGCCGATAAAGGAAAGATGGGCTTGATTGATGGCGAAATACCAAAACTCGCAATTATAAAATATGGTGATTCCCTACTTCATTTTCGATCCATTGCCAGCACGAAGGAAGCCGTTTTCGTTTTGAGCATCGCCAATCCGGCGGTATTATATAAAATTGGTTTTAACGGGTCCGAAGCTACCAATATTGAGGAGGTTTATAATGAAAAGGGCGATAACGTATTTTACGATTCCATGAAATTTTGGAATGAAAATGAAGGTATTGCAATTGGTGACCCCGTGGAGGACTGTATGTCCGTCATTATTACCCGTAACGGCGGAAATACTTGGCAAAAGATACCCTGTGTAAACCTTCCAAAAATTGTTAGGGGCGAGGCGGCTTTTGCGGCCAGCAATTCAAACATCGCGGTTTTTGGCAATCACGCTTGGGTGGCAACTGGAGGTAGAAAGTCCAGGGTAATGCACAGTGCGGATAAAGGTGAAACCTGGGAAATTTTCGATACGCCCATAGTTAATGGCAAGGCCATGACGGGAATTTACAGCATTGACTTTTTAGATGAAACGACCGGCATTATTTTTGGCGGAAACTGGGAGGATAAGTCTAATAATGAAGGAAACAAAGCCATTACACGCGACGGAGGAAAAACTTGGAAGCTGATTGCCAATGGAAAGGAACCGGGTTACCGATCTTCCGTTAAGTTTGTTCCTGGTGCGAAGGGGCAGGGCATTGTGGCCGTGGGTTCTCCGGGAATTTCGTATAGTAGTGATGGGGGCAAAAACTGGAAGGAGCTTTCAAAGGAAGGATTTTTCGCTATAGAATTTGTGAATGATAGCGTTGCTTTTGCCTCCGGAAATAACCGTATTTCGAAATTGTTGTTTGAAAAGTAAAATGGGTATTTACAATATTAGCAGCGACCTCAATTTACTTTAAAACAGAATTTTTCATATCAAATGCTAAACCGATATAGGAATTATTGTTGAAATCAAATTCATCAATAATTTCCCAACCTAATTTTTTGGTGTGGGCTATCTTAGAAACTTCATTTACTTTATTTATAAAAGTCACGGAAATTGGGTATTTCTTATAAAACTCGATTCTCAATTCTTCAAAAAGTCTGTTTAAAATGCCCTTTCCCCTATAATTTTCCGCGATGCAAACAGGACCGTATTGGAAACTGTTTGTAGTGGTAATCTCACTTCCTTTAAAGGATAATTTCGGAAATCGGGAAACCATAAACTTAAAAATTTCCCATTGTTCAAAGTAGCTCCAACTTCCCGCAAAGGCATACGCAATAAGTTCCTCTTTTTCATTTTCAGTGATGAAAATTCCGTTTTCACCAATTATTTCATCAATTTGCTTAACTGTGAATGGAGTGGTAACAAATCCGTTTTTTCGTTCGGCATCTGTCATATTTCGGAATAAATATTTCTCTTGCAGCTCAAGAATTTCCACAATGTCCGCTTTATTTCCTAACCGTGTTTTCATAATAATTATTAGATTTTATGCCGGTGTATTTTTCGGAAGTAATGTTTGTAAAATCATCGCAATTCCCATAACGATAACGCAGCCAACAAGATTGAGCCATAAATAGGGCATAATGTCAATATACCAAAAATAGATAATGATAGCCTGTGTGATTAACGCGGCAATGAATACGGCTTTGCTTCGGACAAATTTTATAAAGAAGGCGAGCAGAAAAATACCCAAAACATTTCCGTAAAAAATGGATCCGATAATATTTACAAGCTGTATAAGGTTGTCGAATAAATTTGCGGTGCACGCCACTAAAATTGCAATGGCGCCCCACAAAAGCGTAAAACCGCGCGAAGCCGCAACGTAATGTTTTTCCCCTTTTCCGGGAACGTTTCTTTTGTAAAGATCTATGGTTGTGGTGCTTCCCAAGGCATTAAGCTCTGATGCAGTGGAAGACATGGCGGCGCTTAAAATTACAGCCAAAAGTAGGCCAATCAGGCCCCGCGGAAGATTGTTGAGAATGAAATGGATGAAAACATAATCCTTGTCATTGGTTTCCGCTTTTGGATTTGCTTTTTTTATAAGCGCCACGGACTGTTCCCTTAGTTGGTTTTCAGCAGTGTTCAGCTGTTTTATTTCCTTGATATAATTTTGTTTGTTCAAATCACTTTCAGCCTTCGAATATAGAATTTGCGTTTCGGCCAATTGCTGGTCAAGCGATTTCTTTTTTTCTTCCAGCGCTTCGAATTCAGTTTTATAGGATGAGTTTTTTACATCTTTTACGGCCGAAGGATTAAAGTGGAGCGGAGCACTGTTAAATTGATAAAAAACGAAAACCATAATTCCGACGAGCAAAATGAAGAATTGCATAGGCACTTTCAAAATTCCGTTCATAATCAAACCCATTTGGCTTTGTTTTACGCTTCTTCCGGAGAGGTAGCGCTGCACTTGACTTTGGTCCGTCCCGAAATAGGAGAGTGCCAGAAATGTACCGCCAATCAATCCGCTCCAAAAAGTATATCGGTTGTCAAAATCGAAAGAAAAATCCAGAATTTCCATTTTGCCGTTGGCACCAGCAATTTCGAGTGCCTTCGAAAAGGAAATATCCAATGGCAAATAATTCAGAATTAGAAGAAAAGCAATTAACATTCCGAAGAAAATTACCGCCATTTGTTGCTTTTGAGTAACGTTCACTGCTTTTGTGCCACCACTTACGGTATAAATAATCACAAGCAGTCCTATAATAATATTCAGATAAATTAAATTCCAACCCAGAACGGCTGAAAGTATAATAGATGGTGCAAAAATGGTGATTCCACAAGCCAGGCCACGTTGAATTAGAAATAAAATAGCCGTCAAGGTGCGCGTTTTTTTATCGAACCTACTTTCCAGATATTCGTAGGCGGTATAAACGTTTAATCTATGATAAATGGGAATGAAAACCAGACATATAACTACCATTGCAATGGGTAGTCCGAAGTAGAATTGCACGAAACCCATGCCATCATGAAAAGCCTGCCCCGGCGTGGAAAGAAAAGTGATGGCGCTGGCCTGGGTAGCCATAACACTAAGTCCAATGGTCCACCAATGTGCAGAATTACCTCCTTTTAAATAATCCCCAACGTCTTTTTGTTGTCTGGATTTCCAAGTGCCGTATAGCACGATAAATAGGAGAGTGCCAATTAATACAATCCAATCAATCTGTTGCATTTAGGCGTAGTTTTGCATTAATAAATAAAACAAATAGATATAGGCAGCGTTTAGCAGAAGCACCAATGAGTACTTCCACTTCCAAATGAATTTTTCCTTTTCTTCGGTCATTTTTTTTGAATTATTTTCCCAAGGAAAGCATATTCGCGAACAATCGATATGCCCCGGAAACACCCGCCGGAAGCTCCCTGAAAAAGCTTAGGCCGGTATAAATATAATGTCCTTTTCCATATTTGGCCACCAATAATGACCCTTTTGTTTGGGCTTCGCCTTTGTCATTCATTCCCAAAATAGGCGTAAATTCCTTAGCCCATTCATCAGGAAAATAGAGCCCTCTTTCCTGCACCCAGCCATCAAAATCCTTTGAGGAAATTTTATTGGGTGAATTCATAATTGGGTGGTCTGGCGCAAGTATTTTCACTTCCGAAAATTCATCCGTAACACGATCCCGCGATAATTTAAGCGCATAAGGGCCCAAATTTTCAGTTACCAAACTATTACTGGTGTTGTATTGAACTATGAGCGTGCCGCCATTTTCAACATATTTGTTTAATGAAGGTTGCGCAAACGCAAGCTCAGGAACGGTGTTGTAGGCTCGAATGCCAATCACAATAGCATCAAATTTTGAAAGACTGCTTTTTGAAATTGTGGAAGGGTCAATCGTTGAAACAGAATATCCTATTTGCCTCAAACTTTCTGGAATGGCGTCGCCCGCACCGTTAATGTATCCAATATTTTGTCCTTTTTTATGTATATCAATTTTGGCGATTTTCGCTTCGGAAGGTATCAAAACACTTTGATACGGAATATGTTCATAATCTATTGTGACCAATTCCTTATCAAAATTTTTTCCGTCCGCAACTATTCGTGTTTTTAAATAGCCTTCATTCTGGGTGGGCGGTGGCGTTACTATGAAGTTGAAGATTTTGGTTTCGCCCGTTCTTTCTATTTCAAAGGTTTGCTGGGCGGGCTCAACCTTCCAACCGTTCGGATGTTCAATGGATACTTTTCCAGAAATATTATCTTTTCCCGCACGAACAATTACGGGAATTGTTTTAGCCTCTTCATTTGCAAAAATCCACACCTTTTCAGGAATGGAGGCAGTCACTTCCGGCAATATCTCCAAGGGTCGGTACACTTCACCCTTAACGGGATCGTTGGATTTATAAATAATATTTTTCGTAAAGGGGATCGTTATATTTTCAAACTGCAGTTCAAAAACTAACTGCTCCAAGGCTGGAGTTTCCGGCAATCCGATAAACTTTTCAGGGCTTACATACATTCCCAAGCTACCGGTTTCATTCAACCAATAAGGTGAGGAGTAGGGTGGAATTTTGCTTTCTGAAGTTACTGTCGTCTCGATTTTTTTTATGGCATTAAAAGAAAGGTTTTCCGCGCTATTCCAAAGAATTTTTCCTTGTGGATTCTTTATGGATTTTAAAATCACTTCGTTTTTTCCGCGGTTGATTGCCTCTATATTTACCGCAAAATTTTGGTTGGGATTCACTGAATTTTTTTCAGAAACGGCTTCAATAAAAATGCCCCCACAATCCAAAATAAGTTGTTTCAGCTGTTTCATTTTAATATTTCGCCAATGTTCATCCTTTAAATCCAAAACTAATGGATATGCCTTCAATAGTTGGGGTAACATTGCTGAGGGATCATTAAAGTTGAAGTTGCTTTCTAACGGATTCAAAATTTCCCCAATTTTATTTCCTCCTTCTAGTCGGGTCCACGCCGTATCTATGCCTTCAAAAAGATTGTTGTCCGGAGGCTTGCTTCCTTTCAATAATTCTAAATATTCCGTTTCGGTGCCGCGGGCGCCTGTACTGCCAAAACCTTGCGATTTATGCATACTTCGGCTTAGGGCAGCTATTTCGCCATTGGAAAGTCCTAGGGCCGGAAAGTAATTGCCAGTCTCCACTGAAACTAAATTTTTTTTATCGGCTTTTTCAAACTTTTCGCGACTACCGTAGAACCACCACGAAGTGTTGAAAAACAATCTATGCGGCTGCCAAGTTCCAAATTCCTCCGCAGACTTTGGATATTTGGAAGCATCGTCAACCTGGTCGAAAGCATCCATACTCAACATGGCCGAAGCCGTATGGTGGCCGTGCGTGCTACCAGGGCTGCGATGATCAAAGCGGTTTATGATAATGTCCGGTTTAAATTTTCGGATGGCCAAAACTACATCGCCCAAAACTTCATTTTTGGTCCAGAATTCAAATGTTTCCTCAGGGTTTTTGCTATAACCGAAATCATTGGCGCGGGTGAAATATTGTTGCCCTCCGTCTATTTTTCTGGCTTCCATCAATTCCTGGGTGCGGATTACACCCAAAAGTTCACGGAGTTCGGGACCAATTAAATTTTGGCCGCCATCCCCACGGGTAATGGAAAGATAGGCGGTGTGCGCGTGAACATCATTCACTAAATAGGAAATGAGACGAGTATTTTCGTCATCCGGATGGGCGGCAATATAAAGTGCGGAACCCACAAAGTTTAACTTTTGCAGGTCGTGGTATATTTCGGATGCCGTAGGTTTTTTGGGTGCTTGCGCTGTGGCAACTATTGCTGTAAGAAAGAGTAGAAGAGCTGAAAAATAAGGTTTGTGCATAAAAATAAAGGCTGATTTATTCAAAACCATCCAAAGATAGTTATTTGTGAAAATTAATCGTGGGGCAGTTTGTCCTTATTTTTGTCAAGCTCGTGCTGATGTTCGTAAAATTCTTCGGCCTTTACAATGCTTACGCCTTTTTGTAGCATCATACTGTTTGGATAGGTAATAATTTCATTCTCTTTCGTGTGAAGGATTATATGAAATGTTTTTATATCCTCAATAATTCCTTCGCAGGGTGCCTCTTTATCGTGGATTTTTATGTAGTCGCCAATTTTGTAGGGAAAGGTGAAAAACATAATTATTCCACTGGTAACATTACTTAAAATAGACCATTGGGCAAAAAATGCAATACCAATAACAGCAAAAACTGACGACATTACAAGACCCAAGTTTCTAAAATCGACTCCCCAAATTAATACCAGTCCTATAGCCATAATTATAAATGCCGCAAAATCTACGTGTTTCATAATGAGGCCTGTCCTGTGCTCCAATCGTTCAATTTTTTTGGCAAAATTGCGAACCGTTCTTTTTAAAAACCAACGCAATAAAACAAGCACTAAAATCAACACAACGGATTCAATCAATTCGGGGTAGTATTCTTTTAAATTTATCATCGGTTATTTCAATTGCAGCGAATCGCGCAGGTTTAGGTGTTCATTTCCGTTTTTGCTCCAATAATCGGTTTTTATCCTTTTCAATTTTGTTGCGGTTGTTTTTAAACGAAGGGTATCATTTTGATCGGCCGCATTTATTTCTTCCCATTTTTCAATTTCGTATGGGAAAGTGCTGCTAAAGAAAAGCATTAACTGGCGCTGTAAATCGGGATAATTAAGGGTGTAAATAGTTATGGAATCGCCCTGTTTTAGACTGGCGAAGGCTTTGTGTCCCTTTATTTCCCTGTGTCGAAACCGCAAAAATTCGAAAGAGGGAACAATCATTACATCCCCGGTAGGAAGCTCCTCGGGATTGATTCTTATTAGGTTCCAAAGCTCATTTTCCAAATAGGTAATGGGCAGCGTAAAATGTTTGTCGGCTTCCCCTTCAAAATAGGAATGGCTTTCTATTTCGAATTCACCTCGATTGTTTAGTTGCATATATACCTGTCCACACCATTCCTGCACGCTATTCGTTACTTTTAATGGGCGCGCCCTCTCCAGTAAAGGGTTGAAAGTGCTTGTCATAATAGAGTAGGGATATATGCCTGTGTTAAAATTCTTCATTTGGTTCAGTTTTAAAACCATAATGTTTTCCTTGGAGGGATTATCGGCCTTAACCTGAACCGCGGGCACAAAATCCTCAGTAACGAAAATATTTACAGCGGTGCCTTCGCGAATTTCCCCATAGCGCTCCTGTAGCAGGCTGTATGAAGTGATTTCAGCCGTTCCGTCGAACCAATAATTTTTAAATTCGGAAGTAAGGTTTCGAAGAGTTGAAATTGAAGTACCTTCCCTTTCAGATATATTTTCTTGCGGAGATCCTTTTTCTTCGGATGAATTGCAACTTTTCAATCCACCTAAAACAATCAAGAGAAGAATGATTTTGAAAAAGTCCATAAATGCGAAGAATTTTGACCAAAAATACTACAAATTCAACGGTTGGCAATTTGGGTTAACGTTTTATAAACAAGTAGTGTGGGTAAGCCCATTACGTTAAAATAGGATCCCTCAATTTTTTCGATTCCGATATAGCCAATCCATTCTTGAATGCCGTAACTACCGGCTTTGTCAAAGGGTTTATAATTTTTGACATAATAATCAATCTCTTCCTCAGAAAGTTTTTTGAACCATACTTTTGTAACATCGTTCACCGTTTTCTGAAACCCTTTTGAAGTGAAACAGACCGAAGTTATAACCTCGTGCATTTGTCCGCTCAAATTTTGCAACATCTGTTTAGCATCTTCAAAATCCTTGGGTTTTCCTAATGCTTTTTGATTGTTCCAAACTATGGTATCGCTGGTTATTAGAATATCATTTTCATTTAAATCTACAAATATCGATGCTTTAAGTTGCGAAAGATAATCTGTTATTTCTGAATGCTTTAAATGGGGTGGATAATGTTCATCCACTTCTTTCACTTGGATACAAAAATCAATATCGAGCTCCTTAAAAAATGCCTGACGTCTCGGGGAGCCGGAAGCGAGAATAATGTTGTATTTCTTTAATTTTTCTCGTAGCATTTTCTAGGCAGACTTAAGATTTTATTTATAAAGTTATATTTCAAATTTACAAATTGAAAATAGGAATTGAGCAAATGCCCAAAAACATAATTACTTTCAATAATTGTGATAAAAAATGAAATTGCGATTGTGTTTCAGCTTCCCAAGCTTTAATACAGAAATAAAGCATCGGCGCAATAATGGCAAAAAGGAAATAGAGTACTATGATTTGCAATTGGTACAGATATTCGTAAACATAAAACACAGTCCCTAAAGTTAATATTGCACCTAATGCAAAAACTATTTTCATAGTGCGTTTTCTTCCCAACGCTATCGCCAGCGTATTCATTCCGCCATTTTTATCGCCATTGATATCCTCGAGATCCTTTACGATTTCCCGAATAAAATTAAGGGAGAAAGCAAAAAGCGCATAATGAAATACAATAATAAAAACGGCTCGCTGTGCGAACTGGTTTTCTGCAGAAATTGCAGGCAGTAATTCAAACAAGCCTACAATTAAGAGGCTAATGGCAACTAATGCGGAGACCAATAGATTACCTATAAGAAATATTCCTTTTAAATAAGCAGCATATAAATAAAGGAGTGCGGAAATAAGAATAAATAATGCCGCGAAGCTTGGTTTTCCGATACTATTGGCAAGATAGAAACCGAGGGTTACGCCCAGAATATTTAAGATTATAAAGAGGCTATTCGCAGTTTTTTCCGAAATCTTTTTGCCTATTAATACAGTTTTCGGTTTGTTAATTTTGTCAATTTCCACATCCAAAATGTCATTAATGATATTGCCCGCCGCGGCAATGGAAAGTGTTGCAATCACTAATAGGAAAAAACCAAAATTGGTTAACGTGGTTTCTGCATGAACTTTGGGAAAAAGGCTGTACTTCAATAAAATTTGTACCAACGCCAAAAAAAGTAAATTCCGGTAACGGATTAGATTTAGGTATTTCAAAGTTTCAAATTTCGGATTGGAATATTTTTTCAGAGGATTTAATTGAAGTTTGATTCTTGCCTAACAGTAATTAATTAATCAGTACCAACTCAGTCATATTTTGCGCTAACCCCACTGGTTATAATCCATTTTCCCTGCACTTTCAAAACTTGTTCAATCACTTCGCGCACACAGCCTTTCCCACCATTTTTGTGGGACACATATTTTGAAATGGCCTTAATCTCTGGAACCGCATCCTGAGGACAGGTAGGGAGGCCCACCTCTTGCATGATTTCGTAATCCGGCAGATCATCGCCCATGTATAGCGTGTTCTCGCGTTTAATTTTGTTGGTGGTTAAATAATTTTCCAAGATTTTAGTTTTGTCGTGCGCGCCCAAAAAAATATCCTTTATTCCAAGATTTTTAAGCCGAACGCGAACACCTTCATTAGTTCCGCCGGAAATAATGCACACATTAAAACCTTGTTCCACTGCCGCTTTTAGGCCATAACCGTCCTTAATATTCATTGTGCGGAACATTTCGCCTTGCGTATTTACTTGAATTGTGCCATCTGTAAGCACACCATCCACATCAAATATAAACGTGGTAATATGTTTTAGATATTCTTTATAGCTCTTTTCCATATTTCTGATTTAATTCCTTCGTAAACAGCTCATAAATTTCTTTATGACGTTTTTCGTCCAACAAATTTAAATGTTTTTCAACGGTTTTTATGTCATTCCGCTTTGCCGGCCCGGTTTGCGCTTCTTGGGGTGATAGCGCTTCAATCTTTGCAGCCGTTTCTGCAATTAGTGGTTTTAGCAAGTTAAAAGGTAATTTTTCAGTTTGTAATATTTCCGCTCCCACATAATATAAATGATTAACAAAATTATTGACGAAAACGGCCGCCAAATGTAATTTCGCCCTCTTTTCCGAAGAAATTGCCACAACATTTTCTGATATTGTTTCACCCAGCTGTCGCAGTAGTTGCAAATCCAGGTCATTCTCTGCTTCAATGCAAATCGGAATTTCTTTAAAATCTAAGTTTCGTTTTTTGGAAAATGTTTGCAGAGGATAAAATACCCCCCGACGGTTTTTTGAAGAAAGCACCCCAATGGAAGCACCTCCCGATGTATGTACAACAAGTTTATTTTGAAAAACTAAAGATTCCGAAAATGCAGAAATAGCATCGTCAGGTATGCCGATAATATAAATATCGGCATCAACGATGCTCGTAATATCAGTGGTAAAGGAAATGTTTTTGGATTTAAAATTAATTGCAGTTCTGTTTCGGTTAAATACTTGTAAAACAGAAGCTTTGCTATTTCTAACTAAAGCATCGAACAAATGGGAATTCACATTTCCAAAACCTAAAAATACTACCGATATCATAGTGCGAAATTAGGGTTTTTTATGAAAGTGAATGGGAATGTTTCCAATACAAATCCATATTCAATAATATTTTTATGATTATCGATATACTTTATGCTTAATAAGCTTTAGTTCACCCTCCTGTTCCAGCTGTTTAATGGCTCGGATAACAGTTTCCACGCGCTGTCCGGTTAAATCCGCAATTTGTTGCCGGGTTAATTCCACCTGAAAAAGGCCATCCGAACCATCTTTGCGTTTTAAAAAATCAATCAGTGCAAGAATGCGATGTTCGGGAGGATGTACTGAAATTTCCTTTAAAATTATAGCTTTGTAAAAAAGTCTTTTTGCCAATGCCTGAGTAAATTTTAGATGTACCTCAGGGCTTTCTTTCAGTAATTTGAATAAATTGGTTTTGCTAAGTTTATAAAGAACGGTAGGTTTTACGGCAGCTGCCGAGGCGGGATATTTAAAATCGCCTAAAAGGGGCGGCTCGCCAAAACTTTCTCCGTCATAAAATATTCCTTGCACAAATTCCTTCCCTTGTTCGTTTATGTTGAACATTTTTACTTCGCCCGTTTTTATTTGAAAATAGAAATCTGCTCGTTTTTTTTCCTGAATTATTATTTCCGAAGCATTTAAATGCTCAATAGAAGCGCTAAAATCCTGTAATAATTTTTCGGGAATCATGGGTTTATGATTTGCCTCATAAAATATGGGCTGTTTGGCATTGTAAATTTACACCAATTAAACAAAAGCGCATTTGTGTATAAAAACTCCCCCGATTCACCAATGAATTTTCAGGCTCTATTATACATGAATGAATGAAAATAATTTTTAATAAAATAAATCATAAGATGAAAAATTTATCAATTAAATCCTTAAAAGCCGAATTCGTGCACGATTATTATATGTACGTTCCCCTAACCATAATCCTGAACAGCTGCATTGGTTCAATAGCGGCTATGACCATATTGGCCCAAGGTACCGGACTTATTACGGGCATAGAATTAACTTTGTGTGTTTCCCTGTGCATGGGCTACAATGCCGTATTGCTGGCGGGTTCCAACCGAGGCTTTGCATTTTGGTTATTGGCGCTAAGCTTGTTGAGCAATTTGTTATTGATTTTAATAACTTTGCTATAAAAAATGGGCAAAGGAAAAATTGAAACCCGGGAGGATGTATCATTGCTTGTAAACACATTCTACGGAAAAGTGAGGCAAGACGCGCTTCTCGGGCCTATTTTCAACGGAATAATTACCGATTGGGAAACACACTTGAACCTGCTTACGGATTTTTGGGAAACGAATCTTTTCTTTAAACGAAAATACTTCGGAAACCCGATGCACGCCCACATGGAGGTTGATAAAAAGGTAGGCGGCACAATCAATGAACTTCACTTTGGTACATGGATAAATTTATGGCATGAAACAATTGATGAACTATTTGAAGGCGAAGCCGCCAATATTGCAAAAAACCGCGCCCGGAATATGGGCACCTTTATCCACCTAAATATTTTCAACGCCAGAAATGAAGCCTCGAAAAAGGAGGAATAGTTAACAGATTTCAGTAGTCTAAATGGGCGCAATTCCCTATTTTTGCGCCAAAATTTCCTCTAATGCAAAAAAAGATTGCTTCCGTTCTTTTCTCCACTCGTTTAACTGCCGTTTTATTTATAGTTTTTGCAGTGGCTATGGCCGCCGGAACTTTTATGGATGCCGACTCACAAAGCCCGCCAACACCTTATACCAGAGAACTTATTTACAACGCATGGTGGTTTGAAGCCATTATGCTGCTTTTCGTAATAAATTTTGTCGGTAATATCTTCAGATACAACCTCCACAAACGGGAAATGTGGGCTTCATTGATGCTCCACTTGGCTTTTATTTTGGTGATTGTGGGCGCTTTTGTAACGCGCTACATAGGTTTTGAAGGCATTATGCACATTCGTGAAGGACAGACGGAAAATTCTATACTTTCAGATCAGCCTTATTTGGAAGTATTTATAGATGGGGAATATATGATAGATGGCGTGGCACAGCGCAGAAAGTTGAAGTTAAAAAAACTGCGGCTTTCTGAAAAATTGGACAATACATTTACAATAAATACCGATTATAACGGCCAACCAGTAACTATTGCATACAAAAACTTTATTTCCGGAGCAAAGGAAGGCTTGACGCCCTCTGAAAATGGCGCGGAGTATTTGAAAATTGTTGAATCCGGGGACGGAGAGCGCCACGATCATTGGGTTAAGGTGGGAGAGGTTTCTAACATCCACAACATTCTTTTCGCCATTAACAAACCTACGGAAGGTGCCATAAACATTTCCTATTCCGAAGTTGGAGGATATTCCCTCAAAAGCCCATTTGAAGGAAATTATTTGCGAATGGCAGACCAGGCACAAGGCGAAGTGTTTGCAGATAGCACCCAGCAATTCAATCTTCGTTCACTTTACAGACTAGGCGGTATTTCCTTTGTGGTGCCAGAGCCCGTTACCAAAGGTCAATATGGAATCGTGAAGGCAGGGGAGGGCGAACCCGCAAATCAAGATGCACTTATATTGGAAATTTCATCAAAAAATGAAACTAAAACCGTTGAACTTCTTGGCGGAAGAGGGACAGCAATAAAGCCTATCGAAACAGAAATTGCTGGTCTAAAGGTGTATACAGGCTACGGTTCGGAAAGTATTGAACTCCCGTTCAGTATAACTTTGAATGATTTTATTGCCGAAAAATATCCCGGAACGGAAAAAGGTTATTCATCTTTCAAAAGTAAAGTAACCGTAATAAATGACGACAAAACACATTTTGATGCTGATATTTTTATGAACAATGTTTTGGACCACCAAGGCTACCGTTTTTTCCAATCCGGATTCGACCCCGATGAAGGCGGGACAATTCTCTCCGTAAATCACGATTGGTGGGGAACTTGGATTACTTACATTGGGTATTTCTTCCTTTATATTGGATTAATGGGAATTCTGTTCTTTAAGGGAAGCCGTTTTAAAAATCTTGAAAAAATATTGGATCGAATTAAGAAGAAGAAAGCACAGATGACCCTGCTTTTGCTTTTCGTTTCAATGACCGGATTGGCACAAGTGGCAGAGAAACCGGCCCATTCCGCAGTTCCAAAACAACAAATAGATTCATTGATATTAGCGAATGCAGTAAGCAAGGAACACGCGTCAAAGTTTGGACATTTAATAATTCAGGACAATGGACGGATGAAGCCCATCAACACTTTTGCGAGTGAACTACTTAGGAAAATAAGCCGAAATGACAATTACGAAGGCCTTGATGCAAATCAGGTTTTTATTTCGATGACGGAGTTTCCAAGACTTTGGGTGGAAGTACCGCTTATATATTTAAAACGTGGCAATGACAGTATTCGCCATGTGGCAGGGGTGCCGGAGGGACAAAAGGATATGGCGCTTTTGGATCTTTTTGACCAAAAAGGAAATTATAAATTGGAACCGTTTTTAGAAGCCGCAACGCGTACAGCAAATCCAAATCAATTTCAAAAGGATTTTATAAAGGCGCATGAAAACTTTTCACTTTTGAATGCAGCGCTTAGCGGTAGTATTTTAAAGATTTTTCCGATTCCGGAGGACGAAGGCAACAAATGGGTGTCTTTCCCCGAATTGGGTGAGGCAAATTTAAAGGGAATGGATTCCCTTTACGCAAAAAATATCCTGCCATTATATTTTGATAGTTTAAAGAAGGCTCGGCAAACCGGCGATTATACGCAAGCCGATGAATTTTTGGAAAGCATTACGAATTTTCAGAAAAAATACGGTGCAGAAGTAATGCCTTCTGAAAATAGACTGCGTGCAGAAACCATTTACAACAAAGTGGATATTTTCAATCGGTTGTACAAATATTTTGCTGTCTTTGGCATTTTGATGTTTGTATTTATCATTGCGCAACTTTTTAAGGATCGAAAAATATTGCGGGTACTCATAAAAAGTTCAAAAGTTTTGATGTGGGTGTTTTTCGCATTAATGACACTCGGTTTGGCACTACGTTGGTATGTGAGCGGCCACGCCCCTTGGAGCGATGCCTACGAATCTGTGGTTTACGTGGCTTGGGCTACCGTTTTCTTCGGCCTCTCCTTTGGAAGAAAAAGCGATTTGACCGTTGCCTCCACGGCCTTTGTTGCGGCAATCATTCTTTGGGTGGCGCACGAAAATTGGTTGGATCCTTCCATCGCAAACCTGCAACCGGTTTTGGATAGCTATTGGTTAATGATCCATGTTGCTGTTATTGTAATGAGCTATGGTCCCTTCACACTTGGGATGATGCTGGCGGCGACTTCCTTGTTTTTAATGATTTTTACTACCAAAAATAATTTTAAACGAATGGAGATAAACATAAGCGAACTAACCGTAATTACAGAAATGGCATTGACCGCCGGTTTGGTACTGTTAACAATCGGAAACTTTTTGGGTGGACAGTGGGCCAACGAGAGTTGGGGCCGTTATTGGGGTTGGGATCCAAAGGAAACATGGGCACTTATAAGTATTATGATTTACGCTTTCGTTATCCACGCCAGATTAGTGCCAGGCTTGCGCGGCCGTTGGACCTTCAACGTATTTGCTCTTTTCGCTTATGCTTCCATAATGATGACTTATTTTGGAGTGAATTTCTACCTTAGCGGATTGCATTCCTACGCAAGTGGTGATGCACCCGCCACGCCAACTTTTGTGTGGTACATAACTATTTTTGCGGTGATTTTAAGTATTGTGGCTTATTTTAGGTATAAGAAGTTTTATGGCAAGAAAAGGCACCCTAAATCCCCAAGAGGGAAATAAAAAACCACGAATTCACGAATTTGATTTAAAATAATTCGTGAATTCGTGGCAAAAAATTATAAAACTGAGAATCGTAAATCGAAACTCGTAAGTCGAAAATTTCTTATATCATATCTTCAGGTTTCACCCACGCATCAAATTCTTCCGCAGTGGTATAGCCTAAATTTACAGCTTCCTCTTTTAAAGTAGTTCCGTTCTTATGGGCTGTGTTTGCTATTTCAGCGGCTTTGTAATATCCAATTTTGGTGTTTAGGGCCGTTACCAACATCAAACTGTTATTCAATTGCTTTTTAATTACTTCATAATTCGGTTCAATTCCCTTCGCGCAATGTTCGTCAAAAGAAACACAGGCATCACCAATCAATTGCGCCGATTGCAAAAAGTTGGCCGCCATTACGGGTTTAAAAACGTTTAATTCAAATTGGCCCTGCATTCCGCCGACGGCAATTGCCATATCGTTGCCAATAACCTGCGCACAAACCATCGTCAATGCTTCACATTGGGTTGGGTTTACTTTTCCGGGCATAATGGAAGAACCTGGCTCATTAGCAGGTATGTTGATTTCTCCAATTCCGCTTCTGGGTCCGCTGGCGAGCATTCGTACATCGTTCGCAATTTTATTCAATGAAACCGCCAATTGTTTTAAAGCGCCGTGGCTTTCAACGAAAGCATCGTGTGCGGCAAGTGCTTCAAATTTATTGTTTGCGGTTACGAAAGGCAAACCGGTAAACTTCGAAATGTATTCCGCAACTTTTACATCGTAGCCTTTTGGAGCGTTCAATCCCGTTCCCACTGCAGTTCCGCCTAAAGCAAGCTCGGCCAAATGCGGTAGTGTATTTTTCAACGCTTTAATCCCGTATTCAAGTTGTGCGGCATAACCGCTGAATTCTTGTCCAAGGGTTAGGGGAGTGGCGTCCATAAAATGTGTGCGACCTATTTTCACCACATTTTTGTATTCGTCCGCTTTTTTGGTAAATGTTTTTTGAAGTTGCTCCACCCCGGGAAGCGTAGTTTCAATTAATTTTTTATAAGCCGCAATGTGCATTCCCGTTGGAAAGGTATCGTTTGAGGATTGGCTTTTGTTTACATCATCATTCGGCTGAAGCGTTTTCTCACCCTCGCCAATGCTTTTTCCGGCAAGTTGATGCGCGCGGTTTGCAATAACTTCATTCACGTTCATATTGCTTTGGGTGCCGCTTCCGGTTTGCCAAATTACCAATGGAAATTGGTCATCGTGTTTTCCTTCCAAAATCTCATCGCACACTTTCGCAATAAAATCCCTTTTTTCTTCGGTAAGAACGCCTAATTCACAATTGGTAAAGGCCGCGGCTTTTTTAAGATATGCGAAGCCGTAAATAATTTCCAAGGGCATAGAGGCGCGAGGGCCAATTTTAAAATTTTCAAAAGAACGCTCAGTTTGTGCGCCCCAAAGTTTATCGGCAGGCACTTTCACCTCGCCCATAGTGTCTTTTTCTATTCTATATTGTATTTCGGTTTTCATTTTTTTTCTTCTTTGAGGTCACTTTGATTAGGCAATAATAGCTATCAATTAAAGTGTGTTTATTTTAATTTGGTGTTTATAATTTGGAATATTGAAAGGCAAAGGTAACTAAAAGCCAAAAGTTGTTCAACCCGCACGGCTGTTTATTTGTTGTGAATAAATGGAAAATTTTTGTTGTCTTTTCTCAAAAAAACCTTTTATCTTTGAGGCATCAATTTAAACACGCTACGTTATGTTCACATTTGACCAATATTTAGGATTTTTAGCATTTTTAGCCATTCTTACCATGGGATTTTGGTTAATGATTTTCTTAATGGGAATTCTTCCATATTGGATTGGCGGCTCACTTTATGAAAAATGGAAAATGAAGCGTGAGGAAAAGAAAAGAAAGGAATTGAAATCTTAAACTCAATTTTAAGTTATAGAAAAAGGGAACCATATTGGTTCCCTTTTTTATTGGCAATTAATCACGGTTTAACCTTCAAATCCGCCCTCATCATCATTGCTTCTTTCGGGTCGCTGACGCTGTTTCTTTTGATTGAATCTATAGGTAAACGTCATAGTCACTTGACGTTGTCGCCACTGGAATTCACTTTCACTGGCAAAAGTATCGGTCAACGTAAAGCTGTTCCTTTTTCTTGTGTTGAATAAATCGCTCACATTCAAAGCCAAAGTAGCATTGTCATTGATGATGTCCTTACTCAAAGCCATATCGACGGAAAGTATGCCTTCATATTCCGTTTGTGAATTGTTTGATGGGCCTCTATAAAAGGCATTGGTTTGCCATTCAATTTTGGCGGGAAGTTTCACTTTGCTGCTGAAGCGTCCAAAATAACTTGTGTTTTCGGCGCCGTAATCCACATTGTTGTAGAAGCCTTCCGTTTTAAACTGGTAATAATTGAAACTTCCATTCAGGTTTAGCCATTTCGTGGGGTTATACAGCAAGCCCAACTCAAATCCGTAACGTTGGTTGGTCGATAGGTTGATAGGGAAGGTACGGATAACGGGCACACCGTTACTGGTAACTTCTCCGGTTTCCTCTTGTACTCTTTCAAATGCATCCGTTTCATATTGATAGTAAAGGGAGGTGGTTAAGGTTAATTTTTTCCAACGTTTTAAATACCCCAAATCAAAGGCACTGGCATAAGCAGGATCCAAATCTGGATTACCTTGAAAAACGTTTGCTTCGCTGGAGCGAGAAGGAAAGGGGTTGATAAACCAACTTCTGGGTCTATTGATTCTTTTGTTGTAACCGAGGGTAATATTTTCATTTTCCGCCAATTCATAAGTAAGGTTCACGGTTGGAAAGAAATTTGTATAATTTTTATCAAAGTTTAGATCGAAAGGTACGTCTTGCGTAACATTTTCGGCATCCACTTTTCCTTTCATTTGAGTATTCTCTACCCGAAGCCCTAAGAGAAAAGAGAATTTTCCGAATTTATTGCCGTATTGTGAATATAGCGCATGAACATTCTCATCGTAAATAAATATATTGGACAGACTGTCGTTCCGAACGTAATTGCCCGTAGTGCCAATTTCCTGAAACAGGGTATAATCGGTTGTAGTCTCTTCGAAACTGCCTCTATAACCTGCCTCAAATTGGGCGTTTTCACCAATGGGAAGCACATAATCCAATTGCGCTAAATATTCCTTTTCGTTTTCAATTTGGATTATATCCTCGGAAGGAAGTTCCGTGTTGTTCGGAAATGTTCTTTGGTCGGTTATAAATGAACGTTCCGTTTCCTCACCCCGATCATATTGAAGGTCGGCAGTTAGTTTATGTCCTTTATCATTAAAATTATTATCATAATTCAATGAGAATTGATAGTTGTAGTCATCCTCACTTTCGTTTTCGATCCGTAAAGTGCGTTCTTCCACATTGGAATTGTTGAGGTTTGAGGTTTCATTGATGGTTTCGTCATTTCCATCTCCCTTTCGGTAAAAACCACTGGCGGTAATTGAGGATGAATTTGATATAAAATATTCAATTCCCAAATTGGTATTGAATCCTTTCCCCATCCGGTCATATTGTCTGTTTTCAATTACCTGGTCAAATTGCGGATCAACACTTATAGGATTTCCATTATTGTCCAAAACCGGATTTCCGTTTTCATCCAAAAGCGGACGAGGAAAATAATTATTGTTGAAAAAGGCATTTCCGGGGCCATTTCTATAATAAACTCCGGTGGTATTAAAAATGTTGAACTTATCCGTGCGCAAGTTTATGTTTCCGGAGGCGCTGCTGTTTAGTGGAACGCCCACACTGGTGCTAAGTGAGCCATTCAGTCCTAGTGTTTTTTCCTTTTTAAGAATAATATTCAAAATTCCGGCGGTTCCTTCGGCATCATATCGTGCTGAAGGCGAAGTGATCACTTCAACGCGCTCTATAGCTTCGGCAGGAAGTTGGCGCAAGGCATCGGTTGAACCGAAACCTGCAATTGCCGATGGTTTGCCGTTTATGAGAATGCGCACATTTTCATTTCCGCGTAGCGCTATTGCACCGTCCACATCCACCGTAACGGATGGAACATTGTTTAATGCATCACTAACGGTGGCGCCACCCGCTGTTAGATCTTTTCCGATATTATATATTTTCTTATCGAGACGGATTTGAACTTCCGTTGTTTCGGCTCGGACCACTACCTCGTCCAAACTTGCGGCATCAAGCGCTAGCTTTACCGTGGGCAGCGTAGTGTTTTTATTTAGATTTTGATTTGGAATTTCCTTGGTTTTATAGGAAATGAATTCATATTTAACGGTATAGATTCCCGCCGGCACTTCAATGCTGAAGTTGCCCTGCGTATCCGTAATTCCTCCGGTAACAATTTTACCTTGCCTGTCAATAAAAGAAACAGTTGAGTATTCCAAAGGATAATTGGTGCCTTCTTCAAGAATAGTACCTTTTATGGTAACTTGTTTTTTTTCAGGATTTTGAGCTAACAGAATTGTTGAGGCAAATAAAAACAGAAGAGAGAGTGATAATTTCATTAAAATTTTTAATCAATTTGACCAGCGAAAATAGCCGTGGTTTAATTGAAAACTGTGAAATTTCTGTTAAATAAAAACCTTTGCATTATAAAATATCGAGTACTTTTTCAGGGGGTCTTCCAATTGCTGCGCGGGTTCCGTTTATAGCGATTGGCCGCTCAATTAAAATTGGATGCTTTATCATTGCGGCAATTATTTCTTGGTCTGTTAATACTTTGTCTTTATAGGTTTCTTTCCAAACAGCTTCTTGGGTTCGGACCAGTTCTTTGGGCGTAATTCCCAGTAATGATATAACTTGTTTTAATTCTTGTGTAGAAGGTGGATTTTCAAGATATTTTATAACTTCAATAGTTTCCCCTTTTTCCTCTAATAAATGAAGGGTTTGGCGGGATTTACTGCACCGAGGGTTATGGTAAAGTGTTGTCATTTTTTAAGATTTGCCGTTTAGGATTTTAATTCTTCGAGTTCCAATTTCAAATCATATTGTAAATCTTCGTGCAATGATTCAATTTTTTTTGAAATGAATTCGATTTGCCGGTTATACAGATTTGTAAGTGTTGTATTGCGTTTTATGGATGGTCTGAAATCCTTCAATTTTAGGCAAAAATAAATCAAAAGCGTTACTTCGGTTTCCTTATTTTGGGAATAGCGGATGAATTTCTTTACCTCTCGCAAAATCTTTCTTACACTCTTTTTAATGTAGAAAAAGGTTTTTGAATTGACTGCCTCAAAATCTACATCCATCTGCCTTTTTATACCTTGGACAAACGCTTCCTCATTATCAGATTCAAACAATAAATAGGTAAGCAATTCCTTATTTTCCTTTTTAAATTTTGAGAGGCGGAGGCATAGTTCCAGCAAGTCATTGGAGGAACGATGGTTAAGTTCGGTTTTAATTTCTTTTAGGGAAGCAGCTTTCATAATTTGGATTGGATGTAAAAATACCATTGATATTTAATATTGCCCTATGAATAAGACGTAAATAATTTTTATTGTATTTTTAGAATCGAAAAAATATAAAATGTTATTTATACGAACGGTCCTCCCGCTAATACCTCTGTTTTTCTTTGGCACGGCAACATTCTCCCAAAACAAATCACATGACAAGATTTACAAAACGTATGACAAAATTGTGGGTTTGGAAAACACAGGTTTGTTTAACGGCACCGAATTTACGGACCTGTTTTTAAACACTGACGGCAGTTACAGATATTTTAACGGCTTTGATTATGTAATGGGTTCGGTTACCTACCAAGGCCAATATTATGTGGACGTGTTATTGAAATATGACCTTTTGGAAGACAATTTGTTGACTGTGTCCGATGATAATCTGAGTATTTTCAATGTAAAATTGATTCCGGAATTCGTAGAATCTTTTTCAGTCCACAACCATAATTTCGTTCGACTTTCAACTATAAATCTTGGGTTTTCGGGCAATGGATTTTATGAAATCGCCTATTTGGGAAATACCTATAAATTATATATAAAACGTACAAAAAAGATAAAAGACAATGCCTTAA
Source organism: Aequorivita aurantiaca (assembly GCF_030410135.1). Classification (GTDB taxonomy): domain Bacteria; phylum Bacteroidota; class Bacteroidia; order Flavobacteriales; family Flavobacteriaceae; genus Aequorivita; species Aequorivita aurantiaca. The sequence goes on along the minus strand of NZ_JAUGQQ010000002.1, from coordinate 294,568 downwards.
AAAGTGGCGTACAGTATAGTTTTTCGCCGAATGATTCTTATATCTTAAACAAAGATGGTAGTCATTCCGTGATAAAGTCGGAAAGGGATCTTCGGAAATTGTTGCCCGAAAACGAAGATGAAATCAACAGCTTTTATAAAACATACAAAGTGCTTTATAAATCTGATCCCGACGCGTTTATGATAAAACTTGTGAAATTTTTAGATGGGCTCGAAACCGAAAAACACCAACAATAATTTGAAGTATTTAATTTTTATGCAGCATAAATTATTTGCCTTTGTTCTATTTTTATTTTTCACTTCGGGAATTATCGGGCAAACTGAACAGAACATTTCAATTTCCTTCAACAATACCCCATTGAAGGAGGCGGTTTTACAAGTTGAAACCCTTTCAAACAAAAAATTCTATTTTGACGAAGCTTGGTTAAATGGATATTTTGTTACTAAAGAATTCGAGAGCCAACCACTTCGAAACGTATTAGAGGAAATTTTCAGCAATACAAACATCAACTTTGTATTTGTGGACGGGCGCGTAATTCTTTTGAACAATACTTATGTATATACTGAACTGCCCGCGGACTATTTCAATGAAGAAGACCCGGACAAAAATATAATCCAAGAAAATAATAATGCGCCCATTTTCGAGGAAGAATATTCCGCTCAACAAAACGTACAAAAAAGAAATTTAGTAACCATTGGCAAACAAAGGCCCAATTCGGCTAATAAAACCTATGTGCTAACGGGAATAATAAAAAATGACAAAACCGGGGAGCCTCTCCAAAATCTTTCCATCTCCACAGTTGATAGAAAAAGATATGCTGTAACCGATGCCAATGGCCGTTTTAGCATTCAATTGCCGTATGGCTTGAATGAATTGGAAACAAATCTTTTGGGATTTGAAAGAATCCGACAAGACGTGATTATGTATGGCGATGGCTCGTTGAACCTCAGTTTGCGTGAAAACACCGAATCTTTGGAAGAAGTAGTTGTAAAATCCAAAAAGGATGCAAATGTGCGTGACGCCGTTGTGGGCGTTACAAATATAAATATTGAAGCCATAAAAACAATTCCGTTGGTTTTGGGCGAACGCGATATTCTTAAAGTTGCCACCACAATGCCCGGAATAAAAACCACCGGCGAGGGCTCCAGCGGCTTCAATGTGCGTGGGGGAAGGGCAGATCAAAACCTTATTTTGTTGGATGACGCCGTGCTTTACAACCCTTCACATTTTCTTGGTTTTTTTTCCGCAGTAAATCCATTTACCACTGGCAGTCTGGAAATTTACAAGGCCAGTATTCCCGCAGAATATGGGGGTAGGCTTTCTTCCGTATTTGATATTGAGACCAAAACAGGCGACATGGAAAAGTTCAAAGGCGAAGGATCCGTAGGGCCAATAACCGCGAATCTTGCAGTGGAAGTGCCGCTAATAAAAGAAAAAGCCTCCGTTATTGCTGGATTTAGAGCAACCTACTCCGATTGGATCTTAAGAAGTCTGGATGAAGAGGAATTGAAAAATAGTGAAGCTTCCTTTTACGACGGTATTGTTAAATACAAGCACAATATTAACAGCAACAATTTTATTCAAGGAACTTTTTATTATAGCAAGGACCGTTTCAGCATAACTTCTGATTCTATTTTTAATTATAACAATAGACTAATATCCTTAAAATATGGCCATAATTTTAGTGAAAAAAGTAGGGCAGAGCTGATTTTGGTGAATAGCCAATATAAATATGGAATCAATTATGAAGCGGATGCCAATGAGGATTTTAATTTTGGATACGAACTTAATGAGTACCAGGCAAAATTGAATTTCAATTATAATATTAGTCCGAAGCACAAACTAAGTTACGGCCTAAGCAGCAAATTGTATTCCATAGATCCCGGGGACATTGAGCCGATAGGTACCAATTCCGATGTTGAAGCAAAGACACTTGACCGTGAAAAAGGTTTGGAATCTGCAATTTATTTAGCCGATTTATTTGAGGTGACGGACAAATTACTTTTGGATCTTGGCCTTCGCTATTCCTTTTATTCGGCCCTTGGACCGGCAACGCAAAATGTTTATGCGGAGGGAGTGCCAAAGAGTGAAAGCTCCATTATTGAGGTAAAGGAATTCGACAACAACCAAACTATCAAAACCTATAACGGCCCCGAATATAGATTTTCCGGACGCTATTTGTTGGGGAATGAATTTTCGGTAAAGGCTGGTTTCAACAGGACTATTCAATATTTGCATTTGCTTTCAACCAACACAACGCAGTCTCCCACGGACATTTGGAAACTTTCAGATTTAAACATTGCCCCACAGCGCGCCAATCAATATAGTTTGGGGTTTTTCAAAAATCTTTCCGGAAAGGATTTGGAATTCAGTATTGAAGGCTATTACAAAACTATGGACGATTTGTTGGACTATAAAATTGGCGCACAGTTAGTAATGAATGAAGATCTGGAAACCGAGCTACTGCAAGGGGAAGGAAAAGCTTACGGAGTGGAGTTTTTGGTTAAAAAGAACTCTGGGCGATTCAACGGATACTTGGGCTACAGCTTTTCACGCTCGTTAGTGAAGCTGGACAGCCAACTAATGCAGGAACGTGTGAACAACGGTGAATTTTTTTCCGCAAACTATGATAAGCCACACGATTTCTCCATGGTTGCAAATTACAAATTGACAAAGCGTTTTAGTTTTTCGGGGAATTTTACTTATCAAACCGGGCGCCCGATAACCTATCCAATTGGCAGATATGTTTTTGCGGGAGAGGAGCAGGTACTGTACAGTGACCGTAACCAATACCGAATCCCCGATTATTTCCGATTGGATTTAGGAGTTAATATTGAAGGCAACCACAAGTTGAATAAACTCGCGCACAGCTTTATCAATATTTCCGTTTATAATGTTTTGGGAAGAAACAATCCATATTCGGTATTTTTTGTGAATGAACAAGGGCAGATAAAGGCCTATCAAACTTCAATATTTTCTGTTCCAGTGCCAACCATAACGTATAACTTTAAGTTTTAAGGATGATGAGGACTAAAATTTTAATTACCGTTTTACTTGGAATATTTATTTCAAGCAGTTGCACCGAACCCTATGAAATAGAAGCAGTGGACTATGAAAATGTTTTGGTGGTGGAAAGCACAATTACTGACGAATTAAAACCTCAGATTGTAAAATTAAGTAGAACATCACCTCTTGAAAATACAGATATTTTAGTGGAAAATGGTGCCACCGTCACAATTGAAGGAAATAACGGCGAAAATTTTTCATTTTCCCAGAATAACATTTCCGGATATTATGTTTCGAACCAAGAATTCCGTGCGCAACCAAATGTGGCCTACACGCTACAAATTGTTACCAGCGATGGAAAACGCTATTCTTCCTCAACCGTTGTTTTACCGCCTGTTGTTGAAATGGATCAGGTTTACACCGAACCCATTATTGATGCCACTGAAAATAAAGATGGCGTTCAAGTTTTGGTCAATACCGAAGATCCAACGGGCAATGCAAAATATTTTAGATATGAGTATGAAGAAACTTATAAAATTACGGCTCCCAACCCATCATCTTTTAGCACGGAAATTATTAATTATAACCTAAGCACTGGCACCTATGACGTGATACTTACCCCACGGGAACCGGAAGAAATTTGTTTTTCAACAGAAACTTCCACAGGAATAACCCAAACCTCCACAACGGAGCTCAATGAAAATAAAGTTTTCAGGTTTCCGGTTCGCTACCTTTCTCGATTTGACCCAAAAATCCAGACCCGTTATAGTATTTTGGTAAAGCAATATGCGCAAAGTGTGGAAGCTTATACATTTTATAAAATAGTAAAAGAACTGGGAAGCATTGGCAGCCTACTTTCGCAGGGCCAACCTGGCTATGTAGCTGGAAATATGGTTGCCCACGCCAATCCGGATGAAAAGGTGCTCGGTTTTTTTGAGGCTTCTTCAACAACTTCGGAACGGCTTTACTTCAACTATGAAGATTTTGGGTTTAGGAAACCTCCATATTTTGTGGATTGTGAAGTAATGATTTTAGATTATCTAGACAACACAACCTTGGATGATGATCCCAATGAACGGGAAACATTCTATTATTTGGTTACTTCTAAAAACTACCAAGTTATTCGGTTGGCACAAGGCACACTCTATACAGTGGTACAACCAGAATGCAGCTTGTGCACCTCGTTTTCATCAAATGTACAACCCGATTTTTGGGAAGATTGATTATGGCAAATAAAATAATTTTTATCGTGTTTATTTTTTTTGGTTTGGCAGCAATGGGCCAAATTCCAAAGAATAATTTAAGTGAAGACGTTACGGTGTTTCCTGAAGAGAAAGTGAGTCTTACTATTAATTCAAATATATTGTTGGCAGGAGAGGCACTTCAATATAAGGCATTCATACTTGACGGCGCTGCCCAAAAAAGCAAACTCAGCAAAATAGTGTATGTTTCTTTGCGTAACAAGATGGATTCCGTAGTATTCAGCCATAAATTAAAGGTCGAAAACGGATCCGCAAATGGCGACTTCTTTATTCCATCCACATTGAAGACGGGTGATTATCGCTTGATTGGCTACACTAATTTTTCACGAAATAATACTAAAGATTCTTATACCCACGAGCGAATATTCATTTTAAATAGTTTTATTAAACAAGCCCCCGCGGCGAAATCCGCAGATACGGTAAGGTTGAATTTTGCGCCAAATGAACTCGAAAAACCTATTGAAAAAAATGCAGAATCTGGCTTCATCAAAATTACAACCGATAAAAATTACTATAACCTCCGCGAGAAGGTGAAACTTAGGTTGGAAAACCTTTCAGGAAACACTGTGGATGATTTTGTTCTTTCTGTGAGAAAAGTAAATCCTATAAAAATTCCAGAAAATGGCATAAAAGAAATTGCCCCACAACCCTTGGAAATTTTTTACATTCCCGAGATTCGCGGGGAAATTATTTCAGGTGTAGTAATTTCAAAAAATGATGGAAAACCTGTGGCCAATAAACAGGTTTCCCTCACAATTCCCGGAAAGGATTTTATTTTTAAATTGGCCAGAAGCAATCAAAATGGTAGGTTTTTCTTTTCAATAGCTGAAGCGTATGAGGCTGAAAAAAGCATGGTTCAACTAATTGATGAAGATTTAAAAACGGCTAATTACATTATAGTTATGGATGAGAAAGATTTCCGTCTGGATTCTTCCGAATCCAAATATTTAAAACTGGATACCGAATTGAAAAATTGGCTCCAAGAGCGAAGCGTGCAAGTTCAGGTAGAGAATGCATATTTCAATATAAAAAAAGATAGTATTTTAAGCCACGACCCGAACCCCGACTTTTTTGATAATCTGGGAACTGTTTATATATTAGATGATTATACCCGTTTCCCCTCCGTAAGGGAAACATTTGTGGAAGTCATTACCTTAGCCGCCATTCGCGGAAGCGGTGAAAACGCTAGGTTTTCGGTGAACAATACGTACAATCCAAATGGTATTGCAAAATTCAACGATATTCCGCCTTTGGTACTTATGGATGGTCTTCAGATTCAAAATAATGAAGAATTGATAGACTACAATCCGCGTGAAATTAAGAGCATAAGAGTTATTAACCAGCCTTACCGTTATGGCCCGAAGATATATAGTGGTATAATTTCAGTGTTAACCAAAAGTGGAACATTTTTTACCGCTCAGCCGAACTACAGTACGGAAATAAATTTATCTGCTACTGAAAGAATTAAAAAACTATATTTTACAGATTATGGTAATAACGCTTCATTGGCCCGAATTCCCGATTATAGAGTTCAATTGCTTTGGCAACCAAAACTTTTTTTAAAGAATTCGCAGAGCATAGGATTTTATACATCAGACGTTGCAGGAACATATCAAATTGCGCTAGAGGGATATAACAATGAAGGTTTATATATAAGTTCCACAGCGTATTTCACAGTGCAAACAAATTAATGTTTTGGGTTAAAGTATTTTCCGGTTATGTTAAAGTAATGTAAAAAAATGCTTTAATTTTATTCCGAATTAAAACAACTAAAACCAAACTCCTCCCTATGCTTCACTGGAAAGCCACCTATATTATTTTGGCCATTGTTTTCGGAGTTGTTGGTTTTATTGGCATAGGCGATGGGGAATTGGAACCAGCTAAATATATATGTGGCATTTTTATCTTGTTGTTACTGATATTTTGGGCCACTGATTTTTTGGGAAGAAAAAAACGAAGCTGAAAATTTTTGTTAAAGTTGTTTAAGTAGCACTTCTCTTTATTGAGTTTTTTTTATCTTTATATCACTATCATATCGGGGTGCTTAAGTTTAAACAGCTGAGAATATACCCGCAAAACTTCGAAACGGATAATGCCAGCAGAAGGAATATGATTTGCAAAGGGAACTAAGATTTTTTCAAATCTTGTTCCCTTTGTTTTTTTATTCATATTACCGCTTTACAGCTCGTTCTTTTTTTCTTTCTGCCCAGTCATCATCAAATAAGCTTTTAAGAAGCCATCAATTTCACCGTCCAGCATAGCATCAGTGTTTCCTGTTTCGTGACCGGTGCGTACGTCTTTAACCAATTTATACGGGTGCAGAACATAGTTGCGAATTTGCGAACCCCATTCAATGGCAAGTTTACTATCCTCAATTTCTGCCCGTTGTGCCAATTGCTTTCGCAATTCAATTTCATAAAGCTGTGATTTCAACATCTGCATCGCCTTCTCACGGTTGTCCAGTTGGCTTCGTGTTTCACTGTTGTGTATCACGATACCGGTAGGGTGGTGGGTAAGGATGGCCTTGGTTTCAACTTTGTTTACGTTTTGGCCGCCAGCACCGCTACTTCTTGCGAAATCCCAGGAAATATCAGCAGGGTTTATTTCAATTTCAATGGTATCATCCACTAACGGATAAACATACACACTGGCAAAGCTGGTGTGGCGTTTTGCGTTGCTATCAAATGGAGAAATACGTACCAATCGGTGCACGCCATTTTCACTTTTTAGCCATCCAAAGGCAAATTCACCTTCAATTTCAAGGGTTACCGTTTTCACGCCAGCCACATCGCCGGCTTGAAAGTTTAGTTCCTTTACTTTATAATCATTTTTTTGTGCCCACATTAAATACATCCGCATCAACATTTGCGCCCAATCACAGCTTTCAGTGCCTCCGGCGCCAGCTGTTATTTGCAGTACGGCACTCATATCATCGCCTTCTTCGCCCAACATATTTCGGAATTCAAGAGCTTCAATAGCGTTTGTTGCTTTCTTAAATTCGGCGTCTACATTTTCTGCTGTGCCTTCGCCTTCTTTATAAAATTCAAGTAGGATTTCAACTTCCTCCGTAAGATTTTTAGCAGTTTCAAAATCTGATACCCATTTCTTTTTGGTTCGAAGTTCCTTCATAAAAGCTTCTGCCTCACGCGGATTGTTCCAAAAATTGGGATCGAATGTTTTTTCTTCGTCGTTTGTGATTTCTATATTTTTGCCGGCAATGTCAAAGATAGCGCCTCAAGGCATCTAGCCGCACCTTAAGGTCTTTGATTTGGTCTGTTGTGGTCATAACTGGGTAAGAATTTGCGCAAAAATACTATTAACTTCGTGAGACGGAATAAATTTTCGGCTAATTTTATGCTTTTTTAAGAATTGGTCCATAAAAAGAATTGGCCGCAAAACCTTTATATGAAAAAATATATCCTTGTATCCTTCATTTTTATTTCCTTCATGGGATTCGCCCAAAATGATGAAACTTTTGTTGATGCACTGGTGAACCAAAAATTGGCGGAACTAGAAATGCAGCAACATCCAGAATATTTTCTAAGAAAAAATTATTGCGAAGGAAACGTTCAAATGTTTGTAATGCCTAACGGAAAACACTGTGCTTCAAAAGGCACCTATTATTCGGTATTTGTTTTTTGGAAGGAAGGGGAAGATGTTATGAAAGTACAGAAATTTGACAATTGTGGAAAATTCGCTCCAATTCCAATTGCGATGGGCAAGAACATAAAAAAAATTCTAAAGGATAAGGAAACCTTAAAAACAGAAGAAGTAAAGCCATTCAAAAGTGAAAAAGTTGATGAAAATGCCTTTGATAATATGTCCGTTACTTCTTGCCATACAGCGTATAAATTTGTCTTGGCGCAGGAGGTGATCGAAAAGTGGTTTTCGGAATTTGACCTCACCAACAGCTCTAAAAACAAAAACGTAAATGCGGACCACAACAAATCCTTGTTGATAATAAAACTTGACAAAGATCTTTCCGAAATGATAAAGCATTTTGAAGAAACCGGCACCTTTGTGCGCCAAAATTAAGTATATGATTATAGATTTAAGAAGTGATACCGTAACCCGTCCAACTCCGGGAATGATGGAGGCAATAATGCAGGCAAAGGTTGGCGATGATGTTTACAAAGAAGACCCAACTGCCAACGAACTTGAACATAAATTGGCGCAAATGTTCGGAATGGAAGAGGCACTTTTCTTCCCAACCGGAAGTATGGCAAATCAGGCAGCCATAAAAATGCATACCCAACCCGGCGAGCAGTTGATTGCGGACAAATGGGCCCACGTGTTTAATTACGAAGGTGGTGGCGTTTCCTTTAATAGTGGGGTTTCCTGCAAATTGGTTAACGGGCATCGAGGTATGATAACCGCTACCCAAGTTGAAGAGCATATCAACCCGCCGGATTTTTACCACAGTCCACTAACCAGTCTGGTATGCTTGGAGAACACTACCAATAAAGGAGGTGGCGCCTGTTATGATTTTTCTGAAATTGAAAAAATCCGTGCTGTGTGTAATAAACATGCGCTCGGATTACATCTGGATGGAGCAAGAATTTGGAATGCACTTGTGGCAAAAAATCAGGATCCAAAGCAATACGGAGAAGTTTTTGATACTATTTCCGTTTGTCTAAGCAAGGGTTTGGGAACTCCTTTGGGCAGTGTGTTGATAGGAAAAGCGCAAATAATGAAAAAAGCCATGCGCGTTCGTAAAGTGTTGGGGGGCGGTATGCGACAGATTGGTTTTATGGCTGCTGCGGGAATTTACGCTTTGGAAAATCATTTGGACCGCTTGGCCGTAGACCATAAAAAGGCATTGGAGATTGCGGCAGACCTACAAAAACTCGAATACATAAAAAGCGTCGAGCCCACAGAAACCAACATTGTTATTTTCTATTTATCCGACGATATTTCAGAGGAAAAATTTGTGAATGCCTTATCTCAGAAAAATATTAAAATTAGCACCATGGGTCAAGGCAAAATGCGAATTGTAACGCATTTGGATTATACGGATATTATGCACGAGAATTTTCTCGAAACTTTAAATGCTTTTTCCATTTCCGATTTTTGACGTTGTTTTTCGAAATTGGATTGTTTAATTTTAAAGTTTATAGTTTAAAAAATTCAAAATTATGTCTAGTCCTGTTCAATTAATTCCGAATAATTCGCTTATAACCAATTCCCCGGAAGAAGGTCGGCAACTTGCCGTAAAAATGGCGCGTTTAATAATTAAAGCTACACAACCCGATGCATCGGTCAGGGAAAAGCTCCGTACCATTTATGCCGAAGATGCGGCAATGCTTATTGCCATAGGGCAAGTAGTTGCAACTGAATTTGCAACAATTGCTGCCGCCAATAATTATTGGAAATAGAATGAGAAAATTTTATTTACGAAATTTTCGGAACTTTTCAATACCATCTTCTCGTAAAAAGGCCCAAAAGCGTTTTGGGGCTTAAGGTAACGATAAACCGTACTTTCTCGTCATAATGCGGCAAATTGGGCTCGAAGCCTAAACTGGAATAAATAGGAAAATAGAGCTCAAAATAATCGGCTACCAGACTTAGCCGTATGCCACTATCAAAAACTGCATTGGTGCCGCGACCTTTATTGTGGACCAAACCTACATCGCCATAGGCATAGATCCATTTCCAAATATTCGTACTGGCATTTACAGTGGCTATCCAACTATTGGCATAGGCTGGTTCCAATTGCGATTTGAACCCTCCTTCGGCTATAATCAATTGTTGGCTAAAAAGACCAGAATCCTCGCTCCGACCGTAATAATTATAGTCAAAAAGATAATCATTTGGCCTATCCAGTGCAAAACTGAAAAAATCCTCATCTTCACGGGTATCATTAAAAAGAAAAGTACCGGCAAAAAAACGGAGATTCAATTGTCTGTTGCTCAAAAACAATTTGCGATACTCAAGATTAACGGAAAGCTTACTGAATTTTGAGGATATTTCATAATCCACCACTCCCTTAAAATAGTTTATAAGATTTGGATTGGAATAAACATACTGCAAATTAAAGACACTGTAGTTCGGTTCCTGCTCAGGGTTGTTCGGGTCTTCATCCTGATACACGTTCACATTTCTAATGTTTATGAATTGCTTTTCATTGTTTCGCAAATCGTCATTTCTGAAGGCAAAAGTAATGTATGGCGTATAGCGTTTGTAAAAAAGTCCACGATCATACGAATAATAATTTCCTGAAAATCCATAACGCATAGAATATAATTTTCCTTCTTCAATACTTTGGGTGTAGCTTATAGAGGCGCGGCCCACAAGGGTTTCTGATCTAAATCCAAATTGTGGTTCCAAGCTATAATGTACAGCCTTTGGCAACACTGTTTTATTGTATAGTCGAATACCTGCAGATATGCCATCATATAGATTATATTCAAAAATCGGCATAAAGAAAAATTGGGTATAATTTGGATCCTCCACATCCTGGAAAAGTCTGAATTGTATTGGTTTATTTAAAAGGCCATGAATGGACTTAAAGTTATTTCTGCGGTTGTATTCAGGGATTTCGCCCTCATAATTCAACGCCAATTTCCGAATGTTTTCTGAAGGAATGGTGATAGAGGATACGCTATCAATGGGCGCTGTCCAGGTTTTATACACAATGCCGTTTTTATCAAGGCCATATAAAGAAATAGGGAGCTGCGTATTCCTATTATTTTTAATGAATACCTCCAAAGAATCACCTTTTTGTTCCACCTTTTTTATTTTGAAATCAATGGTCTCGCGAGTGTCAATAAAATCTTCGAAAAACCAATTGATGGGACGGGTGGTCCTTGTCTCTAAAAATTCCTGAAAATCTGAGGAATTTATAGGTTTCAATCTATTTTCAGCGTAAAATTCCTTAATGCTGGTGTCCATCACATCGCCCCCTAAAAAATCATCCAAGTATTTTAAACCGCTCGCCCCGTAATATCCAGTGGCAATATTCATGTTGAATTTCAATAAGCTATCCTTTGGAGTGGTAAGGGATTGATGAATGTTCGCCCGCGCCATATTCATATAAAGCATTGGATATTGATCATTAAATTCAAGGTCGGCCAAATGAGCCCATCTAATGATCCACCAATTGCTCAAATTACCAATCATCTTCATTTTTGGGTAATAGGTATCCACGTAATCCATCATTAAATAAATCTGCAGCGCATCCTGCAGCCAAAAATCATTTCTGGAATTGAGAATTAGGGTGTTGTCTATATAATGCCGGGCAATGGTTTTTAGCTGTTCCATGTCATATTCAAAACCATCGGGAAAAGGACTGATAAAACTTGGCAATTGGTTAAGTCCGTACACGGGATTGGTTTTGTAATCCGTTTCGCTAATAACCATTTTTTGGAACGGATAAGGCCCAAGCTTCGAATCCAGAAACCGGACCACCCGATCTACCATCAATGCCTGTACTGGCGGATTTACCTTACTGTTTTCGAGATTGGTCACTACGGTCAGTTTGTCGGTTTCAATGTTTTCGAAGGACGGATTTTGTTCAATATATAAAACTGCCCTTGTTCGCTCCATTCCTTCAAGAAGAATATCTTTCGTCTTCTCTGAAATATTTTCGGAAACCACATCAAAATCTGAAGTAACAGAATATTCCCTGGGCACATGCAACGAAATGAAAAACGATGAGGGTGCCATATATAAATCATCGAGGTTCTTGTTGCTATAAACTTGCCATTCGCCATTAAACACAGCGGGTGCCATATACCAATAGCGCAATTTATAGTCACTGAGGTTGTTCACGCCGAAACGCGTAAAACGGTCATTCGGCACCTTGATTATATATTCTAAATTAAAGGTATAACTTTCACCCGGATTCAAGGGAATTTCCGGAATAATGCGAAGTATATCCACCGCGTTGCCCCGTTGCCATTGCAAAGGAACAATGGCAGTGTCATAAATTTTTACGATGGTTGTTCCGCCGCGATCTTCATCTTTTTCAAAATGGAAGGAGCTATCGTAATTTTCAGAAAATCGCTTAGCCAGCGGCGTTGTTTTGGATGAAAAACTGTTTGCCCAATCAAAAAGGAAAATTTCATTAAGCGTTTCCTCAGAGGTATTTTTATAGGTAATCTGCTGTTTTATCGCAATAGTTTTTTCCGATGGATTCAACGTAGCATCTATTTTTAAGATATGCTGCGCCATTGCATGATGCGACAAACAAAGGAAAATGCTATATAAAATAATTCGGGCTATCAAAAAGTTTTAAGAAATTTAAAAGTCTGTGAAGCTGGAAGGTTTGTCTTCAAATAATAAATACCATTTGAAAGTTGGCTGACATTGATGGATTTAAATTCAGAAATGTCTAAAGTGGATTCCAAAAGTTTTTGTCCGAGAACATTGTAAATTTCAAACGAAACTTTCCCCGAAAAATTTGAATTGGTACGAAAATTCAGTTTGTCCGTGACTACGGTATTTTCAAGTTCAATGGGTAAAGTTGCAATAAAATCATCAATATTTAAAACAATTTGTTTGTTGGTTTGAAGGTTCATTACAATAGGAAGATGGTCACTCATATTGTAAAGATTGTTGCGCAGGGTTTGCCCGAAATCTCCAAAACAGTCCGGGCTATTTATGCTATTGTCATAACAATTGCCGTTGTTGCCGAAGGATTTGTAACTATCTGCGATGTAGTTTAATTTCGGGTCATTCTGCATATTTTCGGAAATTACAATGAAATCAAAACGATCATCCAGTCCGCCACCGGCTCCCGCTCCAAAGGGACCGGAGCTAATCCGCGTACTTTGGGTATGGATATCCTGAAAATTTATGTTGTTGTTCCAAGAGCCCGGACTATTGATAGGATCCACCATTACAATTGCATTTGTAGGGTCCAAAAGCTCTATATATGCAGGTTCGCTTGCTGTGTATAAATTAAAATCACCAGCGAATATTACGAATGCATTGGGATCCAAGCTTTCTAATCTATTGGTGAACTCTTGCACCATTTCAAGCCGCAACTGTTTGTTAGCGGTTCCTGTACTGGATTTTAAATGGGTAACAAAAATCTCAAAAAGAACTGGATCTGCCTGTTGATCTGCAGTACTCAGTTTCAGCGTATAATGGTTAATATCGCGGACCGGAGTGGGCAAAACTTCGGTGGCTGCCAAAGAAAACATTCCTTTTCTATAGAAAATAAGTTGTTGGTGGTCGGGATCTCCGGACTGACTTGGTTCAAAGGGTGCCATAACATAATTGTTTCCCTCATCATTCAAGGCGGTATTCAGAATAAGATTTGCACCAGCTTCGGTTTCCAATTCACAAATCATAAAAATATCGGGCTCGTATTCATCAAGTATGTCCTTAAGAATTTCTGCACGGTTTGGTGGAAATGCCGATGGAAATTCCAACAAATTATATACCATTGTTTTTATGGTTTCCTGCGCGCTTAGCGATAAGGAAATAAAAACTATAGCAAGGGTTAGTATTTTTTTAAACATTCTTTAAATATAAATATTAGAAGTTTGGGCTTAGGTTGTATTCGTTATAGAAATCATTTAAAATTTGAAGTACTTCATCTGCCGAGTCCACTAGATGGACTAATTCCAAGTCTTCTGCGCTCACGTTATTGTTGGCTTCCAAAAGAGTGGTTTTTATCCACTCAAAAAGACCTCCCCAAAATTCGCTGCCAACAAGTATTAATGGGAATTTATCAATTTTGTGTGTTTGTATTAGCGTCAAGGCTTCGAAAAATTCGTCGAGGGTTCCAAACCCGCCGGGCATAACCACGAACCCCTGCGAATATTTTACGAACATTACCTTGCGCACAAAAAAGTAATCAAAATCAATGCTCTTATCACTGTCTATATACGGATTGTCGTGCTGTTCAAAAGGAAGCGTAATGTTTAAACCCACGGAAGTTCCCCCTGCTAAATGGGCTCCCTTATTGCCCGCCTCCATTATTCCGGGGCCGCCACCGGTAATCACACCATAACCATTTTCAGTAATTTTTTTGGCAATGTTTTCGGCCAACTTATAATATTTGTGATCCGGTTTTGTGCGCGCGGACCCAAAAATGGAAACACACGGGCCAATTCGGCTCATTTTTTCATATCCTCCCACAAATTCGCCCATTATTTTGAAAATGGCCCACGAGTCGTTGGTTTTAACTTGGTTCCAGTTTTTTGGTGATTGTTCGTCTCTCATTTAATTTTTTTGTTCAATAAATATTTTCTCGGTATTCGAATGCTTTTAAGGCGGGAGGATTCCACAATTTTTTCAAATAATTTCGTTTTCCCTCGGGCCTAATGTAATTCTTTTTTAAGGAACCGCGCGGTATAGCTCTTTTTGTTGTCTGCAACTTCCTCCGGTGTTCCCAAAGCCAAAACTTTTCCACCTTGCTTTCCCCCTTCAGGGCCAATGTCTATAACATAATCCACGGTTTTAATCACGTCCAGATTATGTTCAATAATAAGAACTGTATTTCCCTTTTCAACCAATTTGTTCAACACTATCATCAGCACGCGAATATCTTCAAAATGGAGGCCGGTGGTGGGTTCATCCAAAATGTAGAATGTATTTCCGGTATCGCGTTTGGAAAGTTCGGTTGCTAGTTTTATTCGTTGGGCTTCCCCGCCCGAAAGAGTTGTGGATTGTTGGCCCAAGGTGATGTAGCCCAGTCCCACATCTTTTATGGTTTTTACTTTTCTGTAAATTTTCGGTATATTTTCAAAGAAATTTGAAGCCTCATTGATAGTCATTTCCAAAACGTCGTAAATGGATTTTCCCTTGTAGCGTATTTCCAAAGTTTCCCTATTAAAACGTTTGCCTTGGCAGGTTTCGCATTCCACGTAAACGTCTGGCAGAAAATTCATTTCAATAACTCTTAAACCAGCTCCCTTACAGGTTTCACAGCGTCCACCGGCAACATTGAAGCTGAAACGGCCCGGCTTGTAGCCGCGAATCATGGCTTCCGGAGTTTTGGCGAAAAGATTTCGAATTTCAGAAAAAACGCCGGTGTAAGTTGCGGGGTTGCTCCGCGGGGTTCTTCCTATTGGGGACTGGTTTATATCAATAACCTTATCAATATTTTCGAGGCCATCAATTTTTTTATAGGGCATCGGTTTTTTAACGCCATTGAAAAAATGCGCATTTAAAATAGGATAAAGGGTTTCGTTGATAAGTGTACTTTTTCCGCTGCCAGAAACGCCCGTAACCCCAATCATTTTTCCCAAAGGAAATGAAACTGTAACGTTTTTGAGATTGTTTCCCGTGGCGCCTTTTAAGGTGAGTGTTTTGCCATTTCCGGGACGACGTTTTTTTGGTATTTCAATTTCTTTTTTTCCGTTTAAGTATTCCGCCGTCAGTGTATCGTGTGTTTTTATTTCCTGTGGCGTTCCTTGAGAAACAATCTCGCCGCCGTGCCTTCCCGCGGCGGGCCCGATGTCTATAACATGGTCTGCGCTTTCAATCATATCTTTATCATGCTCTACGACAATTACGGAATTCCCGATTTCCTTTAGTTGTTTCAAGGAATAAATTAGTCGTTCGTTGTCGCGCTGATGCAGCCCAATGCTCGGCTCATCCAATATATAGAGCACTCCCACGAGTTGCGAACCTATTTGCGTTGCTAGCCGGATCCGCTGCGCCTCGCCGCCGGAAAGGGATTTAGAACTTCGGTCCAATGCTAAATAGGTTAGGCCAACGTCCACCAAAAACTGCAACCGCGAACGGACCTCCTTTATTATTTCGGAGGCAATTTTCAATTGCGTATCGGAAAGATTGTTCTCTAGTTCTTTAAACCATTCCGATAGTTCAACAACATCCATATTGGACAGTTCAGCAATGTTTTTACCATTTACCTTAAAATAAAGTGATTCTTGCCGAAGCCTTGTGCCGTTGCAGTCCGGACAGGGAATTTTGTCCATATACTCTTTGGCCCAGCGTTTTAGGGATGTCGACTCATTGGCCTCAAAAGTGTTTTGAATGAACGTGGCAACACCTTCAAAATCTATTTTGTAGCTCCTGGTAATGCCCAAGCTTTTTGATTCAATATCAAACTTTTCATTTCCCCCGTAGAAGATAACTTCCTTTGCTTGCTGCGGAATACTTTCAAACGGATCGGTCATTTTAAAATTGAAGCGTTCCGCAATTAGTTCCAATTGTTTAAAAACCCAATTGCTTTTTTGCGTTCCGTGCGGCACCAACGCACCTTGTTTTATGGAAAGTTTCGGGTTGGGAACGAGTTTGTTCAAATTAACTTCATACAGTTTGCCGAGCCCTTTGCAGTTGGGGCACATCCCTTTTGGGGAATTAAAGGAAAAATTGTTCGGCTCTGGGTTGGGATAGGAAATGCCCGAAGATGGACACATCAATAACCGGCTAAAATACCGTGCCGTATCGGTGTCGTTATCCAGCACCATAAGCACATCATCCCCATGGTACATAGCGGTATTTATAGTTTCCGATAGTCGCTTGTTGCTTTCATTTTCTTCGGAAACTTTCAATCTGTCTATTACAATTTCTATGTCGTGTGTTTTATAGCGGTCTACTTTCATTCCCTTCACAATGTCCCGCACTTCGCCATCCACGCGAACTTTCAAAAACCCTTGTTTGGCAATTTGTTCGAACAGTTCACGGTAATGGCCTTTTCGGGAGCGAACAATAGGGGCGAGGATGCTAACTTTTTTATCGGGAAAATCTTCTATAATTAGCTGCCTAATTTGCTCGTCGCTGTAACTAACCATTTTTTCGCCAGTGTTGAAGCTATACGCATCACTTGCGCGGGCATAAAAAAGGCGCAAAAAATCATATATTTCCGTAATGGTGCCTACAGTAGATCTCGGACTTTTGCTTGTAGTTTTCTGCTCAATAGCAATAACGGGTGAAAGGCCTTCAATCTTGTCAACATCGGGCCGTTCCAGACTTCCCAAAAATTGGCGGGCATAGGCTGAAAATGTTTCAATGTAGCGGCGCTGTCCCTCGGCATAAATGGTATCAAACGCCAAAGAGGATTTTCCGCTGCCCGAAAGCCCTGTTATTACAACCAATTTTTCCCTAGGGATACGAACGTCAATGTTCTTTAAATTGTGGACGCGCGCGCCCAAAACTTCAATAAAATCCTCATTTTTTGACATAGCTCGCAAAGGTACTCAATAGAAAGGAAAATAAAGAATGCATGGCTTCCCGTTGATGTTAATTTTTGATTGAAAATTAGCTTCGGCTATTATCGGTTTACTTCCTTGGAAAGAAAAATATGAAAGGTAACCGCCACGTAGAAAATTGTACTTATGACGATGGAATAACTAATTATTACCGCGAAAATTGAGAAACCGAGCATCAAATAGGTGAGGGGGACCAAAACACCAAAAACCATCAAAAGCAAAAAAACGATGTAGAGATAGTAAATCAATCGCGGGGTTTTCCGGTCAATATGGCTTTGGAACTGTGAGAGTTTTGGAATTACGTCTTTGGTCAGGTATTCCCATAGCCGTGAAAAAAAAATGTCATTGAAGGAGGAGCTGTCGAAAACTTCATTGTCAATGGTGTTTGCGAGGGTTAAAATCTTTTCGCGGTGACGCTCAAAAACGGCCTCAAAATTCAATGAATCCTTATAATGGCCAAATTTATATCCGAAAACATACCACAAACCGGACCCGCTTTTGTGCTCCACCCATTTGGCTATGATGTCGCTATCATAAAAAATGGGATAGTCTATGGTTTCGGGAATTTGTTTTTCATTGGGATCTGTCATCAATAATGATTTCAATTCCAGATATAGGTTTTCGGTTTCGCCAAAATGATGGGTTTCCTGCAGAAATTCAATTGCCAATTTTGACTTGCCTTTGTAGAATTCCTTAACATCAAAATAGCTGAGACTGCCGTATTCCTTTTCCATATATTCCCGGAGCCCTGGTAGCCAAATATCTGATTTAAACAATAGCTCCGCAATGGTTCGGAAATTGTGCATTTTCTGGGTTGTCTTGCTTATTTTGTGAATAATCTTCGCCTTATATGTTTTTTGGTTCATTGCCGAAGCAGCCAAGAATACCATCAAAATTGCAGACAAAAAACCACTGATGCCTATATAGATTGAGGTAAGTTTTTTTAAGTTTTCCTCAAATCCCAATGTGTTTAAATATTTATTATAAAGAAGAAACACAAGTCCTGCACACAATGCCCCGCTTACCACTAATGTGATAAGAGCGTAAACATCCCGGTACAACGGTTTATTCTTCATAAACTCAAAAGCTCATGCGGTGCATGGAAATAATAGTGAGATTCTTTGAAAATAGATTTTGGGTTACAGTTAGTGGAAGAAACTAATTGCTGCAATTTGAGAGAAGAAAAGCTTATATGTTTTTCTGCAAAAGAAGAAATAAATAGTGTTTTCAAAAGGTCTCGAATCCAAATTTTCTAAAAATCCTTAGTTAATTTGCTCAAATCTAACCTTTTTAATTTCCCGAATTTTCACGTTTCGATATAATGCAAAACATTTCGATTAAACGTGTCCGTGGGATTTAATTTAATAGCCAATTGCGGTGTCATCGCCACGGCTATCGGCACCGCCTTCAAGCTTTCCGTTGGGAAGCAAAAGGATTGCGTCAACCTTTCCGATGATGGGATCGGTTTCAGTGTTTTCGGGATATCCCTTTTGTTTTAGGTTTTCAATCAAATCCGAGGGAAATCGGCCAAATTCATATCGAACTGCATCCGGCAGCCATTGATGGTGAAAGCGAGGCGCATCCACAGCTTGTTGCATATCCATTTTAAATTCGTAAACGTTCAAAATTGTTTGCGCAACCGAGGTGATAATTGTCGAACCGCCGGGAGTTCCCACCACCATCCACAGTTTTCCGTCCTTTTCCACAATGGTTGGCGTCATGGAACTCAACATTCTTTTGTGGGGAGCAATAGCGTTTGCTTGGCCGCCTACCAATCCATATACGTTGGGAGCGCCAGGTTTGGAACTGAAATCGTCCATTTCATTGTTTAAAAAGAAGCCCAATTCATCCACAAACAATAAAGAGCCGAACGATGAATTTAAGGTAGTGGTTACCGACACCGCATTTCCAAATGCATCAACGATGGAAAAATGGGTTGTTTCGGGACTTTCATATCCCGTTACCACTCCCGGTTTAATTTGAATAGATGGCGTTGCGGTCTCAAATGAAAAATTTTTCATTCTTTGTGAAAGGTAGGGTTGAGAGAGTAATGAATCTACCGGAATCTCAATAAAGTCAGGGTCGCCCAAGAAATAACTGCGGTCTGCGTAGGAACGGCGCGATGCCTCTGCAAGTAATTGAATGTATTTTTCGCCGTTATGTGTATATTCTGAAATGGGAAAGGGTTCGACCATTTTTAAAATTTGTGCCAGGCAAATTCCACCGCTGGATGGTGGCCCCATTGAAATTATTCTTAAATTCTTATAATTGAAAACAATCGGTTCGCGCCACTGTGCGTCGTAGGCTTCCAAATCCTGCAAGGTAATAATGCCTCCCCTTTCTTTTAAAAATGATATAAGTTTTTGGCCAGTTTCACCACTATAAAATTCGGCTCTTCCGTTTTTGGAAATACGTTCCAAGGTTTTGGCTAAGGCCAGATTGATTAAAGTATCCCGCATATTAAGCGATTTGGAATATAAAATTTCCCCATCGTTTACCTCATCAAAATAGGGTTTGTATATCAGCAATTGTTCTGCCTCTTTCTCTGTTATGCTGTAGCCTTTTGTGGCCAGCTCAATTACTGGCCTTAATAATACTTCCATCGGCAAACTACCGAACTTTTCATGGATCGCGAACATTCCTGCCACGGTTCCCGGCACGCCCACAGACATTGCGCCGATAGCACTTTTATTGGGAATAATGTTTCCTGTCTCATCCAAATACATATTTTTGGTGGCCGCCATTGGGGCTTTTTCGCGATAGTCCAAAGTGCCAATTTCCCCGTGCTGGGTTCTATAAACCATAAAACCACCACCTGCCAAGTTGCCCGCATTTGGATACGTAACTGCAAGGGCCATATTGGTGGCAATGAGCGCATCAAAGGCATTACCGCCCATTTTGAGAATTTGCACACCTATTTTTGATGCCTCAGCCCGGGCGGAAACCACCATGGCACTGTCAGCCATTACCGCCTTTTTCGCCTCAATATTTGGACTTTCAGTTAATGACTGTGCTTTTGGATTTTCTTTGCAGGAAAAAAGTACAAACACAATAAGAAATAGGGACGAAATTTTCATAGTTCAATTAGTTTTTGTTTGGAAAAGACAATCAATTCGTTGAAAAAGGATTTGAACTCTGCTTCAAAATCGTCGTAATAAATTTCGAGTTCCGCAACGGCTAAATCCATTCTGGAAATTCCTTTTGTTCTTACGTTCATCTGTGCCAAAATTTTACCTATTCCTTCAACAGATTCATAACTCAGCAACCAGTTGTCGGCAATCATATAGGGCATCATTTTTTGAATTCGCGCGGGAAGAATGGTGAAATTTTTCCGAAGCAATGCATAAAAATCCTGTACAAATTCATCCAAAGGCTGGTCAGAATAATTGCGCCAGTTTTTTGCCAAAAAGTGATCGTATAAAATATCCACGATCACTCCGCTGTAATGGCTATAATTTTTGTGAAGCCTCGCCGTACTTTGCTGCACTATGGGATGGGCATCCGTAAAACTGTCTATTCTGCGGTGCAGCAATATTCCCTTTGCAATTGCCGGCGGAAATTTTTCATAGCGTTTTCCCTTAATTCCATCGGCAATAAAATTACCTATGATAATGCCTTCTTCGTTTCCGGAAAGATAAATATGGGCCAAAAAATTCATTCAATAAATATATGTATTTTTGGCCTGTAAAAACTGAAATTTGAACAGGTTACCAAATTTGGACCCACTGCGGTTTTTTCTTGCTTCCCTCGTGTTGCTTTTTCACTTGCCACAACTTTCGCGCAATCAGGGTTTACCATATTTTGATGGCTTTCCCTTATACCATCGCGGTTTAGAGGCAGTATATATGTTTTTTGTGTTGAGTGGTTTTTTGATAATACGCATTATTTACCGAGCAAAACTTCGCGATGCATTTTCAATAAAGGATTTTTACGTGCGGAGGGTGCTTCGGATTTTCCCGCTTTACTATTTAGTTTTGGGCTTCGGACTATTGTTTTACAACGTAATATTACCTTCTCTGAATATTCCATTTGAAATAAATTATACTTGGAAAGAAGCGTTTTTTTACAACGTTTTTTTTCTTCCAAATGTTTTCGCAAAGCAATTCGAGCCCGGCGGTATTCTTGAAATTCTTTGGTCCATTGGCATTGAGGAACAATTTTATCTTATAATCGCACCCATGTTGTTTTTTATAAAAGTGAAATGGGTACTAAGAGCTTTGGGCATTCTATTCCTTTTGTATTTTTTCATTTTTTGGAGCGACGTTTTTGAGGTGCTGCGAAAATATTCTTTCGTGTTTTTCTATTTATTTTCTGGAGGAATTATAGCTATTTTGGAAGAAAGGAAAAATCTTGATTTCTTAAAACGTTGGGCAATTGTACCGGCCTTAATTTGTATTGCAACCATTCTTTATTTCACAACGGATTTCTTTTTGATGGAACCTTTGTGGCTTCGGTCACTGATCACTTGTTTATTGTTTTCGTTGTTTATCCACACCATAGCCTTTAACAATCGGGGGTTGGAATTGAATAACAAACTTTTGAACCATTTCGGAAGTATATCATACGGAATTTATATGTATCACGCCATTGTTTTAAATGCAGTTGTATTTTTGTTTCTGAAAATGGAAATGCTACAGAATATTAATAAAATCTTGGCCATAGTATTATTGCATCTGCTCACCTTCGCTGGAACGCTTTTGGTGGCGCATTTTTCCTATGTTTATTTTGAGCTATATTTTTTAAAATTGAAGAATAAGTTCAGGAGTTAATATTTTCATTGAAATAATCAAAATTCTAATCCTTAAAAACATTAAAAAATGACCCTTATAAAATCAATTTCTGGAATTCGAGGAACCATTGGCGGAAGCCAAGGCAATAACTTAACACCTATTGACGCGGTAAAATATGCAGCGGCCTATGGAAGTTGGATAAAGAAGCAACGAAATAAGGAAAATTATAAAGTGATTGTGGGCCGCGATGCACGTATTTCTGGTGAAATGATGCAACAATTAGTAATGAACACCCTAGTTGGCATGGGCATCACGGTCATTGACCTAAACCTGTCAACCACCCCCACGGTTGAAATGGCAGTAGCCATGGAACATGCGGATGGGGGCATCATTTTAACGGCGAGTCATAACCCAAAACA
This sequence comes from Aequorivita aurantiaca, assembly GCF_030410135.1. Lineage (GTDB taxonomy): Bacteria > Bacteroidota > Bacteroidia > Flavobacteriales > Flavobacteriaceae > Aequorivita > Aequorivita aurantiaca. The sequence continues at coordinate 272,021 of NZ_JAUGQQ010000002.1, read as the reverse complement.
GTGGAATGCCTTGAAACTGCTGAACAATAAAGGGGAATTTTTAAATGCGGAAGCCGGACAGCAAATATTGGATATTGCCGAAAATGGAACTATTGAATTTGCTGAAGTGGACAATTTGGGTGAAATCCATAAAAATGATGCTTACATTGACTTGCATATTGATGAAATTTTAAACTTGCCATTAGTAAAGGCAGATGCTATTAAGGATGCCAATTTTAAGGTAGTGGTTGATGCTGTAAATTCCACCGGAGGTATTGCCGTACCGATGCTTCTGGAAGCACTGGGTGTCCAACCTATAAAGCTGCATTGCACTCCAAATGGAGAATTTCCGCACAATCCGGAACCATTAAAGGAACATTTGGGTGATTTGATGAAAAGTGTCGTAGAAAATAATGCCGATTTCGGAATTGTGGTAGATCCCGATGTTGACCGACTTGCCTTTGTTGACGAAAAAGGAGAAATGTTTGGTGAGGAATATACCTTAGTTGCCGTTGCCGATTATGTTTTGCAAAACACTCCCGGAAACACAGTTTCAAATATGTCATCTTCCCGTGCCTTGCGCGATGTTACCGAAAAACACGGCGCAATTTATACCGCAAGCGCCGTTGGCGAAGTGAATGTTGTTGAAATAATGAAAGAAACCAATGCCGTGATAGGAGGTGAGGGGAATGGAGGAATTATTTATCCAGAACTGCATTACGGTCGCGATAGTTTAGTTGGGATTGCTTTGTTTTTAACCTTTTTGGCCGAAGAAAAAATTGCCGTGAGTGAACTTCGGAAAAAATACACCGCTTATTTTATGAGCAAAAAGAAGATTGAATTAACGCCACAATTGGACGTTGATGCAATTTTAAAAGCGATGGAAGCAAAATATGGATCGGAAGAAATAAATACGATTGACGGTGTAAAAATTGACTTTGCTGAAAATTGGGTTCACCTTAGAAAGTCAAACACAGAACCAATCATCAGAATTTATACCGAGGCCAAAAGCCAAGAGGAAGCAGATAGTTTAGCCGATAAAATAATTTTGGAAATAAAAGCAGTTGCGGGCCAATAATCAATTCCTTTTGCGAAGCTTCCACCGTTTGTGGGACCATAAATAATATTCTGGCTTCTCCCGGATTTGGATTTCCAAAGCATCAAAAAACATTCGTGTGATTTGAAAGTCATCATATTCCTTGGGGTTATCCGCCAAAGGAACGAAGGTAGCGGTGTAATATCCTCGTTTTTCCTTTTCAACTTTTAGATAGAGCACTGAAAAATCTAACTTTTTGGCCAATTCCTCAGTACCGGTAAATACTGGAACATCTATTCCCATAAAAGTATCACGATGTTTATATGCACCTGCTTTTGGGGTTTGGTCTGATAGAATATAGGTTAGGGTCTTAACTCCCTTTTTCCATTTTCGGAAAAGCACGCCAACAATTTTTTTGTTGCTTACAATTATACCGCCAAAATGCTCCCGTGTTTTTTTTACCAACGCATCAAATTGCTGGCTGTCTAAGGGTTTATAAACAGCGTGTGCCTGATGTTGCATCAATTTATTCAGAATCCCGCTCCATTCCCAGTTGCCGTAATGGCCGGCCATAAGCAAAATGCTTCGGTCATTTTCATAATAATTGTCGAGTATTTCGGCATTGGTAACCACAAATCGTTTGCGGATTTCCTTTTCGGAAATAGTAAAGGCTTTTATGGTTTCAAAAATTATATCGCACAAGTGTTTGTAGAATTTTTGAGCGATTTGGTTTCTTTCACGCTGTGTTTTTTGCGGAAAAACAAGCGCCAGGTTTTCCATTACTACTTTTTTACGGTAGCCGACAACGTAGTAAACAAGAATATAGAGCGCGCTGGATTTAAAGTATAAAATGCCCATAGGCATTTTTGAAAGTAGCCAAAGAATTGGATAAACCAGGATATAAAGCAATCTTTGCATAAAAATTATTCCGCAAAACTAATTAATTTTATCGCAAGAAACATATGGAAACCATAAGGTTTAAAATTTCAAGGTTTGCGCCAAACATTTAAAAATACCTTATCAATTCAATAATCACTTAAACAAATGCAAAACTTAGATATAGCAACCATCATAATTATTGCCGCCAACGTTATTATTTCAATGAAGGGTTTCAATGATTTTTCATTTTTTGAAAAATATAAATTCAACATTGCGGGAATTCGCCGTGGGGAACAGATCCGTATGTTCAGTTCAGCATTTCTACATGCAGATTTTTCACATCTTTTGTTCAATATGCTAACGCTTTATTTTTTCGCTCCAGTGGTAATTATGAGCGTTGGTGTTACATATTTTGTCATCATTTACGTTGCGAGTTTACTTATTGGAAATCTGCTTTCTTTCTATTTCCATAAAGATGAATATCATTACAGCGCTATTGGGGCTAGTGGAGCGGTCATGGGCATATTGTATTCCGCAATATTATTTTTTCCGGATATGGGGCTTTATCTTTTCTTTATTCCAATACCCATTCCTGCGTGGCTTTTTGGAATGGCATATTTGTTGTATTCCATCTACGGAATGAAAAAAAGATTAGGAAATATTGGTCACGATGCCCACATTGGTGGGGCAATTGGCGGTTATGTGCTAACGTTGATTTTCGCACCATATTTATTCCAAACCAGCCTTTGGATTGTCGTGCTTTTGGCTGTGCCGCTTATACTTTTGTTCGTGCTGCATAAATTGGGAAAATTATAATTTATAAAAAGAGAAAAAACATACAATAACAAATAGAAGAAAAAATATGAAAACTTTACAAACACTTTTAATTTTAGCAATAACTACAACCGCTATGATGGCACAGAATACATTACCACCAAATACAATAGACGTTGCCGGGGAAGGCATTGTTCGCGTTGTGCCCGATGAGGTAACAATTAACATCCGTGTAGAGAATACCGGCGAGAACACAAAAACGTTGAAAGAGCAGAACGATGCGACAATTAATGAGGTAATAAAATTTCTAAAGAAAATGAATATTGCCGATAAAGACGTAAAAACCGAATATATGAACCTTAGCAAAAATTATGATTACAACAGTAAAACCTACACTTTTGCAGCAAATCAGGCGCTTTCGGTGAAACTTCGCGATCTTTCCCAATATGAAACTGTAATGAAGGGTTTAATGGATACCGGAATTAACCGCATTGATGGCGTTAACTTTTCTTCTTCAAAAGAGGAGTCTTTGAAAAGTGAAGCCCGTAAAAAAGCTGTTCAGAATGCACAAATGAAAGCCAAGGAATATGCAACTGCTTTGAACCAAACTATTGGAAAAGCCGTATCGGTAAGCGAATTTGACAATACATCCCAACCAAGACCTATGTATAAAATGGCGATGATGGATTCCGCAGCGGGAGGTGGTGAGCAGACCATAGCTCTTGGGGAAATGGAAATAAAATTAACCGTTAACGTTAGTTTTCTTTTAAATTAAATTCCTGTTAGTAAAATGAAAAAGCCTCGGTTCCAATAGGGTGCCGAGGCTTTTTGTATTTGATTTTATTTTTATCCTAAAAACGGATATCTATAATCCGTAGGCGATACGAAGGTTTCCTTTACCATCCTTGGGGAAATCCATCGATAGAGATTCTGCTTACTTCCAGCTTTATCGTTGGTTCCGCTGGCGCGCGCACCTCCAAAAGGTTGTTGGCCAACAACGGCACCCGTAGGTTTATCATTGATGTAGAAATTACCCGCAGCGTTCTCAAGAATTTTAACAGCAACTTCCAAAGCATATCTGTCTTCGCTGAAAACTGCGCCTGTTAAGGCATACTCACTGGTTTCGTCAACCAAATGCAGAGTTTCTTCCCATTTATTGTCATCGTAAACATATACGGTAAGTACAGGTCCAAAAAGTTCGGTACACATAGTGGTGTATTTTGGATCTTTAACCACAATTACGGTTGGCTCAATAAAGTAACCCTTGCTCTTATCATAATTTCCGCCAGCAATAATTTCCACATTTTTGTCATTTTTCGCAGAGTCAATATAACTGGCCAGTTTGTCAAAGGAACTTTCACTTATTACGGCATTTATAAAATTGCCCATATCCTCAGGCGTCCCCATTTTAAAGGATCGCAGGTCATCCAGTAAATAATTTTTTACATCATCCCAAATATTTTTTGAAATATAGCATCGGCTTGCGGCACTACATTTTTGGCCTTGATATTCAAAGGCACCTCGAGCCATCGCGGTGGCAACTTGCTTTGGGTTTGAACTTTGGTGAGCCACGATAAAATCTTTCCCGCCGGTTTCTCCAACTATTCGTGGATAGGTTTTGTAAGTTTTAATGTTATCGCCAATTTTTTTCCAAATGCCTTGAAAAACATTTGTGGATCCCGTAAAATGGACTCCACTGAAATCTGGGCTTGCCATTAAAGTATCTGAAATCATTGCAGCATCGCCCATCACCATGTTTATTACACCTGCGGGAACGCCAGCCTCGCGGAAAACGTCCATAATAATTTTGGCGGAATAAACTTGTGAGTTACTAGGTTTCCACACCACAACGTTGCCCATCAATGCAGCACTTGCCGGAAGATTACCAGCTATAGCCGTAAAGTTAAAAGGAGTAATTGCATAAATAAATCCTTCCAAAGGTCTATATTCTATGCGGTTCCAAGCTGCCGAAGTAGACTCGGGCTGCTCGGCATAAATTTCAGTCATATACTGCACATTGAACCTCAAAAAATCAATAAGTTCGCAGGCAGAGTCAATTTCGGCTTGGTAAATATTTTTTGATTGGGCCAGCATAGTGGCAGCGTTAATTTTTGCACGGTACGGCCCGGCAATCAATTCTGCGGCGCGAAGGAAGATTCCAGCGCGTTGTTCCCAAGGCATTACTGCCCATTTTTTTCTAGCTTCCAATGCGGTTTCAATGGCCTCTTCTACATTTCTTTTGGTTGCTTTATAATAGATGCCCAATGCATGTTTATGATCATGCGGGGGCGACATTGTTGCGGTTTCTTTAGTTTTAACCTCTTTTCCATTAATATATAAAGGCACTTCAATGTTGGCTTTATACATTTTTCTATAAGTTTCAAGCACTTCCTCGCGTTCCGGTGAACCTGGAGCATAGCTCTTAACGGGTTCGTTTATTGCAATCGGTACTTCAAAAAATCCATTTCCCATAACTTTTTTATTTTAATATTTATGAAGATGGCAAAGGTACAATTTTTTTAATGTTCAGAGGGCAGTCGCAAGTCGCAGTTTTGGGATATTAGGCGTAAAAATGTTTACTTTATTTCCACCTAAAATGACGCTATTCATTAGTTTTACGAATGGAAAATTAAAATGAATTATAATAATTACTTAAGAACTTACTGAACCTTGAACATCCCATTTTAAATGTGCACAATAACCTTCGTTCCAAAATCCAAAAACAATTTTATTTTGACATCCAACCGTGATGAAGCACCCGGACGTGAAACGATTCCACCTAAAATTTATGAAGAGGAAGGAGTACGTTTATTATATCCGAAAGATGTGGTTGCAGGTGGAACCTGGATTGGCCTTAGCGAAAGAAACCGAGTGGTGTGTTTAATGAACGGGGCATTTGTGGCTCACGAGCGCAGGCCATATTACGGAAAGAGTAGGGGGCTGGTGGTGAAGGATCTTTTGAAAACGAATAATGTATATTTACAAATAGAAGATTATGATTTCGATGACATTGAGCCATTCACAGCAATAATTGTGGATTGGAATAGTATAATTCAATTATTAAAATTGGTTTGGGATGGCCAAAAATATCATTTTTCCAAAGAACGTATGGAACCTCAAATATGGTCATCCTCTCCCTTATATCCCGAAATGCTTAAAAAGAAACGCGAGCAGTGGTTTTCTTCCTTTTTATTTGATAAAGTAGATGCTTCTAAGGAAGAAATGCTGCATTTTCATAAAAATGCCGGCGATGGGGACGTTAGCAGTAATCTAATTATGGATAGAGGTTTCATAAAAACCAAAAGCATTACCCAGATTGTCAAAAAAGAAAGAAATCTTGAAATGCGATATGAAGATCTTCAGACGCAGAAAATTGAAACTTCTTCTTTCGTAATGACATAACAACTATTATTGAATAATTATGGAAATTGCAGATGCTCTATGGATGAAGTTGGTCAATTCGTTGAGAATGGAGCGCTTAAATTAAAAAGCGGAATGGAAACTCTAAAGTCGCTAGTAGTAGTAAAATTAACCATATTGAAATAACCTTTCATCGCTCCAAATGGGGAGAAAAGCAAAGCGCTGCTGGTATAGGCATATTTTTTACCTGGTGCTAGAACTGGTTTTTGCCCTATGACACCTTCGCCCTCTATACTTTCTATACCATTGAGGGAGTCCTTAATTATCCAACTCCGGGAAGTTAATTGCACGGTGTCCTTACTTTGATTTTCAATTGTTACCATGTAACTAAACGCATACAACATAACACGATCTTTGTAGTACGTGCCGTCAAATTTAGTTTTAACCGAAATCTTAATACCTTGAGTTACTTGTTGTACCATTTCAATAGATTGCTGCACTTGCGGCTATAAAAATTGTAGCGGCAAAAGTTAATCCTATAATGAACACTGTGTTTAAAAATACAAATTTTATTAAAGTTACCATTCTTCCTTGGCCATAAAAATTTCGCAATGCCTTATAAAAGTAAATTGGACCAATGACAAGAAAGAGGACAGTGAGGAGAATTTCCGTGCCAAAAAGCATATCGGGCAATTTAAAGAGCAGCATGGCCAAAAATATGAAACTGAAAATGTGAAATATAAAAATCATATGTTCCATATAAGTGTATTTCCGCTTTGAATAAATTAGCCAGAAAAATAAGGCAAAGAATGGCGTGAAAAAAAAGAGAAAAAAAGGAACTTTGGATATAATGAAATTGAAAAATGCCGATGGGTTAGCCCTAATTTTTTCAACAGTTGTATTTTTTGAATACATCCACCTATTAAAAGAAGTATTTGGGTGATGCAAACTATCTAAGGCCACAGTTGCATTTTTGATTTTGTATTTTGTGTAGAAATCACTGTAAAGTGTAAACCTTTCTTTGTAACCCTTCGCGAAAGACATAGCTTCTAATTCATCATCTGAAATATATTGGATTTCTTTCTGCGAATTTAGTTTCTTTATTGAATCTGCAAAAGTAATGGCCCCAGAGGTAGTGGTCGCTATATTCCGGCCCAACGAATCCAAGAACGAACTCCGGGCTAAAGTTGTATTGGAATTTAAATTTACTTCGTTATCTTATCCTTTACTTTCACCTTGGTTGTTACGGTTTCCGTTTTTTCGCTTTTATTATCTTGTGCAAAAGAAGTTGTAAAAGCTGCTAATGCAAAAATCATCAATACTTTTTTCATAATGGTTGTTTTTAATTATTTGTTCAATTCCAAAACTAATGAATGACTGTGTTAAAAAAATCCAAAGTGCTGATAATCATTTCCTAAACTTTATATGTTTTCAACTTCTTTTGTTAAATCGAATTTTACCAGATTCTCTTTGTCTTTAATATGAAGTTCATTTATTCTCAAAAAAAATATCCATCGAAGTTATTTCCGACGGATATTTTTTTATACATAATAAAACCGACTATTCCGTTTTTAATTTCGCCATTCCCTTTGGTCTTTTTTCCAAAGCAGCCTTTCTTTCTTCTAACTCTTTCTGCATCTGCGCTTGTTTTGCTTCATATTCCATTTTTTTCTGTGCGGCCAATTCGGCTTGTTTCTTCTTTGAGGCATCAAGTTCCGCTTGCTGAGCCAATCTTCTTTTTTCAATCAATGTCTCATTTTCTGCATCCTTAAATTCATCATTGACAATAATTTTTTGATCAGTATCCTGCCGGGTTACTTCACTAAAATTCCTATCAATTTTATTATTGTTTTCTATGATAAGCCCTCCGGATTCTGTTTCCGTTTTCTTTGTTTCGGTAATTTTGATATCACTGCCTTCCTTAATTACCACGCGTTGGGTTGTGGATTCTTCCTTCACTGATTTGTTTACCTGGGCTTCCATGGTAAAATAACTAAAGCCTATTAATACGAGGCTCATCAATAACTTTCTCATAAGTTGTATATTTAGTATTATGGGTAAACTTAAGGCTATTATCGTTAAACTCTTGTGAATTCATTCCAAAATGTAACCCAATCTTTTTCCCAAAAGCAATTTGAAAGGATATATGAAAATTCTACTTCGAAGATGTATATTTGCACCTTCTTAAACCGAAGCCTACACAGGCGAATGGTTGCTCTTAAAAAATGTAATTAAATGAAAGCAGGAATCGTAGGATTACCAAACGTGGGAAAATCCACTCTTTTTAATTGTTTGTCGAACGCCAAGGCCCAAAGCGCCAATTTTCCATTTTGTACCATCGAACCCAATGTGGGGGTTGTGAATGTTCCCGACAAACGCTTGTTGAAACTGGAAGAATTGGTAAATCCGGAAAGAGTGCTTCCCGCAACTGTTGAAATTGTTGATATCGCAGGTTTAGTGAAAGGTGCCAGCAAAGGCGAAGGATTAGGCAATCAGTTTTTGAGCAACATCCGTGAAACCGACGCCATACTCCACGTTCTTCGATGTTTTGATAATGATAATATTGTTCATGTGGATGGAAGCGTAAATCCAATTCGGGATAAGGAAACTATAGATATTGAGCTTCAATTGAAGGATTTGGAAACGGTGGATAAAAAGCTTGAAAAGGTGAAGCGCGCTGCAAGAACCGGAAATAAAGATGCTCAAAAGGAAGAAGCTGCATTATTAAAAGTGAAATCTGGTCTTGAGGCAGGAATTTCTGTTCGTGCCATTGATTTAACCGATAGTGAGCGTGAAGATTTTATAGTAAACGCCCAATTCATAACCGATAAGCCTGTAATGTACATCTGCAATGTCGATGAGGAATCTGCAGCAACCGGCAACGAGTATGTTGAAAAAGTAAAGGCAGCGGTAGCAAATGAAAACGCGGAGGTATTGGTACTAGCAGTGGGTACAGAAGCTGATATAACCGAACTTGAAACCTATGAAGAGCGCCAAATGTTTTTGGAGGATTTAGGGCTAGATGAGGCGGGGTCGGCAAAATTGATCCGTAGTGCTTATAAATTATTGAATCTTCAAACCTATTTTACGGCAGGGGTAAAGGAAGTTCGTGCTTGGACAATTCCCGTTGGCGCCACTGCACCACAAGCTGCAGGGGTAATCCATACAGATTTTGAAAAAGGCTTTATACGTGCGGAGGTAATAAAATATGAAGATTATGTTACGTACGGCAGTGAAGCGAAAGTAAAGGAAGCTGGTAAAATGGGCGTGGAGGGAAAGGAATATATTGTAAAGGATGGCGATGTGATGCACTTCCGTTTTAATGTTTAAACACTACTTCATACAACCCGAATGGGATTTTCACTTAAATAAAAAAAGCTCCTTTCGGAGTTTTTTTAATTAAGATTCTGCCTTAATGATGTTTGGGGCTTATTCGTATAAACGCAATTTCTTCTGAAGGAGAGTCAGTTCGTTTTCTAGTTTCTGCATGCGCTTCAACATTTGTTTTATGGCATCAAGCCCTTCAAAATTAATTCCCAAATCATGGTGAAGCCGAAACAATCTTTCAATTTCCGAAATATCTTTCTCGTCAATAAAAATATTATTTTGCTTTTCTTCAAAACTAATTAGTCCATATTCCTGAAGTTGCATAATAAAAGTATCTTCAATATGCGAATTTTGGCAATAGTGATTAACCAATATATATTTTTCTCGTGCCATCATTGAAGTTTTGAGAGTTCATTAAATAGTTGTTTCTCCTTTTCCGAAAGGTTTGTGGGTAAACTAATTTTATAGGTAATATACAAATCGCCGTACTGCCCATCCTTTTTATACTTCGGAAGTCCTTTTCCTTTCAATTTTACTTTGGTGTCATTTTGGGTTTCAGCTTTTACGTTCAGTTTTACTTTTCCCGTTAAGGTTTCAACGGTTAATTCACCACCCAAAAGTGCTGTATAAAGTGAAATTTCCTCGGTGGAATAAAGATCGCTTTCCAGTCTCTTAAAACGTGTATTATTGAAAATTTCAAACGTAATTAGTAAATCTCCCTTTGGCCCACCATTCATCCCATCCGCGCCGTAACCTTTTATTTTTATTGTTTGGCCATCCTCAACTCCCGCAGGTATTGTTAGCCTAATTTTCTTTTCGCCAAGGCTAATTGTTTGTTTTTGACTCTCCAACACATCAGTCAAATTCAACCGAAGGGTGGCATTTAAATCTTGCCCTTTAAACTGCGATGTTTGTCGTCCACCACCACCGCGACTGAAACCGCCACCGCCGAACATACTTTCAAAAAAATCTGAAAACTGGCTGTCATCAAAACCCTGTCCGCCGCCGGAATAAGTGCGCTGCCCCCCAAAACCACTATTAAAACCTTGCGAGCCTTGGTTTCGTTTTGCTTCTTCAAAGGCATCTGCGTGTTGCCAATCCTTTCCGTATTGGTCGTATTTTTTGCGCTTTTCTGGGTCGCTTAAAACTTCATTCGCTTCATTGAGTTGCTGAAATTTCTTTTGCGCTTCCTTGTCATTCGGATTTAAATCGGGGTGAAGTTTTCGTGCAAGTTTGCGATATGCCTTTTTAATATCGGCCGCGGTGGCACTTTTTTCCAAACCTAATACTTTGTAGTAATCTATAAAATCCATGAGTCGATCTATTCCTGCTATGAAATTATAAAAAGTATTTTAAACCTTTTTTCATATTAATAATTCTTCACAAAACTTTAGCAGCCTTATAAATTAGGGAGTAAAGATTTCTTTTGCCAGTGCATCATAGTTAGGAGTTTACTCGAGAGGTGAAATGCCTCGTGCGGGAGATGAAATGCCTCGTGCGGGAGTTGCAATGCCCCGTGCGGGAAGTGAAATGCTTCGTGCTGGAAATGAAATGCTTCGTTCGCGAAGTGAAATGCTTCGTGCGGGAAGTGAAATGCTTCGTACGGGAAGTGAAATGCTTCGTGCGGGAAGTGAAATGTTTCGTGCGGGAAGTGAAATGCTTCGTGCGGGAAATGAAATGCTTTGTGCGGGAAGTGAAATGCTTCGTGCGGAAGTTGCAATGGGTAATGATGAAATATAAATTTTGACTGATACAGATGATTTTTCGTAAAAAGCTTGCTAAATGTCCTTTGCAATTCATCAATTGAATAATTACTAACAATCCCCATCATTTTATTGTTAATTACTTTCCGAGGCATTGGTTTCACAAGTGCTCGCGTATTTTTATATTAGCAACCCTACACCAAATCTTATGTCCGAAACCCAATATACCGAAGATAACATTCGCTCCCTCGATTGGAAGGAGCATATCCGTATGCGTCCGGGAATGTACATTGGGAAACTTGGCGACGGATCTTCGCCCGATGATGGTATTTACATTCTTTTGAAGGAAGTAATCGACAACTGTATTGATGAATTTGTTATGGGAACCGGCAAAACTATTGAGGTTCGCATAAAAGACAAAGAAGTGAAAGTGCGCGATTACGGCCGCGGAATTCCGTTGGGAAAAGTTATTGATGTGGTTTCCAAAATGAATACCGGCGGAAAGTATGACAGCCGCGCCTTCAAGAAATCGGTTGGTTTGAATGGCGTGGGAACGAAAGCTGTGAATGCACTTTCGTCATTTTTTAAAGTGGAATCGGTTCGCGATAACCAATTAAAAGCTGCGGAATTTTCGCAAGGCGAACTTACGAATGATGTTGCAATTGAAGAGACCACAAAACGAAAGGGAACCAAAGTAATTTTCATTCCGGACGAAGTTATTTTCAAGAATTTCAAATTCAGAAATGAATATGTAGAGAAAATGCTGAAAAACTACGTCTATCTCAATCCGGGACTGACGATAGATTTCAACGGCGAAAAATTCTATTCTGAAAACGGATTGAAAGATCTTTTGATGGAAACAATTTCCGAAGAAGACAGCGCGTACCCGATAATTCACCTAAAAGGCGATGATATTGAGGTGGCAATGACGCATAGCAAAACGCAGTACAGCGAGGAATATCACAGTTTTGTAAATGGGCAAAACACCACGCAGGGTGGAACGCATTTGGCGGCTTTTCGGGAAGCTTTGGTGAAAACTATTCGTGAATTCTACAATAAAAATTACGAAGCCAGCGATGTGCGGAAGTCCATTGTTTCGGCGATCAGCATAAAAGTGATGGAACCGGTTTTTGAAAGCCAGACAAAAACCAAACTCGGTTCAACCGATATGGGTGGCAATTTGCCGACGGTGCGAACGTTTATAAATGATTTCGTAAAAACACAACTCGATAATTATCTTCATAAAAACCCCGAAGCGGCTGACGGAATTCAGCGTAAAATCGTTCAAGCCGAGCGCGAACGAAAAGAACTCAGCGGAATTCGAAAACTCGCAAAGGACCGAGCAAAAAAGGCAAATCTTCACAATAAAAAATTGCGCGATTGCCGTGTGCATTTGCAGGATATTAAAAACGAACGAAACCTAGAATCTACTTTGTTTATTACCGAGGGAGATTCCGCGAGCGGAAGTATTACCAAAAGTCGCGATGTAAATACGCAAGCCGTTTTTTCACTCCGTGGAAAGCCGTTGAATACCTACGGAATGACCAAAAAAATAGTTTACGAAAACGAGGAATTCAATCTGCTGCAAGCTGCGTTGAATATTGAGGATTCGATGGAAGATTTGCGATACAACAATATTGTAATTGCCACGGATGCCGATGTTGACGGAATGCACATTCGGTTATTGCTCATCACTTTTTTCCTTCAGTTTTTTCCTGAATTGATAAAGGAAGGGCATTTGTATATTTTGCAAACACCACTGTTCCGCGTTCGAAATAAAAAGGAAACCATTTATTGCTATTCCGAACAGGAGCGTATTGACGCCATAGAAAAACTAAAACCAAAACCGGAAATCACCCGCTTTAAAGGTTTGGGTGAAATTTCGCCGGATGAGTTTGTGCATTTTATTGGGAACGACATTCGTTTGGATCCCGTGATGCTTGATAAATCTATGAGTATTGAGGAATTGCTTTCGTTTTATATGGGGAAAAACACGCCGGATAGGCAGGAGTTTATTATTGATAATTTGAAGGTGGAATTGGATAGGGTTGAAGAGTAAATTGGTGATAAATGGAATATGGATGATGGAGAATGGACTATTTGAAAATGTGATAAATAAAAAAATTTATGGCACGGCATAATTTTAGAAAACTTTCTATCTGGACTGATGGGGTGGCGTTTTCAACAGATGTTTATAATCTAACTAAAAAGTTTCCGACCGAAGAAAGATTTAATTTAATAAGTCAATTAAATAGAGCCGCAGTTTCTATTCCTTCAAATATTGCTGAAGGATCTGCAAAATCATCGGATAAACACTTTAAGATTTTTTTGGAAAATAGCTTAGGTTCTGCTTACGAGTGCGAAACACAAATTGAAATTGCAAAAAGGATTGCATATTTGTCTAATGAGGACTATGAGCAGTTATTAAATAAAATACAATCGCTTCAAAAAAGAATAGGAAGTTTTATAGATAAACTAAGTTAGTCCATATTCCATTCTATCCATATTCCATATTCTATACTTGAAATTTTAAAATGAGCGAAGAAAAAGAACATAACGAGGAACCTTTTGAAAACCACACAGACCCTGGTGAAACCATTACCAAAGTCACCGGAATGTACCGCGACTGGTTTTTGGATTATGCCAGCTACGTAATCCTGGAACGCGCCGTGCCCGCAATTGAGGACGGTTTTAAGCCTGTGCAGCGCCGCATTATGCAGTCTATGAAAGATTTGGATGATGGGCGTTACAATAAAGTTGCGAATATTGTCGGCCATACAATGCAATACCATCCACACGGCGACGCCAGTATTGGCGATGCAATGGTGCAGATTGGTCAAAAGGATTTATTGATTGACACCCAAGGAAACTGGGGAAATATTTTGACCGGCGACGGCGCCGCAGCTTCGCGATATATTGAGGCGCGGCTTTCAAAATTTGCTTTGGATGTGGTTTATAATCCGAAAATTACCACGTGGCAAGCTTCGTATGACGGACGTAGAAAGGAGCCAATCAATCTTCCGGTAAAATTTCCGTTGCTTTTAAATCAAGGTGGGGAAGGTATTGCGGTTGGGCTTTCCACCAAAATTCTTCCGCATAATTTTATTGAATTGATAGATGCTTCCATCAAGCATTTGCAGGGCAAAAAGTTTCAAATTTATCCCGATTTCCCAACAGGTGGAATAATGGATGTTGCAAATTATAACGACGGTTTGCGGGGTGGGAAAATACGCAGTCGGGCGCGCATCAACCAACTCGATAAAAACACGCTTGTAATTACCGAAATTCCCTTTGGGACCAATACTTCCTCGCTCATTGATACTATTCTGAAAGCGAACGATAAAGGGAAAATCAAGATTAAAAAAATAGAGGACAATACCGCGGCTGAAGTGGAAATACAAATCCATTTGCCAAGCGGAATTTCCCCCGATAAAACCATTGATGCGCTGTATGCATTTACCGCTTGCGAGACTTCAATTTCGCCTTTGGGTTGTGTGATTGAGGATAACAGACCTTTGTTTGTTGGTGTTTCTGAAATGCTTCGCGTAAGTACCGACCGCACAGTTCAATTGCTGAAAAGTGAACTTGAGATCCAATTGGATGAACTGGAAGAGCAGTGGCATTTTGCTTCGTTGGAGCGCATTTTCATTGAAAATAGAATTTATCGCGATATAGAGGAGGAGGAAACCTGGGAAGGTGTAATTACCGCCATCGATAAAGGTTTGCAGCCGCATATCCAGCATTTGAAACGTGCTATAACGATAGAAGATATTGAACGTTTGACAGAAATTCGAATCAAAAGAATTTCAAAATTCGATATTGATAAAGCCCAGCAAAAAATTGAGGCACTGGAAGATAGTATTGCCCAAGTGAAGCATCACTTGGCAAATTTAATTGAATATGCGATAGATCATTTCAAAAGATTAAAGAAAGATTACGGCGCAGGAAAGGAACGTAAAACCGAAATCAGAACCTTTGATGATATTGAAGCGACGAAGGTTGTAATCAGAAACACAAAACTGTATGTAAACCGTGAAGAAGGTTTTGTGGGAACAAGCCTGAAACGCGACGAATACGTTACCGACTGCAGCGATATTGACGACATTATTGTTTTCACGGAAGATGGAACAATGATGGTAACAAAAGTGGACCAAAAGACTTTTGTGGGAAAAGGAATCATCCACGTTGCCGTCTTCAAAAAGAAGGATAAACGCACCATTTATAATATGATATATAAAGATGGTGCGCGCGGCGCAAATTATGTGAAACGCTTTGCCGTTACGGGCACCACGCGCGATAAGGAATACGATATGACCAATGGAACAAAAGGTTCCAAGGTGCTATATTTTACTGCCAATCCGAATGGCGAGGCTGAAGTTGTAACTATTTTTTTACGGCAAACGGGAAGCATCAAAAAGTTGAAATTCGATTTGGATTTCGCCGATCAAATGGTGAAGGGAAGAAATTCAAAAGGAAATATTGTTTCAAAATATCCTATCAAGAAGATTGAATTAAAAGAGAAAGGTCTGTCAACATTGAAGCCTCGTAAAATATGGTTTGACGATTCCGTGCAACGATTGAATGTTGATGAGCGCGGCGAGCTTTTGGGAGAGTTCAGAAAAGAGGATAGATTGCTTATTGTAAAACAGAGCGGTGTTGTAAAAACTGTAATCCCAGATATCCAACTTCGTTTTGATGACGATATGATTATTCTGGAAAAATGGGATCCAAAAAAACCGTTGAGCGCCATTTATTGGGAAGGGGAAAAGGAGCTTTTTTATGTGAAGCGCTTTTTAATTGAACATCCCGAGCGCGAGGAAACGATTATTACTGAACATCCAAATTCGTATTTGGAAAAAATATTTACCGATTATCGTCCAATGGCCGAAGTGGTTTTCGCCAAAAAAAGAGGGCAGGAGCGTGAGGAAAATATGGAGTTGAATTTAGAGGAATTCATTTCTGTAAAAGGAATAAACGCAATGGGTAATCAACTTACCAAGGAAAAGGTGTTGGAAATAAATACGATGGAGCCTTTACTTTATGATCCACCAACACCCATCGAGCCTGAAGAAATGGATGTTGTGGATGAAGAGGATTTAAAGGAGGAAGTTGAAAATTCTGATGATGGAATTGATAATTCCGAAGATAAAAATGAAGAAGGCGATTCCAAGGTTGATGAAGGTGGGCAGGGGCTTCTGTTTTAATTTGATTAATTATCACGATAGTCGTTTAATGATTTTCATTAACAACCTCGATTTGTCGAGATAAAAGCACATCGTTATTTTCATTCCAAACCTTGACTTGAAAATTACCGATTGGAAGTAGCAATGAAAGCTCTTTGACTTCAGATTTAATAATCTTATTTAATATTGGAATGGCTTGTGATTTGTATTTTTCATATTCACTTAAAATGAAAATTGAAGCATACAACTCCTCTTTTTGAATATTTTTTAATTCACTGAGATCAATTTTAAAATTGGACAATTTGCTGTTTTTAAAAACCATATTTAATGAAGGTTTAAGATTATTGATAAGAAAATAATCTACCCCACTATTTATATTTTTATCTTTTGGAACAAGCCCCGAAGGAAAAAAAACGGTCTCGTTTTCTTCACTGCCGCCTAATTCCACTTGGTCTATCGTTAACGGATCAATATCCGTAATCTCCTTAAAATATTGCGCCATCCGTTTGTTAGCGTTATTTTCCAAAATATGATCAATTCCCGCATATACAAAAACTTTGGCCGAGGGGTCGTTTTCTATGATTTTGCTTAGACTTATTGCTTGGGCTTTTTCTCTGTTGTCTGTTTCAAATTCATCGTAGGCCACAATTGTATAACCCATTTCTAAAGCTTTACGGATGAATAGTCCGAAAAAAGGTTCCCTTGCATAATATCCAGTATTTTTAGTAGGGAATTTTCTATTGTTCAAACCTTCTATAAAATCTTTATTTACGGCTTCAACAGCTAAAAAATTATATCCATTCTCTTTTAAAGGTTTCAAAAGCTCTGTTGCCAATATGCGATTTTTTGGAAGCCAATGCATTTCATTTAGCATAACAACTTTTTCCTCCTTAGCGAGGAATTTTATTTTCTGGATTGTCCCTTCCAAGGTTTTTTCAACATCTGGATTTTCTTGAATTATATCTGAAATTATAGGTTTTAGATGTTCTTCTCTATTTTTCTCGAACTTTGTAATAATTTCAGAATATGTAGGATAACTCGTGTCATTAGCTAACAGAGTGGCGAGATATTGAAACTTCATCCATTCGGATTGTTTGGTATTTGGAATGGGAGCGGTGTCAAATTTATCTATGACGTATAAAATGTTACTTACCCCCATATATGAATTAAAAACATCGGAATACGTCAAATCATCTTTTACCGAGATTTCAAACTTCACGTTTTCAATAATTTGTTGAGCATCCTCAATAACGGAACTTTTCGCATTCCGTGGAATTAGATAAATTGAAACCGATTTTCCATTTACTGATTTCCTAAATAATACATTTTGGGTAATGGAATCGTGAAAAATTGGTCCTATTATTTCATCCGAAGTTGAAGAATTTTGCCCAGAGTGAACTTCATCGTAAAAGAACATCAAGTCATAAAACGGCTCTATAAAAGTAGTGGCGGTAAACAATAAATTTCGGTATTTCAGATTTTCAGCTTTTTTGAAACTACGGAAGGTTTTTCTGTCGGGCTGGCCAAATTTCATATCGCCAAAAAGTTTGGCGCTTATATTTAAAGAATCATTGTAGAATTTGCTGCCACTGAAGTAATTATATTTGTAGTAATTGTTTCCCGTGGAGCACGAAAACAAAGCAAGCACAAATAAGAGAAGAAAGATTTTAGAAATAATGATTGTTCTTCGTGGACGAATTTGGCTGTAATATATGTTCTTTATCATTTTCAAATATATCCAATAAAAATTCCTTTTTTAATATTGAAATATAATATGAATTTATTTTGTCATTCTTGAGGTATAAAAAATTGAATTCAAAAATATTTAAGCCACCAAACCTTTTGATTTTCAAAAGAAAAAACCTATTTTTGCGCCCCTCTTAGCGACGAGGCAAGAATAAGAGGAATTGAAAAAAACAAAAACAAACCCTTCTGTGGGATAGTCGCAGTAAAATCTTGTAACAGCGCAGAATACAAAGCATTGATTTTTACATTTCCGCAAAGGCAGAAATCTCAAAAATCAATTTTACACACAAATGGCTGATAAAGCAAACAAAGAAGAAGTGCAGGTAGAAGATACTGCAACTCAAAACGGGGAAGCTACAAAACCCCAAAAGGAAGTTTCCTT
Source organism: Aequorivita aurantiaca (assembly GCF_030410135.1). GTDB lineage: Bacteria > Bacteroidota > Bacteroidia > Flavobacteriales > Flavobacteriaceae > Aequorivita > Aequorivita aurantiaca. Next base: position 253,652 of record NZ_JAUGQQ010000002.1, on the reverse strand, counting down.
AAAGGAAAGCAACCCTGAAAAATTTCTTGCAGATTTTAACTGGCACAACTACGAGGAAGGCATTGACCCAATCGATGATGGCAAGTTGGAAGAGTTTGAAAAATTGGTAAAGGAAAATTTCGTTGACACACTTGATGATGAAGTTGTTGAAGGAAAAGTGGTTCACATTACTGACCGCGACGCAATTATAGACATCAACGCGAAAAGCGAGGGTGTTGTTTCGTTGAACGAATTCCGTTACAATCCAGATTTAAAAGTTGGTGACAAAGTAGAAGTATTGATCGACGTTCGTGAGGACAGCACCGGCCAATTAATTCTTAGCCACCGTAAAGCTAGAACCATTAAGGCTTGGGACCGCGTAAATGCTGCCCACGACGAAGCTACAATCGTAAACGGTTACGTAAAATGCCGCACAAAAGGTGGTATGATCGTGGATGTTTTCGGTATTGAGGCTTTCTTGCCAGGTTCTCAAATTGATGTTAAACCAATCCGTGATTATGACGTTTACGTTGGTAAAACAATGGAGTTCAAAGTGGTTAAAATCAACCACGAATTCAAAAACGTTGTTGTTTCGCACAAAGCGCTTATTGAAGCGGATATTGAAGAGCAGAAAAAAGAAATCATCGGCCAACTTGAAAAAGGACAGGTACTTGAAGGTGTTGTTAAAAATATTACTTCATACGGTGTTTTCGTTGATCTTGGTGGTGTTGATGGACTTGTTCACATTACGGATCTTTCTTGGTCACGTATCAACCACCCGAATGAGATCGTTGAACTTGACCAAAAATTGAATGTTGTAATTCTTGATTTCGATGAAGATAAAACACGTATTCAATTAGGTCTCAAGCAATTAAACCCACACCCATGGGAAGCTCTTGGAGATGAGTTGAAAGTTGGCGATAAAGTGAAAGGTAAAGTAGTTGTTATTGCAGACTACGGCGCGTTTATCGAGGTTGCTGAAGGTGTTGAAGGTCTTATCCACGTTAGCGAAATGTCTTGGAGCACACACTTGCGTAGCGCACAGGATTTCGTAAATGTTGGTGATGAGGTTGAAGCGGTAATCCTTACTATGGATAAGGAAGAGCGCAAAATGAGCCTTGGTATCAAACAAATGACGCCAGATCCATGGACTGATATCACTAAAAAATATCCGGTTGGTTCACGCCACACAGGAATTGTTCGCAACTTCACCAATTTCGGTGTTTTTGTTGAACTTGAAGAAGGTATCGACGGTCTTATCTATATTAGCGACCTTTCTTGGACCAAGAAAATCAAGCATCCAAGCGAGTTTACCAATATTGGTGATAAGCTAGAAGTGGTTGTATTGGAATTGGATGTTGAAGGCCGTAAACTTAGTTTGGGTCACAAACAAACCGAAGAAAATCCTTGGGATAAATACGAAGGCGATTTCGCAGTTGGAACCAAGCACACTGGCTCTATTGATGAGGTAGTGGACAAAGGTGCAACCGTAAAATTCAATGATGATATCGTAGCTTTCGTACCGAGCCGTCACCTTGAAAAGGAAGATGGTTCTATGTTGAAAAAAGGTGATGAGGCAGAATTCCAAATTATTGAGTTCAACAAAGAATTCAAGAAAGTGGTTGCTTCACATATGAGTATTCACAAAGAAGAAGAAGCGAAAATTGTAAAAGCTGCTGCTAAAAAGCAAGCGCAGGATGCAGAAGAAGCAAAACCAACATTAGGTGATGCCAATGCAAAATTGCAAGAGCTTAAAGACAGAATGGACGGTAAAAAATAAGCCGAATTCCCGCGAAAGCAGGATTATCATCCATTAATAATAAAAGAACCTTCCGTTAACGGAAGGTTTTTTTTTGTTTTAAACCTTTCATCCGAAATAAAAAAACTTCAAATTATAGAAAAGTTCTTTCAATGAAATTAAAATTGACTAAATTCAAAATCTTTTTTAAATAGAAATTTATTTATAGATGAAAATAAGAATTCTTGCTCCCGCGCTGCTACTATTGGCAATTTCCTGCGCTACTCCAAAAAAAATATCCAACGGTAAATCTGAAGCTACAGAGAAAGGTTCAGAAAAAGATAAGGATAAGGTGTCCATAAAACCTTACGATAAAGTTATTACCAAAGAAGCCAAGACCGACGATGGTCTTTTTAAAGTACATACCATAAAGGATGATTATTTTTACGAAATACCAGATTCTCTTTTCGGAAGGGAAATGCTTATGGTTACGCGCATCGCAAAAACCGCCACCAATATTGGTTTCGGGGGCGGAAAAACCAATACACAGGTTTTAAGATGGGAAAAAAAGCCAACCAAAGTTTTGCTTCGCGTGGTTTCGCATCAAATTTTTGCGGCAGATTCGCTTCCTATTTATGAAGCGGTCGTAAATTCAAACTTTGAGCCTGTTCTTTTTTCTTTTGATATTCGAGCCTTTGGAAAAGACAGCACATCCACGGTAATTGAAGTAAACAAACTTTTTGATACGGATGTAAAACCGTTGGGACTGCCCAATCATTATCGCGAGGAATACAAAGTAACCGCCTTGGAAAAGGAACGAACGTATATTGAAAGTATAAAATCATACCCTCTAAATATTGAGTCGCGGCATGTTAAAACCTATGCTGCCAAAGAACCGCCCAGTAATTCTGCCTTGGGTTCTATTTCCGTGGAAATGAACAATTCAATGGTTTTGCTTCCAAAAGTTCCCATGAAACGTCGCTATTTTGATGAACGAGTAGGCTGGTTTGCCCGCGGACAAACGGATTACGGTTTAGACAAACAAGAAAGCAAAACCGTGAAATATTTGGATAGATGGCGTTTGGAAGTTCGTGACGAAGATAAAGCCGCGTTTATGAAAGGCGAATTAGTAGTTCCAAAAAAACAGATCGTGTATTACATTGATCGTGCAACGCCGGTGAAATGGAGGAAATACATAAAACAAGGAATCGAGGACTGGCAAGTTGCTTTTGAAGCTGCTGGGTTTAAGGATGCAATTATAGCAAAGGATCCGCCAACTGTTGAGGAGGACCCCGATTGGTCACCTGAGGATGTGCGTTATTCCGTAGTGCGCTATTTGGCATCGCCAATTCCCAATGCAAATGGGCCGCACGTTAGCGATCCGCGAAGTGGGGAGATTTTGGAAAGCGATATCAATTGGTACCACAACGTAATGACCTTATTACGAAACTGGTATTTCGTGCAAACCGCAGCCATAAATCCCGAAGCTAGGGGCGTAGCTTTTAAGGATGAAATTATGGGAAGATTGATTCGGTTCGTTTCCGCGCATGAAGTAGGTCATACACTCGGCCTTCCGCATAATATGGGCAGCAGCGTGGCTTATCCTGTAGATTCTTTGCGCTCTGTAGATTTCACAAAAAAGTACGGAACAGCGCCTTCCATTATGGATTATGCGCGTTTCAATTACATAGCACAGCCCGGCGATGGAGATGTGGCTTTAATGCCGAATATTGGAACTTACGATAAATATGCAATCAATTGGGGCTACAGGCCTTTGCCAAATCTTTCCGCCGAAGAAGAAAAGAAAATTTTGGACTCGTGGATTCTTCAGCACGCCGGCGATCCTTTGTACCGTTTCGGAAGCCAGCAACCCAATAATAGCGTAATCGATCCGAGCAGCCAAACGGAAGATTTGGGTGATGATGCCGTAAAAGCAAGTATGTACGGTATTTCAAATTTGAAACTTGTAATTCCTAATTTAATAGAATACACCCGTGAAGACGGTAAGGATTACGAAGACCTTTCAAAAATGTACGATCAAATTGTTGGCCAATTCAATAGATATATGGGCCACGTTACGGCAAACATTGGTGGCGTGTACCAATATTACAAAACTTATGATCAAGAGGGCGCCGTTTACACTCATGTGCCAAAAGCCAAGCAGGAGGAAAGCATGGCATTTTTACAGGAACAGCTTTTCAATACGCCGCAATGGTTGGTGGATGCGAATATTTTCAACAAAATTCAATTTGATGGGGCCGTTGAAAACATTCGTGCATTGCAGGCTAAAACTCTGAAGAATATTCTCGATTTCGGAAGAATGGCGCGCATTATTGAAAATGAAAGCATCAATGGAAAGGAAAGTTATAGCCTTCTGGAAATGATGGAAGACTTACGAAATGGCATATTTAGCGAACTTAATACCGGAAATGCTATCGATACTTACAGAAGAAACCTTCAACGCGCATATGTGGATAGGCTGCAATATTTGATGACGAAGGAGCAGGAAGGTAAAAATAGAACTAAAGTTGACGTAAACCAAAGTGATATCCGTTCGGTAGCCAGGGCAGAACTTAAAACATTGGACAACGACATTCGTAGTGCATTAAATAAAACAAGCGATAAAATGAGCAAAATCCACCTCATGGATTTACGAGAGCGCATTGATATTATTTTAAATCCGTACGCGAAATAAATTCATATTTTTAGGAAATATCAAGCCTGTCCGCCATAAAATGGACAGGCTTTTATCCTATAAATTTTGAATTACTTATCGTCTTCAAACATTTTATATTAGTAAATAAAAAAGCTTATTTTTGCATACTGTTCCGATACTTGTCGGAAAAAATTCAGAAATTCTATGAGCCAAAAAGTGTTACTGAACGCAACCGAAATAAACATTGCGCTTAACCGTTTGGCTTGCCAATTGATTGAAAAACACGACGATTTTTCCAAAACCGTACTTATCGGAATACAGCCACGGGGCATTTTTTTGGCCGAAAGACTGAAAACCCTGCTTGAGGATGAATATAAAATCAAGAATATCAAGCTTGGGTATTTGGACATTACTTTTTACCGGGACGATTTCCGAAGAGGGGAAAAGCCGTTGGAAGCCAATAAAACCAATATAAATTTTATAGTTGAGGATAAAAACGTGGTTTTTATTGACGATGTGCTGTTCACAGGAAGAAGCATCCGGTCTGCATTGACTGCGGTGCAGTCCTTCGGAAGGCCGTTGGAAATTGAATTGCTAACATTGATAGACCGCCGTTTCAGCCGGCATTTACCAATCCAGCCCGATTATCGCGGAAGACAGGTAGATGCCATAAACGGTGAAAAAGTAAAGGTTTGTTGGAAGGAAAATGATGGCGAAGATGCTGTTTATTTGGTAAAAAGTTAAAAGTAAAAAGCTAAAAGTTCAAAGAAATATAAAATGAGCGAACTAAGTGTAAACCACTTACTGGGAATAAAATACATTACCGAAGCCGATATCAATCTCATCTTCGAAACGGCAGATCATTTTAAGGAAGTTATCAACCGACCCATCAAAAAAGTTCCCTCGCTTCGCGATATTACCATCGCCAATCTTTTCTTTGAAAACAGCACCCGAACCAAACTTTCGTTTGAGCTTGCTGAAAAAAGACTTTCCGCAGATGTTATAAATTTTGCATCCTCCAGTTCTTCGGTAACAAAGGGCGAAACGCTGATTGATACCGTAAATAATATTCTATCGATGAAAGTGGATATGGTGGTAATGCGCCACCCAAATCCGGGTGCAGGCGTATTCCTTTCCAAACACGTAAGCGCTAGTATTATTAATGCCGGTGATGGCGCTCACGAACACCCCACACAAGCATTGCTCGACGCCTATTCCATTCGTGAAAAGTTGGGTGACGTTTCAGGAAAAAAGATTGTAATTGTGGGTGATATTCTTCATTCAAGAGTGGCATTATCAAATATTTTTGCACTTCAAAAACTTGGAGCGTCGGTTAAGGTTTGCGGCCCTAAAACTCTTATTCCTAAATATATAGAAAGTTTGAATGTAGGGGTTGAAACGAACCTTCGAAAAGCGTTGGAATGGTGCGATGTAGCAAATATGCTTCGCGTGCAAAATGAACGGATGGACATCAGTTATTTTCCCACTACTCGAGAATATACCCAACAATTTGGACTGTCCAAACAACTGCTCGATTCATTGAAAAAGGAAATTGTGATTATGCACCCCGGACCCATAAATCGCGGAGTGGAAATAACAAGCGATGTGGCCGATAGCAAACAATCCATTATTTTAGAACAAGTGCAAAACGGAGTAGCCATTCGGATGGCGGTAATATATTTATTGGCTTCAAAAATAAAACATCATGAAGATTAGTAACTACCCAAATTATGTGATCCTCGAGGATGAAAAGAATAACATTATTGATTTTGCATCCTTTATTGAAAACCAAGTGCCTTCAAAATACAAAGATCAAAATGTGGTTTTAAATTTGTTGAAATACGATTCATTGGACCTGCCGCAGTTGTTGTTATTTTTGAAGACTTCAAATGTTCATCGCAAAACGAAACAATCCTTTGTAATTGTTAACGATGCGTTGGAGGTGGACGACATCCCGGTTGAAATGACTGTGGTTCCAACACTTCAGGAAGCCGAGGATATAATTGAAATGGAAGAGATTGAAAGAGATCTGGGGTTTTAGATGTACGACTTTGGATTCTCAATTCCAAATTCCAAATTTCCAATCTTCAATTCTAAATTCGAAATCGTAAAAAGTAAATCGTCTATCGAAAATCGAAAATTATACTCCATAATTCGTAATTCGCCATGAAATTAACTATTCTGGGATGCCATTCCGCCACACCTACCGCCTCAGCCCACCCCACGGCGCAGGTATTGGAAATGAAAGGGCACCTTTTTTTAATTGATTGCGGTGAGGGAACGCAAATGCAATTGCGAAAATGCAGCGTAAAGTTCTCTAGAATTAGGCATATCTTCATTTCACATTTGCACGGCGACCACTTTTACGGTTTGGTGGGGCTTATTTCAACGTTTTTACTTTTGGGGAGGAAGGCCGAACTCCACGTTTACGGGCCCAAAGGAATAAAGGAAGCTATTTTGCTCCTTTTAAAACTGGGAAAAGCCTATACAAATTATCCGCTTTATTTCCATGAATTGGAGGCATCAGTTCCCGAAGTCATTTTTGAGGACGGAAAGGTTTCGGTTGAAACAATCCCCCTTGACCACAGGGTTTACACCAACGGATTTCTCTTTCGGGAGAAGCCTGATGATCGCAAATTAAATGTGGAAACCGCACGATCGCTCGATATCGATTTAAGTTATTACAATAAAATAAAGAAGGGATTTGATGTAGAAAATAGGGCGGGAAAGCTTATTCCCAACCATCTAATTACTTTTGATCCGCCACCCCCAAAATCATATGCATATTGCAGTGATACGGCTTTCCATCCAGAAATGGTTCCGCAAATTGAGAACGTTACGGTGCTATATCACGAAGCTACTTTTTTGGAAGCCCATCAACATCTTTGCGAAAAAACCAAGCACAGCACGGCAAAGGAAGCCGGCACCATCGCAAAAATGGCAAATGTTGACACTTTAATTCTTGGTCACTATTCCGGGCGTTACGGCAATTTGGAACTTTTCAGAAAAGAGGCCAAGGAAGCTTTTGAAAATGTAGAATTGGCGGAGGATGAAAAGCATTTCCATTTCTAAAATTTAATACATTATTAATATCGCCCTATTTCAAAGCTTCCGCAAAACCGTTAACTTGCGAATAAAATACAATTATGGCCGAGGAGCTTCACCATTACCGCAAATCATACGAAAAGCACGAACTTTCCGAAACAACGGTAGATGCAAATCCCATGCAACAATTTCGGAAATGGTTTTTTGAAGTAGTTGAAAACGGCGGGATCGATGAGGTAAATGCAATGACGTTAACAACCATCGGCACGGATGGATTCCCCAAAGGAAGGGTAGTGCTTCTTAAAAAATATGATGAATACGGTTTTTATTTTTACACCAATTATAACAGCGAAAAAGGCAAAGCGATTGCCAAAAATAAAAAAGTCGCGCTTTCCTTTTTTTGGCCGAACATTGAGCGACAAGTGATAATTAAAGGTATTGCCGAAAAAACATCGGAAACAGATTCAACTAATTATTTTCATTCCCGGCCCAAGGGAAGTCAACTGGGAGCTATAGTTTCGCAGCAAAGCTCTATTTTAAGATCGCGCGAAATTTTGGAACAGACCCTTACCGAACTGGAAAAAAAGTATGGCGAACAGGAAATTCCAAAACCGGCGGAATGGGGCGGTTTTTTAATAAAACCTATTTCCATTGAATTTTGGCAGGGTAGGCCAAATAGGTTGCACGACAGAATTCGGTATACTTTGAAGGACAGCGATTGGATTATTGAAAGATTGGCGCCATAATATAAAATTCAAAATAGAAAATGTTCAAATCCAAATATAAAATACCAAATCCCAACATTTTCCCGCTCTGAAAAAATGAAAGCTCAAACCTGAAACTTGATACAATTTTATGAAAACACTTTACTTAGTCCGTCATGCCAAATCTTCGTGGGAAACTAATGTTGATGACCATAAGCGATCCTTAAAGCAACGAGGATTGAATGATGGAATATTGGTTTCAAAAAAGGTTGCGGACGAAATTGAGCCGCCTCAAAAAATAATAAGTAGTGATGCCACTCGGGCATTTTCAACCGCACAATTTTTTAAGGAAGCCTTAAACATACCAGAATCAGACATGGAAACAAATCACGAGTTGTATGATTTTAGTGGGCAAAACGTGATGCGCATCATAAAATCCTTGAGTGATAATTTGAACAGCGTAATGATAGTGGGTCACAACCATGCATTGACCTCCATTGTAAATATGTTGGGAAACCGATTTATTGACAATGTGCCCACATGTGGTTTTGTGATGCTTCAATTCAACGACAAAAAATGGAGCAACATAACCACAGGTGTAACCGTAAAAACAATTTTCCCGCGGGATCTTAAATAATGACTGAAAGAGTTGACACAAATAAAAACGTTCGCAATCTATACAACAATAGGGAGTTAAGCTGGCTTCAGTTTAACGCGAGGGTTTTGCAGGAAGCGAACGATGAAAAAATTCCACTTTTGGAAAGACTCCGTTTTTTAGGAATTTTCTCAAACAATCTCGATGAATTTTTTAAAGTTCGTTATGCAACCATTCGTCGCATTGTCGAGGCCGGGCGAACCGGGCGTAGTTTTTTGGGAGGTATTTCCGCCAAAGATCTTTTAGAGGAAATAACCCATACCGTAATTGATCAACAGGCGCACAGTCTAAAAATATTGAGTAATATTCAAAATGAACTTCAAAAGGAAAATATCTTCATTATAAATGAAACGGAGATCAACCCTGCACAAAGCAAATTTATTTCAGAATATTTTGTAAGGCAGGTAAGCCCAGCCATGATGACCATTATGATTGGAGAATTAGATGAATTTCCGAGTTTACGCGATAGTGCGGCATATTTGGCAGTAACAATGGTGATGAGCAAAGAGGACGATACCTTTGAAGCAAAACATAATTATGCGCTCATTGAAATCCCACGAACCATTAACCGGTTTGTGGTTTTGCCCAAGGAAGGGGAAAAACAATATGTTATCATCTTGGACGATCTGATTCGCCATTGTTTGCACAATATTTTCAGCATTTTTAAGTATGAAACCATTTCGGCCCACATGATTAAAATAACCCGTGATGCCGAGTTGGATATTGATAGTGACCTGAGCAAAAGTTTTATCGATAAAATTTCCAAAAGCGTGAGGGACAGAAGCACGGGCGACCCAGTTCGTTTCGTGTATGACGCGAGTATCGATAAAAGAACACTGCAGTTTTTGTTGGAGAAAATGGGAATAGATAAAACCGACAGTATTATTCCAGGTGGCCGCTACCACAACCGTCGCGATTATATGAACTTTCCGCGTCTCGGAAGGTCAGATCTTCAGTATGAGCCCAAGGAACCGTTGCCAATTCCCGGATTGAGTTTACAGGGAAGTCTTTTCGACAAAATTCTGGAGAAGGATTATCTGCTCCACACGCCCTACCAAACCTTTATGTATGTAGTAAAGTTTTTACGGGAGGCAGCTTTGGACCCAAAGGTAAAATCTATAAAAATTACAATTTATAGGCTCGCCGAAGTTTCTCACATTGCCAGTTCCTTAATAAATGCGAAGAAAAACGGAAAGGATGTAACCGTACAAATTGAACTACAGGCCCGTTTTGATGAAGAAGCAAACATTGAATATGCCGAGTTATTACAAAGTGAGGATATCCGCTTAATTTTTGGCGTGAAGGGATTGAAAGTGCATACTAAGGTTTGCGTTGTTGAAAGGCTCGAAAACCAAAAAATTGTACGCTATGGCATTATAAGCACCGGAAATTTCAATGAGTCAACAGCACGTTTATACACGGATTATACCCTTTTTACGGCAGACCAAAGCATCTGTAAGGAAATAAATAGAATTTTTGAATTTTTTGAAGTGAACTATCGAGTGCGAAAATACAAGCATTTGATCGTATCCCCACATTACACGCGCTCCGCGCTCTGCCATTTGATAGACGTTGAAATCCGAAATAAGAAAGCAGGTCGGCCAAGCGGTATAAAGCTGAAACTCAATAGCCTTTCAGATTATAAAATGATCGATAAACTATATGAGGCAAGCAGGGCAGGGGTGAAAATAAAAATGATTGTGCGCGGAATATGTTGTTTGATTCCCGGCGTAAAGGGAATGAGCGAAAATATTGAAGCCATCAGTATTGTTGGGAAGTTTTTGGAACATCCGCGGCTCTTCATCTTCGAAAATGGAGGCGAGACCAAGGTTTATATTTCCTCCGCCGATTTTATGGGAAGAAACCTCGATAATAGAGTTGAAATTTCCTGTCCCATTTATGACAAAGACATTAAAAAAGAAATTCTCGAAAATTTCGAAATAGGTTGGAGCGATAACGTAAAGGCACGCGTTATAAGCATTAAGAATGATAATGCTTATCTAAAAAACAATAAGCCCCCCATTCGCTCCCAATTTAGAATGTATGATTATTATTTAGAAAAACTTGAAGTTAACTGATTTGTTGAAAATAGAAAAATATGGAGCCGTGGATATTGGCAGTAATGCCATTCGTTTGCTGGTAGTTACGGTTATAGAAGAGCAAGGCAAGGAAACCCTATTCAAAAAAACATCATTGGTTCGTGTTCCCATTAGGTTGGGCGCCGAAGTTTTTCTAGCTGGAAAAATTTCGGACAACAGCGCCAATAGAATGTTGGATGCAATGATGGCTTTTAAACTGTTGATGAAAACCCATAATATTAAACGCTTTCGCGCCTGTGCCACCTCTGCCATCCGGGAAGCCACAAATGGTCGTCAACTTGCAGAAACCGTCCTTGCTAAAACTGGCATCCCTATAAATATTATTGACGGTAATGACGAAGCCGCAATAATTGCCTCAACAGACCTTAAAAACTTGATACAGGATGATAAAGTGTTTTTGTATGTTGATGTTGGCGGCGGTAGCACGGAACTCACCGTTTTTGCCACTGGAAAATATGTTACCTCTAAGAGCTTTAAGGTAGGAACAGTCCGGTTGCTCGAAGGGCTTGTGGATGAAAATATTTGGGAGGCAATGGAAACTTGGATAAAAAATGAAACTAAGGAATTCAAAAAAATATCCATGATTGGCAGTGGTGGAAACATAAACACCATCTTTAAAAAGAGTGGAAAGAAAATAGGCAAGCCTCTCAGCTATTTTTATCTTTCCAATTATTATGAATTGATCCAATCGCTCACTTTTGAACAGCGCATTACTGAATTGGATATGAATCCGGATCGTGCCGATGTTGTGGTTCCGGCTACTCGCATTTATCTTTCTGCCATGAAATGGAGTGGGGCCAAAAATGTTTTTGTTCCGAAAATAGGCCTTAGTGACGGCATTATCCGCAGTCTTTACAATGAAAAAAAGGCCGCGGAAATGGAGGTGAATTCTTAATTTTTAAATGGCTGGAATTCAAAAATTGAAATTTTCATCCAAAGCATCATCGTAAAAACCGATTCGATTTGAAACTTCCTTTTAATGCTGAAATCTTATCAGAATCCAAATAACGCTTAGTTACCTCGGCCCTATTTTTTGCGTGCGTCATAGGGGAGGAACCATAAGTTTCACGTGTTTTTAAGTATTGATCAATTACATTCATTTCCTCAGCATCCCCGCCATTTAGGAGCTGATTGAACGTAAGGCCCGAACTTTTGATAGCGGTAGCCACACACGGCAATAAGTAACCAGGCCGGTTAACGTGGTTATCCAAAAAAAGCGCCGCAGCATATTCAGAAGAAAACAGATCATGCAGTGCATTTCCTTCCAACTTATCCGTTTTGTTGAAATAAAAAAGATTGAATCTATTTATGGCGTGCAAAATTTGGACAGCACATATCCGGGAATCCATCCCCGCGGAAGCAAAACGATATGCGGCCATATTGCTTCGGAAAAATTGTTTGTCTGCGGCAGTTTTCACCTTTTTGGAATTGTGGATCAAATAACCATAGGTGGAAGTAGTATCCTCAGAAACATCCACTCCAAACTTCCCACAGAACTGCTCAAAAGCATCTGGATATTTTTCCTTTACCAATTTTATCAGCGCTGGCAATTCCCCTGGGTCTGAGCCGGCACCCAAAGTCCATTGGAACATTCCAAAACTCATAAAGGAGTTGTCCCAAGTATTCACCGCATCCAAATTTCCCTCATTTTCGGATGTGGCCCATAAGGCATTCAATTCTGATTGACTGATTTTTAAGTCAGTTAATACATTGGGGTTTTGCTGAATATAGTTTTCGGTTATTTGACTGCCCGGCCTAGAAATTCCAAGTTTGAACTTTTTGCCCAAATAGTTTTTTGTTGTATCGCTTTGGTATTGGTAATAAACTCGTGGATCCTCATCAATAATAACAACATCCGCTTTTTCTGTGCTGGCTTCGGGCTTACTTTCTATTGGCAACTGCAATAATTGGCCAACCTTAATATTATTGGGGTTTACAATATCATTTAAAGCGGCAATTTCTCGCCATTTTGCCGTTGAGCCCAATTCCTTAAAGGCAATAGATCCTAAGGAGTCACCACTTTTTATTGTGTATGTTTTCATAATAAATTATAGATATAAATCAAAGACTGAAAAACAATCAATTCGTGTGGGGATTTCTATCAAATATACACAATATCAATAGTTTATGAATACAATACGTGGAATTTTGGAAAGAAGTCTTTATGTTATAAAGAAATGAAACGCTATCGTAAATTATTCAAGTTGATAAAAAGAGCATTATTCCAAGGTAAAATCCATCAGTTTCACATCGCCATAAAACAATTCTCCGGAGGTTTGGTTCTTCGGCATTGCAAAATAAATGTTGAAGGTTTCCGATTTCATTTCCCGCGTATTGAAATAGATGGGTTTTTCGTGGGGCTTCCGCTCTGTACCATAGTTAATACAGGTTTCAATATCTTTATAGCCTTCCATTTGATAATCTTTGAAAGTATCCAGAACTTCAGGGCGGTATTGGTAACCGTAATAGGGTGTTTTTTCGTCCGGTTTCGCATTAACCAATTGGATGAAATCGCCATCAAACGGGCGAAGTCTTACTTTTAAATCCCGCAAAACAACATAAAGATAATTGGGATTAAATGTTTCCTTTTCATTGTTAATTGAAGTTGCCTTCAGCTTAAACTGTATTTTCTTGCTGTCTGCGGGAATTCTGATATAATATCCTTTGAAATGCATTTGAAAAAGCCGGGACCGTTGGTCCACTTTTTTCACTTCAATTTTGAAGGTATCATCAACTTGAGTAGATTGTGAATAGCTGAAAAAAGTAAAGAAAAAAATTATAATGTAAAATATAGTTCTCATACACTTAGCTTTTTTCTACTTGATATATTTATTTTTAATGGCCTTTTTTTCCTTTTCCTCCATCTGTGCTCCTATAAAGGGAATGCGCGGTGCAAGAAAGTAGCCTGTTAAACTGGCAAAAAGAATTGGAATAAAATAGGTGAAACCTGTGAGCGTTGCCAAAAGAATGGTCGTGCTCATTGGGGTGCGCGTAACACAGGCATTGATGGCCGCCATACAACTTACAATGGTTAGCGAAAGACTAATGGCGGGAAAAATAGTATGCAATAATAAACCCAATGCTGTCCCACAGAAAAACAGAGGGATTATAAAGCCTCCGCGCCAGCCAGAGGTTACGGTAATGGCGATGGCGATAATTTTGAAAACAAGCACCGCCAACAAAAATTCCATAGTGAAGTTGTCCGTAAGTAAATGTTCTATTTCGAAATGGCTAAAATATCGTGTGAGTGGAATATAAAAAGCTATTGTGCCGAGCAAAACACCGCCAATCAACGTTTTAATGTATATTGGCGCCTTGAGTTTTCCGAACATTTTTTTGAAAAATTTGGTACAGAAAATAAAGCACCAACCCACAAAAGTTGCAATAATCCCAAACAATACCGCCCATCCAAAATCGAAAACCGTAGCCATTTCATAAGCGGGAAGGTGCCAGGTTGGCCCAAGGCCCAAATGTACAATGATCGCGAATACCACATAACTGAAGCCACTTGCCACTAAAGCGGGTATTATGGCTTGATAATATTCAACAGCGTGTTTATGATGAAGTATTTCCAATGAAAAGAGGCTTCCTCCCAACGGTGCACCAAAAAGAGCCGTAAACCCCGAAGCCATTCCCGCAATACTTAGTGAGCGCAATTCTTCGCCCTTTAAACGAAATATTTTTCCAATCCAACTTCCGGTGGATCCCGTTACTTGAACCAATGGTGCTTCGGGGCCCAAACTTCCGCCGGAAGCTACACAGAGCAATGAGGAAAGTACCATGGAAGGATTATTTTTTGGATCAAGTTTCCCTTTGTTGAAGCGAATGTTGTTTACTATTAACTGCATTTCTCCCGGATCACCAATGAAGAAAATTATTAACCCTGCCAGAAGCCCACAAACAGCCATAACTGGAATAACAAGCCAACCCTGATATACTGCCAAGAAATCCGTAAGAAACATAAGGACTACCCAATAACTCCCAGAAATTACACCCCCAATTAAACCCAGAAGCGCCCAGAGAAAAAACATTCGGCTAAATACAAAAGGGTTGAACCGGATAGGCCGATCTAAAATATCTATATACTTAACTAATTTTCTTCGTCTTTTCAGTTTCATTTGAAAGAACTGTAGTTTTTTTTATCCGTGAATGGAGTGATGTTTTCCCAAATCCTTCATTACTTCGGCTTCAAATATTAATAGATCATTCCACTTTTGGTCCACTTCCTTTCGGTTCCCGTATTGCCGGGCGAAACCTAAAAACATAGTATAATGATTAGCCTCGCTCACCATCAATTTTCGGTAAAATTCTGCCAGCTCTTTATCTTCAAGCTGTTCACTCAAAAGACGGAAACGTTCACAACTTCGGGCTTCAATTAAAGCCGCATAAAGCAATCTGTGTACAAGTTGTGTGGTACGGCTTCCACCTTTTGGAAAAAATTGCACAATTTGCAGCACATATTCATCCTTTCGGTCGCGGCCCAATACCCAGCCATTTTCCAAAATTTTATCGTGCACCATTTTAAAATGGCTGATTTCCTCCTTTACCAGAGCAATCATTTCCTGCACCAATTCAGTATATTCAGGAAAACCAACAATTAGCGACACCGCGGTGGATGCTGCCTTTTGCTCGCACCAAGCATGATCGGTAAGGATGTCCTCAATATTTTTTTCAACTATATTTACCCAGCGTGGGTCTGTGGGAAGTTTTAAACCTAACATTATTAAAATTTACGATTTACGATTGCCAATTGTTGATGATTGATTTTTTTTGGTACTTATGGGAATTTGCCGTTTACAATTTGGAATTTACAGCGACTATATATCCAAATCAAATTCCCTTCGTAATTTTTCTATCAGCGGATTTTTCTCCTTCATTTTTTCGAATTTCTCCCGCGTTGTGTAAGCGTACCGTTTTTCGGAGGTTTCATTTACCGTTATATCCAGGTCAATTTCGTAATTCTGAAGTTTTTCCCGCAGGAAACCGAGCAGTTCAAATTTTGCACGCTCCACTTCCGTTTTTATGGTTTGATTCGGAAATTCCAGATGGATAATTGCGCCCTCTAACTTTGGAATGCCCATCGTTAAGTGCGAAAGAAGGTTGTATTTTCCATCGCTTTCAACGTTTGCGGTATATTCCGTCCATGCGGCCTGCATTTCCTCTTCGGAGAAATCATTCACGGGAAGATTTTCCGCATCGGGTTGGTTGGCGAATAATTCCTGCTTTATCTCCTGTTTTTTTTGAATGCTTTTTAATGAAAGCGCAGAAACTTTTTTAGCATTGCGCTCGGCGAGAATTTGTGGTCGCTCGATTACTTTTTGTGGTTCACCGCTGTCTGGCTTTTCGTAGATTTTTTCTTCGGAAGTGATGTTTTCCGAAGCATAATTTTCATCGGAAACTTTTTCGTGGGAATCAGCGTCCTTTAAATTTTCAACAGCATCATTTGAAACTTCAACCTTTTTATACGCTTTTGGAACAATACTTCCGGCAGAAGTTATTTTATCTGAAGCCAGCTTTTCATTCTTAAAATGGGAGGGAGGTATTACGAAACGCTCGCCGCTAGTGAATTTTTTTTTTTCGCCCTGAAAAGTCAGGGAAGCAAGTTGAAGCAAACAAAGCTCCACCAAAAGCCGTTGGTTTTGACTGTTTTTGTATTTAAGGTCGCAAGTATTTGCAATGTCAATTCCTTCAATCAAAAATTGGGTTGTAGTTTTTTGTGACTGTTCAAAATACATTGTCTTCACCTGTTCGCCAACTTCCAAAAGCGTAATCGTTTCCTGATTTTTGCAAACCAAAAGGTCGCGGAAATGGGAGGCAAGACCCATAATAAAATGATGTCCGTCAAAGCCTTTGGAAAGAATATCGTTATAAGTAATTAAAACCTGCGGAATGTTGTTTTCCAAAAGCAAATCTGTTATCTGAAAATACCAAGTATAATCGAGTACGTTGAGGTTTTCGGTTACGGCATCGCGCGTAAGATTTTTGCCGGCGAAACTAACCACGCGGTCAAAAATAGAAAGTGCATCGCGCAAGGCGCCATCTGCTTTTTGAGCAATAATGTGTAGTGCGTCGTCTTCGGCATCAATGTTTTCAGCCTTTGCAACGTCGGCTAAATGTTCCTTTATATCACGAACGCCTATTCTTCGGAAATCGAAAATCTGGCATCGCGATAGAATGGTTGGGATTATCTTATGTTTTTCAGTGGTAGCTAATATGAAGATTGCGTGCTTCGGGGGTTCTTCCAAAGTTTTCAAAAATGCATTGAAAGCCGAGGCGGAAAGCATATGCACCTCGTCAATAATATAAACCTTATATTTTCCAACCTGCGGCGGAATCCGCACTTGGTCAATCAAATTCCTGATATCGTCCACCGAGTTGTTTGAAGCGGCATCCAATTCAAAAATATTGAACGCGAAATCCTCGCCTTCCTTTTCGGTTCCATCAGAATTTATTTTCTTGGCAAGAATTCTTGCACAGGTGGTTTTCCCAACCCCACGCGGCCCCGTAAAAAGAAGCGCCTGCGCCAAGTGGTTATTTTCTATAGCGTTTTCCAAAGTATTGGTAATGGCCTGCTGCCCAACGACATCTTTAAAAACGGCGGGGCGATACTTGCGGGCTGATACAATGAAGTGTTCCATATTTTTTCAGTAGTCAGTAGTCAGTATTTAGTGGCAATGGGCAGTGAAAATTTAAAAAAAATTGCGACCGATCTTATTTTTGGCTGTCTTATTTTAACACCTCAAAGAGTAATATTGACTTGCTAGCAAATATAAAGATGTGCGGCGGCTTTTAAAAAAATAGCTGTTTGTATTTTACCATATTTATTAACATTAGTATTTTTGCACCGCAGGTCGCCTTATCGCCTCGAGCTTGTTTCGAGGAGGAAAGTCCGGACACCATAGGGAAGCATAGCGGCTAACGGCCGTCGGTCCCGAATTCGTTTCGGGATTAGGACAAGTGCAACAGAAAGGATGTACAGGTAATGCTGTAGTGAAATCATGTAAACTCTATGCGGTGAA
This sequence comes from Aequorivita aurantiaca, assembly GCF_030410135.1. GTDB lineage: Bacteria > Bacteroidota > Bacteroidia > Flavobacteriales > Flavobacteriaceae > Aequorivita > Aequorivita aurantiaca. Next base: position 235,757 of record NZ_JAUGQQ010000002.1, on the reverse strand, counting down.
ATGCCACGTAAACCTGCGCTCGAGGGTTCCCGCCCGAGCAGGAGGGTAGGCAGATGGAGCGTTTCGGCAACGGAACGCCTAGATAAATGATAGGGCCCCGATGTTAAAAATCGGTGGACAGAATCCGGCTTATAGACCTGCTTTTTTTTTATATAAATTCTTCGAGCCAGGCCACTGCGTCATCATATTTTCTGAAAACTGCAAAAGGCTTTTTGTAAAATTCCTTTTCGAATTGCGCATTCCTGTACGAAGCATCAGTATAACAGACCGCTGCAATCGCCACTAAATTTGAATGGACCGATCGGTACAATTTTGGACTGAGTTCTATGGAATAATCATTGATTCTATTTGAAATATAGCCGAAATTTTTATTCGGAAAATGGGTGTCATATAGCTCAAAAAGTTCGGCTAAATCATCTGCCTTGAAGGTTGCGCCTTCATCAACAACTATTGAAATTATATTGTCAAAAACGGTTACGGTACCAAAAGTGGTATCTAATGCCAGACTCTCCATAGCTACTTTTTAATTAAAAAAACTAAAAACATTTCCTCCATATTTTCGGGCCTCGGTGAAATGTTCATTTTTGGAAAGGTCATTCATTTTTGAATGTTCAATTATTAATATTCCATCTTCGCCCAAAAGCTTTTTTTCAAAAATATTTTTTAATATAATTGAAAATTGTGAAATATCAAAATCATAGGGTGGGTCGGCAAAGATCACGTCGAATTTACCGGCTGCTTTTTCGAGATATTTAAAAACATCTGTTTTTATGGTGTGAATTGGAAAGTCGAATTCTTCCGACACCTTATTTATATATTGAATACAGCCAAGGTGGACATCAACCGAGGTGATGTTTGGAACCCCACGCGATGCAAATTCAAAACTGATGTTGCCGGTGCCACTGAAAAGATCCAGCACGGCGATTTCCTCAAATGCATAGCGAACCCTTAAAATGTTGAAAAGAGCTTCCTTTGCGAAATCAGTAGTAGGGCGCACGGGTAGGTTTTTTGGTGCGGTTAATCGTCTTCCTTTGTATGTACCGGAAATTATGCGCATTAAAGTGCGTTTTTTAAAATGAATTGGTTGTGTGGCAGATACTTATCACTGCTCAAATTTATGGATGAATTTATGTTCAAAAATTCCAAATTTCGAATATAGGTATAGGCCAATTTATAATTTGCGTCATCCTTTTCAATTTCCCCACAAAGTATTACAGTGCAGTTGTCGGGATTCAGATTCAATTGCTCCATACAGAAAAGGGTATAATAAATAAAATCTTCGGGTGTTTTGAAGGAATAGCTATTGCACAGTTGCAATTCCCCGTTATTGAGAACTATACAATCAAAATTATTCTTTTGAAAATGAAGGTACATTTTCGGGAGCGAATACTTTTCAATGGCAAATATCGTCTTCAAAAATACAGTGGTTGAATGGAAGTAGTTAAAGGCGCCATATTTCTCAAAGAAGAAATTGTTGATGTTCATAAAAGGAACGTATACTACCACGATTTCTTGGTTTTCCAAAACATCGTTCGCCATATAATCATTGGCGAGTATTTTGGAATTAAATTTTAAATATTCGCTGGCCTTTGTTTCATCGAAAAGAGGGGAGGGCACAAGACTGTAAACTGGCGTGGAATAAATAACGGAAACTTCGGAAAAACTTGAATTTAAAATTTCGTTTTTAAAGATTATTGATTCAATGTCCATCAACAATTCCTCGGGTGTGGTGCTGTGGTCCAGAATTTTATCCACGAATAAAACAGGCGACTTTAGATCGGGGTGTGATACCAAAAAAGAAAGCCCGTTCAAAGAAACTTGAACGGACAGTCTGTTTTTTGAGCTATTTTGTATGTTAGTTTCCTCTTGCTGTGTCATAAATTTTTGGCCAGTTTCCAGAAGTGTTTACTTCTTCCAGTGAGCCCACTTTAATATCAGGACCATTTACCCCATCAACAGACTGCACCTGCATTTCTTGCATTAAAAGATCTTTGTCAAGATCACCCAATACCGTTTTTTTGGAAACTTTTGCTTCAAACACGGAATAGGTGGCGTCATTCTTTACAATTTTTCCAGCTTTTAGGTCAAATTTGGCATTCACGCCTTCCACTGGCACATTCATCATTGTTTTATATCTGCCTGAATTTCCAAAAAGCGAATCTTTTACTGGTGTAAAGCCTAGTGTATCAATTAATGATTCTTCGATAAAGTAACCCTCACTGATTCCGAAAGCCTTATTTTTGGCTACATCGGCAAAACTTGTATCCCTTCTTTGGGTAATTGCGAATTTTGCAGTCTCAATAAAATTAATCAAACTGTCCCAGTCTCCTGTAAAACTTCCTGTTATCTCTTTGTGCGCAAGTTCAGCAGCTTGAATATCCTTTAGATTTTGGATTACTTTAACGTAACGGGCTTCTTTAACTTTATTGAATTCTACGGGCCCCATAATGGAGCTCCATAATTTCCAGCCCAAAAAGATGATGACAATCCAAAGAACAATCTGAATTACTAATTTCATTATTGATTTTTATTTAAGGTGATTTACTAATAGGTCTCTCGCAAATCTACAATTTTTTTTTGTTCGTAAAAGTATATTCCGAAAAAATCATACCTATCTTTAATCCCTCATTGATAGCAGCGAAGGATGAATGAATCAGAATTTTACGGTTTTTTGAAAACCGATTTTCCACATAACACAACCCTAAAACAGGATATTGCACTTCAATTGTTGGCGAAATTTGTGCTGAGCCCAAACAAAAATGAAACTTTTTTGCTGAAAGGATATGCCGGAACCGGAAAGACAACAATCGTAGGGTCTTTAGTAAAAAACCTGGCACGGGCCAAAAAACGCGCCGTTCTTTTGGCGCCAACCGGAAGAGCTGCGAAGGTTATCAGCAATTATTCAAACACACAAGCCTTCACCATTCATAAAAAAATATACTTTCCGAAAGCTGAAAAAGGTTCTGTATCATTTACTCTTCAGGATAATAAACACCGTAACACGCTTTTTATCGTTGATGAAGCCTCGATGATTCCCGATGTTAACACGGAGGCGAAACTCTTCGGAAATGGCTCATTATTGGATGATTTGATGCAATTCGTTTACAGCGGAAATAATTGCAAACTATTGTTGATAGGTGATTCCGCACAATTACCCCCAGTGCATTTGGCCATTAGTCCCGCTTTGGATGCAAAAGTACTGCAGAACCAATATAATAAAGAGGTTATATCGCTTGAATTAAATGAAGTGGTAAGGCAGCAAAAAGATAGCGGCATTTTGGAGAATGCAACCCGAATTCGTGAACGTCTTGACGATGAGCTTTATGAAGCTTTCAAATTCTCCGGAATCCATTTTCCCGATATAATTAGACCCGTGGATGGGCAAGAAATTATGGATGCTATAAATGATAGTTATGCTGCCTTGGGAAATGAAGATACTGTTATAATTGTACGTTCAAACAAACGGGCTAATCTTTACAACCAAAGCATTCGTGAACGGATATTGTTTCAGGAAGCAGAACTTTCCGCCGGCGATTATTTGATGGTTGTAAAAAACAACTATTTCTGGGTAGACAATGCAAGCGAAGCCGGCTTTATAGCCAATGGTGATATTATTGAAGTTTTGGAGATTTTTGCTTTTAAGAATCTCTACGGTTTCCGCTTCGCCGAAGTAAAAATACGAATGGTGGATTACCCAAATATGAAGCCCCTGGAAACGGTTTTGCTTTTAGACACAATAACGTCAGAAAGCCCATCGCTTACATATGATGAAGCCAACAAGCTTTATCAGGAAGTAATGAAGGATTACGCCTCAGAAAAATCGAAATACAAAAAGTTTTTGGCGGTAAAAAACAATAAATTTTTTAACGCATTACAGGTCAAGTTCAGTTATGCAATAACCTGCCATAAAAGCCAAGGTGGACAGTGGAATACCGTATTCGTGGAGCAACCCTATCTTCCCAATGGGATTGATAAAGAATATCTTAGATGGCTTTACACAGCGGTTACACGTGCGCAGAAAAAACTGTACTTAATAGGATTTAAGGACGATTTTTTCGTAGATTAGTTTCTAAAGGCTGATAATTTTATTCTCGGCTACTACTAAATTCTCTTGTATAAATATGGAAATTCTAGAGATAACCACGAGCATTTTTCTGGGTATTGGGCTCGCTGCAGCTGTTGGTTTTCGTGTGTTTCTGCCATTGCTGATTCTAAGTTTGGCAGGTTTTTCGGAAGTTATCCCTCTTAATGAAGATTGGGAATGGATGGGCAGCCTTGCCGCGGTAATCACAATTGGCGTTGCTACTCTAATAGAGTTGTTCGGTTATTATATTCCTTGGGTAGATAATCTGTTGGATGCCATAGCTTTACCCGTTGCAACTTTAGCAGGAACTTTTGTGATGGTGGCAACAATGGCGGATTTAAATCCATTGGTAACGTGGGCCTTGGCCATTATTGCAGGAGGCGGTACTGCGGCCGCAATAAAAGGCACCACGGCCGTCGCGCGGATAACCTCTAGTACAACTACTGGCGGGCTTGCAAATCCGGTTATAGCCACCATTGAAACAGGCACTTCCATCGCCATGGCGGTCGCCTCCATACTGGTTCCTGTTATAGCATTTTTGTTCGTTCCTTTTCTATTCTTCATAATTTTTCGGATTTATAAAAAGCATCGGAAAAAAAGTTCGCCAAGAATTTAATCTTCTTATTTTTGAATTCATTTTTAAAAACTCTGTATTGAAAATAATAGCAATGATTCCCGCGCGTTACGGCGCATCCCGATTTCCAGGAAAATTAATGCAGGATCTAGGCGGGAAGCCAGTGATAGTTAGAACGTATGAAGCTGCCAAGGCCACGAATCTATTCGATGAAGTATATGTGGTGACAGATAGCGAGGTAATTTTTAAAGAAATTGAATTGAGCGGAGGCAAAGCCATTATGAGCCAAACGGAGCACGATTGCGGCAGCGACCGTATTGCAGAGGCAGTTGAAAATATGGACATTGATATTGTGGTGAATGTGCAGGGCGATGAACCTTTCACCAATCGTGAAGGTTTAGAAAAGGTTCTTGCTGTCTTTAAAGAACCCGATGCACATAAAATTGATCTTGCCTCGTTAATGACCGAAATTCACGACTGGAAGGAAATAAGCGATCCCAATTGCGTAAAGGTAATTGTGGATAAAGATAATTTTGCCCTCTACTTTTCCCGTTCACCCATTCCATATCCGCGCGATAAAAATGTGGCAATGCAGTACTATAAGCACAAAGGTATCTATGCCTTCCGGAAGCAGGCCCTTATGGATTTTTATCGTTTGCCAATGCGAACGCTGGAAGCCGTTGAAAAAATAGAATGTATACGCTACTTGGAATATGGAAAAAATATAAAAATGGCAATTTCAAATACCACAGGGGTAGAAATAGATACTCCAGAGGATCTCGAAAAAGCCAATGAACTTCTTCGTGAGTCAAGTGTGCCTACGGTAAACAATAAATTCAGAAACTTTCCCATGGTGCCCAAAGTGGTTTTTGGGGAGGGCTGTTTTGATCAACTTTCAACCATATTATCATCCCAAACCAAAGAAAAAGCTCCGTTTATTTTTTTAGTTGATGATGTTTTTGAAGGCAACATAGCTTTCTTAAATAGAATAAATCTTCGCTTCAATGATAAACTGATATATATTTCTGCCGATGAAGAGCCAAAAACTTCACAAGTTGACACTTTGGTGAAAGACATTAAAACTGAATTTACTAACACACCTTCCGGAATTATCGGTATCGGTGGGGGCAGCGTGATGGATTTGGCAAAGGCAGTATCGATTATGTTGGTCAATCAGGGAAGTGCCGAGCAGTATCAAGGCTGGGACCTTGTTAAAAATAAAGCCGTTTATCACGTAGGTATTCCCACAATTTCCGGAACTGGAGCCGAAGTTTCCCGCACTACAGTTTTAACGGGGCCGGTGCGCAAATTGGGGATCAACAGTGACTTTACTCCATTTGATCAAGTAATCTTAGATCCAGACTTGACAAAAGGTGTTTCAAAAAATCAATGGTTTTTTACCGGGATGGATTGTTTTATCCACTGTGTTGAATCCTTAAATGGAACATTTCTGAATGCATTTAGCCAGAGTTATGGCGAAAAGGCATACGATTTATGTATGGAAATTTTTCTTGGCGACACACTTTCAGATGATGAAATGCGCGCAAAATTAATGATGGCTTCATGGCACGGCGGAATGAGTATTGCCTATTCCCAAGTTGGGGTGGCACATGCCATGAGCTATGGCCTCGGCTACGTTTTAGGAACGAAGCATGGGGTTGGCAATTGTATTGTATTTCAGTTTCTGGAAGAATTCTATAACAAGGATGTAGCACTTTTTAAAAAGATGGTTGCAAAGCACGAAGTGGAAATTCCCCAAGAAGTCTGCAAAAACCTTTCGGAAGAAAAAATGGAAACCATGATTACTGTGGCTCTGGGGATGGTGCCTCTTTGGGAAAATGCTTTAGGAAGCAATTGGAAGGACAGAATTAACCGAGATAAATTAAGAGAACTGTATTCAAAAATGTAGATTCTTAATTTTTTCAATGGGAATTATCAAATTCATATTCTACAATTTGATGGGCTGGAAAATAGAAGGTTCTTTCAATCCAGCTATTAAAAAAGCCGTGGTTATTGTTGTCCCGCACACTAGTTGGCATGATTTCTACATTGGCGCATTCGCCCGAAAAATATTACGGACAGAGATTAATTATATAGCTAAGAAGGAACTGTTCCTATGGCCCTTTGGTTGGTATTTTAAATGGATGGGAGGTGCGCCTTTGGACAGAACTCCAGGGCAAAACAAGGTGGAAGCAATCGCGCAGCTTTTTGATGAAAAGAAGGAATTCCGTTTGGCATTATCTCCTGAAGGAACACGAAAAAAAGTGGAATCCTGGAAAACGGGATATTATTACATTGCGTTATTGGCAAATGTTCCAATCATTTGTGTAGGATTTGATTACGCTACCAAAAAAGTGATTGTAAACAAACCATTCTATCCTTCGGGTGATTATCATAAAGATTCGCTCGTAATACGCTCCTATTACAAAACCATAATTGGCAAAAACAGAAAATTTTCCTAGCCAAAAACGTGTTAATAGAACTACGGGTATTCATTATAATTAACTGATTATCAGTGACTGTTGTTAAATATTAGTTAAGCATTACTTCCTCTTATCTTATTTTTGGTTTGTTATGTTTAAATATGCACTGTAAAAAACAATTAAACACTTAAATGCTATGAAAAATATTAAATATCTATTACCAATTTTTGCATTATCAGTATCCCTGATTTCTTGTGATGCTGATGATGAGGATGGAGCTGGAGATCCGCCACCAAACCCCATCTTGGCCAATGTTTATGCCACAAGCAATACAAATAATGCAGTTGGAGTATTTGATTTTACACCCAACGGGATTGCCTTTCGTTCCTTTGCAACCAGTTCCGATGATAATGAAGGCATTTACTATGACGACGATGCAGATGAACTTATTATAAACTCACGGAGCCAACGATCAATAAACACATATTCAAATGTTGAAAATACCGAAAGTGGAAATCCATTAAATTTTTTGCTTTCAAGTAATCCGGTTTTAGAAAGTCCCCGCGATATTGCAGTAAATAATGATGTTTACGTTGTTGCAGATAATGCAGATACGGATGGAAATCCAAATACTGATGATGGCAGATTGTTTGTATTCACCCGGGATGCGTCCGGATATACACTAAGAAATACCGTGTTTGTGAATTACGCCCTTTGGGGAATCGAGTTTATTGGTAATGATTTATACACAGTGGTTGACAAAACTTCTGATGTTGCAGTATTGAAAAATTTCGTCGCGACCTATACTACCGATATAACCGCCTCGCCCGATAAACAAATTACTATTGAGGGCATAACCCGCACCCACGGTATTGCCGAAGATGGGGGAGTAGTGATCTTGACTGATATTGGCGATGCATCCAATGAAAATGATGGAGCAATTCATTTTATAAGCGGATTTGTATCAAAATTTGAAGCTACGCCCAACGGTGAAACATTGCCGGTAGCCGGAAATCAAGTTAGAGTTTCGGGTAATTTCACGCAACTTGGAAATCCTGTTGCTGTAGATTATGAAAGCATCAGTCAAACCATTTTCGTTGCCGAGCGCGCAAATGAAGGAGGTAAGGTTCTCTTCTTCAGCGAAATTGGTCCCGGTGGAAATTTACAACCCTCATTCTCATTTCCTTTTGCTGGCGCATCGTCCTTAACTTTTGTTGACAGATAAAAGAAATAATTCCATTAAAAAAGCCACCCTATTTTTGGTGGCTTTTTTTATGCTCTAATAAATCTTTTTATGATTCTTCCATCGTGTGGTACACATTTTGCACGTCATCATCCTCCTCAATTTTTTCGAGAAGTTTTTCAACATCTCCCACTTGATCTTCCGATAATTTTTTCGTTACCTGAGGAATACGCTCAAAACCGGAAGATAAAATTTCAATTTTATTTTCTTCCAAATAAGTTTGTATCGCGCCGAAACTTTCAAAAGGAGCGTAGATCATTATACCATCTTCATCCTCAAAAATTTCATCAACGCCGTGATCAATCAGTTCAAGTTCAAGTTCCTCAATATCCAATCCTTCGGGATTTATTCTGAAATTACAAGTGTGGTCAAACATAAATGAAACAGAACCGGAAGTGCCGAGACTGCCATCACATTTGTTGAAATAACTACGAATATTGGCAACGGTCCGAGTGTTATTATCAGTAGCGGTTTCAATCAAAATTGCTATTCCGTGCGGCGCGTAGCCTTCAAAAAGCACTTCCTTAAAATCGCCCAAACTTTTATCACTTGCCCGTTTTATGGCGCGCTCCACATTTTCCTTGGGCATATTCACGGCCTTGGCGTTTTGGATAACCGCCCGCAATCTGGAATTGGCGTCGGGATCCGGACCGCCTTCCTTCACGGCCATTACAATATCTTTCCCGATTCGCGTAAAAGCTTTGGACATTGCGGACCAACGCTTCATTTTTCTTGCTTTTCTGAATTCAAAAGCTCTTCCCATAAATTATTTTCTATTGTTATTTTTTATCGTAAAGAAAGGGCAAATATAAAAAATTCCAAAAACCGAGCACCAAATTTCAAAAAAGTGAATGTTTATAATAGGCTCTTATAATTCGGAAATTTTACCCAATCAATTCATCAATAATTTTCGCCAATTCAAAATCCTTTTCGGTAACACCGTTGGCATCGTGGGTGGAAAGATATATTTCCAATGAATTGTAGACATTACTCCATTCCGGGTGATGTTGCAGTTTTTCGGCTTCAAAAGCTATTCTGGTCATCGCCGAGAACGCCTCTTTAAAATCCTCAAATTCAAAAATGGTGTGCAGAGCGCCATCAACATAATCCCAACCTTCAAATTCTTTTAAGTTGGTAGTAATTTCTTTTTCCGATAAGGCTTTCATATTTTTCTTTTATTTAATTGATATAATTTCTTCGTTTAAACTGCATTCCTCAATTACTTGCTGCACAGTTATTTGGTGCGGATTTGGCAATTTGTTTATTTTTGGAAGAATGGCATTATAACGGTCCTCATTGCTATTGAAGACATTTTTAAAGATAGGCATTTTATCGCCCATTTTTGAGGCTATTTCTTTGAAAAGTTCGTCGTGATGAATCATATCATTGCTGGCCAAATGGAAAATTCCACGCAATGCTTTATTGATAATGTAGTGAACCTGCTGGCAAACTTTATTTATGGTCGTGGCACTTATTACTAAATTGGGGAAAACTTCGAAAGTGGCGTGATGTCTCATGCATTGGCGCAAATGGACAATTTCGGGGGAATTTATTCCCAAAACCAGCGGTAATCTTAAAATCGAGGTTTGCGAAGGAATGTTGCCGAGCAATAAATTTTCAGCGGCAATTTTATATTTTCCCAATTTTGTTTCCGAAACAGGAACGTCATTTTCAAAAGACGGATGCCTATGCTTTGCATCAAAAACCGCTGCCGAAGAAACGTACAATACGGAACATTTTGGATTAATCAATACATAATTCACGAGCTGTTGGTGCGCCTCCAATTGACATTTGAAATCCCCATTAAGTACGGAAATAATAGTTGTTGGCCTTATTTTATTCAACAATAGGAAAAGCGAATCCTCTTCCACGCAATAATTATGAAAAACCTGATTTTCCGAAAAAGCGCCGTGCTGGTGGCAATAGGTTGCCTGAACTTCAAAGTATGAATGAAATTCCCTGTAAAGCGCATTGCCAATAAAACCGCTGCCGCCAAGTATGAGAATGCGGTTGGCCATTAATTTTTATAGAACGGGGTTTTAATGATTGTTGCGCTAACGGGCTTATTTCTTATTTGAACAAAAATTTCCGTTCCGGTGGTACTGTGCTCTACGGAAACATAGCCAAGTCCAATGCCTTTGTTTAACGAGGGGGCCATGGTGCCGCTGGTAACGATTCCAATATTTTTACCATCCTTGTCCACAATTTCATAGTCGTGGCGCGGAATGCCGCGTTCATTCAGTTCGAATCCGATTAATTTTCTTGTAATGCCTTCTTCTTTTTGTTTTTTCAGATTTTCGGAATTGACAAAATCTTTTGTGAATTTCGTAATCCAACCCAACCCAGCTTCCAATGGTGAAGTAGTATCATTTATATCATTTCCGTAAAGGCAGAACCCCATTTCCAGTCGAAGCGTGTCGCGTGCGGCAAGTCCGATTGGTTTTATCCCATATTCCTTTCCGGCTTCCATCACTTTGTTCCAAACCTGTTCCACTTCATTGTTTTTGCAATAGATCTCAAATCCGCCGCTTCCGGTATATCCTGTGGCGCTGATTATTACGTGCTGAATTCCCGCAAAATCAGCAACTTTAAAATGATAGAATTTTATGGCACTTAAATCTTCCGAAGTTAATGATTGCATAGCTTCAATAGCTTTCGGACCTTGTATTGCCAATAGCGAATAATCTTCGGAAAGATTGCGCATGTCCGCGCCGAAAGTGTTGTATTTTGAAATCCAATCCCAGTCTTTATCAATATTTGAAGCGTTCACCACCAACAAATATTTTTCATCTGCAATTTTATAAACGATCAAATCATCAACAATTCCGCCGGTTTCATTCGGCAAACAGTTATACTGCGCTTGTCCGTCCTCAATTTTTGACACATCGTTGCTACATACTTTTTGAATTAAATCCAGCGCATTTGGTCCAGTAATTAAAAACTCGCCCATATGCGAAACGTCAAAAACGCCCACGCCATTACGGACGGTTTCGTGTTCGGCGTTGACGCCCTCGTAGGAAACGGGCATATTGTATCCTGCAAACGGCACCATTTTGGCACCCAATTGTTCGTGAATGTGGGAAAGAGCTGTATTTTTCATCTTAATTTTTGTTCTGATTTTTGGCAAATGTATCACAATACTTATAAAGTTAACGAGGGTTTTTGAGGTTTATTTTCAATCGAAAACTCGTTAAAATCATCATAATCGGTTGTAACCTTCCTTTTGTTTTCAATACTTTTAAAAGAAAAACCATGGCCACTACACTTTCAATCAATCCTTATAACGGAAAGGAATTGAAATCATATAAAAACCACACAAAAAAGGAAGTTTCCGAAATAATCGACAAAGCCGACAAACGATTTTATAGTTGGCGCGAAACTTCTTTTTCGGAAAGAAAAAAATTGATGCTCGCCGCCGCTTCAGAGTTGAAAAAAAACAAAAAGGAATATGCCGAGACCATTGTTTTGGAAATGGGAAAACCCATTTCGCAAGCTATTGCCGAAATTGAAAAATGCGCCTGGGGCTGTGAATATTATGCCGAGAATGCCGAAAAGCATCTTCAAAATGAAGTGATAAAAACCGATGCGGACAAAAGTTACGTGAGTTATGAGCCGTTGGGAGTGGTGTTAGCAATTATGCCGTGGAATTATCCATATTGGCAAGTGTTCCGGTTTGCTGCGCCCGCACTTATGGCAGGAAATGTAGCTATTTTGAAACATGCTTCAAATGTTTTCGGAAGCGCTATGAATATTGAAAAAATATTCAAACGTGCGGGATTTCCGGAAAATTGTTTTACAACATTACTGGTCGGAAGTGATGTTATTGAGGATATAATTGAGAATGAAAAGGTGAAAGCCGTAACGCTAACGGGCAGTGGCCCAGCCGGTTCTTCCGTGGCTTCCATTGCTGGGAAAAATATAAAAAAAACGGTTTTGGAATTGGGCGGAAGCAACGCGCTTGTGGTTTTGAAGGATTGCGATATTGGAAAGACCATTGAAACCTGCGTTATGGCGCGCTTTCAGAATACGGGACAAAGTTGTATTGCCGGAAAGCGATTGATAATTGACGAATCAATTTCGGAAGAATTCGTTGAAAAAATGCTCGTAAAAATCCGCGAACTGAAATGTGGTGACCCCATGGATGAAGAAACTTTTGTGGGAACTTTGGCGCGCGAAGATTTAGCGAAGGATTTGGAAAAACAGGTAAATGCTTCCATTAAAGCTGGTGCAAAATTGGCAATAGGCGGCAAGCGGCAAAATGCATATTTTGAGCCAACGGTGCTAACCAGCGTAACTGAAAAAATGGCTGTTTTCAATGAAGAAACCTTTGGACCAGTACTTTCAGTCACTACTTTTAAAACCATTGAAGAGGCGATTGAACTATCAAACTATTCAAAATTTGGGTTGGGAGCTTCCATTTTCACAAAAAATATTGCCGAAGCCGAAAAGCTCGCATTTCAGTTTGACGAAGGTGCCGTTTTTATAAACGAACTGGTAAAAAGTGACCCACGACTTCCTTTCGGCGGAATAAAGCAAAGTGGCTACGGACGGGAGTTGAGCGAACATGGAATTCGGGAATTCGTAAATCGAAAAACTATTTTTATTAATAAATAATAATAATTCTCATAGTTTTTTTTATCAAAAGGATGTATAAAAGTTATATTGCAGATTAAAATCTGTATATATGAAAAATATTATCTGTATGCTTACCTTATTTTTAACTCTCACTACCTATGCACAAAAGGAGAGGGGCACGATTCTAAAAAATTCGGGTGAATTGATTACTATTTACGACGGTTCAAATTCCGATAAGAAAAAATCCATCGGGGGGATGGCCGCGGGAAGTTATGGTCCAATAGCATTTAATGAGAAATTGTTATATTATTTTGATTTCGATGGAAACATTCAGGATATAAAAAACACCGAATACTCCGAGGCAAAACTTGGAAATGGAGAGGTTGTTTTTATGCCTCTTCCGCACAGCAAAGACGGTAGCGGCCTTCGCGTGCATCGAATTATTGCGAAAAGCGATAAATATATTCTTGGAGATTATATTGGGCAAGGGGTTCATTTCTTCTATATTTTTGACAGTGAAAAAAATCTTGTTGAGCGTAGGATTGCCCATTCCGCAGCTAAAAGCGTTTCAGAAAAAGCCATTAGAAAAGTGAAGGAATATTTCGGGGACTGTGCAGATTTAATAAATGAATTGGAAGTAAATCTAGCAAATCCGAGTAAAAGAGGAATGATGAAAACGTATTCAATCCTATACCATATTGAAGAAGGTGAAATGGTAAATTATATAAATAATGTTGAGTGCAATTAATGAAGAATCGAAAATTTAAAGGTGTTACGGATTGGTAAGGCCCAGAAAATTATGCCAATGCCTGCAAATCCTTGCCCGTGGGAAGTTCAAAAATTTCAAGGTCAAAATAGGGGATGGCCGCCAAAAGATGGTCAAAAATATCAGCCTGAATATGTTCATAATTTACCCACCGTTTGTCTTTGCTGAAACAGAAAATTTCAATTGGAATTCCTTTATCGGTGGGTGCTAAATGGCGGACCATTAAAAACAAATCCTTATTGATGGCAGAATTTTCATTCAGCAGGGCATCAGCATAATATCGAAAAACCCCGAGATTGGTTTGGTTCCGGCCGTTTATCAATAACTCTTTGTCAATTTCATTTTTCTCATTGTATCTGTCAACATCTTTTTGGCGATGTTCCAAATAAGGCTTAATCAGTTGTATTTTCTTCAGTCGTTCCACGTCATCCACAGAAAGAAATCTAATGGAGGATTGTTTTATAAAAATAGACCGTTTTATTCTTCTTCCATCACTTTCCTGCATGCCTCGCCAATTTTGGAAGGAATCGGCAATTAAACTATAGGTAGGTATGGTTGTATAGGTATTGTCCCAGTTTTGAACGCGAACAGTGGCAAGATTGATTTCGGTAACGTATCCATCTGCGCCATATTTACTGAAGGTGATCCAGTCGCCAATCCGAACAATGTCATTAACTGAAACTTGAATGCTTGCAACAAAGCCAAGAATTGTATCCTTAAAAATTAAAAGGATTACCGCAGAAGCCGCACCAAGTGTGGTTAGACTTACAAGCGAAAACCCAGTAAGCAATTGAATAATCCAGAAAATGCCGACCCCCCAGGCAAAAATCATCATTACCTGCACATAACTTTCCATCGGCTTGTCCCGATATCTATCATTTTCAACAAGATAATTTCGGGTAGTGCGCAGAATACTTCTGAAAATATATACACAGAGTATCACCAAATAAACTTGCGCAACAACCATCATCATTCCGGTCATCAAAGGAGATTCAATAAAAATGATTGGAAGGAGATACCAAATTATCCCGAGCAATATGCCGTGCGCAATGTATTTTGGAAAGTTACTTTTAACTAGATAATCATCAAAAGTGGTTTTCGTTTTATTGCTGAATGCCCTAAAAGCTTCAATAATAAATTTTCTAAAAATAACCTCTAGAATAAGTACTCCCGTAAAAACGATAATACAATTTAGAAGTACGTTCAAAAAAATGGCCCAATCTATGGCCATGCCTTCGTTAACGAGGTAATTTTGAAGTATACAACTAAAATCCTGAATCGTTTCCCGGTTCATTTATAAATATTTACGTTCCACATAAAAAGGGCCGAAGGGAATTATAGAACACATGATAATCACAAAAAGATCTGTTATTGACCATTGCATTTTTCGGTACATATACAGCGCCCCCATAACATATAGCACAAATAGAACTCCATGTGCCATTCCTACAATTTGGACCATTTGTGGCATGTGCCAAATATATTTTAATGGCATTGCAATTCCTAAAAGCACCAAAAATGAAATAGCTTCCAAAGTGCTAATTATTCGAAAAGTTTTTACTGAAAATTCCACTGACTTAAATTTTTGGCAAAGATACATGTTGCAGTTCGTTCCGCTATACTTTTAGATTATTTTAAGGGAAGAAATCTTTGTGTAAGAATTATTATCTTTAAAAGAAAAAATTGATGCTCCCACTGTTACAATCGCCCAGCGAAACCATCCAAAATTCCATAGAAAGATATTATAAAGAATTCCTGACCGTGTTGCCGCGCATCGCCTTGGCAATTTTGGTTATAATCTTAGGAGTGCTGCTTGCTCAAATATTGACCAATTTCTACAAGCAAAGGTTTCAGCGAAAATCACAAGATCCGTTAATGGCCAAATTTTTGGCCCAGGCAGTAAAAATTGTTTTAATTATTATAGCTATTATGATCTCCTTGCGGGTTGCCGGATTGGACGGAATTGCAACCGGTCTGCTGACAGCCGTGGGCGGGGGCGCAATTATTTTGGGTTTCGCTTTTCAGGATATTGGTAAAAATTTTCTGGCGGGAGTAATTTTGGCATTCAACCGGCCCTTTAAAATTAACGATACAATTAAGATTGATGATATATTCGGAAGGGTTAAGGCTTTGAGCTTTCGTTATTCCCATATAAAGACATTTGATGGCCGTGATATCTATATTCCGAACAGTGACGTGCTAACAAAACCGGTTGAAAACTATACCGCCGATGGTTTCTATCGGGTGGATTTCACTGTGGGTATTGGTTATGAAGACGATATTCATGCGGCCAAAATGGTAATTCAGGAAATTTTGGATAACAACAAAGAAATTGTGAGGGACGAATTTCACGAAAATTTTGTTATTGAGGATGAACTGGCATCAAGCACGGTGAACCTAAAAGTATTTTTTTGGGTGGACACGGTGGATTATCGAAGGGCATCGCGGGTTTTACGGGGTCTACTAATAAAGGAAGTAAAAGAAGCCTTGGCTGCAAAGGATTTCAACTTACCATCGGATGTAATTGAATTGAAGCTTTACAAGAATACGCCGGAAATTCCCTTTAAAATAACTGATAAGGACAGGCATAACTTTCCGCGAAAGGAGGAATAACATCACTCACAGGGCAATGGGACATTCATCGTTTTATAGCTCCAATTTTTTTTATAGCTGAAATGCCACCACTCCGTGCGAATTGTGTTGAATCCAAATTTCCGCATACCCTCAAAAAGCAGTTTTCGATTGGCGAGAATTTCGTCTGAAAAATTATAGTTATCAATATGCGCTTCTCTGCCAAAATAGTCGTAATCGCTGCCCATTTCCACAAAGCAGCCGTCCAAAGTTTCCAAGGTGATATCCACAGCTGCACCTTTGTTGTGCACTGAACCATTGCCATAGGGATTGCCAACATAGGTTGGCCGCGGCACCTTTGCCCACATTTTTTTCTGTACATCCAATGGCCGGTAGCAGTCATAGATTTTAATTCTATATCCTTTTTCACAGAAATATTGATTGGCCTCTAAAAGCGCCTGAGCTACTTCGGGCCGAAGCAGGCATTCCGCACAATCATATAAAGTTTCGCCAATAAAATTATTGGGCGTGGCGTACCTGATTTCATAAACAAATTCGGTGGAGATATTTCGGAGGTTTACCAATGGCTCCTGGATTTCCTTTTCGGAAGAAAAACTTATAAAAAGTATGGTAAGTGAAAGTATGTATAGCAACTTCATTTTTCAAATTTAAGCAGAAATTAATAACATTCGCATTGGCTATTCGTAACTTTGGAAAAAACGAAAAAATAATGAACAATTTAGCAAACAAAACCGCATTGATAACTGGCGGCACGAAAGGAATAGGTTACGGAATTGCCCAAGCTTTATTGAAGGAAGGAATTCATGTGGCCATTACGGGAAGAAATAAAAAAACTGCGCAAGAGGCCGCAAAAAAATTGAATTCATTGGGAAATGATAGGGCAGAGGCTATGGGTTTAGAAGCCGATGTGCGAAGTTTTGAAAGCCAACAAAAAGCTGTTGAGGAGACTGTTGCACGATTCGGTGGACTTCATATTGTAATTGCAAATGCCGGTCTCGGACATTTCGGCCCTGTTGAAGACATCTCCATTGAACAATGGCAGGAAACGATTGACACGAATTTATCCGGCCCTTTTTATTCTTTGAAATCGAGTGTCGAGCATTTAAAAAAGAACAGTGGATATTTTATAAGCATTTCAAGTTTGGCGGGAACAAATTTTTTTAAAGGAGGCAGCGCATACAATGCCAGTAAATTCGGACTCACAGGATTTACGCAGGCGGCAATGCTTGATTTACGCGACCACGGGGTGAAAGTTAGCACCATAATGCCCGGTTCGGTTTCAACTTATTTCAACGGAAATGAACCTGACGCTGACGACGCATGGAAAATTCAAATTGAGGATATTGGAAAATTGATTGTGGACTTATTAAAAATGAACCCACGCACGTTGCCCAGTAAAATAGAAGTAAGGCCCTCTATGCCTCCCTCCAAATAATTTATTTGAAGAAAAAACCTTCCGCCCAGGCGCGGGCGTTTTCCATATTATCAAAAAATGCAAAACTATAGGGAAACAGCTTTTGCTCAACAATTGCTCTTTCCCTTTCTTCTTCTAATGAAGATACAATGGCCAGTCCTATCTTGTTTTTCATTTTCCCATTTTTATAAATGTCCAGATCTATGGTATGCGGATATCTTCTGTCTGCAATAACCACGAAAGGTTTATTTCCAAAATGTTCTTTATAACTTTCTCTAATCCAATCGTTTTTTTTGAGATCGAGATGTTGGTTTTCAAAAACACGAAGCAGGGAATAGGAATCATATAAGTATAGTTCACAAAAGTCCGATAGTAATTTTTTCTCCATTTTTTATAAAGGGCTATTTTAGTTTTAAAGATAATTTATTTTTTTAAATTTTAACGAAACTTTTTCTTTTCGCCTTTATGGCTTTTACTCAATTTAAGCCCTTTAATATTTTACAAAAAAGAGCGACCTATTTTTATAGGTCGCTCTTTACCATAGTTATTTACCTTCTTTATTAATTGGCAGAAAGCAAGGCCAAAAATTTATCAAGGTTTGGTAATATTACTATACGCGTTCTTCTATTGGTGGCGCGTCCTTCCTTGGTTTCGTTTTCTGTTAGCGGATGATAGCTGCTACGTCCCGCTGCAATCAATTTTTCCGGCGCTACTCCATAGTCATCCTGTAATTTACGGATTACCGCGGTTGACCGTTCAACACTTAGTTCCCAATTATCTTTAACATATGCGCCCGGTTTCACGGTTTGACTGTCAGTATGGCCTTCAACCATAACTTCCAATGCGGGCTCGCTATTAATTACGCTTGCAAGGCGCTCCAAAAGTGGATTTGCTTTGTTGTTCACTCTGGCACTTCCGGAGTTGAACAATAATTTGTCCGAAATGGTAATCATTACCACTGTTTCGTCTATATCAATTTTAATATCGTCTTCTTCGCCTTGACCAACCAAACTGCTGTCAAGATTCTTTTTTAGGTTATAAGACACTATCAGATTCATGGAATCTTTCAGCGTTTTAGCCTGTGCCAATTCTTGGGGATCTACATTGGCAAGGGCTTGTCGCATTTTTTCTTTATCATTTTCCGATACCACAATTCCTTCTATTTGCTGCAAGCGGGAATTGTTGCTATCCGTTAGCGATTGAATTTTGGAATTGTAGCTTGCCACACGCTCCTCAATTTTGGCGTATTTTGCTTCAATTTCTTCTTTTTCGAGTTGGGTCTTAGCCAAGGTAGAGCGGGTATCGTTATATTGGTTTTCCAGTTCTACATACTTCTTTTTTGATACGCAGGAGGTAGCAAAAATGGCTGTCGCCATCATGGTTAGTGCAATAGCTTTTTTCATAATACTTAGTTTTTAAAGGTTTGTTATGCAAATATAACCGCACGCCTCACCAAAAAATTAGTTAACGGATGCTATTGTTTTGTTAATTCAACTAAATCAGAATAGTTCAAAAACATAACCCAACAGCCAATATAATATTATGAAGACCACAATAGTCCCGATGCAGCCACACTTTCCGCCACCAATTTTTTTGGCTCCCCAGCCTGCTAATAAAACTCTAAATAGTTTTTTCATATTTTTTTATTTTTTGAATTAATGATTAGTTATTTTGTTCTGAATCTTCTGAAATGTCTTTATTCGGCGCCACTTGCAACTTGTTTTTGCCAAAATCCAACGTGCGGATTGGAAATGGAATGTTTATGCCGGCCTCATCGAAATTCTTCTTAATAAGTTTTATGGCTTTGTGCGTCGCCTCAAATTTAGGTCGGGGTTGTTGACTTTTTATCCAGAATCGGGTAATAAAGTTAATGGAACTGTCCCCGAATTCTGTGAAATAGAATTCCACGCTTTCGCTTTCAAGCTGCTCAAAATTTTCTGAAATTATTTTAGTGACAAGGGTTTCCACTTTTTGAAGGTCACTTTCGTAACCTACTCCGCAACCTACGGTAATTCTGGCGCGCTCCGTCCATGAATAATTCGTAAAGGGATTGTCCACAAATATTTTATTGGGAATAATAACGTAATCATTATCTGTTTGGCGAATGGAAACAGCCCTTAAATCTATTTCTTCCACATAACCGCTTTTTCCTTGGGCCTCAATAAAATCGCCAATGCGAACTTTTGGCTGAAACGAAAGCATAAAGCCGGAAACTGTGTTGCTCAAGGTTCCTTGCAATGCAAAGCCGATTGCCAAACCCATAACCCCAGCACCTGCCAAAATGGATGTCAAAACCTTGTCTAGCTGTAATACGCCAAGTGCAATAAAAAAACCTACCAGCAAAACCACGGCATATATTAACTTGGAAAGTATCTGCTTTATGGATTCGTCGCCAATTTTTTTAAAAAGAATTTTTCGGGAAAGTCTTTGAATTCCTTTTGCCAAAAAATAAAAAAATACCATCACCAAAATGGCAACTGCAAAATTCGGAAGTTTCAATATAATGGCATCAAACCACCCGTCCAGTTTGTCCCATAAATTTGAAATCGAATTATGTATCGAAAATTTTTCTGACATGAGTGTATTCATTTAAAAAAGTGTGGAAAGCATAAATGTACCTAAAACCCAAAGAATTATGGATAAAATTCCTCCTATTATAAAAAAATGTTTGAATTTATAAATGCCCATTCCATAGATCAATGTATTGGTTTGATAGCCCATTGGGGTGAAAAAACTAAAGTTAGCTCCAAACAAAACGGAAAGCAAAAATGGTTTCATGGAAAGTTCGAGCCCAACGGCCACTGCAATTGCAATGGGAGTCATTATAATGGCAGTTGCATTGTTGCTAACCACACTGCTCATTAACATAGTTATCAAAAATATTAAACCTATCACTACTATATTGGCCTGCCCACTTAAAATGATAAGCAAATGGTCTGAAATCCACGTATCTGCACCCGTATTGTTCATTGCAATTCCCAAAGGAATCATGCCGGCCAATAAAAATATTACTTGCCAATTAATGCGATGGTAAACATCATTTAAATTTAGACACCGGGAGAGCAACAATAAACTTACTCCTGTAATAGCACTGATTAAAATTGATAATATTCCACTGGCTGCCAAGCCTATAACCAATAATAATATTGCGAAGGATAGTGTTCGTTTTTTCACATTTACGGCTGGTTTTGTTTTGTGCTCGCGAAGCACTGCAACATTTTCTATTTCGTAAAGCTGGCTAATTTGATCTTTGGGAATTTCAAACAGCAATCTGTCGCCAGATTTTAAGGTTATTTGTTCAATATTTTTACGGACCAGCCGCTCTTGGGTATTTCTAATATTTTTTCGTTTTTTTATTGCAATGGGCAATGCACTTTGGAAAGTCTGTTTTCGTAATTGTTTCAAAGTTTTGCCAATTAAAATAGATCCGGGTAAAATCAGTAATTCCACATAACCTACATTATCTTGTTTTTTGCCAGAAACTATAGTATCATCATTTTCATCTTGAACCGTTTTTTTGTTTCTGTCCTGGGTTTTGTGTACACTTAAACCTTCGGCCTCGCTAATTTTCGCTAAATTTTCCAAATCGCACATAAGCAGCAATTTGTCTTTAGCTTTTAAGGTAATGTATCTGCCGGGAGCATTAGTTATTTGTTTCCGACGCGTAAGTTTCAATATTGAAATTTCGTTGCTTTTATAAAGAAAAGTATCTTCAATTTTTTTGTCTATTAAGTTGGAATCTTTGTTAATGACAACGGTGGTGACGTAATTTTCGAGATCGTACATTACTTTCAAATTTTCCGTGGAATCTTTTGGAAGCCATCGTGAGGCAATAGTAACCACAATAATTCCGACAATTAGGAAAATTAGGCCAAAACCTGAAAATTCAAAAAAACTAAATCTTTCGGCTCCCAAATCGCGTGCAACGGAGTTCACGATTAAATTGGTTGATGTGCCCATTAGCGTGCAACTACCACCCAAAATACCGGCAAAGGAAATGGGCAGCAATAATTTTGATTGTGAAACCTTGAAACGTTTTGCTAATTCAGAAATGATTTTTATAAATACAATCACAACAGCCGTTGTATTGATAAAAGCTGAAATGCCTCCCGTTATAAACATGAAAATAGGCAGTAACAGAAAGAGGGGCAGTATGTGAAGATTTTTCAAAAAACGCGCCAGTGATGCAATAACCCCATTGTCTTCCAGGGCTAGGGCAATAATCATAAGCGAAAGTACGGTAATGGTGGCGGTGTTTGAAAAACCGGCGATGGCCTGTTCAGGTTCAACCAAACCTGTTAATGCTAGTGATGCAATAACGAACATTGCAATCTTATCAACGGAGAAAACCTCAAAAGCGAAAAGAAGTATGGTACAGAACAGAATAGAAAAAACGAGGATTATTTCTGTTGTCATCGGTTTTGATGGTTGGTTTTATAAAGATAACCGCAGAAATAAAACTCGTTCCTAAGAAATTCATAAAATATTGATGCATCAATATTTTTAACACAGGGATTTATCCCAAATACTTCTTTAAAATATGACTTTTAGAGGTTTGGCGGAGCCTCCGTATTGCCTTCTCTCGAATCTGACGGACGCGTTCCCTGCTCAAATCAAAGGTGTCACCAATTTCCTGAAGAGTCATCGGGGGTTGTCCACAAAGGCCAAAATTTAATTTTACCACGTCTGCCTCGCGCGGTGCCAATGTTTCCAAAGCACGGTTAATTTCTATTCGAAGGGATTCGTGCATAAGATTCTTATCTGGATTGGGGCTTTCGCCTGAGCTCAGAACGTCGTATAGATTATTGTCGTTTTCTCCTTCTTGAAAAGGAGCGTCCATGGACAGACTGCGCGTTGAATTCTTCAGCGAGCTCTTCACTTTTGCTTCGCTAAAATCCAGTTCACTGGCTATTTCGGCTGCCGTCGGGATACGTTGGAACTTTTGTTCCAAGTGGATGGATGCCTTTTTAATTTTATTAATATCGCCAATTTTGTTCAATGGTAAACGTACCACTCTCGATTGCTCTGCAATGGCTTGCAAAATTGCTTGCCGAATCCACCATACCGCATAGGATATAAACTTAAACCCTCGCGTTTCATCAAATCGTTTTGCCGCTTTTACCAAACCTACGTTCCCTTCATTAATAAGATCCGGTAGACTTAATCCTTGGTTTTGGTATTGTTTTGCCACGGAAATCACAAATCTTAAATTTGCCCTGCTCAATTTGTTTAACGCAGCTTGATCTCCTTCACGAATGCGCTGTGCCAACTCTACCTCTTCTTCAGCAGTTATCAAGTCTATTTTACTAACATCCTGTAAATAACTGTTTAAGGATTTCGTTTCTCTGTTGGTTACTTGCTTCGTGATTTTAAGTTGTCTCATATATTCTCCTGTTTTTTATTATAACACGGCATAGTAAGACAATTTGTGGTATTTTCCAAATAGTTAACATATGTTGTTAAAATTTCACGATTCGCTTTTTTTTAGTTATTTTGAAGAAAAATGAAAATGAAAAAGTTTAACAAATTTCTTCTGCCCGTGATGATGCTTCTAATTTCAATTGTTTACGGACAAAAACCAACGGAAGTTCCAAAACCAAGCGATAAGCCTATTGATATCTCCAATCCCGCAGATATTATTATTTATATTATTCTCCCATTGTTCGCAGTGCTGTTATTTTTTGTTTGGAGAGGTAAAAGAAAAAACAAATAGCCTCCCAAGGAAATGATTTTATATTATTTTTGGTGTAATAGTTGTTAGGGAAGTATAAAGTATTAGAATGTTGAAGATATATTTTATAATTATTTTTGTTCTAAGCGCCGGAAATGTTATGGCGCAAATAGACCTTCCCAATAACTCGGTGCGTTTTGATGCTCCCCAATCCGATTTGGATAGCCCCACCGGCTTTGAAATTCCTGCAATAAAGGCCCCCACGCTTTCCAACACCAAAAACCCTAATACTCCAAATAATTCTGATCTTGGAATAGAAAAGGAAAATCAAATAAATATGCAAAATGGAGATGGCTTATTGGAGTATACGGGAACAAATAAAGCTCCAAAATATTTTTCAAAAGATAAAGAAGAAAAACCCGAATTTGGAAAGGATCAATACTTGGGCGACTTTAAAACAACAGCAAAAACCGCCACTTTTATGTACCGTGATCATGAATTTGTGGATGGAGATATGATTCGTGTATATGTAAATGGTGATGTCATTATTCCACATGTCCGATTGGAAGGCAGTTTTCGAGGTTTTGACCTGCCTCTACAATCGGGTTTCAATAAAATAGATTTCGAAGCGCTTAACCAGGGCTCTTCCGGACCAAATACTGCACAGTTAACTATTTATGATGAAATAGGAAATTTATTGGCAACCTATGAATGGAACCTCCTCACGGGTAACAAAGCCACCGCCATTTTAGTGAAACAGTAATTCCAGATGTTCAGTTATTTGGATTCTCAAAAAAATAAAAAGTTTATTAGAATTCTTTTTCTCATCAGTGTGTTTTAACTTTACAGGAAACTGAACTATTATGAAAAAAGTCCTGATTACTCTTGACTATAATCCCAATTCCGAGAAAGTAGTGAAAATGGGTTATGAAATTGCACAACTCATGCAAGCTGAAATATGCCTATTTCATGTGCTTTCCGAAGTGCGATATTATGGGATGCAATATGAACCTTTTATGGGTTATGAAGGATATGCCTTTCCTGTGGACTATAAAATTCAAGAGGAATTCGTGAAAGTTGCACAGGACTATATGGAGCATACAAAAAATCACTTGAAAGGAGATAATATTTCTACCCACTTGGCAGAAGGCGACACGGCCAAGAATATTTTAGAATATTCCAAGGAGTGGAATGCCGATTTAATTGTTATGGGGACCCATAGTCACGGAACGTTGGAGAAACTATTTTTAGGCACCGTGGCATCAAGTGTTTTGGAGCGTACCAATATTCCGGTTTATATGGTTCCCACAGAAAATTAGACTGATACAAATTTTCGTTTATCTCACGGCCTTTTCTAAAAAGTTTATTTTCATCATAAAGCCCGTTTATTTCGGTACAAACCCTTTCCTCAAAATCTACATTTTATATCTATCCTTCAATTGTTGATCATTCTGAAGAATTGTGGCTAGGTGGTGTTTACTGCTTATTTCTCATTTGTTTGAAAGAAATTTTAAAAAGTACAATGGCCATTTCATTTAACTTGACTTGAATAAAATATAACAAGCATTTAAGGTTTAAGGCATAATTTGATACCTTCGTAAAAAAGAAAAAAACATGGCCCTGACAAATAATGATATAATGAAGAAACTTCGCGTTGCCCACAAACTGCGTGATGAGGATATTGTAAAAATTTGTGCGTTGGTGGATTTTGCAGTAACGAAAAGTGAACTTGGGGCAATTTTCAGAAATGAAAACCACGAAAAATATATGGAATGTGGCGACCAGTTTTTGAGAAATTTTCTCAACGGCCTAATAATCCATCTAAGAGGTCCGATGCCCGAGAAAAAACAATCGACAGCAAAGGTAATTCAAAAGTCAGATCAAAAAATGCAATCAAATTTAGGCGCCAAAAAAAAGCTGAATTAAATTTCTTCAATTCAGCTTCAGCAAGTAACGGGATTTCTATATTTTAATACATATTTCTGCATGTTTTTCTGAATGTGGGATCCTCGAACAGATGTTGATTTCCGTGAAGAAAAAACAAAGTATGCTGCTTTTGTGATCCGCATTTAATTCGATTTTGAATGTTTCTTAAAGTTTTCATGATCAATAAATTTGGTTTGGTTAACGACATTTATTTATGGCGTCTTTTTGAATTCCAAGCATAGGCTCTGGAATCTAAGGGTCGGTGAAGGTGCAAGTTGCTGTCTAGTGTTCTCATTGTATTTGATTTTAAGGAATTAATATTTTATTTAAATCTTCTCTTCATATTCCAGGCATATGCTTTGGATGTTTTCATTTTTTCTGTCATTTGATTGCTATTAAATGTTCTCATAATTAAAATGTTTTATGTGGTTTATAATTAAAAGACGCCAGACTGTTACCTTTGTTACAGTACTATGCATTACAAAGTAATGTTTTAACGAAATATTAACTTTCGTGGAAATATAGATAAACGACAAACCACTTTAAAAATTAGACCCTCCAACTCGCTTGAAACATTGTCAATTGGTTGTAGGGTAGGCGCATTCCCTGTATATTTGCATCCTTTAAAATTCATAGGGAAATTATGCATACAGCAAAAAAATCTGAAACAAGTAAATTCAAACGTGCGCATTTATATTATAAATATACCGGGTTCTATTCCTTTGTGGGGCAAAGCTTAAAAAAAGCCATTATTCCAATTCTTTTGGTCATTGTAGGTCTTATAGTTTTGGATCTCTATGTCGTAGATTTCAGCAATCTTTTCACCTATATTACGGAAACCTATGCGCCCTTAAATATTCTGCTTGTTTTTCTTACTTCGGAATCTTTGTTGGGGCTTGTCCCGCCAGAAATTTTTATTGCGTGGAGCGATAAAATGCCACAACCCATACTGTATCTTACGATTTTAGCAGCATTATCCTATCTCGGCGGCATATTCTCATATTTCATTGGTAAATGGATTTTCACGATCCCCCGCGTTTTTGCCTATATGGAAGGAACAATGAAAAAGCATCTAAAACAAATCCGTAAATGGGGCGGATTCTTGATTGTGGTTGGTGCATTGTTGCCAATTCCATACTCCATGACCAGTATGGCTGCGGGAATGATCCATTATAAATTTAGCCATTACTTGCTTTTTGGACTGCTTCGCTTCGTAAGGTTTTATCTTTATGCCATTGCCATATTTAGTTTGGTATAGTACATTTGCTGAATAGTTTTTTCGGAAGAAATAATCCATTTTTTATAAAAGCCAGCTAGTTTCCTATGAGGAAAAATGATCCCTACGCCGCGTTACGATTTCGGGAATTCAATATATTTCTTTTGGTGCGTTTCGCAATGGTTTTTGCGTGGAGCATGCAATTTATTGTGATTGAATGGGAAGTATACAGTATCACTAAAAATCCTCTTTCCTTGGGAATTATTGGTTTAATGGAAGTTATTCCGGCGGTTTCCATGGCGCTTTTTGCTGGACATATTGTAGATCAGCGCGAAAAACGAAGCCTTTTAATTAAATGCATCTTTGGATTTTCCGTGGTAAGTCTCGGATTATTTTTGCTTACTTGGCCTAGAGTGGTCGGCGATCTTTCTTCCAATACCATACTATACTCGGTTTATTTCCTGGTTTTTCTAGGAGGTCTGGTTCGTGCATTTCTTGGTCCCACTATTTTTTCGCTTTTCTCATTGTTGGTGCCCAAAAAAGTATATCCAAATGCCGCAACATGGAGTAGCTCCGTTTGGCAAATGGGCGCAGTATTGGGTCCAGCAGCCGGTGGATTTTTTATTCATTGGATTGGCGTTCACTGGTCTATGTGCTTCGTTTTTGCTTTTTCATTGATGGCTTTGTTGCTCCTGTTACAAATTCCGAAGAAACCGATTTTGAATCCAAATATCGGCGAACCAGTAATGAAAAGCCTACGGGAAGGAATTAAATTCGTAATGAACACAAGGGTAATTCTGGGCGCCTTAACCTTAGATATGTTTGCAGTGCTTTTTGGGGGGGCAGTGGCATTACTTCCCATTTATGCCCAGGATATTTTGAAAGTAGGGCCGGAAGGTTTTGGTATTTTGCGAGCCGCGCCTGCGGTGGGCGCATTGCTAATCATGTTTACTTCTGCGCATTTCCCGCTAAACAAAAATGCGGGAATGAAACTTCTCGCTGCCATTTTTGGTTTTGGTATTTGTATTATCGTTTTTGGAGTTTCCACCTGGTTTTGGGTGTCTGTTATAGCACTTTTCCTCAGTGGCGCTACGGATGGCATTTCAATGGTTATTCGTTCTACAATTCTACAACTTCGAACGCCGGACCACATGCGTGGTCGCGTTGCCTCAGTAAATTCAATGTTCGTAGGATCTTCCAATGAATTGGGCGCTTTTGAAAGCGGATTAACCGCTAAATTGATGGGCACCGTTAACGCGGTAGTCTTTGGCGGAGGAATGACCATAATAACAGTAATTGGTACCGGCGCATTTTTTCCGAAGCTTCGTAAATTAGATTTGAGAAAGGATTTGGAAGAGCACGAACGACTATAAATTTAAAAATCATTCATAGTTTCTCGTGTTGTTTTTAAAACTAATGTATTGATTTTGAAAATCACCCATCAACCTTTCATATCAAAAAACCATTGCTCGGCCTGCACAATTGCTTGATCTATAGCTTTATCTTCGGAAATGCCTCCTCGTTTCATAAGTTGTTGCGCAATCTCCAATGCCTTTTTGCGCACTTCGGGCGTTAAATGCTCCAACTTCGGTTTGAAATTTTTAAACATCCAATCCATATTATTTTTTATAAAATTGAGACTTTCTTTAAGAAGTTATTGTTCGTTAATTAGCGTCACGATTTTTCGTAATTCCGAACATTTTCCGTGTGGGAATCCTCTTTTATCCAATTGTTGATTTCCACACAATCTGGCCAGTCGCCTTTTAAAGGATGTGCATATTCTTGGAATACCTGGGCCGATTCCATTCTGGTTTGTTTGGATTATTGTTCAATGTAGCAATTATCAACCTGAGAGGTATATAAAAATTTGATAAAATTTAATTCTAATTTTTATGCGAAATGACAAAACAACATATGATTAGGAATTGTTTATTTTTATAGAAAATATTCTCAAATGCAAAAAATTCCCATTCATTCTTCGGAAGAAAAAATCCAAAACCACAGTGGTTTTAAAGCATATTTGACTGAAACGGTCGGAATTGCCGAAGCGGATGCCGAATTGCTTACGTCGCAACTTCAGCATAAAAATTTTAAAAAAGGAGATATACTTTTGAGGGAAGGCGATATTTGCAAACATTCATTCTTTGTTCAAAAAGGTTTGTTGCGCTCGTATATGCTGGATGAAGATGGGAAGGAACACGTGATACAGTTTGCACCGGAAAATTGGTTTATTGTTGATAGAAGCAGTGTTTATTTCAATGATCCATCTGAGAGTTATATCGAAGCAATCGAAGATTCCGAAACTGTTTTTATAGCAGAAGATTTTATGTGCCATGCGGCAGCAGTAAGTCCGGTTTTTGGGAAATTTAATGACAAATTGCTGCACAACCACATTCGTCAAATGCAGAAGCGAATTAACTTATTGCTTGGGGCCACCGCCGAAAAGCGCTACTTAAGTTTTATAGAAATGTACCCAGATTTATTGCTTCGCGTACCGCAATGGATGATTGCCTCCTATTTGGGAATTACGCCCGAAAGCTTAAGCCGGGTGCGAAAGGAATTGGCGCAAAAAAATTTTAAAACTAATTAGTTTGGCAGCGGAACAAATTCCGTTTCGCCCGGAACTTTCGGGAAGCGTTGTGCTTTCCAATCTTCGCGAGCCTTTTCAATAGTTTCTTTTTCGGAAGCAACAAAATTCCAATGAATGTGTCGTTCTTCGGGAAAGGGTTCACCTCCAAAAATATAAACGGTGGAATTATCGGCCATTTCAAATTCACAAAGTTTGCTGTCGTTCGCCACAAGAATTTGTTTTGGTTCGTAAACATTTCCCTCGCTTAAAATGTTTCCTTCCAAAATATAAAGTCCGCTTTCTCCAAAAAGGTAATCGCCGAGTTTTACTTTGCGCTTTTTGCCGCTTTTCAATTCTAAAAAATAAAGATTGCTGTGCACGGGAACGGGCGATTTTTGGCCAAAAACTTCCCCGGCAATAACTTTAATGGAAACGCCATCTTTTTCTAAATGTGGAATTTCCTGTTTTTCGGTATGATGAAATGATGGTTCCATATTTTCCAAATGCTTTGGAAGCGCCACCCAAATTTGCAAACCGTGCAAGGTTTTTTGTGCATTGCGCAAACTTTCCGGTGTTCGTTCGGAATGAACCACTCCCTTTCCGGCCGTCATCCAATTTACTGCACCGGGTGTAATTTCGATTTCTGAACCCAAACTGTCGCGGTGCATTATGCTTCCCTCAAAAAGATAGGTGAGCGTGGAAAGCCCAATATGCGGATGCGGCGGCACATCCAAATTTTGGGTTTCGTCCATTTTCACGGGGCCCATATGGTCAATAAATGCGAATGGCCCCACCATTCTCTTTTCGCGAAAAGGTAACAACCGGCCCACCATAAAATTGCCAATATTGGCGGCACGTTCGGGAATTATTGTTTTAAGGTTTGACATAATTTCTAAATTAAAAAAGGATGCAAAATGACGGGTCGAGCGCAGTCGAGACTTTTTTTTGCATCCTCTAAGTTACTTAATTTTATTATTCCAAATACCCGAATTTTCCCATATTGAAATCACTAATGGCTTGCACAAGTTCGCCTTGTGTATTCATTACAAATGGGCCTTGGGCGGCAATGGGTTCATTTATGGGTTCGCCGCTAAGTACCAAAACTACTGACTCGTCCGTAGCTTCGATCGTGAATTCTTCACCCTCATTCGCAAACAAGGCCAAACTATCAGTTTTGACTTCTTCGGAATCGTTCACTTTAATGTTGCCTTCAACCACCAAAATTACAGTGTTGTAGTTTTCGGGAAAACTGAAGGTGGCTTTTCCATCTTTATTCAATTTTGCATTCAGCATATGCACGGGCGTAAAGGTGGCTGCGGGTCCTTTTTCTCCGTTGTATTCACCGGCAATTACTTCTACGACGCCTGCATTGTCGGGCAATTCTACCTTTTTCATTTCGGCATTTGTAATTCCCTGATATTTTGGAGGGCTCATTTTGTCCTTCGCCGGAAGATTTACCCACAATTGCACCATTTGAAAATAACCGCCCGCCTTGCTGAAATTTTCCTCGTGGTATTCCTTATGAAGAATCCCCGAAGCGGCCGTCATCCATTGCACATCGCCTTCTCCAATTATGCCGCTATTGCCAGCGCTGTCGTGATGGGCAACGCTACCTTTATAAGCAATAGTCACCGTTTCAAAACCACGGTGCGGATGCACGCCCACGCCGCGCGGCTGCGTAGTGGGAGGGAAGTAAAATTTACTGTTATAGTCCATCATTATAAAAGGATCCATCCGCTCAAAACCTTCATTAATTCCCGAAGGAATATATTGATGCACCCGAAAACCATCGCCGACCATATGAGGCCTTGGGGGGGTTAATATGCGTTCAATTTTTTTTGTTTTCATTTTATCGAATATTTAAAATTAGTCTGTCTTGTCGAGCGCAGTCGAGACTTTCTGCTTAAAATGGAAGTTCTGTACTGCGCTTGATCGGACAGTGAAAAATTATTGTTTTATAAATTGAAGGGACGCAATCAATTTCACTTTATCGCTCACTACCACACTTCCGGCTTCGGTAACTGCGTTCCAAGTTAGACCAAAATCTTTTCGGTTTATCTGCCCTTCAAATTCAAAACCTGCTTTAGTTTGCCCGTAAGGGTCCACGGCAGTGCCGTTAAATTCTGCATCCAAGGTTACCTCTTTAGTGACGCCTTTTATACTTAAATCTCCCGTAACGCTATTGCCGTCAAAAGATTTCGATTTAAAAGTAAGTTCCGGAAATTTTTCGCTTCCAAAGAAATCATCACTCTTTAAATGATTGTCGCGGTCTTTGTTATTGGTGTTTATGGAATCAATCTTAGCCGAAAAAGTAAAATCTGCGTTTTTAAAGTTTTCATTTTCGGTTTCGGCTTTTCCGTCAAAATTTTCAAAACTTCCAGAAACGGTAGAAATCATCATATGTTTCACCTTAAAATTTATTTCTGAATGCGATGTGTCAATTTTCCAAATTGTTTTTGCTGAATTTTCCATATTTTATATTTTTTAAATTAATACTTATTTACAAGGCAAAACTATGGCTTAAACAAAGCGTGTGCATTGATGTATGGTAAGAAAGGGAAGTATTTGAACTTTTAACAGAAATTTGGCGCAAATTGCAGACTTCAAAACTACGTTAGTTATAGTATTGATGCTGAATTTTCATACTTTTGAAATCTACCAAAATTGCTTTGGAAAAGAAAAAGAAAAAAAATAAAAAGCCCAGAAAATACAGATTTTTAAGAATCATTGCGCGCATTTTCGCGGTTCTTATAATCCTGTTCATTTTGCTAGTCCTCTTTATTCGCAGTCCTTGGGGACAGGGAGTAATCGTGGATTACGCCACCAATTACGTTTCCGAAAAAACGAATACTAAAGTAGAAATAAAAAAACTCTTTATCACTTTTGGCGGAAATATTATGTTGAAAGGGCTTTATTTGGAAGACAAAAAAGGTGATACGCTCGTTTATTCCGAATCGTTGGAAGCTGATGTTCCGCTGCTGCCCATCATTCGCGGCAACGGTATTGGCGTAGAATATTTGGATTGGGAAGGATTGCGCGCGAATATTATTCGGAAGGATTCCGTGAGTGGTTACAATTTCCAATTTTTAATTGATGCCTTCGCTTCCGCGGATACCACCGAGGTTGCGGCAGATACTACTGCGGCGCCGATGAAAATTATTTTGGGCGAAATCAATTTTTCAGATTTCAACATTGTTTTTGACGAT
Source organism: Aequorivita aurantiaca (assembly GCF_030410135.1). Taxonomy (GTDB): domain Bacteria; phylum Bacteroidota; class Bacteroidia; order Flavobacteriales; family Flavobacteriaceae; genus Aequorivita; species Aequorivita aurantiaca. Next base: position 203,498 of record NZ_JAUGQQ010000002.1, on the reverse strand, counting down.
GCGGTTTTGGGCATTGACAGTCATTTCAAAATTGGAAAACTGAATCTCCAAATGAAAAAAACTGATTTGGAAAACATGGATTTCCGCGCTTCCGAAGCTTCTATTTCCAACTCCAGAATTAAATACATTCAATCCCCAGTGCCGCCCACACCGCAAGAAGATTCACCTTTGCCTTTTTTGGAATTGGAAGAATTAAGCTTGAAAAATGTATTTGTGGACTACCAATCTTACGGGGATAGAATTGCCGCAAACTTAGAAGTTTCCGAATTATATCTCGAATTGCCGAAAGCCGATTTGGCTAAAAATGATATTGAAATCGGCGATTTTCAATTGAGTAATTCCATTATTAAATTGAATACACAAACGGAAACCAACGTAATTACGGAACAAGCGGAAGAAGTGGCCGAAGAAATTGTGGAAGACATTCAAAAATTTGAATGGCCGGATTTCAAAATAGCCATTGCCGATATTAATTTGGAAAGAAATAACATCAGCTATTTTGTGGGGAAAGGGGAAGTGAAAAAGGATGTTTTCAATCCAAATGCAATCGCCCTTCAAAATTTTACGCTTAAAGCAAACAATGTTTTTCTGAAAGATAAAAAGGCAGGGCTTCAACTTGAGTCATTGACTTTTGAGGAGGGTTCAGGTTTAGACCTAAAGGAAATGGCGCTAAATATGGAAGCGACCGATAATTTCCTCGAAGTAAATGATTTGAAATTTGTGCTGAACAATAATAAGCTCAATGGAGAAATTCGTTTGGAATATCCGGCATTATCTGCTTTAATCGAGGCGCCGGACCAATCAAAAATTGCAGTAGATTTTCCCACGTTTCAAGTGGATTTAAAGGAAGTCTTTAAATTTCAGCCGGAACTTAAAAAGAATGAATATCTGCGTACGCTGAGCAAAAAAAATGTAACTGGAAATGTGGATGCATCGGGCTATCTATCGGCAATTCAAATTCCAAATATGAACGTTCGCTGGGGAAACACCACACGAATTTCGGCCAACGGCTTTATCCAAAATGCTACCAAACCCGATAATCTAAAATTTAATATTCCTCGGTTTTCGGCACAAACCAGACGCAGTGATTTGACACAATTTGTAAGCGAAAAAGATTTAGGCGTAAATCTGCCCGAAAATGTTATGTTAAAAGGAAGCGCAAAAGGCGATATAAAAGATATTTATACCAACACCACTTTAACTACCTCGCAAGGTATCGCCACAATTGACGGCCATTTCAAGAATGATACGCAAATTGCCTTCGATGCGGAAATCGAAATAAAGGAATATCAATTGAATGAATTGCTGCAAAATGAGCAATTGGGAGCGCTCAGTCTTACCTTAAAAACAAACGGTTCCGGCAGCACCATCAATACACTTGACGCAACTTTGGATGCGAATATTTCTAGTTTTCAATTTAATAATTATGCCATAAAAGATTTGGCAATCACGGGAAAAATCAAAAATGGCGAAGGTGATGTGGTTTCAAAATATAAAGATGAAAATTTGAATTTAGATTTGACCGCCGAAGTAGTTTTGGATTCCGTCTCGCCCACGGCCAGCGCGCATTTAAATCTAATTGGCGCAAACCTTCAATCCTTGGGGCTGATTTCCCGCGATGTTCGTACCGCCTTTAAATTGGATGCGGATTTTGAGGGAAACAAAGATGGATACGATGTAATTTCAACCATCGGTGAAGGGGTAGTGGTGTATGACGACAAAACCTATTTACTGGGCGATGTGCTTGCAACGGCGCACGTTCGTAGCGATACAACATCCATTTGGCTTGACAATAAAATTGTGCAGCTAAGTTTGGAAAGCAATACTGACCCCGGCACATTCAGCACTGCGGTTCAAAAACATATTTCAAGTTATTTTTCCAAAACAACGGCGTTGTCCGATACCATCCAAAATCCGGTAAAGCTTGATGTGAAGGGCCAAATTGTGGAGTCTGCTGTGTTAAATGAAGTATTTTTGGTTAACGTGCAAAAACTCGATACGGTAAAAATTGATGTTAATTTTGACCAAGCTGCACGAAAGTTAAGTGCAGATATCACAGCTCCAGAAATTGTGTACGCCGGAAATGAATTGGATAGCCTCGCATTTACTATGGACACCGATAGGGAAAAATTTATATTCGATTTAGGGTTTAATAGCCTAAAAGCTGGGCCTTTGGAAATTCCGAAAACGAAAATTACGGGTAATCAACAAAATGAACGGTTGGCGCTTAATTTTAACGCCACGCATAAAGATAGCACGCTCATAAATATTCAATCCGAAATTACGGGTTCGCGAGAGCGACTTCGATTTCACGTATTTCCCGAGGATTTAATTTTTAATAGAAATCCGTGGGAAACTCCTTCGGAAAATGAAATTATTATTACCGACGCAAAACTAAAATTCAATAATTTCCGCTTTACGCGGAACAATCAATCCGTGGAATTTACCGATAAACTCGAATCGGTTGCAAAAGATCACGTTGCCATCGACTTTAAAAATTTCGATTTAAGCGAAATTCTAAATTATTTAAATCCCGAAGAGGAATTGGCCCAAGGCAACTTAAATGGAAATCTTGTGGTGGTGGAGCCATTGGGCAATTCCGGTCTCGTTGCAGATCTTTCGGTGGAAAATTTGAATCTTTTGGATGTGGATTTGGGAATTCTCACAGTTGATGCCGAATCGCTCGGTGGCAATAGTTATGATTTCAATTTGGCCTTGAAGGAAGGGGAGGTGGATATGGATTTAACCGGCGATTATGTGGCCACCCCAACCGAAGCAAAATTAAATTTGGATTTGAACATAAATGAGTTCAAAATGCGCGCCCTCGAAGGTTTTTCATTAGGGGAAGTAAAAAATGGCAATGGCAGTTTTTCGGGAAAGTTTACGGTTTCCGGCAGTACGACCCAACCCAAATACGAAGGCAATCTGCGATTTAACAATGCATCTTTCACTGTAACAAAATTGAATGCCCCATTCACGCTGGCCAGTGAAAATTTACGAATTGATAACCAAGGTTTGTATATGGATAACTTCACTGTTCGTGACGAAAACCGAAATGAATTGGTAATAAGCGGAAAAGTGGGCACCGAGAGTTTTATAAACCCAACCTTCGATCTTAGGCTTTATGCAGAGAATTTCCAAGTGCTAAACGCAACTGAGGAAGACAATGAATTTTTATATGGAACGGCTTCTTTTGATGCAAACGCGACCCTGACCGGCGATTTGCAAATTCCGAAACTGGATGCAAGCATAACCGTAAATGACGGGACGGATGTAACTTATGTGCTACCATCTTCCACAGTTGCCATAGAAGAACGGGATGGAGTGGTAATTTTCGTAAACCGGGAAAACCCTGATGCTATTTTAACCCGCACCAAACAAGAAACTACGAGGCTTAGTGGATTCGATATTGGTGCCCTCTTAAAAATTGGCAATGAAGCAAAGGTTACTATAATAATAGATCAGGAAACGGGAGATAATTTTGAAGTTTACGGTGATGGCGATTTTGATTTTTCCATGAATCCAAACGGAAGCATGGCCTTGAGCGGTGTATATGAAATTGCAGGGGGCCATTTTGAAATGAACTTATATAATCTCGTAAATCGTAGGTTTGAATTGGCGAATGGAAGCCGTGTAAGTTGGTCCGGGGATCCCTTCGACGCAAAGCTCGACGTGAAGGCTATTTACGAAGTGGAAGCATCAGCTTCGCCTTTAATGGCACCGGTTATTTCCGGTTCGGATCCTGCGGTCAAAAATAAATATCGGCAGGTTCTGCCATTCTTTGTGTATTTAAATGTGGATGGCGAATTAACAAAACCTATAATTTCCTTTGATCTTGATATGCCCGAGGAAGAACAGGGCGCAATAGGCGGCCAGGTTTATGGAAGATTGCAACAGGTAACAAAACAGGAAGGGGAATTGAACCGACAGGTTTTTTCACTTTTGGTTCTGAACAGATTTTATCCTGAACCGGGAAGCGACGGTAGCCGCGGAGGTTTTGCAACGGTGGCACGTGATAACTTGAACGACGCACTTTCAGACCAATTAAACACTTTTTCCAACAAACTTTTGGGCGACACGGGCGTGGAGCTAGATTTCGGTTTGGATAGTTATACCGATTATCAAGGCGAAACACCTCATGAGCGCACCCAATTGGACATTGCCGCACAGAAAAAACTTTTTGATGATCGCGTAATAGTCCGCGTGGGCAGTGAAGTAGATTTACAGGGAAGCAGCTCTACCAACGAACCGGTTCCTATAATTGGCAATGTAAGTCTCGAATATTTGCTTACGGAGAACGGTCGGTACAGAATTGTTGGCTTCAGAAGAAATGAGTTCGAATCTGTAATTGACGGACAGACCATTGTAAGCGGTATTGCACTAATTTTTACACAAGAATTCAACAAATTCGATGAGCTTTGGCAGGCCATTCTTCGCGGTGAAACGGAAAAGGAAAAGGCTGATCGCAAGGCCGCAAGGGAAAAAAAGAAAGCGAAGGAAGAAGAGGACAAACGTGAAAAGGAAGCCGATAAAATGAAGGAGCTACAACCTGAAAAACAGAAAATTTCTGAGTGATTACGGTAAAAAATAGTAAAGATTGATGAAAGGAAATTTTAATATAATGGTTATTTCCGCAGTTTTGCTAACACTGCAGGCCTGCTCGGTGAAAAAGTTCATTCCTGAAGGAGAACGGCTTTACACAGGAGCCGAAGTTGAAATAAAAGCTGATTCGGTAATCAAAAATGAGGCGCAGCTAAAATCCGTATTGGAGGAGGCGTTACGGCCAGAGCCTAATTCAAAATTTCTGGGAATGCGCCCCGGCCTTTATTATTATTACAAAATGCAACAGGAGAAACCGGGATTCATTAACCGTTTTTTATATAAAAGAATAGGGGAGGAACCGGTTTATCAAAGTGATGTTAAACCGTATGAAGTGGAAGAAATTTTAGTAAATCGTATGGAAAACCGCGGATTTTTCTATAGCGAGGCCACTTCGGAATTTGAGGAGAAGGAACAGGAAGCCTCTGTAAAATACTCCGTTACCGCGCCCTCCCCGTATACCATTGCCAGTTATCAGGTGGACACGCTTCAGGAGCCAATTTTCACAGCAATCCAACAAAGTGTTGCCAACACAAAACTGACTAAAGGAATGCGCTTTGACCTTTCAAACATGAAATTGGAGCGCGAACGCATTGATAACGATTTAAAGAAAATAGGTTATTATAATTTCAATTCCGGATTTTTACTTTTTGAGGCAGATACCAATCAATATGATAAAAGAAGGTTTGATTTATTTCTGCGCCTTAAGAATGAAACTCCCGCGAAATCCAAGGTTCCCTATCAAATAAAAAAAATAAATGTGTACGCCAAATATGACGCCCAGGATTCAACAATTACAGATGTGGTTCGCTTCAATGAAAAAAATTTCGTGAACAGTGACCATTTTTTTAAACCGAAATATCTTGATCCTTATATCACTTTGGAAGAAGACCAATATTACAATCCTGAAACCTCCAGGAATACGGCCCGGCGCCTTTCATCCATTGGTGCTTATAAATTTGTAAATATTCAATATTCGGAAATAGATTCCTTGCGCAATGACACCCTGGGTATTTTGGAAGCAAACATTTTTCTTTCTCCTTTAAATAAACGCGCTATTAGAGCAGAGTTGCAGGCGGTTTCAAAATCCAACAATTTTGCCGGTCCCGGTTTGGCCCTTACCTATAGCAATAGAAATTTATTTCTGGGCGGCGAAACATTGAATATTTCAGCTAATGTTGGTTACGAAGTGCAGGCTGGCGGCAGTACCGAAAGCAATAGCGGCAAAACAAGTCTGGATTTGGGCTTTAAAACTGAGCTGATTTTTCCGCGTGTACTGTTTCCCATAAAAATCAATACCGATTTTTTTGAGTATGACATTCCAAAAACGAAAACAAGTCTGGGTATTGATTATTTAAGCCGTACTAAGCTTTATGCGTTGCTTTCCGCCACGGCGCAGTTTGGCTATATATGGCAGGCCAATCGATATGTTACGCACGAAATTATTCCTATTTCCATCAACTATACAAATCTTTCAAACACCACACCCGAATTTGAGGAAATACTGGAGGAGAATCCATTTCTGAAAAGAAGTTTCGAACAACAATTTATTTCCGGCCTCAATTATTCATTCACTTATAATGGGATGATTGATACTGCCAAAAAGAACCAGTTTTTTGTGAACGCCACATTGGACGTAGCCGGAAATAGTATCAGTCTGTTTGGGAAAGAGAATGAGATGGGCTCAAAATCTTTCTTGAAATTGGAATATGCACAATATGCCAAAGCAGATGCGGATTTGAGGTATCATTTTAATTTTGGGAAAGAGCAGGTAATAGCCATGCGATTATTCGGCGGTTATGGCCTTCCGTACGGAAATTCCGATGTAATGCCGTATGTAAAACAGTACTATTCCGGTGGGCCGTATAGCGTACGTGCTTTCCGAATTCGTTCCTTGGGGCCGGGCACTTATAATGATGAGGACAATCCGCAGAACAATTTTTATGACCAAACAGGAAATATTCGTTTGGAGGCAAACATTGAGTACCGATTTCCCATAATTTCATTCCTAAAGGGTGCGGTCTTTGCTGATGCCGGAAATATCTGGAATTCAAAAGCAAATCCGGAATATGATAGCCAGGACAAGTTTACCTCCAATTTTATTAATGAATTGGGAATGGGTGCAGGTGTGGGCCTACGGGTTGATGTGCAGGGATTTGTGCTTCGGTTTGATTTTGCGGCGCCATTTCACGATCCCGCAGAACCAAAAAGTTATAATTTCAACGTAAAGGAAACAGTGTTCAATTTTGGAATTGGCTATCCATTCTAAAATTTAAACTTACTATTTGTTCAGCTCCGCCAACAATTGATCATAGTCCTCAATTTTAACGTGCAGTACACCCCCTAAACTTACAATAGGCGAAGTGATTGAATCAATCTTCACCGTGGCATTGGAAAAGGCGGGGGCCAATTGTGATTTCAGTTCTGGCTTCTCCGCAAAACTATAGGTAGTGTATAGATAATGACTGTTGTTTAAACTGTTCACAATACTGTCACAACTTTTGCACTGTTCCGGCATATAAATAACAATTTTTTTTCGCGGTTCAATTTTAATTGGTTCGAAATCCTTCCGCAAAGCTCGGGGGGAAAGGCTATCGCTAACATTTAGCTTATATGTATACTGCGCCTTTTTGTCCCTTTCCACAATTAAATTTGCCACCATAACTTTTGAGGCTGCAGGAACTCTCACAGCCCTCGGCACACTTTTGCTTTGCCTAAAATTTTTACCTTCAATGGTTATGGAAACATCCAAATCGCGTTCATTTTTGTTTAACGCATATAAAAATAGCCTGTTGGCTTTAGTTTCTTCAATTATTTCAATGGGTCTTTCTTGGGAAAATAGAGCAGAATAAGAAAAGAGAATGGTAAAAAGAAGAAATAGTCTTGTAAACATATGGTTAGCATTAAGATTTGCCGAAGATATAAATTTCATTAATATTCCAAAAAAAATAAAGCACTCCCGAAAAATTTTAGGTTTAACATTAATTTGAATCGCGTCGAAAATACAGTAAGTATCTTTGATAGCAAAAATTTCAAAAACATGGAAAGTAAAGAATACGAAAAAATGACTGTTGGAGGTGGCTGTTTTTGGTGCACCGAAGCAATTTTTAATGAGATTAATGGCGTTAAAAAAGTAGTTTCCGGCTATTCCGGAGGCACCGTTCCGGGAACACCCTCATATCGTGAAGTTTGTTCAGGCCTCACGGGCCATGCTGAAGTGGTGCAAATTACATTTGATCCTTCAATAATTTCTTTCGATGATCTTTTGATTGTTTTTATGACCACGCACGATCCCACCACGTTGAACAAACAAGGTGCGGATATTGGCACTCAATATCGCTCGGTAATATTTTTTCACGATAAAAATCAGAAACAAACTGCCGAAACCGTATTTGCCGATATGGCGCCGTATTATGAGAACCCTATAGTTACTGAAATAAGTCCATTACAAAACTTTCATGCTGCAGAAGATAATCATCAAAATTATTATGCAAATAATCAAAACCAAGGTTATTGTAGCGCCGTTATTTCACCCAAATTGGCGCGATTGCGGAAAATGCATTCGGATAAATTAAAATCTTTGTAATGGAAAATTTTAAATTTGATATTTTCGAAATACAATTAAACTTCTCAACCTAAACTGCCATTAATTGACACTTCGCTTAAAACTTAGAATAATACTTTCATCTTTTAGTTTTTTAAAGTCTTAATTTACTGTATCTTTGTACTCTTCCAGTGGTAATTAACAAAAAAACCAGTAGATAAACCGATAAAAAAGCATAACGCATAGAACTAAGTTAAGGTCATCTGCTTTTTGGAGATGACTTTTTTATTTTACAAAATTATTTATGGCAAAATCCCAGCAAACATATAACAAGAAAGAAAAGGAAAAAGCAAAGCAAAAAAAACGCGAGGAGAAGCAAAAGAAAAAAGAGGCCCGAAAAGCAGATAAAACGCAGGGCAGCGATTTTGTTTATGTGGACTTTGACGGAAACTTGGTGGATACGCCGCCAGATCCATCAATGAAAGTTGAAATTGATGCGGAAGATATTGTCTTGGGAATCCCCCCGAAGGATGAAAGCGATCGCGAAGCCTTCAATCCCGTTAGAAAGGGAACTGTCTCATTTTACGATTCTTCTAAAGGATTTGGATTTATTATTGATAATGAAAACAACGAAAAATATTTCACCCACGTTAGCGGTATTATTGATGAAATCTCTGAAAATGACGCAGTTTCCTTTGAACTCGAAAAAGGCCAACGTGGCATGAACGCCGTAAAGGTTACGAAGGTTTAACTATAAACCACAAAAAAATCCCGCCAATGGCGGGATTTTCCTTTTTAAATAACCAAATATTTATGGGGTAATGTCATTAGCTTCTCTCTTCGAGGCATTCTTAAGTTGGTCATATTTTTCTGAAAGGGTGTCCTGAACTTCACCTGCCTTCTCCTTAATTCTATTGCCCGTTTCGGTTGCTTTAGCCTTAAGATTTTGTTTTTCCTGTGGCGTCATGTTTTTATATTTCCAAAACGCAAATGCACCGGCAGCTACTCCCAGCAATGCCAATAATCCTTTTCCTTTATTGTTCATGTTGTTTTTTTTAAAATTTATTTAAAGATAGTGCTTTGCATCACCACGCGCGTGGTTTTCAAACACTTTAGTATTTATTTAATACTAAAACTTTAAATTATATAAAGGATTCATAAAATCCTTTTAGATAATACCACGAATCGTTGTCAATTTTACTTACATTATCTTAAATGAAGAATATATTTACAGAATTAGATTTCCTATCTTTAAGAATCAAATCTTATATAACCTTATGATTCACAGTTAACCGCAAGTCCAAACTGCACAATAAATGTTTGGCGCATTGCATCTGAAAATACTAAACAAAAAATCCTGACAGATGAAAATATATGACGACAAACACATCAAAAACGTAGTTTTTGTTGGTGCCCACAATAGTGGCAAAACCACACTTGCGGAAACAATGCTCTTTGAGGCCGGCCTAATAAATCGCCGTGGTAGCGTTGAAAATAAAAATACTGTTTCTGATCATCACGAAGTGGAACACGAAAGGGGAAATTCAATTTTCGCAACCCCACTTCACACAGAATGGCGTAATTATAAAATAAATATTATTGATACGCCCGGCCTTGATGATTTTATTGGGGAAATAATTTCCTCAATTCGCGTTTCTGATACAATCCTAACTGTTCTAAACGCGCAGCATGGTGTGGAGGTTGGAACCGAAATAATTTGGAATTATATCGATAAATATCACAAGCCAACCATATTTGTGATCAATCAAATTGACCACCTCAATGCCAAATTTGACGAAAGTTTTCAAAGCATAAAAAGTTTGGTGGGTAACAACGCCATTAAAATTCAGTATCCATTAACTCTAGAGGGAGCGCAGTGCATTATAGATGTGCTTAAAATGAAAATGTACAGATTTTCACCAGAAGGAGGAAAACCCGAAAAACTTGAAATCCCGGATGAACAAAAGGAATTGGCCAACCGGCTTCACAACGAATTAATAGAAAAGGCTGCAGAAAATGATGAAACATTGATGGAGCTTTTTTTTGATAAGGGTACGTTGAACGAAGATGAAATGCGCCAAGGCATTAAGGCTGGAATGCTGAATCACGAGCTGTTTCCTATTTTTTGCGTTTCTGCCCTAAAGGATATGGGAACGGGAAGATTGATGGGTTTTATAGACAATGTTGCTCCCGCCGCTGCAGATATGAAGCCCGAGCAAAGTGTGGAGGGAAAAGAAATCAACGCCCACAAGGAAGGACCCACTATTCTTTTCATTTTTAAGACAGTATATCAACCCAACTTAGGTCAAATTACTTTTTTTAAGGTTATGAGTGGTGAAGTGCGATTAAACGATAAACTAACCAATTTCAGAAATGACGAAACCGAAACCATAAACCAGTTGTTTATTATGGATGGGAAGGAACGACACCCCGTAACTAAGCTAACTGTGGGCGACATTGGTGCAACCTTAAAATTAAAATTCACTGAGACCAATGATACCTTGGCGGCACCAAATCATTCAATTCAAATGAAGTCCATTAAGTTTCCGCATCCAAGGGTAAGAAAGGCGATTTTTGCAGTAAATACTAAAGATGAAGAAAAGCTTAGCGAATCCTTGAAAAAAATTCACAGTCAGGACCCTACTGTTGCAATATCCTTTTCAAAAGAAGGAAAACAACTAGTTCTGTCCTGCCAAGGCGATCTTCATTTAGCTACCATTGAATGGGCATTAAAACACATTTATGGCGTGGAAGCAAGATTTGAAAAACCGAAAATTGCTTTCCGCGAAACAATCCAGCGGTCTTCTACATCTAATTATCGCCATAAAAAGCAGTCGGGTGGTTCGGGACAGTTCGCAGAAGTTCACTTAAAAATAGAACCCTGGACCCAAAATATGGAAGAACCACAAGGTTTCAACATTCGCGGAAAAGAGGAAATTGATCTATCCTGGGGCGGAAAACTTTTATTCTATAATTGCATAGTGGGCGGAGTGATAGATCAGCGCTATTTACCCTCAATAATGAAAGGCATTTTGGAGGTAATGGAAAACGGCCCTTTGGTAAATTCATATATTCGTGATGTGCGCGTGATGGTTTACGATGGAAAAATGCATTCCGTAGATTCAAATGACATCTCATTTAAAATAGCGGGGGCACATGCCTTTAAGGATGCATTTCTAAATGCAAATCCGAAGCTTTTGGAACCTGTTTTGGAATTGACCGTAAAAGTTCCCGAGGAAATGGTTGGAAATGTTATGACAGATCTGCAAGCTAGACGCTCCATGATACAGGGAATAGAAAGCAACAATAGTTATCAGGTGTTAAAATGCCTAACTCCCGAAGCGGAATTATATGGTTTCTCCACGGATTTACGGTCCTTAACCCAAGGAAGGGCAACCTTCAAATCCTCCTTTTCATCCTACCAACCCGTACCCACCAACGTTCAGAAGGAGTTAGTAGGCCATTAAGGCTTTATAAAATTTTAATTGTGCACATTCAAACTGTGACTATATTTGCCGAAAATTTAATATGGCACACCCGGTTTCTGATATGGAAGTTTGCGAAAATGAAAATTTTAAGAATAGTGATAGAAATACTTCCAACGGAGAAATCAGCGCCGAAGAAATTGCAAGATGCATCTCCATTCTTGAGCATCTAAATAAAAATACCGATCAAATATTCGAAATTTCCAAAGATCAACGTACGGCATTAATAAAGGCTTCGGGGCAACTTTCCCGTCCCGATCGCGATGAATTTTCCCGAAGAAAAAAGGACGCCAAAAAAGCCGAAAAACGAAAACAAGCCAATAAAGATAGAACCGCGCGTAAAGAAACGGGAATACGAAGCGCTCGTGAAAACGTAATTTTTGTGGCTCCAAAATTATTACAAACCTCGGAGCTATCTTCCAAAAAGCAACTGGAACTGAAAACCCCGCGAAACTGCTACGTATGTAAAACGCTTTATACAAAGCTGCATCACTTTTACGATACCATGTGTACCGATTGTGGAGATTTCAATTATGCCAAGCGGTTTCAAACTGCAGATTTAACCGGACAACTAGCCATAATTACCGGCTCCCGATTAAAAATAGGATATCATATCACGTTAATGCTCTTGCGCGCCGGTGCTACAGTGGTGGCAACTACTAGATTTCCGGCGGATTCGGCCTACCGTTTTGCGCAGGAGGACGATTTCCATCAATGGGCAGATAGATTGAAGATCCATGGACTGGATTTGCGACATATTCCGAGTGTGGAAATTTTCTGCAATTACATTGAGCAGAAACATGAAAACCTAGATATTCTAATAAATAATGCTGCCCAAACGGTGCGACGGCCAGCCGGATTTTATCAACATTTGATGGCTAAGGAAGAAATGCCTTTTGATGAACACCCTCAATTTGTGAAGCACCTGCTGCAAGACCATATGAATTGCCTTCAGGAGTTGAAAACCCTAACCGCAGATATAGGCACAAATTCAAATAAAAACATTCCGGTAACTTGGCACGGCGCGGAGCCAGGAATAGGAATTCGTGCTTCCGCAAAACTTTCACAAATTCCCTATAGCTTTGACAATTCTTTAAGTTCAAAAGAAGTTTTTCCTGAAGGCAAATTGGATGCTGATTTGCAACAAGTGGATCTTCGAAAAACAAATAGTTGGCGTTTAAGGCTTGGTGAAATTGAAACCACAGAAATGATTGAGGTTCAATTGGTAAACTCAATTGCACCTTTCGTACTGTGCAATCGTTTGGGAGAAATAATGAAAAAGAAAAATACAGGGAAAAAACATATAATCAACGTTTCAGCCATGGAAGGAAAATTCCATCGGTTTTTTAAGGAAGATCGTCATCCACATACCAATATGGCAAAAGCGGCGCTGAATATGTTAACGCATACTGCGGCAGGAGGTTTTGCCAAAGAAGGAATCTATATCAATGCAGTGGATACGGGCTGGGTAACCGATGAGGATCCCGTGGAACTTGCACAACGAAAAATGGAACTTCACGATTTTCAACCCCCGCTGGATATTGTTGACGGTGCTGCCCGTGTAATGGATCCACTATTTGACGGGATAAACACTGGCAAACACTGGAGCGGTAAATTTTTAAAGGATTATAGGCCCATAGATTGGTAATTTCTACATAAAACGGATTATGAATGAAAATGGATAAGGAACAGCCCAATAACCCACTGCACGGAATTAAACTCGTGGAAATGCTTGAGTTTCTTGTCAATTATTATGGATGGGATATTCTGGGTGAGAAAATAAGGATCAATTCATTCAACAGTAACCCTTCTATAAAATCCAGTTTAACTTTTCTTCGGAAAACACCTTGGGCCCGAGAAAAAGTGGAACAGCTTTATTTAAAAACGAAGCAGAAATAGCAATTGCTAAAATTCATTTGGGAATTATTCCTTTATTTCTTCGTCCAAAACCTTTAAAAGGACGTATTTTTGCAATCCAAAAAAAACTGGCCATTTATGATCGAGGCGAAGGAAGCAATCCAAGAAAAGAAAACAGACAAGGAGTTATACAGCTATCAAAAAGGAGCAATAGATAAAATTTTTGATAAGTTCGAAACGGCGCCGGACGACTACCATTTACTTTATCAATTACCGACTGGCGGCGGAAAGACGGTGATTTTTTCTGAAATTGTCCGTCAATATCTAAAAAACCACAACAAAAAAGTGCTTGTAATGACCCATCGTTTGGAGCTCTGTAAGCAGACTTCTGAAATGTTAACCAGTTTCGGCGTGGTGAACAAGGTCGTAAATAGTACCGCCAACCTGGACGACCAAGAAAAATACAGTTGTTTTGTGGCAATGGTCGAAACTTTGAATAACCGTTTGACCGATAACAAACTTGATATTTCAGACATTGGACTGGTTATAATTGATGAGGCGCACTATAATTCCTTTACCAAACTTTTCAAATTTTTTGAAAAATCCTTTATTCTCGGGGTCACCGCAACGCCGTTAAGTTCGAACAGAAATTTGCCTATGAAGGATAATTATCAGGAACTGATTGTGGGTGAAAGTATTCAATCGTTAATAGAAAATGAATTTTTGGCCGAGGTGGAGGTTTTCCAATATAATATGGGTTTAACTTCGCTTGAGATTGGCTCCAATGGCGATTACACCGTGAAGTCCTCGGATGATCTTTATTCTGCAGTGGGAATGTTGGACCAATTGTACCAGGCTTATCTAAACCATTCCAAGGGCAAAAAAACTTTGATTTTTAATAATGGGATAAATACTTCCGTTCAAGTATATTATCATTTGAAGGCTGAAGGGTTGCCCATTATGCATTTGGATAATACAGCCACAAAAAAACAGCGGAAACAAATTTTGAACTGGTTCCGGGAAACCCCGGATGCCATTTTAACTTCCGTGAGTATTTTGACCACTGGTTTTGATGAGCCCACCATAGACACAATTATTCTTAATCGTGCGACCCGTTCCTTAACGCTCTATTTTCAAATGATTGGTCGCGGCTCGCGAATTCTGAACAATAAGTCAAAATTCTCTGTTATTGATTTAGGTAACAACTATCAACGTTTTGGACCCTGGGAAGCGCCGCTGGACTGGCATGCAATCTTTCGGTCGCCGGATTATTATATGGATCGGCTTTTGAGTGACGATGAGTTGGAAAGCCATTTCAGATATGAAATGCCTGACAAGCTTAGAGCAGAATTCAGTAAGAGCAAAGAGGTTTATTTCGATATAAAAGCAACGTACCAAGAGGCTACATTTAAAGGTGAATCCTCCAAAGTGGTTTTAGAACGCTCCATTGAGCAGCATGCGCACATTTGCATTGAAAACAGTGAAGATGTTTATGATGCACTTGGTCTTGCCAAAATGTTGGGGGATGATATTGATCATCGTATCGAAAAATATTCGCAATGCATCAGCAAGAGTACACATAATTTTATTACTTGGCTAAAGGAAGATTATCGGCTAAAATTGCGAAGTTATCTTCGCGATAATTTTGATGCTGTTTTCGAAGAAATCCATGGCTATCCGCCCCAAGATTAAATTATTATTTTATTCTATCCAATTTTAAAGATAGTGCGATTTTCTCGCGCTAATTTCATACATTTAAAAGTGAAAATTGAAATGCTAACCAGATGATTTACAATTAGTAATATCATTTAGGTTTAAATGTAATTTAATTTTCAAAACAAGTCACTCCTCAGCATTTTTATAATTGAGATTACACCAACAATCGCGAAGCTATAATGGGTTTTGCGGTGCTTATATCCTAATTAAAATTGAATGTTATGGGAACACTATTTCTTGGCAGCTGTGATTTGGGCAAAACCCCAATAGATCGTAAAAAATATCTTGCGCCCTACCATAAAGATGGGCTAACAACGTCAGCCGTTTCCTTTCGGGATGATGATCGTACCAGTTGGCGCTCCTTTCGCCAAGAAAATGGTAATGATGTTTTCCAACTGCAACAATTTCTATATAAAGCAGGCTTCATGCCTCGGGGAGTTGTGGATGGTGTTTTTGATTATGTTACGCAATCTGCCGCACGGCTATTTCAAGAATATATTCGAACCATCGATCCAGAAGGTGACCCACAGATGGTGCCCGATGGCATAGTGGGAAATGGAACTATGAAGCACATACAGCGTTGGAAAAACAATGGAATAACAGCAGAGTGGGGCAGTGTGTCTTCGGAGAAACCATCCAAGGAATTCAGTGATTGGATAAAATTGTTGAATACTTCGAAAGAACATTATCAGAGAAATTCCGGACCAATTATGAAAGCGGTGAACGAGCTATCTAAAACATATTCAACCCTAAAAGTGAAGGATTGGAACTTTTCCCCCGATGAAATCCATTTAATTGGAATACGGCGAAATCAAGAAAAAGCTGAAGCAGTTAAACGGGCAAATGACGATCTTTTTGTATTGCTCGTTAACGGTATGGTTTTCAAATTCTGGGGTTCCACGGATCCGAGTAAAGGTATGGTTTCGAAAAATATTCCGCCTTCACTCGTTGAAGGACAGCATAAATATAGGTTTGGATGGCATAAAATTTCCGAGGAACAAAAAATCTATCGCGCACTAAAGCCTTATGACCCGGCGGGAGTTATAATTCTTCGCGACCTTGATAGAAATAATGCGCTTACACCTCAGGATCTTGCATTAAAAGGAAGTAACAGTCTGGAGGTGAACAACAGCATCAATATTCACTGGTCGGGAATTGGATCTTCCAATTGGTCCGCAGGATGCCAAGTTATCGCTGGGAAAAATTACATCAATAACCAAAACAAATTGGTGGACTGTTCGGCCTTTGCATCTGCGGCTTATGGTGATTTGAATGCAACTTCCAAAAAAACAAAAGGCGCATACAATGTTTTGGCAGATTTGATTGTTTGCTATTCCAAACCGGGCGTTGATTATGTTTTGTACTCTTTGGGACGCGCAGAATCATTGAATTTGAATGCTAACTTCGGCGCAGATTATGCAACCAACGCTCTAAAAAAGATGAACCCAAATGCCGATTAACGATTAATCTTATAAATCAATAAATTTATTTATATTTTAAAATAGAGGTCATTAAATTCAAAAATGGTCAAAATTCGTGCGTGAAACGCTATTTTTGCAGGAAATAAACAAGAATGGAAACATTTACTGATTTCAACATTTCCAACCAGCTGCAATATGCCATGTCCGATTTGGGTTTTGAAAAACCCACGCCCATTCAAGCACAATCATTTTCGGTAATTATGTCTGGGACTGATATGGTTGGGATAGCGCAAACGGGAACCGGAAAAACACTTGCATATATGCTTCCAATTTTGCAGGACCTAAAATTTTCGAAAGAGATAAATCCAAGAGTGTTAGTTCTCGTGCCCACGCGAGAATTAGTTATCCAGGTGGTGGAGGAAATTGAAAAATTCGGAAAATATGCTTCAATAAGAGTTAAAGGCGTATTTGGAGGCACCAACATTAACCGACAAAAGGAAGATGTTGCCCAAGGTTCCGATATTATAGTGGCCACTCCCGGAAGATTATATGATTTGGTTGTAAGTCGGGCACTGCAACTGAAGGCTATTAAAAAAGTGGTGATAGATGAAGTAGACGTAATGCTGGATCTCGGATTCCGATTTCAGCTTACCAATATTTTGGAACTGCTCCCGAACAAACGTCAAAACATCATGTTTTCCGCTACCATGACAGACGATGTGAATGTTTTTATACACGATTTTTTTATTGCCCCAACAACCGTCTCGGTGGCGGTTAGCGGAACCCCCTTGGAAACCATTAAACAATTTGCCTACTCGGTTCCCAATTTTTACACAAAAGCGAACCTGCTAAAATATCTGCTTCAAAATGAAAGCGATTTTAAAAAAGTGCTCGTTTTCGTTCCCAATAAAAAAAGCGCCGATCTTCTTTTTGATATTTTGGATGAATTCTTTGGGAGTGAGGTGGCCGTAATCCATTCCAATAAAACCCAGAATTACAGAATAAGATCCATTGAAAATTTTAATGCAGAAAAGACGCGTATTTTGGTAACAACTGATGTTATGTCCCGCGGGCTGGATTTGGAACGAATTAGCCACGTAATAAATTTCGACGTTCCCTATTTTCCTGAAAACTATATGCACCGCATTGGAAGAACGGGGCGGGCAGAGCAGGAAGGAACATCAATATTATTGTACACCCCCAACGAGGAAAACGCTAAACAGGCCATTGAGGATTTAATGGGAATAAAAATTACGGAAATGCAACTCCCCGGGGAAGTTGAAGTATCAACTCAGCTTACTTTCGAGGAACAGCCGCAGATTATTGAAATTAACAATCCTCAAAATTTAGAAGAAGCTGGACCGGCTTTCCACGAAAAGAAAGAAAAAAACAAAAAGGAAAACCTGGGAGGTTCTTACAACCGTACTATAAAGCAGAAATATAAAAAGCCCAAAACGCGCGGCGACAAAAATTTTCGGAAAAATAAGAGAGGCAAATAGGGATCAGGGCTCATAAAGTATCTCCACAAAAACAGCGTTTGCCTGTAAATTCACACTCTTTATTAGGTAAATATCTCCTATTCTAATACTGTTTCCAGATTTGTTGTTCACATTAATATCCTTGTATATATAGCGGTTTTCGTTCGCTTTTACTATATCATTTGGCTGCGGAATATCGTTACTATTGAAAGCGCTATCCTTTCTGTAAATTATTTTAAATATGGAATTTGGAATTTTATTGGCCGAAGATCTTCCACTGTACAGAAAGCCATTTTTTCCAATTTCCTGAATTTTTTTATAAGCATCGTCATCGTGGGTCCCTAAAATGGAATCATTTTTAATATATCTTAAATAGGAAGCCAGACTGTTTTTTTCTTGGGCCGTATTCCAAGCGGTTTCATCTAGATTGGAATTGGCCATCCTATCCTTTAGCGATTCAATTCTCTCCAGCGCCACCAAGGTATCCTTTGCGAATTTTGAATATCCCAAGATATTGTTGAGCGAATCTTTCTCGGTGGCAGCAACGTTCAGATATTTTTGGTATGCCTTTACAGTGTTTTCTTTTGAAGCTAATTGCCAAGCCTGTTGTAGCATTGTGGAATCAAGGAAGTTTTGGGCTATTTCGGCATATTCTCCTTTTGGATGTGCTTCCAAATAAGTAGAATAGGCTTCTTCATTATTTTCGGAAACTGCCGTTCTCCAATCCAATTGTTCCATGCTTGGCTGAAAGATAAAATAGGTGAACAGCCCAATAAAAGCTAGGGAAACTATGGTATATCTGCTTATTTTTTTTACCCGACGCAATCTTCTCGCGTTTCGTTTTTTCGCGTTATGGATTTTTGCACTGTCAGCGAGATATTTCGTGGCTTCAGGAAAATGCTCATTGTATCGGGCGGCCCAAATTTTATTGGGCCTGAACTTTTCAAACCACTCTTGCGTAATTTCAAATTCCCTTCCCGATAATAGATCCTTCCGGTCTTCCCTGTGGGCATTATAAGCATCGCATAAATGCTTATAGTGTATTGCCGCCTCGCTTTCCTCATCAACCCAATTGTTTAGATTTTTCCAATGCCGAATGAGGCTCTCGTGGGAAATATCAATAAGTTTATCCGTTGAATCGCCAATGTTGGTAAGAACGAGAAAAGACCGATTATTTCTAATGAAGTTGTTTATTATTTTCAAAAGTTTTTCTTCACTGGCACCGGTAAGCTCCCTTAAATCGCTGAGTTTTGCAGGTCGCCGTATTTTTCGGCCATTTTCGTCTATGGTTGTCAATGCTTGGAAAAGTACTTTGGCCAGGGCTTGCTCATCCGGTGACAATTCATTTAAAGCCTCATTGGCGTGTACAGACAAGGCATTTTCAATTCCGCCAATATCATTATAGTCTTGAAGGTCTAATTCACCGTGGGCACTGGCAGGATATTTATGTGTCCACATTCTCATTAATGCGTGTTGCACCAATGGTAGTTCATCTTTCACTTCGCCTAAATCATTAATAAGTTGTGAGGTAAGGGCGGCATTGAATTTTCCTCCATACAATTTGGCTGGGCCCTCAATTACTTTTTTAAGTTCAAAGCGGTTGAGCCGAGGCACAAGGTATTGACTTTTGTTCAAGGCTTCAGGTAGACCGAAAAATTCGGCGCAATCGCCAATAAAGTCTGAACGCATGGTCAACACCACATAAAACGGAATTTGTTTTTGTTCGGATAGTTTTAAGATGAGATTTACAAAATCGATTGCCTCGGTTTTGAAGGCTGCATCTTTTTGTTTTAGCGAAAACCGAAAAAGCTCCTCAAACTGATCCACCAATAGAAAAAAGTTAGAATTTTTATTTTCGCGAAGTGGCTCAATAACATCCAAAATAGCTGAAGCTCCTTCTTTTTTAATTCGTATTACGAATGCCTGAATTTGCGCAGTGGTGATGTTTGGATCGATTTGATTTAATATTGTTGCTGCCAGGTTATACACCGGATTCTGTCCGGGTTTCATAATGGCAATTAACCATTGACTACTATTTTCTACGAGAAATCCCCCTTTTAGTGCAGGGATTAATCCGGCCCGAATTAAGGAGGATTTTCCGCTTCCTGAACTACCAACAACAGCCACGAAACGGTTTGCGTGCAGTCGTTGTAAAAGTTCCAAGGTTTGTTCGTCGCGGCCAAAGAACAGAAGGTTTTCCTCTTCCTGAAATGGTCGAAGGCCTACATACGGATTAAAGAAGGAGTCACTCATTGATTTTCAGATTTTAGATCATTGAGAAAGGCCTCTAAGGATGCACCATCCAAATGACTGCTATGGCTTTGGTCCACCAATTTTACCATTGGGTTCTGGGCTACCTTTATAGCATCGGTCGATTTCTCTGGGGGGGTTACATATATAAATATGTCTTGGCCATAACGGTCATAGTCCATTAACTTTTTGAGTGTGTTTTTAACTCGAATATCTACCCAATCCTTATGGGTTTCATTGCCGTACAGGAAAATAAATTTTTTGGCCTCGCTGATGTTGGAGTATAGGGATTTAATATTCTCCTGTGGGTCGCCGTCCTCGGGATTAAAAATTAAATCGACATTATATTCATTGAGAATTTTTTTAAGATTGAAGGCTTGCTTAAAATCATCCGTATGGGTATCCAACAATACTTTTATGGCGGTACCATTTGTAGCTTTGTTTTCTTCCATTTTTTGTGACAATCTTTCCTGCAATTGTTTGGCGTATTCATCAATTAACATCGCCAATTCGCCTTCGTTGCCCCGAACGAATTCGTATTTTTTAGTTGAAAGTGTGCCATCCTTCAGGCCTTTCAAAAATTCCCGATGCTGTTCATTTTCTAAATTATTGAAATCAATATCTCTGGAAACCCAAATCAATTGTGGGGTTTTCAATTTTAAGCCTATTTCGGCTTGACTCTGAATAAAACGCGCAACGCTTTCGCCCGGAATTTTTCGACCTGGAAAATCGCCTAAAATATGTACCGCTAACTGTGAGTTTTCAATAGCGTGGGTTGTTGCTTTTTCGTGGGTTTCAACATCAGTAAAGGATGTGTCGGCTACGGTAATATTATATCCTTTTCCTTTTAAATCTGCTATAATTCCCTCTCTTCTATCAAACATGGAATCATTGACCTCGGATAAGTATATCGTAAATCCTTTGTCTTTTTCTTGTGTAATGGGTATGGGTTTTTTGACTTGGGTTATTTCCTTTGGAAAATCCTCAAAAATTTTCACTAACGCATTACGAAGTTGAATCATTTGTGCACTAAATTCCGGACTGGTATTCTTAAGCGGATCACCGTAGTCATTATTATCATGAAATGGAAATCCGCTGGTACCGGAAAGTTTATCCAGCCAATTGGAATGTGGAATATTAGACATAAATACCGGAATAATTCGTGAACGGTTACCTACGATTAAACCTACTTCTTCCTTGTTCGCCTTTGTATAGAAATGGTCCAATTCTTTTAAGCAGTAATCAGATTGTGGGTATAATCTAGAATACAGACAAATCATTATGGCAGATTTATCTATTGCCTCGGCTATGGAATTGTCAAACACCTCACTGCGATCCAGGTTTTTGCTGTCCCACCAAATTTTAATGTCTTTGGAATGTTTGTTCAGTTTGGTGTCCAAATATTTATAAAACTGATCAATCCATCCATCCTCGCCAAAAGTTTCAGACTCATTATCAGCGTGGACATAACTTATAAAAATGTCGTATTCATATCCAGGAATTAAGGCCATAGAGTAGGATTTTAAATAATATGTAGCTAAAAAAAATGTGTGGGGAAGAATACTAAGGTACTAATTTACAAATAGTAAAGTATATATCATTCTAATTTTCAGTAAAATATAGAAACGTTTTTTTAAATAAAAGAAATTTTTTTTTCCTGCTTGAGAATTTTCATGAAAATCCGTAGCCTTTAAAATGCCACCCAAAATCCTTAATAAAGCATTCATCAATTACCTATCTTCGTAACCCCAAAAAAAAACATCACTATTCCGAATGTCATTATCCAAAAAAACTCTGATTATCATCCTTGCTTTTTTCTCCATTTACGTTATTTGGGGCTCAACATATATGTTGAACAAAGTTGCCGTAGCGCAATTGGAACCTTTCTTTTTGGCTTCAATTAGGTATACCGCTGCCGGTCTGCTTATTTTTATTATTTCCTTGGTTTTGGGTAAGAGCCTTGCAATATCGCGAAAGCAGTTCATAAACGCATATATTGTAGGGGTGCTATTTCTCTCTTTCGGAAACGGGGTTATCGTTTGGGCGCTGAAGTATGTTGATAGTGGTTTTGCTGCCTTGGAAATTTCTGCCCAACCTTTGGTTGTTTTGTTGCTGATGCGAATCTTGCAGGGAAAACGAATAAAACCTATGTCGTTCGTTGGAGTGGGATTGGGAATAATTGGCATTTTTCTACTTGTTGGGCAAAAACAAATAATAACTAGTCAGGATACTATAAAGGGAATGTTGATGATTTTTGGGTGCATGCTTAGCTGGGCCTACGGCAGCCTGTTTGTTGGAAAGGCGGATCTTCCCAAAAACTTTTTTGTAAATACCGGTTACCAAATGTTTACCGCCGGCCTTACGCTCGCAATTGCAAGTATAGCTTTCGGAGAAACGTGGATTGCGCCTACTAATTGGAACCAACCTGTGCAAATAAGCATGGTACTTTTGATTGTTTTTGGAAGCATTGTAGCCTTCACTTCCTTCAACTATTTGTTGAAAACCGTTTCACCCGACAAGGTGGCCACATCAACCTTAGTTAACCCAATTATCGCATTAATTCTTGGGTGGTATATTTTGGAGGAACAAATAACCACTCAATCCATTATTGCCGCCGCAGTATTATTAACTGGTGTCTATTTCATTAATACCTCCAAAACTTCCCTAACTATTCCAAGATTTTCGGGAAGATTGAAAAAACAAGGAAAGGACTAAATCTTAAATTCGATTTCTTCCATTCCATCAAAAATATCCAATGCGAAATTGGAAATGCAGCTATTTCGTTTCCCATGAAAAATCCATGAAATTCTATAAAATAAAAAAGACTTTCAAAGCCGTAGCCGTGAAAGTCTTTGTAATTGGGTATTGAAATTTTTAAGGTCTTCTTCCGGTAAGTAATTTGTAAACAATCATAATTACCGCAATCACCAGCAATATATGGATGATACCACCTATTGCCGGAAAAAGGAAAAATCCGAATAGCCAACCCAATACGAGAAGGACTACAATAATCCATAAAATGTCTGCCATTGTTTTTTGTTTTAAATTGTTAGTTGGGTGAATATAATTATTAAATCTATAATATTTTAACGGGAAACATTTTAAAATTAACCCAAAAGTACATTGAGCTTTATCTTATTGAAATAATGTCTCGCGTATTAATTCTTTGAAATGAATAAATATCACTCAAGTCCTTTTACATTTAAATTATCGTCTTTAGAAACAATTATTTTAATATCTAGAGTTTTAAGTAACTTGTGGGCTATGTTAAAAACAACACTATGTGTTACGATATAAAAGCAAGTCTCGAAGCCCAACTAAGCAGGGCAAGGCGCAAAAACGATGAGCATGCAGTTGAAGAAATTTTAGAAAAACTGTTGCCTTTTACAGATCTTCCGCTTTTCCATAGTTCCGGCTTTAACCATCCAGACCTTTTGATTTATACAGACCGTTCCCCAAACTTCCCTGAAGTAGCCACATGGGGCCTAGTCCCGCATTGGGTAAAGAATGAAGCTGCAATGAAAAAGCAATGGAACAATACCTTGAACGCAAGAGGAGAAACAATCTTTGAAAAATCGTCCTTTCGCGATGCGGCAAAAAACCATCGTTGCATTTTATACGTCGATGGTTTTTTTGAACACCATCACTGCAACAAAAGTGTCTATCCCTTTTACATATACCGAAAAGACCAACAGCCCCTCGCGTTGGCGGCACTTTATAGTGAATGGACAAACCCTGAAACGGGTGGAATTTTAAATACTTTTTCCATCGTTTCGACTCAAGGAAATTCCTTCATGGCAAAAATTCATAATAATCCAAAATTGGAAGGGCCACGAATGCCCGTTATCCTGCCCACTGAATTGGAGGAGAAGTGGCTAAACCCCATAAATGATGCGCTCGATATTAAAGCAATAAAGGAATTAATAAGGGAATACCCGGACAATGAATTGCAAGCACACCCCGTTGCGAAATTACGCGGAAAGCAGTATGCAGGGAACGTTGAAACTATTACTGATGAAGTGGACTATCCAATTCCAAAAATCACGGGATAATTAAGATTTTATATTTTTTTTATCAAATAATTTTAAAGGTCTTTCACCCACACATTAGTCTTCATCAATAGGTAGAGAAACATCGGAAGGGTCTGTATACTTTTTCTTACTATCATTAATAATTCGAAGTCTCAGAATGAAATCGCTGGATTTTTGGTTGGTCTCAGTTATGTTTTTAGTTCTATTGAAGATTAGGTATAATTCAAATTTCCAATTATTATTTGTTCGGTAACCCATCCCGGGAGAAATGCGCAATAAATCATTGTATCTGTCAGATTTTTTTAGGTTTACGAAAACTTCACCGCTAATAGGAAAATAAAATCCGTGAGTGAATTTAAAGAGATTTCCCCACGCCAATTCCGTAGAAAGCCTATATCGAAGCCGCATTCCTGGGGTCCAACCTGATCCGTTCAAATTATTTTGAAAACGTTCTTCCAGCCGCACATAATTATGAAATGTAAGTGCTTTAATTGTGGGAATATGAAATTTTAGACCCTGCATCAACCGCAACTCAAAGTTGTCATCGGCATTATAATTTTGTGTATATATCGCGCCCGCGCCCAAATGATAGGTATCAATGAATGGTTTTTTTAAACCTAGGAATTTCGGTGATTTTTGGTTTTTGAAATATAAAGAGGAATGAATTAAATATTTATTATAAACTTCAGGTTCTATCTTTCGAAACCCGACTTGCGTATTCAATCCCTTTATTTCATTTAAAGGCGAATGAAAATTATAATCAATCCAAAATTGTTGGTTCACTTTTACCTCCTTGTCTACGATAGAATCTTGCGCCAGCAGGGAGGACAATGAAAAGAACACGACGAAATTGGCCAACAAGATTCTCATGCTAATCTTCTTTAGCTAAAGGCGTATGCCATTGATCTTGCGGAACAACTTTCGGCAATTCCGGATCCGCTTCGTAGGACGGAGTCATTATCTGTACATTGTTTTCATTGAATACATCTAAAATATTTTGATTCAATTCAGAATAAATAGAATTTATATTTAAAATATCCTTGCAGTAAGCATTGATTTCATAATTGACGGCAAAGTCTGCCAATGCTTTTTTCAATACGAAGGGTGGGGGAGTATCCAAAAGGCCTTCTGTACGTTTTGCCGCAAGTTTCAGCATTGCATCTACTTGTCTCCAAGGCGTTTCATAGCCTATGCCTATCATTACATGAATTACCACGCCTGCATCTGTAGAGCGGCTGGAGTAATTGATTATTTTGCTGTTTAGCAATACCGAATTAGGAAGTACGATTTCCTCATTTTTATGCGAGCGAAGGCGTGTAACCAATAATTTTTGTTCTTCCACGTACCCAATTTGGCCGTCTACTTCAATCCGGTCACCCACTTTGAAGGCTCCCCGATAAATCATGGAATACCCAGCTATTAAGTTGCCGATAAATGAAGAAGACCCTAACGAAAAAATGATACCTATAAAAACTGAAACTCCTTTAAAAGCAACAGAGTCTGATCCCGGGATATATGGATAGGCAATAACCAACGCAAGTGCAAGAACCAAAATTCGAACAATTTTATAAGTAGAACTGGCCCATTCAGGTTTAAAATCTTTAATAAATATAGCACCCTGCTGAATCCCTGAAAAAAATAACTTGATAAGTTGAAGTAGATATTTGGTGATAAAATAAATTACAATCAGAAAAATTAGTTTAGGAATATAATTTAAGAACGCCAAGCCCAATTTCTTAACTGGATCAAAAATCAGGTTCAGGATATATTTTGATAGCGCGTTGGTCCATGGAAAAAGACTAAGAACATAGTCAATAAAAACCACGCTGAGATAAACCAAAAGAATAGCACGGAAGGTATTCAGCAATACATGAAACGCTCTCCAAAGATGGTTCGATTTAATAAGATTGAAGGAGATGCTTTCTACTGAAGCTATCCTTTTTTCAATGCGTCTTTGAATATTCCTTCTAATTACCCTAAACAACCAAAGTGTTAAAAGTAAAACGATTATAAAAACAACAATCGCTATGGCCGAATATAACAAACCTCTTAAAATTACAGATTGACTTCTAGCATATCTGTATTTTACAATGCTGTTTGCGATGTTTTCGCGTAGGATTTCCGCTAGTACATTTCTGGATATACCTTCTAGTTTTGCATCAGCCTCAAAAATTCTGATTATTGCCAAATCCCCCGCCCTTATTATACTATATTCCAAATTATGGTCAACCGTAATATTTTCAGGATTGAAAGCATCATTACTCGCCGCGTCTTTGATGCGCTGGCTAACTAGAATCGCTCGTTCCGTTGCAGGAAAAGAGCTAACACCCCGCACTTTGAACAGTTCATTACCATCCAACTTTACAGAAGCTACTTCAAAAACCTCTTCATTTTTGGGTGTTTCGGTTGAAATTTCTTGAGCCTTAATTTGGATAAAAGAGCTACCGACCAATAAAGCGCTGAAAAGAAGGAAGCGGAAAGAAATCCTTGGCTTAAATCCGGATGTACGAGTGGCGGTTCGCATATTAGTAGTTTTGGTGTGCGCTAGTTAGATTTTTATTTTTCCCGTTTTTGATTAATTACCGGGAATTATTCTTTCCTAATTCTGGCGATATTCCCAGAATAAGAAACATCACTTCTATGTGTGCTGGAAATGGTCAACAATGCATTTCCATCCAGACCAACCGAAAGAGAAAGGCTATAACTATCATTATCTGTTTTTATGTCCATTTCAATATCATATGTTTTCTTTCGGTTTTTTATTTTGTAATTCGTTGGTGCACCGGAAAAAGCCATTCCTTGGTCATGGCTAAGGTCTGCACCACTATATGCCACTCCGAAAAAGGGGAGGTTGCTTGTAACCATTTCTGGGCCGAAAATGACATCGGCGGAACCTGGATTTAAATTTATGGGCGGCAGACTAAGCGGTAACACGGTGTTGGCAACAAAGGCGTATTCCCGTGAATCTATAAGCTGTGCAATTTCCTTGTTCAATTCTGCTTTCCGCTCTGCCTTTTGTTGCTTTTTTGTTTCTTCTTGTGCGAAGCCGAGATTGCCGATGGACAAACACAGCCACAATAGTATAAAAACTGGATTTTTCATAATTATTAAAATTTAATGGTTAAACTTTTGAGCGATTTATCAATTCGATTCTGAAGCAATGGATTAAGAAATTAACTATTTCCACTGAGAATAAAAACTAGCAGAAATTGAATTAGATTTATGACTATCGATGTGAATCAGTCTCACTTCAAAACAATCCGCAAGTCTGATTGTAAAATTTTTTAAGGA
This sequence comes from Aequorivita aurantiaca, assembly GCF_030410135.1. GTDB lineage: Bacteria > Bacteroidota > Bacteroidia > Flavobacteriales > Flavobacteriaceae > Aequorivita > Aequorivita aurantiaca. The sequence continues at coordinate 175,826 of NZ_JAUGQQ010000002.1, read as the reverse complement.
ATTCCAGATTATTATTAAATAAAAATAGACTAAAATTTCCATTTTTCTCTCTTCAGAGAGCGTCTATCTCAAGTCGTGATTTTTATAATTTTCTCTTCCACAATTTAAGTATTCCGACCACAATCCAAACGCCAACGGATCTATTAAAATGCTTCCGCAAAGCTTATATAAGTACCATGGATGCCATCTCTCCCAAACCCGAAATCCAACCGTAGATTCACTTTGTTTTTACTGTCAACTTGAATGCGCAAACCACCTCCGTACGACGGCCAAAAATCCTCAAAAGATAATTTTTTATAGGCAGGTGCAACCCGGCCAGTACCTACCCAGCCCACGACCCCAAAAATATTCCATACGGGCATACGATACTCTAGTTGTGTATCAACCAATATTTTATCCCGAAGGGCGCCTTCGTAATATCCTCTCATTTTATTGGCTCCGCCAAGCAGTGCCAAATTATAGAAAGGTGCATCGCCACCCAGGGCTGTTGTTGTGGCCTGCACCGCTATTACGTGTTCCAGCCACGGATTAAAATATTTGCGCAAATCCAATTCAAACCGGGAGTATTGGTATGCACTGCCCAATGCCTTTTCATTAAATATTAATTGGGCTGACGCAAATGCGCCATTGGACGGGTTGTATCGGTTTTCTCGGCTATCAAAATCCAGTGAAAGGCCCAATCCGAAGTTGGTGCCGCCATTAAGTCCCGTGACTTGATTTTCAACCAAAAAACTAGTGGAATCGGTTTCAACCTTAATATAATCTGCAATATCAACTATGCCGCCCAAATAAAGATTTTCATATATCCGTACCATTGGGTTGGTTTTGAAACGAATTTGTTGGGTTGAAATTTCTTCCACATCATCAATGGAAACATCATTGCCAATGCCAAAAATATATTCGGGAACTTCCTTATAATTAAAAAAACTAATCAGTATATACTTGTTTTCCTTTAATATTAAATCGTTGGCAACTACCACATTTATCCTCCCTTTTGATGAAAAAGTAACCAACTCTGAAATCTTCGATGGTTTGCTTAGGGTGTCGTTTTTAACAGGATGAAATGCATTGAATTTTGCGAGTCCAAAAATATTACCCGCCTCACTGGAATAGCTTACGATGGGTACGGGAATAATTTTGAAAAGCGCCTCGGCTTTTTTATTAAAACGGTCAAATTTTGATAGACTATCCGTTGGCTTTTCCGTTTGGTCATTTTGGGCTATAATTCCGTGGGAAGAAAAAAGCAATAAAGAATAAATAACCAAAGCTTTTTTCAGTATCATAAAGTGAATCTGTATGTTAGATAATTCGAGCAGTTCAAAAATAAAGATAAAATTGATAAATGGTACACCTTGAATATGGGAGCCCGTTTTCCCACATCCATTTTGGTGAGCCCAAAATGGTTTTATGAAGAGTATAAAATTTCCTTCTGCCTTTGAATATCTTTCGTTAGATTTTCATTTTCGGATGATCGAATTCGAAATAAAGAATAGCTTCTTAGGCCTGTATTTATAAGCACTTAATAAAAATTTTATTCCAACGTAAAATCCTTTTTGGAAATACTTACGTGTGGCGAATCTTATTTTCAATAACCCGAAAAACGATTATTTTACGATTGAAAAAATGAAATTGAAGAGCAACTTTTTAACCGTTAAGTAACGGTATTACACTTATATAGTGTTTATGAAACATATAATTTTGGTTATATCTATTTCACAATTTTATATAAAATCCGATGAACTCAAAAATCTCATTCACAACTATTATTGCTGGAGCCTTACTCTTTATATGGCCCCATATTACGATGGGGCAGGACGTGCTGCCATTTCCGCCAACTCCTTCGGCGAGTCAAGCTGGGCTTACTATGAAGACATCTACTTATAAAAAACGAGTAGATCCGCAACGACTTTCTAAAGATGCGCCCAACATTCTCATAATCCTTATTGACGATGCCGGACCAGGTACACCGTCAACTTATGGTGGTGAAATAAATACCCCCAATTTAAGTAGGATTGCAAACCAAGGGATTTCTTATAACAGATTTCACTCCACGGCAATGTGTTCACCTACACGTGCATCCATTCTTACCGGTAGAAACCATACCGCAGTGGGTAACGGACAAATAGCTGAAATAGCGAATGACTGGGACGGATTCAGCGGTACCATTCCTAAAACTGCTGCAACCGCGGCAGAAGTTTTAAAGGCTTATGGCTACAATACCAGTGCTTTTGGAAAATGGCACAATACCCCAGCAGAGCTAACTACCTCAAAAGGTCCGTTTGACTACTGGCCCACGGGGTATGGATTTGAATATTTTTATGGTTTCTTGGCTGGCGAAGCATCACAGTATGAACCTCACATGGTTCGCAATACCACAGTAGTGGAGCATCCTGAGACTACTCAAGGCCATGATTATTACCATCTAACGGAAGATATTACCGAAGATGCCATAAAGTGGTTAAGGGAGCAACAGGCTTTTGCTCCCGATAAACCGTTTTTTATGTATTGGGCACCCGGTGCCGTACACGGGCCGCATCACGTAGCCAAGGAATGGGCAGATAAATACAAAGGTAAATTTGATGATGGATGGGATGAGTATCGCAAGAGAGCATTTAAGAAACAAAAGGAATTGGGTTGGATTCCTCAAGATGCACAGTTAACCGAGCGGAATCCAACTATGAAGGGATGGAGTGATATTCCAGAATCTGAAAGAGCTTTTCAAAGTAGGCTTATGGAGGTTTTTGCAGGATTTGCGGAACACACAGACTACAACGCAGGATTACTTATTGATGAGATTGAGAAACAAGGCAAGCTGGACAACACGCTAATTTTTTACATATGGGGCGATAATGGATCTTCAGCTGAAGGTCAAAACGGAAGTATTAGCGAATTACTGGCACAAAACGGTATTCCAACGACTATACAACAACATATTGATGCCTTGGAAGAACTTGGTGGTTTGGACGCCTTGGGATCTCCAAAAACCGACAATATGTACAATGCCGGCTGGGCATGGGCAGGTTCAACACCATACAAGTCCACAAAATTGATCGCGGCCCACTTTGGTGGCACAAGACAACCAATGGCAATTTCTTGGCCTAAAAACATTAAGCACGACAACACGCCACGCCCGCAGTTTCACCACGTTATTGATATTGTGCCAACTATTTATGAAGCCGTCAATATTGAGGAACCAAAAGTAGTGAATGGCTTTACCCAGGATCCTATCCACGGGGTAAGTATGAACTACACATTTGCAAATGCAAAGGCCGAAGGCACTCGAAAACTTCAGTTTTTTGATATTATGGGAAGTCGCGGTCTCTATTATGACGGATGGTTTGCTTCTGCCTTCGGACTTCGGAATCCTTGGGTGCCCGGCTTGCCGCCCGGTGCCGCCAATTGGAATCCACAAGAGGATACTTGGGAACTTTACAATTTAAATGAAGATTGGAGTCAAGCAAATGATTTATCCAAAAAGAATCCAGAAAAATTGGCCGAAATGAAAAGCATGTTCTTGGTAGAATCTGCAAAAAACAAAAACCTGCCCATTGGCGGTGGACTATGGTCTGTTGTTTATCATCCTGAAGATGCCCCGGCAACCCCTTTTACAGACTGGACTTTTACAGGAAGGATAGAGCGTATGCCAGAATTTACAGCCCCAAAACTTGGAAAATTTGATAACGATATAAGCATGGAAATAACCGTTCCTGAAAACGCCAACGGAGTTTTATACGCCCTCGGCGGTTTTTCTGGCGGACTCTCCTGTTATATCCAAGATGGTTATTTGTGTTATGAATATAATTTATTTGAAATCAATAGAACACAAATCAAATCGAAAACAAAGTTGCCTACGGGTAAGGTAAAAATTGGGGTGGTTTCCAGATTGGCTGCGGCTAAGCCAGGATCGCCAATGGATATTACCTTAACAGTAAATGGAAAAGAGGTGGCGACAGGACGGGTTCCAATTACGGCCCCCCTGGTATTTACTGCAAATGATTGTTTGGATTTTGGAAGTGATTTGGGCTCACCAGTTTCTATGGATTATTATGACAAAGCGCCATTTGAGTTTAATGGAACCATGGGCACTACAAAGATTTGGTATCCTCAAAAATAAATTTATCCAAATAAAATAAACTCTAGTTTAATGAGGGAGAAAATTTTTCGATTAAAAAATATTTCTCTCTCATTTCATTTAAAATCGTTTAGAAAATGAAAATAAACACACTTTTTCTGATAATATGTTTGTTAGCGGGAACAACCATTTTTTCCCAAGAAGAACAAGCCCCTCAGATTTCCGAATTGCCCGCAGGATGGTGGCAAATTCCTAAAACCCCGGTTATATTTACGTTCGGCGGATACGTGAAAACGGATTTAATCCATGATTTTGATGCCATCGATTCACCAGACTTTTTTGATGTTTCAAAAATACCAACCGATGGAAGCAAAGGGGAATCCACACATTTTAATGTAAAGGAAACACGTTTAAAGCTAGATGTAAAATATCCTGAAAGAGGGTTACGAGCCTACATTGAAGGGGACTTTTATGGATCGGGCAGTTCCCTTAGGATTAGGCACGCTTATGTAGAATATAAAGGTTTGCTGGCAGGACAAACTTGGTCGAATTTTATGGATGAAAATATTATTCCGGCAACCCTCGATTTTGAAAAACCTGCAGCATATGCTTTCGCTCGCCAGGGTATGTTGCGCTACAAACATGCCATTTCAGATGATATGTATTTTGGTGTTGCCTTGGAAGAATCAAAGGCTACAGGGCAGGCTCCAGTTCAGGCGGGGAAATTTGAGAACCCGCTTCCAGACCTTACCGGGCGATTTCGGGTGACGAAAAATTGGGGCCATATTCAAATTTCAGGATTTTTGGCATCCATTCGCTACCGCTACGACGCCGGTAATAAAGATGACATCACACTATACGGTGGAAATTTATCCGGTCAATTCAATTTTCTGAAAAAAGATAAAATAATTTATCAAGTGGTCTATGGGCCCGGAATTGGCAGGTACCGTGGCGGCCAATCTGTAGCATTGGACCAAAATGGCAATTTGGAACCCCTCACTGATTTAGGGTTAACATTTGGAATTGAACACTTTTGGACCGATAAACTTTCATCGTTACTAGTGTATAATTATGGAAAGGTAGAAAACACAGCCGGCCAGCCAACTTCTGCCTTGGAATCAACAGATTACTTTGCGGCAAATTTAATCTACTACGTAATGAATGGAACCTTTATAGGTGTGGAATATTTAAGAGGAAATAGAGAGGATTATAATGGCGCGGATGGTACTGCCAACCGTTTGCAACTGAGTGTTCGCTATAGCTTTAATATGTAATGGATTCAAAATATAACAAATTAATTATCAACGAAAATAGTAAAATCATGAAAAAACTAGGAGCATTAGCCATACTTTTCGCAATGGTATTTATAGTATCATGCAAGGACGAAAAGAAAACAGAAAACGAAGGTGAAACCACTGAAGTTGTAGTGGAAGAAACCACCGAAAAACCGAAACATTGGGGATATGATGGTGAGAGTAGCCCGGAACATTGGGCCGAAATTGAAAAGGAATCTACTTGCGGAGGCAGTCATCAATCTCCCATAGATATTGTAACAGCAAATGTAGTGTCACAAGCCTCCGGATTAAAAGCATCGGATATTCATTATGACGCCTCAACGCTTATCCACGATGTTACTAACAATGGCCACTCCATTCAATATAATTTTGAAGCCAAAGACAATTATGTCGATTTTAAAGGAAAGCGGTATGATTTGGTACAGTTTCATTTCCATGCAGCATCCGAACATTCCATAAATGGGATGCACTACCCACTTGTAGTACACCTAGTTCATGTAAGTAGCGATAAGGAATATGTAGTATTGGCAATTATGGTTGAGGAAGGAAAGGAAAGCAAGACATTTGATTTTATTGAAACCTATTTGCCTGTACAAGCAGGCGAAACAAAGACCATTGGTCAGCCCCATAGTTTTTCGAAATATATTTTAGGCAATTTTGAGCACTATTATTACAAAGGATCGCTGACTACGCCTCCTTGCACGGAAGGGGTAAATTGGTTCATATTTACAGAACCGCTAAGCATATCAGCAGCGCAGGCAAAAGCTATAGCTGATTTAATGCCACGATACAATTACAGGCCCACCCAACCCTTGAATGATAGGAAGGTATATTTGAGCAAGTAGTTCTCACCATATATATTTATTTAAAATTTACATTGCCAACTTTGCCATGGGGCAAGGTTGGCAATTTTTTTATTACAGTTTGCCGAAAATTTTAATTTTAAAAAAACCAATAAAACCAATAGGTTTAAGGTTTTTGAGTTTATTTTAAACAAAATAAATCTTAGGATTTTACATATTTCTCAGGTTCAAGGGATTATTTAATAGAAAAAGCGGTATTTTTTTTTCTATATTTGTTAAAATAATTATAAAAACATAATTGAGAAATCGCCATTATAGCATTATACAGCAATAATACATTATGATTTTTTAAGACTTTTCGTAATTAGAGCTTGGAAAAGATGGGGTCGAGCCGAAAATAATCAACAATTGAAATATACTTTTTAGTTATAAATTTTTATTCGTCGACCTAAAACCAAATTCAATTTTCAATGCTTTTAAACACTCAAGAAAATAACGAATTGTACAAATATTCAGAAAAGGAAATTGTTGGAGAATTGCACCTAATTCTCTCAAGCCAATTGTTTGCTCGTTCTACCGTGCTTTCAAACTTTCTGAAATATATAGTCCATGAAACCCTTGACAATCGAACCGAAAATTTAAAGGAATATACCATAGCGGTAAATGCCCTCGGAAAATCGAGTTCATTCAATCCCCAAGTTGATGCCATTGTCAGAATTCATGCAGGCAGACTTAGACGATTATTAAATGAGTATTATACCAGTAACGGTAATTCCAATACCATTCGGATTGAAGTGGTAAAAGGTACGTATGTGCCAGTTTTTAGGCCAAGGTTGGAGTACAACACTAATAACGTTTCCGAAAATGAAAAGCCAATAAAACAATTTTCAAGATCAAAACTTACCCTTGCCGTTCTTCCGTTTCGGAATTTGTGTCCAAATAACGACTATCAATTTTTTGTGGATGGATTTGGAGAGGAACTCACCCGCATTTTCAGCAATTTTCAGGAAATTGCAGTGGTAGCACATTATTCCACTCGAAAATATATATCGGAGCCAGAGGATATTAGAAGCATTGGTTCAGATTTGGGCGCTCATTATCTTATTACAGGTTCTGTAAAGCGCTCCACACATGAAATAAGGGTAAATATATGTTTGGTGAAAACTTTGGATGGAATGCAGGTTTGGTCCCAAACTTATAATAACCCTTTAAATCTTGATACGTTAATAGATATTCAGGACCAAATTGTTAACGAAGTATGCTCACTTTTGGGAGGTTTTTATGGTATAATAATTCACGAAGATTCAAAAACCCATCGTAAAACCTTGCCTAGTATTCATTCCTTCGATGCCGCGTTGTGGAATTATTATTTTCATATGAATTTTTCACTTGAAGCTTATAACCAAACGCGCCAAGCCCTTGAGGAAGCAATGGTTCAATCTCCTAACTATGCTACAGGGTTAGCGATGCTTTCAGAATTATATCTTGATGCATATTCCCTCGGATTTCCAACCGTGGACGAGCCTGTTTTGAAAGCTTATGAACTTGCTAAAAAGGCCATAAAAATAGATCCGCACTGTCAATATGCATATCAAGAATTTGCCTGGGCAAATATTTATTTAAAAAGAAAGGAGGAAGCTATAAAAGCAATGGAAAGTTGTATGGCGCTAAACCCTTCCTCAGTTTCCGCCATGGGTGCCATTGGTTTTGGCCTGGCGTGTGTAGGGGAATATAAACGGGCAGATATAATGCTTACAAACTCTCTCGACCTTAACCCAAATTGTCCATGGTGGTTTTTTCTCGGATTTTTCCTGGCCCGATTTAAAGCAGGCCGTTATAAGGAAGCTTTAATTTATGCTGAAAAAATAGAAGTTCCAGACGTTTTTCTGGATCCTTTAACCAAAGTTTTGGCCAAGGCAGAACTTGGAATGGTTGAAGAAGCCCAAAGGGATTTGAAAAATTTAACCCAGAATTTTCCGGAAATTGTGGAAAATCTTGAAGAACATTTAAGTTCTTTCCTGCTCGATACTGAAATTATAGAAAAAATGGTACAAGGTATCCAGAAAGCGCAACGCGCCACTGCCTGAAATTAGCATACCATTATTATTCATTCCTAGGCGCTCTACTTAATAAATTTCTACGCTGCTACAGCCAATTTTTAACTTCCCATTTAACGGTTAAGTAACCGTATTGAACTTACCTAATACCTTATTGAGTCGTAGTTTTACTTGCTTGCATTAAATAGCAATACAACTTCAATGGAGAAAAGCATTCATTCTATTGTTAGTCTATTTCCAGATTTTGAGGAAAGGATTGAATTTCTGTTCGAATCTGACGAAAATTTTCGGGATATCTGTAAAGATTACATTTTGTGTACTAGCTATATAATGGAACAGAAGAAAAATTCAAATAAATACCGAATCCAACTTGAGGAATACGAAGACGTAAAGCAAAATCTGGAAGAGGAAATCTTCAGAATGCTCAGCAAAAACGAATCAACTTAAATGATATCGAAATTAAATTCAATGCCTATGAAAACGCTGCCCAAGATACCATTCATTTTCTCCATTATATTTTTCTCAGCAAGCTTATTCCTGTATGCCCAGGAAGAAATTCAGCCGCAAGAGCAAAGTTCAGAATGGAGATTTGTTATTGAACCCTATATCATGTTGCCAAATATGAGTGGCGAAACCGGAATCGGCGAACTCATTCCGCCCGTTGAAGTTGATGCTAGCGTTGGCGACATTTTTGGACATCTAAAAATGGGAGCCATGCTTTATATGGAAGCTACCAACGAAACTTGGGCAATAACTTCCGATGTGCTATACATGAAGCTGGGCCAAGATATTGAAACGGGAAAGTTTATAACCGGGGGCGATGTCACAATGCAACAAATAGCTTGGGAAGTGGCTGGTTTGCGACGCGTCGCCCCTTGGTTGGATGCAGGGCTGGCTTTAAGATTGGTAAGTCTAGATATGGAGATAAATACTTCGACGCTGCTAACAAACAGAAATGCTTCCACCAATGAAACTTGGGTTGATCCGGTATTTGTGGCCAGGTCTCAAGGAATTATTCATAATAATTGGATTTACAATGCACGTGGCGATTTTGGTGGTTTTGGAATTGGATCAGACTTTACCTGGCAAGTGCAGGCAGATTTCGGGTATAAATTTTCGGAACTCTTTCAAACATCCTTAGGTTATCGGGTAATTGGAATAGACTATGACAGCGGAAGTGGCTCAGAACGTTTTCTTTACAATGTTGATACTTATGGTGCAGTGGTGCGACTGGGTTTTAATTTTTAGAGTCTCACAAATAAGATATTGAATTTAAATTAATTAAAAACAAATAAAATGAAATCAACAAAACTATCCTTCGCCTTATTATTGGTACTTATGTGCTTTACAGGTTTAAAAGCACAGGAGATCCTCAACCGAGAAATATTGCCAATAGTTCCACCCGAGCCACAGACCTATACAGAACTGGATGTTCGAAACACCAAACCACCCAAACCCTTTAATGTTACACCCCCAAAGGGAGCACCAAACGTGGTAATTGTACTCATAGACGATTTGGGTTTTGGAGCCACTACTACCTTTGGTGGACCAATAAAAACACCCACTATGGATAGACTTGCGAGCAATGGATTGCGGTATAATAATTTTCATACAACTTCCCTATGTTCCCCTTCAAGAATGGCCATTAAGACTGGAAGAAATCATCATACTGCCAATACAGGATCCATTATGGAAACGGCTACGGCCTATCCGGGCAATACTGGTTCACTTCCCAGTAGTGTAGCGCCACTCGCCGAAATGTTGAAATTAAATGGATACAGTACCGGAGCCTTCGGAAAGTGGCACGAAACAGCAGCTTGGGAAACTTCCGTTTCCGGCCCGTTTGATAGATGGCCAACTTACCAAGGTTTTGATAAATTCTATGGATTCATTGGCGGAGAAACAGATCAGTGGGCGCCCCTTATTTATGATGGACTTAAAAAAGTGAACCCACCAAAAATGGATAATTACCACTTTACCACGGACATGACAAATCAGGCCATCAACTGGGTAAAAGCGCAACAATCCATGACTCCAGATAAACCATTCTTCGTCTATTTTGCAACTGGGGCAGTGCATGCACCACACCACGTATCGAAAGAATGGTCCGATAAATACAAAGGTCAGTTTGACAAAGGATGGGATGTTACACGGGAAGAAACCGTGAAAAAAATGAAAAGTATGGGTATAATCCCTCAAAACACAAATCTCACCCCGAAACCAAAGGATATAAAAGATTGGGATAAACTTACAGACAACGAAAGAAGACTATTTGCTCGCCAAGCAGAAGTATTCGCCGGCTTTATGGAAATGACAGATTATGAAGTGGGAAGATTAATGGATGCCATAACCGAGATTGGAGAAATGGATAACACCCTATTTATTTTTGTTGCTGGGGATAACGGTACAAGTGCAGAAGGCGGTATGGTGGGAATGTATAACGAAATGACCTACTTTAATGGTGTAGAGGAAAAAGTGGAAGATTTGCTTCCTTTAATGGATGAGTGGGGTGGTCCGTCCACATTTCCACACATGGCCGCCGGATGGGCCGTTGCCTTCGATGCACCCTTTAAATGGACCAAACAAGTAGCTTCAGATTTTGGCGGAACGCGCAATGGAATGATTGTTCATTATCCACAAGGGATAAAAGAAAAGAGTGGGCTGCGGAGCCAGTTCACCCACGTAATTGATGTTACCCCGACCATTTTAGAATTGGCTGGCCTGCCCGAACCCAAAGTTGTTAACGGGGTTCCGCAAATTCCCATAGAAGGAACCAGTTTTGCATATACTTTGAATGATGCCAAAGCTGCGGAAAGACATACCATTCAATATTTCGAAATGTTCGGTAATCGCGCTCTTTATAACAATGGTTGGTTTGCACGAACCATTCATAGAGCAGCCTGGCAGGTTAATAACCTTCCCAATTTGAAGGATGATGTTTGGGAATTGTATAATACGAAGGAAGATTTCAGTCTTTCCAATAACCTAGCCTCCCAATATCCAGAAAAATTAGAGGAAATGAAAGGTTTGTTTATGTATGAGGCGCAAAAATATCACGTACTTCCCATTGATGATCGCACAATATTGAGAACCAATGCGGAACTAGCCGGACGTCCCGATATTTTGGCAGGCAGAAAATCTTTGAAATTATATGAAGGAATGGAAGGAATGATGGAGAATACATTTATAAACATTAAAAACAAATCATTCTCAGTTACGGCAAAATTAGATCTTCCACAAGATGCGGCCAACGGTGTTATATTGGCTCAAGGAGGTCGATTCGGCGGCTGGTCTATGTATATGAAGGACGGTATTCCGGCCTTTACATACAATTTTCTTGGCCTAGATCGGTACGTTATTACTGGTAGTGATAAATTGGCGAAAGGTCCAACTACAGTAAAAGTTGATTTTAAATATGATGGCGATGGCCTTGGCAAGGGAGGTTTGGCTACTCTGTACGTGGATGGAAAAGAAGTTGGAAAAGGAAGAATTGAAAAAACACAACCAAACATTTTTTCTGCCGATGAAACTGCAGATGTTGGCCTTGACAACCAAACCCCAGTTGCCGAAGGTATTGGGTATGGCCCCGATGAAACCAGGTTCACCGGCAAAATAAATGAAGTAACTGTAGATTTAAAATAACATTTCCAAACTCGGTATGGCAGGTACAAATTTTTACACTGACATTCTTATAATGAAATTGGTGCTAATACGCCTTAATGAATTTTAATCTAATTGAAACCTAAAAAATAACAATGAAAAATATCTTATTTCTAAGTTTTGCAATATTAATAGGAACTATTGCCTATTCCCAAGACGATCCACCCGCCCAAACGGCTGGAGCGGACGCTTTGGCAAAACAACTTCAGAACCCTATTGCCAGCCTAATAAGTGTTCCAATACAAGGAAATTTCGACTTTGGTTACGACCCCAATAATGGATCCCGTGTCCTTATAAATCTTCAGCCAGTCGTTCCAGTGAGCATTGGCGAAAATTGGAATTTAATAACAAGGGCAATTCTTCCAATAATTTCCCAAACCGATATTTACGGACCAAGCGGAAACCAATTTGGTCTGGGCGACATTACCGCAAGTGCCTTTTTTTCTCCCAAAGCACCAACTAAAGGAGGATTGATTTGGGGAGTTGGTCCCGTATTAACCGTGCCAACAGCTACCGATCAACTATTAGGTTCTGAAAAATTGGGCATCGGTCCAACGGCTGTCGGCTTAATGCAAATTGAAACAGTAACGATAGGGCTTTTATTTAATCACGTGTGGTCTATTGCCGGGAGTGATACTAGGGCAGATATCAACAATAGCTTTTTCCAGCCATTTTTTGGAAAAAATTTTAAAGGTGGCTATGCCGTAAATCTTAATACCGAATTAAGTCAAAATTGGGATGCCGATGCCACAGTAGGAACCATAAATGTGGGAGGTTCGAAAGTGATAAAATTGGGCAAGCAATTGGCGCAAGTGGCGTTAGGACCACGCATTCCTTATGGTAACGGGAACGCTTCAGACTGGGGTTTTAGGGCGCAGTTCATACTTCTTTTTCCGACGGGGAACTAAATTGGTTGCTTCAGATTATGAATGAATTAGCAGCCTTCAAATACCTTATTGAGTTTAATTATATCAATCTTTTTAATACTATAAAAAAATGAATTACAGACTTAAATTACCAATTACAATCAGCATCATATCGCTCTTGGCTTTTGGATGCCAAAATGCAGAGAAGAAGGAATTGACAACGGATAATGTTCAGGAAGCACAATCAATAGATTCCATTAAAGCCAAATATAATACCGACATACCTGAAAAAATATTGACGCCGGATGTGGTAGAGACACGAATAGGGACGCTCAATTTCTTTGATGGTTTACCTTCCGATGAAACCGTTCAAAAAGTTTATGATCAACTTGATTTCGCCAGAGGGGTTGAAACCTTTTTGAGTGGCATTCCCGCTACCTCTATAGAAGGGCTCCGTTTGGGATCTGAGGACATGGGCGCGACAAATTCAAATCAAGTTTTAATTTTTGATGAACTAATGGATTCAAATCCATTGTTTCTAACAGGCAATACTAGTACCGTATATGCAAGTATGTTTTTAGATCTTGAAAAAGATGGTCCAACGGTAGTGGAAGTTCCGGCCGGCTCTGGTCCGGGAACCGTTAATGATGCCTACTTCAGATTTGTAATTGATATGGGCGCTCCGGGCCCCGATCGTGGAAAAGGCGGAAAATATCTCATCTTACCTCCAAATTATGAAGGGGAAATACCTTCGGGCTATTTCGTGGCGAATTCGTCCAGTTATGTGAATTGGGTAATCTTAAGAGGATTTTTAGTTGATGCAAAACCAGAATCTTCCTCAAAAATGTATCGGGAAGGTTTAAAGGTGTATCCACTAAAAGACAAGGACAATCAGCCAAAAATGGAATTTATTAACGCATCCAAGAAAGCCTTCAATACCATTCATGCCAATGATTATGAATTTTACGAAGAATTGGACCACGTAGTTCAACGCGAACCGATTTCATTTTTAGATCCCGAATTACGCGGATTATTTGCCAGCATCGGAATTGAAAAAGGAAAACCTTTTGCACCCGATCAAAGATTGGAAGGGATCTTAAGAGATGCGGTTATCGTGGGCAATGCCACTGCAAGAGCAATTGTATTTAAATCTCGGGAAAAGGAAGCCCGGATTTTTGAAAAAGGCTCATGGGAATCAGGATTTCTTGGCGGCAATTATGAATGGATAAAAGACGAAGGCAATGGGGGTCGTTATTTAGACGCCAGAACAAGATTTTTCTACGCCGCTACGGTTAATACTCCCGCAATGGTAATGAAAATGATAGGGTTAGGATCACAGTACGCACTTGGCATGCGTGATTCCGACGGAAATTATTTGGATGGAAAGAAAAATTACACTTTAAATATTCCCGCAAATGTACCCGCAAAAGAATTTTGGTCAGTGGTTATGTATGACCCACAAACTCGCTCTATGCTACAAACGGACCAATCCCTACCCAGTGTGAGCAGTCAAAGAACGCCATTGGTTAAAAATGATGATGGCTCAGTAACCATATATTTTGGACCAACCAATAACGCCCCCAAAGGAAGTGAGGCTAACTGGCTACAATCCGTCCCGGGAAAAGGATTTTTTGTGTTGTTTAGACTCTATGGCCCATTGGAGCCTTGGTTCGACAGATCTTGGCAACCCGGTGAATTCGAACTTGTGAAATAAACCAAGTCTTTTAAAACGAATAATTTAAAATGCAAAAAATGAAGTAAATAAGAAAAGAAACGAATTCCGGCAGATTTTTCCACAATAATTATTGCTCCGGCCGGAAGTCAAAATCATTTCAAAACTGAGAATAAATTAATAATCAAATCAAAAAACCAATACAAATGAAAAAAACATTTTTAAGCGTAGTAAGCATCCTTTTTATGTCGGTATTTTTTAATCAAACCGTCAATGCGCAATCCAACAAGGAAGAAACAGACCTAATCCAATCCGTTTTTGGAATGGAAAAAAAGGCGATCGTAGCCGATTTTGTAGGCAACGATGCCGGAGAAACTTTCTGGACACTCTATGATGAATATGAAACCAAGCGAAAGGAATTGGGAAAAAGGAGAGTAGCCGTAATGGCAGATTATGTGGAAAATTACAACAATCTGGATAATGCCAAATATGATGAAGTGATAGCCAATATGATATCACTGCAAAAGGAAACGGACAAGTTGATTGACCAATATTATAAAAAAATAAAAAAAGCGTCGGGATCAAAAGTTGCCGCGCAGTTTTTTCAGTTAGAGGGTTATATACTCACCCAAATCAGGGCGGCTATATTTGAAAGAATACCCATTATTGGAGAATTCGGAAATTAAACCAATAGAAACTATGCTAATGCCCATTTTTGATATTTTCCATTAACCTAAAAACAATTAATGGGCATTTTCATTATAATCAAATATGTAAAAAGATGAAAAAAATAATATTTACTTCAATTTTATTACTGTTTCAAATAGGTATATCATTCGGCACTTTCGCGCAAAGTGCGGGAGAGGCGGTTGCAAAGAAAATGAGCGTATATGTATTCCCAACGAAAAACCAATCTGCCGAGCAACAAGCGCAGGATCAGTCTGCCTGCTACACCTGGGCAGTTGAGCAATCTGGTTATGATCCCATTAACCCAACCGTGGTAAAGGCCCAACAAGTGCCAACCGGACCAGATGGCGCAGCGGTAGTAGGTTCTGCTGGAGGTGCCGCAGTGGGAGTTGCCATAGGTGCCATTGCCGGCGATGCTGGAAAAGGTGCAGCCATTGGTGCCGTAAGTGGCGCAGTAGTGGGAAGAAGAAGAGGGAATATGCAAAAAGCTTCCGCCCAAAATCAAGCTAATAATCAAGCCGCGCAGGCCAATAAAAATCTTGAAGATGGATTTAGAAAGGCTTTTTCAGCCTGCCTGGAAGCAAAGAATTATACGGTCAAATAAATCCCTTTAAATATCAACAAATGAAAAAAATAACTACAATATTATTATTGCTCTTCATTTCCTGCTTTGAAGGGGCATTTGCACAGATTTCTGATAAGGACTGGAAATATATAATGGTTAGAGAGGACATAGTCAAACCATCCATGACAAAATATTACGAAGCGACTCTGTCTGATTTAAAGCAGTTTCTAACAGAAAATAATGTAAAACACGTGAGCTACATGACTCAGTTGCAAGATAATTTTAATTACTCGCACGTAACCCCGCTCAAGAATATGAACGATATGGATGGCGGATTAGAATCCTTCATAAAAGGAAAGGAAAGGTCTGCCGAGTTTGACTTGATTTGGAGTGACCTAAATGAAACCATAGAAAGCTACAGCTATTATGTAGTAAAATATGAGTCTGAAATGTCTTACGTTCCAGATGGAAAGGTATGGCTTGAAGATGCCCCTTACCGAAGGTGGAATTATTTATATTTTGAACCGGGAACAGAAAAGGAAGCAGATCAAATACTTCTAGCCTATAAAAACTTATACCAAACTAAGGGAGTTAAAAGTGGCTTTCGAGTATTTAAAGGCGTAATTGGTCTTGACCAGCCCGTTATTATGTTCACTACATGGTCCAAAACGCCATTAGATTATCAAAAAGAACTTCAGGAAAGCATAGCTCTGTTAGGGGAGGAAGGTGCTGTTTTATGGGTGGCAATGATGGAACTTGTCAGCAATGCCCAAACCCTCGAAGGTTGGTATCTGCCTCAATATTCATATAATCCCGAAACCCAAAAAAAGTAAAAAAAAATGAAAAAGATTATCCTCATATTCGGTTTTCTTTCCTTTCTAATAATTAGCTGTGCAACTCCCTATTTGCAGAGTTCCACAAATGTTAGCAAGGTTAAAAAGAAGTACGATAAGATTTTGATTTTTGCTAATTCCAAAGACAAAACTACCCGTTTACAATTTGAAAATCAAATGGTCCAAGATTTTGCGGCTCAGGGTATAAAGGCGTTCTCATCTATGGCAGTCATTCAAACGAATAGTTTCTCAAAGCAATTAAACGAAAAGGATGTTGAAGAATTAAGGGCCAAGTTGGTAGCCGATGGATATACAGGGGTAATTATTACAAACTTGCTAAGTAAGGATCAATATTCTGATGTGGTTTCCGGTGGAACTTCTACCGCCTATGTACCAATGCGGTACGGAAGATTTGGTCGCTATTATGGCGCCTATCCAGTGAACTATTGGGAGCCAGATCAAGTGCAAATTGGCACGGAATACACTTTGGAAAGTTGTCTTTATGACATCACCGAATCGGATAAAGATAACTTACAGTGGGTGGGAAGGTTTCAAGTGAAGGATCCGAGCTCGTTAACGGGTTCCATCGAAAAATATTCAAAGGAATTGGTGGATCAATTATTATTAGAAAACATTGCACAGTAATTTGATTATTAGGTAATTAAATATTCCGCCATTAGCTTGAATTGGGTTAATTTATCTACATTAGTTATACTAATTAAACTAAAAATTTCAACATGAAAAAGCTATTCCTTTCCGTCATTTTTCTACTAACGTTATACAGTTTAAATGCCCAAAATCCAGAAGAGGACCTGAAGGCTAAAAACGAAATTGATCTAGTAATATCAGATTTACTCGATGGCGCATTCCAACTGAAATACGAACGAATGCTCAGCAAGCATTTTACCGCCAATTTGGGAATTGGATTTAAAGGGGAAAATGGCATCATAAATTTAGCCGGACTGGATACCGATAAAATAAAAACAAACGGTATAACCTATTCGGGCTACAAACTTGTACCCGAGGTGCGATATTATTTAAATAATTCCGGACAGGCCTCCATGCGCGGGTTTTATTTTGGCGCATACCTTAAATATTCCGATTATAAATCGGACTTAAACGGGAGGTATTTCACAAATTCCTTTGAAGAATATGAAATAGCATTTCAAGCCGATATAAAAGTGACCTCAATTGGCTTATTGGTAGGATATAAACTGCCCGTATCTAAAAGATGGACCGTAGATTTTTTGATTGCTGGCCCTGGCACAGGATTTTATAATTTTTCCATAAAAAACACAAAGGATTTGCCTGATGAGTTTTACGAGGATTTAAATCAAGCGCTTGAGAATTACCACATTTTTGAATTGTTGGATGGTAATTTTAGGTTCAGTGCTTCGGAAAGAAAATCCAATTTTAACTTGCTGAGTCTTCGTTATGGCATTTCTGTTGGGTATTCCTTCTAAAATTACGCAAATCAAAAGATTGCTTTTTTCAAGCTTGAGTACAAAAAATGTTTTGAAGTAATATCTATTTCATCCTTCGAATTATTCAAAATTTAATTTATAATGAAAAAAATAACCAGTATAATCATCGCCGTTGCTCTACCGCTTTTTATAATCGGTTGTTCAAGTGTAAAAGTGCTGAGCTCATGGAAGACAGAAAATATAGAGCAAGCCAAGGAAAATAATTTTATTGTCATTGCAAGGACAGCAAACAAACAAGCCCGAATTGCTTTTGAGAATGAAATCGTAAAACAGATGACGGAAAAAGGCTTGAAAGCCACTGCGAGTTTTACAAAATTTCCAGATTTAAACCCAGACCAGAAAGTTACAGAGGAAAGTAGGGGCGAAATTATAGCTATATTGGAGAGTGAAGGGTTTAATGGAGTAGTGCTAACCGTAGTTAAGAAAGTAGAGGATCTAACCAAAACTACTAAAGATGGAGGATATTATGCCGGGGAGAACTATAGTGAATATTACCCGGTGTATTATGGCGGGTTCACAGATTATTATCACAATCCGATGTCCTACGTTTCCACGGGAAATTATGTGCCCGAAACCTATACTACTTCCACGGCCCATAACTATGTTTTGGAAACTTTAATTTACAATTTAGAGAATACCGGTGAAAAACAATTAATTGCAGTTGTGACCTCAAAAATTGAGGAGCCTCAAAAAGCATCGGAAGCTGCAGAACAATACGTAAAGGCGATTACAAAAAGTTTTGATGACAATTGAAACATATACTTTCTAAATTTTAAAATCAAGGAAACTAATATTTCCGAACGATAATTAAGCCAGAGTGCCTTCCACATCAGATTCTACAATTAATATGAAATAATTCAACATTAAAAAATCACTGCTCATATTATTGATTGCGCTACCCATATTCGGTTTTTCCCAAGATGGGAAACAAATTATTGACTCCATGGTGGTGCGCAGCAAAGATTCTGTGAAAGTAAAAAAATTCACCTTCAATGGGTATCCTTATGCTTTTTATTCTCCCGAAACACAAGCTGCGGTGGGTGCCGGCGGCATAATATTGTTTTATACAAAGAATGATTCAAAAAATTTAAGACCTTCCAAAATCGGCTTTGGTGCTTTTTATACTTCAAATAAGCAGTACAAATTTTCCGTGAATCCGAGTATTTACTTCAATTCCAATAATCTAGTGGTGCAAATGCCGGTGTCTTTCAGCTTCTCCCAAGATAAATTCTGGGGCATCGGCAATGAAACTATTGAAACGGGAACAGAAGATTTTTTGCGGGAAGATTTTAATATACAATTGGAAGTTCAAATCCCACCTTTTCTATTTTTTTCTGACCGTTTTGGATTCGTTTTGGATTATAAACATACCACCATAGTTGACGTGGAGGAAAATCAATTCTTAATTGATGAAACCGTTATTGGCTATGAAGGTGGCGATATTTTTGGCGCGGGAATCGATTTGGTTTGGGACCGACGCGATAACTTGTTCTATCCAACATCTGGCCACTATCAATTCATAAAACTATTAGTTTATACCGAACCCAGCGATTACACCTACACCACTTTTGAAATAGATGTGAGATATTATAAAAAGATTTTCAAAAATCAGGTTTTGGCCACAAATTTTTACTTCAAAAACGTTAGCGGCGACGTACCGTTTTATGAATTGCCAGCCTTGGGTGGACATCAGCGTATGCGGGGATATTTTCTGGGTAGGTACAGGGACAATAATTATTTCTCGCTCCAAACCGAATACCGTCAGTATTTTTGGAAAAGCTGGGGTTTTGTGGCTTTTGGAGGAATTGGGGATGTAAGCTCGGAAATTACCGATCTAAATTTAAAGGAATTGAAATACAGTTTCGGCGGTGGCCTTAGATACCTCTTCAATAAAAAGGAACATGTAAATTTAAGAATGGACATAGGCGTGGGACGCGACGGCACCACAGGAATTTATTTCGGTATTGAAGAGGCATTTTGAAACTATTTAAATAAACATATAAAGCACTTAAATTATTAATTATGAAAAACTATTGTATTCTCATTTTAACTCTTATTCTTATATCCCTTCAAAGTTGTTCCAGTTCCAAAATATTGGATTCATGGAAAGCCGAACCGTCAGTAGTTGATCTTTTTAAGAAAAAAAACGTGTTGGTTATTGCGCGAACTTCAAATAATGACGCACGTTTCGCTTTTGAGAGTGCAATGGCAGATGCCTTAAGGGCACGAGGCATTAAAGCTACGGAAAGCTACAACAAAGCTCCACATATCCACCCCCACCGGGAAATGACAGAGGAACGGCTCACTTTGTTAAAAACCCTCATGAAAACTGAAGGACTCAACGCCGTACTTTTAACAGTGGTAAAGGATAAGCAGCAAACCGTGAGGACCACCACGGATGGGTTTTATACAGGCGGATTATATTCGGCATATTATCCGGGATATTACGGCAGTTTCTATAATTATTATAGCTACCCTTATGCTTACGGAGGTTACTACAGTTCCTTCGGCGGCTATATTCCTTCAGAAACCACAGAGGAAACAACTTATGTTTTGGAGACTGTTGCATACATTCTTGATGAGACTGAAGAAAACCAATTGGTGGCGGTTGTAACCACACGTTTGGATGATCCGAATGATGCGCATAAAAGTGCCAAACAATACATTGACACAATGATCAAGGCATTAGAAACCGACAAATAATGAATATAAAATATTTCAAATAAATATTTGGTTTGCAAAAAACATGGCGCCTTCGCATTTCATAATTCTGCTCTTTTGCTTACATCTTGGTTGTAACCCTAAGGGTTATGCACAGGATGTGGAACCGAGACGTTGGACCCCTTTACCCTTAAAAACCAATGTCATAGGCATAGGTTATGTTTATACTGAAGGCAAAATTGCCTTTGATCCGGTAATTCACATTGAAGATGCTACTGTTGCCGTAAATACATTCGCAATTCAATATGTTCGACCTTTCAAACTTGGCCATAAATTGGCACGGGTTGATGTATTGCTGCCATATGCCTTTGCCCATTGGAAGGGATTGTTGGATGGTCTTACCGCGGAAGTGTCCCGAAACGGCTTTGCAGATCCTAGATTGCGGCTGTCCCTCAACTTCCTTGGCCCGCCGGCAATGGAGGCAAAAGAACTACAGGAATATTTATTGGTGCATCCAACACATACTGTTGTTGGCGCATCTCTGTCCATTACTTTTCCGCTGGGGCAATATTATGATGATAAACTTCTAAATTTAGGCCAGAACCGCTTTGTGTTCCGGCCACAAATTGGTTTTGTGCACACTTGGAATAAATGGTCGTATGAATTAACGGGATCAGTATTTTTTTTTACGGACAATAATGAATTTTTCAACGGCAAAAAGCGCGAGCAAGATCCAGTTTTTGCATTGCAAACACATTTGGTACGGAAGTTTAAACCGACAATGTGGGCCTCATTGAGCTTGGGAACAGGTTTGGCGGGGCAATCCATTGTGAACAATATTCCCCATAATGACGATCAGGAAAATATTTTGGCCGGCGTTTCCTTTGCAATGCCCATAATGAAAATGCAATCCCTTAAAGTAGTTTACGTTCGGTCCCAAACGCTGACAAATATTGGGGCAGACACAAACAGTATTAGTGCTGTTTGGTCAACAATATTTTAAAATAATTGAAAACGAAAGGTTTTATGAAAAGAATACTACTGTTTGTAAAGACTACTTTAATTGGCGGGCTCTTTTTCATATTCCCGTTGGCATTGTTCATTTTTTTACTGTTGAAAATAATCGAAATTTTTCGGCGTATTACCGCTCCCATTGCTGATAAAATAGATATTTCGTTTTTCGGTGAAGAAACTATGGCCAGAATTATAGCCGTGCTCATTTTGCTATTAGTATGCTTTATTGCCGGATTGGTGGCAAGAAGAAAAAAATCAAGTCCTGTAAAGGATTGGATTGAGACGAATATCTTTTCCAATATTCCAGGCTATACCCTAGTAAAAGGAATGACTGAAAGGGCCGCAGGGTTCGAATCTAAAAACTTAAAAGAAGTGGTTTTGGTGAACATTGAAGAAGTTTGGCAAGTGGGTTTTTTAATGGATCGAGTAGATATGGACATTAATGTTGTTTTCATCCCTAGCGCGCCAAATCCAATGGAAGGCGATGTCGTGCTTGTGAAAAATGAGCGCTTGAAAAAATTGGATATTGATGAAATCAATGTTATAAAAATCTACAGAAAACTAGGTCAGGATTTCCGACAAATTCTTGAAGGGAAGATTGATAAATCTATATTCGATTAAAACAAAATCGCAATTCAATAAATCCTTTTGCAACGGCGCAATTAAGCTACAAAAAATCAAATATTATGAGAACAATTTTAAAAATAATAATCGGAATTCCTATTATTACCACCTTCATTATCGGAATTATATTTATTGGTTTAGGAGTTTATGAAGCCTCCCTTGGACTTATCGGAATTCTACTGGGTGAAATTTTATCGGAAGGAAGACCAGGGTTAAAACTCTTTCAAGCCTTGGATCTTTTTTTAATAGGATTTCTGTTTTTAATTTTTTCCATTGGATTTCTGCAACTTTTCTTCCCAAAATCTTCAAAGATTATGGCCCATTTGGAAGGAATTGCCCCGCCCTGGTTGCACGTAGAAAATTTTACGCAACTCAAATTAATACTCTGGGATACGGTATTAACAACTTTAGTAGTCCTTTTTATTGGTGATGTGTTTATTGCTTCAGGGAATTATAATTGGAATTTAACTATTATACCCATCGCAATTCTTATGATTTCTCTCGCCAAATTTTTGATTAAAAAAATAAAAGAACATTGAAGCTGCAAATTTTCATTGCAGCACAACTTGACCCATAATGGGAATTCTTTTTTTCGAAAAGAGGAGCGCATTGTAGTCTTTTCTAAACGCAATTTATGGTCTGACTATATTTAAACCAGCCATCCATTTCGAGCTGCACCTTTACTGTAAAAATATTCAAAAATAGCCACAGCTATTACCAATAATGGCATTATTAAAGATTGTGGTCCCATCACTTCCACTAAATCCATTGCGAAAATCCAATACAATTGCAACAATAGCACGGCGATAAGCGAAATCAAAAAAAGGCCGATCGCAAGTCTCTTCCGAAGCAATAAAATCAAGCTGCCCAACAATCCCCCGAAAACGGCTATGGCATAAATATACATGCTCCAAGCTGGTGCGTTGGCCATCAGTTCTACCTGCTCTGCGGGAATAGTGGCCCTAATTTCGTCAGTCATCAGAAAATATTCCAAAAGCCAGAAATACACTCCAATAATGTTCCATAAAAGTGCGGCAACGGCAATTATCCAAAAGGCTGTATTTGGTTTTGCATTGGTGTTCATTTTTCTTAGGTTTAATGTTGTTTTTATAAATGTAGTAATAATCTGCAAAAAAATATTGGTTTGTTATGAACCATCCACATTGCTTAACTTTCCACAGAAAAATAATTTATATGACCCCCACCATTCCAAAAACTGCTTTCGATTTTCTTTTAAGATTAAAGCAGAACAATAACCGCGACTGGATGCAGGAGCACAAGCAGGAATATTTGGCACATGAAAAGGCCTTTCGAAGTTTTTATGACGCAGTGGCAACTGGTCTCAATCGCACCGATGAAATAGCGAAAACAAAAATATTCCGAATTAACCGAGACATCCGTTTCAGTAATGACAAAACACCCTACAATGTCCACCGAAGCGTGAGTTTCAGTAGGGCAGGGGCTCACAGACGTGGGGGTTATTATCTTCGTCTAGAGTCCGGCAATAGCTATTTGGCGGGGGGATTTTTCGATCCGATTCCTCCCGACCTGCTTAGAATTCGAAAGGAATTTGAAATGGATGGGAATAGTATTCGAAAAATTTTAAGCAATACTGAATTTAAAAGAGCCTTTGGAAACTTCAATCAGGAATATGCGGTCAAAACTGCTCCAAAAGGTTTCAATAAAGAAGATGGAAATATCGATCTAATCCGGCTTAAAAGCTTTTTTGTTAGACATCCATTTACTGATGCTGAAGTATTTTCGCCAGATTTTGGTGAAAACGTGATTATGCATTATCAACTGCTAAGGCCATTTTTCGATTATATGAGTGAAGTGTTGACAACAGATTTAAATGGTGAATCTCTACTTTAACTATAACTCTTAAATATCTAAAATATAGTTATTTAATACTCGTCACATCAAGCATATTGATAGTCCAAAAGCTGAATATTACTTTTCAAGCGATCCTTCACGATGTCCATCATCCGCTTGTTGAGGGCGGAAGAGTTTTGTATATAAACGTCAAATTCATCCAAAGTGAATTGGCCAATAATAATACCTTTTAGCGAATTTCTGAATTTCATATCCTTGTGAATGGCATTCTCAATATAATCCAGTCTTTTATCGATGGTGAGATCATAAAAAACGTTTTTGTGTTTCACCACATAATTTTTAAAAACCGCCAACAATAAATCGTTCTGAAGCTTTGCCACGGGGCGCAAAGTTCTGTTTTGAAAACATTCGTCAGCAGTCATCAATGGAAAGTTTTTTGCCGAGGCAATTTCGGGGCGCATACGGAGCAGTGAACTATCGCGTGATTCCATGTATGGTTTTTTCTAAAATTATAAATAATCAGAGGTTATTTCGGACGCTTCACAATTAGTTATAAACGTTCTTTTCAACAAAGCAAAAGAATGTTGCTATCTTTGAAAATAACGCTTAATTGTCTTAAAAAATGAAAATATTCTCCGCGGAACAATTGTACGAGGCCGATAAAACAACTCTCGAAAAACAGGAAATCACTTCGGAGGCGCTGATGGAGCGAGCCGGAACGAAAATATTTAATTGGCTGCAAAAAAGAATGCAGGGCGCACCCGTTAAATTCCATATTTTTTGCGGCATTGGGAACAACGGCGGTGATGGTCTGGTGGTTGGCAGATTACTGATTGAGCATGGTTATAACGTGCACGTGTATGTAGTGAATTGTAGCGACAAACGTTCCAAAAACTTTTTAATTAATTACGATAAAATTAAAAACGCAACCAAAAAATGGCCCAGCCTAATGAAAGGCGAGGATGATTTTCCTCAAATAAATCCCGATGATATTATTGTGGATGCCATTTTCGGAATTGGCCTAAACCGCTGCCCCAGCGGATGGGTCAAAAATTTAATTCAATATCTCAACCGCAGCCAGGCTTTCATACTGGCAATTGATATTCCCAGCGGATTATCGGCCAATGCGCCGTTGGAAGATATGGAAGCGGTAATTAAGGCCAACCATACCCTAACTTTCCAGACTCCAAAACTATCTTTCTTTTTACCGGAAACAGGGGTTTTTGTTTCCAATTTTGATGTTTTGGATATTGGTCTAGATTTGGAATATCTTCAAAAAACTGAACCTTTGGCGCAGATTATCTCAAAAGCGGAAGCGCAGCGGTTTTACCGAACCCGTGAAAAATTTGGACACAAAGGCACTTATGGCCACACCTTGATAATTGCCGGCAGTTATGGGAAAATAGGGGCTGCAGTGTTGGCATCAACAGCGGCTTTTAGGATTGGGGCGGGAATGGTTACGGCATTTGTTCCAAAGTGTGGCTATTCAATTTTGCAAAGCACAGTGCCGGAGGCTATGGTGCTAACGGACAAGGAAGAGGAGTTTCTTAGCGAAATTACCTATGACTTTGAACCGTCCGCAATTGGGATTGGGATGGGAATCGGTAAAAACGAGGCAACCGTTTCAGCACTCGAAAAATTATTTAAAAACAACAAAACTCCTTTCGTTATTGATGCCGATGCACTCAACATAATTTCTGAGAACAGGGAATTATTGAAATCACTTCCGAAAAATTCAGTATTGACACCCCATCCGGGTGAATTGAAAGGCTTAGTGGGCAAGTGGAAAAACGATTACGATAAACTTGAAAAAGTAAAAAAGTTCTCAAAAAAACACGGGGTTGTGGTCATCATTAAAGGAGCTTATACCATTACCGTATTTAATGATAAGCTATATATAAACTCATCGGGAAATCCTGGAATGGCCACAGCCGGTAGTGGCGATAGCCTGAGCGGAGTTGTGGCCGGACTACTTTCCCAGGGTTATGATGCTTTACTCGCAGCTGTTTTTGGAGTTTATATCCACGGTCGCGCTGGTGACATTGCTGCGGAATTAATGGGTTATGAGGCCACAATGGCCAGTGATATTATTGGAAATTTATCGGAAGCATATTTGGATCTTTTCTCAAAAGAAGAACCACAATCGGAACCTATGGCGTAAGAACCATTTCCGAAATTGTTCGAAAAAAATTAATATGAATGCTTTCAGCTTCAACATAGAGAAAAAGTTACAATATTTTTTTACCGCGTTTTTGCACGTTATTTTATATTCCAACGTAAAACTGCTTTTGAAACATAGAATACTAGCACAACAGTTTAAAAATAGTATTTTTGCGAAAAGTTTCTTTCCCAATGCAAGATACCCACTACATAAGCTCTGAAATTTTGGATTTGGCCCTAGTCAAAGAAATTATTGATAGCCATAAAAAGTTAGCGCTGTCTGAGGAGGCGCAACTGAATATTAAAAAATCCCGGGAATATCTGGTCCATAAAATGAAGGATAATCAGACTCCGGTATATGGCATTAATACAGGATTTGGTTCCCTCTGCAATGTGAAGATTTCCTCGGAAAACCTTTCAAAATTGCAAGAAAACTTAGTGATGAGCCACGCATGCGGCACAGGTGAATATGTTCCAAAACCAATTATTAAATTGATGCTTTTGCTGAAAATACAATCGTTAAGCTATGGTTATAGCGGAGTACAACCCGAAACTGTTGAGAGGCTGATTGATTTTTATAACAACGATATTTTACCAGTTATTTATACACAGGGAAGCCTTGGTGCTTCTGGCGATTTGGCACCGTTAGCACATCTTTCACTTCCATTGCTTGGGAAAGGGGAAGTGTATTACAGTGGCGAAAGAATGACTTCTGAAAAATTGCTGAAAAAGTTCAATTGGGAACCTATTGAACTGCAGGCAAAGGAAGGTTTGGCGCTGT
This sequence comes from Aequorivita aurantiaca, assembly GCF_030410135.1. Taxonomy (GTDB): domain Bacteria; phylum Bacteroidota; class Bacteroidia; order Flavobacteriales; family Flavobacteriaceae; genus Aequorivita; species Aequorivita aurantiaca. Next base: position 148,759 of record NZ_JAUGQQ010000002.1, on the reverse strand, counting down.
TGAATGGCACACAGTTTATGAGTGCCTATGGGGTTTACATGCTTCTTAAAAGCTATAAGCTTTCATATTTGGCAGATTTAATTGGAGCTGTATCCATTGACGCTTTTGATTGCAATATGAGCCCCTTCAATGCCTTAGTTCATTTAGTGCGTCCACACAGAGGGCAGGTAAAGACAGCCGAGCAAATCCTGGAATTTTTGGAAGGGAGCGAATTGGGACTTTCCGAAAAGAAAAATGTTCAGGATCCATATTCCTTCCGTTGTATTCCCCAAGTTCATGGAGCAACGAAAGATACGCTGCAATTTGTGCATAAAACCTTCAAAACCGAAATAAATTCAGTAACGGACAATCCAAACATTTTCGTAAACGAAGACATCATTATTTCAGGGGGAAATTTTCACGGACAACCGCTGGCCCTGGCATTGGATTATCTGGCCATCGCAATGGCAGAGTTAGGTAATATTTCCGAAAGAAGAACCTACCAACTGGTTTCTGGGCTTCGCGAATTACCGGCATTTTTGGTTGACAATCCTGGGCTGAATAGCGGATTCATGATTCCGCAGTACACCGCTGCAAGTATAGTGAGCCAAAACAAACAGTTGGCCACACCCGCATCGGTAGATTCAATTGTTTCCTCCAATGGACAGGAAGATCACGTGAGCATGGGTGCCAACGGCGCAACCAAATGTTTGCGAGTTATTGAAAATTTGGAAACAATACTCGCCATTGAATTGATGAATGCTTCGCAAGCACTTAAATTCAGAGCGCCAAAAAAATCGTCTCCTTTGGTAGAATCATTTCTTAAACCGTACCGTTCCATCGTTCCTTTTGTGGAAAATGACCGTGTATTGGCAGAGGATATCCACGCAAGTGTTGGCTTTTTGGATACATTGGACATTGACCCTGAAATTTTATTTGGGTAAAAAAAACTGAAAAAGCATATAATGAAACAGAAAATCCTAACATTCAGTTTTTTACTTTTAGGTTTCTCAATTATTGCGCAAAATTACAAACCGCTTCTCGATAATATTAATGAATGGCATTTTACTACCTGCCATTTTGGATGCTTGACGGATGTTTATTTTACTGATGGAGACACGTTGGTTGATGGAAAAAACTATAAGATTTTGGATGGTTACCATTATATTTCTCGTAGTTTTTTACTTCGCGAGGATATAGTTTCAAAACAAGTTTATTTAAAAATTGCCTCCCCTGGATTAAATGAGGAATTTTTGTTATATGATTTTTCATTGGATGTTGGTGCTACATTCCAAATGAAAAATCCCATAAGTCCGTTTCCACAAGAAGGCGGTCCGTTTATTTTGGATTCTATAATTGAAAGGCCATTGATTGACGGCAATCAATACAAACATTTTTATTTTTCACCCGCACCGGGAAATACCGCAAGCACAGAAAACGCAGTTTGGATTGAAGGGGTTGGATCCCTTTCAATGGTGAATGCCCCCGGCGGTCACCCCAATATAAACGAAGTAGGCCATCTCAGTTGCTTTTTTAAGAATTCGGAAGCCTTTTATGCAAACCTCGATTCCATCAATGATTGTTTGCCGCTAATATTGGAAAATAAAAAACACAATTTGCAGAAGGTAATCGTTTCAAAACCAGCAAATAAAAATATATGCATTTTGAGCAATACGGAACCCGTGAAAACAGTAACTGTATTTGATGTTACAGGGAAAATAATTTATACGAAATCCAATAACGGTCAAAGGTCTATATCTATTGATTTGTCAAATTATCAAAATGGAATGTATTTAATTAGAATTACTGGTTGGGGCCAGACCAAGAAGATTTTTAAAATTGTAAAGTAATTTTCTCGCTTACCCAGGCGTGTTGTCAATCATTTCGTTTACCCACATTTTAGCTTCGTCCAGATTTTTGAAATGTTTAAAGGGTTTTTTCAGAAATCGTTTTTCCAATTCCAAATTGGCAATTTTCAGTCCATCGGTGGAAACTACAGCAAAAGCTACCAAGTTTTTAATTTCTGAAGTTTTGAAATAAACCATCGGATTTACTGCATAGCTATTTTTTCGAAATGTAATGTAGCCAAAGGGTCGGTCTCTAAAATACTTTTCTGAAACCTCTAACAAGTCATCGTTATATTCCGGCTTAACCGTAATTCCCTCTTTCATTATGACAAGGACAAAGTTGCTGAAAATACGCATTTCTCCAAATTCAAAGTATAAAACATCAGCCATATTGAGAATTTTTGTCTCTCTAATTTACGGAATTTTGAGCTGGGAAAAATAAAAGTCAAAAAAAAAAATCCCCCGAATTGTAGTTCGGGGGATAATTGAGCGCTAAGCTATAATTAAGATTCGGTCGTATTTTTTTGCTTTTTGATTTTGATAGTCAACTCTTTTGACTTTTCATCAAGATCCATAATTATCGCATCACCTTCCTGCACATTGCTGTTAATGATTTCCTCTGCAAGGGCATCTTCAATGTATTTTTGGATAGCCCTATTCAGAGGTCTTGCCCCATATTGCTTGTCAAAACCTTTGTCTGCAATATAATCCTTTGCGGTGTCCGTAAGCTTCAGATCGTAACCTAAATCTGCAATTCGAAGAAAGAGCTTATCCAATTCAATATCAATAATTTTATGGATATCTTCTCTTTCAAGCGCATTGAAGACCATTACATCATCAATACGGTTAAGGAATTCTGGCGCAAAGGTTTTCTTTAATGCATTTTCTATCACACTTTTTGTATGCGCATCTTCCTGATCTTTTCTTGCGGAAGTGCCGAAACCAACACCTTGGCCGAAATCTTTTATTTGGCGTGCCCCAATATTTGAGGTCATTATTATAATGGTATTCCGAAAGTCAATTTTTCTCCCAAGGCTATCTGTCAAATAACCATCATCCAAAACCTGTAATAACATATTGAAAACATCAGGATGTGCTTTTTCTATTTCATCCAAAAGTACAACGGCATAGGGTTTTCTTCTGATTTTTTCGGTTAGTTGGCCGCCTTCTTCGTAACCCACATACCCGGGAGGTGCTCCGACCAATCTTGAAATAGCGAATTTTTCCATATACTCGCTCATGTCAATTCGAATTAAAGCGTTTTCAGAATCAAACAATTCCCGGGCCAGCACTTTGGCCAATTGGGTTTTTCCAACCCCCGTTTGCCCTAGAAATATGAAAGAGCCAATAGGCTTGTTCGGATCTTTTAGTCCGGCTCTGTTCCTTTGAATTGCTTTTACCACCTTAGCAACGGCTTCATCCTGCCCAATTACCTTTCCTTTAATACGGTCGGGAAGTGCGGCTAGTTTGGTGCTTTCGGTCTGCGCAATTCTATTGACAGGAATTCCCGTCATCATAGAAACTACTTCAGCTACGTTTTCCTCAGATACGGTTTCTTTATGAAGTTTTGAATCTTCTTCCCACTGTTCTTGCTGGATGGCGAGCTCTTTTTCGAAATTTTTCTCGTCGTCCCTAAGTTTAGCGGCTTCTTCGTATTTCTGTTTTTTAACTACAGTATTCTTCAACTCTCGAACTTCTTCCAACTGCTTCTCTAATTCCAAAATCTTGTCTGGAACATGTATATTGGTAATATGAACGCGGGAACCTGCTTCGTCCAAAGCATCAATAGCTTTGTCTGGCAAAAATCGCTCAGTCATATAGCGATTGGTTAACGTAACACACGCTTTAATTGCTTCATCGGTATAGATTACGTTATGGTGCGATTCGTACTTATCTTTAATATTTGTTAGAATTTCAATAGTTTCCTCAACCGTGGTCGGTTCCACCAATACTTTTTGGAAGCGTCTTTCCAGCGCACCATCTTTTTCGATATACTGTCTATATTCATCCAAAGTTGTAGCACCAATGCATTGTATTTCGCCTCTTGCCAAGGCAGGCTTAAACATGTTGGAAGCATCCAAAGAACCCGTGGCGCCACCGGCACCAACTATGGTATGTATTTCATCAATGAAAAGAATTATGTCGTCATTCTTTTCAAGTTCGTTCATAACCGCTTTCATACGTTCTTCAAATTGTCCGCGATATTTGGTTCCCGCAACAAGGCTAGCCAAATCGAGCGTAACTACCCGTTTATCATAAAGAATTCGGGAAACTTTACGTTGAATAATACGAAGCGCCAAACCTTCCGCAATGGCTGATTTTCCAACCCCAGGCTCACCAATCAATAGTGGATTGTTTTTCTTTCTTCTGCTCAAAATTTGCGAGACTCGCTGAATTTCACTTTCGCGGCCCACAACTGGATCAAGTTTTCCTTCTTCGGCCATGGCAGTCAGGTCCCTACCAAAATTATCCAATACAGGGGTTTTGGATTTTTTATTGGTTTTTGATGCAGTTCCGGCGAATAGGTTTTCCTTGCCAGCATCTTCAGCTGCGGTATCGTCATCATTGGGAAATGATTCGGCACTCGGGGTGTTGTCTATATAATCGTCATCATTTGTTATCATGAGTTTAAATTGGTCTTTTACCACATCATAGTCAATCTTCATTTTGTTCAACATTTTAGTGGTGGGGTCATTTTCATTCCGTAAAATACACAAAAGCAAATGCGCCGTATTGATGGAATTGCTCTGAAAAAGCTTTGCTTCCAAAAAGGTAGTTTTAAGCGCCCTTTCCGCTTGTCGCGTTAGGTGCAGATTCTTTTTATCGTTTGTGTTTGTGGTAATGCCCGGATTTGCTGGGCTTAATATTTCTACTTTTCTTCTTAAATGGTTTAGGTCTATTGCAAGTGCGTTAAGAATTGTTACCGCCTTGCCGTTGCCATCTCTCAACAATCCGAGCATTAAATGTTCGGTGCCAATAAAATCGTGGCCTAAGCGTAGTGCTTCTTCTTTGCTGTATGCAATTACATCTTTAACTCTTGGGGAAAAATTATCATCCATATTTTAAAATCCTCTCTTCTGTTTGGTACTAAATTAACCAAAATAGGGCAAAAACTGTTCCTATTCGATATCATTTTAGTAAAAGGACAAAATATATAAGGGAATTCAAAGAATTTTCTGTGATACTTATCAACGAAAATGACCCCTAATTTTGTTAATAAATTCGTGAATAACGAAGGCCAAAAAACCCTGTTAGGCCTACGGAAATGTGTATCTTGCTCCATTAGTTTAACAACGATAAATAAACCTATTTTCTTATGGCTGAAGGTGAGAAATTAATCCCCATAAATATTGAAGATGAAATGAAATCGGCTTACATCGATTATTCGATGTCGGTCATAGTGTCACGTGCGCTGCCAGACGTTCGTGATGGAATGAAACCTGTTCACAGACGGGTTTTGTTCGGCATGCACGAACTGGGTGTTAGGGCCACAGGGGCACATAAAAAATCCGCAAGAATCGTGGGAGAAGTTCTCGGTAAGTATCACCCCCACGGTGATACCTCCGTTTATGACGCAATGGTTCGTATGGCGCAGGAGTGGAGCTTACGTTATATGTTAGTGGACGGACAAGGAAACTTTGGAAGCGTTGACGGCGACAGTCCTGCCGCAATGCGTTATACCGAAGCAAGAATGCAGAAAATTTCTGAAGACATGCTTGCTGATATTGACAAAGAAACCGTTGACCACCAACTAAACTTTGACGATACTTTAAAGGAACCAACTGTACTTCCCACACGTGTTCCGGGGCTTTTGATAAATGGCGCCTCCGGAATTGCCGTAGGTATGGCAACTAATATGCCGCCGCATAACCTAACCGAGGTTGTAAACGGGACCATAGCTTATATTGAAAATAATGATATAGAAATTGATGAGCTAATGCAGCATATCAAGGCGCCCGATTTTCCCACCGGAGGAATAATTTACGGTTATGAGGGCGTTCGCGAAGCGTTCCATACCGGGCGTGGCAGAGTAGTGATGCGCGCAAAAGCCAGTTTTGAAGAAGTTCAAGGCAGGGAATGTATTATCGTTACAGAAATACCATATCAAGTGAATAAGGCGGAAATGATAAAAAAAACCGCTGATATGGTAAACGAAAAGAAAATTGAAGGAATTTCCAACATTCGCGATGAAAGTGACAGAAATGGAATGCGCATCGTATACATCTTGAAGCGGGACGCAATTCCAAACATCGTCCTAAATACTCTATATAAATATACCTCCCTTCAATCCAGTTTCAGTGTAAACAATATTGCGCTTGTAAAGGGAAGGCCCCAAATGCTGAATTTAAAGGAACTAATCCATTATTTCGTTGAGCATCGCCACGAGGTTGTGGTTCGACGTACGGAGTATTTGCTTCGAAAGGCAGAAGAGCGCGCCCATATATTAGAAGGACTAATTATAGCTTCAGACAATATTGATGAAGTAATACGTTTGATTCGAGCTTCCTCCAATGCCGATGAAGCAAGGGAACGATTGATGGAGACTTTCAAGTTAACGGAAATCCAGGCCAAAGCAATTGTTGAAATGCGCTTGCGCCAATTAACGGGGCTGGAGCAGGACAAACTTCGAAGTGAGTATGAGGAATTGATGAAAACAATTCAGGATTATAAGGAAATTCTTGCGAGCAAGGATCGTAGAATGCAGATCATCAAAGAAGAGCTTGCAGAAATTCGAACAAAATACGGTGACGAGCGCAGATCAATTATCGAATACGCAGGCGGGGACGTAAGCATTACCGATTTGATAGCAGACGAGCAAGTGGTAATTACCATTTCCCATGCCGGCTACATAAAACGTACATCCCTTTCCGAATATAAAACACAGAATAGGGGCGGAGTGGGCCAAAAAGGCTCCGCTACCAGAAATGAGGATTTTCTGGAACATCTTTTTGTGGGTACAAACCATCAGTATATGTTGTTCTTCACCCAAAAGGGTAAATGTTTCTGGATGCGGGTTTTTGAAATTCCCGAAGGTACACGAACTTCAAAGGGACGCGCAATTCAAAACCTAATAAACATAGAATCGGATGATAAAGTGAAAGCTTTCATCTGTACCCAGGACCTAAAAAATGAAGATTACATTAACAGCCACTATGTTATAATGGCTACCAAAAAAGGTCAAGTAAAGAAAACACCATTGGAACAATATTCTAGGCCGCGAGCCAACGGAATAAACGCAATCACCATTCGCGAAGACGATGAATTGCTTGAGGCAAAACTTACAACAGGCAAAAGCCAGGTTATGTTGGCAGTGAAGTCTGGAAAGGCAATTCGTTTCGAAGAGGAAAAAACAAGACCTATGGGTAGGAATGCTTCAGGGGTGAGAGGTATTTCCCTCGGCAATAAAAGTGACGAAGTTATAGGGATGATTGCCGTGGAGGAAGGGGATTCCGAAATTCTTGTTGTTTCAGAAAATGGTTACGGAAAACGCTCATCTATCGAAGATTATCGAATTACCAACCGAGGTGGAAAAGGCGTGAAAACAATTAATATTACCGAAAAAACCGGTAAATTAGTAGCCATCAAAAATGTGACCGACGATGATGATTTAATGATTATTAACAAATCCGGTATAGCTATTCGAATGGCCGTTTCCGATCTTCGTGTTATGGGCCGAGCTACGCAAGGTGTACGATTAATAAAGGTAAGAGAAGATGACGCCATTGCAGCTGTTGCAAAGGCAATGAAGGATGACGATGAAAATGATATAGCCAATAGCGCAGAAAACATTGATGGCACTACTCTTGATAATAACGAAACTCAAACCGAAAATAACGAATAAACTTTAACACATGAAAACACGAATTTTAATAACAGGACTGGCTTTTGTATCTGCTATTTCATTTGGACAAAAAAAAGAAATAAAGAAAGCTGAAAAGGCCATACAGTCTAACGATTACAATGAGGCATTAAATTATCTAAAAGAAGCGGAACCGATGCTCGGCTCGGTGGATAATGACGTCAAGGCCCAGTACTACGCCGCACGAGGCCAAGCGCTTTTAGGATCCGGAAGTTCAGATTTTACAAAATTGAAAAATGCCGCTGAAGCTTTTAACCAAGCGCTCACATTGGATCCCAAAATTGAATCTCAATTAGCCGCTCCAATCCAGAACCTTCGTGCTGCCCTTATCAACAGCGCTGTGCAGGACCAAACATCTGGACAGTACAAAACAGCAACGGAAAAACTTTACACCAGTTATTTAGTAACAAAAGATCCGTCGGATTTATATTATGCCGCGAGCAATGCGGTTAACGGTAAGGACTATGAGTCTGCATTGAAATATTATCAAATGGCACTGGATGCTGGCTACACCGGTGAAAAAGAAGAATTTGTCGCCACAAATAAGGAAACAGGCGAGGTTGAATCCTTTGAAAATGAAAATGTTAGGAATATTGCAGTAAAGTCTGGTCAATATATTAAGCCTGAAAAGCGTGTTGGCGAATCAAAAAAAGGCGAAATTCTTCGGAACATGACCCTTATTTATATTGAACAAGGCGATAATGAAAAAGCAACGGCACTTATGAAAACGGCCAGAGCCGAAAATCCAAACGATATCTACTTGATGCGTGCCGATGCCGATATGAGTTATAAAATGGGAGATATTTCCCGCTATAACCAACTGATGGGACAGATTGTAGCTTCAGATCCTGAGAATCCAGAAGTTTATTTTAACCTTGGCGTTGGAAGTGCAGAAATTGGGCAGAAGGAAGAGGCAATTAAATATTATCAAAAGGCGCTAGAGCTAAAACCAGAATATGAAGCGGCTTTAATCAACATTGCAGTTTTAAAACTTTCTGGTGAAGACGCGTTGGTTGAGGAAATGAATAGTTTAGGAAACTCAAGGGCAGACAACCAAAGATATGATGAATTGAAACAGCAACGGAATGATATTTATACCGAAACCCTTCCCTATCTGGAGAAAGCTCTTGTTTTGCAACCAAATAGCAAGGAAGTTGTTAGAACCTTAATGAACATTTATGGGCAGCTGGCCGACGATGCAAAATACAAGGAAATGAAAGCGAAACTTGAATCCTTGGAAAAATAAGGTTAATGTTCACCTGATTTAATTAAGACAAAATCCCCTGAGAATTCAGGGGATTTTTGCTTTTAAATAATTCGTTTAATTACTCGAAGTTTGTGCGTATGTTTTCGCAATTCGGAATTAAAGATTCCGCTGTGGTCAAGACGGTCAATACGGACCTTTCCATGGGCGTGGATAATATAATTGTCAGCCATTATTATTCCAACGTGGGTTATTCTACCTTCCTCGTCGTCAAAAAATGCCAGATCTCCCGGCTCACTTTCTTCAATAAAACTTAATGCTTCCCCCTGTTTCGCCTGTTGGCTTGCATCGCGTAATAACGCATACCCGTTAAGTTTATAAACCATTTGCGTAAAACCACTGCAGTCCATTCCAAAGGGAGTTTTGCCACCCCATAAATAGGGAGTGTTTAGATAAAGTAATGCAATTTCAATTAAATGGTTTTTTTGAAGAATACCGGAAATGAATTTTCCTTCAAAATGATGATCCAAAAATGCAGAAGCAGCGATATTGCTTCCTAAACAGATGGAAAAAAGTTGATTGTTGGAAGCGGTAACAAAGTCTACCAAATCTGAGGAAAGCCTTAATTCCTGTTCTTGCAAATCAGCATAATCCTCCTCATTAATATTAGAATATTGTTTATTGTCAATCCACCCTTCGTAACCATCAAAAGCTAACCGAATGCGACTCCACTTTTTTCGGGTTTCCAATATTTTGAAATGTTCGCCATAAAGTACCTGCGTAACCATTTCGCTCACATCGGAAGCCTCGGCTCGAAGTGGGACAACGCTTAGACTGCAGATACCGTAATCCATTCAGAAATTTATAGGAATATTCGGTTAGGTTCTTTCAATTACCATTGCCGAAGCGCCGCCGCCGCCATTGCAAATTGCTGCGGCACCAATCTTGGCGTCGTTTTGCTTTAAAACGTTCAATAAAGTAACTAGAATACGTACGCCACTGCATCCAAGTGGATGGCCTAGGGAAACGGCACCTCCGTTTACGTTTACATTGCCATCCTCAAGCCCTAATATTTTCATATTTGCTAGCCCGACAACCGAAAAAGCCTCATTAAATTCGAAATAATCCACATCTTTTATTTCAATTCCAGCTTTTGCGATGGCTTTTGGAAGTGCTTTAGCCGGTGCCGTGGTAAACCATTTTGGTTCTTGGGCTGCATCTGCATATCCTTTTATATAGGCCAATGGATTCAATCCCAATTCTCTTGCCTTTGCTTCGCTCATCAATATCATTGCGGCAGCTCCGTCATTGATAGTGGAAGCGTTTGCGGCCGTAACTGTTCCGTCTTTTGTAAAGGCTGGTCGTAAAGATGAAATTTTATCCATTTTTACGTTTTTATATTCTTCGTCTTCGGAAACTATTATAGGTTCTCCTTTGCGCTGTGGTACTTCCACAGAAATTACTTCGTCCCTAAACTTGCCATCGGCCCAAGCTTTAGCGGAGCGCTCATAGGATTTAATGGCAAAATTATCCTGGTCCTCACGCGAAAAATTATATTCCGTAGCACATAAATCTGCACAGGTTCCCATTGCGTTATTATCATAAGCATCCACCAATCCATCTTTTTGCATACCATCAATTAATGTGGAGGGTCCAAATTTAGTTCCGTTTCGCATATGGACATAATGGGGAATATTGCTCATACTTTCCATCCCGCCTGCAACCACTATTTCGACATCCCCAAGGGCGATGGACTGCGCTGCTTGCATAACCGCCTTCATACCGGAGGCGCATACCTTATTTACCGTAGTGCAAGGAACAGTTTGTGGCATTCCTGCGCCTAAGGCAGCTTGTCTTGCGGGAGCTTGACCAACACCGGCTTGAACAACATTACCCATAAAAACTTCCTGAACCAAAGAAGGGTCCAGATTTATTTTTTCCATTGCACCCTTTATTGCTGCCGAACCTAACTGGGTTGCGGTCAATGAGGAAAGACTTCCCATGAAACTTCCGATTGGGGTTCTCACTGCCGATACGATAACTACTTTATTGCTCATGCTACTGTTTATATTATGAAATAAGGTTTGCGAAATTACGGATTTCAATCTTAAAAATCAATCTTTGCAAGTATTGGTTTTGGGATTACTCGTTGCTTATTTATACCTTTACTTTAAGTTATCATTTTTATGAAGAACCTTTTTTCTTTGTTTGCAAAAAACCAATCCCTTATTTACAAGGTTTTTCTTTTCATAATTTCCACACTTCTAATTATTTATCTTTTGCCCAAGGGTGGCCAATTTAAATATAACTTCCAAAAAGGAAAACCTTGGCAGTATGAAAATCTTTATGCGCCTTTCAATTTCACCATTAAAAAAAATGAAGATACCATTAAGAAAGAGCGGGAGGAAATCAAGGCGAATGCAATACCATATTTCGAATATAATGGCGAAGTGGAGGCTGGGGTTTTGGAACAGTTCAACACAATGCTGGAAGCGCGATATATTGACAGCCTTTACAAAACGCCGAAACAAGCCGTTGCAAAATTAGCAGGCAATCTTATTGCAGAAGTTTATAAAAATGGCCTTACGGACGAAATTCACACGTATGATGACAACAGGTTGATTTATCTTAAAAAGGGGAACGAAATAGAAGAGCGCAATTATTCCCAACTTTTTAAAAAGGAAAATCTGAACAAAAAAGTACGGGAGCTGGTACAAAAGAATAATTTTGAAGATGTACAGGTGCTTTTATACAACATATTGAATGAAGTTTTTGAGTCCAACGTAAAACTTAACTCCAAACTCACCGAGGCGTCCATAGAAGCCGAAATAAAAACCTTAAATCCAAACCGGGGAATTATTGAGAAAGGTGGAAGAATTATTGCAAAAGGGGAAGTGGTGGAAGGTGACAAATTTCAGATACTGGAATCGTTGCGGGCTGAATTCCAAAGCCAGATTTGGAGCAAGAATAATTATTTGTGGCTTTTGGTGGGTTATTCCATGCTCGTTTCTTTGGTGTTTTTAATGTTATTTCTATTTCTAAAAAATTACCGGCCCTATATTTATAACAACAATACCAAGGTTACTTTTATATTTTTCAATATTTTCTTGATGGTATTTCTTACCACATTGGTATTGAAAGTGCACAGCGATTATGTATATGTGGTTCCAATATGTATTTTGCCCCTTATTCTCAAAGCTTTTTTTGATCCACGTGTGGGCCTTTTTGTTCACGTTCTAACCATTCTTTTATTGGGATTTATAGTTCCCAACAGTTTTGAGTATATGTTTCTTCAATTTATCGCGGGAATCGTTACTATTCTCACCGTCTCGGAATTGTACAAAAGAGCAAATCTTTTTATTTCGGTAGGGCAAATAACCTTAATTTATATTCTTGGGTACTTTGCGTTCTTTGTGATTCAGGAAGGGAACATTCAAACACTTGAATGGGAAAATTTCGGATATTTCATACTTTGCGGATTGGCAACTCTTTTCGCTCATCCGCTGATTTATTTTTACGAGAAAATTTTCGGATTGGTTTCAGATGTTTCGCTGCTGGAATTGAGTGATACCAATTCAAAATTATTAAAGGAGCTTTCCAACAAGGCGCCGGGAACATTTCACCATTCCTTAAATGTGGCAAATTTGGCCGAGGCATCCGCAAACGAAATTGGGGCGAATAGCATGCTGGTTAGGGTGGGGGCACTCTATCACGATATCGGCAAAATGCTGAATCCTACCATGTTCACCGAAAATCAGGCTAACTCCATCAATTCCCATAATGAATTAGACCCCAAGGAAAGTGCCCAAATAATAATAGAGCATGTAATTAAAGGCATTGAAATAGCCCGAAAGAACAACCTGCCGGACAGAATTATAGATTTTATCCGAACACACCACGGAACAAGTTTGGTCTATTATTTTTATAAAAAAGAACGTGAACAACAGGGTTCAGCCAATAAAGAAGATTTTATTTATCCGGGGCCCATTCCTTTTTCAAAGGAAACTGCAATTTTAATGATGGCCGACAGCGTTGAGGCAGCCAGCAAAAGTTTGAAAGATCCTTCCTCGTCCATTATTGATGAATTTGTCGAGAAGATTATCAACAACCAAATGGCGCAGGGTCAGTTTTTGAATGCCAATATTACTTTCAAGGAAATTGAAATGATTAAGAAAGTTTTAAAAAAGAAATTGAACAACATCTATCATTTAAGGGTTGAATATCCCGAGTAATTAGAATTGTTGTTACTTTTTAAATTTGTAAGATGCTCAAAAATAGTGAGATTCAATTTTCCGAAAAAAACGTAAATTTTTTGTTGCGTTATAGCATTTATAAACTTACATTTGCAACCGCATTTTAGGATGACACGTTCATAAAAACTTGGAGAGGTGCCGGAGTGGTAACGGAGCAGATTGCTAATCTGTCGACGGGTAACCGTCGCCAGGGTTCGAGTCCCTGTCTCTCCGCATTAAAGAGTTTTCACAAAAACTCCAAAATTACAGTGAGCAATTTTAGTAGCTGTTCACGGGGTGTAGCGTAGCCCGGTTATCGCGCCTGCTTTGGGAGCAGGAGGCCGCAGGTTCGAATCCTGCCACCCCGACAAAAACCGGACACCAAGTTCGGTTTTTTTGTTTAACAATGGTCGCGTAGCTCAGCTGGATAGAGCATCTGCCTTCTAAGCAGACGGTCACAGGTTCGAATCCTGTCGCGATCACATTAAATCCCCATCATTTGGGGATTTTTTAATTTAAGGTTCAAACTTTCGAACAGATAATCATTTCTTTTTTGTTCGCAACATTAGTCACAAAAAATAAATAAACCGAACCACCGTCCGCAATTTTCCACTTTTTCCGAAGTGATTCCACCGATTCGGGAAAATTCCTTGTTGCGATATTAGCTTTTTTAAAGGTAAGTGCCGCCCGCATTTCTGCTTTGGAATACGGGACTATTTTTTCTATAAAAAAACTTCGTCCCGGAAAATCTATCATATTATTTCCAGTATATAGATGTGTGTTTTGGTGTAATTTCTTGAGCTTAAATTTTTTGGAAATTAAAGTAAAAGCGCCACTTTTTAAAATGGCGGCATTGGGTTCAAACAGATAGTTTCGAGCAAAATCATATTCGGCATTTGCGGATTTATTCCATTCAAAATCAAAATTTTCAGCCCCAGATTTCGTAAAATTTATGGTCTTTATTTCCGTTTTTCCGACGCTCGTTTTTTCAAGCAACCACAATAATTCCTTCACTTCATTTTCCACGGCAACAATATGAATTTGCTTCACATTCTTCAATTCATCCAAACCTATCGACATGTCAAGCATTGGCGAAGATTTTAAAAGGAAAGTATCGCAATGTTCCAATATGCGCTTAATATTATCGGGAATATTAGGTTGGCAGTCGGCAAGCATGAAAACCTTCCCCTTTTTATCGTGACGTCGTGAAGGATCGGCATAAATTACGTTGAAATGTTTTTGAAATATCGCCTCCAATCCATCTTTTACTAAAAAGGACACGTTTTCTTTTCCAAAAACCTGAAAATTATGTTTTGCCAAATTTGAAAGGGCTTCATCTGTTTCAAAATGAATTACGGAATTAAAATTATCACTGAAGTAGAAACTGTCAACCCCGAAACCTCCGGTTATATCAGCAATTGAATCACCGCTGATTAACGTTGCTTTATACTTTGCCGTAATTTCGGAAGAGGTTTGTTCCAGATTTTTCTTTGGCGGAAAAAGTATATTTCGAGTTTTGAACCAGGTTGGCAATTTTTTTTCTGCTTTTTTTCTACTTTCAATTTGTTGCATCAATTCCTTCACGGAAACATTTTCAAAAGGGCTATATGAAAATGCGAGTTTTGAAATGTCACCCTGAAAATTTCGGATAAAATCCTGAACCTCGGTTTTTAAAAGTGCGGTGTTGAACAAAATTTAAAGGTTTCGGGTGAGTCGCTTTACAATTTTATATTCCGAAAGAAATTCCTTCGCAATTACCTTTAGAGCCGTGTAAGTGGGTACGGCGAGAATCATGCCCGGTATTCCAAAAAGATAACCTCCCGTAAGAATTACGATAAATATTTCCAACGGGTGGGAGCGTACGCTGTGACCGAAAATTACGGGCTGCGATATGAAATTATCAAAAATTTGCGCAATGGCATAGCCCGCAGAAACCAGGAGCAATAATGGCAAGAGTCCGCTCGAGAAATCTGCGCCCAGGTTATTTGAAACTACTACAAGCAGCATTAAAATCCATGCGATTATGGGTCCTAAATAGGGCACTATGTTCAAAAATGCACAAATTAGTGCAACCGCAACCGCATCATTTACATCCAAATAAAGCAGAAGAACGGAATAAAAAAGCGCCAATAAAAAGATTTGCAGCAACAGGCCAATAAAATATCTTGACAACAATTCTTTGATTTTGATTAATATACGCTTAAATTTTTCTTCGTCACCGCTATTGGCAAAAACCAGAACGCAGCGCGCTATCAGATTTTCATCCTTCAAGAGAAAAAACGATATAAATAAAACCGAAAAAATGCCCACAAGAGTCTGGGCAATGTTTCCGAAGAAAATATCGATAAAGCTTGGGATAATTTCTCGGTCAAATTCCTGCACATAAGTGGTTCGCTTTACGGCCTCCACTAATTGAAAATGGTCCACCCCAAGATAATCACTGGCTTGGATATTTAGTTCATTTAAATCACGTTTTACTTGTTCAAAATCTATTTGGGAAATATGCTTGCCCTGTTCAATGAGTATGGGTACGAAAATGCTGAGTAAGAGACTGAAAAGCCCAATAATGATAAGCAAAGTTAAGACTGATGCGAAGGTATTTCGAAACTTCAATCTCTTTTTCAGGAATAAAACTACGGGGCGACCAATTAAGGAAACCACGAGAGCCAACCCAATATAAAGTATGAGCGCCTGAATTTCGAATAAAAACCATAGTAAAAGTATGATACCTACCAGTACCGAAAGTGCTTTTAAAATACCAAGGGCTATTGCTTTTGCTGTGGTCTTCACTGCGTAAATATACTATATTCCGAAGTAGCAAAAATTCAAAGTTTTGTTAATGGAAATGGAGCAACAAAATCAATTTTCAAAAACATACTTAACTATGTTCGCCCCCATTTGAAGTGCCTTGAGCCTCACTTCAGGCGGATCATTGTGGACTTCTGGATTTTCCCAACCGTCGCCGAGGTCAGTCTCAAAAGTGTAAAGTAGAATCAATCTATCTCCCTCAAATATCCCAAATGCCTGTGGGCGACCGCCATTGTGTTCGTGTATTTTTGGCATACCTTGCGGAAACTTGTAATGATAGCTGAACATTGGATAGTTTGCCGGAAGTTCTTTCATTTCCTTATTTGGGAAAATTTTGCCGATTTCTTCACGTATATATTTATCCATTCCATAATTGTCATCAATGTACAAAAAGCCGCCGCTCAATAGATATTTTCTAATATTTTCTGCTTCCTCGGTTGTAAAAAAAACATTGCCATGACCAGTCATATGTACAAATGGATAATCAAATATTTCCACACTTCCCGGAGTTACGGTTTGGGGCTTCTCCTTTAATGTGGTATTTATATTTTGATTACAGAATTTGGCCAAATTGGGGAGCGCTGTTGGGTTAGCATACCAATCACCACCACCGCCGTACTGCAATAGGGCAAGTTCCTGAGCCGAGCCGTAGGTAACGAAAATTAAAAAGAAAAGAGAAATAAGTTTGATGCGCATAGGGTTTCAAAAATACAAAATTGGAAATAGAAACCTAATGGATTTCACTCACCGAAATTTCTTTATTTTTGGTTGATAAATGCGACACTGTGGCAGGCAACAATTGCGGCGGTCTCGGTCCGCAAACGGGTTTCGCCCAAGCTTACGGGTGCAAAGCCATTTTCAATTGCCAATTGAATTTCTTCATTAGAAAAATCGCCTTCGGGACCAATTAGGATTAGTAAGTTTTGTGATGGCTTTAATATGGACTTCAAAGTTTTTTTATCCATTTGCTCACAATGGGCGATATATTTTTGAGTTACTGAATTTTTTTGTGATTCTATGAATTCATTGAAATTTACTGCTTCGTTCAAAACTGGTAGATATGCCTTCAATGATTGCTTCATTGCGCTCTGCAAGATTTTTTCATAACGGTCATTTTTTATGATTTTCCGTTCACTATGGTCGCAGATTATTGGCGAGATTTCTGTTATTCCTATTTCCGTAGCTTTTTCCAAAAACCATTCGTACCGATCGTTAAGTTTGGTAGGCGCTACGGCCAAATGGAGTTGATAGGGGATGGGTGGCTGTTTTTCTGTGGAAATTTTACTGGCCAAACATGCTTTCGGATGTGCATTTGTGATTTCCACCGAAAAAAAGGAGCCTTTTCCATTGGTTATTGTGAGCGTTTGTCCCTCCTTCATTCGCAGAACCGTCACTATATGACGGCTCTCTTCTTTATCAAATTTTATTTCCTGGGTATCTTCAGAAAGATGGGGGTTGTAAAAAAGCTGCATCTATATCGTCATGTTTTTTTGATTAAAACTGCATTCGTGCGGAAGCTACCACATTGTTTTTCGCAAAATTTTTGGTTTTGTATTTCAGCTCCCCCACCATGGCAATCATGGCGGCATTGTCCGTACAGAATTCAAATTTCGGAATATGGGTTTTCCAACCATATTTCCCTTCAGCTTCCTGTAGCGCGTCGCGAATGCCGCTGTTTGCCGACACTCCACCGCCAATCGCTATTTCTTTGATGCCGGTTTTCTTTACGGCATTTTTCAATTTATCCATCAAATAATCAACGATTGTATATTGAATACTCGCACAAATATCTTCTATATTGTCAGAAATAAAATCTGGATTTATCGCCACTTGCTTTTCTACGAAATAAAGAACGGATGTTTTCAAGCCACTAAAGCTGAAATCCATCGGGCTCACTTTCGGTTTTGGAAAATGGAAGGCTTTGGGGTTGCCTCTTTGAGCATATTTATCCACCAGTGGTCCTCCGGGATAGGGTAAACCCAAAATTTTCGCGCTTTTGTCAAATGCCTCGCCCACAGCATCGTCAATGGTTTGGCCAATTATTTCCATTTCAAAATAATCCGTGACTTTCACAATTTGGGTGTGGCCGCCACTAATGGTCATTGCCAGAAAAGGAAAGTTAGGGGGCGTTTGTCCTTCGGTTTTAATAAAATGTGCCAAAATGTGCGCCTGCATATGGTTTACATCAATTAAGGGAATATTTAAACCCATTGCCAAAGATTTTGAGAATGAGGTGCCTACAAGCAATGAACCCATTAAGCCGGGTCCTCGTGTAAATGCAATAGCAGATAACTGATTTTTGTCGATATTTGCCTTGCGCAAAGCTTGGTGCACCACAGGAACAATATTTTGTTGGTGTGCGCGTGAGGCGAGCTCTGGAACCACACCACCGTATTGTTCATGAATTGCCTGAGTGGCAACAACATTGCTCAGGATTTCACCGTTGTTGATTACTGCCGCGGCAGTGTCATC
This sequence comes from Aequorivita aurantiaca, assembly GCF_030410135.1. GTDB lineage: Bacteria > Bacteroidota > Bacteroidia > Flavobacteriales > Flavobacteriaceae > Aequorivita > Aequorivita aurantiaca. Next base: position 130,357 of record NZ_JAUGQQ010000002.1, on the reverse strand, counting down.
ACAGGAAGATTCAATACCTAGGATATAGCAGTTTTTTTGTGTCAAAGCGAAAGGGGTATAATTAATGGTTGTAAAATTAAAACTTTAAAAGCGTATCAAAAAACTTCGGAAAATAATAGTCCGCACTTTCGTGATCATCGTATTGCTGCTTGTGCTCATCGTAATTATTTTTTCAATTCCTGCCGTACAAACGTGGGCCGCCAAAAAGGTGACCGCTAATTTGAATGAGACTTATGGCACCGATATTAACATACAGCGCCTGGGCCTTAACTGGAAAGGCGATGTGGACATTCGTGAGGTTTATATTGCCGATCACCATCAAGATACCTTAATTTACAGCAAAGAAGTTCAGACAAATATTATCAGTTTTCAAAATTTGATAAATGGGGAACTCGGTTTTGGTGACATTGTGTTAAGCCACGCGAAGCTTTATGTGAAAACCTATAAAGATGAAGCAAATGACAATCTTTCCATTTTCGCTAAAAAATTTAAAACCGACAAACCGAGTACTACGCCTTTTTCGTTGTTCAGCAACGATGTTACACTTAACAATAGCAGAGTTAAAATATCGGATGAAAATCTCGAAAAACCAGAAATATTTGTTTTGGACAATGTAAATCTCATTGCCAATAACTTTAATATTGACGATACCGATGTAAAGGCAGAAATAAAAACCCTTTCCTTCCTCTCTTCATGGGGTATTGATGTAAAGGATTTACAGGCTGATTTTTCCTATACCGAAACCAATATTACCCTCAATGAACTTTATCTTGAAACCACGGAATCCAAATTAATTGGAGACGTGGATTTAGATTATTCCGAAAACGGAATGTCCGATTTTGTAAATGAGGTAATGATCACAGCCCATTTTCAAGATTCACAATTATCAACTAATGATTTGAACAGTTTTTACAATGAATTTGGTCCTGATCAATTGATATTGTTGAATATGGATTTTAAAGGTACTTTGAACAATTTTGTGGCCAATAATTTATTTTTGGAAACTGGCGATACCAATATTCAAGGTAATTACAGCTTTAATAATCTATTGGACCCGGAAAAGGAATATTCCATTGTGGCTTCCAATCATAGCATATCTTCCAATTATTTTGATTTGAGAAGATTTATGCCCACGGTGTTGGGAGAAGTAGTTCCCGCAGAACTTAAGGAACTGGGTGGCTTTAATTTCAGTGGCAATACTTCCATAATTGGCAATGAATTAAATACAAACAGTATTCTGCTGAGCAGCATTGGGCAAGCCACTGTTTCGTTGAAAATGGGTAATATTGATAATATTGATTTTGCCCATTATAAAGGTAATGTGGTGCTAAAGGAATTTAACCTTGGCAGGATTGCGAATACCACCTCCCTCGGAAAAATGACGGCCAATCTTAACTTTGACGGTAGAGGTTTTGATAAAGATAATGTAAACACTGAAATTTCCGGAACGGTTTCCTCGTTTGTTTTTGAAGGCTATAACTATAAAAATATTGTTGTTTCGGGTAATTTAAAGAACCCGCTCTTCAACGGTGAACTTTCCATAAACGATCCCAACCTTAAATTGGAATTTAAAGGCCTCATTGATGCATCCGCAAAAACAAATCACTTTGATTTTGAGGCGGATGTGGAATTTGCGGAATTGAATCAATTAAATTTAGTCACCCGTGATAGTATTTCCGTTTTCACGGGAAAAGTAGTGGTGGATATGGACGGAAGAACGATTGACGATTTGGTGGGAACTATAAACTTTAGCCAGACTTTCTACCAAAATGAGCGCGACTACTTCTATTTTGACGATTTTACCGTCACCTCAACTTTTGATGGCCCAGTAAGGACTATTGAAATAAATTCCCCCGATATTATAAAAGGACAAATTTCTGGCGAATTCTTAATTGAGGATATTCCAAATCTTTTTCAAAACGGGATCGCGAGCATCTATGCCAATTACATTCCGCAGGAGGTAACTACCAATCAATACATTGATTATGAATTTGTAGTCTATAACAAAATTGTGGACGTATTTGTGCCTGAAATCCAATTGGGAGATAATACCCGATTAAAGGGAGCCGTATCCTCCGATCAATCGAAATTTAAACTTGATTTCCGTTCTCCTGAAATTATTCTATTTGAGAATTATATTGGTAAACTTAATATACAAGTGGACAATGATAATCCGCTATATAACACTTACATATCTGCGGATTCCGTTTATACCGGTTTTTACAATTTGAAGAATTTGGATATCATCAACAAAACTTTGAATGATACTATGTACGTCCGCACGGAATTTCGGGGCGGCCAAAAAAAGGAGGATTTATTCAATCTTTCTCTTTATCATACAATAAACCCTGCGGGAAAATCAGTTATCGGCGTAAAAAAATCCGACATAACCTATAAAAATAACGTTTGGTATTTAAATGAAAATAATAACCAACTGAACAAAGTTGTTTTTGATGATAATTTCAAGGAAATTCGAATCGATTCGCTGGTTCTTAGCCACGAAAATGAAGTGATTCAAATGGCTGGAATAATGAGAGATTCCACCTATAAAGATTTTAAAGTTCGCTTCAAAGATGTGAATATCGGCAATATTACCCCCGAAGTTGATAGCCTCCGCTTGAACGGAAATATGAACGGCAGTTTTGATTTTTTACAGAAAAATGGAGCTTATTACCCCAACAGCGCGGTTACCATTGATAATGTGAACATCAACGAAATTCCCTTCGGCAACTTGAAATTGAATATTGAAGGCAACGAAGATCTAACGAAATATAGAATAAATACATCGCTAACAAACAACGAAGTTAAATCCATACAGGCCGTGGGCGAAATTGATGTTTCCCCTCGAAACCCACAAATACTCTTAAATTTAGACCTGAATCAATTCAACATGCAGGCTTTCAGTCCTTTTGGCGGCGAGGTTATTACGGACGTTCGGGGGTTCATTTCGGGTAATGCAAAAGTTTCCGGCAGTTACAAATCTCCGGATATTCTTGGACGTTTTACTTTGGAAAATAGTGGTTTGAAAATTCCATTTCTGAATACCGATTTCGATATTGAGAACAATTCCCAAATAATTGTAACGAAGAACAAATTTGAAATTGCCCGAACCAATATCACGGACACAAAATTTGAAACCCAGGGTATTTTATATGGCAATGCCACGCATTCTAATTTTAGTGAATGGGCGCTCAATTTACATGTTGAGGCCCCCGAAAGACTGCTGGTTTTAAATACTCCCAAAGAAGAAGATGCACTTTATTATGGCACCGCATTTATAAGCGGAAGGGCAGATATTGTGGGCCCAATAGATGAATTAGTGATAGACGTGCAAGCAACCACCCAACCGGGCACAACCTTTAAAATTCCAATCAGCGATACGGAATCTATTAGTGATGATTCCTTCGTGCATTTCCTCTCGCCCAAAGAAAAAGAAGCCCGCATAAAGGGAGAAGATTTAATTAATGAAGAAGCTAAGGGACTTTCCCTCAACTTCGATTTGGACATTAATAAAAACGCCGAAGTGGAGGTGGTAGTGGACCAACAGAACAATTCAACCTTAAAGGGCCGAGGGGCAGGAATTCTTCTTATTGAAATTAATACCAATGGAAAATTCCAGATGTACGGTGATTTTCAAATTTATGAAGGCCTATTTGATTTTCGTTACGGCGGCGTAATTCAAAGGAATATTGGGGTAGTTCCCGGCGGAAACATCACGTGGGACGGCGCACCGGAAAAAGCAAACCTTAACCTAAGCGCCATATATAAAACCCAGGCCAATCCATCCATACTGTTGGACAATCCTTCCATAAACCGAAAAATTCCTGTAGAGGTAGTTGTGGGTTTGAATGGTCAACTTGCGCAACCAGCCCTCAAATTTGATATTGATTTTCCAAACGTAAGTTCAACCCTAAAAAGTGAGTTGGAATACAAACTCAAAACCGAGGAACAAAAACAGAACCAAGCAATATTCCTCTTGGCGACTGGTAATTTTGTTAACGATAACTATGGTGGCTCAAACGCTTTTGCGGGAACTTTGGCGGATAGGGTTTCTAGCTTGGTGAATGATCTTTTTGCCGATCAGGACGGAAAATTCAAGCTTGGACTTGGATATACTGTTGGTGATGATACGCCCGACCAAGAAACTGCGGACTACGTAGATGTAACCATTTCCACTAAAATAACCGAACGTATTCTCATCAACGGAAAAGTGGGAGTACCAGTGGGCGGCGCAAATGAAACTTCCGTGGCCGGTGATATTGAGGTGCAATGGCTAATAAATGACGACGGAAGCCTACGAATGACCTTCTTTAATAGGCAGGCCGATTTACAGTTTATTGGGGAAGACCAAATTTTTGAACAAGGTGCCGGAATTTCATACTCTGTTGATTTTAATACCTTTCAAGAACTGATGTTGAAATTGTTCAATAAGAAAATTGAAATAGAAGCTGAGCTACCAGTTATTCCGGATGACAATAGCTTTCCCGTTGATTTCGATCCGCAGGCCATACAAACCGAGGATGAATCTGGCGAGTAGTAAACAATCAATGGTTTTATTTATGAAGTGAAACAGGTTTATGCTTGGCTTCGTCAATTGTTCTAAAAGTTAGGTTGATTCTTGCTCCGGGCACTTTTTTGGTAGGCGGCAGTCGGTGCAACCAATATTTTTGTGTGATCCCTTTCATGATCAAGGCGCTTCCATTTTCCAATGTTAAAGATATTGTTTCCTTCGTTTTTTTATGTTTAAATGCAAATTTCCGTTGCGCGCCAAAACTTATGGAAACTATAGCGGCATTCTTCTTTAAATCGCTTTCAGCATCACTGTGCCAGCCCATTCCCTCGGCTCCGGAATGGTAAAGGTTTAGCAGACAGCTATTGAAAGTTTCGCCGCTTTTCGCTTCAATTTGTTCCTTCAGAAATATTAATTCCGGAGTCCATATTTTTGCCTTTCTGCGGATTTTTGAATAGGTATATTCAAATTCCCTATCGCCATACCAAGCTACTTTTCGTTTGGTAATAATTTTTTTTCCGAAAAGCATAACCTCATCATTTTTCCAGTGAATGGTATTGAAAAGCGTATTAAAGTGAAAATCAGCTTCCTCATCAGAAAAAATCTTTCCCAAATAAATTACGGTCCCGTCCTTTGGAAGAAGGTTGCTATCCGTAGTATTACGTTTGGATGAATTCATTTGAAGCGGAAATTATAGATGTTAAGATTATGTTTCCTGATTCCTGATCTCATTGTCAAAAGTACGATTCATAGTTTAAAGTTTCAAAAAAGATTACTTCGGCAAAAAAAGCTACAATTTTTTTTTAGTACATTTAGGCATAACAACTTCAAAACAAAAACCTTATGAAAAAAATTATTTTAGTATTCCTTAGCTTATTTTCCTTATTGGGAATAACCTATGCTCAGCAAGTACAAAAAAATATTGGCACTGCAACAGTTCAATTTTCCAAACCGGGTGAGGCCACTGCTTTTACTGATTTAATGCCGTCCCCAAAAATTTTCATAAACACGTCTGTAGCGAAGACAAATACGGAAATAAATGGCTCGCAAAGAAATCCGACTATGGTTCAATTTTATTTGGATAGGACAGTTTTTCAGGCGGCATATCCGCATACGTTAATAGGTGAGGATTTTTCGGGAGGACCCGGCGCGGGAATTATTTCAGTTTGTGGCCCCATTGTTAGCAGTTCAGGGGACGGATGTTTTTCCGCAGGCGAACTTGAGGACGGTTTTACCATAACGGCATCCACTGATACTGTAATTTATATAGGTTCGGGTGCCGTAGGAAATACCTCCACCTTGATGGGCGCAAGTCTTTTTGCGGATATCACCATAATCAATTTTCCATCTGGAACGTATGCAGTGGGAATGGATATTTTTGTTGATGCCGTGGCCAATCATAACTTTAGGGTTTATAATACAGACGGTATGTTATTAATTGATTACTTATACACACAACTTCCAAATACTGAAGTCTTTTTTGGGGTGACCTCAGAAGTGGCAATTGGAAGAATTGAAATTGAGGCAGAAGCAGATGCCGGAGAGCTATTCGGCAATCTTGAATTTGGAATGGAGCCAATTCTAAGTATTGCTGAAAATAATTTGGCCGGGTTTAAATTCTACCCCAATCCTACAAATTCCGTGCTTTCGGTTATGGCTGAAGGCAACATAGATTCAATTTCTATTTTCAATCTTTTGGGGCAAAAATTGCTGGAAAATAAAATAGGTGCCAACAATGCCAAAATAGATTTAGCTGCTTTAGCAACCGGAAATTACATCATGGAGGTTATTATTGGCGGTCAGGCAGGTTCCTATAAAATTGTGAAAAATTAGGTGTTGAATTTTCATCAATAATAATACCGTATGCAATGTCTGATTTGGCCATTCCATACGGTATTAGTTTTTTTCAGAAATACTTGAGGGTGAAAAGAACGGACCTTGCTTAAGAATTTTTATGTTGAGCTCAACAAGAAAGTATTTAAAGCAAAATGTCCCCGAAATTTTAAGTCATTTATGGCAGAGAGTGAAGGTTAAAACGAGGCTATTACAGAAATCTCCACATTTACGAACTTCGGCAAGTTTGCAACTTCAACAGTTTCACGAGCTGGAGCAGTTGCTTCATCAAAATAGGTGGCATAAACTTCATTTATTGCCCCGAAGTTATGCATATCGCTAATAAAAATAGTTGTTTTTAAAATATTCTCAAAGGTCATTCCGGCTTCGGCAAGAATGGCTTTTAGATTTTCCATCACTAATTTGGTTTCGGATTTTATATCACCCAAAACCAGATTTCCTGTTTTAGGATCTATGGCAATTTGCCCAGAAGTATAGAGCATATTTCCTTTTAACACCGCTTGATTGTAAGGACCGATTGGGGCCGGAGCATTGGAGGTAGTAATTATCTTTTTCATAAAATGGAAGTTATTGGTTTAATGGGGAAAAAATTATAATCTCTTATCACTTTCCCGGCGCTTGTCATATTTTATGTCGCTAAGAACTGACGATTTAATTCCAATAAAGAAGTACCACGCAGTATTGATGCTGCCAATAGGGGTCCAGTTGAAACTCATTTGCCAACTCTCCAAATCCCGCTGAAAACGGAATTGGGTAAGGGTGACCCCTTTATTCTTAAAGTCGTAACCCGAGGAAACACCCACCGTCCAGCGTGGTGCAAGCTCCATATTCGTGCTCATCATAAAGGATTGGCTGGAAATTTCGTTCTGTCGCTGCGCATTGCCGTAGGTAATGGTATAGGCAAAACGAACATCCCACGGAATACTATAATTGTACCATTCAACATTGGTTTTATCAACTTCATCCTCCTGCGTGTCTTCGTAAATCTGCCCATCATAAATATTGGCGGCTTCCCCGAAAAGATCATCCGGCCGCCCTCCATTCCTAAAGGTGTCATTGTCCAATCCCGTATCTTTCATCTTGGATTCAAAATCCTTACTGCTGAAGGAATAATTGATGCTAACATTGGCATTGGTAAGCCTGAACAAACTACCGCCATTATTAATATTAAAAACATCAACCCTATTGTTGTTGTTATCCAAAGCATAGGGATCCAGCGCTCCACTAAAATTGAAGTCGAGTTTTGGAATAATCGGGATGCTCCCGTTGAATTGCAACGGACTCCAATTTAAAGAATCTCCAGCAAGGTTATAGGCCGTAGAAAAATTAAGGTTGTTCAAAAGTGTTACCTTTTTGGGCTCTAATGCAGTAGTATCGCGGTCGCGGACTTTTGCTTCAAAGGTATTGCTAAGGGACATCCCGATGCTGCTGGAATATACCTTGCTGGGTGGGCCATAAAGTGTGTTTTCGAATTTTGAATATTGCACAATTTCTCCCGCAGCCTCATCTGCGGTGTCGGGAATGATAAATTCATCATAATATCTGTCAAAGGCCGGATTTATATTATAGCTAACTGAAGGCCGCACCACATGACGGATGGCTTGAATTTTTTTATCATTTCCGAAATTGAAGAGGCCGTACAAGGTAGTTCCCAAACTGGTTGAGAAATTATAGGTCCTATAACTTTCAAAACCTGCAACGGTATCTTGTACAATTCCTCCGATTCCATCATTCACATTTTCGTCATAACGTTTTCGCGTTGTTTTTAAAACCCAGGTTTCCCTATAATTAGTACCCGCGGAAGCGCTCAAGTACTTTAATATTTTAAAATTAGTGGTAAGCGGAATGCTATGCTGCGCACCAATTTGTGCACTATTAAACATTTCTGGCTTGAAGAAAAGTGAATCATAAGTTTGGATTCTGTTTTCTGCTGTAACATCATATTGGAAATTGATATTTTCAATTATCCCTTTTTTGGTGCCGTCCTTTGGTGCGAATGGATATATACGCGAAACACTCGCATTGAGGTTTGGGAGGGACATGGCAATTTCCTCGGTATTGGTATTTTGGGAATGTGTGGCCGCCACAGTCAAGTTTACCTGCGGGTCGCCCTCAAAAGTTTTTGAATATGAAATTGAGGAACTGAGCGTGTTCACCAAAGCACTTGCATTGTTAGTTTGATTTATAGATTGGTTAAAATATTTACTGCTCCCTAAATTCACCGATGCCGAAAACCGTGAGCTAGGGTTGCTTTTTGTATCCTGGGAATGCGTCCATCGAATATTGTAGATGGTACTTTGCTGGAAATTTGGAAACCCGCGTTCTTCTTGCACCAAATTTTCATATCGGGCGCTGAAATTTCCGCGATATTTATACTTCAACACATAAGTGGATTCCCCGCGAAGGGCGTAACTTCCATTGGTGTAGTAATCGCCGAGCAGGCTAAAATCCAGATAATCATTAATGGCGAAGTAATACCCACCATTTTGAAAAAAGAAACCTCGGCTGTTATTCTCACCAAACGTGGGAATGATGAACCCAGAAGTTCGATCCTCCGTCAACGGAAAATAAGCGAAGGGCAAGCCCACAGGGGTGGGAACATCAGCAATATACATATTGGTCAGTCCGGTAACTATTTTTTTCTTTGGAACAAACTTCGCTTTTCGCGTATAAAAATAATATTCAGGATCATCAATATTCTTTGAAGTGGTGAACTTCACATTCCTTAAATATACCACGGAATCATTCACTTTTTTGGTAACTTCAGAAATTACTCTAAAACCGTTTTGTTCGGTTCGGCTATTATATACCAGCGCCTTTTCGGTATCAAAATTATAGCGTATTGAATCTGGCTCCACTTTATTGGTAGCTTGCACAAAAACGGGGCGTTGGCTATAAACGCCGGCACTGTCTATACCTTTGGCGTACACTTCGTTTTTATCGTAATCAAGAATTATCAAGCCGGCGTCAATGCGCATATCGCCATAGATTATATATGCCTTATTGTACATATATACTTTGTTTTCCTTTCTATTTAGCAATACATAATCCTCGCCATAATAATCTACAATATCCGTCAATGTTTCCTTGGGAGGTTTTACCGTATCAGTTTTTACGCTATCCAGGGCCTGCTCGTTTATTTCGTCCACCATAGGTTTCAGATTTACTGTAATCGTGTCTTCTTTAGTGGTTTTGGGAAGGTTAGTTTGGTTGTTCGGCGGAATGTCCTGCGCATGTAACATGGTGCTGCAAAGGAGCAGCAATGTTAAGAAGATTGTTAAGTAATGACTACTAGTCTGCAATGCGCTGATGCTATTATTTTGTAGATTTGGCTCAATAATTGAAACGGTCAAAAATAAACATATTTTTTTGGGTACGTTTTTTTAAATCATTTTTTTAAAATATCAAATTTTATCCAACGTTAACAGGTATATGAAAACGAAATTTTTTTCTTCTTTCGTACTATTTATAAGCTTTTCATTTTTTTCCTTGGCCGTAAAAGCTGCTGAAAATCCCATAAAACCATTCGTGGTGGTTTTGGACGCGGGCCACGGTGGCCACGACCATGGCAACAAAGGCAATGGCTATAAGGAATCTGAGATTTCCCTTAATATTGTGCTTAAAGTGGGGGCGGAGCTTGAAAAGCTTCCGAATGTGAGGGTGATTTATACCCGCAAAAGTGATGTGTTTATTGAATTGCGCGAACGGGCCGCAATCGCCAATAGGGCGGATGCAGATCTTTTTGTTTCGGTACACTGCAACGCCCACAGCAGTAATGCTTTTGGCACTGAAACCTTCGTGCTCGGATTGCACAAAAGTCAAGCAAACTTTGAAGTCGCCAAAAAGGAAAACGAAGTAATATATTTAGAAGAAAATTATCAAGAAAAATACGGCGGATTCGATCCAAATGCGCCCGAATCCTTAATAGGAATGGTATTGATGCAAGAGGAATATTTGGACCAAAGCATTCTTTTGGCGAGTTTGGTGCAAAACAATATTGTGAACAATCTTAAACAAAATGACCGCAGCGTTAAACAGGCTGGATTTTGGGTGCTCCACAACACGTATATGCCCAGTGTATTGATTGAAACTGGGTTTCTTACCAATAAAAAGGAAGGCGCATATTTGAATTCCGCAAAAGGCCAGGCGGAAATGGCACGTGAAATCGGCAATGCCATAAAATCTTACATAAACAGTATTTCGGTAGTAAATGATAAGGTAGTCAAAGATCCCGAGGTAAAGGAATTGGAAGTCGAAAAGGTTATAGAAACTACGAAAGAGGAAATATATGAAGGCATACATTTTAAAGTACAGTTGGCTGCTACAAGTAAAAAATTGGACACCAAGGCCAGTAACTTTAAGGGCCTCAAGGATGTAGTGCGAACAAAGGAGGATGGGCTCTACAAATACTATTATGGCGACACCTCAGATTATAACAAAATACAGGTAATGAAAACCTTTGTACAACAAAAAGGTTTTCCCTCTGCATACATTGTTGCGTATAAAAATGGAAAAAAGGTTAATGTGCAAGAAGTGTTAAAATCGAAAGCCAATTAGCGTGCTTTCTTTATATTTATCGCTTAAATTTGTCTAAATTCTAAAATTGCACACTTGAGACTATCCAAAGAAGTAAAAACCGGAATCCTTGCCATCGGCGCCATTTTGTTATTGATATTTGGCTATAGTTTTTTAAAAGGCACCAATCTTCTCGACAAAAATCGAGAATTTTATGTGAAATATGACAATGTGGAAGGTTTGGCACAAGCCGCACCCGTGACCATAAATGGTCTTACCGTTGGTAAAGTCCAAAATATTTCATTTGCGAATTCAAAGGGAGGGCTGGTAGTTAAATTTACAGTTGAAAGAGATTTTGATTTTTCCAGAAATAGCATTGTAAGAATTTATAGTTCAGGACTTTTAGGAGGAAAAAACCTCGCTATCTATCCGGTTTATGATGCAAGCAGTATTGCGAAAAGTGGTGACACCCTGCGCGGTGATGTTGAGGATGGCATGTTGACTGCCGTAACCAAGGCACTGGGCCCTCTGGAGAAAAAAGTGAACAACACATTGGCTACCGTTGATACACTTTTGCTGAACGTAAATGCCATTTTTGACGAGCGGACCCGTCAAAACCTAAAGGAGGCGATTGAAAACCTAAATAATACCTTGAATTCCTTCTCGGGCGTTTCAGCGAATCTGAATACTATTCTTTCCGACAATTCCGGAAAACTGGACAACACCTTTACTAATCTGGATAAAACGGCAAGCAATCTATCTAAGTTAACCGATTCATTGGCCCAGCTGGAAACAGGCAAATTAGTTACCGATTTGCAAAACGTGGTGGATAAAATGGACAAGATTGTTTCTGGTGTTGATAACGGTGAAGGCTCCATCGGAAAGCTCTTAAAGGATGATAAACTGTATGAAAATCTTGAAGGGGCCACCAGGCAGCTTGAACAACTTTTACAGGATATAAAACTTAATCCAAAACGCTACGTTCACATTTCAGTGTTCGGCAGAAAACAGAAGGAATACGAAACCCCGGACAATCCAGACGAATAAGCCATGCAATATCTTCCGAATATACTCTTCACCATAGCCCTTGTGGCGGGAATAGGATATTTTACGCTCAACATTCGTAAAATAATCCGAAACATAAAATTGGGGTTGGCCGTAGATGCTTCGGACCACACGGCACAAAGATGGGGCAATGTAGTGCGTATTGCTCTGGGCCAGTCAAAAATGGTTGTTAGACCCATTCCCGGATTGCTTCACTTTTTTGTGTATGTAGGTTTTATAATTATAAATATTGAAGTACTTGAGATTATAATTGATGGAATTTTCGGAACCCATCGTGTTCTTTCCACATTTTTGCCGACGGGGCTATATAATTTTTTGATTGGCTCTTTTGAAATATTGGCGTTTTTAGTATTGGTAGGGGTTATTCTTTTTTGGACACGACGGAACATTCAAAAATTAAGAAGGTTTTGGGCAAATGAAATGAAAGGATGGCCAAAGAATGATGCCAATTTAATTCTCTATTTTGAAATGGTATTGATGGTGCTTTTTCTAACTATGAATGCCGCGGACCAATCCCTGCAAGCATTAGGTTCTCCCCATTATGTGCAGGCCGGAGCTTACCCAATTAGCAAATTTATCGTGCCTTTTATGAGCGGTCTTTCTGAAGCAACATTAATTGCCATTGAGCGTGGCGCATGGTGGTTGCACATATTGGGAATTTTGGTTTTCCTTAATTATTTATATTTCTCCAAACACCTTCATATTATCCTGGCTTTTCCAAATGTTTACTTCGGAAAAGTAGTGCCCAAAGGAAAATTCAAAAACTTGCAATCCGTTACCAACGAAGTAAAAATGATGATGGATCCAAACATTGATCCATTCGCGGCGCCGGCAGAAGGCACCACTGAGACCCCTGCAAAATTCGGAGCAAGTGATGTAATGGATTTAAATAGAATTCAACTTTTAAACGCATACACTTGCACAGAATGCGGACGTTGTACCGATGAATGCCCTGCAAACAACACAGGTAAAAAATTATCGCCCCGAAAAATAATGATGGATACCCGCGACCGATTGGAGGAAATCGGGAAAAACATCAATAAGAATGGAGAATTCAAGCCGGACGGAAAACAATTGTTGGATGATTATATTACTCGGGAAGAGCTTTGGGCTTGCACTACCTGCAACGCATGCGTTCAAGTTTGTCCCGTAAGCATTGATCCTTTGAGCATAATCATGGACATGCGCCAATATTTAGTTATGGAGCAATCCGCAGCCCCGATGGAACTTAATGTTGCAATGACAAATATTGAAAATAACGGAGCTCCCTGGCCTTATAATCAAATGGATCGGTTGAATTGGAAAAATGAAAATTGAAACTGTCTGCAGTTAACAAATAAGCGTTAATGGTGGACATAAACCCATTAACAACTAACAAATAAATCATGAGTGAAGCACTAAAGGTCCCAACAATGGCTGAATATATGGCCCAAGGCAAACAACCAGAGGTATTGTTTTGGGTAGGATGTGCTGGGAGTTTTGACGACCGAGCAAAAAAGATAACCAAGGCATTTGTAAAGTTACTCCACAAGGCAAATATAGATTTCGCCGTTTTGGGAACCGAGGAAAGTTGCACCGGAGATCCCGCCAAAAGAGCGGGCAATGAATTCCTATTCCAGATGCAGGCAATGACCAATATAGAAGTACTCAATGGTTATGGAATAACAAAAATTGTAACAGCCTGTCCCCACTGCTTCAACACCATAAAGAACGAATACCCTGGACTGGGCGGCACTTATGAAATTATGCACCACACCCAATTTCTCAAAACCTTGCTCAATGAAGGAAAACTTAAAGTGGAAGGCGGGAAATTCAAGGGAAAAAAAATAACCTTTCACGATCCATGTTATTTAGGAAGGGCAAATGGCGAATATGAGGCACCACGAAATCTATTGGAAAAATTGGAAGTGGAATTGGTAGAGATGAAGCGGAACAAAAGGCACGGAATGTGCTGTGGCGCAGGTGGCGCTCAAATGTTTAAGGAACCAGAACCAGGAAATAAGGACGTAAATGTACTGAGAACGGAACAGGCAATGGAGACTTCCTCTGAAATAATTGCTACCGGTTGTCCGTTCTGTATGGTAATGATGAATGATGGCGTAAAAGCCAAAAACGCTGAAGACAATGTTCAAGTTTTGGACGTTGCGGAAATGATTGCAAATGCAGAAGATTTATAAATAATGTTGACAGATTTTAAAAACCTGCCGGATGATTCAAGAGTGTGGATTTATCAGGCTAATAGAAAGTTTAGCGACCGCGAAGTTGCCGAAATTATTGAACTAACAAAAGATTTCCTTACAAAATGGACCGCCCACGGCGCCGAATTGGAAGCAGCGTTTGAAATTAAATACAATCGGTTTATAGTCATTGGCCTCAATCAGGCTAATGCTTCTGCATCTGGCTGCAGTATTGATGCTTCCGTCCATTTTATTCAATCGTTACAGGAAAAATTTGATGTAGATCTGCTCGATAAAATGAATGTTACATTCTACTCGGGCGAATATATTGCCTACAAACCCTTAGCCGATTTCCGAAAAATGGCAAAGGAAAAATCAGTTTCAAAAAATACCGTTGTCTTTAATAATCTTGTAAATACAAAAGCAGAATATCTTGAAAATTGGGAAGTTCCGGCCACGGACAGTTGGCATAATCGTTTTTTATCATAATCCCTTTTCAAATGCTATGAAGAAATTTCTGTTAATCTGTATTTTCATATCTATATATTTCCCAGCAACTGCCCAGGAAAATAATCCGCTCATTCTTAAAAATGATTTCCAAAACCAAAGGAATTGGGTGGATAGCATTTACAGCAACATGACCTTGGAAGAGAAAATTGGCCAGCTATTTATGGCCGATATTTTCAGTAGTGACCCTAAGGCTAAAACAGATAAAATAAAGGACTTAATAACGAATTATCACTTAGGTGGTGTTATTTTTTCGAAAGGTGGTCCGGTTCGCCAAGCCAAACTAAACAATGAATTTCAAGCCTTGGCCAAAGTTCCTTTAATGATTGGAATGGACGCCGAATGGGGCCTCGCCATGCGCCTTGATTCCACATATGCCTTCCCGTGGAATATGACCTTGGGCGCCATTACCGATAACAAAATTGTAGAAAAAATCGGTAAAAGAATTGGGGAACAATCCAAGCGATTGGGCGTGCACATTAACTTTGCCCCGGTTGTCGATATAAATACGAACCCAAAAAATCCCATTATCGGAAACCGGTCCTTTGGTGAGGACAGAGAAAATGTAACACAAAAAGCGTTGGCATTTATGAAAGGAATGCAAAGCGCCGGTGTTTTGGGAAGTGCAAAACATTTTCCCGGTCACGGCGATACCGATGCAGATAGCCATAAAACCTTGCCAACTATTGATTTTTCAAGGGAAAGATTGGATACATTGGAATTGTATCCTTATAAAAAGCTTATTAGTGAAGGCTTAAGCAGTGTAATGGTGGCCCATTTAAATGTTCCGGCTTTGGAACCTCAAATGAATTATCCATCCTCTCTTTCATCCAAGGTAATTACCGATCTTCTGAAAAAAGAAATGGGTTTCCACGGCCTTATATTTACGGACGCCCTCAATATGAAAGGAGCGTCAAATTACAAAAAGCCCGGTGAGATTGAGTTGGCAGCTTTTTTGGCCGGAAACGACGTTCTTTTAATTTCGGAAGATGTGCCGAAAGCAATCACATTTCTTATCAATGCTTACAACGAAGAAACCTTAACCGAGAAGCGCTTGGCTTATTCCGTCAAGAAAATTCTGTATGCGAAATACAAGGTTGGACTGAACTATTATAAGCCGGTGAAAATGGCCTATTTGGGTGACGATCTCAATTCAGTTATGGACGATGCGCTCTACGAGGAGGCAATGGACCATGCGTTAACGGTGCTTAAGAATAACCGCGCCATTCTTCCCATAAAGGATCTTCAAAAGAAAAAGATTGCATACATTAATTTTGGCGATGATTCCGGACAAATATTCTTAAATGAACTGAAAAAATATGGCAGCGTAGATTGGGTTGTCGCCAACAGCTTGGATGAATATATTCAAAAGCTGAAGGAATATAATTACGTTATTATCGGCTTTCATAAAAACAATGATAACCCGTGGAAACCATTTCAATTCACCGAAAATGAACTCGTTTGGCTTTATGAAATTGCTCGGACCAATACGGTTATTTTAAATGTTTTTGCAAGGCCGTATGCAATGTTGGATTTAAAGAGCACAGCCAATTTTGAAGGCGTGATAATGTCCTATCAAAACAGTAAAATATCACAGCAACTTTCGGCACAATTAATTTTTGGAGCGCGGGAAGCTAAAGGTAAATTGCCGGTATCACTGGGAGAGGATTTTCCTTTGAACACTTTTTTACAGACCAAATCCCTGCGAAGGTTGCAATACGGAACGCCGGAAAGTGTGGGTGTAAATAGCTACAAATTAAGAAAAATTGATTCCCTAGCTATTTCGGGAATCAAGGACGGAATGTATCCCGGCGCACAGGTTTTAGTTGCTCGCAAGGGTAAGATTATTTATCAAAAAAACTTTGGGCACCACGAATACGATAAACAAATTGCTGTGCGCGATTCCACAGTTTATGATTTGGCTTCATTGACAAAAATTTTGGCAAGTCTTCCCATTGTGATGGAACTGGTGGATAAAAAAGAGTTAAGTCTGAACACCAAACTTTCGGAAATGCTTCCGGAATATAGAAATTCAAATAAGGCTGATGTTACCTTAAAACAAATGCTTTCCCATTACGCACGTTTTAAAGCTTGGATTCCTTTTTATAGATATACATTTAACGACGCTAAAACAGGGGTTTCATCGGAATATTATTCCGATGTTCCCGGCAAGGATTTCAATGTTCAAGTAGCTGAAAATTTATATATGCGACGGGACTACATTGATACAATTTATAGCGAAATCCGCGATAGTGAATTGAATTCAAAACTAGAGTATAAGTATAGCGATTTGCCATATTATATTTTAAAGGAGTATTTGGAGCGGAAATTCGGCAAACCTTTGGAACTTATCGTACAGGAAAATCTATATGAATCGTTGGGTGCAAACTTCACGATGTACCATCCTTTAGAAAAATTTTCAAAAGAAAACATACCTCCAACAGAGCAGGACAATCTTTTCAGAAAACAGAAGGTACAAGGCTATGTGCACGATCAGGGCGCAGCAATGCTGGGGGGAGCGAGTGGCCATGCGGGCTTGTTCAGCAATTCCAATGATGTTGCCAAAATAATGCAGATGTTCCTTTGGAAGGGTTTTTATGGCGGCAAACGCTATTTTAATCCTAACATTATGGACGATTTCAACAATTGTTATTACTGCAATAAAAACGTGAGGCGGGGCGTGGGTTTTGACAAGCCACAATTGGGCAATTCGGGCCCCACATGCGGCTGCGTTTCCATGAGTAGTTTTGGACATAGCGGTTTTACTGGAACCTTCGCTTGGGCAGACCCGGAGGAGGAAATTGTTTATGTATTTTTATCAAACCGAACTTTTCCCGATGCGGAAAATCGCAAATTAATTAGAAGCGACCTACGCAGCAAAATTCAAAAAGCCATTTATGAAGCTATCGACTTTTGATTTTTAGTATATTTAATGGACCAAGAAATAAAATCGCTAGCAATGAATTTTACAAAATGAAAATAGCAATAGTTTGTTACCCAACCTTCGGAGGAAGTGGGGTAGTGGCCACAGAGTTGGGCCTTGCACTGGCAGAAAAAGGCCATGAAATACATTTCATTACATACAAACAGCCTGTACGATTGGAATTGCTTTCTAAAAATATTCATTTCCACGAAGTTTCGGTTCCAGATTATCCACTCTTTCATTATCAGCCATACGAACTTGCGCTTTCCAGCAAGTTGGTGGATATGGTAAAACTTCATAAAATCGAGGTGCTTCACGTGCACTATGCTATTCCGCATGCCTATGCAGGTTATATGGCGAAAAAAATGCTTGAAGAAGAAAACATCCATATCCCTATGGTTACGACACTTCACGGTACGGACATCACACTAGTGGGAAGCCATCCTTTCTATAAAACCGCCGTTACCTTCAGCATAAATAATAGTGATGTGGTTACTTCCGTTTCACAGAGCTTAAAGGAGGACACCCTTCAATTATTCGATATTAAAAAGGAAATCCATGTAGTCCCTAATTTTATTGATATTCCTAAAAAAATAAATCCCTTTACGGATTGCCAGCGCACAATGATGGCCGATCGCGATGAAAGGATAATTACACACGTTAGTAACCTTCGGAAAGTAAAACGTGTAAAGGATGTTATTGAAATTTTTGACCGCATCCAAAAAAAAATTCCCTCCAAACTTATTATTGTTGGGGAAGGGCCGGAACGAGAGGATTGTGAAAGGCTATGCGCACAAAAAGGTATAGAGGAAAAGGTGCTTTTTGTGGGCAATAGTAATGAGGTCGATAAAATACTCTGCTTTACAGATCTTTTTATTCTTCCTTCGGAAAAGGAAAGCTTCGGGCTTGCTGCACTGGAGGCAATGGCGTGCGGCGTTCCCGTCATTTCCAGCAACACGGGTGGTTTGCCAGAGGTGAATATTCAAGGGGTAAGTGGATTTTTGAGCGAGGTGGGCAACGTAGCGGAAATGGCCGAAAACGCATTAAAAATTTTAGCTACGGAAAAAACCTTGCAAACTTTTAAGATGCAGGCCATTGAAGCAGCAATGGTTTACGATACTAAAAAGATTGTTCCGATGTACGAAAACCTTTATGAAGCGGCAATAGACAATAGTAGAATTCCAAAACCTCAATAGTTACGTTGTATAAATTCCATTGCATTTATATGCATAACCCGTTCTACAATATCTTCGGCGTTTATTCTGTTGAAATCATTCAATAATATTAAATTTTTCGAAAGATAATTCTCTGCGTGGTTCAACATTTCTTCTGCCAGATCTTTCATATTTTCAGCTGTCCAAAGACCATTTATTGGATTTACGATACCGTCGAAATCGCTGCCAATGCACTGAATTCCCCAACAAAATAATCCTTCCTTATCCAACACCTCCGCAATATGCTGCACTTGTCTCCAAACCAATAATGCTTTTTTATTGAGCTGTTTTCGCTTGTTTGGAAAAATCATTCTGCTTTCAGAAATTGCCTTATCGCTACCAATTCTCCGTTCGTCCAACTGAATTCCGAATAGGCCATCACTCTTTGCAATTCGAATCAATTCGGTGTCATAAAAATTGATGTCAATATTGCAGAACCAATCCCGATGGTCCATAAAATTTGTTCTGTCCCAATGAACAATGGAATGTTTGCCATTGCAGGCTCCATGGCTTGCAACTACAGGTATTTTTTCGGAGGCATATTTCGTGTCGAGCAACTGGTAATAAGCTTCGCGCGAAGCAGTGCTTAAATGTTTCACATCAATAGGAATTCTTTTGCCATCAGTATTGTCAAGCAAAAGTTCAATTGCCTCAAGGCCCAAATCCGTAATGCCTGAATTCATGCCTCTTTCCTGATTTTTTTTCAGCATATCCATTGTTATACTCGGGGCGTGCCCGCAGAGTTCATTATAAAAATGATGGGCCAGCGTTAAAAAAATGGGGCGGTGTTCCCAATTTTTAATGGCTTTAATATTCCCAATAACTTCCGTGCGGCTCGCCATATCCTTATCCATATGCAGACCTGTATTGAAGCTATGGCCACCCTCAATAGATAAAATTATATTAATAATTTTTTTCGATTCGGTTTCTTGGGAAAAATTATTTTCAATATCCTGGAAATTTCGAACAAGCCGATAGGTGAAGGTTTTACCATCAATAGTTTGGACAAGATTATCAAGCTGTTGATAATATTGATATTCATCCATTAAATCCAAAAAATAGTCGGTGCTGCTTCTAATATAATCCATCCGGGCCTGGCTAATGCTTGCCGCAAGATTTACCATTACGTCCGTAACGCCTTTTATTCCTATTATTTCTTTCCCGAAAAAATGTTTCTCAAAAGGATAGAGCGAAACAATAACAACGTTGGATTTGGCCCTAGCCAGAGCCGTGATATCCGTTTGTGTAAACTTTGTAAGCGTGACCAGGCGGTTCACGAGTTTTTCAAGAAAATTGGGTGGGCTATAGTGCCAAATGGAATTTTTCCGATTTGGATCGAGCGCATTTTGCTTCGTGGGCTGGTATTTAAAACTTTTACTGAAAGGCTTTAACGAGGGATGACAATGTATGTCCACATAATGTTTTTCCATAGCACATCTTATTGAATTCTATAAAATTGCAATAAAATACCCATATATGAAACAGGATTTTCCCCGTTTTTTTAAAAGGGAAATGCCCCTTTTCGTGGGGCATTTCTTTCAAAAATAAAGTCGGAGTTTTTAAAATTGATATCTGGCACTAATACCTACATCAAAATTAACATCATCGCGATAGTTCAAGTTTATCTGAGGCCTAAAATCGAAGGATATCAATAATGGAAAGTCAAAGTTGTATTCTATTCCAACATCGCCGGTAAAAAATGCGAATGCTTCCGATTCCTTATAACGATCATCATCACTATAGCGATCATACGTTTCAATTCCGGCGCCCAAACCTGGCCCGGTATACCAATTAAATCCACCATCAATGTTCCATACCCATTGATAAATTCCCGTAAATTTTACATCATCCCAATAGCGCTCACTGTGCCACGCCAAACCCAATTCCAAACGGTTTGATTCGCCCAGGGCACGTTGATAATTAACTTCAGGACCAAAGCCATTGCTCTCGCTCAACCGTAGTCCAATGGCGTTTTCAGCAATTTTTTGAGCGTGGGCGTTAAACCCAAATGCGATAGAAGTCAAAAGTATTAAAATTGATTTTTTCATAATTTTTATTTTAGTTAACACAGCAGTAAAATTAAGTTTAATATGTTGCGATATTCGTTAATGCCGAGCCAATCCTCCCTTTAAAATTTACAAATTTTTGTTAAGGAATTTTCTACATTTACACTTGCCCATGAAAAAGAAATTTCAGGATTTTCAAAAAATATTTAATGGCGAAATTTTTACAGATTCGCTTTATACCTCCTTATACGCCACAGATGCTTCGGTATATCGAAAATTACCGATGGCAGTTGCCTTTCCTAAAAATGAAAGGGGCATCAAACAACTTGTTGCCTTCGCGGAAACAAACGAAGTATCGTTAATTCCGCGCACTGCAGGTACTTCACTGGCCGGACAATGCGTGGGCAGTGGAATTGTGGTTGATGTTTCAAAACATTTCACAAAAATAATTTCGTTGGACAAAGAGCGCCGAACTGTTACGGTGCAGCCTGGGGTAATCCGTGATGAATTAAATATGTTTCTTAAACCCTTCGTACTATTTTTTGGCCCGAACACCTCAACCAGCAATCGTTGCATGATTGGTGGAATGGTTGGCAACAACAGCAGTGGCACAACTTCAATTCAATATGGGGTGACACGAGATAAGGTTTTAAAATTAAAAACCATTCTTTCCGACGGTTCGGAAGTAATTTTTGAAGCTCTCTCCAAGGATGAATTTTTGGACAAAATGACCGTTGATTCCTTAGAAGGAAATATTTACAAAACCCTATATAATGAATTGGTTTCTGAAGCAGCACAAAAAGAAATTCAGAAAGAATTCCCCAAACCTGAAATTCACCGAAGAAACACTGGTTATGCCGTGGACAGTCTGTTGAACACTTCAGTTTTTAGTGAATATAATCAAAAGATCAATCTCTGCAAACTCCTCTGCGGAAGTGAGGGTACACTTGCCTTTACTACTGAAATAACACTTCAATTGGATCCGTTGCCACCAGAATTTACCGCAATGGTGGCCACGCATTATGATTCAGTGGAAGCCTGTTTAAATGACGTGGTAGTTGCCATGCAGCACAAGCTGTACACTTGTGAAATGATGGACAATGTAATTTTGGAGTGTACAAAACAAAATAAAACCTATGAACCAAACCGCTTTTTCGTAAATGGAAATCCGAAGGCGATCCTTTTGTTGGAATTGAAAAGCAATTCAGAAGAGGACCTTTTAAGCCAGACCGAGGCATTGCTACGATCATTAAAAATTTCCAATTATTCGTATCACAGCCCAGTTTTGGAAGGGGAAGAAATAGACAAGGCTATGGAGCTTCGAAAGGCTGGTTTGGGACTATTGGGAAATATGGTTGGCGACAGGAAAACCGTGGCCTGCATTGAAGATACGGCGGTAGCATTGGAAGATTTGCCAGCCTATATCAAGGAATTTTCTGCATTGATGAAAAAGTATGACCAACAAGCAGTTTACTATGCCCACGCCGGAGCGGGGGAGCTACACCTGCGGCCGATACTGAATTTAAAAGAGAAAGAAGGCGTGGAGTACTTTCGAAAAATTACTACTGATGTTGCACTGCTTTGTAAAAAATATCAAGGTTCCTTTTCCGGAGAACATGGGGATGGCATTGTGCGCGCGGAATTTATTCCTTTAATGGTTGGCAAAAAAAACTATGCCCTTTTTAAGCGAATAAAAGCCGCATTTGATCCGCAGAACATTTTTAATCCCGGGAAAATTGTTGATGCCTTAAGAATGGACGAATCCCTAAGATATAAAACAGATAGGGTAGAGCCGGAGATAAAAACATTACTGAATTTCAGCGATTCCGGTGGTATTCTTCGATTGGCAGAAAAATGCAACGGGAGCGGCGATTGCAGAAAAACCGCCGAATCAGCCGGAGCAATGTGTCCAAGTTATCACGCCACCAAAAACGAAAAGGATACCACCCGCGCTCGTGCCAATGCCTTGCGCGAAGTTTTGACAAATAATGAAGCGGCCAATAAATTCAACTCCACGGATTTAAAGGAAGTTTTTGACCTTTGCTTAAGCTGCAAAGCCTGCGCCAGTGAATGCCCCAGTAATGTGGACATCAGCACCGCAAAAGCAGAGTTTTTGTTTCAGTATAATAAAGCAAATGGTGTTTCCTTTTCCCAAAAATTATTTGCAGAGAGTACCAAAATGAACAAATTTGCCTCACAAATGCCGAAGGTTTCTAATTGGTTCTATTCCAATTTTTTTACCTCAAAAATAATTAAGAAAATTGGCGGTATTCATCCGGATAGATCCTTGCCAAAACTTTCAAATGAAAGCTTTAGTCAAAGGTTTTATAAACTTAAAAAACAACCTGTTAACTCCATTCCTCAAAATTTAAAACATCAACGGAATGTATTGTTGTTCGTAGATGAATTCAGCAATTTTTTAGATGCCGAAATCGCGATGGATTCATTCCTATTTTTAAGTCAAATGGGGTACAATGTAACAGTGGTTGACATTTTGGATAGTGCAAGGGCATTAATTTCCAAAGGGTTTTTGCAGCAAGCGAAAAACGAGGCCAATAAAAACATATCATTTTTAAAAGAAAAGGTTTCGGAAGCATGTCCATTATTAGGCATTGAACCATCGGCCATATTATCGTTTCGGGATGAATACCTTCGTTTGGCGGATGACTTGGTTTCCGCGGAAGCCATTTCACAAAATACATTTTTAATTGAGGAATTCATCGCTTCGGAAATTGCAAAAGGTGCTATTACCTCGGAACAATTCACTTCCGAAGAAAAAAATATTAAAATACACGTGCATTGCCATCAAAAAGCATTGAGCAACTCAAAAGTTACATTTGATATTCTAAACCTTCCCAAAAATTACAAACCAACACTTATTCCCACGGGCTGTTGTGGCATGGCGGGCAGTTTTGGGTATGAAAAGGAGCATTACAATGTGAGTATGAAAATTGGGGAATTAAAACTATTTCCCGCAATACGCAAGGCGGATATTGATTCAATAATTGTCGCCAACGGCACCAGTTGTCGGCATCAAATTATGGACGGAACCCAGCGCAAATCCTTTCACCCAATTACCATTTTAAAAAATGCAATGTTGCAATCCAATAATGGTTTAGGCAATCATATCTGAATTTTGAATTTTGAACCTTGAATATTTGCACTTGAAAGTTTACATTTGTTGAAAACACACCTATGGCAGGCAATTCCTTCGGAAACATCTTTAAATTGACCACTTTTGGCGAATCCCATGGCCCGGCCATTGGAGGAGTTATAGATGGATGCCCAGCCGGACTTTCAATAAATTTTGAAGCCATTAATGCGGAAATGAAACGCAGAATGCCTGGCCAATCGGCCATCGTTACCCAGCGCAAGGAAGCAGATGAAGTAAAATTTCTCTCGGGAATTTTTGAAGGGATTACCACCGGCATGCCCATTGGTTTTTTAATTGAAAATACCGATCAAAAAAGTAAAGATTACGCACATATAAAAAATATCTACCGCCCATCCCATGCAGATTATACTTTCGACCAAAAGTATGGCATCCGTGACTATCGCGGCGGCGGGCGATCCTCAGCCCGTGAAACGGCCTGCAGGGTCGTGGCCGGAGCAATAGCAAAACAGTTATTGGGGAATTTAAAAATAACTGCCTATGTTTCGTCCGTGGGAAAAATGGAACTAGGTAAACATTATTCCGAAATAGACTTTTCAGAAATAGAAAAGAATCCCGTGCGTTGTCCGGACGCAGCAATGGCTAGTGAAATGGAAGATTTCATAAAGGATATTCGTAAAAAAGGTGATACCGTTGGCGGCACCGTAACCTGCGTTATACAGAATGTGCCAAAAGGCTTGGGCGAACCTGTTTTTGATAAATTGCACGCCGAACTTGGGAAGGCTATGTTATCCATAAATGCCGTAAAAGGCTTTGAATATGGAAGCGGTTTTGAAGGCACAAAAATGAAGGGCAGTGAACACAACGATTCATTCAATATAGACGGTAGCACAAAAACTAACCACAGCGGCGGAATTCAGGGAGGCATAAGCAATGGGGAAACTATTTACTTTAAAGTAGCCTTCAAACCCGTTGCCACCATTATGCAGAAGCAAGAAACCATTGACAGCAAAGGAAATCCCGCCATTGCCGAAGGAAAAGGGCGCCATGATCCTTGCGTGGTACCGCGTGCCGTACCAATTGTAGAGGCCATGGCAGCCTTGGTTTTGGCTGATTTTTGGTTGCTGAACAAATTATCCAAATTATAAATATCTATAAAGAGTATTAATCAAAAAACACCCTAATGAAAAAACTTGCACTACACTGGAAAATAATTATCGGACTTGTTTTAGGTATTATTTGGGCATTGCTTTCAAGTCAACTTGGGTGGAGTGAGTTTACGATCAATTGGATTGCACCTTTTGGCAAAATATTTATCAACCTTTTGAAATTGATTGCCGTACCATTGGTCTTGGTTTCAATAATAAGCGGGGTTGCAAACATTGGCGATCCTTCAAGTTTGGGTAGAATGGGCGGAAAAACGTTGCTAGCCTATCTGCTTACCACGCTGTTCGCCGTGAGTTTAGGGCTAGTGTTAGTAAATACAATAAAACCAGGAAAATTAATTGATGAACAGAGCCGGATTGACAACCGTATAAGCTATGAAATTTGGGCCTCCGCAAAGGGCCACCCGCCAAAGGATGGTATCAATTATTTGCAGGATCCGGCGTTTTTTGAACGCGCCAAAAAAATTACGGATCTATCAAAAGGAGAACTTCAGAATGCCGCTGTAACCGAAAGAATGCAGACCGCCGAACAAACCAAGGAAGCCACCCCGCTGCAACCTTTGGTGGATATTGTTCCTGAGAATTTCTTCTTTTCCTTGACTGACAATGGGTTAATGCTCCAGATTATTTTCTTCGGAATATTTTTTGGGGTATGCCTGCTTTTGATTCCAGGTGAAAAATCAAAGCCTGTGCGGGATTTTATGGACAGCGCTATGGAGGTCTTCCTAAAAATGGTTGATTTGGTTATGCAGGCGGCACCCTTCTTCGTGTTTGCACTTTTGGCGGGAGTAGTGGGAAAAATGGCCGGAGATGATGTGGGAAAGGTGTATGAAATTTTTAAAGGTTTAAGCTGGTATTCCCTTACGGTGTTCGTTGGTCTTATGTTGATGATTTTTATTGTCTATCCTGTTTTGATGAAATTGTTCGTAAAACGAATTCCTTATAAAGGCTTTTTTAAGGCAATGGCCCCGGCCCAGACATTGGCTTTTTCCACCTCAAGTAGTGCCGCCACCTTGCCCGTAACTATGGAATGTGTAGAGGAAAATCTGGGGGTAGACAAAAAGATAACCAGTTTTGTGCTGCCCATAGGGGCCACGGTAAATATGGATGGCACCTGTCTTTATCAAGCAGTGGCCGTAGTATTTTTGGCACAGTTGCATATGATTGATTTAACCCTTGGGCAGCAATTAACCATAGTGCTCACGGCCACACTGGCCTCCATAGGCTCGGCAGCAGTGCCCAGTGCCGGCTTGGTAATGCTCATTATAGTGTTGGAATCCGTAGGTTTAAACCCTGCGTGGATTGCCATAATTTTCCCGGTGGATAGAATTTTGGATATGTTCCGAACCGTGGTGAATGTTACGGGTGATGCTACCGTTTGTACCATAATAGCCAATGATGAAGGCCTGCTAAACTACCAACCACCAAAAAATCCGTCGGAGACTTTTGATTTGGATTCGTAGCTCTACGCTATAATGGTTGTAAAAAAAATTTGTTGGAAAGATTAATTTGATTAAATTAGATTTCTCCCCAGAAAGTAGGCCCAATCTACATTTCTGAATTTCATCTTCTTAGCTATGACTAAAAACCATAGTTATGAGAACAATTATCTTATTTTTCGCCTCTGCATTTTTTGCAACCAATTTTTATTGCCAAGTGGGAATAGGTACTACCACACCTTCACCCGCGTCTATGTTGGAAGTTTCAAGTACTTCCGATGGAGGCACAACCTATAAAGGCTTTATGCCGCCGCGGGTGCCAAGTATTGCGGCGCGTGAGGCGATAAACCCAGGCTATGCGGATTTTGGCTTGATGGTTTTTGTGATGGATTTGCCCAACAATTTAGGATTGCTCCAAATTTGGGACGGTGATAGTTGGGAGGAAATCCACCGTGTGACATTGGCCAGTCCCATAGCTTGGATCAATGAGTTTCATTATGATAATGCAGGAACTGATCAAGATGAGTTTATTGAAATAGCCGGACCTGCGGGTCTAGATTTGAGTACTTATTCTATTGAACTCTATAATGGAGTAAACAGGCAAGTCTATAATACAACAAGCCTTAGTGGAACTATTCCGGACCAATCCAATGGAATTGGTACAATTAGTTTCTCATATCCTAGCAATGGAATCGAAAATGGAGCTCCCGACGGTCTTGCCTTGATTGATTCTGGAACAGTTCTATATTTTATAAGTTATGAAGGATCTTTTACTGCATCAAATGGTACAGCTATTGGGTTAACATCGACAGATATCGGGGTTAGCGAACCAGGTTCCACCCCAATTGGAGAATCGCTTCAACTAACTGGCACTGGCCACCAATACACTGACTTCCTCTGGAGCGGGCCCTCAGTCAATACTGCGGGAGCCATTAATTCGGGGCAGACCTTTAATTAAAAAATTGGCCAAAAATCTTCAGAGTATTTTTTACTAGCAAAAATTAATTTCAAAAAAATGGGATTACAAAAATTTACCCCTCAACTCCCCAGTCGGCACCATACAGCTTTCCCTTTTCCCAAACCAGCGGTAGCGGTTTTTGGCAATATAACGGTACACCGCGTCTCTAATGAACTTCGGCACCACCATAAACCCAAACAGTAGGGGGTAGGCACCCGAAAGATGTTTGGCGATATGGAGCGCCGTTGAAGATTTATCGTACTGTTTTTCGTCTTCAATAAAAATAATGGAATCTACTTTTGAGGTATCAATCTTGAATTGTGAAATCAGTTCCCGACCAATTTCGCTTTGGAGTGCAGCAAATTTAAATACGTTCCTTTTATCGCGCTTAATTATAAAAGTAACTGCGCCGTTGCAAAGATTGCAAACGCCGTCGAAGAGTATTATTTTGTGATTTTCAGTTTTCATAAATAACAACCAGCTCCAGTCGCGGTAAACAATTTTCCTGAAAATGGCGACATACTTTATACTTTCTCCAGTTCTTCCAAACTAACATTTGTGGTGAACATGCCGTAATTTACGATGGCTTTATTTTTTTCAATAGTATCAATCGTGCCTATGGCGCGGCCGTCTATCATCCGCACCCGGTCGCCAATTTTTAGGGCTACTTTGGGTTTTGGTGGGGGTAGTTTCTTGGCTTGTTCCTTTTCCTCTTTTTTGCGTTCACGGATTACTTCTACCTTTTTTTCAACTTCCTTTATAATCTGGTGCTCCTTTGCCTTTACTGCTTTTTTTGCCTTAGGGGCCAGCTTTTTGCGTTTGCTGTTTTCAACCATAATTAGTTTCATCATCTCGTCCATCAATTGCTTTTTCTGCTTGTTGTTGAAGTATTTTTCAGAAAGTGCATCAAATTTTTTTCCGAGGCTTATAAGCTTTTGGTTGGCATCAAAAAGTTCCTGGTAGCTTTCCAGTTTTTCCTGCACGCGGGCATTCACCTCTTCCAACTGCCTGCTTTCCTGACGCGCCTTTTGCTCCTCGGTTTTTAAGGATTCTGAAGTTTTCCGAAGGTTGCTGCGTTCCTTTTGCAGGTTCGCAATAGTTTTATCAAACCGAACCTTGCCGCGTTCAATTTTTTTCTTGGCCTTGTTGATCAAACTGTAGGGAATGCCATTTTTTTGTGCCACTTCAAAAGTGTAGCTGCTCCCGGCCTCGCCCAAATGCAGGTGATAAAGCGGCTCCAAGGATTTATTGTCGAACTGCATATTGGCATTTATGGCGTGCGGCAGTTCATTTGCCAACAGTTTAAGGTTTGTGTAGTGGGTAGTAATTATTCCAAAAGCTTCCCTTTCATAAAAAACTTCCAAAAAGGTTTCAGCCAAAGCGCCCCCAAGTTCGGGATCGCTCCCGGTACCAAATTCATCAATAAGAAAAAGCGTTTTTTTATCGCACTTTTTCAGAAATTGATTCATCTTTTTCAATCGGTAACTGTACGTACTTAAATGATTTTCGATGGATTGGTTGTCGCCAATATCTGTTAACACACGTTTGAAGAAACACATTTCGCTCTGCGCATCGGCGGAAATCAGTAGGCCACTTTGCAGCATAACCTGTAAAAGTCCAACGGTTTTTAGTGTGATACTTTTGCCCCCTGCGTTGGGGCCCGAGATTACGATGATGCGTTTTTCGGGAAAAAGGGAAATGCTCTGCGGAAATGTTTTCTGATTTCTTTTATTGTTTGAAACCAACAACAATGGGTGAAATGCATTTTGAAGCGAAATCTTTTTCTCTGAAGTGATAATAGGCAATACGCCATTAATTTTCAAGGCATATTTGGCCTTGGCGTACAGCACATCCATCCTTATTAGATAATTTTGATAGCTGTCCAGCAGCGACGCGTGCGGACGAATAAATGCGGTCATCGCATTTAGTATTTTTTTTATTTCCTCAGATTCCTCATAAAGCAAGTTGCTTAGTTCATTAGCATATTCAAGGGTTTCCTGTGGCTCGATGTAAACAATGCTTCCCGTTTTTGAACTGCCCAAAACAGCACCTCTCACTTTTTTCCGGTGCATTGCCTTTACGGCCAGAACTCTTCGGTTTTCTACAACCGATTCCCGAATCTCGTCCAAATAATCGTTTTGGATATAATGGGAAAGCGCTTTTGTAAAGGAAGAATTTATTTTTCCTTTCACCACATTCAACCGCCTGCGAATGGTGCCCAACTCTGTGGAAGCTTCATCCTTTATTTCGCCATATTTATCAATCCGCTTATTTATTTCCTCGGAAAGAATTGAAGTGTAGTTAATTTCCTCAGAAAAGGAATTGAGATGAATATAAAATTCCTCAAATTTTTTAAAGAATTTAAGAAGTATGCGAGTGGTTTCAGAAATAAAAAGAATTTTCCGAAATCCTGAAATTTCCAGGCTACTGTTTTCAATTTCCAGCAAACGAAGTTCCTTGAAAATAGGCTCAAAACCGTGATTTGGAATACTATTGTCCCCATCAAACGAAGCCGTAAATTCCTTAACCCGCCGTAGCTCAGGTTCAATTTCTGTAAATTCGTGAAAGGGCGCTAGTGAAAGCACATTGTTTTTTCCAGGCTCTGTTACGGCAAATTCTGCAACCTGCCGCAGGACGGAAGGAAATTCAAGATCTTCTAAAGTTTTATTGTCTATACGGGCTTTCCGTTTTAATTCCATTAATTTTACTTTTTCAGCAATCATACAAAAGTAATAATAATGGAGGTAACAATTGAGCCGCGATGGAAGGCGATTTTAAAGGGAGAATTCGACAAACCATATTTTACAGCCTTGGTGGATTATATTAAAAATGAATATAGTTCCGGCAAATGTTTTCCTCCGGGAAAGCAAATTTTTTCCGCTTTCAACCATACACCTTTTGATAAAGTAAAGGTTGTTATTATAGGGCAGGACCCTTACCACGGTGAAGGACAGGCGCATGGACTGTGTTTTTCGGTAGGTGAAAATGTTGCTGTACCTCCATCATTAAAAAATATTTTTACTGAAATAAGAAATGATGTTGCCGCCCCATTGCCAAAAAATGGAAACCTAAAACGATGGGCAGATCAAGGGGTTCTTCTATTAAATGCAACCTTAACCGTGAGGGCCCATCAAGCTGGAAGCCATCAAAACAAAGGATGGGAAATGTTCACGGATGCCGTAATTGAAAAATTATCGAAAGAAAGAGAAGGATTGGTATTTATGCTCTGGGGAGGGCCTGCAAAAAAGAAAGGGGCAAAAGTGGACGCATCAAAACATTTGATTTTAACCAGCGGCCATCCGTCGCCATTGGCAGCCAATAGAGGATATTGGTTTGGGAACAAACACTTCAGCAAAGCGAACGAATATCTGAAGGAAAAAGATGTGAATCCAATTAAGTGGTAATCTTTTTTCTGCGGAGTAACGCGAGAATTATTTTGAAAAACATAAAAAAATCGACAAATGCCGATGAAATACTTTTCAATAAAAAGTCAAGAATAGAAAAAAGAATCGCATT
This sequence comes from Aequorivita aurantiaca, assembly GCF_030410135.1. Lineage (GTDB taxonomy): Bacteria > Bacteroidota > Bacteroidia > Flavobacteriales > Flavobacteriaceae > Aequorivita > Aequorivita aurantiaca. The sequence goes on along the minus strand of NZ_JAUGQQ010000002.1, from coordinate 99,395 downwards.
AATTATAAACTGTGGAGTTTATAAAAGAAATCCCTATAATGCGGTTTATTATATTATTCCTCTTCAGGAACTTCAGACTCCGTGGCGTCATTACAGCTAAATTGCAACAGCAGAAAATTCGTGACTAGCAACGCCCCCAAAACGATTAAGAAAGTAGTCATAACATTTAATTTTATAATAATTAGATGCAGGATCTACTACAGGGTTGCGCAGATATTATGATTTTTTTTAGAAATTATGTAAGATGTTATTCTCCTGCGTTTTATGTTCAATTAAATCGAGCTCCAATAATTTTTGTTGTATTAATTCAAGCTCTTCTTTTTTTAATTGGCGATTGCTCCATTCCGTTAATGAGAGCCATTCCTGTACATCTTGGATTTCCAAACCGTATCGTTGTGAAATCATTGCATCAATATTGGGTATGTTTTTAAAATTTTCGGTGATGCCGTTTATGACTTTTAATATTGCCTGCACACTTTCCTTTTCATTTTCCAATACTTCATTATTAACGGCAATAACAAAACTTGGCCATGGAGTGGGCGATTCGCCAATCAACCGAAAAATGCCATTATCCACATAGGGCTTGGTCATAAACTTTTCCCACATGAAGTAGTCGCCTTTGCCCAGGGGCAAACCTGCCAAGGCTCCTTCCAAATCTTTAATTTCCTTGAACCGCAGATCATTCTTTAAATCCCAATCCAAGGTTTCAGCGTTTACGAAGGCCATTAAATGGGAGCCGGAACCGAAACGGCTTATTGCAGCATTGGTTCCTTTTAAATCCGAAACTGTTTCGTAATTAGAATTCGCAGCCACGTGTATTCCCCACAAAAGTGGCGATTTAACGAAAACCTGTACAATTTTGCAATCATTACCATTAATGATATCCCGAACAATTCCTTCGGTAAGAATGACGGCCATATCAATTTCTTTTTCGCGCAGAGCGCTTGCCATTTGGCCTGTTCCACCGGGATAATCCTTCCAGCGAAGTTTGATTCCCTGTTGCTGAAAATCTTTATCGCGCAAAGCGATGTACCAAGGTAGATTAAAATGTTCCGGCACTCCGCCGATTATAAAATTTTTCATTGTGCTATTTTTTCCAAAGTATATTGAATAAGGGCGTCCACGGTTTTTGTAGGATTCTTGCTAAAAGTGCCGGAGGCGCGATTGGCTATAATGGCATTCATTGAAAGCGCACGGTGTCCAAGCATTTTAGTCATACCATATATTGTTGCAGTTTCCATTTCAAGATTGGTGATTTTTTTCCCTTTGTAGCGAAAAGAGGATAATTTTTCATTTAAATCTTCATCTTTCAATTTTGCACGAAGCACTCTTCCCTGTGGCCCGTAAAAACCGACATTTGTAATGGTAATTCCCTGTAGAGTTTTTTCAGAGGCAAATTTCATTAATAAATTTTTATCTGCCCCTACGGCATATGGCACTGAATTGTCGGGATTCCATTGAGTATGGTCAATAAAAAGTTGGGCAAAATCACGATTAAAGATTTTTTCCGCTTTGTCGTAATAATGCATTACATTGTCCAGACCAATGGCGGAATTGCTTATTAAAAAGCTATCGAGTTCAATATCCTCGGTTAAACCCCCAGAGGTGCCAATTCTAATAATATCCAACGAGGTTAGTTTTTTTTTGACTTGGCGTTTTTCAAAATCTATATTGACCAACGCGTCAAGTTCATTCATCACAATGTCAATATTATCAGGACCTATTCCTGTGGAAATGACGCTTATCCGTTTTCCCTTATATAATCCTGTATGGGTTTTGAATTCGCGATGCTGCGCTTTAGTTTCAATGATATCAAAATACTTCGAAACCATTTCCACACGGTCTGGATCACCCACGGTAATTACGGTGGGCGCAAGTTGCGATGGCGCGAGGTTAAGATGGTAAATATTGCCTTTCTCCGTTAATATCAGTTCAGATTCTTTTATTGACATATTTTAATAATTATCCTCCAACCCGTTTAACCTTAAAGCCTTTATCTTTTAAAAACTGCATGATTTTGTCGCGATAATCGCCTTGAATAATAATCTGTTCATTTTTAAAACTACCACCAACGCTCAAGAGTTGTTTGATTTCTTTTGCAAGTATTTTGAAATCGGAGTCGGCACCATTATAACCTTCAATAATGGTAATTGGTTTACCTTTTCTCTTTTCATACTTACAGATAAGAGGTTCGTTTTGTAACCAGATGTTAGGCTTTATATCTGCTTCAACTGTTTCCTCTGGCTGATGTTCCGGAAAAAGGTTTTTTAATTGGTCTTCTAAAGATTTCAAATGTTGAAAATGTTTCAATGATTAATAAATCCTGCAGCGGTTGGAGGTTATTTTTTTAACAGGCCTATTTCCACCAATCGCTGGTGAAGAAACTCACCCGCCGTAATGTCCTCATAAGCCTTTGGATGCTCCGCATCTATGCATTCAGGAAGACAGTTTAACTTCATATCACTGCGCGGGTGCATAAAGAAGGGAATAGAGTAGCGGGGGCTGCCCCATTCCTCCCTTGGCGGATTCACAACGCGGTGAATTGTAGAGCGCAATTTGTTGTTGGTGTGCCGTTCCAGCATATCGCCAACATTTATTACCAGTTCGTCCTCATTGGGGATTGCGTCTATCCATTCGCCATCTTTTCGCAGCACCTGCAGACCGCCCGCAGATGCCCCCATTAAAAGGGTTATTAAATTTATATCACCGTGTGCTCCCGCACGAACCGCACCTTTTGGTTCCTCCGTGATGGGAGGGTAGTGGATGGGACGAAGAATGCTGTTCCCGTTTGTAGCCCAATGGTCAAAATAAAACTCGTCCAGCCCTATATAAATTGCGAGCGCACGGAGCACATAAATCCCGGTTTTTTCGAGCATTCTGTATGCTTCCATTCCGGTGTGGTTAAAATCGAGCAATTCTTCAACCTGAACATTTTTTGGATATTCCTCAGAAAGGTTTGCGTCAGCGCTTGGCTCTTGGCCAAAGTGCCAAAATTCTTTTAAATCGCCTTCCTTTTTCCCTTTGGCGTGTTCCTTTCCAAAGGATATATAACCCCGCTGGCCGCCCAGGCCCTCAATTTCATATTTCTTCTTTATTTCCAAAGGAAGTGCAAAAAAGCTTTTTACTTCCTTGTAAAGTTCATCAACCAAATTATCGCTTAGAAAGTGATTCTTTAATGATACGAACCCAATATCTTCATATGCTGAACCAATTTCATTTACAAATTTTTGCTTCCTATTTGGATCTTCGGAAAGAAAATCGGCCAAATCTACGCTCGGAATATTCTTCATATTTTTTAATTTTTTGAAGCACAAAGATACCAAAATTGTAAAAGTTATCCCGCGACTAAATATTGCTTTATTATTCATGCTTGCAATCTGATTTTTTCTACTTTTGAGGCTGCAAAATTATTATGATGAAACCTGAAGCCACCCCGCAAATTTTCTTTGATTATAAAAGAAATGATATTGATGACACTACTTTGTTGAGCTTATACCGAGGTATGTTGAAACCAAGAATGATAGAAGAAAAAATGCTGATTCTACTTCGCCAGGGGAAGGTTTCCAAATGGTTTAGTGGGATTGGGCAAGAGGCCATTTCAGTGGGAATCGCGTCAGTTTTGGACAGGGACGAATATATTTTGCCGATGCACCGGAATCTTGGGGTTTTTACAATGCGCGACATTCCGCTGTACCGATTGTTTTCGCAGTGGCAGGGAAAGGCAAATGGTTTCACAAAAGGTCGAGATAGAAGTTTTCACTTTGGAACGCAAGAGTTCCACATTGTGGGTATGATTTCACACCTGGGCCCACAATTTGGAGTAGCTGACGGAATCGCCCTGGCCAATAAATTGAAAGGGAACAATAAAGTATGTGCCGTTTTTACTGGCGAGGGCGGCACAAGTGAAGGCGACATCCATGAGGCATTGAACGTGGCCTCCGTATGGCAACTTCCGGTTTTATTTTGTGTTGAAAACAATGGTTACGGACTTTCAACCCCAACAAATGAGCAATATAATTGTGAAAACATAGCCGATCGCGGAAAAGGTTACGGAATGGAATCACACATTATTGAAGGTAATGATATCTTGGAAGTTTACGTTAAATTAAAAACTTTGGTTGAAAGCATGCGTAGCAATCCGCGCCCCATTCTTTTGGAATTCAAAACTTTTAGGATGCGCGGTCACGAGGAGGCAAGCGGTACAAAATATGTACCTTCAGAGTTGATAGACGATTGGGGACTTCGGGACCCGCTAATCAATTATGAAAACTTTTTGCTCGCCGAGGGTGTTCTTACAGAAGAAAAAATGCGAGAATTCCGAAATGAATTTAAACAAGAAATTGATTATAATCTTGACATTGCGTTTGCAGAACCCAAAATTGAGCCCTTTGAAACGACCGAGTTAAATGATGTTTTCAAAAAATTTGACTATCAGGCAATTAAAGCCAATCCAAAGACAGAAAATATTCGTTTTATTGATGCCATTTCACAAGGGTTGAAACAATCGATGGAGCGCCATAATAACCTCGTGTTAATGGGTCAGGATATTGCCGAGTATGGAGGTGTATTTAAAATTACGGAAGGGTTTGTGGAACAATTTGGCAAGGAGCGTGTACGCAATACTCCAATATGTGAATCAGCAATTGTATCTGCGGCAATGGGGCTTTCCATTAATGGTTTTAAAGCGGTGGTGGAAATGCAGTTTGCAGATTTTGTTACCTCCGGCTTCAATCCCATAATAAATTATCTCGCAAAAAACCATTATAGATGGAATGAAAAAGCAGATGTTGTAGTCCGAATGCCCTGCGGTGCGGGTGTAGGGGCAGGGCCATTTCATAGCCAAACCAATGAAGCCTGGTTTACACACACCCCGGGACTGAAAGTTGTTTATCCTGCTTTTCCCTATGACGCTAAAGGACTTTTGGCAACAAGCATAGAGGATCCGAATCCGGTAATGTTTTTTGAGCACAAGGCATTGTACAGAAGCATTAGGCAAGACGTTCCAACTGATTATTACACACTTCCACTAGGCAAAGCGTCAATGCTTAAAGAGGGAAATGATGTTACAATTATAACCTATGGTGCCGGTGTACATTGGGCTTTGGAAACCTTAGACCAAAATTCCGAAATCAGCGCGGACCTGATTGATTTAAGAACTTTAATTCCATTGGATAGCGAAACAATTTACAACTCTGTAAAGAAAACAGGAAAGGCGATTATTTTACAGGAAGATTCTTTATTTGGTGGTATTGCATCGGATATTTCAGCTCTAATAATAGAAAACTGTTTCGAACATTTGGATGCTCCGGTCAGGCGTGTGGCCAGTTTAGAAACCCCCATTCCTTTTGCGGCAAACTTAGAATCTGCGTACCTTCCCAAAGAAAAATTTATAGATAATTTGAAGAATTTACTATCTTACTAATAATTTAACATTCGTTGTTAAACTTTAGATAAAGACAAACCAAACGTTAAAATTGTTATTTAATTTAGTGCCATACTAATCATTAAAACTAAATAATTATGTTACGTTGGATCGTTATTTTTCTCGTTATTGCAATAATTGCAGCAATTTTTGGATTTGGTGGCATCGCTGAAGGTGCGGCCGATATAGCAAAAATTATCTTTTACATCTTTATTGTTCTGTTAGTGCTATCATTGCTTTCAAGCCTATTTAGAAGATAGGACACTTTACTAACCCAAATTATTAAACACCCTAAAAATTCATTTATGAAAAGAATCCTCATTTTGGCCCTAATCGCGGCCACGGCATTTTCTTGCGGAACGCCAAAAACCGTTCAAGAATCAAAAAAAGTTATAAAAGGCTATTGGACCTTGGACAACATTTCCTATGACACTGCAGGAACCTTTAATGTTACCCTTTTTAATGACACTTCAGTAGAATGTTTTGAAGGAAGTACATGGCGTTTTATACCCAATAACAATACAGGATCTTATACAATAGATAATCCAGATTGCCCGACGGGTGATCGCAATTTCATTTTTACTATAATAGAAATTGATCCCGCTTCTGGCCTCTATGATTTTATGGTTAAGCCAACAAATGCAAAAGGAAAATCAGACAATAATGTTGGGTTTAGATTGCATTTGGCACAATTGAGCGAGTCATCTATGCGATGGGAACAGACCGTAACGATGGATGGAAAACCTTTTAAAATAAATATTAATTTCTCTAAAATAAACGAACAATAATATGAAAACATTCTTTAAACAAACCGCATTATTAGCTTTAGCTTTTACTCTCATAATAAGTTTGGGAAGTTGTGAAGCCACGAGAAATGCCAATAATAAACAAAAAGGTGCCGTAATCGGTGCCACGGGTGGTGCAATTTTAGGCGCCATAATCGGAAATAATGTAGGTAAAGGAGGCAACGGAGCCCTTGGTGCAGTTATTGGCGGGGTAGTTGGTGGTGGAGCTGGTGTACTCATTGGCGACAAAATGGATAAACAAGCCCAGAAAATTGAGGAAGAAATTCCCGGCGCACAAGTGGAAAGAGTTGATGATGGTATTGTAGTAACTTTTGACGAAAACAGTGGTGTATATTTTGACACCGCTAAATATAACATTAACGCCGCTTCGCAAGCAACTTTGGATAAATTGGCCAATGTGTTGAAAGAATATCCAGATACTGATGTACTTGTAGTAGGCCACACCGATAGCGTTGGTGCCGATGAGATGAACATGACACTCTCAAAAAATAGAGCTCAAGCCGTGACCAATTATTTTGTTCAGAACAAAAATTTGGGTGCGGGTAGATTTACCACAAATTGGTATGGTGAAACAGCACCGGTCGCAGATAATACCACAGCTGAGGGTCGCGCAAAAAACCGACGCGTAAATTTAGCGATTCTCCCAAATGAGAAAATGAAGCAGGAAGCTAAAAAACAGGCCGGTGAATAATTAAATTCTTAATAATATAAGGAAATCCCGAACCGATTGATGGATCGGGATTTTTTTTAGCTTCAACCATGGCAAACAATAAATGGGACATAATTATAATAGGTGGAGGATTGGCAGGGCTTACCGCAGGGCTTCATCTTGCCCAAAATAATGTAAAGGTTTGTTTGATCGAAAAAAACGAATATCCACATCACAAAGTTTGTGGAGAATATGTGAGCAACGAAATTTTACCATATTTCAATTCCCTCGGAATAGATCCTTTTAAAGAAGGGGCAAAAAAAATTTCCAAATTTTTATTTACGACCAATAATGGATCGGCCTTGAATGCCCATCTTCCTCTTGGGGGCTTCGGAATTAGCCGTTATGCTTTAGACAATTTGTTGTACGAAAATTTAAATAAAAAGGCAGAAATTATTTTCGATACGGTGGAAAAGGTCATATTTGAAAAAAACCAATTTTTTGTCAGCACCCAAGGAAAAAATGTTCTGCAAGCAGCATTCGTCCTTGGTTCCTTTGGAAAAAGGTCCAACCTGGATACTTTTTTAAATCGAAAATTTATGCGAAAAAATTCGCCATGGCTGGCAGTCAAGGCGCACTACGATTACGAATTTCCCTCCGATACCGTAGCACTTCACAATTTTAATGATGGATACTGTGGATTAAGCAAAATTGAAAACGATGCCGTGAATGCGTGCTATTTGGCAACGATCCAATCATTTAAGAAATACGGCGCTATCCCAGCTTTCCAAAAAAATCAACTCTCAAAGAATCCCCATCTTCGAGAATTTTACAGCAAGGCCAAACCCCTTTTCAAAAAACCCAAAACCATCAGCCAAATTTCTTTTCAGAAAAAGGAACCCATAATCAACCATATTTTCATGTTGGGCGACAGCGCTGGACTCATTCACCCCTTATGCGGAAATGGAATGGCAATGGCAATTAAAAGTGCACAAATTTTTGCGGAGTCATTTTTAAAAAATTTCGAAAATGAAAATTTTGCCAGATTGAAATTGGAACATGAATACGCAGCGCTGTGGCAACAAGAATTCGGGAAAAGGTTACAAACCGGCCGGGTAATCCAGCAAATTTTGATGAATCCCTTTGCATCGAAAATAGGCTTTGGGGTCGCCAAGATGGTTCCAATGCTATTGCCGAAATTAATTGAAAGAACTCATGGAACAGTTCAAACATGATAAAATTCAGCAATAAATACCGCTCCGACCAAATAGAGATAATGGACGATATGGATTTTCATGGCGAAGAAATGAAAAATCTTTTGGCAGACTTGTTCACGGTAAACAAATGGCTGGGCGGCAATACTATAACCATTGATGGGTTAATCAAAATCATAAAAGACCATTCCAATAAGGGACCAATTATACTACTCGATATTGGCTGTGGCGATGGTGCTTTACTAAGACGATGCACTGAATTCGGGCGAAGGCATAATTTGACATTTGAATGTATCGGTTTGGATTTTAATCAAAATATTATAAATATTGCAAAAAACCAAAGTGAGAAATATCCCAATATCCGTTTTGAGAAAGTTGATGTTTTTTTAAATAAAGAATTAATTCCAAATTGCGATATTGCAATCTGTTCGTTGTTTCTACATCATTTAGAGAACAATAAAATTGAAGATTTATTGAAGGTTTTAATTCGGAAATCGGATATGGGTTTAATAATAAATGACTTACATCGCAGCAGATATGCATTTGAACTCTTTAAAATTTTCGGCCAACTATTTTTGAAAACAAAAACGGCTAGGCACGACGGTTTGGTTTCCATTGCAAGAGGCTTCAAAAAAAGTGAATTGATGCAATTGTCCTATAAAATTCCAAATCAAAAAAGTGAAATTAATTGGCGCTGGGCATTCCGTTACCAATGGATTCTTAAAAAAAATATATGACCGTAAAAATAATTAAAGTAGCCAAGCAATTACCTAAATATAGTCGGGAAACCGCTGAGGTTATTCCTTTTGTGAAGCAATGGATGCACGCACAGGACGAGAGATTTCAGCGGAAAGTAATTAAAATTTTTGAAGGTGCCGGCGTGGATAAGCGCTATTCCATTATGGATCCGGTTGAAGTTTTTACAAATACCAGTTTTGAAGAGCGAAATGCAATTTACGCCCGCGAAATTACCAAATTAGGCAAACAATGTTTAGAGAATGCGCTTCAGAAAGCGTCATGGAAAGCTACCGATATAGATTTTATAATAACCGTTAGCTGTACGGGTATAATGATTCCTTCCGTTGATGCCTATTTAATAAATGAAATGAAAATGAGGCAGAACATTTTGCGACTTCCCGTTACTGAAATGGGCTGTGCTGCTGGAATCTCGGGTATCATTTATGCAAATAATTTTTTAAAGGCAAATCCCGGCAAACGTGCAGCAGTATTAGCTTTGGAAGCGCCAACCGCCACTTTTCAACTAGAGGATTTTTCTATGGTCAATATTGTGAGTGCGGCAATTTTTGGTGATGGTGCGGCGTGTGTCCTTTTGTCATCGAATGAGGAGGACGAGGGCCCTGAAATTATTGATGAGGAAATGTATCATTTTTACGATTCCACCGAAATGATGGGCTTTAAACTTGTAAATACAGGACTGCAAATGATTCTCGATAAAAATGTCCCAGAAAAAATCGCGGAGCATTTCCCCAATATTATTCATCCATTTTTGAAAAAAAATAATTTGAAAATTCAAAATATTGAACATCTTATTTTTCATCCCGGAGGAAGAAAAATATTGGAAACCGTTGATGATCTGTTCGGAGATCTTGACAAAAACATTGAGGATACCAAAGAAGTACTTAAATTGTACGGGAATATGAGCAGCGCTACAGTATTATATGTGCTGGAACGGTTTCTGGAACAATATCCCGAAAAAGGAAACTTAGGTTTAATGTTAAGTTTTGGTCCCGGCTTTTCGGCGCAGCGTGTTTTATTAAGGTTTTAATTATGAGCGAATTTAAAAATCAATGGGCGCTAATATTGGGTGGAAGTAGTGGGTTAGGCCTAGCCAGCGCTAAAAAACTCGCTTCTGAGGGAATGAACATTTGCATTGTTCACCGGGACAGAAAGGAAAATTTGCCATCATTGGAAAAGGAAATTGAAGGAATGCAGGCATTAGGGGTGGCCGTAAAAACCTTTAACAAAAATGCGCTTCAAAAAGATATTATAGATGACATTCTCACTCATTTTCCAAAACATAGTGTAAAATTATTATTGCACAGTATTGCAAAAGGGAGTTTGAAAAAAATTAATGGCGCTAAAGATGAAATTCTTTCCAAAGAAGATTTTGACATCACGCTCCATGCAATGGCCTTGAGTTGGTATGAGTGGGCACAAGCTTTGATTGAAAAGGAAATTTTTGTTTTAAATGCTCAAAATTTAGCCTTTACAAGTGAAGGCAACGCAAAGGTTTGGCTTGGTTATGCTGCTGTTTCTGCCGCCAAGTCCGCATTGGAAGCTTTAATGCGTAGCATGGCAATTGAGTGGGCGCCCCTTGGAATAACAACCAATTGTATTCAAGCCGGAACTACAGAAACACCTTCGTTTATTGCCATTCCGGGTAGCAGAGAACTATCGGAAATTGCAAAAAATAGAAATCCTTTCAATAGACTTACGACCCCCAATGATATTGCCAATGTTGTTTATTTGTTATGCAAAAAAGAGGCAGCATGGATAAACGGTTCTATAATAAAAGTAGATGGAGGTGAAAGCCTTCAATAAAATAAAGCAAGTTTGAAGAAAGAAGAAATTATAGCCCTGCTGCCATATTCCGACCCATTTCTGTTTGTGGATCAATTGATTTCTATTTCAGATGATGCTGTTTCGGGCACTTTCACTTTCAAGGTCGATTCTTTTTTTTATCGGGGTCATTTCCGCAATAATCCAATTACGCCTGGCGTAATCCTAACCGAATGTATGGGCCAAATTGGCTTGGTTTGCTTAGGTATATTTATTTTACATGTCGAAAAAGGTTCAACAAACCCAACCTTTGCAATGAGCGGCACCAAAATAAATTTTTATGCGCCAGTGTACCCCGGCGAAACAGTTACGGTTCAATCACAAAAAATCTATTTTCGTTTCAATAAACTGAAATGTGAAGTGCAAATGTTGAATTCGGAAAATGTTGTTGTAGCCAAGGGAACCATTGATGGAATGCTACGAGAGAGCATATTAGAGTGAAGAGAAAAAATGCGGCAAATAGCGCATAACCCCTTAATTTCCCAAATTTTTAAAAATGAAAAAACGTGTAGTAATAACAGGACTCGGAGTGGTTTCGCCCAATGGCGTGGGTATTGCGCCGTTTAGTGATGCAATAAAAAATGGTGTATCTGGAATTCGTTTTTTTTCAGAATTACGGGATTTGAATTTTTCATGCCAGTTGGGAGCTATGCCAGAGATTTCCGATGAAAAAAAACGTGCATATCTATCTGATCTGCAACTGCGAAATTTCCTCAGCAGTGGCATATTGTATGGTATAATTGCGGGAATGGATGCTTTTAAGGATGCAAATTTGGAAATTGCAAAAATGGATGAAGCACCATTTTGGGATATGGGAATAGTTTTCGGAAGTGGAACAAGTGGCGTTGAAAAATTTAGGGAAGCCATCTATAAAATAGATGACAAAAATGTGCGACGGTTAGGAAGCAACTCTGTAGCGCAAACTATGACTAGTGGCGTTAGCGCTTATTTGGCTGGAATTATAGGCGCTGGAAATTGGGTTACCGCCAATTCATCTGCGTGCGCGACTGGCACAGAAGCCCTTTTGATGGGCTATGAACATATTGCCCAAGGTAAAGCAACCTATATGTTGTGCGGCAGTACAAGTGATTCCGGACCTTATATTTGGGGCGGATTTGACGCCATTAAAGTCACAAACTATAAACACAATAATTCCCCACAAAATGTTGAGGGCCCAATGAGCCAGGGCGCAAGTGGTTTTGTTCCGGGCAGTGGCGCGGGAGCCTATATTTTAGAATCATTGGATAATGCTGAACAACGCGGAGCCAAAATTTATGCTGAAATCTTGGGAGGCGCCCTTAACACCGGTGGGCAACGACTAGGTGGGAGTATGACTGCCCCAAACAGTACCGCAATTCAAAACTGTATACAAAATGCCTTGACCGACTCCAATGTTGATGCCTCTGAAATTGATTATATAAACGGACATCTTACAGCAACCACCAAGGATCCGGATGAGATTGAAAATTGGAGCCTCGCCTTAAACAGGAATGGGGATGACTTTCCTTATATCAATTCCTTAAAAGGAATGGTCGGTCATTGTTTGGCCGCAAGTGGAAGTATTGAAATTGTTTCATCCATTCTCCAACTGAATGAGGGTTTCATTTTTCCAAACGTCAATTGTGATGTATTGCATCCAAAAATTACTGCCATAATTTCACCTGAAAAAATTTCGATGAAACTGCGCAAAACATCGTTACAAACTATTGCCAAAGCCAGTTTCGGTTTTGGTGATGTAAATGCTTGTGCTATCTTTAAAAAAATTTAAATCTTATGACTTCGGAAGAGATTTTCGCATTGCTTGAACCCATTATAAAAACATATTTGCCACAAGATGTTTCGGCCCAGGAAATAAACAGAAGCAGTGACTTAACGCGTGAACTAAATATAAATTCCGCCCATTTGGTGGATATCATACTTGATATTGAAGATGTTTTTAATATTGAATTCAAAAATGAGGATATGGAAAAACTGCGAAATGTAGATGATGCGATAATCCTTATTCAACAAAAAATTTCTAGCTAAAAGCAAAGTTTTTATACTCATTAATGTTTTAATATAATGCCGTTAAAGAGCGTTAAAAGCTTTTGGATGTGGTGCTTTATTTTTTATATTATTCGAAATTAATATTGAAATCATGAAGCATTTAATTTCTTTTCTATTGTTTTTTATAGCACTGAATACCTATTCACAGGATCCTTATCTACAAAATTCTAGCTGGGATGTGGAACAGGAAGCCGAAAAATTGACTGAAAGTTATAATGAAGACCTTGTTCTAACAACAGAACAGCGCTTGTTATTTCAGCAGAAAGTTACAGAGTTTTTAATAAGAAAGCACCAAATTCAAGCCTCCATAACTGGAAAGGAAATGCTTGACGAACTTTATAAATTAAAGGTTCAGGAAACTGCCGAAATGGGAGATATTCTTACTAGACCACAGCTTTCATTGTATAAAAAAATTAGACCAAAGATTCAACCTCTGGAAACTATTGATGTAAAGGACTAATTAATCATTTCTTTTCAATAAAGTTTTCATCCTCAGTAGTCCTTTCAATATCGGGCGGAGTATCGTTTAATGGACTTTGCTCCAAACCCGCTGAATCAACTTCGTAATATTCCAATAAATCAGTGGAACTCGTGATTTGCCTTGTGATTTTTCCCTTTATAACTATTGGAAATTGAATAACTTTGTCATTATTTTGAATAATCTTTAACCAATCGTTTGTGCCGAATTCCGTTGTACTATCAATTGCTAATTCCACTTCTTTTTTATCTACCAAATCACCCACTTTCACTCCCAAGGCATCCGCAATTTCCACCCACTGAGTATCGGAAACTTTAGTTTTTGATATATCAATATCCAAAAATTTCTTATCCAATCCGTTTAAATAGGCGTATGCTCTTTTCCCAACCCGGGTATTGCTACTGTAAATAAGGGTTAATTGGTTTTCATTTCGTGCTATAACTCCCATATTTTTCATATAATTTTTAATGTGCGTTCAATTTTTTTTTTCGTTTTTGAAGTTGTGAACGAAGTTCAGAAATAACTTTGGCGACGGAGGCTTCAAAAGATGCGGAAGAAGATTCAGCGAAAATGGTTGCTCCTGGCATACTTAAACGAACACTGCAAATTTTTCCGATTTCTGGGTTAGAGGTGTTTTCTCTTTTGAAATAGACATCAGCGCCAACTATGGAGTCATATTTATTTTCAAGTTTATCTAATTTTTCGGCAACAAAACTTTCCAATCTCGGACTGGCCGTCACCTCGTGATATTCATAATTTATGTTCATGGTATGCTGTTTTATAAGTGATTTTTAAAGATACGATAGGCAAAAAACCATTCCAAACTTTTAATAGGATTTTGGGAAATCACAGAGGAAGATGGTCCGCCTCATCCTTTTCATTAATGGCTATGGAAGCAATTATCCCTCCTGCCAAACAAACCACTATCACGCTAAGAGACAGCCATTCGGGGAATTTCACGTGATGGGAAAGTATCAATTTAACGCCAACAAACGCAAGAATAAATACAAGACTGTAATTGATATATCTAAATTTTTCGAGCATTCTTGAAATTAAAAAATACATGCTGCGAAGCCCCAAAATTGCGAGGATATTGGAAGTGAAAACAATAAACGGATCTGCTGTAATGGCAAGTATAGCCGGAATACTGTCCAGCGCAAACAAAATATCGGTAAGTTCAATAATTATTAAGGCCACAAAAAGGGGAGTGGCAGCACGAACGCCCATTCTTTTTATAAAAAATTTGTCACCCTCCATCTTCGAGGATATCGGAAAAACTTTGCGTATATAACTATATATTTTTGAATTTTTTGGATCGAATTCTTTCTCTTTGTGCGTTAACATTCGATAGGCCGTAATCAATAAAAATGCTCCGAAAACATATACTATCCAATCGAATTTATTGATTAGCGCCACTCCAAAAACAATCATCAACGCTCTAAAGACGATAGCTCCAAGAATTCCCCAAAACAAAACTTCATGCTGGTATTTAGCAGGAATTGCGAATGAAGAAAATATTACAGCAATTACAAAAACGTTGTCAATACTAAGCGATAGTTCAATTAAATAACCGGTAATATATTTTAAGGTTGCTTCATTGGGTGTGTAATTTTCCGGATTATCATATAAGCCCGGATCGCTGAAAAGCCAATAGATAACCCCAGAAAAAGCAAGGGCAACGGTCACCCAAATGCTGGTCCATATTGCCGCTTCCTTGGTTTTGATGACGTGGGGGGTGCGGTTGAAAACTCCCAGGTCTAAAGCTAAAAATATTATAACGAAAGCAATAAAAATTCCCCAGAGTAGCATTTGTAGTTTTTTGCGTAAAAATAATAGCAAATAGATTTTAAACCTATTAGAAAATGTTAATAGTGAGTTTCGTTAAAACTTTTTTAAAAGCTTTTTGCGCTGTTTCAAACGTGTTACTTTTAAAGGAAAAAGATGGAAAATATAATCTCCGTACAGAAAATCACACCGGTAGCACACCCAATTCTTGATAGTATAAAGAAAAGGTGGAGTCCACGTGCATTTGCCCAAACGCCTATAACTGAAAATCAGCTTCATATTATTTTAGAAGCCGGACGATGGGCACCAAGTGCCTCGAATATTCAACCGTGGCGAGTACTTTGGGGATTAAAGGGTACTGAAATGTATGATAGAATATTCAATTGTTTGGACGATTTTAATCAGTCATGGGCCGGAAATGCACAGATGCTCTGGATAAACGCGTTCAAAAAAACCATGGAAAAAAATGAAAAAGAAAACTTTCATGCCTTGCACGATCTTGGTCTTTTTATGGGAAATGTAATCCACCAAGCTAATAGTATGGGGATTGCAGTGCACCAAATGGCTGGGGTTAAATTTAAACAAGCCCTTTCCGAATTCAAATTTTCTGAGGATTATCATGTTGCGACTGCAGTGGCTTTTGGCTATTTCGGAGGGGATCCGGATGATTTAAATGAAGATTTAAAAAAACAGGAATTAAAACAATTGCGTGAAAGGAAGGAGCAGTCCACATTTGCCTTTAATGGAAACTTCGAAAATAAAAAATAAGCATTATGAAAAAGAACAAAAAACACGCGGATTTTCAGGATGATTACCGCAAATCCTCCAACTTTGGTAAAATTGTGGAAGAGGATAAATTAAAGATTAAAGGTGATGGTGAACTTAAACTGAACAAGGACAAAGCCATGAAAACAAAATCAGAAAATGAGAAAATTTCAGAAACCTTTAAAAAATTAAATTCAGAAGAAGAGTAGCAAATAAAAAACTAAAAAATATGAAAATTGGAATAATAGGAAGTGGAAATATAGGAGGAAACCTTGGAAAGCATTGGGCGCGTGCGGGTCACGAGGTGTTATTTACGTCCAGACATCCCGAAAAATTAACTCAATTGGCAATAGATGCCGGCGGCAATTCTAAGGCCGTAACCCTCGATGAAGCATGGGAAGCAAGGGCAGACGTATACCTTTTGGCCGTGCCTTTTATGGCAATTGACGAACTTGCCGAACTTTACGCTGGGGAATACGGAAACAAGGTAATTATTGACGCTACCAACCCATATCCCGAAAGAGATGGAAAGATGGCGCAAGAAGTTCGCGACAGTAATCGGAATGCTTCAGAATATACAGCTATGAAATTTGGAACGGCCAAAACAGCCAAGGCCTTCAACACCATATATGCCGAACATCTGAAAGAAAAGGCATTCCGTGAAACAGACAAACTTGCAATCCCATTTGCCGCTCAGGATGAACAAAGCAAAAATGTTACGCAACAATTAATTGAAGATATTGGTTTTGAAGCCGTTTATATCGGTGGATTGGCAGATACCCATATGATGGATCCCGATCAGAAAATTTATGGCAAGTCCACCAATAGGGAAAACCTTGAAAAAATGATTGGAGAAAAACAAGGTTGAAGCTGAGGAATTTTTCCTATTTCGAAGCTTTATTAGATTCTGCGCAAGCAACTTATCATATAATCTTTAATGTTTCAGAAACCTTGATAGCATCCGGTTCTATTAAGAGGGCTGGATATCTGCCCCTGGTTTCGGCTTCGCTTTCGGTTTTGCCTTAGCAGGGGTTTTTACGGGTTTTGGCTTCGCCTCGGTGTTCTTTTTAGGTGTTGTTGGCATAATTGAAAATTTTAGTTAGACAATAACTAAAGATAAACAAATAGTGTTATTTACTGAATATAAATATATTATAAATCGCCGAACTTGGCTGATTTTAGGTAAATTAGCGATACTAACCGAATATTATGAAGCTTAATTCCTTTTTTAAGCAGTGCCATGAAAAGGAAGTCTTTAAAATGTTGTCCATTTATGTGGTTTCTGCGTGGGTAGTTTTGCAGGTGCTCGCAATAACATGGCAGCCTTTGGGTCTTCCCCAAAAGTCCGTGACTTTTCTTATTGTTGTGCTGCTTCTTTGCTTCCCGATATACATTTTTTTTCTTTGGAAACTGAGAATTTCCCCCGTCAACTTAACCATAGAGGAGGAGGAGGACGAGAAGGAGGGAAGCAAGAGAATAGCTTTTAGAAAAATGTATTTCACCGCCTTGGGAATCATAACCTCAATATGCGTAATCGTCGCATTTTTGATAGTTAACAATAATTTTTTCAAGCGCACCATAGTTGCAACACCCACTATTGAGAAGAATGATAAAATTGCGGTTTTAAAATTCGGCAATAATACCGGCGATCCGCAATATGACATCGTAAGCAAAATGGCGGCCGATTGGATAATCCATGGCATAACGGAAAACAATGTGGCGCAGGTAATCACTCAAGATCAAGTGGATGAATATAAAAGCATTCTGAAATCAAAAAATATTGAAGATGAGGATAACACTATTGTGAAGAAATACCTGAATCCCAGCAAGATTATTTCGGGCAATTTCTATTTAAAAAATAACAATTTAATATTCCAAGGAATGCTAACGGATGGGAAAACAAACCAAACCAGTTTTTCCTTTAGGCCAACGGAATGTCCAGCCGACAATCCTTTAAAATGTATTGAGGATTTAAATGAACTGATAACGGGTTACTTCATCACAGAAGATCAAAAAAAGTTGATGTTACAGGAAAATCCCCCAAAATATGAGGCGTATAAATATCTACTCGAGGCAAAGTATAGCACGGACGACCAGACATATATTAATCTTTTAAATCAGGCAATTGCTGCAGATTCAACCTATTTTGAGCCTAAAGTTTTACGCGTTGGCCATTACTACAATCAAAAAGAATTTAAAAAATCCGACTCCCTATTAAAGCTTATAAAACCTGATTCCTACACCAACAAAAGGCAGCTGAATCTTCTTAATATGTATCGGGCCTTATTGAAAGGTGATAACCATACAGTGTACAATTCTATTTTAAAGGAATACAATATTGCACCTTTCGATTTAATTACAAACCGAACCGCGATGGTCGTCGCCCTACAATACGTGAATCGTCCGGAAGATGTGGATGACATTTACAAAACAGTGGCAATGGATAGTATGAACCTTCAAAATTGTTCCGATTGCGCCAGCAGAATTTACATAAAAGCTTACGCAGATATTGAAATGAAAAAATACAATTCCGCAATTCAAATTATTGAAGACGCACAGCAGGAGGTTGAGGCAAAAATGTTGAACAGACCACTTGCTACTGCTTACGTTCGAGCCGACAAAACTGCAGCCCTAAACAAATTTCTAAAAAGAATTGAATTCACTGCCAATCCCACGCAGACACAGGAGTTATTTTTACAAGTGGGGAAGGAGTTCCTATTAAAAAATGACCAACCCACGGCCAATGAATATTTCGATAAAATAATTGACGCTGAACCAAAAACCGATATTGAAATGCTGTTGGCCGATGCCTATTTTTATAAAGAGGAATGGGCCAAAGCAAAAATCGCTTTGAAAGAAGTGCTACAAAAAGAACCAAAGAATATTGAAGCTACTGCAAAACTTGCCATTTGTAATTTTAAACTTGGAAACTCAGCCGATGCCGAAAATTTATTGCTCCATTTGGAAACTTTGAGAGCCAATTATCAATTCGGCGAAGTGGATTACGCTCTTGGCCAATATTACGCGGCAACCAACAATGTTAACTCCGTTTATAAAAACCTATTAAAAGCCGTGGCCAACGGTCACTTATATCTTTGGAAATCATATGTGAACGATCCAATTTTTAAAAATTTTAGAAACCAAAAAGAGTTTGATGACGTCATGAAGTTTTGGAACTAACCGTAAGAAATTTTAACCCGCTTAAATCCTTGGAGTATGGCAAAGCTTAAAAACGCACACGCACTATTGATTGGTGTCGGCAGTGAAGATTTACCGGAAACCGTAACGGACGCTAAGGCACTGCAACAAATCTTAGGAAACAAAAAATACGGAAGCTATTATAAAAAGAACGTAACACTGCTCACCGGAAAAAAAGCCACACGCTTGGGAATTCTCAGTGCTTTTGATGAGTTACTGAGTCGAACGGATGAAAAATCTTCCATATTCCTTTATTATTCAGGTCACGGCGGAATGTATAGCGATAACACATTTATAAAGGATGAATTACAAAAAAAACCAGAGGACCAAAATCAAAAATATTTTCATCTGTGTCCGAATGATTATGATCCAAAAAATTATGAAAATACATGGATAAAAGCCGAAGAGATCAAGAGTAAAATTAACCAAATGAAATCCCGAAGATTAATTTTCTTTTTGGATTGTTGCCATGCCGCAGGAATGACCGCGGGAGTAACGAGTTTACCCTCGCAGCCCCGGCACACAAATGCGGATGGGTTAGCCCAAAAATTGGACAATGGCCGTGGAATGACCATAGTTTCTGCATGTAGGGCTGAACAATTGAGCGTTATTTTGGAAGGGGACCAGAATAGTCTTTTCACCAAATGTATGATTGAAGTTTTGCGGGGAGATGCAAAAATAAATTCGGATCCGTTCGTTAGAATTTTTGAGGTTGTGCAGTACATTTTTAAAAAAGTTCCCGAAATATATCCCGATCAAAATCCGTACGCCAATCTTCAAATATTCGAAGATTTTGTGGTTAGTTTTACTTCCCATTCAAGCGAAATTAATACCGATGAAGTTGAGATTGAAACTTTAGCAGAACCTACAGAATTTACTGCTAAAGAACCCATTACGAAATTTCGCGAAACAGAAGAATCCAATAGCGTAATCATTTTTGTGCATGGATTTTCCGGCATTGCGGAGATGACCTTTTTCCAAGCAACAAAATTATTAATTGAAAATTCAGAAATGGATGGGTGGGATATGTTCCCATTAGGCTATAGCGGTAATATTGTCCCCGAAATGGGCAAAAATATTTGGGCCTGTGCCAGCGACATAAAACGTAATTCCGACTATTTGCTTACTTCAATCAAAAACAAATTTGGTCACTACAAGCGCATCGCTCTCATTGCCCATGATTTGGGTGGAATAGTAATCCAACAAACCTTGTTGGAGCTGGATCGCGAAGATTTGGATCGAATAAGTCATATTTTATTATTTGGTACACCAAGCAACGGTCTGCCGGAAATTCAGTTGAAAAATTTCTTTACTTACAGCAATGAGGAAAAGGAATTGAAAGAGGGCAGTCCATATATTCAGCGTCTTCGAAGTAGTTGGGAGGCAAAATTCAATAATAAATATCCCTTCGCCTTCAAGACAGTGGCGGCAACAAGAGACGATTTTGTTCCCATTTCATCGAGTTTAGGACCGTTTGACAAGAAGCACCATGAAATTATTGAAGGTGATCATTTTTCAATAGTAAAAATAGACGATGAAAATGATGACGGTTATAGACTTCTGCTGAATACGTTGATGAACAAAGGGTTCCTAAATAAATTTTCAAATAAAGAAGAAGTGAATATTGCCTTGGGTGAATATAATTCGGTTATAAATGCGTTGCTCCCCAAGTTGGACACTTTGGATAAAAAAGGGTTGGAACAATTAGTCTATGCGCTTGAAGGTGTGAGTAGGGAGGAGGAAGCGTTCCAAATTTTGAATGACCATTCAGAGGCTAAAAATAACTCCAACATTTTAGGAATAATGGGTGGACGCTACAAACGTCAATATCTTAAAACCTTTTCCGCCGAAGATTTGAGAATGGCCCGTAAACACTACAGTAATGCACTACAAATTGCAGAGGGCAGGAATGATTTCTCCCAAATATATTACCACGCCATAAATCTTGCGTTTTTAAGTTTAATGAATGAAAACAAAATTGAAATGGCGGAGTTTGCTGAATTAGCTTTTACCGCCGCACAACGGGATCCGTTTCCCAGTTTGTGGAAACTAGCTACCCTAGGGGAGGCATATCTGTACAAAGGCAATTTTGAGAATTCAAAATTAAATTACAAAAAGGCCGCACAAATGGCCGGCCTGCGCGAAAAAATATCCATTCACTCCAATGCCTATAATGCATACGTAAGCTTAATGCAGACGGACAATCCAAACGATTTGTTTATTAAATTCCTTAAAACTAATTATTTATCGTAATTTCAAATAAAAAATAGAAAGCTATGTTGAGATTTCTTCTAGATGAAACTCCAAATTTGGACTATAAAATAGCATTAAAAAAACCGATCCCCATAAAATGTATACAAATAGACGAGCCTTTTGAAGTGGAAAGTATGGAGGGTACGATGAAAGGAAAAGCCGGAGACTGGCTTATGATAGGAGTAAATGGGGAAAAATATGTTTGTGACGCAGCAATCTTTCAAAAAACATATAGAATTATTGATGATAATTAATTCAGAATAAACACTAAAATCGCTAAAAGATGGGGACAAAAAAAATATTTATCAGCTACTCAAGAAGAGATACTGATTATGTAAAATCGTTAGTTGAGGCCTTACGAAAACAAGGTTTTGAAGTATGGTTCGATAAAAACATCCGCACCGGAACCGATTGGGATGATACAATCGAAACCGAACTTAAAAATGCGGATGCCATTGTGTTGATTCTATCAAAAACCTCCGTGGCATCAGAAAATGTAAAAGATGAAATTTCATATGCCATAGGCTTGGATAAGCCCGTGAACCCAATAAAAATAGAAGAGTGCGAAGTGCCAATGCGTTTGGCTCGAAAGCAATTTGTTGACTTCACAATATTAGGTCCTGAGGCTGGCTTCGAACGGTTGGTAAACGATTTAAACTTCAGTTTGAATGAAGCAAAAACAAATGTTCCAAAAGGAACTTTTACGCCGCCAAAAAGTACGGAAAGCACTGCAAATAATACGAATAAACCTTCTAAAAAAATTGCGCCTTATTTAATTGGAGGGATTGTGGCATTAATTCTTTTTATAGTTTTTATTGTTAATTGCACCAGTGAAACTGTAGAAGATTCATATCAAAATGAAGTGGAGATGCTATCCCAAGACATCAGCCCAGAATGGGAAAAGGCTATAAATGCAAATACAATAAACGGTTATTTAGGATACATTTATGATCACGGACCCAATGATATAAATTATCAATCCGCACAGGATAGTATTGATACCTTAATGCCATTTCTTGGAATGGGAATGTATTCTGAGGGAACTGACCGCTATTTCGTAAAAAATCTTTACACGGATATGAATGGTGATACCGTGTATCAAGAAGACGATAATGAAATTCCTAAAAAAGGTGATATAATTACCGCGCTAAAACCCGTAGCACTTTATGATACCGAAAATGCTGATGCGGAATCTGTTATATTGGAACCCGGAGAAAAGGCTCGAGTATTAAGCGTTCGAATGGACGGGGAAGCAGTATGGGTTATGCTCCAGTATCCTGAAATGTAAGGTTTAAAGGATAGAACCACGGAAGCGAGATTATCTAATTGAAATATTCAATTTTACATAATATAAATTATAGAACATTTTATATTTTGCTATTTAACAATATTCACATTTAGAAGAAATAATCTCCAGGCTCAACTTTTTACTTTAATCTTCTTTGTTTTTTTGCCTTTGTTCTTTTTCTTGTAATTTCTTCCATACCACAGGAAAACCCCGGTAACTGGTAAACTTGCCGTGAGCAAACTTATCAGAAAGGCAATTATTTTGCCCGCCAGTCCGCCAATTGCTCCAATATGAATATCATAATTCATTCGGATAATTTTGTCCGCAACTTTGGCATTTTCGAATTTTCCATAAATGCTCGGGGTCTCGATTTCTTCCAAAGTATTCTGATCGAAAAATCTATAATCTGCCTTATAATATAAACCATCAGTACTTGATATCTCAACATAAATACTTTCTTGCGGAGTATTTGGATAGTGCAATTCAATTCCACCAGCGTTCGGGAGTTCCTTTTGAAGTTTTTCAATTAAAAAATCCATAGGCACGATACTGTCATTAATATTCCTACCGCTTAGGTTTTCAGGAATTACAAAGTTGGATTCCTTTTCCCCACCAATGGTTTTATAAATTCCGTAGCGCAGCCAATTATAGGACATTATTGAACCGGTAATTGCCAAAATTAGCGCCAACGAACAGATATAAAATCCTACTACCGCGTGCATATCAAAATTTTTCCGCTTCCATTTTGTGGTTTCCTTCCAATCAAATTTTAGGCGCTGTTTCAGGTTTTTTCGTTTTTTCGGAATCCATAATATAAAACCTGAAATAATAATAAAAATAAAAATCAATATTGATACCCCAACCACTTGTTCGCCAATTTCCCGAGGCAGCCAAAGCCGCATATGTCCTTTTAGGATGAATGCGAAAAAGCCAGATAGATGGTCGTCAATTTGAATGATTTTTCCGGAATAAGGGTTTAAAAAAACACTTTGATAAAATTCTGGTTCGGCATCATAAAAAATAACTTCGATGGCGTCATCATTCTTTTTAAAAAGCGTTCCGTGTACCGAGTTTTGCGGGAATACGTCCAATGCAATGGCTTTTGCCTCGGTTGGCGTTAACATTGCGGCTTGCTGTGGCTCTACTTTTTTATATTGGTTATATAGGCTTTCTATTTCTTCCTTAAAAGCCCAACAGCAGCCGGTAATGGCAACAATAAAAACTACCAAACCCGTGGCCAGGCCTAGAATTTTGTGAATTTGGAAGATAATTTTTTTAAACGTCATTTATTAAATTATAAAGCCTTTTGCTGTAAATTAAAATTTATACGAAATTGTCGCCAATAAACTTCTCGGAGCTTGTGGATTGATGGTAGTCCAACCTTTATAATATTCCTCATTCAAGGCATGGTTCAATTTCAAACCTATTCTATATTTATTGGCCTGGTAAAAAATTGAGGCATTTGCAATTGTATAACTTGGAAGAATGAAATCGCCGGTAGATTCATAATTAATCGCAAAACTTTCACTGGCGCCATTAAAGCCGGCCCCTATTCCAAATCCATCTAATTTTCCATTTTGAAACTCATAGCTTGTCCAAAAATTATAAAGTGTTTCCGGTCCCGCCTCAAGAGGCCGTCTGTGCAAAATTTCGGTGTTGTCTGATTTTGTGGTTTCGCTAAAATTATTACTGAATCCGGCATGAATGTTTAGGCCCGAAATTGGATTGGCATTAATTTCAATCTCAAAACCTTTGCTAACCACTTCCCCACCCTGAATTTTATTGAAAGGAGATGATGGATCGGTGATCACCCGGTCCTTCACCTTTATGTCATAATAACTAACGGTAGCATTCAATTTATTGTTGAAAAGATTTGTTTTCACTCCAAATTCCAACTGATTGGCTTCCTCGGGATCAAAGGTTTTTAAGGTTTGCGGTCCCTCATCTGGATTCCCTACCAATTGCGGAGCTACATTTGTAAATCCATTTTGGTAATTCGCAAAAACGGCCAGCCTATCTGTTATTGGTTGGAACAGCAATCCAAATTTGGGGGATAATGTGGTTTGATCATAATCATCTTCCGTGGTTGTCAAATCACCTTCGTTGTCAAATCTATCCAAACGCAAGCCCACCATTGCGGAAAACCGATCTGTAATGTTTACAACATCGGAGGCATAAAGACTATAGATATGGTATTTAGATTTGTTGTTTCCCACAGCCTGTGAGGCCAATACCGCATCCGCCCCGGCGGTGGATAGTGGGTAAACCTCCGTTTCAATTTCAGGAGTAAAAGGATTATCGCCGTTAGCGCCACCTTCCGGAGTAATGTTACCATAGAATGCATAACCTGTGCCATTGTCGGTTTGAGTGGCATTGAAATAATCCAAGCCAATCACCACTCGATTTCGAACGGAGGCAATTTTAAAATCGCCTATAAAATTTTGCTGAATATCAGTAGTTTGTGTATTTGAATTTTGCTTATTTATAAAACGGGTAAAAGTATTATTTCCCAAAATGCCGTAGTCAAACAAATAAGTATAGTAACCCCTGGTTGAAGTGGTGCTTTTAGAAAGCAGCGTTTGTGACTGCCAGGTTTCTGACAATTTATAATCCATTTCAATTCTATAATTCTGATTTGGATTTTTAAGGGTTAGATCATTACTGGTAAAGGAGAGTTTATTGTTATAATCTAATTCCTCAATATTGCTTGCTTCCATAGGCGCAGAGCGGTTCAAAAATAAGAATGTGGGATTAGTTTGTTCAGCCTGTGTTATTTCGGCATAAAGAGAAAATGAAAGTTTATTGTTCACTTTATAAGAAAGTGAAGGCGCCACAAAAAACGATTTTCTAAATCCTGCATCCTGAAAACTTTGCTCGGTGGTGTAGGCTGTGTTTATTCTAAAATAAAGGTCGTCTTCCTTACTTAATGCTGTATTGAAATCGCCAATTATCTGGTTTAAACCGTACGTGCCGGAGGTATATGACACCTCGCCTCCCGTGCCCACGAACGGTTTTTTCGTAACCACATTAATGAGGCCGCCATATGAACTTACGGCATTGCCAAATAATGTGGCCGATGGACCTTTAAGCACTTCAATACGTTCAATGTTTGCAGGATTTATTGTGCCATTGGTAAGGCCAGGCAAACCGTTCACCAATTGCGGCTGTACCGAAAAACCACGAAGCGAATAATATCCCGCCCCATCACCGCCACGTCCGGTGGAGGTCCAAAGCTGTTCTACGCCCGTTGCATTTTTTAAGGCATCATCGAAATTTGTGATCATTTGTGATTCCAATAATTCCGTGGTGATGGTACTGTAAACCTGCGTATTTTCAATGTCCTTTAAAGGTAGTTTGGCCACATAGGCCGTTTGCTTTCGCGAAAATTTATTGGTACGCTCACCTGTTATTAACACTTCATTTAAAATTTCATTTCCTTCATAAAGAATGATGGCGCTTAAAGATAAACTTTGGCCGTCAGCTAAGGAAATATTCATTTCCCTTGTCTTGTAGCCAACATAGGAAACCGAGAGAATGTAACTACCCGAACTTAAATTTTCTATTTTAAAAACACCTTCACCATTGGTAAGCGTTCCTTTGTTGGAATCTTTTATAATAACATTTACACCAGAAATTGGAAGTTGGTTGTTGTCTATAATTTTTCCGGAGACGGAGGCATTCTGCGAAGTACCGTAAATAGTAAAAAATAATAAAAAAAAGAGAGTGTGTAGGATTTTCATTATTGCTTATTTGGACTATATAAAATAAATTTCGGCAAAGATATTTTACGGAAATGTAACTACCTAATTTATTTAAACTAAATCTAAATAAGAATATTTAAAAGGTTCTTTATCTGTGTAATGAGTTGTAAAATTAATATCTGAAAAAGGCTACAACCATTTTTTTCTTTTGAAATACCACAACATTCCGAAAAAAACTACAATCATTGCGCCCCAAAAATAATAATAGCCATAGCGTAAGTGCAGTTCAGGCATAAACTCGAAATTCATTCCATAGATTCCAGCCATAAAGGTTAATGGTATAAAGATGGACGCCATAATGGTGAGCACTTTCATGACTTCGTTCATTTTATTGCTAATGGTGGTCATATACATATCCATAAGGCTCCAAATCATTTCGCGGTAAATTTCCACGCTATCATTTACTTGGATTATATGGTCATAAAGGTCACGGATGTATTTATTGGTGCGTTCCTCAATTAAGGGAATTTCCAATTTTTCCAATCGGTTTATTACTTCGCGTAATGGAACTACGGCCTTTCTGATTTGAAGGATTTCCTTCTTTAATTCCTGAATTTCCTCAGCAATATTGGGATCTCCCTTATCGTCGAAAAGTTTATCTTCCAATATTTCCACCTTATTGCTAAGAAATTCAATTACAGTAAAATAATTGTCAACCACGGCATCCAAAATGGCAAACATTAAATAGTCCGAACCCGCGCCGCGGATGCGTCCCTTGCCGTGTTCCAACCGTTCGCGAAGGTCGCCGAACACATCCCCTTCCGCCTCTTGAAATGTTAATACATAATCTTTCCCCATTACAAGGCTTATGTGTTCTTTGGTCAGTTGTTCATCATCATAGTGCAGCATTTTGAAAACAAGGAACAAATATTCCTCATATTCATCAATCTTCGGGCGTTGGTAAGTGCTAACAATGTCCTCCTGTATTAACGGATGGAGCTCAAAATGATTTCCCAAGGTAACGATATCTTGGGTGTTGCTAAGGCCGTTTACGTTTATCCACGTGATGTTCGTTGAGTCTTCATAGTTAAAGGCTTCGTGAATATTATTGGTCTCAAATCGATGGAAATGTTCTTTGGAATAGTCAATTATATCCAGCGTTGTAACAGTAGTGATTTTTTTTCCGGTATAGGTTACCGTTCCAGGCGAAAAATTTCTGGCTCTCTTGGGTTGTATTTTTGTGGTCTGGGTCTTTCTTCTTTTTTTCGCAGCCATGGATTGATTTATAATTTTAATTTGGACAGATAAAAGGTATAAAAAATTATTCTGCTTTGTGCCGCTGCTGAAGTTTTTTCACAATGTCCTGAAGGGTAAATCCTTTTGCCTGTAGCAAAATCAAGTAATGGAAAAGCAAATCTGCACTTTCATTTAAAAAAAGTTCGTCATTCGTATCCTTTGCTTCAATAATCATTTCTATAGTTTCTTCACCCACTTTTTGCGCAATTTTATTCATCCCTTTTTCAAAAAGCGAAGCAATATAACTACCCTCATTGGTACTCGCATTTTTTCTGTTGTGAATGGTTTTTTCCAATACAGATAGAAAACCATATTCCACAATATTTTGGTTTCCCCAACAGGTGTCAGTTCCTTTGTGGCAAACGGGTCCGGTGGGGTTTACTTTTATTAACAAAGCATCATTATCGCAATCTATTGCAATAGAAACAACTTCCAAAAAATTGCCACTCTCCTCCCCTTTTGTCCATAGCCTTTTTTTGCTGCGGCTATAAAAGGTAACTTGTTTAAATTGTTTGGTTCTCAAAAATGCCGATTCGTCCATATAACCCAGCATCAACACGTTCTGCGTAATATTGTCCTGAATTATTGCCGGCACTAAACCGTCCTTGAATTTCTTAAAATCTATTTCCATATTTTATAATCGCACCGGGATTTGGTTTCGTTTTAATTCAGATTTCAATTCCAAAATTGATATTTCCTTATAATGGAAAACACTCGCAGCCAAGGCAGCATCAGCTTTCCCTTCATCAAACACATCAACAAAATGATTTATATTCCCTGCACCGCCAGAAGCAATGAGAGGAATTTTTACTTCCTCGGAAAGTTTCGTCAAGGCAATATTTGCAAAACCATTTTTTGTGCCGTCGTGATCCATGGAAGTGAATAGAATTTCCCCAGCGCCTCTATTCTCAACTTCCCTTGCCCAATGAAATAGATTAATTTTGGTTGCAACTTTTCCGCCCAACAAATGCACTATCCATTCATCGTGAAGTTGTTTGGCATCAATGGCCACGACAATGCACTGTGAGCCAAATTTTGCCGCCAGTTCAGTGATCAATTTTGGATTTTTTACGGCGGAAGTATTCAATGAAACTTTATCGGCGCCGTTTTTCAATAGAATTTCCACGTCTTCCACCGAAGAAATTCCTCCGCCAACAGTGAAAGGTATACTAATGGTTTCCGCTACTTTCAAAACCAAATCAGCCAATGTTTTTCTGCGTTCTTCTGTTGCCGAAATATCCAGAAAAACCAGTTCGTCAGCTCCATTCTCTGAATAAAACTTTGCCATTTCTACCGGGTTTCCGGCATCGCGTAAATTGAGAAAATTGATTCCCTTTACAGCACGGCCGTCTTTGATGTCGAGACAGGTAATAATTCTTTTAGCCAACATTTAAAATATAGTTTTCAAGTTGTTTCAATGAAATTCGATTTTCATAAATGGCTTTGCCCAATATTGCTCCCTCACACCCCAAAAGGGCCAGTTTTGGAAGGTCAGAGATCGTAGAAATTCCTCCGGAAGCAATGAGTTTAATTTCATTACCATTAAATAATTTAGGATTGTTGGCCGGGAGTTTTGTTATGATTTTTTGATACAAATCAAATGAAGGCCCTTGCAACATGCCGTCCTTGCTGATGTCGGTACAAATTATGTATTCAATTCCATTTTCAACATAATTTTGAATAAATGGAAATAGGTTCTCTTTTGAATTTTCTTTCCAACCATTTATTGCCACTTTTTCATTCCTTGCATCAGCGCCGAGAATTATTTTCTGGCTTCCATATTTTTGAAGCCATCCCATATAAATAGAAGGATTTTTTACCGCTATACTGCCACCAGTAATTTGATTTGCACCATTTTCAAAAGCAATTTTTAAATCATTATCAGATTTTAGCCCTCCACCGAAATCAATAATTAAGGAGGTTTTTGAGGCAATTTCATTCAAAATTTTATGGTTTACAATATGGTTGCCCTTTGCGCCATCCAAATCCACCAAATGGAGATATTTTATGCCATGGGCCTCAAATTGTTTTCCAACTTCCAGCGGATTTTCGTTGTAAATCTGCTTAGTGGTGTAATCGCCTTTGGAAAGACGTACACATTTGCCGTCAATAATGTCTATTGCTGGAATTATTCTCATAGCTCCTTCACTTTTTGGAATTTATATTTAAAAAATTGCTCAATATTTGTGCTCCTACCTTACTGCTTTTTTCGGGATGGAATTGTACGCCGTAAAAATTATTTTTTTGTAATGCGGATGCATACTGAATTCCATACTCTGAAGTTGCAATGGCTTCCGCGCACAGGGGGGCGTAAAAGCTATGTACCGAATACATAAATTCATTTTCTGGAATGCCCTCGAATAATTGGGATTTTAAGTTCGAAATGTTATTCCAGCCTATTTGTGGCACTTTTATATTGCCCTCAAATTTTTTGACATCAACATTGAAAATTCCCATGCCTTGGGTATTCCCTTCCTTAGACGAGTTACACAACAACTGCATCCCTAAACAGATTCCCAAAACTGGTTGTGATAATGTGGGAATAACTGTGTCCAGTCCCGATTTTTTCAATTTCTGCATTGCATAACTTGCCTCGCCCACACCGGGAAAAATAATTCTATCGGCTTGACGGATTTCCTCCTTACTATCGCTCAAGATTGCCTCCACTCCCATTCTTTTGAAAGCAAATTTTATACTTTGAATATTGCCGGCGCCATAATCTATTATTACTATTTTCATTACAGCAGCCCTTTGGTTGTGGGTAAAATCATTTTTTCGGTATCGCGTTTTACCGCCATTTTAATCGCTTTCGCAAACGCCTTGAAAATTGCTTCAATCTTGTGGTGTTCATTGGCTCCTTCAGCTTTAATATTGAGGTTTGCCTTTGCGCCGTCAGTAAAGCTTTTAAAAAAATGGTAAAACATCTCGGTGGGCATCTTTCCAATCATTTCCCGATTGAATTCGGCGTCCCAAACCAACCAATTTCTTCCACCGAAATCAATTGCCACTTGCGCCAAACAATCATCCATAGGCAGGCAAAAACCGTAGCGTTCCAATCCTAATTTGTCGCCTAACGCCCGATTAAAAACCTCACCTAAGGCAATGGCAGTATCTTCTATGGTGTGATGCTCATCCACCGCCAAATCGCCCTTTACGGAAATTTCCAAGTCTATTTGGCCGTGCCGCGACAGTTGATCGAGCATGTGATCAAAAAATGCAATGCCGGTATTTATTTCACTTTTTCCGGTTCCGTCCAAATTCAGTTTTATGAATATATCAGTTTCATTGGTTTTTCGGTGCAATTCAGAAACACGCTGTTTTAGTTTCAAAAATTCGTATATATTTTTCCAATCACTTGTTTCCAATGCAATATATTTCTGAAGCTCAGATGTTTTAAAGGAAATTTCATTCAAGCCCAAATAGGTGCCATCATTTATGTATATTCCTTTCGCCCCCAGATTTTTGGCCAACTCCATATCGGTCATTCTATCTCCGATAACGAAGGAATTTTTTAAATCAAAATTTTCCATGAAATATTCCTGCAGAAGCCCTGTTCCTGGTTTTCGCGTTAGTGCCTTCTCGTGGTGGAAAGTTCTATCTATGAAGACATTTTTAAAAACCACGCCCTCATTTTCAAATGCTGCCATTATAAAATTGTGCACCGGCCAAAAACTGTTTTCGGGAAAGGCATCGGTTCCCAGCCCGTCTTGATTGGTGATCATTACCAATTCAAAATTCAATTCCGTTGCAATTTTTCCGAGGTAAGTAAATACTTTTGGATAGAACATCATTTTTTCAAAAGCGTCTATTTGCTCATCCACGGTTTCTTTTATCAAAGTTCCGTCGCGATCTATAAACAATACAGGTTTATTCATTACGGCAAATTTTTAAGTGTTTCAATCAGATTTCGGTTTTCTGAAGGCGTGCCAACGGTGATGCGCAGCGTGTTTTCGCAAAGTGGTTGGATGCTTCTATTTCTTACAACAATACCTTTATTCAATAATTGAATGTACCTTTTTTCGGCGTCGTCAACTTTTAGGAGAATAAAATTTCCTTGGGAAGGATATACTTTTTCGATAAATTTTATTTGTGAAAAATCCTTAAATAATTGCGTTCTTTGTTCTGTTATTGCATTGATTTCTGCTTTGATTCTATTCAAATTCTGAAGTTTGGAAATCGCAGTTCCTTGCGTCAATTCGCTGATATTATAGGGAGGTTTGATTTTGTTCAAAAGGTTAATTATTGCTTCGGAAGCGAAACAGATTCCCACCCGAATTCCTGCCATTCCGTAAGCTTTTGAAAGGGTTTGTGTGATTATTAAATTGGGAAAGTGAGGCAACCGGGAAGTCCAACTTTTTTCATTTGCAAAATCTATGTAGGCTTCATCAAGCACTACCAATCCATCAAAATTTTCCAACAATTCCAAAATTAAATTCGAATCAATTAAATTGCCGGTGGGATTGTTCGGAGAGCAGATAAATATCAACTTGGTGCGGGCATCGATAGCGCTGAAAATCTCTTCCAAATTGGGTTGAAAACATGCATTGAGCACTACTTCCCTATTTTCAATTTCATTCAAATTTGAAAGGACCGAATACATGCCATAGGTGGGCGGCAACGTGATTATATTATCCTTTTTCGGTTCACAAAAAGTTCGAAAAATAAGGTCGACCACTTCATCACTCCCATTACCCAACAGTGTGTTCGCAAGGGGAATATTCCTTTTCTCCGCAATCATCTGTTTCAACTTTATTTGCTTCGGGTCCGGGTAGCGATTAATTTGGTTTTCAAAGGGATTTTCATTTGCATCGAGAAAAACCATAGATTTATTAAAGTTTTGGAATTCGTCGCGGGCCGAGCTGTATGGTTTCATTTGGGCTACGTTTGGCCGAACTAAGCGGTTTATGTTAAATTCACTTTTACGCATTTTCTCTCATTTTTAAACTTTCCAACCTTATGGTCACGGCATTTTTATGGGCCTGCAACCCCTCAGCTTCAGCCATGATTTCAATGGCGCTGCCAATATTTTGGATTCCCTTTTCAGAAATCTTTTGAAAGGTCATGGTTTTCAAAAAACTGTCCAGATTTACCCCGCTATATTGTTTTGCAAAGCCGTTGGTGGGCAAGGTGTGGTTTGTGCCGGAAGCATAATCACCAGCGCTTTCCGGAGTATAGCTGCCTATAAAAACGGACCCTGCATTTTGGATATTTTCAATGAAAAAATCTTCCTCATTTGATACTATGAGAAAATGTTCGGGGGCATATTCATTAATAAGATTTATTGCCATTAAATTCGTTTCCACTAAAATCAATTTTGAATTGTTAAGTGATTGTGAAGCAACAGCTATACGAGGCAATACCTTAAGTTGCGATTGAAGTTCCTTTTCCACATTATTTAATAACCTTCGGGAAGTTGTGATTAAAATAACTTGACTATCCGCACCATGTTCAGCTTGCGACAATAGATCTGAGGCCACAAATGAGGCATTGGCGGTTTCATCAGCAAAAACTAGCAATTCTGAAGGGCCCGCAGGCATGTCTATTGCCACTCCATGTTTAGTTGCTATTTGTTTGGCAATTGTCACAAAATTATTTCCAGGGCCAAAAATTTTATAAACGGAAGGAACTGATTCGGTGCCAAATGTCATTGCGCCAATGGCCTGTATTCCGCCAATTTTAAATATTTTGGTAACTCCACAAAGTTTCGCTGCATAAAGTATGGATGGCTCAATTTTTCCTTCTTTATTTGGTGGCGTGCATAGTATGATTTCTTCACAACCAGCAATTTTCGCGGGAATGGCGAGCATTAAAACGGTTGAAAACAATGGTGCGGTGCCGCCCGGAATGTAAAGTCCCACCTTCTGGATTGGCCGTTTTTCCTGCCAGCATTTTACTCCTTCAGAAGTTTCCAACACTATTTTTTCTGACTTTTGTGCACAATGAAATTTCTCAATATTTGTTTTGGCCAGATTGATGGCATTCTTCAAGTCCGAGGTAATTTCTTTTTCAGAAGTGGTTAACTCATTCGTAGAAACCATTAATTTTTCAATTTCAATTCCATCGAAAAGCTGCGTATATTTTTTTACTGCCAGATCTCCTTTCAGCTTTATTTCTGAAAAAATATCACTCACCGTCGCTTCAATATTTGTAAGGTTTTGCGGGGGACGTTCTAATATTTCTGGCCAAGACGCGGGTTTTGGGTTGTATATTTTGTTCATTGTTAACAATTTAATTATATAATATTAATTTTGATTTGATTACGGTAATTACTCATATTATCATTTTTTCAATAGGACATACCAGAATTCCTTCGGCGCCGGCTTCTCTCAATTCCTCTATTACTTCCCAAAAAGCATCGCTATTTACCACGGAATGAACGCTGCTCCAACCTGCCTCAGCAAGTGGAAGCAACGTTGGGCTTTTCATGCCCGGAAGCAGATTAATAATTTCCGCAAGTTTGTGGTTGGGGGCGTTCAAAAGTACATAACGCGAGTTTCGTCCGTGCAAAACTGAACGAATCCTAAAGCGAAGCTTGTTAAGAATTTCGCCTCCTTTTTTTGAAATGGATGGCGAAACTGCCAATACTGCCTGACTTTTGAATATAACCTCTACTTCTTTTAAATTGTTTTTGAATAAGGTGTTGCCGCTGCTAACAATATCGCAGATTGCATCGGCAAGACCAATATTAGGGGCAATTTCCACGCTTCCATTTATTAAGTGCAGTTCTGCTTGAATATTATTTTGCGTTAAAAAATTTTGGGTTGTTTCTGGATAACTTGTTGCAATCCGTTTCCCATTTAAGTCATTAATGGAATTATATTTAAAGGTTTTAGGAACGGCCAGTGAAACCCGACACTTGGAAAATCCCAACCAATCCACAACGCTGAGTTCTTGGCCTTTTTCAATCAAAATATTTTCTCCCAGAATGGCGCAATCTACAACCCCATCCTTCAAATACTGCGGAATATCGCCGTTGCGCAAATAGTAGATTTCTATAGGAAAATTTGAAGAAGCCGCTTTAAGTTGCTCACGACCATTGTCTATATAAATTCCGCAATCCTTTAGCAATGCCATCGACTCATCGTGAAGACGCCCTGCTTTTTGTACCGCTATTTTTAATTGTTCCATTTTTTTGATTGTTTTGGATGAGTTCTGGGAATAAAAAAACCCGTTTGATTGCTCAAACGGGTTTTTGAATATTGTGAAATTTATACAACAGCCATATCACCTCGCGAGCGCGTGGAAAAATATATGGTGATGATGTAAAAATGAATTGTTCATATTTGTGACGCCAAATCTAAACAAAATATTTGTTTAAAAAACTGTGAATATTAAATTTTAACGCTTTATTAATTTTAACGGCAATTTCTTTACATTCACCCAAGCAATTATGAACCGTTGAAAAATCAATACTTCCTATGCATTTAGCCACGCTCGATTGGATTATTATAATTCTCTTTTTTATTGTTTTCTTAATTATTGGTTTGCTTGTTGCAAAAAAATCCGGCAAGGATTCAAAATCATTTTTCCTTTCCGATAGAAACATGCCATGGTGGTTGCTAGGCGTAAGTATGGTTGCCACAACCTTTGCAGCGGATACGCCAAATTTTGTGGCGGGGGTAATCCGTGAGGATGGTGTATTCGGAAATTGGATTTGGTGGAGCTTTTTGCTTACGGGAATGCTCACCGTTTTTTTCTATGCAAAATTGTGGCGAAGAAGCGGAATTACAACCGATTTAGAATTCTACGAATTGCGCTACAGCGGAAAGAGTGCTGCATTTTTAAGAGGATTCCGGGCTATTTATCTTGGCGTTTTTTTCAACATTGTTATTATGGCAAACGTTTGCTTGGCTGCGATTAAGATTGGCCACGTAATGTTTGGGTTGTCTTCCTTTGAGGTATTATTGATTGCTTCCCCTGTGGTGGTGATTTATTCAGCTTTTGGCGGATTACGGGGAGTTTTACTAACTGATTTTGTTCAATTCATTATTGCCATGGTCGGCAGTATTTGGGCTACAATTTTTATAGTAAATATGCCAGAAATCGGTGGAATTGAAAACCTTCTATCTACTCCTGCCGTGGCCGCAAAAACTGCGATGTTGCCAGATTTCTCAAAGCCGGAACTGTTGATCCCATTGCTCATTGTTCCACTTGCCGTACAGTGGTGGAGCGTTTGGTATCCAGGAGCCGAACCCGGTGGTGGCGGCTATATTGCCCAGCGAATGCTTGCCGCGAAAAATGAAAAACACGCAACTTGGGCAACGTTGTTTTTTAATTTCGCGCATTACGCCCTGCGCCCGTGGCCGTGGATTATTATTGGACTTGCATCAATTGTCATCTATCCGAATATCGAAAGCTTACAGGCAGCTTTTCCCAATTTGAACCCGGCTTTTGTAAAAAATGACCTCTCCTACCCTGCGATGCTAACCTTTTTGCCAGCGGGTTTGTTAGGAATAGTTATAACATCACTAATTGCTGCATTTATGAGTACCATTTCAACTCATTTAAATTGGGGAAGTTCTTATGTGGTAAATGATTTTTATGTAAGATTTCTTAGGAAGGAAGCCAGTGGGAAGGAACAAGTTGCCGTGGGAAGAACATCTACTGTTGTTATGATGATATTGGCAGCTTTGCTCGCATTGGTTTTGGAAGAAGCCCGGGATGGTTTCAATTTGTTGCTTTCCATTGGCGCTGGTACTGGTCTGCTGTTTATTTTGCGTTGGTTTTGGAGCAGAATAAATCCATACAGTGAGATTGCCGCAATGGTAATTTCATTTGTAATTGCGGCATTTTTCTTTATAAATGGAAAAATGGAAACCCCCTTAGTTGAAATGGCGGGCCATTGGCAATTGGTTTTTAGTGTAGCGATTACCACGGTCGGTTGGGTGCTTGTGACACTATTGACAAAACCCTCAGAGGCAGATACCTTGAACAGTTTCAACAGTTTAATATTTGGAAATGAATCCAAATTTAAAGGGTTTGGAATGAAGATTCTTGGATTTTTTGCAGGTGTAATTGGTGTTTATTGCGCTCTTTTCTCCATCGGGAATTTTATTTATGGCAATAATTTGTTAGCCTTTATCCTATCTTTGGTAAGCTTAGTTTGTGGATTATTGATTATAAAATCCTTTCGGACCACCAATTAATATAATTTCTGAAAATAAACCCTCCTTTAAGGAAGGTTTATTTTTAATTAATAAAAGGATAATTTGATCTAGTAATCGAATAAGAATTCTTGCCCGCGCTCTACCGGACCCATTTTAATTATTCCCCAAAATCAGAGGCAGTCCATTTTCTCCAGAGCCCACCACCACTACTTTTGCGTTTGATGATTTTGCGAGTTCCACAGTTGCCTGTATTCCTTTTTCCTGAAGAATTTTATCAGTAAGCGAGGCGCTCAAAATACTATTTGCGCGTGCCTTTCCTTCTGCCTCAATACGTTGGCGCTCTGCTTCTTTTGTAGCCTTTTCCAAACGGAACTCATATTCCAATGATTCCTGCTCCTGTCGCAGTTTTCGCTCAATTGCGTCTTTTATTGTCGGTGGAAGGGTTACATCACGTACCAATATTTCATTTAATTGCACATATTGCTTATCTAAAATCTTTTTAGTTTCCTCAAAAATTTCCTCCTGTATGGCGTCACGCTTGCTGGAATAAAGCTGCTCCGGAGTGTAACGACCTACAACGCTGCGGGCTGCACTGCGTATTGCAGGTTGAATCACACGCTTCAAATAATCCTCTCCTTTTTCCTGATGCAATTTTGCAACATCACCGTACAACGGCTGAAACCAAGCAGATGCATCTAGTTTTATTTCAAGTCCGTTGGAAGAAAGCACCTGCATTTTTTCGCTTAGCTCCTGCTGGCGCACTTCATAAATAAAAACCTTGTTCCAAGGAGCAATCAAATGAAAGCCCTCACCCAGTGGTGGTGCGTCGGTAACTACACCATCGCCGAAAGTTTGATAAAGTACGCCAGCGTGTCCAGCTTTTATGGTTACGGATGATTTTGCAACGACAATAATCAATAAAATAATTCCTATAATTACGGGTATTGTGAGTTTGGGTAATTTCTCCATTTTAAATGTGTTTGGGTTGTTATATAAGTCCATTGTATTTTCTAATAAACCATTCCGCAGCGAGGGCAAGAACTATAAGGGCAAGTAAATATTTCCAATCAATCAAAGGTACCACTTTTTGTTCGCTTCGTTCAATATTTTGAAAGTTTGGGTTTTCAAGCAATGCATCAATCAAAGCATCATATTGTGTTGTGAAATAAGCTTTTCCGCCTGTGTTTTGTGCAATTCTATTTAATTTTGAAACATCTGCATTAAGGAATTGCTGCTCAACATTAAAATCCAAAATTGTAAAATTGCCGCTGCTGGAAACCGCTTCATTCGCGACAGAAACGGTATAATTATATTCGCCCGCTGGTAGACTATTCAAATCCACTTCAAAGTAATTATTGCGCAACAACATTGGGAAGTTTGTCTGTTGCTCCGTTTCTGCATTTTTCACTGTAATATTCAACGAAGCGCGACTGTCGAAAACATAATTTTTATCGAAATATTGAGCAGAAATTTTTATGGGATTGTTGTTGTAATAAAAGGTTTCCGCGGAAACTTCCAATCTACTTCGGCGTTTATTCGAAGCCAAATATTGAACAAGGTTCCCTACAAAATCATCAAAACTTTGGAAGCTTTCCGTTTGCAGAAAACTATTTGCGCGCCAACGCCAAAAACCTTCACCGTCCCAAATTGCGTCGCGCTTACCGTTAATTTCCATAGTTGCGAGCAACGGGTTTCCATTTGAAATTCCGCTGACGGTCTGTTCCAACATTACTTCATTTGGAACGCTGATAACCAAAGCGCCAAATTCGGTCTGCAAGGGCGGAAAATCATCAAAGCCAATATTCTCCACGGCAAAAGTTCCATAATTGGAATTTAACTCTGCTTGAATATCGTCACTTTGGGTTGAGGCTTCTTTGTTGAAATTATCCTGCGCCCCGTTTAAAAAATACCAATCCGTTTGAAGGCCGGAAATAACCCAAGTGTTTTTATTCAGTTTTTCAATTTCATCAAAAACCGAAGCAAAATTTCTGTCAGGTTGATAAAGGATTACAAGTTGAAAATCATTTAAAATACTTGCCGCTTCCGCAGGTTTTTTGAAGGATATCGTACGCTGTTCATTACTAGTTATTGACTTTTTGAGCGCTCCCAAATCAGGATGGGAAATTTTGCTGACGACCAAAACATTTGTTGCCTGGTCCATCACTTCCACCGCAAACTGCTTACTATTATTGGTTTTGTTTTTTTCATCCGCAAGCGGAAGTAACTGCGCGGTATATTTTTGAAGACCAACGCTGGAAGCATTCAGCGTAAAATTCAACGTTTTTGAACTCTCGTTTTCCGAAAAGGAAACGTTTGTTCTATATACCGTTGTCGCACCTTGTGTAATGACAAAATCAGAATTTACGGGGATTGAGCCGCTGTAGGTCAAAATGACTTCAACGGGAAATTGATTTTTTAAAAAGGCGTATCTATTTGTATTCAGTTGCTCGATTTTTAAATCGGTGTATTTTATGGAATCGCCTAGAATAACTGGATAAATTGAATTTTTATAGGTTGCTGAAGAAAACTCATAATCGCTCCCCAGGGTTTGGTTTCCGTCGGTAATAATTATAGTTGGGGCGGTTTGGTTTTTGAAAAGCTCGTTAGTTGAAGCCAATGCCTTTGAAATATTGGTATTTTTTTCTTCAAAGTTTAGTGAATCGCTTTCGCTGAAATCATTTCCGAAGGAAAAATAGGAAACATCGAATTTATCATTCAGCTCGCTATTCTCTTTTAATTTTTGAATCAATCCAGAAACATTTTCGGTTTGTCCCAATTCCCCTACCGACGCAGAATTGTCAATCAGCACGGGCAGTTTCGGCTTTTCGATGGTATATGTTTCACTTTTGAATTTTGGGTTGATTATCAAAATCAAAATGGAAAACAACGTTATAAAACGAAGTATTCCGAAAACCCAACGCAACAAGCGCGTTTGCTTTGACTTATAGCCATACATAAAAACCGCCAAAGCAATTGATATTACTCCGGCGAGGCTTATTAAAAGTATGGTTTCTGTAGTCAACGAAAAAATTTAAATGTTTAGTAGTTTAAAGTTTAAAAATTTAGAGGGTAACTGCCCACTGCCACTGAACACTGTTTACTTTTTTTAAGTTAGCATTCCCCCATCCACATTCAGGACTTGGCCTGTAACGTAGGCAGAGAGGTCGCTGGCAAGGAAAACACAGGCATTTGCAATGTCTTCTGGCGAGCCACCGCGTTTCAGCGGAATGGCATCACGCCAACCTTGAACGGTGGCTTCATCCAGTTTTCCCGTCATTTCGGTTTCAATAAAACCGGGTGCAATGGCGTTACAGCGAATGTCGCGGGAACCCAATTCCAACGCCACGGATTTTGTAAACCCAATAATTCCCGCTTTTGAGGCGGCATAATTTGTTTGCCCGGCATTTCCTTTTACACCCACGACTGAACTCATATTTATAATAGAACCCTTTCTTTGCTTCAACATAGCCCGTTGCACAGCTTTGGTCATATTGAAAACTGACTTCAAGTTTACTTCTATTACTTTATCAAAATCTTCTTCGGAAATACGCATCAACAAATTGTCTTTTGTGATTCCGGCGTTGTTTACCAAAATATCAATACTTCCGAAATCGTTTAAAACTTCCTCCGCCAACTTTTGGGATTCTTCATAGGAAGCCGCATCACTTTTGTAAGCCTTTGCCTTTATGCCACTTTTTGAAACTTCATCGGCCAAAGCATTTGCCGCTTCTGCCGAAGAACTATAGGTAAAAGCCACATTGGCGCCGTGCTGTGCAAATATTTCAACGATTCCTCGACCAATTCCTCGGCTTCCGCCGGTGATGATTGCTGTTTTTCCTTCTAATAATTTCATAGTATCCCAGAGTGTTTGGTGGTTGGTAAAAAACCTACAAGATTTGGAAATCTTACAGGTTTGGACTAATAGGCCAAATATAACAAAAGGTTGTGGGTTCGCCATAAAAAAAGCCCTGTGAATTCACAGAGCTTTTACTTAAAAAGTTAAGGCATTAACCTAAAACTTCCTTCACTCGTTTTCCAATTTCCGCAGGGGAATCAACAACGTGAATGCCGCATTCACGCATTACTTTTTTCTTGGCCTGCGCAGTATCGTCGCTACCGCCAACGATTGCTCCCGCGTGGCCCATTGTTCTTCCGGCTGGTGCAGTTTCGCCGGCGATGAATCCGATTACCGGTTTTTTGATTCCGCTTTCTTTGTACCATTTGGCAGCGTCTATTTCAAGCTGGCCTCCAATTTCACCAATCATTACGACAGCTTCACTTTCTTCGTCATTTATCAACATTTCCAAGGCTTCTTTTGTTGTGGTTCCAATAATGGGATCTCCTCCAATTCCAATAGCTGTAGTAATTCCAAGACCCTGCTTTACAACTTGGTCAGCCGCTTCATATGTAAGTGTTCCAGATTTTGAAACGATACCTACTTTCCCCTTTTTGAAAACAAAACCAGGCATAATTCCCACTTTTGCTTCGCCGGGGGTGATAACCCCAGGGCAGTTAGGACCGATAAGGCGGCAATTTTTATCTTTGATATAATTTGCCGCTGTAATCATGTCTTTAACCGGAATTCCTTCGGTAATGGTAATGATTACCTTAATTCCCGCGTCTGCAGCTTCCATAATGGCGTCTGCGGCAAATGCTGGCGGAACAAAAATAATTGTAGTGTCAGCGCCAGTTTTTTCAACAGCCTCTGAAACTGTATTGAAAACAGGTTTGTCCAAATGTTTTTGGCCGCCTTTACCTGGAGTTACACCGCCTACCACATTGGTTCCATAATCAATCATCTGTTCGGCGTGAAAGGTTCCTTCACTTCCCGTAAATCCTTGTACAATTATTTTTGAATTTTTATTTACTAAAACGCTCATTTTTAATTATTTTCTGTTGATTATTTTTATTATTTATTCAAATAAAATATTGAATGGATTTTTTATGAATGCTCGCAAAGATACGTCTTTTACGAAAGCTTCAAAAAGATATTAAACCTTAACTCTGTGGTAGCTTTCATTAGTATCATCTTTGTCTGTAACCGGCTGACTTACCTGATAGCCGCGATAAAGTTTATCGTCCTTTACTTCCCATATCGCTATAAAATGTGCTATTCCTAATTCTTCGTCAGGATTCTCCATGGTTCGGATATAATATTTATAACGGATAGTAACGTGGTTATCGTCTGCAAGTAAATGACTTACTTCTATTCTCAAATCATTGTAAGATCTTCTTACTTCACCAAAAAAATTAATAATATCATCGTAATGCATTATGGAAAGCCCATTGGCGCTATTCCAAATAAGCACTAATTCTGGATGGAAAAAACGTTCAATTACGGTTTCATCCTTTAAAATATCTGACTTATAAAAATTCCTTACTATTTCCTTTGCTTTATTGCTCATGATAATTCATCCAATTTTTTAATTATGTCGGGAATAAGCCTTACTGAGGCCAATTCCTTATATTTTGTTCTAAAATCATCTGCCGGGGTCCCGAAATATGCCCTGTTTCCAACCAATGATTTACTCACCCCACTTTGTGCGGAAATTACGGCTTTTTCCCCAATGGTGATTCCACTGGTAATTCCCACTTGCCCCCATATGGTTACAGAATCCTCAATCAGCACACAGCCGGCAATACCTACCTGTGAAGCTATCAAACACCGTTTACCGATGATGGTGTCGTGGCCCACGTGCACTTGGTTGTCAAGTTTGGAACCTTCACCAATGGTGGTCGAGGCGGTTACGCCTTTATCGATCGTGCAAAGTGCTCCAAGGTCAACATTGTCTTCAATCACCACATTTCCGCCGCTTAAAAGTTTATCGAATTTTTCCGGACGGTTTTTATAATAGAAAGCATCGCTGCCCAAAACTGTTCCCGCGTGAATGGTCACATTGTGGCCTATTATAGTATTGTCGTAAATACAAACATTGGAATGGATGACACAGTTGCGGCCGATTTTTACGTTATTTCCAACGAAAACATTTGGTTGAATAACGGTTCCCTCTCCTATTTCAGCGGTTTCGGAGACAGAAGTATTAGAATTTTGGAAAGGCCTAAAATGATGCGTCAGCTTATTAAAATCACGAAATGGGTCTTCGGAAATAAGCAGTGCTTTCCCGATGGGGCATTCCACTTTTTTATTTATAAGAATTACAGTAGCCTGCGATTGAAGGGCCTTATCGTAATACTTGGGATGATCCACAAAAACGATATCCCCAGGTTGTACCACATGAATTTCATTCATCCCAAATACCGGAAAATTGGCTTCCCCAACATAATCCGAATCGATTATGGAGGCAATATTCTCAAGAGTTTGGGGATTGGGAAATTTCATTTTAGGTTTAATTATTTACTGAAATCTGCAACTTATTTAGTCTTTCATTCGTTCTTGGTACTGGCCCTTTTCGGTATCAATTCTAATTTTATCACCTTCATTAATAAAAAGCGGAACATTTATTTCGGCCCCAGTTTCTACTACTGCTGGTTTGGTAGCGTTTGTTGCGGTATTTCCTTTTATTCCAGGCTCGGTTGACATTACTTTCAAAATTACATGCGCAGGCATTTCCACTGAAAGTGGGGCACTGTCTTCAGAATTAATTAGGACCGTCACAATTTCGCCCTCTTTCATCAATTCCGGAGTATCAAGAATATCCTTGTTCAATTGTATTTGCGAATAATCCTCGGTATTCATAAAGTGGTACACATTCCCTTCGTTGTAAAGAAATTGGAATTTATGGGTTTCCACGCGCACATCGTCAATTTTGTGACCAGCGGAAAAAGTATTGTCAATAACTTTTCCGGTGGTTACGCTTTTTAATTTAGTACGCACGAAAGCTGGACCTTTTCCGGGTTTTACGTGAAGAAATTCAATTATTTTATAGATGTCGTGGTTATAGCGGATGCAAAGTCCTTTTCTAATATCTGATGAAGTAGCCATTCTTTGATTTAATGTTAATTGTTAAATGTTTGTTTTAATTGGAATTGAAATAGCCTTTCATAATTCCACGTTTGGAATTTTTAATGAATTGAAGTATCTCATCACGCTCCGGGGTTGCTTCCATCTCAGCTTCAATAATTTCGGAGGCCTGGGAGGTATTGTAGTTTTTCTGATAAAGAAGACGGTAAATATTTTGAATTTCCGTTATTTTCTGGGAATTGAAACCCCTTCTTCGAAGGCCGATGGAATTTATCCCCACATAACTAAGTGGTTCGCGGGCAGCTTTTACATAGGGCGGAACATCCTTTCTAACCAGGGAACCTCCAGTTACGAAAGCATGATTCCCAATCATACAGAATTGATGCACCGCAGTCATTCCGGCCAAAACTACATGGTCGCCCACTGTCACGTGCCCGGCCAAGGTGCTGTTATTTGAAAAAATACAGTTGTCCCCAACAATGCAATCATGAGCTATGTGGCAATAAGCCATTATCCAACAATTCTTGCCAACCACTGTTTTTCCCCGGTCAACGGTTCCTCTGTTTATGGTCACATATTCACGGATTGTGGTTCCGTCGCCAATTTCAACAGTGGTTTCTTCATCTTTAAATTTTAAGTCCTGTGGAATTCCGGATATTACGGCGCCCGGAAAAATATTGCAATTCTTTCCAATTCTAGCTCCCTCCATAATTGTTACATTACTTCCAATCCAAGTTCCCTCACCAATCACTACATTATTATGGATTGTA
Organism: Aequorivita aurantiaca; assembly: GCF_030410135.1. Taxonomy (GTDB): domain Bacteria; phylum Bacteroidota; class Bacteroidia; order Flavobacteriales; family Flavobacteriaceae; genus Aequorivita; species Aequorivita aurantiaca. The sequence continues at coordinate 55,115 of NZ_JAUGQQ010000002.1, read as the reverse complement.
GTGAAAGGTTCTATCACAACATTTTTGGCGATTTTTGCGCCCGGATGGACGTATGCAAGAGGTTGATTCATTTCTCTTTATTATTTTTAAGATGAAGTTGAAATGTATTCACGGTATAAAATTATTCTTTTTAAATTAATTGACCCAAGTGTTGGTACACCTATAAATTTTTTGTTTTTACCATCTGTGCCATTAATTCGGCCTCAGTTACTAATTTTCCGTTGGCATATGCATTTCCTTGCATATGGACAATTCCACGGCGAATGGGTGAGATTAATTCTAATTTAAAAATAAGTGTGTCACCCGGATTTACCTGTTGTTTGAATTTTACATTGTTTATTTTCATAAAAAAAGTAAGGTAATTTTCAGGATCCGGAACAGTGCTCAATGCTAGAATTCCTCCTGTCTGCGCCATTGCCTCAACAATTAATACTCCCGGCATTACCGGAGCTCCTGGAAAATGACCAACAAAAAACGGTTCATTCATTGTAACATTCTTAAGGCCCACCACACTGGTTTCCGTCATTTCCATAATTTTATCGACTAACAAAAATGGCGGTCTGTGAGGAAGCATCGCCATAATTTGGTTTACATCTTTTACAGGAGGAAGATTTATATCAAATTTTGGAATATTGTTTCTTGCTTCTAATTTGATGATTTTTAAAAGCTTCTTAGCGAATTGGGTGTTAACGTGGTGTCCGGGTTTATTGGCAATAACTTTTCCACGGATGCGGGTTCCCACCAACGCTAAATCGCCAATCACATCCAAAAGTTTATGTCTTGCTGCTTCGTTTGGATAATGCAGGGTAAGATTGTCCAAAATGCCATTAGGTTTTACCGATATATTATCTTTTCCAAATGCGGTGCGCAGCTTGTCCATTGTGCTTGCTGACAGCTCCTTGTCCACATACACTATTGCATTATTTAAATCACCACCTTTTATTAAACCATGTTCAAGAAGCATTTCAATTTCATGGAGAAAGCTAAAGGTTCGGGCATTGGCAATTTCATTTTTGAAATCTGAGATGCGCTTTAGGGATGCATTTTGGGTGCCCAATACCTTTGTGCCGAAATCCACCATGGTAGTTACCTGATATTCATCTGCTGGCATTACTAAAATCTCACTTCCGGTTTCTTCGTCAGTATAGGAAATAACTTCCTTTACAACATATTCCTCGCATGGAGCGTCCTGTTCCACTACTCCAGCTTTTTCAACCGCTTCAACAAAAAACTTTGACGATCCGTCCATTATTGGCGGTTCGGAAGCGTTTAATTCCATAATGCAATTGTCTACTTCCAGGCCTACCAAAGCGGCAAGCACATGTTCCGAAGTTTGTATTTTGACACCGCGTTTTTCAAGGTTTGTGCCCCGTTGGGTATTCACCACATAGTTGGCATCTGCTTCAATTACTGGTTGGCCTTCTAAATCAATCCGCACGAATGTATATCCGTGGTTTTCGGGTGCAGGTTTAAAGGTTATCGTTACCTCCTTGCCTGTATGTAAACCCACTCCGGTGAGGGAAATAGCTTTGCCAATGGTGCGCTGTTTTACGACACTTTCATTCATTATCGAGTTTTTTTTCAACAATATTGAACCGTTCCATTATTTTAGGAAGGTTTTTAAAATAAACATAACTTTTATTATAGTCCCCGTAACCAAAAGCTGGTGAGCCCTGTAGAGTTTCATTGTCCTTTACATTTCTTCCAATGCCGCTCTGTGCTTGAATTTTTACATTATTGCCGATAACGATGTGCCCGGCGATACCCACTTGCCCTCCAATAATACAATTTTTACCAATTTTGGTGGAGCCTGCAACTCCCGTTTGGGCTGCAATTACTGTATTTTCTCCAATAGTGACGTTATGGGCAATTTGAATTTGATTGTCTAGTTTAACGCCGGCCTTTATAAGGGTGGAGCCGAGCGTTGCCCTATCTATGGTTGTTCCGGGGCCTACATCTACATTGTCTTCCAATATTACATTTCCCGTTTGTGGAACCTTGTGGTATTCACCTTTCTCATTTGGCGTAAAACCAAATCCGTCCGCTCCAATCACCACTCCGCTATTAATTACGCACGACTGGCCAATTACGGTTTCGGAATATATTTTGGCGCCAGTAAATAAGGTGGTGTTATTCCCGACCACAACATTATCACCTAAATAAACATTGGGATAGATTTTGACGTTATCGCCAATCCGCACGTTTTCGCCAATATATGAAAAGGCACCCAGATATAAATTATCGCCGTATTTCGCTGTATCAGAAATAAAAACCGGGCTTTCTATTCCGGTTTTGTTCATTTTTACTTGATTGTAATATTCCAATAATTGGGAGAAGGCTTTGTATGCATTCTCAACCCGAATAAGGGTTGTGGATAATTTTCCTGACGCCACAAAGTCATTATTTACAATGGTTATGGAGGCTTGGGTTGAATAGATATAATGGGTGTACTTTGGATTGGCCAAAAAGGTGAGACTGCCTTTGCTTCCTTCTTCAATTTTGGCCAACTTAGAAACTGCTACATTTTCATCACCATCTACGGTACCATTAAGAATTCCTGCTATTTGGGCTGCTGTAAACTTCATCTGTCTAAATTAACTATAAAGGACAGATCGAACATTGCTTGTAAATGCTTTATCCAAAATCTGAAAATAAAAGATGGAATTTTCATTAGAAGTTTTCGCTTTCCTCGTCCAAATTGTTTAAAAAGAGTAACCGCAAATTAGGGATTTTTAAATGAATTGGATTTTGGTGGTTAAATATCATTCTTGCAAAAATAGAAAAAAAAGACATTAGCCCCGATAGCCACGACTATTGTTTTTTGGATAGCACATATAGTATTTAACCACAGATTTTGAAAGCGCCTCCAGATTTAATTGATCGCTCGCCTTTGCAACATCTATAATTTTACCATCTTTCCTCAATAGATTTATGGTTTCTTTTTCCATACTATATGCCTGGTTCTCTAATTTTCCGCTAAAAACAAAATAGGAAGCTTCCTCTTCCGAAATATTGAATTTTTCCATAAGAAGTTTTCGCTTCTCGTTTATTTTTTGATCGGAAAATGGTCGCGATTTCAACTTAACCTTCAATAAATCCCTGTTTAGAAGCATTTTTGATAAATTTTTCAGAACAAAATCATCATTCGCCACCCACATTTTCATTGCTGAAATTACATCATAATCATCAAGTTTTGAGAAGGTGTTGAGCACATCCTCTGAAAAATCCGATTCATTTATATTATGGATCAAAAAATAATTTAAAGCCTTACTTGCGGGCAGCGGAATACCCTGTGCAGTAAGTTGTTTGGCACGTTTTAAAACACGCACCAACAGTTGTTCGGCCACGATTCCTGTTTTGTGCAAGTAAACCTGCCAATACATTAACCGTCGGGCAACAAGAAAGTTTTCAACGGAATATATTCCTTTCTCCTCCACCACCAATCCGTCATTTTTTACATTGAGCATTGCAATTAATCGTTGGGCATTTACAGTACCTTCCGGCACCCCGGTGTAAAAACTATCGCGCTTTAAATAGTCCAAACGGTCCATGTCCAATTGGCCCGAGACTAATTGATGGAGAAATTTACGCGGATTTTCATCCTTGAAAATCTCAATCGCAAGCGTTAATTGATTGTTAAACTTTCGGTTAAGCACTTCCATAAACAGGAGTGATATATGTTCATGGCTAATATTTTCAACTATACTATTTTCCATTGCATGGGAAAAAGGTCCGTGACCAATATCGTGCAAAAGTATGGCAATATACAATGCTTCTTCTTCCTTCCCAGAAATGGCAACGCCCTTTGATTTCAGAACCTGCACAGCTTTTTGCATTAAAAACATTGCTCCCAGGGCATGGTGAAAACGAGTGTGGTGTGCTCCCGGATAAACTATATATGAAAATCCCATTTGCGAGATTCTGCGGAGCCTTTGAAAATATTTATGCTCCATCAATTCAAAAATCAAAACGGTGGGAATGGTAATAAAACCATAGATGGGGTCGTTAATGATTTTATGCTTTGAAAGTGTCTTCAAACTTTAACTATAAATTAATAGCTGCAATGATTTATTAAAATAATTCGGGACTATTTTTGGAGCAAATTCTTAAGAACAATTCGAATAATTCACTAATTAACTGTACCGTTAGCGCCACTCTTGCCACATTACTTTTAAGAAACTTATAAAGAGCGCGGCATTCGGCTAATATTACACAAATATACATATATGAACGACATAAAAGTACTATGGGTAGATGATGAAATAGATTTGCTAAAGCCACATATCCTTTTCCTTGAAGGAAGGAATTATAAAGTAACAACGGCTCAAAGCGGAACGGATGCCTTAGAAGAAATAAGTAAGGAAATTTTTGACATAGTGTTTTTGGACGAAAACATGCCCGGCCTTTCCGGGCTAGAAACCTTGGCGGAAATTAAAGAGCTTCAGGCATCCGTGCCAGTGGTTATGATTACAAAAAGTGAGGAAGAATATATAATGGAAGAAGCCATCGGTTCAAAAATTGCCGATTACCTTATAAAGCCAGTTAATCCGCACCAAATTTTATTGAGCTTAAAAAAGAATCTGGACCACAGCAGACTGGTCTCGGAAAAAACAACCTCCAGCTATCAACAGGAATTTCGCAAAATTGCCATGGATCTTTCTATGGTAAACAGTTTTGAGGAGTGGAAAGAACTATATCAAAAATTGGTTTATTGGGAACTGGAGCTCGAAAACATTGAAGACTCAGGAATGTTTGAAATTCTGGAATCTCAAAAAACCGAAGCCAACAGTCAGTTTTGTAAGTTCATTGATAAAAATTACCCAAAATGGTTCGAGAATCCTAGTGAAGCCCCGACCATGTCGCACACCTTGTTTAAAGAAAAGATTCAGCCGCAATTACAGCAAGGTACACCTACCCTATTAGTGGTTGTGGACAATCTAAGATTTGATCAATGGAAATCCTTTGAGCCTTCCATTGCCAATATTTATAAAAAAAATAAAGAAGAACTATTCTTCAGTATTTTGCCCACCGCCACCCAATACGCCCGTAATGCAATTTTTTCCGGATTAATGCCCAGTGACATGGAAAAATTGCATCCAAATTTTTGGCTCAATGATACGGAAGAAGGCGGAAAAAATATGAAAGAAGAAGAGTTTTTTGCGGCTCAGCTTAAGCGTCTTGGACTTTCATTGAACTGGAGCTACCATAAAATATCCAGTTTAAAACAAGGAAAAAAACTAGTGGAAAATTTCAAAAGCCACAAGGATGAAGACTTAACAGTAGTAGTCTATAATTTCGTGGATATGCTTTCGCATTCCAAAACTGAAATGGAAGTTATCAAGGAATTGGCCTCTACAGATAAATCATATAGATCATTAACGCAGAGTTGGTTCAAAAATTCACCGCTGCTGGAAATTATCCAACAGGCAGCCCGTTTAGGTTTCAAACTGATCATAACTACGGACCACGGGACCATTAATGTAAAAAACCCTTCAAAGGTTATTGGCGATAAAAACACGAGTCTTAATTTGCGATATAAGACCGGCAAAAGTTTAACCTATGAGGACAAAGAGGTATTGGCGGCAAAGGATCCAAAATCAATAGGATTGCCGACTATAAATATGAGCAGTTCGTTCATTTTTGCAAAGGGCGATTATTTCTTTGCATATCCGAATAATTATAACCATTACGTCAGCTATTACAGAAACACTTATCAGCATGGCGGTGTATCATTGGAAGAAATGATCATTCCTTTTTCCGTTTTGACGCCAAGATAAATATTGCAGATACATACCGTAGTTTATAGTCATTTTTGGTATCATGCGGATTTAATTGATATATTCTTTATATTCGTTCCGTTTTTGAAATGGAAATCACATATACTCAAAACCAAATTCCCCATGTTGCGGAGCAGCTTCTCACCGAAGCAACATCCAATATATTTCTATTTTTTGGAGAAATGGGAGTGGGCAAAACCACTCTTATCAAAGAAATTGTTAAGCAGCTTGGAGTCGGGGAAATTTCCAGCAGCCCTTCGTTTTCCATAATAAATGAATATGAAACTTCTGAGGGCATTATTTACCACTTCGATTTTTATAGAATTACAGCTATAGAAGAAGCGTACGATATAGGAACAGAGGATTATTTATACAGTGATAGTTTTATTTTTATAGAATGGCCTGAAAAAATAAATCCCCTCTTGCCCCCAACTTCGAATAAAATTTATATGAACAAAAACAAAAACGGAAGTAGAACCTTAAAATTTAAGCCTGTGAAATAAGAAATTCCGCGATATATATATTTATAATTTTCTTCTTAAGCATTTGCCCCAAATCGCAAAAAGTTACAGAGCAGGGATGGTTTTGTCAAAAAAATTCATAAATATAGAATAAAATTAATTAAAATACTTTTCATTTTTCCCTGTAGGTTTGACCCAACATTAACCTCACAAACTTATAAATTATGAAAACTGTAAAGTACTTATTTATCGCAGCAATTTTTTCATTAGGAACCTTAGCTTCTTGTACTCCGGAAAGCATACAGGATGAACAATCACCACAACAAATTCACAAAAGCAAAATCATCGTACCTAGTAACGGGTAGTATAATAGCGCTTATAATAGCGGCAACCCCTTACTTATTTTATTCTTATGAAAGTTTCCCACAGACGAAAGTGTGGGAAACTTTTTTATTTACATATAGAGCAAATTGGTATCAAGAAGTTTATGTATCCGTATGGACCATGATGGGGAAGTTTGTGCCCTTGTTGCTTTTGATTATCTGGTTCATTACCTGCAAGCACTGGTGGTATCACGTCATTCTGATACCAATTGGTATGTTCGCCTTTCAATTGTTTAGTGTAATTAATGATGATGTTGGTATTACGGATGAGGTGGAAATATGGTGGCTATTCCCAATAATGCTAATAATTATCCCCTTGGTCTATTTAATAAAAGCAAAACTTTCGAACAGATTATTGGGCAATGATTTAAAAAGTTTTGAGGAAGAGTTGGTTACCAAGAAAAATTTTTGGCAGCAGATCAAGGACCTTTTTTAAACCTCACCTTCAATACGATATCAAATTTAATCCGTAACTTGGACCGTTATTTCTAAACAATCTGTCTCGAATATAAACATTCATTAATTAGAGACATTTTTTCTGCGATAACATTATTAAACTTCAAAAAAACCAAACCTATAAACAATCGAAAAAACGAAAAGTAAACCAACCAGCATTAACGGTGAAATAAAGAAGAATAATTACCGGGATATCAAAAATGTTAATCATTTAACATCAAATTTGGGAATAGAATGCATTTCAAAGCATTTTATTGTAGAATAACCTGTAAAGATACCATAAACTTAATTAGATTTTTTAAGTTTTTTGACTGTAAGTTTGACCCATATTAACCTCACAAAAACTTACTATCATGAAAAATTTAAAACTTATTATTGTAGCCGCAATTTTTGCCGCAGGACTTTTTGTTTCTTGCACCCCAGAAGGAATCCAAGATGAACAAACCCCACAACAAATCGACGCGAGAACGGTTAAAGTTCCGCCAGCCGGATAGAAAAAGCCTACTTCAAGGGGGCATTATAGTCTTTATAATGGCTTGTACCCCTTTTATATATTATGGCTATGAAAGTTTCCCAGACAACACTCAAGTTTGGGAAACTTTTTTATTTACTTATACTACAAAATTTCCCTCCCTATATCAATATGCCTGGTTTCTTACCGGAAAAGTAATTCCTGTGATATTACTTCTTATTTGGTTCTTTACTTGTAAACATTGGTGGCACTGGATTATTCTAGTTCCACTATCGATGTATGTCTTTCAACTTTTTAATATTCTTAAACAAAACTTCGATGTTGATGAGGTGGAAATAGTATACGTAATTCCAATAATGATGGTTCTAGTGCCATTTGTGTATTTAATACGAGCGAAGCTTTTTAGCCAAATGAGAGCGAACGACTTAAAATCCTTTGAGGAAGAACTATTGCAAAAACGTTCCTTTTGGGATCAGATAAAGGATCTGTTCCGCTAATTTTTAACCTGGATAAAGATGAAAATTATTACGTAAATTCATACGTTCAAGTTTAAAACCATGCCAAATCCAAAACCAAAATCACCCTTTACCATCGCTCAGCTGCTTCCACAAGAAGAAACACTAGAAATTTCTAGGCAAAAAGGAGAATTACATATTGGTATTCCTAAGGAAACCTATTTTCAGGAAAAACGAATCTGTCTAACACCAGATGCGGTGAACGCTATAGTTAGCAACGGCCATCGCGTGCTGATTGAAAAAAGCGCAGGCAATGAAGCGGGATTTTCTGATAGAGATTACGCAGAGGCTGGCGCAGAATTAACGGATGACACAAAAAAAGTTTTCGAATGCCCCATCATTTTAAAAGTTGAGCCCCCAACATTGGAAGAGTTGAAGTTAATAAAACCCAAAACTGTTCTCATTTCTGCCCTCCAATTAAAAACCCGGCAAAAATCTTATTTCGATGCGCTCGCAAAAAAGAAAATCACAGCCCTTGCCTTTGAATTTATTAAAGACGAAGATCACAGTTATCCTGCCGTTAAGGCCTTAAGCGAAATTGCGGGAACCGCCTCCGTGCTGATCGCGGCGGAACTAATGGTGAATGCAAAAAAAGGCAATGGTTTACTTTTTGGAAATATTAGCGGGGTCCCGCCAATAGAAGTAGTTGTAATCGGCGCCGGAACTGTTGGCGAATTTGCAGTGCGTTCGGCCTTGGGATTAGGTGCCAACGTTAAAGTTTTTGATAGCTCCATCACCAAATTAAGAACTATTCAAACCAATGTAAACAGAATTTTATACACCTCCACCGTACAACCAAAAAATTTAATGAAAGCACTGTTGCGCTGCGATGTGGCGATTGGAGCGGTTCGGGGCCAAAACAGGGCCCCGATTATTGTAACGGAAGATATGGTCAGGAATATGAAAAAGGGAGCCGTTGTTATTGATGTTTGTGTAGATATGGGCGGCTGTTTTGAAACCACTGAAATGACCAGCCACGACAATCCTACATTTATTAAGCACGATGTTATTCATTACGGTGTGCCGAACATTCCTGCCCGGTACCCTAAAACTGCTTCAATATCAATAAGTAATATTTTTACCCCTTATATTCTGGAAATTGCAGAAAGCGGCGGCCTGGAAAATGCCATCCGTTATGACAATGGTTTAAAAAATGGGTTGTACTTTTACCGTGGAATTTTGACAAATAAGGCAGTAGCAGATTGGTTTGACATGCCTTATAGCGATCTCAATTTATTGATTTTTTAATTTTCTGCTCATCAATTTCTTCATCAGTTAATCCAAAAAAAAATGAAGTTAGCTTACCGACTGGCCTATTTTTCTGGGGGTTTTATTATTGGAATAGCCCTTCTTATTTTTATTCTAAGTGGGAAAAAAACATCTTGCTCCTATGGTCTGGACGCTCGAACCCTAAAAAATATACGATTAAAAGATCGCGTCTTTTCAGAAAAATCGATTACTTCTCTACGTGAAAATAACTTGGACACCGCAGCAGTTTCATATTTATTGGAGCATGGAGATGTAGTTTTCAGTGAAAGCAATACGAAATTAGACTCTTGTAAACAGTATGTTATCGTGGGAACTTTTGCGGAAAAAAACCTTAAAATAAAAGTTGAAAACTGCGACACTTTAGCAACGGTACTTGAAGCAAATTTATATTTAAAACATTAGAGTAAAGACTTCAATTTATTAAAGTTTCCTTCGCTGCTTCTCCTTTTTCAGAAGCGTGAGCTCCCTGCTGGTCTGTCCCGCTACCGATGTATTTTCCTCGGCACGTCTTATTAGGTAAGGCATAACATCTTTTACTGGCCCAAATGGAATATATTTTGCCACATTATAACCAATTGCGCCAAGGTTAAATGAAATATGATCGCTCATCCCGAAAAGTTGACCGAACCAAACCCGATCATCACTCTTGGAAATTCCTTTTTGTTCCATCAATTCCATAGCCAAATAGCTGCTGTACTCATTATGGGTGCCAATAAACAATTCAATGTCATCAAGATTGTTCAATATATATGCCAGTACTTCGTTAAAGTTGTCGTCGGTTGCTTTTTTGCTCTCACAAATCGGCGATTTATAACCTTTCTCTATTGCGCGATCGTTTTCCTTTTCCATATAAGCGCCCCGAACAATTTTAAAACCCAGCTTATAACCTTTTGCTTTCGCCCTTTGGTGTAACTTTTTTAAATATTCTAAACGATCCCATCGGTAGCATTGTAAGGTATTGAAAACAATAGGCCGGTCAACGTTATATTTTTCCATCATCTTTTCACAAAGCTCGTCCGCTGCATCCTGCATCCATGATTCCTCTGCATCTATAAGCAGCCGTATACCGCTCGCGTGGGCGGTTTTTGATACTTTATCATACCTGCTTTCAATGCTTTTCCATTCCTCTTTATCATTTTCCGTTAAGGCCTGGTTCTCCGTAATTTTTTGGTAAATTTTGAATCTTCCAAAACCTGTAGGCTTAAAAACACAAAACGGCATAGCTTCCATATTCTTGGACAAAAGAGTAAGTTCTATTACCTTATTGGCCGTAGCATCAAATTGGGCATCTTCCTCCTTTCCTTCCACCGAAAAATCCAGGACCGAAGAGACTCCAACATCGTGAAGCCTATCTACCGTGCCCATACAATCTCTTTCATTCACCCCGCCACAAAAATGGTCGAATACCGTCGAACGAATTAAGCCTTCCACCGGTAAATTTACATTTAGCGCAAATTTGGTAACCGCAGAACCAATTTTTACCAAAGGCTCCATGGAAATCATTTTGAAAAGAAAATATGCACGCTCCAGTTCGGAATCGCTTTTTAGTTGAAATGCGGTCTCGGTATTGTCGAAGATGTTCATTGGTGCCATATAAAGTCGAATTATGTGTGCAAATATAATTAGATTTGAACTTTAAAATCTATGAGAATTTCAACATAACAATGGTAAATAACGAAAAGGGTAAAGTTTATAGAAATAATTTGGGTTGGGACAATATTTCATTATTAATTAAAAACAGTCCGCCGTCCCAAATTTTTATTATTGCCGATGAAAACACGTATAAATACTGCCTTCCTTACTTGCTGAAGCGTCTCCAATTCGAAAAACCGTACGAGACTATTTCAATTCCCGAAGGCGAAATCCATAAAAACATAGCATCTACCATAAAAGTTTGGGAAACGCTTTCAGAAATGAATGCCGACAAGAGCAGTCTGATTTTAAATTTGGGTGGTGGTGTGGTTACGGATTTGGGTGGGTTTGTGGCTTCCACATTTAAGCGCGGCATCCCGTTTATAAATATACCCACTTCCCTATTGGCCATGGTTGATGCTTCCGTTGGCGGAAAAAATGGTATTGACCTCGGCCACATTAAAAATCAAATCGGGGTTATCAATTTTCCGGAAATGGTTTTGATTGATACAGAATTTTTAAAAACCCTGCCTCAGGAACACCTAATATCTGGATTGGCAGAAATGTTAAAGCATGGATTAATTTACGGAACAAAATATTGGGAGCGTATAAAAAACGTGAATCTATCCCACAATGCAAATTTTGAGGAATTACTTTGGGAATCAATTGAAATTAAAAAAGAAATAGTCGAGAAGGATCCAACGGAAAAAAACCTGCGTAAATCCTTAAACTATGGGCACACCCTTGGCCATGCCATTGAGTCTTATTTCCTTCAAAATAATACGAAAAAAACATTGTTGCATGGAGAGGCAATTGCCGCCGGCATGGTACTCGAAAGTTTTATTTCGATGGAAATATGCGGTTTTTCTGAACAATCATTGTTGGAAGTTTCCGCTACCATGTTCAAGTATTTTCCGAAGCAAACCTTTATTGAACGTGATATTGAAGCAATCATAAATCTGCTAATCTTTGATAAAAAAAATAGGAACGGCCGAGTTCTTTTTGTGTTATTAAAGGAAATTGGCCATCCCATAACTGATTGCACAGTAAACAATAGCTTGATTTACAAGGCTTTTGAGTATTATAAAAATTTCTGAAAAATTCCTGTAAAATATTTTTAAGTCATCAATTTTTGAATAGTTTTATAACCACAAACAAAAAGAAGAAATTTTAAATGAAGCGAGTTATTGTAGATTATAGAAAGTTAACCCCCGAAATACTTTCTTTGCTGGTTGAAAAATATCCAGATGGATATGATGATGACCATGTTATCACTTTTAAAAATGCCCGAAATGAAACTGTAGAGGCAGTTGAAGTAAGGACTGAGGATACCGTATATTTAGTGAAAGTGAGCTCCCGTCTTGAAACAAGCATGGCGAATTTTGATGAGGATGATTACGATGATGCAGATTTCAATGAACCAATTAGTGAAATTCCCGATAAAAAGAAATTGGATGAGGAGGAATAGTTTTCCCATACAAAAAAAGAGGCTCTAAGCCTCTTTTTTGTTTTTAAGATGATCCAGAATTCTAAGCGTGCTGATGTTCATGCTTTCCTTCTTTAATTTCCTCAATTAGTTTGGAATTGAAAGCTGGTAAATCCTTAGGATTTCTACTAGTAACGAAACCTTCGTCAACCACCACTTCTTCATCCACCCAATTTGCGCCTGCATTTATTAAATCATCTTTTATTGAGCTAAAGGAAGTCATTTTCCTGCCTTTTACAACGTTTGCAGATATTAAGGTTTGTGGGGCATGGCAAATTGCGGCTACGGGTTTTTTCTGCTCGAAAAATTCTTGCACAAATTTTAATGCTTTTTCATTTCTTCTCAACTTATCCGGATTTATAACTCCTCCGGGAAGGACCAAGGCGTTGTAATTTTTTGAATCAGCATTTTCAAGAGTTTGGTCAACGGTATATTCATTGCTCCAATTGCCATCCGACCACGCTTTGATTTTTCCTTCTTCTTCACTAACTATCTCTACCGTGAAACCTTCCTTTTCCATCGCGTCCTTGGGCGATTTTAACTCAGATTCTTCAAATCCATTTGTTGCCAAAATTGCTATTCGCTTATCCATTTTATCAATTTTTTTAGTTAAACTTAATTACATCCCAAAATAAGATGGAACGAGCAGAATCTCAAGTATTTGCTACTAATGTTTTCCCAATCTTTGTTAAGAAACTGTAAGAAAATCAATTACTTTTTAAGGTTTCGGCTTTTTTTTTATCGGCTTCAACCTTTCGTTTATATTCCCGTAATTCTTCCATTTCCCGCTCGTAGGACAGTGTGGCGTTGCTGGTAGGCTCAATTTTAATATTTCGATGTATTGCCCAATTAACCGTAAATTCGGCGCCAAAAAATAAAATCAAACAAGTGTAATACACCCACAATAAAATAAGCACTAAACTACCGGCCGCGCCATATATTGAAGCCGGATCCGATTTTGCGAAGTAAAACCCAATTGCATATTTTCCTATTAAAAATAACAATGCGGTTAGAGAAGCACCAATAAAATTTGTTTTCCACTTAATTTTCACGTCGGGAAGCAATGTGAAAATAGCGGCGAATAGTGCTGTGATAATTATCTGGGAAAAAAGGAAGTTTAAAATTTCAACTAAAATCGTTGAAAGGTCTGTATAATAATTTCCTATCAAATCGCTTAGGGCGTTAATGGCGGTGGTAATGACTAATGAAATTAAAAGGAGCAATCCAATTATCAAAACCATTCCGAAGGAAATCGCGCGTCTTTTTAAAGTATCTAGAATGGTATTTTTTTTGGAACGGACACTCCAAATATCATTCAATGCTTTTTGCAGTTGAAAAAATACACCGGTTGCACCAAAAATCAGCATTCCAATCCCGAAAATGATAAACAGCAACGAACTTTCCGAAAGTGCCGCATTAATTATCATTGTCTGAATTAAGTCTGCACTTTGATTGCCAATCAGACCTCCAATTTCATTGGTGATTCTTCCTTCAACAGCATCTTTTCCGAAAAAGATTCCCGCAAAATGAACGGTAATTATTAAGAGTGACGGTAATGAAAAAAGGGCGTAATATGCAATAACTGCGCTTTTTGCCCAAGGATCATTTTTATCCCAACTGAGGTAGGTTTCTTTTAATAGTTTAAAAAATTTCATTATAAATAGCGTTGCGTTATAATGTTACGGTGATGTATTTCATGGCCGCAGATAATGAATCCCGCCGCCCTAACTGACATATTGCTGCCATTGGCATTGCCTGTTTGTATCAGCTGTAATTCGTCAAAATTCTTAAATAGGCTTAAAGTTGACAGCCTAACATTACGATAGTTTTCCAAAAGGTCGTCAACGGTTCGTTGATTTGCCCTTGCGGTTTGCGCAAATACATTTTCATCAAATCCTTTAAGAACCGCATCGGTACTGCGGGCAAAGTATAAGGCGCGATAGGAAAAAACCCTTTCGGTATCGGCAATGTGTTGCAATATATCTTTTGGAGTCCATTTATCGGCGGCATATTGAAAACACCATTTTTCCTCAGGTAAATTCCTAAAATAAGTGGATGTCGACTCCAATCCGCTGTGGAGTGCTTCCATCAACGAATCATTTTCTACCAATTCCAAATAGTGTTTATAATATGGATTGAATTCTACTTCCGTAATATTTTTGGAATACATCGGTTTTTTTACGAAAGATAAAAAAAACCTTTGCTGGAAGGCAAAGGCTTTAATATAAAATTGGGTAAAAACTATATTTCCTTGAAAATGGAATGAAGCAAACGTTTTTTATCATTTATACTTTCCTCCATGGAAATCATAGTTTCTGTACGGCTAACGCCCTCGATATCATCTATTTCATAAATTATATCTTTTGCGTGGGCAGTATCCCGAGCTCTAATCTTACAAAAGATATTGAATTTGCCAGTGGTTACATGAGCCACAGTAACAAATGGAATATGACTGATTCGTTCCAAAACGAACTGTGTCTGGGAAGTTTTAAATATAAAAACCCCTACATAAGCAATAAAGGAATATCCCAGTTTTTTATAATCAACTTGTAAAGATGATCCGGTAATGATCCCGGCATCTTCCATTTTTTTTACTCTAACGTGTACAGTACCAGCCGAAATGTCAAGTTTTTTTGAGATATCCGTGAATGGAATTCGCGTATTATCAATTAACAAACTTAGGATTTTGTGGTCTGTATCATCCAATTTAAATTTTGCCATAACTACGTTTTTCTTTTTTGGCAAAATTATAAGTTTTTAGGATATAATCGAATTTAATTTTTGAAAATAAATTACTTATTATGAAGATTTATCAATTAATTCTGAAAGAATGGAGCCAACTGTTAAATTATCTTGCGAATCTGTTAAAATTTCTAAGCCACTGGCATCTTTCGTCTTATAGCCAAAATTCGCTTTTAATTGTCCAACATTTTCAATTACGGGTACAAATTTAATGCGCCCCTTCTCTAATTGCTCTTCAAATTGAACTGCAATTGAAACAGGTTTTCTCTCAAATTTCAATTGAATGTTGCGAATCAAGATATCATTGTAGTTTTTAATATTTTCAGGAATGTCAAAGTAGCTTTCATAATGCGTTGTGGAATTTTCTGGTACAATAATATCAAAGAGCGATAACAAACTATAGAAAATGAATTCACGGGTTTTCTCGCGCTGGTAATCCTGCCCATAATGGCCCGCCTCAAATAAAATAGTGGGAACACCAGCTTTTTGGAAAGTGTCGCCCACACAGGCTTCATTAAAATTATCATCAAATCTGCCCACCTGCCCAGGTATAAACTTCTGAAGCAGATTATTTATTTTGACAATTTCGCGCATCGCCACCTTTCGGGATTCCGTTAAGGTCCGATTAGCATTAGCCGCGGGAGACAAAAATGACACAGTTGCCGGCGCCCCGGTTGAAAATCCATAAATTGAACGCTGATCGTGCATATTAAGACACAGTGAAGGTTGCAAGCTGTCAAAAATTTTTCGCAGGCATTTACTCTCCTTTTGGGATAGATGCTGTGCATCTCGATTTAAATCCACATTATTGGCGTTTTCCCGCGTATAAATTTCTGCCCCATCGGGATTTAAAATTGGAATTATAAAAAATGAATACTGATTTAGAAATTCATTTATTTCCTTTTGAAAAACTGCCTTTTGAGAAATGAATTTCATAAAATCGAATATGGCCTTGGTGGTTGTGGCCTCATTGCCGTGCATTTGCGACCATCCCAAAACGGTTTTCGGTCCCTCCCCCATTTTTATCATTGGAATTTCCCGACCCAATTCCGAATGTCCCACAACTGTAATTTCATAGTCCAAGCGATAAGATTCCAATAAAGATGACACGTGGTTTAATGTGATATACCTACCGCGAAGTTGCGATTCAAAATTGTCGCGATACCAATTACTTATTTCCATATGAAAATGTCTGTTCACAAAGTTAAACAATGAAAAGTTCACATTTGTAAACAAGCAGTTAGACTTCTAAAGTTTACATTAGTAATCATATTTCATTGTGATGTGCAGTAAATTTCAATAAAAATTTAATTCTCGATATAACTAAAGTTTAAATATTGTATATTAGTATTTTATAACAATATATATAAAGTAAAAATATAACTAGAATTCTATATTTTTCAATCTATCCTCTGATGTTAATGAGAATTATTTTACATTTGTAGCAGTGTTAAAATAATTATTTTGTTACAATGTTAAACAGTTCGGAGTTCGTAAAAAGATTGGAAAAAGTGCTCGAATATTATGGGTTAAGCGCTACTGCTTTTGCAGAAAAAATAAACTTTAATCGGTCCACGATCTCTCATTTACTTTCCGGTAGGAATAAACCAAGTTTGGATTTTGTAATGAAAATGTTACAAAATTTTGATGAGGTTGAAATGAATTGGCTATTATTTGGAAAGGGTACTTTCCCTTCTATCAATGAAAATAAAGGTAAGTCGATAACTCCAAAATCTAAAGACGAAGTATCTGGAAAAATACCGATGGATTTATTTTCCGAACAAAATATTAAGGAACAAAGTAAAGCAGTTTACACGGACAGAAATTTAAAATCCATCGAAAGAATAGTTATATTTTATAAGGACGGTAGTTTTAATGTCTACCAGAATTGAGTGGATTTCACTATTTTTTCGGAAATTCGCTTTTAAAAATTTTAAAATGCGCATAACCTTTCTTTTCTCCCTTCTTTTATTGACCAGCTGTTATAATAAGGAACGCGATTGTTCCGATTTCAAAACTGGCACATTCGAATTCGAAGCTCTCTCGGGTACGGAAGTTTTTAAAACCACAATAATCCGGAAGGATTCAATTGAGATAGATTACTTCGATGGAAAAAGCGATACCTCATCTGTGCGATGGATTAACGACTGTGAATATGTTTTGGAAAAACTGAATCCAAAAAATCAGGCGGAAAAGAAGGCCATTCACATAAAAATTTTAGCCACAGACAAGAATACTTACACCTTTGAATTCAGAGAGGTCGGAAAAACCAAAACAAGCAAGGCCTCGGCACGCAAGGTTATTCCTTAATATTCTTGCTTTTGAGAAGTGAATTTTGTTCTTCCATCAGCTTTTCAATATTTGAAAGAAGTTGAATGTTTTTGGGTGTTTCAACTGTTTTGTCATGCGGATCCTCAGATTTTTTCTTAAACCGGTTGATTAATTTTATGACCAAAAATATGGTGAAGGCAATTATGAAAAAATCAATCAATACTTCAATCAATTCGCCATAACCCACGGCAACTTCCTCTGCCGATTCTGAGGCAGACCGTAGCACATATTTTTTATTCGAAAGTCTCACCCCATCGGTAAGCATCGAAAGCGGGGGCATTACAATTTTCTTTACAATGGTGCTGATTACGTTATTAAAGGCTGTGCCGATAACAATTCCGACGGCCATATCAATCATGTTGCCTTTTATAGCGAAATTTTTAAACTCTTGAAAAAAGCTCATTTTATAAGTTTTTATTATAAGTTTCGATTCTAAAAATGATTTGGGAGCATGAAGAAATATGGGGAAAAAGAAATTTAAATTCGTCCCGCAATTCTATCTTTTGCCAACTGTAGCGCTACGTGGAACTGATCCTCAAGATTCATTTCTGAATTGTCAATTTCAATGGCATCATCTGCCTTGCGCAAGGGAGAATCTTCCCGGGTGGTATCAATAAAGTCGCGCTCTTCAATATTTTTTAAAATCTCGTTGAATGTAACGCTATCCCCTCTATCCAAGAGTTCCTTAAGCCTGCGTTGGGCACGTTCCACCGAAGAGGCGTTCATAAAAATTTTAAGTTCAGCCTCAGGAAAAACCACCGTGCCAATGTCTCGACCATCCATCACAACACCTTTTTCCAAACCAAATTGCTGTTGTTGGGCCACTAACTTTACACGTACTTCGTGTATGGTTGCAATTGGGCTTACGAATTTAGAAACCTCCAAATTCCGAATTTCGTCTTCAACATCATTTCCGTTTAAATAAATTCGTGCCTTTTCCCAATGTGGTTCTTTTTTGAATTTTAATTGAATGGACGGAAGTGCTTCCTTCAATTCCGGAATATCGAATTTATCCTTTGAAATTATTCCATGCTGCATTGCATATAAAGTTACCGCCCGATACATTGCGCCACTGTCCACATAAACATAGCCCAGATGATCCGCAAGTTGTTTTGCAACCGTACTTTTTCCTGTGGAGGAATAACCGTCAATGGCAATGGTAATTTTTTTCATTTACTGAAGATCTATATTTAGGCCAAAAAAACTGGAGGATGCGGCCGTACTATATTTTGAATAGGAATAGCTCAGTCTATATCTATTCAGCTTTATTCCAAATCCGGCGCTTAGGCCAGCAAATGCGCGTTTATCCACAATTCTCAGTTCTTCGCCCCTTCTAAAATTATACCCCAATCGAATGTTGAATCCACTTTCCGGGAAAAGTTCAATGCCGGCAATCATATGTCGAAAGGCATTGTCCACAAATGTTATTTTTTCCTCGGTGGTTTCTCCTTCCAAATCTGTCTCGGAACGGGATGGATTGGCAAAGGCAATATTCCACTGCTGCATATTTTCTAAAGTGAAATGCCATCGAATGGGTATATTTTCCAATGTTTGCGAAATCCCTAAAATAATTTCGAAGGGAAGCGGCTCATATTCTTCGTGGTATGGCGTAAATTGAATTCCAATATTTCGAGCAACTCCCGTGATATGTAAATCCCAATCCTCATAAACATATATAAGGCCCACGTCCAGCGCACCTCCGAATGATCCATAATTTTCCAGTTTTGAGGAAATCAATTTTAAATTTACGCCAACGTGAAAATTAGTAAATGCTATATTTCTTGCATGGCCAAGCGAAAGAGCGACTTCACCACCACTAAAACTACTTGTTGGATTGCCTGTTTCATCGTACCCGTCAAATTTTCCGTAGTTTACATACGTTACTCCCGCATGCAACACTTGCGTTCTACGATCCCACAGATAGGCATAATTGGCCGTACCATAATTTACGTCGCCAATATAATTTGTATAATTAAGGGAAAGTTGGTTGTCCATGGCCGGGTTGATGCTAGCCGGATTGAAAAGACCTTGTGTAGGGTCATAATCATAGTTTGTAACTACTTTGCCACCAAGTGCGGCCATTCGAGGACTATTTACCAAATTAAGGAATTGATATGTTGCCCTTCCCCCTATCTGTGCTGCCAAAAGCTGAGATACTAAAAGTGAAACAACAAAAAAAACCTTTTGGGCCATAGACGCGTGTTACCGTAACTAAAAACTAAACGAATGCAAGTATAATTTATTTTTACAAAGGAAAGAAATCAAAGCTGATTAATGTATAATAGTCAATTGTACATTAATCAGCTTTGACAAATGGATTAGAGCTTTTTTGCGTTCTTTACCTTTTCTTGGGTCAATGCCAGGTTTAGAACATCGCTCATATCTTTTACATAATGAAAGGTTAGCCCTTTTAAATATTCGGGTTTTATTTCATCAATATCACGTTTGTTGTCCTCACAAAGTAGAATTTCCTTTATACGAGCCCGTTTTGCAGCAAGAATTTTTTCCTTTATTCCACCCACGGGCAGAACTTTTCCTCGCAACGTAATTTCGCCCGTCATCGCAATGGATTTTTTTACTTTCCGCTGCGTGAAAAGTGATACTAATGAGGTGAGCATTGTAATTCCCGCACTAGGGCCATCTTTTGGGGTAGCGCCTTCAGGTACATGAATATGGATGTTATAATTTTCAAATATATCCGGCTTAATGCCCAAACGATCTGCATTGGATTTTATGTATTCTAGGGCAATGGTTGCGGATTCCTTCATAACCTTACCCAAGTTTCCGGTCATATTTAAAGTGCCCTTTCCTTTAGAAAGTGCAGATTCAATAAATAAAATATCCCCGCCAACTTTGGTCCAAGCAAGACCCGTTACTACGCCGGCAACATCATTGTTTTCATATTTATCACGTTCCATTTTTGGAGCGCCCAAAACTTCAATAATTGTTTCATTGGTAACTTTTAGTTCGTATGCCTCTTCCATTGCAATTTTCATTGCGGCGTATCGTACCATTTTCGCAATTTGCTTTTCAAGGCCACGGACGCCACTTTCGCGAGTATAACCTTCCACAATCCTTTCTAGCTGCGGCTTCGCAATCTTTAAAGCTTCGTTTTCCAGACCGTGTTCCTTTAGTTGTTTTGGGAGCAAATGTCTTTTCGCGATTTCCACCTTTTCTTCAATTGTATATCCGGTAACATTAATAATCTCCATTCTATCGCGTAATGCTGGCTGAATAGAGCTTAGACTGTTGGAAGTAGCGATGAACATAACTTTGGAAAGATCATAGCCCAATTCCAAAAAGTTGTCATAAAAAGAATTGTTTTGTTCGGGATCGAGAACTTCAAGCATTGCCGAAGAGGGATCACCCTGGTTGCTAGCCGAAATTTTATCAATTTCATCCAAAACAAAAACCGGATTACTCGTTCCAGCCTTTTTAAGACTCTGCACAATTCGTCCCGGCATTGCGCCTATATACGTTTTTCGGTGTCCACGGATTTCTGCTTCATCACGAAGCCCGCCCAAGCTCATCCGAACATACTTTCGTCCCAATGCCTCTGCAACTGATTTTCCCAAGGAAGTTTTTCCAACCCCCGGAGGACCGTAAAGACAGAGTATGGGCGATTTCATATCATTACGGAGCTTTAATACCGCCAAATATTCGATGATTCGTTTTTTCACATCATCAAGGCCATAATGGTCGCGATCCAAAACCTTTCGGGCGCGCTTCAAATCAAACTTATCCTTGCTGTATTTATTCCAAGGCAAATCTAAAAGTAAGTCCAAGTAATTGCGCTGAATACTGAATTCTGCCACCTGCGGATTCATTCGCTGCATTTTTGAAAGCTCTTTCTGAAAATGCTTTTCAACTTCCTTGCTCCATTTTTTGGTTTTGGAACGTTCGCGCATTTCATCTATTTCCTCCTCCATGGATGAACCACCCAACTCCTCTTGAATGGTTTTCATTTGCTGCTGCAGAAAATACTCACGTTGCTGCTGATTTATGTCGTTTTGCACCTTGCTCTGAATATCATTGCGAAGCGAGAGCTTCTGGATTTCCATATTCATATAGCGAAGGGTTTCAAGCGCACGATCTTTCAAATTGTTTATTTCCAGTAGCGTTTGCTTTTCCTCTACATCAATATTTAAATTTGAAGAAACAAAATTGATGAGGAAACTGGAGCTTTCAATATTCTTGATGGCGAAGGCGGCTTCCGAAGGAATATTCGGGCTTTGCTTGATTATCTGAAGCGCCATTTCCTTTATTGAATCTATGATGGCGTTAAACTCCTCGCTCTCTTTTTCAGGGCGTGCTTCGGCTACTTCCCTTATGGTCGCGGTCATATATGGGCTGGTAGTGAGAACCTCTGCAACTTCAAATCGCTTTTTCCCCTGAATTATAACCGTTGTATTTCCATCGGGCATTTTCAGCACCCGAAGAATCTGTGCCACGGTTCCAATGGTATTGATATCGCCAATTCCGGGTTCTTCTTCATCTTCATCTTTTTGCGACACTACTCCAATAACCTTATTTCCTTTGTTGGTTTCGTTTATAAGTTTTATGGATTTGTCGCGTCCTGCCGTTATAGGAATTACAACACCGGGAAATAAAACTGTGTTGCGCAGTGGTAAAATTGGGAGAATTTCAGGAAGTTGTTCCTTATGCATTGCATCTTCATCTTCCGCTGACATAAGCGGAATGAATTCTGCATCTTCCTTTAAATCCTGAAATGACAACTTGTCGAATGTTGTAAGTTTTGAATTTGCCATATTTTATTTTAGGACATTGTGTCACAATTCAATTGCGCACGATGTATAATGATTATAATATATCTTTTACTAGTTAGTAAGAACGTTGATATTCAGACGAACACACGCTCATCCTATCTATATTTCAAGAGTTATGCCAGTTATGTTTAATACATCTTGATTTTCCTTTAGAGCATAAAAAAAGCCGTCTTAGAAATTTCCCAAGACGGCGTTATTATTACGATTTTAATTTTTTAAGGAAGGACAATTAAAAATTCCCCTCCTGTAACTTGGAATATTGTGGGATCCTGCCCTGTTGCATCTCGACCGGTAAAGTTGAAGTTTCCTTCAATCAATCCGTTTGCAAGGTCATAATTGGTGATCACCAGACTACCTGGTGTGGAAACATAAGTAATGGAGGTTCCCACTATTGGAGTGTAAGTTGCCACAATTTCATCTCCGTTAATTACTTCAGTGCTCATTTCAAAAGTTCCGGGAGTAACGGTTAGCGGGAAACTTAACACCATTCTTTTGTCATCCTGGGTTGTTGTTATTGTAACGCGCGGATACTGATTTACCACTGAGGTTTCAACCAATAGTTCGTCAGGTGTATATGTTGCTCCATCAATGTTTGCCGTGAATGTATTGTTTGCCCCAGGCACCCCTTCAAAATATGCCGTGAAACTACCTTCCGTTATTTGAACTACATCAGGCAATTGGTTTATGGGATCGGTTCCAGTAAAGTTGAAAGTAGCTTTTAGCACGCCCGCCTCAAGATCAAATTCCGAAATTGTAATTGTTCCCGGGTTGGAGGTCAGATTTTCGGTACCGTCGCCCGCATTATACAATGCAATCAATTTTGTGCCGTCCGAAATAGGAACCATTTCAAAAGTGCCTACTCCCAAGGAACGCGGAACATCAATTCGAATGTGTTTTCTATCCGCAGTTCGGGCTTCTATTTTTATCATATGAACATTGCCAACTACCGGTTCGGTAACAGAAATGGTATCTGCAATGAAATCTACGCCATCAACTTTTGCAAAAAATTCGTTGTCGGGAAGGTTCCCGCCGCCATTTCCTCCGGTGTCGTCAAGTATATATTCAATTGCGTTGAAGGCGCCGCTTGATATTTCAATGTTTTCCAAAACTGGATTTCCATCACCATCCAAAATCGGATCTCCATTTGCATCTACCTTTATTCGAAAGCCCACGAAACTAAAGGTTCCCGTCACTGTCTGTGCATCGGTATTAAGTTCGGTAATTTTCAATTGGCCCGAACCACCGAGAGCTTGAGCGGATATGTAAGGAAGTAAATTTGCTGAACCGTCAAAATAAACTCCGGCATTTTCATTTGTGCCACCAGTGGTTAGACTAAAGGTGCCCACTGCCGCATTGGTAATGGCCAACACAATATCTTCCCCACCCGGTTTAGAACCGGTAATTACCAGTTCATTTTCAGAAGTCATAGTTGCGCTGGTTGAAGATGCGATAAATTCCGATCCAGAAACTTGGGCTTTAAATTGACCCTCTTCGGCTTCATTTTGTTCTTCTTGGACAAATTCACCTGTGAGTGGCTCATTTTCACACGAAAGAAATTGAAAGGTTATAAATAAGAGAAGCATTCCTCTCAAAAGATAGATATTCTTCATAAATAGGAGTTTGTAGGTAATAAACGCAAACTTAGTTAAAAATTGTTTAATTGTTTTTATTTCTTGGTACTCTTAATAGCAAAATTACACCTGTTATAAAAAACAAAACCAGAAATAAAATGGAATTTCGCATACTTCCAGTCAGTTGGTCAATAAACCCATAAAGTACCATTCCTACGACAATCCCGATTTTTTCGGCAACATCGTAAAAACTGAAATAGGAAGTTGTGTCTTTCGTTTGTGGCAAAAATTTGGAATAAGTGGATCGCGAAAGTGATTGTATTCCTCCCATCACCAACCCTACTACTCCCGCGGTAGCATAAAATTGAGTGGGTGTATCAATAAAATACGCATACACACAAATGCACACCCAAATGATGTTTATTACAACCAAAACCAGAATGTTTCCAAATCTTTCCGAAGCACGGGAGGTTAAAATCGCTCCCAAAACCGCCACCAGTTGAATAATCAAAATGCTTAATATCAATCCAATCACTTTTGCATCATCTCCGCCCCACGCAATTTCTTGTTCGCCGAAATAAGTAGCTACTAGCATCACAGTTTGAACGGCCATGCTGTACACAAAAAAAGCGGCTAAATATCTTTTCAATTGCAAATTAGCGGATAGTGATCTGTAAACCCCTCCAAGTTCCCGGAACCCGTTCAATATTATTTTTGAGCTAACTTTTTTTCCGCTTTTGTTTCCCTTGGGAAGGAAATAGAAGGAATATTGGCTGAAAAGAATCCACCAAATTCCCACAGTCACGAAGGACCATTTCATGGCTCGCATACTTGCTTCGCCCCCTTCGCCAAAACCAAAATGTTGCGGAAACATTACCATCCATAAATTAAATAATAACAAAACAACGCTGCCAATATATCCCATGGAATAACCACGTGCGCTCACCCTGTCCTGCTGTTCAGGAAAAGCTATATCCGGCAAATAGGAATTATAAAAAACCAAGCTTCCCCAGAAACCAATAAGTCCAAAAAAATAGCAGAGCAAACTAAAATATATATTGTCAAGTGTAAAAAAATAAAGGCCTATACAAGAAAAAGCGCCCAAATAGCAAAAGAATTTCATAAAATTCTTTTTGTTGCCCACATAATCTGCAATACCCGAAAGGAAAGGAGAAATTAAAGCAACCACTAGAAAAGCGGCGGCAGTTGTATAGCTTATTAGTGGTGTACTGCGAATGCTTCCTCCCAATATGGAAACTGTGGCAATATTCGCAGATTTAAACAGTGCTTGGTAATAAATAGGAAATATAGCAGAAGCAATTACCAGGCTATAAACGGAATTTGCCCAATCATAAAAAGCCCAAGCATTAAGCAGCTTCTTACTTCCTTTCAGCAATTGGGGCATATATTATGGTTTTTTTGAGATCACTAAGCTAA
Organism: Aequorivita aurantiaca; assembly: GCF_030410135.1. Classification (GTDB taxonomy): domain Bacteria; phylum Bacteroidota; class Bacteroidia; order Flavobacteriales; family Flavobacteriaceae; genus Aequorivita; species Aequorivita aurantiaca. The sequence continues at coordinate 29,796 of NZ_JAUGQQ010000002.1, read as the reverse complement.
TAAAAAATCCCGCTTTGTGCGGGATTCTAAAAAAATTATGTTTTATCTTTTTATCTTTTAAATGAGGTAACACCAAATTTTTTAGCCTCTGCCCGTGCCCCGGGCGCCCACGCTTGAATGTTTTGGATTCTTGTACTGCTGGATGGGTGTGTGCTCAAAAACTCCGGCGGTGTATTACCATTTTCCTGGGCTTGCATACGCTGCCAAAGTTCAGCCGCCACACTTGGCTCATATCCCGCAATAGCCATTAAAATCAGGCCAATATGGTCTGCCTCCGTTTCGTGGCTTCTGCTAAAGGGAAGCATAATTCCCACATTACTCCCCATTCCATAAGCGGTGTTGAAAATTTGCTGATATTCCGCATTATTGGCCAGGGCTACATTTCCTGCCACAGCACCCAATTGTTGCAATTGCCCAGCACTCATGCGCTGTTGCCCATGATTTGCAAGTGCGTGTGCTACTTCGTGGCCCATAACCGCGGCCAATCCTGCTTCATTTTTAGTTATTGGTAAAATGCCCGTATAGACCACAATTTTTCCTCCGGGCATGCACCACGCATTCACATCCTTGCTTTCAACTAGATTGTATTCCCAACGATAATCCGTTAAATAGCCGGCATAACCATTTGCGGTCAAATACCGTTCGGCCGCAGACGCTATTTTTTGTCCCACGGATCTTACCATTTGTGCATCCGCGGAATTCTTCACAACCTTATTTTCAGATAAAAATTCCTTGTATTGCTGAAAAGCCATTGGTAAAATCTGGGAATTTGGCACCAAGGCCAAGGTCTGTTTTCCGGTAAAGGGATTGGTGCTACACGCAACAACCAATATCCCTAACAATAGAATGGAAATCGATTTTGAAAATTTCATATATGGTGAATTTGTTTAAATGTTAAAATTAGAAATATAAATATAGATTGTTCCCAAAATTTTTCTAAAATTGAATTTTCAGAATAGATCAAACCTTATTTAAACTTTAGTGTTTCTTTAATAAGATTTTGTTCCCGATGCCTTTATTTTTAACCGTTACAAAAAGTGGAACGACTTTTGTAAAATTTCATGTCTAAATATTTAAAATATCAATTATGAAAAACATACTTCTTTTTTTGGCCATTACTACCACAGTTTTATTCACTTCCTGCGAAGGCGATCCTGGGCCTCCGGGACAGGACGGCGTTTCTTTCTTAGGACAGGTTTTTGAAACCACTGTGACTTTTAACAATGGCAATAATTATGAAAATTTGGTGAGCTTTCCCGTAAACATTGAAGTTTTTGAGAGCGATGCAGTATTAGTCTATCACTTGGTTGAAACAGTTTCTGGAAACGGTGGCCCAATTGATGTTTGGGAACAACTTCCGCAAACTTATTTTGTAAATCAAGGAACCCTAGTATATAATTTTGATCATACATTTTTGGATGTTCGATTGTTTTTGGATGCTAATTTCGATTTAACTTTATTGGATTCTGGTTTTACAAACAATCAAACTTTTCGAATTGCCATAGTTCCAGCGGAATTTGCACAAACCAAACCCTCAATGGAAGTTTTACTTAGAACCATAGAAATGGAGAATTCTCAAATTGAAAAATTAGTACTTTAATATATGAGAGTTTTAACCACTTTATCTATTCTAATTTTATTACTCGTTAGCTGCAACTCTCCAGCCCAAAAGAATAAAATAGCCGCAAAAGATACGTTTGAAGTCACCAAAACCGATGCCGATTGGAAAGCACAGCTTTCACCCGCAGCTTACAATGTGTTGAGACACGAAGGAACGGAGCCTGCATTTTCAAGTGATTTTAATGACAACCATCAAAAAGGCACCTATGTTTGCGCTGGTTGCGGTGCTCCTGTTTTTGAAAGCAAGCACAAATTTGATAGTGGCACTGGCTGGCCCAGTTTTGACCGTGCCATTGAAGATAATGTAGCATATTCCACAGATAATAAACTTGGCTTCACCCGCACCGAGGAGCATTGTGCCACATGCGGCGGACATTTGGGTCACGTTTTTAACGATGGCCCTAAGGAAACCACGGGCAAGAGACATTGCATTAATGGAGTTGCTTTAAATTTTATACCTGAAAATGAATAATCCAAATAAATATCCCGTCAACAAGTCGGAAGCCGAATGGCGCGAGGAATTGGGCGAAAAACGATATCACATTCTTCGTGAAAAAGGAACCGAATTTCCTCGAACTGGTGAATACAACTTGCATTTCGAAAATGGCACTTACGTTTGTGGTGCTTGCCACACGCCCCTTTTTGAAAGTAACAGCAAATTTGAAAGCAGCTGTGGCTGGCCATCGTTTGACGATTCTATTGAAGGCGCCGTGGAATATGTAAAGGATACTACTCACGGAATGATTCGCACCGAAATCCTCTGCTCCAATTGCGGTAGCCATTTGGGGCATATTTTTAACGATGGTCCAACTGAAACAGGCCAACGATATTGCGTGAATTCACTTTCGTTGGAATTCAGAAAATAAGAAATTTACAAATCTTAAGAACCAAATTCCAAAGAAATTCCAAATTGTAAGCACCAAATTCTAAAACGAGTCTTTTGGAATTTGGTGCTTTTTTTGGAATTTGGAATTTAATAATTGGTGCTTTTCCTTCGGTATTTTGTAAATTCGTTGCTTCAAAAGAAATTCACATAAAATAATATAATGAGCAAATACGACGTAATAGTTTTAGGAAGCGGTCCCGGTGGATATGTTACCGCAATACGCGCTTCACAACTCGGTTTAAAAACCGCAATTGTTGAAAAAGAAAGCCTTGGGGGCGTTTGTTTGAACTGGGGTTGCATCCCAACAAAAGCACTTTTGAAAAGCGCACAGGTTTTTGACTATCTAAAACATGCGGACAGCTACGGCCTTACAGTAAAGGAATTTGACAAGGATTTCGGAAAAGTTGTGGAACGAAGCCGTGGCGTTGCCGATGGAATGAGCAAGGGCGTGCAGTTTTTGATGAAGAAGAATAAAATTGAAGTTATAAACGGTTTCGGAAAATTGAAGCCCGGAAAAAAAGTGGATGTTGATGGGAAGGAAATTTCCGCAGACCATATAATTATTGCAACCGGTGCGCGTTCCCGCGAATTGCCTAACCTTAAACAAGACGGCAAAAAAGTAATTGGCTACCGTGAAGCGATGACGTTAAAAACCCAGCCCAAAAGTATGATTGTTGTGGGTAGCGGCGCAATCGGCGTGGAGTTTGCCCATTTCTACAATTCTATGGGAACCGAAGTAACTATTGTTGAATTTCTACCGAATTTAGTTCCGTTGGAAGATGAAGATGTGTCAAAACAGTTTGAACGTTCCTTCAAAAAAGCTGGAATAAAAGTAATGACGAATTCTTCCGTAGAGAAATTGGATACGAGTGGTAAACTGGTAAAAGCTACCGTAAAAACAGCTAAAGGCGAAGAAACACTGGAAGCTGAAATTGTACTTTCCGCCGTAGGAATTGCTTCAAACCTCGAAAATATTGGTCTCGAAGATGTTGGAGTCGTAACCGACAAAGGAAAAATAATGGTAAATGATTGGTACCAAACAAACATCCCTGGTTATTACGCCATTGGCGATGTAGTGCCCGGCCCTGCCCTAGCCCACGTGGCTTCGGCGGAAGGGATTACGTGCGTTGAAAAGATTGCAGGGTTACACGTCGAGCCTATCGACTACGGAAATATTCCCGGTTGTACGTATGCTTCGCCAGAAATTGCAAGCGTTGGTATGACAGAAAAACAAGCCAAGGAAGCGGGCTATGAAATTAAAGTAGGGAAGTTCCCTTTCAGCGCAAGCGGAAAAGCAAGTGCTTCCGGTGAAAAGGACGGTTTTGTAAAAGTAATTTTTGACGCCAAATACGGCGAATGGCTGGGCTGCCACATGATTGGCGCCGGCGTTACGGATATGATTGCCGAAGCGGTTTTGGGAAGAAAGCTTGAAACCACCGGCCAAGAAGTGCTGAAGGCGATCCACCCACACCCAACTATGAGCGAGGCTGTAATGGAAGCCGTGGCTGATGCTTATGGGGAAGTGATTCATTTATGATGTAATTTCGGATTCTTCCGTATCGCTTAAAACTATTAATTTTTAAGATCTTCTTGAGTTACAACTCAGGGAGATTTTTTTTTTGAGGCAAGGTTTCATTAAATAATTAAAAATCATTTTTATAAATCTCTGTAATTATGTTCTTTATTTTATAAATTCTCAATTTCTCCACACAATTTCGTACTTTAATTTATCCAAAAGTGGTTGCAGTGCATTATTTATAGAGTAACCATTTTTCCTCGTAATTGCTAAACAATAAATATTCACTTATGAAAAAATTGCTCTACTTTTTAGTTTTTGTAGGATTCTTATCAGTCCCCTCAACTTACAGTCAGGCAGCAGGGAGAATAGTTGTAAATAAATTTTTAGCTCCTTCCATTGAGGGAAATCGTGGTGGTGAAAATCCCCTGAGGCAAATATCTGTTTACCTTCCACCAGGTTATGATGACAGCACCAAAAAATATCCAACTATTTATTTTCTGCACGGTTTTAATTCCTCGGATACCGAAATGTTCGAATGGATGAAATTGAAACAATTAATGGACGAAGCTATAAAATCAGGCATATTGCGCCCCACAATTTTGGTGCTTCCCAACAGCAATACATTATTCCGAGGAAGTTTTTACACCAATTCAATTATTACAGGTAATTGGGCCGATTTTATCGGGAAGGATGTGGTAGCCTATATCGATAAAAATTTTAGGACAATTGTAGATAGAAATAGTCGAGGCCTTTCGGGACATTCCATGGGTGGCAACGGAGCCTTAAAAATTGGGATGCTTTTTCCTGAGGTCTTTGGCGCCATTTATGCAATGAGTCCCGCGGTATTAAATTGGTCTGGTGATTTTACTATCCAAAACAGCGGGTTTAAAATATTAGGCGAATCAAAAAATGAAGCCGATATAATAAAAGGCATAGAAGATTTTGAAAAAACCTGGGATGAAAAAGCATTTTATGCAGCAGTAATTGTAAGTATGGCCAGAGCCTATTCTCCCAATGAAAATTCAAAATATAAAGCCGATTTTCCAGTTAGTTATTCAAATGGAAAACCATTTATTAATCTGGACGTAATAAAAAAATGGGAAGCAAATTTCCCCATGAATATGGTTGAAAATCATTTACCCGGCCTTAAAAATTTAGTGGCCCTAAAAATAGATTGGGGACGCAATGAAGATTTTTCCCATGTACCCACAACTGCTTTACAATTCAGTAAAAAACTCGAAACCTTTGGAATTCCACATTTTGCAGAGGAATATATTGGAGACCACGTGAGCAATTTGGGTGGTTTCGAGGGACGGATTTATACGGATCTGCTCCCCTTTTTCAATGCTTATTTAAAGTATTGATTCATTTTGACAATGAAAATTCTTAAAAATCAATTTATTGAAAAATGTAGGCGACTAAGAGTTATTTAAAAAAACTCTGCAACGCCAACTCATAACTTTGCAATCCAAACCCAACAATCACGCCTTTTGCGTTTGGCGCAATATAGCTTTTATGCCTAAATTCCTCACGGGAAAAAGTGTTGGAAATATGCACCTCCACGACGGGGGTTTCAATTGCGCGGACTGCGTCAGCAATGCCAATGGAAGTATGGGTGTATGCCGCTGCATTAAGAATTATTCCATCATAACTATAGCCAGTTTCTTGAATTTTATCAATCAATTCCCCTTCAATGTTTGATTGGAATTGGGAAAGAGATAATATGGGAAATTTCTGCTGCAACTTTTCAAAAAAATCATTGAACGTTTCGTCGCCGTAAATATCGTTTTCGCGTTTGCCGAGAAGGTTTAAATTGGGTCCGTTTATGATAATTATTTTCATATTCCAAATATATTGTTTTATAATGAACGGTTTCTTTTCAACTAAAAAAACCAGCCGGCTCCTAACATTATGGCACTCTCATTTATTTCGTCGCTATAATCTGGCTTAGTAAAGGCGTACATTCCCTTAACATTCAAAAATAAATTTATGGGCGTAGTGTATTGAAAACCGAAAACACCCGCAAATTCTGGAGTTTCACCGGTGGTTTCGCTGTAAGTGCCATTTGAACCAGTGCTGTAGGTTGCGCTAAACGTTACGTCCACACCCAATCGTGGACCGAAAAGTAAACTAAAGTTTTTATTTAGGGAATAATTTGCATAAACAGGAATTACGACATAAACGGGAGAATTCCTGAATAAGGCATTACCATTGCTCATAGCCTTCACTTCCCTTAATTGAAACGTAAATTCAGGCTGCAGTGCAAATTTTTCAGTAAAGGTAATCTTAAAGGCTGCACCAACGGAAGGTCGTGGGGTATAATCAAATTCAATATCGCTATTCCCGCTGTTGCTTGCAAATGGAAACTCCACAGCTATTACAGGCCCAACTTCAAACTTTTTAGTTTGGGCAACCAAGAAAGGTGAAAGAAATAGACTGTAAAGTAAAAGTATTTTTTTACTCATAGGTTATTTTTATAAGGAGGCAAATATAGAAAATAAAAAAGCGGAAGATTTCTCTTCCGCTTTTACACTTACTTGTTTTTATCTAAAATGAATAACCAACTGAAAGTTGTATTACACTGTTTCTTTGGGAAAAATCATCAATATCAATATCTCCAAAATCTGTTTCTATATCATCATTTATATCAGTAAATCCACCTGCATATCTTGCTGAAAAGAATACCCCCATTGGTAATCTATAAGATGCGCCTATTCCAAATCCAATATCTATTGATTTAAAAAAATCTTTTACATCTTCTTCGTCTGAGTCAGACATTCCCCCTCCAGAGATTTCATATTCTGCATTGGCAGAAACAAGAAAACCAATCTGTGGACCTGCTTCAACACTTAAGCCTTCAATAATATAATATTTAGCCATTACGGGAATATTTATGTAATCAAGTTTAAGTGACTCTTCATAATTTACTTCAATTCCCTCAAAGCTATCCGAATACTCAGCTTTTGCACCTTGTGATGAAAAAAGAAGTTCGGGTTGGATAGCAAATTTTTCCGTAATAGGTATTTCTACTAAACCTCCAATATGAAAACTTGTTCTTCCGTCAACATCCTCTGTTTCATCTCCTACGATAGAAGCAAAGTTGACCCCGGCTTTAGCCCCAAATCGTATTTCTTGGGAATAACCGTCTGTAAATACAAAAACTGCGAACGCAGCAAAAAGTAAAAATTTTTTCATGATTTAATTTGTTTTATGGTTAATTATAGGCCAAACTTAATAAAATTTTATTTTATGTTGATTTAAAGTTTTAATTATTTGAAAAAAAACCGTCCATAAAGGACGGTTTTTTATAATATATTATGTCTGGGTTTATACTAAAATGAAAAACCTGCAGATAGTTGAAAAACATTGTTATGTATTTTATAATCATCTCGATCAGCGGCATCGTTCACATTGCTTAAACCGAAATTATATCGAGCTCCAAAAAACAATCCCATCGGTAATCTATAGGATGCACCGGCACCCAACGAAACGTCAACGGAAGAAAGATCGTTCTCATCCAGATCTCCCTCATCGTTATCATCAAAAGGACCTACATTTCCATCAAATTCATATTTATCGGAAACTAAAAAAGCCACCTGTGGACCGGCTTCAATGGCAAGCCCCTCTATTAAATATACTTTTGCCATTATTGGCACCTGAATATAATCCAATTTGGTTGTCACTTTGTAATCATAAGGTATGCCTTCAAAACTTCCCGATTCTTCAAACTCGGATCCCTGTGCGGAATATAAAATCTCAGGCTGTATGGAGAATCTTTCATTAATAGGAACTTCGACCAATCCTCCAAGATGAAAACCTGTTCGGGAGTTTGAGTCTTCAACATCGCCTCCGAAGTTTGAAAAGTTGACACCAGCTTTCGCACCAATCCGTACCTCTTGGGCCTGTGATGCGGAAACTGACATAATTGTAATAGCTGTAATAAAAAATAACTTCTTCATAATTATTTGATTTTTTTTGTTAATGGGCCAAAGTACCGTATTATAAAATCTACGATTCCGTTCTTTTGATATTTTTTAACGAAAAAACAACCAATCTTTAAGGCTTTCTCGTGAAGTTTCTTAATTATTTAATAAAAAAAGCCGCTCCTCAGGAACGGCTTTTATAATGGGATTTTTCTGGTTTACAAAAAGGAATAGCCCAATGCAAGGGAGAATACATTATTCTTTCCCTCGAAATTGTCGGTTTTGGAAACGTCAGTAAGACCAAAATTGTAGCGAGCGTCAAGCCTTACCCCAAATGGAAAATCGTAACCCGCGCCAACTACAGCAGCAACTTCGCTTTTTTCTGCATTCGCCTCAATTGAATTTGTTCCGAAAGTATCGGTATAAATATCATCGTCAATGATAAATCCGAATTGTGGTCCGGCCTGGATATTCAGTCCTTGAACCAAATAATATTTCAATACAATGGGGACATTAATATAATTCAAATCAAATTTCCCCGCATCAAATTCAGCTCCTTGTTGTGAGTAAAGAACATCTGCCTGAATTCCGATTTTTTCAGAAAATTTTATACCCGCAAAAACCCCGGCCTGAAATCCTGTTTTACTTGAAAGATCGTTAACATCAGAAATATTTGCAAAGTTTACCCCAGCTTTAATACCCAAATCCAATTCTTGAGAAAAAGATACGGTTCCAATAAATAACGTAATAAATACAACAATCAATTTTTTCATAATTCTATTTTTTAAGTTTCAATTTTAACGGTAAAGATACCTTTAATGTTATGGCTTAAAATATATTTAGTTTTTTGTTAACTATGGTTTTTATTGGTAATATAGCGGAATGAAGTGGTCACAAGTTTTAACAGACTATGAAAATTATCTACGGTTGGAACGTGGACTTTCCGAAAATTCCATCTTGAACTATTCGCTGGATATTAAGAAATTATCCCGTTGGTTAGAGAACAATGAAATGGCTATTTCACCCATTTCCATTTCCGAAGATACCCTGCAACAGTTCATCTATGACCTGGCAAAAAAAGTAAATCCGCGCTCCCAAAGCCGAACAATTTCAGGATTGAAAGGTTTTTTCAATTATATGATTTTCGAGGAATACAGAAAAACAAACCCATTGGAACTAATTGATTCACCAAAATTAGGTAGAAAATTGCCTGATACCCTTGCCCTATCGGAAATTGATGCCCTAATAACCGCTATAGATTTAAGCTCAAAGCAAGGGGAAAGAAACCGTGCAATTCTCGAAACCCTTTATGGATGCGGCCTCCGAGTTTCAGAATTAACAAACCTCAAAATTTCAGATCTGTTCTTTGATGAAGGTTTTATAAAAGTATCGGGCAAAGGCGATAAGGAACGTTTGGTGCCAATAGGACCCACCACTGAAAAATACATCAATATTTATAGGAAGGAAATTCGCGTGCACCAAAAAATCAAACCACAGGCAATGGATACGCTCTTCTTAAACCAGCATGGCAGTCCATTGACGAGGGCCATGATTTTTACAATTGTGAAACGCTTGGCTGAAAAGACAGGCATCCGAAAAAACATTAGTCCGCACACATTCAGGCATTCCTTTGCCACACATCTTTTGGAGAATGGTGCAGATTTAATGGCAATCCAACAAATGCTTGGCCACGAAAGCATAACCACTACTGAAATTTATACTCATGTGGATCGACGTCATCTTTCAGAGGTTATCAATAAATTCCATCCCAGAAAATAAATTGGATGGTTTCCTCGGGAATTACTTCAAATTGAAACGGGTTAAATAAATCCCAAACCTTATCAGATTTTTCGGGTTGTTGCAGCTGTTTTGTATTTTCAGAAGCAAATCTTTTAAATAAAAAACAACTATGAAAACTTTAGAATTCAGTAATGGCGACAGGATGCACGCTATAGGTTTGGGCACGTGGAAGGCTGGCGGCAAGGAACTAAAAAATGCTATAAAGGAGGCCGTTCATGCGGGTTATCGGCATATTGATACGGCAGCAATCTACGGCAACGAGGAAGTAATTGGGGAAGCACTTTCGGAAATTTTTGCAGAAGGAAGAATTTTCCGTGAAGATATATTTATTACCTCCAAATTATGGAATGATTCGCACGCCGAAGGACAGGTAAGGCCGGCGTTAGAGGAATCTCTTAAAAAATTGAATCTCGATTATTTGGATCTCTATTTAATACATTGGCCTGTTGCTTTTAGAAATGGAGTTGGTTCTCCAAAAACGCCCGAAGATTATCTAACTCCCGAGGAAGCCCCAATTATCGAAACTTGGCGCCAAATGGAAATGCTAAAAAAGCACGGACTTGCGCGACATATTGGAGTTTCCAATTTCAGCGAAAAAAAATTGAGCGAAATTGTTTCCGAGGCAACTATAAAACCCGAAATGAATCAGGTGGAACTTCACCCGCTTCTGCAGCAGAATTCATTACTTGAATATTGTAAAAGCGAAAACATTCTTGTGACAGCATATTCTCCACTGGGCTCTGGTGATAGATCGCGTGCAATGAAAGGTGAGGACGAACCAAATATGATGGAAATAAATAGTTTATCGGAAATTGCCAAGGAAAGAAATGCGACCGTTCCGCAGGTGCTAATTGCGTGGCATAACCATAGAGGTTGTGCGGCAATTCCGAAATCGACTACCAAAGAGCATATTATTTCAAACTTCAAAGCTGCCGACGTATCGCTAACGGATGCTGATTTGAAAAAAATCGCAAAACTTGACCGCCAATTCCGCTACATTACAGGAAAGTTTTTCGAAGAACCGTCCAAAGGATATGAAAATCTATATGACGAATAAGCAAGAGTTGAGAATATTCCAGGCCAGATAACAATAAAAAAACCGCAACATTACAATTGCGGTTTTTATTGAATAAAAATTTTTTCTTGAATTATTTGGCAATATTCACGGCCCGTGTTTCGCGAATAACGGTAACCTTCACTTGTCCCGGATAGGTCATATCCGTTTGGATTTTCTGTGAAATTTCAAAAGAAAGTTGTGCTGCTTTTTCATCGCTCACCTTATCACTTTCAACCATTACTCTCAACTCACGCCCAGCCTGAATGGCATACGCCTTGTTCACACCACCGAAACCGAAGGCAATATCCTCAAGATCCTTCAAACGTTGAATATACGAATCCAACACCTGACGTCTTGCTCCAGGTCTTGCACCGCTAATTGCATCACACACCTGTACAATTGGAGAAAGCAATCCAGTCATTTCAATTTCATCGTGGTGGGCGCCTATTGCATTGCATACTTCTGGTTTTTCACCATATTTTTCGGCCCATTGCATACCCAGAAGGGCGTGGGGCATTTCGGTTTCCGTTTCGGGGACTTTTCCAATATCGTGCAGCAATCCGGCTCTTTTCGCAAGCTTGGCATTTAAACCAAGTTCTGCGGCCATTACCCCACAAAGTCTTGCTACCTCGCGCGAGTGATGCAAAAGATTTTGGCCATAGGACGAACGATATTTCATTCTGCCCACCGCTTTTATAAGTTCTGGATGCAAACCGTGGATTCCCAAATCGATCACGGTTCGTTTTCCAACTTCAATAATTTCTTCTTCTATTTGTTTGGTGGTTTTTTGGACGACTTCTTCAATACGTGCAGGGTGAATGCGGCCGTCAGTTACTAGTTTGTGAAGGGAAAGACGCGCAATTTCTCTTCTCACGGAATCAAAGCAAGACAATATTATTGCCTCTGGTGTGTCATCCACAATTATTTCCACTCCCGTAGCGGCCTCAATGGCTCGTATGTTTCGGCCTTCCCTACCGATAATTCTGCCTTTTACATCATCACTTTCAAGATTGAAGACGGATACGCAGTTTTCAACGGCTTCCTCAGTTCCGATACGTTGAATGGTGTTGATAATTATTTTTTTGGCTTCCTGCTGCGCGGTCATTTTTGCCTCTTCCATTGAAGATTGGACAAATGCCATGGCTTGGGATTTGGCTTCATCCTTTAAACTTTCCATCAGTTGGGTTTTTGCCTCTTCGGCGGAAAGACTGCTTATTACTTCCAGTTGCTCCACTTGGCTGCGGTGCATTTTCTCGAGGTCGTTTTGTTTTTTCTCTAATATTGAAATTCGTTCATCAAAATCGGATTGTTTTTCCTCCAGTTCGGCATTCAACTTTTTGGATCTGGCCAATTCGTTTGATACTTGTGATTCTTTATCGCGAATTCTTTTTTCAGCTTCTGATATTTTCTTGTCACGATTGAGGATTACCTTTTCGTGTTCAGATTTTAGTTCCAAGAATTTCTCCTTGGCTTGCAGAATCTTATCTTTTTTTATTGTTTCAGCTTCAGATTTGGCTTCCTTCAGTATGGAAACTGCGCTCTTTTTTGCTCGTGAAATTAGCTGGGAGGCGTTGTTGCGCTCCAGTATTTTTGCAATAAAAAAACCAATCGCAATACCAACGAAGCCACTTATAATAGTTATGATGTCCATTTTTTTTTCGTTGAATTATGTGTATAAAAAAAGCCTACATCAATATTATTATTTTGAATAAACTCCTTAAAAACAAGTTTAGGGTTAATAAGTTGGTCAAGTATCCGCTCAAAGACGGCTCGCTTTTGCAACTTCAACTCACCCTTTTTAAAGAATTCCTGTTGAGTTTACCAAAAATTAGTATTAATGTAGGCAGTACCTTTTATTTAATTTAAAGAACGTTATGACAATTGCTCCTGCAATAAGCGGTCCAAAGCCTTTAGCTTTTCTTCCGTTTCCTGCGTGTCGCTCGATTTATCAATTTGTTTTTGCTCTACCTGGGCGGCAAACTGGAGGGCACACATGGCCAGTACATCCTGTTTGTCACGCACGGCATAACTTTGTTCGAACTTCTTAATCATTTCTTCTATCTTTTTGCTGGCTAACCGCAGCCCCTCCTCCTGGGAAGGATTGATGTTGAGGGGATAAACCCTGTCAGCAATTGATAGTTTTATTTTTAATGGTTCGGCCATTGTTATATTTTTATTCGGAAAGCTGGCTTATGCAATGGTCAATTTCCCGGACAAGAGCGTTTATCTTAAGTTTAGTTTCTCGTTTATGTTGGTCGCTGCCGAGCATTGAATTTGCCAGTTTTAATGAGTCGCATTTTTCGGTCCAGACTTCAATTTCTTTCTCAAAATGTTGCTGTTTCAATTTTAATTCTGCGAGCTCTTCTTCCAAATTTGCATTGGCTTTTTTTAATTTTTGGTGCCTGTCAAGCAAATTGCCAATTCTATTTTCAAGAGAATCAACTATTTCAGAAAGATTGCTCATTAAAACCTATATTCAATACTTCACTCACAAAGTTAGCATACCATCCCTAAAAAGCAAACTGTTTTCCATAAATTTTTGTATTATTGAAGAATAGTACAATAAATCAATCCCTCTCCCCTTTTAATTATAGCGTATTTTTAAATTTACACTATGAAGAATTTTTTATCAATGCTCCTGCTTTTTGGTGGGTTTGCGTTCAGCCAAAATGATATACCTACCGACTATTTTTCCAGCCCGCTGGATATTAATTTAGTGCTTTCCGGGAATTTTGGCGAAATGCGTGCAAACCATTTTCACAGCGGCTTGGATTTGAAAACCGAACAACGGGAAGGCCTTGCGGTCTACGCCCCAGCTGACGGTTTTGTGAGCCGCATAAATGTGCAGCATTATGGCTATGGCAAAGCGCTATATATTCTTCATCCAAACGGATATACCACTGTTTACGGCCACCTACGAAGTTTTGCGGGAGACATTGAAAAATACGTAAAGGATACCCAATACGCAAAAGAGACTTTTGAAGTAGAACTCTTTCCTGAAAAAACACTTTTACCGGTTAAAAAGGGCGATTTAATTGCCTTCACGGGAAACACCGGCGGTAGTGGCGGTCCCCATTTGCATTTCGAAATTCGTGATGGCTCGCAAAGGCCCATGAATCCACTACTTTTTGGAATTGAAATTCCCGATTCAAAAGTACCCATTGTAAGTGCTGTTTTCGCATACCCAATTGGTGCGGACGCCCATATAAATCAGGGTCAAAATCGGACGAAGCTGAGACTCATTAAACAGAAAGACGGAAACTACAAAACGGAAAATGTAACTGCTTTCGGTAAAATTGGTTTCGGAATCACCACATTCGATCAGCAGGATGGGGCTTCAAACAAAAACGGTTCCTATAAAATAAACACAAGATTTAACGGTACGGAAAAATTTGAGGTACTATTCAATAAATTCGATTTTTCCGAAACGCGTTATCTAAATAGGTACACGGATTATAATTATTATGAAATTAATAAAAGTATGGTCCAAAAACTCTTTCGGGAAACAAACAATCCACTAAGCATCATAACCAAAGAAGATGACAATGGCTATATAAACGTGCAGGACAGCTTGACTTCCATTTATACCATTGAGGTTTTTGATTTTAAAGGTAATACTATGATGGTCTCTATCCCCATCGATGGAAAAAAAATGGAAATCTTAAATCCGAAAAAATTGGAAAAAACTGATGATTACATTTTTGCAGATCACGCTACCTCAATAACCAAGGGAAAATTCAGCATCTATATTCCCGCCAATAGCCTATATGAAGACACCTATCTTGACATTAAGGATGAGGGCGACATATTGAAATTCCATGAAGACGTTGTTCCTATACACAGCAACATTTCAATTACTGCAGATATTTCCAATTATAACGAAGCGGACCGGGACAAGCTTTATATTGGAAGACTGAATTACAGAGGGCTTCCCTACTATACCTCCACCTCGCGCAATGGCGATAAATTAACTGCAAAAACTAGAACCTTTGGCAGTTATACTGTTGCCATGGACACATCGCCTCCCACTATAAAGCCTATAAACTTTACCGATGGGAAGTGGATCAGCAACCAGAATTTTCTGCAAGTAAAAATAACGGACGATTTAAGCGGTATAAGCTCTTACCGAGCAACAATCAATAATAAATTCATTTTAATGGAATATGATTATAAAAAAGACGTTCTAACCTACAATTTTAATGATAATGTTAATCTGGAAACTGAGAATAATTTCAAACTTATAGTAATAGATAATGTTGGAAATAGTGCTACATTTGAAGCAAAATTTTTCAGAAAACAACCCTAACACTTGCTTTTGAAAACAATAAAACTCCCGCTTACATTCCTTTTCTTTTTCTTCGCATCCGTGGTGTTTGCTCAAAAGGCCGTTATTAAAGGAATTATTCTCGACGAAAATAACATTCCTGTTTACGGCGCAAATGTAACCCACGGCGACGCCGGCACCATTTCAGATTTCAACGGATTCTATTTGCTTGAAATTCCTGCAAATGTTGAGGTGACCATTACCTTTTCCCACCTTAGCCATAAGAAGATACAAGTAACCGTTAATCTTTCTCCCAATGAAGATTATGAGTTGAATCCGGTAATGAACACCAGTATCGAGCAAATTAGCGAAGTGATTATTTCCGGTCGTGAAAATAAGCGTGTAGAGGGGGTTACAACCATTTCGCCCGAAGTGGTTCGCAAAATGGTGGGTGCAAATCCGGGGGTTGAGAACCTTTTGAAATCCCTTCCCGGTGTAAATGGTAACGATGAATTGAGCACACAATACGCAGTGCGAGGCGGCAATTATGATGAAAACCTTGTGTACGTAAATGAAATTGAAGTGTACCGGCCCTTCCTCATCCGTAGTGGCCAACAGGAGGGTTTAAGTTTTGTGAACAGCGACCTCACAAGCAATGTAGAATTTTCTGCAGGCGGGTTTCAGGCCAAATATGGCGATAAACTTTCGTCGGTTTTGGATATAACCTATCGGCGACCGGTTGATTTTGGCGCAACCATTGATGCAAGTCTTTTAGGCGCTAGCGGCTCCGTGGAAGGTATCTCGAAAAATGGACGCCTTTCCGGAATATTAGGCATTCGTTACCGCGACAATAGCCTTTTGGTAGATGCCAAAGAAACTGAAACAAATTATGAACCCCGATTTGCCGATGCGCAAACTTATTTAACCTACAAATTTTCTAATAATTTTGAACTTAGCTTTTTAGGAAATATATCAATAAACGACTATAACTATAGACCTTTAACTCGACAAACAAATTTCGGCACCATTACGGACCCGATAGCATTGCTTGTTTTTTATGAAGGTCGTGAGGAAGACCGGTACAACACCTATTTCGGCGCCTTAAAATCCACTTGGGTGGTTTCGGAAAATTATACCGCAAAATTTATCGGTTCTCTCTACCAAACAACGGAACAGGAATATTATGATATTTTAGCGGAGTATCGCCTAGGCGAAGTAAATACTGAAATAGGAAGCCAAGACTTAGGAACCGTTGAATTCACCCGTGGTATCGGCAGTCAATTGACGCACGCCCGAAATGATTTGGATGCACTAATTTTAAATATAGAGCATAAAGGAAACATATCCATTGAGGAAAACAAGATTGAGTACGGATTAAAATACACTCGAGAGGATATTCGCGACAGGGTTCAGGAATATGAAATTATCGACTCCGCGGGTTTTTCCATCCGCCCCCCAATATTTCCTCCCAATGATCAGCCTTATAATCCCAATACTTCCCCCATTGAGCCCTATACCAATGTTCGGGCGTATAATGACGTACAGATTAACCGTTTTTCGGGTTATGCCCAATGGAGCCGAAAAACAAACCTTGGGTCAAATGAACTTTGGTTGAATGCTGGCGTGCGCGCGCATAATTGGACCGTGAGCGGCATGAATATTGCCAATACCACCCAAACTGTTTTCAGTCCGCGGGCACAGGTTGCATTGAAACCTGATTGGGAAATGGATATGCTGTTCCGACTGTCGGGTGGGGTTTATCAGCAACCACCTTTTTACCGCGAATTGCGCGATTCCTCCGGCGAGGTTATCCCAACCGTAGAAGCGCAAAAATCCATCCATATTGTTTTTGGAAATGATTATAGTTTTCTAATGTGGGAACGTCAGTTTCGTTTAAATTCTGAACTTTATTACAAACATTTAACCAATGTAAATCCGTATACTCTGGACAATGTTCGCATCCGCTATCAAGCCAATAATGATGCTGTTGCTTACGCTTACGGTCTCGATTTGCGTTTGGCCGGCGAATTTGTTCCCGGTACAGAAAGCTGGCTGAGCTTCGGCTATATGAAAACGGAAGAAAATATAAATGACCGTGGCTACATTTTTCGCCCAACGGACCAACGATTAAAATTTGGAATGTTGTTTCAGGATTACGTGAAGGTAATTCCTTCGCTTAAAATGTATTTAAACCTTACCTACAATACTGGCCTTCCGGGAGGTTCCCCGAGTTACGCGGATCCTTATGATTATCAAACCCGATTGCCAGATTACAAACGCGCCGATCTTGGGGTGAGTTATGTGATTGTGGACGATACGAAATTGCGAAATAGTGGGTGGTTAAAACCGTTTAAGGAACTTTCCATTGGCGCGGAGATTTTCAATATTTTTGATGTTCAAAACTCAATCACCAATACTTTCGTAAGAGATGTTTATACCAAAGTGCAATATGCAATTCCAAACTATCTCACTCCTCGCGTGTTCAACGTGCGGCTTACGGCAAGATTTTAATAATTTAATCAATTAGTCTTTTGGAAGAAGATGCATCTTATGGCGTCATTATTCCTTCATCTATAAATTCCTTAAGGACCTCTACCACATAATCCACCTCTTCTTTTTTATTGAAACTGGAAAAGGAAAATCGGATGGATGGTTTGCCCAAATCTTCCTCGGAAAGAATTTGCCTCAAAACGTGCGATCCGCCCTCGCTTCCGCTTTGGCAGGCGCTCCCTTTGGAACAGGCTATACCTTTTAAATCCAACTGAAATAAAAGCAGCATCGCTTTTTCTGGGGAAATTGGCAAACACACATTTAACAGTGTGTACGTACTTTTGGTATTATCATCGCAGCCACCATTAAATTTTACGCCCGGAATGTTTTGCGAAATTTGCTCCTTAAAATATTGCTTTAGTTCGGTAATGTATGCGCGCTCATCATCTAGGTTTTGATAGGAAAGACGCAAGGCTTCCGCCATTCCGGCTATGGCATAAACGGCTTCCGTACCGGCGCGCATTCCACGTTCTTGTGCGCCTCCGTGAATGGAGCTGCGAAGACCGGAATTTTTTCGAATAAAAGCGAAACCCGCTCCTTTGGGCCCATGAAATTTATGCGCCGCCGCTGTGGCAAAATCGATCGGGATTTCCTTAAAATCAAGCTCAAAATGCCCAATGGATTGTACGGTATCGCTATGGAAAAGTGCATCATTCTCTTTGCAAAGCAGCGCCACTTTTTTCAAATCCAACATATTTCCTACTTCATTGTTAATATGCATCAAACTTACCAATGTTTTTCCCGAAGTAGCTGAAAGAAGTTTTTCCAAATGTTCATAATCTATATGTCCGCAATCGCCCAAATTAACGAATTCAAGAGTAACATTATATTCATTTTCAAGCCATTCCAAGGTGTGAAGAACGGCATGGTGTTCTATTTTGCTCGAAATAATACGTTTTACACCCAGATCGCGAACAGCGCTAATGAGAATTAAATTATCCGCCTCCGTGCCGCCGGAAGTGAAAATAATTTCACTTGCAGATACATTAAAAAGCTTTGCAATATTTTTTCTTGCATTTTCAAGTAATGATTTTGAAGACCTTCCGTAAGAGTGTGTGGATGAAGGATTTCCGTATTCAGTTCTTAAAACCTCGGTGATGCAATTGATAACTTCTTCTCGGGGCTTGGTGGTAGCCGCACTGTCAAAATAAACTTTTTTCATGGAGCGAATAAATTTGTAAAATTCGGATCGTGCCGGTGCATTTACGGTCAATCCTTACGATAATTTCGGTTTGCAAAAATACATATTAAATGAGTTTTGCCCGCGTTTCAGTTAAAAAGAAATGCGTTACTTTGTGACTGTTGATGAATTCTGCACATAATTTCATCTATCGAACTTTAATACAATCAATTTGTAATTATATATGCAGTTCCTTTTTCTATTTTTTAAACATATACTCTAAATGAAAAAGATTTTTTTCCTTTTGGTGACAGCTATTTTTCTTCAAAGTTGTGATGACGGCGATATTATTGTGACCACTTTCAATTTTGACGATGCAGAATTAAAAACCTGTGGCGTTGCGGGCAATTATGTTTTTTATAAATTGAATCCCGCCGCACGCGAAAGCCTTTCGTTAAAATTAGCGGTAACTGATAGCCTATATAAAGTGGAGGGGGCAAAGGAATATGTGTTAAACGGTACTTCCAATTTTGTTAACTATCGCACCTATGATGGCGATTTGGGAACAGATTATTTTTGCAGCAGCATACCTCCCACTTCCCCCAGAGTTACCGTAGATTATTTAGCTTCTTCGGGAATTGCGGAACTCACAACTATTTATAGTTATGACGATAATGACGGCGTTCCGGCAGATAAAGAACTTAATGGCGATAGTGATGGGGATGGCCTTCCGAATTTATTTGATGTGGATGATGATGGAGACAATGTGCCCACGGCGCTAGAACTGGACATCCAAAATACCGATGGCGATAATGATCCTTTCACGAATCCGTTGGACACCGACCTGGATGGAATACCGGATTATCTCGACCCAGATGATGATAACGATGGAGTGCTTACCCGAAACGAAGATAAGGATGGCAACCTCGACCCAAGAAATGACGTGACCGACTCCAGCGTTGGTGCGGACTATTTAAACCCCAATGTTTCTGTGGACTATAACATTAATCAATACAGGCAACACACTTATAAGATAAATAAAAGCGTAAAGATTGTCCTAAAAAATATCGTTCTGGAAAATGGCGAGGAAGAGATTACGCAGGAAACCCTAAATATGGGAACCTTAAATAATGTGGAAAGTATCCCAAAAACAACCACGCCCGAATTTTAATTTTAGCTAAAATCCGCAGTGGGAAAAGCTCTATTTTACATTCTGGAATATATAAACTTCCGTGGCGCCACGTCCATATTTTTGGTAGTCGGCGTCATAAAATTTTAGATTATCGTATCGGTTAAAAAGATATTCCAGTTCACTCCGCAACACTCCTTCCCCAACCCCGTGAATAAATACAACCTTTTGGATCCGTTTTGAAATTGCAAAATCCAGTTGCCGTTTTGCAGTGTCCAATTGAATGGTGAGAATTTCAAAATTGTCCAATCCTCCAGTCTTCGGCACCAATTGATTTATGTGCAAATCCACTTCCATTGGCGGGAGGCTTCGTTCCTTTGGTTTTACTCGTTGTGTTTTGCCGGGCTTTTTGTTTTGTTTTTCTGAAATAATTGTGGAAACATCCATTTGCGCCAAATCTCGTTTTGAAATGGAGCCGTCAATAACAATAAGTTCATTCCGAGCAAACCCCAGCTCAAAGCCATCGGTGGTAATAATTGTTACCTCGTTGCCGCTTATGGCAGTGACCACGCCCGAAATGGCATCATCCAAAACCGAAACCTTGTCGCCTTTTTTCATATAAAATCTATTGAAGTTTTTTCATTTAAAACGGCCACTTTCGCAGCCTTATAACCTTGTTAATTGCCTGTTAACGAAATTTTTATGTAATTTGCAGTGAACTGCCGTATATATTGATTTTTATTTTTAAATTTATTCCGTGAAAATAGAGGCTGGTTTTCCCCAATACGAAGGCTTCTAAAAACCGTAAAAATATGAAAAACCTACTACTCTTTTCAACTTTACTTTTAACATCTACAAGCATTTTTGCGCAGTTGAGCGTGAAGCCAAACGGCACTGCAGATTCCTATATTTATGTGAAGGACCAAGTTCTCTACGTAGAAAGTGATGTCAATTTATCACGAAACACAAACAACACAAATACCGAAGCTAGTATCTATTTGCGTGAGAATGGGCAATTGATTCAGGGTGAGCCCAATTTGGGAAATGGTGGTGATGGCCAACTTTCAGTACAACAAAATACCCCCGTTACCAATCCATGGGCATATTACTATTGGTGTTCCCCTATTGGGAATACCGGTCCCGTGGGTAGTCCCGTAGCGCCAGGGAACCGCTGGTTTGGCGTAAGTCATTTATATGAAGCATTGCCCACGAGTGGTATAACCGCTGCACAACAAGTTGCGACCGTACCGACAAGGGATGGATTTAATAATCCGCGATTAACAATTTCCAGCCGATGGTTATACACCCACAAAGAACCTGGTACTGAAGCTGAAGGTGACTACCAACGAATGAATACCGGCAATGCGGCACCCACAGGTTTTGGATTTACAATGAAAGGTGTGCATGCAGGAACAATAAACAATGGCGGAAATCTATCAAACCACGACCAGCTTTACGAATTTCGCGGCAGGCCCAATAATGGCGATGCAATAATTCCCGTAGATGCCAATAAAATGACTTTGAGCGGTAATCCATATCCTTCAGCATTGGACTTGAACAAACTTTTTCATGATCCAACGAATGTGGATTTAGGCACATTTTGGTATTACGATGAGGATAGAACAGTACCAACCCATTATTATTCAAACAAACCTTATGGTTATGGAATATTTACAATCGGTCCTGTGGATTCAGATAATGATCCTTATAATGGAAACAATTTAGGTACGTACGCTGCTGCTCCATTTTTTTTCTACAACTCTTCTGGTAATCAAGGAGGTGGTGCTGGCACTAGTTTAAATAGTGATGATAATAAACGCTTCGCTCCCATTGGTCAAGGTATTATGTTTGTAGGCGACGTTTATGGGACTGTGACCATCAAAAACTCCCATAGAGTATTTTTTAAAGAAGGAGTACTAGGTTCAGTCTTCCAACGTCCCGGAGCCGATGAAACCGCAAATGAAACAAATTCAGGCGGAGGCCCAACCTTGTCAACATCAACCGGTGCCATTCCGGTGGACTATCGTACACCTATTTTAAGATTGTGGTCCGTTTTTGATGAAGCCGTAACCCGTGATTTGGTACTTGCTTTTTATGACCAAGCCACCGATGGGTATGATCGTGGATTGGATGGCTTGAGTGCGCAAGACTTACAAACCGATGCATATTTTCCAATTGGCCCGGATAACGCCCGTCGTCCTTTTGCCATTAACGGTGTAAAATATGATGAGAACAAACAAATTCCAATAGCCTTCAAAATTAAGAACGCAACCCAAGTTCGTTTGGTGGTAGCAGAGGAAGTTAAAAAGCCTTACCAGCACGTATATCTTTTCGACAATCAGGAAAATACTATTCAGGAATTGAGCAATTCCACTGCTTCCGGCGTTGTTTTAAATTTACCTGCAGGTACGTACGATAATAGATTCTTTATTGTTTTCCGTAAGCCAAACTTAAGGCCAGAAGCTGAATTGGACCAGATGGAAGTTGTAAAGGCGAACGTAAACCTTTTCCAAAACAATCCAATTCAAAAATTGGAAGTGAGCAATCCCGAAGGTTATACCATCAAAACCGCAATGGTATATGATATGAACGGAAAATTGGTGATACAAGAGAAGGATTTGGGCAGCAAGAACAGATATAGCTTTTACACCGGAAACCTAAGTGATGGGGTTTATGTTGTGAAGCTTACCACTTCAGAAGATATGATTCTGGACTATAAAGTTATCGTCCATAATAAATAAGAATAAATCCCCATCTGGATTTAGATTTCCCATAATTAAAAAACGGCCTCGAAATTTCGGGGCCGTTTTGATTTCTATATATTTTGAATACGTTTATTCAAATTCCTTTAAAGTATCAATGATTATAGAAACACAATCCATTAATTGTTCCTCATTCATAACCAATGGTGGCGCAAAGCGAATAATGTTGCCGTGCGTAGGTTTTGCCAAAAGGCCATTGTCACGAAGCTTTAAGCAAATATTCCAAGCGGTATCGCTGTCTTCGCTATCATTTATTAATATAGCGTTCAATAATCCTTTTCCGCGCACAAGGCTTGCAATCTTACTTTTTTGAATATACTTGTCCAATTCACTTCGGAAAAGTTTTCCTAGTTTTTCTGCATTTTCAGCAAGTTTTTCATTACGAACTACACTTAGCGCCGCAATAGCGACTGCTGCCGCAACGGGATTGCCGCCAAAAGTAGAGCCGTGGTTTCCGGGTTTTATAACGCCCATTACCGAGTCATTAGCGAGCACCGCTGAAACTGGATACGCGCCACCACTTAAGGCTTTTCCCAAAATCAAAAGATCGGGTTTCACATTTTCGTGATCAACCGCAAGTAATTTTCCGGTACGGGCAATTCCTGTTTGAACTTCATCGGCAATAAAAAGAACGTTGTGTTTTTCGCACAGCGCCTTGGCTTTGCTCAAATACCCTTCGGACGGAACATAAACGCCCGCCTCACCTTGAATTGGTTCCACCAAAAAGCCAGCAATATTCTTGTTGCTTTCTAAATGCTTTTCAAGCTCCCCAATATTATCATATTCAATTTTAATGAATCCTTTTGTGTATGGCCCAAAATTCTTACGCGCCACCGGATCATTACTGAATGAAATGATTGTCGTGGTTCTTCCGTGGAAATTATTTTCACAAACCACTATTTCGGCCTCATTTTCATCAATGCCCTTTTTTTCGTAAGCCCACTTACGGCAAATTTTAAGAGCGGTTTCCACTGCCTCTGCCCCAGTGTTCATTGGTAACAACTTATCAAAATTGAAAAATTCGCAGGCAAATTTCTCATATTTCCCCAACATATCATTATAAAAAGCTCGCGAGGTCAAGGTTAACCTTTGAGCCTGTTCGGTCATTGCGCCAACTATTTTCGGATGGCAATGGCCTTGGTTTACCGCAGAATATGCCGAAAGAAAATCGTAGTATTTCTTGCCTTCCACATCCCAAACGTAAACGCCCTCTCCCCGCTCCAAAACTACAGGTAACGGGTGATAATTATGGGCTCCGTATTTGTTTTCCAAATCGATGGCTTGCTGTGAAGCCGTTTTCTCTAAAACTGACATAAAATTGTACTAATTTGAAGTAATGTAAAAAAAATGATTCCTGATTTATGGAGCGGAATCCTCCAAGGGGGTGCAAATTACTAAATATATCCCACATTTTTTGAAGCCTTATCGGGATTTAAACCTAACAATTATGCTATTTTTGCGCCTATGGCGAGAAAAAATAACAGACAGATTTTGGAAAATCTGGAAGTGGTGGATGCGGGCGCAAAAGGAAAGGCAGTTGCCAAAGCTGAAGACGGACGGGTGGTATTTATCGACAATGCTGTGCCCGGCGATATAGTGACCGTGCAAACCTTCAAAAAGAAAAAGGCTTTTTATGAAGCCTCCGTGCTTTCCACCTCAAAATATTCCGAGAGACGCGTTGAGCCTGTTTGCCCACACTTTGGAGTTTGCGGCGGCTGTAAATGGCAAAATATGGGTTACGAACATCAACTTTTTTTTAAACAAAAGGAAGTTGAACAAAACCTGAAACGCATCGGCAAAATAGAATTACCCGAAATTATACCCATCTTAGGTTCCGAAAAACAATACTTTTATCGTAACAAAATGGAATTTTCATTTAGCGACAACAAGTGGCTAACGTTGGACCAAATAAGAAGCAACGAAATAATAGAAAATCGAAATGCATTGGGCTTTCATATTCCCGGAATGTGGGACAAGATTTTGGATTTGGATATTTGTTACCTACAGGCCGACCCAAGCAATGCGATTCGCGATTTTGTAAAAGCAAAGGCTGAAGAATTGAACCTTTCCTTTTTCAACACCCGACATCAGGAAGGCTTTCTTCGCACTTTGATGATTCGGACTTCCTCCACCGGTGAAATAATGGTGCTGCTCCAGTTTTTCCACGAAGACGAGGAAAATAGAAAATTGCTATTGGAAGCGGTCGCCAAGGAATTTCCGCAAATTACTTCATTATTGTATGTCATTAATTCCAAAGGAAATGATACACTGTATGATCAGGAAATAAATGTTTTTTATGGCCGAGACCATATTTTTGAGGAAATGGAAGGTTTAAAGTTTAAAATAAATGCCAAATCCTTTTACCAAACCAACAGTGAACAAGCTTATGAGCTGTACAAAATTACTCGGGATTTTGCTGGAATGAATGGAGATGAATTGGTTTTTGATTTATATACCGGAACTGGTACCATTGCGCAGTTTGTTGCAAAAAAAGCCAAAAAGGTTATCGGCGTTGAAGCAGTGCCCGATGCTATTGAAGCCGCAAAACAAAACGCGCAATTAAACAATATTGAAAACGTTGAATTCTATGTGGGCGATATGAAAAAGGTTTTTAATGATGAATTTATAACGACTCACGGAAAACCGGATATTGTTATTACCGATCCGCCGCGAGATGGCATGCATGCCGATGTTGTGGCACAACTGTTGAATTTGAGCGCCGAAAAAATTGTGTATGTAAGTTGCAACAGCGCCACCCAAGCTAGGGATTTGGCAATCTTGGATTCAAAATATAAAGTAATAAAAGTGCAGCCGGTAGATATGTTTCCGCAAACACATCACGTAGAAAATGTTGTACTTTTGGAGAAACGCTAATCAAAAATATGATTAAAAGAATTTTCTGTATTCTATTAATACCCTTCGCTTTTAAGGGTTGCACAAAGGACGATATATGTCCGCCGGATACCGCGACCACAGCAAAAATGGTGATTTCCTTTAATGATTTCGCAAACCCGGCGAATTCAAAAAATGTAAACGTACTGACCGTAGAGACAGATTATGAAAATTCAGTAACGGTTATTTCGCTGGAAAATATAAAGGAAATCGCCCTGCCGTTAAGCACTACTTCGGACACAACGAAATATAGATTTATAAGAACCACGTTTAGAACCAATGATACTTTAAAGAACATTGATAGAGTTACGTTCCTTTACGAAAGGGTAAATGATTATGTAAACCGTGCCTGCGGATTTAAGACTGAATATTTTAATTTGGATCAGGATTTAGCCGAGGAAGGAAACGAAAATTGGATAAAACAAATTACCGTAATAAGAGACACTGTAAATGATGAAAATAGCCCGCACGTTACTATGCTGCATTAGCCTTTTTTGCGGCACACAGGCAACGGTGGCCCAAGGAAAAAATGAAATATCCAATGATACAGTGCCCAAGGTTGAAAAATTCGGACTGCGCGTTGGGGTTGATTTAGCCAAGCCTATCCGCACATTGATTGAAGAAGGCTATTCGGGATTCGAGATAATGGGCGATTTTAGGGTAACAAAAAGATTTTATGCCGCAGTGGAATTCGGTACTGAAAAGAAAGATTGGGTTGAGCCTTATGTGTCATCCCAAACAAGTGGAGGCTACGCAAAAATAGGTTTTGACTACAACGCCTATGAAAATTGGTTGGGAATGGAGAATGCAATAACTTTAGGTTTGCGCTATGGATTTTCAACCTTTAATCAGGAACTCTTAAGCTATCGAATCTATACCGACAATCCCGCATTTCCCACGCAAACCATTTACGACGCTCAAGAATTTAGTGGGTTGAATGCACAATGGGCAGAGTTTATTTTAGGAATTAAAACTGAAGTAATCAATAATCTTTACCTGTCATTGAATGTTCAACTAAAGCATAAATTTGCTGAAAAGGAACCTGAAAATTTTGCCAATCTATATATTCCCGGGTTTAATAGAACGTATGATTACGGTGATTTTGGGGTTGGTTACGGCTATACTGTTTCGTACTTAATTCCATTATTTAAAAAAACAGAGGGCGCAAAAAACCAAGCTTCGGAATAAAAAAGAAGGGAATAGCATCTAACCCATCCCCTAAATAATTATTCTTTTTGCACTGTTACATAATTACTGATTACTGTTTGCTTGCCTTTTTACTTCCCTCATACATCTCATAACGCACCAATTTTGCTTCCAGTTTTCCGTTGAATAGTTTTATCTTTTTTGAAGGACGAAGCCCGACGAATTTCAAGGCTTCCATATTTGAAGTTATCATCCACGCCTGTGTGCCGGGATAATTACGTTTTAAGGTGTTGCCAATGGAACTGTAAAATTCCTCAATATCCTTTACTGAAATTCGCTCATCATACGGCGGATTGAAAACCATATAAAGTGGCTTGTCATTTTCTTTTTGACTTTCGAAAAAATCTTGCTGTTTCACTTCAATAAAATCTTGCAGGTTTGCACTTTTTATGTTCTCCTTTGCTTTTTTAATTGCCACCGGATCTGTATCAAAACCATAAATTTTATAGGGGAAATCACGAACTTTTTTAAGGGCGGCTTCTTCTATTTTTTCATATAAATCAACGTCAAAATCTGGCCAGGTTTCAAAACCAAACTCATCCCTATTCAAATTTGGCGGAATATTACAGGCAATCATGGCCGCTTCGGTTAAAATAGTTCCTCCCCCACACATAGGGTCCAAAAAATTGCACTGCCCTTGGAAGCCAGAAAGCATAATAATTCCCGCGGCGAGTACTTCATTTATAGGAGCCAAAGTGCTTTCCACTTTATATCCCCGCTTATGCAACGATTCCCCAGAACTGTCTAAAGAAACTGTACAAATATTTCGGTCAATATGAACATTGATGCGCAGCGTTGGGTGGTCCAAATCAACATCAGGCCGCTCCCCTTCCCTGTCGCGAAAACGGTCCACAATGGCATCTTTCGTTTTAAGGGCAATATATTGTGAATGTGTAAAAACATCAGAAAAAACCGTGGCGTTTACGGCCAATGTGCCCTTTACGTCCATATATTTTTCCCACGGCATTTCATATATTTTTTTATAGAGATCTTCTTCCGTAAAAATATTGAATGCAGTAATGGGTTTTAGTATTTTAATTGCGGTACGGCAACAAAGATTGGCCTTGTACATAAAGCCGGTATCGCCTTCAAAGGACACGTTGCGCGTACCAATTTCAATGGATGAAGCGCCCAAATGACGAAGTTCCTGAGCCAGAAGTTCCTCCAGACCAAAGAGCGTTTTCGCCACCATTTTAAAATTGTTTGTCATAGCTTTTAAACAGATTTCCTGCAAAAATACAGTATTTTAGCAGGGCGAAACGATAACTATGCAAAAAGATAAAACCAATTGGTACGCCTCGTGGTTCAATACCCCTTACTATCATATTCTGTATAAAGACAGAAACCATCGGGAAGCGGCATTGTTTATGAACGCGCTCACCAATTTTTTAAAGCTCGAAAAAAATGATTCTATTTTAGATCTCGCCTGCGGAAAAGGCCGTCACGCCAAATATCTATACAAACAAGGATTCGATGTTACGGGGGTGGATCTTTCGGAAGAAAGCATTGCGTTCGCCAAACAATACGAAAAACCGCGGCTTCATTTTGAAGTGCACGATATGTGCCTGCCCTATCCCAAGAAATTTGATGCCGTTTTCAACCTTTTTACAAGTTTCGGTTATTTCGAAAAAGAAGAAGATAATTTACGAACCATTAAATCAGTAAAAGCGGAACTAAAACCCAACGGTTCAGCCGTAATTGATTTTTTAAATGTTGAATTTGCCATAAAAAATCTGGTGCCGAAGGAGAAAAAGAAAATTGGTGATATCGTTTTTCACATTGAGAAATATGTGGAAGACGGTTATATAATAAAGAATATCAATTTTGAGGACGAAGGAAAAGAATATCATTTCGTGGAGCGTGTAATGGCACTCACCTTGGAAGATTTTCAAAGATATTTTGCGGAAGCAAATGTGGATTTAAAAAATGTTTTTGGCGATTATCATCTCAACAATTTTGATAAAAACACTTCAGAACGATTAATTCTTATATTTAATTGATGAATTACTTATTGCTTTTTTTGTCCGTGGCAATTGGCTACATCGTGGCACTTTTTTTAAGGAAAAGGGAATTGAAAAACATGGAAGTTTTTTTAGCTTTCAGCGGCGCATTTCTATTGTCTATAACGGTTTTTGAATTGTTGCCAGAAGTATTTGAAACCCCGTCAAAATCCATAGGGGTTTTTATAATGTTAGGAATTTTGCTTCAGATATTTCTCGAGTTTTTCTCAAAAGGCGCGGAACATGGACACGTCCATCTTCATTCTGAAACAAAAAGTTTTCCGTGGCTCTTGTTTATAAGTCTTTGTATTCACGCATTTATGGAAGGTTTTCCCATTTCCGAAGAAAATAATTTACTGGTTGGGATTATTATCCATAAAATTCCGGTGGCAATCATACTGTCATTCTTTTTTATAAATGCTGGTTACAAACGCTCCATCACGCTAACCTTTCTTTTCTTTTTTGCCTTAATGACGCCTATTGGTAATTTTATTTCCAATAATTATGAAATGATCCATCACTACGAAACACAGATTGAGGCAGTAGTCATTGGTATTTTTCTGCATGTTTCCACTACAATTCTCTTCGAGAGTTCCAAGAATCACAAATTTCATTTATCCAAAATGAGTGCAGTTATTATTGGGATTGTTGTTGCTTATTTTTTATAAAAACCTCAAATTTTTTAAAATTCTTCTGAAGAATTATACTTTGATATTACATAGTTAAAATTTTTTCATAAAATAAATGGAGGATATTTTTATAGTAGGACGTGGACAGATTTTCTTATCTGGTTTATAAATGAAGACCCTTAAACAAAAGTTAAGATACTATAAAGGATGGACTGTATCAAAAAGTGACATGTACGGTCTTCAACCCTCAAAAAGATTGAACATCCTTTATCACCGTCATCACCGTCCACATTGTGGAACTATTAACCTTATAGTAAATACAAAAAAAAAGCCCCTCACAAAAAGTGAGGGGCTCTTAAAGGAAGGCGGCGACCTACTCTCCCACGAGGTGCAGTACCATCGGCGCAAACGGGCTTAACTTCTCTGTTCGGAATGGTAA
>NZ_JAUGQQ010000029.1 GCF_030410135.1 Aequorivita aurantiaca | reverse complement strand
AACGTTTATGTATATGAGCTGTGGCGTGTCTCGGCACAGACCTCTCCAAATATAAACTGGCTTTGGAAAATCCTCAGGATTTTCCAAGTGAGGACAGACCAAGCCATAGCTTATATACGGTGTTGCCATCTGGCTTTTCCGCTATGTACTTGGACTTTTCGCAAAACCAAATGATTGCCATAAAATGTCAAAATTCGGTCTCATTTTATTCATTATATCTGAATCATAGGCTGGTATTTGAATTAGTGGGAACAAAAGCTCATTTTTTGTAAATTCCCTTACAAAAGTTGCTCTATTATTATCCATAATCTTGCCCTTTACATTATGAAAGCTAAAAGACACAAAAAATGGTGATTCAATTTTCATCTTATTAAGTACATCTAAACCTTGTTTAATACACTCTACCGTTTTACGCATAAAGACTTCCTCATCAAATCCTTCCTTTTGATGACGTGTACCATAAAATAATTCAGATGTGTAAATTTCATATACTCCATTTCTGAAGAGTTGATTATAAGATGTTATCTCCCGCATTTGATATGTTGTTGCAAATGTTGCAAAACCATCAAGGTTGTACATTAAATTCCATCCTGTGCTTTGAGACAAAAGAGGCCTCATTTGCTTTGTCAAATCGTTTTTCTCAACTGCAAAATCAGAAATGGAATTTTCCAAAAAACTATAAGGAATTATATGAATTAAAAAGATTGTATCACCAACTAAATTTGGAATATTATCCTTTAAAAGAACTTCGGATATTCTATTTTTCCGGAAATTTTTTGCTTTATCAAACAAAACTTGATTTTGCATAAACATTTGATTTAACTCGTAAACATCAACAGGAAATTTCCCGCTATTTCTTCTTTTATAAAACTTGTTAGTTTGGTTGTAAGTTACCATTGCAGGTATTGTTAAACCTTTAGGTATTCCTAAAACCATTACATTTAAATCGCCAACCTCTATTGCATTAATTAGTAATTGTGAAATACTCGGTTCGGTTGAATTTTTAGCTATATCTTCAATTTGTTGGATAAGTTTATCTGAATTCTCAATATCAATTCCAGAAACTTTTTTCGGTTTTCCTGTATTTTGATTTTTATCGTCTTTAATTTCTTCAATTCCATAAATTATACAACCTCCTTCGGTGTTGTACATTGCAGAAACGTCAAATAGAAATTCCTTTTTGTCTTTGTCCTTTGAAAGATTTAATTCTTTTTTATAATCCAGAGTTTTACTTTCCTGTATTTGATTATCTATAAGTCGATTTATATCGGACGAAGTAAGTTTATCAGCACGTATTCCTAAGATGTACATTTATTGGATTGTTTTTATTAAGCTTGATGGCAACGTTTAGTATAACCGCAGTTACGG
>NZ_JAUGQQ010000028.1 GCF_030410135.1 Aequorivita aurantiaca | reverse complement strand
TGTAATTGTTGGATTGGTTTCAAAATCAAAAAGCACTTTGTTCAATACTTTTAATTCTCCGGAAGCAGCGTCAATAGTAAAAGCATTTGCAGGAGATTGTTCAATAATTGAAAAGGTAACAGAACCTTGATTTGTGGTTCCAGAAACAGTGCCAATAATAAATCCGTCACTAGGGTTTTCATCCATAGAAATTGAAAAATCTGAAGTCGTTACAGTTGTTTCAAATGGGTTTGAATCATCATTACTGTCTTTTGAACAGGAAAGGAAACTGAGCACGACAATAGCGATTACCATTGTGAATGAGAAGATTGTTTTTATCTTTTTCATAAGAAATTTTAAAATTATAGACTACAGTTACCGTCTATGATGTTCTGTTTTGTGGGGTTGTAGGCGTTACCAGTTGCAGTATAAGAAGTTTGACCATATACTGTAAATGCATTTTGTAAAGCACAAAAGTCTAAAAGATTAGTATTGTCAAGTAGGCTTATTTGTGAAATATTGTGCAAACCATTTAATCCATCTAGACTTGTTAAGTTCCCATTATTTCTGATATTGAATTCACCATAAGTATGGCTTAAATTATTAAGACCTTGTAGGTTTATTAGAGAATCGTTGTTCACAATAGATATAATAAAAAAATTTCTTGTAATCTTTTCAAGTCCTTGTAAGCTTTGCAACAAATTATTATTGATAATACTTAATGATTGAAATACGTCAATTTTTTCTAAACCACTAATGTTTTGAAGTAATGGATTATCGACAATATACAAGGTTGATAGGATTACATCTAAGTTTTGGAGGCCATTCAAATTTTCCAAATTATTATTATTATAAATGCTTATTGTACCTGCTTCATTTCTTAAACTAGTTAAGTTATTTAATCCGTCCACATTTGTAAGAGAATGGCAACTAACAATAGTAAAACCATTTCCAGCAATACTGAGATTGCTTAACCAGTCAAGATTTTGAATTAAAGGGCATTGGATTATTGAAAGATTATATTGAATGTCAGTTATCTGTGTTAAGCCTGAAAGATCTGATAACACATCGTTTTTAAATAAGTTTAAATCAAGGATTGAAGTTATATCGTTGAATCCTTTAATACTTTCTATTAAAGGATTTTCCAATAGAGCAAGCTGTCCGCCTAATTGATGAATGTTAAGACCTGCTGTAGTGGTTAAAATAGGGTTTCTCACAATTTGAATATAACTGTCAATTCTTCCAACAGTATGAAGTGGAGATAGGTCAGTTATATTGCTTAAACCTGTTTCATCATGGTTTCCAATTGTTAGTGAGCCTGTAATTTGAGTATAATTACTCGCTCCAAAAATATTTACTTCTTCTTGTGTTTTTAAAAATACATCGCCATCATAAATATTTTCCTCAACTAAATCATTCAGAGTAATCGTTACCAAAGCATTTTTAACAGCAAGGCCATTCGCAACGCTTATTGTTCCTGTAATTGTTGGATTGGTTTCAAAATCAAAAAGCACTTTGTTCAATACTTTTAATTCTCCGGAAGCAGCGTCAATAGTAAAAGCATT
>NZ_JAUGQQ010000027.1 GCF_030410135.1 Aequorivita aurantiaca | reverse complement strand
TTTTCTGCCGAAAATTCCCGCAGCTTTGCTATCTTTCGGCTACGGCGGAAAAGTCCTTCGGACATTTTCCGCAACAAACCATAGCCAAAACGTTAGCCACCATTTGAAAAATGAGCATACCAAGAAACCTTTATCATTACACAGAAATCAATTCACTAGCTTTAATTTTAGCTAATAAGACGATTAGGTTTTCAGCATTGAATAAAGTGAACGATACGAATGAGGGGCTTTCAGTTGATTATGGAGATTTAGGTATGTATGTGTTTGTCAGTTGTTGGGCAGTAACCAAAAAAGAATACCTACCCCTATGGAATATGTACACTCCTAAAATGCGTGGAGTTAGAATAGAATTACCATTTCCTGTTTTTAATATTTACGAAGTAGGAAAAAATGAATCTCTATTTAAAGAAGAGGATTTGATAACGGAAGACCATATCAAGTTATCTAGTGGAAAGCCATATCGCCACATTATTTACACAAATGATGAGAAAAAAATAAGTCCAAAAATATCCAGAAAATTAAATGATAAATATGGAGGGGTATATTTAGATGGATTGGGAGTATATAAAGAGAAGATTTGGATGTTCGAATACGAAATGAGATTTAAGTTTGCAGTAATTCCCAAGCCTAAAACTGAAAATATTCAAGACTCATTTCCTGTAAAAGAATTCATAGAGCTTTATGAAAATAGGACACCTTTAGGTTTTAGTCATTATGACTTAAAGATTTCCGATTCAGCTTTTGAGAAAATGAAAGTAACTCTAGGACCGAAAATTTCACCTGGAGATGAAGAAATAGTTCGTTCACTTATAGCCAATTACAATCCTAAAGCGAAAGTGATAAAAAGTGAATTAACTAACAAAATAAGATAATAAAAACGGTGGCTAACAATGGCTATAAGTAATTGCTTGTTCTCGCCTACTTCTGAAAATCCTCGCGGATTTTCAGTTTGGTGCGTACTTGCAAAGTTAAGTGCCAAAACACGCAACTACTCATAGCCGAGACGTTGCCAGTAATTTTAACGAAAAGTGAAAATCAATTATAATTTACCATTAGTAATTTATTCAATAATATTGATTGGACAACTTTTGTTTGTTTTGATGTGGAGTCTTGGAATGAAAGAAGATGCGGAATTTAGTACCGGACTGATTATAATGACATCGACAGTTGTATTGACAATAATTTCTCTGTCACTATTCCCATATCTGAACAACAAATCCTTGAAAATCATTATCGGATTGATAAGCTCTCTTCTGATTATTGGAACATTGTTTTTCGAACTATATAATTTAATGGAATTAGATTTGACTGCATTTCTAATAATCGTAATGACATTGTTTTTAATTTCGGGGGTTATTTTAATAATCAAGATTGTAAAGGAAATTTTAAAAATAAAAAAAACTACTGGCAACAATGTATAACCGCAATTACGGCGGATTCGACTACGTCCGAATCCACGCGTAATTGCTACCGTAGGTACTTATCTGAAAAACATTAAATTTAATCCCGTAACTGCGATTATACTAAACGTTGTGCTTAATGTAAAATGACCGCAGAAAAATCTGAAATATTAGTAATTCTCGACATTGACGAAACCTTGGTTTATGCAACAAAGAATCGGCTATACAATGATCACGACTTTGAAATTGGTGACTACTTCGTATACAAACGACCGCACTTTGACGAGTTCATAGACTATATTGACAGAAATTTTCGCTTCGCAATCTGGTCGTCAGCGACTGACATTTATGTTGACGAAATGACTAAAAAGCTAAAGGTTGATGAAAAAGCTATCTTTTGTTGGGCTCGCTCAAAAGCCACTTTTAAAAGACCTTCAACATTTGACTCAGATGGAGATTTAAACATTGATTTTATTGACCATCATTTTTTCGTTAAGCGACTGAAGAAAGTCAAGAAACTAGGGTTTGACTTGGATAAAATATTAATCATTGACGACACTCCACATAAATCTCAAGAGAACTATGGAAATGCGATTTATACTTCGGAATTTAAAGGAGATAAAGACGACATTGAACTTTTGGAACTGACAGAATATTTGACAACCCTAAAGCAAGTTGACAATGTCCGACAGATTGAAAAACGAAATTGGAAAGAAAGAATAAAAAACACTAAGCACAACAATGGCTAAGCTTCAGGCGGGCTGACGGCTTGCCGTAAGTTTTTGCTTATCTGCTATCTTTGGGCACAGCCGACAGATTAGCGTTTGTAATATCCGCCCAAAGCTTAGCCAGAACGTTAATACGGAACGAATTTTGATATTTCAATAAAATGTATTTACTTTGTAATAACATTTAAGAAATTATGGAAACATCAATAATTAAAATCGGAAATTCAAAAGGACTTCGTTTAAGCAAGACCATTTTGGAAAAATATAACATCAAGGACAAAGTGGAACTTATTCTTGAAAAAGGACA
>NZ_JAUGQQ010000026.1 GCF_030410135.1 Aequorivita aurantiaca | reverse complement strand
CCATAATTGTCACACTATAAACCACTTAAATTTTACATTATGAGCAACACGAATCAAAATTTGCTGAACCAGGTTCTTGCGGAGCTGGCAATTACCGAAATTATGGAGGCCCTAACCACGGTAGAGTCCGCCCTGCCCACCGCAACGCTCACAGATGAGCAACGCAGGGAATTGAATTCCATAAATGTGGACAACAAGGTTTTTGCCGAAGAGGTGCTGGACGAGATGAACACCAACCCCATTGCCGCGGTGAACGGCACCTACAACAAGGAATTTCTGGCGAATGACCTCAGTCTATTTGAACAAACGGAGAGCATCCTAAGCTGGATGAAGAACATTAGCCAAAGGGTGGAGGACATCCGGCGTCTTGCGGGGCACGAGGGCTATGGCCTTGCCACGGCTGCCTATGGCATGTATGATGTTTTGGCGCGCAGCGGCGTGCCCGGCGCACAGGCGAGCTATGACAGGCTAAAGCCTCGGTTCGCAAAGAATGGCGGTAAACCGGTGGATGACAACGAAACTATTTCGTAAGAATTAGTGGAGCAGTAGAAAACGGTTCTTGAGGAACCGTTTTTTTTTCGCCTCCGTTATGATAAAAAAGATAGTCAAAACCACTATAAAAATGGCAATTGCACTATTTAAAATAGTGTTTTGACTATTAAAAATGATGTTTTGACTATTAAAATAGATGTTCTGACTATTAAAACAGATATTCTGACTATTAAAATAGATGTTCTGACTATTAAAAATGATATTCTGACTATTAAAATAGATATTTTGACTATTAAAAATGATATTCTGACTATTAAAATAGATGTTCTGACTATTAAAAATAATATTCTGACTATTAAAATAGATATTTTGACTATTAAAAATGATGTTCTGACTATCAATCACGATATTTAGACTATTAAAACGGACATATTCACCATTAAAAATTGATACTTATGGCAAAAAGCAAGTTTAACCTCCAGAGGACTAGCCCAAACGTGGGCGAAATGCTTGCGCAGCGCATCAAGGCACGGCGCATTTCCAAAGCAGCGGTGTCGCGGGCGATGCACCGGGCACCGGAAACAATACTGGAATTCACCAAACGCCCCTCCCTTCAAACCGAAGTGCTGTGGCAGCTGTGCACCGTGATGAAGCACAACTTTTTTCTGGACCTGGCCGCCCAGCTGCCGGCAGAATTTACCACCAACGCCCCAGACCAAACCCTGCCCCTTCAGCAGCGCATTGCCGCACTGGAGGAGGAGAATAAAGTGCTTACGACTAAGGTGGAGACGCTTATGGCGGTGGTTAAAAAATAAGGTTTATATTTGGGAGGGATGCCGTTGCGCACATGTGCGGGATAGCAGCAATAATATTTAAAAACATGCGTATATGCGCATGTTGTGCAACATTTAAAATATGACATTTTCTCAAACTAAAATAAATATTCTAAACCCATTAGTAATTTACACTTTACGGCTGACCACAATACTTTTGGTTCTTTCAATAATTATTTGGAGTTACTTCATATTACAAGGTTTAATTGAATTTGGGCATTTTCCAAAATATGGAGACCCGGAATTGATCTCCTTAAACGGATTTGACCGTCAGATAATAATTTTTGCAACAATGATTATGTTTTACGGGATATTGACAATTGTGATTTGTTATCTGGTCAATCTTATTTTAAAGCTGCAAGCTATCAGAAAAAAATTGATTTTTACAAGTCTCGCAATAATTGGAATAAATATATTAATTATGATCAGCTCAGCTTTTGGATGGGCTTTGGACTAAAAAACGTTGCACAACACCAGCTATAGTTCATTGCGGCGGAATTTTCTGCCGAAAATTCTCGCCGTTTTGCTATCTTTCGGCTACAGCGGAAAGAATCCTGCGGATTTTTTCCGCAACAAACCATAGCCTAAACGTTCTCTACAATTTAAAAAAATATTCGTGATTGAATTAAACAAAAAACAAATCTTCTATTTTATTGGAATTGGAGCTTTTATTTTAGCAACAGTTATGGGATTTACATATTTCGCCCGCATTGCATTTCGCGATTTTCAAATATGGTTTGACCAAAAGCCAATTCTGAATTTTTGGATTACAGAATCATCATTATTTATAGTTTATATTTTACTTGGAATATTCTCACTTCTGACAATTAAAAATCAAACAACATTCTCGGAAAATAAATTACGTAAATTATTCTTTAATTGGATCGTTGCTTTTGTATTGTCTCAAATTTTTCAATATTTATATACGATTTATGGAACCAGATTTGTTCTCGAAAATCGTGCTGACGAGTTTTCAAAATATGTGGATTTTATGCGTGGAGAATATTTGCTGGAATCTTATCAATCGTTATTTGCGATTTTACGGTATCTGATTTTTGCTGTTCTCATATATATTGCAGGAAAAACTGTAGAGAACACTGTATAACCGCAATTACGGCGGATTCGACTGCGTCCGAATCCACGCGTAATTGCTAACGTCAGTGCTTAACCGAAAAACATTAAATTTAATCCCGTAACTGCGGTTATACTAAACGTTACCTACAATTTGAACCAGGCTTATTACCGCAACCGTAATCTGATTTCCACTCAACAATAAAAAAATGTTTCTGATTTACAGCATCAT
>NZ_JAUGQQ010000025.1 GCF_030410135.1 Aequorivita aurantiaca | reverse complement strand
ATCCATAATCCAACATCGGCGAGACAAGTCCGCTCAATTTTTAGTTCTTTATTAATTTCCAAATTCGGGTTTATTTGAGAGCTTTCCGTATTGAAGATATGGGAGTGTTTTTTTGATTGAACGTGTTGACAGTAAAAGAGCAAAGTCCGAACGATATTTACGTCAGTTATTTTTTCATTTTCAATCAATAATTCAGAACCCTTTTGTGATTTAAAGTTGTGATTTACTTTTTTAAGTTTTGCAACTGTTATGTATTGTTCAAAATAAGTAATCGGTTGGGTTGTGAATTTTTTTTCGGGCAAATAACCAAGGTTTATTTTCTCGGCACATTCAATTATCATTTCTATGTAGAAGTTATCATATTCAAAAATATAGAATATTGGTTCCAACCATATTCTTTTGGGCGAATTAGATTTTAAGAACTCTATTAATTTTAGTTCCTTTTCGGAAAATAAATACTCTTTCATTAATTATCCGCAATTTTTTTCAAATGTGTGGTAACATGTGTATATACGACATGCCTATTGCTGCTATATCGCACATGTGCGCATGTCATTTGGTTTGTTCCTTTCCAAATGTAACCGTTTCATATAAACTATCCAAAGGGCTCTTTAAAGTTTTGTTGTTTATACCCAGGACCCGGGTATAGATCTCAGTGGTCTTGGTGCTGGCGTGGCCCAAAGCGCTCTGTATGTAACGTATGTTTACACCTCGCTCCATTAGGTGGGTAGCAAAACTGTGGCGAAGGGTATGGGGCGTGCTCCAAGGGTTGGAATGCGTAGCTTTTGCGGCACATCTAAAAATACTTTGTATGCTCTTGGCGCTATACTGCCCGCCATCCTGCCCTTCAAATAGCCAATAGGCAGGCTTATATGCCTTATAATACTCGCGTAACAAAGAAAGCAGCATAGGGCTAAGAACCGTATGCCGGTCCCGTTTGCCCTTGCTGTCCTTTATAAAAATATACCCATCCTCACTGCGAATATCCTTTATGCGAAGGCGTATCACTTCGCCCACTCGCAGGCCGCCACCATATATGGTGTGCAGTATGGCCCGGTGCTTAAGGTTAGTGGGGTGGTTCAGTATTTTCCGAACCTCTTCCACGCTCAGCACATTTGGCAGATCCTTGCTCTTCCTTGGCCGAGTAATGGTGTAGTACTCCCGCGGCATCGCCAAAGTATGTTCATAATAACATTTGATGGCGTTAATAACAAGATTCTGCTTCTGTTCGCCAATGCGGTGCTTGCTTATTAAATGGAACACATAGCCCTCAATCTGATCCTTTGTTATGGTACGCAGATCAGCCGTTTCAAAATATTTGAAAAAGTGGAGCAGGCTGTGTTGGTAATTGCGTATGGTGGCAGGACTAAAGCCCTTTAGAGCCATCTTTTGGTAGTTGGCATCCACAAATTCACAAATTCACAAAATCACAATCCCCCCTTCGAAGGGGGCAAGGGGGATGTCGTCCGCTGAACGAACAAGAACTGTCCAATTTCAGAAGAAACAAATTCAAACAGACAAACTCACAAACAAACAAAAACAACAAATCAAAATCCCCCCTTCGAAGGGGGCAAGGGGGATGTCCCCGCTGAACGGAAAAGAGCGGTCCAATTTCAATGCGAAAAAAGGAGCAAACTAACAAACTGACAAACTCACAGATTCAAAAATTAAAAACCCCCAAGACCTCAATTCCCACGGCATCCTGTCCCAAACATTCATATTCTTCCTCTCCCAGGATCTCCAAAAAACGCAACCCAACTATCGGAATATAATGATTACCATCTTTTTTGCTGATTTTCTCTTGCAGCTTCAACTCCAGTTGCTCCGCTTTTTCTGTCTTTGATCTTCGGATGGGGGCAGCTTCATAAGTGGTAAACAAATTCAACGCTGGCTCGTAAGCCAGTACCAAATAAAGAAGCTCAAAATCAGTAGCACCTTTCGGAAATTTTGCAGATGATGAATCAAAATCCTTCCAGAGCAAACAAAAGTTTTTAACATCTATAATTGGGTTTCCGAACTTCTGCCTAATGCCAGCTTTTGGGGTAAATATGAATTCTCGAAGCAACAATTTTCCTTTTTGCGACTTCAAACCTTCCCCTACATTGCACGAGCCTTTCTCTGAAGTGCGGTCCAATGCCTTTATCTTCGAAAACAACTGCATTAGCCGTTGGTGCAACTTCCCATTATTCAAATGCTTTAATATGGGCAGTAATGCAATTTTAAATTCCTTTACAAATAAACTGCAAAGAGCAAATTCTTCAGAGTTTTTAAATATTTTTGGATTGTTTTTGTTATTTTCGTAAGTGAATCCTCCCATAACTGAACTTGTTAGTTTTTAGAACAATTTAGAAACATTTTCCTAAAAAAACAAGTTTATCAAGCCGACTCCATGCCGACTGATAGCCGACACATGCCGACTCCATGCCGACTCCATGCCGACTTCATGCCGACTGCCCTCCATAGATACCCCCTATATACTCCCTACACACCCCGTGTATACTCAATATTCATCCTATAAACTGATTATACAACCATTTAGCAATAATAAAGAATCAAGCTCAAAACTTCACAACTCCCAGATGCACTATAACAACAAATCAAAATCCCCCTTCGAAGGGGGCTAGGGGGATGTCACGCGCTGAGCGGACAAGAGCAATCCAATTTGGGAGTGAAAAAGGGTACAAATTCACAATCCCCCTTCGAAGGGGGCAAGGGGGATGTCCCCCGTTGAACAAACAAGAACTGTCCAATTTCAAAAGAAACAAAAGGAAACAGTCAAACTCACAAA
>NZ_JAUGQQ010000024.1 GCF_030410135.1 Aequorivita aurantiaca | reverse complement strand
AAACCAGAACGCAGGGAAAACATTGCACAACACGGCGTATAGCCCATTGCGGCGAATTTTCTGCCGAAAATTCCCGCAGCTTTGCTATCTTTCGGCAACGGCGCAAAAGTCCTTCGGACATTTTCCGCAACGGGCCATACACGAGAACGTTGTGCAACATTAGAAAGAACATTGAGAAAAACTTCAAAATTTACTGGAATTATAATTTTAATCTTGGTTGCTATAGGTTGCAAAAGTGAACCTGAATTTAAAAAGATTGATTTTGATTGGAAAATTGATGTGATTGAAAATATTGGTAGAAATTTAAATCCAAATCAAAAATATGAATATTGGGCGCTATTGAGGTCAAGTAATGGAGGCCACGAACACGTGGACATTCTATACGAAAAAGGTGGGACTGATAACCGCAACCTGATTGATTTAAGTTATAATCAAGAGGGTTTTATTGTTCGCGGACATCACGCCACTTACGCATATTATATAATTGCGGTAGAAAAAGGAAAAGTCTCGAAAATAAAAAACACAGAGGATTTAAAACTTTTCCTTGGTAAGATTGACACAATGGAAGAGGCCCTTTTGCTAACACAAATCAAGGAATTCGGAATTGATAACTGCGATGAGCGAGGTGGTTCTTATCGAAAAACAAAAAATGGGTATGAATTTTATTTAATGAAATCTAATACAACAGGAAGTTT
Organism: Aequorivita aurantiaca; assembly: GCF_030410135.1. Classification (GTDB taxonomy): domain Bacteria; phylum Bacteroidota; class Bacteroidia; order Flavobacteriales; family Flavobacteriaceae; genus Aequorivita; species Aequorivita aurantiaca. The sequence goes on along the minus strand of NZ_JAUGQQ010000024.1, from coordinate 2,244 downwards.
AATTATTTTAGAAGATTTGAAGAACACACAATATTTAGTTTCGGTAAATAATTCTGGTAACTTAAACTCGAATTCTTGCGGAGTATATTGTCAAGGCAAAAAGGAATGTTTACACTGCGGATAAAATAACGCTGCACAACAATGTATAACCGCAATTACGGCGGATTCGACTGCGTCCGTATCCACTCGCAATTGCTACCGTAAGTGCTTATCCGAAAAACATTAATTTTAATCCCGTAACTGCGGTTATACTAAACGTTGTGGTACATTAGAAAAAAATACCGTAAATGATCCGAATTTTCATATTAACATTCTTATTTTTAAGTTCTTGTGGGAAAACAAATTCTGATTCTAAAACTGACTTTAATGAATCTGACTTCACTCAGGCCCAAGGAATAATAACAAAAATAGAAACCGGATTTTCATACTCGGATGAATTTAAACGGACATATCATTACGCTTATGGAACTGAAGCTGATAACAAGCTGTACGGAATTGAAAAAAACTCTGATTTGATTTTAAATGTGGACGACCCAATAATCGTTTGGATAAAAATAACTGACCGAACTAAAACTTTTATAGCCCAACGAGGAATAATAAATAAAAAATTGCTCGCTGAATTAAAAAATGACGACGAAAGCAGAGCGCAGGAATAACGTACCACAACACTGCATAACCGCAATTACGGCGGATTCGACTGCGTCCGAATCCACGCGTAATTGCTTCCGTCCGTGCTTATCCGAAAAACATTACATTTAATCCCGTAACTGCGGTTATACTAAACGTTGGCAAACATACAAAACCAAGAAACTAAAGAGAATTATGATTAAAATTTTGACTTCATATATGTTCTTATTTTTCTTGACAGTTAATCTGACTTTTGGGCAGAGGGACTCATTACTTGACTTTATTAATAAAAACAAAGACAAATCACCAGGAAATCCGATAAGCGTTTCAGCAATCCAACTAATATCAACGCCTGAAAAATATGATGGAAAAGTAATAAGGGTAATAGGATTCGTGAATTTAGAATTTGAGGGAACTGCTCTTTACTGTTATAAATCGGATTTTGACAATCGAAATTATAAAAATTCAATTTGGTTGGAAATTCCGAAAAAAGGAATATATGAACTTGGAAAGCAATGTAACGGAAACTATGTATCAATTATTGGAACATTTAATGCTCAACAAAACGGACATTTTGGTTTGTTTAGTGGTTCTATAGTTGAAATAAGACGAATTGATTTACGTGAATGAATAATGAACTAAAAGTACGTTTGCCAACAATGTATAACCGCAATTACGGCGGATTCGACTGCGTCCGAATCCACGCGTAATTGCTACCGGGGGTGCTTATCCGAAAAACATTAAATTTAATCCCGTAACTGCGGTTATACTAAACGTTGGCAAACATTTGAGAAAAACCGAAATGAAGATAATTCCGTCAGATAAAATTGAAATAATAACGACTCTTTCAAACCAAGAAGTCAGAAAAATATTGGCGGAAAATATTCGACCAAAAAAAGGATTGAAAATTGGATTTAACAAATCCCAAGAAAAGGAATTATTTGAAGGAAATTTTGAGCAAGATAGATTTGAAATGCAACGAATAATAACTGGACGGAATTCTTTTCTTCCTCAAGTCAAAGGACAAATTCAACCGTATATAAACGGAACTAAATTAGTTGCGGATTTAAAAGTTCAAACTTTTGTAATTGTATTTATGATATTCTGGCTGACTTTTGTCGGATTTGCATTTATTATGGGAATAATTAGAGTTATAAATCAAGGCACGAATCCTTTTTTATTGATTTTTCCCTTAATAATGATTGGATTTGGAATTGGGTTGGTTAATTACGGATTTAACAGCCAAAAAGATAAGTCTATAAGTGACTTAAACAGAATAATAAACGGACAAATAAAAGAAAAAACGTTTGCCAACACCGTATAACCGCAATTACGGCGGATTCGACTGCGTCCGAATCCACGCGTAATTGCTATCGTGGGTGCTCATCCGAAAAACATTAAATTAATCCCGTAACTGCGGTTATACTAAACGTTGGCATTAATACGGAACGAATTTTGATATTTCAATAAAATGTATTTACTTTGTAATAACATTTAAGAAATTATGGAAACATCAATAATCAAAATCGGAAATTCAAAAGGACTTCGTTTAAGCAAGACCATTTTGGAAAAATATAACATCAAGGACAAAGTGGAACTTATTCTTGAAAAAGGACA
>NZ_JAUGQQ010000023.1 GCF_030410135.1 Aequorivita aurantiaca | reverse complement strand
GTGCCCATTTGGAAAATCTACGGATTTTGCAAAGTTAGTTTATATTTGGAGAGGTTCGTGCCAAAACACGCCACAGCTCATATACATAAACGTTAGGCAATATTTCAAAAAACAATTATGAGGAACAATATAATAATATTTCTTTTGGCTCTTTTCACAAATTGTAGTACAGTTAAAATAAAAGATATTAATTCTTCAGAAAGATCCATTTATGAAACCACAGATTTTTACGAGCTTCAAGGAAACGTGAAGAATTTTGAAATGGTTTCTTATTTTTCAACAGGTTTAGTTGACACAAAACAAATAGTAGAAAAAGGTTTAAGTATTGATTTATCAGATACTGTTGCATTTCAGAAGCTAAAGAATAACGATTATAATCAATCTGATATAAAAAAACCTAACTATAATGTTTATCCTGTAAGAAAAATTTCATTTGATAAATCGGGAAAAATCATCAAGAAAAAGGAATATACTCTCCACGTGGATATAGACAAGCAAAAATTTCAACGTGAGGACAATTATGTTACTGTAACTGATTATTCTTATAAAAAAGGATTGTTGGAAAAAACAATCACGAGTACAAAAAAATTGTTCAATGTGGCAATTATCTCTTGGGTTAACGGTTTTAAATCTTGGCTATTAGCATATGAAGAAGCAGATAAGTTACTTAGTACAACAAGTAGAATATATAACTATGACTCCAAAAGCAGACAAGTTAAAGCTCAAGATTATAATTCAAAAAATGAAACAATATTTAGAATTGAATCAAAACTTGGCAAAAAAGATACAATCAATGAAATAATGTATAATGCACAAAATGACACATTGCTCATTTCAAAGAGTATATCATTCATAAAAGATGAATTTAAAGAAAAAAAATATAGAACATTTTTAAAAATTGACGAGACCCCAGAATATAAAAAAATAACAGAAAAATTATACGACAGAAATTATAATTTGACCATATGGGAAGAAACAATTTTTAAAACTTCGGACTCCACTAAATTGAAACAAACAATCAATAGCTATGTAGCAGGAAATAATGAGGACTTAATACTGGAAACAGTTCAAATAATTAAATTCAAACAAGGTGTAGAATATTATAGAGAACTCCAAAAATTTTTTCCAAATGGTTTGGTTCAATCCATTAAGTCATTTCAAGCACCATTAATTTTTCCTAAATATGCATCCAAGGAAGAATATTTAAATGCTTACAAAGATGAAACATACAAATATGAATATGACACTCAGGGAAATTGGATAAAGGCATATAAAATAGATAATAGTGGAAATAAATTACCAAATATATTTATTAGAAATATTGAATATTATTAGATTAAAAACATTGCCTAACAATGGCTATAAGTAATTGCTTTTATCGGCTTTCTTCCGAAAAACCTATCGGATTTTCAAAGGGAGTTTTGTATTTTAAAAAGTCTGAGTTAAACCCACGCAACTACTCATAGCCAAACCGTTGTAACCAATTTGAGAAAAACCAAGTGAACCAACTTTTTAATATAATAATAAAACAAATAATTGTTGGCTACATTGGAGCTTCTCTATTATTGATTTACTACAAATTAAAAGGAAGGAAAATAACATATGACCAAATTCTTAATGAAATTGACTCAAGTGGAGTTAAAAAACACTATTATAAAGCCTTTTATTTAGGAGTTGGATTTTTAATTATAACAGTAATTGTAATATCAACAATGGCTGGACTAAATCCAAAGATTTATAACACCAACAAGTAGTTGTAACCAATTTGAAAATGACCCTTCTAACCATTGTAATTATCGGAATTTTAGTATTAGCAGGAATTGCATTTTGGTCATCTAATGCTGAAAAAAGCACGAATGAATTTCAAGCTGATTTAAATTTGTCTGCAACTGAATTTGAGCAACGTTTCGGAGAAATAAAAATAAATGGCGGAACTCTGCGGTTTTGGGGAAATTGGTTTGGAAAACCTATGGACAATTATCACGAAATTAAAAACGTGGAATTTGATAACGGAAAAAACATTCTCACCTTGAATTTAAGCGAAGACGAAAAATTAAAAATTTGGAATCCATCGAATTTAGAAATCGGAAGAAAGGAATTGCAGATTAGAAACGCTGACAAAATATTATTTGAATGGCATCTCTACGGAGAAAGTAGAACAGAAGAAAATTTAAGATTTGAATCTTATAAAAACAACGGAATTAATATTGAGTTTGCGACTGATTTTATGACTGATAAGCGAAAAACGGAATGTTATAAATCGGAACCAGCTTTATCAATAATTGGATATTAAAAAACTGGTTACAACACCGTGTATAAACCATTGCTGGGTCTGTGCTCATATGGAAAATTCCTGCGGAATTTTCGCGTAGATTTGTACTTGGAATGGTTCGGGCAATCACACGCAACGGTCCATACACAACAACGTTGGCGTTCATTTGAGCAACTAGAACAAACTGAATATCTTACTTTTTAATTCAGTAATTCCTTCATCGTTTAATTTAGAAATCTTTTTAAAGATTGTAGTTTTTTCTATAATAAATATTTTGTGACACCGAACCTGACTTGCAAGATTTAAAGAACAACTCAATTTTTCCGTATCTAAAACATAAGTAAATAAATCTTTTCTAGGCTTAGAAGTAATTTGAGCCAGAATAACGTCTTGGGTCTTATTTACAATAGAATTAGAAACTACTATTGCTGGACGTGGCTTTGAAGTAGTTCCCATTGTAAATGGAAAAGGAACTAGTACGATATCTCCCTGATCATAACTCATCTACAAAAAAGACTCCCAATGTTCATCACTCTCGTCATTCCAATCTTCAGCTAAACTAGATTGAGCTAAATTCATAGCGTGTTGCGTAAGCTCTGATGAAGATTCCTCTTCACTGCTTTTGTCAATTTGAATTGTAATTTCTGATTCGATAGGATGAATAATTGAACTAATAGTTTCTGAATAACTAATTAAAGACAAACTAGCAAATCCTACAGCAAGATATAAACCTCTTCTGTCCTCAGAATAAGTTGTACTATTGATATTATACATTATGTTTTTATTTAGTTAATTTTTCGTATTCCTTAATTTTTTCATTCATCAAATCTCTAATACTTTTACAAGTATTGATATCCATATGAACTCCAAAATCATACTCCCTAACTATTCCACTTTTAGAATCATCCGTAATCCCGACTAATTTCCCTAAACGACCGTCGTCTTCTAATTCAAAAATAGTTCCTTTAGGTATTACATTCCTATGACTATAAAAGTTTATATTAATTAATCCAGAGGGAGTAATTCCAGCACTAGCACCATCTGAATGAATCTGACGATACTGATTGCTTTTTAAATTATGTATTGTAATTTGTTTTTTTTCTTCCATTTTAAATGGGTGCAAATGTAGTTCATTTTCGGATAACATACAAAGCGTTAAAAATAAAGATATTTATTAAGTTAAATATATAAATTTAAAAACGAAACGCCAACACCGTATATAAAAAATAGCTAGGTCCGTTCTTAATTTTATTTGTACCGCTTGTTTAATAAGTTTATTTTAGTCGGGAAAGCCTGTCTTTACTTACACGCTACTTTTCATATACATAAACGTTACCTACAATTTGAACCAGGCTTATTACCGCAACCGTAATCTGATTTCCACTCAACAATAAAAAAATGTTTCTGATTTACAGCATCAT
>NZ_JAUGQQ010000022.1 GCF_030410135.1 Aequorivita aurantiaca | reverse complement strand
GTGAGGGGCTCTTAAAGGAAGGCGGCGACCTACTCTCCCACGAGGTGCAGTACCATCGGCGCAAACGGGCTTAACTTCTCTGTTCGGAATGGTAAGAGGTGAGCCCCGTCGCTATAGCCACCTTAGTTTTGAGTTAGGAGCTATGGGTTGGGAGTTATGAAGGTCATAACTCGGCACTCTGCACTCTTAACTTCTAGCTTTCCGCTAGAAAATATCTTGACACACGGAAACAAAAAATAGGGGAAAAGCTGAACTTACCTTTCAAAAGAGTTCGCGTCCCCCCTCCCTTGGAGGGGAAGGGGGAGGCTTTCGTACATAAGCTTACGGGCTATTAGTACCGCTCGGCTGGGACATTGCTGCCCTTGCACCTGCGGCCTATCGACGTGGTAGTCTCCCACGGCCCTTTAAAGAAATCTCATCTTGCGGTGGGTTTCGCGCTTATATGCTTTCAGCGCTTATCCCTTCCCGACGTAGCTACCCAGCGGTGCCCCTGGCGGGACAACTGGTGCACCAGCGGTCGGTCCAATCCGGTCCTCTCGTACTAGGATCAGATCCGCTCAAATTTCTTGCGCCCACTGTAGATAGAGACCGAACTGTCTCACGACGTTCTGAACCCAGCTCGCGTGCCACTTTAATGGGCGAACAGCCCAACCCTTGGGACCTTCTCCAGCCCCAGGATGTGACGAGCCGACATCGAGGTGCCAAACCCCCCCGTCGATGTGAGCTCTTGGGGGAGATCAGCCTGTTATCCCCGGCGTACCTTTTATCCTTTGAGCGATGGCCCTTCCATGCGGAACCACCGGATCACTATGCTCTACTTTCGTACCTGATCGACTTGTAGGTCTCTCAGTCAAGCTCCCTTATGCCATTGCACTCTGCACACGATTGCCAACCGTATTGAGGGAACCTTTAGAAGCCTCCGTTACTCTTTTGGAGGCGACCACCCCAGTCAAACTACCCACCAAGCACTGTCCCCCGTTGTGCGGGGTTAGACTCTAGACAAGCAAAGGGTGGTATTTCAACAATGACTCCACGACGCCTGGCGACGCCGCTTCAAAGTCTCCCACCTATCCTACACATTGCTTGCCCAGAACCAATACTAAGCTATAGTAAAGGTGCACGGGGTCTTTTCGTCCCACAGCGGGTAATCGGCATCTTCACCGATACTACAATTTCACCGAGCTCATGGCTGAGACAGTGTCCAGATCGTTACACCATTCGTGCAGGTCGGAACTTACCCGACAAGGAATTTCGCTACCTTAGGACCGTTATAGTTACGGCCGCCGTTTACTGGGGCTTCAATTCAATGCTTCTCCCCGAGGGGATGACATCTCCTCTTAACCTTCCAGCACCGGGCAGGTGTCAGGCCCTATACTTCATCTTTCGATTTTGCAGAGCCCTGTGTTTTTGATAAACAGTCGCCTGGACCTCTTCACTGCGGCCCCCCATACAGGGGGCGACCCTTCTCCCGAAGTTACGGGTCTATTTTGCCTAGTTCCTTAGCCATGAATCTCTCGAGCTCCTTAGAATTCTCATCCCAACCACCTGTGTCGGTTTAGGGTACGGGCTGCCTCGCTCGCTTTTCTTGGAAGTCGATATTCGGGATTATCACCTTGGCCGGGGCCTCGGTGTACTATCGCGGTATTACTACTCGCTTCAACGCACTATTCCGTCAGTGCGCACCCAATTCTCGCCTCCGTCGCTTTTGGCGCGGGCAGGTACGGGAATATTAACCCGTTGTCCATCCACTACCCCTTTCGGGTTCGCGTTAGGCCCCGACTAACCCCCAGCTGATTAGCATAGCTGGGGAAACCTTGGTCTTTCGGAGTGCGGGTTTCTCGCCCGCATTATCGTTACTTATGCCTACATTTTCTTTTCCGTACGCTCCAGCACGCCTCGCGACGCACCTTCGGCGCATACGGAATGCTCCCCTACCACCTATATAAATATAGGTCCATAGCTTCGGTAGATAGTTTATGCCCGATTATTATCCATGCCGGACCGCTCGACTAGTGAGCTGTTACGCACTCTTTAAATGAATGGCTGCTTCCAAGCCAACATCCTAGCTGTCTGTGCAGTCCAACCTCGTTTTTTCAACTTAACTATCATTTGGGGACCTTAGCTGATGGTCTGGGTTCTTTCCCTCTCGGACATGGACCTTAGCACCCATGCCCTCACTGCTGACCAACATTTTATAGCATTCGGAGTTTGTCAGGAATTGGTAGGCGGTGAAGCCCCCGCATCCAATCAGTAGCTCTACCTCTATAAAACTATATGTCAACGCTGCACCTAAATGCATTTCGGGGAGTACGAGCTATTTCCGAGTTTGATTGGCCTTTCACCCCTACCCTCAGGTCATCCCAAGACTTTTCAACGTCAACGGGTTCGGTCCTCCATTTGGTGTTACCCAAACTTCAACCTGCCCAAGGGTAGATCACACGGTTTCGCGTCTACTACTACCAACTAAAGCGCCCTATTCAGACTCGCTTTCGCTGCGGCTCCGGTACTCAATACCTTAACCTTGCTGGCAACAGTAACTCGTAGGCTCATTATGCAAAAGGCACGCCGTCACCAGTAAACTGGCTCCGACCGCTTGTAGGCGTATGGTTTCAGGTTCTATTTCACTCCGTTGTTCACGGTTCTTTTCACCTTTCCCTCACGGTACTGGTTCACTATCGGTCTCTCAGGAGTATTTAGCCTTGGCGGATGGTCCCGCCGGATTCATACAGGGTTTCACGTGCCCCGCACTACTCAGGATACCGCTATCGATAACGCTCCTTGCCTATACCGGGCTATCACCGTCTATGGCCACGCTTTCCAACGTGTTCTAGTTCATTGCGCATCGAATGTCGCGGTCCTACAACCCCGCACGGTCCGTAAACCGTACGGTTTGGGCTAATCCGATTTCGCTCGCCGCTACTATCGGAATCACTATTGTTTTCTCTTCCTCCGGGTACTTAGATGTTTCAGTTCCCCGGGTTTGCCCCGCTTGCGCGGTAATACATCTTCAATGTACTGGGTTGCCCCATTCGGATACCTGCGGATCAACTTGTATGTGCCAATCCCCGCAGCTTTTCGCAGCTTATCACGTCCTTCCTCGCCTCTGAGAGCCTAGGCATTCCCCATACGCCCTTATTTTGCTTATTGTACTTTTTGCTCTTTTAATGAGTTGTTCAAATTTCGCACACTATATAATAGTATGCACTTTATTACTTTTCTCGTATTCTTTGTTTCCAATATGTCAATGAACTGTCCGGATCCCCGCGTCCCCAGGCCCGGATAACGGGCAGCTAATGGGAACAACGGCTGTTGTCCTTGGTGGAGAATATCGGAGTCGAACCGATGACCTCCTGCGTGCAAGGCAGGCGCTCTAGCCAGCTGAGCTAATCCCCCATTTCTTCAGTTATGAGTTATTAGTTATGAGTTATGAGTACAAGACCCGCAACAAACCCAACTTCTAAAATTTCCTTCAATATGTTTTGTAATGAACTTTTCCAGATCGAAAACCGGCAATCGCCAACCTTCAATCCAAAATCAATAGTAGTCCCAGGCAGACTCGAACTGCCGACCTCTACATTATCAGTGTAGCGCTCTAACCAGCTGAGCTATGGGACTCTGTAAGCGGCCCCAATGTTCAGTGTTCAGTATCCAGTTTTGATATACTGAGACTTGACCTGTTGACCATAATATTATAAAATTGACAGCTAAACCAAGCAAGTACCCTTGCTTTTCATCATAAGAGCCTTCTCTTGTTGAATTTTCGGTCGTCTTTCTCTAGAAAGGAGGTGTTCCAGCCGCACCTTCCGGTACGGCTACCTTGTTACGACTTAGCCCCAGTTACCAGCTTCACCCTAGGCCGCTCCTCGCGGTGACGGACTTCAGGTGCTTCCAGCTTCCATGGCTTGACGGGCGGTGTGTACAAGGCCCGGGAACGTATTCACCGGATCATGGCTGATATCCGATTACTAGCGATTCCAGCTTCACGGGGTCGAGTTGCAGACCCCGATCCGAACTGAGACAGGTTTTGTGGATTCGCTCCGCCTTGCGGCGTGGCTGCCCATTGTACCTGCCATTGTAGCACGTGTGTGGCCCAGGACGTAAGGGCCGTGATGATTTGACGTCATCCCCACCTTCCTCACGGTTTGCACCGGCAGTCCCGTTAGAGTTCCCATCTTTACATGCTGGCAACTAACGGCAGGGGTTGCGCTCGTTATAGGACTTAACCTGACACCTCACGGCACGAGCTGACGACAACCATGCAGCACCTTGCAGTCTGTCCGAAGAAGGGGATGTTTCCACCCCTGTCAGACTACATTTAAGCCCTGGTAAGGTTCCTCGCGTATCATCGAATTAAACCACATGCTCCACCGCTTGTGCGGGCCCCCGTCAATTCCTTTGAGTTTCATTCTTGCGAACGTACTCCCCAGGTGGGATACTTATCACTTTCGCTTGGCCACCCAGCCTACCAACGTAGGCCGGACAGCTAGTATCCATCGTTTACGGCGTGGACTACCAGGGTATCTAATCCTGTTCGCTCCCCACGCTTTCGTCCATCAGCGTCAATATAGTGTTAGTGACCTGCCTTCGCAATCGGTATTCTATGTGATATCTAAGCATTTCACCGCTACACCACATATTCTAGCCACTTCACACTAATTCAAGACGACCAGTATCAATGGCAATTCCACAGTTGAGCTGCGGGATTTCACCACTGACTTAGACGCCCGCCTACGGACCCTTTAAACCCAATGATTCCGGATAACGCTCGGATCCTCCGTATTACCGCGGCTGCTGGCACGGAGTTAGCCGATCCTTATTCGTACGGTACCGTCAAGCCCCCACACGTGGGGGTGTTTCTTCCCGTAAAAAAGCAGTTTACAACCCATAGGGCAGTCTTCCTGCACGCGGCATGGCTGGATCAGGCTCCCGCCCATTGTCCAATATTCCTCACTGCTGCCTCCCGTAGGAGTCTGGTCCGTGTCTCAGTACCAGTGTGGGGGATCCCCCTCTCAGGGCCCCTACCCATCGTAGCCTTGGTGCGCCGTTACCGCACCAACAAGCTAATGGGACGCATGCCCATCTATTGCCGATAAATCTTTACCACAAATCAAATGCTCTCATTGTGGGCTATGGGGCATTAATCCAAGTTTCCCTGGGCTATTCCCCTGCAATAGGTAGGTTGCATACGCGTTACTCACCCGTGCGCCGGTCTCTGGGGTGCAAGCACCCCATACCCCTCGACTTGCATGTGTTAGGCCTGCCGCTAGCGTTCATCCTGAGCCAGGATCAAACTCTTCATCGTATAATCTTCAATAATATTGCGACCATACTCCATAAAGAGCCCGACTCTCAAAAAAATCTCGGATTCTCACTTAGTTTAGTTTTCTAATGTTGACCACCATCTTTTCAAATGGCAATCTACGCTGTCAATTTCAATATCTCAATGAACTTTT
>NZ_JAUGQQ010000021.1 GCF_030410135.1 Aequorivita aurantiaca | reverse complement strand
TAATACTTGTTTATCGTTTTAGGGTAAAATGTCCTTTGAATTCCTTTGGGTTCCCGTCCTCGGTATACTCCACGCGGAACCAGTAGTCGCTGGATGGCAGCGGGCTGCCGTTGTAGGTTCCGTCCCACCCGGGGCCCATCGGGCTCAGCTGCTTGAGCAGCTTGCCGAAGCGGTCGAAGATATAGATCCTCGCCGCGGGGTCGCCCGTGGCGATGCCGATGATGTTCCAGGTGTCGTGGTAGCCGTCACCGTTGGGCGTGAAGTACGGCGGGTAGTCGATCACCCCGACCTCGAAGGTCACGCTGCCGCAGCCATAGATGTCCCTGATGGTGACGGTATGGTTGCCCGGGGCCACGTTCTCAAAGATGTTGCCGTCCTGGAACGGGCCGTTGTCCAGCTGGTACTGGTAGGTACCGTTGCCAGTGGCGATGACCTCGATGATATGGTTGCCCGCGAAGGCACCGTTGAGAAGGTTCGCTCCATAGGTTAACGGCGGTGACGAGACGGTCACCGTGGCGCTCACGCTGTTCGAGCACGCCGAGGCAAGCTCGGTATAGGTCACCGTGTAGGTCCCCCCCTGCAGCGCGATGATCGAGGGCCCGGTCTCACCGACCAGGATCACCCCGTCAAGCTCCCACTGGAAGGTGTACAGTGCCGGGTCAAGCCCCGTGTCGATGGTCGGCGGCGAGGCGCCCCCCTCCTCCGAGGGTATCGGGTTGCCGTTCCCGTCCACGCAAAGGCGGTAGTCGCCGTCAAGGAGTATATCTTCCAATTGCTCGACCTTCAGTACCAGGTCCACGACGGCATAGCACTGCGGCTCGTACAGGTTGTCCGTATTGGTGACCCTAACGTAGATGCGCTGCGGGTTGATGATGTTGGTGTACGGGAAGGCTATCGCGTTGGTCCCGGCCTCGGCCTCTTCAAGGGTCTCGTGGAAGGTGATGCCATATATTGCCGGGTCCTGCCCCGCCAGTATCCCGGCACGCAGGTCGGATACCTGCTGGTTGGCCACGTCGTCCAGGTCGAACTCGGCAAAGCCATCACTGGGCGGGGTGTTGTCGCAGATGATGAACGGCTCCGCCGGGGCCACCGCGATGGCGCCCTTCTGCACGATCAGCTCAAGGGTCTGCACCCCGCCGATGTAGCAACCGGTCTCGGTGTTCCGTATGCCCGTATAGAGCAGCTGTGGGTTCACCGGGTTGTTGTTCACGTCCCTGTTCTGGTAGGTGGTGGTGTTCACTATGGCGTTGGTGCCGGCAACGGCATCTGCCATATCGATGTAAAAGCTTACCTCGAAGGGTGGCTGCGGCTGCCCGCCAAGGATCTCACCTACTTTTGTCTCTAAATTGAACACGCCCACTTCGCTGTCGTCAGGTGCGCAGACAATATAAGGGGCCACGATTGCGGTGTCGTCCGGCAACGGGTTCACGATCAGTTCCAGTTCCACGATCTCAAAACAAAGGGAGGTCGGGCTGGTGGTGCGCACATAGATTATCTGTGGGTTGCTGATGTTCTGGTATGCGGTAACCTCCGGCGCGACTATTTCATCGTTCAGGTTGACCGCATCGTCATAGCTTTTAAAGTAGCCGACCGTCCAGTTGTTGCCATTGAGTATCTGTGCCTCTCGTTGGGTAAGGTCAAAGAGCTCCGTTTCGTCATAGGGCCCGGGAGGTATTATCACATTGTAATCACAAAGCTCTATTGGGTCAGGCGTTACCGGCCTTGGATTGGGAACAACCCTTATGGTCAGCGTGGTGAACGAGAGGCAGGCACTGTTGCTGTCCTCCACGCGCACATGCAATACCTGCGGGTTGATCGGGTTTCCGTTGGCATCCTGGTTAATGTATGCAGTCTCGGGATCGATACGGTTGGTGTTGTCCCGGGCATCCTGCTCGGTAAGGAAATAGGAAACGCCCTGGGTCAATACCCCGTTGGTTATCTCGAGGTTCTTCTGGGTAAGGTCAAAGGCGGTGATGCCGTCGTTCTCCTCGCCAAGATCATCGCACTGCTCCAAGGGAGCCGGATCGGTGATCGGAAGGCCATTGTTCACGACAAGATCGAAACTGCCCACCGCATAACATTCCGTGGCGTTGTCGTTCAAACGCACCCAGATGGCCTGTGGGTTGGCGATGTTCGTATAGGCCTCGGGCTGTACGATAAAGTTGGTGCCCGCCACGGCATCGGCCTGGGTCAGGTGGTACGTGAGGGTATAGTCCGCCGGGCTCTGGCTTCCGAAGATCAGGTCTTCCTGTTGGGTAAGGTCGAACTCGGCAAAACCGCTGTCATCACAGGCCACCAGGTCCGGAAGGTCCTGGGGAACCACTGGGCTGGGGTTCACCACCAGCTCCAAGGTCACTATCGTATAACAACCGGTCCCCGCAGGGGGCGCAGCGTATGCCGCACGCACGTAGATGGTCTGGTTGAAGGCAAAGATGTTCTCGTACGGACTGGCCAACGGGAAGCCGCCCGTGGTGGCATCGAACAGGCTCTCGTGGTAGGTGATGATCAGGGTCGGGTCGCCGCCACGGATCTCCGCGGTCTTGCTCTCCAGATCGAAGGAGGTAAAGCCGTCGCTGTCCACATCGCAGGCCACCAAAGGGGTTGGCGCCACGGGCGTCGGGTTCGGGCTTACCGTAATGAAAAAGCTCAATAATGCCCTACAGGTGTTCTGGCCCACTACGGCAACGAATATTTCCTGCTGGGGTACCACTACGTTCTGGTAGGCACCGGGGTTTACGATACGGATGTCGTTGTCCCGGTCATCCTGGCTGGCGTAGTAATGGACCGCCAGGGTCGGGTCGCCACCTGTCAGCACCGGTGTGTTCAAGGTCAGGTTGAAAGTAGAAATCCCATCGTCATTGGTACTGCCGTTGAGCTCGTCGTCGCAGAGCACAAGGTCGTCCGCCAATCCCGTTCCCGGGTATTGGCCCACTTCAATTTCAAAGGAAGATATTCTCGCGCAGCCCGTGGCCAAACTCTCCAAGCGTACCCAGATGGTCTGCCCGGTACTCGGGAAGGCATCCGCGGGATCAATGGCATTGGTGCCCAGATCGGCATCGGCCTGGCTCTCGTAATAGGTTATCGGTGCAAAATTTACAGGATCCTGTACGCCATAGACCGAAGCGTTCTGGACGGTAAGGTCAAAGATGGCCTGGCCATCGCCATCATCGTCGCAGGCAATCAACGGGTCCTGCAGGGTGGCATCCGGCGCATCGGGCAACGGCACCACGATCAGTTCCAGTTCCACGATGGTGTAGCACGGAAGGAGCTCCGGCGGCACATCGTTCGTTACCCTGGCGAACACGATCTGGTTGTAGGGCACCGTGTTGGTATAGGGGCTTATTAGCTCCGTTCCGGGAACGGCGTCGATCGCTCCCTGTAGGGTTTCATAGTATAGTATGGAAACGTTGGTCTCCCCGTTCAATATCTCCACATCGCGGTCCGTAAGGACAAAATTGTCCACGATGCCATCGTCGTCATCGTCGCAAAGCACGATCGGCTCCGGGTCCATCTTGGGGCTCGGGTTGGGAAGCACGGTCAGGGTGAGCGTGGTCCTGTTGGAACATCCAAATTCCGAGGTCACCCGCGCTATCACCGTCTGTGGCGTGCCAATGTTCTGGTACATCGTCGGGTCGGCAATGGGGTTGTCCGCGGCCTCATCGGCAGGGGTGGCGTACCATTGTACCGTCAGGTTGGGGTCGCCCCCGGTAACCAGGATGTCCTGGGTGGTAAGGTCAAAGGTCGATATCTCATCGTCCGGGGCGCTGCCCTGCAGCTCATCGTCGCAGAGGGCCATCTCCAACGGGCCGTTGTTGGCCGGGATCGGGTCCACGATAAGGGTAAGGGTAACGATGTCATAACAGCCCTCCGCCCCGTTGGGGTTCGGCGGGATGCTGCTGGCGGGGTTGCCCACCACCAATATATAGATGTCCTGAGGGTTGGCCGTGTTGGTATAGGCCCCAGGGTTGCCGATGGCCGCGGAATAGTCCGGTGCGATCAGGGCAAGGTCCCCGGCCAATTGGGCATCGGCAAGGTTCTCGTAATAATAAAGGTCGAAGCCGGCCGGATCCAATGTGCCAAGGACTTCCGGCGCTACCTCCGTCAGGTCAAAGACCGTAAAGCCATCGGCCACGGCATCGTCACATTTTCGCAAGGGTTCCGGCTCGGTGGCCACCGGCGAGGTGTGCACCTCAAGGGCGAACGATATAATCCTGTGGCAACCGTTCACGGTGGTCTCCACGCGCGCCCATACACCGCCCGTACCATAGGCGGGATCCGCCGGGTCGGTAATCGGGAGGTCAAGGTATATCTGGTCGTTCTCGTAGGGGACGGCAATGGGGAGCACGTTGTTCTCGGCATCCAAAAGGGTCCTGTGGTAGCTTACCGTAAGGTCGGGGTCGCCGGCGGTGATAAAGGCGTCCTGCGTGGCCAGGTCGAACAGGGCGAACCCGTCGTTGTCGGAATCGCACGCGACCATACTGCCCGGCGAAAAGGCCACCGGCAGGGGCTCCACGGTAATGAAAAAGGAATTGGTGGCCCTGCAGCCGTTCTGGCTATAGGCCGTCACGAAGATCTGCTGCTGGGGGCTGATGATATTCTGGTAGGCCGAAGGTGTGGGGATCGGGTTGTTGTTGGTCTGGTCCACCGCCGTGGCGTAATAGAATACGTCCAAGTTGGGGTCTCCCAAAGTGATCAGGGGCGTGTTCACGGTAAGGTCGAAGGTGGAAAGGCCGTCGTCCGCGGTACTGCCGTCCACAAGGTCGTCGCAAAGGGTCAGGTCGTTCCCTGCTCCAATGGTGGGGAAAAGCTCGACCTCAAGGGCAAAGGGGGTCACGCGCGCGCAACCGGTGATCAGGCTTTCCAGGCGCACCCAGATGATCTGCGGCGCACCCGCGCTTATATAGGTGTCGGGGTTTGGGATCTCGGTCCCGGGAATGCCCGCCTCGGCATCGGCCTGCAGCTCGTAGTAGGTAATGGGCAAAAAGTTCGCGGGAAGCTGGTCCCCGAGAACGCCCGCATCCTGGAGGGTCAGGTCAAAGATGGCCGTGCCGCTGCCGCTCTCGTCGCAACCAATAAAGGGGTCCGCGAAGGGTGGCATCTGGGGCCTGTCCGGAAGGGCTATCACGATCAGCTGCAGCTCCACAATGGTGAAACAGCCAACGGTGGCCGGCGGAACGGTCTTCTGGACCCTTGCATATACCGTTTGGGCAAAGGGAACCGTATTGGTATAGGGCATAGCGATCTCCGTGCCCGGAACGCCAGCGATGGCGTCGTTTATATCTTCATAGTACAGTACGGTTACATCGGCCTCGCCATCGATGATGTCGGCGTCCGCCAAGGTAAGGTCCCAGCCGCCCACCAGGCCGTCATCGTCATCGTCGCAGAGCTCCAGGGGGTCCGGGGCGGTGTTGGGGCTGGGGTTGGGCAGTACGGTCAGGGTAAGGGTGACCAGGGTGGCACAGCCGCGGTCCGAGGTTACCCGGCCGATAACGGTCTGCGGGGTATTGGTGTTCTGGAAGGTCGTCGGGTTGGGGATGGGAATGTCCGCGGCCTCATCGGCATAGCTCAGGAACCACTCCACCGTGATGGTGGGGTCGCCGTTGGTGACCAACGGGTCCTGGCTGGTAAGGTCGAAGGTGGAGATCTCATCGTCCGGGGCGCTGCCCTGCAGCTCGTCGTCGCACAGCATCATCTCGAAGGGACCGAGGTCCTCCGGGCGCGGGTCCACGACCAGCTCCAATTCCACGATATCATAACAGCCCTCGGCACTGTTGGGGTTCGGGGGTATGGTCCCGCCGGCATTGCTCACGATCAATATATAGATGGTCTGCGGGTTGGTACTGTTCAAGAAGTTGGTGGGGTCCGGGATGGCCTGGGAGAAATCGGGCGCGCTGATGGCCAGGTCCCCAGCGATTACGGCCTGGTTGAAATCTTCGTAATAATAAAGGTCGAAGCCCGTTGGGTCCAAGGTGCCGAGCACTTCGGGCGCTACAACGGTCAGGTCGAAAAACGTAAACCCGTCGGCAACGGCATCGTCACATTTCCTTAAGGGCCCTGCCGGGGTGGTGCCCACGGGCGAAAAGCGTACCTCCAGGGCAAAGGGCACCACAACGGTACAGCTGCTGGTGCTGCTGCCCACGCGGGCCCAGACGCCCCCGGTGCCATAACGCGCATCGGCCGGATCGGTGATGGGCGCATCCAGGTAGCGCTGGTCGTTGGTATAGGGGTTCGGCAAGGGCAGGGCATTGTTCTGCGCGTCCACAAGGGTCCCGTGGTAGCTCACCGTAAGGGTGGGGTCGCCAAGGGTGATCACCGTGTCCTGGAGCGTGAGGTCGAAGGGCATGAACCCATCGTTGTTGCCGTCGCACAGAACCAGGTTGGGAGGGGCGGTGTCCACCGTGGGCAGCGAGTCGATGATAAGGTTGACGTTCTGGGTGGTGTCAAAGCAGGTGGCATCGTTGCGGTTTTCCAGTCGGATGTAAACGGTCTCCCCGGGCGCGTTCACGAAATATGGGCTCCCAAGGGGGTTCGCATCGTTGTCGGCATCGGCCTGGGTGCCGTGGTAGGTGATGTTGTAGCGCGAGGAAGGCTCGCCGTCCAGCACGAAGGCGTTGAACTCCCCGGGGAGGTCAACGAACTCGCCGCCGTCACCGTCGGCGTCGCAATAGCTCGCGTTCACGGGGACCAGCCCCGCAATGGCACGGCTGAAATAAATCCTAAAGTCCGCCAGGTCAAAACAGCTGCCGCTGTTGTCCTCGATCCGCGCATAGATGGTCTGCGGCGAGGGGGGGACGATGATGTGGACGCCCCCGAGGATCTCGTTGGTGTCGTCAAAACTGTCCTGGAAGCTCTGGTAGTACTTTATGGTGAACAGCGCAGGGTCCTGGCCCCCCAGGATATTGGCGTCGTTGTCACGGAGGTCGAAGACCCCGGACGTAGTGCCGTAGTCGCACTGGAAAAGATCAACGGGTGGGTTGGCGATGGGCTGGGG
>NZ_JAUGQQ010000020.1 GCF_030410135.1 Aequorivita aurantiaca | reverse complement strand
CTACTTTGAAAATCCTATCGGATTTTCAAAAGGCAATTTTGTACTTGGAAGGGCCTGGGCAAAAATCGCGCAACGGCTCATACACCAGAAACGTTGTAAGTAATTTAAGAATCAAATGAAAAGGAAAGTATTTATTATATTATTACTTTCAATTTTAAGCTGTTTATTATTTTTCAAAAAGTATATCAAAGATTCATATCATAATTATCGAGAATCTCAAATTATCAAGAGTTCTATTGTTTGGAGCCCTGAAAATAAACTCAAATTAAGTGACTTTAATTACGAGCCTGAAGTAACCCAAATGGATAATATTGCCGTGACAGTTGGAATTATATCTGTGCACAATATAACTGACAAGATTACTCATCGCTCCACCACGGTTTTTAGACCAAAGGAATCATTTATAACAAAACTTGATGACTCATTTGCTCTACGAATTGCTCAAGCGCGATTTGATTTGTGTGAATTATATCGGAGAAAAATGGAATTAAAAATTGATTCTTTGAACGAAAAAGACATTAAAAAAATAAATACTGACACTATTACGAAGTATGAGGAATTATATTATGATCTTTTCGAAAAAGAATGGAGCAAATTCAATAAAATAAAAACAAATGAATTAAGTGAAGGGTTAATGGAATTGGAAAGGCAAATAGTACAACAGCTAAAATAAAAACTACTTACAACAATGTATAACCGCAATTACGGCGGATTCGACTGCGTCCGAATCCCCGCGTAATTGCTAAAGTCAGTGACAAACCAAAAATTAAGGCAAATCATCCCGTAACTGCGGTTATACTAAACGTTACCACCAATTTAAAAAATGAAGAAACTGAAATTTATAAGTCTATTTTTTATATTATCATTTGTGAGTTGTAAGTCGGATAAACAAAAGGTTTCAAATAATCTCATTGGAGAATGGACTAAAATCAACAAATTAAAGAGTGATAACATTCCGCCGCCACCATTTTATGAACCCTTTGGGATTGGATTTACTGATAAAAAAATTGAGGTTTTTAATGGTTTTAAACAATATGACCAAGATTCAATTACAAAAAAACGGCAATTAAATTATAAAGGAACATTTGCAGATTATAAAGTTCAGGCGGATAGTATTTTTATTTTGAATCCATTTAATGAAAAGTGGGAATTTAAATGGAAAATAAAGAAAAATTTATCAGATACTTTAATTCTAACATCAAACGATTCGACAATCATAAAACTTGAAAGAATTAATAGCGATTCAAATATAATTTTTGACCAAATTATATTCTCAAGTTCTTACTGTTATGGATCGTGTCCAGTCATTGACATTTCAATTGACAACAAAAACAAAATTTATTTTCACGGAGAAAATTATGTGAATCCGTTAGGATTTTATGAATCAAAAATTGACAGCGTCAAGACTAAATATATATTTTCAAAGTTTGGAAAAGCAAATATCGATAGCTTGCAAAAGGATTATAGAGTAGGTCATACTGATGATGCGACAATTACTACAACATTTATTAAAAATGGTGAAATAGTAAAAACCATACACGACTATGGCAAAGCAGGTCCCAAGGAATTGGTTTGGGCTTATGTTCCTATAGAAAATTTATACACTCAAATTGAATTGGACGAATTAGAAAATAATCAATTAAACTCTAAAATTGAGTTTGGTAATTTTAAAAACGCCAATCATTTTTTGCCAATTGAAAAGTCAGAGAGTTTTTTTTTATGGACAGAAATTAATAAATCCAAGATTGTAACCGAAAAATTTAATTTTAAATACTCTATCACATATTGGCAGCCGGAAACGGATAAAAACGATAAGGAACAATACAAAATAGATAAAATTGAAACTGATGGGAGATTCTTTAAATTTTATTACAAAAATCAACAACCAGTTACTTATGATTTAGGGTATGATTTTATCGAAAGAAATTTTGATGAAGCTGATTTTTATGAAAATACTAATGACAATTAAAAACTGGTGGTAACAATGGCTATAAGTAATTGCTTGTTATCGCCTACTTCTGAAAATCCTCGCGGATTTTCAGTTTGGTTTGTACTTGCAAAGTTAAGTGCTAATCCACGCAACTACTCATAGCCGAGACGTTGTAAGTAATGCCGAAAAACCCAGAAATCGAATGAAAAAAACAATATTTGAAATTACAAAAATGGATTGTCCTTCAGAGGAAAACCTAATCCGAATGAAATTGGACGGAATTTCAAGTATTGTGAATTTGGACTTTGATATTCCGAACCGAAAATTGACAGTCTTTCACAGCGGAGAAACCGAACAAATCGAAAAGTCCGTTATTGAACTAAATTTAGGCGGGAAAAAAATCTCAACCGAACTAACCGACCAAACGGAATTTAAAGAAAATGCAAACCAAAAAAAGTTACTTTGGTCTGTACTTGCCATAAATTTCGCCTTTTTCATAATCGAAATGACAACGGGAATAATCTCAAAATCAATGGGACTTGTTGCCGACAGTTTAGATATGCTTGCGGACAGTTTCGTATACGGAATTAGCTTGTTTGCGGTTGGCGGAACGTTGATTAAGAAAAAGCGGATTGCCAAACTTGCTGGATATTTTCAAATTACACTTGCAATTATCGGATTTGTGGAAGTTTTAAGAAGGTTTTTCGGAGACGAGAAACTACCCGATTTTTCGACAATGATTATCGTTTCGATTTTTGCACTTATCGCAAATGGAATTTGTCTTTACATTTTGCAAAAGTCAAAAAGCAAAGAAGAGGCACATATGAAAGCAAGTATGATTTTCACCTCGAATGACGTGATTATCAATTTAGGAGTTATAATCGCTGGACTTTTGGTAAATTGGTTGAGTTCGAGTAAACCTGATTTGATTATTGGAACAATCGTTTTTATTTTGGTAATTCAAGGGGCGTTTCGGATTTTGAAATTAAGTAAGTGAATGGAAAAAGCACTACTTACAACAATGTATATAAAAAATAGGCGAAACAGTAATAAAATCAAGGCTTTTGGCTCGTATCAAACTTTGTGCTTAACCGAAAGTTTCGTGCTTCGTAATCGCCTACTTTTCATATACTAAACGTTGTAAGTAATGCCGAAAAACCCAGAAACCGAATGAAAAAAACAATATTCGAAATTACCAAAATGGACTGTCCTTCAGAGGAAAATCTAATCCGAATGAAATTGGACGGAATTTCAAGTATTGCGAATTTGGACTTTGATATTCCGAACCGAAAACTGACTGTTTTTCACAGCGGAGAATCCGACCAAATCGAAAAGTCCGTTATTGAACTAAATTTAGGCGGAAAGAAAATCTCGACCGAACAGACCGACCAAACAGAATTTAATGAAAATGCAAACCAAAAAAAGCTACTTTGGTCTGTACTTGCAATCAATTTTGCCTTTTTTATTATCGAAATGACAACAGGAATAATCTCAAAATCAATGGGTCTTGTTGCCGATAGTTTGGATATGCTTGCCGACAGTTTCGTATACGGAATTAGCTTGTTTGCGGTTGGCGGAACGTTGATTAAGAAAAAGCGGATTGCAAAACTTGCTGGATATTTTCAAATAACACTTGCGATTATTGGATTTGTGGAAGTTTTAAGAAGATTTTTTGGAAACGAGAAACTTCCCGATTTTTCGACAATGATTATCGTTTCGATTTTTGCACTTATTGCAAACGGAATTTGTCTTTACATTTTGCAAAAGTCAAAAAGCAAAGAAGAGGCTCATATGAAAGCGAGTATGATTTTCACATCAAATGACGTGATTATCAATTTAGGAGTAATAATTGCTGGAATTTTGGTAAATTGGTTGAGTTCGAGCAAACCTGATTTGATTATCGGAACAATCGTTTTTGTTTTGGTAATTCAAGGAGCATTTAGAATATTGAAATTAAGTAAGTGAATAAAAAAGCACTACTTACAACAATGTATAAAAATAATAGCGGTTTAATCGCTAAAACGAAAGTTAGAAAATATAAAAAAGGTCTGTGTTTAACTGAAAAGATATTGCGTAAAAATCCGCTACTATTCTTATACTAGACCGTTGTGGGCTATTAAAAAATATTAAAGTCCAGCGCAATCGCAAACCCCTTTATCGGATATTAAATCAAAGATCGGGCATTCGGACCGGGCACTTCGGACACCAAACTTTTGCGGAGCAATAAATGATTGGCCAAATTCGGATCCCAGATCGGACCGGTAGCGAAGGGGAGACCTAAAGTAAAACAGCCCACAACAATGGCTATAGTTCATTGCGGCGGATTTTTCTGCCGAAAATTCCCGCAGCTTTGCTATCTTTCGGCTACGGCGGAAAAGTCCTTCGGACATTTTCCGCAACAAACCATAGCCTAAACGTTGGCATTAATACCTCCGAATTGAATTCTTGCGAATTAATTCGGAGGTATTTTATATTAAAACTTTGCGAAATCACACCGAAGCAATACGCGGAATTGGTCGCGCGCGGAAAATTTTAGCGGACTAATTTAAATTGACTTTACTCGGACGGAATTTAGCATTTTTAAAAAAATGTAATTGATCTGTTCGGAATTATATATCGGATTTATAAAAGGGTTGCGAAATTAAATGACGGATATATTACTCGGGCGCAAAAACCCACGGTTGTGTGTCGGTAAAAATGCCAACAACGTATATAATTTATGGCTCGACCTCGCCCACTTCCGAAAATCCTCGCGGATTTTCAATTTGGTTTTTATTTGCTACATTTAACGCTGGCACACGCCACAAATCATATACAAGCACGTTGCCAGTAATTTTAAAAAAATGAAATGGACTAAAGTAAAGAAAAGCATAGAAGTTAACTTTGCAGAAAGTCTGTCTGACAGAATTAAAATATATTTTACCAAATATACATCTGACTATGATGCTGGTGATTTGGCTAACAGAGCGTGGATAACAGTTGATGGAAAAGAAGTTGTAAATTTTTCAACTTTAGAGGCATTTAATATAACTGGATGTGTTTACAATGCTACGACACCAACTGATATATGGAAAATCGACAAAAGTGAATTGAAAAGAGAAAATGGAAAATTGATAGCAAAAGGTGAATTTTCAGCTTTTGATTTTACAGAATGTTGCTTTGAATTTTTGAATATGAGTATTGATGATGCCTTTAATCACGAAAGTGCTATACTAAATTCTCTTGCCGTACTGGACAAAAGATTTGGTAAGAGAAGATTAAAAAAAACTGATTCTGAATTTTTTCATCCATTGGCTGAGTATTTTTTCAACCTGAGACTTGTAGCTGAGAATATAAAAACTACTGGCAACAATGTATAACCGCAATTACGGCGGATTCGACTGCGTCCGAATCCACGCGCAATTGCTACCGTAGGTGCTTTTCCGAAAAACATTAAATTTAATCCCGTAACTGCGGTTATACTAAACGTTGTACTGCATTTAAAAAATAAATATTGAGCAAGAGATTAAAAATTGTTATTGGGATTTTTAGCATAGTAATTGGACTAACTCTAAAATCGCTTTTTAATCACAATTTAAAATATTGGGAATTAATAAAATACTCTTCTCTTTTCCTTTTTGTTATTGGACTTTCAATTCTTTTATTCCCTTTGTGGGAGGAATGGAAGTACAAGCCAAAGAAAAAATTCAAAGAACAACCCACGAAATGGTTAGTGTACTATTCCAAAAGTGTTTTTGCATTGGGTTTTACATTGTTTACAATAATCGGACTCGAAAAATCAGGAAAATATTTAAATTATACTTTAAGGAATTATTATTTGAGTTCAAATTCAAAAATCACAAACGGAACTATAATCAATTATGTGAGGATAAATCTGGTCAAAGCAGGACAAGAGGATTTCTATTTAATTCAGTTTAACGACGGCGAAAAACTAATTGAAAGAGGATTATTAATAGACTATTCAGATTGGGACAACGATAAAGGAAGTGAAGATTTCAAAATGACTCAAAATGGGATTGTAGTTAATAAAGTTAAAGGAGGAAAAGTTAATATTCAGTTTTCCGAAAGATTTCCTTCCTTTCTGAAAATTGTGGAATAAAAAAACGCAGTACAACATTAGCTATAAGCAATGCGGGATAAGTGCCAAATCGAAAAGCAGTTGTATATTTACGAAGTCGCCAAAACTTTTTGGCGATTAGTATAATAAAAGAAATAAGAACAAAAATTTTGGCTTATCGCTTGTTCAAAAATGATTGCATTTTTCCCCCGCACTGCTCATAGCCGAGACGTTGTACACAATGATGAAAAACCTATTTATAATATTCACTCTAACATTTACCTTTATAGCTTGTAAGGATAATCCATCTGACTCAAAGCAGAATGAAGAAAACGAATATTATGAAAATAATCCAAAAGTAGTTTTTAAAAGAACAGTTCATAAAACTGACTTTGACAGTGTTTACTATTTTTATGATGATGGCACTTTATTTAAAAAAGGAAAACAGTATAAAGAGAACCAAAAATTTGGAATTTGGGAATTATATGATAGAGAGTCAAAATTAAGAGAAATTCGAGAGTGGTTTACAATAGAAGGGGAATCAAGAGCCAATAGAGTATGGCATTTAAATAAAAAAGGTGATACAATAGCTTGGAGAGAAGAGGATTCTATATATAAGCAAAAAAGATTTTTTAATGACACCATATATTTTCGAAATACATCATATGATTATATATGGTTCAACAAGGATACCATTCAGTTAAAGGAACCTTTAAAAGCAACGGTAGAAATATGGTCTCCCAGTATAAGGAATTATCCCGCTAATACGAGAGTGCTTTTATCTCGTCAGGAGAACAACTTTAACTATGATTATTCAAACGAAAAAGAGATTAAGTTAGATACTTTCTACGATTTGACTACTGACACAGAAAACCAAAAATGGTTTCCAGATTCAGACTTTAATCATATAGTAGTGTTCGGCAGATGGTTCGATAATCCTGGTGAAAAAATCATTAGAGGATACTACCAGCAATATTACAATGGACCATTCGATTCTCGAAAAGATGGAAAAAGAACCGATAGCATTATTGGATATAAAACTTATTTCGAAAAGAGAATTTTTGTAATGGACAGTATTTGACATAAACACTGTGTACAACACGAGTATAAACGCAATAGCGGAGTTAGTGTTTAACAAAAGATAGTTTTATAAATCTAAAGTCAGTTATAACCGAAAATTAAGTGAATAAATCCCGCTACTGCGCTTATACCAAACGTTGTGGGCTATTAAAAATTATTGATATTCAGCGCAATCGCATCCCCTTTATCGGATATTAATCAAACGCCAGACTTTCGGACTTGGCACT
>NZ_JAUGQQ010000001.1 GCF_030410135.1 Aequorivita aurantiaca | reverse complement strand
ATATTGGCGTCGTTGTCACGGAGGTCGAAGACCCCGGACGTAGTGCCGTAGTCGCACTGGAAAAGATCAACGGGTGGGTTGGCGATGGGCTGGGGCCTAAAAGTTATTACAACAGAATTACTATCAACTCTACAAATTCCGTCTACTGCTTCAACAGAATAAATTCCATCGGTAGTAACTACCAGCGTTGGGTTTGTTGCTCCAGGAATGGCAATTCCATTTCTAAACCATTGAATATTGAAAGGTGGATCGGTTACACCAGAGTCCAAAATTACTGGACGTCCCAGACACGCGGGGCCTGGATTCAGAAGAATTCCAGCGGTGCTGAGATCTACAGGAAAAATAAATTCATTATTGGATTCATTAGTTTCTGCTACAATACCAGTTCCGTTACCAATATCATCAACAACCGCTCGTAAATTAAAATTGTTGGGAGTAGCAATTGGGATGTTCAGCGTTATAGTTCCGCTTTCAGAACCTCCTATTGGAATAATATTGTTGGTAACAGTCTGGCCGATCAATACGGCATCTGCATAAAAAGCAATGGGGGTATTGGCTGGCAATTCATTAGTACTGTTGACATTATAGACAGTATATTCTACATCTATATCATTATTTTGGCATAGTACTCCGAGATCATCAATTTCAATGGTAGCATCGGGAAGTTCCGAATTTACACTGGTAATGATATTGTTTACCATGATGAAATCCTGCAATGATTCCAATTCAATAAGAATGGTTTGATCTCCCTGAGCAACAATTCCTGTTAAACTATAGAAATCCAAATCCATGTTATAGTTCTGTGCATTTCCGGGAGGTGGATAGGAATTGGTCCCATTAAAAGCATTGTTGGCGGGATTCAAGGCATTTGATATTAAATTGCCATTAATAAATAAACTCTCCCCATTGGCGATTTCGGCTTCCCCTTCCCAAGCCAAAAAACCGATTTTGGAGAGTACATCAGAACTTACATCAATATTGGTCAAGGTAATGCTCAAGTTATTATTATTGGCGGATACACTTTCCAACCCATCAAACAAACTAATTTGATTGAGTCGCAGCGAGGCGTCTTCATAAATAACATATATGGCCCAACCTCCAAAATTAGTTCCGCAATAGCCAGGAAGTAATGCCTGAACGTCCATGTCAGAAAAAGTGTAAGTTCCATTACCCGTAGCGCCAACCAAAGCGGTTACATCTGCATATGCAGAAAAATAGGGCTGTGAATTAAATGTATGGCTAAAAATTCGTTGTGCACTAATAGGGCTTCCATTTATGGCAACATCAAAATCGCCCGTGCCAATAGAACCCCAATAAAGATGTGCAGAAACAAAATTTTGTCCGGGGCTCAGGGCCAAATTGGCACTGCTTTGTAGCATCTGGCCACAATATCCGTTAAAATTGGGCTGTGCATTCAGGGTATTTCCAACGGCTGTAAAATCATATCTTCCATTAAACTGCTGAAATAATTGTACGGGTTGTGAAAAAACAAAAAGAGGAAATATGATAAGAAATAGAAGTAATAATTTTTTCATAATTCAGCTGTTAAGATGCCAAATATATTGAATACATTGTTTTTCTTTTTATAATTTCGCAAAAAAAACTAGGAAATGTCCCAATTTAACATAGCTATTTCGCAAACGAGCAACCAAAATATTGTTAAATTTATTGCTAATTCTTTGTTAACTCGCTCTACGAGCCATGAATTTGGCAATATTGACGAGGCAAAAAGCAGTCCACTGGCCCAACAACTTTTTTATCTTCCCTTTGTAAAAACAGTTTATATCTCACAGAATTTTGTGGCTATTGAAAAATATGATATTGTGGAATGGAAGGATGTGCAAGAGGAAGTAGCAGAATCTATTGCGGACTATTTAAACAGTGGTAAAGCCGTGATTTCCCTACCAAACGCAGCCAAAAAAACACCGAGCAGCATTTATGCCGAAAGTACTCCAAACCCGTCGGTCATGAAATTTATTGCCAACAAAACATTAGCTTCCGGTAATTTTGAATTCAAACAAGCTGAGGATGCGGCCATTTCGCCATTGGCAAAGAATCTTTTCAATTTTCCATTCGTAAAGGAGGTTTTTATCAGCGGCAATTTTATATCTATTATGATTCATAATTGGGCGGATTGGCAAGAAATTTCAATGGAAATGCGCGAATTTATCCAACAATTTCTTCAGGAGGGAAACCCAGTCTTTGCGGAAGACATGCCAGAAATAAACGCTACTACCTCAAATGTTTCATTGGATAAAAATTCACCGGAAACAAAAGCAAAACCCCATACCGCCATTGAAAAGGAAATAATCGCAATACTTGACGAATACGTGAAACCTGCCGTAGCGAGCGATGGAGGCAATATTCTTTTTGACTCTTACAGCGCGGATACCAAAACTGTAAAAGTTGTACTACAGGGAGCTTGCAGCGGTTGTCCATCTTCAACCATCACACTTAAAAATGGTATTGAAACCATGTTGAAGGAAATGCTCCACGGACAAATAAATCAGGTTGTTGCCATCAATGGGTAAGAGCTTCATCAATTATTATTTTAAGGAATAAGGGATGGTTTTTAACTTAATTTTCAAACAAATGATTTTGAATAATTGTATTTTGATTTCAATTTAAATAACCAAATGGTGAATTTTTGAAGTACGCTTTTGAAAATTCAAAAGCGTATTTTTGTTTTACAAAATTCACAAGATGCGAATGCTGCTTGCCTTTTTGGCATTATTCTTATTTTTTAGTTGCAATTCCTCAAAAAAAGAGCCCTTGGAAACACATCCCCATACCAATGATTTAATTCACGAATCCAGTCCTTATCTGCTGCAACATGCGCACAATCCCGTGCATTGGAAACCCTATGGCGATGCCGCATTAAAGCAGGCAAAAAATGAGAAAAAGCTTATAATTATAAGTATTGGCTACGCCGCCTGCCATTGGTGCCACGTGATGGAGCACGAAAGTTTTGAGGATAGTACTGTTGCCGCGGTAATGAACAAAAATTTTATATCGGTTAAAGTGGATCGGGAGGAACGGCCGGACGTGGACCAAACCTACATTAATGCCGTTCAATTAATGAAGGGGAGCGCGGGCTGGCCCTTAAATGTAGTTACGCTACCCGACGGAAGACCGGTGTGGGGCGGCACCTATTTCAGAAAGAATGATTGGATAAATGCATTAGAACAAATCCACGAAATTTATAACAATGAACCCGAAAAATTGATAGCCTATGCCAACCGTTTGGAAGCAGGTCTCAAAAGTATGGATCTAATACATTTGAACATGCAGGACATAGATTTTACAACGGTTCAAATTTCGGGAATTTTGAAGAATTTGTCACAGAACTTTGACTCGGAATACGGCGGATATAAAGGCGCCCCGAAATTTATGATGCCAAACAATCTGGAATTTCTTTTGCGCCAAGCTGTCGAAAAAAATGATATCGAACTATTGAATTACGTAACCCTAACTTTGGACAAAATGGCGTATGGCGGACTGTATGACCAAATGGGCGGCGGGTTTGCGCGCTATAGCACTGATGAAAAATGGCATGTGCCGCATTTTGAAAAAATGCTATACGACAATGCCCAACTTGTGAGTCTTTACAGCAATGCCTATTTGGTAACCCAAAAAGAGTTATACAAAGAAGTGGTAGAAGAGACACTGAATTTTATTTCACGGGAATTGACACACGAAAATGGCGGTTTTTATTCCTCTTTGGATGCAGATAGCAAAGATGAAACAGGTAATCTTGAGGAGGGCGCTTTTTATGTATATAATTCAGAAGAGTTACAGAAATTGTTGCAAAATGACTTTGAAATTTTTAAGGAATATTATAACCTTAACGACTATGGAAAATGGGAAAAGGACAATTATGTGCTGATTCGCAAAAGGTCGGATGAAGCCATTCAAAATGAATTCAAAATTACCTCCGAAGCATTTCAGCAAAAAAAGAAAAATTGGAAAATCACCCTACTTGCCCACCGGAATAAAAGATCAAAACCGCGGTTGGATGACAAAACGCTTACCTCGTGGAACGCCCTTATGTTGAAAGGCTATATTGATGCGTACAAAACCTTCAATGACGAAAAATATTTAGCGGCGGCCTTAAAAAATGCCCAATTCATTTCGGAAAATCAACTTCAAAAAAATGGTGCCCTTTTCCATAATTATAAAAATGGGAAGAGCAGCATAAATGGATTCTTGGAAGATTATGCCTTTACCGTTGAAGCCTATATCGCCCTTTATCAAGTAACGATGGATCACAATTGGCTGGACCTTTCAAAGAAAATGACGGATTATGCAATGGCCAATTTTTTTGACGATGAAAAAATGATGTTCTACTTTACTTCCAAACAAGATCTGGCCATCGTCATTCGAAATTTTGAATATAGGGACAATGTGATTCCGGCGTCAAACTCTGTTATGGCGAAAAATCTTTTTCAGCTTTCTAAATATCTGGAAGAAAAGGAATTTGAGGAAATTTCCCGTCAAATGCTGAAAAATGTTCTGCCCGAAATGGAACAGTACCCCAGCGGCTTTTCAAATTGGATGGATTTGTTGCTGAATTTCCAGAGCAGTTTTTACGAAATAGTAGTAATAGGCGAAATGGCCCCGGAAAAAATAAAGGAACTGAACCAAGTGTATCTTCCCAATAAAATTATTGCCGGAAGCATAACGGCCAACAACGGCCCACTATTCAAAAATCGATATTCACCGAAAGAAACCTATATATATGTTTGCAAGAACAACACTTGCCAACTCCCGGTTCACGACTCTAAAATTGCAATTGAATCAATAAACAAAAACGAATAAAATTTATGGAAAAATTTAAAGATTGGGATATCTACATTGAAGAATACGGAAAAAAACTAATTGACTTTTTGCCAAACCTTATCGGCGCTGCGCTGATGCTTTTAGTAGGTTTTTGGCTTATAAAACTCCTCAATAGTTTTATTAACAAGTTTTTCGATAGAAAGGAATACGATCCCGCCTTGGAAAATTTCATCGCAACCCTAATCAATTGGGGGCTTAAAATAATTCTCTTCGTTTTGGTAATTACACAATTGGGTGTTGAATCGGCTTCATTGGTCGCCATCATTGGTGCCGCCGGACTTGCCATTGGTTTGGCACTTCAGGGCTCGCTTGCCAATTTTGCCGGAGGGATTCTTATTCTATTATTGAAACCCTTTCGTGTGGGCGACTTTATCAGCGCCCAAGGTGTGGACGGGACAGTAAAGGAAATCAGTATTTTCAACACAAAGCTCACCACTTTCGGCAACCAGCTTGCCATTTTGCCAAACGGTAAACTGAGCAATGAAAATATTATCAATTATACCGTAGAAGGAATTCGACGGGAAAGTCTGACCATAGGTATTGGATATGATGACAACATAAAGCAAGCAAAAGAAATACTTCTAAGCTTGGTGATGGAGCAGGAAACTGTTTTAAAAATTGAAGATAAATTGCCTATGGTTGCAGTAGCGGAATTGGGTGACAGTTCCGTAAATTTAACCTTGCGGTATTGGGCGAAAAACGAGGATTTTTGGGAGCTACGTTGGTATATTTTAGAAGAAAGTAAAGCAAGATTGGAAGCTGCCGGAATCACAATTCCATACCCACAACGCGATGTGCATCATTTTAATTTGGAAACATTAAAAAAATAATGCTTAATTTGTGGAAATATTCACTGGAATTATTAATAAAAAACAGTTATCATGAAAAAAATAGTAATCACCGTACTTTGTATTACTGCGGGCATTTCGGCTTTTTCACAAGCGGGAAGTTATGCAGGAAACAGTCATTATGATATGTACTCCCGCACCATTGACCTTAACCAAAAGTCGCTGGCATTTGGTTTAACCGAAGCAGAATTTAACGTTATAAAGGATGAAGCATACCTAAACCCGAATTTCATTTCCGGGAATATTTATCAAGTGGACAAGTTGATAAAAGATAATGTGCCAATGCGTTATAATGCTTTTGCCGACGAAATTGAAATAAAGAAAAACAATTTTGATGAAAACTACAGCGCACTTGTGCAGGATCCAAACATATTCGTAAAAATGGGAAATGATCTTTTTCACTTTGTGCCCTTTGAAGGAAGCAACGAAAAAGGCGGATATTTCAATGTGCTGATCGACGGACAAACGTATGACCTGTACAAGAAAACAACGGCCATATTCAGGGAACCTCAAAAGGCTAAAACAAGCTATGAACGAGATTTACCCCCTTCCTTCGTTAAAACTACCACCTATTAT
This sequence comes from Aequorivita aurantiaca, assembly GCF_030410135.1. GTDB lineage: Bacteria > Bacteroidota > Bacteroidia > Flavobacteriales > Flavobacteriaceae > Aequorivita > Aequorivita aurantiaca. The sequence continues at coordinate 724,820 of NZ_JAUGQQ010000001.1, read as the reverse complement.
TTAGTACACAACGGTACATTTTTGGAAATGCCCAGCAGCAAATCCAAAGTGCTTAAAATGATGGATAAGAAGAGTGATGAAATTAAATCGTACATAAAGAAAAATAACATTGATATTGATAAGGAAGCGGATATGATAGCATTAGTTTCCTATTTCGATTCCCTATTATAAGAAACTGGATTAACCCAGCATAAATTCCTTTAAATAATAAGGTTCAAAATAAGCGACATCTTCGGTGTCGCTTATTTTATATTTGGCTTCCGCCAATTGGGCCATATCAGCTGCTGAGGGAAAAGAGCGTTGGTGAAAGCGTGCGTTTTCACTATTGCAAATAGCTTCCAGCTTATCGGCGCCATCGCCCAGAAAAACCGTATTCCCTGCTTTTAAAAATTCGCTAAAGGAATTTTCGTTCAGAATTTCTGCCCGAGTTTCTCTTATTTGTTTTTTTTCAGCATTGAAAACTGCTGAATATACTTCCATTCTTCGCGCATCGAGCAGTGGAATAATAAATCCATCTTTTGGATTCACTTGTTGCGCCAAAACTTCCAATGTAAAGGTGGATATTAAAGGAATGTCCAATGCAAAACATAGGCCCTTAGCCGCAGAAACGCCGATACGCAGGCCAGTGTAGGAACCCGGACCTTTACTAACGGCAATAGCATCCAGACCGGCTTTTGCAATTTTCGCTTCTTTTAAAACCTCATCAATAAAAACGTGCAGTTTTTCCGCATGTGAGAATTTCTGGTCATTCTCTTCACGAATTGCTTTTATCTCCCCGTTGACGGCAAGGGCCACGGAACAGTTTACGGTTGCTGTTTCAAGACATAAAATAATAGCCATTATTTTTTCTTTTTATCCTTTTCGGGAGCTGTAACCTGAACCTTATCGCCTTGTTTCAGAAGTTTGGTAACGGTGTTGTAAGGACCGGTGATTACTGTTTCACCTTCCTTTAAGCCAGAGAGAATCTCAATGTTTGAATCGTCTTGGATACCCGTTTTCACTACACGCAGTTTTGCTTCTTCGCCATTCATTACATACACGGCCTCAAATTTTTCCGCGTTCGGATTCACTTCCCCCACAGTTGGTTTTTTGGAATCGGTAGTATCTGTTTTTATAACAATGGCACTGATGGGAACGCCGATAACGTTATTTTTTTGGTTGGTAATAATGTCTACGGTAGCAGTCATACCCGGGCGAAACGGCGAAAAACTTTCCGGTTTGCCCTCGGTAAGATCATTGTAGGATTCCGGCAGAATGCTAACCTTCACTTTAAAATTGGTGACTTGGTCCGCGGTCAACGCGCTTTCTGCACTGTTGGCAATGGCAGTAACCACACCCTTGAATTCCCGTTTTAAGTATGCATCAACCTCTACAATTGTGGAATCGCCAACGGCCACTTTTACAATATCGTTTTCATTAACATCCACTTCAACTTCCATTTTTTGAAGGTTGGCAACGCGCACAATTTCAGTACCGGCCATTTGGGCGGTCCCCACTACCCTTTCGCCCAACTCAACGGAAAGTTTGGAAATGGTTCCGCTCATTGGCGCATAAATGCTTGTTCGGGAAAGGTTGTCCACAGATTGCTTTACGTTTGCCGCAGCACTTTGCACATTGTAAAATGCTGCTTTGGAATTTGCTTGGGCCATGTCATAATCAGCCACAGATCTGTCCCATTCCGCTTTGGAAATCACTCCTTTTTCAAAAAGCGATTTATTACGATCATAATTTAGCTTCGCATTCTTTTCACTGGCTTGGGCTTGCGACAATTGGGCTCGAACATTTTGAAGTCCAGCTTGGGACTGACTGACGGCTGCTTGAATCAAATCTGGATTGATTTTAACCAAGAGCTGCCCCTTTTCAACAGTTTGACCTTCCTTAACGGGAAGTTCTATAATTTCGCCGGAAACTTCCGAAGATAGCGCCACTTCAACTTCGGGCTGGATTTTCCCAGTTGCGGCAACGGTTTCGGTAATATTTATTGGTTCAATTTTAGTGATTTCCACTTCTTTGTAATCACCGGATTTTCCAAACCAACCTTGTTTTTTCCCAACTAGAAGTAAAACAATAAGAAGGGCAACTGCAACCGACAACCAAATAATAGTTTTTTTCTTCATAGTTAAAATTTTAATTCGCTTGGGGCCACGCCAAAGTAAAGTTCCAAAACTTTCAGTTTAAAAATATATTCAAATTTTGTCCTGTTTTCCTCAATTCTCGCATTGTCAAAACGCAATTTTGATTGGCTAAAGTCGAAGGCATTGGTGAGGCCAACATCGTACCGATCCTTTGCATATTGATATGCAAGTTCCTGCGATTCCAACGCTACGGTGGCCGCCTCATAAGCTTTCAACGCACCGTTGGCATCCACATAGGCTTGATATACATTTGATTCCAAATCCAGTTCGGCTTGCTCCAATTGGTATTCGGTATTTTTTAAATTTATTTTATTTCTCATTACATTTCCCTTTACGGAAAAGCCGTTAAAAATGGGAACATTCAGTTGCAGACCGTAACCAATCCCATCGTTTAGATATAACTGCTCCACAAAATCCTTTTGAAGCGGATCATTATCGGCATAGCGGGTATTGTAACCGAAAAATGCCGAAAGCGTGGGAAAGTAGGCACCGCGGGCAATCTGCAAATCTTTTTGGGCAAGTTCAACCTCCTTTTGTGCAATTCTAACTTCTGCACGGGTTTGTTTGGCACTTTCAATAATTTCAGCAACATCTTTATCTGCAATGCCTCCGTCAATTATTTTATATTCTTCATCGGCAATATCGAAATTGGCATAATCCTTTATCAACAATAATTGCGCGAGACTAATTAAGGAAATCCGAACGGTATTTTCGGCTACGGCAATTCGTTGTTTTTCGTTGGCATCGGTTGCTTTTATTTCTAAAAGATCACCTCTTGGAAGCACGCCCGCGTCCACAAGATTATTCGTTCTGTCAAATTGTTCCAGCGTTACGATATTTTGCGATCTTGCTACTTTTAGGTTTGCCTTGTTCAGCAAAACTTGTAAATATGAATTTGCCACCGCCAGGGCAATGTCATCTTTCATTTTGTCCAAACGATATTGTGCGGAAAGTTCAGAAAGCTTTGCCCGTTGCAACTGGCGTACGTTTCGAAGACCATCAAATAGGGTGTATCCAACGTTTACTGCTCCGGAAGCAGAGCCAAAGGTGGTATTCTCCAATTGATTGTTGGTAGGGTTTAGGCTTAAACCTGTATTTTTCGAGGCACTCATATTGGCATTTATTGACGGCAGAAAATTGCCCAAGGCCTCCAGCTTTTCTGCTTCAGTAAATTCCAACTCAAGTTCGCTCTGTTTTACTGAAATGTTGTTTATAAGTGCATGTTCAACACATTCGTTCAGAGTCCATTGCTTGGTTTGGGCTGAAATGGAAACGGAAAGAATCAAAAAAAAGAAAGGGATTGCTATCTTCTTCATAAGTTTTATTGTTGCGAAATATGTCTTTTGTATTGCGATTGCGTTACAAAATTTAAATATTGATTTGATTGGTTTGATCTAATAATTGGTTGAAATCTTTCTTCCACAGCGGAAACAAAGATATCATAAAGTTCGGGTAAAATTTATTTTCTGCCGCCTGCTGCCGGTGCTGGTTTAAGTTGGTTCCACACTTTAATGTTATCGGTTTCGGAAACCCCGGATTTTACTTCCACGTCAATTCCATCACTTACACCCAAGGTTATTTCCCTTTTTTCGAACTGTTGGTCTCCAACCAATACCTCAACAAAAGGTTTTTGCGTGTTTTGATCGTATTGGACAAGGGCTTCTTTAATGGTAAGCACATTATCGGCCTTTGCCAGAATTATGGATGCGTTTGCGCTCAAGCCCGCGCGGATGAAGGTTTTGGTAGTGTCCAAATTTTTCATCGTTCCTTTTATCTCGAATTGGATTGCGCCATTTTCATCCACGCCCTTTGGGGCAATATAATCCAGTTCGGCATCAAAAGTTCTGTCGGAAATGGCGCCCACTGTAATTTGTAACGGAAGGCCTTCCTTTATTTTTCCAACTTCGCTTTCGTCCACTTTTCCTTCAAAAATCATTTTATCAACATCTGCCAAGGTAGCGATGGTTGTACCGTCGTTAAAATTATTGGCCTCTATGACTTGGTTGCCCGTTTTCACGGGAACGTCCAGCACCATTCCCGAAACGGTGGCCCGAATTTCAGTATTTGCCGCTGCGCCCATTCCGCTGGTTGTGCCGGTTCTAACGATATCGTAGTTTTGATTGGCGGCGGTCAGGCCAACTTGCTCCTGTTTAAGGCGCTGTTGGGCCTGGTCGAACGCTAATTGGGCCGTATCAAATTCATTGGCAGAAATTACCCCTTTTTCGAAAAGTGCCTTTTGCCTCTGATAAATACTTTTTTGATTTTCGAAAGCAAGCCGGGCGGTTTCCACTTGAGTCCGCACGCTGTTAATGTTGCTTTTTGCGCTATTGAGAGAGGATACATTGGGGACCACTTTCACTTTAGCAATAAGGTCACCCGCCTTTACCACCTGGCCTGCAACCACAAAAATTTCATCAATGATTCCTGAAATATTAGGTTTGATTAGCACTTCTTCCTTCGGGACAATGCTTCCCGTGGCCACGGTTTTTTTAACAATAGAGCCTACCACAGGTTTCTCTGTTTGATAGACCACAGGATCTTGCATGTTCTTTGAATAGAGCCAATACATAGAAGCCACAAATAGTATGGCTATTGTGAGAAGGATGAATATGGTTTTGGTTTTTTTCATTTTATGTTATTCTTGTAATTATTCTTATGTTGTTGATTATTATAAATCTTTCTATTCAGTTCTGAGTGCTTCAACCGGTTTAACCTTTATTGCGTTTTGTGCGGGAATTAAGCCCGCCAAAAGTCCGGAAACTATTAAAATAGTTAAAGCAATAAATACAACCCCAATGTTTACCGATGGATTTATAAACATCATTTCACTGGTGTCCATAGTACTTAGTTGATAGTTGACTAACCACAAAACCACGGTTGCCAAAATTATTCCTGCCATTCCCGAAACAATGGTCAAAAAAATGGATTCCAACAAAATCTGGGCGCGAATGCCCCACGGCGTTGCACCAAGTGCACGACGGATTCCAATTTCCTTGGTGCGTTCCTTCACCACAATAAGCATAATATTGCTTATTCCGATAATTCCTGAAAGTAAAACCAATATTCCCACAAAATAGGCAACAAAGTTTAGGGCCGTAAACAACCCATTAATTTTGCTGTATTCCTCATAAAGGTCAAAACTTCCCACGGCGCGGTCGTCATTGGGATTTATAGTGTGCCTGGTTTTTATTACATCGAAAACTTCAGATTTCAGATCAGTGATAGAATAGCCGTCCTGTGCCGTGATTGCCATCCAACCTACAATATCCCCCATATTGAAAGCTTGTGAAAAAGTTGTAAAGGGTACGTATATTTCCTTTTGCATCTCTTCGGGATCGCCGTTATTTCCCTTTTTTTTGTAAGTGCCAATCACCATAAAGTTTACTCCATTTATTTTAATGTATGAGCCAATTACTTCCTCATTTGTCTCGTATAAAGCACTTTGGACACCACTGCCGATAATGGCAACTTTACGCCTTTCATTGATATCTGAATAATTTATGAACCTGCCGGAAGTTATGTCCATTGGTTGTTGTTGGATTATTTCGGGGTAATCTCCGTAAACATTAAAAGCGCCCGTTTGCAGGCCGCGCACTACATTATTACTGCCGCGGAAACCACCTAACTGATTTCGGGGAGACACGAACCGAAGGCCTTGCACATGTTGTTTTATAGCTGGAACATCGTCCGTTTTGAAATTATATCTGCGCCCTTTTGGCAAGCCTTTATAGGGCTGTGATGCCGTTTGCGACCACATAAACATGGAATTCGTGGCCATGCCATTAAAACCTTGTTTTATACCATTTTCCAAACCATTGCCAGCCGCCAGCAGAATAACCAGAATGAATATGCCCCAAAGCACGCCAAAAGCGGTTAAAACCGTTCTGAACCAATTGCTGCTGAGGGCCTCAATAATTTCCGCCCAACTGTCCCTGCTGAATAGTTTACTCATCGCGCAGTGCTTCAATAGGTTTAATGTTTGCGGCTCGATATGCGGGGAAAAAACCAGCCCCGGCTCCTGCCACGACTAAAATGACAACCGTTGTGATTGCTACCGAAAAATCCACGGAAGGATTCCGAATATAATCTGTTTCAATAAGTGGACCTACCAATTGTAATAAAAACAGACTCAAAATGAGACCTACAAACCCAGCGATGGCGGTAACGAAAATAGATTCGTGCAAAATCATGCCTATTATAGACCACGGCTGAGCGCCAATGGCCTTTCGGATGCCAATTTCCTTTGTTCGTTCCTTAACAATAATGAGCATAATGTTGCTCACACCAACCACACCCGCAATAATTGTGCAGATGCCCACGCCCCAAAAAAACCACCGGATCATATTATTCAAGTCGTAGAATTTTTTGGTGTTTTCTAAAGTATTATTAACGTTCACCGCCCTTTCATCATTGGGCGCGATGGAATGTTTTGTTTTTATATCGGATTCTATTTGTGCAGAAAAAGCTTCGGAGGCCGCCAAAGCATCCTCAAAATTATCTTGTTTTTCGAGGGTAAAGGCCATTGACCGAAGTTTATTGCCTGCGTTATAAATTCTTTGTGCGGTTGTAAGCGGAATAAAAATACGGGTTTCCTCGCGTTCGCCACCGGGGTCGCTGTAAATACCAACAACTTTAAACTTAATTCCCGTTATATCAATATATTCACCCAGGGCGTTTTGTTCCTTAAACAGATCCAAATAAACTTGGTTTCCGATTATTGCCACCTTTTCATTTGTATTGATATCACTTTGGTTTATATATCTTCCGGCTACCAAGGTTTCGTTTTCTAAAAATTGATAGTCGGGAAAAACACCTTCCACCCGATAGCTTCCGTTTTCTCTTTTATAAGTTGTTAACTGCCCCCATCTACTGAAAACACCCGATTTCAACTCAATCCTATCACTGTTTTTGTTAACAGCCATGTCATAATCCCGATTGTCCATTTCAATAATTCTTCCGGGATTCATACCCTTATGTTCAACCGATGTAACATTGGTCCAAACACTGATTCGGTTGGTGGCGTCGCGTTCAAACTCTTTTTCCACTCCGTTGGCCATACCTTCGCCAATGGCGAGCAAAATGACTAAAATGAAAATCCCCGAGGCAACTGAGAGTCCAGTTAAGAACGTACGCAATTTATTCTTGCGAATAGCCTCAAAAATTTCCTGCCAGCGTTCAATATTAAACATAGCTCTCGGTTTTGGCGCGAACCTGACTCACGACCGAATCGTCTATTATAAGCCCATCCTTTAAGTTTACAATCCGCTTTGTCATGTGGGCAATATCGTCCTCGTGGGTTACGATCAAAATGGTTTTTCCTTCGTCATTGATGCCTTGTATTAGTTCCATTACCTCATAGGAAGTTTTGGTGTCAAGTGCGCCGGTAGGTTCATCGGCAAGCAAAACTTTAGGATCACTGGCCAAAGCGCGGGCAATGGCCACACGTTGTTTTTGACCCCCGGAAAGTTCGTTGGGCAAATGGGAAGCCCAATCTGCCAATCCCACTTTTTCGAGATAGTGCATTGCCTTGTCGGTGCGGACATTTCGTTTTACACCTTGATAATATAGAGGCATCGCCACATTGTCCAAGGCAGATTTATAATTTATCAGGTTGAAAGATTGAAAAATAAAACCTAGGAATTTGTTCCGATATCGCGCGGCCACTTTTTCATTCAAATTTTTGATCATTGTGCCGTCCAGGGTGTAGGTACCTTCATCGGCTTCATCGAGAATGCCGAGTATGTTCAGCAAAGTTGATTTTCCGGATCCAGAGGAACCCATGATGGAAACCATTTCCCCTTCGGAAACTGAGAAGTTTATGCCCTTTAAAACATGCAGCGAATTTTTGCCCATATGATATGACTTATGAAGGTTTTTAATTTCTATCATCCTGAATATTATAGGAATTTTCAGCAATAGGGAAATCCCATTGCTTTTAATTTATTGTTGAGACTTTAATTTAAATATTTCGGGTCTAATCATAAGACTCCAAATGCCGATGCTTGTTACAGAAAACGTTAATTATTCAGGAATTTTCCTGGGCACGTGCCTTTTTTCGGTTTCTATAAATAATGTAGCCTACGCCACCAACGAGCAGATATGGAAAAATCATTAGATAAACAATGCCATTGTTTATGCCTTTTGCCGCTTGACCGCCTTCTTCGCTTTCCAAAACAGCTCGGCACATTGCACATTGCGCTTCGGCGGGAAATGCGGCTACCAACAACAGAAAAATGACAAAAAGAAGTTTAAGCTTCATAGATGGTTTCTTATTTATTTTGCTAATAATAAGGCGAAATCATTAAATATACAACCACGCCACTAACCGCAACATACAGCCACAGCGGATAGGTGATGCGCGCAATTTTTCGGTGTTTGTAATATTGACCCGCAATGGCGCGAACATAAGTTATTAATACAAATGGTATAACGATAATCGAGAGCAATATATGCGTAAGAAGTATAAAATAATACACATATTTCAACATCCCCTCCCCACCATAAGCGGTTGAATCTGATGTAATGTGATAGGCCATATAAAGCATCAAAAACATAACGGAACAGCCGATAGCAATTTTCATGAGTTGTTCGTGCAACTTGCGATTTCCCTTTCTAATTTGATATACCCCAACCACCAACAAAATAGCAGTCAAAGCATTAATACTGGCATATATTGGCGGCAGAAAACCCAACCGCTGCACGCCCGGAATTTTTACGGAAAACAAGGCAGCAACCGCCAAGGGAATGGCGATGGAAAGTATCCAAATCCAAAGATTATATTTTTTTGTATCCCTGACGGAAGTTTCCATATTCTACAAAAGATTTTTGATGTCTTCCTTTAATAATTGAATTTGCTTATCATCCAAACCATCATAATATATCATTGGATTACCATGCTCGTCAATACGGGAGCGGATATTCCCGTTTTGGTCAATAAGCGCAAAAAAGCCGGAATGTTCGAAACCACCTTCGGCCTCAGGCATTTCGCCAACGTATAAATTGAAACCTTCATTGGCTAGCTTGAATATTTTTTCTTTTTCGCCAGTCATTAAATGCCATTGTAGTTTGGTTATCCCTTTTGTTTTGGCGTATTCCTTTAAAACTTGTGGCGTATCATATGCCGGATCAATGGAAAATGACGCAATGCCAACATTAGGATTGCCAAGGAATTCATTTTGGATCTTGATCATGTTCTCGGTCATGATTGGACAAATGCTCGGGCAGGTTGTGAAGAAAAATTCCACCACATACACTTTTCCTTTATAATCCTTATTAGAAATAATTTTGCCGTCCTGATTCGTAAAACTAAAATCTGGTACAGCCCCAATAGTTTCAAGATCTGGCTTTGAAAGGTAATCTACAATTTTTGGCACGGCCCAGATTCCAAATATTAAAACAATAAAAGATATGCCTATGTATGAATAATTCTTTTTCACTTGAAAAATTTTTGTTTTCTGATGTCCTTGGCCTATTTTCTTTTCTCGGATAATCTGTTGAAAATGTGAAACTACGTCTCAGTACCCTTCCCTTATTTCCAATTTTCCGTTATATTTCCCGATTGGCTTTATATTTTTTTAGGGCGCGTCTGTATTCTGCCAAAAGCACTTTCACGTCGTCGCTCATTTTGTTGTTAATTTCCGCAATGTTGCTGGAGTTAAAACCATACATAACTCCTGCGTCCTCATCATCTTTTCTGCCACGAAGGCTTCGCTCCTTATCTATTATGAAAACATATGGGGTAGACAAATTTGAATCTAATATAAGATTTGAGTTCAGCGATTGAAAAACCCGACTGATATCTATTTCAGAACCAAAAGCGAAAAACCACGCATCGGTGGGCGCAATCTGTTTTAGCTTTTGCTCAAGTTTTCTCGCCTGTTCCTCTGCGCCGTTAGGCAAAAGAATCACAAATTGAAATTCATTAAATTCGTGATTTTTGCTATATATTTTTTGGGCGAGGTTGTAGGCATAAGCTTTGTGTTCTTCTAAATTTTTTCCGAAAAAACCCAATACCGTGATGCGGTTTTGTAGCTGAACCGGTGTTCCATCGCGGTCCGTAAAACCATCCAATTCGGCCACGGAATGAGTAAGTATGGGTAAAGGTTTAAAATAATTGGTGCTCATCGCAAAAAAAATATACGCCGTTATGGGCAAGATAAACAAGATGCCGAGCACTATATATTTTTTCATTATTGCATTTTTTTTGCTTTTGCAAAAATACAGGGTAAAAGGGGGTTGGGCAAAGTTTAGGGTGTTAATTTTATTATTTTGGATAGCGGTTGAATTCCTGACAAAATTGTTCGGAACTTTTGTTGAAATAAATAAAATCATTAAGAAGGTAGAACAGCGAAACAGCGAAACAATCACTATAATTCTTATAAGCTTGTTTCCTATTACAGAAAAAAACAATTCCTTTCGCTATTGCTTAAATGAATGATTAATTCGATTTTTTCGAACTTTTTTAATTTTTGGAATTGATATTTTGTTCGTTTTGAGCTATGCAGAAATATTCGGGAGGATTAACTCAATAAAAAAAGCCCTCGAAAGGAGGGCTTTTAAAGATGATCTAAATAGGTTTAGAAATCAAATTTTACATATCCGTTTTTATACACTTCATAAATATAGTCTCCCTCAATAAGAATAAGGGTAACCAAATATATAATAAGAAATACTGCAGTCCAGATTACCGCTCTTCGAAGACCTACGGTTTCATCGCGCATGTGCATAAAGTCCCAAGTAATGTAATATGCTTTAAATATTGTGAGAATGATGAATATCCAGTTAAGTAGTTTTAAGGCCAAAAAGTTATGTTCCACCAAAAAGGCCGGACGGATAATACCCAATACCACTTCAACAATGGTTACAATGGAAAGCACGATAAATACTCCCCAAATTTTGCTGACGTTCGACTTGAATTTTAAAGCGCCTCTAAAAATCTCTAATTTATGTTCGTGTGCCATTTTTCTACAATAAAATTTTTATACAAGATAAAAGAAGGTAAATACAAAAACCCATACCAAATCTACAAAGTGCCAATATAGACCCACTTTTTCTACCATTTCATAGTGGCCGCGACGCTCGTAGGTGCCTATTATAACGTTAAAGAAAATGATGCAATTTATCAACACCCCAGTGGCAACGTGAAAGCCGTGAAAACCTGTTATGAAAAAGAAAAAGTCCGCAAAGAGAGGATGGCCATATTCGTTATGCCGAAGGTTTGCACCCTCTACCACCATAACGCCGTCATTCATAACTTTCGCTATAGACTCTTCACGGCTCAAAACTATGTGCTGTCCGTGTTCATCTTTATTTTGGACTCTAACTAAAATATTGTCATTAGCTAATAAGCCAGCTTTTACCTGTTCAAAAGATACTGTCGGGAAATACTCCGCTTCCTCTTTGAACCAAATTCCATTTTCCCTCGTTTGCTCTACTCGTGCACCAGTGGCAGTTACGGCAAAGTCTCGTAATGCCACGCGCTCACCATCTTTGTTCAAAAATTGAACAATCTGGCCACCGTTGGTTTCAACCGCACCATAATCACCTTTTATAAAGGTTGCCCACTCCCAAGCTTGGGAACCCAAGAAAATAAAGCCCCCGATAATAGTAAGAAATAGATAAAGAATAACTTTATTTTGCTTCATTTGATGGCCCGCATCTACTGCCAGTACCATGGTTACAGATGAAAAAATCAAAATGAAGGTCATAAATGCCACATAATACATTGGCGCATCTACCCCGTGCAGAAATGGGAAGTGCGTAAACACTTCGTCCGGAATTGGCCATGCATCAACAAACTTGAATCTTGAAAATCCGTAAGCGGCAAGGAATCCTGAAAAAGTTAAAGCATCTGAAAGGATGAAAAACCACATCATCATTTTGCCGTAACTCGCCTTTAGGGGACTGTTTCCGCCGCCCCAGGTTTTTCCTTCGGTACCTGTTTTAACAACAGTAGCTTCCATAAAACTAATTTGGTTTTTAAATAAGGTTCAAAAATACGTTTAATTTTTATTTAACGAAATATAAAAATAAAAACAGGTAAATCCACACTACATCCACAAAATGCCAAAATGTTGCAGCAAGTTCAACACCAAGGGTTTTACCGTTTTCGTATTTCAGTTTATAATGATTATAAATTACGGTCAAAAGTGCAATTAGCCCCCCAAAAACGTGTGCCACGTGCAACAACACTACTAAATAAATAAATGATGTGGTAATGCTGCTTGCCGGACCCGTGAAATAATAGCCACTTTCCACAATCTCGGAAAAGCCGACAAATTGAAATATTACAAAAAGAATTCCCAATATGAGCGTTGACAGCAATAGAAGCATTCCCATTCGGTTTTGCTGCTTTTTTATTGCGTTATGCGCAAAATGAAAGGTTATGCTACTGGTTAAAATCAATCCTAAGCTAATAAAAAAAGCTTGCGGAATCTCGAAATTCGCAATCCAATCCGGCCTTTCCTTGCTTACTACGTATGCACTGGTTAGTCCCGCAAAACTCATGGTCAAGCTAATTATTCCAAACCAAAGAATATTTTTCTTTGCTCTATTTTTCTTTATTTCCTCGGTTCCTTCTGTTAAATCCATTTTAGTTATTCTTGTTTTTTATTAGTCAGGCATGTTCATTGTTTACATTCATCTTTCAGCGCAAAAATTTATCGGCTACATAAATTATTTGCAAAAGTGTTATATAACTTACACTTGCAAGCATCAGCTGTTTTGCTGCCTTTGAAGTTTTTTTCTTGTATAGAAGAAGTGCATAATAAAACAGACCTATCCCAAGAATGCCAATCAAAATGCCCGAAACAGGCGTTAAATATAATTTTCCGGTAATTCCCAAAACTGGAATAAGCGAAACGAGAACCGTCCAAATGGTGTATAAAATTACCTGTATTGCAGTGCCCTTATCTCGTTTTCCATTTGGAAGCATAAAAAATCCTCCCTTTTTATAATCGTCAAATAGAAACCAACCGATAGCCCAGAAGTGAGGAAATTGCCAAAAGAATTGGATCATAAACAATGTTCCGGGTTCAATTCCGAAGTTACCGGTGGCGGCCACCCAGCCCAACATAAATGGAATAGCTCCAGGAAAAGCACCCACAAAAACCGAAAGAGGCGTTCGGGTTTTCAACGGCGTATAAAGACTCACGTACATAAATATGGAAATGGCGCCAAACATTGCCGTAATTGGATTTATTGAATAAAGAACTACGATGCCAACAACAGTTAAAATTGCAGCCAAAATAAATGAAGGTTGAACCTTCATTTTACCGGAGGGCAGTGGTCTGTTTTTGGTTCGGTCCATAAGCGCGTCCAGATCGCGTTCAATAATTTGATTATAAACATTGGATGCGCCCACCATGCAATAACCCCCCACACATAGAAGAAAAAGTATATAAAAATCTATAACATCTGCGCCCAACAAATACCCCGCAACGGAGGAGAATACTACGCTAACGGAAAGCCGAAACTTAGTGATTTCAATAAAATTCCGCAATGCGGATTGTGAAATGGATGGGGATCGGGAAACGGACAAATTCATTCTTATTTAAGCGGGACAAAGATACGCTTCCTGTAATTTTTCCGCAATATATTCTTGACAATGTTCTTTATATTTCGGCATTTTTAGTATTTTCAACCACTTTTAAATCCAAAAAAATTATGTTTTCCAAAGCAATCCTTTCCAGCTTTCTTTTTCTAATTGCAATAAATTCATATGCACAAACAGATACCGGCGAGAAGGCCAGTAATAAACTTATAAAAGTGAGCAACAAAATTTACATGATGCAGGGCAATGGCGGAAATATTGGGCTGAGTGTTGGCAATGACGGCGTATTCATGATTGACGATCAATTTGCGGAGGAAATTGAACAGATTCAAAAGGACATAAAAAAGATAAGTGATAAACCTGTTCGGTTTTTGGTGAACACCCATTTCCACGGGGACCACACCGGCGGAAATGCCGGAATGGCGAAATCGGGAACGGTATTATTTTCCCATGAAAATGTGCGCAAAAGACTTTTGGAGGTAATGCGAAAGGAAACAAAAAAAATGCCCGAGGATGCCCTTCCTTTGGTAACCTTTTCAGAGGATCTTACCTTTCATTTCAACGGTGAAAAAATTTATGTTTTCCACGTGCACAACGCCCACACTGATGGCGACGCAATGATTTATTTTACGGACAGCAATGTGCTTCACACCGGCGATGTTTTCTTCAATGGGAAATATCCATTTATTGATGAGCAAAATGGAGGCAGTTTGATGGGCAATATTAGCGCCATGGAAAAGGCTCTCAACATCATAAATGAGGATACGAAAATTATTCCCGGTCATGGAAATATTGCCACTTTTAAAGATCTTCAGACGGGAACGAATATGCTAACCACAGTTTACAAAAGAGTTTACACGCATTACGCAAATAAAAAATCAGAAGAGGAAGTGGCCAAGATGACTGATATAACTCAGGAATATGACGCCAAAGGCTATGGTTCTGGCTTCATTAGTACAGATGCCTTTTTGAGAATGGTATATAAGAATGTCGCTGAGGAGCGTAATTCAATTGATAGCAATGCGGAAAAAAATCGAAAGGCACGTGAAAAGGTAGAGAAAATGATGAAGGAACAAGAGCAAAAAGAAAAGAATTAAAATTTAGAATTATCTACTCATCATTAATTCTACCGCAACCCGATCAAAAATCGTAGTACCAGTTGAATAAATCCGTCCGGATTCCAAAATTCACCCACATTGTTTGATTTTTGAATATGGTTTCCGTATCAACCTCCGGATCAAAATCCCTAAAAATTAAGCTGCCGTAAATCTTTAAATTGGTAGCCGGATTTATAATATAGCCAGCCTGCAGTTCCGTGTGGAAAAAATTGGTGGTGTTACCTTGGGCCAATTCATTTCCATCATCAGAAATTCTATTGTCCTCGCTTCCGTAAATATTTCCTCCGTAAAATTTTGAATCTTCGGGAGTGTTGAATTCAAAGCCACGTTTGGCAAAAATGACTTTTGCATCGCCAAAAATTCGCCCACGTTGGTAACGCGCGATGGCTATAAATTCAGAAAAATTGGCGCCAAGCGTATGGGCCATGGACTGGTTGTTATGGCCATAATTCAGCACTACCGTATTGTGGGAATAGGTATACGGCCGAACTCTATTGTATTCCGTTTGCAAATAAAGATTTTTCAGGCCAAAAGCGTCATAATATTTTATACCCAATTGATAGCCGGTTTTGTTTTTATAACTACCCTCTCCGCCAAAAACATCGCTACTGGAAAATTCATCAATAATTAATTGGCCATACGCATTAATACGGTCATTAACTTTATATTTCGCACTAATTCCAATCAAGGCATTACCGCCCCTGGAGCCAGTGGAAAATTCAATGGCGCGGTAAAATATTATGGGGTTGAGATAGTTGAAATCGAAACCACGATCATTGTCATTTTGCCAAATGACCGATTCAAAAAGGCCAATATTCAATCGTTTGGTAATGTTGTAGCTTAAATAGTGATTCGCCATATATTTTGTTCGGAAAGAACCGTCCTCCGTTACTTCGGGGCGTACATCCCGAAGTGACATCCACGTGTTTGTGTATTTCAATTTCCAAAAGGTGGTATTTATTTTGAAGAATGGATACGGGCTGGTATTATCACTGGTAAATAATGAACGATAGCCATCTCCCAGAAATGTCTTGCCGTGCCCCAATTGAATATTGAAATATTTTGAAGGTGTATACGAAATGTGGCCCGTGGCAATGGGATAATCATAAGAGTCAGACTTGAATTGCTTTGCAATGCCGCGTCCCGGAATTATAGCCGGATTGCCCCCGTCGGGACGTATGGATTCGGCATAGCGGTTGAAATAATCTGCAAAGCGGCCTTGGCTTTCGTAAATAACACCGAAAAAGCCAAGTTGCTTGCCAATGCTCCCTTGCGTATACACCAAACGGGTATTGTTATAAGTATCTATATCCGCGTCAAAATCCTTTCCTGCTTGCAGGTCCACTCCGGCGTCCAGCGTTAACCAATAATCCTCTCCTTTGATGGTAACCAGATGTTCGTTCCAGAGTTTTCGGCCAAACCATGAAGTTTTGTTTTTTAATATTTCCTTATTTGCGGCTTCAAAATCGTAATATTTATTTACTTCACTGTAAACGTATGGCTTTTGGGCAGTGTGGTTGTTAAGTCCCACGCGGTTAATTGCCGGATCAAAAAGGCTGTAATTGTGATGGGAAAGCGGAATGTTTATGTTGCTTTTATACTCTTCATTTTCATAAGGAAGGTTTTCAATTTGATCATATTCATCAACTAGTAGCTCTCTTTCATTCATAGGAATTTCAGAATTATGGACGATGCTTTTCCCCGGTGCAACCAAAGGAATTGCAATGGGAAGGGTGAACTGTACATAAGTTGGCGCGCCGTTATATGTGGCCGGTTCAATTTCTGGTAGCGACGCAAACACACGCCTTGCCTCCTCTTTCAATTCATCATAAATTCCATCAACATACAAAACTTTGAATTCGCCTTCTTTTGTTACCTCAAATAGTACATTTACATTTCCAACATACTTTTCAGTAAACACCTTTTGCGGAACTTGAAAATTGTCGAAAATGAATTGTTGCAGGGTAATGATAAAACAACTTTCCAGAACCGTTACCTCCACCTTTTTACATTCTGCAAAAACTGGATATTTTTCATATTGAGCCGAAGTTACTTGCGCAAAGGAAAATACTGAAATGAGAAAAAAGGAAAGAAATAAAAACTGTTTCATCGGGGTTTAACTGTTTAGTGCCGAAAGATACTGTTTTTTTATAATGACGAAATTCAAAAAAGGCTCCCTTTTTATGGGAGCCCGCCATGCATTGAAAAAATGCTATTTAATTTTAAAAGTGATGGGAACGGTATAAACCACATCTACATTTTTGGAGCCTTGCCTTCCCGGCTTCATAACGGGAAGTGTGTTTACAACACGTTGCGCCTCTTTCTTTAATTTTCCACTGTGGCTATGTGCTTTAACATCAGTCACAAAGCCCTGGGCGTTTATTTTAAAATTCACATAAATCTTATAGGTTTCGTTGGCCTTTAGATCTTCTAACACTTCCTTTCTAAAGTTTTCATTTATAAAATGATTGATCTTGGAAGACATACATGCTACTTTTTCCGCGTTTGAACCATAAGTTTCACAACCAGGGAAAACAGGGACAAACTCAACATTTATCATGTTTCTAGGAGTATTGTCCTCAGCCGGTGTAGTGGGCTTTACTACGGCAGGTGCCTCCATTATTGGATTGTCTGTTACATCAATTGGGGTTTCAGCATCTGTAGTGTTGTTTGGCTTTACGACAACTGTATTGAATGGTACGACCTTTGGCTTCGGTAGTTTTGCACTTACTTTTTTAACTGGTACAGCGGGTTTTGGTATATCCAAATCAATTACATAGTTTTTGAAAGGTGGCTCCTCAAGACCGTCGGATGTTGGTGGTTTAAATTCGGCCACTCTCATTTCAAAATCGGTTTGCATTATAAAGAAAACTGCCAATAAACTGGCGATGACTCCCATCTGGAAAAACAATCGTGAATTCCATTTGATGTTAATCTGTTTTTTTTCGTCTCTTTTGTTACGGGCATTATGGGATGTTGCTTTCATAATTTGGAATTTAAAAGGTTAAATTCTGTGATTTACAACTGTTGTGCCAAAATGAAAAAACCCTGTATTTGCTCAAGCAAACACAGGGTTTGTAAAAAGTTTTAAAAATTTTTTATTGAATATCGAAAACGATAGGTAGAGAGTAAAGTACTCCAACCGGTTTTCCGCGTTGTTTTCCAGGAGTCATATTTGGTAATGATTGTACCACGCTAACGGCTTCTTTTTCCAATCTTGGGTGCGGAGCGCGTGCGCGAACATCTATTACCCTACCATTTTTATCAATCTTAAATTGAACTGCGATTCGCTGACGGCCGTCAAGACCAAGATCTGAGGCTAAATCAGTATCAAACTTTTTGTTGATAAACTCACTGATTTTTGAAGACATGCATTTCTTTTTTGCATCATTCCCTTTTTCATTTTCACAACCTGGGTAGATTGGCACATTTTCAATAACTGCGAAAGGAACGTCGGCAATTTCTTCTTCAACCACCTCTTCCTTAATCTCCTTTACCTCTACAATTTTTTCATCTTGTTTGGCTTCAGTAGACTCAATTACGGTTTCTTCTTCTTCAACTTCATCTTCCATCACCTCTATCACTTCCGGAGCTGGCGGTGGCGGTGGCGGTGGCGGTGGAGGAGTTAACTGTTGGGTAATTGGAATTTCTTCTTCAAGGTCTTCCCCTACATCAAGTTTTCCGAAATCAGTATCGGATTTATCATAAGATTTCCATTCAATTGCTTGCCAAGCTAGAAAAAGCATAACAACCATTCCGAGTTGGAAAAAGAGCATGCTCCTTCGACTAACGTCTGCTTTCGGATTTTTTTTGGGTTCCATAATAGTGAGTTTAACTTGTTGCTAAAATATAGAAATTATCATTCAATCTAAAACTTAATCGAAATTTTAAACTTTAAATTTATTTTTAATGCTTCTGAAAAAATAGATGCCAATTACTGAACCAACAAGGTTGGCGGCTACATCCATAATATCTGCACTGCGGGATGTGGTTAAAAGTTGTTGAAATATCTCAATTATTATGCCATACAACAATACTGAAAGCAGCACGATCCATATCCATCTATTGCTAAATATAAAGTTGTTTTTTATGAACAGATATAACATCCAAAGATTTACCAGTATAAAATAAATTAAACTGTGCGCAACTTTATCCATTGCAGAGAAATGGACTTTCGGCAATTCTGGGTTGGGTATAAAAAAAAGAATTGAGATGGCGCAACTATATAATAGGGCAATAAACAAAAGTGGTTTATCCGCCAATAAGTGCTTTATATGCGGCATCGTCTAAAAGATCTGCAATTTCATTGGGGTTTGAAATTTTCAATTTTATCATCCACCCTGCTCCGTAGGCGTCAGTATTTACCTTTTCAGGCTCAGACTCCAAGGTTTCGTTGAATTCAATAATTTCCCCTGAAAGCGGCAAAAACAAATCTGATACTGTTTTTACGGCTTCCACCGTGCCGAAAACTTCATCTTTTTCCATAGTGTCGCCTACAGTTTCAACTTCAACATATACAATATCGCCAAGTTCACCTTGTGCAAAATCGGTTACGCCAACTGTAGCCAAATCACCTTCAATTAGAACCCATTCATGGTCCTTTGTGTATTTTAAATTAGATGGTATATTCATAACAAATTCAATATAAAAATTTTAGTTTCCAAAGTTATAGCGAAGGGTAAAACCACTTCTAATAGTTGTTTGCGGGAACGCCGTGGAGATGGCATATTTAGAAAAGGTATGGTCGTAATAGAACAGGGCCGTTAGATTTTTGCTCAGGGCATAATCAACGGACAATTGTGCGCCATAAATGGTTTGTCCTGCCGTAGTTTGGTTGTTCTCAATATCCAAATACCTAATTACTGTTATATTATCCCTTCTTGAAAGATCCACCTTAAAGTTCAGATCACTTGTTATGACTGACTTTTTCCCGCCGAAGTTGGTGGAAATACGCAAATCCTTAACTCTGTACCCAAGCCCAATAATATATTCATTTCCTTTAATTTCGGTTAATAAATTATTGGCGAAGCTCATGGATAGCGCACGATCCTTTCGCATTTCTGCTAATATCTGCACTGAATTGTTCATTTCAAAATCCATACGCAACAACGGCGAAAACTGTTCTGTCAGGTTTACATTCGTCAATAAAGTCTCTACCTTGAAATTGCCGGATTGATCTGGCGCCTCAGGGTTGTTGGGGTCATAATCCAAATTGGACTGAAATTGGTTTACAGTATAACTAGCCCTATAGCCATGCGCAAGCGAGAAACGCTTGAAGTTCTTCTTAAACCACGGGATGTTCATCAATCCGGTGTACTTAATGTCCCAATTAGGAAGCGGAACATCCCTAAAAATACCTGTTTTCTCTTTTGAAGCATTCGTGCCTTTGTATGCCGCAAGAAATGATGGCAAAAGAACATCCTGACTGTTTCGGCCAAAGCCTATAGGGAAGCCAAGGGAATCGCGAGGAATCGGGCGACCTTGGTAATGGTCTTCCGCCAGCCTATTGGCGATTGTAATTCGGTTGCTACGGAAATCATCGAATGCCGCAGAACTAACTTCGTCGCTCGTGCTGAAAGCCGTTTTAATTAGAATGGTCGAAATGTTGAAATTCCCGAAAGTATTTGGTGTAAGCGAGTTGTACAGGCCATCCTGAACAATGTAGTTCTCCACATAATTTTCTGAATAAATCCTGCTTCCGTTTACATCAATGGTCAAATCCTTTATTGGTTCCAAATTGGCTTGAACATCCAATTGGCGGCTTTCCACTTCAGTATATTGCTCATTAAATTCCGGATATAAGGTTAACCAACCTTTTTCCGCGGCCAATTCCCTTACCTCTGCCTGGCTTCCGAAAACAAATCCGGCGGTTGGTTTAAGAGTACCGATAAAACCGATGGATGGAATATAGCCTGGCAAATAAATACCGTTGGTTTCCTGATAGTTCAATTGTATTTTTTTCAACATAGTTGCAAAACCGATGGCCGTGTTCAGGGCCTTGTCACCAGCATTTAAACCGCCTTCAGCGCCGGCACCTCTGCCAAGCACGCTCGGCGATCCGGTTTTTGCGTTGGAGAGTGATCCTTTTTCCTCTGCTTCCAATTTCGCTTCTCGATTTTCCCTCTCATTGCCTCCTCCTTCTGCTGAAGCTCTAGTCTTACTCTTTCTGATTTTTGTTAGGCCGATGTATCGATAAAAACCGTTCATATCCAAATTAGAATTAATCTGGTGTGTACTTCCATTCTGGATGGAGTTTCCTAAATTATAAGTGTTTACGGTACCGTCACTAAGCTCAATAGGAATATTGTTGAATTGCTCGCTACCGCGCTGCCACTGATAATCGCCCGTATAGGAATAGGTCGCTCTTATAAATTTCAGGAACGGGAATTTGCTGAATGGCAAATCATAATTTAACTGTAGCGATTGGAAATGTTGGTTTGGATCGCCCACATTGAAGAAGTCATCCCAAACGCCAATTTCATTGTTAACTATACCGTCATCACTCAAATAGTTATTTACGATCATATTGCTCGAAGAGGTAAAGTTTAAACGCAAGGATTTGGTGAGGTTGTGATTGATGGTATATTGCCAGTCAAAAAGATAATTGCGTTGGTACAATCTGGGCAGACCAATATTTCCAGCTTCCAAATCAAGCTCCCTAAATTTCTGTTCGTTATACTGCCTGGTAATATTGGAACTCGCGGAAATATTTGTAGGCAAATAATTAAAGTTGAAATCCTTCAGGAATCGCCAATATTGACCGGTAAATAAGGAGTCATTCTTTTTGAAAGGTTCAATGGGTTTTGCGGTGAAATTATAATTATAGGTTGCACCCGCCCTAACGTTTTGTTCCAGCGCATCTTCCACCTCAAAATCGTGGTGGTCCGTTTGGTTGTAGGAGAAGGACGCGGTAAAATTTTCTATGTCATAAACGCGCGCTTTGGAATCGCCCGTTCTTTCCTTTCGCACGCCTATTAAGTTTACGCTTTCCCGTTTAGTGTAATTCACCGATTGGTTCTTTATTCGCTCTTTATCCTCTTCGTCTTCGGCATTGTCCAATCTTGTTTCCAATTCAATATCCTGGAATTCTGGGTCGTACTGTGGCGTGATTAATTCCTCTGATCGACCATAGTTGAATGGCACCTGCACTCCCCATTTTTTCGGCAATAGTTGACCAAGATTTAAATTGGTAACTAAACCATATTGTTGAAGATCTTCACGGCTTCTTTGGTTCGGCCCTTGCTCTAAGGATCCAAAACCAATAGTGCTTCTTTTTCCCGTGGCGCTAATAGTCGCAAAATCGGCAATGTTGGCATCCATACTTACAACTGCTGCCCAGCCTCCTTCGTTCTTCAGTTCAGACATTCTTAGTTCGTTGAACCAAACTTCACCGCACAATTCGTTATTTGTGCTGTTACGAACCCCCAACATAATAGTTCTTACATTTCCGAAACTTGGATTTCCTATAATCCCTATCCTCATTTCGTTTTCTCCATTCGCGGGGCCTGCGCCAAGTTCAGATTGATTGAAAAAGTTTACAACGGTCTGATCATAACTTTGATCGCCAAGTACCTTTGTTTTTATTTGTTGAAGTAATTCCAACGGCAAGTTTATCCGGTTGGCAACGGGCCAAATTTCTTCGGCAGTTCTTGCACCAAAATTTGTCGGGTTCAACGGAATCTGAACTTCATAGTAGTTATTGGTAAGGTCATTCCCCAAACGCATAAAGGCAACCAGTTGTCCATTCTGAAGTTCAGTTGAATTGGTATTGTCTATTATGGATTCGGCATGGATAAACATTTCCAGGTTTTTATACTGGCGCATATCCACATTGAAGTTTTTATATACGGCGCGGCCGTCATTCTGCTCTAGGCCACAGACACGCAGCGAAAGAGATTGTTCATTCTCGCGAATAATATTGTTATTGTTGTTTAACTGCTCACGCTGAAGCCCTGGAGGCAACACGTATGGAATTGGCTCTCTATTTTCATTTTCTTCAATGCTGACGGACCCCACTTCAAAGAGAGTGTCGTCATTTGCAGGGTCTTCAAAGGTTACGTTGTCAAGCGTTTTTTCAAATCTTCGGTAGTCGCCACGAATCAATTCCATGGTCCCGAAACGCAAAACCGTGTTCTGTGAAAATTGCGACATGAACATTCGCATAAATCGGATAGATCTAAAGTCAGAAATTCCATTAATGGCCTGGTCCGGTTTGCTAATCGGCACTTTGAACTGTATCCATCGCACATCAATGGTATTATTATCGGGTGTTGTTACTTGCTGGCTTTTAACATCCGTGATGTACTTGTTATTGTCCCTATTCATTCCTGGGAATAAGGGAACGTTGTATTCAAAATAACTGTCAATCGTGTTCATGGTATTGTCACGATTTATATCCTCAACATCAGGTTGGGCGGTACTGCCTCGATTGGTGTTTGACACTTCCACAGGCGAGTTGCCTTGAGTTCCGTTATATTTTAAGTACCGGTCCAATATGCTTCCATCTGCTTGCAGAAAATATTGATAGTCATCATTTGCGGGATCGGGCAAACCGGCAAAAGCTGGAAATTGCGCACCTTCGTCAGAATTATCCAGACCGTCCAAACCGATATCCTGGTTTATTCGCTCCTGCCCATCAGAATCAAAAGTATAGACCAAAGATTGGTTGGTGGGCACTTTACCCCATGCAGTGCTTGTGGTATTGTCATCGCTTCCGTCCTTTGGAAGTCCATTTTCATATTGCTTTCTTCCGTCCTTCAATACATCTTCAGAAATGCTTCCAAGGTTGAAATTTAGGGACCCGCCTGGATTTCCGTTATTCTCCTCATATATAAAGGGATCCATAACCCAAAACTGAATGTATTCTACATTGGACTTTTCAAAATCGGTTGTTGTCAATGGGCGCATTATTCCGCCGAAACGATCTTCCGGATTCGGAAGTGTATTGCCTCCGGCCGCCGCTGGGTTATAGTTGTATTCGCCTCGAATGGATGGATAATATGCCAGGTCCAGAGTAAAAAGGGCTTGTGTTTGTCCTTGAATAATATCTTGCTCCGGAAATATTTCGTCTCTAAAAACACGACGCGTGAAGGGAGATGATAAATCCTCATCATTAATTCCTTCAGGCCTTTGCGTACTGTAGAATATTGGGTCAATTGTGTACCATGCCAATTTTGCGCGGTTATAGTTATACCCTAAATTGTCATTTGCCAACTCGCCACCCAAACCAATAGGCACACTGGACAGAGACCAACTGGATGGAGTACTAATGTCATTGCCTGTTTGCGAAGCTTCAAAATCATCCACATATACGGTGGTTTTTCCATCAAACTCTGAGACTTTTGGCGCACCGGGGTTTAAATAGGCGAATTCACCACGTAAGGAAATGTTCGATTCCACATCCGTATCAATGTTTGGAAGGTGGTTTACCATTCTAGTAAGGAATGGAACTTCTGTGGCATAATTCACATTCATTCCATAAATACTGTTATTGATAGGTTCAACGCCATAAGAAGACTTTTGGGTCAACGGACGTTCATTTAAATTTAGATAGGTTGCCCCCACCAATAGTTTATCACTAAATTTATGTTCTACGTTCAAACCTGTAAATCGCTTGCTTTGTTGGCCAAAAAGCGAATTGTTTTCGGTACTTACCGAAATAGGTATATTGCTGTTCAACAACGCAGGATCTAAAATCTGGACTCTTCCAAGTTGATAGTTAACGGTGTAATCAACACCTTCAACCAACGTTCTTCCGCCTGCGGTAACGGTAACCGAACCTTGTGGAATATTGAAAGCGCCAATTGGAATTCCATCAGCTCCTGTGGATTTATAGCTTCCTTTTAATTGAAATTTATTTTTCTCACTTTCTTGCTGTTCTGCTTGGGTTTTGGTGCTGGTATATAAGGTGCGGAAAACATATTTGGACTGATTTGCGTTGTAAGTAGCGGGAAGGTCATAGTTTGCCGAAACAGCGGGCACGTCCAATTTCTCAAAAAGGTGTTCCCCAAAAGGTTCCACCGTGGTGAAAATGATTCTTCCGTTTTGTGCATCAACCGTGATACCTGGAAGAAAATCGAAAAATCCATCACCATCCTGAACGGGGTCATTCGTAAAATTTAATCTGTCAAGATTAAATACCTTCAGCAGAATTTGATCCTTGACATCATCCGGGAGTTCTGGACCACCCTGCACCTGCTCAATATAATTGAGGGGTGATGGGTCTGTATATAAAATATTCAATCTAAAATCTTCCTTTTCAAGTTGGTAGGCGCCAATAGGATAAATATTCTTCATCATTAAATCCCATACCGGTTCTTGAACGTTGGTGATACTGCTTTTCAATAGCTTTACTACAAGGTTCTGCGCTAGGCCAACTTCACCACCGGGTGGGTTGTTGCCCCCGCCGTTATTGTTGTTTGTGCCTCCGTTTGCTTCAACCCCATCATTTGAGAATTCACCCACTTGATATACTTTTCCATTTACAGTAAATTGAAATGAAACGGCCAAAACTTCATCATTTGTCAATCGTTGGTTTAAGGAAATATATCCCAGCTGTGAGTTTAGGGAATATTCTCCCGGATCCAACCTACGTGCATTTTCCAGGGTAACATAATCAATACCTTCACTAACCTGTACTCCTGTGAAACCCTGACGAACACTCGCAATATCTCGGATTGCAGGGTTTAACAGTGAAGGCGCTCCGCCATTTATTCCAAATGGATTAAATAGGTTGTTAGTATTGTCTGGGTAGGCATTTCGGGTTGCCCGAATAAAGCCCCCAGGAGGAGTTGTCAATCCGATATTGGTTGGATCCGATTCCCCAATATCCTGCAATGCCACAATGTTTCGAACATTATCCGTACGGCTGGTCCGGTTGGTGATCCAAACTTCCATTCGGGTAACTTGAACATTACTGTTAATGAAAGGATATTGCTTTAATGCGCGATCATAATTATCCCGAAAATAATGTGATAAAAAGAAGTGACGGTTGTCGTCATAATCCAACGCGAAAAGTTCAAAGTCCGTAATAGTGGCTCCACCTTCCGCAGTCACGGTTCGTGTTTCGGACTTTTGTTCGGAGAATACTCCTGTAATGGTGGTTTTGCCAAACTGAAGTTGGGTTTTCACCCCGAAAAGACTTTGCGCACCCTGAATGAGCGAACTGTTCAGCGGCATGCTCACATTTCCGACTTCTATTTTTTGAATTATATCGTCCTCCGTTGGTGTGTATTCCAGTTTTATTTGGTTTTGAAAATCGAAGGTGCTTTCAGTGTCATAATTTGCGGTAACCTGAAGTCTTGTTCCCACTTTCGCCAAAAGGCTTAAGCTAATTCGCTGGTCAAAATCGAAGGAAAAATTGCTTCGGTTTCGTGGGGAATATGCGGGATTATCCTGTTTTGTGTAAAGCAGACCGAGATCCATTTCCACGGAACCTTGAGGAATTACTTCAATTGTATTTCCCCCAAAAATGGATTCAAAGAAATTTGAATTCACATAAAAGGTTGGCAATAAATTTTTCTGTTGTTCCTCAGATCCTTCCTTGCGGCCGTCGGCTGCATCAATTTTCTGTTTGAAGTAATCCTTCATCTGTTCCTCTTGTATGAGGCGCTGGTATTCCTGGGGAGTAAGAATAATAGGATAGGTAATATTGAAACCTCCCAAGGTTTGGGTGTAAATATAGCGGTCCGTAATGGGATCATAGGTATATAAATCCTGGATGCTGGCGGGAGTTGGAAGATCCATCCTTCCCATTTCGTTCCCCACTGCTGTTGAATCCTGTGCCAGCGATGCTTGGCCAGCCATTATGAAACTTATTATTACTATAAGCTTAAAGAAGCTATTCTTGTAAACGTAATTTTTTGCCTTCAAATTTTACAAATTTTTTAAAGCTTGTTTAATGATCATTTCTACCGAAGCCTGTGGCGCCTCCTTAACAATCGCATCTACCACTTTTTCAGCCTGTTTGCGAACAAAGCCCAAAGTATCCAAAGCAGATAACGCTTCATTCTTGTTCGTATTGCTTGCTCCGGCAGAAATAGACGTTAAGCCATACACTTTTAAAATCTTATCTTTTAAATCCAATACTACCCGTTGGGCGGTCTTGGCTCCTATTCCTTTTATAGATTGTATTGTTGCAATATCATTTGTTGAAATGGCATCCAAAACCTGTTCCGGTGCTAATGACGACAACATTGTTCTGGCGATACTGGCTCCCACTCCGGAGACACTGATCAGCAACTTAAATATTTCACGTTCCGCAACACTGGAAAAACCGTACAGCGTATGGGCATCTTCCCGAACAAGCAAATGTGTGTACAGTTTAACATTTTCATTTGGTGGAATTTCAGAAAATGTGTGCAAAGAAATGTTGATAAAGTATCCTACTCCATTGCAATCTATCACTACGTCGGTTGGATTTTTTTCAACTAGTCTGCCCTGAATATGGGTTATCATATGTTAACGAAAACTAAAAGGCTCAAATATAGTATAAATATTTGCAACAGCCATTGGGGTTTTTGGTAAAATGTTGATGTGAAAATAACCTTACTAATTGCGCTTTAAATCCCGTTCCCGCTTCTCCTTTTGCTGGGCATCCACAACCGCAACAGCACTCATGTTTACCATTTCCTCAACACTGGCTCCCAGCTGTAAAATATGCACTGGTTTGCGCATTCCCAACATAATGGGACCGATAGATTCAACATTATTGAGCTCTTTCAACAATTTGTAATTGCTGTTGGCTGAATCCAGGTTTGGAAAGATGAGGGCGTTTACCTTTTTGCCTGCCAATTTGGAAAAGGGAAATTTCTTTTGAAGCAATTCTGGGTTCAGGGCGAAATCTGCCTGCAGTTCTCCATCTACAATCATATCTGGATTGCTTTTGTGCAGGAGTGAAACTGCCTCGCGAACCTTGGTGGCATGGACGTCTTTGGAAGAACCGAAATTTGCATAAGAAATCATTGCAATCACAGGTTGCAGCCCAAACATTTTCATGGTATAATTAGTCATTTGGGCAATTTTTGCCAGCTCCTTTGCGGATGGATCAATATTTATGGAAGTATCGGAAAAAAATAGGGGGCCACGTTTAGTTAACATCAAATTGGTGGTAGCAACTTTTGACACCCCCTCAAACCTACCCACAGTTTCAAACACAGGCACTACCACTGAAGGATATGAACGGGAATAGCCCGAAATCATGCAGTCTACGTCACCTAAATCAAGCATCATTCCGGCAAAATAATTTCGTTCGCGAACTAGTTTTTCGGCGGTGTAAAGTGAGATGCCACTTCTTCTTCGCTTTTCCCATAGTTTTTGGGCGTAGTGCTGTAACTTATCGGAATGTTCATCACTTTTTGGATCGATTATCTCTAATTCCGCATCAAAATCCAACTGTTGCATATATTCAAGAATGATGTCCTTTCTGCCCAGCAGTACGGGAATTCCAATACCTTCTTCAAAAACAATTTGTGCGGCCTTCAAAACATCCAATTGATCGGCTTCTGCAAAAACTATTCGTTTCGGATTTAATTTTGCCCGATTTAATAGTAACCGTACGATTTTATTGTCGCTACCCATTCGTTCGTACAGTTCGTCTTGATATTTTTCCCAATCTACAATTTCCGCTGTGGCCGCGCCACTTTCCATAGCAGCTTTGGCCACAGCAGGGGGCACGGCGGCTATAAGTCTCGGATCAAAAGGCTTTGGGATTATGTAATCTCTTCCAAATGCAAGTTTGGTTTCGCCATATGCAATGTTTACCTGCTCTGGCACAGGTTCCTTGGCAAGATCTGCCAATGCCTTCACCGCCGCCATTTTCATGGCTTCATTAATTTTTGTAGCACGCACATCCAAAGCGCCACGGAAAATAAAAGGAAATCCTAGCACATTGTTTACCTGATTTGGATGGTCACTGCGGCCAGTTGCCATAATTATATCCTTTCTGGTTTTAATGGCGAGGTCATATTCTATTTCGGGATCGGGATTCGCCATTGCAAAAACAATTGGGTCTGCAGCCATGCTGAGCAACATATTGGGCGAAACTATATCCTTTACAGAAAGACCGACGAACACATCGGCATCTATCATTGCTTGCTCCAAAGTGTCTATTTTTCGGTGGGAAGCAAATTCAGCCTTTTCATCGGAAAGATTTTCTCGGTCCTGCCGAATCACCCCTTTACTGTCCAACATTACAATATTATCTGCCTTTGCGCCAAAAGCCTTATACAATCGAGTGCAGGAAACCGCTGCGGCGCCCGCGCCACTGATAACAATTTTTACATCTTCAATATTTTTTCCCGTTAATTCCAGGGCATTCAGCAAAGCTGCCGCTGAAATTATTGCCGTTCCGTGCTGATCGTCGTGCATAACGGGTATGTCCAGTTCAGCCTTTAGCCTTCTTTCAATTTCAAAAGCTTCGGGAGCCTTTATGTCCTCAAGGTTTATTCCTCCAAAAGTTGGTGCTATATTCTTTACGGTTGCGACGAATTCATCAATATTTTCGGTGTTTATTTCAATATCGAAAACATCAATATCCGCAAAAATTTTAAAGAGCAATGCTTTTCCTTCCATCACTGGTTTTGAAGCCTCGGGTCCAATATTTCCCAATCCCAAAACAGCGGTTCCGTTTGAAATTACTGCCACCAGATTGCCTTTGTTGGTATATTTATATACGTTTTTCTTCTCTTTCTCAATTTCAAGGCAGGGCTCTGCCACACCCGGCGAATAGGCTAATGAAAGATCGCGCTGGGTGGAATAGTTTTTTGTGGGAACCACCTGTATTTTTCCAGGTTTAGGTTTTGCGTGATATAAAAGGGCTTCTCTGCGTTTGCTCTGTTTGCTCATGTTTATCTAATTATGATTGCGATTTTCGCGCCTATTCTTCAAAAATTGAACGAAGAAACCAACAAAGGTAACGGGTTCTATTTAAAGAATAAACTTTTGGTTAATCTTTCACGAAGTTTATATTCCGGGTCAATCCGGAAAATTTCGTCCTTTTAACGGCAGTTTTTTTAAAGATTTTCTGAAAAATGTCTTCAGTAATTTCCTCCCAATCCTTTTTTGACATTGAAAGTAGTTCGGGGTGGGGGTTAAAAAGCGGTTCGCTGTGTGGTTTACTAAAACGGTTCCAGGGACAGACGTCCTGGCAAACATCACATCCGAAAATCCATTCGTCAAATTTTCCTCTTTCGGAAATGGGGATTTCATTTTTCAATTCAATTGTATAATAGGAAATGCATTTGCTACCATCCACCACTTTATCAGCCACAATTGCTTGGGTGGGACAGGCATCTATGCACGCCGTGCAGCTGCCGCAATGGTCGGTTGTGGGAGGATCGTATTCCAAATCCAAATCCACGATGAGTTCAGCAATAAAATAAAAGGAACCTAATTGTTTCGTGAGCAGGTTACTGTGCTTCCCGATCCAACCCAATCCGCTTTTGGCCGCCCAGGCTTTGTCCAAAACCGGAGCCGAATCAACAAATGCTCGGCCGTCTACTTGGCCAATTTCTTCGGAAATAAATTCCCTTAATTGCTTGAGTTTATCTTTTATTACAAAATGATAATCGGTACCGTAGGCGTATTTCGATATTTTATAGGCTTCCGAGGTTTGAATTTCCGATGGAAAATAATTGAGCAATAGAGAAATCACGCTTTTGGAACCGGGAACCAGAAGTGTGGGATCGAGCCTTTTGTCGAAATGGTTTTCCATATAAGCCATTTCGCCGTTCATTTGGTTTTTTAGCCAGTTTTCCAAACGCGGAGCTTCTTCCTCAAGGAAGGCAGCTTTACTGATTCCACAAGAAATGAACCCGAGACGCTTGGCTTCAGCTTTTATAAGTTCCGTATGTTTTTTGCGGTTATCCATTACTAGTGAAGTGTGCTTCCTAAAAAATTCGGAATTTTGGAGGTAATGCGGCAAGTTAAAAAAGACCTCCCTGCGTTGGGCCTTTCAGTTTTCCGAGATGTTTGTAGGCTGCCTCGGTAACTTCACGGCCACGAGGCGTGCGCATAATAAAACCCTGTTGGATTAAAAATGGCTCATATACTTCCTCAATAGTTTCAGTGCTTTCTGATACGGCTGTGGCAATTGTGGTAATTCCAACTGGGCCGCCCTTGAATTTTTCGATTATGGTTCGCAGGATTCGGTTGTCCATTTCATCCAACCCATGCGCATCTACGTTAAGCGCTTCCAACCCAAATTTGGCTATTTGGACGTCTATTTTTCCATTTCCTTTTATTTGTGCAAAATCACGAATTCTTCTTAAAAGAGCATTCGCAATTCGTGGGGTACCCCGACTTCTTCCAGCAATTTCTATGGCCGCTTCCATGGTAATAGGAACTTGCAATATTCCGGCACTTCTTTGTAAAATGGTGGTTAGCAATTCGGTTGTGTAATATTGCAGTCGTGAAGAAATTCCGAAACGAGCTCGCATAGGCGCAGTCAACAAGCCAGAGCGGGTTGTAGCGCCAATGAGGGTAAATGGATTGAGATTGATTTGTACGGAACGGGCATTGGGACCGGATTCAATCATTATATCGATCTTAAAATCTTCCATTGCAGAATAAAGATATTCTTCCACAATGGGACTCAATCGATGAATTTCATCAATAAACAACACATCGCGTTCTTCTAAATTTGTAAGCAACCCCGCGAGATCACCAGGCTTGTCCAGCACGGGTCCAGATGTAACCCGAATGTTTACGTTCAACTCATTGGCTAGTATATAGGCCAAGGTTGTTTTTCCCAAGCCCGGAGGTCCATGAAAAAGGGTGTGGTCCAAAGCCTCACTCCGCAAGTTCGCGGCCTGTACAAATATTTGGAGATTTTCCAAAGCCTGATCCTGCCCTGTAAAGTCGTCAAAACTAAGCGGACGTAGTTTTTTTTCAAGGTCCAGTTCCTGAGGAGATAGGTTTTCTCCAGTGGGATCAAGGTTTTCGTTCATAGCACAAATATAGGGAAACGCTGCATAATCCTCTGTAAAGATTTATGGGAGAAAAATGGGCAATTGACTATAATCTTAAACAAAAAGAAGATCGCCCAAATTTTAGTTCAGACGATCTTCATAAAATTAAATTTGTAGGCTCCTCACTTCCTACTTACTATTAACTCAACGAAACAAAGATAAGGCATAGCTGAATAAATAATTGTACGTGGTACTACTTAATAATTAAGTAGAAAAAAATATGCCCTTTCATATAAGTGAAGGGCATATTTATCAATTTTTCAGTGGTTTATGTAGTTAATGATCCAACTCATCCTCATTGTCCTGTAAGGGAATGTGTTGAGGAATATAATCCTGTCCGGGAATAACAAAATCAGTTTCATCCTTATTGAGCTTGCTATAGTCATAGGACCAGCGGTAAACGTGGGGAATAGGACCATCCCAATTTCCGTGGATATGCCTTACTTCCGCAGTCCACTCCAACGTGGTTGAATTCCAAGGGTTCTTTGGCCCCATCTTACCGTAGAACATGGAATGGATGAAGTTATATAAAAAGAGAATTTGAACTGCAATGGTAATGATGGCAAATACAGTCATCACCACGTTTATATCCGCCAAATCATCAAAGTACGGGAAATTGGTGTTTGTGTAATACCTTCGGGGAAGGCCGGCCAAACCAACAAAGTGCATCGGAAAGAAAATTCCATAAGCTCCAATAGAGGTTACCCAGAAATGGATATAGCCCAATTTTTTGTTCATCATTCTTCCCTCAAACATTTTTGGGAACCAGTGATAAACACCAGCCAAAAATCCGTATGCTGCAGAAATTCCCATTACCAGGTGAAAGTGGGCTACGATAAAATAGGTGTCGTGAATGTTAATATCCAACGCACTATCACCCATAATTATACCTGTTAAACCACCCGTAATAAAAGTAGAAACGAACGCGATACACCAAAGCATTGCAACATTCATCTGTAATTTTCCGCGCCATAATGTGGTGATCCAGTTAAAGGATTTCACGGCAGAAGGAATTGCAATCAGTAGGGTCGTGAATGTAAAAACGGATCCTAAAAACGGATTCATTCCGGAAATAAACATATGGTGGCCCCACACGATAGTAGAAAGGAATGCAATTGTTAAAAGAGATGCCACCATTGCACGATAACCGAAAATTGGTTTACGTGAATTGGTAGCCATAATTTCAGAAACAATACCCATTGCAGGTAATATTACAATATAAACCTCCGGGTGGCCCAAAAACCAAAAAAGGTGCTCAAACAGAACAGGTGAACCACCTTGATGATGCAAGACTTCTCCCGCAATATATATGTCTGATAAAAAGAAAGAAGTACCGAAACTTCTGTCCATAATAAGCATTAACGCGGCAGAGAAAAGAACAGGGAAAGAAACAACCCCGATAATAGCCGTTAAGAAAAATGACCAAACAGTTAGTGGCAGTCTTGTCATAGACATTCCCTTTGTTCGAAGGTTCAGAACCGTTACAATAAAGTTTAGAGAACCTAACAACGATGCGGCAATAAATATTGCCATAGAAATTAACCACAAGGTCATACCCGCACCAGATCCTGGTATTGCCTGAGGCAGTGCACTTAATGGCGGATAAATAGTCCATCCTGCGGAAGCGGGTCCAGCTTCTACAAATAAAGAACCCAACATAATAACACTGGAAATGAAAAATAGCCAATAGGAAACCATGTTTAGAAATCCTGAAGCCATGTCCCTCGCACCAATTTGAAGCGGGATCAATAAGTTACTAAAAGTTCCACTCAGGCCAGCCGTCAACACAAAAAATACCATTATAGTTCCGTGTATTGTAACCAAGGCTAGGTATACGCTTGGGTCCATTACACCGTCTGTCCCCCATTTTCCTAGGAATATTTCGAACATTGTAAACTTGTGATCCGGCCAAGCCAATTGCAATCTGAACAACAATGACATCAAAATACCAATGACCCCCATAAAAATACCGGTGATCATATATTGTTTTGAGATCATTTTATGATCGGTACTAAAAATATATTTAGTTACAAAGGTTTGTTTATGATGATGTCCGTGATCATCGTGATGATCTTCTGCTGCGTGGACCTGTGCGTGTGCTGACATAAATTTTTAAACTAAAATTATTTATTTTCGTTGCTAAGTTGTTCTGCTAAAGTTGGCTGCTCTGCCAACCAAGCTTTATAATCTTCTTCAGATTCAACAATAATTTTCATTTGCATGTTATAGTGGCTGACTCCGCAAATTTTGTTGCAGATCAATACATAATCAAATTCATATGTTTCCAGGGCTTCTTCTCCAGCCGCGGCAAGTGCCTTACTTTTTTCTGAACGGATGTTATTTATATTTGCTACTTTTTCTACCATATAATCATTTTGTCTCATCTCCTCTGTCGTAATAGTTGGAGTAAAGGCAAATTGTGTAATCATTCCAGGAACACAGTTCATTTGGGCTCTAAAATGGGGCATATAGGCAGAGTGAAGTACGTCCTGTGATCTCATCTTCAATAATACCCTTCTTCCCACGGGTAGATGCAGTTCAGTAACAATTTTATCATCTTGGCCGTTGGGATCAGCGGGATCAACACCCAATTGGTTCACCCCTTGTATGAGCCGGACATTGGCATCACCCAAAGTATTGTCATTTCCGCCATAGCGTGCTTTCCAATTAAATTGTTGTGCATAAAGTTCTACAATTAGGGGGTCATCATCTCTATCCACGTTCATAATATCTGTCCAGGTAAACAATCCATAAATAATGAGGCCGGCCAAAGTAATTACAGGTATTATGGTCCAAATAAATTCCAGCTTATCGTTATCGGCATAAAAAGTTGCTCTTTCCACTTTATTGCCACGATAAATGAAGGCGAAATAATGCAGAACGGCTTGGGTAATAATGCCTACAAAGAAGATCAGGATCATCGAAATAAGCATAAGGTTGTCAATCTGCGAACCGTGTTCGGAACCAGATTCTGGCAAAAGGGTATCGCCCCATAACCAAAAGCTAACGATTGTGAGAATATAAATAAAAACCAAAAAGCCCATCATCAGGTAGCCCTGGGTATTGTTATCCTTATCCGTGGCTATTTCGGAATAGATGGTTGGCTTTACTTGGGCCAGTTTAAAAATACGGCTCATCTGCCAAACAGAGATTCCAAAAAGAATGAGTACTAATACAACTAAAAATGCGGTCATCTTTACAATTTCTTCTTTAAACTAAATGATTAAAAATGGTAGTTTTCACTTTCCTTAATAAATGGGTCGTTCTTCGGCCTTAAAGAAACCTTGCCCAGGCCGGTCCCTACAACTAAAATGAAAAGGCCCAAGAAGAACAGTATTGCTGCAACTTCCGGAATTCCGAAATACCAGTTATGGCCCACAGTGGATGGCATTACCAATAGGAATACATCTATATAGTGCCCTACCAAAATAAATACGGCCGCTATAACTACAAACCACGGAACTCTTTTATAATCGCTATTCATCAAAACCAGAATAGGAAACACAAAATTAAGAATAAGCATTCCGAAAAACAATACTTTATACTCCTGTATTCTTATAATAAAATAGGTTACTTCCTCAGGAATATTGGCGTACCAAATCAACATAAATTGACTGAACCATAGATATGTCCAGAAAATGCTGAAGGCGAACATATACTTAGCAAGATCATGTAGGTGCTTATCACTGACGAAAGGAATAAGTCCTCGGCTTTTTAAATATATAGTAACCAAGGCAATGACCGTGATGGCAGATACAAACATAGTTGCAAAAATATACCAAGCAAATAAAGTACTATACCAGTGCGGCGTTAACGACATAAACCAATCCCAAGCCATAGTTGCCTCTGTCAATAAGAAGAATATGAGGAAAAATACCGAAGCCTTAAAGTTTTTTCTGTATGCGTCATAATTATTTGCGTCTGCCTGAGCCAATGAATTTCTTCTTGAAAAATAACGATAGATATTCCATCCCAAAAGATAGATTACACCTCGAATAATGAAGAAGGGAAAGTTGAGATAGCCTGCTTTGTCCTGCAGTATTTTATCGTTCGCCACCAAATCCTGGTCCTGCCACGGATAAAAATGTGTGCCAGCAAAAACAACAATTAAAAATACGATGATAGAACCTGGCAACAAATATGATGTAATGCCTTCCATAATTCTATAAAGGACCGGAGACCAGCCGGCTTGTGAAGCAAATTGAATAGCATAAAAAACCAATACGCCCAAAGCAATCATCATAAAGAAAAAGGCTGCCACGAATGTTGCGGACCAAGGCCTAGTTTGCAATTGGTGCAAAACATGTTCTTCGTGCGAAGTGGCCCCGTGACCTTCAGGGTTTAAATCTGTGGCATGCTTCATCGCATTTTGGGAGTAGCCCTCTTGCCCTCTTGCCTCATCAACAAAGTTAGCAGTTTGGCCATCTCCATGGCCTGCAGTGTGGTGAGCATCTCCATGATGGCCTTCTTGTTCGGCCATTATTTTTTTAACATCATCAATAGTTTTCGGCGTAGTCAAAAACCCGAAGATTATTCCTGCAAGCCCTAAGACTATCAGAACAATAGAAAACAGTTTTAAATTTCTTGGTAGCGTGTACATATCTTTAGCTATTCTCTTTTAAATCTATATTTAGTGCCTATTCGGAAGCATTATTTGTTTCGGCCAAATTGGTTTCAACCACAGTACTGTCTGTAGGAGTTCCAGCATTTGATAACTCCAGCATTCCAGGATTTCCATTTAGTGCAGCCTTAAGGTCCATTACATGCATGGCTATTTGCCAACGTTCCTTTTCACTGGTCTGTGATGCATAAGATCCCATAGCGTTAAGGCCGTACGTTTCGACGTGATAAATTCCGCCGAGAACAATATTTCTTCCCGGATCAGCAAAGCTAGGAATTCCCAAAAATTTCTCTCGAGTTGCCAAGATACCCTTGCCATCACCTTTATCTCCATGACATACAGCACAGTAAAGCGTGTATAACTGGCTCCCGACCACAAGGTTTTCCTCGCTTACTTCATAGGGGCTTTGCAACTCGGTTTTTGCCAATTCAAGTCCGGCAGTACTGTTTTCATAGTCATAGGGAGTATATCCCCTCGGAACTGTATGTTCCGGTGGAGTCATTGCCTGTTGTTGATTCGGAAAGATACCATATTCGCCATAGGTTTCATAGGGTACTGGTTCATACATATTCGGGAAATACTGGTAGTTAGGCTTTTTATCGTTAAAACAAGAAACCAGACTAATTGAAGCTACAACAGCAAGTACTATGTTTAAAAGTGTTTTCATATTAATGGTCTTCCTCTTTTTCAATTAAACTAATCTCCGATGCACCCGTATCATATAAAAATTTGGTTAGCATTTCCAAATCATGGTTCTCCGCATCAACCTCCATCAAAAAATGGTCATCAGTGGTACGGGGATCTGGGTTCTCAGCCTTTTTGAATGGCCATAGCTTGCTTCGCATATAAAAGGTTATTACCATTAAATGCCCGGCAAAAAATACTGTTAGCTCAAACATAATTGGAATGAAGGCAGGCATGTTCTGATAAAAGGTAAAACTCGGTTTCCCGCCAATGTTTTGGGGCCAATCTTGAATCATCATAAAATTCATCATAGCTACCGCCACACTTAAACCCACCAATCCGTAAAGAAATGCAGTAATTGCAATGCGGGTAGGTGCAATGCCCACCGCATGGTCCAGACCGTGCACCGGAAAAGGCGTAAAAACTTCTGAAATATGATAGTTCGCTGAGCGAGTCTGTTTTACAGCTTGCATCAACAGGTCATCATCCTTATAAATTGCGTATATTTTAGTTGCAGCCATTGTTAATTCTTATTTTTTAGTGTTAATGCCTGTCCAGCCCAATCATCACGTTTTGGACTTCCGGGAAATTCACTAATTATCTCTTCCACTAGTTCATATTCACGATCGGTCATTCTACTTATCTGGTCGAAAGTAAATATTCCTATCTGGTGAAGTTTTTGCTCCAAGACAGGACCAATGCCATTGATTTTTTGAAGATTATCTTGCTTCTGAAGGGAAGGCTCAAACGTGCCGACGCTGTTCAGCAACATTTCGATTCTACCTTTGTTTTGCTCATAATCAACATCGTCAATATTTAATGCTTCAGGAGTAGCTTCATCAAAAGTGGAATCAAAATGTTTTTCCACGTTCGATGCTGGCCCTGCATCAGCAGGATATTGTTCTACGTGTTGCACGTGGCTATGGTCATCACCATGTTGGGCACGCAATCTTTTGAAAGCTTCGCCCGAGCTCTTCATAATTGTTTTCACTTCTGCCTGTGCAATAACAGGGAAGGTTCGCGCATAAAGCAGGAAAAGAACGAAGAAGAAACCTATAGTTCCAATAAAAGTTCCGATGTCTACAAAGGTAGGTTGGAACATTGTCCAAGATGAAGTCAATCGATCTTTACTGATATTTACTACAATAATGTCAAAACGTTCAAACCACATTCCTATGTTAATGATCAATGCAACAATAAATGTCCACATGATATTTCGTCTTAAGGATTTCACCCAAAGCGTTAATGGCACTATGAAATTACAGGTTATCAATGCCCAGAATGCCCACCAATAGGGACCGGTGGCAGCACCAAAGGATAAATAAGTATAGTTTTCATAAGGCACGCCGGAATACCATCCAATAAAAAATTCAATTGCATAGGCAACAGTAACAATACCTCCCGTTAACAAGATAACCTTATTCATATATTCAATGTGCAGCACGGTAATGTAGCTTTCAAGATGCGAAACCTTTCGCATTATAATAAGCAAGGTTTGCACCATCGCAAATCCGGAAAATATGGCCCCAGCCACAAAATAAGGTGGATAAATGGTACTGTGCCATCCCGGAACCACCGAGGTGGCAAAATCAAAAGATACGATGGTGTGTACCGAAAGAACCAAAGGTGTTGCCAATCCTGCCAAAACCAGGGATACTTCTTCAAAACGTTGCCAATCCTTAACGCGACCGCTCCATCCAAAACTTAAAATTCCATATATCTTTTTCTGAAATGGGCTTTGGGTTCTATCTCTGATCATTGCGAAATCGGGCAAAAGGC
This sequence comes from Aequorivita aurantiaca, assembly GCF_030410135.1. Taxonomy (GTDB): domain Bacteria; phylum Bacteroidota; class Bacteroidia; order Flavobacteriales; family Flavobacteriaceae; genus Aequorivita; species Aequorivita aurantiaca. Next base: position 685,965 of record NZ_JAUGQQ010000001.1, on the reverse strand, counting down.
CAGTCCACCAGAAAACCAACGATATAGATAAGTAGGTGGAAATTGCGAATACGTCCCAAAGTAAAGGAGAATTAAAATTCACCCAAAGCGAGCCAAACTGGTTTGGTATTGGAAGAACCCAATAAGCCAACCAAGGGCGCCCCATGTGTATAATAGGGAAAAGTCCTGCCTGGACCACGGCGAAAATCGTCATTGCTTCCGCAGATCTGTTAACCGCCATTCTCCATTTTTGACGGAAAAGCAACAATACGGCAGAAATTAACGTTCCTGCGTGACCTATACCTACCCACCAAACGAAGTTGGTAATATCCCATGCCCAACCGATGGTTTTATTTAATCCCCAAACGCCAATTCCAGTTGAGACTGTGTAAATAATACAACCCAATCCCCATAGAAACGCAACGAGGGCAATGGTAAAGACAATCCACCAAGATTTATTGGCTTTCCCCAAAACAGGAGCAGCTACATCTACACTGATATCGTGGTAGGTCTTATCTCCCAGAACCAGAGGTTCTCTTATAGGTGCTTCGTAGTGTGACGACATATATAATACTTAAATAATTGGTTCTTTATTACTTTTTTATGCTTCAGTTGTGTTTTTAACTATCATTTGATAGAAAACATTCGGTCTTGTTCCAGTACTTTCAAGGAGGTGATACATTCTGTTATCCTTCTTCATTTTTACGATTTCAGAAGATTCATCATTTACATCTCCAAAAACCATTGCTCCAGTTTCACAGGCATTTGCACATGCCGTAGTAAACTCGCCATCCTTTATTGCTCTCCCTTCGCGCTTCGCGTCAAGAATTGTTTTTTGAGTCATTTGGATACAGAGGGTGCATTTTTCCATAACCCCGCGTGAACGCACAACCACATCTGGGTTAAGCACCATTCTACCAAGGTCATTGTTCATGTTGTAGTCAAATTCATCATTCTCACTATACAAAAACCAGTTAAATCTACGCACCTTATAAGGGCAGTTATTTGCACAGTACCTTGTACCGACACATCGATTGTACGCCATTTGGTTTTGGCCTTGGCGACCGTGAGATGTTGCCGCCACAGGACAAACTGTTTCACACGGCGCGTGATTACAGTGCTGGCACATTACGGGCTGAAATGCAACCTGTGGGTTTTCGTATGCCGGAACTTCCACGGTTTCATAGGTTTGAAAAGCGGGAAGATTTTCAAGTTTCTCAATTTCTTCTTTAAAAGTTTCCCCTGCAGAATAATACCTATCAACACGCAGCCAGTGCATATCGCGGAATTTTCTAACTTCATCTTTACCCACAACCGGTATATTGTTTTCTGCGTGACAAGCGATGACGCAAGCCCCACAACCAGTACAGGAATTTAAATCGATTGAAAGGTTGAAATGATGCCCAACTGTTTCCTCAAATGGGCTCCATATATCAGCCTTTCTGTCGCGAACTTCAATAGGTGCATGGTCATAATCCACAACAGGAACCGCATTCCACTCGCTTATATTTTTAGTATTGAAAATTTCTAGAGTTGTTTCTTTTACAATTTCATTGCTTCGTCCAGCCATTGTACTCTGTAGCTGAACGCATGCAAATTCGTGCACACCACTAGTCTTTTCTATATTTACCTTTTGGATGTCAGAGAAGTTCTGGTATAGCGGATATGCATTTACGCCAGTCTGCATTTCTTCCTGAATGGCAGCCGTTTTACCATAGCCTAAAGCTAAGCCTACTGAACCTTTAGCTTGACCTGGCTGAATAATAACAGGTACATTTTCAACCTTAATGTTGCCCAAACTAATGTTTACATAACTTCCGTTCAAAGCGCCATTGGAAACATGATAATTTTCCAGACCCAGTTCCTCAGCATCAGCTGCTGAAACAGTAAGATAATTGTCCCAAGAAGCTCTTGTAAGGGGGTCCGGAAACTCCTGCAACCAAGGATTGTTAGCTTGTTGACCATCACCCAAACCTGTGGATGTGTAAAGTGTGAGTTCATATTTTCCATCTTGCATTAGTGCCGAAAGCGCCCCGTTTGTAGTACTCGTTTCCATTGCACCAGCACCTTCGGCGGCAGGTTTTAACTCCTCCATCGTAACTTCGGCGCTACTGGCCAAAACTCCAGCTTCCAATGCTTTGTTCCATGATCCGCCTTCCAAAATGGAGGCAGTCCAATTTTCTTTTATATAATTAAAATAATTCGGTGCCTTTCCGGTCCACTGCATCAAGCAATCTTGAAATTGACGCGTGTTGAACAAAGGACGAATTGTGGGCTGCATAAGGCTATAGGTGCCTTTTTTTATTTGCGCATCGCCCCAAGATTCTAGATAATGAGGGGTGGCGGCAACCATTTTTGACAAGGATGCAGTTTCGTCCATTCTCATGGCGAACGCAAGAGTCATTTCAAGTTTTTTATATGCTTCTGCAAATGCTACATTATTTGGAAAGGAATAAACCGGGTTAACTCCCACGGTAATCAATCCTTTAATGGTTCCAGAAACAACGCCATTTATAACGTTCATCACTTCACTGTTGCTTCCCTGTCTAATAAGCAAAGGTTTGTTAACATCAATTACTTCACTATTGGAGTTAAAATTTAAAGCCATAGTCTGGGATTCAACGTCGGGCAAACTTGTTACCAATATCGCCCGTCTTCCAGCACTTTGAAGTTGTGCCTTTGCCCTGTTTACAGCAGCGGCAAGATGTTGGGGCAAACCAGAGGCACTGCCACCGGTTAAGGCCTTCATAATTTGATGTTGCTGGGTTGGTGTTGCCAAAACTCGCTTGTCTGCCTTTCCTCCCGTTAATGTGAGATTGGCCTCAAATTGAATATGTCTTGAGATTTTACCGTTTTTCGGAATGCGGCCTTGCGCATAGCCTTTGCTATAGCTACCTCCTTGCCAATCTCCAAGAAAGTCGGCCCCCACGGAAACAATTACATCTGCTTTTGAAAAATCATAATCTGGCAAAGCCCTAGTTCCATATTTGGCTTGAAAAGCATCAAGTGCGGCGGAACAGGAAACCGTATCATATACCACATGGCGCACATTGGGATACTTCGCCGTAAATTCAGAAATTAATTTTGAAGTGGAAGGACTTGCAAAAGTTTGGGTCAAAAGCACCACATCTTTTCCAGCCATTGCATCCAATTTTTGGGCTACCGCAGTATCAAATTCAGCCCAGCTTACTTGATTGCCGTCCACCATTGGACCTGTCAATCTATTTTTATCGTATAGTGATAGTATTGAAGCATGCACTCGGGCATTCACGCTTCCGCCGTTTTGGGCCAAATCGTTTTTCTGAATTTTGATAGGGCGGCCTTCACGTGTTTTTACCAATACATTTGCGAAATCAAAACCATCTGCCATTGTGGAGGCATAATAGTTCGCTTCACCCGGAACAATTTCATCCGGCAGCACAACATACGGAATTGATTTAACCACCGGCCCTTCACAGGCAGCCAAGGTAGCCGCCGCAGTAGAAAAACCTACATACTTTAAGAAATCGCGACGAGTAGTTGAGGAAGCTCCCAACACTTCTTTGTTGCCAAGAAATTCATCTGTAGGGATTTCCGTTACAAATTCATTGTCCCGTAGCGCCTTAACAATTACGCTGTCTTCATTCAGCTCTTCAACACTTTTCCAGTATTTCTTGTTTGATGCCATATTAGTATATGTAATAATGCAATTAATTAATTAATTAATAGTGACATTTGCCACATTCCAATCCACCCATTTCGGCAATCGTTAGTTTTGCCACACCATACTTCTTTGAAAGCTCCTCGTGGATTTTGGCGTAATATTCATTCGTTTCCAAATTCACATTCGTCTCGCGGTGGCAATCAATACACCATCCCATTGTAAGTGGTGAAAACTGCTCCACAATTTCCATCTCCTGGATTTCTCCGTGACAGGTCTGGCAGGCAACGCCCGCAACAGTTACGTGCTGTGAGTGGTTGAAATAAACAAAATCTGGAAGGTTATGGATTCGCACCCATTTCACTGGCTCAGTTTTACCAGTATAAGCTTGGTTTTCTACATCCCAACCTACCGCTTTGTATAATTTGGCAATTTCGCCATCGTAAAATTCTTTTGAATATTCCGCAGTTGCTGTTTCTGGGGCAACTTCAGAAATATTTTTATGACAATTCATACAAACATTTAAAGAAGGAATGCCTGCAGTTTTACTCTGTCTTGCGGAGCTATGGCAGTAATTACAGTCTATTTGATTGTCTCCAGCGTGTATTTTATGCGAATAGTGAATGGGCTGAACGGGAGAGTATCCCTGATCCACACCCACTTGCATCAGATAGCCATAAGCAAAATATCCTGCGGCAAGAATAAGAAAGATAGATACTGAAAGCACCAAAAATTGATTTTGTACAAAGGCCTTCCAAATTGGGGTGCGTTTCACTTTTTCCTCATACACTACCCCTTGTGCTTCCGCTATTTTCTTGAGAGTGTTTGTAACCAAATAAAGCGTGATTACAAGCAAAAGAAAAATGAGCGCTAAAGCACCTAAAATTAAACTATTCGAAACTCCACCACCATCACCTGTTGAGGTCCCGGTAGTAGCAGCTGTAGTGGGAGTTTGTGGCGCAGCTTTCGGCTGGCTGGTATAGGCTAGAATGTTATCAATATCAGTAGCTGAAAGTCCCGGAAAAGGAGTCATTATGGCCCTGTTATATTCCTCAAATATTTTTATTGCCACCGGATCGCCACTAGCAATCATTGCCTGACTGTTGTGGATCCAATCCTGAAGCCAGTCACGATCATATTTTTCAGCTACCCCTCTAAGTGGTGGCCCCACTGCTTTGCCGTCCAATTTATGACAAGCAGCACAATTGGCTTTAAATAAGGATTCTCCAGCTGCAACATCACCTGCCGCAACATCGCCTCCGGCGGCCGCTTCATCTTGAGAATATATGGTAGTTGAAAAAGTTAGTGAAAACACTAACAGAAGAAATGGCAATTTTGAGCGTAGATGTATAAAATTCACCTTTTTCATACTAATGGTTAAATTATGGTCTAAATTGGAACAGAAACATTTACGAACAAATGTAATCATAAGGGTCGTTCTGCACCTCAAATAAAGGGACAAAAGTACATTATAAAGTCGATTTTGAAAATCCAAACAAAGTGTTAACTCTTAATTTATATTTGTTCTAAATAATTTTTTCGGCCTTCCCGAAGTTATTAAGTTTTACATTTGCATTAAATATAAATTAATATGAATTCCCACCCGATTCCGAAAATATTTATCGTCAGTATTTTATTGTTTTTTGTCTCTGGAAAAGCCGTTGCACAGAGCGCGACTTTAACGGTAAACCAAGATCCAAAAATTACAGAATTACTGGAGCTGAAAAAGGCGCTTGAAAAGGACCGGGAATTTTCCGATGGATATACAATTCAACTTTATTACGGAGAATTGGATAAAGCGAATCAAGTTCTGAGAAAATACAAAGGGAGCTATAGCAATTGGCCCGCATCAATAGAATATGAAACGCCCAACTACAAAGTATGGGCAGGAAACTTTACCACGCGCATTGAGGCGGAACGTGCCTTAATTGAAATTCAGAATAACTTTGCATCGGCATTCATTTTAAAGCCCGAAAGACGAAAATAAGAACCTGTAGGCCGTTATCCGTTATGGGTTGCTTTTCCCATTTTTGAATTAATTAAATTAGTGTCAACGCCCGTCGATTGGGACTTTGGGCCCCACCAATTCTTCATTCTGTTGTAATCCAAATAATAGCTAACGCGCAAGGAAAGACTGTTGAGCTGCGGTTCATCAAAAAGATTCTTGAAATTGTTTGTCAAATTTACCCGGGAATCGCTAATATAACTTTCCATTGCATTTCTGTAAAGCAGTGAAAGTTGGCTGCCTGGCGCGAACCACCAAGAAAAGCGAACATCTACATTCCAGTTATTGTATGTTGCATCTTGGTTTTGGCTGTAGTCTGTATTTATGAGAAGAGTTCCGTCATCCTGCAATGTGAGGTATTGGCTATAATCCACTTCGGAATAATAATGTCGGAAGGCCAAATTGAGCGCCATAGTATTGTTGAAAATATACTGCGACTCCAATGAATTTATTACGGTATTTCTATCCCGTTTTCCAAAAATTATATCTTCCTCAACCAAATCCACGAATCCTTCTTCTTTGTCTGAAAGCGTGACATTGGTGCTTAAAAACAGTTTCCATTTATCTGATATGCGATATTGTGGTTTCAGTTCCAGCCTTAATTCCCCGCGGCCGGGTTCGTTATATTTATACCAATCAATGGTGGCATCTACGGCAAGTTTTTTTCTGTAGTCGGTAGAAATCCAACCCCAAACATCATAATAGTCGGGAACAATTACGTATTTTCCGGCTACCCTCGGTTCGTATATGTCATTTGTTCCAAAGGGAGTCGTTTCAAAACCGCCGCCAAAGCCGAAAAATTCCTTTGTGGTGAAACTGGAATTGAAATTGAAAAGAAGCCTGTTGTAAAGATCAGTTTCGAGCCTTCGCGTATAGTTCAAATTAAAATTCAGGAATAGATTGTTCAAATTTCCTTTCGGCTGAAGATAGCGATATCCATAATATCCGGAATACGTTATGAAATTCACATTGCTTGAATATCCCAGATCATTAATATCATAATTCTTAGTTCGAAAATTGATTTCTCCGGAAAACCTGTTTTTACCGCTAATTTTTGCCATTCCGCCAATACCTTCAACACCAAATTTTACATCGCCCTCCTTCACCCAACTGCCCTCGGCACTGGCATAATAATTATAGGTGTTCTTTTTATTGGTGAGGTCCATATACAGGCCCGTTGCGTTCGCATCGCGAAAATCACCTTCACGGACTACGTTGGTATTCACAAATGAAACCGAAGAACTATCCCCGAAGCGTTGGTCCAAAACCACTATGTTATAATTTGCCAATGGCTCCACTAATTCCTTGCGTGTTTCTTCGGTTTCGACATTTTTGATATCGGCATAAGTGCGTTCAGTAATGGCGTTAAATATTCCAATTCCTAGATTATCTTCCGTTCTTCCAGAAATTTTAAAAGCATTTATCAAATCAACCGTAGAAGGATAGACCTCAATCTCCTCGTTTTCATTAAGATTTGGATTTCCCGAAGGATAGCCACCTACACGGCGGGAATAAAAGAGATTGCCCTTTGTAAACAATTCCGTTCCTTCGGTAAAAAAAGCACGATTTTCTTCATATTGTGTTTCAAACGCAGATAGGTTTAACACCTCTGCGTCAAACTTTGATTGCCCAAAATCTGGAATTAAAATCATATCCAAGGTGAAGGCGTCATTGATGCCGTATTTAAGATCCATTCCGCCATTAATAATTGTTTCGGTCTTGCCGTCGTAATCATTCACATAGGCCGATACATAAGGCTGGAACGAAAGTCTGATGGGAGATTGCACATTCTCAATTCCATAAATTTCTCCATCGTAAATTGAAAAGGATCCTTTGGTATTATCAATTGGACTCCATGAATAGCGAATCCTGTCCCTTCGGAATTCACGTTCCATATTTAGGCCCCATAACTGCTTGCTCTTACTTGGGAACCGCACCTCGGAATAGGGAATAAATATTTCGGCAACCCATCCATCTTCGTTAATTTTTACGGCGCTATACCATATTCCATTCCAAGAACTGTCTTCGTTGTCATTTGTCATTTTAGCATCATACTGCACTCCGGCGGCCGTGACTATAAACTGCAGACTTTGTTGTCGGTCATTGTAGCCATTTAAAAGAATAAAGAAAAAATCATCGTTGCCGATGCCATCCCTTTCGGTTAATTCTTTTAGGATTTGATCGGGATTCGGGTCCATCATTTTGGCACCGAAGTATATTCCCAAATCATCATATACAATTTTAACGTCAGTTTTAAGACTATCTGGAATTGGCTTGCCATTGGTTGGCATTCGCTCAACAAAATCGGTAGCAATGGGAGCATTTTGCCAAACGGGATCATCTAAAATTCCATCAATTTTAGGAGCTTCGTATATTCGGGGAATAGTTATTTTTTTCCGTGGAATACTGTCAGAAGTTTGGGAATGTGTGCTAAGACCGAAAAATATGGCAACTGTGAACAGAAATGCCCTAAAGAAAAATTTCATTTGAAAGTTTTCTTAATAGACACGCAAAAAAAGTGGATGTTACAATTTTTGGAATATTAAAATTGATCCAAATCAAAAACGACCCAAAAAAATACTTCTTGGGTCGTTTTACAAAATATATTGAACGTTAAATTACTTCAACTTTTTCTTTACTGCAACCTCTTGGAAGGCTTCAATAATATCATTTTCATAAATGTCATTGTAATTTTTGATTTGAATTCCGCAGTCATAACCTTTGGCTACTTCCTTCACATCATCTTTAAAACGTTTTAGAGAGGCGAGTTCTCCCGTATAAATTACCACGCCTTCGCGGATTAATCGTATTCCCGAGTTTCGGAATATTTTTCCGGTAAGTACCATACAGCCTGCAATGGTGCCCACTTTTGATATTTTGAACGTTTCGCGAATTTCAGCGGTTCCGGTAATTTCTTCCTTCATTTCTGGGGAAAGCATTCCTTCCATCGCATCTTTCACGTCGTTTATAGCATCATAAATGATGGAATATGTTCGGATATCAATTTCTTCCTTATCGGCAATTTGGCGCGCATTGCCCATTGGCCGAACGTTGAAGCCAATAATGATGGCATCGGAAGCCGAGGCCAGCAATACATCGCTTTCCGTTATGGGACCCACTGCTTTGTGGATAATATTTACTTGAATTTCTTCCGTTGAAAGTTTTTGGAAGGAATCTGTTAACGCTTCCACTGAACCGTCCACATCACCTTTCAGGATAATGTTCAATTCCTTGAAATCGCCAAGTGCAATACGTCTTCCAATTTCATCCAGCGTAATGTGGCGCTGAGTTCTGACTGATTGCTCCCGTTGAAGTTGCGTTCTTTTGGTAGCGATAGCTTTTGCTTCCCGCTCGTCATCGAATACATTGAACTTATCCCCCGCTTGAGGCGCTCCGTCCAAGCCAAGAACAGAAACTGGTGTTGATGGCCCCGCTTCTTTAATATTGTTGCCGCGTTCGTCTTGCATTGCCTTAACTTTTCCGCTGTTCTGGCCGGCAAGAACGTAATCACCCACCTTAAGTGTTCCTCCTTGAACAAGTACGGTGGAAACATATCCACGACCTTTGTCCAAGAATGCTTCCACGACGGTTCCGAATGCTTGACGGTTCGGATTTGCAGTAAGTTCGAGCAATTCTGCTTCAAGAAGTACTTTCTCCAACAACTCTTTAACACCTGCACCTGTTTTGGCAGAAATGTCGTGCGATTGAATTTTACCGCCCCAGTCTTCGACTAGCAAATTCATTTGAGCAAGACCTTCTTTGATTTTTTCCGGATTTGCGCTTGGCTTATCTATTTTGTTGATGGCGAAAACAATCGGAACTCCAGCCGCTTGGGCGTGGCTGATTGCTTCCTTGGTTTGGGGCATTATATCATCATCTGCCGCTACAACAATAATTGCAAGGTCCGTTACTTGAGCTCCACGGGCGCGCATTGCAGTAAATGCCTCGTGACCGGGAGTATCGAGAAATGCTATTTTTTGGCCTCCTTCAAGTTCAACACCGTAGGCACCAATATGCTGTGTGATTCCACCGGACTCACCCGCTATAACATTTTCCTTTCGAATATAATCCAGTAGTGATGTTTTTCCGTGGTCAACGTGTCCCATTACGGTAACGATTGGCGCACGCGGCATTAAATCTTCCGGCGCATCTGTTTTTTGATCGACGGCCACTTCAATGTCTGCGGTTACAAATTCTACTTCATATCCGAATTCCTCGGCAACAATACTTAAGGTTTCGGCATCTAAACGCTGATTCATTGTCACCATCATTCCCAAACTCATACAAGCTGAAATAATTTTGGTGACAGGAACATCCATCATAGTTGCCATTTCACTTGCTGTAACGAACTCGGTAACTTTTATAAGTTTGTTATCCGCCTCTTGTTGGGCAAGTTCATCAAATTTTTGACGGTGTGTATCCCGCTTTTCGCGGCGGTATTTTGCGCCCTTCCCTTTGGAAGATTTGCCTTGCAGTTTCTCCAAGGTTTCGCGCACTTGTTTTTGTACTTCTTCTTCGCTGGGCTCTTCTTTTGGTGCCGTGCTTCTTCCTTTTCTAGCTGGACCACGGTTGTCCTTAAAATTATTGGTATTTCCGGTAGTTGCATTTTTAGGGGCTTCCTTACTTATGCGGCGTCTTTTCCCTTTTTTGTCCTTTTTATCGTCAGTCTTTGTTTCCTTTTTCTTTTCCGGTTTTTTGAATTGGGTAAGATCTATCTTCTGTCCGGTAAAGTTGGGGCCCTCAAGTTTTCGATATTGCGTGGTTACGGTATCGGATTCTTTAGGTGTTTCTTTCTGAGGCTCCTCCTTTGGCGTAGGGGTTTCTTCTGCTTTTTCTTTAGGTTTTTCAACACTGATCGGCTTTTCCACTTTTTGGGGAGCGATGGGTGCTGGTTCTTCTTTCGGCTCTAATTGCTGGATTTCCGCCTCGGGCTTTTCAGCTATAATCTCAGGTTCCGCTTCTATTTTGGGTTCGACGGGCTTTTCCTCGGTTTTGGCAGGCTCCTTTTTTGGTTTTCCGGCATCCAAATCAATTTTCCCTACTTGCTTGGGACCTTCAAGTTTGGCTTCTGCCTTAATAACGCGTGAGGCTTCCTCCTTTTTCTGTTTTTCTTCAAGCTCCCGCTCGCGCTCCAAACGTAATTCTTCTTTTTCTTTGCGTTTTTCTTCGCCTACTTCTTTTGAAGCTACTTTTTTACTTTTGTCGGTTTCAAACTCTTCAAAAAGAACTTCGTATTCTTCACCCGTAATTTTGGTATTGGGACTTGCGTCCACATCGAACCCTTTGGAACCCAAAAATTCCACGGCACGATCCAACGAGATGTTGAACTCACGTAATACCTGACTTAGTCTTTTCGTTTTTACTTCAGCCATAAATGCTTTTCCTGTTTTTTCTTTTTAAAAAATTTGTATAAAAGTAATTAAAGTTTCAACTACTCCTCAAATTCTTCTTTTAATATATTTATTACATCGCGGATGGTTTCTTCTTCCAAATCGGTGCGTTTCACCAAATCATTGATGTCGTGCTCGAGTACGCTTTTTGCCGTGTCAAGCCCTATTTTATGGAATTCTTGGATGATCCATCCTTCTATTTCGTCTGAGAATTCGGTTAACTCCACATCTTCCTCGGCGCCTTCGCGAAGAACGTCAATTTCATAACCAGTCAATTGGCCAGCTAGACGAATGTTGTGCCCGCCGCGGCCGATAGCCTTGCTCACTTCTTCTGGGCGAAGGATTACTTCAGCACGTTTTTTTGCCTCGTCTATTTTAATTGAAGTCACTTTTGCCGGACTCAAAGCACGCGTGATATATAGATTTAGGTTGGTTGTGTAATTGATTACATCAATATTTTCGTTGCCCAATTCGCGAACTATTCCGTGGATTCTAGAGCCTTTCATCCCAACGCAAGCTCCTACTGGATCAATACGGTCATCGTATGAATCTACAGCTACTTTTGCCTTTTCGCCGGGGATGCGCACTACTTTTTTAACGGTAATCAAGCCATCGAAAACCTCCGGGATTTCTTGTTCGAAAAGCTTTTCAAGAAAAACGGGATTCGCACGGCTCATAATGATAGTGGGCTTGTTTCCTTTAAGGTCCACACTTTCAATAATTCCTCGAACGTTGTCACCTTTTCTGAAAAAATCTGAAGGGATTTGTTTTTCCTTCGGAAGTATAATCTCATTGCCTTCATCATCCAAAAGGATTACGGCACGGTGACGGATGTGATGCACTTCCGCAGTATAAATTTCGCCCTCAAGATCCTTGAATTGTTTGTAAATAATGGTATTGTCGTGCTCGTGTATTTTTGAAATAAGGTTTTGACGAAGCGCCAAAATGGAACGACGACCAAGGTCAATAAGTTTAACTTCTTCCGAAACATCCTCGCCTATTTCAAAATCGGGCTCAATTTTTCTTGCTGCGCTCAATGAAATTTCCTCGTTTGGATCTTCCACTTCGCCATCGGCAACAACAATTCGGTTTCTCCAAATTTCAAGATCGCCTTTGTCCGGGTTTACGATAATATCAAAGTTATCGTCGCTTCCGTACTTCTTCTTCAATGCATTTCTGAAAACGTCCTCCAGTATCGCCATTAGCGTTACTCTATCTATTTGTTTATCGTCCTTAAATTCCGAAAAAGAATCGATTAGTGCTAGGTTTTCCATATCAATCCAATTAAAATGTTATCATCACTTTTGCTTCCATAATATTCTTATAAGGCAAGGTAGCCTCTTTTTGAACGGTCACTTTACCTTTCCCGACGGGCTTTGGCTCACGTGCGGACCATGTTAAGGTACAGTTTTCTTCGTTCGCGGAGATTAACTCTCCTTCAAATTTTTCATCGTTTGTGGTTTTCACCTTTATATTTCTCCCAATATTTTTTTTGAACTGCCGAGGTAACGTTAAGGGTTCCGAAACACCGGCGGACATTACTTCCAAAGAAAAGTCGTATGCTTCACGGTCCAGATTGTGTTCAATTGCACGACTAATGGCAATACAATCTTCAACCGTAACGCCAGTATCGCCGTCCAGAATTACCCGTATTTGGTTGTCGTCAGAAATATTTAAGTCAATCAAAAACAGCGAGGTGTTTTCTTCCAGCGCATTTTCCAGCAGTTTTGCTACTTTTTCACGCATCATTTTTAGCTATAAAAAGAGGGGACTTTAGTCCCCTCAGATAGTTTCGTATCAAATTCGGGGCAAATATACTATATTTTTTAATATTATAAAAACCAACGGCAACCGAATTATTTTTGTAATTTAAGGGTTGGAAATATTAAACCTACCCTTTTTATGAAACGAATTCTCGTCCCAACGGATTTTTCCGAACAAGCTGAAAATGCCCTCAAGGTGGCCGTCAAACTAGCAGAAAAACACGACAGCCAAATCTTTGTGCTCCACTCAATGGAAATGCCCCTACATCTGGCTACAAGCAGTGATTCTGGAAGCCTTCCCGAATCACTTTTTTTTATCAAACTTGCGGAAAAAAGATTTGGAGACCTTCGAAACAAGAAATATTTGGACGGAATTACCATCAATGAAGCCATTGGCCACAATGAAATATATGAGGATATTGAAGCGGCCTGCAAAGCAAATAATATAGACCTTATAGTTATGGGTTCCACGGGAGCCAGCGGTTTTAAAGAGATGTTTGTGGGCAGCAATACAGAAAAAGTGGTGCGTACGTCCAAAACTCCTGTGCTTGTTATTAAAAACCACCATCCTGTTTTTGATATCGAAGATTTTATTTTTGCTACCGATTTTTCTGAAGAAGGTAGAGGCGCAATGGATAAGGCGCAAAAATTCGCTAAAAAGGTTGGTGCAAAAATGCATCTTCTTTACGTAAATACTCCCGCAAACTTTAAAACTTCAACTGAATCTCAGGATTTAATGGAAAAATTTATCAGAGGAATGGGAGTTGAGAACTATTCCTTGAATATTTATAATGATACTTCCGTAGAAAAGGGCATTTTAAATTTTGCGAAGTACATCAATGCACAACTAATTGGAATGGGGACCCACGGCCGTAAGGGACTATCACATTTTTTTAATGGCAGCATTAGTGAAGACATGGTGAACCACGCCAATATGCCGGTAATCACCTTTAAAATATAGATGAAGCCATTGTTTTAGCCTAAATTCTTCTATCAATCAAATCACAAGGCTTTCTGCTTAACGGAGGAAAACGGAGCACCTCAATTTCTTGGGGTGTAGCGAATTCTATCTTTGGCGCGACGCGCAATTTTGCTCGAAAGTGATCTTTTATTTCCAACAATAAATCCTCGGAAACGTTTTCCGAAGCAATTCGAATAAGTATTTCGTCCGTTCCCAATTCATTGTGGAAAATTTCAATCACGTAACTTTCAATCCCCCCAAAATCATTGAGAATATTATACATTGCGGGTGGATACAGCGTGGTTCCTTTATATTTTATCATCTGTTTTTTTCGGCCCACAACTGGTCCCAAGCGCATGGTGTTTCTGCCGCATTTGCATGGTTGATTGTAAGCCTGGACCATGTCGCCAGTTTTAAAACGCAGCAAGGGCATTGCTTCGACGCCCAACGTTGTGATGGTCAACTCACCTATTTCCCCTTCCGAAACAGGCAAATTGTTATCATCCAGAATTTCTGCAATAATAAGTTCTGGATGGTGATGGCCGCCGTTGTGCATTTCGCATTCGTTGAAAGCTGTGCTCATTTCAGTGGAAGCGTAAGTTGAAAATAGCTCAATATTCCAGTCCTTTTTTATTTTTTTTGCTAACATATTTAATGTAAAATCCTGCTCACGAATGGGCTCACCTATGCAGATAGCGGCTTTCACTCCAGAATTTTTTAAATCAATTCCGTGCTGTTGTGCATATTCAATGAGTTTCAAAAGAAAGGATGGAACCGTCAGTAAATAGGTGGGTTTGAACTTCAAAATTGAATCCCACTGCAATTCCGGAATGCCTGAACCTACGCGAATAATTCCCGAACCGAGCTTTCGCGCGCCCAAAAAATAAGCCAACCCCGCCATAAACCGCCGATCCATCGTGGTCATTAATTGCAAAATATCATCCTTTCCAACGCCGCAGCACGCCAAGGAAATTGCCTCGTTATACGCCAACCGTTCCAAATCTTTATCGGTCAAGGCAAAAATAACGGGATCGCCCAAAGTGCCCGAGGTAGTTACGTAATCAATGATTTCAGATTTCAGGACACAAATAAAATCGTCATTGAATTGCTGAAGGTGATCTTTGGTAGTAACGGGAATTTTTTGAAGTTCCTCCAAAGTTTTTATCTCTGAAATTGCAATGCCGTTCTCTTCAAAAAATCGTCTGTAGAATGGAGAATTTTCATCCAAATAATGAAGCATTTCTTTCAGTTTTCCTTCCTGAAAAATTTTGATTTCTTCTTTGGATGCCTTTTCTATTTCGGGGATCTGTTTCATAATTTCTTTAAATATTTTTCAATATTTTCTTTATCGGGAACGGTTGTAATCTCTTTCACCAAAGCCATATTAAATGCATTTTTTGCGGCGGCATCGTAGTTTTTTTCAAAATAATATTTCCCTGTCAAATAATACGCCTTCCAATATTCTGGATTCTTTTGCTGTAATTCTGAAAGTATTTCGGGTGAAATAGTTTCCCCCTTTTCTATTGCCGTCTCCACTTCCCGCTCCAAAATTCGGTATTCTTCGTAATTTTTATATTCTTTTGAATGGATAAATGGATCTTCTGCAATGGTTCCGATGGCATTTGAAATACTTTTCCCAGAAATTCCTACCCTATTCTTAAAAATTTCATCTAAATCATATTCCACAAATTCCCCCAATTGATAAGTATTTGACGATACCCAGACCTTTTTACTTTCCGGTTTAAAAATAATGCCGTGGTGTGCCAAAAGCTGGTTTAAAGCCTTTTCATTTCCGAAACCAATTTCCTTTTCGTCCAATCCTTTTTTATTCCGAAGAATGGAAACCGCGCCATTAACATCCAATTTTTCGGATTTTGAGATTAATTCCTCCATCCGCTGAAAACGGTACATCGAGTGGCTTTCGGCAATCCATTCAATATTGCGCTTGTCATTTTTGTAGGGTTCACTTTGAAAATGATTGGAACAAATTAATTGTTCGGTATTTTCAACTTCGTAAACGCCAAAATTTTCGGGCGCAACTTCAATTATTGCGGCTTTTTTATCCTTGGCGCTACCCACAAAAATAGCCTCCGAAACGAAAACTTCGCGCTTTTTTGCAATGGCAATTGCTTCTTCAATCGTGGAAGCGTATTGCAGGATTTCTCTCGTTACAATGGATATCGGTGTTTTCGCCGTCATTGGAATTTCCGATTTACCGGCGTTTATTGTAACCGTCAATCCTTCCTCATTCATTCCCGAAACCACCCCAATCATCCCGCCCCACGTGACAGACATAAATTTATGCCCTTCGGAAGGATTTACGAAAGCGATTATTTTTTCCTCCGCAAAATCATCACCTGCGTAAAAGTCGAAATTTCGTGCAATGAGCAATTCCCCATCCACCGTTTTTTCGTCCCAAACCGCGAAACTGGAACAGCCCACGAGCATCAAATCCTGCAGGGCGTGGCCAATATCGTGGGCGCCGTGCAGATAAAGCAGCCGCAGATATGGTTCGGCAATTTCACCGAAATTTTCCGAGGAATATTGGGAAAGCCCGTAAAGTTCTGCTTTATATTCCTCGGGAATATGAAGGTGCATTTTGCGGTTGTACCACGCCAAAAACTTCCGAAGCAAAAATTGCTGCGTTTTTGACGGCACCAGATCATTTACCTTTTCAAAGAAAATTGCTTCCTGTTTTTGCATCAAATCCTGTGTGAGGCTTCCGGTAATTTTTCCTATTTGCAATGGATTTCCCTCCACATAGAGTTCCCATTGGCCATGTTTATTTTTCAGTAGAAAATTGTTTCCGGCAATAAATGTGGAGTCGTTAATTTTTACTTTTTCAGGGATTGCTGAATCAAAACTACTGATATCCGGCCTATTGTGAATTGATTTTGAAACCCCGCATGAATTCAGGAAAAAACCTAAAAAAACACCAATCCAAATAATCCGAAAAAGCTTCATTTTGAATCAATTTTTTTTGAGTTTGGTGGCGCGCTTGTTTGTTCTTAAAAATGTCCTGTTTTCTTTGTAATCGATCCATTTTTGGCCAAAAGATCTTCGCATTAGGTTTTCAAAATGCCGCATAAAAAACACATTGTAAAGCATGTTGCCAAACCGCCCTAAATGCCGGGGAAACGCCCGTAGCGTCATGGAAAAACCACCGTCCAAATATTTAATATAATGCCAGTAACCGCTGGGCATGTAGAGTGCGTCCCCATGTTTCATAGTGGTGTGCAGCCCTTGTACGTACTGTAGCGCAGGAAATTTTTCAAAATCAGGTTTGTCAAAAT
The DNA here is from genome assembly GCF_030410135.1 of Aequorivita aurantiaca. Taxonomy (GTDB): domain Bacteria; phylum Bacteroidota; class Bacteroidia; order Flavobacteriales; family Flavobacteriaceae; genus Aequorivita; species Aequorivita aurantiaca. Next base: position 668,934 of record NZ_JAUGQQ010000001.1, on the reverse strand, counting down.
CTATACTTTCCAAATTATGGACCGCAAAAGGAATTTTATACAAAAGCTTTGTTTGCTTCGGAGAAAAAAGGGTGACGCTTTTGGTGCCATGAAAGTGAAAATGCACCAAATCTGCCAAATCCATATCATAATGTGGCAACACTTTGGAACCCTGGCCCCCAAAGAAAAGTACTGGGAGACGCTTGAAGAATTTTAGCCCAATATCTGGGTATTCAAAATCCTTTAAAAGTTCGGGCAGCTTCACTTTTAGGTCATAAAAAAAGATACGAAGATCAGTGGGCGCCGTCTTTATCAAATCAATATAATCCGCCATTTTCATTTCGGTTGCCGGTGCCGCGGAATTTTGTTTTCCTTTGGTGGGTTCGTTATTATAAAGCGGAACAACTTGATTGCCGGCGCGCTCCCTAATATAATCCAAATTCCATTTTTGAAAAGCCGCCCAATTCTCGGTCAAACCTTCAATTAAAACAGGCTTTTGGGGCCTGTAATAATTTTTTATGAAATCTTCTTTTGAAATATTCCGGACCCGTTCAATAGGGGTGGTTTTTATTTGTCCCATAATGGAAAACCTTTAGGTGATTTCTTCTTTTTTTGTGGCTTCCAGGATTTTATTCAACAAATACTCGCCTCCCAAAATTTCGGAACAGGTTACCACACCACTGATGGTAACGCCCAATATTCCGTGCATATTCAAACTCTGGCCCGTGAAAAACAAATTCTTGATTTTTGTTCGGGGCGAAACAAATGATTTCAGGGGATTGTTCGCGTCCTTCACATAACCGTACATCGACCCACGGTTGCAGCCAATATAATCTCGATATGAAAGTGGCGTGGAGGCGTGAACCGACTGAATACAATTGCGAAGATGGGGGAATTTCTTCTCCAATTCCGTGATGATAATTTCAGATTTATAGGCCTTGAACTCATCATAAGTTTGTCCCCTTTCGTTCTTTTGTGCTGCAGTATTGAAGGTGTTTATCCACGGTTCCATTTCATCGAAACGCATATACGTCATTACCGTGAGATTATCGCCATATTCCTCTTTGTCCTTTTTGATTCCCATGGAAATCATATACGCTTCCGGCCAACTTTCTTGGGTGTAATTATGCACGTCCCAAATAGCCCGGTAATTCTTAAAATGATAGTAATTGTAGTTTAAATATTTAAAGCAATTGGGCTTTAAAACCAAGTAAAGACTGAATGCGGCCACGGTGCTTTCAATATTTTCAATGCGGCTGGTATATGATTTTCTGAAATGGTCGTGACCAATCATTTGCAGCGTCATTTTTGGGTCTACGTTTGAAATAAATGTATCGCCGTATATAGTTTTACCGTTTGAGGTTTCCACTGCAGTAACCACTCCATTTTCTGTAATGAATTTAGTTACTTCGTGGCGTTTAAGGGCCTTCCCGCCGCTTTCGCGAAAGCGAGCCAGTAGCGCTTTGGTGATTTGGCTCCCCCCGTTGATGCAGCGATAAGAACTTTCAATATAGGAGTTTACTGAGAGCGCGTGCATATAAAACGGAGTACGCGAGCCTTCGCCGGCATATAACAAATTACTTCCTCCCAAAACCGCTTTCAATTTTTCGTTATTGGTTATGGAATCAATAAACTCCTTCGCCTTTACTTCAAAAAGAGAGGTGTTTTCATAATACGGTTTACCGAGTTTTAATCCGTAAAGCGGAAAAAAACTGCAGGTTTCCTTCATTTTTTGACAATAGGCATCAATGGCTTCTTCCTCTGCCGGAAATTCCTCAAGCAGAATTTTTTTGAAGTTTTCATAGCCCTGGGCATGCCTATATTCCTTGGGATCATTGTCAAAAGTGATTCTATCAAAACCATCTTCATCCATTTTCTGTAGGGTAATGTCATCTAAAATATCCAAATATTTAAAATATCTGTACAGATTTTGCCCTTCAGAAAGGCCCCCTATGTAATGGACGCCGGTGTCAAAAATTGTTTTTTCACGAACAAAGGTTTGCAGATTACCGCCGAACTGTTGGTTTTTTTCGAGCACACATACGCTGTATCCTTCCCTGGCCATAATAATTGCCGAAACCAGTCCGCCAAGGCCGCTGCCGATGATAACTACATCATATTTTTCACTCATTTTGCTTTGTTTCCCAAAGGTTTAAAGATACTAATATTAGTATCGTGATATTCAATTTGATAGCCCAATGTAGTAATATTATCGGTTTGGGCCTTAACGGTTTCGTGTAACAAAACTATTGTTTTTACTGATAAATTGGGAAGTTTTATAATTACTTCCGCGGGCATTTTTTCCGAAGAAATAATCACAGTTTCAATATCCTGAAACGGAATTTCGGAAATAGAAGATTTAAAATACAGCCTGTCAAATTTTTTAGTTAGGTAACTGTTTTGAAGTATCGCTCGTGTTTCGGCATCTTCAATCCAGCTGTAAATTTTTCTATCCGGGCCGTCCATCGCCAACAGGAAATCCAACGGGCCCGAACCGTGGGAAATGTGGGCAATATTTCCACTTTTATTGAGCTGCCAAACAGTTTCAAAATAAAGTTCCGCGTTCGCCTTCAAATCCTTTTTGACGGTTTGGTAAAGCGCATCGCCCTTATAGCGGTATTCCTCCAAAATAATTTTATGGAAATAATGCGGACCTTCCACGGTTTTTCTTAGTTTCAGAAATTCCATCTTAAAATATGCACCAATTTTTTTGGCTTGTTGGGTATGGTTTTGCCCAAAAGCGTTGCTAATGGAATGAATGCGCGGCAAAATTTCAACCGTAATACTCCCATCCTTTATTATAAAACTACCTTTGGGGTTCACTTCACTGTTACCGTGAATGAGCACAGGAAGAACATCTAAATTAAATTCATTGGCCAGATAAAATGCGCCCTTGTGAAAACGTTTGATTTTGTTGGTTTGACTGCGCGTTCCTTCGGGAAAAACCATAATGGAATACCCTTGTTTTATTTTTTCGCGAAGCGGTTCCAAACTATTTTCAATGCCGCTGGAAACGGGATAGAAATCTGCCCGCTGTACGGCTTTTCCGAAAATAGGCGAATTATATACCCAATCGTTCACCAAAAAACAAATTTTTGGATGCAACATTCCCACAGCCAAAATATCAAGAAAACTTGTGTGGTTGGCAATAATAACGGCGGGTTTTGAAAAATCCTCATTCGTTGAATTGATTATCGTTTTCTTTACGAATGGATTAGTGTACAGCACCGACTTCATAAATTTTGAAATCACTTTGTGGAACCATCCCATTTTAATTTTTTTGCTGATGGGCAGCACCGGCATTAGCGTGACACTATACAGTGATAGAAAAATGCCCCCCAAACCAAAGTACCCGAATGAGAAAATGGAATGGAAAAACATTCGAGGCATTATAGGCCTTTTTGTGGAACTGCCGATAAAAAGTTTAAACAATAAAGGTTGTAGGGCAAAAGATAGAATCATTGCGGAAAAAATGCCAATTATCGAGACTATTGAAATAGAATATAGCGCGGGATGTTTGGCAAAAACCAAAACGCCCACTCCCAAAATTGTTGTCAGAACAGAAAGCATTATGGATGTTTTGTGCGTGGTCATTACCCTTTCTCCCGTGCGCAGTTCCTTTAACATTCCTTTGGTCATAAAAATGCTGTAATCTATGCCCAATCCAAAAATGAAAGTGGAAATAATAATGTTGAAAATATTAAATTCAATGTGGAAAAGTCCCATAATTCCCAATGTTAAAAACCAAGTGAGGAATATGGGAACAGCAGTAACAAGCGTAAGCGAGAAACTTCGAAAGAAAAGAAAAAGGATGAATAGTACCGCGAGCAAGCAATATCCAATTAAGCTGTTGAAATCGTTTTTCAAATTTCCCAAAAATGTCTCGTTCATTTCCTGCCGGTCAATTACAATGGTATTCGGAATTTTTTTAAAGGTATTTTTTATAGAAGCAGCATTCTCATTGTCGAGCTTTATGAGGGTAGTGATGGTTGTAAAATCTGTTTCTGTGGCAATGTAATCTTCCAAGAGCACGGCGGGTATTTGTTGGTAATCTTCAGGTTTCAAAGTTTGAAAATCACGGTCTAAAAAATTAAAAAAACCGTTGAATGTGGTTGGTTTAAACCCGAGGTTTTCGCCACTTTCAATTAAATTGTTTTGTAATGAATCCGTTCGGGCCGCGTTCCAAAAGCGTTGCCACGCAGCAATTTTTAAACGTTGGTCACGCTGTGAATGCACCAAGGCGCCAATGGAACTAAAACTGCCGATTTTGCCTTCTTCTTTTAAAATTACCAAAGTTTCATGAATGGAATCGTTCAGTTGCAGGGTGCTTTCAACAGATTTTCCATAAGTAGCCAAATAGACGGATTTGGAAGAAATATCAGTCAATTCATCCAAATGTTGCATTGCCACTTTTATTTCTGCAGGTTCATAATTCAATTTCGAAATATCTTTGTTGAACCCCACGCTGTGATATGTGAAAAGGCTCATAACCATAACCGCAGCCAAAGCGCACAACAACCATTTGTTTTTGTGAAAACCATATTCCGCCGCTTTGTCCAAAACATTTTTTTTTCGCTGTTGTGAATTGGCGTTTTTATAAACCAACGGAATAAAGAAAAGCGCAAAAACCGAAGCGCCCAACACGCTAACGGCCGCAAATATTCCCAAATCCTGCAAAGCTTGCGAATCTAAAAACAGAAGACATAAAAACGCCAAAGCTGTGGTTAAACTGCTCATCAAAATTGGCTCCGTTACATCCTTATATAGGCTTTCAAGAGTTTCGTTATTGCGGATGTGGGTTAGGATATGCAACGAATAGTCGAGGGTAACCCCTAACAGTACGGAACCGATTCCCAAAGAAATGGCTGATATCTCCGACCGAACCAAGTACAATAATGAAACTGCCATAAGGCCTCCAAAAAGTGTTGGCACAAAGAGGATGAGTGGCACATAAATTTTTCGATAAAAAACGATAAACACTAAAATTAGCAACGAGAGGGTAATGCCAACGGTAAACTGAATATCTTTTTTTATTTGTTGCGCATTTGCCACTGCAATTAGCGCTGCGCCAAAATATTCACTGCTCACGTTGCCGGAATATTTTTGGTTCAGTGTTCGCTGAAGGGAATATAAATTTTTAGCAAATTGAGCATTTTCCGCTGTTTCGCTACTTGAAAATTTAGGTGTAATGAACAATAGAATATTCCTTTTATCCTTACTCATCAAAAAACCGTCTTTTAGGATAAAATCATCAGTAACGCCAAGTTGGCGCAGTTTTTTTAAAGCAATGAAGGAAAGCCCTAATGGGTCCCGCAAAATCATTTTCTTCGAAACTATGCCCGAGGGAGAAATTAGGGTATGGTAATTTGCCTCGGTGGTTGCGACAATGCTGTCTTTCGGAAGTTTTTCTGAAATGGATGTATAATCTTTTTTATCCAAAAACAATGGTAGGTTTTCATAAACGAAGTCCATGGTTCGCTGTAAATCGTCTTCGTTCACTTTTCCGCGAATATTTTTAATATACGGTGCAGAATGCGCTTGCAAACTATCTACAAATTCGGTGGCGTATTGCGTAAGTTTATTACCCTGAGAGGAATCCGTTTGGCGAATGGTAACGATAATTTTATCCGTGAAATTCACGGTTTTCAGAACCTTTTGAAAATCCTGATTTTCGGAATTAATAGGTATCAATTTCGAAATATCCTCCTCAAATCGAATTTTAGAAACCAACATCACGAGAGCGGCAAGCAAGCAAAGAAAAACTAAAGCACTCGCAATCCGATTTTTAAATAAAAATTGATATGAAACAAAGAACCATTTACCCATTGTTGAGAATCTTTTTCCGTTCAAACAACTTCAAAAAAATGTAGCTAAGCAGTCCGCAAGCGATTGCTGAAGTTACCGAAAGCACCAAACTGCCAACAATATAGGATTTTAAATATTTTACCAGTTCTATACTTGGATCAATTTCATGAATGGAGAGCACAAAATTTTCGCCTAAAAGCCAACTGCCTAATTTCAGGCTAAAGTAAAGGATTAAAGGAATGAACGGCGGTAGGCTCACGTTCGAAAATGCGAAGGCAATTATTTTATTTAAATTTAAAAGCAAAGCCAAAAAAATAACTGTCAAAGTATGAAAACCCCAAAGAGGCGAAAGTCCGATAAATATCCCCAACGCGATGGAAAGTGCTTTTTTTTCAGCGGAGTCATCGCTCCCTAAAAGGTCCTCGAGCACAAATCTTTTAAGACCCTTTTTTTTTAATTTTCTGAAAAGGTTTCGCGGTTTGATGTAAAGAAAAGTGACCAGCACAAACCAAGTATTCAATGCGCTGATACGGCTAAAATCCTTAAACGGCCGAAAGTGGGACACTCTATTTTCCAAATCATAATGAATTTGGATGGGAATATTTTTCACCTCAATTCCACTCCACGCAGCTTTTACGATGGCTTCAATTTCAAATTCAAATTTCTTGGTGTGTAACCTCAGTTCTTTCATTGAAAAAATTGGATACAGTCTAAAGCCAGATTGGGTATCCTGCAGGCGAATTCCAGTTTCCACCCAAAACCAAAAGTTAGAAAACTTATTGCCGAAACTACTTTTTTTGGGAACTCCTAATTGGTCCATATTTCGCGCACCGATGAGCAGGATATTTTTATTCTCTGACTTTTCCAAGGCATTTATAAACACGGGCAGATCTGTCGGAAAATGTTGCCCGTCACTGTCAATTGTAATCGCGTAGCGATATTCTAGATTTTGAGCAGCTTTAAATGCCAAACGAAGGGCATTGCCCTTTCCTTTATTTTGCGGAATGTGTATTTGCTGTACTTGGGGAAATTGCTGCAATATTTCAGAAGTCGAGTCGGTGGAGCCATCATTTACGATAATTACATTTTGAGTGTATTCCAAAACTCCTTCCACCACTTTACGCAGCGTTTTGTAATTATTGTAAGTGGGAATAATTACGCAACATTTCAGGGTGTTGAATTTTTCTGAAATTAGATTTTGGTCCATTTGGGAATTTTGTTCGTTGCGTTCTTTGAGTCTTCACGGGAAATTTCACCGAAAGGCGCAGAGGGATGGCGCAAATATAATATTTAATCTTCTTTGAAGAATTTGTTGAAATTTTTTATCCCCATCAAACATTTTGGTCTTAGTTTCGCCAGGAGTTATTTCATTAAAAATTCTTATTTGCCGAAAATGTGCAGTTGGGAAACTATAAAATCAAACAAGCTTTTTCCTATACTTTTTTCAGCAAAATTTTGGCTTGGGTAAACTGGGAGGCCGCTTCCAAAAATGCAACCATTTGCGGCCACTTGGCGTTAGGCTCATAATTGTTCTTATAGAATTTTTGAATTTTTACCACCAATCTATTTCCATCCAAAGCTGCTGAACTTTTGAATCCTCCCGTTTCATTTTCTACATTACCCGCAAGGTTTTCCAAACCAGAAACGGAATAGCCATCGGGTATGTTTACGACTATTTGATAATTGAAGGAGCGGGGGTAGCTCATATAAATATTGTTTGTCCTGTTTTTTTCTTTATTGCTTAAATCTACCTGACTCACCAATAATTTGCCAATATCCAATATATAATTTTTGCCTGCGGTTTTGATCAAATCATTGCCAATGGTAAAATTCTCGGTATATTCAAAGGAATCTTCTTTTCCAAACCTTCCATTTTTTATGATTTTAAAACTGTAATTATCAATTTTCAGATTGTATTCGCCGGCAGTCCGTTCCTTTATTTTTTCCTGTTGATTGTTTTTTAGTTTTTTCAGCAGGGCCGCATATTCGTTTTTATATTTCTCCTGATCCCTTTTATTTTTTACCCTGTCCAGGATTGGCTCGGTTTCATATTTTGCATGGTCCTCATAAACGTAATCATAATACATCAATATGCTTTTTTGCTCATCAATTTTCGTTTGCCCGTTGTATTCAAAAGAACGGTTAATATCAATACCTGAAAAATCTGGGGCAAAAGTGAGTTCTGTTTTTTCGGTTGAGTTGTTTTCTTTATAAGTAGTTGTTGGCAACTTTACCGTTTCTATATTTTCAATATGCTTTCTATCTACAACCTTTAGGGTGTAGGCATTGGTGTTTTCCAATAGCGGTGACAATTGGTTTGGTGTGGCGTAAGCATCAAAAAATTCGATGTAAACGGGTTTTTCGGTATTTACTTTTAGAATAAAATTGATGTTGCTTTCCAAGAGTAGATCCTTTATATCGCCATTATATCGCTGGGTGCCCACAATAATTTCATAATCTATTTTATTATCCTTTAAAAAAGCCGTGAAGAAACGCACGAAATCTACTTCATTGTTGAAGATTATTGGATTTTTTCCATAAAGCATAAAAGGGTACATAATGTTCGCCTCGTCCATCACGAAGGCTTCCACATAATTGGTATAATAAGCATGGCGGATGTAATAAAAAACTTCTTTCACCTTCTCTTCGTTTGTGGCAAAATTTTTATTTTTTAGGAATCGCTCCACATCGCCAAGTTCTCCATATGGCCTAAATTTATCTTCGTAAAGATTAAAGATTTCTTCTTTCGAAACATTTGTTTTTACGGTGTTCACATCCTCCGGGATAAAGGCATATGCCTTTTTTTCATATTTTCCGGAGCGGGCAAAAAGCACCTGAAATTTATAGGAGGGCAATTCCACCAATGGGAAAAACCAACGTGGAAAATCATTTCTTTCCACATTTTCGGCCGTAAAGGAATATACCCTTTTTTTGTCCTTTTTGGTCGGCTCCACTATTTGCTGAAGTTTTGGCGCGCCATTATAAGTGCTGAAATTTATAAAGAAATCATCTTCCGTTTCCAGCAAAAACTCAAATTTTGCAATGGGATAGTTGTCGCCAATTGTGTTCTCCACAGGTTCATATTGATATAGGTCATTCTCGCCAACAATTGTATTGGTGTAAAAATAATAATCAATAATATCACCCTTTTCCAGGGACGGAATTGCTATTTTCTTTTCATTATTTGTAGTTACGGATTCTTGGTTCACATCTATTTCAATTTCCTCGCCATCAGGTTTTATCACTTTAACTCCCAGATGAAAGGTGTTGGTTACCCGGCTCATTTCCCTATAGAAAACCTTGCCTTCGGTGTATGCAAATTCAGAATATTCCGTAACGGCGGCTTGATCCAGAAGTTTGATCCTCTCTCTTTCAATTTTAGTATATTCAATACTATTGCCGGGGCGGTTATAGATATACTTTACAGTTTTGACAAGGAAAACGGCCGATTCATTTTTCCAGTTTTCAGAAATCTCCATCACATTTCTGTATGGATCATTTTCATTCCAAACCAGATTTTTTACTTGTTCCTGTTTTTCGGTTTCTTTTTTTGATTGTGCAATGGAAGTTATCGAGCATAAAGCAAAAATTGCAATGCATAGAATATTTTTTGTCATACTATTTGGAGTGTAGTTGGGTAGTTAGAAATTAATCTTCTTTTACAAGAATGATTTGTTGGTTATAAATGGATTGAAGACTTTGGATGGTTTCATTCCATTCCTTAAAGTTTGATTTTTTCACAACGGCTTGCTTCATCACGAACTCTTTTCTATAGTGAAGCATGTTGTCCTTAAGTTCAAAATCTATGAAAATTTTATAGTTTTTATTGTTAACGTCAATCCCCTGTGGCAATTCGGAAACTTTATATCCCTCGGGTAACTCTAAATTTATTTCCGACGACAGAAATTCCTTATGCGGAAACTCATAGTCGGTATTACGTTCATTAAAAATCCATTTGCCATATTCTTGGTAATGGTCCAGATTTATATAAATTTCATCATCAAAGGAAGAAACTGCGTTATCCTGCTTTAAGCTGAAATTAATTGAAAGTTGGTCGTCCCGATTTTCCAAATTGGAAGTTTTTATATTTTCGACCATCATATTTCTATCGGCCCTTTTTAAATAATATTCCAAAGCCTCGTTTTTCATTTCGGTCCTTAAGTTGTTAAAAACGTAAAGAAATGTGGCCCTGCTTTCCCCGGAATAAGTAAGCGATACGTTTCCTTCCAAGGCATTATTATTGATTTTTGCATTAAAAACATGTGTTTCCCTATTAGTTTCGGGAGCCACTACGGGCACGGTTTCCAAGATAAATGAGTCTCCATTTTCAATCATGACCTGTTTGCCCTGAATACGTTCGGCATATTCCCCAAACGGATTGAATTTTTCAGTGCCGTCAAGAAATATTTTTTTTCCATTATAAAATACCGTACAGATCATATGGTTGTCCACAGACAATGAGGGGGTGGAATAATCATACGCAATTCGCTTTGTTCCCAACCACGTCAGCCGCGCGTCGAAACCAGCCTCAATCAGCATTTGTTTGGTAAGGTTGGCCATTCCCTTGCAATCGCCATATCTCTTTTTATAAACATTTTGGCATTCGTCTGGCTTGAAACCTGCCAAACCATCCTCAAAAGCGATGTATCGAATGTTGTCTTGAATCCAGTAATATATATTCCGGATTTTTTCCTCTTCGTTCTGAGCGTTTGCGGTAAGTTCCTCAACTTTTGCTTTTAAAACCGAGGGATCATCATTCATGTCGTCAATTAAGGATTTATACCAACTGTACAGATCCTTTGTTTCGTTGAACAAGGTGAAGCTTTTGCCGTCATGGGTGTAGGATTTTGCTAAAATCAGCAAATGTGGATAAAGATAGCTGGGGCCTGGGGATTGCTCTTCTTTATAAACAGCATCCAGTCCCGAAACAGTATATGTAATGATATCGGCATTTTGTTTATCGTCAAAATTCGTAGTTTTTGAAATTTCGTAACCATCGAAATTCATTTCTTTAATTTCGAGGTTTAGCCATTTGGGCACTACAAGAGTGATTTCCCTATTAAGAATGGGGTACGAATCCGTAAAATAAACCGAGGTAAAATATTTAATATCAAATATATTTTTTGTCGCTTCAAAAAAATATTTATATCCCTGTACCGGGAAATCCACACTGGCATATTTCACACGGGCGTCGTTATAGAAAAACTCCTCAATGGTGAAAGCCTCATCCTTAATTTTAAAAAAGGCAGATTTATTATTTCTATATTTTAAACCGAAATTGACTATCTCTGATTGGCCATCATAAAAAATATGTTTTTGGATATCCGTTCTTGAGGAAACGTTCATCATTTCCTCACTAATTTGTCGCTGCACCGAAACTTGTTGATCTTTATCATTAAAACCAAATGTCACAAAATCTTTACTTTTCATAAGCACGAGATCATCATTTGGATATTGAAGTTTTAGAATTTTTGCTTCAGAAATCTCCTCTGGGGTTGGGTCAGAATTTTTTTGGGCCACGCAAAGCGCCGTGGCAAAAAGAAGCAGACATAATATTTTTCTCATTTACAGTATTTTAGAACACTAATCGTCCCAAACAACGAAAGTGTTAAAGAAATGGTAAAATATTAAAAATATTATAAGTAGCGTCTATTTCGTAAGATTTATTTTGATAAAATCAATTTTTCGCTATCCGAAAAATTTCGGGAGTTCAGAGCAAATTCCCTAATAATATTCTTCAATTCTTTTGAAGAAATATTCGCACAGTTTTTCAAAATAAAATTTTTGTCCGATTCAATATTATTATCGTATCCCAAAAATTTAGGCGAGTTTTCCTGCACACTCAATCGGATGTAACGTATTTCAATATTGGAAGGTTCGGCATTTGCGGCGCTTTCAATTAATGAAACACCCTCTTTGAAAAATTCTTTTTTATCGCTTTTCTTTTTTGAGAATTTAGCTTTCAAAGTTAAAACTGCGCCTTTATAAGCCCTCAAAATTGGGTTGCTCGAAACATTTATTGCTGAAAATGTTTGGTCAAGTTTTGAAGTGTTTTCGACGCTTTCCACCGCTTGTGGATACTGCGAACGAATTTCCTTCAAGTCCTGCGCGTTAGAAAAAAAGGAAACAAAAAATAGCAGAAAAAGTAAGTGCTTCATCAATCGATAATTTTAAAAATTGCGTTAAGTTTTAACGCTACGGTCTCATCAAAAGTAGTAGTATTTTTTACCCTTACTTCCCCATTATCCTCCGAAATATCAATGGAAATTTTCAAATCCGGATTTTTATCGGGATTGATAATTGCCATAAATTTTATGTTTGACGAAACCGCCAAAAACAAATTTTTCCCAGTTGCTTCCTCAGTCAATTCCTTAATAATTTGAATCATACAAACGCCCGGCATTACAGGGTTTCCCGGAAAATGGCCTTTAAAAATTGCGTGATCCTTGTTCAAATGGACCATTGCCAAAATCCCCTCGGCGGTCTTTTCATATGCGGTAACCTTATATAATCCTTCGATGAGCATATTATTGTTTTTTGAATTTTTCCAAGTCAATTTTCAATTTGATATTGTTGTGTTTTATTGATATCGTATCTGCAATTTTTCCGTCGGCAGAATTATAATCAATCGTTACTTTTTCCTTCGTTTTTGAGGTATTTACAATTTTTTCAAGCTGTTCCGAAGTTTCATCCAAGAAATAAAAATTGAATCGATCACCACTTTCGGTTTTATAGATTCTTTGGTTTTTAGATTCATACACTGCCAAAACTTTTGCACTCTCGTTTACCAATATTTTAAAATCCTCCTTTAAAATATTCACGATAAATTTTTTATCCATATCCTCAACCACAAAATGCTTGGTAAAAGTGTCGCCTTCAAACTGAAAATCGAACAGTTTGCTCCCAAATTCCGTAGTAAAAACAATACGATGGTTATCTGCCGCAATCTTTTTTATAATCAAAATTCCGCCGAAATTCTTTCTGTAAACCTCGATTTTCGCTTTGTAAACATAGTCTATTTTCGCATTTGAAAAGTATGGATTCTCAACCGTTATTTCATTGAAATGCACCTGTCGAAGCCCTTCCGTGGTTTTTAATGCACACGAAGAAAATATAAAAATCGAAAAAAAACTAATTGCTAAAAGCCGAATCATTTATGGTGCTGTTTAAAACGCGATTACTGAAAATAATTCGGGTAAAATCCTGCGACGGCTCCACCATTTTCACTTCATAAACTTGCGCGTCATCTTTATTGAAAAGCAATTCAAAGGAAGCAATATAACCCGCAATTTTTTTGTCCTTTGGAATGAAAACCGCTTTGTTGTATTTGGGAGATTTAAAGAAGGAAACCGTAAAATCGGCATCGCTGAACATATTCCCTTTTACGCTGTTAACGATCAATTGGTTCAGTTTTTTGAAAAGTTTGCTATTGCCAATATCCACTTTGCTTTTGGTGCCGCCATCGTTTATCAGCAGTTGGTCTTCCTTAAAAATTACGCTGTATTTATACGGATTTGTGTATTCCCACTTCACCAAATTGGGAGCTTTGAAAACCATTTTCCCCGAAGTTTTCACATCGTCGGCTAAAAAGTCGAGATGTTTGTATTGGGTAAAATCCGATTTAATTGTTTGGGTATTTTTTGCGGAAGCGACCACTTTTTCTTTAAAGGAAGCAATTTCCGAAGTGCTCATCGCGGTTTCCTGCGCTTGCATTGCACTGCCAAAAACAATAAAAAATAACAATAAAAAATAACTACGCATAGGCTTCAATTTCAAGTAAATGATCCACGGGAACGGACTGCAATTTGTGCGGAGGCAAAGTTAACAATAACTGTTCCAATACGGCAACGGTTTTCGCGCTGCTGTCGTGAAGTAGAATAATGTCGCCCTTTTTTAAATTCGCAGTAATGCGATTCAGAATTTTTTCTTGGGAATGGTTTGTCGTGTCCAAACTACGCTTGCTCCAACCGATGGAAAAATGACCCGTTTTTTTCAACGCTTTTTTAATGTTCGGATTTGTAACACCGAAGGGGGGACGAAACATTTTAATTTCCTTACCTGTGATTTCCTTTAAAACTGCGTTCGTTTTTTTCAATTCAGCTGCGACTTTTTCCGAAGAAAAAAACCCGAAGTTTTTGGAATGTGAGTACGAATGGTTGCCGATTGTATGTCCTTCTTCAATAATTTGGCGAACAATTTCCGGATGCCTTTCAGCATTTTTTCCAATTAAAAAGAAAGTTGCTTTTGCATTGTATTCTTTTAAAAGAAGTAAAACTTTTGGTGTAAAATCTGGATTTGGCCCATCGTCAAAAGTGATTGAAATATGATTTTCTGAAGTTTTGTAATTGTGGTTTAAGGATTGGAAATGGTAGTTAATTTTAATTTGAAACGAACCGATTGCGGTAATCAAAACCCAAATCACAACAAACAAAACATAAAGCCACACGGGAATGTCACCGAAAAAACCCGCAAGCAGTAATCCAAAAAAGATTACCAATGCGAGCGCATTTATGGTATAAAACCTCAGCATTTTTTTAGTAGAACAAGGCTGTGGTTTTGGCCGCGATATTGATTGTAGCACAAAACCGTTTTAACTTCGGAAGTAGCAATACTGTTGATTTTCAAAATTTCAGGAATACTTTGGATTTTTATAATTTTTGAAGCCAGCCAAATCCCGAAAGCCGAAACGGTATTGTTTTCGCCAACCAAATGTTTGTAAAAAACCTGTTGGGTTTGGCGGAACATCCCTTCGGAAAGTTGGGTGTAATAACTATCAAATTCCACATCGCCGTTGTTTCCCAAAACCACTAAATCGATGTTGTCAATTTTCAGATTATTTTCTTCCAAAAAGTATTCGATGGTTTCAGAAACCCTTTCCTTTTGGAGGGTATTATAAGTTTCAACCGCAAGCAATTCCGCGTAGCAACTTTCCCTTTTTTCGTTGGAAACCGCAAAGAAATTGGCCCCTTCGCTAAAAACAGCGCCTTCAGTTTTAGAATTTAAAACTGTTGAAATAGTAACGGCTTCAGGTTTTATATGATTTATTGTTCGGTGAACTTTTGTGGTATGTTCGCCCAATTCCTCAACACCTCCCACCAAAATATGCTCGGCTTCGTCATTTTCAAGCTGCATTTTTGCGTCGAGCAAAGCCGATTCAAAGGAAATCGCGGAGTGAACGTACGTAAAATTATAAGCTTTGCATTCCATTCCCAAAGCAATCTGCCCTGCAACAGTGTTGTGGGTGCTTTGAATAAATGATGTTGGCGTTAAATATTGTTCGTTATTGTCAATAATCGCGCTCACAAACTTTTCGGAATCAATCATACAGCCCATTCCCGTACCTGTGATTATGGCGTCGACGGTTTCAATTCCCGCTTCGTCCATTGCGATTTTAGAAGCTACAACTCCCATTTTTATCCCTTTCGCCATTCGTCGGGCAGCGGCGGGTGGAATGTATTGTTTGTAATCTGGGTCGTGCGCGAAAATTACGGTATTGTTATAATCGATTATTTCATTCAAAAAAACACTGTTATCAAACGTTTTTTGGGAGGAAATGGAAGCGATGCTATTTATGAAAACCTTCTTCATTAAGCTTCTTTTGAAAATATAACCGTTGAACAATTCCCGCCAAAACCAAGCGAATTGGAAAGTACCGTTTTCAATACTTTTTGTTTCAATTCCGTTTGGGGAACCATTGAAAATTCCTTCATCGGGGTTTTAAAATTCAGGTTTGGAAAAATCACATTATGTTGCAACGCCAATACGGAATAAATCGCTTCAATTGCTCCAGCCGCAGCCAAAGTATGGCCCGTATATGCTTTTGTTGAACTGAATTCCGGTACATTTTCACCAAAAATCCGAAGAATCGCCCTGCCTTCCGAAAGGTCGTTATTACCGGTGGCGGTGCCGTGGGCGTTTATGTAATCAATTTCCGAAGGTTTTAAATTTGCAACTTTCAATGCTTTTTCCATCGCCAAAGTGGCGCCATCGCCATTGTCCGAAGATGCGGTTTGGTGAAAGGCATCGTTGGCATTTCCGTAACCTTTTACGTAAGCTAGCACTTTTTTGTTTTCGACTTTTACAACTTCGTCACTTTCCAAAACTAGAAAGGCAGCAGCTTCGCCAAGATTTAATCCTTTTCGGTTTTCGTCAAAAGGAGTGTTGAAAGTATCGCTTAAAATCATCAAGGTTTTGAAACCGTTGATGGTAAACTTTGAGAGGCAATCCGCGCCACCCACCAAAACACGGTCCAATTTCCCGGATTTTATAAGTCGTGCGCCAAGCATAATTGCATTTGCCGCGGAAGAGCAGGCGGTGCTAATGGTTGTAACCAAACTTTCCTCAATGCCCAATTGTTCGGCGATTTTTTGCGTTGAATCGCCGGCGTGATGGCTTTCAATATATTTTTGAAAAGGTTTTTCGGTTAGATATTCGTAGTAATATTTTTCGGTCATATCCATTCCGCCTACGCTGGTGCCAGATATAATGCCCGTTCTGTGTTTTTTTATATCGGTAATTTCAGCATTTGCAAAAGCCTCCTTTGCGGCAATTACTGCGAGCATAGCAGTTCGGGAATAGTTGTTTTCTGGTGGAAGATTTAGTTGGGCAATTAACTCATCGTTGGTAAATTTCACTTCGCCAACCATAATTTCATCACGCTGAATTGTATCGATGTTATCAACGCGGGTGATGCCTTTTTTTCCATTTATGAGCGCATCATAATTTTCCGGCACATTGTTGCCAATGGCAGAAATAATGCCCATTCCGGTTATGGCTACGCCTTTGCTCATCAAGTTTTCGGAAATTACTTCGTGCGATGTTCTTGAATATAATCTGCCATTACTTGCACAGATTCAAAAATCTTTCTTCCCTCTTTCGGGTCGCTAAGACGAATGCCGTAATCTTTGTCCAACATAACAATAAGTTCCAACGCATCGATGGAATCTAGCCCCAATCCGTCGCCAAAAAGCGCGTCATCATCGGCAATATCAGCTACCGATATCTCTTCAAGGTTCAATTGCTCTATTATTTTTTCTTTTAATTCTTGTTTCAGGTCGCTCATGATAATGTGTATATTCTATTTATTTGTTTAATATTATGTTCTATTTCGCCTTCGTTTTCAACTAAATAGAGGAAGGCTTCATAACCGTTTTCGTCCAAATCTACCCAGCCACAAAGTACCTTTTCTGCTTTTTCGTTTCGCAATAAACTATTGGCGTACAGATGCAAATGTTCAGCGTTGAAGTGGTCAAAGATAAAAAAACTATTTTCAGAATAAAGCCTGTGTTTTATACTTATCTCGCCCAAGCAAATATTGGGAAGGGTGTAAACAAATACCGCTGGACTTGGGAAATATTCCTCCTCATTTTCAATGGCCGCTTGGTGCTTTCGGTCGGTATCCAAACTGGAGGCTCTATTTGAAAATATTAAGGCGATGTTATTTTCTTCCTCGTTCAGATTTTCTCTTTTCAGTAAAACATCTGCCGCTAAAAATGCCAATTTGCTTAGACTATCCATTTTGAAAAATTTGGGATAATCGGTCTTTAAAAACTTATAGGCATTTTTAATAAATGTTTGAAAATCTTCCGAAGCATCGTCAAAAACGGATTGCCCATTCACCGTAAGTGACTGGTTTTTCAGGTGGCAAAAACTTTTTATGCGATAGTTTTGGTTCAAACTCATTAAAATTGAAATCCTATTAAGCGCTTATCGTGGCGGTTTTCTTTTCACAAACAAGCATGGTGTGATATTCGCCCAACTGTATATCGTCCCTGAGTTGCAAACCGGCTTTGTCAATAAGTCTTAAAAAAACGGTTGAAGGGTACATTTTGCTGTTTCCATTTGCCAACACCGTAAAATAAAGTGATGTGGCTTCCAAAATAAATTGCGAAGCCCGAAAGGCCTGCCTGTCCGTAAAGGTTTCTACAATTATTAGTTGGGCCTTGTCATCCATGGACTCAGAGCAAGTACTCAAAATTTTTACAATTTCATCCTCTGAAAAGCAATCTAAAAACTGGCACATCCAAATCAAGTCTGCTCCGCTCGGAATTTGGGGATTCTCCGAAAGCCAATCAATGGCGTGTCCGGAAATTCTATCCTTAAATCCATGACTTTCTGCATTGGCCAGAGCCATCGCCAATTGTCCCGGCAAATCCACAATTTTCACATTAACATCTTCGTCAAAATTGCAACATTTAATGGAAAATTTGCCCGTGTTTCCGCCCACGTCAAATAGGTTTTTTGGCTTTCGCTCAAAAATACGCTCCAACGCATCCGCGAAAATATCATCGGAATAATGATGGTCAAAATCAAACCACGATTGCTGCTCGGTGGGGGTCAATTGCGACAGGCCCTCATAGATGGTTTTCCACTGCCCAAGCTCTTTCAGTCCTTCGGGTTTTCCATTTTTTATAGAATCGTTTAGGTGAAACAACCCCTTATAACAGACGTCGTGGGCAAAATTTAGGTTTACACCGGTGGTTGTGTTATAGTTCAAGAAGTAACCAACTTTTGTGAGTTCATATTGTTCCTTAGTTTTAAGCACAATATTTGAAGTTTCCGCAATTTCCAGTAAAACGCCCACGCCATATGGTGAAATGGAAAGGTTTTCTGAAATTTCATTGACGGTTGGACCGCCATTTTCACGTTGGTCGAAAATATAATCGAGAATCCCAAGTTTCCGAAGCGAAACCGACGCTTGAAAGACAAAGGGTGCAAAGGCAATCCGGTGGGCCTCTTCCAGAGCTTCAACGGCGTTCAATTTTTTTATTGGATTTGACATTTATGATTGGTTAGTTGTTTACTTTTTTGAGGACCACCGCTGTGTTGCAACCTCCAAAACCTGATGCGGTTTTTAGAAAAATTTGCTGTGGTTTCGGTGTATTGGTTTTGATGATTTTGATACTTTTCGAAACGCCAAGGTCGGAAAAACCTTTAGAAGAAAAAAGAATATTTTTTGCCATAAAATGCATTCCCACAATAGTTTCCAACAATCCCGAAGCGCCCAATGTGTGCCCAAAATAACCCTTCAAACTATTGAGGGGAATGTTTTCCATCCCCAATCTGTTAAAGGCGATTGCCTCCATTTCGTCATTGAAGGGCGTGGCGGTGCCGTGTGCGGAAATATAATCAATTTGTGATGCCGCAATTTTTGATTCGTTTAGGGCAATTTTCACACTCCGGAAAAGTCCTTCGCCGGTGCGCGATGGGCCGGAAATATGGTTGGCGTCATTACAGGTTGCATCGCCCCAAATTGCAACGGCTTCCTTTGGAAGATTTTCTTTGTAAGAAGTAACCAAGGCACTCGCGGCCACCTCGCCCAAATTGATGCCCGTGCGATTTTTATCGTATGGTTTGCACGGTTCGGCGGACAAAGCCTGAAAAGAATCGAACCCAGCAAGCACGAATTTCGATACCAAATCGCCGCTGGTAATGAAAACGTGCTCGTATTTTCCTTCGGCAATAAAGCGTTTCGCTACGGAAATGGCCAAAACTCCCGAAACGCAGGCGTTTGACAGAACAATCGCCTCATTTTCAAATTCGAAAAAGTTTTGGATGGTTTTGCCCAATTCGCTTAAATAAGCGCGATTTTCCGGAAAGTTATTTTCTTTTTCAAGCAAATCAATATTGCCTTTTGTGGTTGAAATTACTAAACCGACTTTTTCATTTAAAGGAATGTTTGCAGCGTCAATGACTTTTTTCAAAGAGAAAATGAGCATCTGTTCAAGCTTTGTAAACTTTGAAGCATCGCCAATTTTAATGAATTCTTCTTTTATCACTTCTGCGGAAAGCATTGCGGCGCAAAAGGGTTCGGGCAAAAGTGACTTGTTCTCTAATTTTTGAAGTCCGGATTTTCCATTTTCTATTTGGGCCACTACAGTTTCACTATCAAAGCCAAGGTTGCTGAAAATATTGTTATATGAAATGAAGATTTCAGTCATTATTTAAAGTCCCATTTTCTTTTTCCAGTTAATAAAAAACAGCGGTTTCGTTAAAGAAAGTTCGCCGTGTTCATTCAAAAAAACTTGTATGGTTTCGCCCAAACATACCAATCTTCCCTTCGGATCAAAAATACGATAGCGGAAAATCATTTTGGCCGCGGGGGAATTTACGAATGTTGTTTTTATGGTTGCCACGTCGCCGTAACGCAGTGGCAGTTTGTGTTCGCAAGACGATTTTACAATGGGTGAAGTATAGCCGTTTGCCTTTTGTTCCAAATAGGAAATGCCATGCTCACGGCCAAAAGCCTCGCGGCCATCCTCAAAATATTGTATATAATTGCCGTGCCATACAATTCCCAACGGGTCGGTTTCGGTAAACCGTACCCGAATTTCTGAGGTGAAACTTATTTCATTTTTGCTGTCAGACGGCATTTTTTCTTCTATTATAAATGATTGAAATTAGGAGCATTAAAAGGAAGAACAACAATAATAATGAAATTTCGGGAAGGATTTTAACAAAACCGACATTTCTTAAAAAAACATCATAAAATGCTTCCAAGCCCCAGTTCATCGGAGAAATCATGGAAACAAATTGCATCAATTTCGGCATCACAAACACAGGCACCCACACCCCGCCGAGCGCAGCCAAAATAACAACCAAGGTAGAGCCGAACGGCGCGGCCTGTTCCTGTGTTTTTGCAATGGTGCCAAGCATAAGTCCCAACCCAACCGCCGCCAAACCCGAAAAAAGGGCAACTGTATACAGCATCGGCAATTTGCCGGAAACATCAATTCCCGGAAGGCCAATTGCTGGGAAAAGATACATTCCTACAAGCAACATTAGCGTAAATTGAATAATACAAACACCTAAATAAACAATAGTTTTTCCACCCAGAACCGTGGCATAATTTATTGGCTGGGTGCGCAATCGCACAAAAGTTCCCTGATTTTTCTCCTTAACCATATTGATTGAAAGCGGAACTATGATGAAAAAAATAGCAAACAGCGTCCATGCCGGAACGTTGTGCTGCGCTGAGTTTGGGAGGATTTCCACGTTATTTTTAGTGGGAAAAATTTCTTTGAATGCGATAAAATTTTCGGTGTCGAATATGGGTTCGGAATCTTCTTCGCCCAATTCATTTTGAAACGCTTTATAAATGCTTTCGGTTTCAATTTTTGAAATCATTTTGTCAATGCCGTTTTTCACTGACGATTTAAAACTTGTTTGGGTTGCGGGATCAAAATACAAACGGACCTCTTGCTGCGGAATTACTTTTTTTGCAATTGACGACGAATTTTCCTCCAAACCGAATTTTGATAAAATTCCTTCCACATTTTGGTCCACTTTCTTTTGGAGTGAAGCTGATAGATTTTCAGGAATGATAATTGCGAGTTGATATTTACCCGCGAAAACCGCTTCTTTAGCTTCCACTTCCGATGATTCTTGCAGAATTTCAAAAGAATTCGAATTTGATAGATTTTCAATAATGTTTTTGGAAATTTCTCCTTTGTCATTATCCACCAAAAGCACCGGAATTTTTACATCGCTAATTGTTCTAAAAGTGCTGTCCTGCACTAATGTAATTACAATCAGAAGCAATAGAGGCATAATAAAGAGGATGGCAATTCCGCCCAAATCGCGGACAAGAAGCAGAAATTCTTTATATGTTGAGGCCCAAAGTTTATGCATAATCGCGGAGGGCTTTGCCGGTTTTTGCCAAAAAAACTTCTTCCAAACTGGTGGCGTTTTCCTGATTTTTTATCAATTCGGAAGGAATGCCTTTTAAAATTATTTCGCCATTGTCTATTATTGCAACGTGGGTGCAGAAAAACTCGGCTTCGTTTAAATGGTGCGAGGTGTAAACTATTGTGGTGCCTTGCGAGTTCAACAATTTTAAATGATCGATAATAGCATTTTTCGATTGCACATCTACTCCCACAGTGGGTTCATCCAAAAAAACAACTTTTGGATTATGTAAAATTCCAGCAATTAAGTTTACGCGACGTTTCATTCCGCCGGAAAATGTAGAAGTTTTCTTATTGGCGAATTTGGAAAGCCCCATAATTTCCAAATGTTCTGCAATGGATTTTTTGAGAATTTCTCCTTTAATTCCGTACATACTCCCGAAATATTGCAAATTTTCAAAAGCCGTGAGTGTGGGATAGAGTGCGTATTCCTGCGGAACTATACCAATTAATTTCTTTAATTCATTTTTGTTTTCCCTAAAATTCAAGCCATTTATGGTGAACGTACCGGAAGTGGGTTTCAGCAGGGAGGTGAGCATGGAGATAAGCGTGGTTTTTCCTGCGCCGTTTGGGCCGAGCAGCCCGTAAATTTCACTTTCTTCAACTTTCAAATCGAGGTTTCTTACCGAAAAGAAATCGGCGTTTTTGTACTTTTTTGAAAGTTGGTTTATTTCTATCATAAGCCCCCTAAATCCCCCAAAGGTGGACTTTTTATATCGATTTCTTTAACTTCTTAAAAAACACCTTTTCCAAATCGGCAATGTGGTCCAATTGGTCGGCAACTTTATTATAGCTGTCGGTTTGGGCGCTTCGGTTTTTGTAGATTCGGGAAGCTTCCAATGCGAAATCGCGCCACAAATCGCCAATCTCGGTCATTTCTTTTGAAAGTGCTATTAATTTTTCATTTTCTAATAATTTTCCGGCTTCCTGCAAAAAGGCTGCGTAAATATATCGGAAACCGCCGCCACCAGTGCCTATTTCTTCCTGCATTCGCACCACTTGTC
Source organism: Aequorivita aurantiaca (assembly GCF_030410135.1). Taxonomy (GTDB): domain Bacteria; phylum Bacteroidota; class Bacteroidia; order Flavobacteriales; family Flavobacteriaceae; genus Aequorivita; species Aequorivita aurantiaca. The sequence continues at coordinate 646,460 of NZ_JAUGQQ010000001.1, read as the reverse complement.
CGAGATAATGGTTAGCGGTTTTAATTCCTTTTTGTTTGGGCCATTTGCGGATTAATCCCGCAATTTTGTGTATACCCTTTGCACCTACAAAAGGCACTGGCGCCAGCATAGATCTGCAAGTGTCCTTAATTCCTTTTATGATTGCTTTTTCAAGCTCCAATTTTTCGGGGAAGGAAATTGGATAATACATATGTCCTTTGGGCGCGAAAGCGCCTTTGGCGAACCGCACTTTTTCCAATTCTTTTTCAGAAAGGGAAGTAACATCCTCCATAACTGGATCACTGATTAAATAACGATTTTCTTTCTTCCCATACACCACCATATTATGGGCGTTGAAATGGAAACGGTATTCATCGGGGAAATACACCAAATTATAAACGCCAACTTGCAGCCCGACAGGATTGTTTTTTTCAAGATTTTCATCAAGCCGCGCTTTTGCATCCTTCGGGTTGCTAAATTTTTCGCGCTTCATTTTTACGCCAGTGCGATTTGCGAATTTTTTAAAAATATGTCCCGGGAGTGCACGGTATGTTATCACGGGGGCGTGATTCACTTTCAATAACGGAATATAGCAAAACAAGAGTCCGCTGCCAATGCCAAAAACCATCGGCTCGCTCACGTTGTAACCGTTATGCTTCATTAAATTTGAAACAACGCCGTTTTCGCAATGAGCAGATTGGTGGTGGGTGAAGTCAATTTTGGTTTCGTGTTTCAAGTTTCAGTTTTTTAATTTTGATGCTATGGATCCCTGTTGATGCGAGGATTCTTCGGATACTATGATTCTATTATTTTTTATTGCCCTTTATAAATTTTCGAAAGTAGAAAATCACCGATGCATCGACTTCAATTCCTCAACTGAAATTTCAAAAACCTCAGCATATTTCTGAAGCGTTTTTTCGCTTAACTTTTTAAATACCGATGGTTTAAAATGCCGTTTTACTTTCCATTGCCAAAAACCAACATAGCTTGCTAAAATGCCCACGTCCATTTTGTGAAGCTCCATGTAATATTCAATTGGGCTTGTTTCGCCTTTAATTACTCGGTGTTTGGCGTCTTCAATGCGTTCGTGTATTTCTTCAATTGCATTATTCAATGCCACAGTTTTGGGTTCCCAACCCGTGCTATTTTCTGTAGTATATTCGCCGTTTTCATCCACTGCGTAGCATAGCTCACGAAAATTGGCGGATTCCAGATTACTTTTGTCTTGGGGAACTTCCTTTTTCTTCATAATCAGACTTCATGGATTAAAAAATTCATGGTAGAAGATACAATTAATTTTTTATCGAGAAAGGTTTGCGCTTCGAGGCTACAGAGGGTTACTTCACCGGTATCGAAGCGAGAAATTAGATTTGCCTTTGTAATAATGATATCTCCCACATTTGGAAGCTGAAAAATCTCCACTTTCTTAACGGCACTAATATAGCCAACCAGTTTATTACCTGTTCCTTCAAAATCATCCTTCTCAAAAAAGCTTTGCCCAACCACGCCCGACGCGGCCTGTGCGGCATTTTCAATTAGGCCAGATTCCGAGAGTTTCCCTTCCTTTAGGAAAATACATTCTTTGGAAATATGGAATTGTGTTGTAACGGAGTTGTCATCAATCTCCAAAACGGAAGAAACCATAAGCATTGGTTCCCGATGTGGTAAATAGTTAGAAACGTCAATATTTGAAACGTCCGTATTTTTCATTTAGGAAGCCAATACGGTTTTCATTTCGCTGGTTGCAATAATTTTTCCTTCGCACATCGTTTCAGCGGTTACCAAAGTTACGCCCATAATTTCGTGTAGAATATTTACGGTAGTGGTAAGTTCCTTCCCAACCGCGGGAAGGTAGAAAACCTCTGCTTTTTTAATGGAGCCAATATAGCCTGTTGGGGCATCTTCTTTTTTCAAAAAAAATTGATATCCCGTATAAAGAGCAACCGTTTGTGCCATATGCTCAATAAGCCCCGGCGCCGTAAATTCGTTATTATGGGTAAAAATATTTTCTTCGGAAATTGTTAGGCCCGCTACTACTTTTTTCTCTTCAAAGTGAAGCAAGCTGTCCACCATTACAAACGGCGTTTTCTGCGGAATCAGTTTTCCGATGAAATCTTGGTCCGTTATTTTGCTTGTGAAAGCATTCATTTAAACGACTGTTAAATAGGCATAGGAATAAGCAAATCTGGCACTTTCAGGCACTTGCAGCAAGATTTTGTTGCCTTTTCTAAGCTTGCCGGAATGCACCAACTCTTCCAACATTAGATAAATGGAACCGGCACCAACGTTGCCTACTTTCTGCAGGTTCAAAAACCATTTGTCCCAAGAGAAGTGAAGACCCTGGCGCTCAATTTCATTGTATAAATTTTCTTTAAAATAATAGGAGGAAATATGGGGAAGATAAAAATCTATTTCGTCCTCCGTGATGTTGTGCTTTGCCATTGCTTGTTTTAGGCTTTCCACTCCTTTTTGAAGAATATTTTCGCTTAGGAGTCTCACATCCTGTTTCATTGCGAAAAGGGACATTTTTCCCCAGACATCGGCAGGAAATTCACTCCAAGGTTTTAAACTCCCGTCCTCCTGTTTATCGCCCCCTGCATACATACAAGTTTCCAGTTCAAAGGCGTAACTGTAGCCTTCCATCCATTCTATTTTTAACGGAAGGTTTCCGTTGGGTTGGCTTTCCAAAAGCACGGCACCAGCCCCATCCGACAGCATCCATCGTAGGAATTCTTTATTAAACGCTAATATTGGTTGTTCTTCAATCTCTTTTAAATGTGCCACTTCGTCCTCAAAGATATCCGATTTCATCCATGAGGAAGTTCTTTCGGAACCGGTGCATACGGCATTGTTTACCTGACCAGATTTCACGGCCATATATCCGTATTTTAAAGCGTTCATTCCACTGCAGCAGGCGCCTGAAGGAGAGTTTATTTCAAGATTGCCGTTTTTAAGAAAACCATGGACCATTGCGGCATGACTGGGCAAAATTTGGTCGGGGCTGGAAGTCCCACAGGAAAGCAATTCTATCTGATTTTTTGAAAAAGAATCATCGCACAAGGCATTAACCGCCTCGGCCGCCAATTGTGCATTGTTATGTGTTACATTTCCTTGGGAATCAAGAGCGTAATATCGTTTTTTTATTTGGTTATTGCGAAGAATTATGCGGCGTGCCTTGGAGGTCTGGCCATTGATTACTCCAAGCTTTTCCTCCATTAGCTCGTTGTCCACGGGCTCATTGGGCAAAAACTTCGCAATCCTTGTAATGTATACGTTCTTCATTAATCTTGCTTTAATGCAACAGATGAATAATAAGCTTTATCCCGCTTTATTTTACGATACTTTGGGAAATAAGTGAGCAAAAATACAATAAATACTATTGGTGCAATAAGCCATATTGCAAATAACAAATAATATTTAAAAAACACGAGCCATTTGCTCCGTTCCCTCCCTTTTTTTTTGATTAAATGATTTGCCCATTTGGTAAAAACAACGTTGCCACGAATGTCCGTGGCTATAAGAGAAGGATTAATCTTTACAGCACCTTCGGATAAAAGGTTTTTTTGTAGGGTATCGAAATTAGCTGTGTGCAATGCCGTTTTGATTGGTTTCCCAAAACGGGAAGATGCAATAATATCGGCAGCAGCAATGCCAGGCTTTGGAAAAATACCCAGCATTCTAGTTTTCTTACCGCCCATTAACCAATGGACAATTGTGATGACGCTAATGTGGTTGATATTTTTGTCCACCAATGCAATGTTGCCTACTAATTTCGCCTTATTCGCAACCAACAATTTCTTTACCTTTTCTTGTGCCATAATCCACATATTACGGCTTGCGGAAACCGTGACAACAGGTGTATTTGCCAAGAGATTTTTTGCCTGTTCAGATTTCAGAAATGAATTGACGGGTATTGAGGGCGTTAAGTACCATGTGGTGTAGCCCAGTATTATCAAATCATATTTCTTTTGACGAATATTAAATGGGATTTCCTCCATTGGCACCGGAATTTGAAGGAAGGTTTCAGGAAAAGCGCCATAAAATTCTGATTGTGTCCAAGGAAAGGGGAATTTCTCTTTGGGGATTAGTTCACAATAGGAAATATTAGTGTTTTCATCTGCAATACTAGAAGCTATTTGCTTTAGAATTTCTAACAGCTGGCCGGTCTGCGTATAGTATATTATTAACACTTCCTTCATAAACTAACTGTCTGTTTCCCAAAAGTTGTAGTAGTTGAACCACTGCAAAGGATATTTATTGAGCATCCATTCCACACTTTGTGTATATTTTTTCAGAAGTCCCTGCGCATCTCGGTTTTTCACCTCAGCCTTTCGGGCGTAAAGATGATAATGTTTGTTCGTTTCTTTCATAACATATACGAACAAAACTGGAACGTTCAGCCTGCTAGCCAATAAAAATGGTCCAGCGGGAAAGTTTGCATTTTTTCCCATAAGCGTTTCGGTCAAAACCTTTTGACCTTTCATATACCTATCTCCAGTAAAACAAACCAATTCACCGCTACCCAAGGCGTTGTTGATTTCAAAAATATGAGACATGTCATCCTTCACCAAAATGAACTTTACGTTGGTACGCATTGTGACTTTTTCCATATATTCCTTTATATGCCTATGTTCGGCATCGGTGGTTACCAGGTTTATTTGGGAACGGGTATCAATTTCCTCAAAGAAAAATTCTGCTATTTCAAAATTGCCCACATGGGCACTTATCATAATTCCACCTTGTTGTTTGTCGAGGAGGTCAATAATGTTTTCGACCCCATCACACTCATATGTGAATCGTCCTTTCAGTCCTGAAGCGATTGCAGCCTTGTCGATAATCGTTTTTCCGAATATAAAATAGCTTTTGAAAATACACCAAAGACTTCTTGGCAGGGAATATTTCAATCTTTTGCGGAAATAATAAAATATGGAGCGGGTACTTTTTCTTGCGAAGAATACGTAATACGGTGCTACAAAAAGAAGGAGGACGTAGGCAGCGCCAACACCAAGTTTTCGAATAAAGAATATAAAAATTTTATACCCTAGAACGGTTCCTTTGCTCTTGCCTTCCCACTCACCAGCCATAAACTGTTATTGCAAATTTCAGCAGATTTTGGTTTCAATAAGGTCGTAAAAATCTTGAAGCGTAATCACGTTTAGGAAATCCTCACCTGTCAACTTAACCCCAAAGTTGGCCTCAATAGCCACAACCAAATCCACAAAATCCAAGCTATCCAACTCCAATGTTTCCTTGAGATTGGCCCTAGGTTCAATATCATTGGTTTCAACCTCAAACTCATCTACAAGAAAGTAGTTTATCTTCTCAACTATAACTTCTTTATTCATTTTTAATGTGTGCACTTTTTAATAATTAATGCGGAATTGGTTCCCCCAAATCCGAAAGAATTGGACAAAAATACATCAATTTTTCTATTTAACGTTTTCTTAACAAGGTTTAATTTTGATGCCGCCTCGTCGGGGGTTTCTAGATTGATGTTTGGTGCTATAAAGGAATTTTCCATCATTAGCATTGAGTAAATAACTTCGCTTGCGCCGGCCATCCAACATTCGTGGCCGGTCATGGATTTTGTGGAGCTTACCAAGGGGCCATTTTCGCCAAAAACATCTGCGATTGCGAGTGCCTCGTTGGCGTCACCAACAGGGGTTGAGGTGGCATGGGCGTTTACATAATCAACTTGTGTCGCTTTTATATTGGCTTGTTCCAAAGCCATTTTCATTGCCCTGGCCGGACCATCAATATTCGGAGTTGAAATATGTTCCCCATTTGAAGAAAAACCGTAGCCAATGATTTCACCCAAAATTGGAGCACCTCTTTTTACGGCACTTTCATAGCTTTCAACAATTAAAGTCGCGGCGCCGCCACTGGGCACAAGTCCATCCCTGTTTTTATCGAACGGTCTACACGCTTTGGCGGGATCATTTTGTGTTGAAAAAACACCGAGGCCGTCAAAACTTCCCATTGCAAGTTCATTGATTTCCTGGGCACCACCTGAAATAATGCAATCCTGCAGGCCATTTTTTATAAGAAAATATGCCATCCCGATGGAGTGTGAACCGCTGGCACAGGCCGCACTGATAGTAAAATTGACCCCTCGCAGTTTGAAAATGGTTGAAAGGTTCATGGTTACCGATGAATTCATAGCCTTAAAAATGGCACCCGATCCAACCAAGGTTGTATCTTTTTTCTCGCGGATTTTATCAACGGATTCAATTACGGACTTTGCCGTGCTGTCATTTCCATATAGAATTCCCACTTCATTCTCATCAAGAAATTGTTGCTCTATTTTAGCATTTTTAAGGGCTTCAATGGTGGCAGCATATGCATATGCGCCTTCCTCACCCATACTTACGCGTTCGCGGCGGGATAGCTGATCCTTCAAATTTGGTTCTTCGACCCATCCAGTCAAGCAGGAACGATAGCCGAAATCCTTTCGTTTTTCGTCATAAATAATTCCTGACTTGCCTTGGTATAAAGACTCCTTCACTTCCTGCAGGTTTTTGCCGATGCAGGAGTAAATGCCCATTCCGGTTATTACTACTCTTCTCACTTCTCCTTCAATTTTAGGAATAAATTCCACCATTAATATTAATAACCTCCCCGGTAATATAGGATGCTTTTGGTGATGCCAAAAAGCTAACAAGATGAGCTACTTCCGCGGTTTCTCCAAATCGATTGGCCGGTATTAATTTTTTTAGTTCTTTTTCGTCAAGTTCGGCGGTCATATCGCTTTTTATGAATCCTGGGGCAACGGCGTTCACGGTTATGTTCCGTTTGGCCACTTCCTGCGCAAGTGCCTTTGTGGCTCCAATTACTGCACCTTTTGCAGCGGAATAATTGACCTGACCAGCAGTTCCTTTTAATCCAGAAACTGAAACCATGTTGATAATTCTTCCATATTTATTGACCAATAATTTTTGGATCAAAGCATTGCTTACATTGTAAAATCCATTCAAACTAGTATTGATCACGCTATGCCAGTCTTCAGGTTTCATCCACATAAACATACCATCTTTAGTAATTCCGGCATTGTTTATAATTACTTCAATGATAGCTTCCTTATTTTTTTCGTGCCATAAGTCAAATGCCTTATTGACGGCTTCAGGATTGGTAACGTCAAACTGAATAATTTCTCCTTTTCCGCCGTTGGCCTCAACTTCCATTAAGGTTTGCTGGGCGGCTTCCTTATTGCCGTTATAGTTAATTAGTAGTTGGTACTCCAAATCCTTCGCCAATTGTATGCAAATTGCACGTCCAATACCACGGGAGCCGCCGGTTATTAATGCGTATTTTATTTTATTTTTCTTTTCCTCCATATTTTTTCAGAAAAATTTTGGACCTGAGGCAGCCTATTTATTTTGATGTGTCAACAAAATTTTCTGCATTTTGGTGCCACTGGCCCAACACTTTTCCATTTTCATCAATAAACCCCCATTTTTTATCTTTTTTTACTTTGGCAATACCATTGATGAAACCTTTGTCTGACCCGCTTTGCAGAAATCCTAATCCCGAGGAAATGTCATATTCCATAGGGATAACCAGTTTTCCGGTTTTGTCAATAAAGCCCCATAATTTTTTCTCCTTCACCGGGGCGAGACCATTGTCAGAAAAAATTTCGGCATCGCTGTATTTAATTTCTGTAACAGTTTCTCCTTTTTCATTTATGTAACCCCAAAGTTTACCATTATTTACAGGTGCAAGACCAGCATTGAAAGCTCTTACTTTATCATAAGTTGGCTGAATTACCCACTCCCCTTTTCCATTTATGTAGCCCATTTTCTTGTTGCTTCGGGCATAGGTTAATGCGGAATCGTTCGTGAAATCCCATATTTTATCTATTCCGGCAATTGGAGTAAAAGAGCCATTATTAATCACGCCAAAGCTTTCTCCTTTTCGGGCCCAAATACCATTCTTACTATAATCGCCGATTTCATCGTATTCCGCGGGCACAAAAACTTCACCTTTATTGTTGAGCAATCCCCAAGTCGCTCCGTTTTTATATTTTGCATATCCATTATTGTAACCTTTTATTTCATCATATTTTGGTTCTAAAATGGTCTTGCCGTTGGTGTCAATCAATCCTATTTTGTCCCCGTTTCTAATTACGGCAACTCCATTGTCAAAATCGTAGACCTTGTCCGTGGCAGGTATGCTTAAGGTTTCACCTTTATCATTGATGTATTTCCATTGGTCATATTGCATTACAACGGCATATCCGGAATTAAATTCCTTCACTCGATCATATTCTGGCTGTATTACCCATTGTCCAGTGGTGTTGATGAAGCCCCACTTCTTGTCTTTCATTGCCGCGGCATATTTGCCAGAAAAATCTGCGGCTTTTTCAAATTGCGGCTGGATGGCATATTCACCCGATTTGTTGATGTATCCAAATTGATCATTGTCACGGACCAGCGCCAATTCCTGTGAAGAAATTGCACTTGTTCCCATAATTAAAGTAAGCGCGAAGAAAAAAATTGATTTCATAATTATCTTGGTTTTTAGTTAGTTAAGGGGATATGGTCTTTTTGCAAATTTAGTTTATTCTTGATTTACAGAGGTCATCAAAAATTCCTTTACGCTATTTACGTAAGGATACATCACGACGTCCTCCTTAAAAACGGGTACTATTCGGCGAATTTCATCATACATTTTCTTTGTTTCCGAGGAAACATCGTTCTGAACCCCTAAATATTCTATGGCCTGAACTATTGTTATTAGCTCTATGGCAAGCACTTCAAATGCATTTTCAATTACTTTTTTAGTAATAAGCGCAGCATTGGTCCCCATGCTTACCACATCTTGATTGTCATTATTGTTTGGAATACTGTGTACATACATTGGGTTGCTGAGCATTTGGCTTTCCGCAGTAGTTGAAGTTGCAGTAAATTGTACGCCCTGCATTCCAAAATTGAGCCCCAATTTCCCAAGATTAACGAATGGTGGAAGAATCTCATTCAATTTTGAATTTAGCAGATAATTTAACTGCCGTTCGGCAAGCATTGTCATTTTTGCTACCACTATTTTCAGTTTGTCCATTTCAAGCGAAACATAATCGCCGTGAAAGTTTCCGCCGTGATACACGTGGCGCTTTTCAACATCAACAATTGGGTTGTCATTTGCTGAATTTACTTCTTCAATCAATATTTTTTCAACGCCATTCAGCGTGTCCAAAACAGGACCCAAGATTTGTGGAACACAGCGCAGAGAGTAATATTCCTGGACTTTTTCGATAAAAACCTCCTCATTGCTGGCTCCGCTATAAAGGTGATGCTCGCGCTTGCGTGTTAGTTTGCTGTCCTTTAAATGTGCGCGCATCATTTCAGCCACTTTTCGCTGGCCCTCGTGTTTTTTGGTTTGGTTTAGTTCGAAAGAAAGGTGGTCATCATATGCCTTTACAATTTCATTAATGGCCGAGGATGCTGTGATCATCCACCGCATTATATGTTTTGTATTTATCACATTTACCAATCCAATGCCCGTCATTACTGAAGTTCCGTTCATCAAGGCCAAGCCTTCGCGCAGGGCTACTTTTATGGGTTGTAAATTTTCAAGCTTGAACACGTCTTCGGTATTTCTTCTTTCACCTTTGTAAAAAACTTCTCCCTCCCCAATAAGTACCAAGGCCAAATGTGCCAGTTGCACCAAATCGCCACTGGCGCCCACGCCTCCGTGCTCATAGATAAGTGGGATGATGTTTTTATTGAGCAATTCACCCATCAATTTTATTACTGATGGATGTACACCGCTATTTCCAAGGCTCAGAGTGTTCATTCGTGCAAGCATTGCCGCCCTTACGTATTGCGCTGGTATGGCATTGCCGGTGCCCGAGGCGTGGCTTCGGATAAGGTTATATTGAAGTTGGATGCGCTGGTCATCCTTTATTTTGTATTGCGCCATGGGCCCGAAACCGGTGTTGACTCCGTAAATAATTTTGTTTTCGGAAAATTCTTTCAAAAAATCAAAACTGTTTTGAACCCTATCTACTATATCTTTGTGAAGTTGGACCGTTTCGTTTTTGATTATAACATTCTCAAAATCGGTTAATTCCAGTTTTCCTTGTAATGTTGGCATTTACGGTTGAATGTGTGTTCGATTAAAAATTAAAGTTGCTCAAAAAAAATATTTATTTTGCATTGCAAATTTAGAATTTTTTAACAATCTATATATTAATAATATGAATGATATTGCTGTTGATGTGTTAATTATTGGCGCTGGCCCATCCGGTTGCGTTGCTTCTGCCTATCTAAAAAACAACGGAATAAGCTCCAAAGTAGTAGAAAAAAGTAAGTTTCCGCGTTTCGTGATTGGCGAAAGCCTTTTGCCTCGATGCATGGACCATTTTGAGGAAACCGGACTATTAGCGTGTTTGATGGATCAGAATTTTGAAATTAAGGCTGGCGCAAGATTCTTAAAAAATGACATTGTTTGTAATTTTGATTTTGCACAGAAACACACGCCCGGCTGGGATTATACGTGGCAGGTTCCACGCGCCGATTTTGACAACACTCTTGCCAAGGAGCTCGTTAAAAAAGGGGTGGATGTTTCTTTCCAACACGAAGTAACGGCTGTAGATTTTGATGCCAACGGCCACTCCACCACCACGGTAAAGGATGAAAATGGAAATGAATATAAAATTCATGCCAAATTCATCATAGACAGCAGCGGCTATGGAAGGGTTTTGCCACGTTTGTTGGATTTGGATAAACCTTCTTCCTTAGAGGCAAACTCGGCAATATTCACACACGTTAGCGAACCAGACCGTCCCGAAGGTGTGGAAGGAACCATCATAACCTTTGATGTTGTGAAGGATGAAGTATGGCTTTGGGTGATTCCATTTTCGAACGGAAACACCAGTATCGGATTCGTCGGGCCCACGGAATATATTGAATCCTTCAGCGGTACAAATGCTGAAAAGCTTAGGGAAATGCTCAAAACTTCGGATTATTATTATGATAGATTAAAAAATTTGGAATTCCTTTTTGAGCCGCATATAATCAAAAATTATTCAAAAGCAGTAAAACAGCTTTATGGCAAAGGTTACGCATTGACAGGCAACAGTGCTGAATTTTTGGATCCGGTATTTTCATCGGGCGTAACCTTTGCGACCGAATCTGGTGTGAAGGCCGCCAAATTAATAACGAAACAATTGAACGGCGAAAAAGTTGATTGGGAAAAAGAATATACGGGCTACATTATGAAAGGTGTTGATGTTTTCAGGACCTACGTTAGTGAATGGTACACGGGAAATCTTCAGAAAATATTCTTCCATCGTCCTGAGAATCCGGTAATAAAAGAACAAATTTGTGCGGTTCTTGCAGGTTACGTTTGGGATGAAACCAATCCCTTCGTAAAAAACCACAACCGCCTTGTAAAAACGGTTGCGAAGGTTATTGATATGGAGAACGAAGAGGTAAGCTAAGCAGCAATCTTTATTTACTTCTCAATATCTTCTTGGATTATCTTCATGTCCTTATCACTGAAATTGTATGACATTGGACGATATACCGTATGTATTACTTCTCCAGTTTTTGAATTTATTACTGAAATAAACTTATCTGTATTGCTTCGTATATATGATAGATAATAGAATTCTTCACCATTTATATAAAAATTTATGAAATAAAAAATCCCAAACTTTTTTAAGATTGGGATTCTAATTTGTTGGCCCACTAGGGCTCGAACCTAGACTCTTCTGAACCAAAATCAGACGTGTTGCCAGTTACACCATGGGCCATCATTCCATCCCCAATTGTGGCGGGGCAATAATGAGGTGGCAAATTTAATACAAACTTTGGCTTGTACAAATATTTTATTGCAAAAAATTTGTACTGTCCCACATTGGCATCATTAAAAATATAGCACCATATTCTACGTTACCTCAATAACATAATTGGGGCTATGTATATTATTAGTAAATTCGTCCCGTTCAAATTTAAATTGCTTATGGGTTCTTTCAACTTTACAAAATGGAACAAAATTACTGGCTGGATTGTCTTTGCCGTTGCCCTTACTACCTATTGGTTAACCGTGGAACCGACAGTAAGTTTTTGGGATGCGGGTGAATATATTGCCACATCCAGCAATCTTGAGGTGGGCCATCCGCCGGGCGCACCGCTCTTTCAATTATTGGGGGCGTTTTTCTCCATATTCGCACCGGATGCTTCATATATTGCACTTACCATTAACTTAATGTCCGTTTTTTCCAGTGCATTCACCATTTTGTTTATGTTTTGGTCACTCACAATTTTGCTAACCAATATTGTTTCGAAACATCACGAAATAAAAAGAAACAATGCAATAGCAATTATTGGAAGTGCCGCAGTAGGCTCGCTAGCATTTACCTTTACGGATAGTTTTTGGTACAACGCAGTGGAAGCTGAGGTTTACGCAAGTGCAATCTTTTTAATGTCGGTGCTATTTTATACCGCCTTGCGTTGGGAACGCGATATGCTGGAACCCCGTGGCAACCGCTGGGTTATCCTTATCGCATTTATTATAGGGCTTTCCTTTGGAGTGCACTTTATGGCATTGCTAACCATTCCTGCTATCGGTTTTTTGTATTTCTTCAAACATTACAAAACCGTTACCGTAAAGAATTTCATAGTTGCAAATATTGTAGCCGTCGCTATACTTCTTTTAATTTTTAAGCTTTTATTGCCGTGGACAATGAAATTCTTTAGCGCTTCTGAATTGTTTTTTGTAAACAGCATCGGGCTCCCTTTTAACTCCGGGACCATATTTGCTGCATTGCTTTTTGTGGTACTTTTTATTATCGGGTTGCGCTTTACGAGAAGAAGAGGATATGCCCAACTGAATACGTTACTGCTGTGTGTACTCTTCATATTTATTGGATTTTCCAGTTGGCTAATGCTTCCAATTCGCGCAAATGCGGGAACAGTGATAAATGAAAATAATCCGAACAATGCCCGCGAACTATTGGCATACTATAATAGGGAACAATATCCTGAGACACATCTTTTCTACGGACCGCTTTTCACGGAAAGTTATGTAGGTTTAGATGAAGACAATCCTTATAGGGACGAAAAGCCAAATTATGAAAAGGATGAAGCAACTGGCAAATATGTTATTGTAAACAATTATAAAAACGCAGCCCAGAACACTGAAGATTCCCAAAAAGGTTTCTTGCCACGAATGTGGAGCACCGAGCATAGCAAAAACTATTTGGAGTTTACCAACGGTTTGGATTTTTCCATTAAAAGTGAATATTTAAGCGAGCCACGACTTGTGGAAGAGGTAAATAAATTCAAGCAGGCATACAACCAGGATTTGGTGGACAAGGAAGGGTATGATAAATTTCTGAAGAATTTTAGCCAATATCTGGACATTCAAAAACCCTCCTTTTTACAGAATATACAGTTTATGCTAGAGTTTCAATTTGGCTACATGTATTGGCGCTACTTTATGTGGAACTTTACCGGAAGACAGGACGATGTTCAGGGCCAATATACGGACCTCCACGGAAACTGGCTGAGTGGAATTAAGTTCATTGATGCCCTGCGGCTGGGCAATCAGGAGGCCTTGCCCAGTGATATGGAAAACAACAAAGCTCGCAATACCTACTTTTTCCTTCCTCTGATTTTGGGTATAATTGGTTTGGTTTTTCATTTCAAAAACGACCAAAAAAGTTTTTGGGTGTTGCTGGTGCTGTTTCTATTTATGGGGCTTGCCCTCAAAATATACCTCAACGAACGACCCTTTGAACCGCGGGAGCGCGACTATGCTTTAGTGGGAAGTTTCTATGTTTTCGCAATGTGGATAGGCTATGGCGTTTATGCACTTTTCGACATATTGAAAAATTATTTGAAACCGAAGGTAGCCCTGCCAGTGGTGCTTATTGCTACCACTTTGGCCGCCCCCGTATTGTTGGCTACCCAAAACTGGGACGACCACGACCGAAGCAACCGGTATACCGCCCAGTCCATGGGCAAAATGTATTTGGATTCCTGTGATGAAAACGCCATACTTTTCACCATTGGCGATAATGACACCTTCGCCCTGTGGTATGCACAGAATGTTGAGGGCTATCGTCAGGACGTTCGGATAGTGAACACGAGTTTGTTCCAAACCGATTGGTATATTGATGATATGAAGAAGAAAGCCTTCACGAGTGATCCAATTCCATCGCAATTGACACACGAAAAATACCGCTACGGAACACGAGACTTTCTTATTTTCCAACAAACAACAAAGGATACCATTGATATAAAAACCTGGATGAACTTTGTTGCAAATGATAGCCCCGCTACACAAATGGAGCTGCCCAGCGGACAAGTGATAAACACATTCCCGTCCAAGGTTATCCGCATTCCAGTGGACAAAGAAGCAGTGCTCAGAAACGGAATTGTGGACCAAAAGGACGCAGATAAAATTGTGCCTTACATCGATATCAATTTAAAAGGCGACATTATTTATAAAAACCGAATGATGATGCTGGATATTATTGCCAATAACAATTGGGAACGTCCCATTTATTTCAGCGGTGGTAGCTTTGGCGATGACGATTATCTATGGATGAAGGATTATTTGCAGCTGGACGGCGTTGTTTACAAACTGGTTCCAATAAAAACGCCATTAAACAAACGGAATCCTTTTGATATGGGCCGAATAGATGCCAACAAAATGTATGATATCGTGATGTCGTGGGATTGGGGCAATAGCGGAAGTCCGGACATATACCACGATACCGAAACACGCAGGAATGGAATAACCTACCGAAGCAACCTAGCCCGACTTGCCGAAGCACTCATCAACAATGGCGAAAACGGAAAAGCCGAGAAAGTGCTCGACCTGGCAATGGATAAAATGCCAGTTAAATATTTTGAATACTACAGTTTGCTGGAACCGTTCGTGATAGGCTATTACGAATTGGACATACCCGAAAAGGCCCGCAAAGTCTATGAAGATGTTACAAAATTATATCAGGAACATCTAGTGTATTACAACAGTTTAAAATTCAACAACCAACGCAACATTGCTTCAGACATTATAAGTGACGTGGAACGATACCGAAGCTTGGTTCAACTGGCCGTAATGTATGACGATGAAACCTTTGCGCGGGAGGAAGCCAAGAAATTCAATGACTACCTGAAACTGTTCCGACACTTCTATTCCCCGGATGAAGCAATTGATCTGGACAAGGAATTTAGAACAGATTCAACTATTGAAATTCCATTAGACTCCAATCTCCTAAAAAAAATGGAAGAAGAACCAATTCAAAATATTGAAACAGAAATTCCTGTAAATTAGAAAAGATTGAAATTCAATTTAATAAAAATGCCCAGATTCATCCAGGGGTTATACCCTGAGCGAATTTGGGCATTTTCGGATTCCAAGGATTCAGTTTATTTAACTTTTGACGATGGCCCAATTCCAGAAGTAACCTCTTGGGTTTTGGACGAGCTGAAAAAGCACAAAGCAAAAGCAACATTCTTTTGCATAGGCGAAAACGTGCAAAAGCATCCCGAAATTTTTAGAAGAATTCTTGCCGAAGGGCATTCCGTGGGCAATCACACTTTTAACCATTTAAATGGCTGGAGAACTGAAACGTCGGAATATGTAGAAAATGTATTGAAATTTAAAGAACTACTTAATTCTGAATTCACAATCAAGAATTCTGAAATATTATTCCGTCCGCCCTATGGAAAAGTAACTTCGCAGCAGGCCAAAATACTCCAGCAAAAAGGGTTTAAAATTGTGATGTGGGATATTATAAGTTATGATTACGATGCAAAAGTTTCCGAAGAAAAATGCCTTCAAAATGTATTGAAAAATTTAAGATCGGGGAGCGTAGTTGTGTTTCACGACAGCCTAAAGGCAGAAAAAAACCTTCGGTATGTTTTGCCGAAGGTTTTGGGGTTTATTAGGGAGAGAGATTTGTTGTGTAAATCAATAAACCAAAATTCTTATTTATCTAGCGGTAAGATTTAGAGAAACTGTATTCATCTTACCTGTACCAGAAAAACGTTCTGCCCATATTTCAATATAATCTCCATTTTTTAGTTCAACAGTTCCAACTATCGGTAGGGCTAAGATTCCGGAATTATTAAGCAAAAACCCACTAGCCCCCCGTCCATAAACCTTTGTTTCAGGAAGAACAACTCCATTCTTAGCTATATATAAAATAATCGTAGGTTCCGCTTCAGACTGGAATGAAACCGAACCAGTGACTTGAAAATATCTTTTCTTTGATCCTCTATAGGTTATTCGATTATTTACTGGATTTTCAAAGCGAAAAAGATTATTCGAAGTGGTTGTTCCAAGTACCTTTATTGGAGTTCCATTTGAACCAAAAGAAGTTTCAGCTCCTGTACCTACTGCTGCTGATAGATTTATATCGCCTGTAGCCGCATCATCAGCCTCTCTCGGAATCCCAGGGCTGTTTACGGTCCAAGCCGTTGAAAAATTATAGCCAGGATAAGTGCTTGCTGCAGGATAAGGTTTTACATACGTGCCCCCTCCGGAAAAAACCGTTCCCAACAAAACACCAGTACCTACGGTTAATCCTGTATTACTAACATCTAATGCAGTGGCACTGAGGGGAACAGTACTAAATCCGCTCACTTTTTCTATTAATCCAAAGGTACCAGTGTACGTTTCGAAAGTACCTAAGTTAGTACCTAACCAGGCTTGGTTATTTAAGAGCAAATTTCCTATATTGGTATAAGTAATACCGCCAACATTATTTATAAACTGAACAATATTTCCAAAATATAGTCCCAATGACGAAATAGTTCCTACACGAGTTGTCATTCCATCAATAATGGTGTTCTGAATAAGAAGAGAAGACGGAGTGGCGGCTCCGGGACCAACAATATTAAAGGCTCTCGCTCCTTTGATTGTAATGTTTCGAATACTGCCGCCAGTATTTCCTTCAAAAACAGTTCCCCCGGCAAATGACAGAATATCTTCATTTGCATCCATTCCAGAAATATAGGCATTATTTAAATCAATCGGAGTCGTAAGGTTAATCAGTCCGTTAATTTCATAGTAAGTATTTGTCTGCAAAGTGATTTTTCCGCTTAAGGGCGCAGGAAAATCTGCTACAGTTTTTACTAACTTATAATTACTTCTTTGGTTTGTGGTAGAATTTATTCTAACCCAGCTTCCTGGAGGGGGAGTATCATCAAAATGGAAAAAAGATTCCAAGTTTGTGTCGTATACTAAAAGACTGTTGGCGGGAGTTGTAATAGCTAACCTTTGAGTAGTAGTCATCCGAGGCACTAACATTCCTTTATCCGTTGAAGTAACATCTAATACTGATGAAGCTGCTGGATTGGTATTCCCAATACCCACTTGGGCATTAACAGAAACAGTAAACAAAAAGATTAAAAGAGAAAATACACTACCCGAAACGGAAAGTGAGAAGTAGGAATTTTTCATGACGCTTGGGGATAAAGTAAATTTTTTCCGACAAATTAAACGACTTAATCGGAATTAACAATCACTTTAACGGTAAATTTTATAATTTTTAACTTATTTGTGGGAATACCGTTAAATCATTAACAGTAGATTAGGATATGTAGAATATTATGCCAAAAGTTTATATTATCAGCACGTTTTTAAGAATAAATCAAATTGTTTATTGAGCATTTTGACACTAAATATATTCATTAATGAGCCCAATGAGCGTATCTGCATCCTGTTCGCCGCTCTGGCGCCATTTCATTTCGCCATTTTTGTAGATCATTAGCGTGGGTAGGCCTTTCACCCGAAGTGCTTCTGCAAGTTCCTTGTTTTTGTCAACATCAATTTTTATAACTCGGGCCTTATCGCCAAGCGCTGCCGCAACATCTCTAAGTACCGGATTCATAATTTTGCAAGCTTCATCCCATTCTGCATAAAAATCCAACAGCACGGGAATTCGAGTTTCAATTAATTCTCCAAATTTTGACATTTACATAATGTATTAGTGGAACATTTGTATTTACAAATATAACATTTCCCTATTATTATACAGTATTCTGTTTCTTTTTAAGTTGAATTACAGTGATCTCTGGCCAAATGCCAATCCTTCCGGGATAGCCTAAATATCCGAAACCACGGTTCACATTTATATATCTTCCAAATTCCTCATAAATTCCAGCCCAATTTTTATACCTATACTTTATGGGGCTCCATTTAATTATACCGGGAATTTCAATGCCAAACTGCATTCCGTGAGTATGGCCGCTCAAGGTTAGCTGAAAGTTGCGCCTATCTGTCTTTACTTTTGACTGCCAATGGGAAGGGTCATGGCTCAACAAAATTTTGAACATATTTCCGGAAATTCCTTCACTAGCTTTGTCCAAATCTCCCGATTGTTTAAATCCATTTTCGCCCCAGTTTTCAACGCCAACTATTGCAATCTGCTGTCCATTTCTTTCCAAAATTCTGTTTTCATTCCGCAATAAATCCCATCCCATTTCCTTTTGGGAATCTATAAGTCTACGGAAATTTTCGGCTTTTGCGGACGCACTTTTCCACTTTACATAATCACCATAATCGTGATTTCCCAATACCGAAAAAATACCTTGCGGAGCTTTTAACGTTGAAAATAGATTTTTCCAATCGTGCAATTCATCGGCGGTATTGTTCACCAAATCACCCGTAAATAGTATGATATCACTTTGCTGTTCGTTAATGAGATTTACGGCATATTCCACTTTTCTTCGATTGTCGAAACTTCCACAGTGCACATCACTTATCTGCGTTAACGTGAAGCCGTCAAATTCATCTGGCAAATCGTCAAATTCCAGGGCATATTTCAAAACGCGATAATCATACTTCCCTTGAATCATTCCATAAAGCAGGGATGCAAAAGGAATTGCAGCAATTCCCAAGGCAATAGTACTAACAAATTTTCGGCGTGATGGCATATAGAAATCACCTTGGCTGCCATAAATTTTCATAAATAAACCCACGAAAAATCTTAGAATATCTTCGCCGAACATAAATATAACGAGCAACAATTTCGGTACAAAAACGGCCAGAAATATTCCGAAGAAATACATTTTGGGCGGCTGCATCATTTTGGATGAACCGAAAAATGACAGTTCGTAAATCAATCCCGCCAAAACCATAAGCGAAATAACAACGTAAAAACCATAAATCAGTGGACTCTTTGTAATAGTTTTTACCGCCTGAAAGGCATAAATATCCACCAAAATGTAAAATAGTATAAAAAGAAACCAACGCATAGGAGAAAGAATTTTTAAAGGTAACAAGTTTCAAAAAATTGATTTGTGCCTTCACTTTATTTTAACGGTTTTAGTATCTTTTCAAAATATTCCTTCGTAATGCACTCAATCTCGCCTACCTCTTTTTTCAAATTTCACAGGAAAAAAAACTACCTCCAATCTTTATAATTGATAAAAAATGAACAGAAAAAAAGTTGCCCTAATTGCAATTTTCAGTTGCATGATGACATTTGCACAAACCAAAGATTTTACCCAATTCGTAAATCCATTTATCGGAACTGACAGAATGGGCCACACGTTTCCCGGAGCTACAACTCCGTTTGGAATGGTGCAATTGAGTCCGCAAACGAATGTGCAAACGATGTATCAAGCCGATGGAACTTACAATCAGAAAACCTATGAATATTGCGCGGGTTATCAATATGCAGATTCCACGATTATTGGGTTTGCGCACACTAATTTTAGCGGAACGGGACATTCAGATTTGGGCGATTTTTTGGTGATGCCAACCGTTGGAAAATTGGTTTTAGATCCGCTGATAACTGAAACTGGCGAAAAAGGTTTTGTTTCAACATTTTCACATAAAAACGAAATGGCTTCGCCGGGTTATTATAAAGTGAAATTGGACGATTATAATATTTCCGCAGAGCTTACCGCCAGTGATCGCGTGGGTTTTCATCAATATACTTTTCCGAAAAGTGATGAAGCGCACATTATTCTCGATATGGTTTACAACGTTTACGGCCACGACGATAAAAACGTTTGGACTTTTGTTCGGGTAGAAAATGATTCAACCGTTACGGGATATCGTCAAACCCACGGTTGGGCGCGAACCCGCACTGTTTATTTTGTGATGGAATTTTCAAAACCCTTCAAAAGTTACGGTCATAAAAAATATAACAAAGCCAAATACAACGGCTTTTACAGAAAATTCAATGAAGAAGAAAATTTCCCCGAAATGGCTGGAAAGGAAATTCGAGCTTTCTTCAATTTCGATACCGAAGAAAACGAAAAAATATCAATAAAATTTGCGCTTTCATCAGTAAGTACTGAAGGCGCGATGAAAAATCTAAAAGCCGAAATTCCGCATTGGGATTTTGAAAAAACCAAAGCCGAAACCAAGCAAAAATGGAACAAAGAACTTTCAAAAATTGAAGTAAAATCAATCACTCCCGGAGACAAAATCAATTTGTACACCGCGCTTTATCATTCGATGCTGAGCCCCATTACTTATGAAGATGTTGATGGGCAATACCGCGGTCTCGACCAAAATATCCACACTTCGGATGGGTTTACCAATTACACCATTTTTTCACTTTGGGATACCTATCGGGCGTTGCATCCGCTTTTCAATATAATCCACCCGCAACGGAACAACGATATGATAAAAAGTATGCTCGCACATCACGACCAAAGCGTGCATAAAATGTTGCCCATTTGGAGCCATTATGCCAATGAAAACTGGTGCATGATTGGCTATCACGCCACTTCGGTAATTGCGGATGCGGTTGTGAAAAACGTGGGCAATTTCGATAAAAACCACGCTTTGGAGGCTTCCATAAATACCGCGAATGTTGATTATTTTGACGGAGTTGGCGAATACAAAAAAATGGGGTTTGTTCCCGAAGACAAAAGCAGTTCGTCAGTTTCGAAAACTTTGGAATACGCTTATGACGATTGGTGCATTGCGCAAATAGCGAAAAGTGTTGGCAATACTGAAGCAGAAAAGGAGTATTTGGCGCGTTCGGAATATTTCAAAAATGTGTACGATCCTAAAATTGGGTATATGCGACCAAAACTTTCCGATGGAAAATTCAGAAAGGAATTTGATCCTTTGGACACGCATGGACAAGGTTTTATTGAAGGGAATGCTTGGAATTACGGGCTTTACGTGCCGCAAAATTTAGATGAAATGGTTGAAATGATGGGCGGAAAAGAGCGTTTTTCAAAACATTTGGATTCGCTTTTCACAATGGAACTTGACGATAAATACATCGAAAAAAATGAGGACATAACACGCGACGGTATTATGGGGAATTACGTTCACGGAAATGAGCCGGGCCACCACATTCCCTATTTATACAATTGGACGGGAAAAGATTACAAAACGCAAGAGCGCGTGCGGAAAATTATGAACGAAATGTACGCTCCAAAAGTGGATGGCCTTTGCGGAAACGACGATGCCGGACAAATGAGCGCTTGGTACATTTTCAGTGCTTTGGGCTTTTATCCCGTAACTCCCGGTTCGCCGAATTATGCGTTGGGAAGTCCGTTGGTTGAGGAAGCTATTTTGCATTTGGATAATGGAAATTCAGTGAAAATCGTGGCGAAAAACCAAAGCCCAAAAAATATTTATGTGAAAAGCGTTTCAGTTGATGGAAAGAAATTGCACAGAAATTACTTGACGCACGATGAGGTTACAAAGAGCAAAGAAATTGTTTTTGAAATGAGCAGTAAACCTAAAAAATAAAGAACCAATAGCAATAACAGCATTCATCGTATCATTAAAATATGTCCGAAAAAAAATCCTTCCGCTCCGCATTTATAACCGTTACCGTACTTTTTTTCCTTTGGGGATTTATTACCGTTTTGGTGGACAGTTTAATTCCACGTTTAAAAGATGTTTTTGAACTTACTTATTTTCAAGCGGGTTTGGTTCAGTTTGCTTTCTTTTTGGCGTATTTAATAATTTCAGTTCCCGCGGGAGCTTTGCTTTCAAGGATTGGTTATAAAAAAGGAATAGTTGTCGGGTTGATTACGATGGCAATTGGCTGTTTGCTTTTTTATCCCGCAGCGTCGGAAAGGGAATTTTGGATTTTTTTGGTGGCGTATTTTACCCTCGCTGGGGGAATCACGGTTCTGCAAGTTGCTGCAAATCCATATGTTTCAGTTTTGGGAAGCGAGGATGGCGCATCAAGCAGATTGAATCTTTCACAGGCATTTAATAGTTTGGGAACGGCAATTGCGCCATTGATTGGAGCTTCGTTTTTGCTGAGCGATACAATAATGTCTTCCGAAGAAATTTCGGTTTTGACCGATATTGATCGAAGTGCTTATTATATTTCCGAAGCTTCTGCCGTTCAAACGCCGTTTCTTTTTATTGCTGCCTTCATCGGCTTTTTGGCTCTTTTATTCCTGTTTATAAAACTTCCGAAAATATTGGAGAAAAATCCCGTGGGCGGCTACGGAAAACTTTTAAAAAACAAAATCGTGATGCTCGGCGCCTTTGGAATTTTCGTTTATGTTGGCGCCGAAGTTGCGATTGGCAGTTATTTGGTGAATTATTTCCTAAGTATGAATCTTTCTGAAATAATCCAGCAAAACGAAACTATGAAATACATCGCTGAAAGGCTTCTAAATACTGATTTAGCTTCCATAGACAGCAAAGCTATTGTTGGTGCATTTATCGTTTTTTATTGGAGCGGCGCAATGATTGGAAGATTTATCGGGGCTTATTTAACCCGAATTATGAAACCCACAAAAGTGCTTTCAATATTTGCATTTTTGGCAGTGCTGATGTTACTCATTTCAATGCACACCTACGGATTAGTTTCAATGTGGTCAATTTTGGCGGTTGGGCTTTTCAACTCAATTATGTTCCCCACCATTTTTGCGTTGACGATTGATGGTTTGGGCGATTTAAAACCGCAAGCTTCGGGATTGCTTTGTATGGCAATTGTGGGCGGGGCTGTCATCCCGCCCGCTTATGGATTTTTGACTGATACCATTGGGTTTAAGTTCGCGCTGTTTTTGATAATTGCCTGTTATGGCTACATTCTTTTCTTCGGAATATTTAAGCGGAAAAAAATTATCGCACTTCAATAAAATTCATTCGAAAATCCTTCCATTAATTTAACTATAGCAGAAATCTGTAAACAAAAAAACCGCCTATTTTATAGACGGTAATTGAGCTGATTTTAGTTAGCCAGCATAAAAGTCAGCCGCTTTTGAGGAGCGACTTTTGCTTTTTATACCGCAAACATTTTTTCGCCCCGAGTTTCCTGCTCCTTAAATTTCATTACCAAATCCAGTGCGTCCGGGATTACGTCGCTACAGCAAATAATCAATGAACCTTTTTTAGCATTGTTTACGGCATGAGTAATAGCTTCTTTTTCTGAAGGAATGATCGTGGTTTTTTTGTTTGGATCCTTCATTTTAATGCCATCGTCCAACATTCTTATTAAATCCTCTTCACTTTTTCCACGAAGGTTTTTATCCTGTCTGATTATTATTTGGTCAAACATTTCGGCGGCAATGCTTCCCAATTCGTTTGTATCCTCTTCCCTTCTATCGCCTACCCCAGCAATAATTCCAACTTTTTCAGTGGCATCAAATGAATCGGTGAAAGCTTTGAGTGCGCGCATTCCCGCAGGGTTATGGGCATAGTCCAGCAAAATGCTGAAGTTTTCAAATTGAAAAAGATTCAATCTTCCCGGCGTTTGGGAGGCCGATGGAATAAAAGTTTCCAAGGCCACTTTCATATCCTCGATGCCAATGCCGCGAACGTTGGCGGCAATTACAGCCGGAAGAATATTCTGTATCATAAAAGTTGCTCTTCCGCCATAGGTAAGCGGAATGTTTTCGGCCTTCATCACGCGCATTTTCCACGTGCCTCGGCAAAGGGTTACGTAACCATTTTCGTAAATAGCCGTAATTCCACCAAGTTTTTGGAGTGCCTTTATACGCGGATTTTCCTCGTCCATCGAGAATAGTGCGAGATTACAATTTATTGTTCGTCGCATATCGTAAACCAAATCGTCGTCCGCATTTAAAATGGCATAACCGTTTGGTAAAACGGTCTCGGGAATTACGCCCTTAACCTTCGCCAATTGCTCGATAGTATGGATTCCCTTCAACCCCAAATGGTCGCTTGCCACGTTTGTAACGATACCGATATCACATTTTTTGAAACCGAGACCCGCGCGCAGCAAGCCGCCTCGGGCACATTCCAAAACCGCGAAATTTACCGTTGGGTCTTTCAGCACAAATTCTGAACTTGCCGGGCCGGTGCAATCGCCTTTCATCAGCAATCTATTTTGAATGTAAACCCCATCGCTCGTGGTATAGCCCACTCTGTATCCTTTCATTTTTGCCATGTGGGCAATCAATCGCGTAGTGGTAGTTTTTCCATTTGTACCGGTCACGGCAATTATAGGAATTCTTCCTGTATCACCCTGAATTGGAAACAATTTATCAACCACCGGCGCGGCAACATTGCGCGGTAAACCTGTGGTTGGGGCCAAATGCATCCTAAAACCTGGGCCCGCATTCACTTCGAGAACGGCTCCGCCGGTTTCGTGCAATGGTTGACTGATATCGGTTGTCATAATATCAATTCCGCAGATGTCGAGGTCGATAATTTTGGAAATACGTTCCGCCATGGAGACGTTGGATGGATGCACTATATCGGTAACATCTTCAGCGGTACCGCCGGTGCTGAGATTTGCGGTATCTTTTAATATCACTCTTTCGCCTTCCTTAGGAATTGATTCTTCGGTGTATCCTTTTGTTTTCAGAATGGTTTTAGTGAGGTCATTAATTGTAATCTGCGTAAGTACATTTTCGTGGCCGTAACCGCGGCGCGTGTCTTTATTTACCTCATCCACCAATTCCTTTATAGTCGATTTTCCATCGCCAATTACATGCGCCGGACTTCGCTTTGCGGCGGCGACCAAAACATTGTTTATAACAAGCAATCTATAATCTTCGCCGGTGATATATTTTTCGATAATAATTTTTGAAGCCACATTTTTAGCTGCGCGAAAAGCTACCAACGCATCTTCATAGTTTTTGATATTCACGGTAATTCCGCGGCCGTGATTTCCGTCCACGGGTTTAACTACCAAAGGAAAACCCACATATTTACAGGCTTCCTCCAAACTGCTTTCGCGACTGATGATATCGCCCCGTGGCACCTCAACTTCAGCCTGTTCCAAAAGAAATTTGGTGTCTTCTTTATCACACGCCAATTCCACCCCGATGCTGCTTGTTTCCGAAGTAACGGTAGCCTGTATTCTTTTTTGGTTTGCGCCGTAACCCAATTGGCAAAGGGAATATTTATTTAACCGAATCCACGGAATTCCGCGCGCTTCGGCTTCCTCAACGATGGAACCTGTGCTTGGGCCAAGACGTTCCTCTTCGCGAAGCTCCCGCATTTTTTGAATATCATCCTCAAGATTGTAATTTTCGCCAGAAATAATCGCCCTGCAAATATCAACCGAAGCCTTTGCGGCATAGCGCCCAACATTTTCTTCGATATAGCTGAACACCACATTATATACACCTTTTTCGCCATAACCACGCGTTCTTCCGAAGCCGGTGTCCATTCCCGCCAAGGTTTGAATATCAAGCGCGATGTGCTCAATAACGTGGCCCATCCACGTGCCTTCCTCCACTCTTTGGAAAAATCCGCCCGGCTCGCCCACGCTGCATCGATGGCTGTACATGCTTGGAAACATCATTTTCAATCGGTCCAAAAAACCATCAACTTTATTGGTGGGAAGCTCTTCCATTTCTTCCAAATCCAAAACCATTACAATTAATTTATGGCGGCGTACGGACCAGTAATTTGGCCCTCGCATGGCATTGATTTCGCGTATTCTCATAGGATGGTGAATTTTTATATTAGGATCGAATTTGTTAAATATATGATTAATTTTTATAACAATTGCTGTATTTTTGCGGGCAAATAAAATAAATTCATGAGCGTAAAAGGCACACTGATCCCCATAGGTGGAAATGAAGATAAAGGCATTGAACAAAGCGAAATTTATACGCTGGAATATATTCAGGAAGGGATTCTTTCGCGCGTAGTTCGGGAAAGCGGAGGCAAGGATGCTATGATAATTGTGATTCCAACAGCATCAAGCATTCCTAATGAAGTGAGCCAAAATTATTTGAACGCTTTTGGAAAGTTGGGCTGCGAAAATGTTCATATCATGGACATCCGAAATCGTGAGGATTCCGAAGAAAAGAAAAATCTGGATTTGATAAAAAAAGCCGATTGCGTTATGTTTACAGGCGGCGACCAATCCAAAATCGTACAATATATTGGCGGAAGTTTATTGCATAAAATTATTAAGCAACGTTACGAAGACGATAATTTCGTAATTGCCGGAACCAGCGCTGGAGCTATGTGTATGAGCCAGGAAATGATAAAAGGCGGGGGCATTAAAGAAGCATTTACAAAAGGAGCCGTGTTGATGGGCGAAGGAATGGGTTTTATCCCAAACCTGATTATCGATTCGCATTTTATTCGTCGTGGCCGCTTTGGAAGGCTTGCCGAAGCCGTTGCGCGTTTCCCCGAAATGATAGGCATCGGTTTGGCGGAAGATACTGGTTTGGTAATAAAAAATTGCAATATGGCGGAAGTGATTGGTTCCGGAATGGTCATTCTTTTTGACCCCCGAAAATTGAAGCACAACAATCAAAATGTAGTTGTGGAAGGTTCCCCGATGTCACTTACCAATCTAAAAACCCATATTCTCGCCAATGGCGACAAACTGGACATAAAGAAGAACAAGATCAAGATTTCCCCTATGCACATTCAAATGACGGATGCGCAGGCTTTGTAGCTATAGGCTGTAGGCTTTAGGCTTTAGGCTTTAGGCTATAAATCGAGTTAATTTAATCTTTATAAATCCCAATTTCTTTTTTTCCTTCGGAAGTTTTAAAGGCTCGGTACATTCCCTCGGTATTGAACGGCATTGCAATATTTCCATCAGAATCGACGGCAATTAGGCCGCCATCGCCACCAATTTCCAAAACGCGTTTGTTAATTACCTCGGAAGCTGCTTCTTCCAAAGTCATTCCTTTATATTCCATCAAACAGGAAACGTCGTAAGCCACCACGCCACGAATGAAAAATTCGCCGCTGCCCGTGCAACTTACCGCGCAAGTTTTGTTATTGGCGTAGTTTCCGGCGCCAATCATTGGGCTGTCACCAATTCTTCCCCATTTTTTATTGGTCATTCCGCCGGTTGAAGTTGCGGCGGCAATGTTTCCATTTTTATCGCAGGCCACGGCACCCACCGTTCCGAATTTGCCTTCCTTTTTCAGACTGTGGTCCAACTGAAATTTATCGCTGTCCTTTATGTTTTGCCATTGCTGGTAGCGGTGTTCGTCATAAAAATATTCTGGGGTTTCCAATTTGTAATCCAAACTTTTTGCGAAACGCATTGCGCCATCTCCGGCCAAAAAAACGTGGTCGGTTTTTTCCATAATAGCACGCGCCAATGACACCGGATTCTTAATTCCCGAAATTAAGGAAACCGCGCCAGCATCCAAAGTCTTGCCATCCATAATAGCTGCGTCCATTTCATGGGTGCCATCATTGGTGAAAACGCTTCCCCTTCCGGCGTTAAAAAGCGGGGAATCTTCCAAATAATTTACGGCAGTTTCAACCGCATCCAAGGCACTTCCGCCATTCTCCAAAATGGCATATCCTTTTTCCAAGGCTTCGTTTAAAGCGGCTTTATATTGCTCTTCTTTTTCGGGAGTCATCAAGCCTTTCACAAGTGTGCCGGCGCCGCCGTGGATTACCATTGAAAATTTTTTCATTCGGAATTATTTTAGGGGCGAAAAATACGAATTGCAATCCAATTAATTTCGCCCCACGGCAGAAGTTTTGTAGTTTTGAAACTCGTCTAAAAATTCATTCATGTCCACCCAAAAACGACTTTTCCTTCTCGATGCCTACGCCCTAATCTTCCGTGGCTATTTCGCATTTATAAAAAATCCAACCATAAACAGTAAAGGGCAGGATACCTCGGCCATTTTGGGATTTATGAATTCCCTTTTTGATGTTATCCGCCGCGAGCGTCCCGACCATTTGGCCGTGTGTTTTGACAAGGATGGCAGCGCGGAACGAACTGAACTTTTTGCGGAATACAAAGCAAACCGCAACGAAACGCCCGACGTTATTCGCCAATCCATCCCAATTATTCAGGAAATAATAAAGGCAATGCACATTCCCTGCGTTGAACTTTCGGGTTTGGAGGCTGACGATATTATAGGAACTCTCGCGCAACAGGCCGAAAAACAGGGGTACCAAGTTTTTATGGTTACGCCCGATAAGGATTTTGGGCAGTTGGTTTCTGAAAATATTTTTATGTACCGCCCCGCGCGAATGGGCAATGCCATTGAAATTTGGGGCATACCGGAGGTGCAGAAACGTTTCGGAGTGGAACGCCCAGAGCAGGTAATTGATTATTTGGGAATGATGGGCGATGCCAGCGATAATATTCCCGGATTGCCCGGCGTTGGCGAAAAGACGGCTATGAAATTTATTGCTGAATTTGGCTCTATGGAGAATCTTTTGGCAAATACCGATAAGCTGAAAGGTGCGATGAAGGCGAAAGTTGAAGCCAACGCAGAACTGGGTTTGCTTTCTAAAAAGCTCGCTACCATTTGCACCACTTGCGACGTTACATTTAATGAAAAGGATTACGAACTATCGATGCCCGATGGCGAAAAAGTGCAGCAGATTTTTGAGGAGTTGGAATTCCGCAGACTGAAGGAGCAGTTTTTGAAATTGTTTTCTGAGGAAGGCACTACGGAAAGGGTTACACAGATTTCGAATTCGGAAACGGCAAAACGGGCCACCGCAACTTCGGCGGGCAGCGGACAGTTTTCACTTTTTGGCGGCGACAATGAAACTGCCACAGAAATAAAAAGTTTCAACAGTCGGGCAACCATTGAAAATACCGAACATTTTTATCAAACCGTTCAACCCGGAATGGGCAGAAAATTGTTTCTTCAGAATTTGATGAAACAGAAAAGTGTGTGTTTTGATACGGAAACTACAAGCATAAATTGCATTGAAGCGGAACTGGTTGGCATTGCGTTTTCTTGGGAAAAAGGGAAGGGATTTTATGTGCCATTCCCAGAAAACAAACTCGATGCCCAGCTTTTAATTGAGGAATTGCGACCCTTTTTTGAGGATGAAACTATTGAGAAAATCGGACAGAATTTGAAATATGATTTCAAAATGCTGGCAAAATATCACGTAAATGTAAAAGGGAAACTTTTTGATACCATGCTCGCGCACTATTTAATAAACCCCGATATGCGCCATAATATGGACGTTTTGAGCGAAACCTACCTGAATTATACTCCCGTTTCCATCGAAGCGCTTATTGGCAAAAAGGGTAAAAATCAATTAAGTATGCGTGACGTGCCGATTGAAAAACAGACCGAATATGCCGTTGAGGATGCCGATGTTACGTTTCAATTAAAGGAACATTTTGTGAACGAATTGGGTGAGGCCAATACCCAAAAACTTTTTGATGAAATTGAAGTGCCACTGCTCCGGGTTTTGGCCGATATGGAATTGGAAGGCATCAATCTCGACGAGGATTTTCTGAAAAAACTTTCCAAGGAATTGGATAAGGATATCCTTCAGCTTGAACAACACATTTACGAAGAGGCTGGCGAGACTTTCAATATCGCCTCCCCAAAACAATTGGGCGAAATTCTTTTCGAAAAAATGAAGTTGATCGATAAACCGAAAAAAACCAAAACCGGGCAATATTCCACGGCGGAAGATGTACTTTCATTTTTGGCAAAAGACCACAAAATTATCCGCGATGTACTGGAATACCGCGGACTTTCAAAATTGAAAAGCACTTATGTGGATGCGCTTCCTGGGCAGGTTGAAAAATCGACCGGCCGCGTGCATACAGATTATATGCAAACTGTGGCTGCAACGGGACGTTTGAGTAGCAATAATCCAAATCTTCAAAATATACCAATTAGAACCGAGCGTGGACGCGAAGTTCGGAAAGCATTTATTCCTCGAAACGAAGATTATGTTTTGATGGCGGCGGATTATTCACAAATAGAATTGCGCATTATTGCTGCACTAAGCGAAGAAGATACGATGATTGAAGCTTTCAGAAAAGGAGAGGATATTCACGCTTCCACGGCTTCAAAAGTTTTTAATGTGCCGATAGATGAAGTGACGCGCGAGCAACGAAGCAATGCAAAAACGGTGAATTTCGGGATTGTTTACGGCGTTTCCGCTTTCGGATTGAGCAACCAAACCGATCTTTCCCGAGGCGAGGCGAAAGATTTGATTGAGACGTATTATAAAACCTACCCAAAACTCCGGAATTACATAAGCGAACAAATTCAGTTTGCGCGTGAAAATGGCTATGTGGAAACGGTTATGGGCCGAAGACGTTATTTAAAGGACATCAATGGAAGCAACCAAGTGGTGCGCGGTGCCGCGGAACGAAATGCCGTAAATGCCCCAATTCAAGGAAGTGCTGCGGATATTATTAAAATAGCGATGATTAATATCCACCAAAAACTTTCCGAAGAAAACTACAAAAGCAAGATGTTGCTTCAAGTACACGATGAACTTGTTTTTGATGCCTTCAAACCCGAACTGGAAAAATTAAAAACGATGGTAAAACACGAAATGGAAAATGCTTATAAGCTAACCGTGCCGCTGGATGTTGATTTGGGCTTTGGGGAGAATTGGTTGGAGGCGCATTGATAATTTTCAATTTCTCATAGTGCGGTTCACATATCTACATAAAAAAATGACGTTTCTCTTGAAACGTCATTTTCATATTCTTTAAAAAGAAATTATTTTAATCTTTTTGGTAAACAAATTCAATATCGCCATACTCCTCATAGTCAAATGTTGCTTTTAAAACATTATTGTTCAAATTAATAGTGGTAGTGTTAACTTCGGGCCCAGTGGCCGTGTTTATAGTGGTAGTCAACTGGTTTCCGTTTAATTCATAACTACCGGCATTTGTTACGGTACCATTACATACATAAACTATTTCACCGTTAACTTCCTCGGCTTCCACCCTACTGAAGTTTTGCGTAAATGATCCATTTGCGTTGAAGGTTATATCACCCTCAAAGCAGGGTACTTCAACAATAAAATTAGGGTCGGCGGTACCGTCATTATTAAAATCCACAGGCGCGCCCAAATTTGCTTGGGTCAAGGTCCAAGAACCTTCGAGATTGATTTCAGAAGAAGAAGAATCATCATCGGAAGAACATGATGCGAACAAAATCGCCATACATAATACACTCATTAATCGTTTCATAATATTAAAGTTTACTGTTAGGAATGTCAAATGAAATAATTCCGAGATTTGTAGCGTAACTATTTATTAAATGCTTAAGTAACATTTAGGATAGTTTTATAGGGAAATTAAGAAACTCTTAACTTTTTGTTTTTTCGGAAGAAGAAATTCATTATTTTATGCAATTAAATTCATTCTATTTGAGATGAAAAAAATTACGCTTTTAGCTTTATTCCGTATTTATAATAAATGCCCAGGACAACAATAGACCAAGTAAACATTTACACCATGACGGGCAGCAAAGTGTTGCAACTGAATGTTGAAACCGTTTCCCCTACCGTGGATGTTTCCAACTTGGCTTCAGGCGTTTATTATATTCAACTGTATTCCGGGAAAAATGTGGCGTTGAAAAAGTTTGTGAAGGATTAATTTTTTAATTCAAACTTTAGGATTTTTCATTTAAAAAAATTGTATCTTACTAACTGATAGTAGGTTAAATTTAAATTCCATTATTATGAAAACTACGACTACTCTTTTAGCACTATTGCTTTCTTTACTTACCATTAACGCCCAAGACCCACACATTCAATGGCAAAAAACTATTGGTGGCAGTGGCACAGAACTTTTATGGTCCATAATAGAAACCACGGATGGTGGAATTTTTATTGGCGGAACTTCAGATTCAAATATCTCTGGAGAAAAGACTGAAGATTCTAGAGGAGGACAAGACTTTTGGGTACTAAAACTAGATAATAATGGTAATATCCTCTGGCAGAAAACTTATGGCGGTAGTGCCGATGACGTCCTTGTTTCAGCCCTTCAGACTAGTGAAGGCGGGTTTATTATTGGGGGAGTTTCTAAGTCGGACATTTCTGGTGATAAAACTGAAAATTCTAGAGGAGATGATGATTACTGGATCTTGAAATTAAACTCCAATGGAAATATAGAATGGCAAAAAACATTTGGTGGTAACGAATATGATAGACTGGGTTCACTAGTAAAAACAAATGACGGAGGTTATTTATTGGCCGGTCATTCCCATTCTCCTATATCTGGTGACCGTACGGTAGCGCGGCAAGGTTTTTCTGATGCTTGGGTTCTAAAATTAGATTCATCTGGAGCAATTATGTGGCAAAATGCATACAATATTGAAAATGCAGTTACAGTTTATGGCCTAGACAAAACTAATGATGGGGGTTTTATTATAAGTTCAAATTTAGACATTAGCGGTAACCCATTAGATCCCTTTTGGATACTAAAAATAGATGCTTCTGGAAATCAGGTTTGGGATAGAATTATAAGCGGGGATAAAATAGACTTATATCCTAAAATAAAATCAACTACAGATGGTGGTTATATTGTGGCTGGAGGTTCAAATTCTGATGCTGTTGGCGACAAAACCGAAGACGCAATAAATGGATCTTTTGATTATTGGGTTTTGAAATTAGATGAAACTGGAAATATTATTTGGCAAAATACAATTGGAGGTGCAGTCAATGAAAATATTCATTCAATCGCTGAAAGCAACGACGGGGGTTATTTTTTATCTGGAAATTCAAATTCCGATATATCTGGCGATAAAACAGAGAATTCCATTGGAGGTTCAGATTTTTGGGTTGTTAAAATTAATAATGTAGGCATCATTGAATGGCAAAATACAATTGGTGGTGGAGGATCCGAACATGGCGGAAATTCAATTCAAACGAGTGATGGAGATTTTTTAACGGTTGGATATTCCAATTCAGATATTTCGGGAGATAAGACTGAAAATTCTAGAGGGGGATTTGATTACTGGATCATAAAACACGACGCGACCCTAGGGATAAATGAAAATGTTTTTGCTTCTACAATATCAATTTATCCAAACCCCGTAAAAAATATATTGCAGGTTAATAGCCAAGACAAAATTATTGACAAAATAAATATATACAGCATTTTGGGCAGCCTAGTGCGACAACTGGATGTTGAAACCGTTTCCCCAACAGTGGATGTTTCAAGCCTAGCTTTAGGCGTTTATTATATTCAATTGTATTCCGGGAAAAATGTGGCGTTGAAAAAGTTTGTGAAAGAATAAGCTTTTGAAAACGATCCCGATAGTTATCGGGAGGAAAACGAAACAGTCCTTTATCCTACGTCTTTCAGCGAAGCGGTCTTAAGTCTTTTTCACAACAAAATTTATTTCCCACCTCTTGCTTTTCAAATAAATAACCTTACATTTGCACCCCTCTTAGACAAAATCTGTTTTGTTTGAGGGTGAGAAAACAATGATTTTATTAACCTTTTTGACAAAAAACTAAATGGATACATTAAGTTACAAAACAGTATCTGCTAACAAGAATACCGTTGTAAAAGAATGGTTGCTAGTAGATGCGGACGGCCAGGCATTGGGTCGTCTTGCTACCCAAGTTGCAGTATTGCTGCGCGGAAAGCACAAGCCAAGTTTCACCCCTCACGTAGATTGTGGTGATAACGTAATTATTATTAATGCCGGCAAGGTAAACCTAACCGGAAACAAATGGAACGACAAAACGTACATCCGCCACACGGGCTATCCTGGTGGACAACGCAGCCTTACCGCTACGGAGATGTACAAAAAAGATCCTGCAAGGCTTATTGAAAAAGCTGTAAAAGGGATGCTTCCAAAAAACAAATTGGGAGCAGA
Source organism: Aequorivita aurantiaca (assembly GCF_030410135.1). Classification (GTDB taxonomy): domain Bacteria; phylum Bacteroidota; class Bacteroidia; order Flavobacteriales; family Flavobacteriaceae; genus Aequorivita; species Aequorivita aurantiaca. Next base: position 612,558 of record NZ_JAUGQQ010000001.1, on the reverse strand, counting down.
AATGTTCAGAAACCTGAAAGTGTATGCTGATGCAAACCACGGACAGGAAGCTCAAAAACCTCGAACTATTAACCTTATTAACAACAGCAAATAATGGAAACCATCCACAAAATAGGCAGAAGAAAAACCGCTGTTGCACGTGTGTACCTTAAAGAAGGTAAAGGAAACATCACCATCAACAAGCGTGAGTTAGAAAATTATTTTCCAACGGGAACCCTTCAGTATAAAGTGAAACAACCCTTAACACTTACAGATAACGAAAAAACTTTCGACATCACCGTAAACGTGTTTGGCGGTGGAATTACAGGACAGGCCGAAGCAATTCGCCTTGCCATTTCCCGCGCTATGTGCACTTTAAATGACGAAAACCGCGGAATCTTGAAACCAGAAGGTTTGCTTACACGAGATCCAAGAATGGTAGAACGCAAGAAATTCGGACAGAAAAAAGCCCGTAAGAAATTCCAGTTCTCTAAACGTTAATAAATTATTGGGTTATTGTGTTACTGGGTTATTACAAACAATTAATAACTCAGTAACCAATAATTTAAAACCAAGTTCATATTCATTATTAATTAAAAAGCTGTTAACTCGAAAAATTCGGGAGTTAGTTTAGCATCTAAACCAAATTCATTTTTAGAAACGGTTGCTATCCTTTCACAGAACGTAAACTAAAACAAAAATGGCAAAAAAAGTAGAAGTAAAAGACTTACTTGAAGCTGGTGTGCATTTTGGCCACCTTACCCGCAAATGGAACCCGAACATGGCGCCTTATATCTATATGGAGCGCAACGGGATCCACATTATCAACCTTTACAAAACCGCTGCAAAAATCCAAGAGGCCAATGAAGCCCTTAAAAAAATTGCAGCCAGTGGACGCAAAATCCTTTTTGTAGCTACCAAAAAACAGGCGAAAGACATTGTTGCTGAAAAAGCAAAGAACGCGAACATGCCCTACATCACTGAAAGATGGCCCGGTGGTATGCTTACCAACTTTGTAACTATCCGTAAGGCCGTAAAGAAAATGGCTTCTATAGATAGAATGAAGCAGGACGGAACTTTCAACACCCTTTCAAAGAAAGAGCGTTTGGCCGTTGATCGTCTTCGCGCAAAATTGGAAAAGAACCTAGGTTCCATTTCTGATATGAGCCGTCTTCCCGCAGCACTTTTTATTGTTGACACCACCCGTGAGCATATTGCGGTTGCTGAAGCACTAAAACTTAATATCCCAATTTTCGCAATGGTTGACACTAACAGCGATCCACGATCTATTGATTATGTAATTCCAAGTAATGATGACGCTTCAAAATCTATTGAAAGCGTTATGGGCTTTGTTTCCGAAGCCATTATTGAAGGTCTTTCCGAAAGAAAATCGGGCAAGGAAGAAGATGAGGACGAGGAAGAAGGAATGGCAAAGAAAGCGAAAACTCCGAGAACTGATGGCAAAAGAGCACGAACTAACGTAGAAGTTCCTTCCACAGATGGAGAAGATGTTGAGGCAATGGAGGAAGCAAAGCAGCCTGTTCGTCAAAAATCGAAAAAGGAAGTTCTTAACGAAGAAGAATAATAACGGTATCTTAAAATTTAAAAGTCGTTTGGTTCTTTTCTTTACTGAAAACATATTGAACGACTTTTTTTAATCTTAAACTTTTAAAATTTAAAAAAATGGCAAACATAACAGCCGCAGAAGTAAATAAACTTAGACAAGCCACCGGCGCCGGAATGATGGACTGTAAAAAGGCATTGGTAGAGGCAGACGGAAATATGGAAGAAGCAATCACCATCCTTAGAAAAAAAGGACAGAAGATTGCCGAAAAAAGAGCAGACCGCGATTCCAGCGAAGGTGTTGCAACAGCAAAAGTGAATAGTGATAACACTAAAGGAGTGGCTATTTCCTTGAACTGCGAAACGGATTTTGTTGCTAAAAATGATTCTTTCGTTGAAATGGCAAACAAAATGGCCGAGATTGCATTGAACACTTCTTCAAAAGAAGAATTTTTGAATTCAAAGTTTGATGGCATTACCGTTGCGGAGAAATTAACTGAACAAACTGGTGTAATTGGTGAAAAAATCGAGATTGGTGGCTACGAAATTTTGGAAGCTCCATTCGTTGGTTCCTACGTTCACGGTAACAAAATTGCTGCGTTAACAGGTCTTTCAAAATCTGTGAACAACGCTGAGGAATTGGCGAAGGATGTATCGATGCAAGTGGCTTCAATGGGCGCTTCTACCCTTTCGTACAAAGATTTTGACCCAGCTTTTATTGAATCAGAAACTGAGGCAAGAATTGCTGAAATTGAAAAGGAAAACATTGAGCTTGGCCGTTTGGGCAAGACACTTAAAAACGTTCCTAAGTACATTTCAAGAGCACAATTGACTCCAGAAGTTTTGGCGCAGGCTGAAGCTGACGCAAAAGCGGAATTGAAAGCTGAAGGCAAGCCAGAGCAAATTTGGGATAAAATCCTTCCAGGAAAAATTGAGCGTTTTATTAGCGACAATACTACAATGGATCACGAAAAAGCGTTGCTTGACCAAAATTTTATTAAAGACGACAAAAAGAACGTTGCAGATTACGTAAAAACGTATGGCGATGTTGAGGTTGTTGGCTTTAAGAGAGTTTCTTTGGCATAAGCTTTTCAACATATTTAAAACAAAAGAGGCTGATTAATTTCAGCCTCTTTTTTTATGGTATTATTTCAAGAGTTATTCTTTCACAATCTTCTTAACTGCCTTTTTTCCTTCGGAAGAAATAACTGCCATATAGATTCCGGTTGTTAAATAACCCAAATTCAATTCTGCCTTTTTACCCAAAGAGGGAATTTCTAAAACTTTCCTCCCAGTTAAGTCAAAAATTTGAATCTTATCAATTTGCGAACTGGCTTCAACAAATATGGTTTTCGAAGTTGGGTTTGGATATAGCACTATTTCGTTTTGAGTTAAATCTTCAAGACCTAAATTAGTTCGTACCCCAAAGATAGTTTCATAGGAATTACCGCCAAAATCCGCCGAAACGGTATATACTCCGGTTGGCCAAGAAGCATCCACTGGGAAATTCCATTGTGCCCACGCCGCTGTGTAATCTGGCCAAGGGGAATCAAAGTCATACTCATAAAGAATGCTGTTGTCCGGTTTTCTAACTGTGATATGGGTATTGGAATTTAATTGGAGATCGCGATAAAATATTCGGAATCTGATGGTTTCTCCATTTTCAAAATTCAGTTCCTCATAGGTATTTTCAGCTACGCCACACTCTGAGTCAAAATTGTCTGAGTTATGGGTGGAGAGCGTTAATATTTCGGGAACAAAATAATCCGGCTGATCAATCCACCAGCTATCTGCATTCAAATTATTGCAAGGCCCAGCATAGGGGTCTATTCTAGAAACGCTAGCATCATAAACCTCAAAATGCAAGTGGGGTATGTCACTGCTACCCGAGCTACCGGCATGGCCTAAAAATTCTCCCACTTCTACCGTATCGCCCACCTCTTTAGACGTTAGTGAACCATCTTTAAAATGCCAATAAAATGTTCGGGAACCATCAGCATGGATTAGTTGTATTCCATTCCAATTGTTATTTCCGTTATTTTCACAGCCGCGGTCAAAATTGCCATCTCTTTTAACTTCAATGGTTCCAGCGGCAGCGGCAATTATTTCCATGACATTCTCATCCATTTTTTTCCATGGATACGGCCATACTACATAATCAGTGCCTTTGTGATTGCTGTTAGCTTGATCATAGGTTCTTTGCCCACAATTGTAATCCAGCAAATTTCCGTTAGGCGTTATGTTATGATCCACTTGGTTAAACAGGGAATAGTACCCATAATCGCTAAAACCTTGTTTGGGTTTAAACGGCAGTATAAATAAAGGATGCGCCCCGCGATGTTCATAAACATTCGGGTTTTTTTTAAGAATAGCAGGCTTGTTATAATCTATTTCCTGCCAAATCTCGGCTCGTTGCGCATCGGATATACATTCCGTTTTCGGCAAGGAAACGGGATGAAAAGTAACGGAACTTGCGGGAGCTTGTAAATCCAGGTTTTGAGCTGTCATAAAATATGAACCGCCCAATAATAAAAAAAGTAATTGTATTTTCATTTTGATGGTTTTTAAAAGGTTAATTGAATCACTACTTAGGAATCGGAATGCTTTGGAAAATGTCATCAAAAAAAATCCGGTTATGGCCATTTGGAGAACGACTACTTCTGAACTACTTTTTTCCAATTCTCACATCGCATCAATAATTTTCTTTATTTTTGCGCTGTAAAAAAAGGACATGTACTACAAAAGAATTCTTTTAAAACTTTCCGGTGAAGCCTTGATGGGTGACCAACAATATGGTATAGATCCCGTTCGGCTTAAAGAATATGCACACGAAATAAAACAGATTATCAACAAAGGTGTGGAAGTTGCCATCGTTATAGGTGGCGGAAATATTTTTAGAGGTCTTTCCGGTGCCAGCAGTGGCATGGACAGAGTGCAGGGGGACCACATGGGCATGCTTGCAACCGTTATAAATGGATTGGCATTGCAAAGCGCGTTGGAGAATGAGGAAGTTGCCACACGGTTGCAAAGCGCCATAAACATAAATGAAGTTGCCGAGCCTTTTATCCGAAGAAAAGCCATTCGCCATTTGGAAAAAGGACGCGTTGTTATTTTCGGCGGAGGAACGGGAAATCCTTATTTTACTACTGATTCGGCTGCAGTTCTACGCGCCATAGAAATAGGCGCAGATGTTATTTTAAAAGGAACCCGCGTGGACGGAATTTATACCAGCGATCCCGAAAAAGACAAGCTTGCAACAAAATTCGATTTTATCAGTTTTGAAGATGTGTTGCAGAAAGGCCTGAAGGTCATGGACACGACCGCCTTCACCCTTAGCCAGGAAAATGAATTACCAATTATAGTTTTTGATATGAACACAAAAGGAAATTTGTTGAAAGTGGTTTCCGGAGAAAAGATCGGGACAAAAGTGAATTTGTAGTCCCCTTACTCCCAATGGGAAAAAATAAATATAAAAATTAAGTTTAATTAAAAGGTACCCGCCGCAGTTTATATTGAGCGGAGTCGAAATTCGGGCATGTTATGGAAGACGAAATAGATTTTTTAATTGATGGCGCCAAAGAAGCAATGGGCAATGCCATAAAACATCTTGAAAAAGAATTGGTGAACATTCGCGCCGGCAAAGCGTCACCGGCAATGGTTGGAAGCGTTATGGTGGATTATTATGGAAGCCAAACGCCCCTGAGCCAAGTGGCAAACGTGAGCACTCCTGATGGAATGACTATTACCATACAACCGTGGGAGAAAAACATGATTCCAGAAATTGAGCGCGGCATCCATTTGGCCAACATTGGTTTTAACCCCATGAACAATGGTGAAAGTGTTATTATTTCAGTTCCGCCATTAACGGAGGAACGCCGAAGGGATTTAGCAAAACAAGCCAAAGCCGCTGCCGAGGAAGCAAAAATTGGAGTCCGCAATGACCGGAAAAACGCCAACAATGAGCTTAAAGGTTTGGAAATTTCGGAAGATTTGAAGAAAAGTCTGGAAGAGGATATTCAGGAAATGACCAATCAACATATTAAAAAAATCGATGAGATTTTAGCGAAAAAAGAAAAAGAAATAATGACAGTCTAAACTTCTGTTTTCGTTAAACTATATACAATAAAGCGGCTACTATGCCGCTTTCTTTTTACTTTTAAACCAAAAGAAACTTCCCAATAATCTTATGCGTATACTAATATTTCTTCTTTCATTGCTGATAACAATTTCGGCTTTTGGGCAAGAAACCAATGGAACGGAGAAGGATTCTGTTTCAGGAATAAAAAAAACAATCGCTGACTTTTCCGAGAAAAAAGGACATCCGTTCACCACCGGTTATCTTCCCGTTGGTTTTTTCGACATAGATCTCAAAACATTATTTAAATACAATATACACGAAGGATTACGATTGGGAATCGGTGGGGTTACCAATGAAAAATTATTTGAGAACTACAACCTTGGCGGCTATGTGGCATACGGGTTTAAAGACCAAACATTTAAATATAGCCTGGGCGGGAGCGCTCTTTTAAATAAAGAGAAAAAAGCTTGGGTAAGCCTTTATTATGTTGATGATATCAAAGAAATAGGCACGTATGATTTCTTGACCGACGCCAGATTTTATTCTCTTTTTGAACCGCGATTGCTAAATATTATTCAGTTTTATAAATACACCAAGTGGCAGGCCAACATACAAAGCGAACTTTCGCCAAAAATTCTCACCGAGCTACGGGTACAACATTCCGATGTTGGCAATTTCGAGGAATATTATTTCATTAATGACGGCAGGGGCTATAACGAATACCAGCTCGCAGAAGCAATTCTGGCTTTTCGTGTGAAATTGCGGACTGATTCCATTGTGAATTCCGATGGAAAGAAAGTGGCCACGGATGTTTTGCCAAAAGTGAGCGCCCAAATTACTAAAGGGTTTAAGGGAATTGCAGGAAGTGATTTCAATTATGCGAAGTTTGGGTTAAAATTGGACTACGATATTGAAAGGAAAAATTTGTCCCGAACCAGTTTTTTATTGCAGGGAGTGCTTGCCAATGGGGATGTTCCGTTAACTCATTTATTCCATGCGTTTCCCAACCAACCCACTAAGGAAAGGCTTTTCAATAGATTTTCGGTGGCGGGGGTGCAGAGTTTTGAAACCATGTATTTTGGGGAATTCTATTCCGATAAACTGGCGATGTTCCAATTGAAGCATACGTTTAGAAGATTTAAGCTCGCAAAAAATTGGAAACCAGAATTGGTCTTGCTATCACGGCACGCTATTGGCGAAATGAGCAATCCGGAAGATCACTTTGGAATTTCCTTTAACCAGCTGGACCATTTTTACAACGAAGCCGGTTTTGAACTCAACAAGATTGCCCTTGGTTTCGGGCTTAGCTTTGCATACCGTTATGGTTTTTATAATTTACCGGATTTAGAGGATAATATTTCCTTTAAGTTTACATTCAATCTGAAGCTGTAGGCAGTTCGCATTGGCCTTTTGCTGAATGTTGTATCCAAATTCCCAAAAAAAAAAAAATGCCCTACTAATTGGGAATACTTACCTTTGTTGATACTATAAAAAAATTGTTTTGAACAAACTTTTCAGCATTGGTTTTTGGGGTTGGGTTGCGCGCTTTATACTACGCAACCGCACCTGGATTTTATTGGTTATTTTAAGCATTACCATCCTACTGGCACTGCAGTGGAAAAACATGCGCTTCACTTATACCGAGGCAAATCTGCTTCCGGACGACCATCCCATCAATCTGGAATATGACCAATTTCTATCACACTTCGGGGAAGAGGGCAATTTAATTGTAATGGGTGTAAAAGATTCATCACTTTTTACACCAAAGAATTTTGCGGCATGGAACAAGCTAACGCAGGACATTGAAAAATTCAATGAAGTGGAATTAACCCTTTCTGTGGGAAACCTTAAAAAGCTTGAAAAAAAGACGGATACCACAGGTTTTGTACTCGTGCCATTCATTCAGGATTCGGTTTTTACTGATGCATCGCTTGCACAATACAAGGACGAACTGTTCAACAAGCTTCCGTTTTATGACGGCCTAATCTACAGCCCCGACAAACAAAGCATTCGCTCGGCAATTTACATGAAAAAGGAAATTGTGAACACGGCAGCCCGAAAGGATTTTGTGATAGAGGATTTAATACCATTGATCAAAAAATTTGAGTCCGAAACTGGCATAACAGTTTATACCTCCGGAATGCCATACATCCGCACCCTCAATTCCCAGAGCATCATTGATGAAATAGGCCTGTTTATTGGTGCGGCGCTGTTTGTTACTTCCCTCATTTTCTTTTTCTTCTTCCGTTCCGTCCGGGCTACGATAATTTCCATGGTCACAGTTATAATTGGAGTTATGTGGTCCTTCGGGTTCTTGGGACTGATGCATTATGAAATTACTGTACTTACGGCACTCATTCCGCCACTTATCATTGTAATTGGAATCCCCAACTGCATTTTCCTTATAAACAAATACCAACAGGAAATTAGACTTCACGGAAATCAGGCAAAATCTTTACAGCGGGTAATTACCAAAATTGGAAACGCAACGCTAATGACCAATCTCACCACTGCTTCCGGTTTTGCCACTTTTATTTTGGTGAAAAGCGAGCTTTTAAGTGAATTTGGTATTGTGGCCTCCATCAACATTGTGGCCATCTTTTTGTTGAGTCTGCTCATTATTCCCATTATTTACAGTTATATGCCTGTGCCGAAGGAGAAGCACCTAAAGCATTTGAACAGAATATGGATCAACCAATTTGTACTCTGGATAGAACGCATGGTTCGCGACCGGCGCATCACTATTTATATTGTTGCCGTGCTTTTACTCTGCACGAGCATAATTGGTATTTTCAACATTAAAATTTCGGGAAGCATAATTGAGGATATGCCGAAGAATACTGGCTTCTTTGATGATATCCGCTTTTTTGAGAGGGAATATGAAGGCATTATGCCTCTGGAAATTATGGTGGACACCAAAAAGAAAAAAGGCGTCATGAGTCTTTCCACCCTAAAACGCATAGATGAACTACAGGACCATATTAAGGAAATCCCTGAGTTTGCGAAGCCGCTATCCGTTGTTGAACTGGTGAAATATTCAAAACAAGCCTATTACAACGGCAATCCAGAATACTATCAGCTTCCGAACAGCCAAGAAAAAAATTTCATTTTAAGCTACGCCAAAAGCAGCGGCACCAATGCCAACCTATTGAGCAGCTATGTGGATAGTACGGGTCAATTTGCACGCATTACTACTTTCATGAAAGATACCAAACCAGACAGGTTTGACCGCATAGAGGAAAACCTTCACAATGAAATAAACAAAGTTTTTCCGCCGGAGCGCTATAATGTTTCGGTTACGGGCAAAGCCTTGGTATTTCAAAAAGGAACACATTATTTAGTGAACAATTTAATTCTTTCACTTTCGCTGGCCATTTGCCTAATTGCAATATTTATGGCCTGGATGTTCAGAAGCTTTAAAATGATTTTGGTTTCGCTAATTCCCAATCTCCTCCCGTTAATCATTACAGCCGGGGTAATGGGGTTTGTGGGCGTGCCGATAAAACCTTCCACAATTCTGGTTTTTAGCATTGCCTTCGGAATTTCCGTGGATGACACCATTCACTTTTTGGCCAAATACCGGCAGGAACTCATCGCCAATAATTGGAAAATAAAAAAATCGGTCTACGCGGCACTGCGGGAAAGCACCGTGAGTATGTTCTATACTTCCATTGTTCTTTTCTTCGGCTTTTCCGTATTCACCATTTCCAGTTTTGGCGGCACGGTTGCCTTGGGAGCATTGGTTTCCATCACATTGCTTTTCGCAATGTTGTCCAATTTGCTGTTGCTGCCCGTCCTCCTTCTTTCGTTGGAAAAAAGTATCGCCAATAAAGAAACGATGAAAAAACCGGCAATGGAAATCTTGACGGACGAGGAAGAGGATTTGTAATTCTTCATTCTTTGTTCGGGCATTTTTTATGGCCCATTTGCGTTTTTTGGAATTTGGTATTTTCTTTTTTGGAAATATTTTGAAGTATATTTGCTCCTCTTAAAAAATGACCATGCAAGACAAAACAATAGCTAAATTGTTGAAAAGCGAAAAGACCCATGTGGAGGTAACAGTTCGCGGTTGGGTACGCTCCTTCAGAAGTAACAGGTTTATAGCCCTGAATGACGGTTCCACAATCAAAACCCTGCAATGCGTTGTAGATTTTGAAAATTTTAGCGAAGAATTGCTTAAAAAAGTAAACGTTGGCGCCGCAATAGAAGTGAAAGGAACGTTGGTGGAAAGCCAGGGCCAAGGTCAGAATATTGAAATACAAGTTTCAAAATTGACCATTTTGGGCGAAGCAAATCCGGAGGACGTAAAACTCACCATTCTTTCTCCCAAAAAGCACTCACTCGAAACCCTTCGTGAGCAGGCCCATTTGCGAATTCGAACCAATACCTTTGGCGCCGTAATGCGAACCCGATCAAAACTGGCTTTTGCGGTTCACCAATATTTTCAGAAAAACGGGTTCAACTATATGCATTCACCCATTATAACCGGCAGCGATGCCGAAGGTGCCGGCGAAATGTTCAGGGTTACCGCACTAGATGCCAGAAACCCGCCACTCGATGAAAAAGGGAACGTAAATTTTAAGGAAGATTTTTTTGAAAAAGAGGCCAATCTCACAGTAAGTGGGCAACTTGAAGCCGAAACTTATGCCATGGCCCTTGGCAAAGTATATACCTTCGGACCAACTTTTAGGGCCGAGAATTCCAACACAAGCCGCCACCTCGCAGAATTTTGGATGATAGAACCGGAAGTAGCATTTAACGATTTGGACGCCAACATGGATCTGGCTGAGGATTTTATAAAATACGTAATAAACTATGCCTTGGAAAACTGTGCGGATGATATTGAATTTCTCGAAAATCGATTGTTGGAAGAAGATAAGACAAAACCTCAGGCGGAACGTAGTGAGATGAAACTTCGTGAGAAGTTACATTTTATACTTGAAAATAACTTTAAACGAGTAAGTTACACCGAGGCTATTGATATTTTGAAAAATTCAGCCCCCAACAAAAAGAAGAAGTTCAAATATATAATTGAGGATTGGGGTGCGGATCTACAAAGCGAACACGAGCGATTTTTGGTTGAAAAACATTTCAAAACCCCTGTTATCCTTTTCGATTATCCGGCAAATATAAAATCATTTTATATGCGCCTAAATGACGATGGAAAAACTGTTCGAGCAATGGACGTGCTATTTCCGGGCATTGGTGAAATTGTTGGCGGTTCGCAGCGGGAGGAACGCTATGATGTGCTCCTGGAAAAAATGAAAACCATGAATATTGACAAAGAAGAATTGTACTGGTATCTGGATCTGCGAAAGTTCGGAACAGCCGTGCACAGTGGTTTCGGACTTGGGTTTGAACGTTTGGTACAGTTCACTACCGGCATGTCCAACATTCGTGATGTTATTCCTTATCCAAGGACTCCCGGCAACGCAGAGTTCTAAATTTTAAAACATAAGATTGTATTAAAACTGGCTACTTAACTATTTTAGTAGCTGGTTTTTTTTAACTTTATGAAGAAGTAAAATTAATCATGTTAAAACAACAATTAAGCTTTAAACTTTCCCAAAAATTATCTCCTCAACAAATACAGTTGATGAAGATGATTCAATTGCCCACACAAGCATTTGAACAACGAATTGCCCAGGAATTGGAAGAAAATCCGGCACTGGAAGGCGGAAAAGAAGAAAGTGAAAATTTTGATGATGAGTTTAACAATGATCAGTTTGATGAGAATTTTGACGAAGGCAATGAAGTGATTGAAACCGATATAAACGTTGATGATTACTTAAGCGATGATGAAATACCGAGTTATAAACTTTCCGCGAACAACTATAGCGCTGACGATGAAGAAAGGCAAATGCCTTATGCCGCCGGAACCTCCTTTACACAATATTTAATGCAACAACTAAGCACCTATCGGCTTGATGAGGAGGAAGAAGAAATTGCGCAATTTCTAGTTGGTAGTGTGGATGAAAGTGGCTACATAAGAAGGGAAATTCAAGACATTGTTGATGATTTGGCTTTCACCCAGAACGTCTACACTACTGAAGACAAGGTTGAAAAAGTCCTTAAAATAGTTCAGGAATTAGATCCCGCAGGCGTTGCGGCTCGTGATTTGCAAGAGTGCCTCCTGCTTCAGCTTGAGCGGAAAGAACCTACGCCCTCGGTTACCTTGGCCATAAATATCATTGAAGATTCCTTCGATCAGTTCAGCAAAAAGCATTACAAAAAACTCATACAAAAATTCGACGTTTCCGAAGATCAATTGCGGGATGCCATTCATGAAATCGAAGGTTTAAATCCAAAACCAGGTGGCACCTATTCCGGAAACACAAGAATAGTGGAGCACGTTGTTCCAGATTTTGCAATAAAAATTATTGACGGCGAATTGGATTTAACCTTAAACGGACGAAATGCTCCTGAACTTCACGTGAGCCATGATTACACCAATATGCTGAAAGGCTACAAAGAGGCTAAGGAAAAATCTAAAGCACAGAAGGATGCCGTGCTTTTCATTAAACAAAAATTGGATGCCGCAAAATGGTTCATCGATGCCATAAAACAACGGCAACAAACCCTTTTCGTTACAATGAATGCCATTATGCATTACCAAGAAGAATACTTTTTGAGTGGGGATGAACGAAAACTCAGGCCAATGATCCTAAAAGATATTGCGGACAAAATTAATATGGACGTGTCCACCGTTTCACGCGTGGCTAATAGTAAATATGTTGACACACCTTACGGCACAAAACTGATTAAGGACTTTTTCAGCGAATCCATGAAAAATGACCAAGGCGAGGACGTTTCAACTAAGGAAATCAAAAAAATTCTTGAAATAACTATTTCCGAAGAGAACAAACGCAAACCGCTTACGGACGATAAATTGGCCAAAATCCTGTTGGAAAAAGGATATCCCATTGCACGACGGACCATCGCAAAATATAGAGAACAACTGGATTTGCCGGTGGCAAGACTACGAAAGGAAATTTGATGAACCTATTTCTAAAAGCTGCATCTTATATTTTTCACCCTTTGTTGATGCCTTTGTTGGGCACTTTTCTCTATTACAGTGTCACACCAAAATACGTAGACCCACAATTAATCCGTGTAGAATTTTTTGCTATTGCCATTATAACACTCTTAATTCCCATTGTAATCTTTTTCCTTTTGAAAAATTTAAAGGTGGTTGAAACTATTTATTTAAAGGAAGTAAAAGAGCGCAAATTTCCATTAATGATTCAGTGCATTTTATTACTGCTCATTCTAAAAATGGTGTTTGATCCATACGAAGATGCGGAGCTGTATTATTTTTTTGTCGGCATTCTTTTCTCTGCCTTCAGCGCATTAATAATGGTATTCTTTAAGTTGAAGGTAAGTTTGCATCAAATGGGAGTAGCTGGAATATTAATGTTCATTGTGGGCTTGAGTGCCCATTTTAAGATAAACTTGCTAATTTCCATAAGCTTTTTTCTTTTTGTAAACGGCTGGGTAGCTTCCTCTAGGCTTAATAAGGATTCACACACTTATCCAGAGCTAGGAGCTGGGTTCCTTTTGGGCATCATCCCACAGTTTATTCTTTTTAATTTCTGGCTATAGAATATAAAACATCAACCCGAGTTTTAGTGTTCTATACTCAACCACAGCACCATCAATGGTTTCAGCATTTTTGAAGAAAGGATTGATGCTGTAGGAGGCAAACAAATTAAAAGTGCTATATCCAAAACTTAAGGTTGTAGAGAGCCGTAGCGGATCAAATTCAGCTATTTTAGTTTGGTTCACATTATTGCCGGACTGTTTAAAAGTTGCCTTGTACCAATATGCATAGCCAACTCTAAACCCAGCATACACCCGCCAAAATTTATAGGTTGAAGGTGTGGAAGTTCTCCATCTGAATTCCAGTGGGGCTTCAATAATAGCCATATTGAAACGATTACGATTATAATCTACATTTTCATCCAAAACTCTAAAAATAGTTTCATCATCATTAGTTTCGCCAATAAAGAGATTTTCACCAAATTGATCGAGAGCAATTCCCGCACCTATTGCCAAGGCTATATTTCGCCGGTTATTTAATGGAATATCCCTAAGAAAACCAAATTGAATTCCACCGGAAAGACCTCGCGCGTTTACGCCATCGGGCATGTCCAAAAGGGCATTGTAGGTGATACCGACATAAAACTGGTCCTCCCTATACAAAGAATCGACAGTAGCACGCTGAATTGTATCCTGCGATAATATTGTACAGACCGGAAAGATTAAAAATATTGGTAGAAAAAATTTTAATATCCTTTGCATGCCCGTAAAGATATATGTAATTTTTTAAAAATAATGCGAATAAAAAAACGCCTTGAGCCTAAAAAGATAGGTCAAGGCGCTATGAATTATTTTTCAAATCGCTTATTGCGTTACTTCATTTCCAGGAGTGGTGATGTAAATTATTTTCAACATATTTAGATCCCGCAATTCCTGTTTAATGTCCGTGACCATTCCAGTATTTGTTTTCTCATCAACTTTTAGCGCAACCATTACTTTGTCCTGTAGTTCAGGCAACAATTTTTGGCGCGCTTCGGTGAGTGCAAACTTAATATTGGAAAGGTCCGTGTACTTATCCCCAATTTGTATTTTAGCTTCTGAACCATATTTGTCCTGATATCTTGAACTTGGCTTTCCGGCATAAATATAAACTGATCGATCCTTTTTCAATTTTTCTACCTGATCAGCTTTCGGCAGTTTGTTTTGAACCAGCAAATTGTCATCACGCAATACGGTTACCACCATAAAAAAGAATAGTAACATAAATACAATATCCGGAAGGGATGCTGTAGAAATTGCTGGCAATTCGCTGCTTTTTTTCTTTGTGAATTTTGACATATTCTTAATATTATTGTCCCGATTTTTTAGGTTCTGCTTCTGAAAGTTTCTGTGGGAATAATTTTTGAATAGTCTCCAATTTTTCCTGCAAAGCTTCTTTGGCAGTTTCACCTTTTATTTTTCCTTCATCAAGATCCTTTGTCATTTCGGTAAATTTCCAGCCATATAGACGTTCTGATTCCCGGTCCCTTAAAAAATTATAAGCAGCAACAAGTTCATTTTGAACGGCTATGTACATTTTATAGGAGGTGAGGCGGTCATTTTGAACGGATATAACCGCTTTGTCAGGATTGTCCGACGACTCTGGATTTCTTTTACCCTTACAGTAGTTGCAGTATTCGGGGGAACCAGCTGGTGCTCCTCCGTTGTCAAGAAATGCAATGGCTGCTTCGCGTAAATCCTTAAGCTCCATTAATTTTTCTTCAACGAGTAACTGATCGCTTCGATTAACATTAACGATAAAAAGGTTTTTCTCCTTAATCTTTACCTGTTCGTCCGTTGGCGGTTCTTTGGGCGGTAACTGCCGTGCTATACCCTTGTCCTTTTCTATGGTGGTAGTCACCAAGAAAAAGATAAGCAAGAGGAAAGCGATGTCAGCCATCGACCCTGCATTTACTTCAGGTGTTGCTCTTCTTGCCATTATTTTGTTATTTTTTTAATTCCGCTAAAAACCATAGCGCCTACTGCCAATACTGCCAGTATATAGAATGCAATTAAACCAGTTCCAACCCATTTTGAGCCGCTTTCAGAAAGCATTTCACCCTCTTGCATTTCCATTGGCGAACTATCGGCCAATACATATGCTACCACTATTACAAGTAAAAAAGCCCCTACTGAAATCAATGTGTTCTTTATATTTCCGGCGAAAATTCCTTTCAGTACAAAAAATAATACAAATACTACAATAATAGCAAACGTTATATATGCCACATATAGGAACCCATCAACACCTTCACCTGTAGCGGTTACAGCCTCATCACCTTTTACGATGATCATTGCAAGAAATATAATCCCTGCAACGCTAAGAAGCAACGCTACTATTTTTAAAATTTTATGTAATGCCATCTTGTGGTTTGTTTAGATTTTGTTTTTTTGTTTGTAGTCGAACAGCATATCAATTAATGTTATGGAAGCATCTTCCATACTATTAACGATGCTATCAATTTTAGCAATAATATAATTGTAGAAAATTTGAAGGATGATGGCAACAATCAAACCAAATACCGTAGTTAGAAGAGCCACTTTAATACCTCCTGCTACAAGTGATGGGTTCATATCACCAGCTGCCTGAATTTTATCGAAAGCAATAATCATCCCGATTACAGTTCCCATGAAACCAAGCATTGGAGCCAAAGCGATGAAAAGGGATATCCAGGATACATTTTTTTCAAGTTGACCCATCTGCACGCCTCCGTATGCTACAACCGCCTTTTCAGCAATGTCAATACCTTCGTGGGCACGATCTAAACCTTGATAATAAATGGAGGCCACGGGGCCTTTAGTGTTACGGCACACTTCTTTGGCTGCGTCAATTCCACCACTGTTCAGGGCATCTTCAACATCTTGCGCTAATTTCTGTGTGTTTGTTGTAGAGAGGTTAAGATAAATAATTCTTTCAATAGCAATAGCCAAACCTAGAATAAGACACAAAAGCACGATTCCCATAAATCCAGGACCACCTTCAACAAAACGTTCCTTCAATTCTTGATGAAACCCCTTATCTGTATCGGCAGCGGGAGCCGCTTCATCTTGAATAATGGTGAATGTAGCTGCTGTTACCAAGGCTTGTGAACTGGTTGGCATTGTTTGCGCTGTTGCAGCATTTGCGTTTAAAGTGCCTGCAAAAACGATTGCGGCAAGCGCCAGAATAGAAAATAATTTTTTCATTGCTATCGACTTAAAGTTTGTTTTTAGTTAAAGGTTTAAAGATATAAAATAATTTAGTAAATCTACAAGAATATTAAGTACACTCGCTATGGGTGTGATAATAGGCTTTCGATTTATTGCAGAGAGGAAGGGATTCGAACCCTCGATACGCTTGTGGCGTATACACACTTTCCAGGCGTGCGCCTTCGACCACTCGGCCACCTCTCTAAAATTTTACGCCCCAACCCTAAAAGGTGCAAATGTACATTTCAAAAAATCTCTAGAAAATGACACCCTTTAGGGACGGAACGGCATTTTTATAAAACGAGTGCCAAATATCACAAAAAAAATAACGCCATAAAATAATTTAGCAGGTAAATTTATCGCATTTCTCCACGCAGGGAGGTTTCAAATATGGTTTTGAAGCTGTTAGCGGTAATTTTCTGTCCCAACAAATACATCAGTTTTGCCAGTGCCGCTTCTGTGGTACAATCATTTGCACTGATTACGCCCATTTTTTTGAGTTCTGTGCTAGTTTCATATAATCCCATGTTTACGCTTCCGCCACTACATTGGGTAACATTGATAACAGGTATGCCTTTTTTTATAACCTTTTTTAGGGAACTAATAAACCATTGGGCATTCGTAACATTACCACTGCCATATGTTTCAAGCACCAATCCTTTCATATCGGGAAAATCAAAAAGATATTCTATAGTTTTTTCATCCATCCCCGGAAACATCTTTATCAATACTATATTACTTTCCAAATTCGTATGCACCTTTAGTTTCTTTTTTCGATTTGGTTTGTAAAGCGATTCATCGTTAACCACTAAATTTACGCCGCTCTGTACCAATTCAGGGTAATTGAGAGAGGCAAAGGCCTCAAAATGCTCCGCATTGATCTTTGTGGTACGGTTGGCCCGATATAGTTTGTATTCAAAATAAAGACCGACCTCTGCGATTCTTGAAACGCCTTTTTCCTGAAGCGAGGCAATCTGGATGGAAGTAATCAAATTTTCTTTCGCGTCCGTACGCAAATCACCAATGGGTAGTTGCGAGCCCGTAAAAATTACGGGTTTACTCAAATTTTCCAACATAAAACTTAATGCGGAAGCGGTATAGCTCATAGTATCGCTGCCATGAAGCACTACAAATCCATCCATCCTTTCATAATTGGATTCAATAATTTTGGCAATATCCATCCAATATTTGGGGTTCATATTGGAACTATCAATCGGATTTGTAAAAGAAGTGGTAGTAATGTTGCAGTCCAACAATTTAAGTTCGGGAATGTAGCTCAACAACTCATTAAAGTTGAAATTGCGAAGTGCTCCCGTTTCAAAATCCTTGATCATTCCGATGGTGCCTCCGGTGTAAATGAGTAAAATGTTGGGTTTTTTTTTCATAATCATTAAACTATCTATATTCCAAAAACGGACTTGGAATTTTCTGTGGTTATGCGTGCCAATTCATTATGGGAGATACCATAAATTTCTCCAACCTTCTGAGAAATTAATGCCATATAGCTGCTCTCATTGCGTTTTCCCCGATACGGTACAGGCGCCAGATAAGGCGAATCGGTTTCCAGAACAATATGCTCTAATGGAATTTTTTCTAAAAAAGTATCAATTTTTCCATTTTTAAAAGTAATTACGCCGCCAATACCTAATTTCATATTATAGGATATGGCCCGCTCTGCCTGTTCGAATGTTCCGGTGAAACAGTGAAAGATGCCAAAAAGGTCGTTTGCTTTTTCGGTTTCCAGAACCTCAAAAATTTCATCGAAGGCATTCCGGCAATGGATCACAATGGGGAGTTTGTATTTTTTTGCCAGTTGAATCTGTTTTTTAAAGGCAATTTTCTGAATTTCCAAAGTGGTGCTATCCCAATATAGGTCTATTCCAATTTCCCCCACCGCGTAAAACCTTCGGGCTTGGAACTGCAGCTCCACATGGGCCAGCTCTTCCTCAAAATTTTCCTTAACCGAAGTTGGGTGCAGACCCATCATTAAAAATACATTTTTTGGATACTCCCTTTCCAGCGAATACATTGCTTGCGTATAAGTGGAATCAATAGCCGGGACAAAAAACCGGGTGATTCCCGCGTTTAGGGCCCGGTTCATCATTTCATTGCGGTCCCCATCAAATGCGTTGCTATATAAATGTGTATGTGTGTCGGTCAACATTGGGTGCAAAGCTACTTATTTTGTTTGCTATCTTTACACAAAAATATTGATGCAGTTACGCAATTTTCTTGAAAAACAAGGCTTCTTCCGAATTCCCCTTAAAAAATTAGCCACGGGACATTATCTTTTTTCGGCAAAAATAAACCAAGTTTTGGGCGATTTTATTTTGGACACCGGGGCCTCCACCAGCTGTGTCGGTTTCAAGCATAGCGCACATTTTCTGTTGATTAGTGAAGAGAGCATTATAAAAGCAGCCGGTGCAGGGGCTATAAATATGGAAACAATGCTATCCCGGAACAACGCTTTTAAGATTCAACATTGGGAAATAAAAAACATGGATTTTGTGCTTTTTGATCTTTCCCATGTTAATGAGGCATTGGCGCAGGTAAATGAAGGTCCTGTTCACGGAATTATTGGCGCAGATTTTTTGAAACACCATCGGGCCGTAATCGATTATGGCCGAAATTGCTTCTATATAAAATAGATTGGAGCTGTTGATATGGTTTATTTACAATAAATTAAGTACTTTTAACTTCATCTGAAATGTTTCCTTTGTGCTAAAAAATATAGGACTTTTATTATTAATTATATTCTTTTCCACCTCTTCTGGAAATTGTCAGGACATTTCGTTTTATCAAAAAAAATTGGTTTCAGCCAAAAACGAAACAGAAAGTCTGCAAGCTCTGGATAGTTTGTTATCCCTTACTTTTAAAACTGACACTGCTGCTTTTATAAAATATAGTATGCAGTATATTGCACTAGCCCAAGAAATGGATAGCATTGAAGCCGCGGCCAAAAAAGCGATGAACCTTCAGTTTCCGCTAACTACCTATGCCAATGACCCGTTAAATGCAATTACAATAATAAATAGTGTGCTGGCCCGAAAATATAAAATCAAGGACAGCCTATTGTTGGGCGGTCTTTATATTAAACGTGGCAAGGCCAATACGAAAGTAGATTTTAAAAAAGCCATAGAAGACTATAACATGGCGCTGGAAAATTTTTCAAAAAATGACTCCCTTAACATTGCGGACACCTATCTTTTCAGAGGGCAGGCATATTCAAATTTGGGAAGGTTTGTTTTGGCGGGAGATGATTTTACAAAAGCATTCAAAATTTATGAGGACAAAGAGGAATATGATTATATGGTGTATGCCCAGCAAGGCATCATCAGCATGTTCAGCATGAATGGTTTCTATGAAAAGGCAAAAGCAGAGCGCAAGGCACTTATCAAAAAAATGAAGGCTTTGGGATTAAACAGATTTCTAGCTAATGAATATTATAATCAGGCACTGGATTATAAAAAAATGGGGAAACGCGAATTAGAATATAAATCATTGCTTATAGCCGATAAAAATTTTGAAAAGAACAACACCAACCAATCATTATTCATAGGTATACATTCCAGATTGATCGAATATTATTGTGAGCACAACCAGCTAATTGAAGCAAAAAAACACTTGGAACTAATTGAAAGTTTAGAATATGACCTTGCGGGAAATCCGTCCGCAACACTGAATTATTTGGGCGGAAAGGCTAAATATCTGCAAACCACCGGAAAACTGGACGAAGCATTGGCGCTTGCCGAAGAAAAACTTGCCGCTGCCAAAACTTTAGGCCTTGAGGATGAAATAATGAGTTCCTATTCCTTTTTGGCAGAACTATATTTTGATATGGGAGAATTCAAAAAAAGCGTGGAAAACAACCAAGCCTCCAACGCTATCAAGGATTCTATTTATAACCGAAGTACCGCTAATGCCTTAGCCTATTACCAAACTCTTTATGAAACTGAGAAAAAAGAAAAGGAACTGGTTGAAAAATCCACCAATATAAGCTTGCTCGAAAAGGATAACGAAAGTTTTAAAAAAGCAATGCTCTTTGGCGGCATAGCCATACTCTTGGGCTTCGGGTTGATCCTGCTTTTCCGCAATCAGCGCCATTTAAGAAGCAACAAAATTCTACAGGAAAAATTTAGCCAAGAACTATTAATTTCCCAAGAAAGTGAGCGTCGTAGAATTTCGAAAGATCTGCACGACGGTATCGGGCAACAGTTATTAGTTATAAAAAACAAGCTTATGGCCAGCGGTGATGAAGATTCCAAACAATTGGTGGACCATACCATTGAAGAGGTTCGCGCAATTTCCCGGGACTTGCACCCTTTTCAACTTCAAGAGCTCGGCATCACAAAAGCGATTGAATACACCATAAATATGATAGATGAGAACACCACGCTTTTCATTTCGGCAGAAATAGACAACATTGACAACATATTCTCCAAGGAAGATGAAGTAAACATCTATCGCATCATCCAGGAAAGTTTGAGCAATATACTAAAACACGCGAACGCCGAGGCGGGAAAGGTTTCCGTGAAAAAATTCACTAACAATATCCTCATTTCCATTCGGGACAATGGCGTGGGATTTGATTTTTCAGAAAAATATCAGGACGTAAAATCATTGGGGCTAAAAACGTTATTAGAAAGAACCAAATTCCTCAAAGGTCAAATGAAAGTAATTTCTAAAAAGGACACCGGCACCGTGATAGAATTTCAATTTCCATTATGAACAACACTACACCATCCATCATTATTGCAGACGACCACCCCTTATTATTGAAAGGCCTCAGCGACTTTTTAATTGAAAAAGGCTACAACTTGTTAGGGAGTGGCAAGGACGGCCGTGAGGCATATAACCTCATTGCCAAAAAAAAGCCGGATATCGCGATTTTGGACATTCAAATGCCATATATGTCCGGCCTTGAAATTGCCCAACAATGCAAAGGCCTGGACATTCAGACCAAAATTGTTTTGATAACCCTCCATAAAGAAAAAGACCTCTATCAAAAAGCACAGGAACTAAATATATTCGGGTATATCCTAAAGGAATTTGCGCTTGAAGAGATCGAGAATTGCATCAAGACAGTAACCGAAGGCAATCCTTTCTTTAGCGAAAAAATAAAGGAATTGATAGGTGTTGTTTTTGTTGATGACGGGGAATTGAATACGCTTACCCCTTCGGAAAAAAAGATTTTAAAATTAATAGCGCAGGACAAAACCAATAAAGAAATAGCCTCACAGCTTTTCATATCCTATCGAACCGTTGAAAAACACAGAAGCAATATAATTACCAAACTTAATATCGAGCCTAAAACCAACAGTCTACTTATCTGGGCAAAAGAGCATCATGAAAAACTGCTATAGAGAAATATTTATGGCGGAATAAATTTACGTGTTACCACGTATTTGATAATTCTATATAAAGCCGGATATTTACATTATGAAAGAAACAGTTTATATAGAAGAAAAAGAGAAGGATTACAACAATACTACAACTTCTTATAAACCAGGAGTTATAGTAATTACTGTTTCAGTAGTATTGGTTTTGTTGCTCAATTTGATTAATACTATTTTTTTTAGCTGATAAGATGTTTCCTAGCTAACCAAAAAAAATCCGGCACTTGCCGGATTTTTTATTTCGTATTTTGGTTTATAGCTCTAAGGCCTTCTTAACATCATTATTCATAAGTAATTCTTCAGGACTTTCCAAGGCTTCCTTCACAGCCACTAAAAACCCGACGGATTCCCGTCCATCGATAATTCTATGATCATATGAAAGGGCTACGTACATTATTGGCGCAACCACTATTCCACCATCGCGAACAATTGCTCGATCCACAATGTTATGCATTCCTAAAATTGCCGATTGAGGAGGATTGATAATTGGGGTAGAGAGCATGCTCCCAAAAACTCCTCCATTGGAAATAGTAAAGGTGCCACCGGTCATCTCATCCACAGTAATCTGGCCATCGCGAGCCCTAATTGCAAGTCGCTTTACTTCATCTTCCACTCCTCTAAAACTTAAATTCTCAGCATTTCTGATAACCGGAACCATTAAGCCTTTGGGACCCGAAACTGCTATTGATATATCCTTAAAATCATAGGTAATCATGTAATCGCCATCAATCATGGAATTCACATCTGGGAAAAGATCAAGTGCCCGCACCACAGCCATGGTAAAGAAGGACATAAACCCAAGGCCCACCCCGTGCTTTTCCTTAAACTGTTCTTTGTATTGATTGCGAAGTGAAAAAATTGCGGTCATATCCACTTCATTAAAAGTGGTGAGCATTGCCGTTTCATTTTTTGCAGTTACCAATCGCTCCGCTACCTTCCGGCGAAGCATAGAAAGTTTTTTGCGTTCGCTACCGCGACTACCTTTACCTGGCGTTCCCATTGACGGGGTTGCGCTGGCAGCATCTTCTTTTGTTATTCTACCGTCGCGGCCACTTCCTTTTACATCTTTGGAATCCATTCCTTTTTCGTCTAGGATTTTCTTTGCGGCGGGTGAAGCCGAACCTGTTGCGTATGTTTTTTTATCCTGCTCCTGATTGGGCGTAGAAGATTTTGAAGGAGTTTGTTTTTCAGCTTCTGCTTTTTTCGGCTCTTCCTTCTTTTCCTTTTTCTCTGTTTCCTTTGCTTTCGCCTTATCTAAATCTGGTGCGGCGTTTTCCCCGCCACTCTCATCGCCGGGTTTTTTATAGGTTTCTGTTTCATCATCTTGCCCACCGGGTTTTTTCGCATCGGTGTCAATAATGCAAACCACATCACCAACGGCAACGGTATCTCCTTCTTCTGCTTTTAGGGTGATGATGCCGCTTGCCTCCGCTGGAAGCTCAAGGGTTGCTTTATCGCTATCCACTTCGGCTATTGCTTGATCCTTTTCAACATAATCGCCATCCTTTACAAGCCAGGAGGCTATTTCAACTTCTGTGATGGATTCTCCCGGAGAGGGGACTTTCATTTCTAATGCCATAATTTTATCTTTTTTGCAACCGTGGGGTCACTATTTTAATTGCGTGTTTTTCGTGGCGGTCTTTCAATATACTTTTTGTGATTTGCGCTTTATTCTTTCATCTTAAAAAGGGAGCCTTAAAATTAATGATTTTCCGTAAAGAAATTTACTCCATAGTCTTATCAAAAACACTTTCAATCACTTTTGCATGACGTGCTTTGGACCTGACCGTGCTTCCGGCGGCAGGCGCAGCATACATTTTTCTGCTACAGACTCTAAAATTCTTTGATTCTTCAAAATGCATTAATATGTGGGAATAGGCACCCATATTTTTGGGCTCTTCCTGTGCCCAAACCACATCATCTGCGTTTTTATACTTTTTGATGATTTTTTTCATTGCTTCGGTGGGTAGTGGGAACAACTGTTCTACGCGCACGAAGGCGATATCATATCTATCCAACTCTTCTCTTTTTTCAATTAGGTCATAATAGAATTTGCCCGTAACGAATACCAGGGATTTTACTTTGGCAACTTTTGCGTCTGCGTCATCTATTACCATTTGGAAGGTGCCATTTGCCATTTCTTCTTTTGTTGAAACCACCTTTGAATGGCGCAACAAGCTTTTTGGGGTAAAAACAATCAATGGCTTGCGATAGTCCGTTTTCAATTGTCTTCTAAGCAGGTGAAAAAAGTTTGCTGGAGTGGTAACATCGGCCACAAACATGTTGTCCGAGGCGCACAATTGAAGATAGCGCTCCATTCTTGCAGATGAATGTTCCGCGCCTTGCCCCTCATAACCGTGGGGCAATAACAGCACTAATCCATTTTGAAGTTTCCATTTATCTTCAGCCGCTGAAATATATTGATCAATCATAATTTGGGCCCCATTGCTGAAATCACCAAATTGTGCCTCCCATAAAGTGAGCGAATTGGGGCTGGCCATTGCATATCCATAATCAAACCCAACTACTCCATATTCCGATAACAATGAATTGTATATATAAAAATTTCCTTGTTCTCCTTTCAAATTGTTCAGCAAAATCACTTCTTCCTCACTGTCCTCAACTTTTATAACCGCATGACGGTGCGAAAAGGTTCCCCGTTCCACGTCCTGGCCGCTCATCCGAACGTCGTGTCCTTCCTTTAATAAAGAGCCATAAGCCAAAAGTTCTCCCATGGCCCAATCCAACTTGTTGTCTTCAAAATACATGGTGTGTCTTGCCTCCACCAGTTTGGCTATTTTTTTGAGGAATTTTTTATCTTCTGGCAGCTTAGTGATAACTTCGGCAATTTCATCCAGTTTGTCTTGATCAAAAGTGGTATCGACGGCCGTCATCATCTTATCTTCTTCAGCATAGTCGTAACCTTCCCACTCATCCTTCATGAACGGTGTGATTGTGGTCTTATCCTCTTTTCTTGAAATTTCGAGATTTTCCTCTAATTTGTTTTTGTATTCCTGCTCTAATTTATCGGTATAGCCTTCATCTATAATGCCTTGGGCAATAAGTTTTTTGGCATAAATATCACTCGGGTTGTCGTGTTTGGCAATTGCCTTGTACAGTTTAGGCTGCGTGAAACGTGGCTCATCCCCTTCGTTGTGGCCGTATTTTCTGTAGCCCAAAAGATCGATAAAAACATCGCGAGCAAACTCCATTCTGAAATCCAAGGCAAAGTTCATTGCATGGACTACTGCCTCAACATCATCAGCATTTACGTGCAATATGGGCGAAAGGGTAACTTTTCCAACATCAGTACAATAAATTGAGGAGCGTGCATCCAAGTAGTTTGTGGTAAAGCCAATTTGATTATTAACTACAATATGGATGGTCCCTTGTGTTTTATATCCATCGAGCTGTGCCATCTGTATTATTTCATAAACAATACCCTGACCGGCTATTGCTGCGTCTCCATGAACAATAATTGGAAGGACCCTATTTGGCTCTTCTTTATGATGATCGTCCTGTTTTGCTCTTGTAATTCCCTCAACAATTGCTCCCACCGTTTCCAAATGGGAAGGGTTTGGAGCAATATTTAGGTTAATTTCTTTTCCGGACTGGGTTTTTCTTTTTGAGGTCCAACCCAAGTGATATTTCACATCACCGTCAAAGATGTCCTGAGCATAATCCTTTCCGTCAAATTCGCTGAAAATATCCTTAGCGCTTTTTCCGAAAATATTGGTTAATGTGCTCAATCGACCTCTGTGGGCCATTCCCATCACAAATTCCTTTACGCCTTTTTCCGCTGCATTCTCAATTAGGCTGTCCAAGGCAGGAATCAGGCTTTCACCGCCTTCCAACGAAAACCGCTTTTGCCCAACATATTTTGTGTGAAGAAAACTTTCAAAAGCTACGGCTTCGTTTAATTTTTTAAGGATATGTTTTTTATGTTCGGTGGAAAAGTTAGGCTGATTATCGTTTACATTAAGTTTCTGTTGAATCCATTGAATTTCATCCGGTTTACGAATGTACATATATTCAATTCCGATGGAGTCGCAATAAATACTTTCCAGGTGTTTTATGATTTCTTCCAGCGTGGTTTCTCCTATACCAATAATTTCACCCGCACGAAAGGTGGCCTTCAGATCGTGTTGTGATAGGCCGAAATTTTCCAAAGCTAATGTTGGTGTATACCGCCTGCGTTCACGAACTGGATTTGTTTTTGTGAAGAGATGGCCACGGGTTCGGTAACCATCGATTAATCTTATAACCTGAAATTCCTTAATAACATCTTCACAATTGGCGCCTTCTGGAAGTTCTGGGGCCTCTGCAGCTTCATTAACACCGAAAAATTCCTGCGCACTATTCTCCGAACCAAAGTCAAAGCCTTGGAAAAATGCGCGCCAACTTGGCTCAACGCTATCTGGGTATTGTAAATATTTCTCGTAAAGTTCCGCGATTTGGGAAGGATGGATCGCGTTTAAGAATGAAAATTTATCCATGATAAATATACAAATGGGTCTTATTTATAAAACGGTACAAAAATACAACAATTACCCAAACTACCCGTGTTCAACATATATATTTATAATTCGAAAATCTTAAAGTATTCATAATGATAATGTCTGGATTTATGCATGTTGACAAAGTAATTTTGCAAATTATTATCCCTCTTTTTTAGTACGGAATTCGAGAGTGCTGAATCCAGAAATTATTGGACGGCGATAAACCCATTAACTGAAATGTATTGAGGTTTTCCCTCGCCTTTACCCTATTGCTTTTGCGGCCTTATATTGATGAATTCGCTAAACATTTCTTTGCATTAAACTGTTTCCAAAATTACGGAACATAGTTTTCCTTTCCTCCGTTATGTCTATTTCCTGCAACAGGGCAAAAGCTTTCACGCTGTATTTTTCAATTTCGGTTCGTGTGGCCTGGGCGGCCCCAGATGAAAGAAAGATTTCACGAACGGTTGCTATTTTGTCCTCAGGATTCTTCGGATTTATGCTGAAAAGATGCTCCAATTCCTCAGCTTCCGCTACGGTACCCTTCTGAATGGCCATTAAATACAAAATAGTTTTTTTGTTGGAAATAATATCACCGCCAACCTGCTTTCCGAAAGTTTCGGGATTCCCGAAAACATCGAGATAGTCATCCTGTAACTGAAATGCGATACCCAAGTTTCTTCCAAATTCATAGATTTTATTTTTATCAATATCCCGGGCTTCAGCCACAATTGCTCCCATTTTCATTGCTGCGCCCAATAGAACCGCAGTTTTGTGATCAATCATATGTATATATTCGGTCATGGTAACATTGTCGCGGGTTTCAAAATCCATATCATGTTGTTGCCCTTCGCATACCTGTAAAGCGGTCCGGCTGAATAACCTGGCAAGTTCTTGAAAAATTTTCGGCTCATAATTTTCAAAAAACTGATAGGCCAAAATAAGCATCGCATCGCCGGATAGGATTGCGGTGTTCACATCCCATTTTTCGTGCACTGTCTTTTTTCCTCTTCGTATGGGTGCATTGTCCATTATATCATCATGGATCAAAGAAAAATTATGGAATAGCTCAATAGCCAGGGCGGCATTGATTGCTGTTTTAAAATCTTTTCCGAAAAAATCACAAGTCATCAACGTAAGCGCAGGTCTGATGCGCTTTCCCCCTAAGGCGAGTATGTACTTTATTGGGTCATATAACTGGTGTGGCTCTTCAATGGCAATGGCATCGGCCAGAGAATCTTGAAGAACAGAGTTGTATTTTTTCAGAATTTCCATGGTGCAAAAATTTCGGCTAAAGTAAAACAAGCTTGGCAAAAGGCCACACGATTCTGTTTCAAAATGCCTGTACCGTTAAGCTTATGTTAATAAAAATAAAACTTTGGAAACTTTTTTTGTTTTAAAAGTTTCCGCGACATACCTTTGCCCTCCATTATGAAAAATAAAATTATTCAAAAGGCCACGGATCTATTCTTAAAATTAGGTTTTAAGAGCGTTACCATGGATGATATTGCCAATGAAATGGCCATTTCCAAAAAGACCATTTATACTCATTTTAAAAACAAAACGGCATTAGTAAAGGAATGTACCTTTTGCGTTATGGACAGCATTACCACCGGTATTGATGAAATTTGTTCGTTGGATCAAAACCCGATCGAGGAACTTTTCGAAATAAAGAAATTTATTTTACGCAGGCTTGAAGATGACCAATCCTCGCCACAATACCAATTGCAAAAATACTATCCGGAAATCAGCCAAAAATTGCACCAAAGCCAATTCGAAAAAATGATGGATTGCACCCGGAAAAACGTAAAAAAAGGCATCGAACAAGGGTTATACCGAAGAAATTTGGATCCAGATTTTGTGGCAAGGCTCTACTTTTTGGGCATTCATGGAATAAAGGATCAGAGCTTATTTCCAAAAAGTAAATTTCCCGTAAAATTCGTCACAGAGGAATATCTTGAATACCATCTTCGGGGCATAGTTACTGCCGAAGGTTTTCTAACCCTAAAAAAATTCATCAAAGAGCACCACACAAATGATTAAAACACTCGCAACCTTCAGTTTAATTTTAAGCGTAACCTTTGGTTTTTCTCAACAACCAAAAAATTACTCATTTAGCTTGGAAGAAGCCGTAACTTTTGCACTGGACAGCAATTACGCCTCCATAAATGCCCGACGCGATATAGCAAAAGCCCTGCAACAAAAGTGGGAAACAACCGCAACCGGCTTGCCACAGATTGATGGAAATATATCGTACAACAATAATTTAAAACAGCCCGTAACCCTTATACCTGCAGAGTTCGGAAGTGGCGAGGCTGGCACATTTGTTCCGGTTACCTTCGGAACAAGACAAAACGCAAACGCCGTGGCAACGTTGAACCAATTGATTTTTGATGGAAGCTATTTGGTAGGTCTAAAGGCGGCAAAGGCATTTTTGGATTATTCCGAAAACGCAAATGAAAAAACCCGTTTAGAGGTTAGAAGAGGCGTAGTCAATGCCTACGGAAGCGTTTTGTTGGCTCAGGAATTGGTGGATATTTTCGAAAAGAACAAAGCAACTCTGGAAAATAACCTCAATGAAACGCGCAAAGTTTTCGAAAACGGTCTTACGGAAGAAGAAAACGTTGAACAGTTGGAAATCACACTTTTAGACCTGGACACCCAATTGAACAACGTACGCCGCAGTCAATCCATTGCAAAACAAATGTTCAACCTTTCCTTGGGCATTGATGTGGAAGCACCCGTAATCTTAACCGATTCGTTAAATGAACTTGCTGACAAAAATATTAGTCTTTCCTTATTGGACGCCGCATTGACCATGGAAGAGAACGTAGATTATAAAATTGCCAACAATCTGGTGCAACAGCGTTATTTTGAAATGAGGCTGGAAAGAAGCAAATTCCTTCCAAGCCTTTCCGCATTTGTGAACTATGGCACCTCAGCAAATGACAATGACTTCACTTTCTTAAACGGTGACCAAAAATGGTATCAATCATCTGTATTGGGCGTAAGCTTAAATGTGCCAATATTCAGCAGCGGAATGCGGAGCGCCCGCACCCAACGATCAGAAATTGCGCTGGACCAGGCCGAAACAGATTTTGAACAAACAAAACAACAAATAAAACTGGATCTAACCACTGCACGGAGCAATTACCTTTTTGCAATTGAAAAATATGAAAATGCCAAAAAAAACCTGCAATTGGCAGAGCGGGTTGAAAACAAGAACCAGATAAAATTTATGGAAGGCCTTTCATCCAGTTTCGATTTGAGGCAATCGCAAACCCAACTTTATACCGCCCAACAGCAGTATTTTCAGTCAATGCTGGACATTATTAACGAAAAGGCAAACTTGGAAACGATTTTAAATATTCCCCAGCTCCGCATTTCTTCGGAGGAAATAAAGGGAAAATATTAAAAAGTTGAAGGGTTTAAACGTTTATTAGGTCAAAAATTTAGAAAAATTGAAACGATGAGAATATTTTCATTTGAAAAATTACAGGTTCGGCAAAAGGCGCGACGACTTTCAATAAACAATTATAAATGCTCCAAATATTTTGACGTAGAAGAAAAAATTGGGATTACAAGTCAGATGCAGCGAGCTTCTATTTCAATTTCGTCAAATATTGCTGAGGTAACGGACAGATATTCATATAAAGATAAATCCCGATTTACCGAGATTTACTATGGTTCAGTTTTGGAACTTTTAAACCAATTAAGTCTATCAAAAAATTTCAGAAGAAGAATATCAAAATATACGGAAGACATTTCAGAAATAGCAGCAATGCCGGATGGTCTTTGTAAAAATCAGGTCAACAAAAAGTATACACAATCAACTTTAAACTCATAAACTTTTCAACTTCTAAACTAATGAAAACTACAATCACAATATTATTTGCAGGTTTAATAATGGTAAGTTGCGGCCAAAAAGACCCCGGCTCCGTTGAAGCCGTTATTGAATCCGGCGACCTTTCCGCAATGAAGGCAAAGAAAGAACAGGTGTTGAAGTCCTATGACAGCATTGCTCAAGTCTTGGGCCGACTGGAAAAAGCCATTACCGAAAAAGATACTTTGAAAAAATATCCACTGGTAACAACTTTCACCTTAAAAGACACTTTATTTCAACATTTCATTGACATCCAAGGAAATGTGGAGACTGATCAAAATCTTTTGATTTATCCCGAATACCAAGGGGTGCTTACACGTGTTTTGGTGAACGAAGGCGACAAGGTTAGCAAAGGCCAAACCCTTGCCCGCATTGACGACGGTGGACTTTCAAACCAACTGGCTCAAATGGAAACGCAATACGATTTGGCAAAAACTACCTTTGAGCGACAGGAGCGTCTTTGGAATCAAAAAATAGGTAGTGAAATTCAGTACTTACAGGCAAAAGCAAATATGGAAGCCGCCAAAAGTTCGGTGGACCAAATGCGCGCCCAAGTGGGCAGAACTACGGTTAGGGCGCCATTTTCTGGAACCATTGATGAAATTATAACGGAACAAGGAACCGTGGTAGGTCCCGGTGGCCAACCGTTAATGCGAATTGTTGCACTTGGCGATATGTATGTAAAAGCCTCCGTACCGGAAGCTTATTTAGGAAGTATTGCAAAAGGAACTTCAGTGAAAATGACTTTTCCGGCCATAAATAAAGTTGTGGAAGGCCAAGTGAAAAACGTAGGCAATTACATAAATCCAAACAACCGCACCTTCCAGATTGAAATTGATGTTCCCAATAAGGACAAAGCAATAAAGCCAAATTTGGTAGCCAAGCTCGAGATTAATGACTACAGCCAAGAAAATGCCCAACTCATCCCTGCAAACGCCATTCAGGAAAACAGCAAAGGCGATAAATATGTTTTTGTGTTAACCGAAAGAGTTGCTGATGAAGCTAAAGCTGTTCGTAAACAAATAGAAACTGGAAAAAAATATGAAGGCATGGTAGAAGTTATTTCCGGACTAAAACCCGGCGAAACTATTGTGAATGAAGGCGCGCTTACGCTAAATGATGGTTCTGCCGTAAAAATCAAAGAAACCACAAACAACCTTCCTAATGGAACAAACTAAGAAAAAATATTTCGGCGTTTCAAACTGGGCCATCGAAAACCGCATGACGGTCTTTGTGCTCATTGCCATCGTGCTCATCGGCGGATTGATGAGTTATATGAATCTTCCAAGGGAATCCTTTCCGGAGGTTATTGAATCAAAAATTTACGTGAGTTCGGTTTTCCCCGGAAATGCGGCGGAAGATGTTGAAAAATTGATTACAAAACCGCTCGAAGAGGAATTGAATGATATTACCGGAGTAACGAAAATTACTTCAAACTCACTTCAGGATTATTCCATGATTACCGTGGAATTTGAGGAAGACATCACTCCCGAAGCCGCAAAAATAAAGGTAAAGGACAAGATTGACGCCGTAAAGGCACAACAGGATTGGCCCACAATTGACGGAGGAGCGAAGGTAGAACCGAACGCTTTCGATCTAAATATTTCTGAAATAATGCCCATTGCGCAAATAAACCTGCGTGGCGATTACCCTTCCCAACAACTGAAGGATTATGCCGAGGATTTACAGGATGAAATTGAGGATTTGCCGGAAATAAAGGAAGCAACGCTTTTGGGCGTGCAGGACAAGGAGGTTGAAATAGCCGTGGATGTTTACAAAATGACCGCCGCAAACGCCACCATAAACCAGATTATTGCCGCTATTCAGAATGAAAATGTAACCATTTCCGGCGGAAACGTAATTGAAAACGGGCTGCGCAGAAACATTCGTGTAATCGGTGAAATTGAAGCGCCAGAGGACCTTCAAAATGTTGTGGTGAAAGAAGACGGTGGCGTTGTTTTGCTTCGTGACATTGCCAATATCAATTTTAGGGAAAAGGATCGAACCACCTACGCCCGCGAATATGGCGAGCCGGTGGTGATGCTGAGCATAAAGAAAAAAAGTGGCGAAAACCAGATTGTCGCCATGGAAAAAATCAAAGTTTTAATAGACGAAGCAAAAGGCGAATATCTTCCAGATAATCTTGAAATTTCCATAACCAGTGACGAATCTACCCGTACCGAGGCACAGGTTGCCGAACTTGAGAATAGTATCATTTTCGGGGTATTGCTCGTGGTTGGGGTTTTAATGTTCTTCCTGGGTTTCCGAAATGCACTTTTTGTGGGTATTGCCATTCCACTTTCAATTTTATTGAATTTTATGCTGCTTCCTATTTTGGGAGATTTCTTGGGAATGAACATCACCCTAAATACAATGGTACTTTTCGCGACGGTAATGGGCTTGGGGATGCTCGTGGACAACGGAATTGTGGTAGTTGAAAACGTGTACCGTTTGATGGATGAAGGCGTGCCGCGACTAGAAGCTGCAAAACAAGGCGTCGGTGAAATCGCGTGGCCAATTATTGCATCCACTGCTACCACCATTGCGGCTTTTTTACCGCTCGGTTTTTGGCCGGGAATTATGGGAAAATTTATGATATTTTTCCCGCTTACCCTTGCCACAGTCTTGTTTTCCTCCCTATTAATAGCACTGGTGATGAATGCGATGCTCACCTCGGCCTTTATGAAAACCGAAGAAGGCGAACTGAAGCGCTCCGATTTGATAAAACTTAGTAGCGCGCTCCTAATTTTTGGGATATTGCTGATTATTTCAGGACTTACCGAAACGCATATTATTTTTCAAATACTGGGAGCAATAGTTACACTATTAGCGATTTTTTGGTGCTATAGAGGTTGGCGAAACCGTGAAAAAACCTATCTATTAAAAAGAGGGTTGGGCCTTTTGGCGCTTGGAGTTCTGTTTCTGATTCTCGGTTTTGTTGGAAGTCCAAAAGCGCTTACCGGCTTTGGAAACCTTTTCGTTTTCGTGGCAATCTTGCTTTGGTTTTTCAAATACGTTCTAACCCCGGCATCTCGTAAATTCCAGTACAAATATTTACCGGCATTTGAAAAAAGATATCATAAATTTTTGGAGTTTGCTTTAAAAGGAGGTAGAGCCTATCAATTTGTATTTGGAACTTTTGGATTATTGATTCTTTCATTTATAGTATTCGGCATTGCCACTCCGAACGTACTTTTCTTCCCGGAGAACCAGCCAAATCAAGCTATTGTTTATATTGAATATCCCGAGGGAACGGACATTGAAAAAACCAACGAAATGACCAAAACCATCGAGCAACAAGTGTTTGATGTATTGGGAAAATATCAATATGAAAAAGATGGAAAGCCATATAATTTTATGGCGGAGTCCATCATTTCACAAGTAGGTGAAGGTGCCGGAAATCCACAAACAGACGGCGCATCCTCAAATGAAATGCCCAACAAGGGTAAGGTTACTGTGCTTTTTCGCGAATATAAATATCGCTATAATGAAGATGGCGACAAGATAAGCAGCGCCGATGTTTTGACCGAAATGCGACAGGCGGTGCAGGGCTATCCCGGCGTGAGTGTAATTGTGGATAAGGATGCCAACGGCCCTCCGGCCGGTTACGCCATTAATCTTGAATTGAAAGGCGAGGATTATGACGAACTTTTAAGTGAAGCCGAAAAAGTTCGGACGTACATAAATAGCCTTTCCATTCCCGGAATTGAGGAATTGAAGCTGGACGTAAACCAGAATAAACCCGAAATGGAAGTTTATGTAGACCGAAAAAAAGCGGGCGAACTCGGTGTAAGCACGTCTCAGGTTGGGCAAGCTTTGCGAAGCGCTATCTACGGTTTTGACGCTTCAACATACAAGGAAGGCGATGACGATTTTGATATTTTCGTTCGATTTGGCGATGAAAATCGTTATAACCAAAGCGCGCTTTTCAACCAAAATATTACGTTTAGGGACACCAACGGAAATCTAAAAACAATCCCAATTTCCTCTTTAGTAACCACCAAGAATATCGCAACGTTCAGTTCCATAAAAAGAAAAAATCTGGATAGGGTAATCACCATTTATTCCAATGTTTTGGAAGGTTTCAACCCAACTGAAATTGTCCAAAAAATCGAAGGATCAATGAAAACTTATGAAATGCCGCAGGATATTTCGTATGACTTTACGGGCGAACAGGAAGAACAAGCCAAAAACTTGGCATTCCTTTCCATGGCATTGGTAATTGCAATGTCATTAATTCTTTTGATTATTGTGGCGCAGTTCAATTCCATTTCAAAACCGTTTATCATTTTTGTGGCCATTGTGCTAAGTTTTATTGGCGTGCTCTTCGGGTTGGTTATTTTCCAAATGGATTTTGTGGTAATTATGACGATGATGGGTATCATTGCCCTCGCGGGAATTGTGGTGAACAACGCCATCGTACTTATAGATTATACCCAATTACTGATTGACCGCAGAAAAGAAGAACTCGGCATTCCACAGGAACAATTGCTCACGCGCGAAGATTACCGAGAGCTGATAATAGCGGCAGGAAAAAACCGTTTGCGCCCAGTATTGTTGACGGCAATAACTACTATTTTGGGATTGATTCCGTTAGCTATTGGTTTCAACCTCAACTTTTTTACGCTATTTACCGAGTTTGATCCGCAGATTTATATTGGTGGCGACAATACCATTTTCTGGGGTCCGCTATCGTGGACCATCATTTTCGGGCTTACTTTTGCCACATTCCTGACGTTGGTAATTGTGCCCACAATGTTCTATTTATTGAACAGGGCGAAAATTAGGTTTGCAGATGAAAAGCAGAAAAAAGCACGGTTGAAGCAGATTTCAGAATAAGCATTGACAAAAACCCTTTCAATAGAAAGGGTTTTTTATTATTCAAATTATAATAATCCCATCAATTCACAACTATTCATTTATTACTTATTAAATTTGCCACCTAAATTTTTCTCAGAAGAAAATGTACAGAACGCACAACAACGGCCAACTTCGCGCGGCACACATTAATAAAGAAGTAACCCTCGCAGGATGGGTACAAAAAATCCGCAACAAAGGTTTTATGGTTTGGGTGGACCTTCGGGACCGCTACGGCATCACCCAGCTTATTTTTGATGAGGAAAGAACTTCAAAGGAGGTAATTGAAAAAGCCACAAAACTTGGCCGCGAATTTGTAATCCAAGTAAAAGGAACTGTCATTGAGCGCGAGTCCAAAAACGCAAACATGCCCACCGGCGATGTAGAAATTTTGGTTTCTGAATTGACTATTCTGAATCAATCCGAAACCCCGCCCTTCACCATTGAGGACGACACCGACGGCGGCGAGGATTTGCGAATGAAATATAGATACCTCGACATTCGCAGAAAACCGGTTCGAGATAATCTTATTTTCCGCTCAAAAGTTGCGATGGCGGTTCGCAATTATCTTTCGAAGGAAGGATTTATTGAGGTTGAAACTCCGTATTTAATAAAATCCACTCCGGAAGGCGCACGCGATTTTGTAGTGCCATCCCGAATGAATGAAGGACAGTTTTATGCACTTCCGCAGAGTCCGCAAACGTTTAAGCAATTGTTGATGGTTGGCGGAATGGATAAATATTTCCAAATAGTAAAATGCTTCCGTGATGAGGATTTGCGCGCAGACCGCCAGCCGGAATTCACACAAATTGACTGCGAAATGGCCTTTGTGGAACAGGAGGATATTTTGAACGCTTTTGAAGGGTTGACAAAACATTTATTGAAAGAAATAAACGGCGTTGAGATTTCAGAGTTTCCAAGAATGACGTATGACGAAGCAATGGAAAAATACGGAAATGATAAACCGGATATTCGTTTCGGAATGGAGTTTTGCCCCCTAACTACCGAAGGGGGAGTTGTGGGAACTTTTGAACCTAAAGGATTTCCTGTTTTTGACAATGCAGAATTGGTAGTTGCCATTAATGTAGAAGGCTGTGCCGAATATACCCGAAAGCAAATAGATGCTTTGGTAGATTGGGTAAAGCGCCCACAGATTGGTGCTACAGGATTGATTTGGGTAAAATATAATGCAGACGGAACGTTAAAATCCTCAATCGATAAATTCTTTGGTGAGGAAATTTTAAAGCAATGGGCTGAAAAATGCAATTCAAAACCTGGAGATTTAATGCTGATAATGGCCGGGCAAAAAAATAAAACACAAACCCAATTGAGCGCATTGAGAATGTACTTGGCAGAACAACTCGGTTTAAGAAAAAGCAATGAATTCGCCCCACTTTGGGTTGTTGATTTTCCACTTTTGGAATGGGACGAGGAAACAAACCGTTATCACGCCATGCACCATCCGTTCACTTCCCCAAAACCGGGACAATTGGAGCTATTGGACACAAATCCCGGCGAAGTAAAAGCAAATGCTTACGATTTAGTTTTAAATGGAAATGAAATCGGCGGGGGATCAATTCGTATTCACGACAAAAAAACACAGGCGTTAATGTTTGATTATTTAGGTTTCACACCCGAAGAAGCAAAAGCGCAGTTCGGATTTTTAATGGATGCCTTCCAATACGGCGCACCACCGCACGGGGGAATTGCTTTTGGTCTGGACAGACTAGTTGCCATTTTGGGAGGACAGGAAACCATCCGCGATTTTATTGCATTCCCAAAAAACAATTCCGGCCGTGATGTTATGATCGATGCGCCCGCGCCCATTGACCATAAGCAATTGGATGAGCTACATTTAAATGTTGTTATAAAATCCTAATGAAAAATCCCGTTAAAGCGGGATTTTTTAATAGCTTTAAAGATGCCAACACAAAAACGGAATTTACTTACGCGGTTTCTTATTTGGAGAATTAGACATATTTCCCACAAACAATTCGTGCTAATTTTAAGCATAGTGGTGGGTCTGCTCGCCGGAACAGGCGCGGTAATTCTCAAAAATTTCACTCATTTAATCCAACAGCTTTTAGAGGGAAATTTAATTGCCCATTATCAAACAGCCTTCTATTTTATTTTCCCACTTATTGGCCTCACTATAGTAATGCTTATAATGCGGCTAATAATCCGTCACAAGGTAAGCCATGGAATACCTTCCACTTTATTTGCGATTTCCAAACGTAAGGGCCTTATGCGGCCGTTCCAAATGTTCGGCAGTTTGATTACGGCACCCATTACCGTTGGTTTTGGGGGGTCGGTGGGTCTCGAGGGTCCCACGGTGGCAACGGGAGCCGCTTTAAGTTCCAATCTTTCCCGAATTTTTCATATGAATCAAGCCACGCGCACCTTATTGATTGGTTGTGCAGGGGCCGGCGCAATGTCCGCAATTTTTAAAGCACCCATTGCCGCCATTATTTTTGCGGTGGAAGTTTTCAGTTTGGACCTTACCCTGGCTTCCATGGTGCCTTTGCTCCTGGCCTCCGTTTCGGCCATTACCACTTCCTATTTTTTTTTGGGAACCGATATTTTACTTCCATTCAAAGTTTCAGATAAGTTCGAAATTAACGATATTCCTTTCTATATTTTATTGGGTTTGGTGGCATCCCTGGTTTCTATTTATTACACAAAAATGTACACCAAAATTCAGGATTTCTTTGAAAAAATAGGAAGTCCCACCAAACGTTTGTTAATCGGCGGCATCGGTCTTGGAATTTTGGTATATTTTATCCCGCCTCTTTATGGCGAAGGGTTTGATGTTATAAACAATCTCGTGCAAGGCAATCCCAAAGCCGCCTTGGAGAACAATTTTTTTAATTTGGATCTTTCCAGTATTTGGGTGGTAATTCTGCTTTTGGCCGGCTTGGTAATTTTTAAAATCATTGCCAGCGCGCTCACTTTCGGAGCGGGAGGCGTGGGCGGAATTTTTGCACCAACTCTTTTTATGGGGAGCCTCATGGGCAACTGTTTTGCCAAGATTTTAAATAATATTGGAATACTTAACAACCCGGTTTCCGAAAGTAATTTTACATTGGTTGGAATGACGGGCTTAATGGCCGGAGTGCTTCATGCGCCATTAACCGCCATATTCTTAATTGCGGAAGTAACCGGTGGCTATGAACTTTTTATTCCGCTAATGATTACTGCAGCCATTTCCTTTTCGCTCACCAAACATTTCATTCCCCATTCTGTTTATGCAATGGAATTGGGAAGAAAAGGTGACCTTATAACACATAATAAAGATCACGCGGTATTAACATTAATGGACATTACCACCGTAATCGAGCGCGATTTTATCGCTATATATCCTGAAATGGATCTCGGCGATATTGTGCACCAAGCTGTAATAAAATCAAAGAGAAATCTTTTTCCCGTGTTAAACAAGGAGACAAACGCTTTGGAAGGAATAATTCTATTGGATGATTTGCGGCCTGTAATGTTCGACCAAAAACTCTATAAGGAAATTAAGGCAAAAGAGTTTATGAACAGTCCGCCGGGCCTGATTGATCTGGATAAGGATAAAATGACCGAAGTAATGAAAAAATTTCAGGATACCGCGGCATGGAATCTTCCTGTGATTAAGAATGGGGCCTATTACGGCTTTGTTTCGAAATCAAAATTACTAACAGCGTACCGAAGAAAACTGATCGATTTTTCCGGAAAATAACAGAACGCCCAAGATATCCAGTGGACCTAAAACTAAAAAAAATATGAAATATTTCCTTACCATTCTGTTCATCTTAATTCTTATCAGTTTAGGAATTGGATTCTACGTGAAAGCTACCAATGAGGCAACCGGGAATTTAGTAATAGGAATAAGCCTAATGGCCGGATTTTTTGTATTGATGCCTCTTTTCATCTACTATCGATGGAAAAACCGCAATGTAAAAGATTACATGCTAACCAAGGAAAATATTCAAAAAATGCACGATTATCAAAAAAACAAAAAAATATAGTCGATTAAAATATTTTGATTTCCTTAACATTTGAATTCAGATTTATTATACATTTGTATGAGTATTAATTTATTTTTTATTTTAAAATGGAAGGAACAGTAAAGTTTTTTAACGAATCAAAAGGTTTCGGTTTTATCACAAACGACGACACCGGGAAGGACATTTTTGTACACGTAACCGGCCTTAACGGCGAAGCTATTAATGAAGGCGACAAAGTAGAATATGTAGAAGAAGAAGGAAGAAAAGGACGTGTTGCGGCTAAAGTTCGCGTAATCCACGACTAAAGATATACGTTACGGATGGTAAAAGCCTTTCATTGGAGAAAGGCTTTTTTGTTTTAATTCAAATTTCTTTTCTCGATAAAAAACCGTTTTAACAGTTGCGATGCCTCCGCTGCCATAATCCCCCCGATAAGGTTTGTTTTGGGATGCAATTTGGTATTTAGTGAAATACAACCCCTCAATTCGTCCCGCGCGCCATAAACAATTTTTGAAATTTGGCTCCAGAAAAGAGCCCCCGCACACATTTGGCACGGCTCGATGGTAACATATAACGTGCAATTTATTAGATATTTTCCACCTAAAAAGTTGGCAGCTGCCGTAATTGCTTGCATCTCGGCATGTGCAGTAACATCGTTCAAAGTTTCGGTAAGATTGTGGGAACGGGCGATTATTTGATTGTTAATTACAATGACGGCACCAATGGGAATTTCGCCTTTTTCATAAGCCGCTTCCGCCTCCTGAAGGGCACGCTTCATAAAATAAGCATCGTCGTATGGATCAATTATTTTCAAGTTGAAGGAATTTTTTGGTAATAGCAGGAACGAAAATACAAATTAACGAATTCACCAAATAACAATTTCGCAATAACTGTATCTTTACTGTGTGTCAGAAAAGATATTAAATACAATAGAAACGCCGGTTGACTTACGGCAAATTCCGAAGGAAAAATTGCCGCAATTAGCGCAGGAGCTTCGTGAATTTATTATAAATATTGTGGCCACAAAGGAAGGCCATTTGGGTGCCAGTTTAGGCGTGGTGGAACTTACCATTGCCTTGCATTATGTGTTCAATACGCCTGATGATATCTTGGTTTGGGATGTCGGGCATCAAGCTTATGGCCATAAAATCCTCACAGGCAGAAAAGATATTTTTCACACCAATAGACAATTGGGCGGCATAAGCGGTTTTCCCAAACGTGAGGAAAGCAAATACGATACTTTTGGAGTAGGACACAGTAGTACCGCGATTTCAGCAGCACTAGGAATGGCGATCGCTTCCAAATTAAATGGAGATTTCTCAAAACAACATGTTGCCGTGGTAGGTGACGCCTCCATTGCAAGCGGAATGGCATTCGAAGCTCTCAATCACGCAGGGGACACGGATACTAATATTCTCGTAATTTTAAATGACAATGCCATTGGAATTGACCCCAGTGTTGGCGCGTTGAAAAACTATTTTACGAAAGTAAAGCTTGATAATGCAAAGGAAGCTGACAATATTTTTGAGGCCCTAAATTTTAATTATTCCGGCCCCATTGACGGCCATAATTTAATGCTCGTAATTTCAGCATTGGAACGACTTAAAAATGTATCCGGCCCAAAAGTTCTTCATTTGATAACCACAAAGGGAAAAGGGCTACGACAGGCTGAAGAAAACCAAGTTGTATATCACGCCCCGGGGAAATTTGATTCCCTGACCGGTGATTTGGCGCCAAAAAGCAAGGAAATTCTTGCTCCAAAATTTCAGGATGTTTTTGGAAAAACGCTTGTGGAGCTTGCTTCTAAAAATGAAAAGGTAATAGGGATAACCCCTGCAATGCCAACGGGAAGTTCCCTAAAATTCATGATGGAAGTATTTCCCGAAAGAGCTTTCGATGTCGGGATTGCAGAGCAACATGCGGTAACCTTTGCAGCTGGCCTTGCCACCCAGGGGTTTGTTGTATTTTGTAATATTTATTCCACGTTTTTGCAAAGGGCCTATGACCAGGTGATTCACGATGTTTGTTTACAAAAAATTCCGGTAATTTTCTGTCTGGATCGTGCTGGCTTGGTAGGGGAAGACGGCGCCACACATCATGGTATATTTGATTTGGCATTTCTCAATTGTATTCCAAACCTCATCATTTTCTCGCCAAGAAATGAAATTGAACTTCGTAATATAATGTTCACCGCTGAGCAAGGGTTGGACTTGCCAATTTTTATACGTTATCCGCGCGGGAGGGGAAAAATTCTGGAATGGCAAAAACCACTTGACTTGGTTGAAATAGGAAAAGCAACCATCTTGACAGAGGGAACCGATATTGCTGTTTTGACCATTGGCACAATAATAGAAAATGCCCTGGAAGCAACGGCACTCTTGCCGTTGGAGCAACGGAAGAAATTTAGTTTGATTGATATCCGTTTTCTTAAGCCGATTGACGAAGTGCTTCTACACAAGGTTTTTAAAAAACATAAAATAATTATTACGGTTGAAGAAGGCACTATTGTTGGGGGTCTTGGCGCCTCCGTAGCTTCATTCGCTGCTGCGAACGGGTATAAAAATAAAATTGAAATTGTTGGTATTCCCGATATGTTTCCCGAGCATGGAAGTATTCAAGAATTGCAGGAAATCACTGGAATTTCAGTTGAAAAAATTAAGGAAATATTTCAACGAAACCTATAAAAAAAAGAGGCTCGATTGAGCCTCTTTTAACTTTATTTATTTGATGGAAAATTAATTGATTATCAATTTGGTAGTCTGTGATCTTTCTGCACTATCAATCTGCATTAAATAAATACCAGAAGTAAGTCCAGAAGCATTGATAGTGGCGCTTTGACGAAGTTCCACAGTTTGATTGAACACTTTTCTTCCATTCATATCAAAAATAGAGATTGCGGCTTCTCCAACATCCATTCTAGATTGGATGCTAAGCTCTCCATTTGAAGGATTTGGATAAATAATAAAGTTGATTCCGTTCGCGTCATTATCTGAAACGCCCAACTCACAACCAGCGGGAACATCAAAATTTTCAGTTCCATCAGCTCTACTATTGGTGTTTCCTTGGATTGCATTTTCTCCAAGACCTCTCTTAGCAAAAGCTCTCCAGATCAAACATCTATTAACACCACCATACAACAATTGGTCTGCCTCAAGAATTGCATCACGGCCATCCACAAATCCGGGACTACATGGTTGCAGTTTCATTCCATCCATTACTAATTGAAGTGCAATGTTATTTCCTCCAGTACCATTTTTAACATCTGGATCAAAACCGTAACGGTCTATCAAGTCCCAAGTTAGATCCCATAACATTGTTGCCCATACAGAACCTATTCCATGTGGAACGGCTTGGGTTTTAATACTATTGTAAGTGAAATCATTCACTGCAAAATCTGTATTGTAATATTTGGTTCTTAAACCTCTTCCGCCGATTCCTTCACCAAGTGCATATGTTCCTATTCCGCGATAATCGTTTCTGGAATCACCAACTTTCATGGTTAACATCAGTCCAATATAATCACTCCAACCTTCACCCATCTGCTCTTCATTTTGAAGACAACCGGCTTGGCTTGGTCCACCTGTTAATCGGTTTGAAACGCCATGGCCATATTCGTGGCCAATAATTACATTGTCAAGATCTCCATCTCTTTGGAAAGGGTCGTTTCCAGAACCGTCATCTTCTAAAGTGGCGTTAATGGTATCTCCGTTTAATATTGAAGAAATTAGAGCTTCTCCGTCCGATTGATATACCATAACGGCAGGAATCGTGATACCTGATCCGTTTCCTCCCATGGCAAGTGGATCACCGGGAACATCATTCACAACAATAACGGCAATAGCTCCCGCATTTTGCGCAGCGAGTGTTTTAATGTTGTAGGCACAGGTTCCTCTTCTAATCACCACTATTTTACCATTCAAATCTGCGCCATTTGTTATAGTGTTACAACCGTCGTGCGGATCGCCACTGCTATCAGATATAACTTCAAGCTCTGCGGTTAGAGGGGAAACTGGCAATGGTGGAGCGAAATTCGAATCTGCTGCATAATAAACTCCAGCCAACGGACCATTGTTTACAGTAAGGAAGGTTCCCAATATTTTACCTGGAGCATTCCAAAGATACATTTGCATTCTTGGCGCGCCACCATCAGGAGGAGTTCCAAAGTTCGCATTGTTCATCCCGCTGCCGTCCTGGGCATCTGCAACAACAAAATCATTACCGTTTCCTGGGTTGCCGTAATTATTTTTTTGGAAGTTTCCACTTTCTTCATCAAAACCGTAGTGGTATAAAATATCGTGAATCATGTTGTTCATATAGAACAAATTGGTGATTGCGGCATCTAAAAAGTTAACGGGAGTTTGAGGAAGGTTGTAAGGAAAATCGAAAGTAAGCGTCGGGCCACCTTCAGCGGTTGCGCCGTTACCATTATTTCCGTTTCTATCCTCATTAGCTAAAACGTTGTTTCCTTTTGTTTCAGTAAATTCTGGGCCGGCAACACCGTCCCAATCATGCCATCCGAATGGAGACGCCACAGGATCAGACGGGTCTGAAACTATTTGGTCGGCACCATCATTTGGCGCAATTAGCGGAAGAGCAAAAACACGGTAGGAAGCGCCATCGCCAAGCGTACGGCTAGCATTTTCTACTTTAGTATCTGCAAAAAGAAGACTGCCAGTATTGGTGTGGGAATGCGAGCCTTCGAAATTACAGCTTACAACCCAATCGTGTGAGTCCAATAAATTTCCTGTGAGTGCGTCAATACGAACACTATAATAATGAGAGGCATCCAAAAGATATATGCTTAAATCCCACGCCAATTTTAGGGCGCCAGTGTCATCCATTTTTTGATACACCAATTCAACGGGAATGTTTTCCAAGGAAATATTTCCGTTTGAGAAGATATAACGAGTATCGGAAACCGTTTCCACCAAATTTAGGTTTGAAGGATTGTCCAAGCCCAAGGCGTTTGCCGCTTTTGAAATGGCCATTACCGCAGAAATGGATGGAGTTTTGCTGTTAACCTTAGCCGCTACATTTTCGGTAAAGGAAAGTTTTGCATTTAAAACTGCTCCATCCTTAATAACGAAAGGAGATACGGAATTGAAAACTTTAATTCCTTGGTGACGCTGTTCAACATACACATTGTGCACATTCATGGTTTTTGAGGAACCTTGAGAGGCAATGGAAATATCCGAAATATCCTGCTGCTGTAGCGAAAATTGCGTTCGGTTCTGTTGAAGGTACGATTTTATCACACT
This sequence comes from Aequorivita aurantiaca, assembly GCF_030410135.1. Classification (GTDB taxonomy): domain Bacteria; phylum Bacteroidota; class Bacteroidia; order Flavobacteriales; family Flavobacteriaceae; genus Aequorivita; species Aequorivita aurantiaca. The sequence goes on along the minus strand of NZ_JAUGQQ010000001.1, from coordinate 568,292 downwards.
GCTGTAATCCTGACCAAAGGATACGTTTACAGCAAAAATGATAATTAAGTAAAAAATTTTTTTCATAAGATAAAAATTAAGTTTTTAGGTGATTACGATCAGAAATGATTGACCAAAATTGTTTTGATATAAAATTTCTAAAAATAGAATTTATAAAAATATCATAAAATTGGTGATTAAACCTATCTAAGTTTAACTTTTAACATTCTTTCTTTCGTTGAAGCGCAACAACTATAAATTTCCTTTTACTTTCTGGAAAATTTGTAGAGCATTTCCATCCGTAAGTCTTGAAATGAAACTGCAACATTCCATAACATAAGCATAAACCGAATTGGGCTTTTGGGAAAGATCCCCTTCTAACATTTTCAATAATAGGTTGTCATAATGACGGGCTTTTCCGAGATAATGATTTTCATAAGCCGTAGTGAAAACATCGAGTAAGGTAGAAAGTATCGTATAACCAGCGATTTCCTTTTCCCTCACCTCGGCGCTTTGGTAAACTTTCTCAACACTGATTTTTATAATATCCGCAATCTGTGCACGATATTGGCTCTTTTCAAGCAAGCCTTCCGAAAAAGTCCCCTTTAATATTTCGTCTTCATTGCCAACAAAAATATTAGCAGCCTCAGAAATTAAGGTATTTATGGCAAGGGAACGTAAGTAGGCCAATCTATCCTGCGAAGTTTTCAGGCTGTAATAAACATCTTTCCGAATGTTGTCCCGAACTAGGTTGATCAAGTATTCCAATGCAATCTCCTCTTCAATTAAACCGAGATTTATCCCGTCCTCAAAATCTATTAGGGTATAACAAATATCATCGGCCGCTTCTACCAAAAAGGTTAATGGATGGCGCGCGTAGCAATTTTCATTTCGGCTCGAGAGGCCGAGTTCCGTGACCACTTCATCAAAAAAATCCAATTCACTTTGAAAAACGCCGAATTTTTTATCGGCTACGTGGGCTGAAGGTTTTTTGGGAAGTGACTGTTTTGGGTATTTCATAAAAGCGCCAAGTGTGGCATAAGTCAATCGCAATCCACCCGCTACTCCGTTTTTTGTTTCGGTCAAAATTTTGAATCCGTTCGCGTTTCCTTCAAAATCCACTAAATCCTGATATTCCTTTTCGGAAAGTTGGTTTTTGAAACGAAGGCCATTTCCATTCAAAAAATAATCGCCGATGGCTTTTTCACCACTGTGCCCAAATGGTGGATTTCCAATATCGTGAGATAGCGCGGCGGCGGCTACAATGGCGCCAAAATCATTGAATTGATAACCGTGCACATTCTGCAAGTGCGGATGTTTCTTTAATATTTCCTTGCCCACAATTCTTCCCAACGAGCGCCCAACTACGGAAACCTCAAGGCTGTGCGTGAGTCGTGTGTGTACAAATGAGGTTTTTGAAAGTGGTATTACTTGGGTTTTGTCTTGCAAACTTCGGAAAGCAGCCGAAAAAATAACGCGGTCATAATCCACCTCAAAGCCCAAACGGGTTTCGTTCTCTTCTATTCTGATCCTTTTATTTTTAATGCCCTGCTTCCGTAAGGAGAGCAGCTGTTCCCATTGCATCATATTCTTTAAAATTTGCGACAAGATACCATTTTCAATACCAGGATTACAATTTTTTTTAATTCAAATTAACCTTCCGATAACCCTAAAATGACTAATTGGTAATAGCCATTTAACCCCGACTTTACATTGGAAAGTTTTCTTTGCACCAATAAATCAAACCGACAAAAATGAAGATTACATTTCAACTTTTTCTACTCTTTTTTTCCACATTAATCTATGCCCAGGAAAGTGGGGCAATTGTAGGCAAACTGACAGATTCAGACTATAATAATGAACCGCTACCCTTTGCGAATGTTGTTTTAAAAGGCACTTCCATTGGCGTAACCTCAGCTATGGATGGTTTTTATAAAATTGAAAATTTAAAACCCGGCGTTTATACAGTAGTTTATAGTTTTATTGGCTACAACAGCGTCGAAATTCCGAATGTTACCGTCAATGCCAAGGAAATTACAAGTTTAAATGTGCCCATGAGCGCCAGCGCGGCGGCTCTTGAGGAAGTGGTTGTAAAAACCACAACACGAAGGGTGAGTGAGGTCGCCCTATTATTGGACCAGAAAAAAGCCGTAGAAATCAGGGAAAGTATTGGCGCTGAACAATTGCAAAAACTGGGCGTTTCCGATGCCGCAGCGGCAACTTCTAAAATTTCGGGCATTACCAAATCGGAAGGCAACGATGCTATTTTCGTTCGCGGGCTTGGCGACCGATATTTATATACCACCCTTAATGGACTTCCTATTCCTTCGGATAATATTGAAAGAAAGAATATAAACCTAAATCTCTTCCCCACCCGACTTATTGAAAGCATTGAAGTTAGTAAAACCACATCGCCAAATATTTCTGCTGATCAGGCCGCCGGAAATATTGACATTAAAACCGGGCAACTTTCGGGCAGCAAGCTCCTCACTTTAGGGGTCAGCGGTTCCGTTAATACGAATATTATGAAGGAGGACGTGTTCAAGAATTTTAAGGTTTCGCCCAATTTTAAAGATGTATCGCTCGGTTTCTATAAAAAAAGTATGCCCACATATCAGGCAATCACGAAACAAAGCTGGGATCCGGACCCTGCGGAATTCCCAATAAACAATTCCTATTCCCTCAGTGCCGGAACAAGAATTGGCAATAAATTGAGCGTCCTTTTAACCGCGGGACAAACAACGGATTATGAATATAAGGAAGGGGTTTTTAAACAATATCGTTCCAACTTTTTGGACGATATAATTCCAGATGCCATTTCGTGGAAAAAAGAAATAGCCACTTCGGGATTATTTAATCTCAGATTTAGGGCTAATGACAGGCACAATATTCAATTGAACACTTTATTGATAAACAAAATTGAGGACGAAGTTTTCGAAGGCGGACGTTCCGGCGAGGCCATTATTTATGAGGAAACGGATCCGCAGGAAGGTTTGTCACAATTTGTTCGGGACCAAAACCTCAAGCAAACCCTACTTTCCGTGACCCAGTTTATTGCCGAGCACTCTTTACATGAAAAATATGATTTGAACTGGGCCGCCGGATACAATTTTTTAAATGCTGACGAACCAAACCGTATCCGCAATGAATTGAATTTCAATGAAAACTTGGTTCAACTGGGGCGTAATGGTGGTTTTCAGCAACGAAAAAGTGTACAAAAAATTGAAGATATTGAATATAATGGACGGTTGGACAATTTACTCAAAATTATAAATGGTGACGAGGACATTTTCAACATAAACATTGGTGGCACTTTCCGGAACAAAACCCGTGATTTTGGTTCGCAATTTTATGGTGTGGAAGAAACAGTTACGAATGCTGTCAACCCGCCCTCCATTGATGAAATGTCTGGAATATTCACACAACAAAACTTCAACAATGGTCTTTTAAAAAGAAACACGCTTCCGCCCGATATCTATTTCGGAACCCATAATTCCATAGCGGGATATGCAAACGTTACCGGAGTTCGTGGGAAAATAACAGTGCAGGCCGGTTTAAGGTTTCAAAGTGATAATATTGATGTTAACTGGGACGTCAACAATTTCCCCGGTAGAAAAGGCAGCACGGAAAAAGAGTACCGTAGGGTATTTCCATCGGTCAATTTAAAATATGCCCTAAATCAAAAACAAAACATTCGTTTCGCGAACAGCTATACCACTACCCTTCCCGAATTTAAAGAAATTGCTCCCTTTGAATATGTTTCTCCTATTGGCCAAGTTACGCGAGGGAATCCCGAAATTGAAGCTTCCCTAAACAGAAATTTCGATCTTAAATGGGAATACTTTCCCACAAAAGATCAATTGCTATCCCTTACAGGCTTTTACAAACAAATTGAAAACCCAATCAATAAAGTGTTGGACAGGGGTGCTGCGGGGGTTTTTTCTTATTTCAATGCGGGGAACCAAGCCGAGGTTTATGGCTTAGAAATGGAAGGGCGTGTAAATATTTTGTCCAGCGATGAAAACCCCCTTTTAAAACTCAATGTTAATGTTGCAAGAATGTGGCACAAACAGGATTTAAAAGAAGTTTTTAACGAAGCCGGTAATTTAATCCGAACTTTCCGGTATAAGGGTCTCACCGAAACCGGCCTTCAAGGAGCCGCGAATTGGATAATAAACGGCTCGCTGAATTTCCGAAAAGGCAGCCAGAATCCATTCGAAGCCACTATTTCCGGCAATTATTCCTCTGAAAAAATTTATGCTCTTGGCTCGCCTGCTTTTCAAACTTCGGGCGATGTGAATTATAACGATGCAATTATTGAAAAAGGATATATAACGCTGGATTTGATACTCAGTAAAGAAATCTCACAGAATTTCAAAATAGGGATTTCAGCGAAAAATATTTTAAACCCGGAAATAGAACGCACCCAACTTATAAAGCCAAGCACCACGCAAATTGAGACCGAAGAAACAGTGCTTTCATACACCCAAGGTGCGCTATTGGGCATAAACCTAAATTATAACTTTTAAACAACGAATGTCTAACTTAAACTAAAAACGAAAATGAAAAACATTAAAAATTTTACATTGGCAATGGCAACAATAAGCACTCTATTCCTTTCGGGATGTAGCAGTGACGACGATTTTTCAACAACTGAAGAAGAACCTATTGAAAACACACAACTCTCCGGCTCATTGCAATCGGATAGAATTTTAATAGCCTCCGAGCAATACACGCTAACGGGTCCATACCTTGTAAAGGCCGGCGCCAAACTCACCATTCCTGCAGGAACCACTATCATTTCCCAAGTAGGAACGGATCGTTATATTGCCGTGGAACAGGGAGGAAAAATCGATATTCAGGGCACCTCATCAAACCCTGTCGTAATGCGATCTGCAAATAACAACACCGGCGATTGGGGCGGTTTACTGCTCTGCGGAAAAGCAACAACAACGGAAGGTATAAATGTTACCGGGGAAGTTGGTGGATTAATCTACGGAGGAAATGATGATGCCGATAATTCGGGCTCCATTAAATATTTGATAATTCGCGGGGCGGGAGCACAAATCAATTCCGAATCGCAGTACAATGGTTTAACACTTTATGCGGTAGGCTCTGGCACGCAAATCGAAAATGTTGCGGTGATAGATGGTGCCGATGACGGCATTGAGTTTTTCGGCGGAACTGTTTCCGCAACTAATTTATATTTTGAAAATAATGAAGATGACTCCGTAGATTGGACTGAGGGTTGGAGCGGTACAATTACCAACACCTATATATTGAACAATGGCTCTAGTTTTTCCACTGCCATAGAGGGCGATGGCGACAATAACAATCCGTCATTTGTTAATTTAACGGCGGTCAACACTAGCAGTCCCGGAAGTGGCATCGCATTTCAATTTAAAAAAGAATCTGGGGGAACTTTCACGAATATCCAATTAACGGGCTATGGCACCAATGTGGATATGAAAGATGACGGACCGCTCCAAAATATAGTGGTTAACGGTACGCCACTATCAACGCCCGAAGATGAGGTCTTCAACGGAACTCCGGTAGATATTTCTGGTTGGGACTGGATACATAATTAATCAATCCCGCATCGTTCAATTTTTAAAAAGGTCTCTCGAAAACAGGAGACTCTTTTATTTTCGCCGTGCAAGGTTTTCCCTTAATGAATAAAATTAACCTCAGGAAAACTATTTCATAACCTTAAATTAACTTTGAGGCGCTATTCTATTGTTTTATAGTTTGTTAAAGAACATTTTCGAAATGCATATTATGATTTAACGATTTGGTAAACCTAATTCTATATGGTGAAAGAAATTAAATTCTTTCTTTGTTTTGCCTATAAAAAGGCAATTGTTGAAATCGTTTAGTTTTTGTCGACTAGATTTCCAAAATGGGCTGTTCTTCTTGGACAGCCCTTTTTTTTATAAATTTATAAGAAGTTTGAAAGGTTGCTTAACATTTCGGAAACATTCATTTTCCCGAAAAGTAAGTCCTTTGCAGCGACAAAAACTAAAAACGAATTTTAATGAACCGTAAGATATTTCTATTTGGGATTTTAATATTTTCCCTATCCACGGCCCATTCGCAAATAACAACTCCAAAATTCGGCGAGGGAATGTTGAACTTTGTTGGCAAGGACAGCACGTGGAGCGTACGTTTTGCGCCAAGAATTCAAATGCGCGCACTTTCTCTTTGGGAATATGAAGAGGATCGATTTGGAAAGAGTACCCAAAGTTTCAACATCCGCCGCGCCCGGCTTAAGTTTGACGGATTCGCATATTCTCCAAAACTGCGGTATAAAATTGAGCTGGGATTTTCAAATTTTGATATGGCGGGCGAATCAGAATTCACCGGTAATGCACCAAGAATTATTTATGATGCCGTAATAATGTGGAATTTCTACAAAAATTTGGAGCTCTGGGCCGGACAGACCAAGCTTCCGGGGAACAGGGAGCGCGTTGTTTCTTCAGCAAATCTTCAGTTTATAGACCGTTCCCGAATGAATAGTTTATTCAACATTGATAGAGATTTGGGCCTCCAATTGCGCCATAATTTTAAGGCCGCCGAAAATTTTCATATAAGAGAAATGTTTGCCGTGTCCCAAGGTGAAGGAAGAAATGTGGTTACTGGAAATCTCGGCGGTCTGCAATACACAACTCGAGTGGAAATTCTTCCATTTGGCAAGTTTATTGAAAAGGGCGACTATATTGGCGGTGATATTTATCGCGAAAAAACTCCAAAACTCTCCATCGGCGCAACCTTTGACGTTAATGTGGATGCCGTAAAAACCCGAAGTAACCAAGGCAGTTATATGGAAAACGACATTGGTTTTTACGAAACCAACATTAGCACGCTCTTTATTGATGCAATGTTTAAATACAACGGATTTTCCGTCATGGGGGAATATAGCTATCGCGATGCTGAAGACCCGCTTGCAAAAAATAGCGATGGTTCCTTTACTCAACAAGAAGTATATATCGGGCAGGGATTTAATTTTCAGGCCGGCTATGTTTTTAAGTCGAATTGGGAAGTTGCCGGACGGTTTACATCCATTATTCCCGACACTAATTTTTCAGATAATGATGCACAAAATCTATTTACCCTGGGCGGTTCAAAATATATTGTTGGGCATAAGTTGAAAGTGCAAACCGATGTAACCTATGCAACCGTAGGGGGTGAAAGCAGTTTTATAGAATATCGCTTGGGATTTGATTTGCATTTTTAAAAATATACACTTAACCATTTGGTAACAATCAATCCTGTTTATTATGGGAAATTTGCACCAACTTAATCAATAGACAAATGGATAATATTTATTTATTAATGATCGTTGCCCTTGCGGCACTTGCCGTTGCAGATTTAGTGGTTGGCGTGAGCAATGACGCGGTAAACTTTTTGAATTCAGCAATCGGTTCCAAAGCAATTCCCTTTAAGGGAATATTGCTTATTGCCAGTCTCGGCATTTTTATTGGCGCCAGTTTTTCCAGTGGTATGATGGAAGTGGCGCGAAATGGAATCTTTCAACCTTCGCAATTCTATTTTGATGAAATTATGATCATTTTCATGGCAGTGATGATAACCGATATTTTGTTGCTGGATTTTTTCAATACCATTGGATTACCCACCTCCACTACAGTTTCCATAGTTTTTGAACTTTTGGGAGCCGCGGTCATTATGGCTCTCATAAAAATAGGACATTCCGATACCGAAGGCATTTCCGCGCTCGTCAATTATATTAATGCAGATAAGGTGCCGGATATTATTTTTGGAATTGTTGCCTCCGTGGGTATTGCCTTTACTGTGGGGATGGTTGTGCAATACCTGTCCCGACTTATTTTCACCTTCCACGCAGAGCAGCGCATGAAATATTTTGGCGCAATCTTCGGAGGTCTTGCCCTTACTTCCATAAGTTATTTCATTTTGATGAAAGGCTTAAAGGGAACGCCATTTTACGATAATTTTAAAGGTGTAGTGGAAGCGGACACGTGGTTGTTAATAGGCATTAGCTTCATTGTTTGGACCGTTTTTTCCCAGCTATTTATGATGATTTTCAAAAAGAATATTCTCATTGTTGTAATTGCTGCGGGAACTTTTAGTCTTGCGCTCGCTTTTGCGGGGAATGACCTGGTGAATTTTATTGGGGTACCCATGGCGGCATACCACAGTTATATTGATTGGTCCACCTCGGGAGTAGCGGCCACTGAATACAGCATGGACAGCCTTGCACAACAAGTTCCTGCAGAACCTCTTTTACTTTTCCTTTCGGGTGGTATAATGGTGCTGACGCTGTGGTTTTCGAAAAAAGCACGCTCCGTTTCCGATACTGAAATTGATCTTGCACGACAGGGAGAAGGGCATGAGAAATTCAATCCGAACATGTTTGCGCGAATTCTGGTTAAATCCGGCACCCAGCTCTCTAACTATTTCAATTACATCGTGCCGCAATCTCTTCAACAAAAATTGGACAAACGTTTTGAAAAACCTGTAATCAACCTTCCAAAACATAAAACTTATGAATTGCCGGCTTTTGATATGATTCGAGCTTCCATAAACCTTGTTGTTGCCGGAATTTTGATTGCTACCGCCACCTCAATGAAACTGCCACTTTCAACAACCTACGTAACGTTTATGGTAGCGATGGGAACATCTTTGGCAGATAGAGCTTGGGGTCGCGAAAGCGCTGTTTACCGAGTGGCCGGAGTACTGAACGTTATAGGTGGCTGGTTTTTTACAGCATTTGTGGCCTTTGCTGCAGCCGGAACGCTTACCTATCTTATATATATAGGTAGAGGAGCAATGATTGCCGTGCTATTATTAATGGCCATTCTTTTATTGGTTCGCAACTACCTATCCCATAAAAACAAAGTGAAAGTGAAGCTGGACAAATCCGGACTAAAGAAAACAGAGAGCAAAACGGTACAAGGCATCATTCAGGAAAGTGCCGAAAATATTAGCAACGTGGTTTCCCGTACGAATAAAATTTATAGCGATATGCTTCGTGGCTTAGCCAAACAGGATACCAAAAAACTGAAAAAGAGCAAAAAGGGAGTAAGCAAACTAACCGATGAAGTAGAGGAATTGCGCGACAACATTTTCTATTTCATTAAAAACCTGGATGAAACAAGCGTTCGCGGCAGTAACTTTTATATTATAATTTTAGGCTATCTAACGGATGTGGTGCAATCCTTGGAATTTATTTCGAAGGCCAGTTATAAGCACGTGAATAATAACCACAAGGCGCTTCGTTTTAATCAAATAAAGGATTTGCAGGAAATAGATCAGCATTTGGAAGAACTTTTGAATGAGATCGATGACATCTTCCACAAAAAAGAGTTCCAGCGCATAAAAAATGTACTGGCAAAAAAGGAGGAAATTTTTACAAGTCTTTCAAATAAGATAGAAAAGCAGATAGCGCGCACCCGAACAGAGGAGTCGAGCCCTAAAAACACTACCTTATATTTCAGTATTTTGCTGGAAACAAAAGATTTGGTGAAGGCATTAATGAATTTGATGGATGAATATTATTCAAGTTATAAAAAATCATAACTAAACTTCATTCTATAAATCAGAAAAAAGGAGCCCCAAAGCGGCTCCTTTTTTTTATGCAATTATGTACAACGCTTTCACAGGAAAACTAGCCGTATTATTCAAATTAGAGTTTCCATTGTAAAATTGAATAGGAAAAAAATCAATCAATAAAATCAAATCCACAATATGGCACCAATACTTCCGGAATTTTGATGCCCTTGTCAGTTTGATAGTTTTCGAGAATACCCGCCAAAACCCTTGGTAATGCCAAGGCACTTCCGTTCAACGTGTGCACAAGTTTATTCTTGCCATCGGTGTCCTTAAAACGCAGTTTCAATCGATTGGCCTGAAAAGTCTCAAAATTCGAAACCGAAGAAATTTCCAGCCAACGGTCCTGTGCCGTGGAAAATACTTCAAAATCATATGTCAAGGCAGAGGTAAAACCCAAATCGCCACCACAAAGTCGAAGAATGCGATACGGCAATTTCAGCTCGCGCAGAATTTCTTTTACATGTGCCACCATTCCGTCCAAGGCAGCGTAGGAATTATCGGGATGTTCAATTCGAACTATTTCAACTTTATCAAATTGATGCAATCGGTTTAACCCTCGAACATGGGCGCCGTAACTTCCAGCTTCTCTTCGAAAGCACGGAGTGTATCCGGTGCAGGTTATGGGCAATTCGCTATGGGTTAGCAAATTGCCACGGAACATATTTGTTACGGGAACTTCTGCCGTTGGAATTAAATATAAATCATCAATGCCCACGTGGTACATCTGCCCTTCCTTGTCGGGCAATTGTCCCGTTCCGAAGCCGGACGCTTCGTTCACCAGATGTGGCACTTGATATTCAGTGTAGCCAGCGGAAGTGTTTTTATCAAGAAAATAGGAAATCAAACCTCTTTGCAAACGCGCTCCTTTTCCCTTATAAACCGGAAATCCAGCGCCGGTAATTTTAACGCCGAGCTCAAAATCAATCAGGTCATATTTTTTTGCCAGTTCCCAGTGTGGCAATGCCCCATCAACCAATTTTGGTATCTCTCCTTCAGCATAAACTTGTTCATTGTCATTTTCATCGGTTCCGGCCGGCACCAATTCATTTGGGATGTTTGGCAGGGAATACAGCAATTGCTGCAATTTTTCGGCAGCGGCGAGCATTTGTTCATTCAGTTGTTTTGAAGATTCTTTCAGCTGAACTGTTTTTTCTTTCAGTTCATTCGCTCTTTGGGTTTCGCCGGTTTGAAATAGTTTCCCGATTTCCTTTGAATAAGAATTGCTCTGCGCCAAAACCTCATCCAATTGTGCCTGTGAGCTTCGGCGTTCTTCATCGGCATTTAAAACTTCTTCTAAAACTGAAGTTGCGTCAATGCCCCGCTTAGCGAGTGCTTTTATATATTTTTCCTTGTTTTCGCGAATGTCGGTTACCTGTAGCATATTGCAGATTTAGATTGAAGCGCAAAGTTAGAAAAATCACGTTATTCTGTGTCAGGCTTTTCATTATAATCCTTTGGCGATGGCAAAATCCATTCGCTATGTGTAAAATGCGACCATTTCTCTGCAGCCAAATCTACCTGCGGATTGGTCAATGGATGATATTTCCCATTGTTCACCCGAACCATGGCCTCCATAAAAACAGCAACATCGCGCCCTTTTTCGGCTTCGATTGTTTTTATTTTTTGCGCAAGTTGCCACATTATGTCAGGTTTTGTAGCCACGGAACGCTGTTGTTTTGGGCCCAACAGGACGCTGTAATTATATCTTTCCCGCACGCCCTTTGCCTTATCAACTACAAAAACCGTGAGTGAGCCGCTTTTGGAGCGCAACATCATTCTCCAGCTAAGCCTGTGTCCTTCTTCCGTCCAGAGTACATCGTCCTTAAAAAACCAGTGCCGCAGCGGCAAACCGATTTGAAAGGCAAAGTAAATAGCAAGAACCGCAATTAATCCGTTCCTATAATTTGGTACTATCACTTCATTGCCCGTATATAATATTTTCTTTGGAAGAAATCTTTTTCTAAGAATTTCCGGAGAAAAGAAAAACAGGGCAAAAGCAATGGACATATAGGGAAATATGCCAATCTGAAAAACGATTGAATTGAAAAGATGAAAAAATATTGATACGATAAATCCAAGAAGGCGGGTACGTTTCCAAAGCATTAAAGGGACTATAAGCAAATCAAACAAAATTCCCGTATAGGCAATTGCCCAGTGCACCCAGCTTTGCTGAAGCAAATCGCCGATGAGCCAGTAGTGCTTTCTTCCTTCCATCAACAATGCGGCCATGGATGCATCGAGCCAATCGGGGTATAACTTGGCAACAGAGGCATATGTATAGACTATCCAAACTTGCAGGATTAAAATCAAAAGCACCCATCGCGGCATGGAGGGCGTTTTAATTTCCGGGTTCATCTTCGCGTCAACGGAAAACCAGCGATGCGCCGGCAAAAAAGCCATTATCCAGCACAACAGCATCATTAAATAATAATGGTTGTTATAGCTGCTTTTCTGCATTAAATAGACGCAAGTCCACATTACGGCATAGACAACCATACTAATTCTATACTTGAAACCGATGGTAGCGAAAATTCCAAAAATTCCCATAATGGCAAAGTAATAGTACATGCCCGGGCCTTGCAGCTGTTGCAAAAAATCGAAACCAATAAAATTGAAGGTGAACGGGGTTTCCACCAAAGTGCGCCGCACCCATCCCGTGGCAATTGCGCCAAAAGCTTCGATGGTAATTAAAAGCCCGAACACCGCCCTAAAAAGAACGAGACCAATGTTGTCGATTTGTTTGAAAAGAAACCTATTCACGGTCTTTTATAAATTGCTTCGCAATAATTTCGTCATTAATAATTTCTAGTCGAAGACTTTCCAGGGAATCAAAGGAAGTTTCTTCGCGAATGTATGTTAAAAACTCAACGGTAATTTCGGTACCGTACAAATCCTTATTGAAATCAATAAAATAGGTTTCGATGGTTTTTTCCTTTCCTCCCACAGTTGGGTTGGTACCAATGCTGGTTATACCATAAATTAGTTCGCCATCAATTTGGGATTGCACCACGTAAACTCCATTTTTGGGAATGAGTTTATAAGATTCCGCCAAATGTAAATTGGCGGTTGGATATTTAATGGTACGACCGATGGCTTTTCCCTTCACCACCGTGCCGGAAATCATGAAATTATAACCCAAATATTTGTTGGCAGTTTCCACATCGCCCTGGTTCAGTGCTTTTCGGATTTTGGTGGAGCTAATGGCAACATCGTCCAACTCCCTCGCGGAAATTTCCTCTACCCCAAAGTCATAGGTTTTGCCATATTCCTTTAAATCATCAATGTTTGCATTTCTATTTCTCCCGAAACGATGGTCATATCCTATAATAATTTTTTTCGCCTTTAGGCTAGTCACCAAAATATCGCGAACGTATTCAAGTGCAGTCAAGCGGGAAAAGGCATGGGTGAAAGGATGGATAATCAAATGGTCCAGACCCGTTTTGTTAAGCAATTGGGCGCGTTCCTCAATGGTATTTAGGAGCTGGATTTCTGCATTATCTTGCAGCACCATTCTTGGATGTGGAAAAAAGGTGAGCACAGTTGATTGGAGATTTTCATTTTTTGCGGTTTCAACCACGCGCTTCAAAATTGCCCTGTGGCCAATATGCACACCGTCGAAAGTACCGATTGTGACAACACTTTGACGGGTATTTTTATATGCCGATGCGGAAGAATACTGCTTCAAAATTATTTTCCGTTAAAGGTGTTCATAGTAATGTTGATTCCCGCAAGAACAAATGACTCTATAATATTGCATCCTAATTCCATTCGCTCGGGCAGTTGGTTTTCCTCTTCCGCGTTCCATTCACCCAGCACATAATCTACTTGTCGTCCTTTTGAAAACGCATCGCTTATCCCGAAACGAAATCGATTGTAGTTTGTAGTCTGCAAGGTATTTTGGATATCTTTCAAACCGTTGTGGCCACCGTCGCTTCCCTTGGTTTTTATACGTATGGTGCCGAATGCCAAATTTAGATCGTCCGTAATTATCAACATATTTTCCAAGGGAACCTTTTCTTTGTCCAGCCAGTAATTTACAGCCTTTCCGCTTAGGTTCATATAGGTGCTCGGCTTAAGAAAAATTAAGGTTCTTCCTTTTAGTTTATGCGTGGTAATATCGCCCAACTTACCGGTTTCCCACGATAGCGAATTTTTTTCGGCATAAAAGTCGACCATTTTAAAGCCAATGTTGTGCCGAGTGTTTGCATATTTAGGGCCAATATTGCCCAAACCTACAATAAGAAATTTTTTCATTGGATCGGTTTCTTCTGAAATAAGATCGGCATCTTTTGCCGTAAAAAGTTTTTTGATGAATGAAAACATACAGTTGACTAACTTCGGTAAAAATAAAAAAAGCACCCCGAATTAACGGGATGCTTTTAGGTTATCTTCTTAAAAAGAAATTTATTCCTTTACTGCAGCAACATCATCTGTCTCTGTGGCTGGAACTTCTTCTCCTTCTGCGCCCTCAGCTGTTTCTGCATCATCCTCCACCTCATCAGCAATTGCTGTACGTGAAGTTCTAACTTGACAAATCACGGTGTTATCCGGGTGCATTATTTTATAATTATCGGTTTGAAGCGATTTTGTGTACATCTTGTTACCAATTCGCATATCGGTAATGTCAGCCTCAATAAAATCCGGTAGATTTTCTGGCAAGGCCTTAACACGAAGTTTACGATTCACAATACGCAAAACCCCACCGCTGCGCACACCGCGAGAATTACCAACGGTACGAACTGGGATTTCCATAGTAACTTCCTTGTCTTCAAAAATTTGATAAAAATCAATATGAAGAATACGGTCAGTCACCGGGTGAAATTGTATATCCTGAAGGATGGCATTAATTTTCGTGCCTCCTAAGTTGATTACAACCGTGTGTACGTCTGGAGTGTAAACCAAGTTTTTAAATGCAATTTCTTCTGCTGAAAAGCTAATTGGCTCATCCCCTCCGTAAACTACGCAAGGAACCATTCCAGCATTACGTAGGGCTTTGGTTGCCTTCTTGCCCACGCTTTCTCTTTGTGATCCTTTAATTGTAATAGATTTCATTGTAAAAGTTATTAATTATTAAGTTATTGGGTTATTAAAAAACCCATTTTTTAAGGACGGCAAATATATGTTTTATTTTGGACTTACGATTTGCGATTTCCGATTTTTTGAAACAAGATTCGAATGAAATAGCAAAGAGGACTAAAGTGCGGCCCAAATACGATTAATGGATTAATAGAAAAAGACTCTCAGAAAAAAACATCATTTAGTTTACAAAAAGCGTCTTAACTCGTGGCTACCTTTCGTCTTTGCTCCAATTCCAAACTACATCAAAAACTTCCCGCTGATAGATTTGTTGGCATTTACGCTTAACATAACATCTGCAAAAAGTTTTGCACAGCTAATGACTCGAATCTTTTTGCTAGGTTTGGTGGGAATAGAATCTGAAACAATAAGTTCCAACAATTGCGATTTTTCTATTCGCTCATAAGCATTTCCCGAAAGAAGCGGGTGGGTACATACGGCGCGAACACTTAGCGCGCCTCGCTCCATCATCAAATCGGCGGCGGTGGTTAGGGTTCCGGCAGTATCTACCATATCATCGACCAACACAACGTTTTTGCCCTTCACATCGCCAATAAGTTCCATTAGTGAAATCACATTGGCTTTTTCACGCTGTTTATAGCAAATTACCACATCACTTTCCAAGAATTTGGAATAGGCATAAGCACGTTTCGATCCACCCATATCTGGGGAAGCAATCGTTAAATTGTCTAAATTCAAGCTTCGTAAATAGGGAAGAAATATTGTGGAAGCAAAAAGATGGTCCACGGGTTTTTCAAAAAAACCTTGAATTTGGTCGGCGTGCAAATCCATAGTAATTATTCGAGTGGCGCCCGCCGTTTCCAGCATTTTGGCAACGAGTTTCGCAGCAATTGGCACACGGGGTTTATCCTTTCTGTCCTGGCGCGCCCATCCGAAGTAAGGCAAAACTGCCGTAATATGTCTTGCCGAAGCTCGTTTTGCGGCATCGATCATCAACAAAAGCTCCATTAAATGATCGCTATTCGGAAATGTGGAACCGATAAGAAACACACGGCTTCCGCGAACGGATTCTTCAAACGAAGGTTGAAATTCTCCATCGCTATAGTGTGCTGTAATTACACTGCCCAACGGTATTCCGAAGGCTTTTGCAATATCTTGCGCTAGCGCCTCACTTTGTTTGCAGGCAAAAATCTTTGGTTCGGGAATGGCCGTCGACATAACAATTTGTTTAGGTTTTTAAAAGGTTGTAAAGGTAAAAATTAATAATTAGCGATATTTAAAAAAATAGCTGAATAAAATTTTTAGTAGTTTATAAATAATTGTTTATTTTTGCCTCCCGTTTGCTCGAGTGGCGGAATTGGTAGACGCGCTGGATTCAAAATCCTGTGTTTTAGGACGTGTGGGTTCGATTCCCACCTCGAGTACAAAAGCCTTGACTGGATGTTGAGGCTTTTTTTGCGCCAAATTTTTCGCGAATAATAAATGGAGCTCCATAAAATAGTAGCCCATAAAAAAATCCCCAGAAATTTTCCGGGGATTTTGTAACGAGGTTTATCCCATTGTTATACTATATATAACAGAATTATTATTTCTTAATAATCTTTTTTGAAATCTTTCCTTCCGTTGTTTGGATAGCCAAAATATAGGTTCCCGCTGTAAGATTGCCCGCCGATACCGTTGAAACAGTATTGATTAAAGTACCTTTTGAAATTAATGCACCAGCCAAATTGTAAATGTTGTAAGATTCCAATCCCACAGTTGACGAAACTGTAAAAGAAGTTTCAAAAATGGTTGGATATACTTTTACCGCCGCTGCAGCTAAATCATTTTCCTGTACACTCAAAACAGCATTTAGTATTGGGTAGCCATCATTCGTGTTCTGATCAATAGACCACGGTGCTGCGCTTGAACCTGCGTTCAACAAATCTACTAATTCAGTAGATTTCATTTCAGACGTAGTTTTTGCGGTAATATCCGGGGTAACCGGTGGCCCTTGAATAACGCCAACTCCTTCTGTCATTCCAGAGGACTCAGAATCAAAATACATGTTTTCAGCATTAATCCCTCCCCACAAACCAATAATGGCACCAGCACTGTCAGGCGCAGTAACTGTACCGGTTGCGTAGGAGTTTTTAATTAGCAAGGCATTGTCGCCACCCCCAATTAAACCACCGGCACGATCCATAAGAGAAACTACAGCAGCTCTGGAATAGCTATTATCTACAACACTTTGGCCAGAAAATGCAAATGGAAAAGATCCAATTAATCCGCCAGTCAACACCTCGGCGGTAACTGTTCCTTCAGAATAACACTCGGTAACGGTTACATTGTCCCAGCCAGTTCCAGCTAGGCCTCCTACTTGTGCAAAACCATTTACACTGCCGATTGAATAACTTTTTGAAATAGAAGAATTGGTTAAAAATCCACCAACCAAACCGCCAGTAGTGTATTCACCCGTAACGTCCACATTTATAGCACTACAGTTTATAATGGAACCACCATTATAAAGATTTGCTACTAAAGCCCCCGTATTGTCTTCACCGATAATATAGGCTGTGTCTAAATTGATATTCGAAAAGGAAGCACCATCGGTATGTCCAAAAAGGCCAGCCATCGGGATCGACGGCATGTTTACCCATACATTACTTATTTTGTAATCATTTCCATTAACCGTACCAGAAAAAGGAATATTGAATTCTACACCTATTGGGCTCCATAAATTGCCGTCGAGGTCTATGTCGGCTCCAATTAAAATGGTTTTGCCTTCAAATGAATTGCCATCGGCAACCAGTTGGGACAAGCCGGCCAAGGTTTCGGCAGAGGTGAGTGTAAATTCGTCCTGGGCGGCATCATACCAACTCGTGTCGGCTAAGTCACTCCAGAATGTTGTGGGATAAGTTTGTGCTTCGGCAACAGTCTCGGCTGCCAATAGCAATACTAAGTAAAGGTGTAATTTTTTCATCATTAAATGTTTTATTGATATTTAAAATAGGCGCCAAATCTATCAATTAATAATGATGCTTACAAATCCCAAGAAACAACCACGGGCGTAAATATGGCGGGCAATTTCAGCGATTTAATATATCAAAATATGATTTTGCAGAACAGATGTTAAAAGAAAGCTTTTTCCATATTTTAATAGTGAAAAAACCGCTGTAATCTGAATCGATTTATATTGAAATATTTTCGATGATAAATAATACATTGAAATCTTCCACACAATACGTATATTTGGGCAAACCTTGAAAAACCACCACCCCCAATGTCTGATTTCTGGTTGTATTTTAATTTAGGGCTTCACCACGTATTGGATTGGAAAGCCTACGATCACATACTTTTTTTGATAGTTCTCTGCGCGGCCTATAATTTTTCGGCTTGGAAAAGACTGCTGGTTTTGATAACTATGTTTACCATTGGCCACACAATTTCATTGTTATTGGCCAGCTACAATGTGGTAACGGTTTCGGGGAAACTTATTGAGTTTTTAATTCCTGTAACTATTTTGGTAACTGCCCTATTTAACCTTTTCACGGCCGGAAAGGAGAAAAAAATGGAAAAGATGGGCATTTTTTATATTGTTACCATTTTTTTCGGATTAATCCACGGACTTGGTTTTGCCTCCTTTTTTAATGCATTGGACAGAAGAAAAGAAATCCTGCCATTGCTGGAATTCGCCCTTGGCATCGAAGCCGCACAAATAATTGTGGTTCTAATCCTTTTAATAATCGGGTTTATTTTCCAAACTATTTTCCGTTTTAACAAGCGCGATTGGGTTTTGGTGGTTTCTTCGCTAGTCATTGGTATGATTGTCCCAATGCTGATCGACAATTGGATTTTCTAAATAATTTCCACAACCACATGAATTCATAACCCATCGATTCACCGCCCTTTCACTTTGGCAAGAAGTTAACAACAATTTTTTTGGCTGTCGCGTAACTTCCCATTAATTTCGCTACCTATATAATTGTATGAAAGACAGCAAACAGCGCAAATATGACATTGCGTATCTACGGATGGCGAAAGAATGGAGCAAACTTTCCTATTGCAAACGAAGACAGGTTGGCGCGCTTATTGTAAAAGATAAAATGATTATCAGCGACGGCTATAACGGTACGCCCACCGGTTTTGAGAATATTTGTGAAGATGACGAAGGCTATACAAAATGGTACGTACTACACGCCGAGGCCAATGCAATCTTGAAAGTAGCCTCTTCCACACAGGCTTGCCAAGGCGCAACACTCTATATCACTATGTCACCGTGTAAAGAATGCAGCAAACTTATACACCAAGCCGGTATTAAACGAATGGTTTACCTTAATGAATATAAAGACAACGCCGGAATTGCTTTTTTAGAGAAGGCCGGAGTAAGCATACAACATATTTCAGATTTGGAAATAGAATAATGGGAAACTATAGAAAATATTTGCCTCTATGGATTGGGTTAGCTCTTGCAATGGGGGTATTTATCGGGTCCAAGCTCAATTTTGATGACAATACTGAAAAAATCTTTGCCACAAGTTCCAAAAAAGATAAGCTCAACCGACTTATAGATTATATAGATTATGAATATGTTGATAATGTAAATACAGACAGCATTGTTGATGTTACCGTGAACGGTATTCTTGAAAACCTGGACCCCCACTCCGTATATATTCCGAAAAGCCAATATGCCCACAACGCAGATGATATGCGCGGCGCCTTCACAGGTATTGGGGTAAGTTTTTATGTTTACAATGATACCATTGCTGTAATTCGTGCAATTGAAGGTGGTCCGGCAGAAAAAGCAGGAATAAAAGGAGGCGACAGAATTCTTTATGCCGATGGAAAAAAACTTTTTGGCCAGTTGGTGCACCGCGATAGTATTTCAAATTATTTAAAAGGTGAAATAAATAGCAGAGTTGCTTTAGACGTTTACCGCCCCAGTGAAAATAAAACTTTGGAAATTAACGTGCGACGAAAACAAGTTCCATTGGTGAGCGTGGACGCATCCTATAAATTGAGTGACGACTTAGGCTACATAAAACTCAACCGTTTTTCCGAAACAACATTTAAAGAATTCGAAAGTGCCCTCGAAAAATTAAAAAATCTAGGAATTAAAAAATTGGTATTAGACCTTCGTGGCAATCCGGGCGGGTACATTTCAACAGCGGAGCGCGTGGTTGATGAGTTTTTGGAAAAAGACAAATTGGTACTGATAACAAAAAACAAAAGTGGTGATATCAATAAAACCTACGCCACCCGCCGTGGGGATTTTGAACATGGGAAACTATATGTATTAATAAACGAAAACTCCGCTTCCGCTAGTGAGATTGTGGCCGGTGCGCTTCAGGATAATGATAAAGGTACTATTATTGGTCGCCGTTCCTTCGGAAAAGGTTTGGTGCAGCGTGAAATGGCTTTAGGCGATGGTAGTGCAGTTCGGTTAACAATTGCACGTTATTATACCCCCACGGGCCGATCCATCCAACGTCCGTACGGAAAGGGAAACGACACCTACTATAGTGATTATGAAAAACGCTACCGTAATGGCGAATTGATACATGCGGACAGTATTAAGGTTGCTGATTCTTTAAAATACACAACTCCAAAAGGAAAAGTAGTTTACGGCGGCGGTGGAATTATCCCCGATGTGTTCGTGCCGAAAGATACAAGCGTGGAGAATGAAACCCTGCAATATGTGGCCCGTAGCGGATTTATGAGCTACTTTATATTTGAATATCTAGAAAAGAACAGAATGATGTTCAAGGGAATAAAATTTGACGACTTCAGAAAGAATTTTAAAGTGGACGAAAAACTTTCAAAGGAATTTATTGAATATGCCAAGTTTAACGAAGCACAAATAGACCTTTCAAATTATACCGAAGAATTGAAAAGAACCTTAAAGGCCAATATTGCCCAACAACTTTATGGCCCCAATGAATACGAAATAATTCTGAACGAAACCGATCCAATGATTTTAAAGGTTCTTGAATTGGAAGCGAAAAACCATTTGGACTAAAAGCGAAGTCGCTATTTTTTTACCTTCCAAGCAATCATTTTCGAAATAAGCAATATCCCCAGCGCCAAGATTGCGCACATCCCTGCCAAAATACCAACCGCCGCAATGGAGCTATCGCCCTCCAGCAAATGGTCAAAATCCAATTTTGTCAAGTTAAAAACAACGAGACCTGCAGCGCAAACCATTAAAATGTAAATTAGAATTTTCATAGTTTCGATTTTTATGATTTTTTTTAAGAGAACCCATCATTAAGGCAATCTTTTGGCTCCCCATTTAATTAAAAAGTTCCTGAATATTCGAAGTAAAAAGCTTCACCGCAATGGCCAACAAAATTACACCAAAAATCTTTTGGATTACAGCAATCCCATTTTTCCCGAGAAAACGCTGCAACCTTCCGGAGGTTTTTAGAACCACGTAAATAATAATAATATTTACGAGAATTGCCACTATAATATTCTGTATGGCATATTCCGCACGCAACGAAAGCAAGGTTGTCAAACTGCCGGGGCCGGCAAGCAAGGGGAACGCCAAAGGAAAAATGGAAGCCAAGTCTGGACTTGTATCTCCTTCCTTAAACAGCGTAACGCCAAGAATCATTTCCAACGCAATAAAAAACAGAATCAAAGATCCCGCAACAGCGAATTCGTTTACGTTTACACCTATAAGATGCAGAATACTTTCACCCAAAAAAAGAAAAACGATCATCACAATTGCAGCAATGATGGACGCCTTGCCGGAATTAATATACCCCGCCTTTTCGCGCAGCCCAATGATAATTGGAATACTCCCAATTATATCCACAACCGCAAAAAGAACCATGGTGGCCGTGGCAATTTGCTTAAAATTAAAATCCATTCCTTTTTATTTAAGGCCCCAAAATTAGGCAAATATTCCCTTTAGCTTATAATAAAGAATGGTAATAAAAGTAAAATTCTTTCAAAGGAATTATGGAAACAAAGTATCTTTGCCACATGTTTCAATTGGGCAAGACAATAGTTTCCGAAGATTTAATACAAAAGGATTTTGTATGCAACCTCAACGCTTGTAAAGGCGCCTGCTGTATCGAGGGTGAAGCCGGTGCACCTATCACCGCGGAAGAAGTTCATATTCTACAAGAAATTTATCCAAAAGTGAAGCCCTTTCTGCGTCCCGAAGGAATTGCGGCTATTGAAATCCAAGGCACCCATATTGAAACGGAGCACAACGAACTTGAAACTCCTTTGGTGGAAGGCAAGGAATGTGCCTACGTTACCTTCACGGAAATAGGCGTTGCCAGCTGTGGCATTGAAGACGCTTTCAACGCTGGGGAAATTGAATTCAGAAAACCAATTTCATGCCATCTATACCCAGTTCGGGTGCAAGAATATAGCGAATTTTCGGCGGTTAACTATCACCGCTGGCCAATATGCGATGATGCCTGCTCATTAGGAAAATCGCTTCAAGTGCCGGTTTATAAATTTGTGAAAACCGCACTTATTCGAAAATTTGGTGAAAATTGGTATGCTGAGCTTGAAAAGACAGCTTCTGAAATGTAGTTTATTCACTACAACTTCCTCATTTAGTTCTATTTTATTGACTTTGACTATATTAGCTGGTGAAATTCAATTTATCAATTATAACTAATAGCATCAAATATGAAAAAGTTTGTACTCGCTCTTTTTGTTTTTTCGGCATCCATAAGCTGCAAGGACAATCCCGTAAGCAAAAAAATTAGAGAAACGCGCGAAACAGTTTCAAACACCACCAATGCCGTGGAAGAAATGAACAAAATGCAGGACGATATTCAGGAGCTGCAAGAAACCACCCCGCTTACCAATGACCAATTAAAACAGTGGTTGCCCGTCGAGGTTAACGGAATGAAGCGCATTAGTTTTAAAGCGGGTCAAGCAGGAATGATGGGCATTGCCTCCATTGAAGCTACTTATGCAAACGAGGACAAATCCAAAAAGTTCTCTATTCACGTAATTGATGGTGCCGGACAAGTTGGTGCGGCCGCTACCGCAGGTCTTCGAATGTTGATGAGCCAAGATTTTGAAGAAGAAACGGAAACGGGTTCCCGAAAGACCATAACCAAAAATGGCACAAAAGCCATTGAGGAATACCGCTCCGGCAATAATAATAGTACTATTCAACTAATGAAAAAGAATCGGTTCTACCTCGAGGCAAAAGGAAATAATATGGATTTGGATGAAACTTGGGATGCCGTTGAAGAAATAAATTTGGAAAAATTAGGGTAAAAAAATAAAAACCGCTATTCCAAGAAAGCCGAAAACCTATGTGTTTTCGGCTTTTTTTGTGGGTGTTACATATGTTACAGTCTTTGTTACAATTGTTATATACAAGATTTATAAGCTGCCATACTTTTGTTTCAGAATAAAATCACTCATATCATTTCTCCCCAATTATAAAGTGAAAAAACAAGTATTAATTAAAAAAACATGTAATCATGAAAAATGTAATTACCTTTTTAATGTGCTCACTTTGTATTATCGCAGGGATAGCACAATCAGATGAAACCGGGAACGCGCTAATTGTTCCTGAAAGAACACCCGAACTTAACGTTCTTTACCAACAAGCAAAAGCACTTGAAGAAACTGGAACGGCAGCCCAAATCAATGCTAATATTCTTGCCATAAAAAATGCATGGCAGGAAATTGACCCTAATGTTGCAGCCCTTTACAATCCAATTGTAACTAACAAATTGCCCGAAACCGTCGAAAATTTTCCAATAAATGGAGTTTACACGCCGTCGGAAATACTTGAGCGCGATGGCCCTGGAATCATTCCTGAATGGGGGACTGACCAGCTATTGCGAAATGACTATATTGATGGAATTGATATGGATGCAGGCCGATCGTCAAAAGACATTTATATTGCTGCCTACGAAAACATAATTGATTTCGGCGGAACGTTTGATTCTATTTTTATCCATCGCTCCCAAGATGGCGGATTGACTTTCCAAGAGTGGCAAAAAGTGGGGGTAACCGCTCCTATGCGCAAATTGCAACTAATCACTTATGATGAGGCTGGCGGAGACAACTATTTAATAGCCTATCTCGTAACGGCAACGGAAAATCTTCAGGCATGGCGTTGGAACATGGCAAATGGTGCCTTTACTGCTGAAGTAATTGCCAGTGACGTGATAGATTTTGAAGTAGACACCAATTACCCGGGAAGCACAGGTTCACAACGTTCTTTTGCAACCTACCGAAAAAATACCAATACCATTTATTCAGCTCGAAGTACCTCCGGAGACTACGGATTTAACTGGGCCGATGAAACCTCCTTGGGAATTGTAGGGGAACAAGTGGCATTCAGTTATGGTTATGTAGGCAGCTGCTACACGGCTTTCATTGGCTTCAATAGCCGAAGCCTGCGCGCCAATGTTAGTGACAGTAACAATGACCCCGCTTCTTGGACCTCAAACGAAACAATTACAGACGGTGCACTTATCGAATCTTTGAATCCAACCATTCGATCCACACGCAAATCACTACCAAGCGATGAAGTGGTTATAATCACCTCATCCAGGCCCGAGGGAAGCTCAGATTCCTATACCGGGCAAGCATACTTGCGAGAAAATGAGGCTGCCTACACACCTTTAAATTACATTACGGCGGGTGCCGATGCAAGCGTGAGCCACATTGAATCCTGGATGCAAAAAGTGAATAATTCGGAAAAAATTGAGACGGCTTATGTTCGTGATGATATCGATAATTCGGAGAACGACCTAAACCGTTCCCATCAATATGACGGCACTGCATTTGGTCCATTTGAAGGAGTAGGCGATAGTGGCCTCGATGTTTTTGATGGCTTCCCTTCTGCAGTTGCGGAAACTTCTGACGAAAATCCTTGTATGGCTTTTGCCGGATCCAGTGGAGGTGGGATTTTTGGTTTCGGTCTTTATTTTGATGCCCAGAATTCTACCGCGTCCGTTGATGAAAACAGTTTCGACGGCTTCAAATTCTATCCAAATCCTGCACAAGAAGTTTTGAATCTCTCTGCCAAAAATAATATTGAGCATGTTTCAATCTATTCCATATTGGGACAAATGGTTTTGGAAACTTCGCCTCAACACAATGAAGCGATCATCCAAGTAGCTTCACTCACACCGGGTGTATATGTTTTGAAATTAGCCATTAATGGCCAATCGGCCACTCATAAATTCATTAAACAATAAGAGGAGATTGTTTAATTTTGAGAGAAAAGGACTTGCTTTATCGCGGTCCTTTTTTTATTTCCTGAATTCGACAAAATAATTTTTTCAAAATAGAGACTTGTTCATTCAGCAACAATGAGTATAAAAAAAGATCTGCGCAGGTGTTGACTTCTTTCATGTTTCCACACTAAAGAATTAAATAATTTTAATTAAAATAATGAAATAATGAAAAACGTAATTACCTTATTGATGTGTTCACTTTGTATTTTTACAGGTATTTCACAATCAGATTTAAGTCAGAAAACATTAATAATTCCTGAAAAAACGCCAGAATTAGAAGCCCTTTACCAACAAGCAGAGTATCTTAATGGAAATGGAACAGCCGCCGAAATAAATGCAAATATTGCGGCTACCAAAGCGGCTTGGCAATTAATTGATCCAAATATTGCGGCGCTTTACAAGCCTCTGATAGGCTCAGATCCTATATTTGGGCCTTCCGGCGAAGCGGCCGAACCTTCCACCAATAGTGTGAGCCGCACAGAACCACAACCAGTTTCACGTCCTGAATGGAACACAGACATATTAATTCACGAAGGTTATGTAGATGGATTGGATATGGATGTAGCCTTTTCTGGCGACCTCTATATTGGAATGTTCGAAAGTTTACCTGGAGCAAGTTCCCATACAGTCTCAATTTACAAGTCTACTGACAATGGAATCTCTTGGAGTCTTTTTGGCCATGAGGAAGTGAGTGCGGGACCAGCGATAAAGAAAATTCAAATGATTTCTATTGACGATTCTGGTTCAGGTGAAGATTTTATACTTATATATATACTTTTTGACAATGGACAATTTACCGCGCTCCGTTGGAACATGAGCAATGGCAATTACAGCTTTGATACAATAGTTTCAGGGGTAGAGGATTTTAGCGTGGATACAAATTATTCCGGTTCTGCCAGCCAACGCGTTTTTGCCACATATATTAAAACCGATAATTCTGTATACTCCGCCAGAAGTACCGCTGGAAGCTATGGTTTCAATTGGGCAGATGAAGTGTCATTAGGAATTTTAGGTGAACAGTTGGCCTTTACTTATGGGTTGAATGGTTCGTGCTACACAACATTTTTAGGTTATAATTCAAAAAATTTACGAGCTAACGTAAATGATAGCTATAACGATCCCGCATCTTGGGGTACAAACCTAACAATCACAGATAGCGCCGTAACGGAAATACTCAATCCAACTATTCGTGCCACAAGAAATGAAATTGTGGACGACAAAGTTTTAATTTTCGCCTCTTCTAGAGATGCAGGTTCCACAGATGCATATAAAGGAATTGCCTATTTACGTGAAAACGAAGGAACGTTTACGGTTTTTAGTGAAGTTGAGCCGGAACCCGGCTACAGCGTAAGCCATACGGACAGTTGGATACGAAAAGGATCCACGAATTCTGAAATAATTCAAACTAGTTATGTATTAAAACATGTTTCCAACACTTTAAACAACCAAAACAGATTGATGACCTTTAATGGAACTAATTTTCAACCTTCCGAAACCGTTGCTGATGAGCTAATCCATGTTTTCGATGGCTTTCCCTCCGCAGTAGCCGAAACAATCGATGCAAGCCCTTGCATGGCTTTCGCAGGGTCCAGCGGAGGTTTTGGATATAATCTTTATTTTGATTCTGCTAATTTCGTTTTAGGGACTGAAAACAATACCATAAATGATTTTAAATTATATCCCAATCCTTCAAAAGAAGTTTTGAACCTTTCAGCACAAAATTATATTGAGCATGTCTCAATCTATTCCGTATTGGGCCAAAAAGTTTTGGAAATTTCGCCCCAACAAAATGAGGCAACTATTAATGTAGCTTCATTTAATCCGGGTGTATATATCTTGAAATTAACCATCAACGGTAAATCGGCCACTCATAAATTCGTTAAAAAATAAGAGTTGATTTTTTGATGTTGAGAGAAAAGGACTTTGCTTCATAGCGGTCCTTTTTTTATTTATTCGAGTATCATTGCGGCTCCGTTTTTGATAATTATTTTCAGAAACCGATAGCTATCCGGCCATTTGCTTATATTTACGCCATGCGCAATTTTGTATTTATTCTACTTTTTTTCGGTATTTCCAAAGCTTTTTCTCAAAGCGATGCCTTGGCAAAAAATTATTTCGAACAGGGACAGTTTGAAAAGGCTTTAACCATTTACGAAAAACTAAGCAATCAAAATCCATATCGTTTAGACTATTTTCTGGCGATGGTAGCATCTTACCAACAAGTTGAAAAATTTTCAGAAGCTGAAAAATTGTTAAAGGAAAAACTTGGTGACGGTCGCAATTTTCCTCAGCTGTTTGTGGAAATTGGACACAACTATGTCCTTCAAAATAAACAGGAATTGGCCACAGATTATTACACTAAAGCGATTGAAACATTGAATACCAATCCAAGTTACGCATATAATGTTGGCGCCGCTTTCGAAAAATATAGTATGCTGGACCAAGCCGTCACCATATATGAAAAAGCAATGTCTTTGAGTGACAAAGTGGATTTCAATTCACATCTAGCGCAAATTTATGGGGAACAGGGCAAGCTAGAGAAAATGTTCGACAGCTATTTAAACCTTATTGTCAAAAATTTGAGTTTCAAAGCTGTGGCGCAGCGCTATTTCAGCATTTATATCACTGAAAATCCCACAAACGAAGCGAACATTACTTTCAAAAAAATCCTGCTACAGCGGTCGCAACAAAATCCGGACATTCTTTATAACGATTTGCTTAGCTGGCTGTTTATACAGCAAAAAGAATATAAAAAAGCTTTTGTGCAGGAAAAAGCAATTTACAAGCGCATTGGGGAGGATCTCTCCGGAATTACGGATCTGGCTTATATTGCCATTGCAGATGAAGATTATGAAACCGGCAGGGAAATTGTAAATTTCATTATTGAAAATTCCTATACGCCGGAAAATAAACTTCAAGGCAATCAGATCCTGATGAAAATGGAGGTAAAAACCGCCACGCCAAAACAATACCCAGAAGTAGAAAAAAAGTTTGAAAAACTGTTTGAGGAATTCGGTCGAGGCCGCGAAACCTATTTGCTGCAAATTGATTACAACCATTTTTTGGCATTTCAAAACAATCGAAAGGAAGAAGCTATCTCTAATCTCAAAAAACTCGCAAAAGATCAATTGAATGCCTATCAGGAAGCACGGGTAAAAATGGAACTCGCAGATATTTTGGTTTTTGACGAGAAATTCAACGAAGCGCTTATTTACTATTCCCAAATCCAGAAAAAAGTGCAAAGCGATGTGCTAGCGCAGGAAGCCCGCTTTAAAGTAGCACAAACTAGCTATTTCAAAGGCGATTTTGAATGGGCGCAAGTACAGTTGGACGTGCTCAAGAAATCCACCTCACAGCTAATGGCGAACGATGCCATGCAACTCAGCCTCTTGATTCGTGACAACTCGTTGGAAGACTCCACTCAAACTGCTCTCAGAAAATATGCACGGGCAGATTTACTGGCTTTTCAAGACAAAAATTCAGAATCAATCGCTGTTTTGGAAGATATTTTAACAAACAACAAAGGCGAAAAAATTGAGGATGAGGCCCTGTTGAAGCAGGGAAAACTTTTTGAAAAAACTGGCGAATTTGAAAAAGCAGAAACCAATTATTTGAAAATTATTGAATTTTACAAAGAAGACATTTTGGCCGATGATGCGCATTACCGTTTGGCGCAACTCTACGAAACAAAGCTCAACCAGCCCGAAAAAGCAAAGCAGGAATACGAACAGATTATTTTCAATTATGCGGACAGCATTTATTTTGTGGAAGCCCGAAAAAAATTCAGGTCGCTTCGGGGCGATGAAATTAATTAAATTCCAAAAGGACATTTGGTATTTGCTGCTTGATTTTTGAAATCTAAAAAATATGTACATCTACAACGTAACCATAAACATAGAAGAAAGCGTACACGAGCGTTGGCTCCAATGGATGAAAACTGAACATATTCCCGCCATGCTCGCCACTGGAAAATTCAGCAAAGCGTTGATGACGCGCGTGGTTATCGAGGAAGAAATGGGCGGAATTACTTATTCAGTTCAATACACGACAGACAGTAAGCAAACCCTGGAAAAATATTACAACGAAAACGCGCCAGAACTGCGTGCACAAGGCAAACCTTTTGAAGGGAAATTTGTGGCATTTCGTACCGAAATGGAAGTAATCGGGGAAGCCTACAACGAACTTTTTAAAAAAGATTAATTCGCTGCAATTATTTTTTCGATGCAAACAGATTCCAATTTTTTTAAATGAAAAAAGACCACTCCAAAAAGCCAAAAGAAAATTCGGAATCAAATACTGTACGGGCCAAAAAGCATCTCGGCCAACATTTTTTGAAGGATGAAGCTATTGCTGAAAAAATTGGCGATACACTGACTTTGAAAGGCTATGAAAATGTATTGGAAATTGGCCCGGGAATGGGCGTACTCACAAAGTATTTGATTCAAAAAAACATTGAAGTTATTGCCATGGATTTAGATACGGAATCCATCGTCTATTTGGAAAAAAACTTTCTCAATAAAAACCTTCAAATTGTTGAAGCAGACTTTCTTAAGCATGACCTTTCGCAACTTTTCCGAACGGAACAATTCGCCATAACGGGCAATTTTCCATATAATATTTCTACCCAAATAGTTTTTAAAGTGCTGGAATGGAAAGAGCAGATTCCAGAATTTACGGGAATGTTCCAAAAAGAAGTTGCGCAACGAATATGTGAAAAGGAAGGCAGCAAAACCTATGGAATTCTTTCAGTTTTGGCGCAGGCTTTTTATGAGGCCGAATATCTTTTTACCGTGCCGCCATCTGTTTTTAATCCGCCGCCAAAAGTTGAGAGCGGCGTACTTCGTTTAAAAAGAAAGGCAAATTTTGCCATTCCTTGTGATGAAAAAATGCTTTATAAAGTGGTGAAAACCGCCTTTCAGCAACGTAGAAAAACGCTTCGCAACAGTTTAAAATCCTTCAATCTTTCCGATAAAATAAAAGAAGATGCTATCTTTGGGCAACGCCCGGAACAACTTTCCGTTTCGCAATTTATAGCCCTCACCCAAAAACTGGAAAATGATGCAATTTCAACTGACAGATGAATTTATCGAGCAGGTTGAACAGCACATTGCCGATGACAATCGCAATGCGCTGACCGAACTTTTGCACGATTTTCACTTTGCCGATGTTGCCGAATTGCTTCACGAATTGGATACCGAAGAAGCAACTTATCTCATAAAACTTCTCGACAGCGAAATTACCAGCGAAGCGCTCATGGAGCTGGATGACGATTTCCGTGAGCGAATTTTGGACAATCTTTCCCCTTCTGAAATTGCCGATGAGCTCGACGAAATGGACACCGATGATGCAGCAGATATCATCGCGGAATTGGACGACGATGTTCAAAAACAGGTAATTGACCACATTGAGGACGAAGAGCACGCCGCCGATATTGTGGACCTTTTGCGTTACGATGAAGATACCGCTGGGGGTTTAATGGCGAAGGAATTGGTACGAGTAAAAGAAACCTGGACCGTGGCCGGTTGCGTTCGCGAAATGCGCCGGCAGGCCGAAAACGTTACCCGTGTGCACTCTATTTATGTTACCGATAAAGAAGGAAAACTGAAAGGAAGACTTTCGCTAAAAGATTTGCTCACAGCCCCCGGAAAGGCGCATATTAGCGAGGTTTACATTCCAAAGGTCGATTACGTAAATGTGCACACCGAAGCCGAGGATGTTGCCCGAATTATGCAGAAATACGATTTGGAAGCCATTCCCGTTGTTGATGATAACGGCGTTTTGGTGGGAAGAATCACCATCGATGATATTGTGGATTTCATAAAAGAAGAAGCCGAAAAAGATTACCAAATGGCCGCAGGTATTTCGCAAGATGTGGAAGCCGATGACGGTCTTTTTAAACAAACCCGTGCCCGACTTCCCTGGCTTATGATTGGAATGCTGGGCGGCCTCGGCGCAGCCAGTATTATTTCAGGATTTCAGACAATTTTAGAAAATTTTCCTAAACTTCTAATTTTCGTTCCACTAATACAGGCAACTGCGGGAAATGTGGGCGTACAGTCCAGTGCAATTGTAGTGCAGGGTTTGGCAAATGATACTTTAAGAGGAAACATTTTAACGCGCCTTTTGCGGGAATCAGGGCTTGCGCTCGTTAACGGTTTGGCGATTGCTTTGGTAGTTTTGGTAATAAGCCATTTTCTATTTTTCACCACTTATTTGGAATCCATCAGCATTGGCATCGCGCTTATTTCAGTAATAATTTTGGCGGCACTCATTGGCACTTTTATACCAATTATTTTGGACAAAAAAGGCATTGATCCAGCCGTAGCAACGGGTCCATTTATTACCACAAGCAACGATGTTTTTGGAATTCTCACCTATTTTCTAATTGCGAAATTAATTCTTGGATTTTGAAACCCTTTATTTTTAAGCAAAAATTTACCGTTCCAGATTCAGCCATCGACGGCTTAAACCACGTAAATAACGTTACTTATTTGCAGTGGTGCCTGGATGCCGCGGAAGCGCACTGGATTTCCAAAACTTCTGAAAAGCAACGAGAGGAATATGTTTGGGTAGTTTTGGAGCATTCCATTTCCTATAAAAACCCATCTTTTTTGGGCGAAGAACTTGAAACCCAAACGTGGATTGATAATTATGAAGGAGTAAAAAGCGAAAGATGTTACAAAATTATTCGCCCTTCCGATGGAAAGACTATTGTGGAAGCCAAAACACTTTGGTGCTTTTTGGATGCGAAAACCTTTCGCCCTATTAAAATTACAGGGGAAATTTCCCAACTCTTCATTTGAATATGAAAGGAAAGAATTCCCTTTCAAGACTATTATTTTCAATACTTTTGCCCAATAAAACCGCACCGCATTGAGCGTTTTCAAAAAACTTTTCAAACAAACTTTTATTTACGGATTGGCCACTGTGCTGCCGCGGATTTTAACGGTAATTCTCGTTCCGCTGTATGTAAAAGTTTTGTTGCCGGAAGAATACGGAATTTATTCAACCGTAATGGCTTTTTTAATTTTGGGGAATGTTTTGCTGAGCTACGGAATGGAAACGGCGTTTTTCAGATTTGTAACGAAAGACAAATCACAACAAAAAATTGTACAATCCACTACCCTTACTTCGCTTACGGTTTCGACACTTATTTTTTTGGGAATTACATTGCTTTTTACAAATTACATCGCAGAAGTCTCCGATTTTAAACCCGAGTATGTCACCTACGGATTGCTAATTTTAGCATTGGATGCATTAGTAGTGTTACCCTTTGTTTGGTTCCGCGCCAATGAAAAACCAATGAAATATGCGGTCGTTAAAATTTTCAATGTCGCTATAAATCTTGCACTCAATTTATTTTTCCTTTTACTGCTTCCAAAACTTGCAGAAAATAGTAATTATTGGAATTCACTTTGGTTCCCGGAAAATAAAGTTGCCTACGTTTTTATTGCGAATTTAATTGCGAGCGCTGTAACGCTTTTGGTTTTGCTTCCACTTTATTTGAAAATTGGTTTTGGTTTCAGCAAGATTATTTGGAAACAAATGATGAAATATGCCGTTCCAGTGCTTATCGCCGGCATCGCTTTCAGCATAAACGAAGCTTTTGATAGGATTCTACTGAAATATCTTTTGCCCGAAAATATTGCCGAAACGCAAGTAGGGCTTTATTCCGCTTGCTACAAATTGGGAATGTTTATGACACTTTTCGTGATGGCTTTCCGCTTGGGCATTGAACCCTTTTTCTTCAACCATTCCGGAAACGAAAACGCAAAAAATACCTATGCTACCATAACAAAATATTTCACCTTTTTTGGGTGTTTGATTCTTTTGGTAGTGGTTGTTTATATTGATATTTTTAAAAGAATTTTAATCCCAAACAGTCAATATTGGGAAGCATTGAAAATCGTCCCGCTCATTCTTTTGGCAAATCTATTTTTGGGCATTTACCACAACCTTTCTGTTTGGTACAAAGTTACCGACCGCACAAAGTTTGGTGCATACATTTCGATTTTTGCAGCCGTTGTGACGCTTGTTTTGAACTATATTTTAATTCCATTAATTGGTTATATGGGTTCAGCGATCGCAACGCTCGCCGCCTATGGAAGTATGATGGTCCTTTCGTACCTTTACGGCCGTAAATATTATAACGTACCATACGAAGTAAAAAAAATAAGCGGGTATTTGGTTTTGGCAATCAGTTTTTCCGCGATTTCCTTTTACGGATTTAATGGAAATATTTGGACGGGAACTGCGTTGTTATTAGTATTTGCCGCAATTATGTTCTATTCTGAAAAGAAAGAGTTTATGAAAATCATCCGAAAATAAATATTTCTGGTCGAGCACAGATGAGACCTTTTTTAAAATTGAAATATGAGTAAAAATCAAGAGATGCCCGCCTTTGCGAGCATAAAAATAATTAATAAATCCAACCACCCATTACCAAATTACGAAACAATCGCCTCCGCAGGAATGGATCTGCGAGCCTGCGTTGATGGCCCTTCAACTTTAAAACCATTGCAAAGAGCTATCGTAAAAACTGGACTTTTTATTGAATTGCCCGTCGGTTACGAAGCACAGGTTCGCCCACGTAGCGGTTTGGCGGCGAAAAAAGGAATTACAGTTTTAAATTCTCCCGGAACAATTGATGCCGATTATCGTGGTGAAATTGGAGTGATTTTAGTAAATCTTTCCAATGAGGATTTCACTATTGAGCACGGCGAGCGTATTGCACAATTAGTAATCGCGAAACACGAGCGCGCCGTTTGGGAAGAAGTTGAGGCGCTGGGAGAAACCACCCGCGGCGTTGGCGGATTTGGAAGTACCGGATTGAAATGACCAATTCCCGCGAAGGCGGGAATCTAAAACTTTTTTAACCTAAGAAATAAATTGAAGTTCAATTAAAAAAATTCCCGCTTTCGCGGTATAAAAAATGAAAATAATAGTCCCAATGGCAGGTCGCGGCAGCCGCCTTCGCCCACATACACTCACGGTTCCAAAGCCGTTGATTCCCGTTGCGGGAAAACCAATCGTCCATCGGTTGGTGGAAGATATCGCCGAAGTTTTGAACCAGAATATTGACGAAATCGCTTTCATTCTCGGCGATCCAGCTTTTTTTGGGGAGGATGTGGTTAAAAGTTTGAAAAAGCTAGCTGAAAATCTGGGTGCAAAACCAACCATTTATCGCCAACTCGACCCTAAGGGAACGGGCCACGCCATTATGTGCGCCAAGGAATCGCTTTCCGGTCCTGCGGTTATTGCTTATGCCGATACATTGATTCGCGCTGATTTTGATTTGGACAAAAACGCCGATGCCGTCATTTGGACTAAAAAAGTAGCAAATCCCGAGGCCTACGGCGTGGTAAATCTTAATGATAAAAATGAAATAATTGAGCTTGTTGAAAAGCCAAAAGAATTTGTGAGCGACCAAGCCGTTATTGGTATTTACTATTTTAAGGATGTTTCGGAATTGAAAAATGAGCTGCAATTTGTTTTAGACCACAACATCATCAATGGCGGCGAATACCAAATAAATGATGGCATTAAAAGAATGATGGCCGACGGCAAAATTTTCAAAACCGGAACGGTGGATGAATGGATGGACTGCGGCAATAAGGACGTTACAATTGAAACTAACCAAAGAATGCTCGACTTTCTTTCCGCAGCAAAGGAAGCGTTGATTTCAAAAAACATTACGAATAAAAATTCAAAAATAATTGAGCCCTGTTTTATCGCGGATGGCGTGATTTTGAATAACAGCACCATTGGGCCACACGTTTCCATTGGCGAAGGCACAGTAATTGAGGACAGCACTGTTAAAAACAGTATAATCCAAACCAATTCAAAAATCAAAAATGCTACTTTGGACAACGCAATGATTGGCAATTACGCTACTTTTGATGGAAAATTTACCAATGTGAGTATCGGCGATTATTCCGAATTGAAATAACAAAAAAAATGCTTCCCAGAGCATAATCAAGGGGTGCTAAAATATAGGTTTCGACTGCGCTCGAACAGACAATAAATTTGAAACGAAAATTTATATACATACTTCTAATTTTCTTCGGAACAATTCTTCCGCAGCAATCGTATTCCCAAGAAATTGAAAATGATTCCATTGCGGCACAGTCCGACAATCTCGGAAACGTTACCGATGCATTTCAGGAAAACTTTTTTGAAGCGTTAAAACAAAAGGGAATTGAAAATTATGAATTGGCATTGATTGCATTGAACAAAGCCGAAAAAGTCGCAAATACGGAAAAAAACAAATCGGTGGTTTATTTTGAAATGGGGAAAAACCACACCTATTTGAAGCAATATGCGCAAGCCGAGGAAAATTTCAATAAGGTTTTAAAAACCGAAGGCGACAGACTGGACGTTCTGGAGCAGTTTTACGAACTGTACTATCAGCAAAAGGAATATGAAAAGTCAATTCCGTTGGTGCAGAAACTTATTCCATTTGATGACGATTACAAAGAAGATCTTGCCAATCTTTATACCTTAACGAAGCAATACGATAAGGCTCTGGCGCAACTGGATGAATTGGATGACGTGTGGGGCGAAAGCGATATTCGAAATGCGCTGCGCTCGCAGATTTACCGAATAACAGGAAATACCAGCGGTGCCATTGAAAATCTGGAAGAAAAAATTGAAACCAATCCAAAAAACGAAAAGGAATATCTCAACCTTATTTTTCTTTACAGCGAACAAGGAAATTCAGAAAAAGCGTTTGAGGCCGCAAAAAATCTATTGAGTAACAATCCAAAATCGGAACTCGTCCATTTGGCTCTTTATAAATTTTATTTGGATGAGGGCAATGCTCCCGAAGCAATAAAATCAATGAAAACGGTTTTTGCCTCGGAAGAAGTTGATAAGGAAACGAAGTATAAAGTATTGGGCGATTTTATTCAGTTTGTAAATGAAAATCCGCAATACGAAAGCGAATTGGCCACAATCGTTGAAAATTTTTCCATCGAAAATGCGCGTGTTTATGAAAAGCTCGGTGATTATTATGCGGCGAAGAACCGAAAGGAAGATGCGCTGAATGCGTACGAAAAAGGTATTGCAACCGATCCGGATAATTACAATCTTCTAAAAAACACGTTGCTGTTTCAAATCGATTTTAAAAAATTTGATGCCGCCGAAAAATTGAGTTCCGAGGGCTTGGAGATATTTCCCGCGCAAGCGTTGCTATATTTATTGAACGGCGTTGCAAACAACGGTCTCAACAAAAGTGATGACGCCATTGAAAGTTTGGAAACCGGTCTCGATTTCATTTTGGAAGACCCAAAAATGGAAGTCGATTTTTACCAACAATTAGGTGTGGCCTACACCTCAAAAGGCGATTCAAAAAAAGCGAAGCTGTATTCTGAAAAAGCATCTTCCATTAAAATGCCCAATTGAAAACTATGAAATTTAAATCGGTATATATTCTACTTTTAATTGTACTAACTTCCTGCGGCGGCACGAAAAATATTTCAAATGTTGAAGATGTTTCCGCAAAAGAAGTGATTGCCGCCCATAAAGCGGCCGCGCCGGAGTTTAAAACGCTGGCCGGTCGCGTGCAACTCGTTTATGAAACCGATGCAAAACTGCAGAGCGTCACCGTCAGCCTACGGATGGAAAAGGATAAAAATATTTGGGTGAAAGCTTCCGTTTTGGGAATTACCATTGCCAAAGTTCTAATTACACCAACGCGCGTTAGCTATTATGAAACCATTGGTAAAACTTATTTTGAAGGCGATTTTGCCTTGCTCGGCGACTGGATCGGGACGCCCATCAATTTTCAGCAAGCGCAGAGCCTACTATTGGGCCAATCCATTTTCACCTTAAATGCTTCGGAATATTCGGCGGGAGTTTTTCAGAATAAATTTAAAGTGCAGCCAAAACAACAGGCACAAAATTTTATACATTCGCTCTTTTTAAATCCTGAAAACTTCAAAATTGCTTCCGAAACGCTTTCACAGCCGCAGGATGACCGATTGCTGAGCATTCGCTACGGTGATTATCAAAAATTGGAAGGACAGTTTTTTCCATCCACAATATTAATTGATACTTCGGAAAAAGGCGAAAAAACAAAGATTGAAATCAACTACAAAAAAATTGACTTGAATGTGGACGTGAGCTTTCCGTTTGAAATTCCTGCCGGTTACGATCAAATCCAACTAAACTAAATGAATCATTTTCGCAAATATCTTTTCTTTTTCTGTCTGATTGCGGTTTCTACCGTTTCCGCCCAAATTGACAAACAGAAAGAATTGGAAGAAAAAAGACAGGCAATTCTTGAGGAAATAAAGCAGATCAATTCACTCCTATTCAAAACGAAAAAGGAGGAAAAATCGGTGTTAACGCAAGTTCAGGATTTAAATCAACGTATTTCGGCTTCGGAAAATTTAATTCGGGTGACCAACCAACAAGCAAATTTGCTTACGCGAAATATAAACGACAATATTAACCGGATAAGTGCCCTTCGCGAGGAATTGAAAATAATGAAGGCCGACTATGCCGCAATGATCCAAAAATCATACAAAAGCAAGAGCCAACAAAGCCGAATAATGTTTTTGCTTTCTTCGGAAAATTTTTTACAGGCATACAAGCGCGTTCAATATATGAAGCAATATGCCAAATTCCGAAAAAAACAGGGCGAGGGCATCAAAGCGAAAACGGAGGAACTGCAGCAACTCAATGCAGATTTGATTGAACAAAAAAAGACAAAGCAAAAGCTTATTGCCGAAAATGAATTGGCCAAAAAACGTTTGACCGAAGAGCGCAAAGACCAGCAGGATTTAGTGGCCACGTTGAAAAAAGACGAAAGCAAGTTCACCGCTCAAATACGCACCAAACAAAAACAGGCCGATGAAATTGACCGACAAATTGATGCGCTAATAAAAGCCGCAATTGAGGAAGCAAACAGAATAGCGCGGGAAAAAGCGCTTGCCGAAGCAAAGAAAAAAGAGAATACCGCAACACCGTCAACAAAAACTGAAGTAACAAAACCCGCAAAAACTGAGGAATTTGCATTAACCGCCGAAGATAAAGCGCTTGCGGCAAGTTTCACGAGTAATAAAGGAAAGTTGCCATGGCCGGTTGAAAAGGGAATGGTAGTAAAAAGTTTTGGAACGCATCAGCACCCACAATTTCCGAACGTAACCACAAACAGCAGCGGAGTGGAAATCGCCACTGCCGATAATGCTGCCGTACGTTCAATTTTTGAAGGGCAGGTTATGTCCATTCAAGTAATTAAAGGGGCGAATAAGGTTGTGTTTATTCAACACGGGGATTATATTTCGGTTTATAGTAATCTCGCTTCGGTGTCGGTTAAAAAGGGCGATAAGGTTTCAACCAAACAAACTATTGGTTTGGTGGCAAAAAGCCCAACAGAGGGAAAAACAGTTTTGAAGTTCTACATTTATCAAAACAAAACAAAAATAAATCCGGCAGATTGGATTTACAGAATGTAAAAAAAGGGAGCCTAACTGGCTCCCTTTTACTATCTCAATTTTTATTTGGAATACTAATTAACTATCAATTTTTTGGTAGCCATATTTTCTCCCGACTTGATTTTTACAAAGTAAATACCCGATGCGTAGTTGGAGACATTCAGTACCGCCTGCGTTTTCCCGGTCATTTCCGCCTCTGAAATAACGTGTAAACGTTGGCCTAAACTGTTGAATAATGTAATTGATACATTGTTCCGAACAGTATTCAAATTGATGAATACTTCGCTAGAGGCCGGATTTGGAAACATTGTAATGTTCCCAAAATCTTGCTTGGAAATGCCCAATGAGCCCCTAACATTGATGTTATCTACGAAAGTACTATTGCCATATCCATTTATGTTCACAAAACGGAACTGTACTTTTTCACCCAAATAAGGTGCTAAATCAATTGTTTCTGTTCGCCAATGGGAGGCAGAAGTCGGGGTCCAAGTGCTAGACTGATAACCGGAAACGGTTGAAAGGTCCAGGCCATCCTTGAAATAAATTTGTGAAAAAGTTGCCCCACAATCTATTGATATATCAACTCTGAATGCGTCTGAGAAACTTGTGGAAAATTGGGCTTTTGCCAAATCAAAATCTAAAGCGGCAGAAGTAGCAGTGGACAAGTCTATAAATAAAGTCTCCAAAGCATCTTCTTCGCCAGCAGCATTATAAGAAAAATTGTCCAAATATGCGGCTGTCGTCGAAGCGCCATCACTACCGGTGATACCATTTCTTTCTACCCAAGTATCCTGGTTATCGGCATTAAGAATATTCCAGCCCGGAGGCGGAACTCCGTTGCTATCGAACGGCTCTTCAAAATCCAATGGTTCGGCATCAGTAGCAGCATAGAAATTTAGAACGTCTTCATCATTACTTGGATTTTCATCGCCAGTTAGATTGACTGAAACCGTAAGAGTATAATTGCCGGAGGCGATAATATTCAGCGGTTCGGTAAAATCGTAAACAGCCTGTCCGCCGGGAGCTATCGATCCCGTAAAGGTTTCCACAACGGCCGGTTCACTGTTCAATTGATAGCTTACTTCGAAATTGCTTTCAGTAGTACTTCCAAAGTTTCTAATAGTGGTCGAAACAATAGCTGGACCAGGATTACAAACCAGATTGAAATCACTCGGGTCATTGTTGCTTTCTATGGACAAATCATTCGCAAGAGAACAATTCAGCAATCCGCCAGCATAATATACAGCGATGCTCCTTCTTCCCTCCCAATCATCCGCAGCATTTTTTGCAACTGCAGCATACCACATTGGGGCTGAAGGATCCGAAATTGTAACGGTAATATTATTGGTAGTTGAAGTGCCCGCAACTTCCATATATTTCTCGCCCAAAATATATAAATCATACGATTCCGCTCCGCTCACCGCAGTCCACGAAAAAGTGGCCTCCGTGGGACAGAGTTGTGTAACTTGCACATTGGTAACCAAAGGTGCTATGGAGAACGTTTCATCACTTACGTCCTGCGACGAACCGTTGGTAACTCTAATTAGCGCATCACCAGTTACTGAATTTGGAACCGTCCACCCATAATTAGTAGTTGTGTTCGGAACTGTAGCAATAGCATTCCAAGAGCTACCGTTGTTGGTGGAATATTCAAGAACAAAGTTTCCAGTGGTATTGACGGCAACTGCATCCCAATGAATGGATTCAGTTTCACCGGGCACGAAGCTTTCGCCTGCATTTGGATATGTTACAGTTATGTTGTCAGAAATTATTTCATATACTACAAAATATTCCTGAGGTCCCATCGGAACATTAAATCCTGAAATATTGATATTATAATTGCCCGAAGCAGGATTGTTTACCAATACTTGTTCAACATTGTTCAAATGGTCGGGACCATTTGTAGCGGGAAGATCCAAGGTAACAGGATTGGGAGTATGATCTAAAATATAAGGTTCCAAATCATTATTGGATGGGTCAGTTACCAAAAGATCCAAGTCGTTCACCAAAGCAGGATTGGCGCCTGGGGAAGCAGGGCTATCACTCCAATAAACCATAAATCGAACCTGTTTTGTTCCAGCAGGTACATTTATGGAATGGTCGTTTGATCCCCCTTGGGAAATAGTGCTGGAAAGATAACGATTGTCCTCAATAAGTTTCGCGGCGCGTAATCCGTTCACGATTCCCCAGCCGAATTTATAGTCTGGCCCAACATTCCCCGCATCGTTCGCCGTATTCATTAAAGTTGCCTTTATAAGCGCAGAAGGAGGAAGAACATTTCCATTTGCTTCGGAATAAGCCTGATATAACTGTGCAGAAACTCCGGCAATTCCGGGCGAAGCTCCCGAAGTACCCCCAAAACTTTGATAGGTATTATTTTCAGCAGTTGAAATTTGATTTTGTCCGTTTGCCGCTATGTCCGGTTTTATCCTTCCATCATGAGCCGGGCCGCGACTGCTGGATGTTACTAGGGAACCGTCAAAATAAACGTTTGCCGTTGCAATCACATTCTTGCCCTGTTTATGGCCTCCGGTAATATTTCCCCATTGGCTTCCGGCACCGTAACCACAATTATTACCATTGGAATTACCGGCGGAAAAAGTATGTTGCAAATTCGGCATATTGTGAACTTGTGTATCAACCGTTTGGGTGATAGTGGTATAGCCGTCATTACAGCCGTTGCTGTATGATGAATTCGTGATAAGTACATCGCCGCTATTGATTAGCGAAACTGTTGGCGAATCCAAAAAGTTGGGTTGATAATTTACTACATAAAGCAAGGAACCTGCAGCCATACCTCGGTTGGAGGGATTCAAATTCCCGGCGCCGGACATAATGCCCGAAACACCGTCGCCATGTGTTTGGCCTGTACCGCTGGCAAGTGAATTGTCAATTCTTCCCTTAAAATCAATATGCGGGCCCACAATACCATCATCGCGGCACATTACCCCAATATTCAAACCGGTATAATTCCTTCCTGCCGAAGTCTGCGTATCCAAATTGCTTGAGCGATGCAGACTACGCCCTCGAGTGTCGTCTGGAGTTGATGGAGCCACAATAAGTTCAACCCATTTAACAAACGGTTGGCTCGCCAAATCTTCCAAACAATTATCGGGTATGGCAAGATCTATGATATTCGACCCTTTATATTGTTGCTTCACCGCGATCTGCTTTTCAGCCAGCTGCTGGATTACATATTCTGCCGAAACATTTTTATGGAATTGAAGGGTAACCAAAATATTATTTCCATCCATCGCATAATTATCATAAGGTGGATATTTAAGTGATGCCGCAATTTTTGCATTTGCCGGTACCGTTATAATACTGCGTACCCCGTTGTTTCGCAATAAATTTACGTCTGTGTTTTTTGGAAAGAATGCCAAATATGTTTTGTGGGGAATATATTCCAACAATTCTATTTTTTGCTGTTTAAAGAGATCTTGCACGTTCTGGGTGGGCGTTTCATAAAACTGAAGCCATGCAACATAACCATTGGCCAGTTTGGCAGCTTCGGACAGTTGGTTCCATTGAAATGTGTCAATATTTTCAGGAATATTGAAAGTTTCGCCCTGAAAATTTATTTCAGAATTATTTTGTCCAAATGAGAATGAAAACACTAAGGTCATCGTCACAAAAACAAAATTTCGGAATGTAGATAAAGTAGATTTTTGTTTCATCGATTAAAGATTTTGAAAGGGTTGAAAATATATTTCTGAAAAAAACAAAGCTGTTTTTTATGAAAGGATTCCAAATATATTTAATAACCGCAAAAAATCAATTATCATTTGAAGAAATAATTGTCTTTTAACATATAAATCAGTGATTTAAATGAAAGAAGTTGCAATGAAAATTATCAAAATTATAATTCCACAAAACTTATCGGGAGACTATTATAAGTGATTTTAGCCTTCATCTCAAAGTCGCTCGGAAATTTTCACCATAAATAATCGATTGGCCGCAACCAAAATTCCTATAGAAATCGACAAAATCGATGATTATAAAGCTATTTTATTGAAAAAGCGCCTTCAATTCCGTCGCATCCCCCGGTTTCATTTTTCCGGCAAGCACAAGACTCAATTGCTTTCTGCGGAGCGCGGCATCAAAACGTTGCTTCTCAATCTCGGTTTCGGGAATAAGTTCAGGCACTCTAACGGGATTGCCCATTTCATCGACAGCCACAAAAGTATAGATTGCTTCATTTGAAAGGCTTCTCTCCCCGCTCTCCCTATCTTCAATATAAACATCCATATAAACTTCCATAGAACTCGAAAACGCCCGTGAGACCTTTGCTTCAACGGTCACTACGCTTCCCAAGGGAATCATTTTGTTGAAAGCCACGTGGTTAACCGAGGCAGTAACAACTATTCTACGACTGTGGCGACGCGCGGCTATGCTGGCAGCTCGGTCCATTCGGGCCAAAAGTTCACCTCCGAACATATTCCCGATGGGGTTGGTTTCGCTGGGAAGCACCATGTCTGTATAAATCGTATGTGAATCCTTTGGAGTTTTCGCGTGCATCTGAAAATTTTTTCGCAAAGATACCTAAGTTCGGAAAAAAGAG
The DNA here is from genome assembly GCF_030410135.1 of Aequorivita aurantiaca. Classification (GTDB taxonomy): domain Bacteria; phylum Bacteroidota; class Bacteroidia; order Flavobacteriales; family Flavobacteriaceae; genus Aequorivita; species Aequorivita aurantiaca. The sequence goes on along the minus strand of NZ_JAUGQQ010000001.1, from coordinate 525,471 downwards.
AAGAGAAAATGAGGAAAGAAAAACTGGTTTAAGGGATGAAAAAACTACTGTATTTTTTGAACCAAAAGCCAGGCATCGCCATTTTCTGAATGTTTAATTTGGCGAAGTTTTGCCAACGCTTCCAAACGGTCCTCGAAACTTGCATACAAAACCTGATGCAGCCCATAACGGGTGGCATCCATTTTATATGGAGAATATCCCTTTTCACGCAGCTGTTCAATTTTTTTATTTGCATTCTCTTCCTCCCGATACGCCCCGGCCACTATATGGTACATACCCATATGTTTGGGAAGTTGCAGATTTAGTACCGGCAACGGATTTTCAATAACAAAAGTTGCTTCCTGAATTTGGTTTTCTACTAAAGAATTTGCCTTCTGTCTTTCCGCATAATTGAATTTTTGAACTTGGTTTTCATAAAGCTTCAAACTTCCGAAACCTATTGCGGAAATAGCAATTACGGCCACCGCGGCATATTTTAAATAAGGCCTCGCTTCTTTTCTTTCGGGCCTGAAAATTATTGGAGCCTTTTCTTCCGAAGTATCAATACTTTCTTGGTAAACTTCACGGCTTATTTTTGGCGAAACAAACGAAGAAAGACCAAAAGCTGAAGTGCTATAATTCTGCTGCTGCAAAGGTTCAAACTGAATGGATTTCTCAGCATTCAAGGAAAATTGTCCAATATTTTTGAAGGAAATAGTTTTTCCTTCAGTCAGCTCTTTCGAAATTTCGGCTGTAAAAATCCGAATTTTTTGCAAAGCGGTTTCGTAACTGCACTTTTCAACCGAAGCTACATAATTGGCAAACAATCCATCATTGGCCTGCAATTGTTTGTTGAATGAAACAATTTTTGAAGGCGGATGAAACGTATTTGAAACATCGTCAATATGTGCAGATTTGTACCGCGTCAAAAAAGCGCCGAAACCGGGAATAATCACACATTCGTATCGATAAAGAAGATCTGCTATGTAGGTTGTAAGTTGCATATTAACAAAATTAGCCTTTTTTGGAGGCAATCCAATTTTTGTTTTGGTAATTTATTAACAACGCAAAAATGTGTATTTTTAGATTTCCTCCCCACCTAAAAAAATTCAATGGTATGCTTTCAAAAAATGAACTGCGTTACACGCTGGCCTTGCAGCGAATTCCAAATTTAGGGGATATTTCTGCGAAAAAATTGCTTCGGAAAATGGGTTCCGCAGAGGCCGTTTTTGCCGAGAAAAAAAGCAATCTCGCAAAGATTGATGGAATTGGACTTTTGCGCCTAAAGGACATCAATCTCAATAAACAATTGGAAGATGCAGATAATGAGCTCAAATTTATTGAAGACAATAACATTGAATTCAGCTATTTTAAAGACATGACTTATCCGGAAAGATTAAAACATTGTTTAGATGGCCCCATTCTATTTTTCCATCGCGGAAATATAGATCTGGCGGGGAAGAAAATGATAAGTATTGTGGGAACTCGAAAAATTACCAGTTATGGAAATGCATTCTGCGAAAACCTCATTGAAGAACTCGCGCCATTAAATCCTGTTATTATTTCTGGGTTGGCATACGGGGTAGATATTTGCGCACATAAAGCCGCAATCGCCAACAATTTGCAGAATATCGCTTGCTTGGCCCACGGGCTAAATCAAGTATATCCAAAGGATCACAAAAAGTATGTTCAGAAAATAGAGGAAAATGGTGGATTTATTACTGAATTTTGGAGCACCGATACCTTTGACAGAAATAATTTTCTGAAAAGAAATAGAATTATAGCGGGTCTTTCCGAAGCAACCATTGTAATTGAATCTGCCGAAAAAGGCGGAAGTTTGGTTACGGCCGATATTGCAAATTCATACAATCGCGAAGTTTTTGCTGTTCCGGGAAGAGCAACGGACAGTCAAAGTCGTGGCTGCAATAATTTGATAAAACAACAAAAAGCACAGTTATTGACGAGCGCCGCCGATATAATTTATATGTTGGGCTGGGAATTGAAAACAGCACAAAAACCAAAACAAACCCAGCTATTCGTTGAATTGGATGAGGAAGAAAAAGTGATCTTCCATTTTTTAAAAGAAAGGGAAAAAGAACTCCTGGACATCATTGCTTTGGAATGCAACCTCCCCGCATTTAAAACTGCGAGTGTATTGATGAATATGGAATTGAAAGGCGTTATTCGCCCGTTGCCGGGGAAGTTATTTCAATTGATTTAGTACCCCACTTTTTCGCGTACTCTTTTCAAAACCTCATCAGCTACTTTTCTTGCTTTATCGGCGCCGGTTGCCAAAGCCGCATCAACTTCAGGTAGATTTTTCATAAAATAATTGTAGCGAGATCTTTCTTCAGAAAATTTTTCAACAATCAATTCAAACAACGCTTGCTTTGCATGCCCGTACCCATAATTTCCGCCTTCGTAATTTCTTCGCATTTGTGAAACTTCATCTTTGGAACCTAATATTTTATAAAGTGAAAACACATTGCATGTGTCCGGATTTTTGGGTTCTTCAAGCGGAGTGCTATCCGTTTCAATAGTCATTATTTGCTTTCGAAGTTGCTTGTCATCCAAAAAAATATTGATAATATTTCCCTTCGATTTACTCATTTTAGCGCCATCGGTGCCGGGAATATACATGGTTTCTTCCTGCACTTTCCCCACCGGCAACACAAATGTTTCGCCCATTTGGGTGTGGAAACGCGACGCAACATCGCGCGTTATTTCAATGTGCTGCATTTGGTCTTTGCCCACGGGCACAATTTCGGCATCGTATAATAAAATATCCGCCGCCATAAGCATTGGATATGTAAAAAGCCCAGCGTTCACATCTTCCAAACGGTCAGCTTTGTCTTTAAAGGAATGCGCCAACGTCAATCGCTGAAATGGGAAAAAGCAACTTAAATACCACGAAAGTTCTGCCGTTTGCGGCACATCGCTTTGGCGGTAAAAAACCACACGTTCAATATCCAACCCAAAGGCTAACCAAGTTGCGGCCACACTGTAAGTATTTTCACGTAGGGTTTCTGCATTTTTTATTTGCGTCAACGAGTGCATATCTGCAATAAATAGAAAGGAATCGTTTTTTGGATCGTTCGCCATTTCTATCGCGGGAATGATTGCTCCCAAAATATTTCCGAGGTGTGGCGTACCGGTACTTTGTATTCCTGTAAGGATTCTGGACATTGTTTTGAAAATTTTCAGCAAAGGTACTTTATTTGATTAATTGGCATCATTCAAATTATTACTTTTGGTTATTGATGAAAATATTGTCTTCCATTTTTGCCACGTTTTATCGCCTTTGGTTCTATTTAATAATAGCGCTTGCCACAATTATCCTCTTTCCTTTTCTACTAATCAGTATTTTGAAATATTCCTGGTATCCATTTTTTTTTAAGGTTGCACGCACTTGGTCTGCCTTCATACTTTATGGTATTGGGTGTTTTCCTATTATAAAAAGGGAAATTAAGTACGAAAAAGGAAAGAGTTACATGTTCGTGGCCAACCATACGTCGATGACAGATATTATGTTGATGTTTTACGCCACCAAAAACCCCTTTGTTTTCGTGGGAAAAAAGGAACTGGCCAAGATTCCGCTGTTTGGGTATATTTATAAACGAACTTGTATTTTGGTAGATCGCGGAAATACAAAAAGCAGAGTTGAAGCTTTTCGAAGGGCAGAAATTCGCTTGAACGAGGGTTTAAGCGTTTGCATTTTCCCAGAGGGCGGTGTGCCGGATGATCTTTCAATATTATTGGATGAATTTAAGGATGGCGCATTTCGGCTTTCCATTGAACATCAAATTCCCATTGCGCCCATGACATTTCACGATAACAAAAAACGGTTGCCGTATTCCTTTTTTATTGGCAGTCCGGGAAAAATGAGAGCAAAAATTCATCAACTAATTCCCACTACAAATTTAACTTTGGAAAACAGAAAGGAATTAAAGAAACAAACCCGCGATGTTATTTTGGGAGAATTGCTGAATGCATCAGTTTAGAATAATTGCTGAGGTAAATTCAGTCCATAAAAAAACCGTCCTATGGCGAAGAACGGTCTTTTCAATCATTCTGTTTGAAGTATAAAATCAAACAAGTTCAACTAAAAACTAACCTAAAATTTAAAACTCAATCCACTATAAACTCCTAAGTAATAAGGCTTGAAGTTTACAGAAGAATCGGTATAGGGGTTGAGCTGGTATTTAAACATTGGCTCAATATTAAACGTAAATTTCTTGGACAGTTTATAGTCCAATCCCAGCCCGACGTTAGTTGAAAAACTTACGGAAGAGAGATTGTTGGCATCTCCCAGCACAGTATTAAAATTATCTGCTTTAACCGAAACTTCATTGCTTCCTAAAAATAAAGTGCTCACACCGCCAATTACATTCACGCCCAGTTTTGTATCCAAAACTGCATATTTCAACTCCACCGGCACTTCATAATAATTTATATTCTGTATAAGCCTTGCGTCTCCTTGGGTAGATTTTGGTCTTACATCTCCAAAACCATTTGACGGAGCGGCAGTCGCAAAAGCGCCTTTGTCTACCACTGTAGTTACTATATTTCTTCCACCATAATCCACAGAAGATAATGCATAAGCTACGGGACCGGTTCCCACTTCAATGTCTGAAGTGCTATAACTTAAATCAACATTATTAACGCCGGTGCGCACGCTCAAGCGATTGTTCAGAGCGTAACTTACTTGCACTCCGTAACTCATATTCACATCTCCCTTTTGCGGATTGTCAGCAAAAGCTGGATCAATGGAGGAGCCATTGCCCAGGCTACTATAGTAAACAGGAGCCACCGTGGGCGCTACATTCCATCGATGTTCGGGTTTTTCTTTTTTCGATTTTTCAGTTGGTGGTGCAAGTTCATCTTTCTCCGCAATGGCATCGAAAATTGACTTTTTATTTTTGGAATCTTCAGCAACTTCCTCCTCCGTTTTTACTAAATTCTTTTTGGATTTATTCTTTTCCGAATTGCCTTTAATGGCAAGACCTTCTTTTTTGTAATCGAAAACAGATTTATCAGTATTTATCAGGGTTTCATTATATTCCTTTTTGTCGGCATTAATTTTTTCAGAAGATTTATCGGAATTTGCAATTCTTTCATTTACCTTATTTTTCTGCGAATTTTTATCAATCAAATCCTTACGTGAATTATCTTTTGATTTCAAATTCTTATTATCCGAATTACTTGAAGCGATTACGGTAAGATTTGAATTTTCAGAAGACTTAATATTATTTCTATCGGAAGATTTTGCTTTATTTTCGTTTATTGTAGCCTTATCTTCAAAAATAGTCAAATCCTTTGTAGATTCATTTTGCAGGGTATTTTCTTCGGAAGCAACTTGCGTTTCGTTCGCTCTTATTTCTTTTTCAAACTTTGAATCTTCGTGCAGTTTTTCTTCAGTCTTTTGAACATTTTCATCGGTAATGGAAGGAGATCCTAAATCTGATGGACTAAAAACCCAGTTGCCAACGGAAAGCATAACAGCTAGCAACGCAGCAACGCTGCCCAATTTTATCCACAATGGGATAACCTTGCGGTCTTCTTTCTCCTTTTTAAGTTGCGCTTGGATGTTTTCCCAAACGCGCGGGGAAGGAGTGGCTTCAAAATTTTTGAAACCTTCGTTAAAAATATTGTCTATGTTTTTCTTTTCTTTCATTGTCATTTCCGCCTTTCGGCTTCGCTCAAGATTGACTTCAGCGGAAATCCCTTTTTAAAACCCCTACCCTTCAGCAGGGGCTTTTTTATTCTAAATATTCAAAATAAATAATGCTTTAAGTGTCGTTATTCGCATTATATTCTTCAATCTTTTTTTGTAAAATTATTCTGGCGCGGGCCAGGTTTGATTTAGATGTACCATCGCTGATTCCCAACATTTCTGCTATCTCTTTGTGCTGATAGCCGTCCATCACGTACATACTAAAAACCAATCTGTATCTGTCTGGCAATTCTTGAACAATTTTCAGAAGAAATTCCAACGGAATTTCGTCCGTTTCAATTTCTACTTCTTCCTCATCCTGAATCTGCCCTTCATCAACAATTTCAAAAGAACGCTGCTTTCTGTATTTTTGAAGGACGGTATTTACGGTTACCCGTTTCATCCAACCTTCAAAAGAACCTTTGCCATTGTACTGCCCAACTTTTTTAAAAATTGTAAGGAACGCATCCTGCAAATTATCTTCGGCTTCGGTATAATTTGGCGAATACCGAAGGCAAATGGCGAATAATATTCTATTGTATTGCTTGTACAATTCGCCCTGTGCGCTTGCATTCTGCTGCTTACATTGTATTATGAGCTCGTCTAACGTCAAATGCGGTACCGTGAGTTTGGTTTGTTGTAAATACCTCCGTTATTTTAGAGGGCAACCGTAATAATCAAGGTTCCTACATTTTGTAGATACCGGTGTATTAAAAGGGTTGCGTAGCTCGCTGAAAAATTATTGGTTTATTGTCGCAATGGCGTCTTTGATTTTCTTTTCGAGCTCGTCCATCAATTCAGGGTTGTCCAGTAAAAGGGCTTTTACGGCATCGCGACCTTGACCCAGTTTGGTATCGTCATAGCTGAACCATGAACCCGCTTTTTTAATTATTTCAAAATCAACGCCAAGATCAATTACCTCGCCCACTTTTGAAATTCCTTCACCATACATAATGTCAAATTCGGCCTGCTTGAAAGGTGGCGCAACTTTATTTTTCACCACTTTTACGCGAGTTTTGTTTCCGGTTGCGTTGCTGTCGGTATCTTTAATTTGTGTGGAACGGCGAATGTCCAATCGTACCGAAGCGTAAAATTTCAAAGCGTTTCCACCTGTTGTAGTTTCTGGGTTTCCGAACATTACGCCAATTTTTTCACGCAATTGGTTAATGAATATTACGGTACATTTGGTTTTGCTGATAGAGCCAGTAAGTTTTCTTAAAGCTTGGCTCATCAAGCGGGCGTGCAGGCCCATTTTGCTGTCGCCCATTTCGCCCTCAATTTCGCTTTTGGGAGTAAGAGCCGCAACCGAATCGATAATTACAATATCAATTGCGCCACTTCGGATTAAATTATCTGCGATTTCCAAAGCCTGCTCGCCATTGTCTGGCTGTGAAATGATGAGATTTTCGATATCTACACCCAACTTTTCGGCATAACTCCTATCGAATGCGTGTTCAGCGTCAATGAAAGCGGCAATTCCGCCTTTTTTTTGTGCTTCAGCAATCGCGTGTAATGTTAGGGTTGTTTTACCCGAGGATTCCGGGCCGTAGATTTCTATTACCCTGCCGCGGGGATAGCCTCCTACTCCGAGGGCAACGTCGAGCCCCAATGAACCGGTGGGGATTACGTCCACATCTTCCACAGCGCTATCACCCATTTTCATTACGGTTCCCTTTCCGTAGGTTTTATCTAATTTATCTAAGGTTAGCTTTAAAGCTTTCAGTTTGGCGTCTTTTTCAGTGCTCATTTTCAGTGTTTTTAATGAAATAAAAGTAGTAGGCTAATGTACTATTTCTTTGCTTTTGATACAAAAGTAAAAAGTCCAGCAAACTGTTTTTTGTTAACAAAAAATGAAATGATTATTTTTGCCGCCTTATTTATTAAAATCAATTCTTTTCACCTAAAAAAAGTATAGCATGCAACTGTACAATAAACTAAGTGCAAAGGAAAGGGAAACACTTTTGGAACAGGCCGGAGAGGAACGGCTTACCCTTTCTTTTTATCAATATGCCAAGATAGGCAACCCGCATCTTTTCAGAAATCATCTTTTTGTAGCCTGGCACGAGCAGGACGTTTTGGGCCGAATTTATGTGGCGCACGAGGGCATCAATGCGCAGCTTTCCGTTCCAGCGAAACGTTTTATGGAATTCAAGGAATTTTTGGACGGCATTTATTTTTTGAAAGATGTTCGGTTAAATATCGCAATAGAGCAAGATTTAAAATCATTTCTAAAATTGAAGGTCAAGGTTCGCGATAAGATTGTTGCGGATGGTTTGAACGATGAAACCTTTGACGTTACTAACAAAGGAACTCACGTGGATGCGATAAAATTCAATGAATTAATTGAAGACCCTGATGTGGTTTTGGTAGATATGCGAAACCATTACGAAAGCGAAATCGGCCATTTCAAAAACGCGATCACGCCAGATGTTGACACCTTCCGCGATTCTTTGGATATTATTGAAGCCGATTTAAAAGACCACAAAGAAAACAAAAAACTCGTAATGTACTGCACCGGCGGAATCCGTTGTGAAAAAGCCAGTGCCTATTATAAACACAAAGGTTTTAAAAATGTATTTCAGCTGGAAGGGGGCATTATTGAATATGCACGGCAAGTTGAAAACCAAGGTTTAGAAAATAAATTTATCGGAAAAAATTTCGTTTTCGACCATCGCCGTGGCGAACGAATTACGGATGATGTAATTTCGCACTGCCATCAATGCGGAGAACCTTGCGATACGCACACAAATTGCGCAAATGAAGCTTGCCATTTATTATTTATTCAATGTGAAAAATGTGAAGTTGCAATGGAAAATTGTTGCAGTGAAGAATGCATTGAAGTAATCCATTTGCCGATAGAAGAACAAAAAAAGCTTCGCCAAGGAATTCCAAATAGCAATAAGATTTTTAAAAAGGGACGTTCGGAAAAGTTAAAGTTTAAAAAATAGTACGGGTCTCCCTAACCCCCGAAGTAGAATAATTACTTTCAATTGCTCCCCTTCTTTGCAGGGGTCGGGGAAGGACTTCAAAAATCGTAAATCCCAAATCTGCAATCGTAAATTAATTTGGGTATCTTTACCCCTTAATAGTTTTTGTTTAATTTTTCGTCCCCAAATTCTTCGGAAAAAGGGCATTATATATAAAAAATATGGGCTGTACCAGCTGTGCCACGGGCGCCAACGGACAGCCAAAGGGATGCAAGAACAATGGTACTTGCGGAACCGATGGCTGCAACAAACTTACGGTGTTCGACTGGCTTTCAAATATGCAACTTCCCGCAAACATGGAACCCTTCAATGCGGTGGAGGTGCGCTTTAAAAACGGAAGAAAGGAATTCTTTCAAAACCCTGAAAATCTTACTTTAAGTATTGGTGATATAATTGCTACCGAAGCCTCACCAGGACACGATATTGGCATTATAACGCTTACCGGCGAATTGGTGCGCGTGCAAATGAAAAAGAAAAAAGTGCCGCTGAAAGTGGAATCGCTTCCAAAAATATACCGAAAAGCCTCACAAAAAGACATTGATATTTGGCAGGGGGTTCGTGATAGAGAGGCCGATGTGCAGAAGCGTTCGAGGGAAATCGCTATTCGGCTAGGGCTTCAAATGAAAATCAGTGATGTGGAATTTCAGGGAGATGCTTCAAAAGTTATTTTTTATTACACTGCCGAAGACCGTGTGGATTTCCGGGAACTTATCAAGGAATTTGCACGCACCTTCAATACACGTATTGAAATGAAACAGGTTGGTTTCCGACAGGAAGCCGCGCGTTTGGGCGGAATTGGAAGTTGCGGCCGCGAACTTTGCTGCTCCACTTGGCTTACGGATTTTCGATCCGTAAATACTTCCGCGGCTCGCTATCAGCAGCTTTCGCTTAATCCTCAAAAACTTGCTGGGCAGTGTGGAAAGCTGAAGTGCTGTTTGAATTATGAATTGGATACGTATTTGGAGGCATTGGAAAGTTTTCCGAATACTGAAACAAAATTACAAACAGAAAAAGGAAACGCTACTTGCCAAAAGATTGATATTTTTAAGGGGTTGCTCTGGTACGCATATGAAAAGGAATTTATGAATTGGCACCAATTGACCGCGGAAAAGGCCAATGAAATAATTGAATTGAACAAAAAAGGAATAAAACCTACTGCGCTCGAGGAATATACACCCGAAATACCAAAACAAGAAAAAGAGCCTTATAGCAATGTAGTGGGCCAAGACAGTTTAACCCGTTTTGACCAACCAAAAAATAAAGGCATAAAACGAAGAAATAAATCCAGAAACAAAAATAAAAATACGGCGGTTGCCACGGCAGATAATCCTGCAAAAAACAATCCTAAGCATAAGCAGTCAAAAAAATCTGGTAATAGGCCTAGAAAAAAACCTACAAACCAAAACAGGAATTCCAAGCCACCCAAAAATGAATAAACTATTGGCACTTTTTTTTACCGCTGCCTTGCTTGCATCCTGCGAAACCAATACAGTGTTTAGCGAAGTTCAAGCGCTGGACGGCCAGTGGGGCGCTGAAGAAGTTGTTGCATTTCAATTGCCGCAGCTGGATTCCTTAAAAAAATATAACCTTTACCTAAACATTAGAAACACCAACGAATATAAATTCAACAATATATTTTGTATAGTTTCCATGAATTTCCCCAATGGAAAAACAGTTACGGATACACTTGAATATCGCATGGCCAATCCTGACGGTTCGTGGATGGGCCATGGAATAGGTGATATTAAAGACAACAAATTGTGGTATAAAGAAAATGTCCAGTTCTTTGAAGAGGGAAATTACACCGTTCACATAGGCCATGCAGTACGCAATAATGGCGAAGTGGACGGCGTTACCAAACTTGAAGGAATTACGGATGTTGGTTTCAGTGTTGAAGAGGCCTCCAAAGAGTAAAAAATATGGCAACGAAAAAATCAGCTCCCAAAAAGAAAACCGACAACAATTTGTCCCCTCACATAAAAACCTTTTGGAAAATTTTCGCAGGGTTCATTCTTTTAATCATTTTATTTTTCCTTCTCGCTTCGTGGGGGGTTTTCGGAAGTCTGCCAGATGAAACCAGCCTCGAGAATCCTGAAAAAAATCTGGCTACTGAAATCATTTCATCCGATGGAAAGACCATCGGAAAGTTCTATAAGGAAAACAGAACCCCAGTTCCATTTGACACTCTGCCCGATCATCTCGTGAACGCTTTGATCGCCACCGAGGACGTACGTTTTTATGATCACTCGGGGATTGATGGAAGAGGAACCATACGCGCCGTTGCATTTCTTGGCTCGCGTGGTGGGGCCAGTACTATTACGCAACAGTTGGCGAAACTCTTTTTTACCGAACAAGTGTCGCGAAACAAGTTACAGCGCGGTTTACAGAAAATTAAGGAATGGATTATTGCCACCCGTTTGGAACGCCGTTACACGAAAGAAGAAATTATTACCATGTACTTTAACGAATATGATTTCGTGAACCAAGCGGTCGGGATCGAATCTGCCGCCAATATTTATTTTGACAAACCTCCCTCACAGCTTTCAACCGTAGAATCTGCAACCTTGGTAGGAATGTTCAAAAATGCATCGCTATATAACCCAGTGCGCAACCCAGTGGGAGTAACCAATAGACGGAATGTTGTTCTCTCCCAAATGGAGAAATATGACTATATATCAGAAAAAGTTAAGGATTCCCTGCAAGCACTTCCTTTAAATATAAAGTTTACACCTCAAGGCCACGATGAAGGCAGTGCAACTTATTTCCGTGAATATGCACGTCATTTTATGGAGGATTGGATAAAGGAACATCCAAAACCCGACGGCAGCAAATACAATATTTATCAGGATGGTCTAAAAGTATTTGTAACCATAGATAGTAAAATGCAGGAATATGCAGAGCAGGCTGTCAAGAAACATATGGCTCATCTTCAAAAGGCCTTTGACGAACAAAACAAAAAGAACAAAACTGCACCTTTCCGCGATATTACGGAAGAAGAAACCAAAAGCATTCTAAATTCCGCAATGCGAAAAAGCGATAGATGGCGAGAAATGTCCAACCGAGGCATTGATGAAGAAGATATTATAAAAAGCTTTAAAAAGAAGGTGCCCATGCGCGTTTTCTCATGGAAGGCCGATATTGATACCGTTATGACGCCAATGGATTCCATCCGATACCACAAATCATTTTTACAGGCAGCCATGATGTCCATGACTCCGCAAACCGGCGAGGTAAAAGCCTGGGTAGGCGGGATAGATTACAAACACTATAAGTATGACATGGTAAAGAAAGGGAAGCGCCAAATTGGCTCTACTTTTAAACCTTTTGTTTATGCAACGGCCATAGACCAAATGCACATGTCGCCCTGTGACACATTGCCAAATACGATTTATACTATTCCAACAGGCAAACACGGTCTTCTACAGCCGTGGACGCCAAAAAACGCCGGAGGTGGCTATGGCGGTATGGTGAACTTAAAATATGCTCTTGCAAATTCAATTAACACAATAACGGCACGCTTAATTGACCGCGTTGGACCACAACCGGTAATTGATTTAGTTGAAAAAATGGGGGTAGACACCGAAAAAATGCCTGCCGTTCCATCCATAGCCCTGGGAACACCAGATGTATCAGTATATGAAATGGTTGGCGCATACAGCACCTTCGCCAATGAAGGCGTGTACGTGGAGCCTATTTTAATTCAAAGAATTGAAGATAAAAACGGTACGGTGCTTTATCAAAATGTTCCCAAAACGAAGGACGTAATCAGTAACGAAACAGCCTATGTAACCGTAAGCCTAATGGAGGGAGTTACCCAATCCGGCTCCGGAAGCCGTTTGAGAGGTACGGGACGTGAAGGATCCGCGGTTTATAAAAATGCAGTTACCGGCTATCCCTATAACTTCACAAACCCTATTGCCGGCAAAACCGGTACAACCCAAAATAATAGTGACGGTTGGTTTATGGGTATGGTTCCGAACCTTGTGACCGGCGTATGGGTAGGTGGGGACGACCGTGCGACCCATTTTGCTTCAACCGCCTACGGACAGGGTGCAACTATGGCACTACCCATTTGGGGAATGTATATGAAAAGCTGTTATGCCGATGAAGATCTGAATGTTTCAACCGAACATTTTAAGCGGCCCGCAAAACTCTCCATTGAAACGGACTGTTCAAAATGGCGCGAGGGCAACTCTGACATTGAAGAAATACCCGATGAATTTGGAATTTAATCCCTTTCATTTAGTGATCAGCAATAACAACCTCACTAGCGTGCACGCGCTGTGAGGTTTTTTTATAGATTGAAATTTTGTAATTTTCAGAAAAAATAAAAAATGATTAAAAAGACAGTTGCAAATGTCCGCGAAGCCTGTGAGGGCATTGCTGATGGAATGACTTTTATGTTAGGCGGTTTTGGCCTGTGCGGTATTCCGGAAAATATAATAGCAGAATTAGTCCGAAGAAATATCCAAAATGTTACCTGCATTTCAAACAATGCCGGTGTAGATGATTTTGGGCTCGGGCTTTTGCTAAAAAAGCATCAAATAAAGAAAATGATTTCTTCATATGTGGGAGAAAACGCTGAGTTTGAGCGCCAAATGCTCAGTGGCGAAATGGAAGTTGAATTGGTGCCACAAGGAACATTGGCACAACGATGCGAAGCTGCCCGAAGCGGAATTCCTGCATTTTTCACCCCGGCCGGCTACGGAACCGAAGTTGCCAAAGGAAAGGAAACACGGGAATTTCACGGAAAAATGTATGTAATGGAAAAAGCGTTTGAGGCAGATTTCTCCTTTGTGAAAGCTTGGAAAGGCGACGAAGCCGGGAATCTGATTTTTAAAGGGACCGCCCGAAATTTCAACCCCGCAATGTGCGGTGCGGGAAAAATAACCGTTGCTGAAGTGGAAGAGCTTGTGCCGGCTGGCGAATTGGACCCAAACCATATCCATATACCTGGAATTTTTATCCAAAGAATATTTCAAGGTGAAAATTATGAAAAGAGAATTGAGCAACGAACTGTAAGAAAAACAAACTAATGGCACTTTCAAAAGAACAAATAGCGCAACGAATTGCAAAAGAAGTTAAGGACGGATACTACGTAAATTTAGGTATCGGCATCCCAACTTTAGTGGCCAATTTTGTACGCGACGATATAAGTGTGGAATTCCAAAGCGAAAACGGAATTCTCGGGATGGGACCCTTTCCATTTGAAGGCGAGGAAGATCCAGATTTAATAAACGCCGGAAAGCAGACGATAACCGCAATGCCCGGCGCATCTTTCTTTGACTCGGCAATGAGTTTTGGAATGATTCGTGGCCAACACGTGGATCTTACAATTTTAGGTGCGATGGAGGTTTCTCAAAACGGTGATATTGCAAACTGGAAAATTCCTGGAAAAATGGTGAAGGGAATGGGCGGGGCAATGGATTTAGTAGCTTCCGCAGAAAACATAATTGTAGCCATGATGCACACCAATCGTGAAGGTGAATCGAAACTTCTAAGGCAATGTAGCCTTCCGCTGACAGGTGTGAAATGCGTAAAAAAAATAGTGACCGATTTAGCGGTATTAGAAATTATTGAGGGTAAGTTTCACCTATTGGAACGTGCGCCGGGCATCTCCGTTGAAGAAATTCAAAAAGCAACTGAAGGAGATTTAATAATTAAAGGAAATATACCTGAAATGGTGTTTTAAATTTTACTTCTATCCATAGATTTTCAGGGCCGGGATTATAGTATTCGATGTTAATATACTACTAATATATGTTGAAATGTTAATTTTTAATGTATTTCATCGAAATTAAATGCTTTTAGTCGTTCTGTTCGAAAATAGTTGCCATCTTAGCAGTCCCAAATCTTACCAACTTAACCTCATATGGAAAAAGTAATTAGATCATTTAAAAGCACAAAGGAATTATTAGCAAACGTGCTTTTCATTTTTAAGAAAGTGTTTTTAGTGTTCTAATCTTTTTTTATGGTTGTTTATGCCCCAAATCTGTCATAAACACAGATAATCCACAAAACCCGTTCTTCGTGAGGTTAGAACGGGTTTTTTTTATTCATAATTATGTCTTCAAAGACCTTTCGGAATTGCGTCAATAAGTTTTTTTGAATATTCCGTTTGTGGATTAGCATAAATCTCATCAGCATCGCCCAGTTCTTCTATCCTTCCACTATTCATTACCAAGAGTTGATCGGACATATATTTTACTACGGCTAAATCGTGCGAAATAAAAATATAAGTAAACCCAAAATCATTTTTTAACTCATTTAGCAAATTCAGCACTTGCGCCTGTACCGATATATCCAAAGCCGAAACGGATTCGTCGCAAATCACAAGTTTTGGTTCCATCGCAATGGTTCGGGCTATGCCCACGCGCTGTCGCTGGCCTCCCGAAAGTTCGTGTGGATATCGATAAAAATAGCTTTCGTCCAACCCCACCTTTTCTATCAAATGCAAAACTTTATCCTTTCGTTCCCTTGAAGTTTTTCCCAATTTGTGAACTTGCATTGGTTCCATCAAGGCTTGCCCAATCATCAAACGCGGATTCAATGACGAATACGGATCCTGAAAAATAATCTGTATTTCCTTCCGCAGATTCCTGATTTCGCTAGGGGAAAGTTTTGAAAGTTCCTTCCCGCGATATTTAATATTTCCCGAAGTAGCTTTTTCCAATTGAAGAATGGTTCTTCCCAAAGTTGATTTGCCACAGCCGGATTCTCCCACCAATCCCAGTGTTTCACCTTCAAAAACGGAAAAGCTTACATTATCAACAGCTTTCACAATTTTCCTTTTTCCGAAGATGCCCACATTACTGAAATAATATTTTTCCAAATTTTGAACCTCCAAAATTGGATTTTTAGTATAAATCTGTTTATGTCTTTTGGCGCGTTCAGTGAGTTTCATTTCATGCGGCACAAAACTTTTATCTGCGATTGAGGCGATTGTCGGCAATTTTTTCAAACGCACATCGAGCGCGGGTCTCGATGCCAGTAGCGCCTTTGTATATTCTGCTTTTGGGTTTTTAAATATATCGATCGTTGTTGCATTCTCCACAATATTTCCTTTGTACATAACCACCACCCTATCCGCAATTTCTGAAACCAAACTTAAATCGTGCGAAATAAACAGCATTGCCATTTTGGTTTCCTGCTGAAGCGATTTTAAGAGCGAAATAATTTCTTTTTGAACGGTAACATCGAGCGCAGTCGTAGGCTCGTCTGCAATAAGAAGTTTGGGTTTGCAAGCGATGGCCATGGCAATCATTACCCGCTGCATTTGCCCGCCACTAATTTGGTGCGGATAACTGTTGAATATATCCTTCGGACGTGGAAGTTTTACCTTTTCAAATAATGCAATTGTTTCTCTCTTTGCTTCGGAGGTATTCATATTGAAGTGATGGCGAAGTATTTCGGAAACTTGAAAACCGCATTTTAAAGATGGATTTAGCGCACTCATCGGTTCCTGAAAAATCATTGCAATTTCCTTTCCGCGGATATTTCGAAAGGATTTTTCATCCGTGTAAAGAAGATTCCTTTCACCATAATTTATCTGCCCATTTAATTTCGTTTCCTTTTTCGGCAATAAACCTAAAATAGCCAGCGAGGTTACTGATTTTCCAGAGCCAGATTCGCCGACAATTCCCAGAATTTCATTTTCAAAAACGTCAAATGAAATATCATGTACGACAGGCGAAAACGTGTCTTTTTTTCCGAAAGAAATAGTTAAGTTTTTTATGGCTAATAATTTATTCATCAAATTTTGATTCAAGATATATTATGTTTTATCCGATTAAATACATTTAATTCAGATTACTTGTTGAAAGATATTTTCGTAAATTCATTGTCTAGTATTAAGTATTGCAATTTTTTTAAGATTTTTTATAATATACTTCCAACTAAAAAGACCTTTGATAAATTATATTTTACGCTTTAGCGAATTTTTATAAATATTTACTATTTCAGATTATTCATTAATTTTAACAAACCCAAACATTATGAAACTACAGTACCCAAAGGTAAAGAGGATAATTCTTCTTTTCCTATTTTTAGCATCTGGAATGGCTTTTTCGCAAACTGAAAGCCAAAGAAATCAAATAATTAGCCGCTATAATTTGGGCAATCTTTCCGCACTTGAAAACAGGTTGGAAACGAAGGACAAATTACAAAAACAAAATGCCATCACTGAGGCCCAAAGAAGGAATATTCCACAGGTGGTGATTTTGCCGGACGGCGGTTTTGCTGAGCTGCAATATATTGCGGAGGATGGCAGTCCGATCTATTACAGGACTTTCAATGTGAACGCCGCAATTTCCACACGGACTAATTACCTAAACAGTGGCGGTGGCCTTGGCTTGAGTGTTGACGGGCAAAATATGACCGCATATGTTTGGGATGGGGGGCATGCCCGAATACTGCATCAAGAATATGACGGAGCGGGGGGCACCAATCGTGTTTCTGTACAAGATGCGGCTTCCGAAGGTGGCACCCAGCTCAATTTCCACGCTGCCCACGTAACTGGAACTATTGCTGCCTCGGGAGTTCAATCGAATGCCAAAGGAATGGCGCCGCATTCAAAAGTGCGCGGCTATATGTGGAACAACGATGTGGCCGAAGCAACTGCCGCGGCGTCCAGCGGAATGCTTCTTTCAAACCACAGTTATGGGTATCGGTCAGATTTAGTTCCAGATTATTATTTTGGCGCATATATTACTGATTCTCGCGATTGGGACGAAGTTATGTACAACGCCCCCTATTATTTAATGGTGGTGGCCGCAGGAAATGATGGCAACACTAATTATAATGGGAATCCCTTAAATGGAAATTCTGCGTATGATAAATTAACTGGCCACGCGACATCAAAAAACAATTTGGTGGTAGCGAATGCCAATGACGCCAGCATCAACGGAAGCGGAAACTTGATAAGCCTAAGCATCAATAGTTCCAGCAGTGAAGGCCCAACAGATGATTTAAGAATTAAACCAGATATCACCGGGAACGGAACTTCGGTAACTTCAACATACGAATCAAGCAATAGTGCTTACGGAACCATTACCGGAACTTCTATGGCTTCCCCCAACGTAACAGGAACACTGCTCTTGCTTCAACAGCACCACAATAATTTAAATGGAAGTTTTATGCGTGCCAGCACTTTAAAAGGTTTGGCCTTGCATACTGCAGATGATGCCGGTTCTTCAGGACCAGACGCGATTTATGGCTGGGGCCTGTTAAATGCGAAGCGCGCTGCGGAAGTGATTTCCGGTGAAGGAATGAATTCAAAAATTGATGAATTGACGCTCTCCCCGGGACAAACCTATACAATAACCGTAGAGTCCGATGGAATCAATAAATTGATGGCATCCATTTCGTGGACGGATGTTCCCGGGGTTGCTACCACTCAGGCCAATTCCCCTACTCCACGATTGATAAATGATTTGGATATACGCATAACCAAAGGGGGCACTACTTTTATGCCCTATCGATTAACTTCAATAACCACTAACGGAACCGGCGATAATATTGTGGATCCATATGAAAGGATTGATGTTTCCGGCGCCTCGGGAACTTATACAATTACAGTAACGCACAAAGGCTCGTTGAGCGGCGGAAGCCAAAATTTCAGTTTGATTGTTACAGGAATTACCGATGAAGCTGCAATTTGTGATGCAACTACTCCCGCTGGCGTGAATGTTTCCGGCATAGGTTCAAATTCAGCAATTGTGCAGTGGAACGCTGTCGCGGGTGCAACTTATGACGTTCGCTATCGGCAAATAGGTGCTAGTACTTGGAACGTGCAAGCAGCGAGTGGCACTTCTTCAACCATAAATGGATTAACTCCAGAAACAAATTACGAAACGCAGGTAAGAAGTAAATGTGCTGACGGAACCACTTCAAATTATTCTGCTTCCGTAAACTTTACGACGACAAATGTACAACTAACCTATTGCGCTTCAAAAGGTAATAGTGTAGCTGATGAATATATAGGTAGGGTTCAGTTTGAAACCATCAACAATCCCTCGGGCTCTGGCAATGGCTATTCCGATTTTACAAACATTAATACTAATTTAAACAAAAACAGCACAGTTTCCATTACGGTAACACCCACATGGACGGGAACAGTCTATCCGGAAGGCTATGCCGCGTGGATTGATTATAACCAAAACGGCAGTTTTACCGATCCTGGAGAACAGGTTTGGACTCAGGCGGCAACTACAAATCCTACGGTTACAGGAAGTTTTACTGTTCCCGCTTCAGCTTTGGATGGTAGCACACGCATGAGGATTTCAATGAAATATAATGGAATCCCCACTTCCTGTGAAACATTCAGCTATGGCGAGGTGGAAGATTATACCGTTATATTGGGCGGAACAGGCGGGGATACGCAACCACCATCGTCTCCGACCAATTTAGTTGCTTCGAATATTACCCAAACAACGGCAACGCTTTCGTGGACTGCTTCCACAGATAATGTGGGCGTGACGGGTTATGATGTTTTCCAAGGAAATACCAACATTGGCACCGTTACCGGAACTTCAGCAAACATTACGGGATTGACGGCTGCCACGGCTTATTCCTTCAAAGTTCGTGCGCATGATGCTGCCGGAAATAATTCTAGTTTTAGCAATATTGTGAATTTCACTACTCTTTCGAATAACGTAACGTACTGCCCATCAAACGGAAATAATTCAAGCTTTGAGTGGATAGACCTTGTGAGAATCAACACTATCAATCATACTTCCGGCAACGATGGCGGTTACAAGGACAATACAAATTTGAACACAAATGTGGCCTATGGCTCAAATACCATTCGATATAGCGCTGGATTTTCAAGCAGCAGCTACCGGGAATACTGGAGAGTTTGGATAGATTATAACCAAAACGGAACATTTGATTCCAACGAATTGGTCGTAAACAGAAATTCAACAAGCAGCGGCACTTTGAGCACAAATTTCACTATACCTACCTCGGCCTTGCCGGGACCCACAAGAATGCGTGTTTCCATGAAATATAATGCAAGTCAAACGGCATGCGAATCGTTTAGCTATGGTGAAGTGGAAGATTATACCGTAAATATTGGAGGCAGCGGCATGCAAAATATGGCTGAAGGCAATATAATGGGCAATGCAGAAATGTCGCTCTATCCAAACCCGGCAAAGCAGACGCTGAATGTTTCATTGCTTGACGCAGAAGGAAAGGATTTCGTAATCTACAATATGGTTGGACAGATTGTAAATAAAGGAATTTTTACTGAAAGTATAGATGTTTCGGCTTTGGGAAGTGGCGTTTATATGATTGAAGTAAATACCGAAAACAACAAATTGATGAAGCGTTTCGTAAAGGAATAGATTAGTTAATATTGATAACCCAAGAGGCCCCTTCCAATTGTGGAACGGGCCTCTTTATATTTGTTAGTTCGAAAGATTATAGCGGGTCGCCCACATTAAGATCACATCTGTGACCCGGTTGCCCGTGAGGAGGATTTATCCCTTTGCCCGAAACGGCTGCCGGAACTGTTTCTGTCTTATTTAATACCGGGGCAGTATTGGTACCGCCAGCACCGTTTAATGGCGCGCCAACAGGAATGGCACAATCATGCCCAGGCTGTCCATGCGGCGGATTCACGGCTCCCCCATTGGAGTTTGCCGCATTATTATTCGAAGTAGTTGTAGGCGCAACATTTTGTAAGGCCTGTTTTTTCTGTTCTAGTGTTGCCTCTTGCGTGGGGGCGGGTGCATTAGCTTCGGTAACTTCCTTGTCCTTGCAGGAAATGAAAAGCGGAGCCGCAACCATTAGCGCTATATAAAAAGTTTTTGGGGTAAACATTGAAGTTCTCATATAAATAGTTGTTTTATTAAGGGCGATAAAACTACTAAAATAAATAGAGAAATCCACGTTAATAAAACTTCACGGCGAACTGCTACACCGAAAGTATTTCGCTTTCACTCAAAATTTCCTCGTTTCGAAGCCTTAAGAATATTTGGGCCATGGTTACGGCGTCCTTTTCGCAGTATGTAATAATTCTGTCAATATCATTTTCTTCGTAAAAAACACTTCGCACCTGGTTGCCATCAATGTCGTCCTTAGGCGAAGGAATGCCCAACACATGCGCCAATAATTTAAGTGAAGTAAACGTTTTAAAATCGCCAAACTTCCATAATTCCAACGTATCCAAATGCGGTACTTCCCACGGCTTTTTTCCGAAAAGATCCAATTTAAAAGGAATGTCTATGCCATTTATAATCATTCGTCGGGCAATATATGGAAAGTCGAATTCCTTGCCGTTGTGCGCACAAATCAAGTGGTGCGGTTTGTTGAAATGTATTTCCAAAAGTGCTTTAAACTCCTTTAAAATAGTTTTTTCATCGCCGTGAAAACTGGTAACACGAAAATTCCGGATGTCGCCTTTCAGCACAAAATAGCCCACGGAAATGCAGACAATTTTTCCAAATTCCGCCCAAATTCCGGCACGGTCGTAAAATTCTTCCGCTGTAAAATCATCTCTCCTTTGGTATTGGCTTTTTACTTCCCAAAGCATTTTAGAAGAATCATCCAATTCCTCAAAATATTGGTGCTGCGGAACGGTTTCAATATCCAAAAATAGGATATGCTCCAAGTTTATTCGCTTGATCATATGTTGAAAATTTCAATCGGGGAGAAGTTTAAAACTACGAAAAATTAATGATTTCAATCCATTATTTTATAAACCTCCTCAACGAAAACATAAAAATCCGCACTAAACGGTTTCTCGGTTTGGTTGCCGCGTTGGTGCCCCAAGCGGACAATAATCAAATCATCTTCCGGAATTGTAATTACATATTGCCCCAAAATGCCTCGCATCGCAAAAATTTCCTTTCCCATAAAATCGCTCAGCCAAAATCCGTAACCGTACTCCGGGCTCTCTGAAAATCGCGGTTTAATTGATTTCGCTACAAATGTGGAATCTAATATTTGTTTGCCATTCCACTTTCCAAAATCTTTATAAAGTTTTCCGAAACGGGCAAAATCGCGGGCGTTGCTGCCCAAACAACAGTAGGCTTTTACCAATCGGTTTTCTTCATCATCAATTTGCCAAAGGACGGAATTCTCAGCACCCATTGGGTTCCAAAAATTTTCATATAAATAATCCGACAATTGCCTCTTTGTTGCCTTTTGAATTACCATTGCCAAAAGTTGGGTGTTTCCACTTAAATATTTGAATTCTTCGCCGGGCGCATCGATCACTTTCAATTCCAAAATAGTTTCGGCGAGATTGTGGTCATAATAGGCCCGTGCGGTCATTCTAAAAGGATTGGAATAGGATTCATCCCAGTTTAGGCCGGAAGCCATCGACGCAAGATCGCCAACACTCATTCCGGTTCCGGCAAATTGCGGATAAAAATCACTCACCGGTTGTTCCAAACTCTTTATAAACCCATCCTCCATTGCTTTCCCCAATAATGCAGTAGTGATGCTTTTCGCCATTGAAAAAGAATTGGTCTGCGAATTTTTGCCAAAACCATCAAAATATTTTTCATACCAAATGCTGTCATTTTTTATAATCAAAAAAGCAACCGTTCCCAGCGTGTTATTGATTTCAGAAAGTTTTTTTGTGGCTTCAACCGTGTTGTAATTTTCGTGAATTGGCCATGGCTGCGGGTTTGTGCTGGCAGGAATTTCTTCGGTTTCAAAAAACTCAAAATCGTCAATATATGCCGTGGTGTACCCGTGGAAATAGACCACCCACGCACCCTTCAAAATGTAGCCGTAGCCTGTAATGTAAAGCCCGATTACAAAAACAAGCAGCAAAATAAAGAGCCATTTGAAAAATTTCAGAATTCTTTTCATTTAAAATAATGATTGCTGTGGCGCTGGACTTTCGTGTTCGAGCAACCACTTTTTTCGGTGGATTCCACCGGCGTAACCTGTGGGGGAGCCATCGCTGCCAATAACGCGGTGGCACGGAATTATGATTGAAATAGGATTTTTTCCATTGGCGGAAGCCGCTGCGCGAATCACTTTTGGATCGCCCAATTGGTTTGCCATTTGCTGATAGCTGGTGGTTTTCCCAAAAGGAATTTCTTCCAATTGCTTCCAAACCCTTTTTTGAAAATCGGTTCCTTCGGGTGAAAGTTTAATGCTGAAGGATTTGCGATTTCCTTCAAAATATTCTTCGAGTTGGGAAATGGCTTCCTTTAATTCCTTCGGAATTGTTTCAGCAATGGAAAAATTTTCTTTATTCTTAAAAAGCACTGAAACCACGCCGCCACTATTTCCCTTAATTTCCAAAATTCCTATGGGGGTTTTTATAAATGCAGTTTTCATGGCTCCTCCTCATCTTGGGGCTCTGCATCGCGACCTAACTGAATGCCCATCCTTTTTGCGCGCTTTTCCCAGTTTTTTCGAGCCTGCAATTGCATGTCTTCTATATTGTCGCTTTCGTCCATAATTTCCAAACCTAAAAGGGTTTCAATAATATCTTCCATTGTGACAACGCCTATGGTGTTTCCGAAATCGTCCACTACCGAGGCTATGTGCACGCGTTGTTTAATGAAAGTTTCAAAAAGCTCAGGGATGGGTTTTTCCGCGGAAATGACAAAAATATCCCTTCTTAAGTCGCTCAACAATTTATCGCCCCTATCCTCCACAATTTCTTCCAAAACATCATCACGAAGCACGAAACCAGTGATATTATGGGTCATTCCTTTGTAAACGGGAATTCGGGAAAATCGTAAACTTTTATGGCTTTGGTGAAAATCATCAAGACTTTTTGTTTCATCTTCTAGGGTAACAACCGTAAATGGGGTCATTACATCCTTTGCTTTCACGCTTTTAAAAACCAATAAATTTTTAATAACGGTGGTTTCACTTTCCTCAAAAACGCCTTCTTCCTCGGCGGCATCGGTTATTGCCATAAATTCCTCACGGCTCATCGTGCTCACGTGGGCAGATTTACCGACCATTCTGGTAATCAACATCAACACCCAAAGAATTCCCGTATATTTTAAGGGAAGGATTATGGCATTCAAAAAAATAGCGGTGAACGAACCCATTTTCTTCCAATACGTTGCACCTATCGTTTTTGGGATAATTTCAGAAACTATTAAAATTAGCAACGTCATTATTGTGGAAACAATGCCCACAAGATTTACGCCCCAAACCTCCACTTTATATGGTAATTTTTCAGCCTGCACCCCAACCAAAATTGCGCCAACAGTGTGCGCAATGGTGTTTAGCGTTAATATTGCTATCAACGGTTTGTCTATGTCCTTTTTAAAATTAGTGAGGGTGATAGCATAACTTTTGCCCTCCTTTGTTTTCATTCGCAGATAGGTGGGTGTAAAACTGAGCAGTGCGGCTTCAAGTATAGAACATAAAAAAGAAACCAGAATGGATAGAATTGCATAAACAAAAAGTAGGGTCATATTCGGTTAGACTTATAGTGCGTCTAAAATAAAGATTTATTTGCTGTTTTTCGGTAAGGCTTTGTTAATTACATAAAAAAAACCGTCCATTCGGACGGTTCCTTTTGCTAAATTTTACGAAGCTTTCAACAGCGGCCTAAGTTTCTCTTCCCAACGTTTGGCGTCTTGCAGGCACACAAATGCATCGGTGGAAAGTTCATCTTCATCATGCTCATTGTAAAAGGCAATTTCGCGACGGCCAGTCTTTTCCATTATTTCCAGGCCTACCCAATCGAGGGTTTTCTCGGTTTGCTTAACACTTTTTGCGCGGCAATCCTTCACATCTTCCATATTTATTATTTTAAAATCTGCGGAAGGATTTCGTTTTGAAGTATATACCAATATTTTTGAAACCTGGTCTACCCCAATCACACAATTACCGATAACATCAATATTTTCCAATGTTATGCCATTTTTTTGTGACAGTTGCGATACCGTTTTTTTCACTTTTTTATCTTTTCCACTGGCGCTCATGATTAAAAATACTACCGGCACCAACATTAACAACGTAACAATAACCCCCACAGAGGTTGCATTAAATTCCATACTGAATAAATTTTAAGATGAATAATTTTGAATAAGTTTGTTCAAATTACATTTCGAACATTAAAAAACATCAAAAAAATTACCAGAAAAAGTGAAAGGGAAACAAATGCCGAAAGATGAGCTCCCGCTTGTCCTTTAAAATAAATGAAGAATGAATTATGGAATAATCCCGAGTAAGTGAAAAATTTTGGTTTGAAGAAAAAATCGCTCCAATGCCAAAACCTAAATATTCATTTTGGGAAACAGTTTGCGAAGCCTCGCCAATTGAAATTTCATTAAAAACGAAAGGTTTGCCGTTTTCATCCGTTTGGAGATCAGAAATAACCGTAGTTTTTTCCTTTCCGTCAAAAGATAAATTGGCAAAGGACAAATTTCCGAAAACCAATAAAATGGCAATCGAAATTAGAAACTTACCCATTTGTTTTTCAATAGTTTTCACGCCGCAAATGTATGCGAAAATAGATCGCGCAGATATAAAATTTTGCTAATTAATTAGTTTAACTACATCTTTTGCGACCCTTTGACTTCGCTATGAGTGACAGGAATTTATGAAATCAATTTTACAACATCCTTTGCAAAATAAGAAGCAATCATTGAAGCACCGGCCCTTTTTATAGCGGTAACCTGCTCCATCATTACGGCATCGTGATCCAGCCAACCCTTTTCCGCAGCGGCTTTTAGCATTGCATATTCGCCGCTTACTTGGTACACCGCAACGGGAACAAGCACCGTATTTTTTATTTCGCGTACAACATCCAAATAGCAAAGCCCAGGTTTTACCATCACAATATCTGCGCCCTCGTCAATATCCATCAAGGTTTCGCGTATTGCTTCCTCGCGGTTCCCAAAATCCATTTGGTAGGTTTTTTTGTCCTTTGGAATATTTTGCACATCCACAGGCGCAGAATCCAGTGCATCCCGAAAAGGCCCATAAAACGCCGAGGCATATTTTGCGCTATAGCTCATAATTGCAGTGTCGAAGAAACCTTCGTCCTCCAAAAGCGTACGAATTTCAAAAATCCTTCCGTCCATCATATCGCTGGGCGCAACCACATTGGCACCGGCTTTTGCGTGGCTTAGCGCCATTTCGGCCAAGACAGCATTGGTATCATCATTAATAATTTTTCCTTCGGAAATAATACCGTCGTGACCATATATTGAAAATGGATCCAATGCAACGTCGGTCATTACTATCATTTCCGGCACTGCATTTTTCACGGTTTTAATGGCCCGTTGCATCAAACCGTCGGCATTTAGGGCCTCTTTCCCCGTATTATCCTTCAATTTATCATCAACTTTCACAAAAAGCAAAACAGATTTTAAACCAAGTTTCCAAAGTTCCTTTACTTCCTTTTGAAGCAAGTCCAAACTCAATCTGTAATAGTTGGGCATCGAAGCAATTTCTTCTTTCACGCCCTTTCCTTCAACTATAAATAGTGGAACTATAAAATCATTCGGGGAAATGATTGTTTCCCGAACGAGGTTTCGCATTGTTTGGGTGGTTCGTAATCTTCGGTTTCTTCGTAATGGGTACATAATTTTAAAATTTATGTCGGGTCGAGCGCAGCTGAGACCTCTTTTGCATTCAATATTCTTTAAAAACCTCTCGACCGCGCTCGAGGGGATATCTCATTAAATCCAACTTTTCGGTGCTCTCAACACCTCAACCAACTTCTCTTCCTGGCTTCCCGCTTCCGGCTGGTGGTCATATTTCCACTGGACTATTGGCGGTAAACTCATCAAAATGCTTTCAATCCGACCATTCGTTTTTAAGCCGAATAATGTGCCTTTGTCGTGCACCAAATTAAATTCAACATAGCGACCGCGGCGGATTTCCTGCCAATTTCTGTTTGATTCGGAATAGGGATTTTCTTTTCTTTTTTGAACAATGGGAAGGTAACTTTCCAAAAAACTATTGCCAACTTCGGTAACAAAATTATACCAATCTTCCATTTTCATTTCTTCGGAAGCTTTTAAATAATCGAAAAACAAACCGCCAATTCCTCTAGCTTCTTCGCGATGTGCGTTCCAAAAATATTCATCGCAACGTTTTTTATAACTTTCGTAAAATGATAAATTGTGCTTATCGCAAGCGGTTTTGCAGACTTGGTGAAAATGTTTTGCGTCTTGCTCAAATAAATAATAAGGCGTCAAATCCTGCCCGCCGCCGAACCAACTGTCCACAATTTTTCCGTCAGCATCATACATTTCAAAATAGCGCCAATTGGCGTGCACCGTGGGCACAAAAGGATTTTTTGGATGAATTACCAAACTGAGACCGCAGGCAAAAAAATCGGCATCTTTTACCCCGAAATACTGTTGCATGCTTTCGGGCAACTTCCCAAAAACTTCACTAATGTTGACACCGCCCTTTTCGAAAACTGCACCATTTTCAATCACGCGTGTTCGACCGCCACCACCTTCGGGTCGTTCCCAAATATCTTCTTTAAATTTTGCAGACCCGTCAATTTCCTCCAAACCGGAAGTGATTTCATTCTGCAGATTCTTAATATATGCTACAAATTTTTCTTTCATTGCTATGCCGCGAAGGCGGGTATCTTTTAATTCTTTACGAAATTTTTATTAGTGTTTATCTCTTTAGAATTTTCCAAAACTCGGAGAGTTTCCACACTCGCCGCAGTTACCGAAAGTGGCAGGACCAAAACAATTCCCACGACCGGAATCAGCAAAACGAGCATAAAAACAATTCCATTGCCAATTGCCAATCCCCGGTTTCGGCGGACGAATTTTACACTTTCGGAATACTTGAAATGTCGCTCCAATGTATAATCCATATTTCCAAAACCCGCGTAATAACTTTGCACCAAATACAGCAAAACAGTCGTAAAAATATTAAGAATAGGAATTAAACTCAGCAACAAAATGGGAAGGGTAAAGAGCAATTCCAACAGCAAATTCCGAACGTTTATGCGAATTCCGCGCCAAAGTTGTTCTGCATTTGAAGTGTTGCGATGTGAATGACTGATGCCATACAAATGTCTTTCAATTTTTTCAGAAACAGGGCTCATAAAAGGCGCGCTCAATGCCATAACAATGTGCCGGTAGAGAATAATTCCCAAAGCGATAATGATAAGTGCACCGATGAAATCGCTGATAATCCTAAAAGTTTCCGCACCCCAGTCCCAAAACCAAATTCTCGAAATGAAATTTCCCAAATTATCGCTCAAACCCCAAGCAGTAAAACCAATTAAAACTGCCGTGAAAAAACTGATGGCCATTGGCACTACAAAATACTTCCAAAGGCCAAGTTTATTAATAAGCCCTAAAGTTCCGCCGTATGCTTTTATTGCGTTTAGAATGTTTTTGAGCATTATACTATATAAACTAAGTTATGTCTGTGATTCTGAATTTCAGATACTTCTGAAATTTTTATCGCCTCGTCCATTTTTAATTTCAAAAAATGAACAATTTCTTCTTCGGATGTATTTTCAAGTTCGCCAAAATAAATTCTTCCGAGTTCATTATTATGAAGATCCATCGCTTCTTCCAAAGCATTGTTCGGCATTAATTTTTCGTGCAAACTTGTAATTTTTTCCGCCCAAGAAATTGCTTTTTCGCCATCATTCATAACCTGAAAAGCGTTTTTACAAATCAAAATATTCCACAGCGCATGCCGAAAAGAATTGCTGCTATTATTTCTGTGATGGGCTTTTCCAAATAGTGCATCACAAATTTCCATCGTTTTTTTTGTCGCCTTAAAAGTTGGCCAAACCATTAAGGGATTTTGAATGCCAATCCAACCAAGCCGCCACAATCGCGAAAAACTCAACTCTCGTATCCGCGACAGAATGCTCATTAAATGGCCCTGTATTCCTTTACCGCTTCAATAAATGCACCCGCATTTTCCAATGGAATATTAGGCAGAATTCCGTGGCCGAGGTTCACGATATATCGGTCTTTTCCAAATTCATCAATCATTTGCTTCACCATTTTTTTAATTTCGGATGGTGGGCTGAAAAGTCGAGTTGGGTCAAAATTTCCCTGCAAAGTAATTTTGCCCCCCGTTAAATAACGTGCGTTTTTAGGTGAGCAAGTCCAATCCACACCCAAGGCCGAAGCACCGCTTTTCGCCATCGTGTCCAAAGCGAACCAACACCCCTTCCCGAAGGCGATTACGTGCGTGTCATCTTTCAGCGCGTCAATAATTTGCTGCATATATTTCCAGCTAAATTCCTGATAGTCAGTGGGTGAAAGCATTCCGCCCCAACTGTCAAAAACCTGCACGGCATTAACGCCTGCCTTTACCTTTTCTTTTAAATATAAAATTGTGGTATCGGTAATTTTCTGAAGTAATTCGTGCGCCGCTTTTGGTTGTGTAAAGCAAAATTCCTTTGCTTTATCAAAATTTTTGGAGCCTTGCCCTTGTACGCAATAACACAAAATGGTCCACGGACTGCCAGCAAAACCTATCAACGGAATTTCGTTGTTCAGTTTTTCCTTGGTCATTTTTATGGCTTCCATTACGTAACCCAAAGTTTCGCTTATATCGGCAACGATTACGCGCTCCAAATCCTTTTGGGAACGAATGGGCTCTGGCACCCAGGGGCCGATGTTTGGTTTCATTTCAACGTGAATGTTCATCGCCTGCGGAATTACTAAAATGTCGCTGAACAGAATCGCAGCGTCCATTCCGTATCTGCGGATAGGTTGCACCGTAATTTCACTGGCAAGTTCAGGCGTTTGACAACGGGTGAAAAAGTCGTATTTCGCTTTTATTTCCTGAAATTCAGGCAAATATCTTCCGGCTTGGCGCATCATCCAAACTGGTGGCCGTTCCACAGTTTCGCCGCGAAGAGCTTTTAAGAATAGGTCATTTTTAATCATAATGTCATTCCCGTGTAGACGGGAATCTGTTTACTGTTTAACTAAATTTATCTTAAAGTTTTTACCGCTTTCGCAATCACACTTTCCACAGTGGTTGCATTCGAAATTACTACTTTATCGGTATAATTTTTTGCTTCGGAAGCGGTTGTTTTCCCAATACAAACCGCCATTTCAATATCTTCATTTTCCGTAAAAAAACTTCGAACGCCGCTGGGACTAAAAAATAAAACAGCGTCAAAATTTCTCTTAAATTTCATTGGATTCAATGTTGTTTTGTAAACCTCAATTTCTTCCAAAGGAATTTTATTTTTATTCAGTTTTGTCGGAATTTCATCGCTTCGAATATTTCCGCAGAAAAAATGAAATGCTTCCGATTTATGGTTTTTCACTAAATAATCGGCCAATTCTGAAGCATATTCCGTCATTTTAATTACTTGGAACCCATTGTTTTCTAAAAGTATTTTTGTCTTTTCACCCACACAAAAGCAGTTCTCGACTGCGCTTGAACGGACACCGTTTTCAAAAAATGCTTTTATCCCATTTTGACTCGTAAAAATTGCGTTCTCAATTTTCAGCGGAGCTTCAAAAGAAACGGTTTCAATTTTTATTGCGTTATATTCTACAAGCGAAACTCCTGCATTCAACAGCAGTTCCATTTGCGAAAGACTCAGTTTTTTTGTGGATAAAATGGTTTTCATTATCAGCTAAAACTCCCGGATTTTTAAAACTTATGAGGTTTTATTTTTTCACAATTTGGTTTGGGCCTTGATTATTTTCATCAGTTCCGAGCCGCCATTTTTCAAAATATACGTGGCACATTCCTTTCCAAATCCCTTATAAGATGTAATCAAAACTCGTTTTTCAATTTCAAGTTTCGTTTTTCCGTCTAGCGAAAAAAGACAACCTTTAAAAAGAATTTCTTCTCCAATAATTTCCGCGAATGCCCCAATTGGAGCGGTGCAACCGCCTTCCAAAATCCTTAAAAATTCGCGTTCAACAAAAGTGCAGATTTCTGAATTTTCATGATTCAAATTTGAAGTAGCTTCCTTTGAAAATTCATCCTTTTCCAAAGCCACAACCACCATTGCTCCTTGGGCCGGCGCAGGTATCATCCAATCTAATGGCTCCCAAACTCCTTTAAATGTGGGATTTTGTATCTCGTTTTCGAATATAAAATTCAATCTTTCCATTCCCGCTTTCGCGAAAATAGCCCCGTCCCAATTGTTGTCCTTCAACTTTTGAAGGCGCGTATTTACATTTCCGCGCAAATCCACCACCGTGTGGTGAGGGTATCGATGTAGCCATTGTGCTTTTCTTCGTAAACTTCCGGTTGCGATCGTGCAAGGTTTTTCATAATCAATTTTAGTATTTGACACCAAAATATCTTCCGAAGTAGCTCGTTCCAAAACAGCGGTCTGCACTATTCCGTAGGGTAACCGGGTGGGCACGTCCTTCATACTATGCACAGCTATATCCACGGTGCCATTGAGCATTGCGATATCCAGGGTTTTGGTGAAAATTCCGGTAATGCCCATTTCGTAAAGCGGTTTGTCCAATATTAAATCGCCTTCGGATTTAACGGGCACTAATTGTGTAGTATAACCTAAACTTTCAAGCTGTAATTTTACGGTGTTCGCTTGCCAGAGCGCAAGTTCACTGTCGCGGGTTCCAATGCGGATTGTTTTTTTCAAAATTAGGCGGTTTCAAGTTGAAAAACCCTTCTAATGAGTTCAATGCTTTCGGCGGAGCCTTCTTCGCCTTTAAGATGGTTTGCGAAATGGGTTGTAATTTTTTGAATAAGCCGATCACTTAAAATCTCGGCCTGTACTTCGTTGAAATCGGCAATTTTTTTACGCTGATTATCAATTTCTGCAGCTTTAATTTCGGCAAGTTTATTTTTCAATGCTTTTATAGTGGGCGCAAATTTTCTGTTATCTGCCCATTGGTTGAATTCCTTTTCTATTTCAGCAATAATTTTCTTCGCCAATGGAAGTTGCGCGGAACGCTGCTCCAAAGTTTGGTCAGTAACGGCAGAGAGTTGATCCATGTGTACTAGCGTTACCATTTCATTTTCCAAAACATCATCCGAGACATTTTTCGGAATGGAAAGATCCAAAATTAACAGTGGTCTTTTCAAATATAAAAGTTCCTTGGAAATAGTGGGTTGCTGGGCGCCGGTTGCTACAATCAACACATCGGTCTGGGCAATTTCGCTTTGAATATCGGCGTAATCCTTCACGATCAAATTAAATTTACCCGCCACCTTTTCAGCTTTTTCCTTCGTGCGGTTGATTAATGTAATGTGGTTATTTTTTGTATGCTTTATAAGGTTTTCACAAGTATTTCTTCCAATTTTACCGGTACCAAAGAGCAAAAGATTTTTTTCAGAAATATTCGGAACGCGGGCCATTATATACTGTACCGCCGCAAAACTGACGGAGGTAGCTCCGGATGAAATTCCTGTTTCGTTTTTAATACGTTTACTGGCCTGAATTACAGCGTTGGCCAACCGCTCCATAAACGGATTGATTATATCATGTTTTTTGGATTCGCGAAAGGCACGACGCAATTGGCTAATAATTTCAAAATCGCCCAGAATTTGACTGTCTAGCCCGGTGCCCACATTAAAAAGATGGGCCACCGCTTGGTGATTTTTATATATATAAGCTACTTTTTCAAAGTCTTCAATGGTGCCATTGGTATGCTCGCAAAGCAATTTGATGATTTGATATGGATGCTGAGCAAAGCCATATAGTTCGGTTCGGTTGCAGGTGGAAATTACAGTGAGCGAGGGAATGCCATCCGTTTTGGCCTGTAAAAGAATTTCTTCCTTGGCATTTTCGCTAATACTAAAGTTGCCGCGGATGTGGGCGTCAGCTTTTTTATAGTTCAGGCCAATGGCATAAAAATTTCCTTCAAGGGATTGGCCAGCGTATGTTTTCAGATTTTCCATATAAAACAAGGGCAAATGTAAGGGCATTGTTTTTTAAAAAATAACGCCAGCGGTATCTTTTATGTCGATGTGTGTTAAAAATGGATTAATTATGATATTTATCATACTTTAAGCCCTAAATTCGCGGTCTTCAAAGAAACAATGGAAAATTTTATTTAGAACTATTCTAAATAAATTGATTTTAAAAAGCCTATGGATCCACTTAAAAATGTCGCTCAAAGTTTCTATGACGAAACGGTTATTGAACCGGGTTTCTTCATCCTAAAATTCAACAATGAATCGGATGATTTCCAAACCTTTAAACGAGAAGTGAGCGCGAATTTCATTCAATTCCATTTTTCTATAAAAGGCTCGGCATCCTTTGTATTTAATGAAGGAAATTATAAGTTGCCCATTCACGAAGGAAATTCATTGTTGCTGTATAATCCGCAGCGCGATCTTCCGCTGGACCTTTTTTTACAGAAACATTCTTGGGTAATTTCAGTTTTGCTTCCCATCAAAAAATTCCACAGTCTTTTTTCAACCGAAGCAAATTATATCACTTTTTTGAGTGACGAAAATAAGGATCGAAAATATTACAAGGATGCTCCAATTTCGCCCTCCATGGCAATCGTGTTGAATCAATTGATGAATTACAATCTGCACCCAACCATAAAACCGCTCTATTTTAAGGCTAAGGCTTATGAATTATTGAGTTTGTATTTCAACCGGCCCGCAGATGCGGATGTTGAACAATGCCCTTTTTTGGCGGATGAGGATAACGTTTCAAAAATAAAAAAAGCAAAGCAGATAATGGTCGCAAGAATGGCGGAACCCCCAACTTTACAGCAATTGGCGGATGAAATAAACCTTCCCATAAACCGATTGAAAGAAGGTTTCAAACAAGTTTATGGTGACTCCGTGTTCAGTTTTTTGTTTGATTATAAAATGGAAGTTGCGCGCCAACTTTTGGCCACTGGCTCACACAACGTGAACGAAGTAGGCCTAAAAGTTGGCTACAGTACTGCCAGCCACTTTATTGCCGCGTTCAAAAAGAAATTCGGCACTACGCCGAAAAAGTTTTTGATGGGGTTAAATGCATAACAGAGGCGCATTTGCTATGATTGCAAACTGCTTCACTTATTTAAATATTTAGCGATTTTTATTATTCACTTGCTACCTTTGCAAATCAATTATTAAAAATGAAGAAAGGAGTTCTCCTCGTAAACCTCGGTTCGCCGGACAGCACTGACCCAAAAGACGTAAAAAAATACCTCGATGAGTTTTTAATGGACCCGAGGGTAATTGACGTTCCGTTTTGGCTACGTTCCTTTATAGTTAGAGGAATTATTCTAAATACGCGTCCGAAAAAATCGGCTGAAGCGTATGAAAAAATTTGGTGGAAGGAAGGGTCGCCGTTGATAGTTATTTCCGAAAGACTTCAGAAAAAAATTCAACAGAAAACTACAGCTCCCATTGCACTGGCAATGCGCTACGGAAGCATGACCTTAAAAAAAGGCTTGCAGGAATTGGTGGATAAAGGTGTGGACGATATTTTGGTAATTCCACTGTATCCGCAATTTGCGATGGCCACTACGGAAACTATTGACGTGAAAATTGAAGAACTGCGAAAGGAATTTTTTCCGCAGCTTCAAATTGCTTCACTGCCGGCTTTTTACAACAAACCGGAATACATAGAAGTGCTTTCAAAAAGTATTTCTGAAAAATTAAAAAATATAGAATACGAACATTTGCTATTTAGCTATCACGGCGTTCCGGAGAGGCATATTTACAAACGGGATGTCACCAAAAGTCATTGCAAAATTGATGGTACATGTTGTGTGACGCCTTCGCCTGCGCATCAATTCTGCTATCGGCACCAATGTTTGCAAACAACTGCTTTGGTTGCGGAAAAACTGAATTTAAAACCCGGAACTTACTCCAATGCCTTTCAATCGCGATTGGGTTTTGATCCGTGGTTAAAACCGCCAACCGATAGAACAATAGAGCGACTGGCCCTTGAAGGCACAAAGAAAATGGCAATTGTAACGCCGGCATTTGTAAGCGACTGTTTGGAAACTTTGGAAGAAATTGCGATGGAAGGACAGGAAATTTTCCACGAAGCCGGAGGGAAGGAATTTACCGTAGTTCCTTGCTTGAACGACCGCGACGATTGGGCGGAAATCCTGACAGGCTGGATTGACCGTTGGCGAATTGTGGACACGAAAACTGCGATTGCCTAATTATTTTTAATTGTCTATTATTATTTTTTATTGCCATTTCTTATAATTATTGGGTTAGCGAAAACCATTAAAGTTTAAGCGGAGTAGAATTTGAAAAATATTGAAAATATAAAATCAATGAACAATAGTTCCGCCGCGCTTGGCACCGATTCCATTGGAAATTTATTGATAAAACAGGCTGTTCCGGCTTCCATCGGTATTTTGGTGATGTCGTTGAATATTTTGGTGGACACCATTTTTGTTGGAAATTGGATTGGCTCCATTGCCATCGCCGCCATAAATGTGGTTTTGCCGGTTTCTTTTTTTATCGCCGCATTGGGAATGGCCATTGGCATTGGTGGTTCGTCAATAATTTCGCGCGCTTTGGGCGCAAATAATAAAGCGCGTGCATTGAAAACCGTCGGAAATCAAATTACGCTTACGCTATTGTTGAGCGTTTCAATGGTAATTTTTGGGCTTATTTACATCAATGAAATTATCCCCGCTTTTGGAGGGAAGGGCGATATTTTTGAACCCGCAAAAATTTATTATCGAATTGTGCTGTACGGCGTGCCACTGTTGGCGCTTTGTATGATGGGCAACAACGTGATTCGCGCCGAGGGAAAGCCGAAATTTGCAATGGTAGCAATGATTATCCCTTCCGTGGGAAATCTTATTCTGGATTACGTTTTCATTTATTTGATGGATATGGGAATGGCGGGCGCCGCGTGGGCTACGACCATTTCTTACGGGCTTTGTTTTCTTTATGTGCTTTGGTTTTTCCTTAGTAAAAATTCGGAATTAAAAATACG
Organism: Aequorivita aurantiaca; assembly: GCF_030410135.1. Classification (GTDB taxonomy): domain Bacteria; phylum Bacteroidota; class Bacteroidia; order Flavobacteriales; family Flavobacteriaceae; genus Aequorivita; species Aequorivita aurantiaca. The sequence continues at coordinate 489,998 of NZ_JAUGQQ010000001.1, read as the reverse complement.
TTTGCCACATTTTGGACTCGACTTTCCCATTTTAAAAGAAATGTCCGCGCTCGGGTTTGTGACATTGGCTCGACAGGCCGTAGTTAGTGTTACCTATTTATTAATGAATAACATTCTTTTCAATATTGGTGGCGAAGCTTCTGTGGCCGCTTACGGAATTATTGGGCGAATGTTGATGTTTGCGCTATTTCCAGTGTTGGGTGTCACCCAAGGATTTTTACCAATTGCTGGTTTCAATTACGGCGCGCACAAATTTTCCCGCGTTCGCGAAAGCATCAATAAAGCTATAATGTATGCCGGTGGGTTGGGTTTGTTGATTTTTGCGTTGATTATGGCTTTTCCGGAATCAATTGTTTCTGTTTTCACGGATGATGCCGAAATACTTACAGAAACGCCCCACTATATGCGGTGGGTTTTCGCGGCCACGCCCATTATAGCCATACAGCTTATTGGTTCGGCATATTTTCAGGCAATCGGGAAGGCGGTTCCGGCGCTACTGCTGACTTTATCGAGGCAGGGATTTTTCTTTATCCCACTTATTTTTATTCTTCCGCATTATTTTGGCGAGCTTGGGGTCTGGATTTCCTTTCCTGTTGCCGATGTACTTTCAACAATTGTGACAGGTTATTTTTTGAATCGGGAAATTCGAAAAACGCTGAAATAAATCTGCGCTTTTCCGATTATCATTTTGCAGGGTTTTTTCGCAAAACTTCACATTTAATTTAAAATTATATATTTGCCGCCTTGTAAAAACTTAAAAACAACAGATGAAAAAACAATTTATGAAATTTGGCTTGATTGCATTTTTAACTTTAATTGCAGTGGGCTGTAACAAAGACGATGATTCAAATAACAACAATGGCGCGGCTGATGGCGAATTGGTGGCAAAGGTTGATGGCGATGAATTCAAGGTTTCCACCCAAGTAGGCGCTACCTTGTATGCAGGAACTTTCAATATTACTGCTGTCCAGCCTTCTACCGGCGAAACTATTGTAATTACAGTTTCTAACGCCGAAGAAGGAACTTTCGATTTAGGTCCTAATGCGAATGCCCAAAATGGCGCAGTATATATGATAAGCGGCCAGGACGCTTATGGTTCTGTGGGTGAAGGCGGAAGTGGCGAAATAAAAATTACCAAACTTGATTTGGAAAACGAAATCGCTAGTGGAACTTTTAGCTTTACCGCGGTGCGTCAAACACTTGATGCAAATGGCAATATCATTACCGAAACTGTGGAAATCACTGAGGGTTCATTCACCAATGTTGCGCTTGCGACCACTATTGCCGGCGGGAATAGCACACTTCAAGCTAAGGTAAACGGAAGTGATTTGAACGCCGATAGCGTGACAGCTCTTGAGATAACTTTTGGAGGGAATACGACAATTGCGATTACGGCCAACAACAATTCCACAAACCAAAATCTTTCTTTAAGTTTTCCTGGCGATATAACTGTAGGAACTTACAGCGCTTCAGAATTTGTGGGCATGTACAACCCAAGTTTGGGTGGCGGCACAAACAATTATGCCGCACAAACGGGAACTTTGACCATCTCTGCAATCAACATAAATGCAGGAACGGTTGAAGGCACTTTCAGTTTTACAGCAAAGCGTTTAGATCCGAACGATCCGGATGTAACCTACGAGATTACCGAAGGAAGTTTTTCTGCGGAATTTTAGAAATAGTAATATTAAGGTTTAAAGAGGCATTGGAAAATTCCAATGCCTTTTTTATTATTTTAATGCGATATTCCAAATTATTGATATAACATTTCACTATATTTATTATCTAACCTATTCAAATATGAAAAAATTTCTACTCTTTATTTGTGTTCTTTTTATAGGAAATAGCCTTTTTGCCCAAATTCAGGATATTGTTCAACAAACTTGGTATTTAAGAAATATACAGATTAACGATACTTGGCATTACGTTCCAGACGGTGAAGCCATTGAGCTTAATTTTGGCGGAAACAATCCAAACTACACGGTAAGTACCAATGGTGTCGAGAACACATTTACTGCAAATGCCACCTTCAATAATGACCAAATTGCGTTTACTTCAATAGCGGTTTCATCAACTGTTTGTACTGCTGCAAACTGCGATTTTGAGGATTTATATTTTTATGAATTATTGAGCAATCAAAATTTAGATGACAAGACTTTTACATATTACTATCAAGTTATATCCAATGGCAGAAAGACATTTCGCATTACTGATGCAAATGGAAATCGTGCCACTTTTACAGATCAGCCCTTGGAGGAGATAGATGAAGTTTTATTCCAGACTTGGTATTTGCACTATATGGAATTTGATCTTGGCGACACTGTCTTTATCTCTGAATACACGCCGTCTATTTCTCCTTCTATTACCATTAATCCCGATTTATCCTTCACGGGCTTTGGCTCCTGCAATGAATTTATGGGCAATTTTAATTTTACAGAGTCCCCAAGCAACGGTACGATGTTAATTCCCAACAATTTTGACGCAACTCTCACTCTTTGCGATTTTCATATTGATTTCGAAAATTATTACTTTTCACAATTTGAGAATGATGGTATATTATATTTTCTAGTTGCGGAAGATCCCTCTACCGAAGAAGGATATTTTATATTTGAAAAAGCTCCAGGTTTCCTTTTTCATTTTTACAACTATCCTCTGTCGGTGCCCGATATAGAAAAAAATTCCTTTTCAATTTATCCAAATCCAACACAGGACAAATTATTTGTAAAATCAACAATTCCCATATCTTCAAGTTCCATAACCGATTTGAATGGAAGAAATATTATTTCAAACGAAAATCCCTCAAGTGAAATTGATGTTTCAGGCTTAAAAGCAGGAATGTATTTTTTAACTCTTGAATCTTCTGAAGGAAACACTACCCGTAAATTCATTAAATATTGATAGCCCAGAATAACAAGCACCAGCGCTATTGCATTATTTGAATATCTTTACGCTAAAATTTTAAAGCCACGAGCCGTTGATGGAGCAATATTTCCCGTACATAAAATCCCTTCACCTCATCTTTATTATTACTTGGTTTTCAGGTCTTTTCTATATAGTGCGCCTGTTCGTTTACCAAATTGAAGCTTCACAAAAACCTTCCCCCGAAAAGGAAATTTTAGAGAAACAGCTAAAAGTCATGGCTTCAAGATTATGGAATATTATCACATGGCCGTCCATGGTTTTAGCGCTTTTCTTCGGGATTTGGCTTCTTTTAATGCGTACGTTTTTTTTGGCAGATGCGTGGATGCAAGTGAAGCTGGCATTTGTTTTTCTTTTGATTCTTTACCATTTAAAATGCCAAAAGATTTTCAAACAACTTCAGAATGGAGTTGTGAAATACTCCTCTAATTTTATGCGTCTTTTCAACGAAGCGCCCACAATTATATTATTTTCAGTAGTTTTTCTGGTTATTTTGAAGGATGGCGTTAATTGGATTTACGGCACCGTTGGGATTATAGTTTTTGCAATATTGCTGATGATGGGGTATAAAATTTACAAACGGATTCGCGAGAAATAATCTTTCCATTTTGGAACTTGGTTTTTGGATTTTATGATTTTCCGTTTACGGTTTAATTATTGCTATCTTTCTTTTTTCAAAAAAAGGTAAATGTACTTTTACAAAAAATCCCTCCGCACTCGCATTTTTCTTTCAATGATCCTCTTAGTTTTGGGAGCATCGGTACTTATTGCAATTGTTACTGTTTTTCAATATAAGGAAGAGGCGCAGGATTATCACCGCGACAGGCTATTGAGAAAGGAGGCGGCAATCAGGGAAAACATAAACTACATTTTGAAAACAACAACCTATCCGGTTGAGACGGCGCAAATTCCCTTGATATTTAAGGATAAAATTTATGAAATAAAGGATATTCACAGTCTCGAAATTTTTCTTTACGATCTTGAGGGCAATCTTTTAAAATCTTCAAAACCTTCCTTCTTTAAAGATACCGCTTCGCCGAAAATGCCCGAATATGCTCTGGAAATGCTGCAAAATTCTCCCACAAAAAATTATATTAAGGAATTTGAGGAAGGCGGCCAGAAATATCAATCCTCCTATACTTATATCACCGATAATTATTTTAAACCCTTAGCAATATTAAACTTGCCATATATTGAAGATGACGGTTTTATTACAAAAGAACTTACCGAATATCTTTACAGGCTTGGAATGGCCTATTTCTTCATGCTCTTGGCGGCAATAGCGCTGGCCTATTTTCTATCAAAATACATTACTCGTTCACTAAAGGAAATTAGCGATAAGCTTTCCGGCACCCGTTTTGACACCCGCAACAAAAAAATTCACCTCAGCGATACGCCACAGGAAATTGCGACACTCGTAAATTCATATAACGGAATGATTGACGAGCTCGAAAAAAGTGCCGCCCAACTTGCCGCCAGTGAACGGGAAACTGCTTGGCGCGAAATGGCCAAACAAGTGGCGCACGAAATTAAAAATCCGCTTACGCCAATGCGATTGACGGTGCAAAGCTTCCAGCGAAAATTTGACTGTAACGATCCCGCGGTGGACCAGAAAGTAACCGAATATACCAATACGCTTATACAGCAAATCGATACGCTAAGCTCCATTTCATCAGCCTTTTCGACCTACGCCAAAATGCCGGCGCAACAAGACGAAACGTTGAATGTGGTGAAAATAAGTAAGTTGGCGTTGGATATTTTTAATGAAGATTATATTTATTTCTTTTCGGAAAAAGATGAAGTTCGTGCGCGGTTTGACCGAACACAATTGATTCGTGTGGTTACCAATTTGGTAAAAAACAGCATTCAATCCATAGAACAAAAAAATCCTGACGAGCCTCGAATTGATGTTATTGTTGAACATCACGAAAATGTGGTAAGCATTTCAGTAATTGACAATGGCGTTGGCGTTCCCGAAAAAAACAGAGATTTCATTTTTGAACCTCAGTTCACCACCAAAACCAGCGGGATGGGTCTTGGCTTAGGAATGGTAAAAAATATTGTGGAAACCTACGGCGGAAATATAACCCTACAATCCACCGAAGAAAAAACTATTTTTCAGGTTTCATTTCCCGCAATGGTATAAGGATTTTAGTAGCTTTGTAACTATTGGGATTAAAGTTAAAGGCTTTCAACTTTAAACCTTCAACTCTAAACGTATAAAATGAATTATCAAAACATACTTTCAGAAACCACGAACGGAATTTCAACAATTACAATAAATCGTCCTTCAAAATTGAATGCGCTAAATCGTGGAACAATCAACGAATTGCACGATGCATTTGAAAAAGCAAACAATTCAACAAAAACTAAGGTTATTATCCTTACCGGAAGTGGCGAAAAAGCATTTGTTGCCGGCGCAGATATTAGCGAATTCGCAGATTTTTCTGTGGAAGAAGGCAGAAATTTAGCGGCAAAAGGACAAGAATTATTGTTTGATTTCGTCGCAAATCTTTCCACGCCGGTAATCGCTGCCATAAATGGATTTGCACTTGGCGGCGGACTCGAATTGGCGATGGCGGCACATTTCCGAATTGCTTCGGAAAATGCCAAAATGGGCTTGCCAGAAGTTTCATTGGGCGTAATCCCCGGTTACGGCGGTACGCAACGCTTGCCACAATTGGTGGGCAAAGGTCGTGCAATGGAAATGATTATGACTGCTGGTATGATTGACGCAGACCAAGCATTGCAATACGGTTTGGTAAACCATGTAACCACCGCCGAGGAATTATTGGAATTTGCCGAAAAACTTGCCACAAAAATTATGAAGAATTCCTCTGTGGCTATCGCTTCCGCAATCCGAGCAATTAACGCGAATTATGAAGATGGCGAAAACGGTTTTGACACTGAAATTGAAGAATTTGGAAAAAGTTTCGGCACTCAAGATTTTAAAGAAGGAACACAGGCTTTTCTTCAAAAACGAAAAGCGAATTTCCCAGGACTTTAAGCTATACTCACTGGGAAAAAATGACATTTCGAAATGTCAAAATGACATTGAAAATCGATTAAAAATGCATCAAATGATTTTTGATTTTTTAAAAAAATCTAAAAATCGTACACATTCATCGTGATGGCATTTTTTTTGCCTAAAGTGGTTAAAAAATATTGTTTAACTTAAATCTTAATTATTATGAACGCACTAATGAATGTTCCTAAAAATGGAGGTTTATCACGAACAAGCAACAGTTCTAACCACCTCCCCAATTGGTCTTCTTTGATTGATGATTTTTTCAATAGAGACTTGACCGGAATTTTTTCCCAAAATTTTAATACGGGAATGAGCCTTCCAAAGGTAAACATTAAAGAAACCTCCGATGCCTACTATGTAGAAATGGCTGTGCCAGGTTTAAAAAAATCTGATTTCCGAATAGATTTGGAAAACCAGGTGCTTTCCATCTCCACACAGGTGGAAGAAAAAAATGAAGAAAAGGAGGAAAATTATACCCGTAGGGAATTTGGTTATTCTTCCTTTAAACGAAGCTTCAACCTTCCCGAAACGGTGGATGAAAATAATATAAAGGCCAACTATAACGAAGGGATATTAAGCATCCACCTCCCTAAGAAAGAAGAGGCAAAACAAAAGCCTCCAAGAAATATTAAAATCACATAACATATTTATATCCAAGAAAAAGGGCTCAGTCGAGCCCTTTTTCTATTCACCCATTCGATAATATAATATAATATTTAGGATTTATTCCAATTACGTTTGGAATATTTCCTATTCGCACTTATCTTTGTTTTTGAAAATAATTTATATGTTGAAGAATGGTCGAAAAGGACGGGGCGCACAGAAAAATGTACACAATCGTTTTTTTGAAAACAGCCACGAAGTGCTGGACGATTATTTGAATTATTGTGAAATTGAAGGCGAGGAAGCCGGCAATAACAAAACAAATTACATAAAAGTTTTTCCAAAAACCTTTGTAAACAAAGTGGAAAGTCCGGACGTGGGAATGGGCTTTTCAGCAAATCCATACCAAGGCTGTGAGCATGGCTGCGTGTATTGTTATGCCCGAAACAGCCACGAATATTGGGGTTACGGAGCAGGGTTGGATTTTGAACGAAATATTCTTTTCAAAAAAAATGCGCCACAGCTTTTGGAAGAAAAAATAACTTCGAAGAATTGGCAGGGCAATACTATCGTATTTTCAGGAAATACCGATTGTTATCAACCGCTGGAACGAAAGTTGGAAATTACTCGAAAATGTCTTGAAGTAATGCTGAAATGGAAGCACCCCACTGGCATTATCACAAAAAATTCATTGATACTTCGGGATTTAGATATTTTGAAAGAAATGGCTAAGCTGAATATTATTTCAACAAATATTTCAATCACTTCGCTTTCTGAAAATACCCGAAGATTGCTGGAACCTCGCACCGCTAGTATAAAACAGCGCTTAAAAACTGTGGAAACACTTGCGGCCAATGGCATTCCTGTTCGAGTCATGATGGCGCCCATTATTCCTTCATTAAACAGCCACGAAATTCTTCCGTTGGTAAAAAAAGTTGCGGAGCTCGGCGCGCAGGAGGTTGGTTATACCATTGTTCGATTGAATGGACAAATTGCAGAAATCTTTAAGGATTGGGCGCACAAAACAATACCCGATAAAGCAGAACGGATTTTAAACCAAATTGCTGAGTGCCATGGCGGAAAACTCAACGACAGCAATTGGGGAAGGCGGATGAAAGGTGAAGGAACCATCAGCGAACAGGTAAAAAGCACCATGGCAATCGCAAAAAATAAATATTTAAAAGATAGAAAAACTGAACCCTTGGACGCTTCCCATTTTCTTCAGCTTAAAAACCCGCAGATGAAACTTTTTTAAATTATTCCTAAAAATTCCGTGACTCTCTGAGCCACTATGTGAAAATTATTCCTCGAAGTAACGAAGAGGTTCATGGGGAACTTATTTTTTTCCTTTCCATTCATCATAAAATTGCCGTAGAAAACTTTCCATAAAAAGGTGTCTTTCTTCAGCAATCCTTCGTCCGGTTTCAGTATTCATCCGATCCTTTAGAAGCAACAGTTTTTCATAAAAATGATTGATTGTTGGCGCATCTGAAATTTTATATTCTTCGGGCGTCATATGTAAATTCGGTGCAATTTCGGGATCGTAGAGCTTTCGGTTCTTGAAACCGCCGTAATTAAACGTACGGGCAATCCCGATGGCTCCCATCGCATCCAACCGGTCCGCATCCTGCACTACTTCCAATTCCCTTGAATGGAATTTTCCTTCAACATTTCCACCTTTAAAGGAAACGCTCTCGATTATTTTTATGACATGCTCAATAGTTTCCTCCGGAATATTTTCAGAAGAAAGAAATTCACGGGCCTTTGCGGGTCCCACTTTTTCATCACCTCCGGTAAATTTATAATCCGCAATGTCGTGCAGCAACGCAGCCAATTTCACAACAATTTTATCCACATTTTCATTTTCGGAAATAAGGATTGCATTCCTATAAACGCGCTCAATGTGAAACCAATCGTGGCCCCCTTCGGCGTCTTTCAATTCAATTTTTACGAAATTGACGGTACTCTGTATAATTTCTTCCGAAGAAAACAATGCCATTATTTATGGATTTTTGAAGTAACGGTTTCCTCCACTTTATCAATAAGTGCCTCAACATCGGATCCTTCAATTTTAATGGCGGGATGCGCGGTCATTTCCAAACGAACGCCCATTTGAATGGGAAACATTCCCCATCGCTGCAGTTTCCAGGAATTGTTTATGGTAACGGGAAGCACATAGCCATTGGGAACTTTTTTGAACAACGTTTGCAACCCGTTTCTTCGGAAAGGCTTTGGAACTCCAGTTTTGCTGCGCGTTCCTTCGGGAAAGATGACCCCGCTTCGGTTGAATTTTTGAAGATATTTTGAAAACTTCACCATTTCAACGATTGCTTGCCGCGGGTTTTTTCGGTCAATTAAAATGCTTCCGCCGTGGCGTAGATTGTATGAAATTGACGGAATTCCTTTTCCCAATTCCACTTTCGAAATAAATTTTGGGTGATATTTCCGCAGGTACCAAACAATGGGTGAAATGTCCCACATGCTTTGATGGTTTGAAACTATTATAATTGGCACATTGTTGGGAATACTGGTGTTTATGTCCACATGAAATGTTGTTCCCAAAACATTTAGGCAGCGAAGCAGGGTCCAATTCAAATAATCCACGCTTTTTTTGTGGGCGTGATAGCCAATCCAATTAAAACAAATCCATTGTATAGGATGAAAAACGATGATCGTTATACCAAAAAGCAGGTAAAACAATATTGAAAAAGGATAGCTAATAATTTTTAAGAGTGTTGCCATTGCTATTCAAAAGTAAGAAAACCGTCTTAAAAAAGACGGTTTTCCTGTTTGCTTGTTTCTGTTTATAAAATTGAAGTCAACGCTTTATTTTTGATTTATTCTTCAACATATTTCGGTCCAAATAAATATAATTGTAAACGCAAATTGCAAAGATTACCAGCCAAAATGCCCTATAGAGCCAATCATTTATTTCTCTTCCAAAGAGGTGCGAAACTTTTGGGTTGTCATAAATATTATAAACGAGCGCTCCCAGTGCAAGAATTCCAATTACCACGGTTAGCGGTTTATTGAGCTGTATCAAAACGCGATTGGTAATTTAGCAGAATTCGTTGTAGGCACCTTTCAAATTTTCAGCAATCATCTGCGCGGGGCGGCCTTCAATGTGGTGGCGCTCCAACATGTGCACCAATTCGCCATTTTTAAAGAGCGCCATAGAGGGCGAACTGGGTGGGAATGGAACCATATTTGCACGCGCGGCATCAACGGCTTCGCGGTCCACGCCTGCAAAAACAGTTACCAAATGGTCAGGTTTTTTATCATTTTGAAGTGATATTGCAGCTCCGGGTCGAGCATTTGCGGCAGCGCATCCGCAGACGGAATTCACAACTACCAACGTAGTTCCATCTTTTTTCAAAGCATCCTCAACTTGGTCTGCAGTATGTAATTCTGAAAAACCTACTCTGGTCAGGTCTTCACGCATCGGTTTCACTAAATCGGGTGGGTACATAATTTCTAAATTTAAAGTGTATTATAATGAGTTTTCAAAGATACAAATTCTGAAAATGAAAAAGTTTGAATTTCCGAATTACAAGTACCAAATTACAATGTGAAAAAACATTTCTTTTTTTGGAATTGGCAATATGATGTTTGGTGCTTCCGCATCTTTTCTATTTTGAAATTTGATGCTTTAAACCTTACCTTTGTCCGCTCAAAAAAAGAAAAATCCCTCAACTATGTTCCGACTGGTTTTCGCTGTAATAGGTTTTATGCTGTATCGTTTTCCCGGTGCCATTATGGGTTTTCTGTTGGGAAGTCTCATCGATAACTTCGCTTCCCGGAACAAAACTTTCCAAACGTCATTTGGGCCAAATCGGCAAGAGGTTTCCCACGCAGATTTTGAATTGAATTTGTTGTCATTGGCTTCATTGGTAATTAAAGCCGATGGAAATGTGAACCAAACGGAGCTTGATTACGTGCGGCAATATTTTGTACAGGCCTATGGCCGGGAGCGCGCCAATGCTACGTTTAAGGTTTTTAATGAAGTAATTAAAAAACGTGAAATTTCTGCACAGAATATTTGCAATTTGCTGCGCCAGCGTACGCGTTATGAAAGCCGTTTGCAGATTATCCATTTTCTTTTCAGCATTGCGAATGCAGATGGCAGCGTTTCCACGCCCGAAGTGAATGAAATAAACAAGATTTCAAATTTCTTGGGAATTTATGCCCGTGATTTTGAAAGTATCAAAGCCATGTTTTTCAAAAATCCGGACAGTGCTTACAAAATTTTGGAAATTGAGCGAAGCGCAACGGTTTCAGAAATAAAATCTGCCTATCGAACGATGGCGAAAAAATACCATCCGGACAAACTTCAGCATATGGATGAAGCCTACCAAAAAGGTGCCGAGGAGAAATTTAGAAAAGTGCAGGAAGCGTATGAACAGCTTCAAAAGGAACGAGGGTTTTAAACCTAATCCATTTAAACTGAAATCATAATTTCAAGGGTAGGAATTTAGAATTTTATTTAACTGTTCAACATTCAAATATTGGAAATAGCGAGCGCGCGCTTGAAATTTTTCATCTAAAATCACAATTGCCGGTAACGAAAATGGCTTGTTTTTTTGACTTGCCATTAAGAGCGGAATTTGATGGATCGGGTTCGGCCGATGCATTCTTTCATTTATAAAAAATTGATTGCCGAAATGAATGGTGTCCGTGCTTTCCACGTTCAGTTTTACGGCGTAATAATTTTCATTTAAAATTTTGATGATTTTGTCATCTGTAAAAACGTCACGTTGCATTTTCAGGCACGGCGCGCACCAATCTGCATAAAAATCAATAAATACCTTTTTCGGATTCATTTGAAGCGAATCATCCAACTGTTCAAATTTTAGCCAACGCACGGACGGCTGTGAAAATAATGCGGTACTTAGAAATAGAATTGAAATTTGGAAACCAAGAACCATTTTCATTTTAAAGAGATTGAATTTTTAGACCGAAAAATACTGCCCTAGGCGAACCCGGTCCGTAAACATAATTGCTATCTCGATTTTTTCCAATATCGAAATCATTCTGGTAGCTGTTCGTGATGTTTTTAATGCCTCCGAAAAGTTCCAGTCCGGTGCTTACTTTTGGAATGGAAAAAGTGTAGCCCATTCTAAAACTAATTTCAGTGAAACTTTTTGTTTTGTAATATTCATCCACTTCTTGCCCAGTATTTTCGCCCGCAAGGTGTAGAATGTCCATAGGTCCGGTGAAAACTAGATTCGCACTTATCCCGAATTTTTTAGTGGGTGCGTACGTTAAAGTTGCGTAACCGTAATGATTGGGAGTTCGCAAAAATTCCCGTTTCAGTGGCAGTCCGTTTATGTTTTCTATGGCTTCGTCAAATAGGCTTTTTTGAAAGGTAAACCCTGCATCTACTTCTACCAAATAGTCAAAATTCGCTCTCGCTTCCACCGTTATGCCACTTACCGTTGCTCCACTTCCATTCCGTTTTTCAAAAAGATCTCCGAATTCGTCCTCCCCAATTGGAAATAAATAAAATGCGTTATCTAAATGGGTATAAAAACCTTCCAAGGTAAAACCGCCGATAAAATGCTCCGAGGCTTTATCATAATTGACCGAGGCCGTAAAACTGTTGGATTTTTCTTCCATTAAACCATTAGCCAATGAAATTCTGGATACGCCGCCTCCGGCGAATGCTATGTGCAAATCGGTATCAAAAGCCTGTGGTGCCCGAAAGCCTGTTCCCCAACCCAGACGGAACTGTGTGGTTTCTTTCATTTTATAAAGCAAGGAAAGCCTTGGGCTGAAAATGGCATGGTTCAATAAATTATGCTTATCTATTCTAAAGCCCGAAAGAAAATTTAGATTTTCCGTGATGTTCCAATCATTCTGCACAAAAGCGCCGAGGTTTTTTGTGGTTTGATCAATCAGGTAATTATAGGATAGGATTTGGTCAAAAACATCATCGAAAGTATATTCTATCCCTCCGGTTAATACAGTTGTTCCGGTAAAAAATTCATCAAACCGGTTGTTAAACTGCGCACCGCCTTGGTGGGTATAAACCTTGGAAATTCCATAAGGAGGTGCGGCAAAAAATTCTTGCTGATCAGCGGAAGTATCAGGAATAATTCCCGTGTAATGGTCACGATTTGTGCGCTGCCCGCCGTAATAAAGAATAAATGAGCTTTTGTTTTCATTAAAATTTATTTGATAATCCACACCTCCCATTAAAATATTGTGGGTGCGTTCTTCGGCCTGTTGTGCCAAATAAGCCGGTTTTTCTACCATTTCACCTCCAAACCGATATTCGTACAGACTGCTAAAATTAAATTCCAGCTTTGAATTTTCCGAAGGAAGATAAAAAGCATTCATTCCGAAGGAATTATCCTTTAGTTCGGGCATTTCCGAAAAATTGTCGTCGTTCGCATCATAGGCTTTTCGTTGTCTGTTACTGACGAAGAAATTCGCGCCGGCATTATAGTTTTTGCTTACAACCGTAGCATTTCCATTTATTATATTTTGATCTGCATTGCCATCAATATTTTCATAAGTATAGGCCAAACTGTAATTATTTTGTTTAGGAATTTTAGTGATTACGTTTACCGTACCCCCGATAGCGCTAGAACCGTACAATGCTGAAATGCCACCGCGAACCACTTCAATTCGCTCAATCATATTCACGGGAATCTGTTCGAGACCATACAATCCGGTTAACGGACTAAATATTGGCCGCCCGTTGATCAGCACTTGCGAATAACCGCCCTGCAATCCATTCAATCTAATTTGAGTGTAATTGCAGGTTTGGCAGTCCTTTTCAACACGCAGCCCGGGCTGGAACCGAAGCCCTTCAGAAAGATCAGTGGCTACAACGTTTTCCAATGTTTCGCTATTTATTAAATTCACTATAACAGGAGAGTCAATGCGTCTCTTTTTGGTTCGGGTGCCGGTTATTACAACTTGCTCCAATTCCTCATCGCTTTCTTCCAAGACAAAATTCAATAATATAATTTCTTCATTTGAAGTATCCACAGTAATATTTTGCGCTTTAAAACCTTGGGATTGTACAATAACAATAAGAATGCCCGCCGCGGTTTCAAATTCAAAATTGCCGTTGGCATCTGCATTGGTGCCATCGCTCCCGTCTTTTATATAGACACTTGCGTATGGAACTGGATTTCCGTTAGCCGAAACCGTTCCCATAATTTTCACTTTTGAATTCTGTGCCGTAGCAATTGGAACGACTAATAAAAATAAAATAATAAAGGATTTCATATAAAAATGGATTTAATTAGTTAAGGGTAATATTATTTTTAGGCAAAGCTAAATATTTGTTTTAATACAAAAAAATATATCTTTGTATAAACTTAAATTTATGATGACCCTTGCGGAAGAAAACTATTTAAAGGCCATTTTTCATTTAGAATTGGAAAGCGCCGGGGAAGTAAGCACCAACGCCATTGCGGAAAGCATGGAAACAAAACCTTCCTCGGTTACAGATATGGTTCAAAAACTTGCAGAGAAAAAAATGTTGGTCTATAAACGTTACAAAGGCGCGCAACTAACAGAATCCGGAAGGAAAATTGCCGCCGGTGTTATACGGAAGCACCGACTTTGGGAAGTTTTTTTGGTTGAAAAATTGAATTTTCATTGGGATGAAGTGCATGAAATAGCCGAACAGTTAGAGCACATTCAGTCCGAAGAATTAATAACGAGGCTCGACCAATTTCTAGGCAGTCCAGATTTTGATCCACACGGCGATCCAATTCCAGATAAACATGGAGTATTAAAACGAACCGAGAAAAAATTACTAGCAGAAATTGAAAAAAACCATCAAGGCGTATGTGTGGGCGTAAAGGAAAGCAGCGCAGAATTTCTTCAATATTTAGATAAGAAAAAAATTAGCATCGGTACAAAAATAACCGTGCTGGGAAAGGAATTCTTTGATGGCTCAATGATAATTCAGGTTGGCAGTGAACAATTTTTTATTTCACACAAAATTGCGGAAAACCTATATGTGCAAACTGTTTAATAATGGAAAAAAACGCAACGCTTTTTGCTGAAGGCAAATTTAACATCCAAAACTCTATGAACAAAGTATTAATTATAGGCCTTTTTATCCTCACATTAAGTTGTAAAAATGCGGAGAAAAACGATGGCAAGCTTAAGGTAGTAACCACCACTACCATGCTTACCGACTTGGTTTCCGAAATTGGGGGCGACCATATTTCACTACAAGGCTTAATGGGTGCCGGCGTAGATCCACACCTTTACAAAGCCAGCGAAGGAGATGTTTCCAAACTTTATGAGGCAGATATTATTTTCTACGGAGGTCTGCATTTGGAAGGAAAATTGGTAGAAATTTTTGAAAAAATGGAGGGTGAAAAAACTACTGTTTCATTAGGAGACATGTTGCCAAAAGAAGACCTGATTTCTTCTGAATATTTTGCTTCAAATTTTGACCCTCACGTTTGGTTCAACGTTCAGTATTTTAAGCAGTTTGCACAGATAGTAACGGATGAACTTTCAAAGGCAGACCCCGAAAATGATCAAATTTATTCTGAAAATAATCTAAAATATCAGCAAAAATTAGATTCTCTTGAATCTGAAATTAAATCCATCATTGAAACCCTCCCGAAAGAAAAGCGGATATTGGTAACGGCTCACGACGCATTCAGTTACTTTGGCAAGGCATATGGTTTTAAAGTTGTGGGCTTGCAAGGCATATCCACCGCAACTGAAGCTGGAGTTAAAGACGTTCAAAATTTATCAGAGTTTATTATAAAAAATAACATTAAAGCCATTTTTGTTGAAAGTTCCGTTCCAAAACGCACAATTGAAGCACTTCAACAAGCGGTGCGTGCGAAAAACTTTAATGTGGAAATTGGCGGTTCTCTTTATAGCGATGCCTTGGGAAACCCGGGAACAGAGGAAGGAACTTATATCGGAATGTTTAGACACAATGTAAATACTATCGTAAATGCATTAAAATAATACTATCAAAAAAACCGATGGAGCAAAAAATAGCAGTACAGATAGATGACCTAACGGTGGCATATAATTACAAACCTGTTTTATGGGATATAGATTTAACAGTGCCAGAAGGTGTTTTGATGGCAATCGTAGGACCAAATGGGGCCGGAAAATCTACCCTCATAAAAACAATTTTAGGCATTATAAAACCAATTGCCGGATCGGTATCAATTTATGGAGAAGCATATTCCAAGCAGCGCAAATTGGTTGCCTACGTACCTCAAAAAGGCAGTGTGGATTGGGATTTTCCCACAACAGCGCTAGATGTTGTAATGATGGGCACTTATGGTAGTTTGGGCTGGATAAGGCGTCCGGGACAAAAGGAAAAGAAAATTGCACTGGAGGCAATGGAAAAAGTGGGGATGTTAGCATACAAAGCACGGCAAATTAGCCAATTGAGCGGAGGGCAGCAACAAAGGGTTTTCCTGGCACGAGCGTTGGCCCAGGATGCTTCTATATATTTTATGGACGAACCGCTTCAAGGTGTGGATGCCACTACTGAAATTGCAATCATTAATATTTTGAAGGAACTGCGAAAATCCGGCAAAACCGTAATTGTTGTTCATCATGATTTGCAAACGGTACCCGAATATTTTGACTGGGTAACGTTTCTAAATGTGAAGAAAATTGCAACTGGACCTGTTAAAGAAATTTTTAATGATGATAACCTAACCCAAACTTATGGCATTAATTATAAAGTAGCCGTGAATAAATAATGTGCAGAGGCGAAAATCCATTCCCCCAATACTTTATCAATTGAAATCAAATTAGCATTATGTCAATAACGGAATATTTCAACTTACTGTGGACAGATTATACGCTGCGCACAATAACCCTAGGAACAGCGGTTCTTGGCGCTATCTGTGGAATGCTCGGAAGTTTCGCAGTTTTGCGGAAACAAAGTTTGTTGGGCGATGCTATTTCCCACGCGGCGCTTCCCGGTATTGCTTTGGCATTTCTGATTACCGGCGCCAAAGATTCCGGCGTTCTTTTAATGGGGGCTTTGGTGAGCGGTTTAGTAGGAACTTTTTGGATTAGAGGAATTACAAACAAAACACATTTAAAAAGTGATACCGCACTGGGGTTGATTCTTTCTGTTTTTTTCGGCTTCGGAATGTTGCTGCTCACCTTTATCCAAAAACAACCTAATGCCAACCAAGCTGGACTGGATAAATATCTTTTTGGTCAGGCAGCTACTCTTTTGGAAAGTGATGTTTTATTGATGATCATAATAACAGCTATTTCCCTTTTCGTAATGTTGCTTTTTTGGAAGGAATTCAAAATTCTACTTTTTGATGCAGAATATACCAAAACCCTTGGATTCAATACAAAATTTATTGATGTGCTAATTACATTCCTGATTGTTTTGGCCATTGTTTTAGGCTTACAAACTGTGGGTGTAGTGCTAATGAGCGCAATTTTGCTGGCGCCTGCCGCAGCCGCACGCCAATGGACAAACAATTTGAGCATAATGATTTTACTTGCTGCCATAATTGGTGCAGTTTCAGGGGTATTGGGAACAGCAATCAGCGCGAGCCAAAATAACCTTTCCACCGGACCGGTGATAGTTTTAGTGGCTGGAGTTTTTGTTTTATTCTCATTTATATTTTCACCAACAAGAGGCATCCTTTTTCGGGAAATCCGCTTGCGAAAAAATCGTGCCGATATGAAATTGTTCAAGACCCTACAGTTTATGTACGGAATAGCGCTGGAACACGAAAATATTTCACATCCACACGCCATTCGAATTCTCAATAATTTTCAGGGCTACACCCGAGGATCGCTGCAAAAACTGGAAAATGAGGGATGGATAACTATACAGGGGCAACAATGGGCCATGACAGCAAAAGGCTATAAACAGGCGCAGGAAATCTATAACCAAAAAAGCAGTCAATGAGCCATCCGCAAATTGAAATACAATTAATTGCGGCTATTGTAGCAATGGCCTGCGCTATTCCTGGGGTATTTTTAGTACTTCGGAAAATGGCGCTTATCAGTGATGCCATAAGCCATTCCATACTTCCGGGAATTGTTTTGGGGTTTTTCCTTACCCAAGATTTAAACTCTCCGCTGCTCATTCTTTTGGCCGCATTTACGGGAGTAATTACGGTTGTGCTGGTCGAGTTCATACAAAAAACGGGCTTGGTGAAAGAAGACACAGCCATAGGTTTGGTTTTTCCCGCATTATTTAGTATTGGGGTTATATTAATTTCAAAAAATGCGAATGATGTGCATTTGGATGTTGATGCCGTATTGCTCGGCGAACTGGCCTTTGCACCATTTGATAGATTGATGATGAACGGGACAGATTTAGGACCCAAATCGCTCTGGGTAATGGGAAGTATCCTTTTGGCTACCATTATTCTACTATTGCTGTTTTTTAAGGAATTAAAAATCAGCACTTTTGATGCCGGCCTTTCATCAGTTTTGGGTATCTCACCTGTGGTGATGCATTATGGACTAATGTCAGTTTCTTCCATAACGGTAGTGGGTGCCTTTGATGCCGTGGGCGCAATTTTGGTTGTAGCCTTAATGATCGCTCCTGCGGCAACAGCCTATATGCTTACGGAAGATTTAAAAAAAATGATATTGCTATCTTTATTATTTGGCGTTCTTTCAGCAATATCAGGTTATTGGGTCGCGAACCTCTTAGATGCATCCATTTCGGGATCCATCGCTACAACCTTGGGGGCTATATTTTTGTTCGTCTACCTTTTCGCACCCAAAAAAGGCCTCATTTCAGTACTTTATAGGCAAAAGCAACAACGTGTTGAAGTTTCATTAATTACTTTATTGCTACACTTAAACCGACATGAAGAAGAAAGTGAAAGACACATAAATCACTTACAGGAACATATAAATTGGCATGCGGTACGCGCCAAAACAGTATTGGATTTGGCCGAAAAAAATAATCTTGTGGAAATTAGGAACAACATAGTTCTACTTACGCCAAAAGGCTTGCTCTTTACTGAAAAATCGCTTCAATACATCCTAAGCAATAAAGATGAAAAAATAGAACCCATGAAAGAGGATTTCTTTCTTTTTCGAGGGTAATGGAATATACCATTATTAGAGGACGATTGTTAATTACTTTTTTATGACACTAAATTTTATAGTATCTTTAAAATTGAAAAAAACTTTCCAATGAAATATTCTCTCGTAACACTGCTCATTCTTTTTTCTTCATTTGCTTTCGGGCAAAAGGATTCCGCCGAAACTCCCAAAATTGCAGTTAAAATCCCTAAAGGGGAAACTATTATTTTAAAAGATGTTTCCATAACATTTATGGAAGTAGTGGAAGATTCCAGGTGTCCGGAAGGTGTGGACTGTATCTGGGCAGGCCGTGCCATTGTTAAGACGAAAGTAACCGCGAATGGAAAAACTGAGGAAAAACTTTTAACCTTTGGAGAAATTAGGCCCGGAGAAGAAAAAAACACCAATCTTTATAGTTCCAATGTTTTCGCCATAAATGGCTTGTCTTTAAAACCGTACCCTAATTCAAAGACAGCGGGAAAAATAAAAGATTATGTGTTATTGGTTTGCGAGGAGCAAAATAAATAATCAATGGCAGCCACAATCTTTTTTGCCACATTTGGTTTTTTCACCATCCAAGGTACCCATTGAGGTTCTGCGCGATTCAAAAATAGGATTCCAGACAAACTTTTTAAGCAAAAAGCCTGCGGCCAACAAAAACGTTACTAAAACCAATATTGTTTGCATAAGACAAAGGTACTCAAAACGCCTTCATACCACAAATGAATTTAGGCTTCAAAAAAGTAATGATGGAGTCCTTTCAATTTTTAATGAAGGCTACATTTACCACAGTCCGAGTGGTCGTTAACTTTAGATCCTATCCGTTTTTTATTTCCTTTAAATGGATTCCAAACAAATTTCGTGATCAAAAATCCCACTGCACAAACGAATGTTATTAATACTAATATAGATTGCATAAAATTGATTGTATATGTTCTTATTTCAATAATTGATAGGCCGCCAAGGCAACCACATAAGCAATAGCGCTCATAACCACCAATTGCCATAAGGGCCATTTCCAACTGTTGGTTTCTCTTTTTACGATAGCCAACGTACTCATGCATTGCATTGCAAAAGCATAAAACAACAGTAATGAAACGCCACTCGCAAAATTAAAGAGCGGTCCTCCCAAAATAGGATTGCGTTCTGCGGCCATTCTGCTTTTTATGGTTTGCTCATCTTCGCTCCCCACGCTATAAATGGTGGCTAGGGTTCCTACAAAAACTTCACGCGCGGCAAAGGAACTGATCAATGCGATGCCTATTTTCCAATCGTAGCCTAAAGGCCTTACCGCTGGTTCAATGGCGTGGCCCACATGGCCGATATAGGAATTTTCCAATTTATAGGAATCAACGTGCATTTCAAACTCTTCATCGGACAGGTTTTGTTGTGCATATCTTTCCTGCACAATTGTTTCGGCATTATTAAAATCACCTGGGCCGTAGGATGCCAAGACCCAAAGAATAACCGAGATGGCCAAAATTATTTTCCCTGCACCATAAACGAAGGCTTTGGTCTTCTCTACAACGGTTATCAAAACATTTTTTGGAAGTGGAATTTTATAATTTGGCATTTCCACCACAAAAAAACTTTTGGAGCGTATTTTCAAAATTTTATCCAAAAGATATGCTGAAAGAATAGCGGCAGCGAACCCCAAAATATACATAAACATTAAGGTAAGCCCTTGTAAACTGAAAATTCCTAAAACCCGATCATCGGGAATTACCAATGAAATAATTATTAAGTAAACCGGCAAACGCGCAGAACACGTTGTGAAAGGGGTAACGAGAATAGTAATCAACCGCTCCTTCCAGTTTTCAATGTTGCGCGTTGCCATAATTGCTGGAATGGCACATGCGGTACCGGCCACTAATGGCACAATACTTTTGCCGCTCAGCCCGAACCTGCGCATAATACGGTCCATCAGAAAAACCACCCGACTCATATATCCCGTTTCCTCGAGAATTGAAATGAAAAGGAAAAGAAAGGCAATCTGAGGAATGAAAATAACAATCCCGCCCAAGCCGGGAATTATTCCTTCAGCTATCAAGTTAGAAAAATCACCTGGCGGAAGGGTATTTTTGGCCCATTCGCTCATGGAGGCAAAAGTGCTGTCAATAAAATCCATTGGATAGGCACTCCAATCAAATATTGCCTGAAAAATCAAAAGCAATATGCCGAAAAAAATCACGTATCCCCAAATTTTGTGGGTTAAAACCCTATCAAGTCGACTTCTCAAATCCTTGGCATTTGCACTGTCAATGTGAAGGGTTTCTTTTAAGGTTTCATTGATAAATTGATAGCGGGCCACAGTTTCCTTCTGCTGAAGACGTTTAAGATTACTGACCGATTCCGTTTGGAAAGACGCTACTCCTTTCAATTCCTTCCGGTCCAACTTCCCGAAATTTACGTCCTGTGTTATCACCAGCCAAAGCTTGTAAAGATCTTGGTTTGGGAACGCCTTTCTCAGCCTGTCAAAATATTCAGGGGAAATGTTTGAGGCGTTCAAACTTGGTTTTGTGGAAAGATGTTTGTAATCCTCTATCAATTGCTTTAAATAATCAAATCCCACATTTTTTCTGGAACTAATTAATGCAATTTTGGTATTGAGTTTTTCCTCAAGTAACTCAACGTCCAGCGAAATGGCTTTACGCTTCATTCTATCTGCCATGTTAATTGCCAGAATTGTGGGTATTCCCAAATCTTTAATCTGGGTGAAGAGGAGTAAATTGCGTTTCAGGTTTTCAATATCCGCCACGACAACGGCAACATCGGGAAAATCCTTGTCATTTTTATTCAAAAGAAGTTCAATCACAACATTCTCATCAATGGATGATGCGTTCAAACTGTAAGTACCTGGTAAATCAAGTAGATGTACTTTGGAGGCTCGGCCAAACTTGAAGACGCCCTGTTTTTTTTCAACAGTAATTCCGGGATAGTTTCCCACCTTTTGGTTCATCCCCGTAAGTCGGTTAAACACTGAGGTTTTTCCGGTGTTGGGGTTTCCAATAAGTGCGACATTAATATGTTTTGCCATATTTAGGCTTCGCTCAATAACCGGCGATTTCGGTTCCAGAAGTATTGAAGCTTTAGAAGACTTCAATAATTGGAAATATTATTATTAAATTATTTCAATTTCAATCATACTTGCAGTTTCTTTTCTGATTGCAAGGTGGCTGCCATTAATATTTAAATATAACGGATCGTTGAATGGCGCTATCTGCACCAACGAAACCTCATTGCCCGGGAGGCAACCCATTTCCAAAAGTTTTAAGGGCACAACATCTACGGAGAATTCCTTTATAATGCCGCGCTGCCCTTTTTTCAAGGAGGCAATTGTAACCATCTTTTTATTTAGATTGATTTTAAACAACGCAAAAGTAAAGGAAAAAAAGGACGTGGGAAAAGTCCTTTCAAAATATTTCGATTATCACCGAATTTTGGAACTGACGCAAGCTATTCTTCCATTTTAAGGATTTGGATATCCTCCAACAATTTTTCTATGGCTGCAGAATCGGTTCCATCATAAAAGCCACGAATTCGCTTTTTTTTGTCAACAAGTACAAAATTTTCGGTATGCACTAAATCATTTTCTGAGTATGGCACATCCTTCGCGACCAGATATGATTTTCGCGCCAAATCATAAATTTCCTTTTTATCGCCCGTTACCAAATTCCATTTTGCGTCGTTTACCCCTTTCTCTAGTGCATATTTTTTAAGTTGCGCAACGGAGTCAATTTCGGGAGTTACTGTATGGGAAAGGAGCAAAACCTCATCGTCATCTTTCAAGTTTTTCTGCAATTGGGCCATATTATCCGTCATTATGGGGCAAATGGTCTGACAGGTTGTAAAGAAGAAATCCGCAACATAAATTTTGTCCCGATAGTTTTCCTGAGTTATGAATTTCCCATTTTGATTGGTGAGATTGAAGTCCGCTATGGTATGATATTTTTTTACGTAGTGAAGGGTAGTATCAACCAATTCAGCCGAAACATCTGCAGGTTGGTAGATTTTCAAGAATTTTTTCGGAATCATTATTTGATAAATAACTGTAATTATAATTGCAGAAAGGATTAAAAGGAAAATTGCAAAGAATTTATATTTCCTAAAGAAATCTATCATGATGAATTTTTTCGCAAAAATAGCCCCTAATTAATTTAAACGAAACTCAAACACTCTAAAAAATTGTCCTTTTGGGGCATATACTTTTCGGCTTATTTTTTTTGCACGGCCTAAAAGGTTACTTTTGTGCGATTTTTTTGCCAAAAACAGAAACGGCAATCATTCAATTTCGCCTCGATTTCAGTAACAAGCCATTTAATATCGAGACTATTAAAAAATAACCATAAAACCTATGACACCATTCGCTGTTAAAGCTATACAACTTCTATTAAGCCTTTCCCTACTTATTGTGCTCCACGAATTGGGACATTTTATACCTGCCAAACTATTTAAGACCCGGGTTGAAAAATTCTATCTCTTCTTTGACGTGAAATTTTCCCTGTTCAAAAAGAAAATAGGCGAAACCGTTTATGGAATTGGGTGGTTGCCATTGGGCGGTTACGTAAAAATAGCCGGAATGATAGATGAAAGCATGGACAAGGAACAAATGGCGGGACCACCGCAGCCTTGGGAATTCCGAAGCAAGCCGGCCTGGCAGCGTCTTATTATTATGCTTGGTGGGGTTACTGTGAATATTATTGTGGGGTTCGTAATTTATATGGGCATCCTCTATTTCTATGGAAGAGATATTACTTCCAATGAGGACATTCCACAAGGTTTTGCAGTAACAGAACAATTTAGGGAGTATGGTTTTCGGGACGGCGACCTCATATTGAGCGTAAACGGGGAACCCCTGGAGGATGTGATGGACATCAACCGCTATATATTGCTGCGCGATGTATCAAAAGTAACAGTGAAACGTGGTGACGGGACGGTTGAAACTATTTCAGTTCCCGAGGATGCGGGCACAAAAATGTTTCAGAATGATTCTCATTTTCCTTTTGTTCCAAGACAAACCATTGTTTTGGACTCCGTTTGGGAAAATTTCCCTGCCCAAAAAGCAGGATTGCAAAAGTCAGATAAAATAGTGGCTGTGAATGGCCAAAACGTACAATATTTAGATGAATTCGAAAGAATAGCAAAAGCCAATAAGGACAAGGAAAATACATTGATTATTGAAAGAGGCAATCAAAGGGACACCTTAAAACTGACGCCCGATGAAAAAGGAACATTCGGAATCACTTTTTCAAAGGAAGAAGTTATTTCCCAGTTGGGGCAAACTGAAATAACCTATTCCCTTGGCGAAAGTATTGTTGGCGGCATTGGCTTCGGTTTCAATACACTGAAAGATTATGTTAAGCAATTTAAATACGTTTTCACCAAAAAAGGCGCGACCCAGGTTGGTGGTTTTGGCGCTATCGGAAATCTTTTTCCCGACGTTTGGGACTGGCAGAGTTTTTGGGCCACCACGGCCTTAATTTCAATTATTCTAGCCTTTATGAACATCCTTCCCATACCAGCCTTGGACGGTGGGCACGTAATGTTTCTTTTATATGAAATGATAACGGGAAGAAAACCGAACGATAAATTTATGGAATATGCCCAAATGGTAGGATTCTTCATTTTGATAGCCCTTGTTCTGTTCGCAAACGGAAACGACATTTACCGATGGCTATTTCAATAGCATAAAATATGTATCAGAAAATACTCGGGCCCAAAACCCGAGTATTTTTTTTCAAAGTGATGATACTTCCACTTGCATTCCGATGTTGTAAAAATGGCGAAGCTAATTTTTCCGGCAATGGGAACAACAAAATAAGGATTGACAGAGTTTGAATTAAACAAAAAATCATTTCACTTTACTCGAAGTTGTTCAAAAATTTTAAAACCGTGGAGGATAAATTGTATCTTTCTATATTGTTTTAAAATCCCATGCACAAAATCAGCAACAAAAATGATAACCATTTGCCATTGAACAATACGGTGGAGCTCATTAAACAAAATGATGCGACTACCCTTGAGGATTTATACCAAACGAACTTTGTTAAGGTGAAACGCTACGTATTGAAAAACAGCGGCGACGAACAGCAGGCAAAGGATGTTTATCAAGAAGCATTTGTGACAATGTGGCGAAATATAAAGGAAAATAAATTTTCTTCGGAAAGCGAAACCGCTATCCATGGATATCTTTTTAAGATCGCCAAATACAAATGGCTGGACCATGTTCGGTCCGTAAAATATAAAAATACCACCTTCATCAATCGGGATATTGAATATGAACAGCCCGATGTTGATGAGAACGAAACAAAAAACCAAAAAATAAAAATCATTTTGGATTCTATAAGCCAACTTGGTGATCGTTGTCAGCTACTGATGAAACTTTTCTACTATGAAAGAAAATCCTTTAAGGAAATAGCAGAAATAATGACGATGGATGAAGCTTCGGCGAGAAATGCAAAATACCGCTGCCAGGAACAACTAAGGAAATTGACTCAAACTATCCCCCATGGATTCAAATAAAAATATTCAGGAACATCAAAAAAAGCAAGAGCTTATTGATGATTATCTTCTAGATAGACTGGACTCGAACGCCCGTGCAGATTTTGAGCAACAAATGAAGCTTTTTCCAGATTTTCGTGAAA
This sequence comes from Aequorivita aurantiaca, assembly GCF_030410135.1. GTDB lineage: Bacteria > Bacteroidota > Bacteroidia > Flavobacteriales > Flavobacteriaceae > Aequorivita > Aequorivita aurantiaca. The sequence goes on along the minus strand of NZ_JAUGQQ010000001.1, from coordinate 464,774 downwards.
TGGTTCATGAACAAAAAGCATTAATAGTTGCCGTTGAGGAACAAGCCCTAAAAAGAGAAATGGACAGTTTCCATTCCCAAATAATATCGGTGCCAGAAAAAAATTGGCTATCTGCAGGCTGGTTGGCATTAGCCGCCTCATTTTTAATCCTCATTTCAGTTAGCACTTGGGCCATTTTGAGCAGTGGGAATTCCCCCCAAAAAGTTTTTGCGACACATTTTAAACCGGATCCAGGATTACCTACCACTATGAGCACCACCTCCAACTATGAATTTTATTATGGTATGGTGAATTATAAACGTGAAGAATATAACGAAGCTATTTTACGCTGGGAAACCTTGTATGCCGCTAATCCTGAGAATGACACCGTGGTTTATTTTCTAGGTGTTGCGAATTTGGCAAATGGCAATGCCCGACAGGCAAGAAAATATCTACAAGCAACACAGGACAAGCCAGAAAGTGCATTTTATGATGATGCTCAATATTATCTTGCACTGGCGCTTTTGAAAGAAGACAGGATAGACGCGGCAAAACAGGTACTTTCAAAAAGTAATTCTCCCGCTAATTTGGTACTGCTCAAGGAAATAAATGCCCTATAATATATTGAAGGCAATTATGTTCCACAACCATCCAAAAAAGAAAATGAGAAAGTTTTATTTTTTATTTTGATGAAATTAAAAAATAGGTATATTTGCACCCGCCTTCGCTAATTAACGTTAGCTTCCGATGGCAAATCATTGGAAGGGCAAAAAATAAATTCCTCCTTAGCTCAGTTGGTTAGAGCATCTGACTGTTAATCAGAGGGTCCTTGGTTCGAGCCCAAGAGGAGGAGCTTAGTTAGAGAAAGCCTTTACAGAAATGTAAAGGCTTTTCTCTTTTTGGTGACTTCTACGGTATCAAATATTTGCCAAATAAAGAGACAAATGCATTAAATCTTCATTGCTATACACCAGTCTCGTTTCAAGAATTAAATTTGTTCTATTTTTAATACAAAAAAGCTATGTACTACCGAAAGAAACACGGAAAAGGTTTTTCATATAAAGATGAAAATGGAAAAACAATAAGGGATAAAGAAATCAAGGAATGGATAAAGTCACTCGTTATTCCTCCCGCATGGACGGAGGTGGAAATTAGCGAAAGCAGAAAAAAAGATCTTTTGGTAACCGGAAGGGACGCCAAGGGCCGAAAACAATATATATATCATCCAAAATATGTGGAAAGGCAGAATTCAAAAAAATTTAATAGGATTATTGAATTTGCGGACAAGCTGGAACATATGCGGCGGGTTACGGGACAGCATCTGCGCAAAAGAAAACTTACCCGTGAGAAAGTTATGGCAACCATGGTTCGCCTTTTGGAATCGGCTTTTTTCAGACCCGGCAATGAAGCATATTCAAAAGAAAACGCCACTTATGGTCTTACCACAATGCGCAGCAAACATTTGACGATAAATGGTGATGAACTCATATTTTCATATAATGGCAAATCCGGACAAGAACAGGAAAAGCATATTGTAGATAAAAAATTAGCCAAGATTGTTCGGGAAATAGATCAAATGCCCGGCTATGAAATCTTTAAATATTTGGATGAAAACGACAACGTAGTAGATGTAAAAAGTGACGATCTTAATGCCTACATCCACGAAATAATGGGAGAAGAATTTTCTGTAAAGGACTTTCGAACCTGGGCCGGCACCATGATTGCCGCAATTGCGCTGGACGAACTTGGAGTTGTGGATAAAAAGGAACAAGCCAAATTGGACAAAAACATTAAAGAAGCCGTAAACAAAGTTTCTGAACTACTCGGAAACACCCCCTCAGTGGCCAGAAGTTCATACATAGACCCAAGAATTATTGATGATTATACAAATGGCCGCACCCTCCAATATTTTGAGAAAGAAATAACACAAATATTGAAAACCGCGGAAAATTTATCAAAGGAAGAAATAGGTGTTTTGTGTTTGCTTCGCAATCGTTTAAATAAAAAATAATAGAATAGACACATTTCCAAAAAGGGAAATAACACCCAAAATAGTTCATTCTAAATGATCCCCTTACTTTATAATGCTGTCTTTAGGGATAATTCGCCTAAAAATCTGCTCCTGCTTTTTTTGTTGCATCCCATTTTTTTGAATAATTCCCCAGGAATATTTGCATTACCTGCAATTTTCGGTTTTCATCCCATTTTAAAAAATTGTTGATAAACATTGGACAACAATTTTAGCTTCCCGTTTATTAATGTCGATTATATTTTCATATTTATACTTCTAATTTATTCTAAATATTTAGTCCCGTTGCCATGGAAATTACCCACGTTATTAAAAGAGATTTTACCACCAAACCCTTTCATTTACAAAAAATTACAGACGCCATTTTAAAAGCCATGAACGCCGCAGAACAAGGTGGGCCAGAAAATGCGCAACATATTTCTGAAAATGTTTATAGCGCTCTTTTGGACAGAAAGAAAAGCGATGAAAAATATATTCCCACAGTAGAGGAAGTTCAGGATTTCGTGGAAACTAAATTGATGGAAAGCGGATTTTTTGATGTGGCCAAGCGCTACATTCTATATCGAAACCAGCAGTCCCAAAAACGCAAATTAAATATCTTCGAAAAACGTATAAATTTAAAGCCCTATGAATATCCGGCGCTTTACGAATATGTGCCGGCCATCCGCCATTCCTATTGGATTCATACGGAATTCAACTTTACCAGCGACGTTCAGGATTTCAAAACCCGTCTTTCTCCCGTAGAGCAAACTGCCATTAAAAACACTATGCTCGCCATTTCCCAAATTGAGGTGGCGGTAAAGAATTTCTGGGGCGATCTTTACCACCGTATGCCAAAACCGGAAATAGGTTCGGTGGGCGCCACCTTCGCTGAAAGTGAGGTACGCCATCACGACGCATATTCCCATTTGCTAGAAATTTTGGGCCTAAATGAGGAATTTCAGAACCTGAAGAAAAAACCTGTTATCATGATGCGCGTCCACTATTTGGAAACTGCCCTTAAAAATGCCAAAAGTGAAGACAACAAGGAATACGCCGAGTCAATCCTATTATTCTCCCTTTTTATTGAACACGTTTCGCTGTTCTCACAATTCCTAATAATCATGGCCTTCAACAAGCACAAGAATATGCTCAAGGGAATTTCAAATGTTGTGGAAGCCACTTCAAAAGAAGAGCAAATACATGGTGATTTCGGAATTGACGTAATCAAGATTATAAAACAGGAGAACCCCGAATGGTTTGATGAAGGCTACAACAGTATGATCCAAGAAATATGTAAAGAAGCCTACACCGCAGAAAGCAGAATTGTGGACTGGATTTTTGAGGATGGCGAATTGGAATTTCTGCCGAAGAAAGTGGTAAATGAATTTATAAAAAACCGGTTCAATAAATCCCTTGAAAGCATAGGAATAGAAAAAATCTTCGAGATTGACCAAAATCTTTTAATGCAAACCGAATGGTTTGATGATGAAATTATCGGCACCAAACACGGCGATTTTTTCGTAAAACGATCAATCAATTACAGCAAAAGAACCCAAAGTATAACCAGTGATGACCTTTTTTAAATGAACAACCAAGACCTAAATCTCCAGACCCAGCTTCCAAAAGCCAAAATTGAAACCAATAATCTTGTAAATGCCCGAAAGGAAGCGCTACACCAAAACGGCGAAAAAGAAAAACAAGGATTTGAATGGCTCACAGAGCACAGTCGCAACTTTTTAGCCTCCGGATACATTGCTCCCGGGGTCACAGCGGAAGAACGAATTCGGGAAATTGCAAATAGAGCTGAGGAAATTCTTGATATTCCTGGATATTCCGACAAATTCTACCAATATATGTCCGATGGTTTTTTCTCATTGGCATCGCCGGTATGGTCCAATTTCGGAAAGAAAAGAGGACTTCCCATAAGCTGTTTTGGCTCCCATATAGCCGATGACATGGGGAATATTCTTTACACCCAGTCCGAGGTGGGAATGATGTCCAAGCTTGGCGGCGGTACTTCTGGATATTTCGGAAAAATAAGGCATCGCGGCGCAGAGGTTAAAAACAATGGTCAAGCTTCGGGCGCAGTACATATAATGCAATTGTTTGAATCCATGGTTGATGTGGTGAGCCAAGGCTCCGTTAGGCGGGGACGTTTCTCTCCATATTTGCCAGTTGAACACCCGGATATTATGGAGTTTTTGGAGATTGGAACCGAAGGAAACCCAATTCAGGAATTGACGCACGGAGTAACGGTAACTAACCAATGGATGCAGCAAATGGTTGATGGCGACGAAGAAAAACGGGCCATCTGGGCAAAAGTGCTCCAGCGCCGAGGCGAAATGGGCTACCCATATATATTCTTTAAGGACAATGCCAATAACTTCGCGGCAGATGTATATAAAGATAAAAACCTACCCATCCACGCAAGTAATCTTTGTACCGAAATTATGCTACCTTCCAATGACAATTGGTCCTTCGTTTGTGTGCTTTCTTCAGTAAACCTACTTCATTATGACAAATGGAAGGATACCGATGCAGTAGAAACCATGGTATATTTTCTGGATGCAGTAATTACAGAATTTATTGAAAAACTGGAAGCTTATCGTGATTCAGAAAGTAGAGAGGACCGCCAAACCTTTTTGTTTATGGAAAGAGCGTACAACTTTGCGAAGGAAAATCGCGCTTTAGGACTAGGGGTTTTAGGATGGCATTCATTATTGCAGTCCAAAATGCTACCATTGAACAGCCAAAAGGCCTACGACTTAAATAGTGAGATTTTTAGGGTAATAAAAGAGAAATCCTATAAAGCTTCGGAAGAATTAGCTTCGATATTTGGCGAACCCGCTGTATTGAAAGGCTACGGTAGGCGCAATGCGACCCTAAATGCCATTGCCCCCACCACCTCATCAGCCTTTATTTTAGGGCAGGTTTCGCAAGGAATTGAACCTATTTGGTCCAATGTTTACGTAAAGGATATTGCGAAAATAAAAACTACCATAAAAAATCCTTTTTTAGAGCAACTGCTGGAAGAGAAAGGAATGAACACTTTAGAGGTTTGGCGAAATATTCGCGATTATGACGGGTCTGTACAACATTTGGATTTTTTAACCGATGAAGAAAAGGATGTTTTTAAAACCTATTCTGAAATAGACCAAATAGATTTAATCTATCAGGCAGCAAATCGCCAAAACCATATTGATCAAGGGCAATCGGTAAATATTATCGTGCATCCGGAAATGCCTGTTAAAGAAATAAATAAAATACATGTGACCGCGTGGAAACTCGGATTAAAATCGCTTTATTATCAGCATAGCATGAATGCGGCCCAAAAATTTGCGCAGAAAAAGGACTGTGCAAGTTGTGAGGCATAAATGCGGAATCACACTGTATTAAAGCAACGATATTCAAAACAAAAAAAGGATAGACCCAAGAGAAAATTGGCGCCTATCCTTTTTTTTCGTTTCGTTCTAATCAATATATTCCTTTAGAAAATTATTTAAAACTTCAAAAATATTTAAATTTGGCCCAGTTAATAAGGCCTCATAGTTCAATGGATAGAATAGAAGTTTCCTAAACTTTAGATCCAAGTTCGATTCTTGGTGAGGCTACTGAGCAAATTAAGAAGTTCCCTTATAATCAATATTTATCTCGTAGATTATCAAGCATTATTTTCGTCATTTCATCCAGTGATATTTTACTTTTCCAGCCCCAATCGGTTTGGGCTTCGCTATCATCAATGCTCTGCGGCCAGCTATCGGCAATGGCTTGTCTAAAGTCCGGTTCATAACTGATTGTAAATTCCGGTATATGTTTTTGGATACTTGCCGTAATTTCCTTCGGATTGAAACTAATTGCCGATAGATTATAGGAATTGCGAATTTTTATCTTTTCACTTTCAGATTCCATAATGCTTACGGTGGCTTGAATGGCATCATCCATAAACATCATGGGTAAAGTTGTTTCGGCTTTTAAAAAACAAATATATTTTTTATGCTTTAAGGCCTTATGGTAAATATCCACGGCATAGTCCGTAGTGCCGCCGCCGGGAAGGGTTTTATAGCTTATGAGCCCAGGATAGCGAACGCTGCGAACATCCACCCCATAACGGTTGTAATAATATTCGCACCACCGTTCTCCTGTTTGTTTACTAATTCCATAAACCGTACTTGGCTCCATAACGGTTCGCTGCGGCGTATCAACTTTAGGGGTTGAAGGGCCAAAAACGGCAATGCTTGAAGGCCAGAAAACTTTATCTATTTTTTTATCCTTTGCCAAATTCAAAACATGAAATAAGGAATCCATATTGAGGTTCCACCCCTTCATGGGGAATTTTTCCGCCGTTGCGGAAAGCATTGCCGCCATTAAATATACATCCGTAATTTCGTGGCGCATCACCACTTCTTCTACGGCATTATAATCTGTTGCATCCAAAATTTCAAAAGGGCCGCTGGCCATAAGCGCATCATCGCCTTCGCGAATATCACTCGCTATCACTTTGGTTTTCCCGAATTTGTTCCGTAAGTAAACTGTCAATTCTGTGCCAATTTGCCCGCAAGCACCAATAATTAAAATCCGCTTTTTCATTCGTTTGTTTTTTCAAAAAGGAAGTGTAAATATACATATTATGCGTTCTTTGGGCGCCTAAAAATTTTGTGCATCATTTGTTTAATTACCAGTATCTTTGTGCCACTTTTGATTTTTATGAAATTTGTAATTCCCGTTATAATAATTATTGGTTTCACTTTTTCGTGCGGAGAATCTTCCGAAGAAAACCAAAAACCTGCATCTTCCATTGACTCCTCCATTATTTTTGGTAGCGAAGATTACCAATTTCCCCCTCTTTCCCCGCCGGCAAAGGAACAAGCTGTACATTGGGGTGTTTTGGAGGATTTTTTATCTGAAGCTAAAAATTTGAACGGAAGCAACTATCAAGATTTACGAAACCGATCGGAACTGCTCAAGCAATATTCCGACTCGCTCACCAAAAACATTCCAGATACGTTGGACACCAAACCCATAAATAGCCGCCTTTTGGTTCTTAAAACCCGTTCTGCATTATTGTTTCAGGCCGCGCATCTTCCGAGTATTGATTCTTCGAAAGTTCAAAATTCTATGGATGAATTGAATCTTGCCGTAACCAATTTAATTGTTCAATTGAACGAGAAATTCCAAAAGGACAATATTGATTTTTTGAGAAAGGAAGATGAGCAAAACGAACTGAAAAATCAGCAGCGATATAAAGATTCCATTTTGAACTTGGAACTTCAGGACAAAAAGAACAAAAAAGTGTAACAAATTACTGGAACGAACAACTTATAGTATTCAAAACAAACTTCACAAAATAATTACCTTAAACAATCACTTTTATAATGAAAACTAATTTTTTAAAACCTGCGTTGGCCCTAGCAGTTATCGTAGTAGCGGCAAACGCTTGTAAGGAAAAAACAGATTTGGCCGTAGCGGACACCGAACCCCACGGGATTATTCTTGCAAACATGGACACGACAGTTAGTCCAAAAGTAGATTTTTACAACTATGTGAACGGGAATTGGATGAAAAATAATGAAATTCCGGATGATCAAACCAGTTGGGCCGGATTCACCATTTTACGAAAAAAGACCGATGCCGATATGTTGAACATTTTGGCAAAAGCCAAGGAAAACGGTAAATACGCTCCCGAAACAGATCAAGCCAAGGCTTTAATGATTTATGAATCCAAAATGGATACTGTTGCAAGAAATAAGGCAGGGATTGACCCATTGAAACCAACACTTGAGAAAATTGCAGCCATGAATTCCATGGAGGACTTTCAAAAACTTCTTTCCGAGGACGCGGTGGCCGTTTCCCAACCCTTTTTGGGCCTTGCAGCATTTTCCAACCCCAACAATAGTGCAATCAATTCCGCTTACATTACACCCGGTGGTTTGGGCCTTCCTGATCGCGATTTCTATACTAATACCGATCCGGCTTCTGTAAAAATCAGACAACAATATGTAGATCATATTGCACGGATGTTGCAGTTTTTAGGCGATTCGGAGGAATCTGCCAGAAAACAGGCCGAGACTATTTTGGCATTCGAAACAAAACTTGCCACCCCAAGATTGGACAAAGTTGCGAGCCGAGATTTTAGAAATTTCAACAATCCACGCAGCATTGACGAATTACAGAAAATGCTTCCACAGCTAGATTGGGAAGCAACATTTAAAGATATGGGCGTTACCAAAAAAATGGATACCGTTATCGTGATGCAGCCAAAATACATGGCAACCTTAAACCAGATGTTTGCAAAGCCAGATTTTGAAACCTGGAAAACCGTTATGCGTTGGTCCACCTTAAACAATTCCTCAAGTATGTTGACTACTGAAATTGACAAAGCAAATTGGGATTTTTACAGTCAAACCTTGAACGGAACCAAAAAACAAAAACCCGCAAATGAACGAGCCCTTGCCACTGTTAACGGTAGTCTTGGGGAAGCTTTGGGAAAATTGTATGTTGATGAAATGTTTCCACCGGAAGCAAAGCAAAAAGCCGAAAAAATGATTGCCAACGTTATCGCAGCCTATAAGGACCGTATAAATGCGTTGGAATGGATGAGCGACAGCACCAAAGTGAAAGCCATTGAAAAATTGGATAAGTTTACCGTAAAGGTTGGCTATCCAGACAAATGGAAGGACTATTCCGCAATGGAAGTTAAGTCTGGCAATACATTTTATGACAATATGGTGGCAGTACAAACCTGGAATTTTAACGACAATCTTTCAAAAATAGATGAACCTGTGGACCGCACAGAATGGGGCATGAGCCCGCAAACGGTAAATGCCTATTTCAACCCGTTCAATAATGAAATAGTTTTCCCTGCGGCCATTCTCCAACCCCCATTTTATGATTACAAAGCAGATGAAGCAGTAAACTATGGCGGAATTGGTGCCGTGATCGGCCACGAGATCTCCCACGCTTTTGATGACAGTGGTTCGCGATTTGACGCCAACGGAAATTTGGTAAATTGGTGGACAGAGACTGATCTTAAAAACTTTACAGAGCGCGGCAATAAACTGGCAGAGCAATACAGTAAAGTTGAAGTTTTAGATAGCGTTTTCATCAATGGGAAATTTACTCTTGGCGAAAATATAGGCGACCTTGGCGGCTTACTTGGCGCATATGATGGACTGCAACGTTTTTACAAAGAAAATGGCCGCCCAGAAAACATTGACGGTTTTACACCGGAACAAAGATTTTTTATGAGTTGGGCTACAGTTTGGCGCACCAAATCACGCGACGAAGCCTTGCGCAACCAAGTGAAAACGGATCCCCATTCCCCGGGAATGGTACGTGCCACACAGCCATTATTGAATGTTGATGCATTTTATGAAGCTTTTGACATTAAAGAGGGTGACCCAATGTATTTAGCTCCTGAGGACAGGGTTCGTATTTGGTAGTGAACTCTATTGTATAAAAAGAAAAAGGAGCTTTTAACAGCTCCTTTTTTTTATATGGAAGTTTTAAAGGAATATTTTAATATCGATTCCAAATTCTCAGAATCAACCTGTTTGAAAGTTTCGTTCGGATTTGCCGCTGCAAATGTTGGGGGCTTTAATCCAAGTTCCTTTGCCTTTTGAATATAGTAAGGTGCTTTTTTGGGATGGTTCGGATTTACCGCATTGAACACTTTTCCGAAGGCATTCTGTTTTATTATTTCAATCAAAATTTGGATGCAATCGTCCCTGTGAATAAGATTCACAGCTGCATTGCCATCCGCCAAATCATTTCTGCCTGCTAAATATTTTGCAGGATTTCGATTGCCACCCATCAAGCCTCCAAAACGCACAATGGTGGTCTCAATTTCATCAGAGTTCATAAATAATTCTTCCACTTGCCGCAATTGTTTACCCGCAATGGTTGCCGGTTTTGGATCGTCCATTTCAGTCACTCTTCCCTGCAGATCATCGTAAACTGATGTACTGCTCACCAAAATTATTTTCGAAACATCGGACTCGGTTATAGCCATAAGTAAATGCGCCATTTTTAAAACGTAATCTGCGCCGGTGTTTTTGCGAAGGCCGGGTGGTATCATTATAATTAAATAATCCGTATTGTTAAGCAGCGATTTGTATTCACCAGCTATTCCGTTTTCAGATATTTCCACAGGATAGGCATCAAAACCGCTTTGTTGCAATAAGGTTGCCTTGTCCACTGTTGTGACGGAACCTTTAACAATATAACCCATAGATGCCAAACGATACGCCAATGGTTGGCCAAGCCAGCCCAAGCCAGCAATGGCGATAGTTTTATTCATTTTTTTGAGGAATTTGAGGATTGACTTCTAAAGTGTCTTGTTTTCTAATATTAAGCGAATCTAATGAAAAAGTTCGTTTTACGGCAACAGCATCAGTAATCACAAAAGGTTTGGGCATGGTGTATGCCGGTCTTCTTTTAACTTCAAAATGATTATTGCTCAATAAATCAAAGGAATATTCCATCACTTTAAAGGTTACGGGGGCGTCCTTTTGAACAGTGAAATACACCTTAAGAGAGTCATTTTTAGAGACATAATAATTTATGAGCGCATTATTTTTGGTGCCTCTATAGCCTTTAATCGTATCCAAACCTGAAGCATTCTTTCCATTAAATTCCAGATATTTAAAATTGGTTTCTTCTAAGTTGTATAGATCTATTTTGTTTACGCTTCTTTTCGGAACAATAGTAAACTTCACTTTTCTATATGGTTCAATTATGGTGTCCATTTCAAGGATAACTTCAAAATCTGGGATATTTATTTCCGGTGCAGCTTGGGCAAAACTAAAATTGGCTCCATATTTATTATAGGCGGCATCACCCAAAACATTGGAAGCGACCTCGGGATTCTTGTCCAAATAAAGCTGTGTCCATTCATCAATTTTTTTATCATAGGTCAGCCAATAGGTCTTGTTGGCATCCGCATCCTTGTAATAAACCAAACTATTAGGTTTTCTTCTTTCTTCTGAAAAATCACTTTTTGAATGGGCCCGAATGAAGCAGAAAATTGCCAACAGCAAACACAAAGCTGAAAGCAACCCCTTTTTCTTATAAAACCCAAAAACTGGCCAGAGTAGGGCAAAAAGTATAACCGCAAAAACACAACTAATCACCAACATCTTTAAGCCAAGCCCAACGGGAAAAAACTGAATTAGTGGGGCGCAAAGAAATAATGCAGGCGCTGCCAAAAGTGCCATCGCCAAAAGATTCGGTTTTTCCTGCCGAAGCATTATAAAAAAGGAAATTAATCCAAAAAATACCGGAACTATAAAGAAAGCCGCGCCCTTCAACACTACAAAAACAGCGGTATTCAGCAATAGCCAAAATACCAACGGTGCCACATAAAAGGATGGCTCGCTGAATTTTTTTGAAAATTTTTTGTAAATCCCAAAGGTAATGGCCAAGGATAGCAACACGAAAAAAGCAATGTACCAATGACCATTATAAGTGAATCCTTGATGAATTTCGACGTATTGCGGATACAGGGTAAGAAGCAATTTCCAACCAAAAAAACCAAATAGGCCACTAATAATAAGCGATAATAAAAAAGGAACAAAACCCAAAGCCATAGCTTTACCATTTAATTTACTTCGGTAAAGTCCATAAACAATTAGCGCCATCAATAACAATACGGCTAAAACCAGCATTGGCAAAATCCACGAAAATGGATAGCTTATCATTTTTAAGAGCGGAAAATTTACATACACATCGTCTGTTTCGGCCTTCAAATCTGAAAGATCAGCATTCGCAAAATAATGAAGCAGCGGAAGCAGATAACTTCCTTGATGGGCAAGACTGTTTCGGCTTAAATTTTCATAAGTGTCGTTGGCGGTGTGATAGTTGAAATGGCTGTCAATAAAGGCGAAGAAAAAACTGGGGATATCGCCATCTTCCCTAAAAACAGTGGAATCGGTATCGTTCGGCAACATTTTGTAAACGCTGTACATCAACGAGGACGCCACCGGAAAATCTGGGTTGGCGTTGATGAATTCCCTTACCAAATTTGCGTTCCCGCCATTGGTTTCGAGAATCATATTGCTGGGACCGCTGGTGCCACGTGCTTCAAAATTTAGAACCAATCCAACATTTTTTGCCCACGGATGTTCGTTCACAAATAGTTTTGCCCCGTCCAGCCCAATTTCTTCGGCATCGGAAAAGAGAATGATAATATCGTTTTTCGGTATTTTTTTGGATTCGCGAAAGGCGCGAACGCTTTCAAGAATGCTGACCAATCCACTTCCGGCATCACTCGCGCCAAAAGAAGGCACAAGGGCACTATCATAATGAGCGAGCAGCAATAGCGCTTTTCCATTACCTGAACCCTTTATGCGTCCTATAATATTGATAGGCTTCGTTAATGTTTTGGATTCGGGATTTATGCTGAAGCCTTCTTGAATATGTGGATTGAGGCCTAAATTTCGTAATTCCGATATTAAAAAATTTCTTACTTCTTCGTGCCCTTGCGAACCCAGATAATGCGGCCTTTTAGAAATTTCAATTAATGGCTTTAATGCTCTTTCAACGGAAAACTTTGTGGTAGGTACAGTTTCATCCTCATCATAATGGGGAGTCAAGCTGTGAAAACTGTAAAAAATTATAGCAACTATAACCAAGAGCGAAAGAATACCGCCGAATTTATTCATGGTTGGAAAGTTTAGGGGTTTAAAAATACAATATAAATTGAGTAATGCTAGGTGCTTTTTGAATATAGGAGAAAACATTTGCCAAGCCCTTAAATCCAAGAAGGTGGGAGGCCGAGGATTTTAATTTGATAAAAATGTTTATATTAGAAGTTCGCAAAAATTGGAAACTATGGGAATTAAAAGTTTTATTGGCAGAAGGGCGAAGCCCAAAAAAGGTTCTTCGGAAAAAATAAAGGTTTCAGATTATATGACCCGTAAACTTATAACCTTTAGGCCGGAACAGTCCATTTTGGAGGTTATGGAAGTACTCTTGCAAAAGAGAATTTCAGGTGGACCCGTTATAAATGAAAAAAATGAATTGGTCGGGATTATTTCCGAGGGGGACTGTATGAAACAACTCAGTGACTCCCGCTACCACAATCATCCCATGGAAGATGTAAAGGTGGAGCACCATATGATAAGGAACGTTGATACTATTGATGGGGATATGAACGTATTGGACGCTGCCAATAAATTTCTGGAATCAAAACACCGCCGTTTTCCTATATTGGAAAAAGGAAAATTGGTAGGGCAAATCAGTCAAAGTGACGTTTTGCGTGCTGCAATGAAGTTGAAGGGCCAAACCTGGTAGTTATTCCTTTGATTTTAATATTATTTCAATTCTTTTGTCGGGTATTAACCACATCAAGGCCACCAAAATATAAAGCGAACCTGCAACTAACGGACTGTAAAAGGCGAATAAGATTGCCACGCTATAAATAATTGGAGAAACCTTTCCTTTCAAATCCTTTCCCACAGCCTTTGCCAACAGTGAATCTTTTGCTTGCGTTGCTAAAATTCTATTCTGCAAAATAAAGTAAGCAATGGCAGCCATCAATAGTACTCCGCCGTACATTGCCATGGGCAGTTCAGCGAAATGGTTTTCGCCTATCCAACCAGTAACAAAAGGTATCAGAGAAAGCCAAAACAACAGATGTAAATTCGCCCAAAGCATCCCGCCACTCACCGTGTTGACGGTGTGCATCATGTGGTGGTGGTTGTTCCAATAAATCCCCACATAAATAAAACTTAGAATATAGCTGAGGAAAACAGGCAACACCGGCAAAAGCGATTCAATATCGGTGCCGTGTGGAATTTTTAGTTCCAAAACCATTATAGTAATAATAATGGCAAGAACACCATCACTAAATGCTTCCAATCTGTTACTGTTCATAATCATTAAATTTTTAGAGTATAGATTCTCGACAATAAATTTAAAACGAATAATGTCAAATATAGTTTTCGCTAACTAATAAAACTAAAATTCAATTTTCTTCATATCAAAAGCTTTGTTCTTATTACTTTCTCAAAACTACTAACAAAACTTTAACTTTTCATTAAAAACCGGTTCGCACCAATATTCGTAAATATTGATAATTAACCCATAAAAAACCCGCTATGAAAAAATTAAAACAGAACAATTTACAAACTTTGATCAATAATGATCGAAGAAGATTCCTTAAACTAAGTGGCGCGGCTATCGTTGGTTCCGGGCTTTTATTTATGACCGGATGTAGTGATGACGACGACGGCCCAGGTTTTGAACCAAATCCGGATGTATTTGATCTGGGTTCGGGAAATTTAGGAATTCTTAATTATGCCTACGCGCTTGAGCAGCTTGAGGCGGCTTTTTATACCAGGGTTCTTGACGGTGGATATTATGCAGGGGCGAACGCCAATGAAAAACAAATAATGTTGGATTTATATAACCACGAGGTCATTCACAGAGAATTTTTCAAAACAGCAATCAGCTCTGTTGTTGATGCAAGTCAGGTGCTCCCCACCCTAGAATTTGATTTCTCCTCCGTAAATTTTGATGATAGAGCTTCCGTACTTGGAATTTCAAAAGTTTTGGAAGATACCGGCGTAAGCGCTTATAACGGTGCTGGCCAGTTGATAAACGTGGGTGACGCTGCGGGTCTAACCTATTTAGGACTTGCGGGTAAAATTGTTTCGGTTGAGGCCAGACATGCCTCGGCAATTAGAGATTTATTAAATCCCGGTTCCATGGATTTCGCAGGTGACGATATTCTAGTCGGCCTCGGAGGTACGCAAAAAGCATATGACAAAGCACAACTTCCGCCCGAAATCTTGGCTGCAGTTATTGCAACCGGTTTTGTGGTAACCCCATTCACTGCCAACAATTTGCCGACTGAATAATTAATTATCAACTAAAAAACATAATCATGAATTTTATAAAAATCTTAGATATACTTTCGAATAAGGATCTTTTAAATGAAAAAGGATCCCGAAGAGATTCCTTTCAACAATTTAAAACTGTTGGAAAGGGAGTAGCCTTGGCCTCAATTCCTTTCGGATTGGCGGCCACAAGCTCAAAGACAAAAGCTGCAACCACTACTATGGCCGGTGCGGCATTTCAAGCCTCAAACATTGATGTATTGAATTTTGCACTTACGTTGGAATATTTGGAACAGGAATTTTATCAATTGGGTCTCGATAGCGGCGTGATTGACCCTGCAGATCAAACAGTTTTTAGCACCATTTCAAAACATGAGGATTCACATGTGCAATTTTTATTGGCCGCATTGGGTGATGATGCCATTGATAAACCAAATTTCGATTTTACGGGCACCCCCGGCGGATTGTCGCTCGACCCTTTCAACGATTATCCAACTTTTATGGCCCTTGCCCAAGGCTTTGAGGATACCGGAGTTCGCGCTTACAAAGGACAGGCCGGAGCACTTGCAAATGACAATACCTTATTGACCTATGCACTTCAAATCCATTCCGTGGAAGCACGGCATGCTTCACAGGTAAGAAGAATGAGAGGAGAAAAGGGCTGGATTACCCGTAATAATAACACATTACCCGATGCGTTTAGCGGAATTTACGCTGGGGAACAAAATCTCATCCAAGGTGGGGTAGATCTTGCCGGGTTGTTTGGAAGTGCCGGCGGAGATAATGCCGTAACTGAAGCGTTCGATGAGCCATTAACCATGGCTGAAGTTAATGCCATTGCCGGCGTTTTTATTGTGTCTTAAATCAAATTATTTCAATTATTATTTTACAAAATCCCGGTAAAGCCGGGATTTTTTTATTTCAATTGATAATATTTTCCATTTTCAAATCCTAAAAAGAATAAATTTTATACTTTGATTTCCAGACATTTATTTATTTACAAACGGTTACAAACAACTATAAACGAAAGTAAATAAGTAACTACCGATTAAAATTTAAAGCTGTAAGTAAGTTTGCCCTGTCGAATAATTTGAAGTTCGATAGTATCAATTGTTTAACAGTAAAATTTAGAAATCATGAGCACACTTAGAAACAAAGTACAGTTGATTGGAAACTTAGGAAAGGATCCTGAAATTACAAATCTTGATGGCGGGAGAAAACTTGCAAAGTTCAGCATCGCCACAAATGAAACCTACAAAAACCAAAAAGGTGAAAAGGTTACGGATACCCAATGGCACAATATCGTGGCCTGGGGGAAAACCGCAGAAATTATTGAAAATTATGTAACCAAAGGAAAAGAAGTGGCAGTGGAAGGAAAACTAACTTCGCGTTCCTATGATGACAAAGACGGAAATAAAAGATATATAACCGAGGTAGTATGCAATGAGCTAGTCATGCTGGGGAGTAAATAAATGACTGGCCAACCAAACCCCCGCTTTTGGCGGGGGTTTATTTTATTTATAGTTTGAATCGTTATTTTTACAAAAATGGAAACAACTACCCAGCACCCTATTTTCGATTTGCTTAAAACGCATTTCGGTTACGACCAATTTCTTCCAAACCAGGAAGAAATAATAAATAATGTATTAGACCAAAAAGACACCATTGCCATTATGCCCACAGGCGGTGGAAAATCGTTGTGTTATCAATTGCCAGCCTTGGCGTTGGATGGAACCGCGATTGTTATTTCACCACTCATCGCTTTAATGAAAGATCAAGTGGATGCATTGAAGGCCAACGGAATTTCAGCTGCATTTTTCAATAGTTCACAACCTTACGAGGCACAACAACAGATTTTAAAAAATCTTCAAAACGGGGAATTAAAACTTTTGTACGTCGCGCCCGAAAGCCTACCGCAATTGAATTTTATTCTGAATTCAATAAAAATCAGCCTTTTTGCCATTGATGAAGCGCATTGCATTTCCACTTGGGGACACGATTTTCGCCCTGCCTATACGCAACTGAAAAGTTTAAAAGAGCAATTTCCAAAGATTCCTTTAATCGCTTTGACGGCTACGGCAGATAGGGCCACCCGTGAAGATATTGCCAACCAACTTACAATTCCAAACGCAAAAATTTTCATTGCTTCCTTTGATCGCCCAAATTTATATTTGGATGTTCGCCCCGGACAAAACCGCAATAAACAGATACTTGATTTTCTAAAAAGACATCGCGACGAAAATGGAATCATTTATTGTCTGAGCCGAAAAAGCACGGAAAAACTTGCGGCGACCCTTTCCGCAAACGGATATAGAACTGAAGCCTATCACGCCGGATTGACTTCCGAAGAGCGAACCCAAATACAAGAAAATTTCCTCAATGATAGCACTCCTATAATCGTTGCTACTATTGCGTTTGGGATGGGGATTGACAAGAGCAATGTTCGCTGGGTGATCCATTATAATATGCCGAAAAATATTGACGGATATTATCAAGAAATTGGCCGAAGCGGTCGCGACGGTTCGCCGGCGGACACTATTCTCTTCTACAGTTTTGCCGATGTAATTATGCTTCGGAAATTTGCTGAAGGTTCCGAAACCGAAACTTATCAATTGGCGAAATTGGAACGTATGCAGCAATATGCCGAAGCATTGAGTTGCCGCCGAAAAGCCCTGCTTGGATATTTTGGCGAACACATAACCGAAGACTGCGGCAATTGTGACATCTGCAAAACCCCGCCCAAATATTTTGACGGCACACTAATCGCCCAAAAAGTTTGCTCTGCCGTAGCCCGATTACAGGAACAGGAAGCTTTGGGGATGGTGTTGGACGTGCTCCGCGGTTCGCAAAATGCGCAGGTTTTTGACAAAGGATATCAGCGTCTCAAAACCTTTGGCGCAGCGAAGGATATTCCGTGGCGGGACCTTCAACAATATGCTATCCAACTTTTAAACCAAGGCGTTTTGCAAATCTATTTTCACGAAAACGGCAGGCTACTGCTCACGCCACTTGCAAAAAAAGTTTTATTTGAAGAAAAAAAAGTAAGGCTTGCAAATCTACTTCAGGAAAAAGAACAGCCCGCTATAGAAAAAGTAAAAAGAAAACGGGCCGAACTTTTTCATAAACTTCGGCAACTTCGCTTAAAACTTGCACAGGAAATAAATAAGCCCGCATTTGTGGTTTTCAGCGATGCAACTCTGGAGGACATGGAACATAAACAACCGCGAACCCGAGAGGAGTTTGCAGCTATTTCGGGTGTTGGTGCAGCAAAGCTTGAAAAATATGCCGATGATTTTCTAAAAGTAATCAATCGGCATTTGGATAGCTTGGATACCAATATTCCCACTCACGAAAGAAGCTTTAGAATGTTTGTTGAAGAAAACTATTCCCCTTTAGAAATTGCTGAAAAACGTGGACTTTCCGAAGATTCAGTTTATGGGCATTTCATCAAAATGCATCAATTGGGAAGTGATTTCGACTTTTCACAATTCATTACTTCCGAAGAAATTCAGCAAGTAAAAAAGGCCGAAAAAACCCTTGAGAAACCGGAAGCGCTCAAACCCTATTTCGAATATTTTGACGGGAAAATTCCGTATTGGAAAATTAAATTGGGACTTTATCTTTAATTTTTAATCGTCGGTATTGATATCAAGCTGCAGTTTTTGAAGTCGCTGCAACCGTATTGCTTCCGAAAGATCAAATGACGGGCAACGCTTGCAACGTTTGTGTTCTCCTTTTTTCAGATATTTTTCGCAGCATTCGGTTTTAAAGTGTTTCTTCTTTTCCGACTTTTCTTTTTTATTTTTACTCATTGAGAATTTGGCAGCTTTTTAAATAGTGCATTAAACCCCAATTTCTTCGAATAAAAAGTAATTCGAATTCCGAATAAGAGAATTACCCCACCCAAAATCATCTGCAAACTTATTTCTTCCCCAATAAAAAGCCACGCCAAAATAGCTGTCAAAACGGCTTGTCCCAACAAACTAACGGAAACCCTCGTTGCCCGCATGTGTTTGGTTGCATACCCCAAAAGCAGCCACGCCAATAATTGGCAAACAACGCCTTGAATAACCAAAACAATCCACCCCATATCGCTAAAACCCGAAAAAGGTTCCCCAAGAAAATAACTCAAAATCGCTAAAAAGAAAGCCGAAGAAAGGGTGCTAACTGTTATAAATGGAAGCACCTCAACATCGTAAAGCACGTATTTGCTCAACAGCATATAAATAGCGTAAAAAATACCCGAAAGTATTGCAAACACAAAGGCGAGGTCGAAATCCAATTCCATAAAAAAGTGAAAACCTACTAGCATAATCATTCCAAAAATGGCAATTGCAGTACCAATCCAAAAATTAAGAGTAGGTTTATTTTTTAAAAATAAAAACGCGCCAACCCCAACCCAAACGGGTGAAAGGTTGGTAAGTAATGTTGCTTGCGTAGCTGTAGATTCCTGAATTGATATATTCCAAACAGCAACATCACCCGCGAAAATGGCACCGCACAAAATTGTGAGCAGTAAGATTTTTAAAGATGGAATTTTCAGTTTTCCAGCCAAAACTGTGAATGGAACCAGCAACGCCGCCGCAATCGCCATTCTATAAAATGCCGAAATAACACCCGGCGACAAGTTGAGTTTTACTAAAATTGGGAAAATGGAAATACAAATTATTCCAATGACAAGGGCAATTCTGGGCTTTGTCATAAAACTGAAATTGAGCAGATTAAAATAAAACCGCGAAATTAGGCTTTAATAATCGTTGGCCGATTACAAATTGCAACATTTGGAAATAATTAACGTGCGCTACAGTTTATGAAGCTTCAGTTGAATACGCTTCCGAGGTACATCCACGTCCAAAACTTTTACAACAATTTGTTGATGAAGATGCACGTACTCATTAACATCTGAAACAAACGAATCGGAAAGATTTGAAACGTGAATCAATCCACTTTCCTTAATTCCAATATCCACAAAAGCGCCAAAATTGGTAATATTATTGACAATGCCGGGCAGCAGTTGGCCTTCCTGTAAATCAGCAATGGTTTTGATATTTTGATTGAATGTGAAAACTTTAGCGGCTTCGCGAATGTCCAATCCCGGTTTTTCCAATTCCTTTAAAATATCCTGTAAAGTTGGAAGCCCAATCTTTTCCGAAATGTAATTTTCCAGATTTATTTTTTGAAGAAGTGGTTTATTTCCAATCAATTCCGAAACTTTTACTTTTTCATCCTTAGCCATTTTTGAAACAACCGCATAACTTTCCGGATGCACCGAAGAATCGTCAAGCGGATTTTCACCGTTTTTAATTCTTAAAAATCCAGCTGCCTGTTCAAAAGCCTTTCCACCCAAACGTGGGACTTTTTTTATTGCTTCCCGTGAAGAAAAAGCACCGTTTTCCTCGCGATAGTTTACGACATTTTCAGCCAATTTTGGACCGATTCCGGAAACATAACTCAACAGCGGAACGCTTGCGGTATTTATATTTACGCCCACGGAATTCACACACAATTCCACCGAAGTGTCCAGCGAACTTTTCAATTTCGTTTGATCAACATCGTGCTGATATTGCCCAACACCGATGGATTTTGCATCAATTTTTACCAATTCCGCCAACGGATCCTGCAAACGGCGACCGATGGAAACCGCGCCACGAACGGTAACATCATAATTTGGGAATTCATCGCGTGCAATTTTTGAAGCCGAATAAATAGATGCGCCAGCCTCGCTGACCACAAAAACCTGAATTGAATTTTTAAACTGGATTCGTTTTATAAACTGTTCCGTTTCGCGGGAAGCCGTTCCGTTTCCAATCGCAATAGCCTCAATTTTATGGGCATCGGCGAGCGAACTTATTTTTTTCATCGCCCCTTTCGTATCGTTTTTTGGGGCGTGCGGATAAATGGTTTCATTGTGTTGCAAATTTCCTTGGGCATCGAGGCAAACAACTTTGCAACCGCTTCTAAAACCTGGGTCAATTGCCAAAACGCGCTTTTCGCCCAATGGCGAACCAAGCAAAAGCTGTTTCAAATTTTTTGCGAAAACATGTATTGCGGTCTCATCAGCTTTCTCCTTTGCTGCGGAAAGTGTTTCATTTGAAAGGGCCGGAAACAAAAGACGTTTGTAACTATCTTCAATAGCAAGTTTTATTTGTGTTGAAGCGGAATCGAATGATTTTATGATGCGTTCTTCAATTTTAAAAAGAGCTTTTTCATCATCAATTTCAATCTTTTGGCGAATAAATCCCTCCGTAGTTGCCCGAAGAATTGCCAATAATCTATGCGAAGGAATTTTATTCAATGCCTCATTCCAATCAAAATAATCCCGGAATTTCTGTGCTTTTTCGTCGTCTTCGAACTTTTTTACAACCTTAGTTGAAATCATGGCAAAACGCTCCAATTGATTTCGCAGCATATTTCGGATATCGGTGCGTTCGTTGATCCAATCGGCAATAATGTGGCGCGCGCCTTCCAAAGCTTCCTCTTCGGAATTCACGTCGCCTTTGATATATTTTGAAGCAAGTGAAGATATTTCTGAACTGGACATACTTCGGGACTGCGCCATAATAATTTTCGCCAATGGTTCCAAACCGTTTTCACGAGCTGTATCTGCCTTTGTTTTTCGCTTCTTTTTGTACGGCAAATACAAATCTTCCAAAGCGAATAAATCGGTAGTTTCCTCAATTTTTTTCCGTAGTTCCGACGTCAAAACTTCCTGCTCTTCCAAAGATTTTAGAATGGTAATTTTCCGCTTTTCCAAGGCTTCGAATTGCTCTTTGAATTTTACGATTTCACCAATTTGAACCTCATCCAGATTTCCCGTCAATTCCTTCCGATAGCGGGAAATGAAAGGAATGGTGCAGTCTTCATTCAAAAGTTTCACCGTGTTTTCAACACTTTTTTGGGGGAGTTGGGTTTGGGCGGTTATGTATTTTAAAATAGCATCCATTGGCAGAAAAATTAAATCCCTCGATTTTGCAAAATTTGCTCAAACTCGAAGGATTTATAATTATAAAAAAGAATTAATTTATCGTCACCCCATTTTCAACCCCATCAGTATCCGGATTCACAAAAACAAGTTTCCCGTCGGCATTTTCAGTCATCAAAATCATTCCCTGACTTTCCACGCCCCGAAGCGCCCGCGGCGCAAGATTTGCCAAAACGGTTACTTTTTTGCCGATAATTTCCTCAGGTTTGAAACTTTCGGCGATGCCCGAAACTATGGTACGAATGTCAATTCCCGTATCAATTTTTAACACCAAAAGTTTATCGGCTTTCGGCATTTTTTCAGCTTCCAAAATTGTTCCCACGCGCATATCAAGTTTTGCAAAATCGTCGTATTGAATGGTTTCTTTCTGCGGAGTTAATTGCGAGGCTTCCGCCGAAGCAATCTGCTCTTTATTTTCTGTATTATCCATTTTAGTTTGTTTCAATTTATTCAATTGGTTTTCAATTTGTTCATCCTCAATTTTGCTGAAAAGCAATTCCGCGGTATTTACTTTATGTCCGGGTTTCAGCAATTCGGATTTTGAAGAAGCGTCGTTCCAAGAAAGCGCTTCGACAAGCTCAGCGTGACCGAGCATTTGCTTTAGCTTTTGACTTGTAAAAGGCAAAAACGGTTCGCTTAAAATAGCCAAAGCTGAAGCGATCTGCAATGCAACATACATCACAGTTTTGGTGCGCGCTTCATCGGTTTTAATTGTTTTCCACGGTTCTTCGTCGGCTAAATATTTGTTTCCCAAACGGGCGACGTTCATTAATTCTGCCTGCGCTTCACGGAAACGGTAACGCTCCAATGAACTTGCGATTACGGCCGGATATGCTTTCAATTCGCTTAAAACCTGTTCATCAATTTCTGAAAAAGTTGCTGGTTCGGGAATAATTCCTTCGTAATATTTAGCGGTCAAAACCATTACTCGGTTTATGAAATTTCCGAAAATTGCTACCAATTCATTATTATTCCGGGCTTGAAAATCTGCCCACGTAAAATCGTTATCCTTTGTTTCCGGTGCGTTTGCCGTTAGCGCGTAACGCAAAACGTCTTGCTGGTTTGGAAAATCCTCCAAATATTCGTGTAACCACACCGCCCAATTTTTGCTTGTTGAAATTTTATTTCCTTCAAGATTTAAAAATTCGTTTGCGGGAACGTTGTTCGGCAGTATATAGCTTCCCTCCGCTTTCAACATCGCCGGAAAAATAATGCAATGGAAAACAATGTTGTCCTTTCCAATAAAATGAAGGAGTTTGGTGTTTTCGTCCTTCCAATAATCCTCCCAATTTTTACCTTCTCGCTCCGCCCATTCCTTAGTTGAAGAGATATAACCGATGGGCGCATCAAACCACACGTAAAGCACTTTTCCGTCCGCACCTTTTACGGGTACGGGAATGCCCCAATCCAAATCGCGGGTAACGGCGCGTGGCCGTAAACCATCGTCAATCCAGCTTTTGCATTGGCCGAGCACATTGGTTTTCCAATCTTTTTTATGGTCAACGAGAATCCATTCCCTTAAAAAATCTTCGTACCGATCCAATGGCAAAAACCAATGTTTTGTTTCTTTCATCACAGGTTTATTCCCAGAAATCACGCTACGGGGGTTTATCAAATCGGTTGCGTTTAAACTGGACCCACATTTTTCACATTGGTCACCATAAGCTTCCTCAAAACCACATTTTGGACACGTTCCCACAACAAAACGATCGGCTAAAAATTGATTGGCTTCTTCATCAAACAACTGCTCGGTGACTTCTTCAATAAACTGACCGGCATCGTACATTTTCTTGAAAAATTCGGAAGCCGTTTTATGATGAATTTCGGCCGAAGTGCGCGAATAATTATCAAAGGAAATCCCGAAATCCTCAAAACTTTTTTTGATGATCGCGTGATATTTATCGACCACTTCCTGGGGTGAAATTCCTTCCTTTTTTGCCTTCAATGTAATGGCAACGCCGTGTTCATCGCTTCCGCAGATAAAGGCAACATCTGTGTTTTGAAGTCGTTGGTAACGCGCATAAATATCTGCCGGCACGTAAACACCCGCTAAATGGCCAATGTGAACCGGGCCGTTTGTGTAGGGCAATGCGGCGGTAATAGTATATCTTTCGGGTGAATTCATAATAGAATTTTAAAGCGCAAAGGTACTGTTTTCAGAAAGAAATTTTTAAATCGGGTTTCGGTAAAGAGCGAAGATTTATATCTTTAAAAAAAATAAAAATTATGAGAGTAAATTCACTTTTAATTTTGCTGGTTCTCAGTGTTTTTTCGAGCTGTAACGATCAAATGAAAAAGATAACGGAGCCAGGTTCCGAAGTTGAAAATGTAGAGAACGAAACTTCCGAAGATCTTGAAAAAGAGGAATTCCCAACCATTGAAAAAATAGCCCAACTCGCCAATAGCGGGCATCTTTCCGACGAATTTTCAAATTCGGAGATTGAAATGGAAATCGCTTCAATCAATGAAGGAATGGACCGCGTGAAAGTAATTTGGCTAAACCGAAATACCCAAAATGAGGTTCGAATTGATTTTATGCCAAAGGATTCCACTAAAGTTTTTCGTGTTGCGGTGGAAGGAAAAGCAAATAAATTTCATTCCGAAACGGGAGTAAAATTAGGAATGACGATAGATGAGCTGAATTCAGCAAACAGAAAACCTGTGGATTTTTATGGTTTTGAGTGGGATTTTAGTGGTGCCGTAAAATTTAATAATGGACAATTGGAAAACGAAAAAATCCGCGTTTATGTAAAAACCGATAAAAATTACGGCAATCAATTTATAGGTGACACGCCCCACACTTTCGAGGAAGCAAAAGCAGCAAAACTGGAGCTTTACGTTCACAAAATAATTTTTGAACCATCAAAATCCACCAAACTTTGATTGCTCCCGAATATTTAAAAAAAGGTGATTTGGTGGGTGTCGTCTCCACAGCGCGAAAAATTTCAAAAGAAGAAATTGAAGGTGGGCTTCAATTATTGGAAAAATGGGGTTTAAAATATGTATTGGGAAAAACCATCGGCGCTGAGGAAAATCAATTTGCGGGAAGTGACGTTGTGCGGGCGAAAGATTTTCAACAAATGATGGATAATCCAAAAATAAAGGCCATTTGGTGCGCCAAAGGGGGTTACGGAACCGTACGGATTTTGGACAAATTGAATTTTTCAGCATTTAAAAAAACCCCGAAATGGGTTATCGGTTATAGCGACGTAACAGCGCTGCATTCACACATTCACACTTTGGAGATTGAAACTTTGCACGCACAAATCCTGCAAAATCTTGAAAATAAATCAGAGGAAACTTCAGCTTCAATTAAAGGAATTCTATTTGGAAACAGTTACGAAATCGAGGTTGCAAACAATGAAATATTAAATAGGCCGGGAACCGGAAAAGGCCATTTGGTGGGCGGAAATCTGTCACTTTTATATTCACTTTGCGGAAGTAATTCTGCGATTAAAACAGATGACAAAATTCTATTTATTGAAGATTTAGACGAATATCTGTACCACATTGATAGAATGATGATGAATTTGAAACGCAACGGAATGCTGAAAAATCTCGCAGGCTTGATTGTGGGTGGGATGACGGATATGCACGACAGTAAAATTCCTTTCGGAAAAACTGCGGAAGAGATTGTTTTCGAAATAGTTTCAGAATATAATTACCCCGTTTGTTTCAACTTTCCCGCGGGACATATTGACGATAATAGGGCTTTAATTTTCGGAAGAAAAATTGAATTAGATATAACAGAAAACAAAATTGCTTTAAGCTTTAAGCCGTAAGCTTTTCACTTTTTGAAAAATGGCAAGTCATAACGAACTCGGGAAAATTGGGGAAGAAATAGCAGAACAATATTTGCTGCGAAACGGCTATAAAATACTTCGCAGAAATTTCTTTTTCGATAAGGCAGAGATCGATATCATCGCCCAAAAAGAAGAAAATACAATTGTAATGGTAGAGGTAAAAACCCGAAACAGTGCGTTTTTCGGCGATCCGCAAGAATTTGTAACTAAGAATAAAATCAAGCTTTTGGTGAAAGCCGCCAATGAATATATTGTTTCAAACGAACTGAATGTTGAAGTTCGATTCGATATTATTTCCGTTTTAAAAAATCAAAAAATGGAAAAGCTGGAGCATTTCGAAAATGCCTTCTATCATTTTTAGGCAGTTTCCTTTTTCGCTAATTCCCCAATTTTATAAAGGAGAATAATTTGTAAAAATACAGCGGGAATTAAAAACATAAGTCCCAACCAAGCCATAAAAACCAGGATAAAAAACACGCCGCACACGATTTCCAATCCCCCCGCAACTTTGGCGATTACACCCATTGGTTTGTCCAATCTTAAAATTGCAAAACCGAAAATAAAGCTTCCAATCCCGCAGAAAATAGATTGCGTTACTAAAACGTATTCGGTGTAAAATGGCTCAAAATAAAGCGAAAGCATATCATACCCATAAAATAAAATAGTCGTTCCGATTAAAAAGAACGCACCGATTTTCAGTAAATAATTATTGAATATTTTCCCGCTTAAAACAAATCCCCATAAAAAATAAATATAACTCAGCATCACAATAAATTTCATACTGATGTAGGCACCATTCGAAATTATAAGTTCATTTTCATAGAATCGGGCATAATCCACAGCAAATTCCACAAAACCTGAAAGGAAATAAATGATTCCGCAAATCCACGCAAGTTTTATATAAAATGCGGAGAATGCCATTTCCTTTAAATTGAAATTTGCAAAAGGATTGGCTTCTGTTTCTTTCAGATTTGCTAAATCTTCGCCCAACGCATCCAAAATGGTTTTCAACGTAAAACTGCGCGGGGTCACTTCCCCCGCTTCAATCCGCTGAATGGTTCGCACATTTATATTGCACTGCTCCACAAGTTCCTCCTGCGTAAAGCCTTTTTGCTTTCTGAGTTCCAAAATTTTTCGGCCGAGTTCCGGTTGTTTCATTTTTATAAAAATTTATGAAGCAATAGTACGATGGCAGTAAATATAGTGCAATATTTTGGAGGGAATTTCACCCGACATTTGCCCGACATTTATTGATTTTAAAGGAATTGCTTTATTTTCGAAGAATTGTAAATTTACTTTTAGGATTCATATTTGTTGGAAAAACTCGATACACTTTTACGTTATCCACGTCAATTTTATATAGAATAACGAAAGGAAATTTTTTGACAGGAACTTGTCTAAAATCTTTATAAACCAATTGAAAAAGAAAAGGATTTTCTGCCAAGAAATTGAATGTTTTCTTTATTTCGAAAAGAAATGAAGCGCTTATTTTTTCTGAAATTTTTGAATACCAATCATATCCTTCAGCGATGTCAAACTTAGCATCTTATTCTGTCAAAATACGATAGATACTCATTAAGAGCGATGTTTCACATAATTTTCAACTTCTTCCCAAGTGTGAAAAAGAGCTTTTCCTTCATTTTCTTTTTCTGATGCCAAATCCAAAGCTTGTTTCTGAATTTCAGACAAATCATTTGAATTTTTAAACCAATTTTCTGGAAGAAGTGATGCAAGTTGTGCCCTTTCAGAAATAGTCAATTCCTGAAAAGCCTCGGCAAGTTGTTCAACAGTAAAATTATTTGTTGTGGACATAACTCAAATATACAAAATGAAATGCTTTTTTATTCCGAAAAAGGTTCCAAAGCCCGAAGCGCTTTTTCCACGGAAGAAATGCCTTCAAAAGTCAATAACAACCGCAGGCCGTTGCGGGTCTGCTTCTCCTTCATCGTTACTTTTTGTGGGTGGGTTTGTACGTATTGAAGTACTTTTATAAAAGCGGGACTCTGATAAAAAGCACTCTGTTGATCCGCTACAAAATAGCCGACCAACTTTTTCTGCTTCATTACCACGCGTTCCAAGCCCATTGAAATTGCAATCCATTTTATGCGGACGCTGTTCAGCAAATCTTCTGCCTGTTTTGGCATTTCGCCGAAACGATCGAGCAATTCCCTTTCAAATTTTTGAAGTTCGGCTTCATTTTTTAACTCGTTCAGTTTGGTGTACAGATTGAGCCTTTCCGTAATATTGTTCACATAATCATCGGGGAAAAGCAATTCGAAATCGGTGTCGATTGTCATTTCCTTTACAAAATTTTTCTTCGGACCTTCAGTTTCTTCGTATAGATTTTTGAACTCTTTGTCTTTTAATTCCTCAATAGCTTCCGCGAGAATTTTTTGATAGGTTTCAAAACCGATTTCGTTTATGAATCCGCTCTGTTCGCCGCCCAGCAAATCGCCCGCACCGCGGATTTCCAAATCCTTCATCGCAATATTTATCCCGCTGCCCAGTTCTGAAAACTGTTCCAATGCGGTAATCCGTTTTCGAGCTTCATCCGTCATTGCGGAATAATCGGGAGTTATGAAATAACAGAACGCTTTTTTATTGCTTCGGCCTACACGACCGCGCATTTGGTGCAAATCTGAAAGTCCAAAATTATTGGCGTTGTTGATGAATATCGTATTCGCATTCGGCACGTCGAGACCGCTTTCAATAATGGTTGTGGAAACCAAAACGTCGAATTCATTATTCATAAACCGAAGCATCAAATCTTCCAATTTTTTTCCGTCCATTTGGCCGTGACCGATACCAATTTTCGCATCAGGTACCAAACGCTGAATCATGCCGGCGACTTCCTTTATGTTCTCAATTCTATTGTGAACAAAGAAAACCTGTCCGCCGCGCGAAATTTCATAACGAATTGCATCCCGAATACTTTCTTCCCCGAAACGAATCACATGCGTTTCCACCGGATAACGATTTGGCGGCGGCGTTGTGATAACCGAAAGATCGCGCGCAGCCATCAAACTAAACTGCAACGTACGCGGAATGGGCGTCGCCGTTAGCGTGAGCGTATCCACATT
This sequence comes from Aequorivita aurantiaca, assembly GCF_030410135.1. Lineage (GTDB taxonomy): Bacteria > Bacteroidota > Bacteroidia > Flavobacteriales > Flavobacteriaceae > Aequorivita > Aequorivita aurantiaca. The sequence goes on along the minus strand of NZ_JAUGQQ010000001.1, from coordinate 436,083 downwards.
TTCTTTGATTGTCTTTAATTTATCTTTTACGGCCACTCCAAATTTCTGTTCTTCGTCAATTATCAAAAGACCCAAATCCTTAAATTCAACCGATTTATTGACCAATTGATGCGTGCCAATAACAATATCGAGTTTGCCATTTTTCAATTCTTCCAAAACGGTTTTTCGCTCCTTTGTGTTTCGAAAACGGTTGAGATAATCAACTTTTACGGGCATTTCCGAAAGTCGTTCGGTAAAAGTTTTAAAATGTTGAAATGCCAAAATTGTTGTCGGCACCAAAACAGCTACCTGTTTTCCATTGTCCACCGCTTTAAAAGCAGCTCGAATTGCAACCTCCGTCTTTCCAAAACCTACGTCGCCGCAGACCAAACGGTCCATGGGACGCTCGTTTTCCATATCTTTTTTTACATCTTCCGTTGCGGTGCTTTGATCCGGCGTGTCTTCGTAAATGAAGGAAGATTCCAATTCTGCTTGCAAATAACTGTCCGGATCGAAAGCAAAACCTTTCAGCGTGCGGCGTTTGGCGTACAATTCAATTAAATTGAAAGCAATTTCCTTTACTCTCGTCTTGGTTTTTTGCTTTAATTTTTTCCATGCATCGCTGCCCAATTTGTAGATTTTGGGCTCTTTTCCGTCCTTGCCGTTGAATTTTGAAATCTTGTGAAGCGAATGGATGCTGAGGTACAAAATATCGCGGTCGCCATAAAAAAGTTTGATGGCTTCCTGCATTTTTCCTTCTACATCAATCTTTTGCAAACCACCAAATTTCCCAATTCCGTGGTCAATGTGCGTTACGTAATCGCCCACTTCAAGATTGGTAATTTCCTTTAAAGTGATCGCCTGTTTTTTGGCATAACCATTTTTCAATTGAAATTTATGGTATCGTTCAAAAATTTGATGATCAGTGTAGCAAACAAGTTTTAAATCGTCATCAATAAACCCTTGAAATAGCGGAAATACAATGGTTTCAAACTGTTCCACATTTTGTTGCGCATCCTCAAAAATATCATGAAAACGTTTTGCCTGCTGTGCGCTGCTGCAGAAAATATAGTTTTTATAGCCTTTTTTTGAATTATCATTCAAGTTTTCAATCAGTAAATTGAATTGTTTGTTGAAAGACGGCTGCGGTTTGGTTGTAAAAGAAAGCCCACCCCCGGCCCCTTCCGAAGGGAGGGGAGTTTTTGTGGGGTTATTCTTTAATTGAACTTTTGTAAAATCTTTCAATTGCTCTTTCAACAACTCCGAAGAACAGAACAACTCCGAAGGCTTTGCTCGCTTTATTTCTGAATCAATTGCATTGAAAGCTTCAGTTGCTTTTTTGAAAAGATTGTCGATCGCGCTGCTGAAAAGTTCTTCATTTTTAAGAAAAACCACAGTTTTGGAATTGATATATTTCAGAAAACTTTCGCGGTTTTCATCGACCATTTTGTTTTCAACATTCGGAATAATGGCGATTTTTTTTACCTGTTCCAACGAAAGCTGGGTTTCTACGTCGAAGGTGCGAATACTGTCAACCTCATCGCCGAAAAATTCAATTCGATAAGGTTCATCATTGCTGAAACTGAACACATCCAAGATTCCCCCACGCACTGAAAATTCGCCCGGTTCGGTAACGAAATCAGTTCTTTTGAAATGATATTCAAACAAAACCTCATTTACAAAATCGATTGAAAGTTGATCGTTCACCTTTATTTTCAAAGTGTTTCGCTCCAATTCCTTTCGCGTGACCACTTTTTCAAAAAGTGCTTCCGGATACGTAACAATTAGCGCCGGTTTTTTTCGGGAATTTATTCGGTTTAAAACCTCGCTTCGCAACAAAACATTCGCGTTGTCGGTCTCTTCAATTTGATACGGGCGGCGGTAACTTCCCGGATAGAAAAGCACATTTTGATCGCCCAATAAATTTTCGAGATCGTTTAAATGATAGGCGGCTTCTTCTTTGTCATTCAAAATTAAAAGAAAAGGCAATTCCGAATTGGTAAAAACCTCAGCCAAAACCAACGAAACCGAAGACCCAACAAGGCCTGAAACAGTAATATTTGGTTGCGATTGGGCAATAGTTTCCCCCAGTTTTCGCGCTTGCGAAGACTGTGAATAAAGTGAAGTAACGAGTGTTTTGCTCATCGAGCGGCAAAGATAATACGCAGATTTAATTTTCAAACCGCAAAACTTAACTTTATCATTTTACTAACATAGAAACCCTATTGCTTTAGGTACTTTTAAAACTTTGGTTTAATCAAAAGTTACCGGCCTTCGCGGATATTGTTATGGCAATAAAAGAGTATGATGTTTTCGTAATTGGAACCGGAACTGCCGGTAAAAGTGTGGCGTACGATTGTGCGGCGGAAGGAATGAAAGTGGCGATTGCGGACAACCAGAAATTTGGCGGAACCTGCGCCCTTCGAGGTTGCGACCCGAAAAAAGTGATGTACGGAATTACGGAGGCAATGCAACTTTCGCAGAATTTAAAGGGAAAAGGAATTGTTTCAGTTCCCGAAATAAGTTGGAAAGATCTTCAAAAATTTAAATCGACTTTTACGGATGCGATACCGTTTTCAACAGAAAAAAAATTGAAGGATGCCGGTATCGAAATGTACCATCAATCCCCTAAATTTTTGGATGAAAATACACTTTCCGTGGAGGGAAAAACGGTGAAGGCGAAGAAAATCGTGATCGCCACCGGCCACAAATCAATGGAGTTGAAAATACCGGGAAGGGAACATTTAAGAATAAGCGATGATTTTTTGGAAATGGAAGAACTGCCCGAAACCATCGTATTTGTTGGCGGTGGATATATCGGGATGGAGTTTGCACACATCGCAGCGCGCTGCGGAGCAAATGTTACCGTGATTGAAACGGAGCCAAGACCGCTGGGGCAATTTGATGCGGATATTGTTTCGCACCTCACAAAAGTTTCGGAGGATTTGGGTATAAATTTTATTTTCAACGCTATGGTGTCCGAGGTTGAAAAACTTCAGAAAAACTATCGGGTTTCCTTTCAGAAAAATTCAAAAACAGAAAGCGTTACGGCTCGAATGGTTTTCAACACCACAGGCCGTGTGCCCTCAATCGACGAATTAGATTTGGAAAAGGGAAATGTTGCCTTTGAAAAAAAGGGAGTTTCCGTAAATGAATTTCTGCAAAATACAACCAATAAAAATGTCTACGCCTGTGGTGATGTTTCGGCGAGTGGTGCGTTGCCATTAACGCCTACTTCTTCACAGGAAGCGCGGATTGTTTCACAAAATATCAGAAATGGAAATCATACAAAACTCAATTTTCCGCCAATTCCTTCCGTGGTTTTTACCATTCCACAGCTTGCTTCCATTGGCTTGACCGAGGAAGAGGCGAAGGAAAAAGGATACGATTTTGTGGTGGAATATAAAAGCGTGCCCCATTGGTTCAACGCAAAACGGATGAATGCGGAAGTGTATGCCTATAAAACCTTGGTGGACAAAAAACGAAATATCATTTTGGGCGCACACATAATTGCTCCCGCAGCGGGCGAAATGATCAATCTTTTCGTCCTTGCAATGTGCGGAAAACTAACTACGGAAAATTTAAAAGCAATGATTTTTGCGTACCCAACCTGGGGAAATGACATTAAAGGAATGGTTTAAATTGCGGGGAACGAAACAATTTTAAACTATTTTTTTCCTAAATACTCCTTGCATTTATTCACTGGGCTTGTGGCCATATTTTTAAATGCGTGATATCCGCTACTGATGAACAATACTGCTGCCACGGCGATTGCTGCATATGACACACTTCGGCTTACATCCCAATCTGCCACTGCAATTGCAACCAAAGCCCAAGTGCCAACCAAGGCAAATTCGCGCATATTTCTGCGCCATGTTACCACCATATTTATAATTCCGGCAATGATAATCATGGTTATCGCCCACGAACTTTCGCTATAGCCCCAAGCGTCCCACCCAATGTTCTTAAGATATGCTGAGACGTTGGTAATACTGGCCACCGTAATCCATCCGCTATAAAAAACGAAAGGCCACCAAAGAAATGCGATTACTGAAATGGGCGCATCCCAAAGTTCCATTCGGTTTTTTAATACGATTCTCAAAAGTGAAAAAAGCAGAACGAAAATTGCAAGGATTGAAAATTCAATGTATCCATAAATCCAAAATATAACCCACATAATATTCGCAAAACAGGAAAGCGCAAACCACCACCCAGTTTGCAGGATAAAGGCGTCATCGCGCACTTTTGTGAATAGACTTCGGCTTTGGTAAACAATGAAACCAAGCAGCAACAAATAAATGAATCCCCAAATTGAAAAGGCATACCCGGCCGGCGTGAAAAGATTTTTCATGGAATCTGAAACTTCACCTATGGTAGTCCCGTTTATTACGCCACTGCTGGCGGCATAGTTCACAACAATCATGGTTATGAACATAATTATATTGGCTATTTGAAGTGTTTTTTTCATAATGGAAGCCATCTCTTTAAATTAATTCTGAATCTTCTTCGAAACACAAATCACCTCCCCTTCCACAATGGCAAAAACCTCATCGTTCACTGAAGGTTTTAAAACGTGCTTCCCCGTAAAGTTACCAAAAGCGGGAAGAATTAAACCGTTAAGGGTTTTATAAAAACACGCGAACCGTAAATATTGCCTGCCAACTCCCCGCATTCTAATTCCCGGATGCACGTGGCCGGAAAAGTTGAAAGTTCCCTTAATTTCGGAAGGATGATGCGTTAAATGAAAGCCTTCCAGCAACAATTCATCATAAACCTTTACGCCCAAATCTTCGTATAAATACTGTGGAATTATGTCGTGATTGCCCGAAATTAGTATCACTTCCGCTTTGGTGTATTCCACCCATTTTTCAAAATCTTGCCATTCCTCATTTAATTTGCTGTGGAAAAGATCGCCCAAAAAGCAGATGATTTTTGGCTCAAAGTAATTTGAAATTTCGGTGAGTTTTTCCAAATTTTGAAATGCCGCATTTGCGGGAACGGGCGCGCCGTGCTTTCTGAAATGAGCCACTTTTCCCAAATGGACATCGGCTATCAAAAGCATTTCCTTGTCTTTCCAGAAAATGGCGCCACTTGGGTGAAGGGTAAAATGGTGGGAATTGATTTGGATTTCTTTCATGGGTTGCAAAGATAAAACAACCGAAAGACTTGAAAGATGCACCGATCTTTAATTCCTTTCCAACTGCAACGTCATTCTTTTAATGCGGTCCGCCAATTTTTCCGAAGAAAGTTTCGCGCGGAGTCCGTCGGTAATTATTGGGAAGCTGAAAGGGGTGGCTTTTTCGCATTGTTTCCAAATTATTTTTTGTGAATTGATACGTTCCAAAGCCAATCGCAATCGGCCTTCCTCCAATTGATGCTCGAAAGTTTCGCGATAGGCCTGAAGGTATAAAAGATTGTTGGGTTCGTAATCCCGAAACACGTCAAACAGCAATTGGCTGTTGCTTTGCAGATGTTTCGTTTTGATAATTTTATTCGGATAACCCTGAAAAACCATTCCGCTGATAACGGCGATATCGCGAAATTTCCGGCGTGCCAATTCGGTGGAATTCAAGCTTTTTTGAAGATCGTCATAAAGATATTCCGCCGAAAAAAGGTTGTTGTCCAAAACCGTTTGAATATCCAAATATTGGTCGCTCAACAATTCAAAACCATAGTCGTTATAGGCCAACGAAAAGGAAATGGGCGACAGCAAACTGATGCGATACGCCAGCAAACTGCTCATCGCCTCGTGCACAAACCGCCCTTCGAACGGATAAAACAGTGCGTGATAGCCGTCCCGTGTTTTAAAGGTTTCGATCAAAAAATCATTTTCGCCGGGAACAATACTATCCTTCTCCTGTCTATTAAAAATATCGCTGAGTGCCTTTAATTCCGGAGTGTTTCGTTTGTGATCGGCTTCGCTTTGCATTTCTTCCCGAAGAATTTTACTCATCTGTGAAGAAAGCGGCAATCGGCCCCCCAAAAAACTCGCGACCTTTCCAGATTTTTTAGTCGATTTTCGAACCTGTGCCTGCATTTGCCGAAGTCGGACCAATTCCAAAGTGCGGCCGGCAAACACAAAGCTATCCCCAATTTTCAGTTTGCTGATAAACCATTCCTCAATCGTCCCGATAAAGCCACCGGTCACATATTTTACGTGCATCATTGAGTCACTTACAATCGTGCCGATGCTCAGCCGGTGCATCATTGCAATCTGCCGACTTTCAACTTTAAAAAGACCTTCGGGCGTAACTTCCACTTTTTTATATTCGTCATAGGCTTGCAAGCTTTGGCTTCCTAGGGTTATAAAATTTAAACACCATTTCCATTGTTCTTCCGTAATTCCTTGAAAACAGAAGGTTTTTTGTATTGCGGGGAAAATTTCCTTCGGAAAAAATCCGTCGCCAACCGCGAGAGTCACCAAATATTGGATCAGTACATCGAAACTCAGCAAGTATGGCATTCTATCTTCAACCACTTCTTCTTTCACTGCTCTTTTCAACGCCGAAGCTTCCAATAATTCCAAAGCGTGGGTGGGCAGAAAATAAATTACCGACGGTTCGCCGGGCCTGTGGTTGCTTCGCCCCGCGCGTTGCAGAAATTTTGCGACTCCTTTCGGTCCACCAATTTGAATAACCGTTTCCACCGGCGCAAAATCCACCCCCAAATCCAAACTCGAAGTGGCTACAACCGCAGTCAGCGATTCGTTTCGGATTGCTTGTTCCACCCACAGCCGTGTATCTTTCCCGATGCTGCCGTGGTGCATTGCGATTTCACCCGCAAATTCAGGATGTTTTTCAAGTATTTTCTGAAACCAAACTTCGCACTGCCCGCGCGTATTTGTGAAAATTAGCGTAGTTTTACTCGCTTTTATAATGGGAATAATTTCCTCTAAAAGATGCAATCCCAAATGCCCCCGCCACGGAAAAGTTTCCATTTTTTTGGGAATAATGGAGCGCACTTCAATTTTCTTTTTTTGGTTCGCTTTTATTAAAACGGCATTTTTTCTGAATTCTGAATCCATTCCCAACAACACATCTTGCGCTTCTTCAAGATTTCCTATAGTTGCTGAAATTCCCCAAATGCGCAATTGAGGCGAAACTGTTTTTAATCGTGAAAGTGCGAGCTCCATTTGCACGCCGCGTTTGCTGCCCAAAAGTTCGTGCCATTCGTCCACAACAATCGCCGTAAGATTTTTGAAAATTTTGTCATATCCTTTTGAAGCCAGCAAAAGCATCAGACTTTCGGGCGTGGTAATCAACAAATCGGGCATTTGGCGTTTTTGTTTTGCCCGTTCGCTTTGCGGAGTATCGCCGGTGCGGATGCCTACGGTTAAACCTGTTTCCAAATCATCGGCAAAACGTTGGGCTGCTTGACTTATTTCTACTGAAAGTGCCCGCAGTGGGGTAATCCAAATTGCTTTTAATCCCTTTTGATGTTTCGTTTTATAATCTGGATTTTCCTTTAAATATTGAAGTACAATCGGCACCCAAAGCGCATAGGTTTTTCCGCTTCCCGTTGGTGCGTTTAAAAGTCCGTGTTTACCTTCTAGGAAAGCTTTCCAAGTATTTTTTTGGAATGGAAATGACTTCCAATTTTTTGATTGAAACCAATCCTCAGCAACGGAAATAAGTTCGGACTGCTTCATTTTGGGATTAGTGCTTTTAAGTCTGAAAGTGTATTGGCTTCTTCAATAGGTTTATCTTTCCGCCAGCGTAAAATCCGAGGAAAACGGGTCGCAATACCGCTTTTATGGCGACTGCTTTCCGCGATTCCTTCGAAAGCAATTTCGAAAACGTGATGTGGGGTGACGCTACGCACCGGGCCGAAACGTTCCAAGGTATTTCGTTTTATCCACGCATCCACTTGCCGAAATTCCGCATCAGTCAAACCGGAATATGCCTTTGCAAATGTTACCAACTCACCTTCGTCCCAAAGCGCAAATGTGTAGTCTGTGTAAAGATTTGCTCGCCTTCCGTGGCCGCGCATGGCGTATGTTAAGACCGCGTCTATGGTAAACGGATCGATTTTCCACTTCCACCAATCGCCTTTTTTTCTTCCCACTAAATAGGGTGAATCCTTTCGTTTCAACATCAATCCTTCGCTGCGTTTTTCTCGGGAAAGGTTTCGCTCTGCAGCGGCTTCTTCCCAGGTTTCAAAACCCATTGTTTCGCTTAAATACAGACCGATTTCTTCAGAATTGATTTTCTGAATCATTGCGTCCAAAATATTTCTTCTTTCCGAAAAAGGTTTTTGCCGAATATCCTCGCCCTGCCATTCCAATAAATCATACGTATTCAGAATTACCGGCGTTTTTTTCAGCAGTGCTTTTGAAATATTTTTTCGCCCAATCCGTGTTTGGAGTGCATTGAAGTTGCCGATTTCATTTTCTCCAAAAGGAAGAATTTCACCATCAATCACGGTTCCGTTGGGAATTACTTTCAGAAAATTTTGAAATTCGGGATATTTATCGGTCACCAATTCCTCGCCCCGCGACCACACAAAAACCTCATCATTTCTAATGATGACCTGGCTGCGGATGCCATCCCATTTATGCTCAAAACTCCAATCCGTAATCGGACCCAAATCCTCTTGAAAATTATCCTCCACAGCATACGCCAAATAAAATGGATAGGGTTTGCTGAGGTAATCTTCCTCATTTTGTTCTAAAATCAGCTTTTTGTAAGTCGTTTTTTCCGGAGTCCAATCGCCCATTAATTTGTAGGCCAAAATATCCTCATCAATTCCCGTAGCCTTTGAAAGTGCGCGCGTCATCAATTTTTGGCTTACGCCGATGCGGAAACTTCCGGTCAATATTTTATTGAAAACGAAACGTTCAAAATAATTTAGCGCCAACCAATTGTCGTGCAGGTATTTCTTTTTTTCTTCTTCGGGAAGGGTTCGAAGTTCAATAATTTCCGAAACAAATTGGGAAAGGGATTTCTCGGAATGTTCTTCGGAAGTTGGCAAAACCAAAGCAATCGTTTCCGCCAAATCGCCAACAATGTGATAACTTTCCTCAAAAAGCCAAAGCGGAATCCCGCTGATTTCCGTAGCCCAAAGTCGGAGAAGCGTAGTATTCACCGGACGTTTTGGACGCCGGTGCGAAAGAATTGCGATTGTCCAAAGCTTGTCGGCATCGTTCGCATTTTGGAAATACTCGGTGAGCGCCGCAACCTTTTCATTGGTTTTGTTGGTGCTGTCGAGCTTTTTGATGAGTTGGGCGAAATCCTTCATAAGCCCCCTAGCCCCCGAAGGGGGGATTTTATACCTTTTATATTCTTAATCTTCATTTTCGATTTTTTTATCGATTTCTGCATTTTCTTCCTCGTATTGCGTCTTTTCTGTTCTTGCGTCATAACTCAATTCTTCCCTTAAATAGCGCGCAAAAATATCCGTGTATCCGTGGGTTGCTATTACTTTTTCACAACCCGTTGCCTCAATTGCTGAGAGCAAACCTTCCCAATCTGCGTGGTCGCTTAGTACAAATCCACGGTCAATTGCGCGCCGTCTTCGAGCGCCACGAAACGTCATCCACCCACTTGCGGATGCGGTTACATAAGGTACAAACCTGCGAATCCACGTGCTGCCGTGGGCACTTGGCGGGGCAACTATAATATTACCCTTTATTTCTTCTTTTGAAGTATCGCGCGTTATCAACGTAGTTTCGGGTAAATTGTAATTGGCCCGAACAACATCCGTCATATTTTCAACCGCGCCGTGGGTGTAGATTTTTCCGATGGAAGTGTCGAGATGTTTCAGCAAACGCTGGGCTTTTCCCAAACTGTAACCGAAGAGAATCGAAGTTCTTCCTTCACTTTTGTTGGTTGCCCACCATTCATTTATATCCCTAAAAACATCGGCTTGTGGTTCCCATTTAAAAGCCGGTAAACCGAAAGTGCATTCCGTAATAAAGGTGTGACATTTTACGGGTTCGTAAATCTCGGCGAGGCCGTCGTCTTCAGTTTTGAAATCGCCCGTAAATACCCAAACTTCTCCCTTATACTCAACCCGAACTTGGGAGGAAGCCATAATATGGCCGGCCGGATGCAATGAAAATTTTACACCATTTATTGAAAAGGTTTCGTTCCAGTTTTTTCCGGTAACGGAAATTTCACCCAAACGATGTCTAATAATTGGAACATTATTGTAATGCGTAATATACTGCTTATGCCCCCACCGACTATGGTCTGCGTGGCCGTGGGTGACTATGCACTTATCCACCGGGCGCCACGCATCAATGTACACATCGGCTTTTTCACAGTAAATTCCTTTGTCGTTGAAGGCTAATAACGGTGGGTTCATTTTAATTTTTTCAGTAGCAGTTTAAAAATACTCAAAGCGTGGTTTTCAACATTTACAATTAAGAAAAGTTTAGGGTGAAGGAATTTCAAAAAGAATGTGTGAGAAAACCGCAACACTTTTTTCGGCATTGCTCGCAATTCAATTACAAGCTTTATATTTGCTGGATACTAAAAAACAAAGTGTATGTCATTTACAGATTTATTTGAAAGCGGGGAACATTCGCGAAATATTGGGCATTTTGCATCTATTGCCAACATTGCTTCAATAAAAGGTTCAATTAATGCTGAGGAGGAAAAATTGTTAAAGCGATTTGCGCGCAAACTTGATATTGTTGAAGAGGAATATGAAGCAATTTTAAAAAATCCGGGCAACTACCCCATCAATCCCCCGAATGATGCCGAAGGGCGTTTGGAACGTATTCACGATTTATTCGAAATGGTTTTCGCCGATAATGAAATTGATGACCACGAACGTTTTTTAATTGAGAAATACGCCATTGGTTTGGGATATGATGTTGAAACTGCGCGTCATTTAATAAAACGATCCATTGAAATTTACAGCGGCGGCCTTGATTTGGAGGATTATCGGTATCTTTTGAATAAGAAATAGAAACCGGAACCAAGAGCCAAGAATCACAATATTTAAAAACATAAACCTGAAGCTAAGCTTCGGGTTTTTTTATTTCGCGTGGGCCATAAACTCTTCCGCCTTTTGAACCATCATTTTGCTTCCGCAGAAAAAGGGAACTCTTTGATGCAGTGAAGTGGGCTGGATTTCCAAAATTCTTTCAAAACCATTGCTTGCTTTGCCTCCGGCCTGTTCGGCAATCATTGCCATAGGGTTACATTCGTAAAGAAGGCGGAGTTTACCGTTGGGATCCTTTGAAGTATTCGGATAAATATAAATTCCGCCTTTTATCATATTTCTGTGAAAATCTGAAACCAGCGATCCAATATAGCGCGAAGTATACGGGCGATCATCCTCTTCCTTTTGACAATATTTTATATAATCCTTTACGCCCTGCGGAAAATGGACATAATTGCCTTCATTAACTGAATATATTTTTCCCGATTCGGGAAATTTCATGTTTGGGTGCGACAGATAATAGGTTCCGATAGCCGGATTTAAAGTAAACCCGTTTACGCCATGGCCCGTTGTATAAACAATCATAGTTGAAGTACCGTAAACTATATAACCGGCGGCCACTTGATTGATGCCCGACTGAAGAAAGTCATTAATGGAAACGGGGGTTCCTTCCGGAGTAATTCTTCGATAAATGGAAAAAATGGTGCCCACCGAAACATTCACGTCTATATTGGAAGAGCCATCAAGCGGATCTATCAACACCACGTATTTATTGTCATTTTGCTCGTTTCGGCCTTTAATGGTTATAAACTCATCTTCCTCTTCGCTTGCGATTCCGCATACAATTTCGCGATTGGTAAGCGTATTGATAAAAACTTCATTGGCAAAAACATCCAATTTCTGTTGGTCTTCCCCTTGAATGTTACTGTTTCCGGCAGTTCCCAAAATATCCACCAACCCTGCCTTGTTCACTTTATGGTTTACCACCTTTGCCGCCAAACGGATGGAATTGATGAGCCGCGACAGTTCTCCCGAAGAGTATTTGAATTCGCTTTGGTTTTCAATAATGAATTCGCCGAGGGATTGATTTATTTTTGCCATTGGGTGGTATCCTGAATTTGACGCAAATATCGGGATTTTTAAGAAATTGAACCGATATTTGTGGGGGGAAATCGAAAAGGAAATTGAAAGGGAAATCCAAATTTTTCCACTTAAACAGAAAGCTATGATTGTGAGAGAAGCCGAAAAAAACGATATGCCGCAAGTTTTGGAACTTATAAAAGAACTTGCCGTTTTTGAAAAGGAACCGCACGCAGTGGAAATTACCGTGGCAGATTTAGAACGGGAAGGATTTGGCGAAAATCCGCTGTTCCATTGTTTCGTTGCCGAAAATTCCTCTGAAACGGGTGTTGGGACAAACATTGTTGGCGCCGCGCTGGTTTATTTCAGATTTTCAACTTGGAAGGGCCGAACACTTCACCTAGAGGATTTAATTGTGAAAGAAGCCGAACGCGGCCAAGGAATTGGAGAGGCCCTTTACAAAAAGGTAATGCAATTTGCATTTGATCGTGGATTAAAACGCGTAGCGTGGGATGTGCTGGATTGGAATACCGGCGCTATCCGCTTTTATGAACGAAGCGGCGCGAGTGTTTTGAAAACTTGGCGCGTGGTACATATGGATGAACAAGCCCTGAAAAATTATATCAACTCATAAAAAATAAAATCTGAATGAAAATCTTCAAATTCGGGGGTGCCTCGATTAAAGATGCCGACGGCGTAAAAAATGTGGCCGAAGTACTTAAAATAACCAATGACAAAAATTTGGTTATTGTGGTTTCGGCAATGGGCAAAACAACCAATTTGCTGGAAAATGTGGTGTTGGAATATTTAAAGGATGACAGTACAAAATGCAAGCAAATTGTTTCCGAATTCAAGCAATATCACCTCGAAATTGTCAACGGTCTTTTTCAGGCCAACAACCATCCCATCTATCAGGTAATAAACAAATTGTTCGACAAAATGAATTCATTTTTGGATGTCAACAAATCAAAAAACCATGCATTTGTTTATGACCAGGTGGTAAGTTATGGCGAATTGGTTTCCAGCGCGATAGTTTCTACTTTTCTTTCAGAAATTGGACTAAAAAATGAATTGTTGGATGTACGCAAATGCATAAAAACGGACGCCAATCACCGCGATGCGAATGTGGATTGGGATGCCACACAGAAGAAAATCCAGAAAAAAACAAGCGTTACGGGTATAACGGTAACCCAGGGATTTCTAGGTTCAGAAACCACAAACAACTTTACAACCACATTGGGTCGTGAGGGCAGTGATTATACCGCGGCAATTTTTGCCTACTGTCTGAATGCAGAAAGTGTAACCATTTGGAAGGACGTCCCCGGAGTGCTCAATGCAGATCCGCGCTATTTTGCCCAAACAACATTGTTAAACCATATTAGCTATCGCGAGGCAATTGAACTTGCATTTTATGGCGCTTCGGTGATTCACCCCAAAACGCTACAGCCTTTGCAACGGAAGGAAATTCCGCTTTATGTAAAATCATTTTTAAATCCCACCGCCCCGGGAACCTGCGTGGGCAAGGGAAAACATTTGGATCCATTGACCTCCTGTTTCATTTTAAAGAAAGACCAAGTGCTAATCTCCCTTTCCTCATTAGATTTTTCGTTTATGATGGAAGACAATATTGGCGACGTCTTTAAATGGCTTCACAAATACAAAATGAAAGTGGAATTGATTCAAAATTCGGCCATCAGTTTTTCGGTTTGCGTGAATGATAAATTCAAGAATTTGGAGCCGCTCTTGGCAAAACTTCGGGAAAAATTCAGTGTGAAATGGAACGAAAATGTAACGCTTTACACCATTCGGCATTTCAACCCAACTGAAGTAAAGGCACTTGCGGAAAACAAAAACGTGCTTTTGAAGCAAGAAAGCAAGGAAACTGTGCAATTGGTTATTAAGGAATAGAATCAATTGCTTTAGTTATATTTGTTCACATAAACAACCAAACAATTCAATGGGCCTCGTTAATGCAAAGGAAGTTGCAAAAGCAATAAACGTCGATAAATTCGGCGTTTTTGGAACTTTTATGGGATGGTCCTTAATGAAGGTTTTAAATATCACCACGCTCAATAAAATCTATGACCGCCAAAAACATCTGAAGGAACTGGAATTTATAAATGCGTTAATCGAGGAATTTGAGATAAAGTTTGAAATTCCCGAGGAAGACCTTCGCCGAATCCCAAAAACAGGCGCTTTTATTACAATTTCAAATCATCCGCTCGGCGGCATTGATGGTATTTTATTGCTGAAATTACTGTTGGAGCATCGTCCCGATTTCAAGATAGTTGCCAACTTTCTTCTGCACAGAATAGAACCTCTAAAGCCCTACGTAATGCCCGTAAATCCTTTTGAGGAGCGGAAGGATGTAAAGTCCAGCGTTTTGGGATTTAAAGCGGCCATTATGCATTTGCGGGAAGGACATCCGTTGGGAATTTTTCCCGCCGGGGAAGTGTCCACCTATCGCGACGGAAAACTTTTAGTGGATAAACCTTGGGAAGAAGCGGCCATGAAACTTGTAAAGAAAGCTGAGGTGCCCGTCGTTCCCATTTATTTTCACGCAAAAAATAGCAAGTTGTTTTACCGTTTGGCTAAGATGAGCGATACCCTGCGAACCGCCAAATTGCCATCGGAATTATTGACCCAAAAAGAGCGCTTGATAAAAGTGAGAATTGGCAATGCCATTTCAGTGGAAGACCAAAAGGAACACGAATCGCTACCCGTTTTCACAGATTTTCTTCGGAAGAAAACCTATATGCTTTCCAATGCATTCCAAAAGAAAAAGTTGTTGGACAATATTCCCAAAACGCTCAAGTTTCCAAAACCTCCCAAGAAAATCGCTGGGCCCATTCCGTTGAAGGCCATGGAGGCGGAAATTCAATTGTTGCGCGAAAACGATAAACGACTGCTTATAAGTAAAAATTACGAAGTGTTTTTGGCAGAGGCAAATTCCGTTCCCTATATTCTGCAGGAAATTGGCAGATTGCGTGAAATTACTTTTCGCGAAGTGGGCGAAGGCACCAACAATAGCACGGATTTAGATAAGTTTGATAGTTATTACCACCACATGTTTTTATGGGACAATGACGCCCAAAAAATGGCTGGGGCCTACCGAATGGGGCTTGGTTCCGAAATATTTCCGCGCTTTGGGATAGACGGTTTTTATTTGCAGGATTTGTTTCGTTTTGAGCCCGAACTATATGAAATGATGAGCAAATCCATAGAAATGGGCCGAGCTTTCATAATTAAGGAATACCAATTGCGGCCGATGCCACTTTTCCTTCTTTGGAAAGGAATTGTACACACCACACTTCGCTACCCCGAACATCGCTATTTAATTGGTGGCGTTAGCATCAGCAATAAGTTTTCGGAATTTTCGAAAGGGTTGATGATTGAATTTATGAAATCCAATTATTACGATCCGTATGTGGCGCAATACATCAATCCGAAGAAGGAATATAAAGTAAAATTGAAGGATGCCGATAAGGACTTTATTTTTGACGAAAGCGAGGCCGACCTCAACAAATTCGATAAAATAATAGACGAGGTGGAGCCGGGAAGCCTACGTTTGCCGGTGCTGATTAAAAAATACATTAAACAAAATGCAAAAGTGGTGGCCTTCAATGTGGATCCGCTTTTCAACAATGCTGTGGATGGGTTGATGTACATTCGCATTGCAGATTTACCCGAAAGTACCGTAAAACCTGTAATGGAGGAATTTCAGGCGGAATTGGAAAAAAAATATTCAGATAAAAATGGCGATACCGAGAATTTAAAGGATGCGGTAATTCCGGATTAATTCATTTCAAAAAACATTTTGATTATGGCTGCAACAACTATTGATGAGGTCATTGCTCGCTTGGACCAGATAATAGAATCTGAATGTGCCAAAAATTCCTGCATGGCTTATTTTCCAATTCTTTACAGAAAAGTAACAGTTCGTATAAAAGAGGGAATTCTGAAAAACGAATTTGAAAACAACCAGCGCATGGAAAAACTGGATGTTCTTTTTGCCAACCGATACATTGATGCATATGAGTGTTTGGGCAATAAAAAACATTATACGCAGAGTTGGAGAAATGCCTTCGATGCCGCGCAAAATGGAAAGTATTTAATCATGCAGCATTTGCTTTTGGGAATCAACGCACATATAAATCTCGATCTCGGGATTGCCGCTGCGGAAACGGTGGGCGAGGATGGCGAATTGATGGATTTTGAAAACGATTTCAACAAAATAAATGGAATTCTGGCCGCGATGATTGCGAATGTTGAAGCGAAAATTATCTCAGTTTCACCTTTGTTTGGATTACTCGATAGATTTGGAAAAGGGCGAGAGGACAAATTGGTGAGCTTCAGTATTAATATAGCACGGGACGGCGCGTGGCTTTTTGCTAATGAATATCACTTTTCACGAAACAAAAATGAATGTTTAAATAACAGGGATGTTGCTATCGGAATCCTTGCGCAGAAATTGATAACCCACAAAAGTTGGGTGTTGAAATATTTGGTGAAAACTATCTATTTTTTTGAAAATAAAAATGTGCCGCAGATTGTAGCGGTACTAAAAAAAGAGAACTGATAATATGACAAACACCGCTATAAATTTTTAATCACAGGGAATTTTTGCAACTTTCGTATCTAAGCCAGAATCTGGGCTATCTCCCGTTACAATAGCCCTGTCATCTTCAAGTACAATGGTTATTTCCGCTGTTTCCTCAATTCCTTCCTGCATATAACGATAGGTAGCATGAATGGTTT
This sequence comes from Aequorivita aurantiaca, assembly GCF_030410135.1. Taxonomy (GTDB): domain Bacteria; phylum Bacteroidota; class Bacteroidia; order Flavobacteriales; family Flavobacteriaceae; genus Aequorivita; species Aequorivita aurantiaca. Next base: position 419,376 of record NZ_JAUGQQ010000001.1, on the reverse strand, counting down.
TATTTTGAATTGTCCCGTTCAATTTTCCATTACGTTGGTCCTTCAATGCCCGAAGCCAATTGTAATTGCCCGTTACCGAATCTCCCTCTATTTTAAGGTCAAGATTTAGGACATCAATATTTTCCGTGCTGTCCGGAAAAGGATATTCATTGCGAAAACACAATTCTTCCACTACCGAATTAACAGTGGATGTTTCATCCTTTTTAGCATTGTTGCAGCTTAAGCAAAGCATTAATATGGCAATAATGGAAAAGGGGATTTTCATAATTTTCCTTTTTAGATTTTATCTTTTAAAATAGGGATTTATCAAAACCAACCTTTTTTGCCTACTTGATAGGTTTGGTAAAATTCCTCATCGCTTTTTGTAAGGTAAATTATTCCTTCAATAAATGGAATAATACCCCCAATTCCGCAAGTAACAATAGTTATTACAATTTGGATGATGCCTTCCTGTGTATAACCAAGAACGAATTTGTGAATGCCCAATGAACCAATGACAATTGCCAAAATTCCAGCCAATATTTTCTTGTTTTCCTCGGTGCGGGTGACTTGATTCCATCCTTCCTTAAATTCATTGGCACTGTGCCTTGCCTGCTGCTCATAGTTTTCACCGGCCTCGCCCGTTTCTTTTCTGGTACTGTCATATCCAGAGTTTTGATGTTCTTCCATAATTTAAAAGTTGGTTTAAGTGATCCTAAAAGTATAAAAATTTAAAGAAAAGCGCTGTCCACAGGTTCCCAAAGTTCAATTTTATTTCCCTCGGGGTCAAGAATCCAACCGAATTTTCCGTAATCATAAGTCTCCATTTCACCCACAATTGTTACGCCTTCCTCTTTCAAAATTTTCAATAATTCCTCAAGATTTTCAACCCTATAATTGAACATAAAATCCTTTTCGCTTGGCGAAAAATAACTTGTATCGGCTTTAAAGGGGCTCCACTGCGTTGAACATTTTTCGCCTTTTTCATTTTGCCACCAAAAGGTACAGCCATAATTATCGGTATTCAATCCGAGGTGGTTTTTGTACCATTCCTTAGTTGCATCGGGATTTTTTGATTTGAAGAAAACACCGCCTATACCTGTTACTCTCTTTTCCATACTTTTATTTTTTTATTTTAATATTAATCTAGTAAAGATATTTCTCTTTAATAATATTAATGTGATGGATTTCGTGTCCAACAATAGTTTTTAAAAAATTTTCAAGTGTAACTTCATCGCGCCCAGCCCATCCTTTTATATTCAATTGATTTTCAGATAAGCCTTTTATAAAACTAATGCTAGCTTTCCTTAAATTATTGTAATCATCCAAAAGTTCACTGAACGTTAACTCTTCAAAGCGACTGTTGTTCACCAATAAATTTTGGTCGTAACCCCAAAGTTCCACCTTCTGGTTTCTGCTCGTTAAAAAGGCGCGATAAATCTTTATCCTCTCGTGGTCAGTTATGTGGCCGACAATTTGTTTGATACTCCATTTATCGCTCCGATATCTAAAGCCGGCCTTTTCCTCGTCGATTGAATTCAAAAAATCTGAAATCGATTCAGAGGTGAAAAGTGATAAAAGATCTGAATTTTCCACAAATTCCAGATAATAGGGAAGACCGTCCGTGGGTAAATGTTTCATACTATTTAATGCGATCAAAGTAGTTTTTACTATTTATCGTTCGGTAAAGTTTTGAATAATTTTTTCAGCAATTACTTTCGCCAATTTTTCCTTGCTTTCAAGAGTCCATCCAGCAATATGTGGGCTTAAAATTACATTATCCATCGCAAAAAGTTCCTTTAGTGAAATGGGCAGATTATCAGAATCGAAAAGGGTCTCGAAGGAACCTTTTTCAAATTCCAACACGTCTAGCCCTGCTCCGAGAATTTTTTGAGATTTCAGAGCTGCCACCAAATCGGCAGTAACAACGCTTTTTCCACGGGCGGTGTTTATAAGCCAAAATGGTTTTGAAAATGAATTGATAAAATTAGCATTTACCATTTTGTCCGTCAATGGGGTCCACGGCGTGTGAAGGCTTAAAACATCGGCTTTTTGCTGCAATTCTTTTAAAGAAACCTGTTTGGCCTTTTGATCGCCAATGTTTTCTTTTATGTCGAAACAGATAACTTCGCAATCAAAGCCACGCAATTTTCTAGCGAAGGCTTTGCCCATATTGCCGTAGCCAATTATTCCAACTGTTTTTCGGTCCAGCTCCACGCCACGGTTTGCTTCACGGTTCCATAAACCGTTTTTAACCTCGCTGTCGGCCTTATTTAAATTGTTAAACAGCGATAGCAGCATTCCTAATGTATGCTCGCCTACGGCATTCCTATTGCCTTCCGGCGCGGCGATTAATTGGATGCCGCGTTTTTCAGCATATTCCGCATCAATGCTTTCCAATCCGGCACCCACGCGAGCGATGAACTTCAAGTTTTTGGCAGCCTTGAGAAATTGCTTATCAATATTGAAACGGCTTCGGATAACAATTCCATCGTAATTTACAATGATTTCCTCAATTTCAGATTTTGAAGCTTTATAGTTTTCATCATTTGAAAATCCGGCATCCTCAAGCATTTTCAGCAATAATGGATGGTTGCTATCAATATGAAGGATTTTCATCTTCAAAAATTATTCGTGTGAATTTGGATTCTGCTGCGGATAGGCAGTCATTTCCCTTTCGGAAAGATTTGATATTTTATAAAAATGCTTTTTGCCGTTCCGCATAAAACCGATTACAGCCTCATTTTCTTCCAATTTGAATGGAATCTGTGGCGTATTTTGCGCCTCTTTCATTGGGTCACTGTCCATAATGTAATCCGTGCTGTTAGCGTCTTTAAAATAGGCAACATATTGCAACGGTTGATTTTCCTTGGCTGGTGCCGCTTTATCGCGAAAATAGATTTCTTGAATAGACACTTCTGTGTCCAAATCAGTGAAATTTATATAAACATTTGTGCCGCGACCGCCCTCCTTTACGCCGGCAACCCATTTTTGATAATATGCCTCAGCAATTTTAAAAGGCGGATTTTTTTCCAAAACAATCTTTTCACCTGAATTCTGAGCGCCACCACAGTTTGAAAAGCTGAGTAAAAGTATTGGAACAATTAATAGCGATATAAATATTTTTGCATTTTTCATTCATTAAAATTACAAATTTAAACCAATAAAAAAGCCTTCCAAAAAAACGAAAGGCTCCATTGAAAAAAGTTTAATAAATTTTATCCAGCCAATGCCTCAGCACCGCCCACAATCTCGAGAATTTCGTTTGTAATGGCAGCTTGGCGCGCTTTGTTGTATTGAAGCTTCAATGAATCGCGAAGCTCTTTTGCGTTGTCGGTTGCTTTGTGCATCGCCGTCATACGTGCTCCGTGCTCACTCGCAACACTATCGCGAAGCGCTTTGAACAATTGTGTTTTCAAGCTTTTTGGGATCAGCGCCTCAACAATTTCTTCTTTTGAAGGTTCAAAAATGTAGAAGGTTTCAGTAGTTTTTGCTTCTTGGCCTTCAATTGGTTTTGGAGGCATAATTGGCAAAAGCTGCTCGGTCATCACAAGTTGTATGGCCGCATTTTTGAAATGGTTGTACACTAAAATAATCCTATCATATTTTCCTTCGGAAAAAAGATTCATCAGCTTTTCAGCGATTTCAGAAGTGTTTTCAAAGGAAAGATCATCAAAAATGCCGTTGTTATTTTCTAGAATAGTCCCGGATTTTTTCAGAATATCATTTCCTTTTTTTCCGAGTGTCATAAAATCCACCTGCTTTCCGGCGTAGGTGTTTGCTGCAAGACTACGCGCTTCCTTTATAATATTTGTATTAAAAGCTCCAGCCAGACCACGATTACTGGTAATTGCAACAACCAAAATTTTATTCGCCTCGCGCTGGTCTGAATACTTGCTTCCGGTATCGGCATCAAGCGTGGCGCTTAGGTTTTGCAAAAGTTCGGTAAGCTTTTCAGAATAGGGACGCATTGCCGTAATGGCATCCTGGGCCTTTTTCAACTTTGCGGCAGAAACCATTTTCATGGCGCTGGTAATCTGCATCGTAGAACCTACGGATGATATTCTGTTACGTATTTCTTTTAAGTTAGCCATTTCTCAAGTTATGAGTTATGAGTTATGAGTTATGAGTTTTTGATTATTGAAACCAAAATCCGTATTAGCTCATCACATTTTACTTTCAAATTGTTTGGAATTTCCATAGTCGTAGCCTCAATAAGCTCTAACCAATATTCCGTTTCGTCTGCCTCTTTTAAAGCAATTCCAAATTTATTTTTAAAATCTTTGGTGCTAACTCCACGTTGTGCTTCGCGAACGTTGGCGCCAATACTTGTTCCACTTCTAAGTAATTGGGAAGCAATTTCAAACTCTCGTTTTTCTTTCAGAATTCTGGAGAACTGAACAATTTCACAAGCAAACTCAAAACTTTTAATTCGAATTTGGCTTTTATACAAATCGCTCATAACTCATAACTCTGAACTCTGAATTCCTAACTACTTTTTATATTTCGCCGAAAGATCTGCAGCAACAGATGCCATTACGTCAATCGCTTCATCAGTCAGTTTACCTGCTTTTAGATCATTAAGCGTGTCTCTGTGCTTTACGTTCAACATTTCAAGATAATCTCTTTCAAATTCTTTAATCTTATCAACAGGAACGTTACGCATTAAGTTTTTTGAACCCGCATAAATAACCGCAATTTGATCTTCAACTGTGTATGGATCGTTTTGTGCTTGTTTAAGAATTTCAACGTTTCGTTTTCCTTTTTCAATTACGTTAAGAGTTGCGGCATCCAAATCTGAACCGAATTTCGCAAACGCTTCCAATTCACGGAAAGCTGCTTGATCCAGTTTCAAGGTACCTGCCACCTTTTTCATCGACTTAATCTGTGCGTTACCACCCACACGCGATACCGAAATACCTACGTTAATAGCTGGACGAACCCCCGCGTTGAACAAATCTCCGTCAAGGAAAATCTGCCCATCGGTAATCGAAATTACATTGGTTGGGATATACGCCGAAACGTCGCCTGCCTGTGTTTCAATAATAGGAAGTGCAGTTAAAGAACCTCCACCCTTTACGATTCCCTTCAATGATTCCGGAAGGTCGTTCATTTCCTTTGCGATATCATCATCTGCAATAACCTTAGCTGCACGCTCCAACAAACGGGAGTGAAGGAAGAAAACGTCTCCAGGATAAGCCTCACGTCCCGGTGGACGACGAAGCAAAAGGGAAACCTCCCGGTATGCAACCGCTTGTTTTGAAAGATCATCATAAATAATTAAAGCTGGTCGGCCTGTATCACGGAAATATTCCCCAATTGCAGCTCCTGCGAAGGGAGCATAAACCTGCATAGGCGCCGGATCTGAAGCGTTTGCAGCAACAATTGTAGTGTAGGCCATTGCACCTTTGTCCTCAAGAACTTGGGCAATGTTCGCAACGGTGGATGCTTTTTGACCTACCGCAACATATATACAATACACCGGTTGGCCTGCGTCATAAAATTCTTTTTGGTTCAAAATGGTATCGATACAAACGGTAGATTTACCTGTTTGGCGGTCACCAATTACAAGTTCACGCTGGCCACGGCCCACGGGAATCATTGCATCGATTGACTTAATACCTGTTTGAAGTGGCTCAGTTACCGGCTGACGGTAAATTACACCAGGAGCTTTACGTTCCAAAGGCATTTCGTAAGTTTCACCAGTGATTGGACCTTTACCGTCGATAGGCTGACCCAATGTGTTTACCACACGGCCAACGATGCCTTCACCTACTTGAAGAGAGGCGATTCGTTGGGTACGTTTTACGGTTGAACCTTCCTTAATTTCTTTTGAAGGACCCAAAAGTACGATACCTACGTTGTCTTCTTCAAGGTTCAATACAATACCTTCAAGGCCGCTTTCAAAGGCTACCAATTCGCCATATTGTGCGTTTGAAAGTCCGTATGCACGCACAATACCGTCACCCACGGTCAACACAGTTCCTACTTCATCCAGGGAAGCGCTAGCTTCAAAGCCTGTGAGTTGTTGCTTCAATATTGCTGATACTTCAGCTGGTTTTACTTCTGCCATTTTTATTTCTATTTATGATTTTACCCTTTGACTGCGCTTAGGGTGACACAAAAATTATATTGATTTACTAAATTCTCTTTTTAAATTTCCTAATTGGTTTGCGATGCTCGCGTTGTATTGGATATCGCCCACGCGGAGGATAAAACCTCCAATAATTGCTGGGTTGATATCATTTTTTAGCGTTACTTTTTCGCTTCCGGTCAATTCCTTCACTTTGGCCATTACTTTTTCTTCCAATTCTGAAGAAAGTGGGACGGCAGTGGTAACGGTTGCTACTTTTACACCTTGTTGGTCATTATATAAATCCACGTAGCTTTTGGCCACATTTCCCAATAAGGAAATACGTTTGTTATCCACCAGTATTTTAATAAGTGAATGGGTAGCTTCTGACTGGCCGCTGAAAATTTTCAACAACGCGTTCTTTTTATCATTTGCCTTTATAACCGGACTCTGAAGCACGGTTTGTAATTCGCGGCTGTTTTCAATGGTGCTGTGCACAGATTGCATCTCGCCAAAAACAACCGCTTCCGTATTGTTCTCGTTTGCTTTCTGCAAAATTGCCTTTGCGTAACGTATCGCTGCTCTGCTCATTGAGGTATTAGTTTAATTTGGCGTCGCCCAACATTTGGTCAACCAATTCCAATTGCTTGTCTTTGTCGGAAAGTTCGTGTTTTACTACTTTTTCGGCAATTTCAAGGGAAAGGCTTGCTACTGTTTGCTTCATTTCTGCAATTGCAGCTTTCTTTTCGCTTTCAATAGCAGTTTGCGCTTGAACTATCATTTTATCAGCTTCTGACTTTGCTTCTTCTTTGGCGTCCGCGATCATTTTTGTTTTGATTTCGCGAGCATCCTTTAGCATTGCCTCACGCTCCGAACGGGCTTCCTGCAACAGTTTTTCATTGTCTGCCTGAAGATTCTGCATTTCGAGCTTGGCTTTTTCAGCGGCATCCAATGCACCTTGGATTCCTTCTTCTCTTTCGTTTAAGGAATTCAGGATCGGTTTCCAAGCAAATTTCACCATTAAGAAAATAAGCACTAATAAAATGACCGTTTGCATTATAAACAGTCCGGGAGAAAAATCATTTAATAATTGATCCATATCTATGAATATTACCCAAAGGGAAAATAAGATTGTTATTTATTGTCTTAAAAAATCCACTTCCTGCAACCAACCGTTACAGGAAAGTGAATTAGGTTTTGGTTGGATTACTTTCCTAAGAAAAGTGCACCAAATGCCAGACCTTCTAAAAGGGCAGCAATAATAATCATTGCTGTTTGGATTTTACCGGTTGCTTCTGGCTGACGAGCAATAGCTTCCATTGCGCTACCACCAATTTTACCTAAACCAATACCAGCTCCAATAACGATTAGACCTGCACCTACTAAATTTGGAACCATTGCTTCCATAAAAAAATGTATAAATATTAATTAAACAAAAAAATTAAACTACTATATAAAATCGGCACGAACATCCTCGGCATCTGTGTGCTCAGGCGTGCCGTCAGAATCGTGTTCATGATCGTGTTCCGCTACTGCCATACCGATAAATAAGGCCGAAAGCATTGTAAAAATATACGCCTGTAAGAACGCAACTAAAATTTCAATTACCGATATAAACAGCGCCAATACAAACGAAAGAGCGGTTGATCCTACCGGGGTGATTTCGGCTTTTAAGGTTATCATAATGGCCACAAGGCTCATTACAATAATATGTCCTGCGGAAATGTTTGCGAACAAACGAACAAGCAGCGAAAATGGTTTGATGATAAAGGCTCCCACCAATTCTATTACGGCCAAAACGGGACGAATTAAAATGGGCACGCCAGGCATCCAAAGCATGTGCATCCAATAATCCCTATTTCCACTTGCCGTATATATTATTAGGGTGAAAATGGCCAATGCGGCAGTTACTGCAATTTGACCTGTAACGTTAAAACCTAGGGGTGTTAAACCCAAAAGGTTCAATATCCAAATAAAGAAGAACACAGTCATTAGATAGCCCGTGAACTTTCTGTACTTTTTTTCGCCAATGTTTGGTTTTGCTATTTCGTCTCGAACGTAGATTACCAAAGGTTCCAAAACACGACCGAAACCTTTTGGAATACGTCTATTTTTATACTGTCTTGCCAATGAGGAAAACCACCATAACATTAACAAACCTATTACTAAAATTCCGAAAACACTTTTTGTTATTGATAGATCCAAAGGTCGCGAGGCATTTGTTGGATGGTGCTCGGCGTCAAAAATCATTGATGCGGCGCCATTTTCCAACTCATATATTTTACCATGGAAGTTCACAAAACGGCTGCCATTTTTCTCTACCACAACTTCACCGTTTGTGTCGTGATGGAATTCGGAAGACATAAAAGTTGTGATGCCATTTTCCCCAACCAAAATTACCGGAAGCGGAAAGCCTACGTGAACACGTTCACCTGCATCATTTGTATAGGAAACCAAATGGAAATCATGTGCATCTTTAATATGGTGCTGTATGTAATCCCTTATTTCACCCTCAGTGTTAATGCGCTCATCGTTTTGAGCTTCGTTGCCATTGACCTCATTGGCAACACTGCTGATTGTAAATAGCAAACTAAATAATAACCCAAAAAATTTAATTGAATATAATGCTCTTTCCATTGCTTTTCTTGAAAAAATAACGCCTCTCTAATTCGGGCGCAAAAATAGGGAATTTCTCAATAAAAACCTGTTATAAAATGATTTTTATATTTTAAAGCTTATTATTTAGGATTCTTACAATTATTATAACCTCTAAAAACAAGAAAAGGAAGATAGGAACCAATAAAGAAAAACTGTCCACTTTAGAGAGTTCGTGAGAAGAAAAAAGTATGTCGCTGAAAAACAGGCAAAAAACTGCGATTTTTAAAACCATGGCGCCCAGGTAAAGAAAACCCAACTGTTCACGATATTTTTCAGAGGTTCTCGCAATTATTTCAAATGAAATACAAAGTATCAACGTTGCAAAAAATTGAAATATATAAATTTTCCAAATTTGAAAAGGGTGTATTACTTCAAAATAATTGAGGATAAAAAAATGGAAGGAATATCCAACTATTAGAACTAGGAGGCTGAGTAATGTGTAGTGAAGAACCTTTTTTGCAAGCATTTTACTTATTGATATTGTTTACTCCCTTAATAACACTGAAAATTGAAATGAAAATAGCGAGAATGGTTATAGTGGGTTCTAAGAAATTTTTATCGAAAGTTGCGTCCAGCCATTTGCCGAGCAAATTCCCCAGAAAAATGGTAAGCCCCATTTGTATTCCAATGCCTGAAAGCGCTACCCATTTGTTCCCGCCATTTTTTTTATTGTTAGCCATTAAAGAAAGACGTTGATTATTCGGTTTCGGGTTGGCTGGTTATTTTTTTAACTCGCTGCTGACGGTCATAAGGATGAGGTTTTGTGTTGTCCAGGTGGGTTTGATCCTTTTCGGAATTGCTTTTGAAGGTACCACTGTGCATCACGCAGGAGGCATTCATCGTGGCACCTGTTTCCACAGCTAGTTTACCGACAATTACATCACCATCTATCACGGCTGTGGATTTAAGGGATAATGTGCCAGAAACTTGAAGATTGCCTTCAAACCTTCCTTCAATATCCGCGTTTTCACAGGAAAGTGTACCAATAATAACCCCGGTTTTTCCCAAAACTACTTTTGATGGAGTTTTTACATTGCCTTCAACAGTGCCATCTATTCTGAAAAAGCCTGTGGAGGTAATGTCTCCCTTTAAATTTGTGCCTTCGTTAATTCGATTTTGGGCAGATCCTGGCTCGGCGGTTATTTTCTTTTCCTTTTTTTCTGAAAACATAGCAGTGGGGTTTAAGGTTACTATTCTGTTATTCGTTTTGTTGATGGGACTATTGCTGGACTACTTCCTTCTGTAAATATTCATCCAGGTTTTTATGGATTTGGATGATTTTGTAATTTGGAGAGGAAATTTCAAAGAATGGATTTTTGATCAGATATTTCTTATTTTCCTTTAAAACCTCACCGAAGCCGCGGGCACCAAGTTTGGTTTTTAAACCATGAACAATTACCAATTGGTTTTGTGGATCATAATAATCTATCGAGGTTTGCATATCGGTGTAATAGTAGTCCGCTATGGCCTTGTCCAAAAGATCTTTCAATTTTTGAGCTGCTTCGTCCTCTTCCTTTGTGAATTTATAAACCAGTTTCCAACTATCGGACTTTTCATCAGGCACAAATTCCTTCACTGCAACCACAGGCAATACATTGCTGTATATTAACTGTGCCTGTTTGCCTTCCTCAGTACTTGGATAATTCAAAGAAACAAAGTTCAATGCTTTTTTATATGCCTCAAAACCTTGTTGGCGGCCAATAGCGGTTGCTTTTAGCAATTCGAATTTGGGCACAATATCGTTACCATTATACACCATCATATAGTCCTCAGCTTTTTGGATAACTTCGGCATATTTGGCGGCTTCAAATTCCTTGTAGAGTTCTTTGTACTTAAATTCGGGACTCGACTCATCCGTGGGCAATTGTGAATTCGGATTGCGCAGAATTTCAGCGTAACGCGTGTCCCCATGATTATTCAAAATATCATTTTTGTATTTAGTGGCTTCGGAAGGATTTTCCAAAACTTCATAAATCTTAACCAAATTGTATTTCGCGGGAACAATCAAACGTTCTTCCGGATTGTATGTTAGCAATGTTTCCAGCCTGTTGGCAGCAAGATTATATTCTTTAAATTTTTCTTTGTAAATCAATCCCAGTTGATAATACGCAAAATTTCTGTCCTTGGCTAAACTGTCAATAACCTTTTCGTCCGTCGGGATACGCGCAATATAAGTTTCCGGCTTGAACAACTCGTTTGTGGCTATTGGGGTTATTGCCACCGCTTGTTCATCAGAATTTATTAAGGAGGTTTGTTTGTTCGAAAGTCTCCAATTATCCTCTAGTTTTCGGTCTCCCCAAACTTTTCTGAATTCCCCTTTTCCGTAGGCCACCGTGGAGGAATTGTAAAAATAGAAAGTGCTGTTTCCTTTGTTAGGGCCGGAAGCGGTGCTTTTTTCATAAAATTCCTTGTTGGCAATTTTTTGCTCCACTTTAATGGCTTCCAAAGAATCCTTTACGGCCTGTTCTTTCAGTCTTGAAGTGTAATTGGTAAAAAAAGCCAACTGCTCAGCCTCCGTCATATTTGCTATTCTAAGAATGCTATCGTTGGTGGCTGCTATGTCCTCATATTTTATAACATCGTCCAGATTTTCACGTTTTTTGGTTATCCGTCGCCATTGACGGCTGTTATCCTCTAAAAAGGTTAAGGTACTGTCATAATACGCTCCGGCATTTTTATATTCGGCATTGTTGAAAGTTATTTCCGCCAACGTTTGGTAATTCACGGATTGAAGGACTCTATCCTGTTTAAAGGCTTTAATTGATTTGTTATAATATTTAATCGCTGTTTCGGTACTGTCGCTATTCAGATAGTAATCTCCAAATTGATTATAGATTCTGTCCAAAAATGGACGGTTCTCACGGTTTGCTTCAAGATCCTGCAACAATTCCAGAAAGGCAGTACGGTCTCCCTTATCATAATCGAAATTTTTTCCCTTCTCCAAATATGCGCTAATCAAATACGTACGCGAAGTTTTGCGGTTCATAGCTATAACCTCATCAAAGGCAATGTTGGCACTGTCTCTCTCGCCCAGGCGATTGTAAAGTTGGCCTTTTATAAAGGTGTATCTTCCTTTAAGTTCTTTATCCTTTACATTTTCTTCGGCAATTTTAATATAATCGAGAGCAGGGGGCAGCGAATCCAGATTGATAAATGCTTGCGCCATCATTGCTGAGCCATCGGCTAGTTCTTCTTCAGTTAATTCTGCGGTCTCAAACATTTTCTTAAGATTTTCAATGGCAAATTCCTCATTCTTTAAACGAATATTTGTTTTTGCCTTCCAAACCTTTGCTACATTGATGTTGTTACTTGTGGGATATCGGTCCAGAATAAAATTGAAAGCATCCATCGCGGGAATAAAACGACCGTCATAATATCGCGCCTTTCCCAAAAGCATATACGCCTCGTCAATCTGCGGATTATATTCCTTTCCGTCGATATACATGCTATGTTTTTGTATGGCCTTTGCGGCCTTTTCCTCAGCACGATTAAAATCGGCATTTTTGGAGTTGTTGGGAGCTTTTGCATCAGCTTCCTCAATATTGATACGCTCTACCGGAAGAATTTCCCAGAAATTATCGCGAAAGCCATAAGCCAATTGTTCCTTGCCATCCTCAAAGGCCAAATCGCCGTTGTAAAGGGTATTAAATTCCGTTGTTACGGCGTGGACATTTCTGTTTAAAAAGGTATTTTTTTTGCGGGAACAGGCTGCCAAAAAAACAACAGCGAGTGTGAATAGGGTAATTTTATATATGCCTTTCAAAATGGTTTCAGTTTATATAGTATTGTAACTTAAAAGGTTCTTTTTTAGTATGTAGAATCGCTAAAGAGCGGTAAAAATACACTTCTTTTTAATATCTACTAATTGAAATACTGAAAAATTGGAACGCATTAAAAGCCCATAAAACTTTGTTTCCCTGAATTCCTTTGTATTTTTGCGAAAAAAATTTAAGATTATGAGCGAGTTTCATACGCTTACCGTTTCCGAAGTAAAAAGTGAAACCCCCAATTCGGTTTCCATCAGTTTTGACCTTCCCGAAAATTTAAAAAATACCTTTGCCTTCAAGGCGGGACAATACATTACCATAAAATATCTAGACGGCGGTAAGGAAATTCGCCGCGCCTATTCCATCTGTTCCTCCCCCAAAAGTGGTATTTTGAAAGTAGGAGTAAAAAAAGTGGACAAGGGCGCTTTTTCAATGTATGCCAATAATCAATTAAAAGCTGGCGATACGTTACGAGTGATGCCCCCCACGGGAAAGTTCATACTTGAACCAAATCTGAAAAATTATGCCGCCTTTGCCGCCGGAAGTGGCATAACGCCGGTGCTTTCTTTGATAAAATCTACTTTGGAAGATATGCCCCAAAGTAAATTCTTGTTGGTTTATGGGAATCAGAATATTGCGGAAACCATGTTTTACAACGATATTCTAGAACTTCAAAAACAATTTCCCAAACGGTTTTTTGCCGAATTTGTGTTCAGCAGAAAGGAAGAGGAGAATGCCAGATTTGGAAGAATTGACCGTGCCATGGTAAATTTTTTCCTAAAGAATAAATATGCCGAAACTACCTTTGAAGCGTTCTACTTATGCGGCCCAGAAGAAATGATTGACGAAGTTTCAGCAACTTTGAAACACAACGGCATCAATTCAAAACAAGTACACCACGAATTATTTTCCACAGCGGAAAAAGGGCTTTTGGTTGAAAAACACGATGGCAACACAACCGTAAGAGTTATTCTGGACAATGACGAGGAAACGTTTGAAATGCCGCAGACCAAAAGCATTCTTGAAGCTGCATTGGACGAAGGTTTAGATCCACCATATTCATGCCAGGGCGGAATTTGCAGTACATGCATCGCCCGCTTAAAAGAAGGAAAGGCTGAAATGCGCAAAAACCAAATCCTTACCGAAGCGGAAATTGCCGATGGATTGATACTTACCTGTCAAGCGCACCCCACGACGCCGACGGTTGTTGTGGATTATGATGATGTGTAAGTAAGTTCCCGAATTTTATGCACTACAGTTTCAGGAGCAATAGTCTTCATAACTTCCTCATAACCGCTGGGAAATTTATTCCCGTAAATTGAAGTAGGAATTAGCGGAAACTTTTCGCGGTTAGAAAGTAGCTGGTTGGTTTCCGGCTGATTAAAAGGTGCAAAACCCGCAAAAGGATGCGTCACGCCCCAAAGCGTAAGTACGGGAACGCCAAATATTGCAGCCAGATGCCCGTTGCCACTGTCCATGGAAAACATTAAATCCAGATTCGAAATCAGGGTGAGCTCTTCCTCAAAAGTGAGTTTTCCGGCAACATTCAATACGTTTGCGAATGGATGCTCAAGTTTTTTAAGTAGCTCCAGTTCCTTTTTCCCCCCACCGAAGAGGAAGATTCGGTATTTTTCAGTTCTGTCAAGTTCACGGATTACCTCGGCCATTAAAGCGAGAGGATACATTTTGCTCTGATGGGCAGCAAAAGGAGCGATGCCGATAAGTTTTTTGTTTTCAACCCCCAAAAGTGCGTTAAGTTTGGGTGACAATTTTTTCTTCGCTGGCGCGATATGTTCCTTTAAATTTATGGGAAAACCGAGTTTTCCAAACACCTCGGCATAGCGCTGATGGGTGGTTTTTAATTGGGTAATCGCCCCGCCCTTAGCAGAAACCAATGCTTTCTTTTCGGCTCTCCCCTTATCGACAGTGGCGATTTTCACATCTTTAAATTTCAGATAATTCGTAATTATTTTGGAACGGATAACATTGTGAAGATCAGCAACAGCATCAATTCCCAAATCCTTCGCCTCATTTGCCAATTTAATAATCCCGAAGCGTTTGTGCCTTCCTTTCAAATCGGCTTCCAAAAAATTGATGTTGGGAATTCCTTCAAATAAAGGTTTGAAAAACGGGCGCGAAAGTACTGTGATTTTTACATCGGGATAGGTTTGTGAAAAAACCCGAAGCACTGGCACCGCCATAGCGACATCGCCCATTGCGGAAAGGCGAATTACTAATATGTGATTAATTTTGGGCATTGTGAAATTGTCCCATTAGGGTTGGTTAAGGAGCTTTATTTCCGCGAAGAACTGGATTTAACTCATCGTCATTGTACATTTTCATTTGCTTGTATACTTTCATATATTTTCTGCCGTGCGCAATATCATCAAGCAATTGGTTGATGGCGGTACTTAAATCCACCCGTTGTTCCAACAGAATATCAAGTTTCGCTTGGCAAGCCATTTGGTGTTCCTGCGAAGCATCGGTGCGGTTTGCCTCTTCATTCATATGAAAAACTTTTAACGCCAAAATGGAAAGGCGGTCAATGCCCCACGCCGGACTTTCGGTGTTTATGGTTGCCTCTTCACTTACTTTTACATCCTTAAATTTTTCGAGAAAATAGCTATCGATGTACTCAACCATATCGGTCCTATCTTGGTTCGAAGCATCAATTTGGCGTTTCAATTTTAAAGCGGCAACTGGGTCAATATTTGGGTCGCGAATTATATCCTCATAATGCCACTGCACCGTATCTATCCAGCATTTTCGGTAAAGCAAATGTTCAATTAAATTGCTTTCGTTATCATACGGATTGCCGAAGGATTGGTCCACGGTGTTGATTTCGTGGTATTTTTCAATTACTTCTGCGAAGATTTTATTTGCTTTGTCTGAGAACATACTTTTATTTTTTATTCGTAAACATCCCCCTTGCTCCCTACAATGGGGAATAGGTGACGCTATTATTATTCAAAATTTTTCTAAAATGTGCAAATATTCAAAAGTTTCCGAGGCTTTGTGGTTTCGGTTTTCGGTTTTGTCGGCTTTAAATCTTTGGTATTTCTTTGTTTCCAAAGTGTAATTTCCAAAACGTTCCATGATCGTTTGCACTTCCATTTGATCCATTAATCCTTCGTTGTTATAACTCAGGAAGATGTACTGAAATTGGGCATTTTCAATCAATTCCCCAAAACTTTTTAACACTTCACCCTTGCGACACCAATCACTTTTATAATAATCGCGCAGCCCGGTTTTCCCCTGTGGCACAAAGGTATCATATTTTGCGATAGTATTTAACAAATGGTAGTTGGCGCCGTATTGGCGCGCATTGTAAGGCGGGTCCAAATAGAGGATGTCACCTTCAATTTTCTTTATCAATTCGTTACTGTCTTGCTGAAAAACCCGATGGGAATTTTCCGTTGTTTGAAAAATGGCGGGTTTAATGACCAATGTTTTTGCCGCGGAAGCTTTTACGTGCTTTAAATATGCACCATAAACCGAAGCGGTGTTGGCAACTTTATCGGCGCTCTCCAAAAGGGAAGCGAGTAAAAAGAAATATTGGTCTTCAGTAATTGTTGAAGCATTTTTCCAATGCTCAATTTGAAGTCGGATGGCATCTATTTTCTGCCCATTTTCTGAGGTGAAATAATTTCGTCCAGCTTTTCCGCTTTGAGAATAATTCTGAAAGATGAAACCCTTTTTTCCGCTAAGGGCATTCAATTCTTTTAAGAAATCTTCATAATCAAAAGAAACGTGATTGCCGATGTAATTTCGGTTCAGCACAAAACTATAATATTCAACATCGTTTGCGATTACTTGTTTGACGTGGGGTTTAAAGTTTCGTCCCACAATTCCGGTTCCTGCAAAAAGGTCGCAAAATATTTTTTGTGAAAGTCCATTTCCGCAGGTTTTGGCCACCGCTGTAAAAATGAAGTTAGAGAGTTTATGTTTGCTGCCAATGTAATTCATTCTGAAACCCAGATTATGTCGCTCAAAGTTATTTGATTTTCGGCAAAAGTAAAGGTTGATAATAGTTCTTCATCGAAAGATTGCACATACTTCTTAATGGCTTTTTTCAGCAATGAAATTTCAGCCTTCATTTTCCAATGTTCACCGTTGTGATTATATACCACAATGAAAAGGCGGTTTTTGGAATGATGCCGCTTTTGGGAGCTTTGATTTTCGTAAAGCCAGGTAATCAATTCAGCTTTGTGTGTTTGGGCATATTCAAACCTTTTATTAAATTGCCTAGGAAACACCGAAGTTTTATGGTCAAAGGGAATTCCAAATAGGTAGAAATCCTTTTCGGAATCCTTTCGGTCTGCAAGTGTTTCAACGTTTTCCATTTCTGCAAAAATCTGTTCCACGGCCTGTGCGCTCCAGAAGTTGTACCATCGGTTTGCGGCATATTGAAAAATATGCTGTTTGTTAAAATTATGGGTTTTTACCAAGTTGGCAATTTGGGGAATTAGCGCTTCCCAATAGGGCGTGCTATATATAAAATTGGTGCGATTGTCCCATAAATCATTCTGCTTTTGAAACCATTTATACGGATATTGATGGCGCTTTTTTAACTCTTGTTCAATTTCTGAAAGATTCGGTAGGCTCATAAAAACAAAAATACGAAGGGTAAAATTAATATTAGCCAAAGCATAATTTCCTTAAACCAAAATTCCGACATGTCTTTTTCCATAAATCGGTCCGTATCAAAACCTTCAATATAATTGGCAGCAATAATGGAGACGGGTGCTAAGACAAAAAGTAATTCGGCGCCTGTTTTTTGGGGCCCGAACAGCGCCACCAATAAACTGGTTATGCTCAGGTAAAGCATTAAAAGATAATTGGATTTTTCCTTAAGAGATACTGCGGACAGCCTTATAATCCGATAGGCGCCGGTCCAAATGTAAAAACCTAGAATTACAGTTGCAGGCACTAATACCGACGCGGCATTGTATTTTGAAAAGTCAAAGCTTATGGGTTTATTCCAGTTAAAAAACCAGTCAAATGAATTTGACATCAAAAGTTGATAGGCTGTATTCATCATAAAAATAGCCAAAAATCCCGTAAACGGAATCAACATCTGTTTATAGTTGGAATTTGGTTTTTGAATAATGGCGAACCACAATGGAACAAAAAACAAAAGACTCCAGAAATAGAATAATGAAGCAATCGTTATCCAAACACTTGCATCTAGAATTTTTTTTGATGAATTTCTATCGCTCCGCAGGCTCATAATCCGGCGCAGGGCCAATATTAGAAAAGCATTTGCCAAAAGAATGTTGTGCTGAAGAAAGATAACCGGTAACATGGAAATAAAGCAGGTAAAAAAGAAAATGGCGAAGGTGTTCGACTTCGTTAAATGATTTTTACGAATTATAAAATCCAAGAGCAACAGCATCAATACACTAAGCAAAATGAAAGCGCCATGAACAAAGAGGAGATAGGGTGTAATTACTAATGAAGAACCCGAGATGGAACCAAAAAGATAACCAACCACAATAAAAACACCGAGAATCAAATAATTTACCGGGCTAGATTTTCCAAAAAAGCTTGTAAGCATAGGTGGTTATTTTATATTTTTGTGGGCTAAAGATTAAAGATATGACTTGGAAAGGTATTTGGGAAGGAATCGCCTTCCTTTTTGAAAATGTTCTGTTTATCCCGTATGATGCTTTAAGAAGCCTAGAATTGGACAGTTGGTGGCTTGCCAATTTTTTCTCTTGGGTATTTTTGATTATCGGGTCGGTTGCTTTCGTTTATTGGATGATCCAATTGAAAAAATTTGATGAAAACGAAGAGAGCACTTATACTTACAACGAAAATCCAAAATAGCTTAAAGGTCAAAACCAATATCACTACGATACTTCATCCTGTCAAAAGATAGTTTTTCTATATTTTGATAGGATTTTTTTAGTGCCTTTCTGAAATCATCATCCAAAGATGTGACCGCCAAAACACGCCCTCCATTGCTTAAGATTCTTCCATTTTCAGTTTTTGTACCCGCGTGAAAAACTAGTGATCCTTCCACATTTTCCAATCCAGAAATTTCCTTTCCTTTTTCGTAATCTTCGGGATATCCGCCGGAAACTAGCATGACCGTGGCAGCAGCCCTTTGGTCAATTTCAATTGAAAGTGAATTCAACTTTTGGTGGTAGGTGGCTTCCAATACATCCACCAAATCCGTTTTAATTCTGGGCAACACCACTTCGGTTTCCGGATCGCCCATGCGTACGTTGTATTCAATTACGTAGGGCTCGTTGCCCACTTTTATCAAGCCTATGAAAATAAAACCTTTGTAATCAATTTTTTCTTTGGAAAGACCTTTTACCGTTGGTTTTACAATTCGTTCTTCAATTTTTTCCATCAAAACCTCATCGGCAAATGGTACTGGGGAGATGGCGCCCATTCCGCCAGTATTTAGACCGGTATCGCCTTCCCCAATTCGTTTGTAATCTTTCGCCGTGGGAAGGATTTTATAATTTTTGCCATCGGTAAGCACAAAAACGCTGAGTTCAATGCCGTCCAAAAATTCCTCAATCACTACTTTGGAACTTGCCTCGCCAAACTTGCTGTGGGCGAGCATATTTTCAAGTTCTTGTTTTGCCTCGTTCAAATCGTTTAAAATCAAAACGCCTTTTCCGGCGGCAAGACCATCCGCTTTTAAAACGTAGGGCGGTTTCAGGTTTTCCAAAAATATTTTTCCCGCTTCCAAGGATTTCGCCGTAAAAGTTTCATAGGCGGCGGTGGGAATGTTGTGCAGCACCATAAATTCCTTTGCGCGCTGTTTGCTGCCTTCCAGCAATGCGCCACGTTTTGAAGGGCCAATTAGCATCACCTTTTGCAATTCGGCATCATCTGAAAAATAATCGGCAATTCCGTGGACCAAGGGATCCTCGGGACCGACGATAACCATAGCGATTAGGTTTTCCAAAACGCATTTCTTCACCGCTTCAAAATCGGTTACCTTTAGTTCCACATTTGTTGCGATGGAAGCAGTACCGGCATTTCCGGGGGCCACAAAAAGTTTTTCGCAGCGATTGCTCTGAGCAATTTTATAGGCAAATGTATGCTCGCGACCGCCGGAACCTAGGATGAGGATATTCATAGTTAAATTATTTAAATCTATATAAGTTATGACAACCTTGGAGGAAGATTGGAATGTTTTGTTTTCGGAGTCAAAAATAATTGTTTGTACCTTGAACCGCTAATTTATTTAATGCGAATTTGGCTTTTGGCCATTATGGGATTCATTTTAAATTAAAAACTATCTTTTGAGACTTTTCGATTTTTCACTGTTTTTAAAACGCTTCCCCATAAAAGAAGCCAAGGAGGAATTGCGGCAAATTTCCGAAGTAAAAGACGCAGATTATGAGGCATTTTTGAATTCTAAAAAAACCGAGATCGTCGCGTATCATTTAAGGAATAATCCGTTTTATAAAAATAAAGTGACGAATGGTTTTTCAGATTGGGAATCGCTTCCAATTTTGACAAAACAGGATTTCCAAATTCCGTTGAGGGAAAGGCTTTCAAAAGGATTTTCAGATAAAAATATTTATACCAACAAAACTTCGGGCTCAAGCGGAAATCCCATTCGGTTTGCAAAAGATAAGTTTAGCCACGCCATTACCTGGGCGTACCATATGGAAAGGTTTGGCTGGTACGGCATTGACTTCAACAGCTCATTGCAGGCACGTTATTACGGAATTCCTTTGGATTCGGTGGAGAATAAAACGGTTCGCTTAAAAGATTTTTTAGCAAAAAGGTATCGGTTTTCAATAAATGATCTTTCGGAAAAGGCACTGGATGGAATGTTGAATATATACAAACAAAGACCTTTTGAGTATATAAACGGGTACACCAGCAGTATTGTACTGTTTGCGAAATATTTGAAGGGAAAAAATATAATTTTAAAAAATGTCTGCCCAACGTTGAAGGTGTGCATTGTTACTTCTGAAATGCTATTTGAGGATGACAAAAAACTGCTTGAAAACCAATTGGGAGTTCCAATTGTAAACGAGTATGGCTGCTCGGAAGCCGGGGTCATTGCCTTTACAAATCCTCAGGGAGAATGGCAGGTAGATTCCAAAACGCTATTTGTTGAAATTTTGGACCAAGCGGATAAGCCACTTCCATTGGGAGAAAAAGGGCGAATTGTGATAACTTCACTTCACAACAAAGCGCATACATTTATCCGTTATGAAATTGGCGATTACGGCGCTTTAAGCGAAGGAAGCACTTTTAAAAAACCTATTCTTAAAACCTTGGTTGGGAGAACAAATGACTTCGCAATACTGCCAAGCGGAAAGAAAGCTGCTGGAATGACCTTTTACGTAATTACCAAAAAGATAATGGAGGAGAGCGGAAACATACAGGAATTTAAAGTGGTTCAAACAGAGATTGATACTTTCGAAATCAATTATGTGAGTTTGGAAGAATTGACGGAAGAAAAAAAGACTGTTATTTTAAAAACTCTTGAGCAATTTTTGGAGCCAGGATTGACTTTTAAATTCCAACGAAAAGTACAATTGGATAGAAGTGAAAGTGGGAAATTGAAACAGTTTGTTTCGTTGGTTGAAAATTAATCACACAAAACGTGCAAAAGGAAATTCTTATAATAAGCAACTATTTCCCTCCTGAAAAGGGCGCAGCAGCCAATCGTATTTCCAGTCTGGCGGAAGCCATGGGCGCTGCCGGTTTTAATGTGACAGTTGTTTGCCCTTTGCCCAATTACCCCACGGGGCAAGTTTTTCGGGAATATAGGGGTAAACTTTCAGCTGTTGAATCTGCATCTTTCGGAAAAATAAAACGACTGTGGATATGGCCCAGCAATTCCGCAAATAAATTTGTAAGGTTATTGGCTATGGTTTCCTTTTCCTTTAGTTTGATTTTATACTTCCTTTTTGCCAAAACTCCCAAAAAAGTAGTTATTCAATATTCCCCTGTTTTTGTAGGATTTACGGCGGTGTGGATAGGACGTGTTTTATCGAAAAAAATAATTCTGAACGTTTCAGATCTTTGGCCATTGGCCGGACTGGAAATGGGGCTTCTACAGGAAGGAACATATTATAACCTATTACAGAAAATGGAAAAGTTCTGTTATAGAAATGCAGATTTGATTCTGGGGCAATCGGAAGAAATTCTGCAACATATATCGAATATCGAAAATGAAAAAGCTTTGTTTTTAT
Organism: Aequorivita aurantiaca; assembly: GCF_030410135.1. Classification (GTDB taxonomy): domain Bacteria; phylum Bacteroidota; class Bacteroidia; order Flavobacteriales; family Flavobacteriaceae; genus Aequorivita; species Aequorivita aurantiaca. Next base: position 397,717 of record NZ_JAUGQQ010000001.1, on the reverse strand, counting down.
ATCGAAACATTCCAGATTTTGAAGTTTATTCTTTAGGGGAAAGGTCGCCATTCGCAGAAATAAAGATAGTTTACGCCGGCTTGTTGGGTATGGCACAGGGACTGTTGGGAATCTGCCAAAGGTTATCCTTCCCAAAAAGTGTAAGTCTCCATATTTACGGTGCGGGACCGGAAGCTGAAAAATTTAAAGTTTTTCAAAAAAATAATATTTTCTTTTATGGGGAATTTGAGAGGGAAAGGTTACACATTGAGCTTCAAAAATATGATATTGCTTTTGTGCCGTTGGTCAAAAGAATCTACGGTTCCGTTCCATCAAAAATTTTTGAATATTCCCGCTTGGGAATACCAATACTTTACTTTGCTGGGGGGGAAGGTGGCGAGATAGTGAAAACGGAATCCTTGGGATGGGTTATTCCCGTAAACGATTTTGAGGCTTTACAGGATTTTATAAACAATATATCTGAATTGGAATTGACACGATTTCCAAAAGCAACTGTCAGTCAAAATTCAATGCACACTTTTAACTTTAAGAAGCAGTTTGCGGCATTAATAACTTCAATAGAAAATGTTTAATATGCTTTTTCCTCACCGCGAAGGGCATTGTAAATGGTTTGGAATACAATTTTTATGTCGAGAAAAAGACTCCAGTTTTCAAGATAGAAAATATCGTACTTAACTCTTTTTATGATATGGCTCTCGCTTTCCACTTCGCCTCGGAAACCGCTTACTTGGGCTAACCCGGTTATGCCAGGCTTGATAAAATGGCGCACCATAAATTTGTCAATTCTTTCAGCATACATATGAGTGTGGCTAACCATATGGGGGCGCGGACCCACGACACTCATCTCCCCCTTGAGTACGTTTATGAACTGCGGCAGTTCGTCAATACTTGTTTTACGGATAATCCTTCCTACTCTGGTTACGCGTTCGTCACCTTTTTTTATCTGTTCCAAATGCGCCATCGGGTTCGGCTTCATCGAACGAAACTTATAGCAATAAAATTCCTTATAATCGAGGCCATTTCTCTTTTGCTTAAAGAAGACGGGGCCGTTTGATTCGAGCTTTATTAACAGGCCAAGTAAAGGCGTTAACCAAGAAAGAAGCCCAATAATAACAAACAAGGAAAGAAGCACGTCAAAGCTGCGCTTTAAAAATTTATTCAAAGGTTCGTCCATCGGGATTTTCCGCATGGAAAGGATGGGAAGAACGCCATAATACGTAAAATCCAATTTCTTGCTATAAATTTCTTTATTGTCGGGAAGGAACTTTAGGATTTTTAGATTATTGTCTACAAAATCCATCAGTTTAATTAGATCTTTGTTCCCAATTTCCGCAACGGAGGAATAGACTTCATCAATGTCATTTTTCAGAATATAATCCATACAAGCTTCTATCGAAACCTTTTCGGGGCCCTTTAGATCAAATGTTTTATAGAGTTTATAACCGTAAACAGGATTGTGGGTGAAAAATTTACGAAGCTGGTCCGTCTTTTGGTTCAACCCAATAATTACCACCTTTCGGACATTTCCGCCAAGGTGGAGTCTATATTTTTTAAGAAGGAAGAAAATACCCAGTTTCACTATAGAAATGCAGAGCATCACCCAAAAAATATATTTAAATATGGTTGAGGCAGAAGTGGGCAATTCATTGTAAAAACCGAAAAAAGAAAAAACGATCAAAATAAAAATAACTCCCTGCTTCCCGACCAATGACATTATTTTTGAAAGATGGGTGAAGCGGTAGATTTCGTAAAAACCCGAACGCAATGAGAGCACCAGCCACGCAACGGTCAAAAAGACTAGATAGTTAAAATAAGGAAAATGTGAGCCAAAGAATTTAAAAGCAATATAATGGATAAAGAAGAGGTCCACTCCATAAGAAATGGGCCGCAACCAACCAGAATATCTTCCGCTTTTAAACATTTTTATCTATTGTGTTTTGAAAAATCTTTGTGTTCACTTTTAAACAGCTCTTCTTTTGAAAGATTTTTAAAATAATCAAAAGTTTTTTTCATTCCTTCCTGTCTTGAAACCTTTGGTTCCCAGCCCAATATTTCCTTGGCTTTTGCTATATCTGGTTCCCGCTGCAATGGGTCATCTTGTGGCAGTGGTTTGAAAACTATTTTTTGCTCTGTCCCGGTTAGTTTTAATATTTCATTTGCAAAATCGAGGATGGTTATTTCCTCCGGATTACCAATGTTTATGGGCAATGGATAATCGCTGAGCAACAAGCGATACAAGCCTTCAACCTCATCGTCTACATAACAAAAGGAGCGGGTTTGCAAGCCATCGCCAAACACGGTTAAATCTTCGCCACGAAGGGATTGCCCTATAAATGCGGGTATAACACGGCCATCATTAAGCCGCATTCTTGGTCCATAAGTGTTAAAGATTCGCGCAATTCGGGTTTCCAAACCGTGGAACCGATGATAGGCCATAGTAATGGATTCTTGAAAACGTTTGGCTTCATCGTAAACCCCTCGTGGCCCGATGGTGTTTACATTGCCATAATATTCCTCCGTTTGCGGATGCACCAATGGATCGCCGTATACTTCCGAAGTGGAGGCAATAAGGATGCGTGCATTTTTTTCCCGTGCGAGGCCCAACAAATTGTGTGTCCCCAACGAACCCACTTTCAATGTTTGAATGGGAATCTTTAAATAATCAATGGGACTTGCAGGCGAGGCGAAATGTAGAATATAATCTACTTTTCCCGGAACGTGCACAAATTTTGTTACGTCGTGATGATAGAATTCAAAGGATTCCAATTTAAAAAGATGGGCAATATTTTTAAGATCGCCCGTAATGAGGTTGTCCATTGCAATTACATGGAAATCTTCGGCTATAAATTTATCGCAGAGGTGGGAACCTAAAAAACCAGCCGCACCTGTTATTAAAACACGCTGTTTCATAAGTTTACTGACTTTCTACCCACAGAAACATAGGTAAATCCCTCCGCTTCCATATCATTTACATTGTATAAATTTCTTCCATCGAAAACCACTGGATTTATCAACTGTTTTTTTAGCTTTTCATAATCTGGAGTTCGGAATATGCTCCATTCGGTACAGATTAATAGTGCGTCGGCATTTTCAGTGGCAGCGTACATGGATTCTGCATAAATCAATTTATCACCAAAACGTTTTTGAATATTCGGAATTGCCTCAGGATCAAAAACCTGAAGTTTGGCTCCTTTGGACAGCAGTCCTTCCATCATATCAATTGATGGGGCCTCGCGAATGTCATCCGTTTCCGGTTTAAAGGCCAATCCCCAAACGGCTATTGTTTTTCCGTATAAATTGTTGTTGAAATATTCTTCTATTTTTGGAAGTAGAATTGTTTTTTGGGCGGAATTTATCTCGATTACCGAACTCAAAATCTTGAAATCGTAATCCCTGTCCTTTCCAGCCTTTCGAAGAGCTTTTACATCCTTCGGAAAGCAAGAGCCGCCATAACCAATTCCAGGGAAAAGAAAGCGTTTGCCAATTCGGCTATCGCTACCCATACCTGCCCGAACCAAGTCAACATCAGCGCCAACCTTTTCACAATAGTTGGCTATTTCGTTCATAAAGGTAATTTTCGTGGCTAGGAATGAGTTTGCGGCATATTTAGTAAGTTCAGCCGACTTTTCATCCATTACGATTATTGGATTGCCGGAGCGCACGAACGGTGCGTATAGTTTTTTCATTAAATCGGTAGCCTTTTCGCTGCTTGAGCCCACGATGATGCGCTCGGGCTTTAAAAAATCGTCTACCGCAAAACCTTCTCTTAAAAACTCAGGATTTGAGACCACATCAAATTCACAGGTAGCATTTTTTGCAATTATTTCTTGGACTTTTTCTGCTGTACCCACCGGTACGGTGCTTTTATCCACGATTACTTTATAGCCTTTTATTTTTTTACCGATTTCTTCGGAAACGTTTAAAACATAGGATAAATCTGCAGAGCCGTCCTCGTCCTCGGGCGTTGGCAGGGCAAGAAAAATTATTTCGCCATGGTCAAGCCCTTCCTCAAGGGAGGTGGTGAAACGCAAACGATTTGCCTTTATGTTTCTTTCAAAAATAACGTCTAGATGCGGTTCATAGATGGGTACTTCGCCGTTACGCATTTTTTCAACTTTCGCCTTGTCTATATCCACGCAGATCACCTCATTTCCTGTTTCGGCCAAACAGGTTCCTGTTACCAATCCTACATATCCCGTTCCTATTACTGAAATTTTCATCTATCTTTTCCTATATAACAAAGGCTGAAAATGTTTCCCTTTAATTTTTTCAAGCGCAAAAGTACAATTTGCAAATCTTTTTATAACTTTTTTATACTGTTGTTTTGTGGGGCCCTGGCGCTTGTCATTAATACAATTAAAATGAACCCAATATAATATGCGCCAATCTGTCTGTGAAATAGATTTTCAACCAAACAATACATTAACAATGTTGCCAATATTGCGGTTGGAAAAAACCGTTTTCGGTTTGTAATAAATGTGAAAACGATAAATGCCAAAAAAAGTAGCAATGCTATGAAGCCGGCACTTAAGTAAAAATCTAAAAATTGATTGTGCGTGTTGTAGCGTTCTTGGACAAACCTTTCCTTTTTCAACGGATTTGAAATGTTAGTTTGATAACAGGAAACGAGTTTATCCTTGGTTGTCCCAAAACCCATACCCGTCATGCTGAATCCCTCAGTACTTATTATTTTTTGGGCACATGACCATACTACTGCCCTTAATTCATAGGTCATTGAATTTTCAATAAAAGTGTGGGCATTACTACTATCCGCTCGTTGGCTGGAGTGAATCTTACCTTCGTTTTTAAGAACATAGAAAAGCCCCAACACGGCCACTATCGCTATACTAGCCAGTATTGTTTTACCCCAACGACGTTGTCCGTAGAATTGCCTTAGCAACAGGAGGGCAAATAGCGAAATGACCGCTATTTTTGAAGCAATGAGAATAATGAATAGGGCATTCACCAAAATATTTGCTAAATAATAGTTATTGTTGGGATGGTACTTTTTATTGATGGCCTGAACGGAAATGAGTATGCTGAGAGTACTCAACAAACCGAGATACAGCCTATCAATCAATAATGACTCGATAACTTGCGGAGAATCACCCAACGCAAAATTTCCGACCTGGTCAGTAATAAGCACAAAATTGTAAACCGTAAAGATGATTGCCGCCAGTGAAGAAAATATGATTGCACTGTTTATTTTTTTTACATCGGCAACGGGGATATAAAGAATAGCGAGGCCAACCGCTATCAACACTTTCTTAATTATGTAGAAGTCTTCCGGCAATCGCCCGCTAAGTAATGAATCTGCACAGAGATAAACAAAAAATATTAGGAAAATAGCAATGGGAAGCGGTTTTAATTTTTTGAAATCTTCCTTTTTTACGATAAATGGAAAAGCAACCAGTAAAATTGCCAAAAGAATATTCGGGAGGGCCCGGATGTAATTATCAAAAGGAATTATTAGATAAAGCAACAAAAAAGCATAGGGATATATGGCGGCAAGCAGTATCCTCATGGATTAGGATTTGTTTAATAAATTTCAGGGGAAGATAAAAAACTCTTATGAGATATCAGATTATAGCAAGGAGATTTTAGGGTGAGATAGCTAGAGATTTAGAATAATACAATATCTGGCCATTCGTCAATATTTGTAAATAATTCGAACGCCTTATTTTAGAAGAGTTTGAACCAAATTAAAGAGAAATTAATTTTGTAAGAAAAAAGAGCGATTTTCTTACGTTTTAATGACTTTGCTATGGCTTTGCTATGGCTTTGCTATTGAGTATCTGTGAGAAAAGGATTTTGGATTTTTAGATGGTTGGATTATCAGATGGTTGAATGTTAGATTGAAATAGTAATGATAAGGGGTGCGCTGATGGGACTTATTTTCAGGTCGAGGCACTTATACCCTAATGAGAAAAACGTTCCCTTAGAACTAAATAGATAAACTTGGAATTTCCAACCAGATAGCGCTTCCACATGCGTCTTGGTTCTTGGGCAAAACGATAGAACCATTCCAGGCCAGCCTTTTGCATCCAGGAAGGGGCACGTTTGGTTTTTCCGGCAACTACATCAAAACTGCCGCCAACGCCCATAATGAGATTCACATTTTTAAGGAGGTCGCGATATTTGTAAAGAAAATTTTCTTTGATTGGGGAAGATATTGCCACGAAAAGCATTTGTGTTCCGCTGTTAGCAATTTGTTTTGCAATTTCTTCTTCTTCTGCAGGTGTGAAATAACCGTTGCGGTATCCCGCTATAATTTCTGGGCTGTAATTTTCAGAATATTTTTCAACCACTTCCTTTACAACTTCTTCCTTGGCGCCAAAAAGGAAGATTTTGTTATTGTTTTTATGTGCCATTTCCACAAGATTGGCCATCAAATCTATTCCAGCCACACGTTCCTTCAAAGGTTTTCCTAAGAAACGAGAAGCCCACACAACCGCTTGTCCGTCCGCATTGATAATGTGGCATTGATTTACACTATGGCGAAGTTCCATATCCTTTTGCATGGCTACAACTTTTCCTGCATTTACAACCACGTGGTGTAGCTGTTCTCCATCCCGTATTTTTTGCTGCACCAGAGCAAGGGTTTCTTGCATGGAGAGGTTGTCTATGGTTGTATTTAGGATTGCAATTCTTTTTTTGTCCAAAATCAGTTTATAAAGAGCCAGCAAATATAAAACAATTCCATATATCGGCTTGAAGCTTATAAATGCTATACAGGTTTTAACAAAAAGAATCATATTGATTCTCCCTGAGAAAAGTCTTATATCTTTGAAACACTCAAATTGGCAATCATGGTTAATCAAAATATACCAAAATTATTAGTCATATTTCCTTGTTATAATGAAGAGAAAATATTGACCAATTCAATTCAAAAATTCTTCGATTTCTTTGATTCACTTTTAGCTGGCAATTATATTGCTAAGGAAAGTAGAATTTGCTTTGTAGATGATGGAAGTTCAGATAACACTTGGAAAATCATATCTAGTTTAGATGATTATAGGGTAAATGCAATAAAACTTTCAAATAACTTTGGACACCAAAAGGCTCTTCTTGCGGGTATGGAAACCTTTAATAATCAGTTTGATGCGTATGTTACCCTAGATGTGGACCTACAAGATGATTTTAGGGTAATTATTGACATGCTCGAAAAATATCAACAGGGTTGTGATATTGTTTATGGGGTTCGTGATGACCGCTCATCAGACAGTTTTTTTAAACGTAAATCGGCTCAAAAGTTTTATTCATTTATGGAATTTTTAGGGGTTAAAACCATAGTAAATCACGCTGATTTCAGATTAATAAATAATAAGGCCTTGAATTCCTTCCTTAACTTCCAGGAAACCCATCTCTTTTTACGCGCAATATTTCCTGCAATTGGTTTGGAGTATGCCTTAGTATATTACAAAAGGTTGAAGCGAGAAGAAGGGGAAAGTAAGTATCCGCTTAAAAAAATGGCTTCCTTTGCAGGGGATGGCATTACCTCTTTTTCAGTAAAACCCTTGCGTTTTATTTTGATAACCGGTTTATTCTCCACTTTGCTATCAATCCTATTTTTTTCTTGGGCGTTGATACAGCTTTTATTGGGCAATGTTATACAAGGATGGTTCTCCGTCATCGCAACTATAATGTTTTTTGGGGGAATACAAACTTTTGCTATTGGAATAATTGGGGAATATATTGGTAAGATTTTCTTACAGGTAAAGAACCGTCCACGATATTTGATTGCTGAAAAAATTATAAGATAACTATATCTCCATAATTCCATCTTATAGAGAACTTTTAGAGGAAGATATTGTAATATACAAGAAGTGTTGAGGAAGCTTCAACTCTTTTACATTCATTGTTTGTTTCATCTTCTGAACTATATTGATATAAAAAATTAAAATGGGCAACAGGAGAACTGTGTAAAAAATCCTCCCGGTACTTTTTAATTATCCTAAAAAATAAAATAATGCTGGAAGACCATATAAATTATACCATTAACAATACTGGCGCAAGGTTGTCATGTTGTACGATTAATGGCCTATAGGATCTATAACCACCAAGAGGTAAAAATTCTAAATAAATAACTATAAAAACAGGTTTCACCCTTTTTAATAGACCAATAATGTTATAAACATCAATTTATGATAGTGCCTGTGATGAGTTTAATTTTAATAGTCCCATTTTTAGATCGGGACCTAAAACTGTATTTTTCGATTTAAAATCTTCAATATCTAAATTAGGATCTTCGACCAATACAAAGCTACCAGAAGCAGTTTCATCACTACATACCAAACCTTTTTGAAAAGTGTATTTTTATAGTTTCCAATATTATGCTGAGAATGTAAAGACTATTGTTAAATAATGAATGACATAGTGCATATCATTTTAAGATAAGAAAATATAAGCCTTATATCCTATTTCTTTAGAAAGTAGAAACTAAAGGCATAAAACATCCAAGCCTGAGCCCACCGCATATATGGGATATTTGAATTGAAGTGTTTATTCTTTTGGTATTGAAAAAAACCATTTTCGGCTTGCATGTTATCAACGGTCCATTTCAAAACCCGATCAATTAATTCCTTGTTTTCATTAAAGACTTCCAATTTACTCAAAGTTACTATCAATTGTGCGGGTGCGTGAATATCAATAGGAAAAATTGAGTTGTTATAATATTTTGAAATTCCTTCTTCGGTAAAAAAGGTTTTTAGATAATAATCGAGACCTTTTTCAATATTTTTTCGAAATGAAGTATCGCCTGAAATTTTTTGATATGTATAAATACACTCAAGATTATAGCCCGTATGAAAGTTATCTACCCATTGATGATATGGCAATGTACCATAAGCCCATGCTCCATTTTCCTGTTGAAAATCAGCGGCGTATTGAACCGCCTTTCTTGCTTCGATCAATAAGTTTTCTTCTTGGGTGAATTCATAAACCATACTCAATAGTTTCGCACCGAGCAACGAAGCATTAAAAACTTGGGTTTGATCTAAAGGTGAATAGGAAAAGGAAAAATTGCCATTTTCATCATAGGTTCTATTTAAATCCTTTAGAACAAATTGTGTTGCACTTATTGCCACTTCCAGATAGTATTTGTTTTGGGTGATTTTATACGCCCCCAATAAAGCTTCCGCAATGAATGTAGTTGCAACAACTGTTGGCGTCCCTTTAGGCTGAAAGAAAGCGCGAGCCTGCCAGTCAAAGTTATACCCCCAACAAGCTCCAGAATAGCCATTGGTTTGCATTTTTATAACTTGATCTGACAGTTGAATTATTTTTTCTAAGTATTCGGGCTTAGGGTCATTTTTATAAAGATTACAATAGCCGGTTATAAAAAGTCCCAATCCCTTAGCATTATAACCCTTTTCTACGGAAGTGATTCTTCTAAAATTAATCGGACTTCTCTTAAATACTTGAATCCAAGCAAGTCTGAAAAAACGAGTTTTGGAAATTAATGGAAGGGCATTAAAAAGCTTGCTGTTAAGGCCATCATAAGGATCCCAACCTTTAAAACCTTCATTTTCACAATAGGTTTTCAGTTTTTGGAAACTGTTTTTAAAATCTGTCATTTGTTCCTTTGCAATATATTTTTAGGAGTTGCAAAAGTAAAGCAATATAATGAAAAAGACCTCACAGGTTTTTGTAACCTGAAAGGTCTAGATTGGAATAATATTATGTGCTAGATATCCTGCGGCAATCCTGTTGCCAATGAATCCAAAACTTTAAAGGTGGTTAGTGTTGTAAGATAAATAGACTCAAAAGGAATAGGCGCATCAATGTTTTGTTTTAAGGATTTCAAAAAGGCTTCAACTTCCTGTTTGTGGCCTTTTCCGTCCAACTTCAGTTTTATTTGTTTGTTCCCTTTATGTAAATCACCTTTCCTGAAATCGTGAATCCTGCCCACTTTTCCGCCGGAAAAAACTTCAATCAATTCCTTTGGAAGGGATTTATCACCATTCCCTAAATACAGTAGATTACCTATTGAGCCGTCGCTAAATGATATGGTAATGGAAATATTATCTTCAGAAGTTAGGTTTTGGTTGTCGGTTTTGATAGCTGCAGCATACACCTTCACAGGTTTCGCTTCCGTGAAATATTGCATCAAATCTATAAAGTGGCACATTTCGCCAATGATTCTTCCTCCACCAATATTTTTATTTTGGGTCCAATGGTCCTTTGGAATGAAGCCGGCATTTACACGTATGTTCACCACTTTTGGCTCACCGTTTCCTTTGAATTCAGCCTTAATTTTTTCCGAAATTGGGGAAAACCTTCGGTTAAAACCTACCATTAATTTTTGGTTGTTTTCCGAATAAACCTTTTTAACTTCCTCCAATTCTTCATAATTCATCGCCAAGGGTTTCTCAACAAAAACATTTTTTCCTGCTTTTAAGGCCTCCATAGTGTAGGAGGCGTGACTATTGTGAGGCGTGGCAATGAAGACCGTGTTTATTTTTGTATTGTTAATTACGTCCTGAGCATTGGAAGAGGCATTGTTAAAACCAAACTTTGAAGCAACGTTTTTCGCAGTAATCCCTTTGGTGGTAACAACGGTATCCAGAGAAGCCCCCTCTTTTTTGGTATAGGGTATCAAATAACTCTGGGCAAAACTACCCGCGCCAATAAATCCAATATTTACAGCCGAAACGGCATTGGACTGAACGGAAACAAATGTTGTTTTTTTAGATTCACTTTCCGGATAGGATAGCAGAATACCAATGTGGGGTTCTTCTACTTTTCCCAAAACGATATCATATGCCTTTTCTGCTTCTGAAATATCAAATGTGTGGGTTATAAGGTTCTTCAATTTTACAGTTCCCTGAGAAATGAGGTCCAAAAAGGTTTCCATGTTCCGTTGTTCGGTATAACGAACGTATGCAAAAGGATAATCAATGCCATCTTCTTCATATGAATTATCATATCTGCCAGGGCCATATGATGTGGACATTTTAAGCTCTAATTCCTTTCTGTAAAAATCAGGATCTCGGGGAATATCCATTTTTACGGCACCTACAACTATTACTTTGCCTTTTTTACGACTTATTACTGCGGAAAGTTCAATAGGGTCATTACTGGGGGCAGCGGCGGTGATGATTACACTATCAAAACCGTGACCTTCTGTAAAATTGTCTATGGCTGTATTTAAATTTGAATCGCTTCGTAACATTGCCCCATCCGCACCACTTTTGATAGCGAGGTCTACCAAATTTTTGGATAGATCTACCCCAAAAACACGGCAACCATTTGCCTTTAACAATTGCACTGTTAGTTGACCCAAGAGGCCAAGCCCAATTACACAAATTTTATCTCCCAATCGGGGCTCTGCTTGGCGAACGCCTTGCAAGGCAATAGCTCCCAAAGTTGTAAAGCTGGCTTCTTCGAAAGAAACATTGTTAGGAATTTTAACTACCAAGTTCTGTGGAATGGAAACCATCTCGGCGTGAGAGGCGTAATCTTGCCCAGCACAGGCAACACGATCGCCGGGTTTGAATTTGCTATTGCCGTCCATTGAAGCGGCAACAATCCCCGACGTACTGTAACCTAATGCTTTTAGAGAATCAAGTTTTGTTTTAACTTTATCAATCGTGGCTTTTAAGCCTTCCTTTTTTATATTTTGAAGCACTTGAGCCACCAGATCAGGGCGTTGCTTGGCTTTGCCAATAAGACTTGCTTTCCCAACTTTTACGGTTCCTCTTTCAGTTCCTGCGCTTATAAGGGAAAATTTGTTTTCTACAAGTACCATGTTTTCCGAAATTGAAGGATTTGGTACCTCATCGACATATAATTCTCCCGTTTTAAAGTTTTGGATTACTTGTTTCATTTTTGCGGATTTTGTGCAAAAGTAAGGTTTTTTGAGTATTGAGGTGAGGCTTTGTAAGAAAATGAAGTTAAGAAAACAACCTGTTGGTAAGGAATATAATAGAATTGAAGATTTTATTAACCATCACAAGAGCTTAGGATAATGCGCTTTGCTATATTTGCAAATCATACATACTTATACATATTAAATAATGGAACATTATAATGAAGATTATTTTAGATGGCAAAAAGCGCGAGGTGAATTCGGTGGAATTTCTAATATATTCAAATTCAAGGATTATATTAAAGAAACCGATAACGTTATAGATTTTGGTTCTGGAGGGGGGTATTTACTTAAAAATTTAAAATGTAAAAATAAAATAGGGATAGAAATTAACGATACGGCCCGTGAATTCGCCAAAACAATTGGTATAACTTCCTTTAAAAATGCAGATGCTATTGAAGACGGCTGGGCCGATGTAATAATTTCGAACCACGCCTTAGAGCATGTGGAGAATCCCCTCGAAGAAATTAAATATTTAAATAGGAAATTAAAACGTGGAGGAAAAATTGTATTTGTTGTACCCCATGAACGGCGCAAAAAGTATGTGGAGGGGAATATTCACAATCATTTTTTTACTTGGGCAGAAATAAACTTAGGCAATCTTTTTAATCATGCAGGATTTACAGTTTTAGAAGTTAAAGATTTAAAGTTTACCAACCCACCAGGCTATACATTCCTTCGTAAGGTCCTGGGCAGCAATCTGTTTCATGTGTCTGGGTATATTTACCACATTTTTCGCTCTACATTTCAAAGATTCTATAAATCTGACATTACTCAAATTAGAATCGTGGCTGAAAAATAGCTTATTTGAGAAATGTTCTTTCCCATACAACGGAACGTTCCGAAACTGTCCTGGGAACGCACACACGGTTCGTATGAATTGTGAAAATACGATTTACTCCATTTGAAAGAGCGACGGGTTTAATTTAAAATTTCGCTCATTTTCTTGGAACATTCTCGCTATATGGTATGTTGTTAATGCAGATTTCATTAATTCTGTCTTGGTATACGATGTTGCGGAACCATTAATATAAATCTTGGTTAGATGTTCATACATGGCATTATGACCTTTATCTCTGTTGAGGGTTTTTTTGATGACTTTGGAGCCATCGCCATTAATTCTGGTATATCTTAGATAGTCCTCGATAAAAAATGTTTCATTCCTGGTTCTAATCTCGATTTGTTCTTGAACACCACGCAAAGAATTTCCTTTATCGGAAACTATTATGTTCACCAAAGATCCCTCAGAAAACAGGATGGAGACAGTCAAGGTCTCATCTTTTGACGGACTACTTAGTAAGGTAATCTCCTCGGGAAAACCGTCAATCCAATATACTGCTAAGTCAATCCAATGAGAAAGGTTTCCAGTAATGCGGGTACCTTGATTTTTCCAGAAATACCAGTGGCTTTCATTTATTAAAATTTCCTTCACCGATATATTAATAACCTTTTGTTGATGAAATGTCGCTGCTTTAATTTCTTGATTCACAGCTATAAATCTTCGATTATATCCAACTTCAATTAATGCATTTTTATCATATAGGGCCGCCAAGTTTTTTATGTCCTGCAGCGTAACGCATGGCGGCTTTTCGATAAAAATCAATGTGTTGGGATTGATGTTAAATATTTCTTCCGCAATTCTTGTATGATCGGAATGATATGTGGCAATAATGGCCAGGGGTTTTTCTATTGCTTGAAGGTATAAATAACTATCTTCCGGAATTATTCCGAAGTTTTGATACTTGAAGGTAGTAGCATAATATTCCGCAAGTCGGTGGCTATAATCTACACAAAAAACCTTAGAAAGCTTTTTAATATTTGGGGCTATATATACCCGGGCGTAATCTCCCAACCCATATAGAAACACCCCTTTTTTCGATCTTACAGTTTTAGGATCATCTTGGGTAGGTTTAAGATTGAAGGATATATCCATTGGGGTCTGCTCATCTTCAACAAATTGATTAAACTTTTGTGTGGGAATTAAATCACTGATTTTTGGTGGAACAGAAACTAGTCTAAATTTATTATTGATTATGAAATCATCGGTTCTGGTTGAAGTTTGGATACTAAGATTAGTATATAAAGAATTATTATGTTTTATAACGATCAAGGTATATCGTTTATTTAGATTTACTCGCTTATCGGTTTTAGATTTAATTTTATGGTAGGACCTAAAGATTCCCTCATGAAGAGCAAAAAACAACATTTTTCTGTATTTATTGGTAAACTCTGGCCTATCTGGAATGAAAATATCTTCTTGCTCAATTGAAACAATCTCGTCAAATTCGATATCTTTAAATTTTACAATAGTGGTCATTAATGTATTTGATTAAGAGTATATCAATAAAATTTATTAAATTTTGTAGTACTCCAATTGATTTTAAGTTGAGAAATATCCTAAACAACGATATGTCAATTTGCTTAATAACATGTGCCCATTTTTGCCATTTAAATTTATATACATAGCATACGTATTGTCCGGGAGCCTTTTTTTGGTTGAGGCAATCGAAAAAGCAAAATCAATAAATATTTTCATACTTATCCAGATAATTTGAAACCGGATTATTTAAAAAGCTTTTAGGTTCCTTAGTTGGTTCATTCAAAACTTCATTAATTTTTAAATATAAATCTTTACTATCCCTATTTGCAAATAAAATTGTCCCTTCAGGCCTGAAGGTAACATCAGATGCTATGATGGGCCTATTTAAATATAGCGCTTCCCTAACTGTTATTGCATCACCATCCGTATTTGTTGCACGTACTACTAAATCGCTTTCCAACATTAATTTTACGAAGGAAATGGAATATGGTATCAATGAAATTACTTCCTCCAGGTTTTCTTCTCGAATTACACGCGCATAATGGTCATAAAGATTTAGTTTTTCATCCATTGAAGCTATCACAAAAATTATTTTATAGTTCTTATTATTTCCTTTTATCATCCGCGCAACATCTATTAGTAAATCTAATCCATATAAATCCTGTTGCTTGAATAAAACTAGCTTAAAAGCATTATTTACTATTATTTTTTTATTCCTGTTTTTTTCTAAAATATTTAAAATCGCTGGCGGCAAATCAGCCTCCTGTGATATATCCGGGGGGATGAAGGCGGGAAGAACAATCTTATTTTTTAATTTAAATTTATTGGAAATTTCTTCACTGACGATTATTGTTTTAGAGGCCAAGGATAAAAATAATTGCGCTATCAATATGGACATTTTTTTGTTAAGGTTGCTTAACGAATGAATTGTGACTATAATTTTTTTTCTAAAGACAAAAGCCAAAAAAACATGTATGTACAGAAGCCACAAAATTCCAGTATGTATGTGAACGATATCGGCTGCCTTTAATAACCTGAAATATTCAGCCAAGTTTTTACTTCTTAAATTAAATACATTTGTTTCTGTATTAGTTCTGGGCGATTCATCGATAAACGTAAAAGTATGCTTCTCGCTTAATAGTGCGGCAAGTCTCTTTATATGAATACTTACGCCTCCAATTGCAGAATACGGCCCTATTACTAATATATTCTTCTTCATTTTTTAATAGCTCAAATCAATTAGTTTTTCATTCCCTGAAATGGTTCGGGAAGCCAACATAGCGGTAAAGAAAGCAAAAAGAACTATGCCGCTATGACTTTCCAATGTGGATTCGGTAATCATAAAAACGACTTGGGTAAGTATTATTGCACCTCCAAGATAATTTTTAAGACAATAGCATTTTTTTAGTATGCTAAGGATTATTGTAATTAAAAATACGAGCCCGAGTAGACCATAATATAAGGTTGTTTCCAAAAATTGGTTGTGAGCGTTGTATTGATAAATATAACCCGTCTCAAACCCATTTTCTAGATACTGGTCATATAAAAGTGCGTGGCCATCTCCGGTTCCGGCACCAAAAAATAAATTGTGCTGTCCAATCACCTCTAGCGCCGAAATCCAATGCCGTGTTCGAGCATCCACATCAGAAATAGCGATGCCTTCAGGCGTTTTTGCATTAAATCTTTTCTGGAAATTTGGTGTAAAGTAGAATAGCATTGTTAACAAAGCGCCCACAACAAGCAAAAATACAGTTTTGGGATTTATTGCCTTTCTATTCCCGTAAATCAATATTAACCCGCTCACCATCAAGGATAGGATGCTTATTCGAACGCTCAAAAGGTAGAGGAAAAATAAAAGTAAGACAATACACAATCCATATATCAAGCGTTTTTTAAATGTATTGCGGGAAATAAAACTGACAAAATAAAGCAAGGCAATTATTACATACATAGCGAAATAGGTTGTGTGTATTTCCAACAACTGACCCAGCTTGTCGTAATAGAAATAGTCGCCGAAATTATTCATTTTGAAATAACCGGCCTTCAAAAGGGCGAAAATTGCTGAAACAACTATCCCGTAGGAAAAATATTTTAGTAATGTCAATTTCGTTTTTTCAGTTAGCTTCACCGAAAAAAATATCAGGGGGAATACCAAAAAAGGAAGTTGCATCTCAAAATTTCTGATGCCTTCCTTCATGTTTTCGGTATAAAGGAACCCCAATAGCGAAATCCAAAAAAAGGAACTGAGAAGCAAAAAAGGCCAAATATTCTTCCTTAGATTATTATATTTTTCCCTTAACGGGCTATAAAACAACCAGCAAAATACACAGGCAATGATGCTTTGGGAGTTAAGACTATACTTTGGTAATGACAAGCTTATAACCACTAAAATGAGGGAACCAAAGAAAAACTGTTCGCGTATATTGTTCAATTTGCTCACGGAATTTCTTGAATTAAAAGTTTATTTAGATATAGATATCCTTTGGTATTTAAATGTACTTCATCTTGGGCTAAATAGTCTGTTTTATCCATTAAGAAATGATGCAAGTCCACTATTTGAACATTCTTAAATTGGGTTACACATTCCTGCAAATGGGTATTGAATAGGTTATTATAAGCGTCAAATATTGGATTTGTTGAAGGCGGTAAGGTAACGGCAAAAATGTTCTCAGTTGTTGGTTTATTTTGAAGAGTTTCTAAAATATCACAAATGTTTTGATGCAACAGATGTATATCCGTTCGTTTATCCTGAGCACCGAAAAACAATATATAATAGGCCGCGGTTGGTGCGTTTTTTGATTTTAGCAAAATTTCTGACGAAGTATCAAATGTACCCCCTTCATATGGATAGCCGTAGGCATCGGTCTCGGTTCCCATAAAAAACAGTTTTTCTTTTTGCAGTAAATTTTTACGAAGTTCGCGAGCCTCGCGCCATATTATTTGTGAATCGCCAATTGTAACTGTCGTTTTGCCTTCGGGTTGTATGAGCGGCAAATCAATAATGTCAATACTGTTTTGTTCACTTGTTTTTTTTGGAATTTGGTTAATCCATTTAACTCCTGAAAAAACAATCTTGGAACTATCGGAGAGTATTTCGGATGCCCTGAAATAACTTTCTTGCCCATTTTTTAACAAAAAGGTATTATTTCGGGTAAAGTTTAGTGGTAGCCCAAATTTATTTTCAATGGAAATATAATCATTTGCAAGAGAATCCACCTCAACCACGCCCAATGTACCTATAACTTTCGAAATATCCCATTCATAATTGAACTGGACGTAATTGACATTTGCTTTTCTCATAAAATCAATCACAAGAAACACCAATAAAAATCCCCAAATTATTACAACGGCTCTATGTGGTGGCATTTGATTCATAATTCACGAATCAATAGGGTTATATACATCTTCTGTTAATATTGGTTCCTCTTCCCGATAAAAATACAGTGGATATAGAAAGCCTATTGAAACTATTAAAAAGGCAATATTATTTAATGAGTACGAAAATAGAGCGTCAAAAAAGAGGGCGAAATAGACTGCGAAGACGAGTTTGAACTTATCCCGTTTCCACGATAGCGTTAAGGGCGCCAAAAGAACCAACAAATAGAGTAGACCGCCAATTAGGCCCATCTCAACAAATAAATGGGGGAAAAAAGTATCTGTTGTTGTTAAATCAATTGTATAGAACCAATTAAAATGATGTTCACTATAAATGGGGGAGTTGTAAGTTACCGAAGCCGGCCCGCCAAAAGAACCTACTCCTCGACCAAAAAGATTAAAGTTGGATATTTCGGCAAACATTACCCGATAGGATTCCGCTCTAGCAGAATCGCCTTCTGTTACGTATTGCTCCAATCGAAGAATAATACTTTCCCCCATACTTGCAACAACCTTGGGGATGGCGATTAGTGCTATTACAAACAATATTCCAACGATTTGAAAAAATTTTAGTTTGTTTTTATACTGTAAAAAAAGCAGCACTAATAATGCGCCAATGGTTTTATAGGAAAAGCTTAAAAACAGTGAAATTAGAAAACTAGAGAGAAGCAGGGTCTTCCATTTGCCGGTATAATAGCGTCGCGTCAAGAAAAAAGCAATGAGATTGATAAATCCAAATAATCCAAAAAACCCAACGATGCCGGTAGCCCGTATAATTCCAGAAGAAGCGTTAAAATACCGATTTCCATATATGTCCGTATTATAAAACCATTGTGTTACCCCGCGATACCAATTTACATAGTTCACAATTTGCCATAGATCATTTATAATCACAAAAACGATAAATGCCATAAGAAGAAATTTAAAATGGCGTCTTATGGCGTATCCATACATTAAAACCGAAATAGGAAAAAGATACCTGATTCCTTCGGAAATTGCTGCGTAAATATTAAAGGAGTGTAAAATTCCGTAGATAAATAAAGGAATAAACAATCCAAGGAGTATTAAAAAACTTGCATGAAATTTTAAGCTTATAATGGCGAATAGAAACATATAAAGCACAGCTCCGACCTTAAAAACGGACGAGACCATTGGAACAATAGGAAGCAAAATCTCTGAAAGAAAGATGAGGATAAAAGGGAACAGGATGAGGCTATTCGTTAGAATTTCATTTACCTGAGTCCTTAAATTAAAGATTTTCATATTCTAATTCAAAATTTTATGCTATCACGTATGTTTTGAAACTTTACGTACAAAATAATTCAGTACTCCCAAACTTACCAAATTTTGGAAAACATAGGCGCAGGCGGCACCAATAGCTGCATATTTAACATCCAAATAATAAATCACAGGCACGGAGATTGAAAAGATGGTGAGTGAGGCATAGCTTATATATTTCATTTTCCCCAAACTAAGAAAGATAACCCCTTTGAGGGCATACAATGCTTCTATAAGCCAACCAACGAGCATGATTCTTAAAATTAGTATTGCTCCGTCATATTTATCCCCAAAAACTAAGTTAACTGCTATTGGCAAAAACACTTGTGCACCAATAAATATTATCACAGCTATAATATTGAAACGCTTTTCGAACATCTTATATTTTTGAAAAAAGACAGTAAGATTTCCCGAGGTTTCAGACATTTTAGGGATTATAAATTGCTGAACGCTGGATGCAACTATATTTATGCCCTGCGTTAAAATAAGTGCAAACGCATAGAAACCAAATATTTCCCGGTCCAATATAACATAATTTGCAATCAGGAATCCGGATTGCAGTTTAAGCTGATCGATGACCTGTGCCATAAATGCAGTTTTGGACAGGGCGATAATTTTTTGACGAATTTCTAAATGTCGTTCACTGATAGATTTATCACCAATTTCTTTACGAAGATCATAAAGTAGTATAAGCGTTGCCAGTACGGTTGAGATAACCATTGAAAGCACATATCCTCGTATAAAAAAAAAGTAGGTGAAGGAAAGAACGAAGACTGCGGAAAGTAACTTCAGATAAAATACCACGGTACTGATTCTCTTAAACCTATCAATGGCTTGATAATATCTTATCAAAACCATTGTCAAAACGGAAGGAATAATAAGAAAGGAATATTGCTGAAACCAGTACACAAGCGCCTGGTCCTCTGAGACAAAGCCAGAGTAAGCCAGCAGATTGAAAAACAAAAAAACCGCAAATGAAAAAATTAGTGCATATTTCAAAGAAAAAATTAAAGAAAGCCGCCTAATTGCGCTGTCTTTATGTTCCGGAATAACTTTTAGGATTGCAAAAATAACTCCCCCACTACCCAAGACTATGGCCATATTGGCAAAAGTTTCGATGGTTTTTATAATTCCCACATCAGTGGGTGACATTATTTTTGCTATTAGCAAACTGGAACCAAAAACGATGAACTGAACCGAATAATTTGAAATTATAAGATGGAAAAAACCTCTTTCTTTTAGTTTTAAAAAAAGTAGCGTGAGCCTTTCCACAACGCGATTAATTTAGAACCCCGCAGAAATCCAGGATTTTTTTATTTTGGGGTAACGTAAGATTCTTAAATTCGTTGTGAGCTACCAAAAACACTAAGATGTCAGCTTTCTCTATGGCTTTATCGATATGTATAAATACGTGATCCGTTTCATTCTTAAGGTTCGGTTCCACATCCAGCGTCTTGAATCCGTCACTTTTTAATGCCTCAGATACCACTAGGGCAGGTGATTCACGTAGATCATCAATATTGGGTTTAAACGCTAGGCCCATACAAGCT
Organism: Aequorivita aurantiaca; assembly: GCF_030410135.1. Lineage (GTDB taxonomy): Bacteria > Bacteroidota > Bacteroidia > Flavobacteriales > Flavobacteriaceae > Aequorivita > Aequorivita aurantiaca. The sequence continues at coordinate 377,325 of NZ_JAUGQQ010000001.1, read as the reverse complement.
ATTACAGCCTCCCTTCCACTATTTATTTTAAACTGTAGCGCTGCGTTTTTTACCTTTTCAATAACCCATTCTGTCTTATAATTATTTATTTCACGAGCAGCACGAATTATTCTTGATTCTTTTGGAAATTCGGAAACAATAAACCATGGATCTACCGCAATACAATGACCGCCAACTCCAGTTCCAGGTTGTAATATGTTTACTCGGGGATGTTTGTTGGCCAGTCGAATCAATTCCCAAACGTTTATATTAGCTTTATCACAAATAATGGAAAGTTCGTTTGCAAAGGCAATTTGAACGTCCCGGGAAGAGTTTTCGACCAATTTGCACATTTCTGCGGTTTGTGAATTTGTTTTATGCAGTTCCCCTTTCACAAAATGTTTATAAAACCAAACTGCCTTTTCTGTGGACTCTTCGTCTATTCCGCCAATGGCACGGTCATTTTGCTCCAATTCATAAATTACATTTCCCGGTAGTACACGCTCAGGACAGTAAGCAATGAAGATTTCGTCCTTTATGTCCGGCCGTTCCTTGAAAATAATCTCTTGGATTTTATGCGTTGTTCCAACGGGGCTGGTTGATTCCAGAATAACCAGTGCTCCTTTTCGAAGAGTAGGAATAATGTTTTTAACCGCGCTTTCCACATAAAAGAGGTCCGGCTGATAATTTTCCTTGAAAGGCGTTGGAACAGCTATTAAATAAACATCGGCAACTACTGGCAGTGTAGAAGCTTTCAAATAGCCTTGCTTTACCACGTGATGGACTAAACCATCCAGATCGGGCTCTACTATATGGATTTTACCTTCATTTATAGTATTAACTACATGTTGGGAAATATCTATTCCTGTTACATTTATTCCCTTACTAGCTATCAGGGCTGAGGTGGGCAAGCCTATGTAGCCCAATCCCATCATTACCACTGTGGGTTTATTTTCCATTTTATAAAGCTTCTATAAAATTTACGATCCGTTTTGTTGCTTTACCATCACCGTATGGATTATGCAACATGCTCATTCCTTTATAATAGTCGGTGTTTTCTAATAGCTTTTCGGTTTCCTTAATTATTCTATCAGTATCAGTTCCCAATAAAATTACAGTGCCCTCTTGAACTGCCTCTGGGCGTTCGGTAGTTGTTCTAGTTACAAGGACCGGTTTTCCTAAACTTGGCGCTTCCTCCTGAATCCCGCCACTGTCCGTAATGATTAAATATGATTTTTCCATCAACCAGATAAATGCTGGATATGCTAGTGGTGGCACCAAATATATATTTGCAATACTATCAAGCAGTTCATTAACAGGCCCTATTACATTTGGATTGAGGTGAACGGGATATATTATATCCACGTCTGAATTGTTCATTGCGATAGTTTTCAGTGCTGAACATATATTTATAAGTCCTTCTCCGTGATTTTCTCTTCGATGACCTGTAACAAGTATTACATTTTTCTGAAAATTTAGAACAGTTTTCAACTTTTCAATTTCTGCATCCACAAAATCTTCTGCGTTTACCTTTTCAATGCCATAAAGAAGGGCATCGATAACAGTGTTTCCGGTTACCAAAATATTTTCTTCTTTGGTGTTTTCGGCCAAAAGATTTTTCCTGGAAAGTTCTGTTGGCGAAAAATGATAATCGGCAATTTTGCCGGTGAGTTGACGGTTGAATTCTTCAGGGAAAGGGTATTGCCTATTAAAAGTACGTAAGCCAGCTTCCACGTGGCATATTTTGGCGCCGCTGTAAAACGCTGCAATACCAACAGCCATAGATGTAGTGGTATCTCCGTGAACATACACATAATCTGGTTTTACCTCATCTAAAACCGGTTTCATATTTTCGATGATTGTGGCGGTAAGGCTGAATAAGTTTTGATTTGGCCGCATTAGATTTAAATCATAATCCGGTACAATTTCAAAGAAATTCAAAACTTGATCGAGCATTTCGCGGTGTTGCGCAGTCACGCAAACTTTAGTGTCGAAATTTTCATTTCTCAAAAATTCTCGCACCAGTGGTGCCATTTTTATGGCTTCAGGTCTTGTTCCAAAGACAATGAGATTTTTTTTCTTCATGGCTGCTAATTCTCATCGGTTTCAGCAATTTGCTTCATTTTTCTATAAAGATGTCTTAAAAAGAAAAAACCGGAAAAGAGGAGAACCAGCATCAGTGGATAGAAAACTTTATTATTTAAACGAAACCGTGAAAAATCTGAAACATTATAATTAATAGCTGCAATTTTTATTATACTCTGCTCATCAACCTTTTGCATATTCAATTTTAAAAGATTGTACAGCATACGGTCTTTGGACTGAATTACGTCGTTGAGTTGGCTATTATCACTTACCATTACAGATGGAAGATTGCTATTGCCTTTATCTATCGAAGCAGCGGAATTCAATATGCTATCGATTTGTGAAATTGTTTTTTTGGAAGTTTCTATCCTAAACTGGGTGCTTTCTCTGTTCACTTTCATATATTCACCAAAGTGTTCATTGTCATTAAGGTACTTTTCTATAGCTGCAACAATTTCTTTAGAATGTGCTTTCCCTTTTATTTTAACTGTTATATGATGGTATTTGAAATACTGAAAGTTTTGGGGATCTTTTACATAGTCAGGTATATCCTGTTTGTCCGTTAAAACCTTGAATAGATCCACGCGTTCACGACTTGTTGCGGCAAAGTTGAAGAGATCCACAATAGGTTTCGCTTCTAAATTTACAAGCTCTGTGTAGTGGGTGCCAATTGTTGTTTTAAGAAAATCAAGATCGCGATCTTTGAGTTTAGATGAAAGGGCCTCCACTTTCTCATATAGATACTGCGTACTCTCAAAATTTGGGATTACGATTAGATGGTTATCGTATACTTTAACTGCATTTTTGTCAACATAATATCCGATTCCTACGCCGATAAGAATTAATATAATCAATACAATAATATATTTTACAAAAAAGGCTACAACTAAGAAGATAAGCTTAACAAAAGATCTAAAAAAAGCTGAAATCTTTTTGAAAACGTATCCTAAATCTATCTCGTCGTGATTGTTCTGTGCCATAATGAAACTATTTGTTATCCAATAGGTTTTTAATTACTATATCTAAACTTTCCAACCAATTTACGGCAGGAACTGTAAATGTATTTTTAAATTTTGCATTATCCAATACACTGTACTCCGGCCGAGCGGCAAAAGTACGGTAATGGTTGGTTTTTGCAAGGTTTGTATCTTTTAATTTTCCTCTCTGCCGGAGTATCTCTTCCGCAAAGCCATACCATGTGGTTTCACCCTCATTGCTGAAATGATAAACGCCATAATTTATTGAATCTTGCTCAATTAGCTGTAATAATGCATTTGCCAAATCATTTGCATTTGTAGGCGTTCCCGTTTGTTCCGTGGTTATGGTTAGTGGTTTTCCTTCGTCGGCGTATTTGATGATCGTTCTCAAAAAATTATGCCCATATTGTGAATAGAGCCACGACGTTCGGAAAATGAAGAATTTATCCAAAATTTCTTGGATGTATTGTTCCCCCTTTAATTTGGAAGCCCCATAAACATTGATAGGATTTGTGGGATCAGTTTCAATGTATGGAGAATTTTTAATCCCGTCAAAAACATAATCTGTGGAAATATGAAACAATATAACATTCATTTCCTTGCAAACGGTTGCCAGGATTTTTACTGCTTCGGCATTGATTGTGAAAGCTATTTCCGGTTCACTTTCCGCCTTCTCCACATTTGTATATGCCGCCGTATTAATACAGTGTGAATAATTATTCTTTTGGAAAAACTCCCTTAATAGACCGGCATCTTGAATATCTAGCTCTTCTTTTGAAACAAAGATAAATTGAAGGTCGGGAAAATGGGGAGCCGCATTTTTTATGCATTTCGCCAATTGTCCGTTCGCCCCTGTAACCAATATTTTTTTCATGTAATTGCTTCCCTGAAATTGGGAAGTTGCAAATCTTTTTCTGAAATAATAAATTCTTCCTTCGGAAGATGCCAATCCAGCGCCAAGGTTGCGTCATTATATATAATACCGCCTTCCGAAACTTTATCGTAATAATTATCACATTTATACGAAAACACCGATTGATCTGAGAGCGTGATAAATCCGTGAGCAAACCCGCGGGGAACGAAAAGTTGGAGATGGTTCACATCATCCAAAACAACTGAAAAGGATTGCCCAAAGGTTTCTGACTCTTTTCGAATATCTACAACAATATCCAACACCCTTCCACTTACAACCCTTACCAGCTTTGCCTGCGCCATTGCGCCCTTTTGAAAATGAAGTCCGCGCAACACACCTCTTGAGGAAATAGATTGGTTGTCCTGTACAAAATCAATTTTAAGCCCTGTGGCTTTTTCAAAAGCATTTTGATTGTAGGTTTCATAAAAAATTCCCCGTTCATCCCTAAATACAGTAGGTTTCAGTATAAAACAATCTTTTAATGGAGATTTTAGTAGTTCCAAAATTAATTTTAATCAAGTTGAAGTAAATGTTTTCCATAACCACTTTTCAATAAAGGCTCGGCCAAAGCAATTAATTTTTCTTTTGAAATGTAGCCCATTTCATAAGCTGCTTCTTCAATAGCGCCAATTTTCAGGCCTTGTCTTTCCTCAATAACCTCTACAAATTGTGCCGCTTGCATTAAGGAAGCAAATGTTCCGGTATCTAACCACGCCGTGCCTTTATCGAGAATACTAACATTAAGTTTTCCCTGTTTTAAGTACACATTGTTTACATCGGTTATTTCTAGTTCACCGCGAGCACTGGGTTTTATATTTGCGGCAATATCTACTACGCTGTTATCGTAAAAATAGATGCCGGGAACGGCGTAATTTGATTTAGGATTCTTGGGCTTTTCCTCAATTGAAAGTGCTTTACCGGATTTGTCAAACTCCACAACCCCATATCGTTCGGGATCCAAGACGTGATAAGCATAAATAACCCCGCCATCGGGATTATTATTGGATTGCAATGATTCTTTTAACCCCGAACCATAAAAAATATTATCGCCCAGAATTAACGCTACTTTATCGTTGCCAATAAATTTCCTTCCAATTATAAAAGCTTCCGCAAGACCGTTGGGATGGGCCTGTTCCGCATATTGAAAGTTACATCCTAATTTTTCGCCATCTCCCAAAAGTTGCCTAAAAAGTGGAAGGTCTTGTGGGGTTGAAATAATCAAGATTTCCTTTATGCCCGCATACATTAGCGTTGACAGCGGATAATAGATCATGGGTTTGTCATATACGGGCATTAATTGCTTGCTTACTGCCAAAGTAATTGGGTGCAACCGCGTGCCAGAGCCTCCGGCTAAAATGATTCCCTTCATAATCTTTCTTTATTTTCTAAATACCAAGCAATTGTTTTTTGTATGCCTGTCTCAAAATTCTCTTTTGCTTTCCAACCCAGTTCCTTTTCAATTTTTGACGCATTAATGGCATATCTAAAATCGTGGCCGGGACGGTCTTTCACAAAAGTTATTTGCTCTTTGTAAGATGAATTCTTCGGAAGCATTTCATTTAACAATTCACAGATAACATTTGCAATATAAAGATTTTCACGTTCGTTGCGGCCACCAATATTGTAGGTTTCGCCCAACTTTCCTTTTTCCAAAGCCAAATATATGCCGCTGCAATGGTCCATGACATAAAGCCAGTCACGCACGTTTTTCCCATCGCCATAAATAGGAATAGGCTGTCCGGAAATTGCTTTCCGAATAATGGTGGGAATCAATTTTTCCTTATGCTGATTTGGGCCGTAATTGTTGGAACAGTTAGTGGTTACAACGGGCAGACCATAGGTATGAAAATAACTGCGCACGATAAAATCTGAAGATGCCTTTGAAGCGCTGTACGGACTGTTTGGGGCGTAAGATGTTTCTTCCGTAAAAAGTCCTGTTTCTCCCAATGTTCCGTACACCTCATCAGTTGAAATGTGCAGAAAACGTGCATATTTGAATTCGGATTTGAGGTCATTGGGGCCATGCATCCAAGTTGTATAGGCACTTTGAAGCAGGTTAAACGTGCCCACGATATTCGTTTGAATAAATTCCGAAGGTCCGGAAATAGAGTTGTCCACATGGCTTTCCGCAGCGAAATGAACCACCTTTTGAAAAGCATATTTTGAGAACAAATCCTGAATAAAATCGGCATCGCAAATATCCCCTCTTATAAATGTAATTTTGTGGGAAACTGTTTCCAAATTCTTTAAATTCCCAGCATAAGTTAGCTTATCCAGCACGAAAATTTCATCGTCTGAATTTTTTAGGGCGTATTCCACATAATTGGAACCTATAAACCCTGCGCCACCGGTAATCAGTACTTTATCGTTTTTCAAAATTAATTTTTAGAAGCGTCTAATATCTGTTTTAACATCTTTTCAGTAATCAAATAGGTTGGTTTTACCCCAGTTGTGCCCAAGCCCCCGGACGCTAATGTGCTTCCTGTTTCTAAGGGATTATCTGAGGCATAATAGGCATAACGAACTTTTACTTTTGGGCTAATACTTCTGCGAATCTTGGACGCCGCCTGGATTGCCTTTTGGTAATGCGCCCCTTCCATTTCAAGACCAATTACATTCCACGTGGAATTGTGGAAGAATTTAAGCACGTCCCTGTTTTGAAGCGAGGTTCCAAGTACCGAAATCATTGTTCCCGTAAAAACTTTTACATCATCGTCCTTAAAAAGGGATTTGTCCATTTGGTTCTTGAAAGGATAATTGTCTGCCGTGCCCTCAAAAACGTGGGCAGAGGGAATCATAATATCGCCTTTCCCGCCTTCAAGAATGCCAGCCTTTCCCATAATTGAAATGGAAACTACATTTAAGAATTGTCGGCTTTTATCGGCGTTAACCAAAGGTTTCAACAGCTCGTCCATAGTTTCGTATGCTTGTTCGCCGAAGGCATAATCCATAACTATGATGACAGGTTTTTTAGAATCCTCCAGCCCTTTCAATCCCGCCGTGAAAGGGTTCTTGGTTATTTTGGCGGTGTCAATAATTTGGACATCTATGTTTGTGCCACTAGTGTCATCAATAAAAATCATTCCTTCAGAGAGTGCTGTTTTGGTTACTTTCTCCCGCAGTTTCATATTCGTGGGACTACTTAAAGCTTCGAAAACTTCCAGAGATCTTTTTTTAGAGAACTCTGCTGGCAATGCTTTTGATGCATAAAGACTGTTCATTACGCTATGCATATTGGCGCTTATAATATGAAGTGGACGCTCAATCAACCCATGCTCCTTCAATGAATTTTTGATGCGATATGCCCACTGCTCGCCATGAATGTGATGTCCCAATCGTTCCCGGAGCACTGGACTAAACGTAATAATGCGTTTTTTATCCTCTAGAATTTCTTCTATGGCCAATTTACCAAGGAAATAGATAATATTGAAAAACCTATTTTCGTTTTTTTCTGTAGCAAAATATGGGAAGGCACTCTTTACCTCGTCAAAAGTTCTTCCAAGAAAATTCGCGGTGTGGGTAAGGGCCACTTCCTTTTCCTCTTGGGTTAATTTATCCTTTTTAAGAACCGCTTGTTCCAGTTTTTTCCAATCGCGTATCACTTCGCCGTTTTCAGTGATTAGCACTTGTTTCATTATTTTATGCGATTCTATAAACAGAAAAGTTAGGTGGGTTAGAATATCATAAATCTCAGATCTTCCCCGGGTGATTTCAATATTCATCTGCTCAGAATCGATACGGTAGCAATTCCTTCGTCGTTTAAGAGGAATAATGGGCTCAAAATGAGAATTATTATAGCCCTCATCACTAGTAAGGTTTATGAAAGTACACTCTTCAATCCCAATAGGTAAGCGGTCCATAACGTAGAGTAGGCCCTGAAGTTCTATTTTATCTTCGGTTATGGAACCATAGATTTCCGGCCTAAGGGTTAAAAGTGATTCTCGGAGCGTTTCCCCTGATATTCCCATAGGTTTGTAAAACCCACGGTTGAAGAGGTGACGCATAGTAATATATAGTTTTTCAATGGCGCCGGTGCTTTCCTGAGCGCGTGTTCTAGTGTGTGATTTCAAATTGTTCATTGGGGCAAAGATAATACTAATTTAATGCTTGAATTTGATGAAGTGCATCTGCAATCTTCCGGTCATTCCCAAGGCGTGGCACCTTATTTTGGCCGCCCAATTTTCCCTGCGATTTCATATACTGCTGAAAGCTTTCCTTCTTTAAAGCGGTTATTTTTAAGGGCTGCAGTACTTTTCCTTTTATCAAATCGAAATAATAAGAATTTTGAAGCTGCATTTCGGCGTCAAGAAATTCAGCCATTTTTTGAAAATTTTCGGGTGGCGTTTCAAATTCAATTAGCCATTCGTGGTAGGGAAGATTGTCATCAGCAGGGGTGATTTGTGGCGCAACGGTGAACTCTGTAATCGAAAAATTTAATGCTGAAATTGCCTTGTTCATTGCCTCTTCCACCTCTTTGCCAATTACGTGCTCGCCAAAAGCGGAAATAAAATGCTTAATTCTGCCCGATACAATTACTCGATATGGCTTGGTGGAAGTAAATTGCACGGTGTCACCCAAATTATAGGCCCACAAACCCGCATTTGTAGAAATAATCATTACGTAATTGACCCCAATTTTCACTTCACCAATGGTTAAGCGTTTTGGATTTTCATCAAAAAAAGTAGAGGCTTCAATAAATTCATAAAAAATGCCCGAATTCAAAAGCAGCAACATTCCTTTTTCCTTTTGACTATCCTGAAAGGCGAAAAATCCTTCACTCGCCGGAAATAATTCAATACTATCTACTTTTCTTCCTATTAAATTTTCAAATTTAGCGCGATAGGGCTCGAAATTTACGCCGCCGTAAATGAACAGATTGAAATTTTTGAAGAGATCGCCCACTTTTTTGCCCGTGTTTTTCTGAAGTTTTTCAAAATACATTTGCACCCAGGAAGGGATGCCGCTGATAACGGTCATATTCTCATTCTTGGTTTCACCCACAATAGCATCTACCTTGGTCTCCCAATCTTCAATACAGTTAGTTTCCCAGCTTGGCAACCGGTTTTTTTGGAGGTAGGCGGGAACATAGTGAGCAACAATTCCTGAAAGTCTTCCAGTTTTGATACCGTTTTTTTCATCCATTTCTGGGCTTCCTTGAAGGAAAATCATTTTACCGTCAACAAAATCCGCTTTTCCAGTTTCGTTGATATAGCATAAAATTGCGTTGCGGGCGGCTTCAATGTGATAGGGCATAGACTCCTTGGTAAGCGGGATGTATTTTGCGCCAGAGGTTGTGCCCGAAGTTTTTGCAAAGTAGCGCGGTTTTCCAGGCCAAAGAATGTTTTCCTTGCCAGAGATAACCTCTTCAACATAAGGTTTTAACGCCTCATAGTCACGAACTGGAACTTGAGCAGCAAAATCTTCATAGGAGCTGATGTTTTGAAAGTCGTGGTTCTTTCCAAAGACAGTTTGTTTTGCACTTGCGATCAATGCTTCAAAAACCTTTCGTTGTGTTTCAACCGGTTTGGTAGCCCATCTTTGAATTTGGAACACGACAATTTTCGAAAATATTTTTGCGGCAATTGATTTTATGGACATAGGCTATCAATCAAAATCTATAAAACTGGTGGGATTTATGGGATATCCATCTCTCCAAAGTTCAAAGTGAAGGTGGGGCCCGGTGGTCAATTCACCCGTATTGCCCACTGTGGCAATAACCTCGCCCGCATTTACAATTTCTCCTTGTTCCTTTGTTAGCATCGCGTTGTGCTTATAGGCGGATATAAGATTATTATTGTGTTTAATAATAATTACATAGCCTGTTGCGGTTGTCCATTCAGCAAAAATGACGGTCCCATCGGCTACGGCCTTTACTGGGGAATCCTTGGCCGTTACCACATCAACAGCATAATGCTTGGTCTTGGAATTGTAGGGCTCTGAAATGGATCCTTTTATTGGTGCAAAGAGCGCATATTCCTGGACTTGGGGTGCAATCAGTGGGTTATATTTATCTTCCTTTGCAACGGCCTGGCGCAATAGCGAATCTTTTTTTGACGTTCTTATAAGAACGGAGGGATCTGTTTTTGCAACTTCAATAATGGAATCTTTATTGAAGTTTATGGTTTTCACATCGCCAGTGAGTACTTTTTTAATGGAAGCGAGATACTGTTCATTTACGTCCAATATTTTTTGTAATGAATCAGTTTGATAGGCTAATTGAGTAGCCTTCTTTTTTAAGGTTGTGGATGAATATCCTGGAATATATTCCCGCAAGGGGGTGAAAGCTATAATAAAAGTGGTAGCCAAAATAAGAAATAGGGCGAAAAGGGTGCTAAAAACAAAAACATTTAACCTATTGAGCTTAAATGAGAATCGTTCCTCAAAGGTTTCCTCGTTGAGAATCACCAATCGGTATTTGTGAAGTAATTTCCGTCTAAACCTTTTGGCGCCTTTTTCTTTGCTTGACATAGCGTATATTAAGTTTTTACAAATATAAAATAAAGAATAGCCAATCGCGCTAAAGTTATTCTGAAAACGTGGTATCTAAACATTTCTTGTTACCTTTGCGTAACTAAATTTATAAATCATGAACGCATTATTTTTACCATTAGGCGTTATTGGCCCCTGGCAGATTATTTTGATTGTAGTTATTGTGCTACTACTTTTTGGAGGAAAGAAAATTCCAGAGCTAATGCGCGGTTTGGGCAGCGGTCTTAAAGAATTCAAAGATGCTTCCAAAGATGAAACAACTGATAAAAAAACAGACGAGAACAAATAGTTGTTCGTTCAACCTCAATAAAAAAATAGCCTTTCATAATGAAAGGCTATTTTTTTATTGAGAGATTACTTCTATCATATTTATTATTCCAGCTTGGCGGTGTTCAAAATAGATTCCAGTTCAAACTGTAAATCTCTTTTAGAGGCGCTGGGAGCATAGGTAAACCCTTCGAGAATTAGAAAGCGATTGTTTTTTTCGTCCTTAATGGCATAATTTATAAATGGACCGCCCATCCAAGCATCCTTTACCTCCCAGGTTCCTTTTGTTTTATAGGTAAATTTCCCGTCTACTTCCATCTTAAAAATGTATGGCGCGTAGGCATCTTCGGTAATAAATTGTCCTTCGTCCTCCACCGGCAACAATTTACTCCCGATAGAGTCCCTAATTTTAATAATATCGCCAACAGCGGTGGAATCGTTCGCTATCATGGTTAACGGTACTTCATAGACCAAAATATTTGTGGTGCCATCCTTTAAATCTTTTCGCATCCAAAAAAATTCATCCGTAGCCGTAGCAATTCTATAAGCACTCGGGATTTGCAGACTTACGCCCATTACTTTCCTTAAAGAATCTGTTTTCAATAATGAAACTGCAGTGCGGCGCTGTCTTTCCTTAAACTCTGTTTCATGGAACGCCTCAATAATTTTTTGCGAATTTTGGTCAATTAACTCTACAAGTTTCTCTTCGGAAGTGGCCTTTATGACGGCACCTTTTTGAGGTTTTGCATATTCATCGGTTGCAATGGTTACCTTATCTTCCTCGCTTAGCACAACGTATAAAAAAAGTCTGTTGCTCCGTGCAAAACCAGTAAAAGCCTCAGGCGGCATTTGGTTCATCGAAAACAAAGGCTCATCTTGTGGAAGACCATCCACCGGAGCAGCAAAATTATTTCTAATTGCCTCACCGACCGCTCCATTCCATAAATCATTGGGAATAATTATTTGAAGAACATTAATATTTCCGACGGAATCTGGAAGAAGGGTTTTATCCCTTTTTCCACTATTGTTGCAAGATGTAAATGCAAAAAATAGCGAAAACAGTACAAAGTAAATGGGTTTCATCAAAAGGATATTTTTTGGAACTATCCCTTATATATTTTAAGTTTAGTTCCCGGCTTTAAGTTATTGCCACTAATATCGTTCCATTTTTTGATATTTTGAACCGAAACTCCTGGAAATTTTTGGGAAATGCTCCAGAGCGAATCACCATTGCGGACGGTATATACTTTTTCTGAAGAACTGGATTGAGGGACGTTATTGCTGGCAATATCCGGTTGAGCATTCTTTTTAGGATAAATAATTAAATTTTGGCCAACATTCACGGTGTTGCTCCGCATTCCATTCCAGGATTTAATCTGGCTCACCCCGACACCATATTTTTCGGCAATTCTCCCAAGATAGTCCCCTCTTTTAACACGGTAACGAATTTTTTCAGGTTGCTCATATAATTCCGGCGCTGGTTTTTCCGCTTCTTGGTGCTGCTCCTGCACAAATGTATAAATGGCCTCTTCGTTGTTTACAAATGTCCCAACGGCCGTAAGTGGGAGACGAAGCATATAATTTTCATCCTTCACTACGGGTATTATACCAAGTTTATAAGAAGGATTCAAAAACTCCAATTCTTCTTTATCAAGGTTGGTTAGTTTTGCAACTTGATCCAGTGTTATTTGCTGCTTCACTTTTATGGTATCAGTGGCCACATATGGAATTCGTGCACTTTGTTTAGCAAATCCGTGTTCCTTGGCATATTCAAAAATATACATCGTTGCCAAAAATGCCGGTACGTAACCTGCGGTTTCCCGTGGAAGAAAGTCACGAAGGCTCCAATAGTTGGTTTTTCCGCCGGAACGACGGATTGCCTTTGAAACGTTGCCCGGGCCAGAATTATAGGCGGCGAGGGCTAAGTCCCAATCATTAAAACTATTATTTAAGCTTTTAAGATATTTGCAGGCTGCCTCTGTTGCCATAATTGGATCTGAGCGCTCATCAACATAAGAGCTTACATCCAGACCAAACATTTTGCCCGTTGGATACATAAACTGCCACAACCCGGTAGCACCTACTCTGGATTGTGCACGCGGATTTAAGGCGGACTCAATAACTGCTAAATATTTCAATTCCAAAGGCAAGTTGTGTTTATCAAGTTCCTGTTCGAACAGTGGGAAATAATATTCGCTTAAGCCCATCAAACGCTCTATGGATCCTCGTCGGTTTTTCAAATATTGCTTTATCACACTTTCCAAGGAGGTATTGTATTCAACCTTAAAAGGAGTGCGCGCATCCAGTTCTTTTAGACGCTGCTTTAACACTTCGGTCGGTAGCTCGTCATATTGAACCGGTTCATAATCTTGATTAGCAACACTATTGTAAATGTCTTCAAATAGATCAGATTTATAAAGTTCTTTTAACCAGAGACTGTCCTTTTTTCTGGCCAGGGCCATATCCTTTAAATCATAAATCAAGGTGTCTTTAATGGTTGTAGCAATTACGGTAGAAGGCAATTCTTCGGCAATTTTGGAAACTTTAATAGAGTCAACCATTTGAACTTTTTTGGTATTCAACTTTTTGACTTTCTTTTTACCCTGTTGGGCAAAACTAATACTGCAGGCCAGCAATAGCATTAGAGGGAGGATTCTGTTTAGTTTCATCAGCTTATATATTGCGTGGGGATTTTGGCAAGTTCGCCTGATTAATAATATTTCAATATTTTATAGAAGTGAAATTCTATGGAACTGTAACGCAATTTAAATTATAAAATTTTGTCAAAAATAACGATTTTGCGAATTTATGCAAATAATCCAATCAAAAGACTAATATACAGATATTTAACGTTTCTACATCAGGGCCTTTATTCCCGGCAATGTATTTCCTTCAAGCATCTCGAGCATTGCGCCCCCGCCAGTTGATACGTAGCTAACTTTATCGGAAAGCTTAAATTTTTGCACCGCAGCAACGGAATCGCCGCCGCCAACCAAGGAGTAGGCCCCATTATCGGTAGCCTTCGCAATATTTTTTCCCAATGCTTTTGTTCCTTCTGAAAATTTCTCCATTTCGAAAACACCGACAGGTCCATTCCACAGAATAGTTTTGGAAGCTGCAATCACATTTGCAAAAAGTTCATTGGTTTTTGGACCCACATCCAGCCCCATCCATCCATCGGGAATGTTGTTCACATCCTCGGTTCGTGTATTGGCGGTTTCGGAAAAACTATCGGCAATAACGGCATCCACAGGCAAATGGACCAACACGTTTTTCATCTTTGCCATCTCCAAAATTTCAAGTGCCAATTCCTGTTTGTCTTCCTCGACAAGTGAGCTACCTATCTTTCCACCTTGTGCTTTTACAAAGGTGAAAGCCATTCCGCCTCCAATTATGAGATGGTCAATTTTATCGAGAATGTTTTCAATTATGGTAATTTTTGAGGATACCTTTGCGCCGCCAATTATTGCTGTTACAGGCTTTTCGTTTGTCTCCAAAACTTTTTTTACGTTTTCAATTTCTGAGGCCAGCAGCAAGCCGAAGCACTTATTCTCCCCAAAAAAATCGGCAATAATAGCGGTGGAAGCGTGGGCACGATGAGCGGTTCCGAACGCATCGTTCACATACACATCGCCAAGCTTTGATAATTTTTCTGCAAATTCCATATTCCCATTTTCTTCTTCCTTGTAGAAACGAAGATTCTCAAGCAAGAGAATTTCACCCGATTTTAAATTTGAAACCGCTTCTGAAACCTTCGTGCCAATGCAGTCGTCAAGAAATTTCACTTGTATTCCAAGAATATCCGATAAAGACTTTACGATATGCTGCAATGAAAATTCCTTTTCGTTGTTCTTTGGCCTTCCGAGGTGCGACATTAAAATACAGCTTCCGCCGTCTTCCAGAATTTTCAAAATTGTAGGTTTGGCGGCACGGATTCGGGTATCGTCGGTCACCTTGAAATTGTCATCCAATGGAACATTGAAATCAACACGGATCAATGCTTTTTTTCCTTTAAAATTTATATCGTTTACAGTTTTCATAGCTAAAATTTTATCGTGCAAATATAGGTTTTTTGAGATTTATAAACTTTCCACTTGTTCCTTTCAATGAATAGATTTAAATAGCCTTTTTCTCAATTCCCATAAAAAATATTAATTAGATTTGCCAATGGATTTTTCAGAAGTAATCGGGCAACAGCACTTAAAATCACATCTTTCCACGACAATTGCAAACGGTCGGATTCCGCACGCGCAGCTGTTTACGGGTGTTAATGGCAGCGGGTTGTTACCAATGGCCACTGCTTACGCTTCGGAATTGCTTTGCAGCCCATATGTAAAAGGAAGTCCGGAATATCTTGCTTGTAAAAACAAGGTGGCAAGACTCTCGCATCCCGATTTACATTTTGTGTATCCGGTAAATAAAAGAGGGGAATCAGCAAAAGTTGCCATCTCGGATGATTATTCTGTAGAGTGGCGAAATTTTGTTTTGAAAAATCCCTATGGTTCACTATTTGAATGGCTTCAGAGTATCGGTATCGAAAATAAACAAGGAAACATTAGTAAACATGAAGCCGAAAATATTTCGAAAAAACTTGCTCTGAAATCTTTTGAAGGCGGGCATAAGGTGATGATAATTTGGATGGCCGACAATATGAACAGCGATTGTGCCAATAAAATCCTCAAGCTCGTTGAGGAGCCTTCAGATAAAACGGTGCTCCTTTTATTGACTGAGCGAGAAGAACAAATTATTTCCACAATAAAATCGCGATGTCAAAAATTGGTTTTTCCATTGCTTTCCGAAAATGATATTGCCGAAAAACTTACTAAAAAGTTTCAGATAAAAGAAACATTGGCATTTCAAACCGCCCGAAGATCGCGCGGTGATTTCAATAAAGCGCTGCAATTACTGGAAGAAACCGGTGAAGAGGAAGTTTTTGAAAAATGGTTTATTAATTGGGTTCGAACCGCTTTTAAGGCCAAAGGAAACAAAATTGCCATCAACAATTTATTGGAGTGGAGTGATGAACTGGCAGCACAAGGACGTGAAACTCAAAAAAAGTTTCTTATTTATTGCATTGAGATATTTAGACAGGGCCTATTAAAAAATTACGGCACCGACACCTTATTATTTTTTGAGGCGAATGATAAATCATTCTCTCTTTCAAAATTTGCGCCTTATGTTCACCAAAATAATATTTTCGAAATAAACTCGGCACTGGTAGATGCGGCCTATCATATTGAAAGAAATGGAAATGCCAAAATAATATTTACTGACCTTTCTATCAAGCTTACGCGCCTGATTCATAAATCCGAATTGTTATAAGAGATTATTATGAAGATCTGCAAATTCATAACACCGAGTTATAGAAAATGGATCCAAATAAACGTTCTTAAGAAATTAATACCAAGGAACGAAGCTTTAGGACTTTTCGCTGTGTAACTCTCTTAAAAACGCTTTAAATCAATTATCGCCTTTTTTAAAGCAGTAAATGTGGGAAGAAAACTCTTTTGTGAATATTCCTTTTAAATTTGATAATAGCCCAATCCAAATTCCCTTAACCGAAAATTTTTTCCCGGTTCTATATTTTTCTGAAAGAAGGCTTACATAAAACGAATCAAAAATCATTGGTTTTATTTCTTTCAATATAAAAGCGGGCTGAAAAAGTTTTTCTATCGATTTTTTTGAAAAATGCCAAAGATGCCGAGGAACATCATAAGCTGCCCAAAATTTTCCGTAGTATTTGGCATCAAAACTTCTGTAATTTGGAACGGCAATTATTAAAGTGCCATCTGTTTTCACCAAATGCGTAAGTTGAGATATTGTATCTTCAAGATTGGGAATGTGTTCCAAAACATGCCATAGAGTAACGACATCAAATCGTTTTCCTTCAAATTCATTTATGGAAGATTTTAAATCCAGTCCTTTATTTATTGCTCGTTTTTTTGCCCCTTCGTTTGGTTCTACCCCAAAAACCTTCCAGCCTTTTTCTTCCGCAGATTTTAAAAATTCACCCGTTCCAGCACCAATATCCAATAAATCACCAGCACTTCCATTTAACTCATAAATAAGATTGGTCTTTTTATGAAGCGACCATTGTTTTACAACCTGATATATTCTAGAAAAAAAATCCCGCCTTTCATCCGTATGGGATATGTATTCACTACTTTCATAATATTTATAAAGTTCGTCCGTGTTCGGCTGCGGATTCGTTCTTAGCATTTCAAGGTTCGCGTTGTACACTAAATCAAAAGATTTCTTAGAAATCAAGTAATCCTTCGTGGTAATAAAGGTTTCAGAATTCTTCAAAAGACGAAAAGTTGTATTAGAATAATTAAAATAATTATTGTCGTAAATTGGGCGTTCCACGTGAAACAATTCTCTTAGCGCCCCATATATACAAGAAGGACAGATATGTCATTAGGTGACACACCACTTATGCGAGATGCTTGTGAAACTGTGGCTGGCTTTATTTTCGTAAGTTTTTCACGTGCCTCGAAGGATAATGATTTGAGCTTGGAATAATCGAAAGAAGCGGGAATTTTTAACCCTTCCAATCTGTTAAGTTTGTCCGCATTATTCTTTTCCTTTTCAATATACCCCGCATATTTCACTTGAATTTCCGCCTGTTGAATCATTTCAGCATCCAATTCATTTTCTTTAATAAAATTATCAACTGAATCAATTTTCCGCATATCCACCATCATAATCTCAGGTCGAGAAAAGAATTTAAACATTTTATCACTTTGATCTACTAATGCAGAATTCCTAGTTTCAAAAATGGGATTGATTTCCTCAGGGGCGGCACTTGTTTCTTTGAAAAATTGCACAAATGCCTGTGCCTTTTCTTTCTTTTCTACCATTTTTCGCAAACGCTTTTCGCCCGCCAGGCCAATTTCAAAAGATTTTGGGGTTAAACGGAAATCGGCATTATCTTGCCGCAATAGAGTTCTATATTCCGCCCGAGAAGTAAACATTCTGTATGGTTCTTCCGTTCCTTTCGTGATAAGATCATCAATCAAAACACCGATATATGACTCATTTCGCTGCAAAATAAATGATTCCCTTTCGTGAACTTTTAAATGAGCGTTTATTCCCGCCATCAATCCTTGGGATGCTGCTTCTTCGTAGCCGGTAGTTCCATTTATTTGTCCAGCAAAGTATAATCCTGATACCAATTTTGTTTCCAAAGTATGTTTCAACTGTGTAGGCGGGAAATAATCATACTCGATAGCATAACCGGGACGGAAAAATTTGACATTTTCAAATCCTGCAACTTGTCGCAACGCTTTAAACTGAATATCCTCAGGCAGGGAAGTTGAAAACCCATTAATATAATATTCGACGGTATCCCATCCTTCCGGTTCCACAAAAAGTTGATGTCGATCTTTATCCGCAAAACGGTTTATCTTATCCTCAATTGATGGACAGTACCTTGGGCCTAGGCTTTGAATAGCGCCATTGAACATAGGAGACCTATCAAATCCTTCTCGCAAAACCTCGTGAACTTCCAAACTGGTATAGCTCATGTGGCAAGAACGTTGATGCTTTAATGACTGTGTTTCGTCAGAATAGGAAAATTTCTCAGGAATATCGTCCCCAGGTTGTTCGATCATTTTAGAGAAGTCCAAGGAACGGCCATCTACTCTCGGTGGAGTTCCGGTTTTCATTCTTCCAGCTTCGAAACCAAGGTTCACCAAATCCTGTGTGATTCCAGTTGAAGCTTTTTCACCAGCACGGCCACCCCCAAACTGCTTTTCCCCAATATGGATCAATCCATTTAGAAAAGTTCCATTAGTAAGGACAACGCTTTTCCCCTTAATTTCCAATCCGAGGGAAGTTCTGACACCTTTAATGACCCCACCTTCAACGAGGATCCCCGAAATCATTTCTTGGTAAAAATCCAAATTAGGAGTTTTCTCCAACATCAATCTCCAACATTCCGCGAAGCGCATACGATCACTCTGTACACGGGGACTCCACATGGCCGGGCCTTTCGACTTATTGAGCATTTTAAACTGAATAGCCGTTTTATCCGAAATAATACCACTGTAGCCTCCAAGAGCGTCAATTTCCCTAACTATCTGTCCCTTTGCAATTCCACCCATAGCTGGATTGCAACTCATTTGACCGATTGTTTGAAGATTCATCGTAACGAGCAAAGTTGTGGAGCCCATATTCGCAGCCGCAGCCGCAGCCTCCGAACCTGCATGACCAGCACCAACGACTATAACATCATATTCTTTTAAAAACATATTTTATACCTATTGTTCCACGTGGAACATCGTAAAATTTTAAGGGATGCAAAAATACAATAAATAACTAGAAATCAAGGAGGGCTTTTAATTGTTGCTTAAAAGAAATTTCTTAGCGTAATTATACAATCGTCTTCCTTCTCCCTCATCTTTTGTGCCTCCTCAGCGGTTTTGTCTTTATAACCGCAAAAATGAAGTATTCCATGTATCATAACCCGATGCAATTCCTCATCGAACGCTGTTTCAAAATCAGCCGCATTATCCGAAACGCGTTCTACTGAAATATATATTTCGCCATTTATTTGCTTCCCTACGGCGTAATCAAAACTGATAATATCAGTAAGTGTATCATGATCCAAAAACTCCAAATTCAATTTGTGTAAATATTCATCGTCACAAAACACATATGAAATTTCCCCTAACTCAAAACCTTCCGCATTAATTACATCGCCGATCCAAGCTTGTAACTTCGTTTCATTTTTTAGCTCAAAGTCGGTTTCAAAATTAAAATCAATCATTGCTTTCCTTGAAATATTCCTGAACCTTCATTTTATAATCATGGCGTAAAGGTAATGCCTCACGATTCAAAATTTCGGTGGTATTGAAGTAGATTCTAATATCTTCGGGAGAAAGGCGCATTCTATTTTGAAAATCTCGTTTGTTGCTTTGTGATTCCCTTTTTTCCTCCTGTCCTTGTTCAAGATCGGCTTTGTCGAGCTTTAATAATTCATATTTCAAGTTCATCATTTGTTGAAGTGTATTTTGATTGTACCCTTTATCCAAAAGTTGTTGCTCAATACCTTCCATCTTCTTTAAAAGTTTTCCTCCATCACCATTGATGCCTTCTTTACTCAGTCGATCCTTGAGTTGCTGTCGCAATTGTTGTTGCTGTTTATAAATTTCGAATATTTCGCCATTCATCTCTTCGTTCATGCCATTTCCGTCCCTCTCTCCCTTTCCATCTTTATTACCTTTATTCCCATCTCGCCCATTATTACCATCCGAACCATTGCCGTCACCACTACCCTCTCCTTCACCTTCACCCTCGCCCTCCTTACCCTGTTCTTTTCCCTTCTTGCCTTTCTGCATTCCTTCCTTCATTTTTTCGCTTAAACTTTCCTGTTTCTGTATAATATCAGGAAGTTGAAATCCGCCACTGCCTGCCCCGGGACTCGGTTTTCCTTTTCCAGATCCAGAACCTGCAGCCATTGACATTTGCATCTGCATATTGCTTAAGATATCACTTAAAAGAACTGCCAAGTCATTAGAACCAGTTATGGTATATTGTTGATTACCAATTCCTTGTCTAGATTGATTTTCAGCCAATCGCTCCAAAGATTTATCAATATTATACTGAATTTCAGTAAGTGATGCATTTATCTGCGTGCCAATCATAGGTTGGCGAAGCGACAGTGCAAAAATACTATCGTCAATGTGTTCGAAATTGGTTTTGAGATCATTTTGCATATTCAGTTTCTTTCCAAAAATTGGATTGCCGTATTCAATAGTTTTAAAAGTTTCCATCAAATCCTCCTGTTCAAAGGAAAATACAACCAGATTATCCACAATTTGTCGAAGCATTTTTACATCCTCTTCAATAGATTCCATTTGTCCGGACTGCATCTGCATTTGCATGCCCTTGCCCATTTGTTTCATTTTCTCTCCTGCCTTCTTCTGATTCTCACTCGCTTTCTGTTTTTGCTGTTTTTCCAAATTATCAGTTGCCTTTTCCTGCTCCTGGTCAATTTGCTGCTCCGTGGCTTTATCTTCCGGAATATCCAATGGCTTTTTTAGACCCTCGTTTTCCTTTTGTAGCTCATCCATTTCCTTTTTGAATTCCTCAAATTTTTCATTCAATTCTTCCTGTGCCTCTTTCGTGTTTTCATCCTCAGGTTTCTCCGAAAGTTTCTCCTGCTTCTCTCCCAATTTGAAAAGTTCCTCAGCCAATTTCTCGGCTTTCTTTTCTACATAATATCTTTTGGTAAGCTCTACCAATTGCTCAAGATTTTTCTCCTGATTCTTGTTCTGCTTCGAGAGCTTTTCAAGTTTTTCAGTCAATTCTTCCTTTTCAATTTTATCTTGAAGTTTCTCCAGTTCGTCCAGCAATTTTTCATTCTCTTTTAAACGCTCTTCATTCTCGTCTAAACGCTTTTCTAGTTGCTCCTTAAAAGGATCCTTTTCCTGATTTTCAGGCTGAAAATTCTCAAGCTCCTCTTTCAGTTCTTTGGAAAAATTTTTCATCATTTCCTCCTGCTGCTGCTGGCGTTGAATGAAGTTTTCAAGTTTCTTTTTGTCATTATAATTAAGTTCGTTTTTTTCCTTTTGAGTGCGCGAAAGTTCTTCTAAAGTTTGCTTTCTATCCTTTAATTCTTCCAAAGATTTGTCCAAACCTTTAATTGCATTTTGTTGATTTTGAAGCTGTTCTTTCTCCAATTCGTCCTTTGTGAATTTCCTAAAAGAATAAATCCCAGATTTTGAAGATTTGAAATTGTGAATTGCGTCATTGTCAAAAACCTCAAAATAATATTCATAAGCAGCGCCCTCTTCAAGCGGAAGATTTCCGGGAAAAGTAAAAGTGAATTGATCAAAATTAGTTTTGTTAAGCGGCAGGGATTGCGTTTTAAGCTGCTTCTCGTCGCCCTCGGGAAAATATACCACCCGAAGCTTGGTAAGCCCGTAATCATCCGAAATCTGCCCCAAAAAGAAAACCCGTTGGCTGTCCGTGCTGTCCTGTTTTGACTGCACTTCAATTTCGGGGAATTGATCTTTTACCACATTTAGCGTAAAAGCAAGATTTTCATAATCCTTCAGCTTTTCATTCGAAGTTGTGATTGCGTAATCAAATTTACTGTAAACCCCTTTTTGAAAATTAAAGGTTTCCTCCTTCGATGAAAAGACAAAACTTGTATCGGCAGTTTTCAAACTCACAGCGTCAGTATTTTTCGTCACAACATTCCATCTCACTTTTGTTCCTTCAGGAATGGTAGCGTTTCCGGTGCTTTTCAACGTTTCATCATTTTTTCCCGTATAGGAAGGATAATCCAAAACCATTTCAAAATTGAGCAGCGAAGGCGTTTTTACGACATCCAGAGTATAGTTCCGGGAAGAAACCTTATTCGCCCTCAAACTAAAATCAATCGATTCCATGGGCTGCTGAAAAGTATATTCAAACAAGCCCGGCGCCGTCTGCTGAAGGTAATAGGTTTCGCCGTTGTAATTGATGCTCGCATTTTCAGGAATTGCGGTTCCCTCGGTGCGGATTTTTAAATTGAAAGGCTTGTTTTCCACCGCATTCAAATTATCATTCATTACAATAAATGAAAAAGGTGCGGGCGGTTCAAAAGCGGTGTCGTACTGCACAACGCGTTTATAGCTGCTCGAAAAAATATCCATTCCGCCCAAAGCACTGAAAAGCACAAAAACCAAAACGGGAATTGCTGCGTATTTCAAATATTTTGCGTTTTTCTTAAAATTTACGGCACTTTGGAAAGGAATCGGCTGTAGCTCGGTCGCTTTTTGATCAATACTTGCGGCAAGCAATTCGCTCTCACGCTGATTTTGATTTAGCTGAATTACATTTAAAAGTTTGTCATTCACCTGCGGAAAATGGCTCCCGATAATTTTTGAAGCTTCTTCATAATTAATCCCCTTTTGAAGCTTGAAAAGTTTTGCAAGCGGAAAGGCGATAAACCGAACAAATAAGGCCAATTCAACAAAAATGAATGACCAAAATAGAATTCTTCTTCCCAGCGGATTCAACCAAAGAAAATATTCCACGAGCAGCGTAACCAACAAATAAAGCAACCCAATGGCGAAAAAAAGGATTGCGCCTTTTATCAGCTCATTGGTGTAGTATTTCTTAATAAATTCCTCCAGTTTTTGCTGGATAATTTTGAAGGTGCTCATAAATTTATCTTCCTATAAAGAAAACTTCTAAAATACATAAATATTTTGTGCTGTCCACGCCGCAAATATTACTCCAAAAAAAGAAAAAACCACAATTCGGAATAACTTTAAAATGCGCTCGCATAATTGTACCTTTGCCCCTTCACAAAAAGAATGCATATTATGTCTCAAAAAGTTCGGGTTCGTTTTGCTCCCAGCCCAACTGGGCCGCTTCATATTGGTGGTGTTCGCACCGCTTTGTTCAATTATTTATTCGCAAAAAAGCACGGTGGCGATTTTCTTTTGCGAATAGAAGATACCGACCAAAACCGTTATGTGGAAGGCGCTGAAGAATATATAATTGAAGCGTTGAAGTGGCTAAACATTCCATATAATGAAGGCCCCAGCAAAGAGGCGGACTGCGGTCCATACCGCCAGAGTGAGCGCAAAAATCTTTACGGAAAATACGCCGATACGTTAATTGAATCCGGAAATGCATATTATGCCTTCGATACTGCAGAAGAGCTTGATGCACACCGAAAAGACCACGAAGAAAAAGGAAAAACTTTTATTTATAATTGGCACAACCGATTAAAACTGAAAAATTCACTTGTTTTTTCTGCGGAAGAAACACAGCAAAAAATTGAAAATGGCGAAGAATACGTAATTCGCTTCAAATCTCCGGAAAATGAAACACTTCATTTGACCGATATTATTCGAGGCGAAATGCAAGTTGAAACCAATATTCTCGACGATAAAGTTCTCTTCAAAAGTGATGGGATGCCAACCTATCATTTGGCAAATATTGTGGATGACCACTTGATGAAAATTTCCCATGTAATCCGTGGCGAGGAATGGTTGCCGTCATTGGCTCTGCACGTTTTGTTGTACCGAGCTTTTGGATGGAACGCGCCACAATTTGCACATTTGCCGTTGATTCTGAAACCCACCGGCAACGGAAAGTTAAGCAAGCGCGATGGCGATAAAATGGGGTTTCCGGTATTTCCATTGGAATGGAAAACGGCCGATGGTGACCTATTTTCAGGCTATCGGGAAGATGGATATTTGCCCGAAGCCGTTGTAAATATGCTCGCATTTTTAGGGTGGAATCCGGGAACGGAGCAGGAAATTTTCAGTTTGGAGGAATTGATTGCCGCTTTTGAATTGGAAAGAGTTCACAAAGCAGGCGCAAAGTTCGATCCCGAGAAAACGAAATGGTTTCAGCATCTATATCTTCAAAAAGTGGATGATGAAAAGCTTGCAGAAGATTTCTCGAGATTGCTACAAGAAAAAAGAATTTCCAATTCACTTAATCTGAAAAAAATTGTTTCACTTTTGAAAGAACGCGCAACTTTCGTTAGCGATTTATGGGAACAGGGAAGTTTCTTTTTTGAAGCCCCAAAAAGCTATGACGAAAAAGCCACTGAAAAAGCTTTTAAAGCTGAGACACACGAATTGCTTCAAAAAGTAATTTCTGTTTTAAGAACGGCAGAAGATTTTTCCGCAGAAAATCTTTCGGAAAAAATAAAAGGGTGGATTACTTCAGAGAATATCGGATTCGGAAAGGTCATGATGCCGCTGCGCTTGGCGCTTGTGGGTGAAATGAAGGGACCGGATGTTTTTGAGATTATTTCTATTTTAGGAAGGGAAGAAAGCATTTCCCGAATTGAAAAAGCAATGGATTTTATGGGCTAAAAATAAATCACCCCCATCAAAATAATGGTGGAACTATTGCCCTTAAAATCATTGTTCTCCAAACCTTGGTCATTCAATTTTCCCAACATATTGGTAAGGCCATATTGGTATTGTGCACTAATGCGGAAATGCTCCAATCCCGTAGTCAAACCCGCTGCAAGCCTTACGTTGAAAACGGAAATATCTTGAATTTCCGCAGCCGTCAAAGTGTTGTAGCCTGCTAAAATATAATCTTCATATTCCTCACGGTCCAGTTTCATTTTACCGTTAATTGAGAAAACGGGGCCGAGTTCAACACTTAAATGCTTCATTATAATATTATAACTACCCATAAAGTTAATCTGCACTCCTTGAACGGAATATCCGATTTTTTGAGTATCCGTTCCTAACGGATCACTACCTTCCACGCCCACGGATTCACTTTGAAAACTTATTCCATAAATCAGATCGAAATTATTCCTAAAACCGCCACGAGTGGTAAATCCTGCAATAAAACCTTCTCTTTGTTCGGTAACCAAATCGTCCGTTTGAATATCAAAGAATGAAATTCCACCTTGAATCCCAAGAAAATTATACCCCTCATAGTTGCGCTGGGCATATGTTTGCTGAAATAGAAAAAACAAAAAAGAAACGGTAAGCAATTGCCTATTACTCATAATTTGGGGATTTTGAAGGCGTGAAAATAGGTTTAATTTTTTGTATCTTCCACAACGTTTAATCATTAATAATTAAAAATTATGGGTGGGTTTATTTTTGTGCCACTGCTGATTGTTGGATTTTTTATACTCTTGGCTGGATTTTTTACTGTAAAACAACAAACTGCGGCAATTGTAGAGCGTTTCGGAAAGTTTCATAGCATTAGGCATTCAGGTCTTCAATTAAAAATTCCGTTGATTGATAGAATTGCCGGCCGGATCAATTTAAAAATTCAACAATTGGATGTAATCGTAGAAACCAAAACAAAGGATGATGTGTTTGTCCGACTAAAAATCTCTGTACAATTTCAAGTGTTGGACCAAAAGGTTTATGATGCATTTTACAAATTAGAAAATCCGCACGACCAAATTACATCTTATGTTTTTGACGTAGTTCGCGCCGAAGTACCAAAAATGAAATTAGACGATGTTTTTGAAAGAAAGGATGACGTGGCAATAGCGGTAAAGGCCGAACTTAACGAAGCCATGAGCACCTATGGTTATGACATTATTAAAACATTGGTAACAGATATTGATCCAGACATTCAAGTGAAAGCAGCGATGAACCGAATAAACGCCGCCGAAAGGGAGAAAGTTGCAGCGGAATTCGAAGCTGAAGCAGAAAGAATAAAAATTGTTGCCAAAGCGCGCGCCGAGGCGGAAAGCAAGCGTTTGCAAGGACAAGGAATAGCAGACCAGCGCCGGGAAATTGCCCGCGGACTGGAAGAAAGCGTGGATGTATTAAACAATGTGGGTATTAATTCACAGGAAGCTTCTGCATTAATTGTGGTAACACAGCATTATGATACCTTACAATCCATCGGCGAGGAAACAAATACTAACCTAATTCTTCTGCCCAATTCACCTCAGGCAGGAAGCGATATGCTCAATAATATGATTGCCTCTTTCGTTGCAAGTAACCAGATTGGCGAACAAATGAAAAAACAAAACAAGGAAAAAGGTATTGTCCCAAAAAAACGGGTACGCCGTGAATCGCCCCCACGCCCCGAGGAAGGTGAGGACCTAAATTATTAAAATTTCTTTTCCACAATAAAAAGCCCGCTGAAATTCAGCGGGCTTTTTTAATACAATTAATCGGGGTTTATCCATTTTTACAAATGCTTTTTATCCGAGTATTCTTTCTTTTTCACTGGTTTTATTCCTATAAGTTTATCCACCATTTTCAAAACAAAAGCTTTCTTAAGTATGGAACCCACTGTGCTCGCCACTAAATTTATAGGCGAAAATGTATCACGAATAGTTTCCCTGCCTGCGTTGAGACCCAATTTTACTTCTTCCAAATCAATTTGTGATTTTAGACGAAGGTATTTTAAATCTCTATCGATTTCTTCAAAAGTAGTATATCGCTTCATATATGCCATTTTCACATTTCTGCCTTCCGAAGAGCTTCCTCTTCCAGCGTTTCTTCATATTCTTTCAATTCCTCCTCGGCCATAACTTTGGGGTCCAAATCATCTTCATCATAAAGCAATCCCGAGAACTTGTAAAGCATCTTACGCTCCAATATTTTTCTTCCGAAGACAAACATAAATATGAGGATTATACCATAAAATGCACCGATCAGGAAAAATCCAACGAAGCTGTGTTCAAAGAAAGTTCCTAACCAATAGGCGGCTCCAAAAGAAAGAAATAGCAGAACGAACAGAAAAAGACTTCCGTAAACCAATAGTTTTACAAGGGAAACAGCACCTTTCATTGCGGACTTAAAAAGGCGGAGCTTGTAATACTCCGCCATACTTAAGCCGTAATCCTCAATCCTGTCGGTTACCTTATGAAGGCTGTCTGTTAGCGCTTTAAATGCCATATTTTAGGATGTTACTTTTTTGGCAACAGTAGTTTTAGCATTTTCGACAGTAGCATTGGTTTTATCCAAAGCATTATCAATTTGAAGTTTCGCATTCTGCTTCCGAAGTGCCTCCAATTTATCTTCCATTGCCAGAAGAATATCATCGGCCTTATAACTTGCGGAAGAAAGTGTCTCGTTCAATTTTTGTTCAAAGCTGAAACGTGCCTGCTGCGCTTTTTCACTTAGCGAACTGGTGGTTTCTTGAATCTGTTTGCTTAAATTTCTTTGGGCATTCTTAGCATCTTTGCTAAGTTTTTCTCTTGTTTTCGAACCTTTGTCCGGTGCATAAAGAATTCCCAAGCCCGCTCCGATGGCGGCTCCGGTTAATAATGCAAATAATGTTTGACCTGTATTTGATGCCATTTTCTTTGAGTTTTATTAGTTAATAATTTCAAAGGTAGGTAGGGGTCTTTCCATTTGCTGTTAACAACCGGTTAATAGTTAAATTTCAATACTTAAATTTCTCTTAAAAGGAAAAATTAGTTACTAAAATTTCATAAAAATTCATCCTTTTGAAATAAATACTGTTAATTATTCACTCACCTTGGCCCAGGAGTCGCGCAGAGGCACGGTTCTATTAAAAACAATTTTCTCAGAAGTTGAATCCCTATCCACCACGAAATAACCCAATCGTTGAAACTGGAATTTGTCCTCTACTTTTGTGCTTTTTATGCTCGGTTCCGCATATCCAGTAATTACTTCCAAAGAATTGGGATTAATGAACTCCATAAAATCCTTCTCCTTGTTAGTATCTGGCGATGCCTCGGTAAACAAGCGGTCGTAAAGACGCACCTCTACAGGAAGCGCGTGCTGCGCAGAAACCCAATGAAGCGTTCCCTTAACTTTTCGTAAAGAAGCTTCGGTGCCGCTTCCGCTTTTACTTTCAGGATCATAGGTGCAATGAATTTCCGTAATATTTCCTTCAGAATCTTTCACTACACTTTCACCTTTAATGATGTAAGCATTCTTTAAGCGAACCTCTTTGCCAAGCGTCAAACGGAAAAATTTACTGTTTGCTGATTCAAGAAAATCTTCCCTTTCAATATAGAGTTCTTTTGAAAAAGGAATTTCACGATTTCCGGCATTTTCATCCTCGGGATTATTTTCGGCCTCCAACATTTCAGCTTGCCCATGCGGATAATTATCAATTATTAACTTTACAGGATCCAATACAACCATTATTCGTGGTGCCTTTTTGTTTAGATCTTCCCGCACGTTAAATTCCAAATGGGAAACATCAATTAAGTTTTCACGCTTTCCCACCCCAATACTATCGGCAAAATTTTTGATGGATTCTGGTGTATAACCTCTTCGGCGTAGGCCAGAAATTGTAGGCATTCGCGGGTCATCCCATCCCGTAACCACCCCGCTGCTCACCAATTGTGCAAGTTTACGTTTGCTAACCACAGTGTGACTTAAATTTCTACGGGCAAATTCACGCTGCTTTGGACGCAATTTTTCAGAATCATACACTTGGTCCAAGAACCAATCGTAAAGCTCTCTGTGGGGTAAAAATTCAAGCGTGCAGAAGGAATGCGAAACTTGTTCGATGTAATCACTTTCACCGTGGGCCCAATCATACATTGGGAATATTTTCCATTCGTCGCCCGTGCGGTGGTGGTTTTTGTGCAACACGCGATACATCACGGGATCGCGCATCAACATATTTGGCGATGCCATATTTATTTTGGCGCGAAGCACATGCTCGCCTTCTTTTGTTTCGCCATTTTTCATTTTTTCTAGCAAATCCAGATTTTCCTCAATCGAACGATCTCTGAAGGGACTTGGTTGGCCGGGTGTAGTTGGCGTACCTTTTTGTTCCGCAATTGCTTCAGAAGTTTGGGAATCGACATAAGCTTTGCAATCCTTAACCATTTGCACGGCCCAATCATACAATTGCTGAAAATAATCGGATGCATAACATTCCGAAGCCCAGTCGTAGCCCAGCCAGGAAATATCACGTTTTATTGCATCTACAAATTCCTGTTCTTCCTTGGCGGGATTGGTATCATCAAAACGAAGGTTTACAGGAGCATTGTAACG
Source organism: Aequorivita aurantiaca (assembly GCF_030410135.1). Lineage (GTDB taxonomy): Bacteria > Bacteroidota > Bacteroidia > Flavobacteriales > Flavobacteriaceae > Aequorivita > Aequorivita aurantiaca. Next base: position 348,178 of record NZ_JAUGQQ010000001.1, on the reverse strand, counting down.
CTCGCCCAAACCGAAATTCAAGCATATTGAAGACGCGTGGCCAATGTGCAAATATCCATTGGGCTCTGGTGGAAAACGGAAACACAAATGATCCGTTTTATATCCATTGGAAAGATCATCTTCAATAATATGTTCTATAAAATTCAGCGGCGCTGCTTCGTTTGTCATATAATTCTTTTTAAGAAGGACAAAGGTAATTAATTAACTGAAAAGGATGTTCGCCAAAAATAGGATTCCAGGAATGCCAACCGAAGTTCTTCTTCTATCTTTACCAAAAACTTTCTATGGGAACCATTCGATTGAAAAATATAAGGATTTACGCATTCCACGGCTGTCTAATTGAGGAAGGACAAATTGGTTCAGATTATATAGTAAATCTTTCGGTAAAGGCAGATTTACAGCAGGCTGCGGAAACTGATGAACTAATAAATACGGTAGATTATGTTTTATTGCAACAGATTATTCGGGAAGAAATGGGGGTGCGCGCGAAACTTTTAGAACACGTGGCAAAGCGGATTATAAATTCCATTTTTGCAAAAATTGAAATGGTAAATGAAGTGAAAGTTAGCGTGGCAAAAAGGAACCCTCCAATTGGTGGCGATGTTGCCGAAGTGAGTGTTACAATGAAGCAGAAACGGTAAAATGTTTTTTAAGTAGGAATTTTAAGTTTAATTTTTTTACATTTGCAAGCCTAATAAGGTATCGTGGCCGAGTGGCTAGGCTCAGCTCTGCAAAAGCTGCTACAGCGGTTCGAATCCGCTCGATACCTCCAAACCTTCAATGTAACAGTTGAAGGTTTTTTTCTTGCGGTACCTCAACCGGTGGTATGGGTTTTTCAGGTTGGTGGCCCGGAATTTTTTCAAGTCCGGCCTCTACTCCCTTGGGAAAAATGCCCTGTATTAGAAGTAAGATTCCAAAACCCAAAATCAAGATGCTTACCCATTTTTTTGTTTTGAAAATGAATCGGGGGGTCATTTTGTTTTTTAATTTCTTGGCTAGAACCATTTTCAAAATATCTGTTAAAAAGAAAGTGGCAAGTACCGTAGCTATAAAAAGAAACACGCCGTTATCTGTAGTGGTAAGTGCGTTTGCCATTATCAATGTCCCTATCCATCCCGCCAAGACTCCAAAGTTTACAAAATTTAAAAGGAAGCCCTTTAAGAATAATCCTCCTAAATTCTTTTTCACTTTCACCGCATAATGTTCCCTGACAATTTTAAAAATAGATTTGTTGGTCCGGATATATGAAATGATTCCGTAAGCAATAAGAATGGCGCCTCCAAAAATCAACAAACCAGGGTCATGCTTTACCTTTTCGAGGATACGATTGGTGCTGAAAAATGCAATCAGAATAAAGATGACATCAGCAAACATGGCGCCTAAATCAAAAAATATTGCCGCACGGATACCTTTTGTTATAGCAGTTTCTATGAGTGTGAAAAAAACAGGGCCGACGGCGAATGCCAATAGAAACCCGTAGAATGTAGCGTAGAGTAACCCGTCAAACATAGTTGGTAAAAATACAAATTACTTTTACCCAAAAACAGAATAGCGCTTAGTTTTTATAATCCTTCCGATGGCCGAGCATTGTAAAATCTAAGTGTTTCTTTACCAAATCGGCATTTTTCACCTTTACATAAACTTCATCACCAAGTTGATATACATTTTTAGTTCGTTGGCCAATAACCGCATATTCTTCACGGTCAAAATCATAACGATCATCAGTCAGATCTTGTAAACGCACCATACCCTCACATTTATTGGAAATGATTTCAACATAAATTCCCCATTCCGTAACGCCGGAAATAACGCCCAAAAAGTCTTGGTCCTTATGATCCTGCATATACTTAATTTGCATGTATTTTATGCTGTCCCGCTCTGCATTAGTGGCAAGATTTTCCATGTCGCTACTGTGGCCACATTTTTCTTCGTATTCTTCTTCCTTTGCTGATTTGCCGTTATCCAAATAATGCTGTAACAAGCGGTGCACCATCACATCCGGATACCGACGAATGGGCGAGGTGAAGTGGGTATAATAATCAAAGGCCAACCCATAATGGCCTATGTTATGGGTGGTGTACATGGCTTTACTCATGCTTCGGATGGCGAGGGTATCTATTAAATTTTGCTCCTTTTTTCCTTGCACATCCTTTAAAAGCTTGTTCATTGATGTGGCAGTGGAATGTTTGTCCTTTGTGTTCAATTTATATCCGAAACGTTTAATGATATTCTCGAGTGCGGCAATTTTTTCATCATCCGGTTCATCATGCACGCGGTACACAAAGGTTTTTTTTGGCTGTTGTTTTCCAATAAACTCCGCCACACTTCTGTTTGCGAGGAGCATAAATTCCTCTATCAATTTATTGGCATCCTTGCTTTCCTTAAAATAGACTCCTTCCGGATTATTTTGCTCATCCAAAATAAATTTTACCTCCACCTTATCAAAGGATATGGCTCCAGCCCTCATCCGATTGTTTCGAAGCACTTTTGCCAAGCGATCCATTTCAAGAATGGCTGCGGCTATTTCATTTTTAACGGGGTATGATTCATCCTTTATTGAAATATTTGCGGGAATAATATGAATTTCTTCTTTTGGATTTTCTATTATATGTTGTGCCTCTTCATAAGAAAAACGGGCGTCACTGTAAGTAACGGTACGGCCAAACCATTGCTTTTTTATTTCTGCTTTTGGTGTAATTTCAAAAACTGCTGAAAAAGTATATTTTTCTTCATTTGGACGAAGGGAACAGGCATTGTTGGAAAGAATTTCAGGAAGCATTGGTACCACGCGATCCACCAAATAAACAGAAGTTGCACGTTCATAAGCCTCATCGTCCAACTCATTTCCGGGAGTTACATAATGCGAAACATCTGCAATATGGATCCCGATTTCATAATTGCCATTTTCCATTTTTTCAAAGGATAAGGCGTCATCAAAATCCTTTGCGTCCTTGGGATCTATGGTAAAGGTAAGCGCCTGTCGCATATCGCGACGTTTTTTAATTTCTGATGCCTTAATTGAGGTATCGAGTTTGTTGGCATAATCCTCCACTTCTTTTGGAAATTCATAGGGCAGTCCATATTGCGCCAAAATTGAATGTATTTCGGTATTATGTTCCCCCGGCATTCCCAGCACTTTAAGCACATTGCCCAAGGGGGAGTCTGCCTTCTCGGGCCAATCTTCCATTGCCACCAAAACTTTTTCGCCGTTTTTTGCACCGTTAATTTTATTCTTTGGAACAAAAATATCGGTGTACATTTTATAATCGCTAACGTCCACAAATGCAAAATTTTCCTGAACTTGAATGGTACCTACGAACTCGGTGCGTTTTCGCTCCAAAATTTTTGTAACCTCGCCTTCTGTTTTCCCGCCCTTTTTACGTTTGAAGACGTACACTTCAACAATATCGCCATTCAAGGCCTTGTTCAAGTTTTTGCTATTCACATAAATATCTTCCTCTAAATCCTCCACAATTATATAACCCTGCCCACGACCGGCAATATCAACCTTTCCGGTGTAATAATTTTGTGAAGGAGTAAGGATATATTTTCCGAGTTCTATTTCCTGAATTGTGCCTTTTCCTTGCAGATCCTTTAGTTTTTTTACTATTTGGTTTCTGCTGCTGGGGTCGTCCAGTTGCAATTTGGCGGCAATTTGTTTATAGGTAAATGTTTGCGAATGATCTTTCCGAAGAATATTCAGTATGGTTTGGGAAAGATTTTCAATTTTATTGTTTTTCTTTTTTTGTTTGTTTCTTGGCATAGTTGATTCTGTAATAAGTGTAAAAATACTCTTTCTCGAAGAATGGCGTGTTTACATTAGCAAAGATTTAGTACCTTGGTATATGCGGTTTCTGTCCGGGCACAATTGTGAAAACAATGAAGAATTTTAAAACTATTGCCATATTTTCCTATCCTGCGGAATATGCCGTACTTCAACTTTTGTTCGATCAAGAGGAGATTCGTTATGTTTTTATGAATGAAACAATGATCAGCGTTTTTCCAATGTATGCGAACGCAATAGGTGGAATTCAACTTAAAGTGCACTTCGAGGACATTACTGTCGCTGAGGAAATTATGAAAAATTTAGATAAACCTTCCAACTTAAAAATAGTTTGAAATTAAAGGTTCCCATAGAATCTTCTTAAACCAAACATTTTTATTACCTCAGTAATTTTCACTTATGAACATTTAAATATATATCATTTTCTTTTTTTGAAATTTTAAAATAAAAAATGGTGATGATTATTGGATGTTAATATGTAGAATAACTTTTTCAACTTTTGTTTTGAAATCAATTTATTGCCTTTTAATAATATGTTATTAACATAAATTTGTGATTCAACTTCCTATATAATAGGGTCATTTTATAAGTAATCAACAAATGTGGACAACCATTTTTGACAATTAAAAACTCATAAGTTTTTCTTAAAATTATGTTAGAAACGATATGTTTTGTGCTAGCAATTTATCTGTAAAAGATGATTAAAAAATTAGGATATAATGTAAATCTGCTCCTATTGTAATTAATCTTCAAAAGTGCAATTTAAATTATCGTTTTTCGACAGGCAAATATCAACAAAGTTGTTAACCAATTATTGAGGGCCTCGTCAAGAAATAGTTATTAATTGATTATCAGCAACTAAGATACCGTATATTCTAATCCATTTCTTTTTTAATAAATAGGCGATGTTTTATCTTTGAAAAAAATATAACTATGAAAATCTCCATCGGGAACGACCACGCGGGTACTGAATATAAACTTGAAATAGTTTCCTTTTTAAAGAATGAGGGGCACACAGTTATTAACCATGGCACTGATAACGAAAGCAGTGTGGACTATCCAGATTTTGTTCATCCCGTTGCAGATGATGTTGAAAACGGTAAAGTTGATTTGGGAATAATAATCTGTGGCAGCGGAAACGGAGCTAATATGACTGCCAACAAACATCAAAAGGTGCGCTCTGCACTTTGTTGGACAAAAGAAATTACTGCATTGGCCCGACAGCATAATGATGCAAATGTTTTGAGCATCCCCGCTCGTTTCACCAGCAAACCACAAGCCGTTGAATTGGTTAAAACATTTCTTCAAACAGAATTTGAAGGCGGACGCCACCAAAACAGAGTAGCTAAAATAGCCTGTTATTAACCCTCAAAATGGCTCATAACCACGCACATTCCGATAGAGACTTGCATGGGCATTCACATCCTGATCTAAAGGGACGGAAGCTCCTGCTTTCAATCTTTTTAAATATCGGAATTACTGTTGCCCAGGCAATCGGTGGAGTTGTTTCGGGAAGTTTGTCGCTGCTTTCCGATGCACTACATAATTTCAGTGATGTACTTTCATTGATTGTTAGTTATATTGCGGATAGATATTCCAAAAAGGATGCATCGGTTACAAAAACTTTCGGGTACAAGCGTGCTGAAATTATAGCGGCCTTTGTGAATTCCGCCACTTTAATTGTAGTAGCAATATACCTTATCTATGAAGCCATTCTTCGGTTTTTCGACCCTCAACCTATCGAAAGCAGTTTAGTAATTTGGCTGGCTATTTTAGGAATTCTATTTAATGGCTTTAGCGTACTGTTGCTTTATAAAGATTCAAAAAGCAATATGAACATGCGCTCTGCCTACCTTCATTTGTTTACGGATATGGCGGCTTCTGTGGCGGTTTTAATCGGAGGGTTAATGATGGAGTATTTCAGATGGTTTTGGGTGGACAGTTTGCTCACCTTTTTGATATCTCTTTATTTACTGGTTATGGGATATGCTTTGTTAAAAAGCTCCTTTAAAGTGTTGATGCTTTTCACACCGAATCACTTAAATTTGGAAGTGATTAATCAAGTTGTTTGTACCATTCCGACTATAAAAAATATGCATCATATCCATATTTGGCAATTGAATGAGCAAGAAACACATCTTGAAGCGCATATTGATTTTTATGAAGATCTCACACTTTCAGAATTTGATGCGGTGCTCACGGAAGTTGAAGCAATATTGTATAAGGAATTTGGAATAAACCACGTGACCATACAACCCGAACATCAAAAAGATGATCCAAAGGATATTATAGTTCAGGATTGATTTTATATAAGTTATGATGAATATTAAAGTAAAGAATTTTGAAGAATTGAGCACGACAGAGTTATACGAAGTGCTCCAATTGAGAGCTGAAATATTTGTTATGGAGCAGGATTGTGTGTATCAAGATATTGATGGAAAAGATGAACGTGCCATACATATAATGGGTTGGGAAGATGGGAATTTAGTAGCTTACGCAAGATGTTTTAGGGCCGGTGATTACTTTGACGAAGCATCCATCGGAAGAGTTTTGGTGCGGGAAAATTATAGAAAACTTGGTTATGGCCACAAAATAACCAAAGCTTCAATTGAAGCTATTGAATCAATATTTAAGGCGGAAAAAATTAAGATATCAGCTCAAATATATTTGGTGATATTCTACGAAAGCCATGGTTTTAAAACCATTGGTGACCGGTATATGGAGGATGGAATCCCTCACATAGCAATGATTAGAGCTTAATTAGGTTTTTTTCCAAATTAAGGTCTTTCAGCATTTCATCAGTAAATTTGTAATGTCCTCTGCGCGTAATTATTTTGAAACGTTGATTGCGCATACGCGTCAATGTATCCAAAAACTGCCATTTCGATTTCAACAATCTAGGTTTTGTCGATTTTAGACTAATTTCAAAATAGTGTTTTATTCCAGCACGATCCGCCACTATATCTGGCGTAATAACTACATCGCTATCTTTTTTGATGTAGGATTTTGGGGTTTCATAACCCTCCACATCGGCCTGAATGTGTTCAAAACCCCTGCTCTCTAAATAGGCCACAGATTCCTTTAGAATCTCTCTGTTTTCTTCTCGTTCTGATTGTATCATAATTGCTAAGATACAACGGCATTGATAAACAGGCGGTTAAGATTATGTTAAGCGAAGATTTTGAATGTTAATGTTTAGATTTTACCTCAAAATCTTATCATATCGGCCGGTATCATTTAACACCGAAACCGCTTCCAAAATTTCAGCATTGTGGGTAATCTGATAATCATATAACCCTTCACGATAAAAATACCGCTTCAAAATTTCATCGGTCAACAGTGATTCAATTTCCACTTTTTTATCAACAATGGCTTTGTCCTTGGCTGCATCAATCGCTTTCATTAATTGCCCATAACTTGTAGCGATTTCTTTATTTAAATCGTCATCTTCGGAAGTGCGCAGACCTTCGGCAAATTTCTTTTCTGTCTCGGTTTCGTATTCAAAATTGTTTTCCTTTAAAAATTTTAGAAAATCCTGAAAATCCTTCTCTGTAAACTTAAAGTTTTTCCAATCAGTCATTTGGTGGCTGTAATAATATTTTGTGGCGTAGTCAAAAATAGCGTTGTCCTTCAACAAAGCCGTTGTAATTGGGCTGAAAACTGCCGATTCAAGTTCCACATCCGGTAAAATGCCGCCGCCATCATAAACTGTTCTTCCGCCTTTGGTTTTAAATTCATTGTATTCTTTAGAATCTTTACGTATTGGGTCGCCATTTTCATCGCGGTGCCAATAATCCAAAGCTTGGATGCAACGGCCGCTGGGCGTGTAATAGCGTGAAATGGTAACTTTTAATTGTGTTCCGTACGTCAATTTTTTCGGACGTTGCACTAATCCTTTTCCGAAACTGCGCGCACCAATTACAACGGCTCGGTCCAAATCCTGCAAACCGCCGGAAACGATTTCGCTGGCAGATGCACTACGACCGTTTATCAAAACTGCTAGCGGAATATCGGTATCCACAGGGTCATATTTGGTTTTATAGGTTTGGTTGTACTTTTCAATTACGGATTTGGTGGTGGTAATTACTTCACCTTTTGCTACAAAAAGATTCACAACATTAATTGCCTCATCCAATAATCCTCCGGGATTGCCACGAAGGTCCAAAATAATTTTTTTAGCTCCTTTCGACTTCAAATCTACCAATGCGGCTTTGGTTTCAATTGTGGTTTTTCTATTGAATTGCGACAACACGATGTACCCAATATCATTATTTATCAATTTATAATATGGGACCGCTTTAATATCCACGGCATCTCTTTTTATAGTCGTTGTGGCCGTTTTTCCCTGGCGTTTGTAGGTTACTTCTACCGTGGAACCTGGGGCACCTTTCAACAATTCGCCGGCATCGTCTTCCAAATCAGCTATAGTTACGTTCCCGATTTTTATAATTTCATCACCGGCTTTCAATCCAGCTTTATCGGCTGGATAATCCTTGTACGGTTCAATAATAATTATTTTGTCCTTTTTGCTTTGTGCCGTGGCGCCAATTCCAGTGTAAATTCCGGAATTGTTGATTTTTGCATCCTCCACCTGCTGCTCGTTCCAATAAACCGTGTAAGGGTCCAAATCCTCCAACATTCCGCTTATGGCTTTATCCATCAGCGTTGCGGGCGTTACTTCATCCACATAATTCATATTCAATTCCTTGAAAAGTGTGGTAAAAATTTCAATCTGTTTCGCTATTTCGAAAAAATCACTTTTGAAACTGACCGTAGTAAAAAATATACCTATGGCGACGATGGAAACTATTATTCTTTTTTTCATTATTTTATCTTAATGAGTTAATTTTTATAGAGTTATTTGGGTTTTGGATTTATCAAAATAATAACCCAAGAATTGAATAACGTTTCAATTTTTCTTTCTTCTCTTCAAAAATATACGAAGAATTATAACGATAACTATTGCAACGAGGAATAAAGGCCAAAGGTATAAAATGCCCAGGAAAAATATCGAAATCCCATTCCATCCGCCTTGAAAGGCATTTTTCATTTTTTGGCCGTAGGATTGGGTGATGCCCGTTTCAGCCGTGGTTTTGTAAAATTCAATGTTCACAGTACTCATTGCTACTTGGTTTTGCAGGTATTGCAAACGGCCCTGTCTTGCTTCAATTTCCTCCCGAATGTTGGAAAGTTCCCGCTCTATTTGTAGCATTTCCTCTACTTTGTTTGCTTTTTTCAGCAATTCCAAATATCTTTCCTCTAAAATGCGCTTTGCTTTTAACCGTGCTTCCAAATCAACAAATTCTTCGGAAACATCTTGCCGTGAAATAGTGCGTTGATCAAAATATTTAACCTCCTCGGAGATTGCGTTTATGAATTGCTGAAAATTTTCCGTGGGAATGCGTACGGTTAAATCCTTATAGATTCGATTATAGTCCTTTCCGCTGTTGTCGCTCTGCACCAGCCCTTTATGTTGCGAAGCGAGTTGAAGGATTTTTTGATGGGTGTTTTCGATATCGGGGGTTTCAAAAACCAAACGGGCGGTTTTGATGATTTTTTGATCTTCTAATTCTGGTGATGCATTTTCAATTCGTTGCTGAATTACTGCAGATTCTTCGGCAACATCCATCGCCGACATTGTGGTTTCATTGTCATAATTTTCGTTGCCACCGCCGTTTGAACAGGCTAATACGAACAAGAAAAGCAAAGTGCTAATTGTTTTCATCTGTAGTGTTATTTGGTTTTTAATTGAAGATGGAATGCGCCTTTGAAAGTTTTATTTTATGATCAATCTTTATCGTGGCTCATTTCATCCTTTATTTTTTTAAGCAGCTTTACCATCGCTTTTTCCAGTTCTGAATACTGCGGTTTCACTTTTCCTAAATAGAGAAAAAGCATCACAAATTTCTTGCCGTGAATTTCCTCAAGTAGTTGTTTGTTACAACGGTATGCCTCACGAAGCTGTCGTTTCACTCTGTGTCTGTCCACTGCAGATTTAAAATTCCGTTTCGGAACGGCGAAAGCTGCCAGATTGGTTTGAATATTATCCTCTGGAAGAAAAAAAATTTTCAGCGGAAATTTGGAATGCGTATTTCCTTCCAAGAACAAATTTTCAATTGTTTTGGAACTTTTAAGTTTTTCTTTTTTTGGAAATTTTTGGCTCACAGTGTAAATATATAAAAAGAAAAACCTCAAAAGTTTCAAAAACCTTTGAGGTGATTTTCCTTTCAATGGGAAGCAATTATTCGGCTTCCCACATATTGTTTTCTTGATTTATATCTGCCAAACGTCGGGTGGCATCAATCATCATATTTTTTACTTTTTTTCCGTTCTTTATTTGAAAGGTGTAAGTGGGAAATGCCCACGGCCAGTCTTGCAGCACAGTTCTTTTAAGATCGGTAAAGGGATTTGGTTTTTCTCCCCATGACATCCGTAAGGGAATGTAAAATAATTCCTGTGAGCCATCTTCATAGGTTACATAAAGGTCGATGGGCATTGGCATTAAACCAATTCTTTCCAAAGTTACGTTGGTGCCTTCAGCAGCATTTTCTACGGATTTTATCCCGTAATCTATTGTATTGGTAGTGGCTGTCCAATCAGTCAAATACCAATCTAGTTCAAAACCCGAAACCTTTTCCGCAACTCGAATAAAATCATTGGGTGTAGGGTGCTTAAACTTAAATTCGGAATAATAGCGCTTCAAGGTTTTCGATAAATTTTCTGGCCCAATAATATATCCTAATTGCGTTAAAAACACGGAACCTTTGCTGTAAGCGTTCACGCCATAGGAACGGTTACTGGCGTATCTGTCTGCATGAGTGGTTAAGGGCTGTTCGGCGCCGCTTGTGGCCATAAAGTAATAACTCCTGTAAGATCCGGCGTGCGGATTGGATTTCTTTTCCTGCATTACGAAATTCATGGCTTCATCGGAAATATAGGAGGTGAAACCTTCATCCATCCATTCATGTTTGCTTTCATTGGTTGCAAGCACAAATTGAAACCAGGAATGTGCAAGTTCGTGGGCGGTTACGCCCACCAAACTTCCAAATTCGCGATCGCCAGTAATCATGGTGCTCATGGCATATTCCATTCCGCCATCCCCGCCTTGGATTACCGAATATTGTTCGTACGGATATTCGCCAATGTGTTGATTGAAAAATTCCATCAATTGGGCGGTTTTTGGCTGAAGATTTTTCCAGTTTTCAGCAATTTCCGGATTGTTTTTGTAGAAAAAATGAAGCGTTACTCCATTTGGTCCGGGATAAGTGTCATGAACATATTCATTATCTGCGGCCCAGGCAAAATCGTGAACATCGGGAGCCAGAAAGTGCCAAGTGTATTTTCCGTTTTTAGGTTTCATCCATTTTTGTCCGGGAGCTGTATAGCCGTGGCCCACTTCGGCCGGATTTTGAAGGTAGCCTGTGCCTCCTATCGTATAATCGGCATCAATGGTTATTGTTACATCAAAATCTCCCCAAACACTGTGAAATTCCCGGGCAATATATGGATCTGCATGCCATCCCTCAAAGTCATATTCAGCTAATTTTGGATACCACTGCGTCATCGTCAACGCAACACCCTCAGAGCTATTTCGTCCGGACCGACGAATTTGTAATGGCACTTGCGCATCCCATTCCATATTGAAAACCGTACTTTGACCAGGCAAAATAGGCTTATTGAGCATTACTTCCATCACGGTGCCTTTTATGGTATATTTTGCTGCGTTGCTATCTTGTGTGAATAAGGTCGGTTTGATAAATCCAATTTCCGAAGCGGATAATTTGGAAATTCGGTCCGTAACACGACTATCAGGGTCAGAAATAGTCCGTGAACGCACGTCCATTTCACTTCCCGGTTGAAAGGCATTAAAATACAAATGATAAAAAACCTTATTTAAGGTATCAGGGGAATTGTTTGTGTACTTCAATTCCTGTGTTCCTTTGTATTGAAAAGTCTTCACATCCATTTGCACGTTCATTTTGTAATCAACTTCCTGTTGCCAATAACAGTTGCTGTTTTGTGAAAATGCAGAAATACATACAGTTAAAAAGAATAGATTCAGAATATATTTCATTATTGGGAAATTTTATCGGCCATAATTAAGGCATTATACATATTTACCATTTTGCCCGAAGCTGAAATGGATGAAAAAGACGCGGTATTGGAAGGTTCACCGCCCAAAATAACTTGCGTATTGATTGAAAGTCCGCTATCCATTAAAATTTGTTTCACCTGTTTAGCGGAAAGTTTTGGATAATAGGATCTTATCATTGCTGCAACCCCGGCTACTTCTGGTGCGGCCATGGAGGTTCCCTGTAAAAATTCATATGTATTTAAGGGGGTGGTGGCCCAAATTTTTACTCCTGGAGCGAATACGTCAACGTTCGTTTTTCCGTAGTTCGAAAAGTTTGCGATCATTTCGCTTCCATAGGTATAGTTAAGCGCGCCTACGGTCAGAAACGAATCTGCCATTTCGGAACCATTATCAATTTGATCGTTCGGATAAACGTTAACCGTATCTAAATCGAAACCGTCATTTCCAGCGGCATTAACAATTAGAACATCTTTGGAAGCCGCATATTTAATAGCATCGTACACCCAATCAGCCTGTGGCGAATAATATTTTCCAAAACTGGTGTTTAATACTGTGGCTCCATTGTCCACCGCATACCGAATGGCCAAGGCGATGTCTTTGTCATATTCATCACCGTCCGGCACCGCACGAATTGCCATAATTTTCACATTATTTGCCACCCCGTCCATGCCAATGCCATTGTTACGCTGAGCTGCGATTATGCCCGCAACGTGAGTTCCGTGTTTTACGTTTTCGCGGGTGGGGTCTGGTCCCGCCACATTGTTATCGCCGTAAATATTATCTGCAATATCATCAGGGTTGTCTCCCAACACGCCGCGGAAGTCTTGGGTCATATTAAAATTATTGTCCAGTCTTCCGTTAAAATATTTTATTCCACTTTCCAGTTCTTTTAATACTTCGGGCACAGAATCACCGAAATTCAGCATTTGGCTTAGCATTCCAATTTGTTGCTGTTGTTGGGCTGTTGGATTATTGATGGTTTCCAAATCAGCAATTGTGTAATCCTCTTTCCCTAATTTTTGCGAAATTGCCTCATGGGCGGGTTTTAGTTGGGTAAGGATTTGCTCGTAACGGAATTTGTTTTGGTTTATTTCCGATACTTCTTTTTCGTACTCAGCAACTGCTTTTTGGTAGGTTGCGAACTCTTTCCGATCTGCGGCGCTTATTTCGGCCTCACTTTTACCTTCAAATTTTGGATTGTATTTTCGGATTATGCGCACGTATTCCATGTTTTCGCCCACAATGTCACCCAAAAAATTCCATCCGTGGATGTCATCAACAAACCCATTGTTGTCGTCATCTATTCCGTTTCCGGCAATTTCGTTGGGGTTGGTCCAAATAACATTTTTAAGATCTTCGTGGTCAATATCCACTCCACTATCAATTACGCCAACAATCACTGTTTCGCCCTTGCGGTTTTTAATTATTTCGGCATAGGCCCTATCTACGCTCATTCCCGGAACTGTATCTTTTACCAAATCCATAAATGGCCAATGCTTTAATTGGGCATCTGTAAGTGGCGCATTTTTTATGGGGTTGGAATCAATGTTTTGAATTGGGGTAGCAACAATAGCGGCCCCACTGCCGCAGCTGGCAAGTATAGTTGATATTGCAACTGCAAAAAGGGTGGTTTTGAAAAGTTTCATTTATCAGAAAAGGTATTTAATTAAAAAATTCTAGGAGTGACAAGGTTTCATTCAGCCGAACGCCTTTATCAGTATTTTGGACCGTAATTATTGGGTTGTGCGCATCATGTTCTAGGAATAGATAAAAATTATTGTCGGCAGCGTTTTTAAGAAATTTTTCTTTTTCGGGGAGGGTCAACAAGGGGCGGGTGTCATATCCCATTACGAACGGTAAAGGCAGATGGCCAGCAGTTGGTAGTAAATCTGCCATAAAAACCAATGTCTTTCCCTTGTAATTTATATGGGGAATCATTTGTTTGTCCGTATGGCCGTCTACAAAAAGAATTCCAAAATCAAGCTCATTTTCTTCGGCAAAGTCACAATTTGGTTGGGCCACAAATTTTAACTGACCGCTTTGCTGCATGGGTAAAATATTTTCCTCCAAGAACGACGCTTTTTCCCGCCGGTTTGGTTCGGTAGCCCATTGCCAATGGTCTTTGTTGCTCCAATAGGTTGCATTTTTGAATGCGGGTTCATAACCCGTCCCGTTTTTGTTCCACTGCACACTTCCGCCGCAATGGTCAAAATGGAGATGTGTCATAAAAACATCACTAACGTCATCGGGATGGAATCCGTGTTTTTTAAGGGAACTTTCCAATGTGTAATCGCCCCATCGGTAATAATACCCGAAAAATTTTTCGCTCTGTTTATTGCCCATTCCAGTATCGATGAGCGTTAACCTGTTGCCCTTTTCAATCAAAAGGCATCGGGCCGCAATATCAATCATATTGTGCTGATCTGCTGGATTGGTTTTATTCCAAAGAGATTTGGGAACTACGCCAAACATGGCGCCGCCATCAAGTTTAAAATTGCCAGCTTCAATGGGAAATAATTGCATAATCTGGAGAATGAGTCGCAAAATAACAAAAGCGTTACATTCGTAAAGACGAAGTATAAATTATTATAGTATTTTTAACAATTCATTATTAAAGGGCGCCGCCTAAAAATCTTTTATTTACCAAAAACCAAACTGAATGGTAGAACTTGCCGGAATTATAATTCTCGGAATCTTGGCCCAATGGGTAGCATGGAAGTTAAAGATTCCCGCCATTTTACCCTTAATTTTAATTGGATTGTTGGTCGGTCCGCTTTCCACTTTTATGTCTGCGGATGGCACGCAATGGCTTCAGCCAATCTGGAATGGGGAAAAAGGACTTTTTCCAGGCGAAAACCTTTTCTACTTTGTTTCTCTTGCTGTGGGAATTATTCTTTTTGAAGGTGGACTAACCCTAAAAAGGGATGAAATTTCGAAAGTCGGTCCCGTTATTGGAAAATTAATCAGTATTGGCGCTACCATAACTTTTATAGGCGCAGGCATTGCGGCCCATTATGTTTTTGGTCTTAACTGGCGAATTTCATTTTTGTTTTCAGCACTTATAATAGTAACGGGCCCTACCGTAATTACGCCTATTTTAAGGAATATACCCTTACAAAAAGATGTTGCCGCAGTGCTTCGATGGGAAGGAATTTTGATTGATCCCATTGGGGCGTTGGTTGCGGTGCTTGTGTATGAATTCATTAGCGTTGAAGGTGATTCTGGCTATACAAAACAAGCACTATTGGATTTCGGCAAAATTGTTTTGGTAGGCTTGGCTTTTGGAATTTCGGCGGGATATGCTCTCTATTTTTCCATAAAAAAGAAACTTGTGCCGCATTACCTTTCGAATGTAGTGTCCCTTTCTCTGGTCATGGCCGTTTTTGTAATTAGCGATCTATTTGCGCATGAATCTGGGCTGCTGGCCGTAGTTGTTATGGGAATGTTTCTTGGCAACAGTGATCTTCCAAGTTTAAAAGAGCTTCTTTATTTTAAGGAATCGCTCAGTGTTTTGTTAGTTTCAATCCTATTTATATTGCTGGCAGCGAATATTAGCGTTGAAGATCTGATGTTGGTGTATAATTGGAAAACCGCGATTTTGCTTACCATAGTTATTTTCGTACTTCGCCCATTGTCGGTTTTTGCCAGCACCGTTGGCTCTTCCTTAAAATCCAATGAAAAACTTTTTGTTAGTTGGGTCGGTCCACGCGGAATTGTAGCCGCAGGAATTTCATCGCTATTTGGAACTCAACTTGTTTCCAAAGGGGTTGTCGGGGCAGAATATATTACTCCATTAGTTTTTGCGGTAGTATTGGTAACGGTAATCATTAATGCCACAACCGCCCGAATAATGGCCGATTGGATGGGTGTATTTCTAAAAAAGTCCGAAGGAATTCTTATGGTTGGGGCGTCAAAGGTTTCCCGTTTAATTGCCACTTATTTACATAAAAATAACCGCCACGTGGTTTTGATAGATTCAAACCAGCTAAATATAAATCGTGCGAAAGAACTGGGCCTAGAAGCATTTACAGCAAATATTTATGCGGATGACCTCACGGACAATATTGAATTGAATGACGTAGGCTATCTGTTGGCTATGACCGGGAGCGATGAGATAAATAAGCAGGCTATAAGCAGATTTGGAAGGTACTTTGGCGAGAATGGAACTTTCAGGCTGATGACCTCCGAAGAAATGCGGCAGCGCCAAAATCTTTCCGTCAAGGAATTATTTTCATATACCCACGATTACGGCCGCTTCACTGAAGTGGCCCAAGATTTCCCCTCCATTCAGGAAATACCCGTTGTAAACCACAACCAGTTCCTTAGGGTAATGAATATTATTGGTGAAAATGAAAATGCTATTCCCCTATTTTTGAAGCGCCCCAATGGATTTTTAGATCTCATCACCGCCCCAACAGAACTGGAGGTAGAACAAGGAAGCAGTTTGGTGTATCTAGGAAAACCAATGGATTTTGAAGATGTTGTGAATGCAACGCGAATGGAGAATCAAGCCAAGGCAAAAAAATAATTTAAGTTGTAGAAGCGTTGTATAAAAAACTTTCTTTGATGAAAAAAACTTCCTTAATTATTGTAATATCGTGTAGCATTACAATTTTTTCGTGCAAAAAAGATGATGGCATCAGTTGCACCATGTGCTCTTCTCCCGAAACTTCCGATTTCCAGGTGTGCCAAGAACGTGATGGCAATGCTTCAGTAAATGGCCAAAATACGGGAACTGCTTATGATGATTACATTTCTGGATTGGAACAGGCGGGAGCCAGTTGTGGCATTTAATAGACCTTATTAATCGTTAAGTTTCAGCACCGCCATAAAGGCTTCCTGTGGGATTTCGACATTCCCCACTTGGCGCATTCGTTTCTTCCCTTTTTTCTGTTTTTCCAAAAGTTTTCGCTTTCGTGAAATATCGCCACCATAGCATTTTGCGGTAACGTCCTTCCGAAGCGCCTTCACGGTTTCGCGGGCAATGATCTTTGCGCCGATTGCCGCCTGGATTGGAATATCAAACTGTTGTCTTGGAATCAACTCGCGCAATTTTTCACAAATTTTCTTGCCAATATCGTACGCATTATCGCGGTGTAGCAGTGCAGAAAGGGCATCAACTATATTTCCATTTAAAAGAACATCTACTTTTACAAGGTGCGACATTCGCATTCCAATAGGTGAATAATCAAAGGATGCATATCCTTTTGAAACAGTTTTTAATCTATCGTAAAAGTCGAAAACGATTTCCGCCAAGGGCATATCAAACGTAAGTTCAACTCTTTCGGTGGTTAAATAGGTTTGATTTGTTATTTCCCCTCTTTTTTCGATACAGAGAGACATTACCGAACCCACGAAGTCTGATTTGGTGATCACCGTCGCCTTTATATAAGGTTCCTCAACTCGGTTAAGTTTTGAAGGATCCGGAAGGTCGGAGGGGTTGTTTACCAAAATGGGCGTATCTGGCTCTTTATTTGAAAAGGCGTGATAGGATACGTTTGGGACGGTTGTAATTACCGTCATATCAAATTCTCTTTCTAGCCTTTCCTGAATTATTTCCAAATGGAGCATTCCCAAAAATCCGCATCGGAAACCGAAACCTAGCGCCATGGAACTTTCCGGCACAAAAACGAGGGAGGCATCGTTAAGTTGAAGCTTTTCCATAGAGCTTCGCAATTCCTCATAATCTTCTGTGTCCACAGGATAGATTCCTGCAAAAACCATAGGTTTTACATCCTCAAAGCCTTCGATCATATTTACCGTTGGATTTTTTGAGTCTGTTATGGTATCGCCCACTTTTACTTCCTTAGCTTCTTTTATACCTGTAATAAGATAACCTACGTCGCCAGTTTTAATTACCTCCCGGGGAAATTGTTTCAGCCTGAGCGTTCCCACTTCATCGGCATAATAACTTTTTCCGGTGGCCATAAATTTGATGTGCTGTCCCTTTTTAATTTCGCCATTCAATACCCTAAAATAGGTTTCCACACCTCGGAATGGGTTGTAAACGGAATCAAAAATCAAGGCTTGTAAGGATTCGTCTGGATTGCCTTTGGGCGGTGGAATGCGCTCAATTATTGCGCTCAATATTTCATCAATACCTTGTCCGGTCTTGGCGCTGGCCGGAATAACTTCTTCAGGCTTGCAACCTAATAGATCAACAATATCGTCAGTAACTTCTTCAATATTTGCCGATGGAAGGTCCACTTTATTTAAAATTGGAATAATTTCCAAATCGTTCTCAAGGGCCAGGTAGAGGTTGGATATTGTTTGGGCTTGAATACTTTGTGCTGCATCCACGATAAGTAAGGCTCCTTCACAGGCTGCGATTGATCGGGATACTTCATAGGAAAAATCTACGTGACCGGGTGTGTCAATTAGGTTTAGCGTATATTCCTCACCATTGTATACATAGTCCATTTGGATGGCGTGGCTTTTAATGGTAATGCCTCGCTCGCGTTCCAAATCCATACTGTCCAATAATTGGGCTTGTTTTTCGCGATCGGTTACTGTTCCAGTAGCGTCCAATAGACGATCTGCCAAGGTGCTTTTACCGTGGTCAATATGGGCGATGATACAAAAATTGCGAATGTGCTTCATAAATATTTCCTTCTCGTGCTTACAAGTTGCAAATATAGATTAAAAGAGTGATTTTATTTATTTTCATCTATTGAGTTAAATTTAGTTGTACCTCATTGGTTTTATTTAATAAATTTTTAACATATTTGTATTGCTTAGCTGAATTTTAGCGAAGTTAATTTGTTTTCTCCCCAGAAAAATTTTTGTAACGGGTGTCGCCCCAGATATCTACTTAACAACATGAGAAGACTTTTTATGTTTTTGCTTTGCCTTCAAGGTTATCTTTTGATGGCTCAGGAATTTTCCGTTTCGGGAAGAGTAACAGATGCTTTAAATAGTCCATTGTCCTTCGTAAACGTGTTAGTTTATGAAGCTGATGCAGAAACTTTAATTAAAGGTACCACTACGGATGAGGACGGTTCCTTTATTCTGAAAGGAATGGGGGCCGGCAGCTACAGAATTAACTTCAGTTATATTGGTTTTGAGGATTATATTGAAGTGGTTGAAATTTCCGCTTCAAAAAATTTGGGCAACATACATTTAAAAGAAAGTTCAGAAATGTTGGACGAGGCAGTTGTTCAAACCAAACTTCCCACCATTCGAAAATCCCCCGGAAAACTGGTTTTTGAGGTGGAAAACTCATCACTTTCGGTGGGGAACACAATAGATCTTTTAAAGAGGACTCCCGGAGTAATTGTTATGGGTGAAAGCATCCAAATTAAATTGGCCGCTCCAAAAATCTTCATTAATGGGAAACGGGTGTACCTTTCCTCGTCGGAAGTGTATTCGCTTTTGCAGAACACGGATGCCTCAGCCATCAAATCAGTGGAAGTAATTACAAATCCTTCGGCAAAATATGATGCCGATGCGGCTATTGTTCTAAATATTATTACTTCAAAACCAATTTCCATTGGCTATAAAGGCTCGATAGATGCAACCTATGAACAAGCAATTTATCCGAAATACAACTTAGGTACTTCCCATTTTTATAAAAATAATTGGTTAAATCTTTATGCCAGTTATTCATTCGGGGAAAGGAAGGAATACAAAGAGGATGTTAACTATATTAAATATTTTCTGCCTGATGAGGTGTCAACCAAGTCCATTTGGGAAACAAAATTCAGCCGCAACTCTGAAAGTCAAAACCATAATGGAAAAATTGTTATGGATTTTTCCTTGAATGATAGGAACACCATCAGCCTGTCTTCGAATGTATCGATTACTCCAAAATTGGCGTATGAAAATCAGGGCCACTCCTCAATATTGAATCCTCAGCGTCAGTTGGATTCCACCATTACTACTTTAAGTTATGTTGATTTTGATAAAAAAAACCTCACACTCGCGTTAGATTATAATAGGGTATTGAATGATAAGGGCGCCACGTTGGCCATTTCTGGCAATTATATTTTTTATGACTATTTGCAGC
The DNA here is from genome assembly GCF_030410135.1 of Aequorivita aurantiaca. Lineage (GTDB taxonomy): Bacteria > Bacteroidota > Bacteroidia > Flavobacteriales > Flavobacteriaceae > Aequorivita > Aequorivita aurantiaca. Next base: position 328,294 of record NZ_JAUGQQ010000001.1, on the reverse strand, counting down.
ACCAGAGTGTAAGCTCGGATTATTTTTTGGCGAATACTGATTTTATTAGGAATACCAGCTTCAACACCAGTTCAAAACAGCACAATAATATTTTTACTGGGCAAGCGGATGTTTCCTCAGAATTGTGGGGCGGAACTTTTGATGTAGGGGTAAAATTCAGTAAGATTGATACCGAAAGCATACTAGATTTTTACAATAGTTTCAACAACGCCGTTTTATACAATAGTGTCCTTTCGGACGATTTTAATTATATAGAAAATATCTACGCCGAATATATAAACTTTGAAAAGGAATGGGAAAAATGGAGCATGACCGCCGGCGTTCGTGGAGAATATACAGATATTGATGCCATTTCCCGTTCAATGGGAGAGGTGAATTCCCAAAACTATTTTCAATTGTTTCCATCGGCATCCTTTCATTATTCAATAAACGATGATAACGGGATCGGAATTAGTTATAGCCGCAAGGTGCAAAGGCCACGTTATCAAAGTCTAAATCCATTTAAATATTATATTACAGAACGAAATTATTTGGAAGGAAATCCAAATTTAGTTCCGGCAATTGAAGATAAAATAACGCTTTCCTATGACTATAAAAACAAGCTCTTCTTTGAGCTCTATTTTCAAAATGTGGAGAATAGTTTGAATAATTTGGTTCTGCAGGATAATGCCAACAGCACATTAACTGGTATTGAATCCAATATGATAAGAAGTTACCAATATTCGTTTGATGTCACTTATTTTAATTCATTGAACAGTTGGTGGTGGTTGCACGTTAATACATCATCCTTTTACTTGGCTACAGATTTTTACGCGTTGTTAAGCGCCCAAGAAAAATATAAAAACGATACTTTCGGACAGTATATTTTTCTTACCAATAATTTTACACTATCCAAGGATCGCTCCTTAACTGCAGATTTAACGAGTGTTTACATTTCCAACTTTGTGTATGGAAACCGGTCGTTCAAAAACCAGAATTATGTGAATCTTTCCTTCAAAAAAAATCTTTGGAACAAGCGCGCAAGCTTGACCGTTGGGGTTGATGATATTTTTAATACGCTAAATGATCTTGCATCCGCATCCGAATATTACAATCAGGATAATCGGTTTATTGCGAAACAGGAAAACAGGCTTTTCCGTATAGGTTTTAAGTATAACTTCGGAAATGCCCGATTACGCGATAACAGCAAAAAAATAGAAACTGACGAGGGCGAAAGGCTCGGAAAATAGAACCTGTTAGCATCTCCCACTGTTTATTAATTCTTATTTTATTGATATTTACTACTTTTGCAGTTCCAAAATAAAAAAGAATTGCCAAAAATAGGAAACATACAATTGCCGGATTTTCCATTGCTGCTCGCACCAATGGAAGACGTTAGCGACCCGCCGTTTCGCGCACTTTGCAAGGAACAGGGCGCCGATGTTGTTTTTACCGAATTCATTTCTTCCGAAGGACTTATCCGTGATGCCGCCAAGAGCGTGATGAAACTGGATATTTATGAAAAGGAACGCCCTGTGGGCATTCAGATTTTCGGCGCCGTGCTAGACTCGATGCTGAAAAGCGTGGAGATTGTCGAAGCCAGCGGACCAGATATTATCGACATCAATTTTGGCTGTCCCGTTAAAAAAGTAGTCTGTAAAGGTGCAGGCGCGGGAATCTTGAAGGATATAGATTTAATGGTGAAGCTTACTGAAGCAATGGTAAAGCATACCAGACTTCCCGTTACGGTAAAAACCCGCTTAGGCTGGGACCACGATTCCATTAGAATTATGGAAGTAGCGGAACGTTTGCAGGATGTGGGTTGCCAAGCCCTCTCAATCCACGGAAGAACACGTGCGCAAATGTACAAGGGTGATGCCGATTGGAGACCCATTGCCGAAGTAAAAAACAACCCACGGATGCACATTCCTATTTTCGGAAATGGTGATGTGGACACGCCCGAAAGAGCAATGGAAATGCGCGACAAATATGGTTTGGACGGTGCGATGATAGGCCGCGCCAGCATTGGTTACCCATGGTTTTTTAAGGAAGTTAAACATTATTTTAAAACCGGAGAGCACTTGCCGCCGCCATCAATGGCAGAACGCGTTGATGCCGCCAAACGCCACTTACAAATGGCAATAGACTGGAAGGGCGAAACCCTTGGTGTTTTTGAAACTCGCCGCCACTACACGAACTATTTTAAGGGAATTCCAAACTTTAAGGACTACCGAATGAAAATGGTAACCAGTGATGATTCTGCCTCGGTTTTTGAAGCTTTTGATGAGGTTTTGGAAACATTTGGAAATTATGAATTTGCTTAAACCAAAAGTTTCCCCCGAACTCTGCTCGAAGCAATTTTGGATGCAATAATTCCCAAAACACTTATCGTAACAAATACAATCAAAATATTGATTGGCTGGAGTTTTACGGGATAGGGCAGCGTACTCGTTATTGCTATAAATTCAAATTTTAGCTGTGCCCATACGGCAAGAATTCCGAGGAAAATACCCAATAGACCGCCTAAAACCGTCATTAACGTACCCTGAAGGAAAAATATGCGGCGAATTTCCTTTAAGGAAGCGCCCATATTATAAAGCGTTTTTATGTTTTTGCGCTTGTCCAAAACCATCATAATTATAGAGCCAACTACATTGAAAAGCGCAATTATCAAAACCAAGGTAAATATCAAGTACACTGCAATATTTTCAGTATTCAGCATTTTGTAAAGCGCATCGTTTTGCTGAATTCTGTTTTTTATTAGAATTTTTTCGGAAAAGATTTTTTCAATTTCGCGGCGAACGTTTTCTTCGGAAGTATTTGCAAGCAATTTTATTTCTAATGAAGAAATTTTTGTGCTGTCCATTGAAAGCAGTTTGTGCGCAAATTCAATATCGGTGAAAACGTATTTTGCATCCAAATCCTCATTTACTTGATAAACACCGGAAACTATTACGTTTTCCTTGCTGAAAGCATCGGTGGGGTTCAGCACATCAATCTGTCCCGTTCCGGGTTTCGGCACATAAATTTCGAGCGGTGCGCCATAATCTCGCACTCCCAAGGATAATTTTGCGATGGTTGAAAGGCCCAAAACTACTTCACGATTATCCGGGCCAAGCCACTCGCCATAATACATAATGCTGTCCAAATTTATTACTTTTCCGTAAAGTGAATCCACACCCTTTATGTACGCAATATGGTTTTTTCCTTTGTAATGCAGAAAAACCCGCTCCTCGATTATTTCTGAAAAAGTTGCAATGCCTTCAATGTTTTTTAATTGTTCGTTTTGCGCTTCTGAAAGACTGATTGTTTTTCCGCTTTCGGGGTAAATTTTTAGATCGCTGTCAAAAACATTTGTGAATTGGAGGCTAAAATCCTTCAACCCCGAAAATCCCGAAAGCACGATAAACAAAGACATTGCGCCAACCACTACGCCAATTGCAGCAATAATAGTAATGATGTTTATGGCGTTGTTACTGCTTTTTGAAAACAAATATCGCTTGGCGATGTAGAGCGAAAAATTCAACCTATGTTTTTTTTCTTTTCGGAAGTAAGTCTGGATTTTTTAATGGGTTTTCATCACCTTTTACTGCCTTGTCAATTTTTTCGATGTATTCCAAAGAATCGTCATTATAAAAGGAAAGGTCGGGCATTTTGCGCAGTTGATTTTTGGTGAGCTGTGCAATTTGATGCTTTATTTGTGGCTTCAATTTGTTGAGTTCCTTCACCATATTTTCTGCCTTATCGGCCGGAAATACGCTTACAAAAACTTTCGCGATGGAAAGATCGGTAGTGACGCCCACTTTGCTTACCGAAATAATAATGCCCAATTGTCCGGCTTCGCGAAGCATGTTTTGCAACACATTTGCAAGGTCGTTTTGCAGCACACCGGCTATTTTCTTTTGTCTGTTAGTTTCTTCCATACCGCAAAAATATGACAATTAACGGTACGGAGTGTTAATGAAGCCTGAAGCTTGTTCAATTTCAATGGATTTTAGTTTGTATTTTTGGTCAATCAACATCTATTTATGGAAAAAATTGAACACATCGGAATCGCAGTCCGGAATATTTCCGAGGCAAATAAAATTTACGAAACATTACTTGGAGTGGCTCCTTACAAAAATGAAGAAGTGGAAAGTGAAGGCGTGCAAACCTCTTTTTTTCGCTGCGGCGAAAGCAAAATAGAACTTTTGGAAGCGACAAATCCCGACAGTCCAATTGCAACATTTATAGAAAAGCGAGGCGAGGGTATACACCATATTGCTTTTTCGGTAACGGATATTAATGCGGCGATGAAGAGGCTTCAAAAAGAAGGATTTGTCTTGTTGAATGAAACGCCCAAGATAGGAGCGGACAATAAGCTCGTAGTGTTTCTCCATCCCAAATCCTCCCACGGGGTGTTGGTGGAGCTTTGCCAAGAAATTGAGAATATCTAAAAATTGTTTTGCTGTATTTGTAAAGTGTTTTACATTTGCAAGCCTAAAATAATCATCCAGAATCCAGTTTTGTTAAAAATGGACTTCGGCGATTTAAAGTTTTGAAATAAAAAAGGTCCCATAGCTCAGCTGGTTAGAGCACCTGACTCATAATCAGGGGGTCCATGGTTCGAGCCCATGTGGGACCACTTTTTTCCGATTTGCATTTTGTTTAAAATAACAAGTTGAAATCAAACTTAATTGGAAAAAATTTTCTCCTAATCCTCTGCAGAGAGTAACATGACGAGTTTTTGTTCTATTCTTTAGAAATAAATAGAAATAAAAAAATCCGTTTAAACCACAAATTATACGATTAAAATGAGTTATTTAACAGCCAACAACTCATTTTTTATTTTAGGATAAAAAAAATTATTACTTTAGGCGCATAAAAACGAGCCCCAAATCGTTAATGAACAAACATGGTATCACTTATTTATAACCTTATAATATTTGCTCTTCAAACCCAAGGTCCACCTCCGCCTACCCAAAACCGTGGACCAAATTTGCCTTTAACCGAAAATTTATGGATATTGCTAATTGCGGGTATTTTTTTGGGGATCTATATTATTTATAAAAGTAAGCGCACCACTATAAATAAGGAAGCATAAGGTTTTTTATATATTTCCCGATAATATCAAATTCTAAGTTTACTTCGTCCCCTTCTCTAATTTTTTTAAAGTTTGTATTCTCATAGGTGTAAGGTATGATAGCAACACTAAATTCTTGGTGTTTGGAATTTACCACAGTTAAACTAACTCCATTCACAGTAATAGAACCTTTTTCAACGGTGCTAAATTCTACGTTTTCATACTTAAAAGTAAAGAGCCAACTTCCGTTTTCATCTTTAATATTTTTGCAAATAGCCGTACCGTCCACGTGGCCTTGAACCATATGGCCGTCCAATCTGTCCCCAAGTCTCATAGCTCTTTCCAAATTCACGAAAGTACCTTTTTCTAAAGTTTTTAAGTTGGTCTTTTGTATGGTTTCTTTAATTGCCGTTACCATATACGAGTCTTCCTTAATTTTAACCACCGTCAAGCAAACCCCGTTGTGTGAAACGCTTTGGTCAATTTGTAATTCTTGCGCCAAGGGACTTTTTATTTTAATGTGAAGATTTTCTCCCTCGTGCGTAAGTTGGGCTATTTCACCCACAGTTTCAATAATTCCTGTAAACATTGCTGCAATTAATTACATTTGTAATGCAAAAATAACAATTAATAAAAGCCCAGCATAATGAGTTTAGATGACAAAAGAATAGTCGGCATTTCCATAGGCGATATCAACGGGATTGGTAGCGAAATAATTCTGAAAACATTTGAGGATTCAAGAATGCTGGAGTTTTGTACCCCTGTTATATTTGCTTCCGTAAAAATAATGACCTTCTTTAAAAAACATTTCGATATTGATATTAACTTCCATGGAATTGATAAAATAGAAGATCTTTTGCCAAAAAAAATAAATGTATTAAATGTTTGGAAAGAACAGGTGGATGTAGCATTTGGTGAAGAAAACGAAATTGGTGGAAAATACGCCCTAAAATCCTTGCAAGCTGCCGTGGCCGCCCTAAAGAGCAAAAATATCGATGCATTAGTAACTGCGCCTATCAATAAAACCAACATTCAATCGGATAATTTCAAATTTCCGGGACATACGGATTATTTGGCGCAGGAACTTGGCGGGGAAAGTTTAATGCTTCTTGTTTCGGAAAACTTAAGGGTTGGGCTTTTAACAGATCATGTTGCCGTGAAGGATGTGGTAAAAAATATTAACAGGGAACGTATTGACAAGAAAATAAATACTATTTACAGAACCCTAATCGAGGATTTCGGAATTGAAAAACCGCGGATAGCAGTTTTAGGCATCAATCCGCATGCCGGCGACAAAGGCGTAATTGGCGAGGAAGATGATACAATTCTGCGTCCTGCCCTTGACAATATTAGAAGTAATGGAAAAATGGTATTTGGGCCATATGCGGCTGACAGCTTTTTTGGATCCGGTAATCACAAAAATTTTGATGCAATACTTGCTTCTTATCATGACCAGGGCTTGATTCCCTTTAAAACTCTTGCATTTGGAAAGGGAGTAAATTTTACTGCCGGCCTGAATCGAATCCGCACATCACCCGATCACGGCACAGCCTTTGATTTGGCCGGGAAAAATGCCGCCAACTTCGAATCCTTTCGGGAGGCCGTGTATAGCGCAATTTCCATCTTTGAAAGACGAGTGGAATACAACGAAATTTCCAGAAATCCATTGCAGATAAACCGCAAAAGAGGCTATTCAAAAAAGAAATAGAAAAATTAATTGCTATTGAAATAATTTTTTATCTTTGCACCCGCCTTATCCGTAAGGTTAAGGTCTTAAATAGGTGTGAAAATGAAGGAATTGAAAGAGTTTACTATCCCTTTCGTAGGGCTGAAATTAGGAAAACACCAGTTTAACTTTGAATTAAATAAAGCGTTCTTTGAGCATTTTGAGTATGACGAATTTAATGACGCTGCCATTAATGTCGATGTACTGCTGGAAAAAATGAGCACGTTGCTCGAGTTCACATTAACGTTTGATGGAACCGTGAACGTTGCTTGTGATATTACAAATGAACCCTACAATCAAGAAATTGCGGGTTCGTATAAATTCGTGGTTAAATTCGGTGAGGAATACAATGATGAAAATGAAGATTTGCTCATTCTTTCCCACGGAAGTTATGAAGTTAACATTCAGCAATATGTTTATGAATCCATCGTGTTGGCAATGCCTTCACGCCGAATTCATCCTGGAGTAGAGGACGGCACATTAAAAAGCGATATACTCGATAAACTTGAAGAACTAAGCCCAAAAGCGAAAAACGAAGAAGAGTCGCCAACGGACGAAAATATAGATCCCCGTTGGGATTCATTAAAAAAACTATTAACGGATAAATAATAAATAGCAATGGCACATCCTAAGAGAAAAATCTCGAAAACCAGAAGAGATAAGAGAAGAACGCATTACAAAGCTACTGCCCCTACAATCGCAATAGACCCAACAACGGGCGAGTCGCACCTTTTCCACAGAGCACACTGGCACGAAGGAAAAATGTACTACCGTGGTCAAGTTGTAATTGATGCTACGGAGCAGGTAGAAGCATAATCTTAAATATTTCAATGAAAAACTCTCACAGCTACGTGAGGGTTTTTTTGTTTTTTAACTTGGCAAAAAGGCAAAAACACCTTAATTAGTGCCGAATTTCAAGTAAAATTTAGTAATTTTCACTCTTTTTAAAGGATTTTTTATCCTTTTGTGAATTTTAATTCCGATTTATGAACACTATCACGGCAGCTATTACCGCTGTAGGGAGCTACGTTCCTGATTATGTACTCTCAAACAAAGTTTTGGAAACAATGGTAGATACCAACGACGAGTGGATTACCTCAAGAACCGGAATTAAGGAAAGGAGAATATTAAAAGATAGTGATAAAGGTACTTCTTACCTCGCTATACAAGCAGCAAAAAACCTTCTTGAAAAAAGCAATACCGATCCATCGGAGATAGACATGGTAATCATGGCCACTGCAACACCGGATATGCCTGTTGCTGCTACTGGTGTTTACGTAGCTACACAAATTGGCGCAATAAATGCCTTTTCGTATGATTTAGTTGCTGCCTGCTCTAGCTTTCTTTTTGGAATGTCAACTGCCGCGCGATATATAGAGTCTGGAAAATATAAAAAAGTACTTCTAATTGGCGCAGACAAAATGTCGTCAATAATTGATTATTCAGATAGAACCACCTGCATCATTTTTGGAGATGGCGGGGGAGCAGTTCTATTTGAACCCAATATGGCGGGCTTAGGGCTTCAAGATGAATATCTGCGAACAGATGGCATAGGCCGGCCTTTTCTAAAAATTGATGCCGGTGGTTCGCTATTGCCCGCATCCATAGAAACAGTGAAAAACAAGCAGCATTATGTTTTTCAGGAAGGAAAAACTGTTTTCAAATTTGCCGTATCAAATCTGGCGGATGTTTGTGAAAAGGTTATGCAACGGAATAATTTGGCGGGAGAAGACGTAAATTGGCTAGTTCCACATCAAGCAAACAAACGGATAATTGACGCCGCAGCCTCAAAAATGAAACTTCCCGATGAAAAAGTAATGATAAACATCCACAAGTACGGAAACACCACCTCTGCAACATTGCCCCTGTGCCTGGCTGATTATGAAACCCAATTAAAGAAAGGAGACAATTTAATATTTGCATCCTTTGGCGGAGGATTTACGTGGGGTGCCCTCTATTTGAAATGGGCCTACGATTCAAAATAATTAAAACAAACCCAATAGACTAAATTTTATAATATGGATTTAAAGGATATTCAAAACTTGATCAAGTTTGTAGCGAAAAGTGGCGCCAGTGAAGTAAAGCTTGAAACGGAAGATATAAAGATTACTATTAAAACAGGATCTGAAAACGACAGAGGGGAAACAACCTATATTCAACAAATTCCAACAATGGCGCAACCGCAAATGCAAGCTCAGCCTCAAGCTGCCGTTGCTCCCCAGCAGTCCACAGCTGTAGAGGAAACTCCTGCCACAGATTCGAAATATATAACTATTAAATCGCCAATTATCGGAACCTTCTACAGAAAACCGGCACCCGATAAACCCGTTTTTATCGAAGTTGGAAGCAACATCAAAACCGGCGATGTTCTTTGTGTGATTGAGGCAATGAAGCTTTTCAACGAAATTGAAAGTGAAGTTTCTGGGAAAATTGTAAAAATCCTAGTAGACGATTCGTCTCCGGTGGAATTTGACCAGCCCTTATTCTTAGTAGATCCATCGTAGTATAAATCCCAAATTTCAAATTCCAAATCCCAAAATTAAAATTGGAATTTTGGCACTTGTAATTTATAATTTCAAAACAGTATGTTTAAAAAGATATTGATTGCAAATAGGGGGGAAATTGCACTGCGAATTATCCGCACCTGCCGTGAAATGGGTATAAAAACAGTAGCGGTATATTCAACGGCCGATGCTGAGAGCCTACACGTTCGCTTTGCTGATGAAGCGGTTTGCATTGGTCCACCACCAAGCAATTTAAGCTACCTTAAAATGTCCAATATTATCGCGGCCGCCGAAATCACCAATGCAGACGCAATTCACCCTGGCTATGGATTTCTTTCTGAAAATGCCAAGTTCTCAAAAATATGTCAGGAACACGGAATCAAATTTATAGGCGCATCGCCCGAAATGATTGACCGAATGGGCGATAAAGCTTCCGCGAAAGCTACGATGAAGGCTGCGGGAGTACCCACTGTTCCGGGTAGCGACGGCATTATTCCTTCCTACGAAAAATGCGAAAAGTTGGCAGATGATGTCGGTTACCCAGTTATGCTCAAAGCTACCGCTGGCGGCGGTGGCAAAGGAATGCGCGCCGTTTGGAAAAAAGATGAATTAAAAAAGGCCTGGGACAGCGCTCGTCAGGAGGCTGCAGCAGCCTTTGGAAATGACGGTATGTATATGGAAAAACTCATTGAAGAGCCACGCCATATTGAAATTCAGATTGTTGGCGATAGTACCGGAAGAGCTTGTCACTTAAGTGAACGCGACTGCTCCATACAGCGCCGACACCAAAAACTTACCGAAGAAACCCCAAGCCCGTTTATGACGAAAAAACTTCGGACAGATATGGGTCTTGCCGCTGTAAAGGCTGCTGAATTCATTAAATATGAAGGTGCCGGAACTATAGAATTTTTAGTGGATAAACACCGAAATTTCTATTTTATGGAAATGAATACCCGTATCCAAGTTGAACATCCCATTACCGAACAAGTAATTGATTACGATTTGATACGCGAGCAGATTTTGGTTGCAGCAGGAGTTCCCATTTCAGGAAAAAATTATACTCCCCAATTGCACGCCATTGAATGTCGAATAAATGCCGAAGACCCTTATAATGATTTCCGTCCCTCCCCGGGAAAAATCACGGTTTTGCATGCACCCGGTGGCCACGGCGTGCGGTTGGATACCCACGTTTATGCCGGATACACTATTGTGCCGAATTATGACTCAATGATTGCAAAATTGATTACCACTGCCCAAACTCGCGAGGAGGCAATTAACAAAATGAAGCGAGCGCTGGATGAATTCGTTATTGAAGGCATCAAAACCACCATACCTTTTCACAGACAGTTGATGGATGAGCCGGATTACGTTGCCGGAAATTACACTACGGCATTTATGAATACTTTTAAAATGAACGAACCAGAAGAAGAATAATAAAAGTTAACAGTGGCAGTTGCAGAGGTTTACTCCATACTGAGACTGTATATTGTAACTTATTTAAAGCACCAAATTTCAAAAATCTTACCTTTGGAATTTGGTGCTTTTAGTTTTGAATTTTTACACAAATGAATTTAAGTTATTGGGAATATAAAACTTGGTTTTCCAATATTGATTTCGCTGTAATTGGCAGCGGAATCGTTGGGCTTAGCTGTGCTTTATCACTTCGGAAGAAATATCCCCAAAGTAAAATTGTGGTTTTTGAGCGTGGCATGCTTCCAAGTGGTGCGAGCACTAAAAATGCAGGTTTTGCTTGCTTCGGAAGTATTTCGGAATTTTTGGAAGATTTAAAAATACATTTCGAGGGAGAAGTTTTGCAACTTGTAAAAAGCCGGGTTGAAGGATTGAAATTATTGCGTCAAAATTTGGGTGACCATCAATTGGATTATCAGGAATATGGCGGATACGAACTTTTCACAAAAGAGGATTCAGAGCTTTTTGAAAACTGTAGATCGAAAATGGATTCTATTAATGAATTACTGAAACCTATTTTCAAAACCGAAGTTTTTTCGGAAAGGGAAAACCACTTTAAGTTTCAAAATATTCAACCCAAACTGATTTATAGCGCCTTTGAAGGTCAAATTGATACCGGTAAAATGATGCTGGGTCTCATCAAAAAAGCTTTCGAAGAAAATATTTTAATTCTGAATTGTTCTGAAATAACTAATATTTCAGATAATGGTGAATCCGTATCTCTCCAAATAAATTCTTCCGAAGAAATATCCTTAAAAAAAGTTTTTATCGCCACAAACGGCTTTGCGAAACAGTTTTTGGATGAAGATGTAAAGCCTGCAAGAGCGCAGGTTTTGATTACAAAACCCATTGAAAAACTTCATATAAAAGGAACTTTCCATTTGGATAAAGGTTTTTATTACTTTAGAAATGTGGACAATAGAATTCTTTTTGGCGGCGGTAGAAATCTCGATTTTAAATCTGAGGAAACCTCTGAAATGGAGTTGACGCAATTGGTGCAAAACAAGTTGGAAGAATTGTTGAAAACAGTAATTATACCCAATCAACCCTTTGAAATTGATCGGCGCTGGAGCGGCATTATGGGAATGGGAAAACACAAAAAACCCATAGTAAAAATTGTTTCAAATAACGTATTTTGCGGTGTCAGATTGGGTGGAATGGGCGTTGCCATTGGAAGTTCGATCGGCAAACAATTGGCAGATTTAATTAATTAAAAATTCCCGTTCCCTCCTTATTTCAGGCGAGGGCTGGTGAGGGCTTATGATAAAAAAAATATTCAAATTCTTTTTTAAATTTTTTCTTTGGTTTATCGGGCTTTCGGTTTTGTGGGTGCTCCTATACAAATTCGTTCCTGTGCCATACACGCCGTTGATGGCCATTCGCGCAATTGAAGGCGACGAAAATTATGTCACACATCATGATTGGGTTCCCATTGAAGAAATTTCACCTTATTTACAGTTAGCGGTAATTTGTGCCGAGGATCAAACTTTTTTAAGTCACGATGGTTTTGATCGTGAGGCAATTGAGAAGGCGCTGAAAAACAACGAAAAGGGAAAGAAAATTCGTGGCGGAAGTACCATTTCACAGCAAACCGCCAAGAATGCATTCTTATGGCCTGGCCGAACTTGGTTTAGAAAAGGATTGGAGGCTTATTTTACCGTGCTCATTGAAGCCCTTTGGAGCAAAGAGCGAATTTTGGAAGTATACCTAAACAGTATTGAAATGGGCAACGGTGTTTTTGGTGCTGAGGCTGCTTCGCAACAATGGTTTAAAAAATCCGCGAAAAATTTACGGGCTGACAATGCCGCCGCCATTGCCGCAATTCTGCCTAGTCCGCAGCGTTATAGAGCCAATCCGCCGGGACCGTATGTTGCCCGGCGCACGCAATGGATTGTTCGACAAATGCGCTATTACGGTCCATTTGTATTAGAAAAACAGGAGCCAAAGGAAGTTAAAGGGAAAAGGAAGAAATGACCGCAGTACAAATCAAAACCGAATTATTAAAACACTGCCACAACCAGGTTGACAATCGCTATTCAAAAATTAAACAGACCATTGCAGGCATTGAGGATTCTTTGCTAGAGGAATCCAAGAGCAGCAGTGGCGACAAGCATGAAACGGGTCGGGCGATGCTGCAAATAGACCGGGAAAATGCAGGGAAACAACTTCAGGAAATTGAAAAAATCTTGCCCCTACTCAAAAAAATTGATGTTAACGCAACCTCGGATTATGCGCGTTTGGGAAGTCTGGTTTATACGGATAGATTCACATACTTCATAAGTCTTTCCATCGGAACGGTATCTATTGCAGGGGCAGATTATCTTTGCGTGGCCTTAAATTCGCCCGTGGGTTTACTAATTTCGGGAAAGAAACGGGGCGAAACGTTCATTCTTAATGGAAGTGTTTATAAAATCATGGACGTGAAGTAATATACTTCCATCGCTTTTCAGGTTTTGTGGCATCAAAAATATCCAATTCCAAAACTGTTGCAATATGCTGGGCAATCACAAACGCATCTTCCAAATCATCACTTGCATAAACATCAATATGTTTGTTTTGGCTGTAAAATAGATTTACTTTAAAAACTTCAAAACCTAAATTTGCTTCGGCGGTTATTACACGAGCTCGACTATTTTTTATAGTCTTAAATACAGAAACGTATTCCGCATCAGGTAGGTTTTTCCAGAATCCAAAGTTTAATGCAAAGATTGAATAAACCTTCCTATATTCTTTTTCTTCCAAATTTAATTCAAAACCTTCCCGGAGTGATAGTTTAAGCGCCGCTCCAAGCAAAATGAGGCCAAAAAGAGTTCCCTCGAAAAATAAATATATTGCAAAAAGGGACAGCACAATTGCGAATATGATTTTAATGTTTGCAACAGGCTGTAAATGCCGGATGTTGTTATTCATACTTCGGGAAGTTGGGATAAATATAGATTTTTAAACTTACACTAAAACTCTATTTCCCGCACAATCTTTTGCATTTTTCTGCTCATCGCCAATAGCCACCTCAACTGCTCGCGCACCAAATGGGCTTCTTCTATTTTCAAATGAAAATCATCTTCTTTTTGAATTTCTTGTTCGGAAAAAACTATTTTATTTCCAAATGTCGCTTCAAAAATATCTTCGGTATCGAGATCGTTTTTTTCTCTTTCTGAAGAAATGGACTCTTCTAAAATAGTTTCTGCATCCAACAGATTTTTCACAATTTTCCCCGAAACCATATTGAAATTTTCAGAGGCAGGGGTAGTGGGATTGTTCAAAATATAAGTACTCAAAGAAGCCAAAGACGATAAAAAAGTATGGTTGAGCATTGCTATTTCATATAATTTATCCAGATGTTTTTGTTTGGATTTCGGTTCCTGCGTCATCCGTTGGAAGGCCACACTTAGGTCGGACATTTCTAAGAATGCCTTTTTGCGAGCCACCTTATATTCAGTGGGCACAGTTCCTTTTTTATTGTAAAAGCCCACTATTTCTTCCAAATATATTCGGTTTGCCTTTACGGTTTCCAACAATGTTTTTTGCATACTTTGAATTTCCCAGGCAGGCCAGAGCAGCAAATTTCCTAGGGTTGCAAGACCAGCACCAATGAGAGTATCCGTAACGCGATATTGAATAACATTGAATATATCCGGTCTTAAGAGTGCGTAAATGAAAACCACACTTAACGTAATAAACGTTGCGGCGGCTTTGTAATTTCTTTGTACCATGGAGAAGGCAATGATTAACGAAATGATTGCCAAAACGCCGTAAACAGTGGTGTTTTTGGTGAGCAAAACTATTCCAACTGCCAATGCCCCGCCAATCAAGGTTCCAATTGTTCTTTCTTTTGAACGCGTTTTCGTCAATCCGAAGGTAGGGCGCATAATCACTATAAGCGTGAGCAAAATCCAATATGAATTTTGAACTGCGAAAAGCATTCCGATAGAGTAGCCAATTATGGTCATGACCGCCAGCCGGAGCGAATGTTTGAAAATTGGGGAGCGCATGTTGAAGTTTTCCACCAAAACATCAAGATCGTATTTCTGCTTGGTCAGAAACCTACGGGAGTCTTCTTTTTTCAGGAGTGAAATTTCGCGCTGTGCCGGATTTTTTAGAAGCCATTCTATTTTTTCGATTTTCTTTATCTGTTCGTTTTGATATTTCAACAGATTATTGAGCATAACCGAATTTTCATTAAAGGAGCCAGCATTTTTTATTGTGTACGCTTCAATATCTGCCTTAATTCTTTGTTGATATTCTTCAATTTTTGTGGTTTTCAAAAGTTTTTTGGGAGAAGAGAGATGCGCGGCAATAACGTTTAATCTATCGCTCATGGCGAATAGAAGATTTTGAAAATCTTTCAATTGGCCCGGTTCTTCAGCAAAAAGCTCATCGGTCTTGGAATAATTTACGGGATTTGCCATGGCAAGCTCCAGCATATCTACCAATTGTACAAAAATCAACATTCGTTTACCTTCATATTCCGATTTCCCCGAACCGGTTCTGCTGGAAATCAAAATATCGCGAAGTGTTTCGTGGGTTGACGTGAGCTCGGTTTGAGTGTTCAACAATTTTTTCAGCAATTCGGTTCTGTCCTTATTTTCCGCAACCAATTCGCCTCTAGTTGTTAAATAATCCGCAGTCAGTTTTAAGGTTTTCGAGAGATAATATTCCGTGGGGGCCTTGGGAAAGATAAAATGACGAAGTAGGGAAAGCGAGGCGTACCATAGACCGCCAATTCCAATGAGCAACATTCTCTCATAGGGTTGCAATTCGTCGGACACGCTAGAAAAGCTCAGCACCAATGCCAAAAGTCCGGAAAAACTAATGAGTGAGGCCCTAAAGCCATAAATTGCGATATATGAAATGCAAAAAATTAAAATGCCTAGGATGGGAATTAGTAACCAAAGCGACAAGTGCAGATATCCCCCAATCAAACTCACGATCATCGCCAAAAGTGTAGCCAGCAGAATTCCTGTAATTTTATGACGAATGCTGCCGCTAACATCACTGGGAGATGCGAGCATGGCGCCAACGGTAATCGTGATGCCGATTTGCAAAACATCCAATTTCACCCCAAAAATAATAGGAACCGTAAGTGCGAATCCTAAAAGTAAGGCTTTGGAAAAGTCCGTACTATTAAAGTATTCGGAAAGGTTATTGTACGTTGTGGCAAATATTTTATCGGAAACTTTCAAAAGAAATGGATTCAGCAGCCGCAAAGATATTGCGTACAGGGGCGAAGTTCGTTAATCTTTTCAAAAATATGGACTGTTATTGTTTTAATAAAAATTGAATAAGTGCCAATGGATTTGAAATTATATATTTTAAATTTATGCAATTTGATAAAAAACGGTAAAATGAACAGTGTTATTCTTCTTAAAAATCGCCCATCCGGGAAACCGTCCTTAAAAGATTTTGAATTTACAGAGGAAGAAAGCCCGCAACCAAAAGATGGGGAAATCCTTTTGAAAACGAAATACGTTTCTGTGGACCCATACCTTCGCGGCCGCATGCGTGATGAAGAATCATATATCGCACCCTTTGAAGTGGGAAATCCTTTGGAATCTGGTATTATTGCCGAAGTGGTGGAATCCAAAAATAGAAATTTTGAAAAGGGAGAATTTGTAAACGGCATGCTTCAATGGAAAGAATATCAAACTTCTAACGGTAATGGGTTGAACAAAGTTGATCGGAAAAAAGCACCGTTAAAGGCCTATTTGGGCATTTTGGGACTAACCGGAATTACGGCCTATTTAGGGTTGAAGAAAATAGGAAAGCCGGAAAATGGTGAAACGCTTTTAGTGTCGGGAGCCGCCGGAGCCGTGGGCAGCATTGCGGGTCAAATTGGAAAAATTATAGGCTGCAGAGTCGTCGGGATTGCTGGAAGCGAAGAAAAAATAGACCGAATACGTGATAAATTCGGTTTTGATGCGGCTATCAATTACAAAACAACACAAAATATGAAAATGGCAATCGCTGAAGCATGTCCCAACGGTGTGGATGTGTATTTTGATAATGTGGGCGGTGAAATTCTGGATGCCGCGCTTGCCAATATGAACAAATATGGAAGGGTTGTAAACTGTGGCGCGATATCACTTTATAACAAATCCGAAACTCCAACTGGGCCAAGGGTGGAAACTACTTTGATAAAAAATAGCATTTTGATGCAAGGTTTTACAGTTCGTGATTTTGTAAAGGATTTTGGGCCAGCGCAGAAACAATTGGCGGATTGGATGGAAGAAGATAAACTAACCTATTTGGAAACCACTGTCGAGGGTTTTGAAAATATCCCAAAAGCATTTATCGATTTGTTTGAAGGAAAGAATAAAGGAAAGATGATTGTGGTGGTCTAAGCGTTATCCGAAATTTTCAAGCAATGGACTTCCCCCTTTTTTATGGGAAGAAGATTTGTAAAAAATACGGTTTCCCCATTAAAATCGGCTTCAATTAAATAGTGGCTTCCTTTGAAAAAGCTATTTTTTATAATTATTTCGAAATTTGTTTTTTCTGTTGAAATGCTTAATTGGTGCGGAAAGACAATAGTTTTCCCCCCAGAAACTTCCTTCGATTCCAAACTTTGCGGAAGCAGATTCGCTTCGCCAAAAAATCCTGCCTGATATTCAGTTGCTACGTTTTTATAAATATATTCCGGCGTTCCCATCATTTCCTCACGGCCATTTTTCAACATTAAAATCTGGTCAGAAAATGCTAAAGCTTCATTGCTGTCGTGGGTGGCGGTGATGCATCCAATATTTTTTTCCTTTAAATAACTATATATTTTCCGCTGTAATTTATTTTTTCGGAAAACATCAATATTGCTAAAAGGCTCGTCAAGCAAAAGTATTTTAGGTTCGTTTGCCAGAGCTTTTGCAAGTGCAACCCGTTGTTTTTGGCCGCCGCTCAAATTTTTCACCAAAACATTTTTGAAATCTTCCATTTCAACAGCTTCCAAAAGTTGGTCAATTCTCTTTTCATCCGTTGCTTCGTCCAAACGCGAAAGATGTGAGCCGAGATTTTCCGCTACGGTGGTAAACGGCATAATGTTGAATTCCTGTGCAACAAGCTTCATAAAAGGCTCACCGGGAATTAAAGAATTTGCGGGTCCCAGGAGTTTTTTTTCGTTGTAAAAAATAGCACCCTTTTCCAATTGAAGCAAGCCATAAATAAGATGCAAAAGTGTAGATTTCCCACAGCCGCTTTCGCCTAAAACACTTAAGTGTTCCCCGGCTTGAAGCTTAAAATGAAGGTTCTCTAAAATAGTTTTTTCGGAATAGGAATAGGAATCAATTTCAACTCTTAACATCATCCATTTATTTCGCCATAATTCCTTCACTTTCCAAGACTGGAATTTCCACTACATTTTCTTCGGAAATAGTGTTAGGTTCAAAGATGAACTTCCGTTCGAAAAGTTTATTTTCAGCAAAAAAAGTGAGCAGATATTCATTGGTAAAAGCTAAAACTTCGGTAGGGATAAATTCCACCTTTGTCGCGGTTTTTGGCTTCAAATTTCCCAGACCGTGCCGTAAAACAGATGTTTTTCTATCCTCACTTTTTCCGCGGGACATTACCAAAACTGTGGAAATTTCATCGTCTCGATCATTTACCAAATAAATATTCCATTGTTGGCCGGTAAAATCCTTATCCCATTCCTTTATGGCAACGATATGCACGTTCTTGGCTTGGGGAATTTCAATATCCTTTCGCATAATTAGTCTCTATTTTTCCACATAATCCAAACCGCCAAAAGTGCGATTGCGGCAACGCCCAATAAAACAGCACCAACTACAATTTTTATGGCGGCTATTACGAATGTGAGATAAGCAATGCCCAAGCCCACGATTACGAGGAAGGCGATAATAAGAAATTTTTTCATAGCAAAGGTTTTAGTGTTTTTGCTTAAAGATACAATTTAAAGAACACTTTTAAACTGTTCTAAAAAGCGCACATCGTTTTCGCTGAACATTCTAATATCGGGAATTTGATGCAACAGCATTGCAATACGATCTATGCCCACGCCAAAGGCAAAACCGGAATATTCTTCCGGATCGATGCCACAATTTTTGAGAACGTTTGGGTCCACCATGCCGCAGCCTCCAATTTCCAGCCATCCTGTTCCTTTGGTGATGCGTTTATCGGCTTCGGTTTCCAGCCCCCAATAAACATCCACTTCGGCACTTGGTTCCGTGAAAGGAAAATAGGAGGGGCGAAGCCGGATTTTTGATTTGCCGAACATTTCAGTAGTGAAGTATTGAAGCGTCTGTTTTAAATCTGCAAAGCTCACGCTTTTGTCAACGTACAAACCTTCCACTTGATGGAAAAAACAGTGGGATCGTGCGGAAATAGCTTCATTTCTATAAACACGCCCAGGCGAAATGGTGCGGATTGGCGGTTTGTTATTTTCCATATAGCGCACTTGCACGGATGAGGTGTGCGTGCGCAACAAAACATCTGGATTGGTTTGAATGAAAAACGTATCCTGCATATCGCGGGCCGGGTGATATTCGGGAAGGTTTAGTGCCGTAAAATTGTGCCAATCGTCCTCAATTTCCGGCCCTTCGGAAACGTTGAAACCGATGCGCAAAAAGATATCGATAATTTTATTTTTAACGATGGAAATTGGGTGTCGCGAGCCCAAGGGAATGACCTCCCCGGGTCGGGAAAGATCGCCGTATATACCTTTGGCTTCGGCATTGTTCTCAAGCGCTTCCTTAAGGGAATCTACTTTTTCCTGGGCAGTAGTTTTAAGGGTATTTATAACTTGTCCGAATTCTTTCTTTTGCTCGTTGGGCACGTTTTTGAATTCAGCAAAAAACTCGTTCAATAATCCTTTTTTACCTAAATATTTTATGCGGAAATTTTCTATTTCCTCTTTGTTTGTGGAAGAAAAGGCTTCAACTTCTGCAATTTGTTTTTTTATTGTTTCTATCATTTTTAAACTTTCTCTAACTCACGTTTTAGATTATCACTTCCTTTTCCACAAAATACTGCACAATCGCCTCCTTCATCAAAACACTTTGCTCACCGGCTTTTAGCGGGGGCAATTGTTCCAAAACCTTATAATGTGGCCAACCTTGCTCGTCCACATAATCAAACTCGTAATAACCATAGGGTTCCAAAAGCCGGCAGATGGCAATGTGCATAAGATTCAACTTTTCGTCCTTTTTAAATTTGCGGTGAAGTTGTCCCAATTCCTGCACACCTATCAAATATATAATTGCATCCAAATCCAAAATTTGGCCATCGGCAAAACGGTTGCCCAGCATTTCAACCACTGCTTCCCACCGTTCCTTTAATTGTTCGTCGCGCGCCATTATTTTTAAAAAAAAGTTAGTCCGCAAAGATACAAGTTTAAAATTCCAAAAATCAAATCCCAAATATTAAAGCCTAATTCAGTGAGCGAATTTTTAGCTGAAAAGTTCAAACTTATAAATTGGTATATTTATGAAAATTTTGAAACTATGAATACAATTGATATAATAATTGGCCTCATTTTGATTATCGCCTTTTTTGTTGGCTTTAGCAAAGGTTTACTGCGTTCGCTTGCATCATTGATTGGCATTGTGGTTGGGGTTTACTGCGCCATGTTCTTTTCGGACTATGTAGGCAGATATCTTGTGCGGTGGTTTGACTGGAGTGCGGACACTACCAATGTTGTGGCTTTTGTGGTCACTTTTTTATTGATCATGATATTGTTCAGTATTTTGGGACGGTTGTTGACGAAAGTAGCGGATTTTGCGATGCTGGGAATTTTCAACAAATTATTCGGAGGCGTTTTTAACGTGCTGAAATTGGCTTTTTTAATAAGTGTGGTTTTTATGTTCGTAAACGCTTCGGAAGAATATGAAATCCTCACCCCGGAACAACGGCAAGATTCAAAATTATATGGTCCCGTTGCTATGATTGCACCAGCTATTTTACCGACAATAATGAAAGAAGTGGGCGACTATAATTTGGGAGACGAAGAAATTTTAGAAGAAAAAAGCCCCGCGGAAACGGAGCTTGAATCTGAAAACGAATAATTTTTCTATACCACGTCTTGTATGTTTTTTCGGGAGTACGCAAGGGCGGCACTAAAATCTTTAAATATCAATTCCGGCGGCACTAAATTTGGAATTATTTCAATGCGTTCCATCATTGCGCGCGGCTGTGGTTGAAGGTCTTCAAACATCGGCTTTATTCCTTTTCGGGAAATTTCCATCAGCACTTCTTCCATAGCATACAAACCGGATTGATCAATATAGGGTGATTTTCCCATTCGTATAATTACGTGGGTGGCCATTTCGGGGATTTCCAAAGCCAATTTTTGGAAATCTGAAGTATAACCGAAAAACAACGGGCCTTCCAACCGTTTAATGAATATTTCTTCTTTCAATTTTACGGGAAAATCCGTTTCATCGGGCCACGCTCCCGAGAATTCATCAGCATTCAAAAGCGACACAACACTGGATTTTCCTGCGGTTAAATCGCCGATTTTCTTCATAAAAATAATGGAAGCCAAAATCAACCCGATCCCGACGGCGTACACTAAATTCCAAAATACAGAGAGCAGCAATACCACGAGCATGATGGAAACTTCGGCTTTTTGCATTTTAGGGATGGCTTTCAACCCTTTGTAATCCATTACGCCAATACCCACAGTTATCAAAATTCCCGCAAGTACGGCCGCGGGAATCTGTGATGCTATGGTGCCTAATGCCAGTAAAATTACCAACAGCAAAACTGCCGCTGTCATGCCAGAAAGCTTGGTGGTTCCTCCGGATTTAATATTTACCACGGTTCTGATTGTTGCCCCGGCACCGGGAATTCCGCCAAAAATTGCCGCTACACTATTCCCAATTCCTTGGCCCATCAGTTCTCTGTTTGGGTTGTGCTTTGTTTTTGTCATATTATCGGCCACAACGGATGTTAAAAGGGAATCTATACTTCCCAAAAAAGCAAGCGTCAACGCTGTAAAGACATAAGGTGAAATTTGCGCAAATTCGAATTGGCTGAACATGTTTAAATTCGGAATGGGGAAACCTCCCGGAATTTGATCAATAGGCTGATAATCCAACTTTAGAAAATAGGCGCCCGCCGAAATAACCAATAATGCTACCAAAGTGCTGGGAATTTTCGTTGTGATTTTCTTAAAACCATATATAATGAAGATGGTAAGCGACGCCAAAATAAACTCCAACCATTGAATGTTCGATATTGCCCTCGGTAGTGCTTTTATGGCTCCAATAACTCCTGAGGTTGCGGCCTTAGCGAGTGTTTTGGATTCTTGAAAAACTTCTTCTTCAGAAATTTTTTCGGAGCGGCTGATTGTTTCCTTAAAATCCTGAAGCACTAAAATACCTTCGCCCGCTTCGTCTTGCAGGATTTTATTCAACAAAACTTCCTCGGCCTTTGGTTTGAAGGTATCAATAAAGGTGGTATCCTCTTCAGAATAATAGCCTAAAACGGGTAAAATTTGAGTTATTAATATGATTACGCCGATTGCCGTCATAAAGCCTGAAACTACCGGATAGGGAATGTATTTTATGTATTTGCCCACGCCTGTAATTCCCAATAAAATCTGCATTAAACCGGCCATTAAAAAAACCAGTAAAATATATGGCAGCGCTTGCTCCACATCGCCATTGTTAGTTGCGATTATACCAGCAACCAAAACCATGGAAACGGCTGTCATTGGTGCGGTTGGACCTGATATTTGGGTATTGGTGCCGCCGAAAAGAGATGCGAAAAAACCAATAAAAATGGCTCCGTATAACCCTGCATCTGCCCCTAATCCAGATTGAACTCCAAAGGCGAGTGCCAATGGCAGGGCAACAATTCCTGCGGTAATGCCACCGAAAAGATTGCCCCTAAAATTTGAAAAAATATTCTTTGTCATTATGTTAAATAGTGTTTTTGTGGTATCTGAAAGCGATATAATTTTTCTTAAAAATTCAATTTATATACTTTTTGCAATTCATCATTATTGCTAACGTTTACCTCCAAATTCTTTATTAAACCTGTTTCCAGCCCGTAAACCCAGCCGTGTAAATGCAATTCTTGGTTGTTGTGCCAGGCATTTTTGTACAATTGAAGTTTTCGCAAGGTCATAAACCTGTTCAATTACGTTCAGTTCCACAAAACGGTTGAACCGTTCCTCTTCATTGCTTATTCCGTCAAGTTCGTCTATATGGAGTCTGTAAACATCTTTAATATGCCGCAACCAATTGTCAATCAGCCCGATGGATTTATTTTGCATAGCCGCTTTCACACCGCCGCAACCGTAATGGCCGCAAACAATCACATGCCTTACTTTTAGGGCGTTCACTGCGTAATCGAGCACGCTGAGCATATTCATATCGGTATGGATTACCATATTTGCAATGTTTCTCTGCACGAAAACTTCCCCGGGCTGGGCGCCTATGATTTGATTTGCGGGCACGCGGCTATCCGCGCAACCAATCCACAAAACTGGCGGAGTTTGGCCTTTGGACAGATTCTTAAAATAGTCGGGATCTGCAGTTAATTTTTGTTTAACCCATTTTTTATTGTTTTCAATAAGCGTATCATATAATTTCATCGGAATGGAATGTTTAAATTTTTTTGAAGTTTAAATTGATTTCTAAAAGGAAAGGAAAACGGACGTATTTCTTCCCGTATTTTTCATACGAAAAGATTTCCTTATTTAGAATAATGATAGTGTAAGGGGAATAATTAAGCAGTCCGCGGAGGTGGCGACACTACTTCCAAGAATACGTTCGAATAGTTGAACGAATCTAGACGGTAATTGGATTTCCGGTATTTCAGAAATTGAAGGCTTTCAAAGTTGGATGGTAATTTTTCAATAACAAAGGCAAAAGTTGCCTGCGGAAGCTTGTTAGAGTTTTCTTCCTCATTCATTGAAAAAAAAGTCGAAACATCGGGTTGGGAACCTGAAAGACTAATAAAGGCTGGCGTTACAAGAAAACTCGTAAACACAATAATTAAGAATATACTGATCGGCCTCACCCACTTTTTTTAGGAAATCCAAAAATAATAGTTTGAGGTTTATTCCGTGTTAAGTAAATATTAAATCTAAAGCTGTTTTAAATCAGTGGCAGGAATCCAACCATCTTTTCCGTCTTCCAAGGCAATTCGGAACCAATTTCCATCCTGTGCCATAATCTGAACTTTAGTGCCCTCGTGAAGCGTAAACGCAACGTTGCTGCCCATGGACGGCTCGGTTTTTACTTCAATTTCACTGGCGAAAATAACGGCAAGCTGATTCTTTGAATAGTCGCCATAGGTAAAAAAAGCCATCGTAAGTGATGCAATCAATAGAACACCCGCAAACATAGAACTCACAAAAAGCAAGCGTTTTCTTCTTTCCGAAAAGGCGAAATAATAAAATAAAAACAATGCAACGAAAAATATGGAAAAAGCAACGGCCAAAATGGCCCAACCATTAAAGGTGAAAATTCCCGAAATGCTGTTGTACCATTTTGAAAAGACTGTTTTTGGCAGCGGTTCAATGGCGTCTATCCTTGCGTTTTCGGCGAAGGCCAGATTGTTTTTTATATCATTGTCATTGGGGGAAAGCTGTAGCGCCTTTTCATAATAATATATGCTTGGCCCAATATGGTTCAACTTATATTGTGCGTTTCCCAAATTGAAATAAAGTTCGGCAGAATGTTGGCCATTGTCCAAAATTTTCATCCATGCGTTTACCGCTTGTTGGTATTTTCCGTTTTTATATAGCTCTTTTCCTTGTTCAAAGAGATTTTCATTTTGTCCGATTCCGGAGAAAGAAACGAGTATAATCAATAGGTACAGCAGCTTTTTCATCATCTTCAATTTTTACTGTATTTGTTTGTCAATATTTGAAATTACTTCCACCGCCTTGGAATAATCATTTTGAACGGATGCTGTTGAAGTAGAAGCATATCGGGCGAATTCGCAACTTTTCAACAGACCAATAAAATTTTCCACGGTCACCGCCTCCACATCTCGTTCGAGCAACATTTTTGAAATGAGGCCTTTTTCCATTTCCGAAGTTTCAATATTCAGCTTCGCTTTTAAATAATTGTGAAGCGCCCGTTCCAAGGCTTCGTAAAAAGGGGCAGGATTTTGAATATTACGCTTTGCTTCGGAAAGATATTTTTTCGCAAGTTTGTTGGCGCGCCGCAGCTTGTTTCCTTCCACATCGTTCATTCGCTCTTTGCGCTTTTTTCCCGCAAGGATAAACAGCGGGATCAGTAAAAAGGGGCCTCCCAAAAGCGACCAAAATAGGGCCGATTTAAAGAAATTTTCCTGCGCTATGTTACGAAGATTGGCATCCAACTTTATATATTTAAAGTTTTCCTTTGAAAGAACAACTTGTTTTTTCGAGTCGGTCGTATTGCTATTTGCGGTCGCAGAACTAATGGGTCCGGATTCAACTTCAATCGTAAATTCTTTTGAGGTGAGGGTTCTATACTTTTCCGTATTTGGATCAAAGAATGAAAAAGTAATGGGATTCACCGGATATGTTCCTTTAAATTGCGGCACTATTGTATAGGAATCGGTGACGGAGCCTGACATCCCGCCGATAGTGGTGCTTACGCTTTCACTGTGCTCCGGTTCATAAACCTCTAAGGTATTCGGAAGTTTTACCGACGGAAGGGTGAACAATTTTAAATTTCCCTTTCCCGAAACTTTTAGATCCAATTGCAGGGATTCATTGGCGTTTAATGATGTTTTGTTGGGAATTACCTCGAAGGCGAAATCACCCACGGCGCCATTAAAACCATCCGGCCTGCCTTCCAGCGGAAGTGGTTTCACATTAATGGTACGCTTGCCCGCGGAAATAGTTTTGTTTACGCGCTCCATTACCCTCCTTCCGAAAATGTCGCGGCGGTTGCCTTGCACGTCTATCGGAATATCCAGGGTTAGCGGTTCTATTTCCAACTCCCCAGTTTTTTGAGGATACAGCACGGTAGTCCGTAAAATTACATAGCGGTAATTTTGGCCATTGTATTTGCCTTCATACACCTTGAAATTATTTTGGTTGTCAATATTTTGGCTCCAGAAATCTGCATATTTCGGAGTGTCGATTTCCCGCCATTGGCTAGTGATGCTTACGTCGTGTGAAACATAAAGTTTGTATGTTACGGTAAGCGCTTCATTTAAATATGGATTTGCGTTAGAAATTTCTGCAACCAAATGCACATTTTCACTGGCCACATAATCAGCATTATTGCCATCCTTAGGCACCTCAACAGCGGCGGTGACCTCCACCTCAACAGGTAGGGTTTTATAGGTTTCTCCTTGAATTTCAATGGTGGCTTGGGCAATGGTTATTTTCCCGCGGGTCTGTGGTGCCAAAAAGTAAGAATACGTTTTTGAAAAACTTCGCTTACCATTTATCCACGAATTGCTGATGGATTGGTTGGGGCCGCCCACAACGCGAAACCCCTCAAAATTTGGCGGTCTGAAATTGTCGCCATCTTGGTTCATTTCAAAATCTATCCGCAAACGCTCGTTTATTCCCAGTCTTTTTTTGCTCACCTTCGCGTCAAACTGAACCTGTGCCGTGGCAGCTATAGTGCACAGTACAAACCCTAAAAGGAATAAAAAACTCATCTTCTTCATAATCTACCAATCTTTTTCCGTTTTCACTTTTGCGCCTTTCTGTTTTTCGGCATTTATTTTTTCCTGCGTTTTTTTCTCTTCGTTGTTCATGGCTTCCAACAGACTTTTCACTTGCTGAGGTGAAAGTTGTCCGGGCACTGGTTGTTGCTGTTGGGGCTTGTCGCCTTCTTCATCTTTTGGTTTTTCGGGATTGCCTTTGTCTTTATCGCCTTCTTTTTTGTCTTGTTTTTCGTCGCCTTTATCCTTTTCGTCTTTTTCGTCGCCTTGGTCGCCTTCTTTGTTCTTATCGTCCTTTTCCTGCTGATCTTTTTTGTCCTGATCTTTTTCGTCCTCGTTTTGGTCTTTGTTTTTGTCATCTTTATCCTCCGGTGGTGGCGGATTTTTTTCCAGCATATCTTTTGCCAAAGCTAAGTTATAGCGAGTTTCGTCATCATTCGGGTTGTTGCGAAGCGCATTCTTATATGCCTCAACTGCTTCGGAATATTTCTTTTCATTCATAAAAGTATTTCCCAAATTATGGAAAGCTTTATGTTTTTCTGCCTTAGAGGTTGCGGCGGTTGCGGCCTGTTTGAAACGAAGCATCGCTTCGGCATTTTTTTCCTTTCCGTAGTAAGCGGTTCCTAGATTATATTTCGCAATTTCTCCTTTTGGATTTAACGAAATTGCTTTGCGATAATCTGCTTCGGCCGTGGAAAATTCTTCTTTTTGAAGCGCCTGTTGTGCTTCGCTTAAATAATTTTGGGACGCTCTAAAATCTGCTTCTTGTTCCTTCGATTGCTGTGGTTGTGCGAATGAATTTATTGAAAAGAAGGCCGTACAGAGGATAATCATTATCCGCAGCACAACATCTTTCTGAAAAAAAGCTTTATCTCCAAACATCATTTTATTGTTTTTCCTTTTCATTAAACAAATTCAATTTTTTCAGCCAAGCGGTTTGGCGTTCCAATAGAAATACGTCCAAAACCAGCAAAAACAATGCCCCAGCTAAAAACCATTGGAATTGGTCTTTAAAATCGGTGAATTGTTTCGCCTCGAATTCCTTTTTGTCCATTCCGTTCAAAATGGCATTTACTCGGTCCACAACCACTTTTGTGTTTGAGCCATCAATATACTCACCGTTGGCCGTTTTGGCAATCTCTTTAAGAGTTTCTTCACCTAAACGGGTGATAACCTGTTCGTTATTTTGGTCGCGTTTGTAATATTGTAGCACCCCGTTTTCTTTAATGGGAATTGGCCCACCTTCAACCGTACCGACGCCAATTGTAAAAATCCGGATACCTTTTTCGGCAGCTTCTTCGGCAATTGATGCAACATTGCCCTCGTGATCCTCCCCGTCGGAAACTAGGAAAAGGACGCGATTTGTCTGGTCCTCATCGTCATAAAAAGTTTGCGCCATTTCAATGGCTTGTGTAATGGCAGTTCCTTGGGAAGAAACCATATCGGTATTCATTCCGTTTAGAAATAATTTTGCCGAGGAAAAATCGGAAGTGATGGGCACCTGCGGAAAAGCGCTGCCCGCGTACCCGATAATCCCAATTCTATCACCCGAAAGATTGTTGATTATTTGAGTAATGAGCTGTTTTGATTTTTCCAAACGGTTGGGGGCAATATCCTCTGCCAACATACTTTTGGAAACGTCCAAGGCGAAAACTATATCCACGCCTTCGCGTTTTACGGTTTCCAGTTTTGTGCCGATTTTCGGATTTACGAGCGCAAAACTTAAACACGCAATAGCCAGACAAAGCACGAAAACTTTTAAAACCGATTTGAAAAGCGAGCGGTTTGGGCTCAGTTTTTTCAGAAGTTCTTTGTCGACAAATCTTTTTTGCACCCTTTTTTTCCACACTAAAACCAATAAAAATACCATCACAATCACCGGAATGGCGAAAAGGATGTAAAAATATATGGGTTGTTCTAATTGGTACATTTTCTTATTTAGTGCTATTCTTAATTTGTATTATTTTGTTTTTTATATTCATTCTTTCAATAGAAAAATCATTGGTTTTTTCGTTTGCCAAATCAATCATCAAAAGTAATTTTTCTGATAATTTCGTCATATCGATAGCTTGCTCAATCTTATATTCTTGCGATTTTTGAAATATTTGAAATAACAGGTTTATTAAATTTTCAAGATGTTCCTCATTTATATTTTCCAATCTCTTCACCAATTCGAAATTTTCTGGGGCCACAATTTCCGTTAACGACATGTCAAAAAACTCTTTTAATTTTTCATCGGTTTCAGAAACTATTGCTTGAAAGTTATTTATATCCGCAGAATTGGTTTTGTCAATCAGTTTTTTCAAAACCATTGTCAACTTTTGAATTTCTCGTTTTATATAATCATTTTCCTGTTCCAAAATTTTCAAATTTATTTTTTGAAAATATTACACAAATCCCCGGAAGACCGTCATCCGCAATAAAAACTCAAACCCAGTCAAAACCAATGCGAAGATTGCCCACGGCCGAAACATTTCATCGTAATGGGTGTATTTAAATTCCTCAATATCCGTCTTTTCAAGCTTGTTGATTTCTTCGTAAATCTCTTCCAATTTCGTGTTCGATGTTGCCCGGAAATATTGTCCGGCAGTTTTTTCAGCAATTTGCTTGAGCAGGGCCTCGTCAATTTCCACTTGCACATTTCCGTATTGAAATCCGCCGTCGGGGCGAATGCCAATGGGCGACATTGCCATTCCGTTTGTTCCCAAACCAATCGTGTATACTTTTATACCGAATTCCACCGCAAGTTCGCTCGCGATTTTTGGATCAATAAAACCTGTGTTGTTCACCCCGTCCGTCAATAAAATAATGACTTTGCTTTTTGCACGGCTTTCCTTTAATCGGTTTACGGCCGTTGCCAAGCCCGAACCAATTGCGGTTCCGCCCTCAATGGTTGTGTTGTAGGTTATATTTTTCAAAGAGGAAAGCACAATCGTTTTATCACTCGTTAATGGCGTTCGCGTATAACTTTCGCCGGCATACTCCACCAACCCAATTCTATCATTTGGGCGATCGTCAATAAATCTTGCCGCTACTGTTTTCAATGCTTCCAAACGATTCGGTTTCAAGTCGCGCGCCAGCATACTTGCAGAAACGTCAATTGCCATTACGATATCAATTCCGCTTGTGGTTTTTGTTTTTGTGGATTCGTCAACCGTTCTCGGGCGCGCCATTGCTACGATTAATGCTGAAAGCGCCAAAAGGCGAAGCGCGAAAAGCACCGGTTTCAATCGAGCCAACCAGTTTTTTCCCGATTTGAAACCAGTGACACTTGAAATTTTAAGGGAAGCCGTTTGTTGATTCCGTTTCCATAAATACCATAGCACAAGCACCGGAAGTATTAGGAACAACCAGAAAAACTGCGGATTCACAAATTCGAAATTATTGCCCATCTTTCTCTGAAATTTCAAGTTCTAAGGACGCTTCAATTCTTTTTAATATTTCTTCGGCGTATTTGCCGTCATCTTGGTACACGATCAACACTTGCTGCAATCCGTTTTGCTGTGCGAAAAGTAACAACTCATAGGTGCTGGTCTCTTTTAAAACTTTATTATCTGAAACTTGCACGTTGAATTCGCCGTAGGCTTTCAGTCCTTTTATGCCTTTATCGGTTTCAAAGTCGTCCCGTTTTACAATCATATTTTTTGCGCCACTTTGCTCAAGATCGTCCAACACCGCTTCTAGAGCTGTTTCCAAAGCAATATCTTGTTTTTGTGCAAATTGTGTGGTAGAAACCATAATGAAAAGTGGGGAATTCATAGTGCCGTATGTGAAAAAATCCCTGCCCATTACGGCACTATTATCAGCAGTTGTTGAGGGAGCTTCGGCGCGAACTAGCACTTCCGGTGTTTCAAGAATTACGGCCGGATTGCCATATTCACTATTTATCCATCGACCTTCAGCCAATTCGCGTAGGTCGTTGCCAAAAACCTTGTCTTTTAAATTATCGAAACCAGTTACGCTACCGTAAATAATAGCTGCCAAAACAACGGTTGCCAAAAGTCCCGAAATTCCTAAAACCCATTTTCTGCGCTGGCGTTTTTTCTGAAGTTTTTCAAGGTATTCCTGATTTGCCAAAAGTTCTTCCTCGGTTGGTTCGGGCACCGCTTCATGGGTTTCGTTAATAATTTCCTCGATCGTTTTTCGATCCACTTCGGCCTGGCCAGTTTCTTGGTTCATTTTTGCAAATTTCACCAAATCGGCGCGCTTGAAAATGGCATCCAATTTTCGGATGGTTTCCACATCAAAATCGAAACTTCCGGCGTCTTTGTGCATCATCAACCGCGTGATAAGCTCATCGCTGGTACTTTCGAGTGCCGCTTCATCCACTTCCCGATCCAAATATCTTTTTACTATTTCGGTAAGGCTACTGTAATATTCCTTGCTTTTGTTTTCTTTTAAAAGTTGACTGTTGTCCAAAGTTTTTAGAGCGACTATTGCTTCTTCATAGGGTGGCAATTGCTTTTCGGCGGCTTCTTTTCGTTTTTTTCTTCGAAATAAATAAAATGCAATCCCGATAATTATAAGAATCGGAACCAACCAATAGAGAAGGGATAGCCAATCAAACGGCGGACTTTTCACTTCCATTGCCGGTTTTATGTCGAACATTTTCTGTTTTGTGGTATCGACGGGCACGTCAGCCACTTCAACATTTATGGAATCGGTGAAATATGGTTTATTGTTTATGAAAATGCGCTGAGGGGGAATGGTATATTTACCGCTATCAAACTGCGTCAATCCATACTTTTTAATGAGTCGATATTTCGTGCCTTCAAAAGTAGTGTCAGTTTTATAGGATTCAATCATTTCCAAAGGTGCAAAAGTCTGCTCTTCCGGAAAAACAACTACATCTGTAGAATCTGCGTTTACGTTAATGGTATAAAGGATTTCTTCACCAATTTTAATTTTTGTGGAATCGATGGATGAAGATACTTGTGAAAACGAGACGAATGATAAAAGAGAAAAAAATAGGGAAAAAAGAGGTTGCCTTATAGACTTTTGGGAAAGTCCAAAGTTGGAAATGCTACTCAATAAAAATCTAAAATCTAACATCTAAGTTCTTCTATCTTTTTTATCGTCTCTTAAAATACCCTAACAATTTTTTCACATAACTTTCATCAACCCTTGTGCTTATGGCACCCGCGCCACTTTTTGTGAAAGACTCGGTAAAATAATCCACCCGTTCCCGGTGATAACTGTAGTATTGGTTGCGCACATTTTTTGAGCTGGTATTCACCAATAAAAGTTCGCCCGTTTCTTGGTCTTCCATTTGCACCATTCCCAGATTTGGAATAGTTTCTTCGGCTTTATCGTAAATTCTTATTCCCGTAACATCGTGTTTTTTCGCTGCAATTTTGAGAGTGTCCCGATAATGGTCTGCTATGAAATCTGAAAGCACAAAAACGATTGCTTTCTTTTTCATTACGCTGCTTAGAAATTTTAAGGCGTTGGCAATGTCGGTTTTGTTACTTTTTGGTTTGAATTCAATTAATTCGCGAATGATTCTAAGCACGTGCGATTTTCCTTTTTTTGGCGGAATGTAAAGTTCTATTTCATCTGAAAAAAGAATCAATCCAGTTTTGTCATTGTTCTGCATTGCGGAAAATGCAAGGGTTGCGGCTATTTCAGTAATGATTTCATTTTTGAATTGATCCTGCGTTCCAAAAAATTCGGAACCACTAATGTCAACCACAAGCATCAATGTAAGCTCGCGTTCTTCTTCAAAAACTTTTACAAAAGGCTCGTTGTAGCGCGCAGTAACGTTCCAATCTATGTTACGCACGTCGTCGCCAAATTGGTATTGGCGTACTTCGCTGAACGTCATTCCGCGGCCTTTAAAAGTACTGTGATACTCGCCACCAAAAACGTGATCGCTCAGGCGCCGCGTCTTGATCTCGATTTTGCGTACTTTTTTAAGAAGTTCTTTAGTATCCACTGTCGTAGTTTCAGTTGTCAGGTTTCAATTTTCAGGTTCAAAGCATTTAAAACTTTAAACTTTGAACTTGTAACTCTGAACTTTTAGGGTACTTCAATTACATTAACAATCTTGTTGATGATGTCTTCGGAAGTAATATTTTCGGCCTCGGCTTCATAAGTAATACCAATTCTGTGGCGAAGCACATCGTGCACAACCGCGCGAACATCTTCGGGAACCACATACCCGCGGCGGCGGATAAAGGCATAACATTTAGCGGCAATGGCTAAGTTTATACTTCCACGTGGGGAGGCCCCAAAATTGATAAGGGGTTTTAAATCTGAAAGGCCAAAGTTCTCGGGAGTACGTGTGGCAAAAATAATGTCGAGGATATATTTTTCGATTTTCTCATCCATATAAACCTCGCGCACCGCAGCTTGGGCTCGCAAGATTTGCTCCACAGTTGCTACGGGATTAATTTGCTCATAATCGCCTTTTAAATTTTGACGGATTATTAATTGTTCCTCCGAAATCTGGGGATATTTTATAACCGTTTTCAACATAAAACGGTCAACCTGTGCTTCGGGCAAAGGGTATGTACCTTCTTGTTCAATTGGGTTTTGGGTGGCCATTACCAAAAAAGGCTTGTCGAGCTTAAAGGAAGTTTCGCCAATGGTAACCTGTTTTTCCTGCATGGCTTCAAGTAGTGCAGATTGTACTTTGGCGGGCGCACGGTTAATTTCGTCTGCAAGTACGAAATTGGCGAATATGGGTCCTTTTTTTATGCTGAAGTCATTGACCTTCATATTATAAATCATGGTACCCACCACATCTGCAGGGAGCAAATCCGGAGTAAATTGTATTCGGCTAAAGGTTCCGTGAACGGCCTTTGCAAGCGTGTTTATTGCGAGTGTCTTTGCCAGTCCCGGCACACCTTCAAGAAGTATGTGGCCTTGGCCCAAAAGGCCTATCAGCAAACGTTCCACCATATGTTTTTGGCCTACGATTACTTTGTTCATTTCCATTGAAAGAATGTCCACAAAGGCACTTTCTCTTTCAATTTTTTCGTTTAATGCCCCAATGTCAAAGGTCGAATTTGTATTTTCCATACCGTATTTAGATTCAATTATATGCCTTTATAAAAAGTCGGTGCAAATTGAAAATTTATTGACTAAAAGGCTGTTAACAATTGGTTAAAATAAAAATCCTTTAAACTTAAACTTTTATTAGTATTTCTGGGCAATTGTCAAGGTAATAAATACTGAAACAACCGTCGATAGAATAATTCAGAAATAGTATTTTTAATGAGTATTTAAGCCTATAAAAATCAGGGATAAAAAACAGATGATGAATAAAACAGTATTTATAACCGGAGCAACTTCCGGAATTGGGATGGCCACAGCGCGGGTTTTTGCCAAGAATGGTATGCGATTGATTTTGTGCGGAAGAAGGGAAGACCGTTTGAAGAATATTTCGGA
Source organism: Aequorivita aurantiaca (assembly GCF_030410135.1). GTDB lineage: Bacteria > Bacteroidota > Bacteroidia > Flavobacteriales > Flavobacteriaceae > Aequorivita > Aequorivita aurantiaca. The sequence continues at coordinate 294,591 of NZ_JAUGQQ010000001.1, read as the reverse complement.
AGAACTCTCAAAAATCACAGAGGTGCATACCTTAAAATTTGATGTTCGCCACAAAGAGGAAGTTTTTTCGGCAATCCAATCCCTTCCGAAGCAGTTTTCGGAAATTGATATTTTAATAAACGATGCGGGAAATGCCCACGGAATGGAAACAATCGACCAAGGAAATGTGGACGATTGGGACGCCATGCTAGACATAAACGTGAAGGGAATGCTTTATGTCAGTAAAGCAATACTTCCACAAATGATAGCGCGCAAAAGTGGGCACATCATAAACATCGGGAGCACCGCGGGAAAGGAAGTTTACCCAAGGGGAAATGTGTATTGCGCTAGTAAATATGCCGTAGATGCCCTAACCCAAGGCATGCGGATAGACCTAAATGGAAAGGGAATAAAGGTAGGGGCCATAAACCCGGGCTTGGTGCAAACTGAATTTAGCGAAGTACGTTTTAAAGGTGACCGAGAGAGGGCAGAAAAAGTGTACCAAGGTTATGTGCCCTTGCAACCGGAAGATATCGCTGAAATTATTTTGTTTGCGGTAACGCGACCGCCACACGTAAATATTGCCGATTTGACCGTTATGTGTTTGGATCAGGCTTCTTCCACCATTGTAAATAAAAAGTGATGTTTAAATTAATTTTTTAAACCAATAAAAGTAACAAATGTCACAGCTTGTCGAATAAACACATTGTTCGGATTTTGACAACTGAGTTTGAAAAATTTATGTGAGAGTATTTTTAGAAAATTATTGTAAATGATCAACAAACGACTTTTAATCAAAAACCTACTCGCCCATAATGACGAGAGCAGTTTTTATGATAAAAAGCGAAAAATTGATCTTGGAACGAAAGAAGGCAAGGCGAAATTTTTGAAACATATTTGTGCCCTGAGCAACAGCAATCCGGCAAACAATTCGTTCATCGTGATTGGGGTGGAGGATGAAACCAATGAAATTACCGGAGTCGATTTTTTTGACGACAGCAAAATCCAGAATCTTGTAAATGCATATTTAACCAATGCCCCGCTCATTATTTATGAAAATGTGGCATTCCCGAATTTGCCTTCCGATAAAGTGGTGGGGTTGGTTACTATTCGTCCGAACGGAAAAATAACTTCGCTTCGAAAAAATATCTGGAAATATTGGGGAGGCTCCATTTTTCTTCGCGACGGAAGTATTTCGATGCCCAAAGATTTTGATATTGAGATAAAGGATATCAATTCAGAAATTGTAAAATCCATAGAAAATGCCGCAAAAAATAACATAGAATTAACGCTGGATGGAGTGATAGACTTTATAAACCATCGCCACAAGGATTTGGATAGCAATTACAAGGTTTTCAAAGAACAATTTGTGGTTTGTTGGGCGGGAAAACAAAAAAGGGTAAAGGACAAAACCTATTTTTCCCGTGTCGATATTGAATTGATAAATGAGCAGGTTCGGCTGTTTTATTCGGCTTTGGATGAGATTAGCATAGATTATTCCGAAGATTATTTTAAAATTGTAGAATACGTCCACTTAGGTTTGAACGAACAATTTAAATATTATCCCTTGGAAGAAGTTACAATTCATTTCAAGGAAAATGGCTCATATCAAATGGATTCAAAATTAATTTTTGAAAGTCCGAAATTTAATAAGAAAACCTTATTTCATATTTACAATTCCAACAATTCAATATTGGAAAAAGTGAAGAAAAATATTCCGTTGAATCCTTCCGAGGAGAAGGATTTGCGCAGTCTTCCCTCAACATATCTAATCTGCTATCTGAACAATTTTGACGATGCCAAGGAAAAATTGCAGGAAGCAAAGGAATTATTGCGCGATTACGATACGGAGGCATATCAGCTTTTAAAGGAATCATTGCGAATTTTGAGAAAGGTAAGTTATAATTAAACTATGCGAACAGTTGTAATTGGTGATATTCACGGAGGTTTTAGAGCCTTAAAACAAGTAATGGAAACAACAAATCTTCCGAAAGATACACGGTATATTTTTGTGGGCGATTATGTGGACGGCTGGAGCGAATCTGCCGAAGTTGTTTCATATTTAATAGATTTTTCAGAAAGAAATGATTGCATTTTCATCCGCGGAAATCACGACGAATTACTTTATAATTACTTAAAATTTAATGATGAAAATCCTGCGTGGCGAAGCCAAGGCGGCGAAAGCAGTATAAAAAGCTATTCTAAAATTTCCGGAGAGGAAAAGGAGAAACACATCGAATTTTTTGAGAATTTGGTAAATTTTCACATAGATTCTGAAAACCGCCTTTTTGTTCACGCAGGTTTTACAAATCAAAGTGGTCCACAAAATGAATATTATCCAAACATTGTTTATTGGGACCGAACCCTGTGGGAAATGGTATGCGCAATGGACCAATCCATTTCCACCGATAGCGACAAATACCCCAAACGATTAAAACTTTTTAAGGAAATTTATATCGGCCACACGCCCGTAACCCGTGTTGGCTTTGAGAAACCCGCCAAATTTGCCAATGTTTGGAATGTTGATACGGGAGCGGCTTTCAAAGGAAGAGTTTCCATGATGGACATTGATTCAAAAGAAATCTGGCAAAGCGAACCAGTTTTCAAATTATATCCTGAGGAAAAAGGCAGGAATTAAGACTTCTTTATAATAAATTACACTATTGACTTATTATCTTTGTAGTTAGCTTTAAAATATAATCATGGCGCTTAAAAATATCCGGTTGGAAGTAATGCAGACTGTCGAAAAAAAAATTGATAGTTATATTGACCAATACCTAATTCCCGTGGAGGAAATTTGGCAGCCGACCGATCTTTTACCCGATTTTCAAAAGGAAAATTATATGGACGAAGTAATCCAGCTACGCGAAGAAGCGAAGGAATTGGGCTATGATTTTTGGATTGTTTTAGTGGGCGATATGGTTACCGAAGAAGCGCTACCAACCTACGAAAGTTGGTTGATGGATATGGAAGGCGTGGACCAACACGGTCGAAACGGCTGGAGCAAATGGATTCGCCATTGGACTGGTGAGGAAAACCGCCACGGAGATACATTGAATAAATACCTTTATTTATCCGGAAGGGTAAATATGAGAGAAGTTGAAATAACTACGCAACACTTAATTAATGACGGTTTTGAAGTTGGAACTGGCCGCGACCCATACCGAAATTTTATCTATACAAGTTTTCAGGAATTGGCTACGAATGTTTCGCATAACCGCGTGGGCAAAATAGCAAAGAAAAAAGGCAACAAAATGCTGGCGAAAATGTGCAATATTATTGCCGGCGATGAAATGCGCCACCATTTGGCCTATCGCGAATTCGTCAAAACAATTTTTGAATATGATGCCAGCGAAATGATGTTGGCATTTCAAGATATGATGCAGAAAAAAATCATTATGCCAGCCCAAAATCTTCGACAAAGCGGCGGAAAAATGGCGTCGGCTTTTGATGATTTTAGTAATGCGGCGCAGCGATTGGGCGTATACACCACTTTTGATTATATCGATATTCTTGAAAAATTAAATGCCCATTGGGAAATTTCAAAAATAAGTGGCTTGACGGATGAAGCCGAAAAGGCGCGCGATTATCTCTTAAAATTACCCTCGCGAATGATGCGGATTGCAGAACGCATAAAAATTCCGGAAGATGCCAATCGTTTTAAGTGGGTTGAGCCGAATGGGGTGGTGTAAGCCCCCTAACCCCCAAGGGGAATTGCTATGAAAATGATACCAAAAAAAGCCTCACAAATCTTAGAGATCTGTGAGGCTTTCTTACGCTATCTCCTCCCCTTCGGGGAGGTCGGGAGGGGCTTACAAATCAAATTTAATTCCTTGCGCTAAAGGTAGTTCAGTTGTATAATTAATTGTGTTTGTTTGTCTGCGCATATAAATTTTCCAGGCATCGCTTCCGCTCTCTCGACCGCCACCGGTTTCTTTTTCGCCACCAAAAGCACCGCCAATTTCGGCGCCGCTCGTGCCGATATTCACGTTTGCAATTCCGCAATCACTTCCCGAATGTGAAAGGAAACGCTCGGCCTCGCGAAGATTATTGGTCATAATTGCAGAAGAGAGTCCCTGCACAACACCATTTTGAATTTCAATGGCATTTTCAACATCGCCGGTATACTTTATAAGATATAAAACCGGCGCAAAGGTTTCGTGCTGAACTATTTCGAAACTGTTTTTAGCTTCAGCAATTGCTGGTTTTACGTAGCAGCCGCTTTCGTAGCCTTCGCCTTCCAAAACGCCACCTTCAACGATAATGTTTCCACCTTCGGCAACTACTTTTTCAAGGGCTTGGTTATACATTTTCACGGCATCTTTATCGATAAGTGGACCAACGTGGTTTTTTTCGTCCAAAGGATTTCCGATCTTCAATTGCTTATAGGCATCAACCACGGCATCTTTCACTTTGTCATACATACTTTCGTGAATAATCAGTCTTCGGGTTGAGGTACAACGCTGGCCGGCAGTTCCGACAGCGCCAAATACAGCTCCTATTACGGTCATTTTTATATCGGCATCGGGAGTAACAATAATTGCGTTATTTCCGCCCAATTCGAGTAATGATTTTCCTAAACGGGCGGCAACAGCTTGCGCAACAATTTTTCCCATTCTAATGGAACCGGTTGCTGAAACCAAAGGCACGCGCTTATCGTTTGTCATCATTTCACCCACTTTATAATCGCCGTTTATAAGGCAAGAAATTCCTTCGGGTAAATTGTTATCAGCGAAAACTTTCGCTGCTATTTTCTGACAGGCAACTCCGCATAAAGGAGTTTTTTCCGATGGTTTCCAAACGCATACATTGCCGCAAATCCAAGCCAATGCTGTGTTCCAGGCCCAAACTGCTACTGGAAAATTAAAGGCTGAAATAATCCCAACCACGCCCATTGGGTGATATTGCTCATACATTCTGTGGCCGGGACGTTCGCTGTGCATCGTCAATCCGTGAAGCTGGCGGGAAAGGCCCACCGCAAAATCGCAGATATCAATCATTTCCTGCACTTCGCCCAATCCTTCTTGGTAGCTTTTTCCCATTTCATAGGAAACCAATTTTCCAAGGGGTTCTTTTAATCTTCGCAATTCTTCCCCGAATTGGCGAACAATTTCGCCACGTTGCGGAGCCGGTTTCAATCTCCAAGTTTTGAAAGCCGAAGTTGCGCTTGCCATTACTTTTTCGTAATCTTCTTTGGAAGTGGTACTCACCTTGGCGATTAGTTGGCCATCAACGGGAGAAAACGAAGAAATTTCCTCTCCATTTGAAAACCATTCGCTTCCGGTGGAAGTGCCTTGGTTTGATTCCTTGATTCCTAATTGTTCCAAAGCTTCTTCGATACCGAAGCTGGTTGTTGTTGCCTGCATATATTTATGATTTTTAAATATTCCCGTGAAGGCGGGAATCTCATTGTTATAGTATTTCTTCTTCGACTTCCATTTATAATAAACTTCGACGAAAAATTTTTGATAAATCTTATTAAGATTACCGCCTTCGCGGCAAGTGGGCAAAGGTACACAATCGACTGAAGAAAGTAAAAAGAAACAGTATCTGTTTAGGAAATACGCAGTTAATCTTGAATGAATCGTGGGTCGGCTTCCATTATTGTTCCGCATCTATCGCAAGTTCGCAACTCTTTGCTTCCATAGAAATGCTTAAAATGTTTCAGGAAATCGGTTTCAATATCGCTTAAGGGGAAGTAAACTTCATACAATTTATTGTTGCAGTTGTCGCAGAACCAAAGCAAGCCATCTTTTCCGTCCAGATCTTGACGTTTTCTTTCAATTACCAAACCTATTGAACCTTCGCTCCGGCCAGGTGAATGTGGCACTTTTCCGGGATGTAAATACATATCGCCTGGCCCGAGTTCCATCACTTTCTTTTCTCCATTTTCCTGGATTGCAACTTGAATATTTCCTTCCAATTGATAGAAAAGTTCTTCCGTTTCATTATAATGGTAATCCTTTCTGGCATTGGGACCAGCGACAATCATTACAATATAATCATCAGATTCAACATAAAGGTTTTTATTGCCGACGGGAGGTTTCAGAAGGTCGCGGTTTTCTTCAACCCATTTATTTAAATTGAAAGGTTTTTTAATAGCCATTGCCGTATTTTTAGGATGTTACCATCGTAAAAATACGGCAATTTGGGCTAATAGAAAAAGGAAGTGAGGTTACTTTCTATAAAAGAGTTGAGTGAAATAGCTGCGGCCCTTTTCGCATTTCATCACACCAAAACCAGTGTGGGTATAATTTCCCTCAATAACTGCCTTATGGCCGGGGCTTTTTAACCAGGCTTCCACCACCTTTTCAGCGGTTTCATATCCATACGCTACATTTTCCCCAACAACTTCAGCATTGTCGTGATATTTAATTCCTTCTGAGCGGTACCCGAAATTATCGTGGTTTATTTGCTCCTTTTCAATCATATATTCAGTATGGTCCACAGCGAAAGCTGAAGCATATTGGGTGTCCATTTTTAAGGTAGAAAGTCCTAAAGAGGTACGGTGGCTATTCACAAGACTTAGGATTTCACTGGACATTTGACTGTCATTTCTTTGAGCTAAGGCCAGATCAATATCATATTTTACGGCTTCAACTTCAACAGAATCCTCTTTTGAGCAAGAGGTGATTACCAGACATAGCAGCGCCATGGCAAGTAGGTTACTTTTTAGTAGGTGCATAATTGGGGCAACATCAAATTTGGGGCATGATGTTGGTTCAAATATATAAATTTTTTTAAATGAAAGTGCCTTTAAACGAAAAAAAGTTACACTTTATCGTTGAAATTGATATTTTCATATAGTTTGAATTTACCCGAACTTTGCCTAAGTGCCGTAAACATTGTATATTTCGAAGATTATTAAAAGAATAGAAATGATACGAATGATAAAAATTTTAACATATTCAATAATCGGATTTCTCCTTTTGGGGTGTAAAAATGATAGGAATGAAAACTCGAAAGAGGTAAATGCAACGAAAAATTTAATAGAAAATACTGAAAATTTCGGAATCGTAATCCACGGAGGAGCCGGTACAATCTTAAAGGAAAATATGAGCGATTCCTTGGAAGCCGCTTATATGGAAAAATTAAAGGAAGCTATTTCAAAAGGTTATGAAATTCTGAAAAACGGGGGCACATCCCTAGATGCTGTAACCGAAACTATTAATGTAATGGAGGATTCACCACTTTTCAATGCGGGAAAGGGCGCTGTTTTTACCCACGAAGGTTCAAACGAACTTGACGCTTCAATAATGGATGGAAAAACCTTGAATGCCGGTTCAGTTGCCGGGGTAAAACATATAAAAAACCCAATAAATTTAGCAAAGGATGTAATGCTGAAAAGTGAACATGTTATGCTTTACGGTGCGGGAGCTGAAGAATTCGCCCAAAGTTTAGGCTATAAAATGATGGACACTTCCTATTTCTACACACAAAATAGGTATGAATCCCTGCAGCGTGTTATGGAAAGGGAAAAAGCTCAAAACGATAAAAAAGTTTCTTTTGAAGATCCCTTCATTAAAAACTCGAAATTTGGAACCGTGGGTTGCGCGGCCTTGGATAAACACGGAAATCTTGCCGCCGGAACCTCGACCGGCGGAATGACCAACAAACGCTGGAACCGCATTGGCGATGCCCCGATAATTGGTGCAGGAACTTATGCCAATAATGCAACTTGCGCGGTTTCTTCAACCGGTTGGGGCGAGTATTTCATTCGTTCGGTTGTTGCCTATGATATTTCGGCCTTGATGGAATATAAAGAATTGACTTTGCAGGAAGCCGCCCACGAAGTTATTCAGAAAAAAGTACCGGCTCTGGGTGGTGACGGGGGAATCGTGGCCATCGATAAGGATGGAAACGTGGCAATGGAATTCAATACTGCGGGAATGTATCGGGCTTCAATGAATAGTGAAGGTGGGATCGTAATTAAAATTTACAAAGAGGAATAAACGGTCTGTGAATTGATAGATATTCGTTTTTTCAATTACATTTAATAGCCAAAATCTTCATTCATGAAAATACTGCAGCGACTATTAATTCTTTCGGCAATAATTTTTATTGCTTCCTGCAAAGACAAAGACAAACATTCCGAAACTGACAATCTTTTCAAATTCAAGGAATTTATTTCTTATAATACATACGGAAATCAATCCGTTACCACAGATATCCGGATTGGACTTGCAAAACCCTTGGAACAATTTGAGTTGACCCAAGAACTTTCCGCAGAAGAATACTTAAAAATTTCACCTGCTACAAAAGGAAAATTGATTGTTGAAAACGGCAAAACCCTAATCTTCCGACCTTCGGAATATTTAAAACCTGACACGGAATACACCGTAACGGTAAAACTGAATAAATTTTACGAAGACATTTCAAAGGATTTTAAAACCTACACTTTCAGTTTTCACACCATTACCCCAAATTTTAAAGTTGATTTGGGAAACCTTCAAAGCTACAGTAAACAATGGCAATATCTGGAAGCATCGGTTGAAGCGTCCGATGTTATTTCGTTGGAAAAGGTCAAACAATTGGTTTCGGCTTCGCAGGGAGGTAAAAAATTAAGGCTGAAATGGCCCGAGGAAAGCAATGAGGCGAAGTTCTTCAACTTTAAAATAGACAGTATAAGCCGTAAAATGGAAGATTCCGAAATTCTAATTAAATGGGACGGAAAACCAATTGGCGCAGAAAACAAAGGTGAAAACACCTTTGCAATCCCCGGACAAAATAATTTTACAATCGTCGATATCAGCAGTACGTTGGCGCCCGCGGCGCTGTTAAGTATCAACTTTTCAGATCCTTTGCTGGAAAATCAGGATTTTGCAGGCTTGGTAACTATTGAAAACACGCAGGATTTGCGTTACGAAGTCAACGGAAATGTACTAAATGTGTATCCTCCAAATCGCGTTGTGGGCGACGTAAAAGTCACCGTTTTCACGGGAATAAAAAATACCGAGGGCTTCGGATTGAAGAAGGAATTTTCAGAATTGGTTTCTTTCGAGCAATTAAAACCTGCAGTACGGATGATTTCCAAAGGCGTAATTCTTCCGAATTCTGCAACAACGCCGGTTTATTTTGAAGCGGTAAATCTTTCAAAAGTCGATGTTCGCATCATTAAAATTTACGAGAAGAACCTACTCCAATTTCTTCAAAGTTATAATTTGAATGATAACAATACCTACGATATTAAACGCGTCGGAAGAAGGATTGCCAAAAAAACCATCACCCTTAAAAATGACGATTTCAGCAATAACGGCAGTTGGAAAGCCTACGCCATCAATCTTTCGGAATATTTTAAGGCAGATCCCGGTGCTATTTATCAGTTGGAATTCAGTTTCAAAAAGGATTACATTACTTATGATTGCAGCGAAACGACTTCAGCCATTATCGAGGATAATGAAGAAGAAGGTGACGCATATGAAGATGAATATTACGAAGAAGATCCCTATTACGCCAACGATAACACCGAGGATGAAGAAATTCGCGAAGAGCGCTATTGGGACAATGAAATTTACCGCTGGAGAAATTACACCTATAATTGGGAGCAGCAGGATAATCCGTGCCACCCCGCATATTACAACGAAGAGCGCGTAGTTACAGCAAATATTTTGGGCTCCGATTTGGGCCTGATCGTGAAAAAAGGCAACAACCGTTCGTATCATTTTTTCGCAACAAACCTAATTTCCGCGAAACCTGAAGATGGCGTAAAGGTGAAACTTTTCAATTATCAGCAGCAACTAATCGAAACAGTAACCACGGAAAGCGATGGAATCACGCTTTATGACGGCACCAAAAATGCCGCTTTCGCAGTGGCGCAAAAAGGAAACAATTATGCCTATGTAAAACTGGAAGACGGAAATGCCCTTTCCATGAGTAATTTCGACATTTCTGGAAAAGAACTGCAACGCGGTCTTAAAGGTTTCATTTATACTGAACGCGGCGTATACCGTCCCGGCGATAGCATTCACCTTACTTTTGTGTTGAACGACAACGCAAATCCGCTGCCAAAAAACCATCCCGTTACGCTTTCAATAACCGATGCTCGCGGAAAACTCGTTCAAAGAAGTGTTTTAAATTCGAATAATTCTCAAACAGTAGTTCCCCCTTCGGGGGCCAGGGGGCTGAAGGGCTTCTATTATTTCCCAATCGCAACGGACGCTGCGGCACCTACGGGCAATTGGAACGCCACAATAACGGTTGGTGGCGCGCAATTTTCGCATACCTTAAAAGTTGCGACCATTAAACCGAATCGTTTAAAAATAAAGCTGGATTTTGAAGACGAAATCCTCGACGCCACAAAGCCCGTAAAGGGAACTGCAAGCGCAATGTGGCTTCACGGCTCGCCTGCGCGTAATTTGAAGATTGATATGTCCGCTACGCTTCGCGCCAGCAATTCCGCTTTTTCGAAATATCCAAAATACAATTTCATCGACCCAATCCGAAAATTTGAGGAGGTTGAAATTCCGGTTCTGGATGCGCAACTTTCTTCGGAAGGAACAACTTCTTTCAACCAAAAAATAGAAGTTGGAAAAAGTGCGCCGGGAATGTTGAAAGCTACTTTCTTAACGAAACTGTACGAAGGCGGTGGCGATTTTTCAATGGATATTTTTTCAAAGGATTTAGCGCCATTCTCACATTTCGTCGGTTTGAAATCTCCCGAAGCCGGCCGTTACGGCTCTTATTTTACAAGTGAAAACACAAACTTTGATGTTGTTTCCGTGGATGCCCAAGGCAAAGCTGCAGCAAATCGCGAACTGGAAGTAAAAGTTTTCCAAATTGAATGGCGTTGGTGGTGGAATCGCGGGGAGGACAATCTTTCAACCTATGAAAATTCAACCGTGCATCGTCCAGTTAAGGAATTCACCGTAAAAACCGATGGTAGCGGAAAGGGAAAATTCACAGTAAATATTCCCGAAGAGGAAGGTGGACGCTATTTAATTCGCGTAATTGATAAACAATCCGGCCACGCAACAGGGCGTATAACATATTTCTACAGAAATTGGTGGCAACGCCCAAGCGACGGCGATGCTGAAAGTGCGCGGATGCTTCTTTTTTCGGCAGACAAAGAAAAATATAATGTGGGCGAGGAAGCCTTTATAACTTTTCCATCGGGAAGTGAAGGCCACGCGCTGATTAGTGTTGAAAATGGTACCGAAGTTTTGGCAACGCATTGGATTGAAACCAAAAAAGGCGAAACGAAAGCGGCGATAAAAATCACAAAGGAAATGGCACCGAATATTTATGTGAATATTTCGCTACTGCAGCCGCATAGCCAAACTAAAAACGATTTGCCAATACGGCTTTACGGCGTTATTCCGCTTTGGGTGGAAGATCCTTCAACGGTGCTTCACCCTAAAATCACTATGCCTGAGGTTTTAAAACCAGAGAAACAATTTACCATAAAAGTTTCCGAAGAAAACAACAAACCGATGACATACACAATTGCCGTCGTGGACGAAGGTTTATTGGATTTAACCCGCTTTGCGACGCCCGATATTCACGAAGCGTTTTACAGCCGCGAAGCCCTGGGCGTAAAAACCTTTGATATGTTCGATTACGTGATTGGCGCGTATTCCGGCAGTGTGGATAATATTTACGCAATTGGCGGCGGCGATGCGGCGTTGGGTGCAAAAAACCGAAAAGCGGACCGGTTTAAACCGGTTGTAAAATATCTCGGCCCGTTTCAATTGGCAGCCGGAATAACAGCAACGCATAATATTATAATGCCAAATTATATAGGTTCAGTTCGGACGATGGTAATTGCGGGCGACAATGCAAAAGGTGCGTATGGAAGTGTCGAAAAAACTACGCCAGTCCGCACGCCATTAATGGTGCTGGCTTCGCTTCCGCGGAAATTGTCGCCGGGCGAAACCGTTACGCTTCCCGTTACCGTTTTTGCGATGGAGAATAAAGTGAAAACCGCTATGATTACTGTGAAAACTGGCGATGCACTGAAACCGAAAAACGGGGTTTCAAAAACCGTTTCTTTCAGCAGTCCGGGGGAACAGATTGTCAATTTTGAATTCGATGTTTTACCAAGGAAGAAATTTCAAACCATTGAGGTAACTGCTTCCGGCAACGGCGAAAAAGCGAGTTATAAAGTAGAAATTGACGTAGAAAACCCGAACCCCATTTCGCAAAAAGCCACGAATTATACTTTGGACGGAAGTGCTTCGCAAACCATCACTTTTGAAACCTTTGGCGTTCCCGGAAGCAATGCCGCGATGCTTGAATTTTCAACCTTGCCGCCGATGGATTTCGGCAAACGAATGGAATATTTGATCCATTATCCCTACGGATGCATTGAGCAGACTACTTCCTCTGCATTTCCGCAGCTTTATTTGGCAGATGTTTTCGACATAACTTTCGAAAAAAAGAAAGAAATTGAGAAAAACGTAAAAGCCGCAATTGAACGGTTGGGCCGATTTCAACTCCCCAATGGCGGACTTTCGTATTGGCCCGGCGAACGGGAAGCGGATGAATGGAGTACCAGTTATGTGGGTCATTTTATGCTCGAGGCCAAGCAAAAAGGGTATGCGCTGCCCATAAGTTTTATGAGCAATTGGTTGCTATACCAACAAAATGCAGCACGCCAATGGCGAAATAGTTATAAGGTTTATAATTCCAGTTTAACGCAGGCTTATCGGCTTTACACAATGGCGCTTGCCGGAAAACCCGAACTTGCCGCCATGAATCGACTTCGCGAAAGCAAGGAATTGAGCAATGATGCCAAATGGCGTTTGGCAGCCGCGTACGCTTTGGCAGGAAAAAAGGAAGTTGCGCAACAGATTGCACGAACGGCGAACATAAATTTCGTTCCGCAGAAGTATGATTATTACACTTATGGCTCGCCTTTCAGAAATAGGGCGATGGCTATGGAAACTTTGGTTTTATTGGGCGATTCGAAACAACGCGATTTAGCGATTTCCGTGGCAAAAGATTTGTCATCCGGAAATTGGTACAGCACTCAGGAAACTTCGTATGCGCTGATGGCAATGGCAAAAATGGTTGCCAAAAACGGTGGAAAAGCGATGGAACTTACGTTTACGAATGGCGGAAAATCGATTGAGGTAAAAACTGATCGGGCTATTTCCCAGCGCGATCTTTCGTTTGTAATGGGAAGCAATTCCGTTTCGGTGACCAACAAAAAAGGAAATGTGGTTTACATTACGCTTTCGCAAAGAGGAAAGTTACCTCTTGGCAAGGAACTCGCAGAAAAACGAAATCTTTCCATTAAATCTGAATATTTGGGAGGTGATGGAAAACCAATAGACGTTACAAAATTGCGACAAGGAACCGAAATCATAGCAAAAGTGATTGTTACAAATACTTCAAGCGATTGGATAAATAATGTTGCTTTGGCAAAAATCTTCCCAAGCGGTTGGGAAATTGTAAACACAAATTTTTCTGAATTAGGCGGCGGAGCAAGTGGAAATGCGCGATACACAGACATTCGCGACGACCGAGTGAATTTTTTCTTCGATTTGAAAGCTGGTGAAACTAAAGCGTTTAGTGTAAAGTTAAATGCTTCCTATTTGGGGACGTATTATTTGCCCGGAACGCAGGTTGAGGCTATGTATGACAATAGCTATTATGCGAGGAATAAAGGGATGTGGGTTACTGTGGAGTTATAAGTTGATGCGTAGGTGTATGGGTCTTCGACAAGCTCAGACTGACATTCGTAATATTAAATATAAATTGAATTAAGTTGTCACGCTGAGCCTGTCGAAGCGCTGTATGATGAAATAAATTCAAAGATGAAATTTTACTTTACATATATTCTGCAATGTTCCGATAATTCCTATTACACTGGAATGACTAATGATTTGGAACGAAGACTTGAGCAACATAATGAAGGTAAAAAGAGAGATTGCTATACTTTTAATAGAAGACCCGTTGAATTGAAATGGTATATACAATGTACAAATCCAACAGAAGCAATAAAAATTGAAAAGCAAATAAAGGGTTGGTCGCGAAGAAAGAAAACATCATTGATTCAAGAAAATTGGCAGGATCTGATTAAATTTTCAAAAAATTATACTGAATATGGACATCCAGATTCACGAGAGTCTTCGACAGGCTCAGACTGACACTAAAAGACAAAATTATAAATTGAAATGAATTGTCACGCTGAGTTTGTCGAAGCGTATCCTTGACGGTCTTCGACAAGCTCAGACTGACAGACGTATTCATTATTATTTTTAGAATTTAAATTGAAATTTTCTTATATAAATAGCTATTTAAAAAAACATAAAATAAAACTCAGCATCCTGATGATTTTATTCATGCTTTGGCTATTCTGCCTTCCATCCCCATTATTCAACGTTCCAACCGCAACGGTTGCTGAAAGCAATAGCGGACAGATGCTCGGCGCGCGGATTGCGGACGATGGCCAATGGCGATTTCCGAAAATGGATTCCGTGCCGGAACGGTTTGAAAAATGCATTCTTTATTTTGAGGACGAACATTTTTATTGGCATCCCGGTTTTAATCTGGTTTCAATTTCAAAAGCACTTTGGAACAATCTTACCAGCGATTCCCGCCGCGGCGGAAGTACGATTACGCAACAAGTAATCCGACTTTCCCGCCAAAATAAAGGGCGCACTTATTTTGAAAAAGTGATTGAAATTTTTCAAGCTACGCGTTTAGAAGCCGGTTACAAAAAGAAATCAATTCTGAATTTATATGCTTCGTACGCACCTTTCGGTGGAAATGTGGTGGGGCTCGAAACTGCTTCGTGGCGCTATTTTGGAATTCCCGCGAGCGAACTGAGTTGGGGGCAATCCGCGGCATTGGCAGTGCTTCCCAACGCACCATCGCTTATTTTTCCCGGGAAAAACGAGGAAATTCTAAAACAGAAAAGAGATGCATTGTTGCTAAAACTTTTTCAAAATGAAGTATTTGATAAAACTACATTTCAATTGGCCGTGGATGAAATGCTTCCCGGAAAACCGTTGCCTTTGCCTGAATTTGCACCACATTTAACCGAAAAAATACGAAAGGAGCATCCCGGAAAACGTATTGAAACCACGATTGATTTTTCGCTTCAAAAAAAAGTGAACAATATTGTTAAGGAGAACAATTATATTTTGAGCCAAAACCAAATCCACAACCTTGCCGTTTTGGTTTTGGATGTGAACACGCGGGAAGTATTGGCATACGTTGGTAATGCCCCAACAACCGCCGAGCACAACAATTTTGTGGATGTTATTGAAAAACCGCGAAGCACGGGCAGTATTTTAAAACCGTTTCTTTTTACTTCGATGCTCGATGCTGGCGAAATTCTTCCGAATACGTTGGTGGCAGATATTCCAACTTCGGTTAATGGGTACACGCCAGAAAATTTCGATAAGCAATTCAACGGCGCAGTGCCCGCAAGCGTTGCACTTTCCCGTTCGCTGAATATTCCCGCGGTCCGGATGTTGCGTGATTTTGATTTGCAGCGTTTTTATAATGTTTTGGGCAAAATTAATTTAAACGAAATTGATAAACCTGCGGATTATTACGGACTTTCCCTAATTCTCGGCGGTGCGGAAAGCAGTTTGTGGGATATTACAAAAGCCTATGCGGGAATGGCTTCCACTTTAAATTTCTTCAATAATTCTTCCAGCGAATATCGGAAAAATGAATTTGTGGAACCGGTTTATGTAAAGAATCACGATGAAATTGACTTCGGAAAAATCCAACAAAAACCTTCCGTTTGGAATGCTGGGGCAATTTACGAAGCCTTTGAAGCGATGGAAAGAGTGAATCGCCCAAGCGGGGAGGAAAACTGGGAATTTTTCACAAGCAGCCAGCCGCTTGCTTGGAAAACCGGGACGAGCTACGGATTTAAGGATGCGTGGGCAGTTGGGGTTACGCCAAAATATGCAATAGGCGTTTGGGTGGGAAATGCCGATGGCGAAGGCCGTCCGGGATTAACGGGAATTCAAGCTGCTGCGCCAGTTTTGTTTGATGTTTTGAATGTTTTGCCGCAAAGCGGTTGGTTTAAAATTCCGTATGACGAATTGGTTGAGGTTGAAATTTGCACTAAAAGTGGGCATCTTGCCGGACTTTTTTGCGAAGAAATTAAGAACGAATGGATGCCAAAAAACGGAACAAGAACAGAAGCGTGCCCATATCATCAAACGGTATTTTTAAATGCTTCGGAAAATTTTCGGGTGAATTCGTCGTGTTATCCGCTTTCGGAAATGGTTCAGAAAAATTGGTTTGTATTACCGCCGGTGATGGAATATTATTATGCCCAACTTCACCCGGAATATAAAATTCTTCCACCTTTTGCACCCGATTGTTTGCAGGACGGGGAAAAGTTGATGGCTTTTATTTATCCGAAGAAAAATGAGGCGGTTCTGCTTCCGAAGAATTTTGATGAAAATGTGAACGAAGTTATTTTCAAACTTGCGCACCGTTCGCCGGAAACCACTGTCTTTTGGTATTTGGATTCGGAATATATTGGGATGACTGAAACCTTTCACGAGTTGGCAGTTTCGCCAAAGCCCGGAAAATATTTATTGACAGCTGTGGATGCGGAAGGTAATGAGCTTCGGGAAAAAATCGAAATTAAAACGCTTCAATAATTAACCAAAAAAAAGAGACTACCTAAAAACAGATAGTCTCTTTAGAATTTTAATTCGAATGAATTATTGCTTTACAAAACGCACTACGCTTGATTTGTTATCAGAATTAAGTTTTACCAAATAAGTGCCCGAAGCCAAAGCAGAAACATCAATCTGTCCTACTTTTTGAATTTCGGAAGTATATACTTTTTTGCCCAAAACATCATAAATAGCAACTTGGTAGTTTGAAGAAGCATCGCTTAATTCAATTGTAATTTGCTCATTTGCAGGATTTGGGTATAAACGGAATTCTACGTTTTCATTGTCCGCAATACCCAAGGTTTCGTTGGTATATCTTGCCACGACGATTTCAGAATCATCACCTCCTGCGGAATATGAGTGACCCGCTAAAATAATTTTGTTATCTGGTTGCAGTGCGATGGCATAACCGTGGTCTTCTTTTCCATCATTATCTGTGCTCACTTTTCCTGCATTTCCAAAGGTAGAATCCAAGGTGCCGTCAGTATTAAAACGAATCATTGCGAAATCATAATCGAACTCTTTCACTGTACGGCCTGCTAAAACTACTTTGTCATCTGCCTGTATGACTAGACCGTTGGCATAATTGGCTTCATCTACAATTTGCGTTGTAGTCACTCCATTATTTCCATAAGTAGTATCAAGACTTCCGTCCGTATTTAGTCTTGCCACTGCAAAATCATAACTAAGTCTTGGGTTGCTTGTAATGTATGTGTGTCCTCCCAATACAATTTTTCCGTCAGATTGAATTCCCAAAGCGGTTGCAATATCATGGTCAATACCGAAGTTAAAAGCAACCTTTCCATCAGTTCCGAAACTATTATCTAAGGCGCCATCAGCGGTTATTCTTGCAGCCGCCATTTGATATCGACCTCCTGAAATAATGCTGAATCCACCCATTACGATTTTACCGTCATTTTGAAAAGCAATATCTTGGGCATAGCTAGAAGAGGAAAATGCTATAATGGACCATCCATTTGTACCGAAGCTAGTATCCATTGTGCCGTCTGTATTGAATTTTGCAATGGAAAAGTTATTGTCGGAATCTCCGGCCATATAGATTTTGCCATCATCTGCAATTAAAAGGGATGCTGCAACATCGCTCGCGCCGGAATTTGCAATTACAACACCGTTTGTGCCGAAAGAGCTATCAAAAGAACCGTCTGCGTTAAGTCTTGCCAAAACGAAATCACCGGTAACGTTATCCCAAGTTCTCGCGCCAACAACTATTTTTCCATCATCTTGAAGCGCAACATCCATTCCGAAAGACTTTGCGGTTGGGATAGTAATAGTAGCATTTCCGCCGGTTCCGAAAGAAGTATCTAAAGAACCATCGGCATTAAAACGGACAACCGTGGCTTTATAGGTTGCTGGTTCGCCTGAATCGCCCACAACAAGAATTTTACCGTCAGGCTGAACTTTGGTAGCCGTTGCAAAATTGTATGTTGGGGAAACCTGTGTGGTTGCAATTCCGTTGTTGCCAAATGATGTGTCTAAAATTCCAGATTGCGCGTGGGTAAAAGTTGTTATTGCCAATAGCAATACTGAGGTAAAAAATTTCTTCATTATAAATATTTTAAAATTGAGGCACGAAAGTACTAGTAAAGTAAAGGGTTGCGGTAAAAAAATTCAAAAAAGTCTTTATAATTTCCGAATTTCAAAAGACTTTGAGCACTTTTCTTATTCAACATTATTTTGAATAGACCCCACAAAAACCTCCCTTTTAAAATTTAACAGAAATTTATAATTTAATTGGTTCGGTAGTTTCCGAACCAATCGTACATTTGCCGTCTGAAAAAATTAAACTTCAGTTATTTTGACTAAAAGAAAAAATTTAATTGAGAAATTGGGGGTGTACATAGAGTGCAAGGAACAGATTGCACCTCTGGCGGCCCGAATTCTCGCAACACTTATTTTAACGGGAAAACAAGGAACCACTTTTGAAACCTTAGTTTGTGAACTTGGTGCGAGTAAAAGCACAATTTCAACACATCTCACTACCCTTCAGGCCGCTCAAAGAATTACTTATTATACCAAAACTGGAGATCGGAAAAAATACTTCATTTTAATTCCGGATGCAATGATTCATTCAATGACTGTAATGTTGAAAAACTGGAACAGTGAAAAAAATTTGCATTTGGAAATAATGGAATACAAAAAGGAAATAAATGAATCACTTTCAAAAGATTCCGATGAAATCTTCGATTTGGAATTCCATACCGATTATTTGGAGTTTTTAGAGCAGGCAAGTGCTTCCATTGAAAAACTTAAAATGAAACTTACCGAGAAACATACAAACAATTAATTAAACCAATAATGAAAAAGAAAAATCTGATCTATTCCCTTCCCATAATTTTAGGAGTGTTGCTATTGTTTTCCTCCTGTGGTGATGATAAAAATGCACAACAGGCACAAATGGCACAACGGGCGCCAATGTTACCGGTGGTTGCAATCCCCACCAAAACCGTGACTGCATACACTACCTATCCCACGAGTATTGAGGGCATAACAAACAGCCAGGTTCAAGCGAAAATTTCGGGATACATTACCGACGTTTTGGTGGATGAGGGCCAAAAAGTGAAAAAAGGACAAACACTTTTTAGGTTGGAAACCCAAACCCTGAGCCAAGATGCTGGTGCCGCGCGTGCTAATGTAAATGCCGCCCAAGTTGAGGTTGATAAGTTGAAACCTTTAGTGGAGAAAAACATCATCAGCAAAGTGCAGTTGGAAACCGCCAAAGCAAAATTGGAACAAGCCAAAAGCGGCTATAACAGCATTGCCGCAAACATTGATTATGGGAATATAAAAAGCCCAGTGGATGGATATGTGGGCTCCATTAATCTTCGGAAAGGTGCATTGGTGAGCCCTTCATCCCAAATTCCATTGACAACTGTGGCTGATATTAGTCAGGTTTATGCCTATTTTTCAATGAATGAAAAGGAGTATTTAGATTTCATCCAAAACGCCGAAGGAGAAACTATTGAAGAAAAGATCGAAAAATTTCCGAAAGTGCAATTGGTATTGGCTAATGGCAGTTTATATGAAAAGGAAGGCACTATTGAAACCATTAATTCACAGGTGAATCCAAATACGGGAACAATTTCCTTTCGAGCCGTTTTTGACAACCCATCGCGTATTTTAACCAATGGTAACAGCGGAAAAATAAAGGTTCCAAAAGTTTTTACTGAAGCGATAGTGGTACCACAAGAAGCTACATTTGAGCAACAGGGAAGTGTTTATGTTTACAAAGTGGGGCAGGACAGCACCGCAACCTCCACAAAAATAAATGTTGTGGCCGATGTTGAAAATCTTTTTGTGATTGATGCGGGACTAGAAAAAGGTGATAAAATTGTAGCAAAGGGTGCAAATAAACTTCGGGGAAATACAAAAATAGTACCTCAGGAAATGCCTTTTGACAGCATTGCCAAACCAATTGAAAAAGTTTTCAGATAACCGTTTTAAGAAAAACCAATCATGTTAAAAACATTTATAAACAGACCCGTACTCTCTACGGTTATCTCGATAATTATAATAATACTGGGGGTTCTAGGTCTAATGAACCTTCCGGTTACTCAGTATCCCGATATTGCCCCGCCCACGATTCAAGTGAATGCTTCCTATCCCGGAGCGAGCGCGGAGACAATTCTTGAAAGCGTTATAATTCCGCTTGAAGAACAAATTAACGGGGTTGAGGGAATGACCTATTTAACCTCCACCGCGACCAATACCGGTTCGGCTTCTATCAACGTTTTTTTCGATCAGGATGTAGATCCGGATATTGCAGCAGTAAACGTTCAAAACCGCGTGGCACGTGCCAATTCATTGCTACCACAAGCGGTAATTCAAACTGGGGTAACCACTTCAAAGCAGCAGACTTCTGCGCTGATGTTTCTTTCCTTCTACAGTACGAACAAAGATTATGACGATACCTATCTTCAGAATTATTTAAAAATAAATGTGATCCCAGAATTGCAGAGGGTGAATGGGGTTGGTGATGTAAGTGTTTTCGGGGGAAAGGATTATTCCATGCGCATTTGGTTAAATCCGCAAAAACTCGCGGCCTACAGTTTGATGCCTTCCGATGTTGTTGCCGCTTTAAAAGAACAAAGTTTGGAAGCTGCTGCCGGGGCATTGGGCGAAAATAATGGGGAAGCATTTTCATATACCATTAAATATTCCGGACGTTACAAAACCGAACAACAATACAGCGATATTGTAATTAAGGCGTTGGGGAATGGCGAATTTTTGAGACTGAGCGATGTTGCAAAAATTGAACTCGGGGCGCAATCATACGCCGGAGGTTCGGTGACCAATGGTTATCCGGCGGTAAATATGGGGATTTTCCAAACCAAGGGCTCCAATGCCCAGGAAATTATTGATGCCATAAAAGTTGAATTGGAAAATGTGGAGGCAAATCTTCCCGAAGGCATTACCTATTATATTCCGTATGACACCAATAACTTTTTGAACGCTTCCATTGAAAAAGTGGTAACTACATTAGTTGAGGCATTCCTCTTGGTTTTCCTCGTAGTGTTTATCTTTTTACAGGATTTCCGTTCCACTTTAATTCCCGCAATCGCGGTCCCCGTTTCAATTATCGGAACGTTTTTCTTTCTGAATTTATTCGGCTATTCCATAAACCTTTTAACGCTTTTCGCATTGGTATTGGCCATTGGTATTGTGGTAGATGATGCCATTGTGGTCGTCGAGGCGGTGCATTCAAAGATTGATGAAGGCGAAAAAAGTGCCAAAAAAGCTTCGCTCAATGCGATGCACGAAATTTCCGGCGCCATTGTTTCCATTACTTTGGTGATGTCTGCCGTGTTTATTCCCGTAACTTTTATTAAAGGTCCAACGGGCGTATTTTACGAACAATTCGGGGTAACCTTAATTGTGGCAATTATCATTTCCGCAGTAAACGCGCTTACGTTAACACCAGCTTTGTGTGCCTTATTTTTGAAAGGTCACGATGAAAAACAGAACAGCAATAAACCAGGCTTTATTCAGAAATTTTTCAACGGCTTCAACAGAGGTTTTAAGGCTACCGTGAACAAATACGGTAAATCCGTTCATTATTTATACCGTCACAAATGGATTACAGTATTCATTTTGCTTTTGGCGGTGGGCGGAATTATTTGGTCTTCTTCCGTAACAAAAACGGGATTTGTGCCCGATGAAGATCGCGGAATTGTATTTATGAATATGGAACTTCCCGCGGGATCTTCCATTGACAGAACCCACGAAGTGAACCAAATTCTATATTCCAAAATAAAGAATCTTCCCGGCGTTCAAGGGGTTTCGGTTATTGATGGCCGAAGCTTGATAAGCGGCGCCGGAAGCAACTACGGTCTCGGATTTATTCGCCTTGACAATTGGGAAGATAGGAAAGATGAATCTCTTTCCGTTGAATCAATTACAGGCCAACTTTTCGGCATTGCCGCCCAGATTCCGGAGGCGCAGATTATTTTCTTTTCGCCGCCAAGTATCCCAGGTTTTGGAAACTCTGCGGGTGCCGAGCTCAATTTATTGGATCGTTCGGGAGGAAGTTTTACCGATTTGGATAAAGTAAACCAGGAATTTTTAGGAAAATTAACGGAGCGCCCTGAAATTCAATACGCACAATCATCCTTCAACACGCGTTACCCGCAATATGAAATGACGCTGAACGTACCTTTGGCAAAGGAAGCCGGGGTTTCGGTGCAATCTATTTTTAATACCCTTCAAGGTTATATTGGGAGTATTTTTGCTGCAGATTTTTCGCGCTTCGGAAAACAATACCGCGTTTATGTGCAGGCATTGCCCGAAGATAGGGCCGAGGAAAGTGATTTAAACAGCATTTATGTGAGAACGGCAAGTGGCGAAATGACACCTATCACACAGTTTGTCTCGCTAAAAAGAGTTTACGGGCCACAATCCGTAACCCGTTTTAACCTCTTCAATTCAACCAAAGTTACCGCCGCTACAGCGCCAGGCTATAGTACGGGCGACGTGATTAATGCCGTGGAAGAAGTAAAGCAGACGCTTCCAAGTAATTTTGATATTGCGTATTCCGGACTTACTTTGGAAGAAAAAAACGCCGGAAACCAAACTACCATGATTTTTATACTGTCGTTGGTTTTTGTGTACTTCCTACTCGCCGCCCAATATGAAAGTTATTTATTGCCATTTTCGGTATTGTTATCATTACCCGTTGGCGTATTCGGCGCATATATTACCACGCAGCTTACGGGCTTGCAGAACAACATTTATTTCCAGATTGCGCTCATTATGCTTATTGGACTTCTCGCGAAGAATGCAATTCTTATTGTTGAATTCGCATTGCAACGAAGAAAGCAGGGTGAATCTATTTTAGATGCGGCAATTGATGGCGCAGAAGCGAGATTGCGACCCATCTTAATGACTTCGTTCGCTTTCATATTTGGGTTGATGCCGTTGGTGCTTTCTAGCGGAGTGGGCGCCTCGGGTAACCGTTCCATTGGTACAGGAGCCGTTGGCGGTTTGTTGATAGGAACAATTCTGGGGGTTTTCGTAATCCCGATTCTGTTTATCTTTTTCCAATGGTTACAGGAAAAAGTAAGTAAAACACCGCAACCCGTTGTTGAGCAAACGGAAGACGAAAACTAAAAAGATATTCGATTATGAAAATTACTAAAGGAATTATATTCACATTAATCTTATTGTCCCTACAATCTTGCTTGGTTACCAAAGAATATGGTAGGCCTGAAACTGTGGAGGTATCCCAAAATTTCCGAACCGAGAATTTACCGAAGGACAGTTTATCCATCGCAACACTTTCTTGGAAGGAAATATTTACGGATACAATTCTTCAAAATTATATTGAGGAAGGTCTACGTAACAATATGGATATTCGCATTGCATTACAGCAAATTGCAATAGCCGAAGCCTATGTTAAACAAGGAAGAGCAGGGTACTTTCCCACTTTGAACGCCAGTGCTCGGGCAACGCATCAGGAGTTTTCCGAAAGCAGTCAGTTTGGGGATATTTCGTCCGCAAATCAATTTGAAATTGCCGGCGGCCTTTCTTGGGAAGCCGATATTTGGGGAAAAATAAGAAGTGCAAAGCGTGCGTCTGATGCTTCCTATTTACAAACCGTAGCCGCACACCAAGCCGTTAAAAGTAGATTGGTGGCAAATATTGCCTCTTCCTATTACCAACTTTTGGCCATTGATGAGCAAATTCGGGTAACCACCGAAACAATTGAAACCCGAACCAAAGGATTGGAAACTACTGTTGCCCTAAAGGATGCCGGCATAGGGAACGAAGCTGGAGTAAAGCAAACCGAGGCCCAATTATTTACTGCAAAAGCTATTTTGGTCGATTTAGAAACACAAAGCCGTTTTGTGGAAAATACATTGTCCATTCTACTCGGGGCGGCGCCACAATCCATGCGACGAAGTACGTTAGAGGAGCAAAATATTGCAATTCCATTGGAAACGGGCGTGCCCGCGCAATTATTAAGAAACAGGCCGGATGTAATGGCGGCAGAGTTTAGTTTAATGAACGCCTTCGAGCTTACCAATGTGGCACGGGCGAACTTTTATCCTTCCCTATCACTTACTGCAAATGGAGGTTTTCAAAGTTTGGAACTCGATAAACTCTTGAATGTGAACTCGCTGTTTGCATCGGTTGTTGGCGGGTTAACCCAACCTATTTTCAATGGCAGAAAAATACGAACTGAATTTGAAGTTTCACAGGCAAGACAGGAACAGGCCTTGCTAGAATTTAAATACAGCCTGCTAGTTGCAGGAAAAGAAGTGTCAGATGCTATGTATTCCATTGAAGCTGCAACGGAGAAAATCAGAATTAAGGAAAATGAAAATGAAGCTTATGTTTTGGCTGCTGGATATTCACAGGAATTATTAGATAGTGGTATGGCAAATTATTTGGAGGTATTGGTTGCACAGGGCCTTGCCCTTACTTCTAACCTAGATTTGGTTGCCGTAAAAAACAACCGTCTTCAAGCAATTGTAGATTTATACGAGGCCTTGGGAGGCGGTTGGAGATAAGTTTTTAATGTTGGTTTTATTGTTGATTGTAAATCTGCTTCGGAATTTATTTCGAAGCAGATTTTTTTTGAAGAAAATTTATTATCGTAGCGGAAACCCTTTTGCCGCCCACCAAGGGTGGATTTCAATTTCCAATCTACCGGATTTTACCATTGGGTCCATATTTGCCAAACTGTCCGCCATTTTTTGGGTGGGAACGTTGTAAATAGTAATACCGCGAATTTCGCCATCATCGCCGAACGGGCCCGAAATATCCGCAAAACCTTCTTCGTACATTCTGCCCAAATGCGCCAAATGCAACTTTTGAAGGCTGTCCGTTTCTTCCTTTGATTGCGAACGATTTGTTCCCGTTTTCAAAAAAGCGATAAAATATTGTTGCATTAAAATGGTGTCGCCAGATTTTTCATCGACATAGTCAAAAGTTTGAAAGCCTTTTTCGGTCAATTGCTTTTTCAGTTCTGCCATTGGAATTTTCGCTTCCTCGGGGCAGGGTTCTGTGATAATTTCTTTTTCGATTTTGGTTTCACAACTTAATAGTGAAAACAACACAAGTGAAACAATTAGTTTATTTCTCATTTGTCCAGTTTTTAAATGGATTTTTACTCAAATTTGAATTGTAATATTTCACTTGGCCCGTAACTTCCATTCCCAGCCATTCGGGGTACGAAAAGGGTTCACTCTCAGTTTCCAGCTCTATTTCAGCTATTATTAAACCTTCATTCTCGCCAGTGAAATCATCCACTTCAAAAGTATGGTCGTCGTGGAAAACCTCATACCTCGTTTTTTCAATGATGCCCGGCTCGCAGAGATGAAGCAGGTCCTCGGCCTCGGCAAGCGGGATTTGTTTTTCCCACTCAAAACGGGAAAGTCCAGAATCATTGGGTTTGCCTTTTATGGTAATAAACCCCACGTCCCCTTGAATACGTACCCGGACGGTTCGTTCGAGATTGGTGTTTAAAAAACCCTGAACGATTCGTGTGCGTTTATGGGCTTCATTTTTAAAAGCTTCGGAAGTGACCAAAAATTTACGCTCTATTTCCTGCATCCAATTTTTATTTTTATTTTCCAATTTCATGAATTTTTTCGGAAGTGATAATTTTTTCTGAATGGCCCTTTTTCGCTAAAATAAGCATTGCCTCTGCAATGGTTTCGGCCTTTATCATTTTGTACTTCTTTGGAACCAAAAACCCGAATGTCTTCATAAAAAATATGGCTACATTTTCTCCAAAACGGTTTTCATCCCTATCACCCACAATTAAAGAAGGTTGTAAAATGTAAGTGTTTTGAATGTCTTGCTGTAAAACATCACGCTGCATTTCGCCTTTAGTTTTGTTGTAAAAAATACTGCTGTTCGCATCTGCGCCCAAGGCAGAAATCACAATAAAGTTTTCAATATTGTTTTGCTTTGCCATTTTTGCGGCAGTTACGGGAATGCCATAATCTATTTTTTTATAAGTATCCTTATCCGGCGTTTTGGATTTTGTGGTACCGATACAGCAGAAAACCACATCGGCAGTGAAGGCTTCGGAATGGTTTTCCAATTGAAACATATCTATTAAATGTTCTTCAATTTTTGGGGAATTTATTTCCGAGGAACTACGCGAGAAGAGTTTAATCCTTTCAAACGTAGGATCTTTCAGAAGTTTTTTTAAAAGAATACTTCCCGTAAGCCCCGTGGCGCCTAAAATAATTGCTGTTTTCATACTATAAATATACCTACAAGATTTTGAAAAACCTTGCAGGAATTTTGGGAAAAAACCGAATGGGTTTTTCAAAACCCGATAGGTTTGGCTTGTTTAAAGATATTAAATTTACAAAATGCAGGAGCCGTTTCCAGTTCGAAAAATAATTCACATAGATATGGATGCATTTTATGCCTCCGTAGAGCAGCTGGACAACCCGGAACTGCGCGGCAAGCCTTTGGCCGTGGGCGGTAGCGAACAACGGGGCGTGGTTGCCGCGGCAAGTTATGAGGCCCGAAAATTTGGCGTTCGCAGCGCGATGAGTGGCGTGGCAGCAAAACGAAACTGTCCGCAGCTTATTTTTGTGCGTCCGCGTTTTGACCGTTACCGTGAAATTTCCAAACAGATCCGTGCTATATTTTTGGAATATACTGATTTGGTGGAGCCGCTGTCGTTGGACGAAGCTTATTTAGATGTTACCGAAAACAAAAAAGGGAATCCCAGCGCATCGATGATCGCGTCGGAAATACGCAAAATGATTAAGGAACAAACTGGTTTGAATGCTTCCGCGGGGATATCAGTGAATAAATTTGTGGCGAAAATTGCCAGCGATATCAACAAGCCCAATGGGCAGAAAACAATATCGCCCGAGGAAGTTGAAACATTTCTGGAAGGTTTAGACGTGAAGAAATTCTTTGGTGTGGGGAAGGTTACCAAAGAAAAAATGTACCGACTCGGAATTTTCACCGGTTTGGATTTGAAAACGCACTCGCTTGAATTTTTGGAGGAACATTTCGGGAAGAGTGGCAAACATTATTATAATGCGGTACGCGGCGTTCACCACAGCAAAGTGAAGCCATCGCGCATTCAAAAGTCGTTGGCGGCAGAGCATACTTTTTCCGAAAACATTTCTTCCGAAATCTTTATGATGGAACGTTTGGAAGAAATAGCCGCGGAAGTGGAAAACCGGTTGAAAAAAAGCAGACTTGCCGGCAAAACGGTCACGTTGAAAATACGCTATAGTGATTTCAGCCTGCAAACCCGCAGCCGAACGCTATCGGATTTTATTGATGGCGGAAAACAAATATTAACTGTTGTTAAGGAGCTGTTGTTTCAAGAAAGGATGAAGGAATCTGTGCGGTTGTTGGGGATTTCAATTTCGAACTTAAATAATGAAACCCATAAAATGGAGGCCGAGGCAAAAGTTTCCATTGACGTTCAGTTGAAACTTGAATTTTAGACCACCTCGGTCTTCGGTTTACTGAAAATTTTATATATGAATGAAAGCTGCGTATCTTTAAACTGATTTAAAATACCAGTTTATGAAATCCATAGCCTTTTCGATTCTTGCCTTTACATTATTCCCATTGCTTTTTTCCTGTAAAAACGATAGTAAAACCAGCGAAGAAACCACAACTGTTGTGACGGATTCCATTCCTGCGCAAACGGCCCCCGATTTTATGTATGTTACGGCCGTAAGTGGGTTGACATTGCGGGAATTTCCAAACCTGCAAAGTGCAAAACTTGCCGTAATGCCTTTGGGCACGAAGGTGAAAATAGCAACTGCCGAAGGAAAAATAACGATGAACGTAGGCGGGATTGACGGCGCGATGGATGAGGTGGAATTCAACAATCAAAAAGGTTTTGCCTTTAATGGGTTTATGTCGAAATTTTTTCCTCCCGGGGAAAATGCTTCCGCAAAAAATTATGCTGAGGAATTGAAGAAGGATTTCCCAAAAGTAAACTATTCCGAAGCTACCGGCGGCACGGCGAGCAAACCCACAAAAACCGAAACGCTTATCTTACCGACTGACAAATGGCATGAAGCGTTTTTTACTGCACAGCAGCTTTTCAATATTCCGAGGGAGTTTGCATTTCCAAACCCGAAGGGAGCCAATAGCGAGACGCAGCAGAACAACGCTAAAAAGAAGGGGGATTTTGTAAGCGAGCTACAGATTGCGCGCAACAACAATGAGCTTCAGAAAATTGTGTATAATTACAAAACCACTGGGTTCGGCTATGCCGTAACCATTACCAAGGCCGCCGAGGGGATGAAACTTGAGAAGGTGGAGGTGGCTGATTGATTACTTATTTAAAATTCAATAAATCCTTTGGGGCAATATTCAACACTCTTGCAATTTCCATTATATTGGTCAGTGAAATGTTCACTTTTCCATTTTCAATTCTATTTATAAATTCTCTTGTAAGCCCAGTTTCAAAGGCAAGTTGCTTTTGGGACAATACTTGGGCAATCCTTTGTTTTCTTAGGTTGTCCCCAAATTGAATTAAATATCTGTTAGCTTCATTGTCCACCCGTTAAAGATGAGCATCAAAATAATTTTGAAAGTGATATATAAATCACTACATTTATCATAATATATGTTCATATAACTAAATTATTAGCCCAAATCTTTTGTAATCATGAAAAACCTACTACTTTTTTGTACATTTATTGCAAATGTATTTTTATGAACGCACAACAAGGCAGCCCCGTTTGTGCAACGCCCGAACCCACAATCCCCGATCCGACGGGAGTATATAGCCACTCCACGGACAGTGCTTATTTTGATATGGAATGCGAGCCTATCGTCCTCAATATTTATTTTTGGGGTATTAAGCATCCCGACGGGGTTGATTATTTCCCCGACCAGGCCCATAATGTGCTTACCGCCGTGGCCAATACAAACATTCTCTACAATCAGTTCAATATTTATTTTAAGTATAGGGGCTTTGAGAAAATACAGAGTCCTGCTTTGCCCAATGACCCTGATGGCCATTTTGTTCTGGAAAACATCATACAGTTCAATGGGCTCACCTCGTGGGCGGAGGCTAATGGGTATAAAAAAGCAGACGCCTTTAATGTCTATGTTTTTGGATGGGGAGCGTTCGGGGGTATTTCTCCGGGCTATAATGTTACTACATCCGGCGTAAGCGCCGCGGGATTGACATTATCTACCATGACCCATGAAATAGGCCATAACCTTAACCTGATACATACTCGGTCAGCCCGGGGAATAGGCGGGGAAAGGGTTACCAGGGACATTAACGATCCTGACTACAATGCCGATACCCATGGCGATAGGGTAATTGATACGGCCGCCAATCCGGGTTACAGGGCTTCAAATGGTACATATCCATTTATAACCGTAAATTGTACATATGAAAATGATGGAACTCAGAGAGATTATGATGGTGACGAATATATACCCTCACACGAAGATGTAATTAACGTTCTTAGTGATGCATATATTTGTATGGATGGCTATTCCCCATTAACAATCGGTCAGGGAATACGGGCGCGAGAAGCACTTGAGGATGATATTCTTGGAAATTTTGCACCTACCCTAACATCTATTGAGTCCCTATACGAGCCATACGCCGGGGAATATTTTGTCAGTAGTTCCCCGGGAACCCCAGTTTTATATAAACCCTTGTTCCAGCCAGGTTTTGACTATCGTTTTGTGGAATGCAGCTGTGACTGTCCGGAACCTGCAGACTATAATGATATTTCCTTCTCTTATACCAATAACTCCTTGTTGACAATAAGCAAGTATGAACCAAACTATAGTATTATAACTCATCCCAATCACAGTGCCATTTATATTGACCTCGATATTTGTGATACCTATGGCCAAAACACCCGCCGATGTTATGATAATTACAATCGGAGACCAAATGGCGGTAGTGTTACACTATTTAACGACGGTGTCTTGAATGCAAATGTTACAATAACCCCAAAAGATTCGATCGGAATTAATAACCCCAATCTTATCGATGAACTCGATGCGGGTCTTTATAAGATTGAGTTTAACTATGAAGAAGGAGCTACACAGCAGACGATAATCTTTAAACAAAATTAATGTATCATTAATGGGTCTATCCAGTAATAAGGATAGGCCCATTTTTTTAAGGACTTTATGCGAACAATCTGTACTTTTCTTTTCGTTCTTTGTAGCACGTCTCTTATGGCGCAGTGGACCGAGAAAATTGTTAGTTCCAATGCTCGTGGTCCCTTGCAAATCGTCGTTGGGGATATTGATAACGACGGGAACATGGATGTTCTAAATGTAAATAATTATCCCGCTCAAAATTTTGTTTGGTATAGAAATACCGATGGACTCGGAAACTTTGGTATTGGCTTAGAGATTGGAGTAATTTATGAACCAAGGAATATAGCTGTAGGGGATATTGATGGAGATAACGATTTGGATGTTTTGGGGACGTCTCCTTATTCAATTCCTCCAAACCTTGTTAGTTACAAAAATCTTGATGGATTAGGTGACTTTGGAACCGGAACCTTAATTGCTACGCCAAATACAAATGGGGAACGTGCTATTCTTGTTAGGGATATTGATGGGGATGGTCATAATGATCTTGTGGTTGGTTCTATTGATGATGACTCTTTAACGTGGTATAAAAATCTGGACGGCAATGGTAACTTTGATACGGGCAATATAATTATTTCGGGCTATGTAAACGGTTCCGGCATTGATGTGGGGGATATTGATGGCGATGGCGATCTAGATATTGTAGCTGGCACACTTAATTATAACATTATGTCCTGGTTCGAGAATCTGGACGGCGAGGGAACCTTTGGACCTCCACGGGAAATAGGGTCCTCGGGGATGGCCGTACTGTCAGTTTTCTTGGCCGATATAGATGGAGATGGCGATCTGGATGTTATTGGTTCGGCCGTGGGCGCTGGGGTTTTTGCTTGGTGGGAAAATCTTGACGGACTGGGAAATTATGGTTTGGAAAAAATAATAAACAATACTTTGATTACAACTTATATATATCCGGTCGATCTGGACAATGACGACGATATTGATGTTTTGGCGCTTGCCCCCGGTTTTCTGCGCTGGTATGAAAATTTGGACGGCTTAGGCAATTTTGGGGAGGCGAATGTCATTAAGGACGACCTTGAGTTTGCCATTACCGTAACAGCTGCCGATCTGGACAATGACGGCGATATGGATCCGATTACCGCTTCGCAAAGGGACAACACTGTTTATTGGTTTGAGAACCAATTGCTGGCTATCCCCAACTTTGGGCTGCAAAATATTGAAATTTACCCTAATCCTACTCAAAGTTTAGTCTATATAAATTCAAAAACCGAAAATATTGTAAGTGCTACCATTTTTGATATTCTGGGCAAAAAGGTGCTTCAATTAAACGGAAAAATCCAACAAGTGGATTTTTCAACGCTTGAAAAAGGGATGTATTTTTTGAGGTTAAAAACAGATCGTGGAGAATTTGTACAAAAAATCATAAAGGAATAAACTTCTTGGTCTAAAACTGCTTTGACAAAGTTTAAAACTTTGTCAAAGTTAGGTTATTTTACTTGCGACACACGCAAGGTATTCACCATTCCCTTATCCACAATTGGCATTGCCGCAAGGTTTATTAAATAATCGCCTTTGTGCACGTAGCCTTTTTCAAAAGCAATGCGGTTTACATCGTCTACGGTTTCGTCTGTGCTTACGTATTTGTCATAGTAAAACGCTTTTACGCCCCAAAGCAAATTCAAGCGGGCAAGAATGCGTTTGTTACTGGTAAAAGCCAGGATAAAAGCTGAAGGTCTCCACGCAGAAATCTGGAATGCAGTGTAACCACTATTAGTCAAAGTACAAATGGCTTGCGCCTCAATTTCATTGGCCATATGGGCGGCGTGATAGCAAATGGACTTTGTTACGTAGCGGTTGGTTTTAATTTGTGGCGGGGCTTGTGGCACGCGTATCAATTCCGAATTTTCAACGCTTCTAAGGATTTTTGCCATGGTTTTAATTACAGCAACGGGATAATTCCCCACGGAAGTTTCTCCAGATAGCATCACCGCATCCGCACCGTCCATAACGGAATTCGCAACATCATTTACCTCGGCGCGGGTTGGGGTTAGGGATGTTATCATTGTTTCCATCATTTGGGTTGCAATAATTACCGGAATTCGGGCACGTTTTGCGGTAAGCACCAATTCTTTTTGAATAAGCGGAACTTCCTCGGCAGGAACTTCCACCCCCAAATCGCCCCGGGCAACCATTAAACCATCGCAATAGGCGATGATTCTGTCAATATTTTCCACCGCCTCGGGCTTTTCGATTTTTGCGATAATGGGGATTTTATATTCCGAATGTGCTTCAATCAATGCCTGTAATTCCTTTAAATCCTCAGCGTGGCGCACGAAGGAAAGAGCTATCCAATCTACTTTTTGATCAATAGCGAATATTGCATCTTCTTTGTCTTTTGCGGTGAGAGCGGGAAGCGAAATGTTTGTGTTGGGAAGGTTTACCCCTTTTTTGGAACGTAGGGGTCCGCCTTGGATTACCATTACTTTTACCTCGTCATTCTTGTTGGTTTCCAGCACTTCAAAAATAAGCTTACCGTCGTCCAAAAGCACCCGTTCGCCAGGATTCACGTCCTTTGGAAAGTTGTTGTAATTCATAAAAACCTTGCTTTTGGTACCTTCGAATTCGGCACCTGTAAAAAAGGAAAGCTCATCGCCAGGTTGCACAATCACTTCCTCCTTCATAACGCCTACGCGAAGTTTTGGACCTTGCAGGTCTCCCATAATGGCAACGTGGATATCCAATTCTTCTGAAAGTTTTCGGATTGTTTCAATAGTTTTTTTAACCGTGGCATATTCTGCGTGCGAAAAATTTACTCTAAAAACATCCACACCTTCCATAATCATATGTTTCAATATTTCTTCGCTGGATGTTGCTGGGCCAAGGGTTGCGACTATTTTTGTTCTTTTTTGTTTTGACATTTTAATCGAAAATTAAATTGTTTTTAGATTTTATATTGATCGTTTCAAGTGAATATGCAGAAACAATCTGTTCAATTTTGTTTATTTGTGAAACAAGCGACTGTAATGTTCTAGTTTCGAAATCCGAATATATTTTTAGAAAATAGTCTACTTTCTTGTACTCTGGCAAGAGGAAATGATCCTTTTCTGATCCTATTTCGGAAAACAAACCGCCGGAACTTTGAAGCGCAGCTTGTGCAATCCTACATTTATTGGCCACAAGATGATATTGGCTGTAATTGAACTCGTCCACAAAATCATAGATTGGAAAGGTGACCATCATGCCTTGTGAGGGAAAATCAATATCGAGCCTTCGCCTCTTAAAACGTGTGTTGAGGTGTTGGTTCAAGAGGTATGCCAGTTTGTACTCTTCCTCGCCGCAATGGATTGCGATGAGCGTAAATGGCTCTTCGAAATCTTCCGCCATTTCTAATTTGTGGTGGATCATCTAAGTATTGAAATTGTTGCTAATTTTGGCGGCCTCAGAAATTTATGAAAGCTGCTAATATGTTTGTACAAAAATAGGCAACTTCGGAGGTTTTAACTAAAGAAGTGGAAAATGTTGGCCGCAATACGGAAAAAACAACTTTGACACTAAGGGGTTTCTGACCCGATCTTAAGCTGAAGTTTATAAAATGCTCTTTTTGATGCACGTTCTTCAGCCTTTTTTTTAGAGGTTGCGCGTGCCTTAGCTACCACTTCATCTTCCAGTTTTAAACGTATTGCGAAATGCTTCATTTCATCCTTCCCGGTATCTTCATAAACTTCAAAATGGAATTGTTTCTTATTTTTTTGGCACCATTCAATAAAAAGGCTTTTGTAACTAATTACCTTTCCTTCTAATTTTTTGATGTCCACATAAGGTTTTATAACCCTTTTTTGAATGAACTTTTCACAGTATTTAAAACCTCTATCCAAATAAATTGCGCCCACTAAGGCTTCAAAAACATTTCCGTAGATATTTCCGCTGAATTGCTGTGCCGGCACGGTGGTTTTTAGAAATTTTACCAAATGAAGATCACGACCCAATTCATTCAAATGTTCGCGGCTCACGACCTTACTGCGCATTTTTGTTAAATAGCCTTCATTGCCATCGGGAACTTTTTTAAATAGATGGGCGGCGATAACGGCGCCAAGCATGGCATCGCCCAAAAATTCCAATCTCTCGTAGTTTTGGGGTTGGCCGCTTAGGTTTTTCTCATTGGTGGAACGGTGGGTAAAGGCGGTTTTGTAAATGGAAATATCTTTCGGTTTGAAGCCTAATATCTTTTTAAGGGAATTGGAAAATTCCCCGCTCTTATCATTACGGGAAGAAAATATGTTTTTAATGGAAGCCATTAATTATGTTAGGCATCAAGTTTTTTAAAGAGAACACAAGCGTTGTGCCCGCCAAATCCAAAGGTATTACTCATGGCCACTTTAATGTCGCGTTTTTGAGCTTTGTTAAGGGTAAGGTTTAAGGAAGGATCTATGTTTTCATCTACCGTAGTATGGTTAATGGTAGGAGGAACAATCCCATATTTCATTGCCAAAATAGAAGCAATAGCTTCAATAGCGCCGGCAGCGCCCAAAAGATGGCCGGTCATGGATTTCGTAGAGTTGATATTGATATCTTTGGCGTGGTCGCCAAAAACATTTACGATCGCTTTTAATTCGGCAACATCGCCAAGGGGAGTTGAGGTACCATGGGTATTTATGGCATCAACTTCTTCCGGACTCATATTGGCATCTCGCAGAGTATTTAACATAACGCGTTCTACCCCAATTCCATCGGGGTGTGGCGCTGTCATGTGGTAAGCGTCACTGCTCATGCCCCCGCCAACAACTTCGGCATAAATTTTTGCGCCGCGTTTTTTTGCATGTTCGTACTCCTCAAGAATCAAGGCGCCCGCACCTTCACCCAAAACAAAACCATCACGTGTGGCGTCAAAAGGTCGCGAGGCGGTTTCGGGACTTTCGTTACGGGTAGATAATGCGTGCATTGCGTTGAAACCTCCCATTCCTGCTTTCGTAACGGCCGCTTCACTTCCGCCGGTAACGATAATGTCACAATGACCCAAACGTATGTAGTTTAGTGCGTCTATCATTGCATTTGCAGAAGAGGCGCACGCGGAGACCGTAGTATAATTTGGTCCCATAAATCCGTGCTTTATAGAAATGTTTCCGGGCGCAATGTCCGCAATCATTTTTGGAATAAAGAAGGGGTTGAAACGCGGTGTTCCATCCCCTTCTGCAAAGTTTATTACTTCATCTTGAAATGTTTCCAGACCGCCTATTCCGGCTCCCCAAATTACACCAACGCGGAATTTATCTACTTCATCGAGGTTGATTCCAGCATCTATTATAGCTTCGTCTGACGAGACGAGGGCATATTGGGCAAAACGGTCAAGTTTTCGGGCTTCCTTCCTGTCAAAATGATCTTCTGCGTTGAAATTCTTCAGTTCGCAAGCGAATTTAGTTTTGAACTTTTCAGTGTCAAAATAGGTTATAGGCGCACAGCCACTTTTCCCGCTAACAAGGGCATCCCAGTATTCCTGGAGGTTGTTGCCAATAGGGGTAAGGGCGCCAAGGCCGGTAACTACAACTCGCTTTAATTCCATAGAAGAATTCTTATTTTGCGGCTTCTATATAGGAAATTGCTTGGCCAACAGTGGCAATGTTTTCAGCTTGGTCGTCTGGAATCTGGATGTCGAATTCTTTTTCAAATTCCATGATAAGCTCTACCGTATCCAAGGAGTCTGCTCCCAAGTCGTTAGTGAAGCTTGCTTCGTTTACAACTTCGTTTTCGTCTACACCTAATTTGTCTACGATAATCGCTTTTACTCGTGATGCAATGTCTGACATAATTCTTGATTTTTAAATTTAATTATAAGTGGCAAAAATAAAATATTTTAATTGAAAACACCATTTAATGTTTAAAATGTGAACTTGCAGGTTCTGAAATTTCACCCCTTCACAAAAATGGGAAAACCAATTTAAACAATTTTGGGCTAAGTAAAACCGTATTGCCTTACTTTTGTTTTTTATTTAAGAATTAATAAATACTCCAGAAAAATTTTAAAGAACCCAATGAAGAAACGGATTGCAATTTTCGCATCGGGCAGCGGAACCAATACTGAGAATATTATAAAATATTTCAAAAAATCTACATTTGCCGAGGTTGTCCTCGTGCTTTCAAACAAACAGGAAGCCAAGGTTTTGGAGCGCGCAAAAAACCTTGAAATTGATTCTGTATATTTTTCGAAAGATGAATTGTTCTCGGAAAATGGAGTATTGAAAACTTTGACGAATTATAAACCCCACCTTATTGTCTTGGCGGGTTTTCTGTGGAAATTTCCCGATATTATTTTAAGGGAATTTCCGAATAGGGTGATAAATATTCATCCAGCGTTGCTCCCTAAATACGGCGGAAAAGGTATGTATGGCAATTTTGTGCACGAAGCAATTCATAAAAATAAGGAAATTGAAACCGGCATTACAATTCATTATGTGAATGAAAATTATGACGAAGGCGCGATTATTTCACAGAAAAAAATAAGTCTTTCCGAAAATGAAACCGCGGCAACAATTGCCGAAAAAGTACACAAATTGGAATACGAATGGTTTCCGAAAATAATTGAAGAAGTACTTCGCAATGGCTAAAAAGCAGAAATTTTACGTGGTTTGGTTCGGAAATCCCGCTGGAATTTTTGATAGTTGGAAGGAATGCAAACGTTCCATTGATGGCGTGAAAGGATCACAATACAAAAGTTTTGAAACTTTTGAGGAAGCAAAAAAGGCATATAATAAGGAGTATGCAGATTATAAAGGGAAGACGGTAAAAAAAGCACTGTCCAAAGTACAGCTCCAAAAATTGGGCGAACCAAATCTGTATTCAATCGCTGTTGATGCGGCCTCGAGTGGCAATCCCGGAATAATGGAATATCGTGGGGTGGATACACAAACGCACAAACAACTTTTTCACCAAGGTCCATTTCAACAGGGAACAAATAATATTGGCGAGTTTTTGGCGCTTGTGCACGGCTTGGCTTTTTTAAAGAAAAACAACAGCGACCGTATTATTTACAGCGATTCGCGGATTGCGATGGGTTGGGTAAAAAAGAAAAAATGTAATACAAAACTAAAGTTATCTGCCAAAAATAGAGCACTTTTCGATTTGGTTGCACGCGCCGAAAATTGGCTAAAAACCAATAAATACGAAACAAAAATAGTGAAATGGGAAACGAAAGCGTGGGGTGAAATTCCGGCGGATTTTGGCAGGAAATAATCCCAATTTTCTTCATTATTGCGAGTTGTTAAAAGTAATTTATTCCCATTAATTTGATTAAATTTGCACCTCATTTCAAAAACCCTTTATGAGCAAACTCGTAATTGTTGGCACCGTTGCCTTTGACGCCATTGAAACCCCTTTTGGGAAAACCGATAAAATTTTAGGCGGTGCCGCAACCTTTATTGGCCTGGCTGCCTCACAATTCAGGGTTGATGGCGCAATAGTTTCAATTGTGGGCGGTGATTTTCCGAAGGAAGATCTTATAATGCTCGAATCGAAAGGAATGGATATTTCAGGCCTCGAAATTGTTGAAAACGGAAAAACCTTTTTTTGGAGCGGAAAATATCACAACGATATGAATACGCGCGACACTTTGATAACAGATTTGAACGTGCTTGCAGATTTCAACCCAAAAGTTCCCGAAAATTATCGCGATGCCGAAGTAGTTATGTTAGGAAACTTACATCCGCTCGTCCAATTGGGCGTGATTGAACAGATGCATTCCCCCAAACTTATTGTTTTGGATACTATGAATTTCTGGATGAACAGCGCTTTGAATGAATTAATGAAAGTTATTTCCAAAGTAGATGTTATTACAATCAACGATGAGGAGGCAAGACAACTTTCCGGAGAATACTCATTGGTAAAAGCAGCCCAAAAAATAATGGAGATGGGACCAAAATATGTGGTGATAAAAAAGGGGGAACACGGCGCTCTATTATTTGGTGACGACGACGTTTTCTTTGCGCCCGCCATGCCGCTGCGCGAAGTTTTTGACCCAACGGGCGCAGGCGATACATTTGCCGGTGGATTTACTGGCTATTTGGCGAAAACAGGCGATTACAGCTATAGTAATATGAAGAATGCGGTAATAAACGGGTCTGCCTTAGCTTCATTTTGCGTAGAAAAATTTGGGCCGGAGCGATTGTTGAATCTTACAAACAAAGAGGTGCATCAACGAATCCAGCAATTTAAGAGTCTGACACAGTTTGATATCAAATTAACCTAAATACGCGCCCTTAATTTTCAGGGCGTTTTTTGAACATTTATATAGTTTCAGAAAATTATGAGTGACGCATTAAAACATGAATGTGGAATAGCAATGGTAAGGCTGTTGAAACCTTTGGAATACTATAAGGAAAAATATGGCACTGCCTTTTACGGAGTAAATAAGATGTATTTAATGATGGAAAAGCAGCACAACCGGGGTCAGGACGGTGCTGGTTTCGCAAGTATTAAGTTAGACGTTAATCCGGGAGAGCGCTACATAAGCCGCGTTCGTTCGAATGCTGCGCAGCCCATTCAGGATATTTTTTCTCAAATTAACCAACGCATCAATCTTGAATTTCAAAACCATCCGGAATTGAAGGATGATGTTGCGGCCCAAAAAAAGCACATCCCCTATATTGGCGAAGTTTTCCTCGGCCACGTGCGCTATGGCACCTTCGGAATAAACAGTGTTGAAAATGTGCACCCTTTTCTTCGACAGAACAATTGGATGCACCGGAACCTTATCATTGCCGGTAATTTCAATATGACCAACACCAATGAGCTATTCGATAACCTAATCAAGCTCGGCATGCACCCAAAGGAAAAGGCCGATACAGTTACGGTTATGGAACGAATCGGGCATTTTTTAGATGATGCGGTAAGCAAGCTCTATAAAAAAGCCAAGGCAAAGGGAATGAACAAACAGGAAGCGTCACCTTATATTGCCGAAAACCTTAAGGTTGCAAAAATTCTTCGAAAATCTGCATCGAACTGGGATGGCGGGTATGCCATGGCCGGACTCCTGGGTCATGGCGATGCTTTTGTACTTCGCGATCCGGCGGGAATTAGGCCAGCTTATTATTACCAAGATGAAGAAGTTATTGTAGTTGCTTCGGAACGGCCCGCTATCCAAACGGTCTTTAATGTTTCCTTTGAAGAAGTTAAGGAGTTAGATCCTGGGAATGCAATTATAATAAAGAAGGATGGAAGTATGAAAATTTCTGAAATTCTTGCCCCACTGGAACGTAGATCCTGTTCTTTTGAACGTATCTATTTTTCCCGTGGAAGCGATGCGGAAATCTATCAAGAGCGAAAAATGTTGGGTAAACTTATAATGCCTAAGATTTTGGAGGCCATAAATTTTGACACTGAAAATTCTGTTTTTTCCTTTATACCCAATACCGCGGAAACGTCCTTTTATGGAATGCTCGAAGCGGCCCAAGATGAACTGAATAAACAAAAAAATGAAGCCATTTTAAATGAAAGGGATAGCCTGACTGCAGAAAGACTTCAGCAAATCCAAGCCCATAAAATACGAACGGAGAAAATAGCTATAAAGGACGTAAAGCTCAGAACGTTTATTACTGACGACAGCAGTCGGGATGATCTTGTGGCACACGTTTATGATGTTACCTACGGCGTGGTAAAACCAACGGATAATTTAGTTATAATTGATGACAGCATTGTACGGGGAACTACTTTAAGAAAAAGTATTTTAAAGATGTTGGACCGGTTAAATCCTAAGAAAATCGTGGTAGTATCTTCTGCTCCACAAATACGCTATCCTGATTGTTACGGAATTGACATGGCGCGTCTGGAGGATTTAGTTGCATTTCAGGCAGCGCTTGAACTTCACAAGGATAGAGGAACTTCTTCCATAGTTGAGGAAATCTATCAAAAGTGCAGGGAGCAGATTGCTATGGAAGACGTCAATGTTATCAATCACGTTAAAAAGTTATATGCACCTTTTACAGATGAAGAAATTTCTGATAAAATTGCTGAAATAATTAGCAATGAGAATATTAGAGCTGCTGTGAAGCTTATTTTTCAGTCAGTAGATGATCTTCATAAGGCGTGTCCGAAGAATCTAGGTGATTGGTACTTTACTGGAAACTATCCTACTGCAGGCGGTAATAGGGTTGTGAATCGTGCTTATATTAATTTTTACGAGGGTAATCCAGAAAGAGCCTATTAATTTCTTCAAATTTTAACAAGGCCCATGCCGTTTATCGGAAACCCAATTCACTTAAACGAAATTGTTGATTGACACTATATTAGTGAAGAAAACTTAATTTATATTTGAGCTTACCATAAGGCGTAAGTAGGTTAGGTCTATGGTAAGATTTGGGGCAAAAAAGGTAGGCGAAAGCCTGCCTTTTTTCATGCCAAAGATTTGAACAGGGGGGTCTTGATAAGCAAACTAATGCTAAAATGCTCTCGTGATCGTTTTGGCTTTCTCAATACCCGGGGCTTTTTCTTCTGCAATCATTCAATTTTTGAGAGGTTATATAAGGTGTTGGTTGTACTCATAACCTTGTATTAAACTGTTTTCTCTTTGCTTAAAAGTGTTAAAATTAAATGTATACATATCTCTTATATGGAGAATAATTGCAAAATAGGTCTTTTAACGAAAATATAGGTTATTCATCTAAAAGCATAATTTTGAACCTTTTATTGCCATATATTTGAACATACCATTAGCATAAGTAGGTTAAGTTCATGGTAGATTTGGGGCAAAAAAAGGCAAACATTTGTTTGCCTTTTTTTATTGGTATAAATTGACTATTTAATCCTAGTTCAATTTTAGCGCCCAAATTAAACTTGCACTTAACTATTAAAGAGAAAATTTTACGAAAGGATCACACTTAATTTCTATTTTATTTATTTCGTAGCCATAAAATAAAATCCGCCACCGATTTCTCGGCAGCGGATTTAAAAATTTTAATCTTGAAAAATTTATTTATTCGCAGCGTATCTTGCGGATACTTCTTCCCAATTGATTACATTCCAAAACGCGCCAACATAATCTGGACGTTTGTTTTGATATTTTAAGTAATACGCATGTTCCCAAACATCCAACCCTAAAATTGGAGTGCCTTCACAACCTACATTCGGCATCAAGGGATTGTCCTGATTAGGCGTAGAGCAAATCTCTACTTTTCCTTCGTCTTGAACGCAAAGCCAAGCCCAACCTGAACCGAATTGCGTTTTTGCGGCCTCCGAAAATTTTTCCTTGAAAGCATCAAAACTGCCAAAGGCACTTTCAATTGCTTTGGCCAAATCTCCCGAAGGTTTTCCTCCGCCATTGGGCGACATAACTTGCCAAAAAAGGTTATGGTTGTAATAGCCGCCACCATTATTGCGGACAGCTTTATTTTCCATATCCAAATTGGTCAAAATATTTTCAATGGTTTTTCCTTCCATTTCTGTACCTTGTATGGCATCATTTAATTTATCGGTATAACCTTGGTGATGTTTGTCGTGGTGAATTTCCATTGTTTTGGCATCTATATGAGGCTCCAAAGCGTCAAATGCGTACGGTAGTTTCGGTAGTTCGAAAGACATAATATTTTGTTTTATTGGTTATTATTAAATTCTCTCAAATTTAAACATTCTTAATTCTTTAGAATGTTATAGCTTTTATAAGATTTCTATTCGCCAATAGATTAATTTGATTTATAAACCATAAAAACTGTATTTTTAATCCGAAGAGATATTTAATCCCAATATTTTGTCCATAACAATTTATAATGCCGCGGCGGGTAGCGGAAAGACTTTTACAATTGTAAAGGAATTTTTAAAACTTATTTTGGCGGCAAAAAGCAACGATTATTTTAAACATCTTTTGGCCATCACGTTTACAAACAAGGCGGTGGCCGAAATGAAGCATAGAATTGTTGAAACTTTGGTATCTTTCAGTGCCCCAAACAGCATATTGGCACCTTCGCCAATGATGTTGAAAATTTCTCAGGAAAATTCAATGACTACTGAGGAAATTCAAATCCGTTCCCGCCAAATATTAAAAAACCTGTTGCACAATTATGGCGCTTTTAGTGTGGAAACCATAGATAAATTTAACCACAGATTGATACGCACCTTTGCCCGCGATTTAAAATTGGCGTCCAATTTCGAAGTAATTCTTGAAACTAACGAACTGTTGGCCCAGGCAGTGGATTCATTATTGAGCAAGGCAGGTGAAAAAGATGATATTACAAAAGTGCTACTGGATTTTGCATTGGAAAAAACCGATGATGACAAATCTTGGGACATATCTCGGGATATTGCAAATGCCGCCAGATTACTTTATGAGGAAAATAATGCTTCACAAGTTTCCTTTCTAAAACAAAAATCGTTGCAGGATTTTTTGGATTTCAAAAAGCAGCTTCTCCATCAAAGAAAATATCTTACTGAACAAATTGAAAAAATTGCCCAACGAACACTTCGACTAATTGAAGAAAGCGGGTTGCAGAATGATGATTTTAGTGGGGGCTTTTTACCCACTCATTTTAAAAATCTATCCTGTGGAAAGTATAACATAAACTTCGCAACCAAATGGCAGGAAACAATGGGCGAGAAACCGCTGTATCCAAAAAGAGTTTCAGTGGATGTTGGTAATATTATCGAAAGCTTGACTCCAGATTTTATTGCGAATTTTACGCAAAGTAAAAACTTAGTCTTTCAATTCTTTCTGATTGAAAATATTCTCAAGAATATAACCCCTCTTTCTGTAATTAATTTAGTTTATCAGGAAATTGAAACAATAAAGAAGGAAAAAAATGTATTGCCTATTTCGGAATTCAACTCATTGATAAATAAAGAAATTAAGAACCAACCCGCTCCTTTTATATATGAGCGATTGGGTGAAAAATACCGCCACTTTTTTATTGACGAATTTCAGGATACCTCAAAATTGCAATGGGAGAACCTAATTCCGCTAATTGACAATGCAGTTTCCCAACAATTAGAACCAACCGCTGCTAGCCTCTTGTTGGTGGGCGATGCCAAACAATCAATCTATCGCTGGCGAGGCGGGTTGCCGGAACAGTTTATGGGTTTATATGGAAATGTAAATCCTTTTCAGCGCGAAAAGGAAGTTCTTTCATTGGGAACAAATTTTAGAAGTTGTGCCGAAATTGTCAACTTCAACAATGCCTTTTTCACTTTTGTCGCTTCCTATTTCGCTAATGAAGGGCACGGCAAACTGTATGAAGAAGGGAATAAACAAGAGTGTAACCAACAAATGAATGGTTACGTGAAATTTGAGTTTATTGAAAAACAAATAAAGTCCGACAAGGAAGTGGCTTATTCCCACTTGGTTTTAAATACGATCATTAATGCAAAAAATAATGGATTTTCAGAAAGTGATATTTGCATTTTAACCCGTCGGAAAGCAGATGGTATTGCCCTTAGCGCCTTTTTAATGGAACATGGTGTTCCCATAATTTCCTCGGAAACCCTTCTTTTAAAATCTTCAAAATTGGTGCAAATGCTAATTTTCTCGTTACAGGTCAGTTTGTATGCAAGAAATGAGGAAGCCAAAATTCAACTGCTGGATCTTCTCCATGACCATTTAAAAATTTCAGAGGAGAAACATTCCTTTTTCAACAAGTTTCTAAATATTTCTGAAGAGAAGTTCAGTGAAAATCTTGAAGAACACAACGTGTTTTTCAAATTTTCAGAAATGCGCGCCCTCTCTATCTATGAAGCATTTGAATACTGTATTGAAAAATTTAAATTAGCGGAAGCCGCCGATGCCTATCTTTTCGGATTTATGGACCTTGTTTTTGAATTTGGACAACAACCGCAAGCGGAAAAAAATGCATTTTTGGACTATTGGGAAACTAAAAAAGAAAGTACTTCAATTCCC
Source organism: Aequorivita aurantiaca (assembly GCF_030410135.1). Lineage (GTDB taxonomy): Bacteria > Bacteroidota > Bacteroidia > Flavobacteriales > Flavobacteriaceae > Aequorivita > Aequorivita aurantiaca. The sequence goes on along the minus strand of NZ_JAUGQQ010000001.1, from coordinate 250,599 downwards.
GCAAGCGAGGGTACAAATGCAGTCCAAATTATGACAATTCACAAGGCTAAGGGGCTTGAATTTCCGGTGGTTATTTTTCCTTTCGCGGACATTCAGTTGTATGATGCCAAATTCGACAAGCTCTGGTATCCTTTGGAGAATGAGCAATATTACTTCAATGAAGCGTATATCAATTTTAAGTCTGAAATTGCGGATTACGGAGAAGTCGGTCATTATTTACACAGGGAACATACAAGCAGGTTGGAGCTAGATAACATAAATTTATTGTACGTTACCTTAACGCGGGCCGTAGAAAAACTCTATGTTTTTGCGGAAATGCCTTCCGATTTGAAAGAGGACAGACCTACTTGTTATAACCATCTTTTTATGGAATTTTTGAAACAGCGCGGCATGTGGAATTCCCAACAAATGATTTATGAGTTCGGCGTAGATTTGCCAAAAATAACGCCGCTAAAACAATTGGCTCCTCAAATAGAGCCACAATATTTAGCCAGCAGCCCTATGGCCCATGGTGTAAAAATTGTTTCGTCGGAAAGAAGTTTTGAAGCCCAAGATGCAGCCATTTCAGCAGGTAATTTGTTGCATGAAATTATGGCGAAAATAAATGTTCGTTCAGATGCAGAGCGCGTTTTATCCGAACTCAGCTTACGTTCAATCATATCACCTAAAGAATTTGAAAAGCTGCAGAAAACAATTCATCAAATCTTGAATCATCCAGATTTAAAAGAACTCTTTAATGGTAGCGCCAAAATTTATAACGAAAGAAATATTATTACAAAAACCGGTTTGGTTTTAAGGCCTGACAGAATAAATATTGATGAAAGAAATAATGCGGTGATAGTTGATTATAAAACCGGAAATGTAAACATATTCCATCGCGATCAGTTATTAGAATATGCAAATGCCTTGAGCGAAATGGGATTTAACGTCGAAGAAACATTGCTAATCTATTGCCATCAGGAGGAAATACTAATAAATAAAGTTTAATTTTGATACTCTAAAAAATAGGGAAAAATGTACGGAAAAATTAAAGATCATTTACAGGCCGAACTTCAAGAGATAAAAGAAAATGGCCTTTACAAAAGAGAACGAATTATTACATCGCCACAGGATGCCGAAATCACTATCAGCACTGGCCAAAAGGTAATAAATTTTTGTGCCAACAATTATTTGGGGCTATCCTCACATAAAGATGTAATTCAAGCGGCCAAAGACGCAATGGATTCCCATGGATTTGGAATGTCCTCCGTTCGATTTATTTGTGGCACCCAGGACATCCACAAACAACTGGAAAGCAAAATAGCGGAATTTTACGGTACCGAGGATACAATACTTTATGCTGCATGTTTTGATGCTAACGGTGGAGTTTTTGAACCGTTATTGGGTGAGGAAGATGCTATCATTTCCGACTCACTCAACCACGCCTCTATAATAGATGGTGTCCGTCTTTGCAAGGCCGCAAGATATCGTTATGAAAACAGCAATATGGAGGACTTGGAAAAGCAGCTTATAGCAGCAAATGATAAAGGAGCACGCTTTAAAATAATAGTTACCGATGGCGTATTTTCAATGGACGGCCTTGTAGCGCCATTGGATAAAATATGTGATCTAGCCGAAAAGTATGACGCTTTGGTAATGATTGATGAATGCCATGCCACAGGCTTTATTGGCGAAACGGGACGCGGCACTCTTGAAGAAAAGAATGTAATGGGAAGAATAGACATTATAACCGGAACATTAGGAAAAGCTTTGGGTGGCGCAATGGGCGGCTATACAACCGGGAAAAAGGAGATTATTGATATGCTTCGCCAACGCTCGCGGCCATATTTATTTTCGAATTCATTGGCGCCTGCAATTGTTGGCGCATCTATAAAAGTGTTTGATATGTTATCAAAAGACACGTCACTTCGAGACAAATTAGCTGAAAACACGGCCTATTTTAAAAAGGGAATAAAAGAATCAGGATTCGATATAATCGATGGAGATTCAGCAATTGTGCCCGTTATGTTATATGACGCTCAGCTTTCACAGCAAATGGCAGACATGCTTTTGGAAGAGGGCATATACGTAATTGGCTTCTTCTTTCCAGTTGTACCAAAAGGAAAAGCTAGAATCAGGGTACAACTGTCTTCAGCACACACCAGAGAGCATTTAGACAAAGCAATAAATGCTTTCATTAAAGTTGGAAAAAAACTGGAGATTATAGTTTAGTAAATCCTTTATTTCCGTACCAAGAGCAACCATTTTAGGAAAATTTTATTAGATTTGCTTTTGTTTATAATATTTAACAACTTACTTTTGCTCTTAATTAACACTTAAAAATTAAACAATCGAATATGAAACATCTTAACAGATTATTAGTTGCTGCTGTCCTATTCCTAGGAATTGGAATAGCGAACGCGCAAGACGAAAACAATCCTTGGGCTGTGGAGGTTGGTATGAACGCTGTTGACGTTTATTCAGCTGGACTGAACGAGGATCAAGTACGTATCCCAGCTGGTGCTAGAGGGGATATCTTTGATGAGTATTTTAATGCCAACGACCACTGGAACATTCTTCCTTCCGTTTCAAGAATTGCACTTAGCAGATATATTGGAAGTGGTTTTGTATTTACTGCCGCAGGTTCTATCAACAGAATCGATCGTTTAGGAGATATTCCTGCAGACGATCTTAGTTATTACGGAGTAGATGGTGAAGTTAAATACAGCTTCCGAAATGCTTTAGGCGGTAGCTGGTTTGATCCATCTATCGGTATTGGTGGTGGTTATACTTGGGTTGATGACATCGGCTTCGGAACTGCAAACGCACTTGTTGGTGTTAAATTTTGGTTCAACGATTACTTAGCCCTTAATCTTCAATCTACTTTCAAGAATGCATTTGAGGATTCTTATGGAATTACTCATTTCCAACATTCTGCTGGTATTGTTTTCCAATTTGGTGGGAAGGATACAGACGGTGATGGAATCTATGATAAAGATGACGAATGTCCAGAAACTCCAGGTTTAGCTGAATTTAACGGTTGTCCTGATACAGATGGTGATGGCATCGAAGATAGAAACGATGCGTGTCCAAACACTCCAGGTTTAGCCGAATTCAATGGTTGTCCTGATACTGACGGTGATGGTATCCCTGATCCACAAGATGAGTGTCCTACAGTTGCTGGCTTGGCTGCACTAAATGGCTGCCCAGATGCTGACGGTGATGGAATTGCCGATAAAGATGATGCTTGTCCAAATGAGGCAGGTCCAAAAGAAAACAATGGTTGTCCTTGGCCAGATAGAGATGGCGATGGCGTTATCGATAAAGACGATCAGTGTCCTGATGTTGCCGGTACAGTAGCAAACAACGGATGTCCAGAATTGACTGTTGAGGTTATGAAAGCGTTGAATGACTATGCTAAAACAATCTTGTTTGACACTGGTAAAACAACTCTTAAACCAGCTTCTTTGAAAGTATTGGATAATGTTGTGGCTATTCTAAAAGAATACTCTAACGCACGTTTCCATATTGATGGACACACTGACAGTGTAGGAAGTGAGGCGAACAACCAAAAACTTTCAGAAGGTAGAGCTGCCTCTGTTGTAAATTACTTAATTGAAAACGGAATTGCTTCTAACCGTTTAGTAGCAAGAGGATTTGGTGAATCTAAACCAATTGCTCCAAACACTACTAAAGAAGGACGTACTACTAACCGTAGAACTGAAATCAATTTGATTCCTAGAAATTAGTCGCAGGATCAAATTCCATAAATAAGTTTGAAAAAGCCTTCCAATTTGGAAGGCTTTTTCTAATTTTAGGCAGATATGAAAAGTTTTCTCGAAGAAGTTATTTCGACAATCAGTAAATCAAACAGTAATATTTTTGATTATATCCTCATCCTCCCCAGCAAAAGAGCCGGGAGTTTCCTAAGAAACATTCTTAAAAATAATGCGACCCAAACTTCCTTCGCTCCCATAATTCTCAGTATAGAGGAATTTGTTGAAGATTTATCCAATCTGAAAATTATTGATAATACTGAGCTACTATTTAAGAGTTACAACGCATATCTGAAAACCGCCTCTTTCAACGAAAAGGAGGATTTTGAAAGCTATTCTTCCTGGGCCGGCACTCTTTTAAATGATTTCAACGAGATCGATCGATATTTAATAAATGATAATGCCTTTTTCCGTTATCTCACCAGTATAAAAACATTGGAAAGATGGGGTGTTCAAGATTCCCAGACGGAACTTATAAATAATTATTTACAATTCTGGAATGGGCTACCTGAGTTTTTTCAAAACCTACAATCACTTCTATTGAAGGAAAAACTTGCTTATCAGGGATTGGCATATAGAGTCGCTGCATCTAATGTTGAAAATTATGCTCATTTCAACCGAAATCAAAAACATGTCTTTATAGGGTTTAACGCACTAAATACTGCGGAACAATCCATTATCCAAGAATTACTAAAAAATGAAAATAACCAAGTTCTATGGGATACTGATGCATACTTTTATGAGGATCAAAACCACAGTGCCTCATATTTTATTAGGAAATACCTAAAAGAATGGAAGTATTTTAGAAATGATGCGCCAATTGTTATTGCTAATAATTATAAAAATCCGAAAAGCTTTAACCTGATAGAGGTACAAAAAAACATTAGTCAAGCTAAATATGTGGGTCAATTGCTAGAAAACATATCTGAAGACGAACTTAAAAAAACAGCTATTGTTTTAGGCGATGAAAATTTATTGATGCCAATCTTATATTCACTGCCCAAAAACATTAAAAGTCTGAATGTCACCATGGGTATATCCATAAAAAATTTTCCAGCGGTAAATTTTTTCGAATTGCTTTTCAATATCCATCTACAAAGCACTACAACATATTATTACAAAGAGATAATATCAATTTTGAATCATCCGTTGGGAGTTTTAGTAGTTCCCAATGCAAGTGAAATTGTAAATACTATAATCAGCCAAAACCTCACCCATCTTTCATTGGAAGACCTGCTCAAATTTGCTGATATAAATTCCCATCATGTTGTGTTATTGTTGTTTGACAATTGGAATGACGATAGCGCAATCGCAATAAAAAACACGTTATTATTGATTGATACAATTCAGAGAAATCATCCATCACAATCCATTGAAAGTGAAGTTTTCTTCCAATTAAAAAATGTATTTGAAAAGATTGAAGCCTTAAACCAAAAATATCCGCACCTCAAATCCGTGAGAAGCGTTTTACGACTTTTTACCGAATTGGCCGCCACAACATCATTGGATATGGAAGGTGATGCTTACGAAGGGCTCCAAATTATGGGGGTGTTGGAAACTCGTGTTCTCGATTTTGAAAACGTCATAATTACGTCGGTTAATGAAGGCATATTTCCTTCCGGAAAATCCAACGCATCCTTTATCACCTATGACTTAAAACAACATTTCAATCTCCCCACTTTTTCTGAAAAGGATGCGATTTACACCTATCATTTTTACAGACTTTTACATCGCGCCAAAAATATCACGCTACTTTATAATAACCAACCAGATGGTCTGAATGCTGGCGAAAAAAGCAGGTTTATCAGACAATTGGAAGTTGAAAAACATCCTAATCATACTATTGATAAAAAAATAATATCACCAACGGTTCAAATAGAACCGAAGCAATTAAAGCAAATTATAAAAACTGAAGACGTAATGAACAGGCTGCAAGACATTGCCGCCAAAGGTTTTTCGCCTTCTTCCCTCACTAGTTACATTCGCAACCCGATTGACTTTTATTTTCAAAAAATTCTAAGACTTAATGAATTGGAAGAAGTGGAAGAAACTGTGGCTTACAACACATTGGGAACCATCGTGCATGATGCCTTGGAAACTTTTTATCAACCTTTGTGCGGGGTTGCGCTCACTGTTCATCACCTTTCGGCGATGAAGCAACGTATTCACGATGAAATTACGCGTCAATTCAAAAAAACCTTTCGGGGAGGAGTTTTTAACAAAGGGAAAAATTTAATAATTTTTGAAGTTGCAAAACGATATATCTCTAATTTTATCGACAGGGAAATAGCTGAAGTAACCGCGGGAAATATAATTAAGATACTTCAAATTGAAACTCCCCTCGTAATGGATCTCCCAATCCCAGAGTTGGAATTCCCGGTCAGAATTCACGGAAAAGTAGATAGGGTGGATGAATATAATGGACAATTGAGAATAATAGATTTCAAAACGGGATCCGTCAGTCAGGCCGATGTTGAAATAATAAATTGGAAAGATATAAACTTAGATTATAAATTCAGTAAGTCATTTCAAGTTTTGACTTATGCATTAATGATGAATGAAAAATCACCCCTTCTCAATGCAGAGGCGGGAATTATTTCCTTTAAAAATTTAGGCAGTGGTTTTTTAAAATTCGGTGTGAAGGAAAAGGCGGGAAACCGTAATAAATCCCAAATAATCACAAATGAAACTTTGGAGAATTTCACTGTCGAACTGAAGAAATTAATTCGGGAAATCTGTGATCCAAACATTCCTTTCATCGAAAAAGAAATTATACAATGATAATTAAAAAAAATAAAATACTTACTGCCTCAAGGAAGCGGCCAATTTTATATGATGTTTTTCACAAGCAGACAGAAACGCCGCAGCCACTGGTTATTTTTTGTCACGGGTACAAGGGCTTCAAAGATTGGGGCGCTTGGCAATTGGTGGCCGAAACTTTTGCAAATGCCGGATTTTGTTTCGTAAAATTTAATTTTTCGCACAATGGCGGTACGATAGAAAATCCCATTGATTTTCCAGATTTGGATGCTTTTGCGGAAAATAATTTTAGTTTGGAGCTAGACGATTTGGATAGGATTTTAAACTTAATTAAAACGGGAAGTGAAAATTTCCCAAAGGAGATTTCAACAATTTCACTGATTGGCCACAGTCGCGGCGGCGGAATCGTTTTAATTAAAGCTGAAGAGGACGCGCGAATAAATAAAGTAGTTACGTGGGCGAGCATTAGCGATTTTAAACCGAGATTTGCGGAAGGGACTGAGGAATTTGAATCTTGGAAGAAAACAGGCGTTACGTATGTTCAAAACAGTAGAACGAAACAAATGCTTCCGCATAACTTTCAGTTTTATACCAATTTTATAGAAAACGAAGAACGTTTTTCAATCAAACGGGCTGTTCAGAATTTGAAAATTCCACAGCTTATTTTGCACGGAAGCGAAGATAAAACGGTTTCTGAAAAGGAAGCACAGGCATTAAATTCCTGGAATTTGCATAGTGAATTGTCGCTTATTGAGGGCGCTGACCATGTCTTTGGGGCCCGACATCCGTGGGAGGAAAATGCCTTGCCAAGTGATCTAGAAAAGGTGGTGGAAAGAACAATAGCCTTTTTAAAATAAAAAAACCACCCGTAATAAACGGATGGTTTTCGTGGAGAATATCGGAGTCGAACCGATGACCTCTTGCATGCCATGCAAGCGCTCTAGCCAGCTGAGCTAATCCCCCAAAGCTGATTTAGGTTGCGAAAATAGTAAATTTTTTTATAACTCTGCTGAATCACAAAGTGAAAATTAGATACTTTTGCCCGAAATATATACTATGGAATGGTTAGAATTTATTGGCGGCCCTGGGCTTTTTCTCATTTTGGCCATTTTGGTAATTGTTGTTGTGGCGTACAAGAAAATAAAGAATAAGTAAAAATCTTTCTTTTTTTGAAGCATTTGATATATATGGCGAGGATTACAAAATTTGTCTTTAGCGGTTACTTGACCTACAGGTATAAATAATAATCTATCGGGTTTTCAACCAGCCTGTAATGCTAAACCTTTCCGACGCTTTTACAACTTTCACTTCGTGCTCCAAAACCTGGCTTTCGAAGATTACCAATCTTCCGGGTAAGGGCAAAATGTTCAATGCTTCTTTTTCAGTGTAAATGGTAAGTTCACCTCCATTTTCGCGTAGCCAATTATCTTCGTTCAAATAGCAAACAATGGAAAGTTTCCGCCGGTCATCATTCTGAAAAGTATCTAAATGACGCTTATAATACGTACCCGTTGGATATACGGCGTAATGAAATTCTTTGTGCAGAATTCCCAAAAAGCAGGTTTTGTTTAAATAATTTACGAGCTCATTAATTTTTCCGAAGAAAATCCTTTCAGCCTCATTGGCATTTGCTTCGTCCATCCAAAGAATAAAATCGCCCCGAATGCTTTTGTCAATTTCCTCATTCGTACGGTTGCCGATTGCCGATTTTTTGAAACGGTCCGCATCGTATTTTGCCATAAGTGAATGTCGCAAAACCTCCACTTCTTCCGAAGAAAAAAAATCGTTCACAATGCTGAATTGCTGCTGCAGCAAATCGTCAATTATGGTTTCAAACAATGGATTTTCAACAAATTCTAACTGTTCAAAAAGTTCTTCGGTCATTTTTCGGTTCTATAAAAAAGTGGGTAAATATACTTCGGAAATGGGTTCGCGTAACAAGTGGTTATAAAAGTTAACTTGTATTTTACAAAAAGTATCAGGGAAGCGCGCTAGAAGAAAATCGTATCTTTGAAGCTGAAATTCTTGCTATGAAACAAATACGAATTACCAAAATCTTTTCTTTTGAAACCGGCCACGCACTTTATGGCTATGACGGCAAATGCAGAAATGTGCACGGACACAGCTACAAACTTTTCGTAACCGTAATTGGTTCGCCTATTGAAGATACCAATCATGTTAAATATGGGATGGTGATTGATTTTAGCGATCTTAAAAAAATAGTTAAGGAAGAAGTGGTTGATGTGTTTGACCACGCAACGGTTTTCAACAAAAATACGCCGCATTTCGAACTGGCAAAGGAATTGAGTGACCGCGGCCACAGCGTGCTTTTGGTAGATTATCAGCCAACCAGTGAAATGATGGTAATTGATTTTTCCGAAAAAATAAAGACGCGTCTTCCACAGAACATTTCGTTGCATTCCCTACGTTTACAGGAAACGGACAGCAGCTATGCAGAGTGGTTTGCGGCGGATAATTAAACCGAATCACTTCCCTATCTTTGAATATGCAGATTTCGCAAAACAAAAAAATATACTTCTCCAGCGACAACCATCTTGGTGCGCCCACTCCAGCCGAAAGCCTTCCGCGTGAAAGAATTTTTGTGAAATGGCTGGACAGCATTAAGCACGATGCCGAAGTTATTTTTCTTCTCGGAGACCTTTTCGATTTTTGGTTTGAATACAAAACCGTGGTGCCGAAGGGATTTGTTCGGGTTTTGGGAAAACTTGCCGAGCTTCGTGACAGCGGCATTCAAATCCATTTTTTTGTGGGAAACCACGATTTGTGGATGCACGATTATTTTGATAAAGAACTGAATATTCCCGTGTATCACGACCCAAAGGAGTTTGTATTCAACAACAAACATTTCTTAATTGGTCACGGTGATGGAAAAGGTCCGGGCGATAAAGGCTATAAAAGAATGAAGAAAGTGTTTACAAACCCGTTTTCAAAATGGCTTTTCCGTTGGTTGCACCCGGATATTGGCGTTCGTATAGCCCAGCATCTTTCCGTAAAAAATAAGTTGATTTCTGGCGACGAGGACAAGCAGTTTTTAGGTGAGGAGAATGAATGGCTGGCACAATATTCCAAAAGAAAATTGGAAAGCAAGCATTATGATTATTTCATTTTCGGTCACCGCCATTTGCCAATGGAAATAAAAGTGGGCGAAAATTCAACCTATTTTAATTTGGGAGATTGGATAAACCATTACACATATGGTGTTTTCGACGGCGAAAGATTTGAGCTGAAAAATTTTCCACAATAAGCATAACACCCTTTACTGACCACTGCGTACTGAAAACTGATTACTGAAATTACTCCATAATATCTTTCAAACGAAGCTGCAAACTCACATTTCCTTGCCATTCGTTTTCATCGATACAATAGGCAGCTTTAAATGGTTTACCACCACAGGCTATATCTTGTTTTTCCGCCAAACCGAAACCAAGACCTGTAAAAAGGTTGGAATTTCCTTGCTTCACCACAACGCGCAGATGCTTTTTGTCTTCGCCCACACATTTTCCCCAGCCAGTGTCCATTAGGTTTTGCGTCATAAACGTTGGTGTCATATTTCCCGGGCCGAAGGGCGCGAATTGTTTTAATATTCGATAGAACTTGGGGGTAATATCGGCCAGATTTATTTCGGTATCTATGCTAATCTCGGGTGTGAGCAAATGCGGATCGATAGTTTCCGAAACCACGCGTTCAAATTCATTTTTAAAGTTTTCAAAATCCTTTTCGAACATGGTCAACCCTGCGGCATACATATGTCCGCCAAATTGCTCAATGTGGTCGGCACAACTTTCCAGCGCATTGTAAACATCAAAACCTTTCACGGAACGAGCGGAAGCGGCAAGCTTTTCGCCACTTTTTGTGAAAACCAAGGTTGGGCGATAATACGTTTCCGTCAAGCGGGAAGCCACGATACCAATTACGCCTTTGTGCCAGTTTTCTTGATAAACTACGGTGGTCATCCGTTTTTCCTCCTTATTTTGAATTATTTGCTGAAGGGCTTCTTCCGTAATTTGTTTGTCGGCATCCCTTCGGTCGGTATTGAATGTTTCAATTTCGGAAGCATACTTTTCCGCTTTTTCAGCATCAGTTTCGGTGAGCAAAGTAACGGCGTGATTGCCGTGCTTCATTCTTCCGGCGGCGTTGATGCGCGGCGCGATTATAAATACCACATCCGTAATGGTTAGCGTTTCCTTTTTTACTTGTTTCAAAATCGCTTGAAATCCTGTACGAGGATTGCTATTTATTACCTTCAAACCATAATAGGCTAGAATTCTATTTTCGCCGGTTATGGGTACGATATCAGCAGCAATGGCCGTTGCTACCAAATCCAAATACAGCAATAAATCTTCAATTTGAAGTCCTCTTTTTTCAGCCAACGCTTGTATCAATTTAAACCCAACACCGCATCCACAAAGCTCTTTGTAAGGATATTCGCAATCTTCCCTTTTTGGATCGAGAACGGCAATTGCATTTGGAATTTCCTTTCCCGGACGGTGATGGTCGCAAATTATAAAATCAATGTTTTTTTCGGAAGCGTATGCTACTTTTTCAATGGCTTTTATGCCGCAATCCAATGCAATTATTAGTGAAAAACCGTTGTCCTCGGCATAATCGATTCCTTTGTATGAAACGCCGTAACCCTCGTCATATCTGTCGGGAATATAGGTTGAAATATTTGGATAATAGCTTTTCAAATAGGAAGAAAGCAGCGCGACGCTTGTGGTTCCATCCACATCGTAATCGCCGTATATTAAAATATTTTCTTCGGAAGCGATTGCGTTTTCAATTCGGGAAACTGCTTTGTCCATATCCTTCATTAAATATGGATCGTGCAAATCTTCCAAATTTGGGCGGAAGAATTTTTCGGCTTCCTCAAAACTTTCCACGCCGCGTTGTACTAATAGTGATGCAATTGAAGGTTCAACCTTTAATGCTCTTGCAAGTAAACGCACTTTTTCGTGATCGGGTTTTGGTTTTAGGGTCCAACGCATGTTCTGTAAAAATTCCAATTTTTTAAATTCCAAATTCCAAAATTTGGGATGATTTTGAATATTAAAAGTAAGGGGAGAGTTGTAAAATTACGAAATCTATTTGTATTATGTTTTACAGAAGTGAGCAATACCTTGAGAAGCAAAGAGGGAGCAACGGAAAAATATATATTAAAATATTAGCGCGAATTTTCCTGTATATAGAATTCATAAAAGCTCGCATCTAATGGATAATGGTCGAACTTTATAAAAATACTGGATGATCCATAAGTAGCATAACTTTCTCTGGGCCGAAAACCTTGTAAATTATTAATTTCTATGGCCATATATCGGTCTTCTTCGAAATCATATACTTGTAAATCTGTGGTGCCATAATTGTCCCCAAGACTATATAATCTGTGTTCATTTATAAACCTTGGTTCATTTGCAAACCAATACACTTCTCTATTAGTTGTGTTAATAACTAGATAACCCTCACCTTCATAAAATTGCTGATTTATTAAAATGAAGTTTTTGTATGAGCTAACAAACGTATATGAAGAAGAATTCTTTACATCGGGTGAAATATAATTCATTACAATAACCTCTTCATTTTGGTTTTTTGGGAAGAATAAATAGCATTCATTTTTTTTGTAGAAAATATCAGGAAATCTTTTTTGAACTGCTTTTTCCAATGAATCACTATTCTTTGTTTTCTCGAATTTTATAAAGTCTTCGGCTTTTCGTTTTTCAAAATCGCTTTCGTTTGTTTTTTGAAGGTGTACTTTAAAACCATCTAGCCGTGCAACTCCATATAATAAGCCGGGGGAACATTCTGGTTTTTCCGAACTTTCGGTTTCTTTTGAAACCTCAAAATTAATTGTGCAATTATTGGAATCAGGTTTTTTACAAGCATACAAAAACGCTATTATTATAAAAGATAGAAATTGTTTCATTTGAATTAAGGATTTTTTATTTCTTCCCAGCAACGACAACCACAATCTCCCCCTTCGGCGGCTTGTTTTCAAAATGCTTTAAAACTTCTTCGGCAGTGCCACGAACGGTTTCTTCGTGTAGTTTTGTCAATTCCCGCGAAATGGAAACTTGTCTATCCGCACCAAAGAATTCTACAAACTGTGCGAGTGTTTTCAGCAGTTTGTGCGGGGATTCATAAAAAATAATGGTTCGGGTTTCTTCCATTAAAAGTTCGAGTCGGGTTTGTCTACCTTTTTTCACAGGAAGAAATCCTTCAAAAACAAATTTATCATTCGGGAAACCACTGTTTACCAGTGCTGGCACAAAAGCCGTGGCGCCGGGAAGACAATCCACTTCAATTCCTGCATCCACGCATGCACGGGTCAATAAAAATCCCGGATCGCTGATTGCCGGCGTACCGGCATCACTAATCAATGCAATGTTTTCACCATTTTGGATTCGTTTTACAATTCCTTCCACGGTTTTGTGTTCGTTGTGCATGTGGTGGGAATGCATTTGGGTGCCGATTTCGAAATGCTTCAAAAGTTTTCCGCTGTTTCGAGTGTCTTCGGCGAGAATTAAATCTACTTCCTTCAACACTTCCACGGCGCGAAAGGTCATATCCTTTAAATTGCCAATGGGCGTAGGCACCAAATAGAGTTTTCCCATAATTTATGGACGCACTTTTTTTCCGAAGAAATAGGAAACGAGTAAAAAAACGATGCCCAACAATGGAAGTGTGATTCCAGGATCACCAAGGCGGTAGTGCGCCATGCAAGCCAACGCCATATCGAAAAATAGTCCGGCATACGCCCATTCCATGACCCATTTTGGCTTTCGCACTAAAATGAAAAGAATTGCCAGAATTTTTGCAATTGCCATTGGGATCACCAAATAAGTGGGATACTGATAATCTTGATATGTACCTTCAATAACGGCGGTATCGAATAAATAAGTGGTGGCAGAATACAAAAATAAGGCACTTAAAAGTGCCGTAGCTATCCAATAGATGGTGTTTTGGATTTTCATACGTTGAAAATTAACTGAATCGTTTTTCGATTATATTCATAAATCTTTCCGAATACTCATCCTTGTTGAGCCAATAGTTGTAATCGGGTTTTACTTTTCCTTTTATGAAACTTTGCGCTTCCTCAAAAGTTTCCATTGTATTTATTTGTGAAAGAACTCTTGTGTAATCTTCGGCATGACCTTCAAAAAGATGTTTTATAAAAGCCAGACGGTCATTCAGCCCAATATTCAATCCTTTGTTTGCAATATCATTCAATGATTTTGCCCGTGATTCAGTAACTGTTTTACTTGCTTCGATACCTTCAATTGATTTGGGAAAGAGTTCGCCGGATTTCCTTTCAAATTCAGGCATTTTTTGATAATTCGACGCGAATTCCTCCAAATCATTTTTAATATATTTTACACTGGGTTTTTCGGCTGCTTCGGAAGTTACAGTGGTGTCTTTAATTGGCATCATTTCCTCCAGCAATTCATCAATTTGCTCGCCTTCCTCGGGCATTTGTGCTACAATGTCCTTTATTTTTTCCATCAAAGGCTCAATGAGATCGTCCTTATGTTCGGGTTGCGGCACGGGCTCCGGCTCGGTAAACCAGTTTTCCTCACGGAAACTTTTTGAATCCAAGGATTCTTCAATTGGTTTTTCGGAAGTGTCTTCCAATTGTTTTTCAAGATATTCAAGAACTGTCAAGCTTTCATAAATTTCGCCCACCAATCCCTTTATTTTTGCGGTGTCGAAGGTTTTTTCCTCTTCAATTAATTGCTTTGCGAGCGCCGTTAGTTGCTCGCGGATTTTCTTCTTCATATCTTTTTAAATTAAACCGAATTTCTATTTTGTTTTTATAAATTTACGCATCCTTTATGTAAACGTCAACTATTTTTGTTTCTTGTTCAAATCCATTGCATTTAATGGAGGCACGCAATCTTCAGGTTGGCATTCTTTGGAAATGCTTTATGTTTCGCGTAAAATTAAACTATGTTTCTTGAAAATACCGTAAATCAGAAAGAACAATTTGGCTGGATTGAAGTAATCTGCGGTTCCATGTTTTCAGGAAAAACCGAAGAGCTTATCCGAAGGTTGAAGCGTGCCCAATTTGCAAGACAGAAGGTAGAAATTTTTACACCTTCAATCGATACGCGGTATGGCGAAGATTCCGTAACCAGCCACGACAGCAATAAAATCCGTTCCACGCCCGTTCCCGCAGCTGCGAATATTCCAATTTTGGCCGACAATTGTGATGTGGTGGGCATTGATGAGGCCCAATTTTTTGATGATGAAATTGTAAAGGTCTGCAACGATCTCGCCAACCGTGGCGTTCGTGTAATTGTGGCGGGCCTCGATATGGATTACAAAGGAAATCCTTTTGGCCCCATGCCGGCGTTGATGGCAACAGCGGAATACGTTACGAAAGTGCACGCAGTCTGCACCCGCACCGGGAACCTCGCAAATTATAGTTATCGAAAGGCAAAAAGCGAGGCTCTTGTTTTGCTCGGCGAAACGGAAGAATACGAACCGTTGAGCCGCGCCGCATTTTTCAAGGCACAACTTCGCGATAAAGTAGTAAAACTGGAAGTAAAGGAAGCCGAAGATGTCTCCCCAAAAAAACAAGCCTAATGCCAAAAGCCTCTGAAACCGTATTGGAAATTGACCTCAATGCGCTTGCCAATAATTACCGGTACATTACTTCAAAAATAAAATCTGGAACTAAAGTTTTGGCTGTAGTTAAGGCTTTTGGCTACGGTAGCGATTCCGTTGTAATTGCCCGAGAGCTTATTGATTTGGGAGTGGATTATTTCGCGGTTGCGTATGCAAATGAGGGCGAAACGCTCCGGAATGCTTCCGTAGCAACTCCGATTTTGGTGCTGCACCCGTTGCCATTTAATTTCGAGATTACTGTAAATCGATGCTTGGAACCCAGCATTTATTCCCGCAAAATGCTCGAGGAATTCATTGCTTTCGCGGAAGAAAAAAAGCAAAAAAATTATCCCATCCACTTAAAATTCAACACAGGATTGAACCGATTGGGTTTTGTTGAAAACGATGTGGATTTTATTGTCGAAAGGCTTTCCAAAACCGAAAGCGTAAAGGTAAAATCGGCATTTTCTCATCTTGCCGCAAGCGAGGATTTAAAGGAAAAACAATTCACCCTCACCCAGATTGAAGGTTTTAGAAGAATTTCGGAAGAACTTATTTTGAAACTTGGCTACAAACCGTTGCTTCATTGTGCCAATACTTCAGGAATTATTAATTTTCCGGAAGCACATTTCGACATGGTTCGAACGGGAATCGGCCTTTACGGCTTCGGAAACGATAAAGAGGAAAATAAACATTTGAAACCCGTCGGCACTCTAAAAACCGTTATTTCACAAATCCACAAAATTGAAAAAGGTGAAAGTGTAGGCTACAATCGCGGATATATTGCTGAAAATACTACACGTTCCGCAACGCTTCCCATTGGCCATGCTGATGGAATTCCACGCTCTTATGGAAAAGGTAAAGGTTGGGTAACAATTAATGGCGAAAAGGCTGCAATTTTGGGCAATGTTTGTATGGATATGATTATGGTTGATGTTACAAATATTGCTTGTGAAGAAGGCGATGAGGCCATTGTTTTTGGGCCTTCGGCAACAGCCGATGAACTTTCGGCCGCAATCAACTCTATTTCGTATGAATTGATAACTGCCGTTTCGCAAAGGGTAAAACGGGTCGTACTGCGAAAGTAGATTTTTCCCAAAACCTACTCGCAATTAGATGGCTTTGCTTAAATTAGTGATTCTTAACTTCAAAAACCAATCAATATGCTAAAGGAATTCAGGGATTTTATAATGACCGGCAACGTGATAGACCTTGCCGTTGCTGTGCTTCTCGCAGCTGCCGTGGGCGGGGTCGTTTCCAGTTTCACCAATGATGTGATGATGCCCATAGTGGGCCAATTTACCGGCGGAATAGATTTTGCCGACCTAAAAGTAGTACTATCCGAAGCCGAGGTCGCACCGGACGGTGATGTTACGAAACCCGAAAATGCAATACTTTACGGAAAATGGATTAACACTATCATAAATTTAGTAATCGTCGGCTTTGTTCTGTTTTTAATTGTAAAAGCGTACGGGAAAGTTCGCAAGAAAAAAGAAGCTGCTCCGGCTCCGGATCCCGGCCCCTCGGAAAAGGATTTGTTGATTCAAATTCGAGACGAATTGAGAAAAAAATAATTTACAGCCACCGCTGCATTACATATTCTAACCTTAAACCCTCCGGCTTCGGAGGGTTCTTTTTTGGTTTTTATTCAATAAAACAAATTTGTAAACTACATTTGCAGAAATATTTTAAGGATGAAATTAGCTTTGGTTGGCGCCACCGGAATGGTTGGCGAAGTTATGTTGAAAGTGCTGAAAGAACGCAACTTTCCGATTGATGAATTGCTTTTGGTAGCTTCGGAAAAATCTGTGGGAAAGGAAATTTCCTTTAAAGGAAAAAACCATAAAGTAATTGGGTTAAATGATGCAATTGCCGCAAAACCAACCATCGCAATCTTTTCCGCTGGCGGAAACACCTCGTTGGAGTGGGCGCCAAAATTTGCCGAAGTTGGAACTACCGTAATCGATAATTCATCGGCGTGGCGAATGGAAGCCGATAAGAAGCTTATCGTTCCCGAAATCAACGCCCATTTATTAACCAAGGAGGACAAAATAATTGCGAACCCAAATTGCTCCACCATTCAATTGGTCATGGCATTGGCGCCGCTTCACAGAAAATATAAAATGAAAAGGGTTGTTGTTTCTACTTACCAATCCGTTTCCGGAACTGGATTAAAAGCGGTGCAGCAAATGGAAAATGAAATGGCGGGAGTGAAAGGTGAAATGGCCTATCCATACCCGATCCATAAAAATGCACTGCCGCACTGCGATGTTTTTGAGGAAAATGGGTACACAAAAGAAGAGATGAAACTCGCCCGCGAGCCACAAAAAATTTTGGATGACAAAAGTTTTTCGGTAACCGCAACCGCTGTGCGCATTCCCACTGCGGGCGGACACAGCGAGGCTGTAAATGTTCAGTTTGAAAATGATTTCGATTTGGGTGAAGTTAGACGGATTTTACATGACACTCCAGGAATTGTGGTGCAGGACAACCCGCAAACCAACACCTACCCAATGCCGATGTACGCACACGATAAAGACGATGTTTTCGTGGGCAGGATCCGTCGTGATGAAACGCAGCCGAATACTTTAAACATGTGGATAGTTAGCGACAACCTACGGAAGGGAGCTGCCACAAATGCAGTTCAAATTGCTGAATATTTAATGGATAATGGATTAGTTTAATCAGCTCCGGAACATATCAATTAATTAAAATAATTGTTAAAAAAACGCACTTTTATCCGAGGTGCGTTTTTTATTTTTCATTATCTTTAAGAATTAACCTATACCTCAGCTTATGAATTCAACATTTACTAAAATCCTAAGGATCGTTTTAGGCTTGGGTTTGATATTTTTTGGAGTGACAAAGTTGATTGCCTTCAACATTATGCCCACCCATATTTATACTGGGGAGGCCGCGATTTTTATAGATTCACTCAGCGAGACCGGTTATATTTTGAAAGTAATCGGAATATTTGAAATTCTTATCGGCATTCTATTGCTATTCAACAAATGGGTTTCGTTTGCCCTAATTTTATTGGCGCCCATTACCGTGAATATCTTGCTTTTCCATTTATTTTTAGATACCCCGGGACTACTTGTTGCCTTGGTAATAGTAATTTTAAATGCCGTACTTATCTATAAACATTGGAAAGTTTACCGACCACTTTTCCACTGATATCGATAATTTCCAAACAAAATTTTAGGCTTCCAATTCGGAGGCCTTTTGCTTTTCTGAATATTTTACATTGACTTAAAAATAGTACATTTACAATCTTAAAATTTAAACCTATGAAATTTTCAATTGTTCCCGCAATTTTAGTACTTATGCTGGCAGGCTGTAAAGAAGAATCTAAAAAAGAAGTAGTTTCCATGACGTATCCGCAGACAAAAAAAGTTGACACAACCGATACATATTTTGGTGTTGATGTAAACGATCCCTACCGTTGGCTTGAAGATGACCGTAGTGCGGAAACTGCCGAATGGGTAAAGGCTGAAAACGAAGTGACCTTTGGATATTTGGAAAAAATTCCTTTCCGTGAAGAGTTGAAACAACGCCTTTCCGATTTGTGGAATTATGAAAAAGTGAGTGCCCCATTTAAGGAGGGCGATTATACTTATTTCTACAAAAATGATGGCTTGCAAAACCAATATGTTTTGTATCGCTATAAAACCGGCGACGATCCCGAAACTGCGGAAGTATTTTTGGATCCCAACACGTTTAAGGAAGACGGCACCATTTCCTTGGGTGAAACAAGCTTTTCCAAAGATGGTAGTAAATTGGCATACAGTATTTCCGAAGGCGGAAGCGATTGGCGCAAGGTTTTGGTGATGAATACCGAAACCAAGGAAATTATGGGAGATACGTTAAAGGATATAAAATTCAGCGGACTTTCGTGGAAAGGTGAGGAAGGTTTTTATTACTCAAGTTACGACAAACCTAAAGGCAGCGAGCTTTCTGCAAAAACAGACCAGCATAAAGTTTTTTACCATAAAATGGGAACTCCGCAAAGTCAGGATCAACTTATTTTTGGTGCAACTGCGGAAGAAAAGCACCGCTACATTGGCGCAAAGGTTACCGAGGACAACCGCTATTTAATTTTAAGCCCCAGTGTTTCTACTTCGGGGAATAAACTTCTCATAAAGGATTTGACCAAGCCGAATTCAAAATTCGTCACTATTTTGGACAATACCGATACCGATTCCTTTGTCCTTGAAAATGTTGGTTCCAAACTTTATATCGTTACCAATATGGATGCGCCGAATAAAAAGGTGGTAACCGTTGATGCCGAAAACCCAACTCCCGAGAATTGGAAAGACTTTATTCCCGAAACCGAAAACGTGCTTTCGCCCGGGACCGGAGGAGGAAATATTTTTGCCAATTATATGGTAGATGCGGTTTCAAAAGTATTGCAATATGATTACGACGGAAAACTTATCCGCGAAGTTGAACTTCCGGGCGTTGGTTCCGCAGCCGGTTTTAGTGCGAAAAAGGAGGAAAGGGAACTTTATTATTCCTTTACCAACTATGTTACTCCGGGAAGCATTTATAAATATGATATTGCCAGCGGAAAATCGACACTATTCATTAAACCGGAAATAGATTTCAACCCAGAAAATTTCGAAAGCCATCAAGTTTTCTATAATTCGAAGGACGGGACAAAAATTCCGATGATTATTACCCATAAAAAAGGGTTGAAAATGGACGGGAAAAATCCAACAATCCTTTACGGCTATGGTGGTTTCAACATCAGCTTAACCCCCGGTTTCAGTATCGCAAATGCAGTGTGGATGGAACAGGGAGGAATTTATGCAGTGCCTAATCTTCGTGGCGGTGGCGAATACGGCAAGAAATGGCACAATGCGGGAACCAAAATGCAAAAGCAAAACGTGTTTGATGATTTTATTGCCGCTGCCGAATATTTGATTGAAAAAAATTATACTTCAAGGGATTATTTAGCGATTCGTGGAGGTTCCAACGGCGGTCTGCTTGTGGGCGCTACGATGACGCAAAGGCCAGATTTAGTGAAGGTAGCACTTCCCGCAGTAGGCGTTTTGGATATGCTTCGCTATCATACTTTTACCGCTGGCGCGGGTTGGGCTTATGATTATGGAACGGCTGAAGATAGCAAGGAAATGTTTGAATATTTAAAAGGATATTCGCCATTGCACAATGTGAAGGAAGGCGTGGAATATCCCGCAACATTGATTACCACAGGCGATCACGACGACAGAGTAGTGCCGGCACACAGTTTTAAATTTGCGGCCGAACTACAATCGAAACAAGCCGGAAACAATCCTGTATTAATTAGAATTGAAACCGACGCCGGCCACGGCGCAGGAACTCCGGTGAGCAAAACGATTGAACAGTATGCCGATATTTTTGGATTTACCCTTTACAATATGGGCTATGAAGAATTGCCGGAAAATATAAATAAAGACATAAAACAGTAAATAAAAAATCCCCGCTAAGTATAGCGGGGATTTTTTTTAATCCAATTTGTCGGTCAATTTTTTAAAGGTCTTTTTTGGATCTTTATTCTCGTAGAGAATTTCATAAACCGCATCAATAATTGGAGTTTTGGCTTTTTTCTTACCTTTTTGCTGATTCAATTTATAGGCACTTTTTGTGGCATAATATCCTTCGGCTATTTGGCTTAGTTCCATTTGCGCACTTTTCACAGTATACCCTTTGCCAATCATGGTTCCGAATAAACGATTTCGACTAAAAATGGAATATCCCGTAACCAAAAGATCGCCCAAATAAGCAGAGTCATTGATGTCGCGCTTCATTTTGTGGACTTTTTTCACATATTTTTTCATCTCGCGGATGGCATTGCTCATCAACACACTTTGAAAGTTGTCGCCATATCCCAAACCGTGGGCGATTCCTGCGGCAACTGCATATATATTTTTCAACATCGCGGCATATTCGGTGCCCAAAACATCGTCGCTGATATTACACTTTATATATTCGCTACTTAACTCGGCTGCAAGGCGCTTTGCCTTTTCCGCGTCAGCACTCGCAATAGTTAAATAGGAAAGCCGCTCCAATGCTACTTCTTCCGCATGGCAGGGACCAGAAATAACGCCAATATTATTGAATGGCACTTTATAATAAGTATTGAAATGGTCGCCAACAATCAGGCTGGTTTCGGGAACGATTCCTTTGATAGCCGAAAAAACTATTTTGTCTTCCAAAGTAACATTCAGTTTTTCAAGTTCCTGATGAAGAAATGCGGAAGGAATTACAAAAATCAGATAATCGGCGCAGGAAACCGTTTCATTAATATCGTTACTAAGCTTCAATTGCTTCAGGTTAAACTCCACCGAGCTGAGATAATTCGGGTTGTGGCCGTGCTTTTTAATAAAATCTACTGCTTGCTTGCTTCGCATATACCAGCAAACTTCATCGAGGTTTTCGCAGAGCATTTTCACAATTGCCGTTGCCCAGCTTCCGCCGCCAAATACCGCAAACTTTGGTTTTTCTGACATTCAATCTTTTTTATTTCTCCAAAAGTACACATTTCCTTCGGAAAAGTTTTAACAGTGGAATTTAAGAATTAGCACACAATCTTTAACCGCTTTGGGACGTTATTGGATTAATTATTGAAGAGGGTTGTTCCTATCCTAAAAAAAATTTCAATGATTTTGGTTGGTTATTTAGTTGAGGCCGCTCCCCAAGTGTTAGTTTGGTGGGGCGGTTTTCATTTATAAAAATTCATCTCATCCAAATATTTCCAAACCTCCGCTGAAAGCATGGGCTTTATATTTTTTCCTCTTTTAATTCCGTTGCGGATGAATGTTGAAGAAAGTTCAATTATTGGCGCATCAACAATAGTTATACGAAGCTTCCCCTCTGTAAGCGGTTTTAGGGGTATGTCTTCCGAAATTCTGGGATAAACATAGATTGAATATCTGTTGAGAATCACTTCATAGTTTTTCCATTTTGGAAGCCCTATTAAGTTGTCTTCGCCCATTATCAAACAAAAATTTTGTCCGGGATATTTTTCCTCCAAATGAGCCAAGGTATTCACCGTATAATTAGGCTGCGGAAGATCAAACTCCACATTGCTAGCCTTTAGTTTTGGATAGTTTTCCACAGCAATTCGAACCATTGCCAAACGGTGGTAATCTTCCAATAGAGTTTTTTTCTTTTTTAGCGGATTGTGGGGCGTGACCACAAACCATACTTCATCCAAATCGCTGAATTCCACCATGTGATTGGCAATTATCAAATGCCCAACGTGAATGGGATTGAAGGTGCCGAAGTATAGTCCTATTTTTTTTGCCGAAGTATCGATGGGTCGGTGAGTTTATGACATTTACTTTACTTTTATAAAATCCTCAACTAAATCGTGCGCCTCTTTTAGGGCGATTTCTAAATTGTGGTTTTCTATAATGATATCAAATTGTGGGGCGGTTGCAAGTTCAACCGAAGCTTTTGCAATACGCATATTAATGCGGTCCTCACTTTCGGTCTTGCGTTTTTTAAGGCGAATTTTAAGCTCGTCAATACTCGGGGGTTTTACGAAAACCGCCAAGGTTTTTTCAGGAAATTTCTTTTTTATGCGAAGTCCTCCAACTACGTCTATATCAAAAATCACATTCTTCCCGCGGCTCCAAATACGTTCTACCTCACTTTTTAAAGTGCCGTAAAAATTATCGCGATACACTTCCTCCCACTCCAAAAAATCCCCATTTTTTATATGCTGCTTAAAATCTTTCAGCGAAATGAAATAGTAATTTTCGCCGTGGCGTTCGTCGCCCCGCGGCTCGCGAGAAGTGCACGAAACTGAAAATTCAAGATTCAAATCTTCCTGTTTCAGCAAATGCTGCACAATTGTAGTTTTGCCGCTTCCCGAAGGTGCCGAAAACACTATCAATCTTCCTCCCTCCATCTATAAAACATTTAGGGCTTGTTCCTTAATTTTTTCGAGCTCATCCTTCATTTGCACTACAACTTGCTGCATCGGCGCATAGTTTGCCTTGCTGCCGATTGTATTGATTTCCCGCCCAATTTCTTGCGTGATAAATCCTAATTTTTTCCCGTTGGAATCGTGTGAATTCAATGATTGCTCAAAATATTCCAAATGATTTTTAAGGCGAACTTTTTCTTCGGTGATATCGTATTTTTCGAGATAATAAATCAATTCCTGCTCAAAACGGTTTTCGTCCACTTTTTCCTTTAATTCCGACACAGCTTTGCGAAGGCGATCTTTTAACGCCGTCATACGTTCGGGATCTATGGCAACCACATCATTCAGCAATTTCGAAATAGTTTTAGTCCGTTCCAAGAAATCATTTTCCAAAACCAAACCTTCGTCGGTTCTATATTTATTGATGGCTTCCAAGGCTTGGTCCATTCCTTTTAGAATAGCTTCGTATTCTGTTTCGTCAATTTCCTCGCGCTCGGTTTTTAATGCATCCGGCATGCGAACGGCCATTTTTAAAAGCTCCACGGGATCGCCATTTACTACATTCGCCAATTGCTTTATGTACTGTTTTACAACATTCTCATTAAGTTGGGTTGAAACTTCCTCGCCCGTTACTTCAATATAAAGTGAAAAATCCACCTTTCCGCGTTGCAGTTTTTTCGCCAGTAAATCCCGGATTTCGAGTTCTTTTTCACGATAAGCGGAAGGCACGCGCGTGTTGAGGTCGAGGCCTTTGCTGTTGAGCGATTTTATTTCGATGGTAATGGTTTTGGAAGGAAGCTGGACAACTTCTTTGCCGTAGCCCGTCATGGATTGGATCATATTCCTGATTTATTGAAGCGCAAAGGTAAGAAAATTAGGTGGTAGGTTGTGAATGCGAGGTGAGAGGGAATATAACTGAATTATTCATTTAAAAATTGAAGCGCACGTTTTTCGCTGTAAAACAATTTATTGGTTTGATGAAAACCCACGTGGCCGCCGTATTTTGGAATTTCGAGCTGTAGAGTTTTCATTTTAGAGGCCAATTCCGTGGGGTAACATTCCGAGGAGAGAAAACTGTCGTTTTTGGCGTTCAAAATAAATACGGGAATTTTTATATTCGGAAGAAATTGAAGGCTGCTGTTCTTTTCGTTATAATCAAAGGCATCTTTAAATCCGTGGGCCGGGGCGGTATAAAGGTTGTCGAATTCCAAAAGGGATTTTATTTTTTTATAATCTGAAAGCGTCATTTTTTCGGGAAAATCCTTCATTTTGGTTTTATATTTTTTCCGAAGATTTATCAAAAAGGAATTTCGGTAAACCCAATTGTAAAATTGGTTCAAAGCTTCCAACGAACCTTTCAAATTTAGCGGGGTAGAAATAGCGACAGCTTTTTTTATTTCTTTGGGAAACGTTTCGCGTTCGCCCAAGTATTTCAAAAGTAAATTTCCACCCAAACTGAAACCAATCAAACCGATTTCTGAATAATCATATTTTTCTAAAATGTAATTGAGTACCGCTTCCAAATCATCGGTTTTTCCCGCGTTATAGGATTGATACGAAAGATTTGCCTCGCCACTACAGCCGCGAAAATTTACCGCCGCCGCATCCCAGCCGTTTTCATTTAAAGTTTTTGCTTGCCCTTTTATATAGGTTCGCTGCGCATTTCCTTCAAGTCCATGAAGCAGGATTGCAACTTTTCGCGAAGGCTTTTCGGTGAAGGACCAATCAATGTCCATAAAATCTCCATCGTGCAATTGGAGCCGTTCCCGCTGTTGCACCAATTTTGGAGAAGGACGAAGTTTGGCCGAGTAAATAGTAGAGAAATGCCCATTTTTAAAGGGAAATTTTGGTTTGTAATGGCTTTGAATTAGAGGCATTTTCCGATAATAATTTTAACACAATCAAAACAGATTTGCTATGCTTGCATAACAAAGTTACTTTAAATTTGTAGAAAAAATTTGACGATGTATATTAAACAATTCGAAATACGCTGGAGTGATGTTGATGCCAACCGCCATTTGCGCAACAGCGCCTATATTGATTATATGAGCCACACCCGAATGGGTTTTTTGATGGAAAATGGGTTGAACCAAAAACAGCTTTCCAAATATGATTTGGGACCGGTTGCTTTTTATGAGCATATGTATTATTTCCGTGAAGTATTTCCGGGTAAACCTGTGCGGGTATCGCTTCAGTTGAAGGGAATTTCAGAAGATGGAATGTACTTTCGGTTTCTTCATAATTTTTATGACGAAAACGGGAAAAACTTTGCCCGCTGCGAAATGATGGGCGGGTGGATCGATTTGAAGGAACGGAAACTCGTTGGCCTTCCAAAGGAGCTTTTTGATAATTTTGAAGCTTTGGAAAAAACGGCCGATTTTAAAATCCTTACAAAAGAAGACACTCGTAAATACAACGAACGTCCGAAGGATTTGTAGTTAAATTTCTTGGGGTAAATTGGGGTTTTTGGGTTTTCGGGTGGTAAGAAAAACGCCCATAAAAATCAAACAAGCCGCTCCCACCCGAATTGCATTGAGCGTATCTGCGCCGGCCAAAATTGCAAAAATAGTAGCTACCACGGGTTGCAAATAAATAAAAACTCCCACGGTGGACGGACTTAATTGTTTCAACGCAAAAATATTGAAGAGATAAGTTAAAAATGTTGTTGCCACCACTACAAAGATAATTTGTCCGATTTCTGAAAAGCTAAGCTGCGTCCATTCCACTTGGGTAATTTCTGAAAAACCAATGGGCAGGTTTATAAAAAAGGCTATTAAAAAGAAAAATTTAAGCAGCGTGAAAACGTTATATTTTGCGACCAAAGGTTTTACCAAAATCAAATAAAATGCATAGCTAATTGCATTGATGACGAAAAGTAAATTCCCCAACGGAATATTTGGTGCATTGCTCTGGGTTTTTTCCTGAAAAAGGATGAGCGCCAAAGCTCCGGAAAGGCCGAGAAAAATTCCTAAAGTTTTAATCCAAGTGATGCGCTCACGCAAAATGATGGCGGTGAGCAACAACAATAATACGGGCGTAATCGTCATTGAAACGGCACTGTTAATAGGGGTTGAAAGGCTCAAGCCCTTAAAAAACATCAGCATATTGAGCACCATTCCAAAAACGGCGCAGCCAAAAATCCGCAGCCAATCCTTTGGGTCAATTTTTTCCGATTTTACAAAAATGCTGAAGATCCAAAATAACAATGCGGCCCCACCTACACGCAAAACAATAAATCCAAACGGCTGTATTACGTGCGGCATCAGCCCCTTTGCCACGGTGTGATTAATGCCGTAAATAGTTTCGGTGGCCGTCGCGGCAAGTATTGCCAACAAACGATTATCCATTAATTTGAGTGAATGGATTTTTTGGCGGCAGCGACGGTGCTTGGGCTGCCGCCTATGAAAATTTTATCGTTGTTTACGATTATGGGCCGTTTCAGAAAAGTATAATGCTCCAGAAGCAAATTCCTGAAATCCTCTTCCAGAAGTTTGTCTTCCTTTAAATTCCGTTCCTGATAAAGCTTCGCCCTTCGGCTGAAAAGCATTTCATAACTATCGGTAAGATTGAAAAGTTCCTCAAGTTCTTGTTCGGTAATGCCCTGCACCTTTAAATCCTGCTTAATAAATGAAGACGGAATTTCAATTTCCTCCATCACCCTTTTGCAGGTATCGCAAGTTGATAAATAATATACTTTTTGCATCTTGTAAAATTAATGAATACGAAGAAAGGGTTTTGCTTCTTCTACTGCAATTTTTAGTTCAATAGGGCCGTCCGCGTAGCTTGCAATATCGTATTGGTTGTAAACAAATATAATGCTGTCCTGAGTAAAACCAACGCTTTCGGGCAAATAGAATTTATCATTTTCAAACCAAAAGCCCGTTCCATTTATGGATTGTTCCTGGGCGATTTTTTGTTCATGGCGAAACTTCTTTTCCGCAAAAGTGGCAAATTCCTTTTTATCCTTAAATAATTTTTGAAAGGGAATTTCCTCACCAGTTTTCGGGTCTATATTTTTAAACGAAGTAGTTCCGTAGCCGTGGGCACCGCCTGTGTAGAGGTATTGGCGTATCTCGAAACAAATATGCTCCTCGGATCTATAAATTTCGGTTACGGAAATTTCGGCAAAATATTCCCCGGCCATATCCGGAAACTGGGCTTTGTCTTCCTTGTAATTTTTTACAAAACCAGTGGCCGCCTCTTGAATTGTTTTTGCAGTGGGAATGGTATCTTCCCCCATAAGCAGGGAAGTGAAAATAAAGTTCTTTATTTTACCATTTATTTTTTCGGAAATCTCCGGATCACCAAATACCTCCACATAATTGATGGTTATTTCTGGGCAGTTACTGTTTTCGCAAATGGGAAGTTCATTTTCGGTGAAACTTTCGGAAGAGATTTCAATCTTTTTCTCCCGCTCACAACCCACGGTAATGAGCGCAATCAAAGCCACGACCGTTATTTTGTTATTCATACGTTAAAAGGAATAGAAGGTTAGCTATCACAAATGAAACTATTACATTTGCACATTCAAAAGTAATAACTTTAAAATCAGCTATTGTGAAAGTTATATTAAATCACAAAGTATAGTTTTTGAATAGCTGGTAAACCTATAAAATTTCAAATATCTATGAAATTCAACACAAAAACTATTCACGGAGGCCAGCATAATGTAGATCCTGCATATGGCTCGGTGATGCCTCCTATTTATCAAACGTCCACCTATTCACAATCCACGCCTGGCGGCCACAAAGGCTTTGAATATTCGCGAAGCGGAAATCCCACACGGGCAGCTTTGGAACGCGCTTTGGCCAGCATAGAAAATGGGGAATTCGGGCTTGCATTCGGAAGTGGACTTGCGGCGATTGATGCGGTAATAAAATTATTGAAACCTGGCGATGAAGTGATTTCAACCAATGATTTGTACGGCGGCTCCTACCGTTTGTTCACAAAGATTTTTGAGGGATTTGGAATTAAGTTCCACTTTATAGGAATGGAAAATGCTGATAATATTGAGGAGTATGTAAACGAAAAAACGAGATTGATTTGGGTGGAAACGCCAACCAACCCAATGATGAATATAATCGATATCAAAAAAGCAGCATCCATCGCGAAAAAGCACAACGTTTTGCTTGCTGTTGATAATACTTTTGCTACCCCATATTTGCAACAACCCCTTGATATGGGCGCCGATATTGTGATGCACAGTGCCACAAAATATTTGGGCGGTCACAGCGATGTGGTTATGGGAGCTTTAATAGTAAAGGATAAAGAGCTTGCCAAAAAACTATATTTCATTCAAAATGCGAGCGGTGCAGTTTGTGGGCCCCAGGATAGTTTTCTGGTTTTGCGAGGCTTGAAAACACTACACATCCGTATGCAACGCCATTGCGAAAATGGGAAAGCGGTTGCTGAATATTTGGCAAACCACCCTAAAATTGAAAAGGCGTATTGGCCCGGTTTTGAAAACCATCCAAACCACAATATTGCGAAAGAACAAATGAAGGATTTCGGCGGGATGATTTCGTTTGTAACCAAAGGAAACAATTATGAGGAGGCCATCAGAATTGTTGAAAACCTAAAAATCTTCACCTTGGCGGAAAGCCTTGGCGGTGTCGAGAGTCTTGCCGGGCATCCAGCGAGCATGACGCATGCAAGCATTCCGAAAGAGGAACGCGAAAAAACTGGCGTTGTGGATTCGTTGATTCGGTTGAGCGTGGGCATTGAAGATGCCGATGATTTGATTGCCGATCTGAAACAGGCCATAGGTTAAAAAAGTACAGCAATAAAAAAGGGTCGACTTCAACAAAAGCCGACCCTTTTTTATTGGTTTCAAATTTTTTTATTCTATATAATATATGTAGCCAATGTTCAACCAATAAATCCATTCATTAGCCTTATTTTCAGGAACGGGCGTTGTTCCATTATTTTCAAGGCTTGGGTTCAGGCCGTCCAAATTATCTGAAAAATAATATTCCCACCGACTGTCCAGCATTAAATCACTCATTGGGGTTAATTTATACCGAACACCCACGCTGCCCACCATAGCCCAAGTGGAGGCAGAGCCTTGTTGAAATGCATTATAATATTTGTCCGGAGTGGAGATTGGTGTATTCAAAGGGCCTAGAGAAGATTCAACTTCTGCGGTGTAACTCACCCAATGCACACCAAAACTAATAAAAGGTGCAATTTTAAATGCTCCAGCAGAAAAGTCACGAATGCTTAAAGGAAAATATTCCAATTGTGAGCCAATTTCAAAAACTGAGGTAGAACCGCTCATAGCGCGTAGTTGATCAGCGAATAAGGATGTTTGGTCAGCTTCTACCCACTGTCCGAAATGCTCGAAACTTGTTTTGTGATAGTCAATCTCATTACGGATTTTAAAGTGATCATTAAAGTAAGTGTCGCGTGTGTAACAATTACAATCCGCTCGATATGAAAAATTGAGGTAATGGATTAAGCCAACTCCGAATCCCACATTTTTTACATTTGTCTCAAAGTTATTTCGTTGTCCAAAATCAGAATAGAACACTACTGGACCGGTTATTAAACCCACTTCATGAGAAAAGCCAAACTGGCTGTAAACTTCTTGCCTGGCAAAAACCAACAAGAAAAATACCATTAGCAAAATTCTGGTATTCATTATAAAAATGGGTTTAGATTGAGACACAACAAATATATAAAAACATGTTTAACAGCGAAATTTAATAATACTATTTA
The DNA here is from genome assembly GCF_030410135.1 of Aequorivita aurantiaca. Lineage (GTDB taxonomy): Bacteria > Bacteroidota > Bacteroidia > Flavobacteriales > Flavobacteriaceae > Aequorivita > Aequorivita aurantiaca. The sequence goes on along the minus strand of NZ_JAUGQQ010000001.1, from coordinate 220,830 downwards.
GCTTATTTGTTAAAAAATTACACACTGTTTTTGTCATAACGCTTATATTTGTGCCTTCCATATATAAACGTTTAATTTCTTGTTTATTTTACCGATAGCCCTTAGGGAATATTCATTAAAGGAACAATTTATTGAGCTGAAAATTAGGGAATTCGCTAAAAGTAAAATTAATCTAAAATCAATGAAGCAAAGTATCCTGGATTTCATTTCTGAAGTCGAAAAAAACAATCCCAATGAACCTGAATTTCTTCAGGCGGTATCTGAAGTTGCCGAAACGGTAATCCCTTTTATAGAAGAAAATGAAAAGTATGCCAACAAAAAATTGTTGGAGCGGATGGTGGAACCTGAACGCGCCATAATTTTCCGAGTACCTTGGACGGATGACAAAGGTGAAACACAAGTAAACAAAGGCTATCGGATTCAATTCAATTCGGCCATTGGACCTTATAAGGGCGGCTTGCGTTTTCACCCATCGGTAAACCTTAGTATTTTGAAGTTTTTAGGGTTTGAACAAACTTTTAAGAATAGCCTGACTACGCTTCCCCTTGGTGGCGGAAAGGGCGGATCTAATTTTGACCCCAAAGGAAAGAGTGATAATGAGGTAATGCGCTTTTGCCAAAGTTTCATCACAGAACTATACAGGCATATTGGCCCGGACACTGACGTTCCCGCCGGAGATATTGGTGTTGGCGGTCGCGAGGTTGGATTTATGTTCGGCCAATATAAGCGAATTCAAAATAATTTTACTGGAGTTTTCACCGGAAAAGGCCGCTCATACGGCGGGTCGCTTATTCGTCCAGAAGCAACAGGTTATGGCAACGTGTATTTTGTAAAAAATATGTTGGAAACAAAAGGAGAAAACTTTAAAGGCAAAACGGTGGTTGTTTCCGGCTCCGGAAACGTGGCACAATATGCCGCCCAAAAAGCAATGGAATTTGGTGGAAAGGTTATAACCTTTTCAGATTCCGCGGGATATATTTATGATGCCGAAGGGATAAACGAAGAAAAACTTGCTTTCGTGATGGATTTGAAAAACGAAAAACGAGGCCGTATTTCAGAATATACCGAAAAATACACAGGTGCAAAATATTTTGAAGGAAAACGTCCTTGGGAGGTGAAATGCGACATTGCTCTTCCTTGTGCAACCCAGAACGAACTTAATGGCGATGAGGCTGAAATGCTTTTAAAAAATGGTTGTTTCTGCGTGGGTGAAGGTGCTAATATGCCTTGCACACCGGAGGCAGTTACAGCATTTCAGAATGCGAAAATATTATTCGCACCAGGAAAAGCTTCCAATGCCGGCGGTGTGGCCACTTCAGGTTTGGAAATGTCGCAAAACTCTTTACGCTTAAGCTGGACAGCATCAGAAGTTGACGAAAAACTGTACGGCATTATGAACGACATTCATGACGCCTGCGTTCAATACGGAAAAGATGGTGACGGATATGTAGATTATGTTAAAGGAGCCAATATTGCCGGCTTTGTGAAGGTGGCAGATGCTATGCTTGCCCAAGGCGTGGTTTAAAATTTCCCAAAAAATTAATTTACCAAGAGAACGTAGTACAAAGAAAGAGGGAACCAAAATTTTTCCCGCAGAATCCCGATTCTGCTTTTGTGCCACGTTCTTTTCCATTTTGTACTTCGCCTTTTAAAAGCTTCGGCAATAAATAGTATTTTAGCGTGTTAATAAACAAAAACAGTTTTTATATGAAGCAGTGGGTATTTGCTTTTCTTCTATTAATTCCTTTTCTGGCCAACGCACAGAATTTTGAAGATAAGTGGAGGGGCCATTTCTCATTTGTTTCAGTGAAAGATATTTCACAGGGAAACAATAAGGTTTATGTTGGCGCTGAAAATGCCGTTTTCAAATACGACCTTTCTACGCAACAAATAGAAACCTTATCAACTATAAATGGATTGTCCGGCAATTTCATAACAACGGTTCATTACAGTGAGATTTTTCAACTATTGGTTATCGGATATGATAATGGCTTAATAGAAATTGTAAAGGATGGCGAAGAAAACATCCTTAAAGTTGTGGACATTTTAGAAAAACAAACCATTCCACCGGACAGAAAACGCATTAATAATTTCGAGGAATATAATAACAATCTTTACATCTCTACCCAATACGGAATTTCTGTATTCGATCTTTCTGCTTTAGAATTTGGCGACACCTATTTTATTGGTGATGGCGGAAGCCAAATCAATATAATTCAAACCACCGTTCAAGAACCTTACATTTTTGCTGCAAGTACCACTAATGGAATACGCAGGGCAATCGTGGCAGATAACAATCTTATTGATTATCAAAACTGGACAACTATAATGGGCGGAGGTTACAGGGCCATGGAAAAATTGGGTAATGAGCTTTATGCTTCCAATAACGCAAATGCTATTTTGCGCTTTACGCCCCAAGGGAATACGACCATCGTTCAAACCTTCAGTTCCCAAGTGCAAAAATTCCGACTTGCTGCCGATATATTGACAATTACCACTAAAAATTCAATCCATGCTTATTCTGAAGGCTTTGTGCAGCAATCTTCCATAACCAATGTTCAAGGTTATGAGCTCGATCTTTTCTCTGGGAATAGTTTCGGAAATAATTTCTATCTCGGAACCGCGGAAGATGGCCTTTTGATCGTTCCTTTCGGCAGTTCACAGCCCACGCAAATCCTTCCAAACGGACCTATCAGAAATCGGCCTTTCGCATTGGATGCTGCCCCTGGTGAATTATGGGTTACTTTTGGAGAAGTGGATGTCGATTTCAATCCATACCCCCTATCCCGCTTTGGAATTAGCCATCTTAAGGACACTCTTTGGAATAACATTCAATATGAGGATTTAAGCGCAGCGGTGGGCGGAGAACCCACAGATTTGGTAGAAGCAACTATTAATCCCGCAAACCAAAGCGAGGTGTTTATAAGTTCTTTTGAAAAGGGACTATTAAAAATTGTGGATGATTCACCAACGATTCTTTATGATGAAACCAACAGCGGGTTGGATAAGGCAATTATCAATGGAGTGGACGCTGGAATTCGGTTATATGGTTCTGAATTTGACAATCAGGGCAATCTTTGGTTTCTTCAAAGTAAAACAGATGAAGGACTTATTAAATTAACACCAAACGGCCAGTTTCAAAAAGTGGACATATCCAATATCATAAACCCTATTAGCGAGTTGGCCTTAACCAAATTGGTAATTAGTCGCGAGGGAAATATTTTTTTCGGTTCTTATAGCAACGGACTTATTGGCTACAATCCACGGACGGACTCCTTCAATAAATTGGGAAAAGGTGCCGGTGCCGGCAATTTACCCGCCAGTGGGGTTCGAGCGCTCGCGTTCGATGCGCAAAACAGACTCTGGATTGGAACACTCAATGGCCTTCGCGTTCTGTACAGCCCCGGTAGTTTTTTTGAACAAGGAGTTACCCCAGAGTCGCAGGCTATAATTATTTTAGAAAACGGTGTTGCGCAAGAGCTTTTATATGAGCAATCCATCACTGATATTGAAGTGGACGGCTCAAACAATAAATGGATCGCAACGGCCACGGCCGGTGTATTCTATTTATCCGCGAATGGACAGGAAACCTTGTTGCGATTCACTATAGATAATTCCCCATTGCCAACAAACAACGTGCAGGATATCGCAATAGACCCCTTCAGCGGAGTTGTTTATTTTGCTACCACCCAAGGTTTGGTGGCTTATAGGGGAACCGCGACTGCACCCAATGATAATCTTGAAAATTTGCACGCATTTCCAAATCCTGTGCGCCCCGGTTACCACGGCAACGTTACCATTGATGGACTTACAGCCCGAGCAAACGTAAAAATTACCGACATTAACGGAAGTCTGGTTTTTGAAGAAACCTCCGAAGGGGGAAGTGTTTTGTGGGACACCACAGCATTTGGAAAATACAAAGTGCGTTCCGGGGTTTATTTAGTGTTGGTGACCACCGATGATAGTGCGGAAACAAAGGTTTCGAAAATTATGATTATCCGATAATGATCGTTGCAACCAAAGCCATTGTTTTTTCTGCCATAAAATATTCTGAAGCCGATCTTATTGTCACTTGCTATACCCAGGTAAGCGGGATTAAAACCTATTTGCTTCGCAATATTTTAAAAGCCAAAAATGGAAAACTTAAGGCTTCCTATTTCCAGCCGCTGACCCAATTGGAGCTAATTGCCGATCATAAAAACAAAGGCACGTTGGAATATATTAAAGAGGCAAAAATAGGGCGTCCATATCAAACCCTGCATACCGATATTATCAAGTCAGGGCTCGTTCTGTTTTTGTCTGAAATGTTGAAAAACTGCATTCGTGAGGAGGAAAGCAATCCAGAACTTTTCGCTTATTTGGAAAGTTCCTTTCAGTGGTTGGACCAAGCTAGTGCCGTGTCCAATTTTCATATTTTCTTTTTGTTGCAATTAAGTATGCATTTCGGTTTTTATCCGGACGCCTCCAATATTGATGCGCCCTATTTCAATATTGTGGAAGGCAATTTTCAGTCGGCCGATACCGGCAACTACTGTTTGAAAGGCCAACAGATTGAGAATTTCAAAAAGTTCTTTGGAATAAATTTGGAATCGTTGCACTCCATAAAATTGTCAAAGGCAGCGCGCCACAATTTGCTGGAATTTATTCTGACCTATTATAGTTTTCATGTGCAGGGTTATCAAAAGCCAAAATCGCTTCCTGTTTTGGAACAACTTTTTTCCTAGTTTAAAACGAAAAACTAAAGCTCGAGCTGCAAATGTTCGTAAATGCAGTTACCAAGATTTTTGCGGCCTTTGCTTTGGAATCCAAGGGCAGTATAAAGTTTTTTTGCATCGGGATTATTGAAATCTACCAATAGGCCTATTCTTTTTTGCCTATCTTTTTTTGCACAATTAATTGCCGCAGCCAATAATTGCTTCCCAATTCCTTTGCCTTGGTGATGGGGAGAAACGCTTACCGTATCAATATATATTTCATTTGGCTCCGTTTCATCGTCAATTTTTAATTCTGCCACCCTATATTTCTCAACTATATATTCCAAAAATGGTTTGCGATAGGTGGATAACAAGGCGCCATCATAAAATGTAATGGAGCCCAAAATCTTGCCCGTTTCTTCAAAAACCAAGGTATGTTCAAAACTATATTGATTGGATTTTTTCTGAAAAAAATGCTCGAACAGCGGAATGGCTTCCTGAGAGTTTTTCGTATTGGCAAATGTGCAGGCCAAATCCTCCATAGCCTGTATTATCAGTGGAGCCACCTGATTATAATCCTCTGGGCGTGCAGGGCGAATATTTTTTGCTATATCCAATTCCATAATTGCAAATTTAGGAACTTAAAGGGGCATAACATGTATTCTTAGGAGAAATTAAAAGAATCAGAAATATGATTTGTTGAATTATTTTCAGCTCGTCTTAAACTTTATGATTTTCTTAAAAGTGCACCGTGTGAATGTTTAGTATATTGAAAATAAAAACTATGAGCACAAAAAATCTAAGCAACGAAGAAGCCCGCAAAAAAATAAAAGATTTGGCAGAATCAATCGATTATACAATGATGGCCACAGATTTGAATAATCAACCCTTCCATGTTGTACCCATGAGCACCAAAGAAGTTGACGAAGCTGGAAACATTTGGTTTTTAAGCAATAAAAACAGTGAGCACAACCAAAATATTGAAAGGGAAAACAAAACCCAATTAATTTATGCCGATAAAGGCAATTTTGAATTTTTAACTGTGTACGGTCGTGCAACCATTAGCACGGATCGGAACAGAATTAAGGAATTGTACGGCAGCGGGGATGATGCTTGGTTTGAAGGTGTGGACGATCCCAATATAACCGCTATTAAAATTCAACCTGACGAGGCCCATTATTGGGATACCAAACACGGAAAAGTACTTTCCTTACTGAAAATGGCCCAAGGGGCGATAACGGGTAATGAACCAGACTTAGGGGAACACGGAAATTTAAAAGTATAACAGAAATAAACCAAATAAACTCAAAAATCCGCTGCTATTGAATGACCAATGGCAGCGGATTTAATTTTTTTTTGGGCCAACAATCATTTGGAGCGCCTGAACTCCAAGTCTTGAAAGTTATAACTGAAATCAATAAATGGGGAAATACCGATCATTGTAAATCCTTCAGCTTTTCCTTCCGTATCCAAACGAAAATTAACGAAAGCATCGGCTTTTAAAGAGGCGTCATTCCAGCGAACCACATAGGTAGTTCCTTTGTAATAGGACATTATTCCGGTTAAATCGCTGGATTTTTCGGCCCTAAAATTTAGCTTTCCGTTTTGTGCGCTAATTATAACATTTCCAAACCACACGTCATTATACGTTCCCACATAATCTGTTAGGTTTGGCGTCGGTGTTTTATTTTTTAATTGGGCCGCTATAGTTTCTTCCACGGCTGAAATTATGCTGTCTTCTTCTTTTTCACCTGCCAATCTTCGCTCACTATATTGCTTAATTCTATCTTCCCCCGAAATGCCAAAAAATCCATCCTTTATGGTGTTTGTAATTGCCGTAAACGCAGAGCCACTTTGCTGGTTTGTGAGTACGATAATGCCGAGATGCATTTCTGGAATAAGTGTAACTTGACTGACAATTCCATTAAGCCCTCCGGTGTGCGTAACCTGAAAATGTCCTTTTACATCACTTAAAAACCACCCCAATCCATAGGCGGAAAAATGGGTGTTGTAAGGTCCTTTGCCGGTTTTAATTAATGTTTGTGGCGACCACATTTCGCCATGCATCTTTTCACTGAAAATGCTGTCCTTTAGTTGCGCCCCATATTTTCCGTGATTCAGTTGCGCTTGCACCCAAACACTCATATCATTAATTGATGAATAAATACCACCCGCAGGAGTTGCAATTTGTGTGAAGGTATCACCCGTTAATTCCAGTTTGCCATTCACCGGGGCGTGACCATCAATTCTGTTTTCGTCTGCCTTAATTTGTGGAATGGATAGAAAAGAGCGGTTCATCCCAAGCGGTTTAAAAAAGTTTTGTGAAATGTAAGTATCAAAATCAACGCCCGAAACCCTCGAAACTATTTCCCCGGCAACTATGTATAGCAAGTTGTCGTAATCAAATTTACTTCGGAAGGAGGATACAGGTTTTAAATATCTGAGATTGTGTATCATTTCTTCTTTAGTAGTTGTGTTATTGGCGGGAAAAACCATTAAATCGCCCGCGCCAAGGCCCAAACCACTGCGGTGGGTGACCAAATCGCGTACGGTAAATTCGCTGGTAACGTAGGCGTCGTGTAATTTAAATTCTGGAATTATATCCGTTACTTTTGTATCCCACGTGAGCTTTCCCTTATCAATAAGTTGGGCCAAAGCCGCTGTGGTAAATGCCTTGGTGTTGGAGGCCACGCCAAAAAGAGTATTTTCGTTTACGGGCGCATTCGTTTTGAGGGAACGGACGCCGTAAGTATTTTTATGATAAATTTTTCCATCCTTCAAAACCGCCACCGCCATTCCCGGCACGTTGAATGTTGTCATTGTTTTTTGAACAAGACTATCAATTTGGGGGCTACTTAGAATCTGTGCATTTAGGTCCGCAATTAAAAATGAAAATATGATACAGGGCAAGAGAATTTTAAGGAATAAATTTTTCATAATGTTTATTATATTTTGCGCTTAAAGATACAAACATTGCTATTGTAGCCAACCATTGGGAGGTTTAAGGGTTTTTTAATTCCCATACTTGTGGCTATCGTGGATAAAATACCATTTTGCTAATTGCTGGAAAATGCTTTTCCAATTTGGCGGGAATTCTATCCAATTGTCCAAAATGGGAAACGTATCCTTTTCGGGAAGATACAAGCACTATTAAATCTGTATCCAAAAATTGACGGGAAAGAATAAGAAAATCTTCCCATTCATAAAAACGGTTAAATTGAATGTTCAAACTTAGTTTTTGGGTTTTAAAAAACCTTAATATGGCTTTGTGGGTGTCATCAGTGCAATTGAGGGTAATCGGGATTGAAATTTCAATGGCAAGTTTGGCCAATTTATTGAGCCACATTTCGAAGCCTTCTTCAAACTCTGCAATTGGCGGGACGATAACGAACAATCTTTTATGGTTTATGAGCGGATTCTCGAACTGGCAGATAAACAATGTTTTTTCTGTATTTTCGAGGATACTTTCCATTTTGTCTCCAATCAATTTATCCAGAAATCCCGTTTTTTGTGGCCATCCCAATAAAATGAGATCGGCCATTATTTCCTTCGCGGTTCGGGATATGCCGCTGGCAGCGTTGTAGTCTATGGTCGCCATAATGGTGGCATCGGTTTCGGAAGCGGTGGTTTCTTTTATAAATTTTTCAAGTTCCAATTTTGCCTTCATTATATTTTTCTCGGCTTCCAGAGTGTTTGGAACTACGGTTAAAAGAGAAAGTGGCATTGCGGATTTTTTATCCTTTATTAAAATTGCAAACTCTAATATTTTTTCAATATTGGTCATGTTTGCAATCGGGATGAGAATTTGTTCGGTATTGCCGGTAATTGTCAGCGTTTCCTCATTTTCGTCCATATCCCGAATTATAATTTTTGAAGCGCTTTCAGTGGCGAAGGAAGCCACAATGCATGTAATAAGTATCAAGACAACAGTGCCATTTAAAATATTGGCACTCAAAATTCCCGCATTATAACCAACCAAAATTACGGCCAAGGTAGCCGCAGCATGAGCGCTACTTAAACCAAAAATCAGTTTTCGCTGGCCTCTTGAAAAGCCAAAAATCAATTGCGTTATCCAAGCCGCCGTCCATTTGCCGGTGATGGCAACTATGGTTAAGGTGCCCGCTATAATTATAGCCATTGGGCCACTTAAAATAACCTTTACATCAACCACCATTCCTACGCTTATTAAAAAAAAGGGGATGAAGAGTGAATTGCCGATAAATTCAATTCGATTCATCAATGCCGATGAATGGGGGATGAGTTTATTCAGTGCCAAACCTGCAACGAACGCACCAATGATAGATTCCAATCCAGCCAACTCCGCCAAAAAGGCGGAAAAAAATACCACGGACAGTACAAAAATATAGTGCGAATGTTTCTCACTTTCGAGTGTTCGGAAAAACCATTTCGCGATTTTTGGAATAATAAAAAACATAAATGCGGAAAACAACAGAAGTGAAATGCCCAAACGGATCCAGAATTCCTGGGTAAGCCCGCCACTATGCGATCCTAAAATTACGGCCAACAGTATCAGCACCGCGGTATCCGTCAGTATTGTACCTCCCACGGTTATGGCCACCGCTATATTTTTTGAAACTCCCAACTTGCTGACAATTGGATAGGTAACAAGGGTATGTGTGGCAAACATACTGGCAGTGAGTAGACTTGCATTAAAATTGAAATCCAATATGTAATAACATACTGGAAAACCGATACCCAAGGGAATCGAAAAAGTTAAAAGACCAAAAATGATACTTTTATTTTTGGTTGCCTTAAACTCGTTTAAGTCGAGTTCCAACCCTGCAATAAACATAATATACAAAAGGCCGATAGTCGAGAAAACATCAACAAAAAGACTTTTTTCCAAAATGTTGAAACCTTCGGGACCAATAATAATTCCGGATACAATCAACCCAATAATTCCGGGTATCCGAATTCTATTTAATAACACCGGCGCTAATAGAATGATAAAAAGTATTATTGAAAAAATCAGAACCGGATTGTGGAACGGAAGCTGAAAATGTTCTGAAAGTTCGTGGAGGATAGTGTCCATAATATTTTGTCGAATTTCTAATCTGTATTAATATAATTCCTTCATAGAAAAATTCGAAGATATAACTGAAATTTCAGAAAACGAGGATTTTTTCGGTCGTAAAAAAATAAAAAAAACCTGTCCGCTTTCCACCCAACGGTATTTCTGATTTCGGAAGAATATTTTTGAATTTTATATCGAAAAAAGAAAATTGAAATTCATTGACAGTCGAACAAAGGAAAGGGATCAATAAATTAAAACGAAGAAAATCTATACTGTAATTTCAGTTTTAAATTAGCTTTAACTGGTTTACAATTTCCAGTAAAGATGATTTTGCATCGCCAAAAAGTATGCTGCAATTGTCCAAACCAAAAAGATCATTTTGAACTCCGGCATATCCTTTTCCCATACTTCGTTTCATTACAATTACCTGTTTGCTTTCATGGGTACGGATAATCGGCATTCCATAAACCGGGCTGTCAGGATTATTTTCGGCGGCCGGATTAACCACATCATTGGCTCCGATTACCAAAACGGTATCATATTGGGCCATATTTTCGTTGCCCTCTTCCATTTCTTTTAGTCGGGAATAATCCACATTTGCTTCGGCAAGCAAAACATTCATATGTCCGGGCATACGGCCTGCCACGGGATGGATGATATAGTTTACTTCCACATTTCGTTTTTCCAAAAGTTGCTGAAGTTGCCCACAAATATGCTGCGCTTGTGCTACTGCCAGGCCATAACCCGGTACAATGGCCACTTTTTGCGCAAAAGATAGCGATAAGGCCGTTTCAGAAATGCTGATTTCCTTTATTTCCTGCTCTTCCTCCACCTGTCCATTTTTGCTCTTTTTAAAAGTTCCCGCAAGCACTTTCATCAAGGAACGGTTCATAGCCTTACACATTAAAAGTGTAAGCAAAATTCCCGCAGCGCCCACAAAAATACCACCTGCTATCATGGCTTTGTTTCCATACACGAAGCCCGCAAAAGCCGTAGCAATTCCCGTTATACTGTTTAAAAGTGAAATTACCACCGGCATGTCCGCCCCGCCAATGGGCAAAACAAAGAGTACCCCATAAATCATTGCGATTAAGGATAGAACGTACATAAATGCAGTGAAACCGATAGGAATGATGCCGAAAAAATAAAGCACTGGCAATAAAAACAGCAATCCCAAAAGTAACCGTGCGGAAATGATAACGGTTTTGCTACGTCTGTCTTTTACTTTTCCCGCTAATTTTCGTTCGGCAATAATACTTCCGGTTAAGGCTACGGCGCCAGTAACCAATCCGGCAATCAGCAAAATTTGGTTTCCGAGAATAACGGTTGCCAGCTCCATTTGGTTGGCCTCAACCAAACCTAACAGCATCGCGCAGCCACCACCGGTTGCGTTGAAGAGAGAAACCAATTGTGGCATTCCGGTCATTTCCACTTTATCGGAAACTCTTTTTCCGATCACTGTCCCTATGGCAATAGCCAGCAGCATAATAATCAAATTTATATATGGAACTGTGGCACTCACCGCGGCAATGAATGTGAGCACTACGGCCAGAACCATTCCCATTGCCGCTATTAAATTTCCCGTTTTTGCATTTTTTGGAGAACTCATAAACTTCAGTCCTCCCAAAAAGGATAGCGTGGCAATTAGATAACCTATTTCGATGATTGCATGCATTATTTTAAGTTGTTGGTTTTTGGATAAAAAGGAAATTAAAAAAGACTAAAACATAAGGGTATTTTTATGTGAGGAACCTTATGTTTTTCGTCTTTAGGAATTGAGTGAATAGAATATACTGGGAAATTATTTTTTCGGACTGAACATTTTAAGCATTCTTCCTGTTACGAAAAATCCGCCGGATATATTGAGCGTGCCCAAAAAAACTGCAATTCCTCCCAAAGTAAGATTTAGGTAATCATCGGCCGGAACCCGGAGCATCACAATAATGGCACCCACCAAAATAACGCCGCTAATAGCATTGGCGCCGCTCATAAGCGGGGTATGTAAAATGGCGGGAACATTGGCAATTACTTCAATACCGATGAAAACGCAGAAAATGACAAAATAAATTTCTTGGATGTGTAGATTTATAAAATCCATAAGTTATGCTGGTTGTAGTTGTTTGATGAAATGTGGGTGCGTCCATTCGCCATTGTCCATTATTTTGGAAGCGCTTAACAATGGATCATTGTCTTGGGCTTCTGCCTTTTGTTTGTATTTTAAAAAGGAGAAAAAATTGTTGGACAACAATTTTGAGGCGGCGGCAGGAATTTCAGCAGAAAGTGTTGAATTTCCCAAAATGGTAACCCCATTGTGATTTATAATTTGTTTGTTTTTTGAAAGTTCGCAATTTCCACCCTGTTCAGCGGCCAAATCAACAATTACGCTGCCGGGTTGCATGCTTTCTACAGAGCGTGTTTCAATCAGTAGCGGTGCTTTACGTCCCGGAATATTTGCGGTACTAATAACAATGTTTGCGGATAGAATATGATTGTGGATCAGCTCTTTCTGCTTTTTTTGGTAGGTTTCGCTTTGTTCCACTGCGTAGCCACCGGCATTGGCAGATTCGGCATAACCTTCCACTTCAATAAATGTTGCGCCAAGACTGCGGACTTCTTCTCCGGCAGATTTTCGAACATCAAAAGCTTCTACAACCGCACCCAGACGGCGGGCAGTGGCAATGGCCTGCAAACCTGCCACTCCAGCTCCCAAAACCAATATTTTTACGGGAGTAAGTGTGCCGGCTGCTGTTGTAAACATCGGGAAAACGCCGTTGTAAATTTCCGCGGCTTTTATAACGGCTCTATAACCTGCAAGCGAAGCCATGGAAGAGAGCACATCCATAGATTGCGCTAAAGTAGTGCGCGGAAGTAGGTCCAAACTATAAACAGTAGCGTTGTTCTTTTGATATATAGCGAATTTGGAATCATGAAAGAGGGGGTTGAAAATACCAATGAAGCAACAACCCCCCTTCATTTCCACTTCGCTAAAAGTATGATTAATGGATACAATGGTATCCGAATTTTTAGAGATTTCTTCCCGGGACTTTGGCAGTGCGCCTGCCTGTATATATTGGGCGTCGTCAATATCTAGCGAACTGCCCAGCCCCGGCTCGAATAGAATATTGAGCGCTAACTCCCCGGTGAGTTTTTTAACTTCCTTGGGTAACAAACAAACCCTCGGATCGTTTGGGGTTTTAAGGATTCCTATTGTCTTGGGCTGTGGCTGTTCGCTCATATTTTTTTGAAAATCGAATTTCTTATATTTACTATTTGCTGAGGATATTGAAATATTCCTCTTTCACCTCTCGGTATTTTTTTAAATGTGCCGAATAGCTTTTTCGAAATCTTTCGTGTTCGGTTATGTAAAACATATCGCAGTCGGCGTCTTCACACTCTGCGGCTTTTGGCAAACTTTCCTTATATTTTAAAAAAGCATCGATCGTGGCAGTATTGCTTTCCTTTTCTTCGGCCAGTTTCTGCAATACATTTTCAGAATCAAATGCTTTGGAAAGTTCCTTTTTTCCAAGATTCAATAAATTTTCTATTTCCTTTTCAATATAATTAAGATGTTCAATCCAATTGTCCAATTCAATGGAACTGTTTTTAAAAGTTATTGCCTCTGGCGAATCGTGATCGTAAATCTTCATGATTTTAAATAGTTTTTGTAGTGCGAAAGTTATGATAGTACATCAATGTCAATCGGTCTTTCCGATTGCTTTACACTTGTAATTTTTAATTCCTTGGTGCCGTTGGGGAAATTCCATATTACGGAATCACCTTCGGCATAACCCATAACGGCGGAACCCATGGGCGCTAAAATTGAAATTTTGTTCGCCGCAATGTCGCGCTCCGTTGGAATGACCAACTGGAATTCTGTTTCCCAAGTTCCGGATTGCACCGTTACAACGCTATTAAAGCGGATTATATCTGCAGGCATTTCCTCGTGGTCATAAATGATAGCACTGGTAAGTTCCGCGCTCAGTTTTTTGAGGGAAACCTTAGTGTTTTCATCTTTATAATAACCTGTAACATTGAGTAGGCGCTTTAAAAAAACGTACTCTTTTTTCTCTAATATCAAATTTCCATATTTCATGGTTCTCGTTTCATTGTTAATAAAGATGGAACATCGGTACCGCTTCAAGAGTTTGGGAGCGATGTTCCATCTTTGTGGATTCAAATTAATTATGGGAAAATACCTCTAAGAACATAGGCTTTTTCAATTCTTTCAATTGCAATTGCAAAAGCAGCGGTTCGCATGTCAATTCCCTTTTCTTCGGAATAGGCCGTAACCTTTTTATAGGTTGAACGAAGTTTTTTCTCTAGTTTTTCCAAAATTTCGTCCAGCTGCCAAAGCTCTCCGTTACGATTTTGAAGCCATTCGAAATAGCTTCCTATAACGCCACCGGAGTTGCACATAATGTCAGGAATAATGGTAACTCCACGATCTAGCAATATTTTTTCGCCTTCAACATCTGTTGGGCCATTGGCCCCTTCGGCAATAAGGGTTGCCTTTATGGAATTTGCATTTTCTTTGGTAATTTGGTTGCCCAAAGCTGCTGGAATACAGATATCGCACTCCAGGCCGAAAAATTCCTTACCGTTCATGGCTTCGGCCTCGGGGAAACCTACAATACTTCCACTGTTTGCCTTTCCGTAGTTGAAAAGATCCTCCACGGCAATTCCTTCTTGGTTTTGTAGACTTCCGAAGGCATCTTGGACCCCAACCATTTTTGCTCCTTCATTTTCAAGGAAATGTGCTGCCCAATAGCCAACATTGCCGAAACCTTGCACGATGAATGTTTTTCCGTTTAGGCTTTGGTTGTTCTTTTCTGCCCAAAATTTAATGGTCAAGAACACGCCATACCCAGTGGCACGGTCACGACCTTCCAATCCTCCGCTGCCCACTGGTTTTCCGGTAACAACGTGTTGATTTTTGGAACGCTCGCTAGTGCTTTTTGTACTCATGTACGTATCTGCAATCCAAGCCATGGTTTGGTCATTGGTGTTTACGTCCGGAGCCGGAATATCATGCTCTGGGCCAATATTTTCACCTAAAGCATAAGTGAACCGACGGGTAATACGCTCCAATTCACCTTTTGAATATTTTGAAGGGTCGATCTGTATCCCTCCTTTTGCCCCTCCGTAAGGCAAGCCGGCAAGTGATGTTTTCCATGTCATCCACATTGCCAAGGCACGGGCAGCGTCAATATCTACCGTTGGATGGTAGCGAAGACCACCTTTGTATGGTCCAAGTGCGTTGTTATGCTGCACACGGTATCCAGTAAAAATTTCCACATTTCCATTGTCCATTCGAACCGGAAAGTGAATAATTATTTCAGTATTTGTGATGCTTAAAATTTTGCGAACGTTTGGGTTCAGATCAATTTTGTCAGCAGCGCTATTGAATTGCTCCAGCACGTTGTCCAACATTCCTCTTTTTGCAGCTTGTGGTTTTTCCAAGGTTTGTGTATTTGTCATTTTAATAATTGTTTTAAATGGTAGCCATTTCAGGCTCTCTTTTTGTTATTTTAAGTATGGGTTCAGGGGCACGATGCCGTAGTTCGTCAAACTCACTACAGGAAAGCACCGCTGAATGATTGTGCGTTATCACACAATAGGGAGCGTGCGCACATTCGGGACAAAGATTTGTAGGATGATGGTTCATTAAATTTCATGTTTGCGAGTTACATTTGGCAAGGTGTGTGCCAATTATAATAAATAAAGTAATAAAATTACTTAAGTCATTGAAAAATAGAGCATTGAATATTTTGTAATAAATTTTCTCATTTGATGGGTTGGGGCAAATTTTCTACAATGGGGAGAAACGCCCCACTTTTATGCTGAATTCGAGATTGGTACAAAGTATAGATTACAATCAAATTGCGACTTTTAACCGGCGAAATAATATGGCGGTTTTTATATTATTTAAGAAAATGCAAACTTTGAATCAGGGATTGGGCTAACTTAACTTTCCCCGAAGCGTCTTTCTGTCAATATTGAGTATTTCTGCAGCCTTGGTTTGGTTGTTGCCCGTTGCGGCCAGAACCTTTTCGATGTATTTTTTTTCCATTTCCTTAAGCGATACCAATTCATCATTTTGGGGAAAATCGATTCGGTATTTAAGTGTTTCGGGCAAATCATTTACGCCTATAGTCCGGTCACACATTATTACGGCCCGTTGAATTACATTTTCCAATTCCCGAATATTTCCCGGCCAATCATAGCGCTGCAACAATTCTTGGGCTTCGGGATCGATAGTAATGTATCTGTCTTTGTACTCTTTGCCATATTTGAAGAGAAATTTTTCCGATAGCATCGGAATGTCATCTTTCCTTTCCCTTAGCGGGGGTACGTGGATTTCTACAACAGTCAATCGATAAAAAAGGTCCTCACGAAAAGTTTCCTTTGCTATCATTTCCTTTAAATTACTATTGGTGGCGGCGATAACGCGCACGTCAATTTTTTCGGTCTTCCTGTCGCCCACTTTCATCACTTCCTTTTCCTGCAAGACCCGTAAAAGTCTGGATTGGACGGCCAAAGAGGCGTTTCCAATTTCGTCCAAAAAAATAGTGCCTCCATGAGCTGCTTGAAACAAACCTTCGCGGGAATCGTTTGCTCCCGTAAAGGCACCCTTCACATAACCAAAAAGCTCTGATTCCAAAAGGTTTTCAGGAATTCCACCGCAGTTAACAGCAATAAATGGTTCACGTGAATATTTTCCGTTGTAATGGATGGATCGGGCTACAAGTTCTTTACCCGTGCCGCTTTCGCCGCTAATAAAAATTGTAGCTTTGTTATCTTTAACGCGGTCAATTATCTGAATAACTTTATTGATTGCTTCACTTTCCCCAATTATTTCGTTATATTTTTTCCCTTCTGAAGTGACATTGCTTGGTTTTTTCTTTGAATGTGTGGAAAGTGATTTTAGAACGCCCTGCTTTAATTCTTCTTTCGTAAAAGGTTTTACCAAATAATCCACAACTCCAGATTTTATTGCGGAAAGTGCATCCTGAACGGAAGGATAGCCTGTAACAACCAATTTTGGCATCTTCGGGTAATGTTCTGATGCAAATTTGATGAGTTGAAAACCATCCACTTCGGGCATTTTTAGGTCTGTTATCAATAAATCGATTTCCGTGTCGCGTAAAATGGCTACTGCTTCCTTTACTGAAATTGCTTTGAAGGTGTGATAATCCAAAGAATGCAAATGGCGCTGGAGGAGTTCCAAAATATTTATGTCATCATCAACAATTAATATGTTTTCCTTTTGTAGCATTGGTTTCATTGTTTCGGAAAAGTAATAATAAAAATGGCTCCCGTAGGATTATTCGATTGATATTCTATGGTGCCGCGATGGCTTCTAATTATTCCGTGAACCACGCTCAATCCCAGTCCGGAGCCGTCGCCCACTGTTTTTGTAGTGAAAAATGGCTGAAATATTTTTTGCACATTCTCAGCGGAAATGCCCGGTCCTTCATCGGCGATTTTCAAAATTATTTTCTTCTTTGTTTCTTCCAGTGTTATTTTTATCGTCCCATTTTTCGGTGAAAAATAAATTGCGTTCAACACCAAATTAAAAATTACCTGTGTTAATTGGATAGTATCGGCCTTCATTAAAACTGGAACTTTGGGAAGATTCGCTTTATAATTTATTTCATTTTTTTTGAAGGTGGGGTCCAACAGGTTTAAGGCGTCATTTATTACGGGAACAATGTCTGTTTGACCTAAATTCTGAGGCATCTCACAGGCAAAGAACATCAATTTTTTAACCACTTCTCGAGAGAAAATGGCACTGTTAATTATTTTATCGAGGTCTTGGCTGTTTTGGGTGTTGGTGGTTTCCTTGTTTTTCAGCAACTCGGCAAAGCCAAGAATATTGGCGAGCGGCGTGTTTAATTCGTGTGCAATACCGGCCGTAATTTCCCCAAGAATACTCAACCGGTCGGCGTGTTCCATTTTGCGTTTCATGACCACCTCATTTTCCCGAATGGCAGCGCGTTCCAATAAATCGCCAACATTTATGGCAACATTTTTCAGCAGTTTTTTTTCCTCCGGCAAAAAATCTTTTTTCGAGAATTTGTCTGCGGGATAATGAATTTTTATGAATCCTTTTGGCTCATTGAAAACATTGATGTCATCTTCAATCAATACCGTTTTTTTTGAAATAGTAGAAGAAATGAGATGATACGGGTCGGCGCTTATTTCCACCGTGGCGAATTTGCTGTATTGCAAGGATTTCCGAAGACTTAGCGCTATGGAATATAAGGTTTTGTCCAAGGCTCTATAATCATTGTTAACAATAATGGAGGAAACTTCGTATAGACAAGTAAGTTCTTTTATCCGTTCCTTAAGGTTTTTTTCTAAAGTCATACAAATACGCTTCAATCATTTTTCAAAGGTATCAAATTATAATGGTTGAGGATGGCTTAGATCTCGGTTCATGTTGTGGTTACGGTGAAATTGGATCGGGAATAAAAAAACCGTTTTAAGTACATTGTACCTAAAACGGTTTACTATTAATTCTAAAATATTAGAACTAATTATTCAAAATCTTCAAAATCAAATTTTTGTCCGCCCACTGAGACTTCTGCCATTAAGCCTTCTTTTGGAAGGGTAAATACAGCAACACCGTCAGTATAGGTAACATTTAAGGAAGGTGGGGCTTGGTCCAATGCTACAGCAGAAACGTTGGATCCAAAACTGAAGTCGTCATCCATAAAATCTTGGACGGCTCTATCGGTCTTAAAGAAAATTACTTCGCTGTAGGCTTTTCCTCCAATTTGTGCACCTACATCCAGTTGCTTCAAGGAAGCCATTCCCACTAGCACTCCTCTTTCATAAACAGCACCATTTCCGGATGCCGCCCCAACAATTATAGCTCCTTTGCCCACATTTGGAAATATGGCATAGGCCTTAGCATCATCAAAATATCCCTGTATTTTCGGATTGGCTTTTATAAAAGCCGCTTTCGCGTTTTCAGCATCCTTGATTATTTTTTTGTCGTCTGCATTTTGGGCAAAAAGGGTAAAGCTAAAAAGCAGCATCAACCCCATCAAAAAGTTTTTCGTTTTCATATTGTTTGAGTTTTTTATTTAGTTTTTAAAGATACCTTTTATGCGATGCGATACAGGTTAAAGGTCTGTTAGATAATTTATAAGGAAATGCCAATTTTCAAAACCTTGTTATACAGAGCTAAATTAAAAGATATTGAAAACGACCTATTTTAAAGCCTTTTTCACTAAAAGATAGAAGTCATTATCCAAGGGAAGATAGCCTTGATCATATAAGTAAAAATACGTGGAGCCCGATTTTGTTGTATAGATTCCGGTGAAATAATCGAAACTGAACCCCATTCTTAACAGCCTATCCTTAGTGGTTTTTGTTTTTTCTTCTGTATTGAGCGTTTCGAGAATACGATAGTTTTTCCGCAGTCGGTTATTGATGTTTCGAACAAGATTTTTGTTGTCTTTGTTTAGTGAATTGTTGCGCGAATTACGGCAGGAATCACTGCAAAATTTTTTGTCAGCACGGCCCAAGATTTTACCACCACATTCCGGACAAGTTTTTTCCATATTTTAAAGATAGAAACTTTTGTGACGAAAATTCAAATCCTATTAAATCATTTTCCTCAAGATTTGAATATTGTTGCTTTGTTATTTGAGCTGTTATTCTGATTTTTTTTCGATGTGGAATCGATAGATTACTTCAGCTTTAAGAAAAATTCCTCCATTCAATGAGGGGTTTAATTGTATGCGATCGTCACCAAAAGTAAATGCGGAAATGCCCAATTCAATTTCATCCCCTCCAGCGTACATTTCATAATTGTTGCTTGAATAGCCCACTTTCGCGCGTAGCAAAACACTTTCGTCAAGTGCATTGAATTGTAAGTATCCAGCAAATTCCAAAGAGCTGAGGTCGGCATAAAGGGTGGGCGAATTTTCATAGTGCACGTTATAGCTTCGTCCAATTCCGAAGTAGTCCATTCCAATTGTGGTAACTCCTAATTTATAACTTATGTCCGCTGCTATTGGTAAACTCATATCCATTTCAAAACGTTTGTTTGGGCTAAGATAATACCAACCTAAAATAGGGGTCATAAAAAGACCATAAGCTTCCTGGGAGGCATAAATTCCGAAGCGATATTTAAGGTTTTCATTTTTGCTTAGCTTGAGCATTGCGAACCCGCCCAAATAAAAATCATCTCCGGAAATATGTTTATAATCTGAAGCAACTTTTGGAAGCAAAACAAGGGTAGTGCTCCATTTTTCGGACCAGGTGGAGGCGAGGCCTAATTTTATATTGGTGCTATAAAGGCTGGTGAATTCAGCGTTTGGGAAAAGCTGGAGGTTGTTTAAGCTAAAATCGGCGCCAGTTATTAGAGCATGGTTTTCATTCAGAACTATGGGAAAGGTCACGCCAGCCTCAAATGATTTTACGTGAGTGCTACCGTCAACATCTTCAAAATTGTTATTGAAGGTTTGGCCATAACCAATTCGAAATAAATCGACATATTCCTGCGAATGGGAAATCCAAGGAAGGAATAAAAATAAGATTATGATTTTTTTCAATTGATATTTTTTAAACCACAAACCTCGCCTGAAATTATTCAAAAGCTCCAACTCCTTTTTGCAGCCACGCATAATATTCTTCAATATCGGGCGTATAACCCACCGGCTCAATAAGGTTTTGTTCGTCGTGACCCATCAAAACATAAAATGGTTGCGCATTTGCTTTATATTTAAGTATTTGGAACTCACTCCACTTTTGGCCGATGTACCGCAATTTTTTCCCGGTTATTTCCGAGGTAACTTCTTCCCCTTCGGGAAGTGGACGTTTATCATCAACGTAAAGCGAAATTAGAACGATTTCCTCTTTAAGCAATTTTAGGATTTTAGGTTCGCTCCAAACGCGCTCTTCCATTTTACGGCAGTTTACGCAGGCATAACCGGTAAAGTCCACAAGCACGGGCTTTCCTATTTTTTTTGCGTAAGCCAGACCTGTTTCATAATCGTGGAAGGAAATTATATCGTGCGGCCCTAAATGAGCACCCTCGGGAAATTCTTCGGCGGCGGAAACACCTCCGCCATTGCCTAACTTTGTAAAGCCTACACCGTAGGGAGATTCACTGTAGTTCATGGCTGGGGGAAAACCACTAATCAATTTCAAAGGTGCACCCCACAACCCCGGAATCATATAAACGGTAAAGGCGAGGACTATTAGCCCTAAGCTTAATCTGCCCACGGAAATGTGTGACAATGGAGAGTCGTGCGGCAATTGAATTTTTCCGAAAAGATAAAAAGCCAAAGCTCCAAATATAGCTATCCAAATGGCTAAGAAAACTTCTCTTTCCAACCAATGGAGCTGCAGCACCAAATCGGCATTTGATAGAAATTTGAACGCTAGCGCGAGCTCCAAAAAGCCTAAGAATACTTTTACTGTATTCAGCCAACCACCTGACTTTGGCAGAGAATTCATCCACCCTGGAAAAGCTGCGAATAGCGCAAAAGGCAAGGCCAAAGCCAATGAAAATCCGAACATTCCCACGAAAGGTGCTATTCCACCTTTGGAAGCTGCTTCAACCAACAGTGTTCCCACAATGGGTCCGGTACAGGAAAAAGAAACAATTGCCAGTGCCAACGCCATAAAAAATATACCGATTATTCCCCCTCGATCCGCCTGCTTATCAACCTTGTTGGCCCAAGAATTGGGAAGCATGATTTCAAAAGCTCCTAAAAATGAAAGTGCGAATATGACCAACAGCAAAAAGAATATAACGTTGAACCACACATTGGTAGATAGTGCGTTTAGCGCATCTGCTCCGAAAAACCAGGTTACAACGGCGCCAAGAAAAACGTATATTAAAATAATAGCAATTCCGTAAATGA
Organism: Aequorivita aurantiaca; assembly: GCF_030410135.1. Lineage (GTDB taxonomy): Bacteria > Bacteroidota > Bacteroidia > Flavobacteriales > Flavobacteriaceae > Aequorivita > Aequorivita aurantiaca. The sequence goes on along the minus strand of NZ_JAUGQQ010000001.1, from coordinate 199,216 downwards.
CCGCATTTTTAATACCTGCGGCCTTGGTTTTGCTCTGTTTTGTAAAAAAGCTAACAGTCATCGGTATCATTGGGAAAACACACGGAGTTAACAGTGCGGTAAACCCGAAAAGGAAGGCTACCAAAAAGATGGTCCAAAGTCCTTTTTTCTCATGTTTTTCATTTTGCGCCACAGCTTCGTGAGAGTCTTTTGCGCTGGATTGAACTGTATCCGTAACGGCCTTTGCGGTTGTAACGGTATCAGCGGTCACACTTGCATTTATCGCATCGTCAATATTACGGACAGTTTCGGAGACAGATGTATTACTATTATTATCCGAAAGGGGAACGGTTTCGGAGGTGTTTTCGGGAGCGGGGATTTTAAAAACCAAATCCACATAATTTGGCGGGAGGCAGCGAGTGTCATCACAAACCATAAATTCTACTTCACCTTTAATTGTTGTTCCTTTATTACCAGTGAGTTTTATACGCTTTGTAAAGGTTGCGGAGTTCGAAAAGAAAGTGATAACCATGTCGAACACCGGGTCCATCGCTGTGGTTCCTTTACTTTCTTTAATTTTTCCAACGGATTGATATGCATCATTTTCTTCAAAAGTAAAAACAGTTGGCAAAGGCCCATTTTCCGGTACAGCTTGCGAATACAAATGCCAATTATCCTCAATAGTAGCTTTGGATATTAAGTCATATTCCGTATCCGATATTTTTTTGATGCTAGTGGACCATTTTACCGGATCGAGAATCTGTGAATTAACGGAAGTTAGGCAGGCAGTGGCGAGGAAAAGAAGAAGATATATGTTTTTCATTTGGAAATAAAATTACAGGGAATCTTTAAAAGATTCCAAATTTGAGGGAAAAAATGCATTATTCAAAATAATGATGCGGTTTTGGGAAAAAACCACTAAAAAAAATACGGTAAAAATGGCTTTCCATTTCTAAAGAGCGGAAGTAAGTTTCAGAATCTATATAAAATAAAAAATAGCGACTGTCAAAACTCGATGTATTGAGCAATACCACCAACCCATATAATAATAAAAAAGCTATGAAGAACGTTAATTTCTAAAATGGCGTTATATTCGCCGAAAATTTAAAAAATCAAAATTATGAAAATATCAAAATTGCTTTTACTTTTTGTCCTTGCAGTTGCTGCCGTAGGGTGTAACAAAGATGATGATGACAACGGTCCGGCGCCTTACCAGTATAACAAGGATAATCTGACCGGTACCTATAAACTAACTTTTTATGAAAGCCAAGACGTCGAAACCGTCAATGTTAGCGGTTTTGATGTTGTCACAACAACCACTTCCGTAGGTGACACATTTAATGTTAACGTAGTTTTCGCCTCAAATAATACCGTTTCGCTTGACGGAAATTACAGAGTTACTGAAACCGTAACTCAAGGCAATCAAAGCAATACTACAACTTATATAATTGATATTGACAATGAAACTAGCGGCTTTTCTGTAAATGCAGCCGGAAATGAATTGACCATTGACGGGTCGACTTATCAGGTTTCAAATTTTAGCCCAACGGGTTTCCAAATCAATCTATCTGAAACTACCACAGAACCGAATGGCGATAGTTCAGTATACACAGAGGAATTAAGATTTACCAAACAGTAGAAATTTTAATTATTATATCAAAAAAGCTACCCTAAATCGGTAGCTTTTTTTATTTACTTATTTTTTAGATAAAGGCAACAATTTTAGTTAACTACTCCCAAGGCACGATGGTCTAATTCTTCAAAAAACCTTACTTTTGCACCCTTCATTGCAACAAGCACACTATGAGCGCAAAATTTAAAGAATATAAAGGGCTGGACCTCCCTAAACTGGCGGAAGAAGTACTTACTTTTTGGAAAGATGAAAAAATCTTCGAGCAAAGTATTTCCATCCGTGAGGGCGCGGAACCCTTCGTCTTTTTTGAGGGACCACCATCCGCTAATGGACTTCCGGGTATTCATCACGTTATGGCGCGTGCCATAAAAGATATTTTTTGCCGCTACAAAACACAGAAAGGCTATAAAGTTGACAGAAAAGCGGGTTGGGACACCCACGGATTGCCCATAGAATTGGGGGTGGAAAAAGAGCTTGGCATTACAAAGGAAGATATCGGCAAAAAAATTTCCGTCGAAGCCTATAACGAAGCCTGTAAAAAAGCCGTTATGCGCTACACCGATGTTTGGAATAAAGTTACCGAAAGCTACGGCTATTGGGTAGATATGGAAGATCCCTATGTTACCTACGAACCGAAATATATGGAAACCGTATGGTGGCTGCTAAAGGAAATTTATAACAAGAACCTTCTTTATAAAGGTTATACAATACAGCCATATTCACCAAAGGCAGGTACCGGCTTAAGCTCGCACGAACTCAACCAGCCCGGAACCTATCAGGATATTACTGATACCACAGTAGTTGCGCAATTTAAGGGAATGGCGGAAACACTGCCAGATTTCCTTGCGGAGGAATCCAATAATATTTGGTTCCTCGCCTGGACCACTACACCTTGGACTCTGCCCAGCAATACCGCTTTAACCATAGGGCCAAAGATTGATTATGTTTTGGTAAAAACCTTTAATCAATATACGTTTCAACCCATAAATGTTGTTTTGGCGAAAAATTTGGTTGCCAGCCAATTCGCAAATAAATATGAAGAAAAACCCAATGAGGAAATTCTGAAATCCTACAAACAGGGCGACAAAACCATTCCATATTTTATTGCGAAGGAATTTAAGGGGTCCGATTTGGTCGGCATTCGCTACGAACAATTATTGGAATATGCTCATCCCTACGAAAATCCTGAAAATGCATTTAGAATAATTGCGGGCGATTTCGTCACCACCGAGGACGGAACGGGCATCGTACACACCGCACCAACCTTTGGAGCCGACGATGCAAAAGTAGCAAAGGAAGCCGTGCCGGAGGTGCCGCCAATGCTTGTTAAGGATGAGAACGGCAACTTAGTGCCATTGGTTGATTTGCAAGGAAAGTTCCGCCCAGAAATGAAGGAACTTGCCGGAAAATACGTTAAAAACGAATATTATGAAGATTCCGAAGTTCCCGAAAAATCGGTTGATGTTGAGATCGCGATTAAATTAAAAACTGAAAATAAAGCCTTCAAGGTTGAAAAATATCTGCATAGCTACCCAAATTGCTGGCGCACCGACAAACCTATTTTATATTATCCGCTGGATTCGTGGTTTATAAAAGTCACAAATTTCCGTGATAGAATGTTTGAACTAAATAAAGAAATAAACTGGAAACCCAAAGCAACCGGCGAAGGAAGATTCGGAAATTGGCTTGCAAACGCTAATGATTGGAATCTTTCGCGCTCGCGCTACTGGGGAATTCCGTTGCCAATTTGGAGAACGGAGGATGGCAAGGAAGAAATCTTAATCGGTTCCGTTGGGGAATTAAAAGCCGAAATGCAAAAATCCGTTTCTGCTGGCTTGATGCAGAAAGATATTTTTGAGGATTTCAAAGTGGGCGATTTTTCCGAAGAAAATTATGCCAAAGTTGATCTTCACAAAAATATTGTTGATGAAATAATCCTCATTTCCCCAAGCGGAAAACCAATGAAGCGCGAAGCCGATTTGATTGACGTTTGGTTTGACAGCGGAAGCATGCCCTACGCGCAATGGCATTATCCATTCGAAAATAAGGAAAAAGTAGAAAAAACTTGGCGAAAAGCAGATTTCATCGCAGAGGGTGTAGACCAAACCCGAGGCTGGTTTTACACACTTCACGCCATCGCTACTATGATCTTTGATGATGTTGCCTATAAAAACGTTGTCTCAAACGGATTGGTTTTAGATAAAAACGGCCAGAAAATGAGTAAGCGTCTCGGCAATGCCGTAGACCCTTTTGAAACGCTCGATGTTTTTGGCCCAGACGCCACACGTTGGTATATGATTAGCAATGCCAATCCATGGGATAACTTGAAATTTGACCAAGAGGGAATTTCCGAAGTGCGCAATAAATTTTTTGGAACGCTTTACAATACGTACAGTTTCTTCAGTCTTTACGCCAATCTCGATAATTTTGAGTATCTTGAAAAAGATCTTCCGCTGGAGAAACGTCCGGAAATTGACCGTTGGATACTTTCAGAGTTGCATACGCTCATCCAAAAAGTTGACGAATATTATGCAGAATACGAACCAACCAAAGCCACGCGCGCCATTTCAGAATTTGTGCAGGAAAATTTGAGCAATTGGTTTGTGCGCCTAAGCAGAAGAAGATATTGGAAAGGAAGCTATAATGACGATAAGATTTCGGCGTATCAAACATTGTACGCTTGCCTTGAAACTGTAGCAAAATTGGGAGCTCCGGTAGCACCATTTTTTATGGACAGGCTGTATCGTGATTTGTCTTCGGGAGTTAAGAATGGCGGTGCTGAATCAGTGCATTTGACTGATTTTCCAAAGGCGGATATTTCGTTCATTGATAAAAAATTGGAACACAAAATGCAAAAGGCGCAAACCATCTCATCCTTGGTATTGTCTTTACGCCAAAAGGAAAAGATAAAAGTGCGGCAACCCCTTCAAAAAATTATGATTCCCGTTTTGGATAATTCTGAAAAAGAAGAAATTATCGCCGTTTCGGATTTGATAAAAAGTGAAGTAAACGTAAAGGAAATTGAATTAATTGACGAAGGTTCGGGAATGTTGGTAAAACAGATAAAACCTGACTTCAAAGCTTTGGGGCCACGTTTCGGAAAGGACATGAAGGAAGTGGCAACGGCCATTTCCAGCTTTAACCAAGAGCAAATTTCAACCTTGGAAAAAGATGGAGAAATTACTGTACCTATTAACGAAAAAAATACTACTTTGGCGCTCGCTGATGTAATCATAAGTTCTCAGGACATTGAAGGATGGTTGGTTGCGAATGCGAACGGAGTTACGGTAGCGCTGGATGTTACCATAACACCGCAGTTGCGAAATGAAGGGATAGCCAGAGAACTCGTAAATAGAATTCAAAACCTTCGAAAGGACAGCGGATTTGAAGTAATGGACAGAATAGAAGTCCATCTTCAAGAAAACGAAAAACTTATGGCGGCGGTTACCCAAAACCTACAGTATATCAAAGAAGAGACATTAACAGAGGTTTTGCAATTTAAACCACAATTGGACAACGGAACCGAAATTGCATTTGACGATATTGAATCACAAATAAGCATTAAAAAACATTAATTATGACAGACACAGAAAGAACCAGATATTCAGATGCCGAGCTGGAAGAATTTAGAGCACTTTTGAACGATAAAATAAAAAAGGCGACCGAACAATTGGAACTTATCCAAAGTTCGTATAAAAATGACAGTAACAACGGGACTGATGATACATCGCCCACCTTCAAAGCATTTGATGAAGGCAGTGAAGTGATGAGCAAGGAAGCAAACTCGCAGCTTGCCATCCGTCAGGAAAAGTTTATTCGCGATCTTAAAAACGCCTTGGTTAGAATTGAGAACAAAACCTACGGCGTGTGCCGCGTTACGGGAAAATTGATAAATAAGGAACGTTTAAAACTTGTTCCGCACGCCACATTAAGCATCGAGGCCAAGAACATGCAAAAATAAAACGCTAATGCCGTAAAGGTGTTAAAATAAATTTTTAAGAATAGCCCCGATATCCGGGGCTATTTTAATTATAAACAGTTTGGTGAAAGGTGTTTGCCGCCGACGTTATTCAAACTTTGGAATGCAAAAGTTGATTGTCATACTAATAGTTTTTTTGTTGGGAAGTATTTCAGGAGCGTCCCAGCATAAAATTATAGAAAGGGAATATTCTGCCAATGGAATTCGGGAACTTACCATTGAGGAGGATGCCATTTTTAAAATTAGAATAAGAACCGAGGCCACCGAAAAAATTAAAATTACCGTTCGCATTACCGGAGAACATTCCGAAAGCGTTCTCTTGGAAGCAAAATTTTCTGAAGAAAAAATTTCGTTACATACGGGATTTGTCCCATATTTTATAATGGAGAATGACAAACTGGCCGCACATAAAGTAATGGCTATTGAAATGGATTTAATTCTTTCAGAAACAATTTCCGTGGCCATTAAATCAACACTCGCATCTGTGGAAAGCCTCGGAACTATGATGGAATTTTCGGCTGCTTTGGAAATGGGAAACTGCGAAATGTTCGGTTTTTCAGGAAATGCTCATTTAAAAACGGTATCCGGTAATATTACGGTTTTTGCTGAGGATGATGTATCCGGAAAGGCAGTTTCAAAATATGGAAATATTGAAAATGAGCTTCTCAAAAACAAAAAATTTCTTTTGGAGGCGGAATCCATGCATGGAAATATTAGGCTGCTGCAAACCAAATAATATTCCTATTTTTGCCGTCGTTCTTTGGGCGTTAGCCATGTATAAACTACTCATCGCAACGCTAAAGTGATAGCACAAAAAACTATGAGCCTAAAAAAAGCTGCCTTCATTATTATACTGATTTTATTGATAGATCAGATTTCAAAATTTTATATAAAAACAAACTTTGTATTAGGCGAAGAAATACGGGTTTTTGACTGGTTCCGTATTCTATTTGTTGAAAATGAAGGAATGGCCTGGGGGGCGAAAATTCCGGGGCAATACGGTAAACTTTTCTTAACCCTGTTTAGAATTGTTGCCATTGGAGGAATTGGATATTGGCTTTGGGATTCCGTTCGAAAAAACATGCCCTGTATTTTGGTATTTTGTATAGCTCTTATTTTTGCGGGCGCTTTGGGCAATATTATTGACTCCGTTTTTTATGGCATTATATTCAACGATAGCCATCACCAAGTGGCCACATTATTTCCAGAGGGCGGCGGCTACGGCACCCTTTTCCATGGAAAGGTGGTGGACATGCTATATTTCCCCTTATATGGCGGCACCTTGCCAGAATGGGTTCCTATTTGGGGCGGTGATTTTTTCACTTTTTTCGATCCTGTTTTTAATGTTGCGGACTCTTCCATAAGCGTCGGGGTTATTTTGTTGCTTCTTTTCAATAAAAAAGCTTTTCCGAAGAAGGAAGATGAAGCTTAATCTTTAATCCGAAGGCGCAAGTAGGTTAAAAGGGTAACATTGCAAATTCCTTAAAATCCAATAAATAACTGCTATTCCGAAATACCCGAAAATAAACAGATTGCTGTAAAAAAGCAGGAATCGATATCGAGTGCCGAAAATCCAATTGGCGGCAGTAATTCCCAAGCCGTAAATTAATATGGGCAGCGTAAGCACCAGCAATGGGTTAAACTTAAACGCCCCAACCAAATCTCCATGCACCAAACTGTGGATTGCCCGCTGCGAACCGCATCCTGGGCAAAAAAGCCCGGTGATATAATGAAAAGGACAGGGAATAAAAAGCGAATGTGTGGAAGGGTTATGCGAGAAGTAAAAAATAAAAATGCCCCCAAACAGAAGTATGAGGGCAAGTTTAAATAATTTTTTAATATCCTGCAAATGCTCCACCTAAGCCGATAACCATAAAAAATATCACGTAAAGCACCCATACCAAAGCAGCAGCTACGGCACCCCAAATAGCCCATTTCTTGGCATCGTCGGCAGCTTTTTGCGCGCCAATGGTGTCTCCCTGGGCCCAAAGTTCCTTAACTTTTGTCGCTTTAATTATTGACACAATGCCCAATGGTAGGCAGCATAAAACAGTACATAAAATTGCCCAAACTAAATTATTGTCCGGCGGTATACCCATAGGTTGGTTAGTTGTTTCCATCGTTATTATTTATTGGTTGATAATACATTAACATTATAAAGATAAAGGGTTATTTTGAAAATCTATTATTTTTTTTGGCGTTACGCAGAAATTTAAAGGTACATCCGTGGCTTCAAAGAAAATTTCCGGCTCTGGTTCAAAAAAAGATAAACCTATCAATTGAGTGTTTTTTTTACAGTTTTTTAGAAATCTGTCGTAAAAACCTTTTCCGTAGCCAATTCTATGACCTATTTTATCATAGGCCAATAACGGCACAAAAACAACATCTAGAATTTCTGGGGAAAGCTCAATTCCCGAAACCGGCTCAGGGATTCCCCATTTTGAAATTTTTAAAATGGTATTATCCTGCAACAAGAAATGCTTCATTTGGCCCGTTTTAAAATCGGCTTTGGAAACCACGATGCTTTTTTCCTTACCTTGAAGAATGTGCAACAGATAATCCGTATTCACTTCATTTTTGGATGCGATGGAAAGAAAAATATGATAATAAGTTTTATTCCAAATGGGAAGTTTCAACGCTTGATTTGCAATCTGAAGGCTCATTTCTTCAACAAAATCAGGTGTAAGATTTCCCCGAAGTTGAATATATTTTTTCCGAAGTGTTTTTTTATCAGCCATTATTTTTTCGATAAATCAGAAACGAAGAATTGCAAAAAAGTTATTCGGTTCAATCCTCCATTTCTTCATATTCCGTATCGGTTTTTACCGTTGAAATGTGAAAAATGGCATCTCCCTGATTTACGATTGGCGATTGGTTCACATTAATTATATATCCCTCATTGGGCGATGTAACCTTAAATCGCATTTTTCCATAGGGGTCGGTTATGGTGGCCAGAAACTCACCTTTTTCCACGTGTTTATTACAATCTATTTTTACGTGAAGCAGCCCACTTCGGAATGCGCGAATCCATTTGCTTTTTTCAATGATAACCGTTTTGGCCGGTGGCTCTGGGGCCACATGCCTTTTGCCTAACATATCCAAATGTTTTAAAAAGCGCAGTATCCCGTCAACTCCTTCTTTGACGATATGTTTGTTGCTTTCGCGGCTTTTTCCCCCTTCAAAAAGCAGCACGGGTATACCCATTTTCTGACAGGTTTTTCTATAGGATTTTTCAATGGTGTTTGAGTAAACCGTAAACGGCGCATTGAAAACCTTGGCCAGTTCCAATAATTTTGGGTCATCGGGTTTTATTCTAATTTGTGCGGCGTTGAACCTACTGGCCCCGCCGGTATGGAAATCGAGACAATAATCGGCGTGGGGCAATACTTTTTTTGTGAAATGAAATGCAACACGGCTTGCCAAAGACCCGGATTTAGTTCCCGGAAAAACACGATTCAAATCGCGTCCGTCGGGAAAGGAACGGTCCCCGTTCAAAAAGCCGAATACGTTCAGGATGGGAATACAGATAATCGTGCCCCGTTTTGGTTTGTTCAATTTTCGGGCAATAAGCTGGCGCACTATTTCCACGCCGTTTATTTCATCGCCGTGTATGGCAGCAGTAATCAAAACCGTAGGACCCGGAATTTTGGACCGCTCAATGATGATGGGAATTTCAACTTTGGTTGAGGTATAGAGTTTTGCAATACTGAAGTCAATGGTTTTGCTTTCGCCAAGCGCTACATGTTCATTTAAAATTACAATATCACGTTCCTCTCTTTTAGCCATTTTTACACGTTGCGTTCAATGTATCTTATAATGGTATTTGCAATATCTTTTCCAGTTGCATGTTCAATTCCTTCTAAACCTGGGGAGGAGTTCACTTCCAAAATTAGGGGTCCCCTATCAGATTGGAGCATATCAACACCTGCGATTCCCAAGCCCATTGCTTTTGCGGCTTTTAGTGCGGCCGTTTCCTCTTCATCAGAAAGTTTTATTACTGAGGCTGTTCCGCCACGGTGAAGGTTGCTTCTAAACTCGCCTTCTTTTCCCTGTCGTTTCATGGCCCCTACCACTTGGCCATCAACTATAAATGCACGAATGTCCGCCCCTCCGGCTTCCTTTATAAATTCTTGTACAATAACGCGGGCCTGAAGATTATTGAACGCCTCAATCACGGATTCTGCAGCCTTGCGGGTTTCTACGAGAATAACGCCTATGCCCTGTGTTCCTTCTAAAAGTTTTATAATTACGGGCGCACCTCCGGCTTGGTCAACAATTTCCTTTACGTTTTTTGAATAATTGGTGAAAACGGTTTTCGGCAATCCCAGACCTGCGCGCGATAGGATTTGTAAACTTCTGAGCTTGTCGCGTGAACGAACTAAGGCTTGCGATTCGGTGGTGGTGAAAACTCGCATCATCTCAAATTGGCGGACTACCGCCGTGCCATAAAATGTTACTGATGCCCCTATGCGCGGAATAATTGCATCAGCATGGTCCAATTTATGGCCTTTATATATTATTACCGGATTCTTTTTTTCGATAACAATATCGCACTTGGCATGGTTAATAACCTCTACGTCGTGTTTTCTGGCTTTTGCCGCTTCAACGAGCCGTTTGGTGGAATATAAATTTGCGTTTGCCGATAATATTTTGATGTTCATTTTTTGCTTTTAAGTTTGAAGGAGAGGTTGGTTTTATTAATATCGACCATGTATTTTTTGCTCAAAAAATTTCTGCCCAAAAGTACGGGAAAACGCATTTCTTCGCGGTCGCTCAAAGTTAAATAAATGGAATGTGTTTTTCCAAACAGAATAATTTCTGTCTTGATTCTATAGCGGGCTTCTGCTTGGCCGTTGCTGCTTTTTACCACTTTCACGTCATATTCGTCAAAAACGATTTCCTTTTCGTGATAGCTGGGATGTTCTTCATCTAAAAAATTACATTTTAAATAGTTGTCTTCCACTTTCATATTTTTGCAATGGATGGATGAGGTGTAGGCGCCCGTATCAACTTTCACTTCAATGTCAAAGAGGTTTAGCAACGGAAAATCCGCCTTATCTATTCTTCCTATGTTTCTTTTCAAAGTTTTGGGATTTGGTAACTGCAAGTTAAGAAATCGAAACTGAAATAGAAATAGAAGAGAATTCTACCTCTATTTGATCGCTTGGTCATAAATTTATTTTCCGCGAACATTGAACCGGGCCTATTTGGTGGCATTGAGTTCAATATAGCCTATTACACTTTTTGAAACATTTTTGCCCGATGTATTTTCAATGCCCTCTAGCCCGGGTGTGCTGTTTATTTCCAAAACCAATGGACCGTTTTTGGATTGCAGTATATCTACGCCGCAAAAGCCGAGGTTCAATGCTTTTGCGGCCTTTATTGCAATTTTTTCTTCGGCCGGGGAAAGGGCAATAATCTCTGAAGTGCCTCCGCGGTGCAGGTTGCTTCTGAAATCGCCTATTTTGCATTTCCGCTTCATACCTGCAACCACCACGCCATCAACAACAATTGCACGGACATCGGCGCCATTTGCTTCTTCAATATATTCCTGCAGCAGGAATTTAACTCCCGCCGCATTCAATGTTTCAATGGTGGCTAGAGCGTTTTGGGGGCTTGCGGAAAGTATGACGCCTTCACCATGGGTCCCTTCCAATAGTTTAATTATAATAGGTTTGCTGCCAAAGGTTTTGACTTGTTCCTCAAATTCGAAATAGGAAGCATACAGCGTTCTTGGCACCGGAATTTTGTGCTGTGACAAAATTTGGAAACACGTCCATTTGTCGCGACTGTTTGTTATACCAGCGGACGAAACCACAGTGAATATGCCCATCGCCTCAAAATGGCGGACAACATTGGTTCCGAAGTAAGTATTGGAGGCGCCAATTCGAGGAATTATGGCGTGAACATCATTAACCAATTCGTTCTCGAAATAGAGCACTGCTTTTCCGTTTTCTACGGCAAGATTGCAATAGGATGGATCCAAAACTTCCATTTTGTGATTTCGTGCCTTTCCAGCATTTAAAAGACTTTTGGTGGAATATAATGCCTCCCCACGCGATAAAATGGCAATGTTCATAGTTGCTTATTGTGCGTGCAATTTAACCAAAAAGAACTTCGCCAATAAAATCATTAGTTAAAAATTAACGGTTACCTTTCCTCTTAGAAAAAAGGGAGTTCCGGGAGTAAAATTTATTTCTTCAACAGGCTCGGGCTCATCGAAAAGTCTGCTTTCTGTGGCAAATTGGGTTTCGTTCCATTCGGTATCAAAAAGATTTTCAATTATAATTCCAAAAACAAAATTACGGTAGGTATAATTTATGTTGAAATCAGTAACGAAATAACCTTCTGCAATAATGCTGTTGTTCTCATTTGCGGGCCTATCCTTTATATAACGGTAGCTCAAACCGCCGGAAAAGTTTGAAAAATTTTCAACAGCAATTCCACCGGTTGAGGTTAAGTCCGGCGCGAGTGGAATATAGTTTTCACCAATTGGTTCTTCCGTGCTTCGGGCGTATGTATAGTTTATATCCCCATAAAAATATAGCCATTCCAAAGGTTCATATCGAAGTCCAAAATCTACACCCATTCTTCGAGTTTTGCCACTGGGCTCAACAATAGCGGCATCACCCACATATACAAATTCCTGTTCTAAGAAAAGGGTCCACAAGGCCGTGTTCAGAATAAGATTATCGGCCAGTTTATAAATTGCTCCAATGTCGGCGCCATAAGCAGCGGGCAGAATTTCGTCACCATTATTTGCCACCACCACGCGCGCATCATTGGAATGGAAACCGATTCCTGTTTTCAAAAACATTTGGAGGGCCCGATTTGGACTGTAAATGAAGTTCAACTTTGGACTGGCAAAAAGTTTGTTCTCACTTTTGTTATTATAGGTTGGGGTTAATTTATTTTCATAATCGAACTTATAATAATCTAATCTTACGGCTGGGTTTATTTGCAGATCGCCAAGGCCGAATTCTGTGTTCAAAAATGCGAAGCTGTTTAGTTGGTCCACATTTCCCAAGGCCAACCGGTTTAGGATTTCGTATCGGTTTTTAGTGTGCGATAGCTCGTTATTGTTAACGTCATCATACCGGAAACCAATTCCTGCGGAATATGAGAAATCCAATTTGTCTATTTTCATTTTTTCTGAAAACACAGTCTGAAAACCCATAATATTCCTGTTCTCGCGTTGTGCAATTTGATCTCCGTTCACAGGATCTTCCAAATAAAATGTGAAGTTTGAAAATAGCTCAAAATCATAATGGGAATAGTAGGCCTTGGTTTCCAGTTTTGTATTTTCTGAAAGAACTTTTGAATGATTGACCAACAAATCCGTGCGACTTGTATTTCCACCCTCCGTATCGTCAATAGCGCCAAAACGGGAAATTAATCCTTCATCAACCGCACGCTGTGGTATTTGTCCGGAAGCATCCCATTTGCTTTGGAAATGCGAAACCATTAAATTTAACTTCTGATTGTCGGGCAAAACCAAATTGTATTTAGCCATCATATTGAAACGGTTAAAATTCTGTGGAGATTCAAAAGGTCCGTTGAACGTGTTGAGTGAAGCTGCCAAATAAGCGTTGCTATTTTTGGATTCCAAAAGATTAAAAAGTCCCACCATTCGGAAAGCATCAAACTGCCCATATTCTACAGAAACGGAACTTTGGTCCAACTTTTCCAAAGTTTTGAAATTTACAAACCCAGCTGTCGCAAAATCGCCATAAGCCACATTATATGGGCCTTTTCCGAAAGCTATTGCATCAATGGTTTCAGGAATCAAAAAGTGCAAATCACTATAGCCCTGCCCATGTGCGTGCGAAACCATATTCACGGGCAAGCCGTCCACCGAGAGGCTAATATCGGTGCCATGGTCAATGTCAAAACCGCGCAAAAATATTTGTTCTGCTTTGCCGCCACCCGCGTGTTGGCCAATTATCAGTCCCGGTACTTTCCGTAGAATTTCTTGCGAGGAATTTACTGGCGCGGTTTTTAAATCTACGGCAACAATTTGGCTAAGGGTGTTCACTTCGGGCGTGATGGTAACCTGTTCCAAGGAAACCGCAGCTTGTTCCAAAACAATGTTTAGCGGTTGCGAAAAGCTTGTCGTTGTTACCGCATAATCAAACGGCGCAAATCCTAATATGGAAAAGCTAATGACATCATTTTCAGTAACAGCCTCGAGCAGGAAATTTCCCGAGGAATCAGTATGGGTATGCTTGCCAGAGTTCCGATCAAAAATTGCTACTCCTTCAAGGGGGATGTTATTTGGGTCTGTAACCTTTCCTTTTAAAGCTTGCGATTGCGCAATTCCAAAGCAAAACAGTAGTGTACACAGCAGTATATTCTTCATTTTTATTAATTGGTTGGTAAGAACTATATTTTGGTTTTATCTTTTTTTATTTCATACTGATAAATACGGAATGTTTCTTAATCATGAATTTTTATTACTTCCCATTAAAGCTTTCCTTAGTATTTTTGCTGTTGAAAAAACAAAACATCCAGTATCTTTGAGTCCATGGCCAACGCTTCGGTATCACTTCAAATAGCAACACTTCCCGATTCACCCGGCGTTTATCAATACTACGATAAAGATGGGAAATTACTCTATGTTGGCAAGGCGAAAAATATAAAAAAAAGAGTTTCGTCCTACTTCAACAAATTGCAGGGAAATGGCAAAACCAAGGTATTGGTTAGAAAAATCGATACCATTCGGCACATTGTGGTAAAAACCGAAACTGACGCCTTGCTGCTTGAAAATAATTTGATAAAAAAATATCAGCCACGCTACAATGTGATGCTGAAGGACGATAAAAGCTATCCCTGGATCTGCATCAAAAACGAGCGCTTTCCGAGAGTTTTCCCGACCCGCAGGTTAATACGCGACGGATCCGAATATTACGGGCCATACACCAGTATGAAAACTGTGCACACCTTGCTGGAGCTCATAAAGGGGCTGTACCCATTGCGCACTTGCAATTATGACCTATCGGAAGAAAAAATAAGAGCTCAAAAATATAAAGTATGTTTGGAATATCATTTGGGAAACTGCGCCGGACCGTGTGAAGGGCTATATTCCGAAAAGGAATATCACGACAATATTGAAGCGATTCGGAATATAATAAAGGGAAATTTCAAAGATTCCCTGCATCGGTTCAAGACCCAAATGAAAGCATTGGCGGCGGATTTAAAGTTTGAGCAAGCCCAGCGGGTAAAGGAGAAAATTGATATTTTGGAGAATTATCAATCAAAATCCACCGTTGTAAATCCAAAGATTAATAATGTGGATGTTTTTTCAATCATCTCGGACGAAAGTTATGGCTATGTAAATTTTCTGCAACTTTCCCACGGCTCCATAATCCGGTCGCACACACTGGAAATAAAAAAGAAACTTGACGAAACCGATGAAGAGCTGTTGCAGCTAGCCATAATTGAAATCCGCCAGCGTTTCAATTCGCAGTCAAGGGAAATTTATGTGCCCTTCGAAGTTGAGGTAGGCGAGGAAATAAAGGTACACGTTCCCAAACTTGGGGATAAAAAGGCAATTCTCGAACTTTCCGAAAGAAACGCAAAATATTATAGAATGGAGCGTTTTAAGCAGGCCAAAATTGTTGATCCCGACCGCCACGAAAAGCGAATAATGGCGCAAATGAAAAAGGATCTTCGGCTAAAGGAGGAACCAAGGCACATTGAATGTTTTGACAACAGTAACATTCAAGGAACCAATCCAGTGGCAGCCTGTGTGGTTTTCAAAAATGGAAAACCCAGTAAAAAAGATTATCGAAAATTCAATATAAAAACCGTGGAAGGTCCGGATGATTTTGCATCTATGGAAGAAGTTGTTTACAGGCGCTACAAAAGATTGTTGGAAGAAGAGCAACCATTGCCGCAACTTATCATCATAGATGGGGGAAAAGGGCAGCTTTCCTCGGCCTTAAAAAGCTTGGATAAATTGGAATTGCGCGGAAAAATTGCTATAATAGGAATAGCAAAACGCTTGGAAGAATTATTTTATCCCAATGATCCTATTCCGCTATATTTAGACAAAAAGAGCGAAACCTTAAAAATAATTCAGCAGTTGCGTAATGAGGCACACCGTTTTGGCATTACCTTTCACCGTACTAAACGCAGCAAGCAAGCGCTGGACACAGAGCTTGAAACTATTCCCGGAATAGGCGAAAAAACGGTGTTGGAATTGCTAAAGCATTTTAAAAGCACCAAACGGATTGCCAACGCCAGCTATGATGAACTTTCCAAAATAGTTGGAAGCAACAGGGCAAATAAATTGATTTCGCATTTCAACAATAAAAATTAAATAAATGGATTTGATAATTACCAACATCCATTTAAACCCAAGTAGTAACATCCCAAATTAATAAATGAAGAAAATACTCCTCATTTTATTCATGTTGAATACATTCTTTTCCTTTTCACAGGAAAAGCAGGGCGAGGATGTAAAGGTGGGATTGGTTTTAAGTGGCGGAGGGGCCAAAGGACTTGCGCATATTGGCGCACTAAAGGTAATTGAAGAATCGGGTGTTCGCATAGATTATATTGGGGGCACAAGCATGGGCGCAATTATTGGGGCACTATATGCCTCGGGATATTCCGCTAATGCTTTGGACAGTATTTTCAGGCAAACAAACTTTAGCACTCTAATTCAGGATGACATTCCCCGAAGCGCAAAAACTTTTTATGAAAAAAAGGAATCTGACAAATATGCTTTAGTACTTCCTTTTGATGGTTTTAAAATTGGGTTCCCATCAGGGCTTTCCAAAGGACAAAACGTGTACAATCTCCTTTCAAAATTAACGAGCCATGTGAGCCACATTTCTAATTTTGAGGAGCTTCCCATCCCCTTTTTCTGTGTGGCAACCAATGTTGAAAATGGACAAGAGGTAATCTTGGATCGTGGCTATCTTCCCCGTGCGGTTACTGCCAGTGGTGCGCTTCCATCACTTTTTAGTCCGGTGGTAATTGACGGAAAAGTACTAATTGATGGAGGCGTAGTCAATAATTATCCCGTAAGTGAAGTTCGCGCGAAGGGAATGGACATTATTATTGGGGTGGACGTGCAGGACAGTTTAAAAAACCGTGACAATCTCCGTTCGGCTTTTGATGTTTTGGTACAGATTAATAACTACCGCACCATTAAGGATATGATTGAAAAGCGTAAAAAAACCGACGTTTACATTCACCCGAACATAAAAGATTTTTCAGTAGTTTCTTTTGATGATGGCAAAAACATTGTAGCATCGGGCGTTGCTGCTGCGGAATTGAACCGTGAAGCACTTGAGAATATTGCGATGAGGCAAAAAAAGATAGAGCGTGAAAAAGTCATTTTCAAGGCCAACGATACCATTTTTATTAAAGATGTAAAAATAGAGGGCAATGAAAAATATACGCGCAGCTATGTGTTGGGTAAACTCAAATTCCGAACCCCCGATAAAATAACATATAAGGATTTTGGTGAGGGCATCAACAATCTTTCAGCCACGGGAAATTTTCAGGATATAAATTATAGATTTATTGAGGACGAAAACAACCAAAATACATTGCTATTGCAATTGCGGGAAAGTCCATCGTCCATGATGCTACGCTTTGCGGCACATTACGACGATCTGTTTAGAACTGCGGCATTGGTTAATGTAACCCGAAAACGACTTTTAACCAATAATGATATTGCCTCGTTGGACCTTATTGCGGGCGACAATTTGCGCTATAATTTTGAATATTATATTGATAAAGGTTTTTATTGGAGCGTAGGGTTCAATTCAAAATACCATTTTTTCGAAACCGAGGTTCCCTTAAGTTTCATTGGGGCAGACATTGATGCTGAATTTACTTTGCCCATCAACAGCCTTACCATTAATTACAGCGATTTTACCAACCAGCTTTACTTTGAAACCCTTTTCCGACGAACCTTTATGTTGGGCCTTGGCGGCGAGCATAAATACTTGCGGTACCTTTCCGAAACTATTGGCACGGACGAAAATAACCTTCCGCGAACAATTTTTGAAAGCACCAATTATTACAGCGCCTTCGGATTTCTAAAATATGATACCTACGATAATAGTTTCTTCCCGAAGAGCGGAGCTTATTTTTCGGGCGACTTTCACTGGTATCTTTTGGCAAACGGGCGAAACAAAAATTTTGAGCCGTTCTCTTTGGCTAAGGCAAAACTGGGCTATGCACATACTTTTTTCGAAACAATTTCCGTAAACATAACAACTGAGGGCGGTTTTAAATGGGGTGGTGCAGAAACCACATCATTGGACTTTGCCTTGGGAGGCTATGGTTTTAAGGAAATGAACAATATTATTCCCTTTATGGGCTATGATCCCATTTCGCTTCGGGGGAATACTTATTTAAAATCATCTCTTACATTCGACTACGAAATTTTCCGAAGAAACCATATAAACATTTCCGCCAATATTGCCAACGTGGGCAATGATCTTTTTGAAACCGGGAAGTGGATAGATAGAATTAATTATTCCGGCTATTCATTGGGTTATGGTTTGGAAACTGTTTTGGGGCCGATGGAGATTAAATATTCCTATTCCCCAGAACGGGACCAAAGCGAATGGTATGTGGCATTGGGTTATCGGTTTTAGCAAAATCTTACACGCTTCCCTCTAATATTTTTCCGATATTTGAGGAATTAATTCGAAAACAACATCGAAATCAAATCGATATTGTTTCACCAAAATCAAAAATTAGCAGTTATGCCTTTCTATCATAAACTGGGAAAAATTCCACCCAAGCGCCACACCCAATTTCGGAAACCGGATGGAAGTCTGTATTCCGAACAACTTTTTGGAACCATTGGTTTTGACGGAATGTACAGCAATATTTATCACGAAAACAGGCCGACGCAGGTAAAGGAAATAAAAAAACAATACAACGTTGCGCCAAAGATTTCGAAGCAAAACAACATACAATCCTTCCGCTTCAAAGGGTTTGAGGTAAAGCCCGAAAAAGATTATTTGGATAGCAGAAAAACCGTGCTCACCAACAGCGATTGCAGCATTATCCTGGCTGCTCCGCAGGAATCTCAAAAGGATTATTTCTATAAAAACACAAATGCCGACGAACTTATTTTCATACACAAAGGCACCGGAAAACTCCGCACCTTTTTGGGAAATCTCGATTTTAAATACGGCGATTATTTGTTGATTCCACGAGGAATAATTTATAAAATGGAATTTGATACTGAGGATAATCGGCTTTTTATAGTGGAATCAAAACGGCCCATTTATACCCCGAAGCGCTATAGAAATTGGTTCGGTCAATTGTTGGAACATTCGCCCTATTGTGAACGCGACATTCGCAAACCCGAAGAATTAGAGACTTACGACGAGAAAGGAGAATTTTTGATAAAGGTGAAAAAAGGGGATGATATTTTTGAAATGGTGTATGCCACCCATCCCTTTGATGTGGTGGGTTATGACGGTTACAATTTTCCGTATGCTTTTTCAATTCACGATTTTGAGCCCATAACCGGAAGAATACATCAACCGCCGCCCGTGCACCAAACCTTTGAAACCGACGCTTTTGTGGTTTGCAGCTTTGTGCCGAGGTTGTATGATTACCATCCGCTCAGCATTCCCGCGCCATACAACCACAGCAATATTGATAGCGATGAGGTGTTATATTATGTGGATGGCGATTTTATGAGCAGAAATGATGTAGCTGCCGGGCACATTTCCTTGCATCCCGCGGGAATTCCGCACGGGCCGCATCCGGGCGCTGCCGAAAGAAGCATCGGCAAAACAAAAACGGATGAGCTTGCAGTAATGGTGGATACATTTAAACCTTTGCAGGTAACTGAAGATGCAATGAAAATCGCTGATGACACATATTATCAAAGTTGGTTGGATCATTAAAAATTTGAATATAACATTATGAGCAAAGAAGTAAAGTCAGTCGATTACGGGCTGGAAAAAATATTCGAGGGCGCAGAAGATTTTCTGCCATTGCTGGGAACAGATTATGTAGAATTCTATGTGGGCAATGCAAAGCAGTCCGCACATTTTTACAAAACCGCATTCGGATTTCAATCCTATGCATACAAAGGTTTGGAAACCGGTTCGCGTGATTCGGTAAGTTATGTATTGAAACAGGACAAAATCCGATTGGTTCTAACCACGCCCTTAAACAGCAAATCCCCAATTAACGACCACATTGTAAAACACGGGGATGGCGTAAAGGTAATTGCTTTATGGGTGGATGACGCCGTAAGCGCTTTTGAGGAAACAACCAAGCGCGGAGCAAAACCATATTTGGAGCCAACCACCGAAAAAGACGAGCACGGCGAGGTAGTGCGGAGCGGAATTTACACTTATGGCGAAACTGTGCATATGTTTGTGGAAAGAAAGAACTATAACGGAACTTTTCTTCCCGGTTTCCGTGAATGGAAAAGTGATTATAATCCTACCCCCACAGGCTTAAAATATATTGACCACATGGTGGGCAACGTAGGCTGGGGCCAAATGGACAAATGGGTAAAATGGTATGAGGACGTAATGGGCTTCGTGAATTTCCTTTCCTTTGATGATAAGCAAATTCACACCGAATATTCCGCGCTTATGAGCAAAGTAATGAGCAACGGCAACGGGCGCATAAAGTTTCCTATAAACGAACCAGCAAAGGGTATAAAAAAATCCCAAATTGAAGAGTATTTGGATTTTTATGAGGATTCAGGAGTACAACATTTAGCAGTTGCAACGGATGATATTATTAAAACCGTAAGCCAGTTGAAGGAACGGGGAATTGAATTTTTACCGCCACCACCGCAAGCGTATTATGATGATATTCCGCGCCGTTTGGGCGATCATATGAAAATGATGAAGGAAGATATAAACGAGTTGAAAAAACTTTCAATTATGATTGATGCCGACGAGGAAGGTTATCTGCTGCAAATATTTACAAAACCAGTAGAGGATCGACCTACATTATTTTTTGAAATAATACAGCGCATGGGTGCCAAGGGTTTTGGAGCCGGAAATTTCAAAGCATTGTTTGAGTCCATAGAGCGCGAGCAGGAGCAAAGAGGGACTTTGTAATCCTGTAACATTACTTAAACCCCATCGTCATAAAGAGGTGGGGTTTTATATTTTTGGAACGGTAGTTGTAATTTTAAAAACACAAAACCCCCATAGTCTCAACTTATGAAAAAGCTACTTGCGCTTTTATTTCTTTTTGGAAACATCATTAACATTTCTGCCCAAGAAAGAGCCTATGGCGATGGCGAATTTTTTAAATTCCGGGTACATTACGGTTTCGTTACTGCGGGTTATGCTACCCTTAAAGTGAACGATGCGAAAATAAAGGGAAAGGACGTATACCACGTGCGGGGTTTCGGTGAAACTGTGGGTGTGTCAAAATGGTTCTTCAGGGTTAAGGATGATTACCAATCCTACATCGATAAAGAAAAAGACATTCCCTATCGTTTTATCCGAAAAATAGACGAAGGCGGTTATACCAAAGATGTTCAAATTGACTTCAACCACTCTACCAATAAGGCAACCGTTAACGATAAAAAGCATAACGAAACAACTGTATTTTCTTTTCCGAAGGAAACACAGGATATGATATCGGCCTTTTATTACCTCCGCAATAAATTGGACACAGAAAATATAAAAGAAGGTGATGTTGTGGAAATGAATATGTTTTTTGACAAAGAAAATTACAAATTCAGGTTAAAATTTCTTGGAAAAGAAGTTTTAGATACTAATTTTGGCCGCGTTCGCACTTTAATTTTCAGACCCTACGTGCAATCCGGTCGTGTTTTTAAGGAAAAAGAAAGCCTAACAGTCTGGATCAGTGATGATAAAAATAAAATCCCACTGCTCGTAAAAGCAGATCTGGCCGTAGGATCCTTAAAAGCAACATTAACCGAATTTAAGGGATTACAACATTCTTTTAAAATTTTGGCAAACCAATAAAAATAATACCCGAAAACTCCCAGCATTGAAGAATTTAATTTTATTCCTTTTACCCCTTATTCTGCTTACAGCCGCCTGTGAAAACAAAAATGAAGATTTGGCCGAAACCCCTACCGTGGTTGCGGAACCCATAATTGAACAATATGGGTATATCTTGAATGATTTCAACGTAATCCGCGACACTATTCGAAAAGGTGATACATTTGGAGATATTCTGTTTGCAAATGGCGTTCCGCAAGAACAGATAATGGAGGTTGCCACAAAATTCCGCGACAGTTTTGATGTGCGGAAAATAGGTGTGGGGAAACCCTATGTTCTTCTTAATTCCAAAGACTCTCTGAACAAAACCCAGGTTTTCATTTATGAATCCAATAATGTTGACTTCGCAGTAGTGGATTTTAGAGAAACCCTAACTATCTATAACAGCCAAAAACCCGTTCGATATGAGGATAGAGAGGCATCGGGCGTTATAACCAGTTCGCTTTCTGCCACCATGGAAGAACAGAATCTTAGCCCATACATGACCGACCAATTGGCAAACATTTATGCCTGGACAATAAACTTTTTCAAGCTACAGCCCGGCGACCGCTTCAAGGTAATATATACTGAAAAGTTTATTGATGATACTATTCCCGGTGGTTTAAAAGAAATTAAGGCAGCCTATTTTGAACATCGGGGCAAACCGCTTTATGCCTTTAAATTTACTTCCGATTCCCTTGGAAAAATTTCAGGTTATTATGACGAACAGGCCAATAATTTAAAGCGGGCATTTTTAAAAGCTCCCGTACAATTCAGCCGAATTTCTTCTCGTTACAACTTAAACAGGCGCATTAAATACTACGGTTTCAAACTACGGCCACACAGGGGGACGGATTTTGCAGCACCAGTTGGAACACCCATTCTTGCAACGGCCGATGGCGTAGTTACCAAATCTGAATATCGCGGAGGTAATGGAAATTATGTAAAAATCCAACACAACGGAACTTATGAAACCCAATACCTCCATATGAAGGCCCGTAAAGTAAAAGTGGGCCAACACGTGAGTCAAGGCGATATAATCGGGTGGATTGGAATGACAGGAAATACCAGTGGTCCCCACGTTTGTTATCGATTTTGGAAAAATGGAAAAGAAGTAGATCCCTTTAAGGAAGATATGCCATTTTCCCAACCACTTCCTAAGGAATTGCACCAACAATATTCCGCAAATATGCTTCCAATGAAGGAAATTTTGGATTGCATTTCCTTTTAATTTTAACCGGCTTCGGCCATGTTAATAAACTTGTTATTAACTAACCACCAATTTTTCAACCCTTTAAGCTATAAATTCTATCTTTAATTGAGATTGTTTTTAGTAATGATTTCTTAATCGTTTTTATTGGGTATAACCTATCTAAGGTTGTATTTTTGCCGAAATTTTTAAACCTAAAATTTAATTTCATGAAAAAACTATTACTAATTGTTTTTTTTCTGGGCGGTCTTGCCGCTTTTTCGCAAACTACGGTTACGGGAACGGTAATCGACTCTGAAAATAACGATCCATTGGCAGGAGCTAACGTGGTCGAGACTGGCACAACAAACGGTGCCATTACTGATTTTGATGGAAACTTTACTTTGGAAACCACTTCAACATCAGGTACACTTACCATTTCATACATTGGGTACACCATTGAGAAAGTCCCATTTCGAATAATGAACGGCACCGCAAACTTGGGCACCGTAAAAATTACGGTGGATTCTGACGCACTTGAGGAAGTTGTTATAGTAGGGAAGGGAATTATAGATTTAGCAAAGGACCGTCAAACCCCTATCGCGGTTTCAACCATAAGTGCTGCCGAAATTCAGGCTAAGGCCATCGGAAACGTTGAATTTCCGGAAGCTATTAAAAGTACACCCAGTGTGTATGTTTCTAACCAAGCGGGAGGTTTTGGTGATTCAGAAATGTTTTTGCGCGGTTTCGACCAGACAAACACGGCGTTCCTGTTGAACGGGCAACCCATTAATGGCATGGAAGACGGAAGAATTTACTGGTCCAACTGGTCCGGAATGTCGGATGTTGCAAATGCAGTACAGGTTCAACGTGGATTAGGTTCTTCAAAATTGGCTATTTCATCAGTAGGTGGTACGGTAAATATCGTATCGCGCGCAGCTGGAAGAAAGGAAGGCGGTTTTGCTCGTTTTATGACAGGTAATGACAGCTATTTCAAAGGAACTGTTAGTTATGATTCCGGGCTAAAGGGGAAATGGGCATACAGTTTCATGCTGGACCACTGGCAAGCACACAGAAAATATTCAGACGGGACAGCCGGCCAAGGCCAAAATTATTTCGTGGGAATAGGCTACGTACCAAATGACACCCATTCCTTCAACTTTCTATTGACCGGAGCCCCACAATGGCACGACCAGAATTTTTCCGATTCTTTGGAAGATTATGATCTTTATGGTAAGCGCTATAATGCAAATTCTGGATTTTATAACGGCGAGCGCTATACCGTAAGAAGAAATTATTACCACAAACCAATTGCCAACCTTAACTGGGATTGGAATATTAGCGACAGAACAAACCTATCCTCCGTGCTTTACGCTTCTTGGGGGCGTGGCGGCGGAACAGGACCTGCAGGAAGTTCCAGCAATATAATTCGAGACAGCCATGGCGAAATAGATTTTGACACCATCGAAGAGAATAATATCGCCGGCGCTGAAAACGGAATTGGAAGCTTTGGCCAAGGGTCATTAGTTCGAAGAATGTCCGTAAACAACCACAACTGGTATGGGTTCCTTTCAAATTTGGAAAGTTCCGTGAGTGATAATTTTGCTGTAAATATTGGTGTTGATACGCGTTTCTACAAAGGAAGCCATTGGTACCAAATGAATGATCTTTTAGGATTGCAAGGCTATGCGGACAACCGCGGTTATGGCGATGCCAGAGATAGTGACTACGTAATCAACGAAACATTCGAAGCCAACCCATGGGCAGCTCTTTTCAGCTCGGCCGATGAAGGGCAACGCTTTAATTATGACTATTCAGAAAACATCAATTACATAGGTGGTTTCGGACAGGCAGAATACAAAATTGAAAGTTTCTCAGCCTTTGTACAGGGAGCAGTTTCAACCCAAAGTTACCAAAGGGATGGCCGTGCTGAAGGCTCTGAAATCGAAGGCGTGAATGGGCTTGGAAAATCTGAAAAGGTCAATAAAATGGGCTATAATATAAAAGGAGGAATGGGATATTCATTCCTAGAGAACAGCACTCTTTTTGCAAATGCAGGTTATTATTCAAGACAACCTTATTTGGATAATATTTTTTCAGATATCAGAAACTCAAATTACATCCTTGAGGGTGATAACGAAATAGACAATGAAGAAATCCTCGGAATTGAAGTAGGTTACAGATTCCGTGCCGGCGCTTTCAGCTTAGATTTGAACGGATATTACACCACTTGGGGTAACAGATTCCTTTCTGGAGGAACAATTGATGCAGATCCAACTTCTTCAAATCCAGTGGAGCAAGTGGACCGTTACCAAAGATTTACTGACATTACACAAGTTCACAAAGGATTTGAGTTTGAAGGAAAATATAGATACTCAAGTGTTTTTATGTTGAGAGCTTTCGGAAGCATCGGTAACTGGAAATATGATGGTGAAACGCCGTTCCAAACAAGGGAGGACGAAACCAACGCTTTATTGGAAGAAGGCAATGTAAACCTTACCGGTACAAAGGTGGGCAACGCACCGCAAACTTCTTTCGGATTCGGATTTAAGTACAATATTTTTGGCGGCTTGTCCGTAGATGCGGACTATAACATCTATACAGATCTTTACGGTTTTGTGGATGCGGAAGATGTTGTGGATGCAGCCCAAGCGGGAGTAGTCTATCAAGCTGAACGCTTGCCAGCATACAGTGTGCTTGATGCGGGAATTACTTATAAATTTGATTTTGGCGGCAATGATTTTACATTCCGTGCGAATTGCTACAACGCAACGAATGAAATGTATTTGAGCCAAAAGGATTCATTTGGCTATTTCTATGGAAACGGAAGAACTTGGAATGCAAGTCTTCGATACGATTTCTAGTAGACA
Source organism: Aequorivita aurantiaca (assembly GCF_030410135.1). Classification (GTDB taxonomy): domain Bacteria; phylum Bacteroidota; class Bacteroidia; order Flavobacteriales; family Flavobacteriaceae; genus Aequorivita; species Aequorivita aurantiaca. Next base: position 173,595 of record NZ_JAUGQQ010000001.1, on the reverse strand, counting down.
TCTAGTTTTTGTAAAATGCCCCGATTTATTGGGGCATTTTTTTTGTCAATAAAGCTTATCTTTGGAATTCTTTAAAAATAATTACTATGGTTACTTCCGTTCAATTCATCCATTCCTATTGGGCCTACTTGGTTCTTCTTATTTTGTTGTTGGCAACATTCAATGCACTCGCAGGCTTTTTTTCAAAAAGGGAATATGCCGCGAAGGATTTTAGAATATCGCTATTCGCCCTTATTGTAACCCATATTCAATTGCTCATCGGGCTTATACTTTATTTTGTTTCGCCTTTGGGCCTTTCAAACATTAGGAATATTGGAATGGGTGAAGTAATGAAGAATTCAGAATTCAGGCTTTATGCTGTTGAACATCCATTCGTGATGCTTTTGACGGTAATTTTTATTACCATTGGTTATTCAAAACATAAAAAGAAATTATTGTCGCACGGCAAGTTTAAAACTTTGGCGATCTTTTATACCATCGCCTTGGTTTTAATGTTAAGCCGAATTCCTTGGAACCAATGGTTTTAGACCGAAACCCGATATTAAATAAGAAATGCGCACCAGGTTATTGTGCGCATTTTTTTTATGCTTAGAGTTTATCAATTTTCGGAATCCTTCTCTTTTATTAAATAAACATAAACAGGAAAATGGTCGCTATACCCGCCGGTATACCCGTTCACAAAACTTCGGAAAGGATATCCCTTATATTGCCCTCGAGGGGTGGCAAGATAATTTTTATTAAAAATGCCGGCTTTATAATAACGATAGGAGGAATAATCTTTCTTTGTCAATTCTGAGGAAAGAATTATTTGGTCAAAAAGGTTCCAGGCATCTCGATAGGCCAGGGTGCCCATTCCTTTTTTGTACATATCCTCCATTGGGTTGTATAATTCCTTCATTTTCATGTTGTCTCTTTCTCCCTTTGTTTTAAGAATATCTTTTACACTTGGGCTTATGGGGTCGTCATTAAAATCGCCCATTGTAATAATTTTTGCATATGGATCTTCGCTCAATAATGAATCCATTATATGTTTGTTCAATTCCGCTGCTTTAATCCTTTTTGGCCGGCTTCGTTCTTCCCCACCGCTTCGGGAAGGCCAGTGATTTACAATGATGCTTATTTTTTCACCATCCAGCATGCCACTCACTAAAAGTTGGTCGCGGGTGTAAATACGTTTGCTTCGATCTTGGTCATCGTAAATTTCTAATTCATAATTGGTGTAGTGTGTGGGAGTAAATATTTTTTTTTGATATAGCAGTGCCACATCAATTCCACGCCGATCAGGGCTGTCAAAATGCACTATTCCATATTCTTTATTTACCAATGGCTCTTGGTTAACAAGATCCTCTAGCACACGAAGATTTTCAACCTCACAAACACCCATTATTGCAGGAGCTGTTCCCGTAACATCGGCACCGATTTCAGATATCACTTTGGCCATATTTGCAAGTTTAGCTTCATAGATTTCTTGGGTCCAATGATCTTTGCCTTCGGGCGTTCGGTCCTCATCAAAAATCAGGGGGTCGTCTTCATAATCAAATAGATTTTCAACGTTGTAAAAGGCTACGGTATTTACTTTATACTGTTTTTCACTTTGGGCCAGAATTGCTGCAGTGAAAAGAAAATAAATACTGAGAAAATAAATGGGAATTTTCATAAGAAAGACAATGATTTTATTTTAAGTTATCTTTAACATTAAGAGGTTTCAAAAGTAGGTATTTCATTTAAAAAATGTAGTTTTGCTCCCGCATTTTAAAACAAAAATTTACTAAACTTTATTATTTAGAATGAACAAATTCATTTTTACAATTTACACGGTTTTGTTGGCATCTACTTCATTATTTGCCCAAAATCCTGTAGTAATGGGTAAGGTACTTGATACCAACTCTAGCGAACCAATTCCAGATGTTCAGGTAAGGATTCAGAACAGTATTTTCCAAACCCTTACCGATGCTAACGGAGTTTTTTCCTTTTCACAGGAAACCCTGCCACAGGGCGAGCAGGTTTTGGAAATTTCAAAATTGGGCTACACCAGCCTGAAAATTCCAGTTACTATCCAAAATGACAATCCGGTTAATTTAAAACCAATTCTTTTGTCGGTTGATTTATTGGAAGTAGAAGAGCAAATAGGCATCATCAGCCTTTCGGACGAACAACTTGATGAGGACGAAGGTACCTCCTTCAATGTGTCTGGATTGCTTCAAGCCTCGAAGGATGTATTTTTGAATGCAGCTTCCTACGATTTTAGCGCCACCTTTTTTCGTCCCAGAGGATATGATTCTGAAGACGGAAAAGTGCTGATCAATGGTTTGGAAATGAACAAGCTCTATAACGGAAGGCCTCAATGGTCCAACTGGGGCGGCTTGAACGATGTGCAGCGCAACCAAATGTTTTCTATGGGAATGTCTGCCAATGAATATAATTTTGGCCATCTTGCCGGAACCACCAACATTATTATGCGCGCCTCGCAATACAGAAAAGGCGGTCGTGTTTCCTATGCCACAAGCAACAGAAGTTACCGTGGCCGCGTAATGGGGTCCTATAATAGTGGACTGCTGCCAAGTGGCTGGGCTTATTCAGTTCTTTTGGCGCGTCGTTTTGGTGATGAAGGTTTTGTGGACGGAAGTCTTTACGATGCAAACTCGTTCTTTGCTTCGGTGGAAAGAAAATTGAACGACCAACACAGTTTAAACCTTACCGCCTTTTACACCCCCAACCGCAGAGGTAAATCTTCGGCAAATACACAGGAAGTGTATGATTTAAAAGGAATTCGATACAACAGTTATTGGGGAGACCAAGATGGCGAGAAACGAAATTCCCGAATTAAGGAAGTCAATGAGCCGGTTGTAATGTTAAACCATTATTGGGATATTTCTGAAAAAACCCATCTTAATACCAATATTGGATATCAGTTTGGCAAAACTGGAAACAGCCGTTTGGGATATGACAATGCCCCAAATCCAGACCCAAGTTATTACCAAAACATGCCAAGCTACTTTTTGGCCGATCCAAATGGACCTAACTATGGCGGTGCTTACCAAGCTTATGAGGAGTTCAAAAATGATGGCCAGATTGATTGGTTAGACATTTACGAAACCAATATTTTTTATGGCGGTACTTCGCGTTATTATTTATATGATGATAGGAATGATGACAAACAGCTTTCTGCAAACACAATATTGACCTCACAAATAACGGACAATATAGGAATTACGGCATCTTTGAATTACCGAAACCTAAACTCCCATAATTTTGCGAATATGATTGATTTGTTGGGCGGCAATGGCTATTTGGATGTTGACAGTTTTAATTTTGGGGATGCCTCCCAAAGCGATTTAAACAATCCAAACCGAGTTGTGGGCCAGGACGACATCTTTAAATATAACTATGAATTGGATGCGAGCGACTACAGTGGTTTTGCCCAGGCGCAATTTTCCTATTCAAAAGTAGATTTATATGTTGCCGGAAAAGTGGGCCAAACTAGCTACCAAAGAAATGGATTGTATAGAAATGGTTCTTTTGGAGAAGGAAATGAATCTTTCGGAAAGAGTGAAAAACTAGATTTTACAACCTTTGGCGGAAAAGCTGGAGCAACTTATAAACTTTCTGGAAGACATGCTTTTGAAGTCAATACGGCTTATTTCACGGATGCACCCACCTTACGGAATTCGTTCTCAAATTCGCGGCAAAATAACTTTACCGTGAATTCCCTCGGTATAAGCAATGATTTATTGCAAGAGGAAAAAAACATAAGCGTGGACGGAAGCTACATTTTCCGATCGCCTATTGTTAAGGCACGCTTAACTGGGTATTACACCATGATGCAAGATGCTACGGAAATTTCCTTTTACTATTTGGATGGGGTATATGCTCAGGGTGGAACCCAAAATGATGGGAGCGACAATGCCTTTGTACAGGAAATTCTTACCGGAGTAAATAAAAAGAATTTGGGTGCCGAATTAGGCATTGAAGCACAAATAACCCCAACTATCAAATTGAAGGGAGCTGCGGCATACGGCCAAAATACGTATGACAATAATCCAGAACTATATTTAACTTCAGACGATTTTTTAAGCGATTACGAATATTACGGCCCTTCCTATTTAAAAGATTATAAAGTAGCCGGTGGCCCGCAACAGGCTTACCAAATTGGTTTTGAATACCGCGATCCAGATTTTTGGTGGGTGGGCGCAACAACCAATTATTTTAATAATGCCTATATAGACGTGTCGCCCATAACCCGTACGGCCAACTTTTATACGGACCCAAGCGACGGAATGCCCTTTAATGATTACGACCCAGCTGTCGCGAGAGAATTGTTGAAGCAAGAAAAGTTTGATGACTATATGTTAGTAAACGTGGTAGGCGGGAAATCTTGGAAAATCAAAGATTACTACGTAGGTTTCTTCGCAACCATCAACAACATTTTAGATCAAGAATACAAAACCGGTGGTTATGAGCAGGGAAGAAATGGTAACTACAGAGCACTTTCCGATGACGCCGCAAATGACACGCCAGTGTTCGCGCCAAAATATTGGTACGGATACGGCACCACCTACTATCTAAACCTTTACGTTCGATTTTAATTAAGTAAAAAGCATTAAATTTAATACAGATGAAAAAATATAAAAACATTAAGCTTCTAAGTTTCCTATTCTTTTTAGGAATAATGGTAACATCCTGCGTTCAGGATGATGATTACAACGTGCCAGAAATAAACGCCCAAGAACCAAATGTTGACGTGAATACGGACATCGCCACGGTTAAAGCAATGTATAATGGTTTTGAACCGGTGGAAATTGAGGCCGGCGACGGTTCCGAAAGAGAACTTTGGATAGAAGGCTACGTGGTTTCCAGTGATGAAACCGGCAACTTTTACAAATCATTGGTAATTCAAGATGCACCCGAGAATCCAACCGCTGGGGTTGCTATCTCTACTAATTCCACTGATTTATACACAAAGTTTGAGCCGGGGCGCAAGATATATTTCAAAGTAAGCGGCCTATTTATAGGTGAATACGCCGGGCTACCAACCATAGGAGTGCAGGATGGCGATGAGGTAGGTAGAATTGATGCCCTTGAATTTGATGATAGAATTCTGCGTTCACTTGAAAGTGTTGATTTGGTTCCCACCGTTATTTCCATTCCTGAGGCAAATAACCCAGCTAGATTAAATACCTTGGTAAAATTTGAAAACGTACAGTTTCCAACAGGTCTTGCAGGAATTGAGCACTACGGAAATCTAAACAATACATTTGGTGTAAATAGAAGTGTAGAAAATTGCGAAGGTCAAACCGTCATTTTAAGAACAAGTGGATTCGCAGATTTCAAAAACCTTACGCTTCCAGAGGGCAATGGCTCACTGACTGCGGTTTTGAGCATTTTTAACAGTGACGTTCAGTTATTCATTCGCGATGTAACTGATGTTGATATGAATGGCGAACGCTGTAGTAACGGTGGTCCAGGCGATGCAGTTGAACTTCCTTTTTCCCAAAATTTTGAAGGCCAATCTGCAGGTACAGGAATGAGTGTGAATATTGAGGGCTGGACAAACGTAAACGTAAACGCCGGCACCCGTCTTTGGGAAGTTCGTGAGTTCGATAACAATAAATATGCACAAACCTCAGCTTTCAATAGTAATGAAAACCCTTATGAGGTTTGGCTAGTTACTCCCGGATTAATTTTGCCAAACGGTTCCTCCCCAACCCTAACCTTTGAAACAAACGACGGATTTAACAACGGAACCGCCTTGACCGTGAAAATTTCTACAAACTTTACGGGCGATGTTAATGCTGCAACGTGGACAAATCTTAATGCAACTATCTCCAGCGGAAATACTAGTGGCTATGGCGATGAGTTTACCCCATCCGGAAATGTGGACCTTTCGGCCTATGCCGGGCAGGTTGTTTATATTGCCTATCAATATTTAGGCGGTTCAAACGGAACAACTACTACTTACCAAATTGATAATGTTTCAGTAGTTGAATAATTTGGAAATTTAAAATTTTAGATAGACCGCTTCCATTTTGGAGGCGGTTTTTTTATTACTTTACCTTTAATTTTTTAACTGAAACTACCACTCTATATGTTTTCTGAAAGATTAAGTTTTCGGCATTATGCCACGGAAGATTTTAATGATTATTTTAAATTGGTGAGCAGCGCCGATGTCATGAAAATGATTACGGGCCGGCCACTAACCGAAGGTGAAACCCGTGAACGGTTCGATAAAATGATGGAAGTGAATCGTGAAAATGTAAACCTTGGCCATTATAAAGTAAGTATTCGAGAGAATGGTGCTTTTGTGGGACATTCCAAACTGGTAATGACCGAAAAAAACGAAGCCGAAATTGGCTATGTGCTAATGCCAGAATTTTGGAGAAAAGGTTTTGGCGAAGAAATTGCCAAAACTCTAATTCTGCGTGCGAGGAAAATTTCTGAAATAGCAACTTTGATCGCGATTATTGATCCCGAAAATCAGGCTTCCCAACGAATTCTTGAAAAACAGGGGTTTCATTGGGATTCTGACGGCGATTATTTTGGATTGCCCGCGGCCAATTATAAAATGAAATTATAATGAATAAAAAAACCCTCACAAATTTTGATTGCTCAAAAATGCAAGGGCCTTTTCGCTGGTTGGTTCTCCAGTTATAACCTTTATTTTTTCACTACGATAAAGTCTGAACGTCTGTTTTGTTGATGCTGCGCTTCCGAACAGTTTTCACCACAAGTCACGGATGGTCTGCTTTCGCCGAAACCTTCCCCGCTAATTCTGTCCTTCGCAATTCCTTTTGAAATAACATATTGCACGGTACTTTTTGCACGTCTTTCTGAAAGATCCATATTATATGCGTCAGTGCCTCGATTGTCCGTATGGCCTTCAACTTTTATTTCCATCTCTGGGTTTTTCTTCATCAATTCCACCAATTTATCAAGCTCAAATGCTGCTTGCGGCTTGATATTATGTTTATCAAAATCGAAAAGAATTGGATTTAATTTTACCAAATTCCCATCTACGATAGCATCAATCGGTCTAAGTGCGATTCGGATACTTTTTTGACCTTCCTTAAAAGAATCGACCGTTTCGGCATTGCTTTCATAACCCTCTTTAAAGGCTTGAACTACGTGATCTTGGTTACAGGCCGCTGTAATTGAGCCTATGCCGTTGGTACTTGTGGTTTGGCTTTTTAACTTGTTTTCAAGCGCATCAAAAAGGTCCAATCTTGCACTGGGTATCGGTTCGTCATTGGTTGTATCCACAACTATCACGTTTATAGTGACATCACAAATATCAATTTTTCTGATTTTGTAAATATCATCACTGCCCATTCCACCTTTTCGGTTTGAGGAAACGTATCCTTCCATTGTCACCGGATTATAGGAAAATGCAAAATCATCTTCGCTGCTGTTTACGCCCAACCCGAGGTTTTTTACCGCTCCGAAACCGTCGGCGTTGGCTTCCGCCGCAAAAACGTCCAAACCGCCCATTCCTAAATGTGCATCGCTACAGAAATATAGGGTGCCATTGGCATCAACGTATGGAAATCCTTCCTTTCCTTCGGTGTTTATTTTGTCGCCTAAATTTACCGGCGTTCCAAAAGTTCCGTCTTTTGAAATGGAAACTTTATAAATGTCAGCCTTTCCTATGCCACCGGGACGATCGCTTGTGAAATAAAGCGTGTTTCCGTCCGGGCTTAAAGCAGGGTGGCTGGTGGAATATTGATGATCATTGAAAGGCACTGGTTGAATATTAACCCATTCCCCATTTACATTTTCTGCGTAATATATATTCAGTTCGTTGATGCCTTCTTCGCTCTTTTTATATTTTCCGTTGAAGAAATCATTTCTGTCAAAATACATACGTTTGCCGTCTGCGGTTATTGCCACAGTACTTTCGTGATATTTAGTATTCACGTCACCCTTCAGCAGTACTTCATTTTTTTCTACTCCGCCAATTATTGAAGCTTTATATATATCCAAAAACGGTTCTTCGTTCCAGCCGTATTTTTTACGGGTTGTATTTCTGGCGGAAGTAAAATAGAACTCATTGCCCATAACCGTTCCTCCGAAATCTGAATATTTGGAATTTAGGGCATCTAGGTTTGTGGCAGTATATTGCTGCGCATTTTCATCGATAATTTTAGGAAGATAATCTGGGTTCTCCATAAATGCTACGGCTCGTGAATCTGTTGGCGCCATTTCCGCAAACTGTTTCATATATGTATTGTATTCTTCAAATTTGCCGTTCGCCTTTAAGGATTGGGCAAAATTGTAAACCGTTTCCGGATTCACGTTTTTGCTTTTAACCACTCTTTTATAATAGGTTTCGGCCTTTTTAGTGTCATTAATAAAGTAATAACTGTTTCCCAAACGTTCGAAAACATACGTGCTGCCTTCACCTTTTTTGAGCAGTTTTTGATATGCCTCGGCGGCATCGGTATATTGAAGACGGTCGTAATATTGATCGGCCTTTTTGGTTTTACTGTTTTGTGCGGTAACCATGGTGGTGCTGACCGCTATGAGTAAAAGGAATGTATATATCTTGTTCATCTTAAATGAAATTAGGTTGGTTATTAGAAGAATCTTGGCGAGCGTAAAACGCGTGGTTTGAAGAACACATCAAACGTGAGCACTACTTCGTGTGACGCTGGCCCTACCGTTTTTAGGTCGGAGGTTACGTGGTCATAAGCATAGCCCACGCGGATATTCGGGGTAATTTGAAACCCAACCAAACCGCTGAAGGAATCATCCAATCTGTACGATGCGCCCAGTTCAAACCTGTCATACATTAATGCATTTAAGTTTACGTCAAAAGATACCGGGGCATCAAAGGCCGATTTCACCATTGCGGAAGGTTTCAGTTTAAAGCTTTCGGAAACTTGGAAAACGTAGCCCGCTGTTGCGAAATAGTGGTTTGTTTCCGAGCCGTATTTGATTCCGTTTTCATCCAAATGAACTGATTGCAACATATTTGGAACCGATAGTCCCACATAGAATTTTTCGCCGTAAAGAAATGCACCCGCACCAATATTTGGATAGGTATTATTTATATTTTCTGAGAAAAATGGGTCGTTGGGGTCTTGCAAGTCCAAATTTGCGAGGCCTACTTCGTGAAAGGTGGCGCCGGCTTTCAAACCCAATGCAAGTTTTGTTGTGCCTCCCAATTGAAGGGTGTATGAGAAATCTGCATAAACGTTGGTTTCACTCACGGGGCCCAATTCATCCTTGATTGCAGAAAGGCCCAAACCTATTTTATCAGTAATGGGTGAATCTGCCGAAAAAGTGAAGGTTATCGGGTTGCCCTCCATCCCAGACCATTGGTTTCTATAGAGTGCCGTTAATGACAAACTCTCCTTAGATCCCGCATAGGCGGGGTTAATTACGTTCATATTGTACATGTATTGGGTGTACTGCGGGTCTTGTTGCGCGTGGGTTTCCTGAAAGAACAGCACTGCCATCAATACTAATAAGCTATATATATGTTTTTTCATCTGTATATGATATTTTATAGAGTTGAAAATGGAATGTCCGGGTAATTCATTTTCGCTAAATCGGTAAACTGAATTTGGATATTTCATTTTGATAAAAAGTATTTAATGGGTTTAGTTTGCTTTCTGGTTAAGATAAATCCAACCCGTGGCCTGAGCGCCATAAACGGTATCATTCCCTGCAAGATCAATTACATAAAAATAGGTTCCTGTGGGCAGCTCGTTTCCATCACTGGTTTGCCCACTCCATTGGTTGGTGTAATTGTTCGCTTCATAAACCTGTGTGCCCAGTCTATTGAAAATTTGAAGTTTATTGATTCCCGTTCTGTCATGAAGAAAGGAAAGATCCAAAGTATCATTAAAGCCGTCCCCGTTTGGAGAAAGTCCTTCGGAAATTACACAATTTCCGACAGCATATAAATTGATGTCAACTGAATCCGTACCGGAACACCCGCCAATAGCGATAACAACTGTGTAGGTCTGCGTTCCCATGGTGCCCGGTTGTATCATAAAATTCAGGGTGCTATCGGTTTCTCCATTCAAAATGGTTCCGTTCAAAAACCATTGATAGGTGGCACCTTCCTCTATTGTTGTTGCAGTAAGGATTTGCGGTTCGTTTGCGCAGGTTAGAAAATCATCGCCCAAGGTTACTTCTAAATCGTCTCTATAATTTACCGTTACGCTATCCGTTGCCGTACAGCTGCCCACAGTTGCGGTTACCGAATAAGTTCCTATTTCTGTAATTATTAATGTGGAATTGGTTTCCCCAGCAATAATATTTCCATCAAGGCTCCACTGGTATATTGCTTCGGAATTGGGATTGCCAAGAGTTGCCTCTAAAATAACTTCTGAATCAAAACAGGTTTGGAAATCTTCGTTCACGCTAACGTTAATATTACCCAGCCCCACAATAATGCTATCCGTTGTTGTGCAGGAATTTACAGTAACTTCTACCACATAGGTGCCTGGCTGGCTGATATCCAAAGTTGGGTTTGTTTCATCTGCTATAATCGCTCCGTTTAATTTCCATTGGTAGGTCGCTATTGTTGGATCATAATCTATAGCTTCTGCAGTAAGGATTTCGGTCATCTCGAAGCAGGATGTAAAATCATCGCCCAGAGAAACTTGAAGATCATTTGGAGCGATGGATGCTTCATCCGTGGCAATACAGCTGCCCACGCTCACATTTACTTTATAGACACCGAACTCTGTAGCGGTAAGGGTTTGATTGGTCTCCCCTGCAAGTACAACGCCGTCCAAGCTCCATTCATACGAAGCAAGGTTTGGGTCGTAATCGGTTGCTTCAGCCGTTAGAATTACCGGCTCAACAAAGCAAGTAGTAATATCATCTCCCAAAGAAACTTGTATCTGTTCCTGCGAAATAGTTACTTCATCCGTACCCAAACATCCACCTACGGAAACCGATACACTATAAATTCCGTATTGGGTCGCGTTAAGAGTTGGGGACGTTTCTCCGGCCAGAATAATGCCGTCCAAACTCCATTCATAAGTTGCGTCGGCAGGATTATAATTTGAAGGAGAGGCATCCAAAACAAAGGGTTCATAAAAACAGGTTTCAACATTTGCTCCCAAATCTATCAAAGGAAGTTCGTTAAAGTTGATAACCACCGAAGCAATAATGGTACAGGTGCCAATGGTAACTTCAACAGTATACGTTCCCGAAGTGGAGACGGTTATGGTTTGTGTAGTTTCGCCCGTGTTCCATAAAAAAGTTGCTTCTGCTGGGTTTCCATCAATAATTTCGGCAGTAATATCATAGCTTTCGGTCTCACAAAGTTCTTGGTCGTCGCCCAAGTCCACTGTAAATGAACCTATTTGCGTTACGGTAACCTCATCGGTTTCGGTAACGACATCGCCATTACAATTTGTATAAACAGCCTGTGCTGTATATGTTGTTGATTGGTCTGTAGGGCATACGTTAATTGTGGGATCGGTTCCAATTACTGTTCCGGAGGCATCCAGCCAGGAAAAGGCAACGTTGGAAACGCCGTTGGGAGTAAACCGCCAAGCTTCGTTGGAGGCACTCCAATCTCCAGTATTTCTTCCTGGAGCGGTGTATCCCAAAGTTCCGTTTTGGTTTTGGATACCCAGCACGGCATTGCCGTCATTCCATGAGCAACCATTAGGCCTGTCTTGAACGTAAACCTCAACCACATTGGTAGTTTCGTAAATAACCACTTGGGAGGTTAAGGAAAGATTATTACAATCAAAATATGGAATATCGGGAAAATTAACCACCATTGTTCTACAGGGTGATTCTCCAAATACAGTCCAATTAATTTGTCCCGAACCACCAATGGAAGGATCTACATCCATATATGGCCCAAAAATAGTTGTGAAAAATAAATTGGGATTTGGAATGGATTCACTAAAGTCCCATTCGCATGAAGTATTTGGGATATTGTTCGCCAAATCAAAAGAAACAACTGCGTTTGAGCCTATAACCATTTGTGAATAGGTTTCGCCAAAAAAGCAAAATTCAAAAGGCAGTTGTATGGCATCAGACCAGCGGTCGTCTATATTTACAGAAACCGGCGTTCCTCCCGTAAAGGGAAAAGGCGGATCATAAGGTATAGAAGAAACGGCATAGCTGGTAGTTTCACCAGTATTGAGAAAGGAAGCTGTAAGGTTTGTACATGGTTCACAATCCAATTCAACATCGGTCCCGGCATTTACGTTTGGACATCCAGGGCCCTGCGCAAATGCGGAAAATGAAAGAAGCAAAAAAGTTAGAAAGGTGAAGGCGTGCTGTTTAAAGTTGCGTTTTAAAAAATGGTGACAACTTTGTAAATAGAGGGGTAATTTTTTATTCATAAAGTTTTTGTTGATGGTTATCTAAAATAGCTGCGTTAACTTTTAATTAACATCGAAATATATAAAATTTCAGCGATATGTTCCAAAATCAAAAACGATTAACCTTTTTTGAAATCGCATATTTTAGCGAATGTTATGGGATAATAGATTGAAACGTTGGCGGGTACATACTTATAAATAAATAATGCAGTGCCCTATATTTTCCACGGTATTTTAAAGTCGAAAGTTTGTTAATTGCATGTAAACTTCAAAAATAGCTTTCATTGTGTTTTGTACATTTGTGACTTAACTATACATATGATAGAGCAAACGGACATTTCATACGAAAAAACAATACTGGTTGGGTTGGTCACAAAATTCCAAGATGAGGAAAAGTCGGAAGAATACCTTGATGAGCTCGAATTTTTGGCATACACCGCTGGCGGAGAGGTACTGAAACGCTTCACCCAAAAAATGGATGTTCCAAATCCAAAAACCTTCATTGGCACCGGAAAACTCGAAGATGTAAAAAATTATGTTGAAGAACATGGCGTGGGGGTCGTAATTTTTGATGATGAACTTTCGCCCGCGCAACAGAAAAATATTCAACGTGAATTGGAATGCAAAGTGTTGGACCGCACTAACTTAATTCTGGATATATTTGCTCAGCGCGCCCAAACCAGTTACGCCCGAACTCAGGTAGAACTTGCACAGTACCAATATTTACTTCCCCGACTTGCTGGAATGTGGACCCACTTGGAACGTCAGCGTGGGGGTATTGGTATGCGTGGCCCTGGGGAAACCGAAATTGAAACAGATAGACGTATTGTACGCGACCGAATTGCACTGCTCAAGGATAAATTGAAAAAAATTGATCGGCAAATGGAGGTTCAGCGAGGCAATCGGGGCGCACTAGTTCGGGTGGCTCTCGTTGGGTATACAAACGTGGGAAAATCTACATTGATGAATGTAATAAGCAAAAGTGATGTTTTTGCGGAAAATAAATTGTTTGCTACCCTTGATACTACCGTACGTAAGGTAGTTATTGGAAATCTTCCCTTTTTATTGACGGACACAGTAGGGTTTATTCGAAAATTACCCACTCAATTGGTGGAATCATTTAAAAGCACTTTGGATGAAGTTCGGGAAGCAGATTTATTATTACACGTAGTGGATATTAGTCATCCATCCTTTGAACACCATATTGATTCTGTTGATAAAATCCTAGAGGAAATTGGCAGTGCGGACAAACCGACTGTTATGGTTTTCAATAAAATTGACGCTTACCAACCAGAAGAAATTGAAGAGGATGATTTGATGACTGAAAAAACCAAGGCCCATTACACCTTAGAGGAATGGAAACAAACATGGATGGCTAAACTTAACGGCGATGCTATTTTCATTTCTGCGCTGAATAGGGAAAATTTTAATGAATTCCGAAAGTTGGTTTACGACAAAGTTCGGGAAATACATACTACCCGATTTCCGTACAACAATTTCCTGTACGACGAATATACTGACGAGGACTAATCTATTTTAATCCCTCCGCATAAAACTTGAGTGGCGTTCCAAAGCAATTCCCAAAGACATAATTATAAAGGCCTGTACAATTGACATAGTCACTCGAGAGCGGTGGCGCGCTTGCGCTTAAATTCAGGATCACCGTGAATTAATCGCAACTATTATATATACCATAAAAAAACCTGTGATTTAAAAAATCTCACAGGTCTTTAAATTTTTAGATTATTATTTTAGAATCCGTATGTCAAGCCCACGCCCAAAGCTTCCCGAATTTGGAATCCCTGTACGGCATTGTCATCATAGATAGCCTGAAAGGTTACATTGGTGGTTATATATTTATTCACGTTCATTACCAGATTAAAAGTATAGTCAATATCAACATTTTGAGGATCCTCTAAATAGTTGGAATATAGATTTAAAATATTCTCTGCGGATATGTTGGCCATGATATTGAATTTGGCATAGGCCGAAACGGAAGCACCAAACTCAAAACGGCTGGTTTTGTTGGCATCAACCCCAAAATATTTGTTTTTGTTGTAAGCGTCCAAAGCTCCGGGAACGGTTTCGTCAACAGCCGTAAATTCCTTATCTACAAGAATAAATTTTGCCGTTGCGGGTGAGATATTCACGTACAGATTATCATTCTTTTTCCACAGAAGACCCGGTCCAAACTGAATATATGCAGGTGAAAGAAAATGAGTTGTTTCAGTACGATAACCTTCATCATTCGGAGTTAGATCTTCATTGAATTCGTAACCCGGCGCAAATTGGGTTTTAAAGTTTAAAAATAAGGATGCGTACCAGTTGCTTTCTTTTATTTGTCTTCCCAAAATTGAATTGAACTCCAGCCGGTCGTTGGTCTTGCGGGAATATTTATCATCCCTATTTTTTGTTATTCCATATTCCCCGATCAATCGGTTGTCCCATGAAATTTTATCGCGCCGATAGTTGAAATCATAAGAAAGTGAAAGGTTTCCCGAATAGTTTGAAGTGCCGCCACCGGTCCATTCGTGGTTAAAGGCAGCTTGGTTGAACAACAACGAAATGTTTCCGCTTCGTGTCCAACCATTTTGGATAGAATCTTTTGGAGTTTCTTCCTGGGCTGAAATTAGCATCGGTGCAGCGAAAAGTACTGCAAGAAGTAGAAGTTTTTTCATTTTTTAAACGGGATTAGTTTTTATCAAAAATAGGTAGTATTTCAATTAAATGGATGGATTTCGCCAAAATCAATGCTTGTAATAATGTCTTACCAATCATCTTTTTTTGTACAGTGGCACCGAGGAACAGGCCTCGCCATACATTATGCTTTTTGCAAGGGGCTGTAGTTTTTGCGCCAAAAGTACATAAGCATTCTGCGGAATGGGTTTGTGGGCACAACCTTTTATAATAACCGGTTTATTTTCAAATTCTGAAAGGTCCAAATTCTGAAGCAATTCAGCAAAAAGAACGCTTTCCAATTCTTCCAAAGTACCAACGGTCACTTTTTTTGCGAAAGGTGCTAAATGGAGCGATAAAAGTAAATATGCCCACCCCGGAACAATGGCATCGGTACTGCAATGGAGCGCAACAAATTTATCTTCATACTGACGCCAATCGTGCGCAACGGCGTTTTCACGAAAATCCTTTTCCCGTAGCACAATGCCTTCCAACAGCCATTGCGAAATGTCAAAGAAAATCCTTTCGCCTTTGGGATAAATCTGCTCCAAATCGAAGGTCATCAATTTACTGTTCGCTACGCGATTTATAATTTCTTCGGACACTTGTTTTTTGGGTTGTTTTTTAAAATTAGGACTTAGGTGTTGAGAGTTAGGTAGTATTCAAGTTTTGCTTTAAGATTGAAACCCACAGCAATTGGTTTCCCTCTTAAAGCATCCCCAATTCCAGCTTGGCTGCATCGCTCATTAAATCTTGGCTCCACGGCGGATCGAAGGTTATTTCCACTTCGGCATCCGTAACCATTTTCATTGATTTCACCTTTTCCTCAACTTCCAGTGGCAAACTTTCGGCAACGGGGCAATTCGGTGTTGTTAGGGTCATCAATATTTTCACCTCGCGATCTTCGTTAATAAATACATCATATATAAGTCCGAGCTCGTAAATATCTACGGGAATTTCCGGATCATAAATGGTTTTTATTACCTCTATTATTTTTTCGCCAAGTTCGGCCATGTCTATTTCGGTTTCTGCTTCCATTTTTATTGTTTTTTAAAGTTGTGTTTGGTATGCCAAGGCATATAATTTCATTTGCTTTATCATTGAAACCAATCCGTTTGCGCGGGTGGGCGAGAGGTGTTCCTTCAGGCCAATTTCATCAATAAAATCTGTTTTCGCATTGAGTATGGCCTGTGGTTTTTGGTTTGAAAATGCTCGTACCAAAATTGCAACTATACCTTTGGTGATGATAGCGTCACTGTCCGCCGTATACACTATTTTCCCATCCCTCATTTCAGAATGTAGCCACACCTTGCTCTGGCAGCCTTTTATGAGCTTATCATCGGTTTTTAAATTTTGATCAATCAAGGGAAGTGATTTGCCGAGCTCTATCATATATTCGTACCGCTGCATCCAGTCGTCGAACATGGAGAATTCATCAATCAACTCTTCTTGTATTACTTCAATTGACATATTTGGTTTTTTAATTACCCGCCTCCTTTTTTGCGCTCAGCAACACGCTTCGGTCGTTCTTCGAATAAAGGGTAAGGACATTGTTCTCCAAAGCATACGAACCAGTGTTGTTCAGGGCGTCTAAAAAATCTCGTTCCGTTTTCATAATTTCTTTTTCTTCACAATACATTTCGGTTACGGCCAGCTTTTCAAAATTAATGGCATATAAATCCAAGGTATAATTGCCGAAAATGCTGTTGCATCCTGTGGTTCCTTTGAAAGAATTATCGATGGCGGATAGTGAAAAGGTCGGATTTTTTTTAATGTCTAATTTTTTACCATTCATTGCGGTAACTGTGTAATTGCCGGTTAGCTGAACGTTTCCTGCAACGTCAATCACTTTTTTGGTTTCGTCACAACTTGTGAAAATTATACTGAAAATGAGAATAGATAATGTGGCCAGTAATTTCATTGTGTTTTATTTAGAATTAATTTCTTCAAAGTTCAAATTTTAGGTGAACGAGTGGGTTCAGCTTAACATCATTTTAGCTTTTTTGACAGCATTCACCAAAGCATCCACTTCTTCCAAGGTGTTGTAAAAAGCGAAGGATGCGCGTACCGTGCCCGGAATTTTGTAAAAATCCATTATGGGTTGGGCACAATGATGTCCTGTGCGAACGGCAATGCCGAGTTTATCCACAATTGTTCCAATATCATACGGGTGAATTCCTTCAATATTAAAGGAAACAACCGAAGTTTTATCGGGGCCCGTACCGTAAATTTTAAGGCCTTCAATTTCCAATAGTTTTTCAGTAGCATATTTCAAAAGTTCATTTTCGTATGCCTCAATTGCTTCAAAACCAATTGCATTTAAATAATCAATTGCGGCACCAAAGGCAATGCCGCCACAAATATTTGGGGTGCCGGCCTCAAATTTATGCGGTAGGGTTGCATAAGTTGTTTTTTCGAAAGTTACTTCGGCAATCATTTCGCCGCCGCCTTGGTAGGGTGGAAGCAGGTTGCCCCAATCCTCTTTCATATATAGAATGCCCACGCCCGTTGGCCCGCACATTTTGTGGGCAGAGGTTACGTAGAAATCTACATCCAACTTTTGAAAATCTGGTTTAATGTGCGAACAAGCCTGTGCGCCGTCAATAAGTACGGCCGCTCCTACTTTGTGTGCTTTGTCTATAATTTCTGCGATAGGGTTTATGGTGCCCAATGCGTTGGAAATATGATTAACGAAAACCAATTTCGTTTTTTCCGAAAGCAATTTCTCATATTCCGAAAAAACCAATATGCCTTCCTCGTTCATCGGAATCACTTTTAAAATGGCACCCGAACGTTCACAAAGCATTTGCCATGGCACGATATTACTGTGGTGCTCCATTGCCGAAACCAGAATTTCATCGTCTTTTTTTAAAATTCCCGAAAATCCGTTCGCTACCAAATTTATTCCGTGGGTTGTGCCTGCGGTAAAAATAATTTCATAGGACTGCTTCGCGTTGAAGTGAGTTTGTATTTTTTTTCGCGCAGCTTCATATGCATCCGTGGCTTCTTGCGAAAGAGTATGTACACCACGGTGAATGTTTGCGTTGTAATTGCTGTAATAATCCACAATACAATCAATAACCTGTTGCGGTTTTTGCGAAGTTGCGGCATTGTCCAAATACACCAACGGATGGCCATTTACCTTTCGGGAAAGGATTGGGAAATCGTTACGTATTTTTTGGATGTTGAGGGACATTTTTAAATATATAGATTTGAAATTCGAGTTTAGTTTATACTACGAATAATCGAATTATTGTTGAATTCTTGATAGCTTTTTAAAGCTCAAAACCCAGACTAACCCCAATTTTATTGGCAATTAATTTGTTGATGCGCACTTTCAATTCTGGAATTTTCACGCTTTCTAAAACGGTGTTTGCAAAGGCGTACATCAATAAAGCGCGTGCTTCCTTCAAACCAATTCCGCGGCTTCGCAAATAAAACAGTGCATCTTCATCAAACTGGCCAATAGTACAACCGTGGGAACATTTTACGTCGTCAGCAAAAATCTCCAACTGTGGTTTGGCGTTGATTGTAGCTTTATCGTCAATTAGAATATTATTGTTTTGTTGAAAGGCATCAGTTTTTTGGGCATCTTTCTCAACAACAATTTTGCCGTTGAAGACCCCTGTGGATGATTCGGCAAACAGACCTTTGTAATCTTGGTGGCTTTCGCAATTTGGCGCAATGTGGTGCACCAACGTGTTATGGTCCACGTGCTGTTTTCCTTCCAAAATGGTAATTCCTTTTAGAGTAGAATCGCAATTTTCCCCATTTTGATAGAAGTTGAGGTTGTTGCGAACCAAGTTTCCACCAAAGGAAAAGGTATGTACCCGACAAACAGTATCGCGTTGCTGCGAAATATAGGTGTTGTCAATCAACGAAGCGGTTGCTTCATCGGTTTGGATTTTATAGTAATCAACATAGGCTCTTTTTTCCGCAAAAATCTCTGTCACCGAATTGGTTAAAACCTCATTGCTCGATAAACTTTGGTGGCGCTCAATAATTTGTACGTGTGCATTTTCGCCCACAACAATTAAATTTCGGGGCTGAAGAAACATCGCGGCCTCATTTCCGGTGGAAAAATTGATAATCTCAATTGGCTTTTCCACCTCCTTGTGCGCTGGAATGTGGATGTAGGCACCTTCCTTCGTAAATGCGGTATTTAGGGCGGTCAGACTATCACTCTTTGCGGCTTTATTGAAATAGGTTTCAATAATTTGTTTGTACTTGCTTTTGTTCAATGCGGCGGACATTAGGCAAACATCCAGCGAATCGTGGGTGGTTTCGGAAAGAAATGAGTTGTAAACTCCGTCTACAAAAACCAGTTTGTAAGTGTCAATTTCCTGAAGGAAATATTTTCGTACGTTTTTAAGTTCAACATTTCGTTCCTTGTTTGAGAGGATGCTGTAATCCGTTTTCAACAAGGAATTCAGCGATGTGTATTTCCAGGCTTCTTCCTTTTTTGTTGGAAATCCTTTTTCCTCAAAAATTTTGATGGCATTGTTTCGGACATCATGCAATGGCGAATCAAACTCCAAGTAATCTTCGAGGGCAATATATGATGATAATAATTTGTCTTTAAAACTCATTTTTTTCAATTCAGAATTCAGAATTCAAAATTCAGAATTCAAGCTTACCTCGAAATTTAAATTTTGAATTTTGAATTGTTTAAACCAATTCTTCCTTAATCCAGTCGTAACCCTTTTCTTCGAGTTCATAGGCCAATTCCTTGCCTCCGGACTTTACTATTTTTCCGTTCATCAAAACGTGGACAAAATCCGGGACTATGTAATCTAGAAGTCGCTGGTAGTGGGTTATAACAACCACGGCATTGTCCGCACTTCTTAATTTATTGACGCCATTGGCCACAACCTTAAGGGCATCAATGTCAAGACCGGAATCGGTTTCATCCAAAATGGCCAATTTGGGTTCCAACATTGCCATTTGGAAAATTTCGTTTCGTTTTTTCTCGCCGCCGGAAAACCCTTCATTTAGCGAACGGGAAAGAAATTTGCGGTCTATTTCAAGCATATCTGCCTTTTCTTTTATCATTTTGAGCATATCGGTGGCGGGCATATCATCCATTTTATGGGCCTTACGGGTTTCATTAATAGCCGTTTTAATGAAGTTCGTCACTGATACTCCGGGTATTTCTACCGGATATTGGAACGAGAGAAAAATGCCTTTGTGGGCTCTTTCCTCTGGATCTAGTTCAGATATGTCTTGATTTTCAAAAGTAATATAGCCACGGCTCACTTCATACTCTTCTTTGCCTGCCACCACTGATGCCAAGGTGCTTTTTCCGGAGCCGTTCGGACCCATTATTGCGTGGACTTCGCCTGCTTTTACTTCAAGATTAATGCCTTGAAGAATATCTTTTCCTTCGCGTCCTGCGTATAAATCTTTAATTTTTAACATTTTAATTCTTCTTTTCTGATTCGTTTAATTTTATGTCTACTTCAGATGGCTTATCATCTACCCTCATTATTTCGGTGATGGTTATCATCTCTTCCCATTCGCTCTCTTTCTCGGTGTTTTTGCTTATAGTTCCTTTAATTATTACACCCACCATATCCTGTTCATTCTTTTTAATGGGGGCAACCTGTTTTGAGAGACCTTCAGACATTATATCCCTTTTTACGGCATATATAAAATTTGGACCCATAAACACCATTGCACCATCGGCATTCAGGAATTCTCCTTTGTAGGCCCTTGATTTTTCTGTAATTTCCGAAGTTACTTCTTGGGTTTCCTTGTTTTTATCCTCTGAATTTTTACAGGAAAAAATTGCTGCTGAAAGCATAAACAACAAAATGATTTTTTTCATAAAATGCTATTAAGATTATAATTGAGATTTGTTAGTTCCAAAGTGTTAACCTACCGATCCTTCCAGACTTATTTCCAATAATTTTTGGGCTTCTACTGCGAATTCCATCGGCAATTTATTTAAAACTTCCTTGCTAAAACCGTTCACTATCAGGGCAATTGCCTTCTCGGTATCTATGCCCCTTTGGTTGCAATAGAAAATCTGGTCTTCGCCAATTTTGCTTGTGGTGGCTTCGTGTTCTATTTGGGCGGTCTTGTTTTTCGCTTCAATATATGGAAAAGTGTGGGCGCCACAATTGTTGCCCATCAATAAGGAATCACATTGTGAAAAGTTTCGCGCGTTGTCTGCATTCGGCATAATTTTCACCAAACCTCGATAACTATTTTGCGATTTTCCCGCAGATATTCCTTTGGAAATAATGGTGCTACGGGTGTTTTTGCCTATGTGGATCATTTTTGTGCCCGTATCGGCCTGCTGATAATCATTGGTTACCGCAATTGAATAAAATTCGCCTATGGAATTATCGCCTTTCAGTACACAGCTTGGATATTTCCAAGTTACCGCGCTTCCGGTTTCTACTTGCGTCCATGAAATTTTTGCATTCTTTTCGCAGACGCCCCTTTTTGTAACAAAATTATATACCCCGCCACGGCCTTCTTTATCGCCGGGGTACCAGTTTTGTACTGTAGAGTATTTAATTTCTGCATTGTCCAAGGCAATCAGTTCCACCACTGCGGCATGCAATTGGTTTTCGTCACGGCTTGGGGCGGTGCATCCCTCTAGATAGCTTACGTAGCTTCCCTCGTCAGCAATCACCAAGGTTCTTTCAAACTGTCCGGTTCCACCTTGGTTTATTCTGAAATAAGTGGAAAGTTCCATCGGGCATCGAACGCCTTTTGGAATGTAGCAGAAGGAACCATCACTGAATACCGCGCTGTTAAGCGCCGCATAAAAGTTATCGCGTTGTGGTACAACGGTGCCCAGATACTTTTTTACCAATTCGGGATGTTTCTTGATTGCTTCGGAAATGGAGCAGAATATAATTCCCTTTTCGGCTAAAGTTTTTTGGAAAGTCGTGGCTACCGAAACTGAGTCCATCACAATATCCACAGCCACTCCGGCAAGTTTTTTTTGTTCGTCCAACGAGATTCCCAGTCTTTTGAAGGTGTCCAATAGTTCCGGGTCTACCTCATCAATACTGTCATATTTCGGTTTTTTGTTGGGAGCGGAATAATAGGAAATGTCCTGAAAATTGGGTTTTGTGTAATGCACATTTGCCCAATCTGGCTCAATCATTTCCAGCCAATATCTAAAAGATTCCAAACGCCATTCAGTCATCCATTCGGGCTCTTCCTTTTTTTTGGAAATAGCGCGAACAACGTCCTCATTCAATCCGGCCGGAAAGGTTTCGGACTCTATATCTGTATAGAAACCATATTCGTACTCCTTGGTTTCCAATTCTTTTTTTAAATCATCCTCTGTGTACTTACTCATCGTCATTAATATTTAAAGTGAAAAAGATTCCCCGCAGCCACAGGTGCGGTTTGCATTGGGATTGTTGAAAACAAATCCCTTTCCGTTTAGGCCTCCGCTGTATTCGAGGGTAGTCCCTATCAAATAAAGAAAGCTTTTTTTGTCCACGGCAATTTTTACGGTTTCTTCTTCAAATAGTTTATCATTTTCGCCCAGGCTGTGATCAAATTTAAGTTCATAACTTAAACCGGAACATCCGCCACTTTTTACGCCTACGCGAACATAATCAACAGCAATATTATAGCCTTCTTCAGCCATAAGTTGCGCTATTTTGGTTTTTGCGTTTTCACTTACTTTAATCATATATAGATTAATTCTAAATTAGACGGCAAAGATACATCAAATAGAATTTTTAACCATAGCAAAGCGGGACTTTAAACCAATAGGATTTTGGTTTTAGAAAATAATTAACAGCACCGGTTTTTGAGAAAAGGAAAGTAGTTAGAAAAACGGTTGCAGATTAATTGGGATCCTGTAAATCTGGATTTGTAATAAACGAAGAATCCGACAGCGAAAGAAGGAAAGCCTTCAAATCTGACTTGTCCGATTCCGTTAATTGCACGCCTCCTCGTGATACTGCCTTCATTAAGGGGTCAATGGTTCGGGAATATACAAGACCTTCACTATAGTGGTTTATTACATCATCTAAAGTTGCGAAACGTCCGTCGTGCATATATGGCGCGGTATAGGCTAGATTGCGTAGAGAAGGCGATTTAAATTTTCCATCATCATTTGGGTCGCCGGAAACATTGCCCAATCCTTTGTCAGTAATGATCGCGTCCAGACCGTTGTTGTGAAAGGCGTTATCCGTCCATAATGGGTTAAATTCATTGCCGTGGCAGTGGAAACAGTCGCCACGAGCTTCATCCATAAAAATGGCAAACCCATTAATTTCTTGTTGGGTGAGGGTGTTTTCTCCCATCAAGTAGCGGTCAAAAGGAGAATTGGCGGAGATAAAGGTACGTTCAAACTGAGCAATTGCTTTTGCCGTTAATTCCTTCGTAATTATGCTGGTGCCGAATGCCTTTAGGTAAAGTTCGGGATAGGCAGTATCGCCTTGAAGACTCGCTACGGCGTTTTCCCAGGTATTGTGCATTTCTACGGGATTTGTAACAGGATCTAATGATTGTAATTCTAAACCAACAGCTCGGCCGTCCCAAAAGAATTTTTCATTGGTATTCCAAGCCATATTATAAATTGGCATTGAGTTGCGGATGCCTTCAAATCCGTCAATACCTATGCTTAGCTTTCTGGAATCTGAAAAGGAATTTGCGGGTTGATGGCAAGAGGCACAAGCCTGTGTTCCATCACCGGAGAGGATGGGATCGTAAAATAATTTCCTTCCCAAGGCTACACCTTCCACAGTTTGTGGATTATCCGCCGGAATGTAGGGTGGCGGCAATAATTGTTGAAAAATGGGAGGAATGGTCAAAGCTTTTGGGGTAGGAATATATTCCTCATTTTCCCCAATTGGTTCAACAGGATCGGAATCATTGGAAGAACAGGCAGCCATAAAGCCGATTGCCAATCCTACTATGCAGGTTCTTGTTATATTCTCTGACCATTTCTTCATTATAGCGGTGTTATTGCGTAATTGAACCTATGCTAAAAACAGTGGGTCCATTTTCGTACATATGCATTTGCGCTTCGTAATTCATCATTAAATCGGTATCGAGATCATTTAAATCCCAAGTGTAGGGATTTTTGTACCATTCTGCGATGTTCATTTTAATTTCAATGTTTGCATCTTCGGTGATGGTGAAGTTTTGATTGAAATTGAAGGTAATGTAAGTTTGTTCAAAAACACCTTCGCTCACGCGGGCAGTGCCGTTATGGTATGCATAGGGTTGCGGCATATTATTAACATCATCATAGCTGCCTTCCATTTGCAGGAAGTGATAACCCCCTCCGAGCATATCGGGCCAATTCCAATTAGCAGCATTCAGATCCGGATATTCACCACTTATATTATCTTCTTCATTAAAACCATAAATGAAAGAAATGCCAGTATAGTCCCCAGTTGTTGCCATCATTGCCGGCGCTAAAAATACCGTAGTGGAATCTTCAACATCAATAAGGTTATATTCTTCAAAGTCAACGGTGGTGCCGTCAGCTCTTTTAAGAGAAATTCTGGAAATTAAATACCGTAGTTTGGAAATATTCAATTTGTTTCCGAATTCATTGGTATATAAAGTATTGTTAAAATCTGCCACGCTCACGGATTGGCCATCCCAATTTTGGCTGAAATTAAAGGTGATGTTTTTATTGTAAACGCATGATCCATCATCTATTGTGGCCGATGGATTATAATTAATGGAGGTTGCATCCGTACAGCCCAGAACTTCTGGTTGCGCATCATCATCATTGCCGCAGGAAATTATGATCACTGCCATAGCAAACAATAGAGCTAATTTTTTCATATAAATTAAGGGGGTTAAATTTTTATTTTATTTTAATAAACAAAAAATCCTTTGATCCCCTATTGGTGGGAATATCCAGATCATTACTTTCACTATTGCCGACGGCTATAATTTTATTGTCGGAGGTTTCGATTGCTTCGGAAACAAAATCCAGGCCGCTGCCACCAACACTTTTCTGAAATTTTAAATTCGCGTTTGCATCAACAACAAATATCCACGCATCGTTATAGCCGTTATTACTTTGTAAATCCCCGTCATTACTACGGCTGTGGCCAGAAAGGATAAAGTCGCCATTGTTGCGCTGGACTATGCTGTGGGCCGTATCAAACTGCGATCCGCCGAAGGATTTTTGCCATATTTTGTTGCCATTGTCATCAAATTTTACCAGCCAGGCATCAGCATTTCCGCGGGGATCGGTAACATCTTGATCCGCGCTTCGCGAGTCGCCCACCATAATGTAATTTCCATCGTTTGCGATAATTGAGGCGTATGAATTATCTATCTCTGCGCCACCAAAGGATTTGGTCCAAACCAATTCTCCCGTAGAAGTGAGCCTTACGACCCAATAATCATAGCTTCCTTTGGGATCTGTTTTATCGAAATCTATACTCTCTGAGGTGCCGGTCATTAAAAACCCTCCGTCAGCCGTTTCGTGGGCATCATAGCTTCTGTCGTTATTGCTGCCTCCAAAATAGCGCCTCCATTGTTTGGAGCCGTTTGCATCCAGCTTTATGCCCCAAAACTCCCCAACACCATGGAGCGTGCCTCGTTGAAATTCGTTCCCCGTTTGGGTGTGGGCATCATTTCCGGCACCACCGCTGGCGGATACGTCGAAAAATCCGGTAATAAAGTAGCCGCCATCCGAAGTTTGGAATGCTTTGTATGCTTGGTCACTCCCGGCAAAGCCGAAATTTTTGTCCCATTGTATATTTCCGGAAGCATTAATTTTCACTATCCAATAATCCTGAAATCCTTCATTTCCTGAAACATCGCCGTCGTTACTGGTAGTGTAGCCGCTTAGCAGGTAACCACCATCATTTGTTGCAGTAATTCGTGAAGCGCTTTCATCATCGGTGCCGCCATAGGTTTTGTTCCAAATTATTTCTCCTGTCTTGGAAACTTTGAGCAACCAATAGTCACTGTCATTGCCGCTTCTTCCGGCGAGGTCTCCATCCATACTTCGGGTTGTTCCGAAAACCATATAATTGCCATCCGCCGCTTCCACAACTGAAATGGCTTCGTCTATCCCGCTTCCACCATACGTTTTCACCGTTTCCAAAGTGCCCAGAATTTCTTCTTCCTCTTCCTCTGGTGTTGGGCTATCATCTTTTCCACAGGAAAAAAGAAGGAATGAGAAGGATAGTAGGAGTGAAAATACCTTTGTTTTTGGGGACATTAAAAATTGCATACAGGATAAATTATTTATATTAATCTACTAACAAACGTTTGGTTGTTGAAGCATTGATTTTTAGTACATACATTCCCGTTTGAAGTTTGGAAATATCAATATTTTCTGAAAGGGTATTGACAAAATTCAAATCCATCACCTTTTGGCCAAGAACATTAAACACTTCTATCTTTTCCAAAGGATCTATTTTAGAACTAACTGTAACTATATTTTTAGCAGGATTTGGATACAAAGCAAAACTTGAAACAGTAGCCTCGTTTAAGCCTAAAAGAGCGTCGCGAACTATAAACAAGCCTCTGTTAATATCGCTGATCACGATGTTTCCGCTTGCGAAAAATGGATAAACACTCCAGGCACCGTCAAAATTAGCGGAATCGCTTCCAGGATAGGTGTCAAAATATTTAGTTTCCGCCATGTTTCCATTTTCAATATCGCTTATGTCAAGAATTCTTAGACCAGCGCGGTAGCTGGAAAGATAGAAGTCATTCCCAAGCACATAACCGTTATGGTCGATTGCTTCCTGGTCGGCTTCGTATTCAAAATGAACCACTGGATTGTCAAGATCGCTTACGTCAAAAATGATGGTTCGTGTGTTAAACCCGAAGGCTGATTCATCCAATTCGTCACCAATTATAAAGTAGCGCTTATCTTCGGTAAGCCATCCTTGGTGGGTATATTCTATACTTCCGTAAAATCCGTTGGAGATGCCGATGGGGTTATTTTTGTCGGTTACATCAACAATGGATACACGATCCTCATTGCTACCGAAAAATATTTCGCGACCGGCGTAGTCCGCGTCGGGTCCATCATAAATTACAACTTGGGCGTCATGGCAATAGTTGTCTGAGCCAAAGCCCCCAGCCGCCGTAGGGCTTAACGGATTTTGAATATTCACAAAGTGAGGCCCGCCGCCAAAGGTACTGGTGCCTACGGCATATGCAAAGCCTGTTTCTTCATTGATTACTAAATTATGGCAATGCCCAAAGCCATTGTAATGCGCATCTTCGGTGAACGTTTCGGGGGCGTTGCTAACAGATCGCAAACGCGTTAGGTCGAAAACTTGCATTCCGTGACCACTGGCCTCACTTACAATAAAGGCATAATTGTTATAAACTTTAATGTCTCTCCACGTACTGGAATCGGTATGGGTAGGTAGTTTGCCAAGATAAATTGGGTTTACGGGGTCAGTAATATCAACAAATGCGGTTCCGTTGCCCAACCCCATAATAGCATATTCTTTGCCATCCTGCGGATCTGTCCAGCCCCAAGAGTCATTCCCTCTATCAGAGCCAAAGGTGTTTAATGTGATACGCGACATAAGGTCCAACCCTTCACAGGGATATTGCCCTGCCGTACCATTAATACAGGGTGTTTGGGCGAAAACGAAAGAACTAATAAATAAAGTAACTAGAGGTAAAAATCTTTTCATTGCGAAGTGAATTATGTTAAAAGGATGCCAAATGTAACTATTTTACAACTTAAGAAACAAACGTAAAAGGTTAAATATTAGTGTGCTTCCCTGTAATTTATGAGCGTAGTTTTGAAAAGGTACGTTTCGGTATGTCCAAGTGAAGCTGTAAATTTGCCAACCAATCTACAAGCAATAAATTCATGTTCGAAAACAAAAATGATTCCACTACAAGTATTGGAAGTATGGGTGAGTTCGGCCTCATTGACCACCTCACCAAAAATTTCAAAATAAAACAGAACTCTACCATCAAAGGCATTGGCGACGATGCCGCGGTAATTTCCTGCGATTCCAATCAGGAACTTGTTATTACTACCGACTTTCTCTTGGAAGGCGTCCATTTCGATTTAAGCTATATGCCGCTAAAGCATTTGGGCTATAAGTCAATAATCGTAAATCTTTCGGATGTTTATGCTATGAGCGCCGAGCCTACGCAAATTACAGTGTCCATTGCGGTTTCGAACAGATTTCCCGTGGAAGCTTTGGAAGAGCTGTATGAGGGAATTCGTGCTGCCGCTGAAATCTATAAGGTCGATTTGATTGGGGGAGACACTACCTCCTCAACCACTGGGTTGTTGATAAGCGTTACCGCGGTTGGAAGAGTGAACAAGGGAGAAGCCGTATACAGAAGTGGCGCCAAGGAAAATGATTTATTGGTCGTGACCGGCGATTTGGGCGCGGCATATATGGGGCTGCAGGTTTTGGAACGGGAAAAGGAAGTATTCAAGGTGAACCCCAATTCACAGCCAGATTTAGAGCCGTATTCCTATTTGGTGGAACGGCAATTAAAACCGGAAGCGCGAAAGGATATTTCAAGATTATTGGCTGAGCTAGAAGTAAAATCTACTGCGATGATCGACATTAGCGACGGACTTTCTTCGGAAATAATTCATATCTGTAAAAATTCAAAGGTTGGCTGCAGTTTATATGAGGAAAAAATACCGCTCGATCCGCAGGTTATTTCCGCGTGTGAAGAATTTAATTTGGACAGTACCACGATAGCCTTAAGCGGAGGGGAAGATTATGAGCTGCTTTTCACGATCAGTACGGACGATTATCCAAAAATCAAAGCCAATCCTCACTTAACCGTAATTGGTCATATTACAAATGAAAAGGAAGGCATACACTTAATTACCCGTGGGGGAACAAAAATACCCATGGTAGCCCGAGGCTGGAATGCGTTGAAGAATGAGGAGTAAATTTTTTTAAAAAGAAAAAAATAAGCTTCACCCTTAATTATAAGGGAAGAAACTTATAGAATAGATCCTTTTTAGTGAACGGATAGTCTGTTCTTTTTAATAAAAAACAAGGATAGACACTCGTTTATTTCGCGTTGCTTACGGGTGAGCAATTCAAACTTTCCGGAATAGCTGTTGGAAACTTCCTTTCCGCAACACGCACATTTATATTCACTAATATGGTCCGTGATTTTTCGGGTAACGATGTAGTCGTGGCCAAAGGCGGTGCAAATAAGGCTTAGGATTGGAGGTCTGTTTTGGGGCATAACTTTATCCATCTGTGTTAAAATTAATTGGGTTGGTTAACCAATATTAACAAATAATTGGGTAAAGTGCAAATATTAACCGATAAAAAGTAGATAATCTTTAACTGCTCCAACATTTTCAATCAAACTCATGTGGCCGCCGTCAATTCTTTTTACGATACACCCACAGTACTCCGCCAATTTAACCGCTTCCGAAACGGGCAAAATAGGATCTTCTTCCGCCAAGATCATATATTTTTCCTTTTTAAAATTCCTCAACACTTCGGTTCTATCCCTTCGATCGCGCATACCTTTTATGGCTGCCAGAATTCCGTCCACGGGAAATAAAAAGGCTTCCTGTTTTAATGCCTCTATTTCCAAAACAAATTTTTCCCGACTGCTTTCCGAGAACAGATTCCCGATTGCCATGCTGATATACGCTTCCGGAACCTTGCCCACAATATCAATGGAGCGGTTGCGGTTTTCCTTTCTCTCTTCTGAATCGGCGGCGGGAGTGGAGTTTAACAGAATTATTTTTTCAACTTTTTCAGAAAACAATTCGGCGTAGGCCAGGGTAACATAACCGCCCATCGAGTGGCCGATAAAAGTTGCTGAGGAAATTTGCAAATGTTGAAGTATTGTCTCCACAACTTCCGCCATCAATTCCATGGAATGGGTTTCGGATAAAATCCCGCTCTTTCCGTGACCCGGAAAATCTAAAGTGATTACAAAATTTTTCTCGGATAACTGCGGAATCAAAGGTTTCCACATAGTGGAACTTTCCAAAAATCCGTGCAAAAGGACGATCGCCGAACCCGTTCCAAAAGTTTCATAAAATATTGCTGAATTTTTATATGGAAATGTCATTACTAGTTAAAGACCTGGCAGATTTCTCAAACTTGAAAGGTTAATTCTAAATGTTGTGGTTCTTGGCTCTTAATTCTATTTATTCATTATTTCCTCGATTTCCTCCGCCTCAATAGGAATATTTCGCATTAAATTAAATGGCTCCCCTTTTTTCTGAATTACAACATCGTCTTCCAAACGCACACCGAAACCTTCAGCCGGAATATAGATTCCAGGTTCAACCGTGAATACCATATTTTCGGTCATCTTTTCCCAAAGAATTCCGTAATCGTGCGTATCTAACCCCATGTGATGGCTGGTGCCGTGCATAAAATATTTTTTATATGCTGGCCAATTTGGGTCTTGGTTTTTTACATCTGCTTTGTCCAAAAGTTTTAAATCAAGAAGAGCTTTTGTCATTAAATTGCCCACTTCTTCGTGATATTCTTTCCAGTAATTTCCGGGAACCAGCATTTTTGTAGCATCATCTTTTACCTTCTTTACTGCATTATACACTTCGCGCTGGCGTTTGCTGAATTTTCCGCTAACGGGAATGGTTCGAGTCATATCGCTTGAATAATTTGCATATTCCGCACCTACATCCAAAAGCAAAAGATCGCCTTTTTTGCATTGTTGGTTGTTCACAATATAGTGAAGTACGTTGGCATTGTTGCCGCTACCTACAATTGGGGTATATGCAAATCCGCGCGAACGGTTTCTTAGGAATTCGTGCATAAATTCAGCTTCAATTTCGTATTCCCATACTCCGGGTTTTACGAAATCCAGAATTCTTCTAAAACCTTTCTCTGTAATATCGCAGGCAGTTTGAATTAAATCTATTTCAAT
Source organism: Aequorivita aurantiaca (assembly GCF_030410135.1). Lineage (GTDB taxonomy): Bacteria > Bacteroidota > Bacteroidia > Flavobacteriales > Flavobacteriaceae > Aequorivita > Aequorivita aurantiaca. The sequence continues at coordinate 142,789 of NZ_JAUGQQ010000001.1, read as the reverse complement.
TTTATCCTTTACGGAACGCAAGCGTTGCAAAATAGGGTTACTGCGCTCCCAACTGTGTGCGGGAAATTTTTCTTTAGTGGTTTTAATGAAACGATCCTCACGGGTTTCCGTTTCCACACTTTGGCGGTAATGCTCGTTGGTGTTGAAATAAATGCGTTCGGCCTGTGTCATTACCTCAAAAAAAATCTTGTCGAATTCCTTCAGCCAGAAAATGGATTTTATCCCGCTCACTTCGGTGGCTTTTTCTTTGGTTAGCTTTTCGCCTTCCCACACGGCAATGTGATCATTGGTTTCGCGTACAAAGAGCATTTCGCGATGCTCCTTATTTGGCGCATCTGGGAAAAGCACCAAAATGGTCTCTTCTTGATCGGCCCCACTTAAATAGAAAATATCACGAGCCTGCTGAAAGGGCATTGTGCTATCGGCGCTAATGGGATAGATATCATTGCTGTTAAAGACCGCAACACTTTTCGGCTTCATCTGTGCCATAAAGTTTTTGCGGTTTTTTATAAAGAGTTTGCTGTTTATTTGATCGTATTTCATTTGTGGTATTTATTTGATTTAATTGTAAAATGGAATTTCGCCACAGAACTTTCCAAAAGAATTCTGGATGGCCAATTTCATTTCATTCTATTCTGAATTTCCCCAAAATTACTTATTTCCAAATTAGAATAAGTATCCGTAACGAATAAAATGAATTTAATTGAGCGCAAAATTAGACACATAACGAACTTATAGTGAAATAAAAAATTGGTAAATTAGATAGGGTTTTCTATACACCGATTGTTGTTCTTAAAAAGATTTACTATGAAAACAAAACTACTTCTCAGTCTAATTTTACTCTCCTGTACTTTACAAATCTTCGCTCAGGACCCCAATTGGGAGTATCTGCGCAGGGAAAATACCGGCATTGGTGGGTCCCTTCATTATGTCGTACAAGGTGATGCCTTTGGCAACATTTGGACCGGTGGCTATGAATCTTCATCTGAGGGAAGCCTCGTGCGCATTGCCACAGACACCATTTACACCAATTGGTCCACGTATTCGGAAGAATATTTGCCCAACGGGTTGATTTACGACATCGCTTTTGACAGCACAGGTATTATTTGGGTGGGCTCCGAGGCGGGCATCACTACTTCCGGCGATGGCCTTATATGGACCCACTATAACATGAGCAATACTCCTTTTTTAACTCCGGTTGTTGAAAGTGTTGCAATAGGTGCCGGCAATAGTGTCTGGACCGTGAACACCAACAGCGATCCATCTTTGGGAGGCGTAGGCTATTTTGACGGAACTGTTTGGAATTATTTCACATCCAACACTTCGGGCCTGCCAGCGGGCGCTGAATTGAGGGATATTGCTGTTGATGCCAATGATGTGAAATGGATTGCTTTCGATATTGGGTTAATTTCTTTTGACGGTACCAATTGGCAACATTATACCAGTGCCAATAGCGGTCTTTCCGACGATAATGTGTGGGAAGTGGCCATAGATAACCAAAACAGGGTTTGGGCTTTGGTAGGCAATGCGGTAGATATTTTTGACGGTAGCGCTTGGACGCAGATTAATGAGAGTGATTGGCCTATTTCCGGGGTACAAGCGCGCTCCTTGGCGCTTCACGGCGATCAGGTGATTATTGCGGAAGGTAATGGTTCTCGGGTATTGCTATTTGATGGCAGCACATGGACTTCGGAATATATGAGTTTAAATATTTATGATTCTTACATAGATGCCAACGGTACTTATTGGATCTCTGGCTATGGTGTGGTTGCCAAGAACGACGGCACAGGCTGGATTCGTTATACCCAAAACAATACCGGACTGCCTACTAATTTTAATGATGATATATTTATTGATAGCCAAGGCCGACGGTGGTTTGCCAATGGCAACGGCGGCATCCAGGTTTTTGATTGCCCAAATTGGGAGGTTTATGGTCCAGATAATGGAGGTTTATTTCCCAATCCCCAACCGTTATATCAAACTACTATTGGAACTTCAATAACCGAAGATGCCGACGGCGATATTTGGTTTACATATGATGGCACTTCGGGGTACGCAATCCAAATCCCCGATGGCAATTATAAGGATTATGCCTCGTGGATCATTTGGCATATAGAAAATTCGCACCCAAGTTTTCAGTCTGCGGAAGAAGTAGTGGCAACTTCCACCGACAAAGTTTTTATAAGGATTTATAATGGCAGTGTGTTTATGTATGATAAAACCGCAAATTCCTGGACGCGATGGGCCAATGGCAATGGCTTAACGGGCAATGCCACCGCTTTGGGTCGCGGCCCCGATGGAAAAATGTATGTGGGCCATTACCAAGGTTTGGATGTTTATGACAATGGAACCTGGACTGCGATAGATTTGGCACCACAGGGGATTGAGCACGTGAACTGTATAAAATTTGATGCCAATGATAATATGTGGCTGGGAAGCTCCACCTCAGGTTTATATAGATTTGACGGCACCACCTGGACCAATTGGAACGAAAGCAACAGCAACATTGCGGCCAATTATGTAACTGCAATAGATTTTGATACCGCCAATAATATTTATATAAGTGCCCACAACACTTTCAATTTTCCCTATTACGGAGGCTTCTCTTATTTTGATGGCACGGGCAACACCTTTACTACCTTTATGGATGGAAGTTCCCCGCTCGCCCATAAACAGGTGGAGGATATAGCAGTGGATTCCTTCGGAAATATTTGGACACTTACCCAAAGCGAAGGCTTCAGCATTTATAACCCTAATGGCATTGATGGTTTTGATTGCATTGATAGAACTTTGGAAAGAACCCTCAGCGTAAGCGATTTGGTTTTTGATTCAAATATGGATGGCCTGAGCTATCCCAATCCTTTTAAGGAATCCACTACCGTGCTGTTTTACGCCGAAGTTGCAAACCCAGTTTCCGTTGAGGTATTTGATATTTTGGGAAGAAGTGTGAAAGCTTTTAAAGTAGATGAAATTTCAATTGGCAAAAACAGTTTCAATTTAAATTTATCGCAACAGGCACCGGGAATTTACTTCTGTAAACTATCCTCCAACAACTACAGTAGAACTATAAAGCTTATAAAAGGTTAGAAATCCGCCTACTTTATACTAATTTAAAGCGGTTGCAGCGTAAAACCCGGACCGCTTTTTTAATTTTAATAAACAACCACAAACCACAAACCACAAACCACAAACCACAAAACAAAACAAAACAATAAATCTAGATTATTGCGGAATCTGCTCAACCAACATCACCTCCCCATCCCCATCAAAATAAGTACAAGTCATAGCCTCCATGTACACCGCCCATTTCTCGACGCCCGCTTTGGCTGCATCGCTACAGAAAGTAGGATAATCGGTTTTGGCAGCTTGGTGAGCTTTTAGGTCGGTTATAAACTTTTCTTTATACGAAGTTTCCGAAATCTGTAACGTCTCATATTTGGATGCTGAGATTGCTGTATGGTCATTGGCGCCATAATAAACCGTGTGTCCATCGGCAACAAAGGTTTCATAAGAGGTAATCCCAAGTTTTTTAAGTTCTTGGATATAGGCAGGAAAGTCGGCGCCTGATTTTACTTTGTTGTGGGCGGATTTTATTTGAGTTAGAGTAAACATTTGTAAAGGATTTTTTATTTAATATTTAAATTCTCAATATTTTTTCAACTTATGGTATTATGGATTATATTCATTTCAATTACTGTCCATCCTTGTTTACTCCATGATTCCGTATATCTTCTTTGTTTTCTTCAAACCATATTACAATTGAAGGCATATTTCTCTCAAAACCGCCTGGAATAAAAAAATTAAGTAACCCTGATTTTTCATTTGTTCTATTAGCGAAATCGTGAATGGTCTTGGCCGGAATTCTTAAAAAAGCTCCTTTTTCTACGTCTATCCACTTATCTTCAACGAGTATGGAAGTTGTGCCTTCAAGTCCGTAAAACACCTCGTCATTTTCTTCATGTTGATGCGCCCCTGGCCCGCCCGAATTTGGCTCAAGCCACCACTCTGAAATACTGTATTTATTTGCTGTCTCACTTTCATCAGCTTTAAAAATGGCGGTCATCGTTCCACAGTTGTATGTTCTGCCTTCTCCTTGTTTGAGAATCAATGTAGTGTTTTCGTTATGCCTGTGTTTCATTTCTTTATTTTATTTTTCTACCAAACTCAACCATTCTTTGATTACTTTTTTCAGGTCATTTTCTTTCGCCTTTATGTCGGCCAAATCCTTGAAAGTAATAAGTCGTCTGCCATCCGTATAATCGCCTTCCAAAATGTTAGTGTTCTTTGTCAACGTTGCGCCCGTAGGTAGCACACACATTATTTTGTTTTTTCGCAAATTCATTACCAAAATATCTTGCTTATATTCCTTTGGGTCAAAGGATTTCATTTTCCCAATGTAGTGAAATGCTGGCGCATTCCATTTTATTTGTTCAGCAATATTTTTATCAATAGATAACATTAATTGTCGCAGATACTCGATAGCTGGCTGAATTTCTTTTGGCAATCTCTCAATATGTTTTGTTACCAATTCCTGATCTGTCAATTTTATTTTTGCCATTATTTTTGATTTTTAAGGTGAAGTTTTTCTCCCAAATTGCACTTCCTAAAATATTCAAAACTTTACCGATAATGCCATTCTTATAATGTGGTTTATTGAATGCTTGGGGCTAATTTTGCCGCCAAATAATAACCAATCACATCGAAAACAAAACGATATACGGTTAAATCTAAAATAATAATTGCAGATGCTTCAGGTTAATGTACTTTAATTTTTATGTACAACGCATTGTCATTAAGGCGCACAAAAATGATAAGCTTTTTTTTATTTTTTTTTCTGCCATACTGAAAATGCACACAAATTATTCAATGATTCAAATATATTTAAAGCAAAATTTTCCCATTATAGAAAACCGTAACAGTCAGTAATTCAATACGGGAAGGTGCCAAATATAAATTTTTTATTCTAGCAAATCACGTCCCATATAACTTTTTTGGATATGCTTATACGGAATTTTCAAATTCCAAATTCCATATTTTGAATCCCGAATCCCAAATCCCAAAATGAAATTGCAAACCCCATCTCATTTACCTACCTTCAATTTTTAAAACTTATTAGATGAATAAACTTTTTCTTTCCGCCCTCTGGCTTGTTTCCGCAGTGGCCTTTTCTCAACAACCCGCCACTTCTTCTATTGCCGTACAAACCGGCCTTCAGCAAAAAATTGAGTTGACGCAAAATTCCACAGTAAAAAATTTGGCTTTCAAAAACATTGGTCCAACCATAATGAGCGGTCGCGTGGTAGATTTTGCCGTAAACCCAAACAACCCAACGGAATTTTATGTGGGCTACGCCAGCGGCGGACTTTGGCACACAAAAAATAATGGCACATCTTTCACGCCAGTAATGGACAGCAGCCTAACGCAAAATGTGGGTTGTGTGGCGGTAGACTGGAAAAACGGAACTATTTGGGTGGGTACGGGAGAAGTAAATGCCTCCCGTTCTTCGTATTCAGGAATTGGTTTACTGAAAAGCGACGACCAAGGGAAAACCTGGCAAATTGTAGGGCTTACCGATAGTCATCACATTAGCAGTATTCTTATAAATCCGGCAAATCCGGACGAAGTAATTGTTGGCGCGGTTGGGCATTTGTATTCCACAAATGATGAAAGGGGCGTTTTTAAAACTACCGATGGCGGAAAAACTTGGAGCAAAACATTGTTTATAAACAACCAAACTGGCATTATTGAAATTTCAAGCAACCCTAAAAATTTCGATACAATGTACGCCGCCGCTTGGGACAAGGACCGAAAAGCTTGGCATTTTGAAGGCAGTGGGGAAGGAAGCGGAATTTACAAAAGCACCGACGCCGGCAGTACTTGGGAAAAAATTTCAACTGAAAACAGTGGTTTGCCAATAGGAAAGGGAATGGGCAGAATGGGCACTGCTGTGGTTGATGACAATACGGTTTATCTTATTGTTGACAACCAATTCCACAGAAAAAAGGATACAAATAAACAGAAGTCAGATGGGTTGAGCAAAGACGATTTCAAAAAAATGGATGTGGCCACATTTCTTGCTTTGGAGGATAAAAAGTTAAACGAATTTTTAAAAACCAATGGATTTCAGGAAAAGTATCGCGCTCAAAATGTGAAACAATTAATTCGTGTTGGCACCGTAAAACCTGAAGATTTGGCGAAATATTTAGAGGATGCAAACAGCGCCCTTTTCGATACGCCCGTTATAGGCGCCGAGGTTTATAAAAGCACCGATGGCGGCAAATCATGGAAAAAAACCCACGAAGGATTTTTGGATGATTTGTATTATTCCTACGGTTATTACTTCGGAAAAATTCACGTGGATCCGAATGATGCCAATAAAATTTACATTTACGGAGTGCCCATTTTAAAATCTGCTGATGGCGGAAAAACCTTTGAAAGCATTGATGCTGATAATGTGCACGTAGATCACCACGCGCTCTGGATAAATCCCAAAATGCCCGGCCACTTAATTGATGGCAACGACGGCGGCGTAAACATTAGTTACGACGATGGCAAAACGTGGATAAAAAATAACGCACCCGCAGTTGGGCAATTCTATGCAATTAACGTAGATAATGCTAAAAATTACAATGTGTACGGTGGCTTGCAGGACAATGGGGTTTGGGTCGGGCCGCATGATTATGTGGCTAGCCCCGGCTGGCTGCAGGAAGGGAAATATGGGTACGAAAATCTTTTTGGCGGCGACGGCATGCAAGTCCAAATTGACAACCGAAATAGCAATGTTGTTTACACGGGCTTTCAATTTGGGAATTATTATCGTTTAAATAGAAACACGGATGAACAAGTCTATATTCAACCCAAACACGAATTGGGCGAAAGTCCATACCGTTTCAACTGGCAAACGCCAATTTTGTTGAGTTCGCACAATCAGGATATTCTGTATTTGGGGGGAAATAAATTGATGCGAAGTATGAACCAAGGCAATGATTGGACAGCCATTTCCGAAGATTTAACGCAGGGCGGAAAGCCGGGCAATGTGGCTTATGGATCACTGTCGGCCATTAGTGAGTCGCCCTTTCAGTTTGGATTGTTATATACCGGAAGCGATGATGGTTTGGTGTATGTTTCAAAAAATGCAGGTGGAAATTGGACAAAGATTTCGGACGGCTTCCCAAAAGATCTTTGGGTGAGCCGCGTGATTGCTTCTTCCCATAAAAAAGAACGTGTTTACGTTACGTTGAACGGTTATCGTTGGGATGATTTTAAACCCTATGTATTTGTGAGCGAAAATTATGGCGCAACTTGGAAAGATATTAGCAGCAATTTATCAGCCTCGCCCGTAAATGTTATAAAGGAAGATCTCGTAAATGAATATCTGCTCTATTTGGGAACTGATAACGGCGCATATATTTCCTTTAATAAAGGGGAAAGTTGGGAAGTTTTTTCGAAGGAATTGCCCAATGTAGCCGTGCACGATTTGGTGATCCAGCCGGAAGCCAAAGATTTGGTTTTAGGCACGCACGGCAGATCAATTTACGTGGCGGACATTTCCCTGCTTCAAAAACTAACTGCCCATACGATGAAAGAAGTAGTGCTCGCAGAAATGGATACGGTGAATTTTTCACAGCGTTGGGGCAGCAAATGGAGCACATGGGGCGAAGTGAACGAACCGAAAACAACATTCCAGTTTTACGTCCCACAAATTGAAAAAGCTATAATTACTATTAATTCTGAAGATGGAAAGGAATTGCACCAAATCACTGTTGATGCTGAAAAAGGAGTTAATACCGTTGAGTACGATCTTTCTATTTCAGAAAAATCAAGCAAGCTTTTGGAGAAAAATGATGTTAAGGTGAAGCAAGCAGAAAACGGAAAATTTTACCTTCCAAAAGGAAAATATATAGTGAAAGTTTCGGCGAACGGAAAGGCGGCAATTTCTGAATTGGAAGTAAAATAATGCGATGTATTTAAATCAATTCTAAATAGATTTCAAACAACCAAGAATGTTTGGCAACAAGCTGGTTGAAACGTATTTTTGTATCACTATTCTTGAAATAAAACCATAATGGCAATATTATCCTCTACAATTGCACGAAAAGTTGCTATGGCACTTTCCGGCTTGTTTCTTATTGTATTTCTTACGCAGCATTTTATTATAAATTTCTCTGCGGTTTTTGGTCCCGATACGTTCAATGCCTGGTCCGACTTTATGGGAGGCAATCCTATTGTTCAATTTATTTTTCAACCTATTTTGATTTTTGGGGTATTATTCCATTTTGTGATGGGAATTTATCTTGAAATAAAAAACAACAATGCGCGGCAGATTAAATACAAGTCGTTCAAAGGCAATAGAAATTCAACTTGGGCTTCCAGAAATATGATTATTAGCGGCGCGGTGATTTTAGCCTTTTTGGGCCTTCACTTTTACGATTTTTGGTTTCCGGAAATAATGTACAAGTACATTGAGAGCAACCCTACGGATACTGTTCGATATTATCCAGAATTGGTTCACAAGTTTGCGAGCCCAATTCGCACCGGCTTGTATTGCCTATCCTTCGTATTGTTAGCGCTTCATCTTTGGCACGGCTTTTCCTCGTCATTTCAAAGTATGGGCTGGAGCAACAAATATTCAAGAGGGTTGCGGGCCTTTACCCAATTCTACGCAATATTCATCCCGCTCGGATTTATTTTTATTGCGATTTACCTTCACTTTAATCAAATCCACTAAAAGAAAAAGCGATGTCGAAATTAGATTCCAAAATCCCAAAAGGACCCTTAGCCGATAAGTGGACAAAACATAAAAACGAGATTAACCTCGTTAACCCGGCCAACAAACGTAACATTGATGTTATTATGGTGGGTACGGGCCTTGCCGGCGGAAGTGCCGCCGCAACCCTTGCCGAGTTAGGTTACAACGTAAAAACTTTTTGTTATCAAGATTCTCCACGCCGCGCGCACTCCATTGCCGCGCAGGGAGGTATCAACGCCGCGAAAAACTACCAAGGCGATGGCGATTCAAACTACAGATTATTTTACGATACCATAAAAGGTGGCGATTATCGTTCGCGCGAAGCGAATGTGTACCGTCTCGCTGAGGTTTCCGCAAATATTATAGATCAATGCGTGGCGCAGGGCGTTCCCTTTGCCCGGGAATACGGCGGTTATTTGGATAACCGTTCTTTTGGTGGGGTTTTGGTTTCGCGTACATTTTATGCAAAGGGACAAACGGGGCAACAATTGCTTTTAGGTGCATATTCCGCAATGAATCGACAGATTAACCGTGGAAAAATAACCCCTTACAACCGCCACGAAATGTTGGATTTGGTAATCGTTGACGGAAAAGCAAGAGGAATTATTGCCCGCGATATGGTTACCGGAAAATTGGAAAGACATTCCGCACACGCCGTGGTTATTGCTTCGGGCGGTTATGGAAATGTTTTCTTCCTTTCCACAAACGCTATGGGAAGCAACGTTACCGCGTCATGGAAAATTCATAAAAGAGGCGCATATTTTGCAAATCCTTGCTACACACAGATTCACCCAACCTGTATTCCCGTTTCCGGCGATCACCAAAGTAAATTGACTTTGATGTCTGAATCGCTAAGAAACGATGGAAGAATTTGGGTTCCGAAGAAAAAGGAAGATGCGGAGGCAATTCGGAATGGAAAGAAAAAACCGAACGACCTTTCGGCGGACGAGCGTGATTACTATTTGGAAAGAAGGTATCCATCCTACGGAAATCTGGTTCCGCGTGATGTGGCCTCTCGTGCCGCAAAGGAAAGATGCGATGCCGGTTTTGGAGTGAATAAAACAGGCCAAGCCGTGTACTTGGATTTTGCTTCGGCAATACAGCGCTATGGAAAAGAACAGGCGGCAATTCACGGAAATCACAATCCGAGTGCTGAAGAAATAAAAAAATTGGGGACACAGGTAATCGAAAACAAATACGGAAACCTGTTCCAGATGTATGAAAAAATTGTGGATGAAAATCCATACGAAACCCCGATGATGATTTACCCCGCGGTTCATTACACTATGGGCGGTGTTTGGGTGGATTATAATTTGGAGTCCACAATTCCGGGGTGTTACGTTACGGGAGAAGCCAATTTCAGTGACCACGGCGCCAACCGTTTGGGGGCTTCGGCATTGATGCAAGGGTTGGCAGATGGGTATTTCGTATTGCCATACACTATCGGTGATTATCTTTCAAAAGACATCAAAACAGGGAAAATTCCAACGGATTCAAAAGAATTTGACGAAGCCGAGAACAACGTCCGCCAACTTTTGGAGAAATTAGTGAACAATAACGGGAAGCATTCCGTAGATTATTTCCACAAAAAATTGGGACATATAATGTGGGACAAATGCGGTATGGCGCGTAATGCCGAGGATTTAAAATCGGCAATGTCAGAAATAAAAGCGCTTCGCGAAGAATTTTGGAAAGACGTAAAAATTCCCGGCACAATGTACGAAATGAACGCAGAGCTTGAAAAAGCAACGCGCGTTGCAGATTTCCTTGAATTGGGTGAATTGTTTGCAAAAGATGCACTTCACAGAAACGAAAGTTGCGGTGGCCATTTCCGTGAGGAATACCAAACCGAGGAAGGGGAAGCGTTACGCGACGATGAAAACTTTATGTACGTAGCTGCATGGGAATACACCGGAGATCCCGGAAATTCGATACTTCACAAGGAAGAATTGGAGTATGAGAATATTGAGGTTAAATCGAGGAGTTATAAATAAGTTATTGGGTTACTGAGTTATTGGTTATTATTTAAGCGATTATGGGAAGTTTTCAGTCTTTTGAAGAATTGGAATGCTGGAAACAAGCCCGAGTACTTAGAAACTTTGTAGCGAATGAAATAATTTCAAAATTGCCAGTGATTGAAAAATTTGCTTTGGCATCCCAGATAAGGAGAGCCTCAAGGTCTGTAGGAAATAACATTGCAGAAGGATTTGGAAGATTTCATTTTCAAGAAAATATTCAGTTCTGTAGAATGGCGAGAGGATCTTTGAATGAAACGTTGGATCATGGAATAATAGCTTTTGATGAAAAGTATATTTCTGAAGAGCTGTTAAATGAATTAAGAAAAATCCATGATAGAACATTGTTAATTTTGAATGGATATATTAAATATTTACAAACTGCGAAGATTCAATAATTATTTGCAGGAATAAAAATAACTGAATAACTCAGTAACACAATAACTAAGTAACTTTTAAATAATGAAGTTAACACTTAAAATCTGGAGACAGAAAGATAGCAAAGCAAAGGGAGAATTTAAAACCTATCCACTTGAGGGAGTAGAGGGAGATATGTCTTTCTTGGAAATGCTTGACGTATTGAACGAAGGTTTAATAAACAAAGGCGAGGAACCCGTAGTTTTTGACCACGATTGCCGCGAGGGAATTTGCGGTACTTGCTCACTGCAAATCAACGGTGAACCTCACGGCCCCGATAGACTAATCACAACATGTCAATTACATATGCGAATGTTCAACGATGGCGACACCATTGTTATTGAGCCATTCCGTGCGAAGGCATTTCCGGTAATAAAGGATTTGGTTGTTGACAGAAGTTCTTTTGATAGAATTCAGCAAGCGGGTGGGTTTATTTCGGTGAATACTTCCGGAAATACGATTGATGCAAACGCGATTCCCGTAAACAAACATGATGCCGATGAATCTTTCAATTCCGCAACATGTATTGGATGCGGCGCGTGCGTGGCAGCGTGCAAAAATGCTAGCGCAATGTTGTTCACTTCCGCGAAGGTTAGCCAATTTGCCTTGCTTCCCCAGGGAAGAATCGAGGCTACAGAACGAGTTTTAAATATGGTAGCTCAAATGGACAAAGAAGGTTTCGGAAACTGTAGTAACACCGGCGCCTGCGAAATTGAGTGTCCAAAAGGTATTTCACTTGAAAACATCGCCCGAATGAATCGCGAATATTTGAAGGCTAGCATTAAAGGATAAATTATATTTTACATTTTAAAAAACCCTGCATTTGCAGGGTTTTTTGTTTTATGAAAATTTACATTGCTATATTCCGCTAAAATTAATTCTATCTTTAGTGGATAAAACAATTACTTATGAAGCCAATCCTTTTTTTAATAGGAATATTCACAACTTTTCAAATTATGTCCCAATCCCAAAAACCAAATGATCCATTAGCGCACACTTATTCCATTGTTGCGCGCGATGCCAAAACAGGCGAAATGGCCGTGGCGGTACAGAGCCATTGGTTTAGTGTGGGAACAGCAGTTTCTTGGGGAGAAGCTGGGGTTGGCGTTGTGGCTACGCAATCATTCACCAATAAATCATTCGGCCTCCGCGGCCTCGCCTTGCTGAAACAGGGAAAATCGCCGCAGGAAGCAATGGATATTTTGCTAAGTGACGATGAAGGCCGCGATTTCCGTCAAGTGGCAATTTTGGATAAACAGGGCAGGGTGGCAACACATACGGGCCAAAGTTGTATTGACTTTGCTGGCCACGCCAACGGAGATAATTTTTCGGTACAGGCAAATATGATGTTAAATGATAAAGTTGTGCCGGCAATGGAAAAAACGTGGAACGATAATTCTGGGATGCCATTAGCAGAAAGAATGGTTGCAGTACTGCAAGCTGCGGAAAATGCGGGAGGCGATATCCGCGGAAAACAATCCGCTGCGTTGCTGGTTTATGCTGCGAAAGCTTCTTCGGAACCGTGGAATGATAAAGTTTTGGATTTGCGGGTTGATGATTCGGAAAATCCGATAATGGAAATCGATAGGCTTTTAAAAGTATTTCGAGCTTACGAGCATATGAACCAAGGAGATTTATATGTTGAAAGGAATGAAATGGAAAGCGCAATGAATGAGTATAACGCTGCCATGAAAATGTTTCCGGAAAATCTGGAAATGCAGTATTGGACGGCAATTACATTGGCAAATGGAAGCCAAGTGGAGGGTGCTTCAGAAATGCTGCAAACAATTTATGAGGCAGATGGAAATTGGCGGGAGCTCACGAAGCGACTTCCAAAAGTAGGTTTGTTGAATGTTTCGGAAGAGAGCCTAAAGGAGCTCACCAAATAAAGTTTTAACACCTTTCCTTTCAATATAAATTTATTAAATACGTTTTGGCATAAATCGAATTAGGTTTATGCGAACGTGTTTTATTTTATTACTTTTTTTAGGCTTCGGAATAAATTGTGTTGCGCAGATAGGGGCTGTAATTGGGAATGACAATTATCCACAAAAGAATCATTCAACAAAAACAGAGCGCTTTTCAACTTCCAAATTGGCATTTTCAATTACAAGAAATGCAACTTCTGATGCTGAAAAGGCTGCGGAAATTTTCAAATGGATTACCCAAAATATTTCATACGACCACGAATTGATGCGTAATAAAAAACTTCAAAAGCAATTTTATACTTCCGAAGAAAATGTGATTAAAAAAGTTTTGGAACGAAGAATGGCACTCTGCGGTGGTTTTGCTTTTCTCTTTAAGAAATTGTGCGCGGATGTTAGCATTTCTTCGGAAGTGATTCACGGATTCACAAAAAAATATTCAGGAAAAGTACAGAATCGAATAGTGCCGGAACATACGTGGAATGCCGTAAAACTGAATGGAAAATGGCATTTGCTGGATATTACTTGGGCCATTAGCCACGGCACTGCAAAGAATCCGGACAGCTTTTGGTATTTGGTAAAACCTGCGGAATTTATTCTTTCGCATTACCCTGAAAATGAAAAATGGACACTTTTGAAAAATCCAACTTCGTTTTTAGAATTTCAACAACACGCCAAAAAATAAAAAAACCTTCACATTGTTGTGAAGGTTTTGCTTTTATATAACAAGTTTAGACTATGCCTCAGCGTTTGGAACGATGGAAACGTAGCTCTTGTTATCTCTCTTTTTGGTAAATTTTACCACACCGTCCACTTGCGCGTGCAAAGTGTGATCTTTACCACCGTATACGTTCTCACCTGGGTGATGCGTATATCCTCTTTGTCTTACGATGATATTTCCTGCAATGGCAGCCTGTCCACCGAAAATCTTAACGCCAAGACGTTTCGATTCTGATTCGCGACCGTTTTTGGAACTACCAACTCCTTTTTTGTGAGCCATGGTTTATAATTTTTTAATTAATGATTTCGGTTTATTTGTTTTTCAACAATTCCTTAGCTTGCTTTACCCATTCGTCAGCTTCAATCTTTTCACGGGTAAAACCTGCAATTTTTGAAAGCTCTTCGCGATCTGCAGCTTTAAGTTTGCTGATTTGCTCATAGGTATAAATACCCAATTCATTCAGTTTTTCCTCATTTGAAGGACCAATCCCGTTGATCAATTTAAGATCATCGGCATCTGCTTTTGGAGCAGTTCCAATACTGTGAAGTACTTTTTCGATATTGATATCGATGTTTGCTTCCGCAGCTCTGTTTTCAGCACGTGAAATTAAGTTTTCGCTAACTTCAACCTCTTTTTTGGCTTTAGCTTTTGGCTCTGCCTTTGGGGTTTCAGCTTTTGCGGCTGGCTTAGTTTCTTTTTTTGGAGCAGCTGTTTTGGCTTCTTCCTTTTCTTTCTTGCCTCCTGAGGCAACAATACTTTCAATTACGATTTCAGAAAGATACTGACGGTGACCGTTTTTCTTACGGAAACCTTTTCTTCTTTTCTTTTTGAAAACAATAACCTTGTCACCTTTTAGGTGTTTTACGACTTTAGCTCCTATTAGAGCGCCGTCTATAGCCGGGGCGCCGATGGTTATATTGTCTCCGTCACCAATAAGAAGTACATTGTCAAAAGACACTGATTTACCTTCTTCAACTGGCAAACGATGAACAAAAACCTTCTGGTCTTTCGCAACTTTTACTTGCTGCCCTGCTATCTCTACAATTGCGTACATAGCGAATCGTTTATAAATTAGTTAAACAAAATGCTTTCACCGTCCGGTAAAAGCGGGTGCAAATATAATTTTTAAAATGTAAAACGCAAAGGCTTTTGAAGTTAATTTACAGCGTATTTCGGTTTCCGTCTTGGGTGTTCCAAGATTTCTTGAGGAGTTGCATGAAGGTTAGGGTCAAAACAATGGTAGTGGCAAAACCCATTAGCAAAATGGAAATTAGCAGGGTTAAGGTTCCCATGGCGTATTCCAAATTCCATGATTCCAGAATATTTGCTGAAAATTCCGTATCAATTTGGTACATATAAAGGGCCATGAAAGCGCCAAAAATTACGGTAGCTATACCACCGCAAAAAAGGCCGACCTCAAACCCTTTTTCATATTTCAGCTTATTTTTTCTGGAGTTGTAATGTTTAATTCCCAGATACATTCCGGCACCGTATATCAAGCCATTTACAGCGCTTAACACTGGATATTGGTGAAGGCCCATTAATTTCAGAAGAAGAAAATAAACAATCAAAACTACTGCAATCCCAATACCGTAGCGAGAATATACTTTAAACATAGTTGTTAGTTTTACAGCCAAAAGTTACAAAAACTTGCCGAACCAATTGCAAAGGGATTGTTAACTTTTTTTCCCCGCACCTTAACCTGTTTATTCCCAAGTGATAGTTTCCATCAATCTCCGCATGTCTTCGCGGAGATAAACAACGGCTGGATATATGGAATCGAAGTTTGGCTTTGCATCAAAATAGAGTGCGCCGTTCACAAAATGGTTAATGCTATCCGTGACGTAAAATTGGGTTTGACTGGCGGCATTGCCATTAATCATATAAAACATGCCATATACTTTTTTGTCAGGATTTATGTATGGCTGTTCCGGAATGCTGTTTGCCTTTATAGTGTGATCGTAAGCAAGTTTTTGCGCATCCTGCAATAGGGAGTCCAGATTGTTGTTTCTCACATTTTGATACGTCAAATATAAAGTAGCCTTCATATTGGGGTAATTTATATTTATTCCGCAATTTTTCTTTTTTATCAAGTTTGCGATTTCGTTCATTTCGAATGAATAGGGACAATCCGTAGATATGCTTTTATATTCCGGAGATGGATATTCCAGACGAAGCATAGCCGAAGGTTTTACCAAAACGTCATCTTCGCAAGAAATAAGCACGAAAAGGCTTGAGAAAATAAGGAGAAAAAATTTATTGATTTTCAATGGTAAGTTTTATTTGTTTGATGCGCTTGCCCTCAAACGCTTCAATGGTAAACGCATATTTGTGAAAAGATATTACTTCATTTTTCTTCGGAAAACCTCTTGAGATTTCCAGCAAAAAGCCGGCCACTGTTTCCGCTTCGCCTTTTTCATCCTCAAAAATTTCCGGATCCTCTGCTTTTATTACTTTATAGAAATCTTTCAAAGGTGTTTTTCCTTCAAAAATAAAAGTATTGTCGTCCAGTTTCGAGAAAATCAAATCCTCATCGTCAAACTCATCACTGATCTCGCCCACAATTTCCTCAATAATATCTTCCAAGGAAATAAGCCCACTCGTACCGCCGTATTCGTCAACTACGATTGCAAGGTGCATTTTCATTTCCTTGAATTCGTTCAGCAAATCATCCAGCTTTTTGTTTTCGGGAACAAAATAGGCCTCTCGTTTCAAGGTTTTCCAATCCAGAGTTTTACGGTCTGTGTACGGAATTAAATCCTTTACGTACAGAATGCCAGTAATGTTATCCATACTGTCTTTGTAAACGGGAATTCGCGAATATCCATGCTCAATAATTTCGGGCAAAATTTCCTTAAAAGTTAATTCCTCATTCAGGGCAAAAATATCCATTCGGTTTTTCATTACTTGTTTGGTATCGGTGTTGCCGAAGGTAACGATGCCTTGAAGAATCTTCTGCTCTTCGTGAGTTGTATCCTTGTTAGAAAGTTCCAGCGCTTGTGAAAGATGGTCCACACTAATGTTGGACTTCTGTTTGCCGTAACGGTTGTTAAGATAGGTGGTGGCAGAACGCATGGGCAAACTGATGGGGGATAATAGCGTGTCCAAAATGTTTAGCGGTTGGGCCATAAAAACGGCGAAAGAAATGCGGTTGCGGTTGGCATAGATTTTAGGAAGAATTTCCCCGAAAAGCAAAATCAGGAATGTGACCACGCCCACTTCCACGATAAAGCGCACATCAATTCCATAGAAATTGGATTGGATTCCGGAAAAAAGTGTTTCGCTCATGGAATCAAAAAGCAGGACTATCGCGATGTTTATGAAATTGTTGGATACCAAAATGGTTGCCAGCAATTTTTTCGGCTTGGCTAGTAATCGTTGGGCAATACCCAATTTTTTAGCAATAGCTTTTTCTTGGTTTGTTTCAAAATCGGTTGGGGTTAACGAAAAGAAAGCCACTTCGGCGCCAGAAATTAGTGCAGAGCATGCTAACAAAACAAATAGCATAACACCACTTGTTATTTGGGTAAAATCCAAAACAGAAAAAAATAGTAAACCAGGGGGCTCCGTGTCCAAGGTGATGGGTTTAATTTACAATTAAAAAGGTAAGTCGTCCTCTTCGCCAGAATTTATGTTGCTATTTTGAGGTGCAGACGTTGCTTGTTGACTGGACATATTTTGTCCCGAATTACCACTTTCGCCTTTGGGGGACAAAAAGGTAAAATCTGTACAATGTATTTCGGTGCTATATCTATCCAACCCTTTGTCATCCTGCCATTTGCGGGTTTTCAGGCGCCCTTCAATATAAACCATATCGCCCTTTTTTAAGTATTTTTCGCAGATTTCGGCAGCTTTGTTCCGAACCACAATATTGTGCCATTCGGTATTTGTGACGCGCTCGCCAGTGGTTTTGTTTGTATAGGTTTCATTGGTGGCCATCGGAAAGCGACCCAAGCTGCTACCGCCTTCAAAATAATGCATTTTTACATCATCACCCGTATGCCCAATAAGCATTACCTTATTCAATGTTCCGCTCATAATAGTTTCTTTTTCAATTTGTGCAAAGGTAAATTTTGCATTTTAAATATAATGATTTTTTAAATTTTTATATGAATCCATTTACGGGGAAGGAGGTAAGGTGCAATTAGTAATTGCCAAAAAAATCTGAAACAAAATTCTCGATCAGTACGGGCACCGCATAGTTGCCAATTTCGGAAACGGGAATTGCAACTTCGGAATTTTCCCGACTTTCAACTATCCAAAAGCGGGTGATTAAATGTTGATGCGAAAGCTTGTGGATAACAGGTTTTTCATTGTAGAGCGAAATGTTTTCAATTTGAAATTCTTCTGAAAAACTTTGAAACTTCGGCAGTTTTTCCAGGGTTGGCAGATTTATATCCTCGGAAGTTTCAATCATTGGAAATTCATATAATCTGTGCCAAATTCCTTTGCCGGTGCGTTGCCGCAGTACGGTTTTTTCTTTTACGGATAGCACCACCAAATAGTTGAAATATCTTTTTTTTATGGGTTTGGCCTTAATTTTTACCGGCAGTTCCGAAACTTTGTTGTGCTGAAAGGCTTTACAGTTTTCATTAAAAATGCAATTTGGGCAATCGGGGTTTTGTGGTACGCAATATCTTGCTCCAAATTCCATGATGGCTTGATTGAAAGTTCCGGGCTGGGTTTTATCAATGAGCAGCTGTGCCATTTGTTTAAATTCCTTTTGCCCTGCAGGTGTATTAATAGGAGTGGAAATTCCGAAAACGCGTGAAAGTGTGCGGTACACATTGCCGTCCACAACTGCTTCAGGTTGATTGAAGCAGATGCTGGCAATGGCACTTGCGGTATAATCGCCCACGCCTTTCAACTTTAATAAATCTTTGTAATTATTTGGAAAGGCACCATTCATTTCTTCAGAAACGATTTTTGCCGTAGCGTGCAAATTTCGCGCGCGGGAATAGTAGCCCAATCCTTGCCAAAGTTTCATAATTTCGTCCTCATGGGCATTGGCCAAATCTTCCACCTTGGGATAGGTTTCCACGAATTTTAAATAGTAGGGCAAACCTTGCAAAACCCGTGTTTGCTGCAGTATTATTTCAGACAGCCATATATAATATGGATTATTGGTTGTTCGCCACGGCAAATCGCGCGTGTTTTGTAAATACCACGTAATGAGTTTGTTGGAAAAGCTAGGGGAGTTTTTCGGCATTGGGCAAAATTAATCTATATACCTTTAAATTTTAAAGGATTATGCTTTGATTTATTGATTTTAAAATACGTATATTTGCGGTCTCTAAAAAAAATCTAGTAAAAGAATAATTAATTAAATTTAAAAGTAATGACGAAAGCAGATATCGTAGCGAAGATTTCAGAAAAATTAGGAATGGAAAAGAATGAAGTACAAGCTACAGTTGAAACCTTTATGGATGAAGTGAAGAATTCCTTGGAAAGTGGTGACAACGTTTATTTAAGAGGTTTTGGAAGCTTTATTATCAAAACAAGAGCTGAGAAAACAGGTAGAAACATTTCTAAAAACACAACCATTAAAATACCTGCCCACAATATTCCGGCTTTCAAACCCGCAAAAGTTTTTGTTGAAGGCGTAAAAACAAACGTGGATATAAAATAATAATAACCCAGTTCCATTCCGCAACTTTTAAGGAGGGAGCATTAATAAAAATCATCAGTATGCCAAGCGGTAAAAAAAGAAAAAGACATAAGGTAGCGACCCATAAGCGAAAAAAGAGACGTCGCGCAAACCGCCACAAAAAGAAAAAGTAGTTTTCTAAACTACTTTTTCTGTTTTAAAAGTGTTTCGGAATGGTTGCTTTTCTGGCATCTTTTCCACACAAAGGAAATTTCGTTCTTTGAAATTGAAATTGCGACACCGGTCTATGGTGTAGTTGCAATTTCACCGGGTTTTTCACAAAACCTGTCAAAAAATATTGTTTAATTAGTTCCGGTTTTTAAACCGGGACCACAAAATAAATGTAAAGTGAACTACGAATTATTTATTAGGTCCGGTTCACAAGAAGTTGATTTTGCCCTTTTAAAGGATGGAAAACTTATAGAGCTCCATAAAGAGGAGGAAGGCAACAATTTTACTGTAGGCGACATTTTTCTCGCCAAAATACGTAAAACAGTGCCAGGTCTAAACGCCGCCTTCGTAAATGTAGGTTATGAGAAAGATGGTTTTTTACACTATCACGATCTCGGACCAAAAGTACTTTCGCAATTAAAATTTGTGAAAAATGTGGCCTCAGGTAAGTTAAAGGATTATTCGTTGAATAATTTTCCATTCGAAAAGGAGATTGATAAACACGGCAACTTAAATGATGCCCTGAAAACCAATCAATCCATCTTGGTTCAAATTGTAAAAGAACCCATATCCACCAAGGGACCGCGCATCAGTTCCGAGCTTTCAATAGCCGGAAGATATATTGTGCTGGTACCATTTTCTGACCGCGTTTCAGTTTCGCAAAAAATTGAAAGCAACGAAGAAAAAGATAGGCTAAAACGCTTGATAACGAGCATAAAGCCTAAAGGATTTGGCGTAATAATCAGAACCGTAGCCGAGGGCAAAAAAGTAGCAGAACTGGACAAAGATTTACAGAACCTTACCGAACGCTGGACGGCGATGTGTAAGAAGCTACAAGGGGCGCATCACCCATCAAAGGTGCTTAGCGAATTAAACCGGGGTGCATCCATCATCCG
This sequence comes from Aequorivita aurantiaca, assembly GCF_030410135.1. Classification (GTDB taxonomy): domain Bacteria; phylum Bacteroidota; class Bacteroidia; order Flavobacteriales; family Flavobacteriaceae; genus Aequorivita; species Aequorivita aurantiaca. Next base: position 122,248 of record NZ_JAUGQQ010000001.1, on the reverse strand, counting down.
TGATATGTTCAATGATTCTTTCTCTGCAATACATATTGACGATGAAACCCTTTATTTGCAAATAAAAGACTATGTGCAGGAAATTGCACCGAAAAAGGAAAATATCGTAAAGTTCTATGATTCCAATGTTCCGATTTTTGAAAAATTCGGGATTGAACGGCAGATTAAAACTTCCTTCGGAAAGACAGTATCAGGTAGCAAAGGCGCTTATTTAGTAATTGAACACACAGAAGCCATGCACGTGATAGACGTGAACAGCGGTAACCGTAGCAATAAGCAAAAAACACAGGAAGGCACAGCGCTGGAAGTGAACATGATTGCAGCCACCGAGGTGGCAAGGCAACTAAGGTTGCGCGATATGGGCGGAATTATTGTAATCGATTTTATTGATTTGGCAAACGCCAATCATCGGAAACAGCTCTACAATCACCTTCGCGATGAAATGAAGGACGATAGGGCAAAACACAAAATACTGCCCCCAAGTAAATTTGGGTTGATCCAGATTACCCGCCAGCGAGTTAGGCCTGAAATGAACATCAAAACGAGGGAAGAAGATCCAAACTCCAATGGAAGTGGAGGCGATGAAAATGGCGAAATTGAAGCGCCCATTATCGTAATCAATAGGATTAATGAAGAGGTGAAACGCCTTTTCACAAAGGACTATAAAAAGATAACGCTGAACACGCATCCTTTTATAGCCGCGTTTCTCACAAAAGGATTCCCAAGCGTGCGTACCAAATGGTTTTTGGAGCACAAAAAATGGGTCAAAATTCAACCTCGGGATGCTTATACATATCTCGAATATCACTTCCACGACAAAGATGGTGGATTGATAAAATAACCTAAACCCCTTTTGAAGGATTACTTCGAAAGGGGTTTTTTTATGGCCCACCCCCAGACCCTCGTAAAAGGAACGAATTTTTTTACTCTTGTCTTGGTTTTTAATTTGAAGTTTTGATTCTTTTAGCACAGCGGTCGTGGTTCGTGGTTCTTTTATGCGGAAATAAAATGTTTTATCTTCACCGAACAATTAAATCCGCACTTTGAATACTTACAAAATATACACAGTTGATGAAGCCAAAAAACGCATGGAACGCTATTGTGCATACCAAGAGCGTTGCCACAAGGAAGTGCACCAAAAATTGTATGAAATGCGGATGATTCCCGTGGCAGTTGACCAAATAATTGATCATTTGCTGCGGCACAATTTTTTAAATGAAACTCGTTTTGCCCAGGCTTTTGCACGAGGAAAATTTAGAACGAAAAAATGGGGCAAAAATAGAATAGTGAATGAGCTAAAACAGCGCGAAATCTCTAAATACAATATTCAAATTGCATTAAAGGAAATACCCGATTCGGAATATTTTAAAACTTTTGAAGCTTTGGCTGAAAAGCGAATGCAGCAATTGGCTTCAGAAAAAAATCTTCAGAAAAAGAGGAAGAAACTTGCCGATTATCTTTTTTATCGGGGATGGGAGAGTGAGTTGGTTTATGAAAAAGTGAATGGAATTTAATTCGATTTCAGTTTGCAACTTGCCTTTAAAAATTTCGAGATTATTTAAATACCTGTTCAAAAATATTTTTGAAATTTTTAAATATTAAAAGAAGCCCCAACATTAACCGAAACCTGATTATGAAGTTTTTCCGCAGGACTCAGAACGTCAGTATTGTATTTTGAAATTGGGATATTCACTTCTGTAAACACACCAAAACCGCTGGTAAAAAAGTACCGCGCCCCCAAATGGCCGCCGAAGTTTTTCAAACTGGCGTAAAGTCCGGGATAAACATCAAAGTTTTCATCTACGTTTATCACATTGCCAAGGTTGGCATTGAACCGCGCGCGAAAATCGAACCGGTCCTCGAATGCGGCGAATGGCTCCTCGTCGCCCTCTTCGTTTGTTATTTTGTCAATTCCCAATAAATAGGCAGAGGCCACGCCAAGCGAAATATTTTCGCCAATTCCAAAATCCAGACTTCCCATAATTCCGGTGCCGTTGTTTTGGAAATTGGCGCCAATCTGGAATTTCACATCGCCCTGCCCAGAAAAGGCTTGCGCAAAAGTTAGCTGAAAACAAAGGAGGGCTATAAATGTTAGGAATGTCTTCATTCTTTTTAAAATTTAAAAAAAATAATAGGGAAAGATAATTAAATTGAATGTCATAAGAACTAATGCGTAACAAAGTTCGACAGATTACCGCCTTCGCGGGGAATTACAGCACTTTGTTTGTGCGGACGATTGCTTGTTCGTTTTTCCAATCAATCCATTTTTGGCCTTTCAACTTTCGCATCATTTGGTCAAAATAGCGCATAATCACAATATTGTAAACGGCTTTCGCCAAATTTTTTGGGTTCCGGGCAATGGCGCGGAGGCTCATGGAAAATCCGGGAGTGATGTAGCGCATATAATGCCAATAGCCCTCTGGCATGTACAAAACGTTCCCGTGTTCCAAATTTGCAATATAACCATTTGCTTTTTTAAGGGCTGGCCATTTGTCGAAATCTGGATTATGAAAATCAATATCCTCTCGCGTAATCAGCGAATGAGGAATTTTGTAGAGGTAATCGTTCTGTTTCTGGTCAAAAAGAATTACTTCCTTTTTACCTTCAAAATGAAAATGGAAGATATTTGCCAAATCAATATCGTAGTGCATAAACGTGTACGAGTCCTTTCCTCCGAAAAAAAGCATTGGCAGGCCTTTCATTAGTTTAAGGCCAAAATCAGGGTATGAAAAATCCTTTTGCAGTTGAGGCACTTCCTTTAAAATATTCCAAAGAAAAATGCGGTATTTAGTGGGTTCTTTTTTAAGTAGCTCGATGTAATCCCGCATTTTCATTTTGGCGTGCGGTTCATTGAAACCGTCCTTATGGCTAACGGGGCGATTGTCGTAAAGGGGCACCATTTTATCGCCAGCCACATCCGCCATATAATCGAGATTCCACTTGGTAAATGCAGGCCAATCCTCAATAAACCTTTCAATAACAACAGGTTTTTGGGGTTTGAAATATTTTTCTAGAAAATCTTCTTTGGTAATGGTTTTTACCCTATCTATTTGCTGTAGTTGCATAGTTTTCATCAACGGGCAAATTTACAAATCTGCCTGCGAAAGTTGTAATCCTATTAATATAACTTTAAGCTTTTAAAATGGAAAAATCCCAAACTCCATGTGGAATTTGGGATTTGATTTTATATCTCTTTTCAACAATTAGTCTGCCAAAACCATTACCCGATTGTTATTGCACTCAACGGTCCCGCCGGAAATATGCAAAACCCAACTTCCATTTTCTTGGGTGAATTTATTCTTAAAAGCTTCCGCAATAGTAGGGTTGCCTTTGAATTTTACCTTTCCTTCCTGCAAAACGGAAACAATAGGCGCGTGGTTATTCAGCATTTGGAATTCGCCTTCAACACCTGGAACAGTTACGCTTTCCACTTGACCGGAAACTAAGGATGCTTCTGGGGTTACTATTTCTAAGTACATTTTTTTTGATAGTTAGGAGTTAGGGGTTATGAGTTATGAGCCACTCTGAACTCATAACTCATAACTCTGAACGTATTTATGCTTCAGCAAGCATTTTCTCGCCTGCGGCAATTGCTTCCTCGATAGTTCCCTTTAGGTTGAAGGCCGCTTCTGGAAGGTGATCCAATTCGCCATCCATAATCATATTGAAACCTTTGATAGTTTCTTTAATGTCAACCAAAACTCCCGGAATCCCTGTAAACTGCTCGGCTACATGGAAAGGCTGTGAAAGGAAACGCTGTACACGACGCGCGCGACCTACTGCCAATTTATCATCTTCGGAAAGTTCTTCCATCCCAAGAATCGCGATAATATCCTGTAATTCCTTATAACGCTGTAAAAGCTCTTTTACTCGTTGTGCGCAACCATAATGCTCTTTCCCAAGAATAGCTTCAGAAAGAATACGTGAAGTAGAATCCAATGGATCCACCGCTGGGTAAATACCAAGCTCAGCAATTTTACGTGAAAGTACGGTTGTAGCATCCAAGTGGGCAAACGTTGTTGCCGGTGCTGGATCCGTTAAGTCATCCGCAGGTACGTAAACCGCTTGAACTGAAGTAATGGAACCTCTTTTTGTTGAAGTAATACGCTCCTGCATCGCCCCCATCTCTGTTGCCAAAGTTGGTTGGTAACCCACCGCTGAAGGCATACGCCCAAGAAGTGCAGAAACCTCAGAACCCGCTTGCGTAAAACGGAAAATATTATCTACGAAGAAAAGTACATCCTTTCCTTGTCCATCGCCAGCTCCATCACGGAAATACTCAGCAATAGTCAAACCTGAAAGCGCAACACGTGCACGTGCTCCAGGTGGCTCATTCATTTGTCCGAAAACGAAAGTAGCTTTTGATTCTTTCATTGCAGTTTTGTCAACTTTTGAAAGATCCCATCCACCATTTTCCATAGAGTGCATAAAGTCTTCACCGTATTTTATAATTCCAGATTCAAGCATTTCGCGAAGCAAATCGTTCCCTTCACGAGTACGTTCACCTACACCTGCAAATACTGAAAGTCCACCGTGACCTTTAGCGATATTATTAATCAACTCTTGTATAAGTACCGTTTTTCCAACACCAGCACCACCGAAAAGACCAATTTTACCACCTTTTGCATAAGGCTCAATAAGATCAATTACTTTAATACCTGTGAAAAGAACTTCGGTAGATGTTGAAAGATCTTCAAATTTTGGAGCCTCCCGGTGAATAGGAAGACCGTTGTTGCCTTCTTTTGGAAGATTTCCGATTCCGTCAATAGCATCACCAATTACGTTGAAAAGTCGGCCGTATACAGCATCCCCAATAGGCATTTGGATTGGTGCTCCGGTTGCAACTGCATCTACACCGCGGCTAAGACCGTCAGTTGAGTCCATTGATATGGTACGAACCATATTTTCGCCAATATGCGATTGAACTTCAAGAACCAAAAGGTTTCCGTTGTTGTTTACCTCTAACGAATCGTATATTTTTGGAAGTTCAGCGCCGCTATCAAACGCAACGTCAACCACCGGGCCAATAATCTGTGCAACTTTTCCTGTAACTTGTGACATGAGTAACTGTTTATTTTATAGTTAACTAAGGGCGAAAAAACCACCCCTGTTTTGAACGGTGCAAAGATAGTTTTTTCTGAATGAAATTTGCAACCTCAAACTTTAAAAAAATGGAGTTTTTTGCCTTGTTGAATTTAATAATTTTCCGATTTCTATTTGAAAGGGATTTGTCACACTTTAGCTTGTCCAAGTGCAGCTAGATCTTTGACAAGTTCAGACTTACTTGTAGAGCTGAATTGACCTTATTTGTTGAAACATATAGCCTTTTTCCTCTATGTTTGAGATTCCATTTAAATCAAATTTTTTCACATAAGTTTCGAACTTCTGTTTTGAACAGCTCGATTATTTTTATCTGAAGTGAATTGTTTTTGGAAATACTGCGCCCGTCAATTTCAACAATTGGCGTGAGCTCACCCATCGTGCCTGTGGCAAAAACCCCGTCAGCATTATAAAATTGTGAAAGTGTGATGTCTTCTTCAGAAATTTCAATATCATTTTTTAGACACATTTTAATCACTGAATTGCGTGTAATTCCAGGCAAACATGCGTGACCGAAAGGCGTAAAAACTTTTCCATTTTTCACCATAAAGAGATTGCTGCCATTCAATTCTGCAACAAAACCGCGATCGTCCAGCATTAATCCGGCATCTTTTCCTGCGACATTCGCCTGTATTTTTGCGATAATATTATTAAGCAGATTGTTGTGGTGTATTTTACTGTCCAAAAATTGTGGTGAGTTACGGCGTTGGCTGGTGCTTATCACTTTTATACCCTGATTGTTATCGTAAACCAATGGTTTCCATTCTGACAAAACAATTAGGCATGACCCGTTTTGGTTTAACCGCGGGTCCATGCCGCTGGTTATTTTTTCGCCTCGCGTCAATGTTAAACGGATGTGCGTGTCGTCCGTCATTCCGTTGGCATCGAGGGTTTGTTTTATTGCGTTTTTGATGAATTCTTTGGAAGGAATATCTGCGAACATCAAGGTTTTAGCCGATTCCTGTAAACGGGTTAAGTGTTTATCCAAACAAACCACCCCTTCGGGATACACCCGCAACCCTTCCCATACCGCATCTCCGCCTTGCACGGAACTGTCGAAAACCGAAACTTTTGCTTCGCTGCGCGCGAATAGTCTATCTTTTATAAAAACTTGGATGTTGTCGTTTTTTGGATTGGATTTTTGAAGCATTTTTTGAGTTTAAAGTTAAAAGCTTAAGGCTAAAAGTTTATTGTTTTTGGATGGTTCGTGAACAGACAGAAAATCTATTATTCAATCGGAATTATTTTTGAGAATATTATTTTTTAAAGTTTCATAATAAGGCAGCGCCTCATTTAGTAATGGCTCTAAATGTTTTGGCAATGGCGCCGAGCTACTTTTTTGTACTGCAAACCCTTCTGAATTATGTACGTTTTTATACCAATGTTTTGCCCAAATGCCATCTTCGGGAATTCCACCTTTTTTCCATTGAAGCATTTTTTCAGAAAAAGGAATGTTTAGTAAATCACAAAGTTTATTGAGATAAATTTTGGGGTTTTTCAAAAGTTCGTCACTGTCAATGACAATGGGCGTTTTTCCGTTTTTTTTCAGAAAAAGAAAAAGTTCCGAAGCTTTTTTGATGCCGATATCGTTTAATGTGGGCGAGTGGATAACTTTTGAAAAGGAAGCGATCAACTTTTTTGGATGGCGGATTAAAATCACATTTTCCCAATTCAAAATAAATTCGGGTGTCTCGGTCAAATAATGGTGCGCCATTCCTTTTATAAAAATGAGTTTTTTTTCCGAAAGAGAATTAATGTTCTCGATTATCTTTTCTTCTTTCAATTCCATGGATTTGAGAATTTCCTTTTGGGAAGGATGCTCATTTTCCAAAGAGGCATTTTGAAGATAGTAACCATAAAATGGTTCATCCAAAACTGTAACATCACTGCGCTGCGCGAAGGAATACATTAGGGCCGTGGAAAGATTTCGCGGGCCGGAAATGAGGTTAATTACTTTCATAGTTTAAATTTAAACTACTTGAAAGAATTTGTAACAATTGAATTAAAAGATTTACTTATAGCTTATGAAAAAAATAATCATCATTAATGCCCTGGTGTGGGCTGGAATGTTAATTGGTTCTGCGGCATTGTTTAGCGGACACACTAATTTCAACTATCTGTTCTTCGGAATTATTTTAGCTCACACAATTATACATTGTTTTCTGACTGATTTTGCCAAAAGAAACAAGAAAAACTGTATACGATAGAATTTATTCTACGGTTACAGATTTTGCCAAATTACGCGGTTGGTCCACATTTCTGCCGAGCATAACGGCAATGTGGTATGAAAGTAGTTGTAGCGGAATAGTGGTTACCAATGGCGATAGGGTCTCCGGTGTGTGCGGAACTTCCATAACATAATCTGCCATTTCGCGAACGGCTGTATCGCCTTCGGAAACTACGGCTATAATCTTACCTTTTCGTGCCTTAATTTCTTGAATATTGCTTACTACTTTATCGTAATGGTCGCTTTTAATGGCGATTACCACTACGGGCATCTGTTCATCAATTAGCGCTATTGGGCCGTGTTTCATTTCGGCGGCGGGATAACCTTCTGCGTGGATGTATGAGATTTCTTTTAATTTCAACGCCCCTTCCAGGGCTACAGGGAAATTGTAGCCTCTTCCCAAATAAAGAAAATTGCGAACATCCTTGAAGACTGAAGCAATTTCTTTTATTTTCTCCTCCGTTTTAAGAGCTTCTTCTACGTGGCTTGGAATAAGTTCCAATTCGCGCAAATACAGCATAAAATCTCTTTGGCTTATCGTTCCTTTGGCTTTCGCCAAACGAAGGGCAATCATTGCTAACACAGTAATTTGCGTAGTAAAGGCTTTTGTGGAAGCTACGCCAATTTCCGGTCCGGCGTGGGTATAAGTGCCGCTATGGGTTTCGCGGGAAATTGTGGAACCCACAACATTACAAACGCCATAAACAAAGGCACCCTTAGATTTGGCAAGTTTAATTGCCGCAAGTGTATCTGCAGTTTCGCCGCTCTGTGAAATAGCGATTACAACATCTTTTTCGGAAATTATTGGGTTTCGATATCGGAATTCGGAAGCGTATTCCACCTCAACGGGAATTCGAACCAAATCCTCGAAAATATATTCAGCCACCAAACCGGCGTGCCATGAGGTGCCGCAGGCCACAATGATAATGCGATCTGCATTGATAAATTTTTCAATATAATCTTCAAGCCCACCTAGTTTTACGATGCCTTTTTCTGCGAGAAGACGTCCGCGATAGGTGTCTTTTATAACTGCTGGCTGTTCATGGATTTCTTTCAGCATAAAATGATCGTAACCGCCTTTTTCAATCTGCTCAAGATTAAGCTGAAGTTCTTGAATGTAAGGTGCAACCAATTTATCGTCTTTAATTTTGCGAACCTTTACGTCTCTTCCGAGGCGGATTATGGCCATTTCCTCATCTTCCAAATAGATGGCATTGTTCGTAAATTCTATAAAAGGCGAGGCATCACTGGCAACGAAGAATTCATCCTTTCCAATACCAATGGCCAATGGGCTACCCAGTTTTGCAACTATAATTTCATCGGGTTTTTTTCTGTCAAAAAGTGCAATTGCGTAGGCGCCCACAACTTGGTTTAATGCAATTTGAACTGCTTTTCCAAGTTTTACATTTTCGTTTTTTTGAATGTCTTCAATTAGGTTTACCAAAACCTCGGTATCGGTATCGGAGGTAAATGTGTAACCGCGGTTTTTCAATTCTTTTTTTAGCGAATCGTAATTTTCTATAATCCCATTGTGGATAATTACCAAATCACCGCTATTTGAATAATGCGGATGGCTGTTAACATCATTCGGAACTCCGTGGGTTGCCCAACGGGTGTGGCCAATTCCAAGATTTCCTTTTCGGGTTATTTCCTTTTCGGCTTTTTCCTCAAGACTTGCAACCTTGCCTTTTGTTTTGCACAGTTGGATGTCGGTTCCGTCAAAAAGTGCAATTCCTGCACTGTCATAACCTCGGTATTCCAAACGTTTTAAACCGTTAAGGATGATTGGGTATGCTTCTCTTTTGCCAATATAGCCTACTATTCCACACATATGCGAGGTTTATTTTGGTTCGGTATAATATATTTGAAGTTTTAATCTTTTCGCTGGATCTGACGCCGCGTTGCCGTATAGAATCGTTCCTTCCGGTGAAACGACTGAACTTGATGGAATCTGTTCAATATTAGGTTCCATCGGATTTTGAAGTTTTTGGGTAGTACGGATGGCTACGTTCTGCGAAACTACAATTCCCAATGGCACGTTGGTGCTATCTTTATTAATAAGATTGCTTATGTGGGCGGTTATTTTCAATTTGTAGTATTTTCCATTGCCGTCGCTTCCTCTTTCTAATCTTCCAAAGTGGTTTGTAAAGGCATCAATGGGTTCCAAACCATTGGTGGTGTCTAAAAGATAATCTGCCAAAACATTGCTGTTTTTGAGGTCGTAGATCATAATTCTTTCCGGTTCGGTGGCGCCGCCAACCATTAATTCCTGGTTTACATAAAAAATTAGATTTGCTTCATTTACAATCCATTTTTTATCTCGGAGCGTTTGAAGTTCATCTGCAACGCCGTTGTTGTCATTATCCTTTCCGAATAGTTCCACTACCGACATGATACCGTCGCCCCCTCTTAAATAAAGATTTTCCTCTCCGGTTTCTATATTCGGATTGGCGATGGCAGTTTGGATTTCGGGTGACAGTTCATTTTCAAAAGTATTTACGTTAATTCCTCCAAAATTCAATTTGAATACTTTGTTTTCTTTTTCGTCCGGGTTGGATGCGTTATCTGCGGTATAAAAAATAGAAATATGCGCTTTGGTAATATCAAAAATAAATAGGCTCCCGTCGTTGGAAGATGTTGTTACATCAAAATAAATTCCTCTCAAGAAATTTTTAAAGTTATTATTGTTGCGCAATTCTTCCGTTCCTTCCATTAATATGATGTTATCCTGAAAAAATGCAGAATCCAATTTTATGCGAAATCCCGGGCCTAATTTCTCTTCGTCATCCGTTCCCGCATTTAGGACAAAGCCTCGGTTACTTGGCACAAAATTATCCACCGCGCCCAATTGTTCGCCAAGATTCGCCTCAAAGGTTGGCCCTTGGTCGGTATAGTAATTTTGGAGTTCTTCAAATCCGGTGTTGGGATCAAAATCCCTTAAAAAATAATTGGAAGCGGAAATATTTACATTTATTGGCGAAGAGCCGTAAATGGAATCCAGTTCATATGTTGTTATGTCATTAGCCGTTGTAGCTGTGCTGAAAAATGGCAGATAAACATACACACTATCCACCGCGGCACTGTCGCCAAAGGTTGGATCGCTTTGGTCCAAAGTGAGCTGCGACAGTAAGTTTACCGTAGATTTTCCATACACCGGATCGTTATATACGCCAAGTTGGTATGCCGGAAGCCGGTTGCTTTGCACGGGTCCCAATTTTCTGCTATAGGAGATAATTGATTGCGAATCGTCTAAAATGCCATTTGGGGTTTCATCTCCCAAAATTTCAGAACCAATGGTACTTACATCTTCTTGACAAGAGGACAGGGCAATAATCAGGAATAGAATAGTGCCGGCTATTGGCAACAGATTTTTAATTTTCATTTGCAAATGTTTGAGAGATAGATTTTTGAACGCCCCAGGATTTCATTTTCGGTTGTTTCGTTCATTGTAACGAGGCATTCCATTTTTGATTTAATTCTTTTTTTGATGAAAACAATTGCTATCATTTCATCCTATAGAATGAAGATTTTTATATTAAAACTTTTTCGCGGTAAAAGTCCAAATATGCCTGTGAAAAATTTTCCATATTATGATATTTTAACACCGGTTTGTCCAAAGTGTTAAGATATTTTTCCAGTTCATCCGGTATAACTTCCGATCCAACAATTACGGCGTCTGAATTTCGGACGGCAATCTTCATTAGGTTTACATAGTTGGGCTCGTCAAGTTCTACAATTGCTTCATCGTCAATTGCATCAAACCGAACCTTGTCAATAGTATTATTGGCTAACGTTCCATCGAAGCCTTGATTGTATACCGAGGTAACTATTTTGCTGTTCTCGAAAAGTGGCTCATTGCCATAATAATTGCGAAGATATAGAGGTAAAAAGGAAGCTAGCCACCCGTGAACATGGATGATGTCTGGTGACCAGTTCAGTTTTTTAACGGTTTCGATAACGCCTTTTGCAAAAAAAATGGCGCGTTCATCGTTGTCTTTATAGAAATTGCCATCTTCATCAGTATAGGTCGCCTTTCGTTTAAAGTAATCCTCGTTATCAATAAAATAAACTTGAATCCGTTCTTTTGGGATTGAGGCAACCTTGATTATAAGCGGCATATCAAGATCGTTAATTACCAAATTCATTCCGGAAAGGCGAATCACTTCGTGCAGTTGGTGCCTTCTTTCATTAATATTGCCATATCGAGGCATAAAAATTCTAATTTGGCCACCATGGTTATTGATCATTCGCGGAGCTTCAAACGACATTGAAGAAATCTCGGTCTCGGGAAGGTACGGTATAACTTCGGAAGACACATACAAGACTCTTTTATCTTTCATCTATTGGGTTTTAGGTATTAATGCTATTTTCCTCCGTGCATTGGGCAGGGAATTAAAAACACGCAAAATTACGAAAATTTATGTAGATTGTCTTTAATATATTAATTTTGCCCGCTCTTAAACCAATTTTATGGTAATACACACCCAGAAAAAATCATTGGTGCAGGCCTTGTCTTTCGCTAACAAAATTGACAAAATAGGTTTTGTGCCAACGATGGGAGCATTGCACGCCGGCCATATTTCCTTGGTAAAAAGAGCATTAAGCGAAAACGAAATTGTGGTGGTAAGCATATTCGTTAACCCCACCCAATTCAACAACAGTGCCGATCTTCAAAAATATCCCCGCACCCCCGATGCCGATATTTCCCTCTTAAAGGATTTAAATGAAGAAATAATTGTTTTTCTGCCCGAAGTTTCTGATTTGTATGAAGATACGGTTGCTGCCAAAAAATATCATTTTGGAAACATTGAAAAAGAAATGGAAGGAAAGCACCGAAAAGGGCATTTTGACGGAGTGGGGACAATCGTAAACAAACTTTTCAGAATTGTAAAGCCAGATGCGGCATATTTTGGAGAAAAGGACTATCAGCAATTGCAAATCGTAAAAAAATTGGTCGCTCTTGAAAAGCTTCATACAAAAATTATTGGTTGCCCTATTTTAAGGGAAGAAAACGGCCTTGCAATGAGTTCGCGAAACAAACGACTAAGCACAAAACAGTTTGAAGAAGCTGCAACTATTTATAAAACTTTAAACGAAGTGCGGGATAAATTCGGTTCCACATCCATTACAGATTTGAACCATTTGGTTGCGGAACGATTTTTGCAAAACCCCGACTTGAAATTGGAATATTTTGAAATCGCCAACGAAAAAACCCTCAAGACCGCAAAGCGAAAAAATAAGGCCACAAAATATAGGGCTTTCATCGCAGCGTTTGCGGGCGAAGTTAGGTTGATAGACAATATGCCTTTAAATTAATACCTTTGCACCATGCAAATACACGTAGTAAAATCTAAAATCCATAGAGTAAAAGTTACCGGCGCCGACCTAAATTATATTGGCAGCATTACCATTGACCAAGATTTAATGGACGCCGCCAACATTATTGAAGGCGAAAAAGTGCAGATAGTAAACAACAACAACGGCGAACGCCTTGAGACTTACGCCATTCCCGGCCCGCGGAACAGTGGCGAAATTACGCTAAACGGCGCCGCTGCCCGACGCGTGGCCCCCGGCGATGTGTTGATACTTATAACCTACGCCTTGATGGAGTTGGAAGAAGCTAAAACCTTCAAGCCCTCAATGGTCTTTCCCGACGAAGAGACAAACTTGCTTCGTTAAGTGGGCCGCTCCCTTTCAAAATTTTTGCAGATTGCCATTCCCCTGGCATTGGGGATTTTCCTGATTTGGTATATTTACCAATCCTTCACCCCGCAACAACTTACCGAAACAAAAAAATATTTTGCCGATGCTAATTATTGGTTTGTACTGTTGTCGGTCGCGCTAAGTTTGCTCAGCCACATCTCTCGCGCCTATCGCTGGAATTTTATGTTGCAGCCGTTGGGCTATCGCACAAAACTCGCCAATAATTTTATGGCAATTTCCGTGGCGTATCTAATGAATGTGTTTATTCCGAAAAGTGGGGAGGTTTCCCGCGGCATTATTTTGGACAAATACGAAGGCGTACCTTTTCAAAAAGGCTTCGGAACTATAATTTCTGAAAGAATTGTTGACCTTATTTTTCTTTTAATTTTTACGGTTTTGGCAATGGCAATCAAATTTGATGTGCTGTATGGCTATGTAATGCAAAGTATTCCGCCCTCAATTTTATACCTGCTCATTTTCGGAATTCTTTTTATTACCATCATTACTTTGCTCTACATCAAATTTTCAAAATCGAACATACACAAAAAACTGAAAAGTTTCATAATCGGTTTAAAGGAAGGCGTTTTCAGCATTGTGAAAATGAAAAAAAAGTTGCCTTTCCTAATGCATACGTGCGCCATTTGGGGGCTTTATGTGCTATCATTCTATGCCGCACTTTACGCGCTTCCCGAAACTTCGAACATTCCATTAGGAACCATAATCATAGCCTTCGTTGTGGGCAGTTTCACCTTCGCCTTTACCAATAGCGGTTTTGGAACCTATCCAGCAGCGGTGGCCGGAATTTTGGTTGTTTTCGGAGTTTTAAAAACTGTTGGCACCGCTTTCGGATGGATCGTGTGGATATCAAACATTGCGTCCATTGTTTTCTTCGGGGTACTTTCGCTCGTGTTCCTTCCTCTCTACAACCGCAGGCGATTGAAACTATAGTTTCTTTTTTATTTTTTTACTTCGAAAAAACCACAAATTCAAAAATTGTTATCTTTCCGAAGATTAAAAAAAAATCTACCCAATGAAAAAATTGTTGCTTTTCGCTTTATGCGCTTTTATCAGCCATGCCTCAATTTCCCAAATAATTTATGAGGAATTCAACTCCTCCAAATTGGGCGAATCCCGAAGATTGAAAATTCAACTTCCACGGAATTACGATTCAAACGTTGAAAAAAAATATCCCATAGTTTTGGTGCTGGACGCCGATTATCTTTTTGAGCCCGTTGCTGGAAATGTGGATTATTTCAGCTATTGGGAAGACATGCCGGAGTCTATCGTAGTTGGAATTATGCAGGGAGACAGCCGTTATGACGATTGCGCTTATGATGACAATACTTTTATGCCGGGGGAAAAAGGCGCTAAATTTTTCGAATTTATCGGTATGGAACTGCTGCCGTATATTGATGGAAAATATCGTACCGCAAAATTCATAATTGGCGTTGGGCACGATTTTACGGCAAATTTTCTGAATTATTATCTTTTTAAGGATCCGCCTTTGTTAAACGGTTATATTAACCTAAGCCCGGATATGGCACCGATGATGGAAGATCGACTTATAGAGCGCATTCCGAAAATACCGGGGAAGATATTTTATTATGTTGCAACGGGGACGGACGATATTAAGGGATTAATGGAAGCGGCCGAAGATCTGAACAGCCGTTTGAGCGGACTGAAAAGTAATTCCTTCAGTTACTATTATGACAATTTTGACGGCGCCACGCATTATTCCCTTGGCGGCCGCGGTATTCCCAACGCATTGGAAAAAATATTTTCAGTTTATAGGCCTATTAGCAAAAAGGAATACAATGAGGTTTTGTTGAAAATGGACACGCCGATTCACCAATATTTGTTGGATAAATATAAAGTGATTGAAGATCTTTTCGGAATAACGAACAACATTCGGGTTAACGATTTTATAGCTACCGCAACCGCTGCAGAAAAGAAAAGTCAGTGGGAATCGCTTCGTGAAATTGCGACACTCGCCAAAAGACAATACCCGAATACGGTGCTTGGAGATTATTATTTAGGACGCTATTATGAAGAAACTGGGGAGCCAAAAAAGGCGATGAAAATCTACCAAGGAGCTTATGACAAGGAAGAAGTTGATTTTATTACGATTGATAAATTATTGGATAGAGCGGACAAAATAAAAAGTGATTTCGGGTATTAATTTCTAAAGCTCCTTGATAAGATTTCTGTTTAAATAAGCCCAATTGGTAAGAACATTAGTGTGGGTATTTTCCATTTCCAATTTCAAAATAATGTTGCTGCGGTGTTTTTCAACGGTCCGAATGGAGATAAAAAGCTTTTCGGCAATTTCACCGCTGCTTTTTTGCTCTGCCACCAATTTCAGTACAGTTTTTTCCGAAGAAGTTAAATGTTTCATTTTTTTTAATTCCTCCGAAACGCTGACTAGTGAGGCTGGAACGAAGGAATGACTAAAATAAGTTTCATCTTTTAATACGGTATCAATACAAGTTTCGATTTCGGAAAAGGAATCTTCCTTTAGCAGATAACCATTAATTTGAAGCGCCTTGGCTTGGGAAATGTATTCATTCTCTTTGTGAAAGGATAATATTATAAATTTGGTTTGCACGTTTTTCTGTTTGGCCATTTTTATTACCTCAAACCCTGTTAAAAGTGGCATATCAATATCTAAAAGAGCTAGTGTTGGGTTATGGGTTAAAATAAGTTCCAACGCCTGCATTCCATTTGCACCCTGCCCGACCACGTTATAATTGCTGGCCGCCAATTCATCGTGTAGCCCTTTGAGGATCATCGGGTGGTCGTCCGCTATTATTATTGAAATATCTTTTTTATGCATTTATTAGTGGAATGGTTAAAGTGACGGTGGTTCCTTTATTGATTTGGCTTTTGATGTCAATTTTTGAATGAAGTATTTTGGCGCGTTCCAAGATTGTTTTCATACCTAAACTATCACTGGTTTTAACTTTTTCGGAAAATTCAAACCCTATTCCATTGTCAGAAATAATAGCTTCAATACTATTCTTCTTCTTTTCAATGGTTATTGAGGCAGCTTTGGCCTCAGCATGTTTTACCATGTTGTTTAGCACTTCCTGAATAATTCTATACAAATGTAGCGATGCTTCCTTGCTTAACAATGCATCTATGTCCTCAATTTCGTGCGTAAAAAAAATGCTGGTATTAGAGTCCACTTCATCAACCATATTTCTGATGGCTACTGTGGGTCCTAAACGTTCAAGTGTTGCGGGATGCAACCCTTTGGAAATGGACCGAAGTTCCTGTAACGTATTTGTTGCCAAGAATTCCATTTCCTGGTTTCCTGTAGATTTCGTTTTTTTTGTGAGGAGCATAAGTTTTTGACCCACACTGTCGTGCAGTTCGCGTGCCACGCGGGTTCGCTCCTCCTCTTGTGCTTTTATTAAATTATGGGTGAAGGCCTCGTTTCTTTTTCGTTCGGCCTGATTTTTATAATAATAAAAAAGAAAAACAGCTATTGAAGTTCCAAAAATCAAGAACACCCAAAAAAACCAAGTTTTCCAAAATGGTACAGATATTTTGAACGAATATTCATAAGGTGCAGTTTGCCAAACTCCATTACCATTGTCCGCCCGGAATTCAAACGAATAATCGCCCGGAGGTAAATATGAAAAAACGACGTTCGGATCTTTAGTAGGTAGGGACCACTCATCTCCATCTCGAAGACCCCTCATTCGGTACTGATAGTAAACATTCTCCGGATTAGTGAATGTAATTGCCTCCATTGAAAAGCTTAAATAATTTTTTTGATAGGGTAGGACAATACCATTTTTTGTTCGGTATAAGCTATCGGCAAGAGGTTCGGAAAATAGGAGAATCTCTGAAATGGCAAGCTTGGGAGGTTGTGTGTTGGGAATATATGCTTTCTCGTTAAAGGCTAATATTCCGCTTAGAGAGGTTGCGAGTACAGTTTTATCACCCGTAATCAGAAGTGAATTTAAATCAATATGATTTTCCAGAAAATTGGCGGTAGTGTTGAATTTCTCCGCCTTTATTGTATCCTTTTTAAGCAGAAGATTCAAATCCACTTTCAAAAGCATGTCCCTTCCCGCCAACCATAAATTGTTGCCATCCACTTTCAATGCGCGAAAATGTTTTAAACCGGTAAACCGATCCAGGTTAAATTTCCGTATTTTGAAAATGCCGCGATCCAACGAAATGTGGTATAGATTTTTTTCGCTTCCGGCAAGCACTTCATTTTCATTGATGGCATCCAGACTTCTGAAATCAAAATGAACTTTCGGATGAAGGCCCGGAATAGTATCGGTGCCGGTTTCATCCATTTGAAACAATCCTCCCAATTTGCAAAGTATATAACGGTCTCCAATTGGTTTAATGGATATTGATCTTCTCGTGTTTATAAAATAAGTGGAATCTTTTGCTAGAATCT
Source organism: Aequorivita aurantiaca (assembly GCF_030410135.1). Classification (GTDB taxonomy): domain Bacteria; phylum Bacteroidota; class Bacteroidia; order Flavobacteriales; family Flavobacteriaceae; genus Aequorivita; species Aequorivita aurantiaca. The sequence goes on along the minus strand of NZ_JAUGQQ010000001.1, from coordinate 104,798 downwards.
TGATGTTATCAGTACCAAAAAGATAAGTTTTTTCCTTTGCCTTGAACAATTGATTGTAATCACCTTCGTCTATAAGTGTAGGATTCGCGCTGGTTTCTAACAGCTCAAAAACAGCACGATTGGTATTGAACAGCATATTATTTTCTGGAGTAACGAAAAGCGTTTTTACTGCATCCCCTTTTATTACTGGGCTAATTTTTCCAGTTGCATCCATCATCAAAAGGCCTTCATCACTGGCTATGGTCAATTTATTATTCCATTCTGCAACGGCATTCACCGAGGGCAAACCCTGGGTTTTATCATAAATTTTGAAAGCAGTATCCCTGAATCGAATAATCCCTTCGCCAAAACTGGTCATCCAGTGATTACCTTCGGTATCCTTAATCATCCGATAAATGTATTTTGTGGGCAAACCTTGCGATTCATTAATAGTTCTTAAATCACCGGTCTGCTTATTGAATATTCCAAATCCGTTGCCCTCGAAGCTTAAATAAAGTTCATTTTCATTTTCTCCGTATATTCCATATATCCGGTTGTTGTCAAAATCCTCAGGTTTGAATCTGAATTTATTTAATTTCCCTTGGGAAATTTGATACAATTCGCCATATGCGCCAACCCAAACATCTTTTTTGGAATCCACGAAAACCGAGTAGCAAATATTATTTACGCCGTCTTTTTCATTATAAATATTTTCAATATTCAGCGGGTTTAGGGTCATCTTAAAAATACCTTTCTTTAAGGAAGCCAAAAAGATGGTATTGCTGTCGTACCAAGCGGCGTACTGCAACCCCGCAATCTGATTGTCTTCTGTACCCTTTAATAAATAATCTAATTTTCCATTTTTGTAAGTTACAATCCCATTTAAAAAAATGAGGTAAATTGTGCCGTCCACACCTTCCAAAATTTTGGTGGCACTTCCCAAAAAATTAAAATCCACCCCAGTGGGGTTGGTTATTTTCCCATTTTCAATTATGCTTATGCCATTGTCCAACGTGCCGGCCCAAATTCTGCCTTTGGAATCCTCAAAAATGCTGAACACAATGTTTGATGCTAAACCCTCATCCGTCGTGAAGTTTTTAAAAGTTTTCCCGTTAAAGCAGCTAATTCCACCGGTACTGCTCACCCAAATTCTATTTTGGCTGTCTTGGATTATTGCGAAGGTTTCATTATTGACCAATCCTTCCTCAGTTTTGTATTTTTTAAACTGGTACCGCTGGGCATTTATTGAAATTGTACAACTAAAAAATAGAAAAAATGTGAGGAAAAGGCATTTCATTTAATGAAGATTTGTAGCGTAAATATATTTATTTTAGCCAAACATTATGACCAAAACAAAAACCACTTTTTTCTGCCAAAACTGCGGCGCCCAATATGCCAAATGGCAAGGACAATGCAATAGTTGCAAGGAATGGAACACCATTGCGGAGGAAATTATCCAAAAAGCCGAAAAAGTAAGTTGGAAATCTTCTGAAAACATTTCAAAAAGAGTGGCCAAACCACAGCGCATTTCAGAAATTTCAACCCAATCCGAAGCACGGTTAAATACAAAAAACAATGAACTGAATCGAGTGCTTGGCGGCGGCTTGGTGCCGGGTTCGTTAACGCTTTTGGGAGGTGAACCCGGCATTGGCAAAAGTACGCTGATGTTGCAGATTGCGCTGCAACTTCCCTATAAAACGCTGTATGTTTCGGGCGAGGAAAGTGCGCAGCAAATAAAGATGAGGGCCGAAAGAATACAACCGATTTCTGAGAATTGTTTCATTTTAACCGAAACAAAAACCCAGAATATCTTCAGAAATATTGAAGAAATTGAACCCGATATTGTGGTGATTGATTCCATACAAACGCTGCACACCGATCATATTGAAAGTACCGCCGGAAGCATTTCACAAATTCGGGAAACTACTGCCGAGCTTATAAAATTTGCAAAGGAAACCGGCACGCCCGTAATTTTAATTGGCCACATTACAAAAGACGGAAACATCGCCGGTCCAAAAATTTTGGAACATATGGTTGATACTGTTTTGCAATTTGAAGGCGATCGAAACCACATTTACCGAATCCTCCGAGCCAATAAAAATCGGTTCGGAAGTACAAATGAATTGGGTATTTACGAAATGCAGGGCAGCGGTCTTCGCGAAGTTTCCAACCCCTCGGAAATATTGATATCGAAAAATGACGAAGATTTAAGCGGCACCGCAATCTCCGCAACTTTGGAAGGCATGCGTCCGCTTATGATCGAAATTCAAGCTTTGGTAAGCAGCGCCGTTTACGGCACCCCGCAACGCAGCGCCACGGGCTACAACGCAAAACGTTTGAATATGATTCTCGCTGTTTTGGAAAAGCGCGCGGGCTTCAAACTTGGTGCAAAAGATGTGTTTTTAAACATTACCGGTGGAATAACCGTTGACGACCCCGCAATAGATTTGGCCGTGGTCGCCGCCGTGCTTTCCTCAAATATTGACATTGCCATTGACAAGCGCCTATGTTTTGCTGCTGAAGTGGGACTCGCCGGTGAAGTACGCCCCGTAACCCGTGTGGAGCAACGTATTTTGGAGGCCGAAAAGCTTGGTTTCACTTCCATCGTTGTTTCAAAATACTGCAAAATTCCGAAGCAAAATTTTCATATTAATATTATTAAAGTTGCCAAAGTGCACGATGTTGTTCGCCATCTTTTTGAATAATTTTGGTACAATTTCTGCTAAATTAGCGATGCTATGAAAAACAGAAATTTATCTTATATTTTAATTCTTTTCAGTTTAATAATTGTAAGCTGTAAGCAAGTCCAAAAAGTTGCGGATGTGGTAATCCAACCCACTGCCCGTGAGGTTTACGAACGCAATTTCAAGAAAGATGACCCACTTTTGGTACGGTGGCAAAATGCTTTTGAAAAAGCGAAAAGGGACAGTCTTCAAATAACACTCCCTTATTCGGAAAGTGGGATTTTTTCTTCGGAAAATTTTCTCGTGTACAGTTACAATCTTCAATTAAAAGAGGGTGAAAAATTAGTAGTTGAGGTTGAAAAAAATCCCGATACTGCCAATGTTTTTATCGATTTATTTCAGCAGCAAAATGACTCGATTCAAACTTTTCAATTAGTGAAAAGTTCTGAAAAAAAATCTGCATCTCTTTCTTTTGAAATTGACAAAAGTGACGTATATAAAATAATCGTACAGCCCGAAATGAAACGGGAAATCCCCTTTGTTTTAAAAATCTATTCGCAGCCCATGTATGCCTTTCCTGTAAGCGGCGCAACCAACGAAAATGTACAGAGCTTTTGGGCAGATCCACGAGATGCGGGCCGGCGTTCGCACGAAGGGGTTGATATTTTCGCTGCCCGCGGCACACCGGTTGTGGCCGTTGCCGATGGCAGAATTGGTTTTACGGGCGAGCGCGGTTTGGGTGGTAAACAGGTTTGGCTTCGGGACGGACTTTTTGGCAAAAATGTGTACTATGCACATTTAGACAGTGTAGCAGTTTCTTCGGCGCAACGTGTTAAATTAGGCGATACCCTTGGTTTTGTTGGCAATACCGGCAATGCCAAAACCACTGCACCCCATCTTCATTTTGGGATTTATCGAAATACCGGCGCCGTAAATCCGTATCCATATATAAAAATGACCGAAATCCAGCAGGTAAAGGATACTGTAAAAAGTGTATCCGCCACCGTCTCAAAAAATAGGGCGGAGTTGCGGAAAGGTCCTGCCGCGGTTTTTAAGCAATTCGCATCGTTGAAAAAAAATGACACAGTTTTTATTCTCGGGAAAAATCAACAGTGGTTCCACATTCAGGTTCGCGACAGTTTAAAGGGTTTTGTACACCAATCCTTGCTGAAGGAGCTTCCATTGAATTAACTTTTTTTTAGCCATTTAAAAAGGTCATAACATTATCTTTAGAATTCAATTCTGAAAAACTCCGTTATGTCCATTTTCTCCAAAATTAAGCAGACCATACATTTAATGAAAGAAATTGACCTTGATGCGTTGGGGAAACTCTCGCAAAAGGTAGATCTTTCCGAAATTATGAAAACCGTGGGTGAACTTGATGATAGACAATTGGCGGGTTTAATGAAAATGCTGAAACACAAAGGCGGAAAAAAAGGGCAGCACAAATTGCCGCCCATTGATGGCGATTTTTATGATTTGGCCTTAAAACTTTCACCCGAGCAACGCGAACTGCAAATAAAAGTCCGAAATTTCATGGAAGATGAAATCCGCCCAATTGCCAATGAATATTGGAACCGGGCGGAATTTCCATTTCAAATTATTCCAAAAATGGCTGAACTCGACATTTGCGGAATTTCTTACGAAGGAATCGGGAAATATCAACAGCCATTTTTAATGGAAGGAATCATTGCAATGGAATTGGCCCGGGTGGACGTTTCTATTTCCACATTTTTTGGCGTTCACAGCGGGTTGGCGATGGGCTCCATTTACGTATGCGGAAGCGAGGAACAAAAGCAGGAATGGTTGCCGAAAATGCAACGGATGGAAGCAATTGGCGCCTTTGGTTTGACGGAACCAGAAGTGGGCTCAGCCGTAGCGGGTGGTTTGGGAACAACGTGCAGGCGGGAAGGTGATGATTGGGTATTAAACGGACAGAAAAAATGGATTGGAAACGCCACATTTGCTGATGTTACCATCATTTGGGCGCGCGATGAAGCTTCGGACCAGGTGAAGGGATTTTTGGTAAGAAAGGGAAATCCAGGTTTTGTGGCTGAAAAAATCGAAAATAAAATGGCACTGCGAACCGTGCAAAATGCAATTATAACATTGACTGATTGCCGCGTGCCGGAAAGCGATAGACTCCAAAAATGTGATTCATTTAAAGATACCGCTAAAGTTTTAAAGATGACTCGCGCTGCCGTAGCGTGGCAGGCGGTGGGTTGTTCGCGCGGAGCGTATGAAGCAGCTTTGAAATACACAAAAAAACGTGAACAGTTTGGAAAACCAATTGCTTCTTTTCAATTGATACAAAACCACTTGGTGGAAATGGTTGCGAACCTTACAGCCATGCAGACCATGTGTTTCCGCCTTTCCGAACTGCAGGATGACGGTTTGTTGACCGATGAACACGCTTCACTCGCAAAAGTTTTTTGCAGTATGCGAACCCGTGATGTAGTTAGCCAAGCTCGCGAAGTTATGGGCGGAAATGGGATACTTTTGGAGTATGATGTTGCCCGTTTCGTAGCCGACGCTGAAGCAATTTATAGTTACGAGGGTACCAAGGAAATCAATTCTTTGATTGTGGGGCGGGCCATTACTGGATATAGTGCGTTTGTGTAAAGCCAACTCCAGCGAAGCCTAAGGCGCCGGATTCGGAATTTGATGATGAACCGCATCAATCTCTTTTAAAATTTCTTTTGAAAGTGAAATGTAGATGCTGTCAATGTTTTCGGAAAGTTGCTCGATGGAAGTGGCACCGATGATTGGAGCTGTCACAAATTTCTTTTGAAGAATAAATGCCAAAGACATTTGCGCAAAGCTTAAATTGTGTTTTTTAGATATATCAAAATATTTTTCGATGGCTTTAAAAGCCTGCTTGCTGCTGTAGCGCGTGTATTGTTTAAATTGGTTTATTCTTGAATTTTCATCAGCTTTACCGACTAAATATTTTCCGGTAAGTGTTCCGAAACCCAATGGAGAATAAGCCAAATAGCCAATGTTTTCGCGATGAAGAATTTCCGAAAGACCAATTTCATCTTTTCGGTTTACCAAATTATATGGATTCTGTACCGAAGCAATTTTCATTTTCCCCTTTCGAGATTCCTCAATGCAACGCATTACCCCAAAAGGAGTTTCGTTTGAAAGTCCAATATGGCGGATTTTTCCAGCATTTACAAATTCCTCTAAATGAGTTAAAACTTCAGAAAAATTATCGTTCCATTTCTCATCTACTTTATGTGAATAATCGCGTTGCCCAAAATAATTCGTGTTTCGCTCCGGCCAATGCAGTTGGTATAAATCGATGTAATCCGTGTGCAATCTTTTTAAACTAGAATGAATAGCATCTTCCAAAGATTTTTTGCTAAAATCCAAAGGTGTGCGGATGTGATCCATATTTCGACTGGGCCCGGCAATTTTTGAAGTAATAATTAAATCGGCCCGATTTTTATTTTTTGAAAGCCAGTTCCCAATGTAGGTTTCAGTTCTTCCCTGGGTTTTAGGGTTCGCTGGCACGGGATACATTTCGGCACAATCAATAAAATTAATTCCTTTTTCAATGGCGAAATCAAGTTGCTCGTGTGCTTCGGCTTCAGTGTTTTGTTGCCCCCAAGTCATTGTGCCGAGGCAAAGTTTGCTGATTTTTAAATTGGTGTTGGGTAGGGTTGTGTATTTCATTGTAATTTGCTAATAAGAAAGATTCCTTTTGCTACGCAGGAAATTCGAGTTCCACCAAGTGCGGGCAATGGTCACTGTGCATCGCATCAGGCAAAATTACGGCACGTTTCAAATTTTTCTGCAACGGTTCAGAAACCATACAATAATCAATTCGCCAACCTTTGTTATTGTTGCGCGCATTGGCACGGTAGCTCCACCACGTATAATTGTGCGGTTCTTTGTTGAAATGGCGAAAACTGTCTATAAAGCCACTTTTCATAAATCCATCGAGCCATTTCCGTTCAACGGGTAAAAATCCGGAAACATTGGCGTTGCGGATTGGGTCGTGAATATCAAGCGATTCGTGGCAAATGTTGTAATCGCCGCAAATCACCAAATTTGGGATTTTCATTTTCAGACTGTCAATATATTTCTGAAAATCGGCCATATATGTGAATTTGTGCTCCAACCGGTTTATGTTTGTGCCGCTGGGCAAATAGAGACTCATCACCGAAACATCGTCAAAATCTACACGAATATTTCTTCCTTCGGCATCCATATATTCAATGCCGGTGCCGTATTCCACGTGATTCGGTTTTATTTTTGAAAAAATTGCTACGCCACTGTAGCCTTTTTTTACGGCGCTGTACCAATAATGATAGGGATATCCGGCGGCTTCAATTTGCTCAATTTCCACTTGGTCAAAATTCGCTTTTGTTTCCTGCAGACATATAACATCCGGATTTGCAGCTTTTAGCCAATCTATAAAACCTTTGCGCATTGCGGCGCGGATGCCATTTACGTTGTATGATATTATTTTCAAAATTGAAGTTTTTCTGTATTTCTTTCAGTATTTTCCTGCGAAAAGCTCCGTTATGATTATTCCACAGAGTTTCGCGGAGGCCCGTAGAGTTCCACGGAGGGTTTGCGTTTGCTAAAGTAAATAAGATTGTATTTTTACGCCAATCATTTCCCAAAAGGTTATCACCAAAAAACCGACAAAATAAAAACCTAAGTGTTTAGTTTAATAGTTGATGAAGTTTTACCTGTTTGTATCTTTTCTTTTCCTTGCGGCAATTGGCCAAGCGCAGGATATTTCATCAAATTATCGCCAGAAAAAAGTGGCGGTGAAGGATACTGTGGTTTTGGACAGTGCCGGCATAAACCCCACACGATTTATAATAACGGATAATGCCGGAAATACGCCAAGCCCTTTTAGTTATAGAATTGATTTTAAAAAAGGAACCATTATTTTTTCTGAAGAACTGCAACAGCAGCAAGATTCCCTCACCATACAATATTTACAATATCCCGATTTTCTGACCCGGGATTATTTTGTCCTCGACCCAAGCATTATTGTTGAAAATACAGGTCAAATGGATAAATTATATTCGTTGGACGAGAATACGAATAAAAATATTTTTACTCCTTTTGACGGTTTGAATACCTCGGGAAGCATTTCGCGCGGCATTACTATTGGCAATAATCAAAATGCGGTTGTGAATAGTGAATTGGATCTTCAAATCACGGGAAAATTGAGCGATAAAGTTTCCATCCGCGCGTCCATTCAAGATGCCAATATTCCCACTCAAGAAGGTGGCTATTCCCAGAGTTTGAATGAATTTGATCAAATTTTCATCGAGCTTTTTGGTGAAAACTGGAACATCCGTGCAGGCGATATAGATCTTCAAAACAACAATAGTTACTTCGGAAGGTTCACCAAAAAAGTACAGGGAATTTCCCTTGGCGGAACTTTTAACAATGAAGATGGTTCAAAAATTTCGGCTTTTGCCTCTGGGGCTTTGGTACGTGGCGTTTTTTCCAAAAGCGAATTTATTGGCCAGGAGGGCAATCAGGGCCCGTACAAATTGGTGGGGCCAAATGGCGAACTTTATATTTTGGTAGTTTCGGGGAGCGAGCGGGTTTATGTGAATGGTCTTCTTTTGAAAAGAGGCGAAAACGAAGATTATGTTATTGATTACAACGCCGGCGAAATAAAATTTAATCCCACTTATCCAATAACCAGCAATATGCGCATTACTGTGGAATATCAATACACGGACCGAAGCTATACTCGATTTATAGGCTATGGCGGCGGAAATTATACTAGTGAAAAACTAGATTTGGGCGTGTATGTTTATTCAGAAAATGATGCGAAAAACCAACCGTTGCAACAAAATTTAACCGAGGAGCAAGTGGACATATTGAAATCAGCTGGCGATGACAAGGATTCAATGGTGGCACCTTCTGCGGTGCCGGACACATATTCCGAAAATAAAATTCTCTATAAAAAGGAAATCAGCAATGGTGAGGAAATTTTCGTTTTTTCAAATAATCCGGAGGATGAACTTTTTAGCGTGCGGTTTTCGCTGGTAGGCAATAACAACGGCAATTATGTGATTGGCGATGCAAATGCCATAAGTCGTATTTTTGAATATGTACCGCCCATAAATGGGGTAATGCAGGGGAATTACGAACCGGTAATTAGGCTCAATGCGCCAGTAAAACTGCAGGTTGGTGGCTTAAACGGCAGTTTTCATCCTTCGGAAAAAACCAGAATTGACTTTGAGGTTGCGGGAAGCCAAAACGATCTCAATCTATTCAGTGATATTGATGACAATAACAATGATGGTTTTGCTGGCAGATTGGCTTTTAAACAGCGTGTACTGACAACAGCAGATACCCTTAAATTGGATGCCTTTGGCTCTTTGGATTTTGTTCAAAAGGATTTTAGAACCATTGAAAGGCTATATAATATTGAATTCAGCCGTGATTGGAATCTTATAAATCCTATGGGAAATCAAAGTTTTGTTATTTCCGGTTTCGAAGTTTCGCATCCAAAAATTGGCGGTGGGCGATATGAGTTCCAAAATCTGAATTATTCCGAAAATTTTAATGGTACGCGGCATGTTATTGCTTCCAATATAAAAATGAAAAACTTACGATTGCTTACTTACGGAAGCTTTTTGGACAGTAAGGCAGATACCATAACTTCCAGATTTTTCAGATTGAATAATACCTCCACCTATTCATTTGAAAAGGCCTGGGTTGGGGGAAAGGTGGCTTTGGAAAATAATGAAATTAAGGATGTTTCGCGAGATAGCATTTCTCCCATAAGTCAAAAATTTACAGCCTTTGAAGTGTTTTCGGGCATTGGCGACAGCACGCGGGTTTTCGTGGAAGCGGGCTATCAATTTCGGGTGAATGATAGCGTGCGCAACAATATGCTTCAAAAAGTAAATTCGTCGAATACCTACTATTTAAAATCGAAGTTGATAAATACCGAAAATACCGAACTTTCGGCCTTTGCCAATTACCGGACTTTAAAGTATGAAAATGTTGCAGGTGCTGGTTTTGACCCAAATGATTCTCTTCCCACAACCAGTAATAACCGCGAAACCGAGCGCTCCCTAAATTCGCGAATAATTTACAATCAATCGCTTTTTGATGGCGGCGTTCGCTTCAATACCGCCCTGGAATCCAACAACGGGGTGATACCGCAGCAGGAATTTACCTATTTAAAAACCGAACCGGGTCAGGGGGTTTATACGTGGATAGATTATAACAACAATGGTATTCAAGAGCTCGAGGAGTTTGAGGTTGCGCAGTTTCAGGATCAAGCGGAGTATATTCGGATTTTGCTTCCGAACCAAATATTCCTAAAAATAAGGCAGAATAAGTTCAGTCAAATTTTAACGTTGAACCCCCAAAATTGGTCCAATAGGGAAGGTTTCCGAAAAGTGCTCTCCCATTTCTACAATCAATCTTCGTATGTTTTGGACCGAAAAGTGAGGCGAAAAAATGATGGTTTCAACATAAATCCATTTGAGGATGGCGGTGAAGATCAATTGGGCTTGACATTGAATTTTCGGAATGCGTTGTTCTTTAATCGGGGGAAGCAATACTTCACCACAAGCTATACTTTTATTTCCACCTCCAGCGACAATTTGTTGGCCGTGGGTTTACAGCGAAATGAATTGAAAAGCCACCAGTTTAACTTCAACCATAAATTTTGGGAAAGTTGGTTGTTGAATTTAAAAGCCGCCACGGGCAGCAATGAAAGTATTTCAGAGAATTTTGCCAACAGAAATTATCGCTTGGATGGATATGAATTCAACCCGAAGCTTTCATATTTATTCAGCCAGCAGGCCCGGTTTGACGTGTTCTATGAATTCGCAAACCAGGAAAACCAATTGGGCGAAATGGAAAAACTGGACCAGCAAACCATAGGATTTTCATTTGCATATACCAATGCCGAAAAAATTTCGATTAACGGCGAGTTTAATTATATCGATAATAAATTTGATGGAAGTCCCTTTTCTCCCGTTGCTTACCAAATGTTGGAAGGGCTGCAGCCGGGCACCAATTTTACATGGCGCTTGCTTTTTCAAAAAAGATTAACCAAATATCTGGACGCAAATCTATCCTATTTTGGCAGAAAAAGCGAAACAACCAATACGGTTCATACGGGAAGTATTCAATTACGGGCTTATTTTTAATTTTTGTATCTTCATAAACCACTTAAAAAAAATTAAAATGTTGTCCAAAATTTCCATTTCAATACTTCTTTTTGGGTTTTCGGTTTTATCCTGCGTGTCTTCGCAAAACAAATCACTAAATGTGGAAACAAATAGTCCGGCCGAAATTGAGGCCAAGAAAATTCTTGGAGAAAAAATGATGGCCGATGGCTACTTACCGGGCAGAATAATTTATTCTGATTTGGCCGATGATTGTGAATACACCATCCAGTTAAAAGATGGCGATAAGGATTTTTATTATGTAGATCCCATAAATTTGGATGAAATCTTTAGAAGAAACAATCTCACGATTTGGGTAAAATTTAATGGTTTACGAAGAATGAACCGCTGTGAGAAAGCCGCGCCGGTATCAATTACAGAGATAAAAAACCGAGATGAATAGGTGGAAAAAAAGGAGGATAAACTAATATCCTCCCCTCTTGAAATATAGAATTAACCACTTAAAAAAATTTATTCGGAAAGCCAATTTTTGTATGAGATGGTTTCCTTCATTTTTTCTGAAATCTCTTCAATTTTAATTCGTTCCTGTTGCATGGAGTCTCGATAACGTATGGTTACCGTGTTGTCCTCGAGGGTTTGATGGTCCACGGTAATACAAAATGGAGTTCCAACGGCATCTTGGCGACGATAGCGTCTACCAACGGCGTCCTTTTCGTCATAAATAACGTTGTAATCCCATTGAAGATTTTGGATTATATTTTGGGCAATTTCGGGAAGCCCATCTTTTTTCACCAATGGAAGAATAGCAGCCTTCACAGGCGCCAGAATTGCGGGCAGTTTAAGAACGGTGCGCACGCTTCCATCTTCCAAAGTTTCGTCCTGGAGCGAGTGGCTCAAAACCGCCAGGAACATTCTATCCAGGCCTATGGAGGTTTCCACAACGTAGGGAACGTAATTTTCATTAAGTTCCGGATCAAAAAATTGTAGCTTTTTTCCAGAGAATTTTTCGTGAGCCTTTAAATCGAAGTCGGTTCGGGAATGGATTCCTTCCAATTCCTTAAAACCGAAAGGAAAGTTAAACTCAATATCGGCGGCGGCATTGGCGTAATGTGCCAACTTCTCGTGGTCGTGGAAACGGTAATTTTCTTCGCCCATTCCCAATGAAAGATGCCATTTTAATCGTGTTTCTTTCCAGTATTCATACCATTTCAGTTCCTCGCCCGGACGAACGAAGAATTGCATTTCCATCTGTTCGAACTCTCGCATACGAAAGATAAATTGTCGGGCCACTATTTCATTACGGAAGGCTTTTCCGGTTTGTGCGATGCCGAAAGGAATTTTCATTCTTCCGCTCTTTTGAACGTTCAAGAAATTCACAAAAATACCTTGTGCCGTTTCGGGCCTAAGGTAAAGATCCATGGCATTTTCTGCGGAAGCGCCCAATTTTGTACCAAACATTAAATTGAATTGGCGCACCTCGGTCCAGTTTCTAGAACCTGTTTCGGGATCAGCAATTTCAAGCTCTTCAATAAGAGCCTTTACATCGGCCAAATCTTCCTTTTCTAAAGAATGGGCCATTCGCGCCAGAACGTTCCGCTGCTCCTCCAAATATTTAACAACGCGGGGATTGGTTGTTATGAACTGTTGTTCGTCAAAGTTATCGCCAAAACGAACTTTCGCTTTTTCAATTTCCTTTTGAGCTTTTTGATATTGTTTTTCCGCATATTCCTCAATTAGCACATCGGCGCGATATCTTTTTTTGGAATCCTTATTGTCAATTAGCGGATCATTGAAAGCATCAACGTGGCCCGAAGCTTTCCAAGTGGTGGGGTGCATCAATATTGCGGAATCGATTCCCACAATATTTTGGTGCATGTAAACCATACTGCGCCACCAATATTCACGAATATTTTTTTTCAATTCCACTCCGTTCTGCGCATAATCATATACGGCGCTCAAGCCATCATAGATTTCACTGGATGCGAAAATATACCCATACTCCTTTGCGTGGGAGACTACTTTTTTGAATTGGTCTTCATTGTTTGCCATAGCGCAAAAATAAAAAAACCGCCGTGATAACTTCACGGCGGTATCATTTATTTTATAAATTACCTACTCTTTATAAAATAAGGTTATTTCAGCTCCATGGTGGTTGTTGAAATTAGGCTGGAACCATCATAAAGATTGAGAGTATATCGTCCTTCAACAAGATCTGTGTCGGATGCATTTACAAGAATACAGACATCGAGTTCGTCATTTTCATAATAAACATTGGATGAGGCACTGTAGTTAAGATTTTTATCCTCAAACTGTTTTACGGTATTGTCACCCATCATTTTATTTCTAGGATTGATAACCTGAACGTAAAAAATTCTGTCTCCTTTTTGGGCAATAGCGTTGGGGGCTAAGGTAAAGCAGGCTCTAATTTTGTCGGCGCGGCTGGCACGTTTGGTATCCACAACCTTTCCGCTGTTTCTAATGATAACGGCTTCTCCGCGCAAATCTGTTGCTTTTACAATTGACCCTTTTTTAATGGTTTCGGTCATTGCCATGTTTTCCTGGCTAACCGAATCCACTACCATACGGGTATTTGTTAATTCCGTGGATGTGCTGTCGCGTTCCATTGCGAGTTGTTTGTTGGCAGCTATTAAACTATCGGCACGTTTGAAGAGCATGGCGCGCTCTTGTTTTAGTCTTCCAACTTCGGCTTTGTATCTTTCAATTAAACCAACATTCGCTTTTGCATCCCTCACTGAATCCAAAAGAACCGTTATCCTTTCACGAGCGGCTAATAGGTCCTTGTCCTTTAATTCGTTGTCCTTTATTACTTCATCATAATTGGCAATTAAACCTTCCAGTTCTTGTTCGATATCTGCCTTTTGCGTTTCAAGATTTGAAATCGTAGATTTATTGTCGTTGAACAATGTAACGGTATAAACTGCCAAGGCAATAAGCAAAACCGAAAGGACCCCAATGAGAATCTTGAATTTGCCACTATTGTTTTCGTTTTCAGTACTCATAATTAATAAGTTAAGTTTAGGCGGTAAATGTAGGTAGGTATTCGTTTAACATATGTTTACAAAATGGTAAAAATTCTTAAAGTATGTTAAATCTACTTTTCCCAAAGGTGTGCGTTTGCTGCACGGAGCTACTGAATTCGGGGGAAAACGTGTTGTGTCTGGACTGTCTCCACTCGCTTCCAATCGCGTCATTTCACAAAACTGGCAGCGAAACGCTGAAGGATAAGTTTTATGGTCGATTCTTATTGAAAAATGCCACGGCATTACTATATTTTCACAAGCGTGGCTTGACTCAGCAATTGCTTCACAACTTAAAGTATCGGGGAAAAAAGGAGATTAGCTTTTTTTTCGGTAAATGGATGGGCGCCGAATTGGCGGAACATTCAGATTATACGCAGGTGGAAATGGTAATTCCCGTGCCTTTGCATAAGCAAAAATTGAAAAAGCGAGGTTTCAACCAAGTGGAGGGCTTTGGAAAGGAAATTGCGCTGGCCCTAAATGTTCCCTATCGCGATGATATTTTGATAAAAATTTCCAAAACCGGATCGCAGGTTTTCAAAACAAGGATTCTTCGTTTTGAAGCTGAAGAAGTTTTCTTTACCCAAAATCTGGACGATATTAAAAATAAGCATGTTTTATTGGTGGATGACATTATTACCACGGGCGCCACTTTGGAAAAATGTGCGCTTCAATTGTTGAAGGGGGAAAATGTGAGCATCAGCATTGCAACAATCGCAACAACCTAAAGTAATTTATAGTTGGTATTTGGTTATTGTTTATTTTTGGGAGCTTAAAAGAAAATTCCCGTTAAATTTCATAAAAATAGTAAGTGAAACACCGCCTTCTTTATTTACCCATCGCTTTTCTTTTTATACTTTCCTTTGTGGATTGTGCCAAAAAGGGAACTCCTTCTGGCGGACCACGGGATACAATTCCGCCGATAATTGTTAAAAGCAACCCCGAAAATTATAATACAAATTTTAATGGCAGCGAAATAGAAATCCGTTTTGACGAATATATAAAGTTGAAAGATTTATCAAAGGAGCTCATTATTTCGCCACCCATGGAATATACGCCCATCATAACTCCGTTGAGTACTTCAAAAACGCTGAAAATTAAAATATTGGATACCTTAAAGCCAAACACTACCTATTCTTTCAATTTTGGAAGAAGTATTGTGGACAATAACGAAGGAAACCAATTTGATTATTATAAATATATTTTTTCCACCGGCAGTTATATTGACAGCCTAAAGTTATCCGGAAGAGCAAAGGATGCACAACTTATTTTTCCGGAAATTCCCACCACCGTAATGCTCTATGAAACTGGAGAAACCTATAGTGATTCCCTAATTTATTTTCAAAAACCTACTTACGTAACGGTAACCACGGATACTACTGGCGTATTCGAATTCGCGAATTTAAAGGGAGGCCAATATATGTTAGTTGCTTTAAAGGAAAAAAATAATGACTATACCTTTCAACCTCAAAATGATAAAATTGGATTTATTGAAAAACCAATAACCATACCCACAGATTCCTTTTACTCCTTGACACTGTTCAAGGAAACTTCCGATTATAAAGTTGCGCGACCAAACCAAATAGGCCAAAACCACATTATTTTTGGGTATGAAGGCCAAGTGGACAGTCTGAATGTACAGCTGCTTTCTGCGAGTCCACAGGATTTCATTTCCACCTTCTATAAAGATGAAAAGAAAGATACAATCCACTATTGGTATAAACCCTCAATTGAAGCCGATTCCCTCAACTTTATGGTTGCGAATGGAGCTCGGCTAGATACTGTTACAGTAAGAATGCGCGAACTTTATAAAGATTCGCTAAATATTTCGGCAGTTAAAACTGGAGTATTAAAACTAAGAGATACATTCAAACTTCGCGTAAATACGCCCATCACAATTGTTGATGCGGAAAAATTTCAGGTTATCACAAAGGATTCGACTTTGGTTGATGCCACGGTCCAAATAAATAAAAAATATAATTTGGCTGAGGTTTTTTTCCCAAAAACAGAGGAGCAAACTTATTCGATACAACTCCTGCCCGGCGCCATCACAGATTTTTTTGAAAGAAACAATGATACTCTCCAATATTCCGTGAATACACGGCTTGCTTCAGATTACGGCACGCTCAATCTTACTTTAAATAATGCAAACCGGTTTCCAATTATAGTTCAAATAATTGATTCTAAATATAATGTTGTTGCGGAAGAATATTTGACCCAGAGCAAAAACGTATTTTTTGACGAACTTTCGCCGGATAAATATTTCCTAAGAATAGTATATGATGATAACGGAAATAAACAATGGGACACGGGTAGTTTTTTAAACAGAATGGCCCCGGAAAGAATAATTTATTATCCAAAACAAATAGAAGTGCGCGCCAATTGGAGTTTGAATGAAACATTTACATTAAAGTAAAGGAATCTCTGTCATTTAGAAACTGCAACTTTTGACGGTTGGTTTCAATTTCCTGTTTATATAAAACTATCGTTTCCCAAAATTCCGTTTCAAAATTTTCGGTAGAAATTTGTTTCCCCAAAACATCATAAATTGCAGAATGGCCCACATATTCGTGATCATTTCCATCAAAACCTATTCTGTTCACGCCAATGCAATACGCCATATTTTCAATAGCACGTGCTCTAAGCAGCGTGTCCCACGCGAGGGTTCGTACTTTTGGCCAATTAGCTACATAAATTAAAACATCGTAATCCTCCGTATTTCGCGCCCAAACAGGGAAACGCAAATCGTAACAAACAAGCGGGCAGATTTTCCACCCTTTATAGTCCACTATCAGCTTTTCAGTGCCGGCGGCGTAGGTTTCATTTTCTTTTGCCAAAGTGAACGTATGCCGTTTATCATATTTTTTATAGGTGCCATTAGGAAAAACAAAAAATAACCGGTTATAAAATTGGTTCTTTTCTGAAATAATCACACTTCCGCAAATCGCTGCATTGTGTTTTTGTGCTTCATCTTTCATCCATTGAAGCGTCTTGCCTTTATTTTCCTCAGCAAGTTTTTTGGCGTTCATTGAAAATCCGGTAGTGAACATTTCTGGCAAGACAATTAAATCTGTTTCCGCGTGAAGATTGTTCATTTTATCAGAAAACATAGAGAGATTCGCCTCGGCATTTTCCCACTGTAGTTCGCTTTGAATAATTGTAACTTTTAATTCATTTTCCATTTTTACTTATTCTTTAAAATTTCGAATTTCTTTAAAATCAATGCCGCTTCGGCTAACGTCTCATCCGTTTTTGCAAAACACACCCGAATTTGCTTAAAATCCCTTCCGCCTTCGTTGAAAACTGAAGTGGGTATGGTGGCTATTTTATATTCTTTCGAAAGCCGTTCCACAAAGGCGATATCACTTTCATCTGAAATTTCCGAAAAATCAAGCATTTGGAAATAAGTTCCTTTGGAAGGAATAATTTTGAAATTAGAACCTTTCAATAAATTCAAAAAGAAATCCCGCTTTTGTTGATAAAAATCTCCCAGTTTTAAATAGTGGTTTTCATCTTTTAAATATGTAGCCATAGCTTTTTGAATGGGATGGTTTACGCAGAAAACCACGAACTGATGCACTTTTTGAAATTCCTTCATCAATTTTTCGGGCGCGGCGCAATACCCCATTTTCCACCCAGTGTTATGAAATGTTTTGCCGAAGGAAGCCGTAACAAAACTTCGCGCTGCCAGGGCTTCAAATTTTGAGGCGCTTTGATGCACATTTCCATCGAAAATAATATGCTCATAAACCTCATCGCTTAAGACCAAAAGATTATTTTTTTCGGCTAAATCTTGCAAATGAAGCATATCTTCTTCAGAAAACAGCATTCCGGTGGGATTGTGAGGCGAATTGATGATTATCATTTTTGTTTTTGCCGAAATTTTATCAGCGACTTCTTGCCAATCCGCTTTATAATATGGAGGTTCCAGTTGAATTGGAATAATTTTTCCTCCAAATAATTCTACCGTCGGGGCATAGCAATCATAGGCCGGTGTGAAATTAATTACTTCATCGCCTTTGTTTATGGTTGCCGCAATTACTGTAAAAATAGCCTGCGTAGCGCCGGCCGTAATCGTGATTTCCGTTTCGGGATTGTAAAAATGGTTGTGAAGTTTTTCAATCTTTTTTGAAATTTCCATGCGCAATTCAAAATCGCCTGCCAAGGGTGCGTATTGATTATAACCATCGTTCATCGCTTTTTCAACTAAGGCAATCAAAGCAGGATCGCTGGGGAAATTTGGAAAACCCTGGGAAAGATTTATAGCGTCAAAGTCTGTCGCCATTTTGCTCATTTTGGCGAAAATGGAAGTTTCAACGTTTGGGAGTTTTGAGTTAATCATTTTGTCCTGTATTTATGTACACTAAAATATCGTTGATGCATTTTTCTAAATCTTGTTTTATCTCATTGGACCAAAACCTGAAAACAGTGAAGCCCAATTCTTCGAGTTGACTATTTACTTCGCGGTCTCGCTGCATATTGCGTTCAATTTTCGGAATCCAAAACCCTCTATTGGTTTTCAAGGTTTCCTTTCGTTCCGGCCAATTGTAACCGTGCCAAAATTCGCCATCAATAAAAATGGCAAGTTTGTATTTTATGATGGAAACATCAGGTTTTCCGGGAAGTTTTTTATTGTCCACGCGATACCGGATCCCCTTTTTCCAAATGGCTTTTCTGAAAAGCAATTCGGGCTTCGTATTCTTCCCACGGATTTTGCCCATCATTTTTGAGCGCTTTTTCGTGGTGTAAAAGCCGGACTCTTCGTTGAATCTTGGAACAATTATTTTTTCTTCTTCATAAACCATCACTTAAAATAAGAATAATCGCCGGTCCCAAAAGTTAAATATTTTCCAAATAAAAACCCTCACAAAATGCGAGGGTTCAATTTCAACTTAAGAGATTCCCGCCTTCGCGGGAATTCTTAATATCTGTAATACTCAGGCTTAAAAGGTCCTTCAATCTCTACACCAATATATTCGGCTTGGTCTTGACGAAGTTCTGTAAGCTCAACCCCAATCTTCTCAAGGTGAAGTTTCGCTACTTTTTCATCCAAATGTTTTGGAAGCATATAAACTTCGTTTTCATAGTTTTCACCATTTTTCCAAAGCTCGATTTGCGCCAATGTTTGGTTCGTAAAACTATTACTCATCACAAAACTTGGGTGGCCCGTGGCACAACCAAGATTTACCAAACGACCTTCGGCCAAAAGGATGATATCTTTTCCATTAATGGTGTACTTATCAACTTGCGGCTTAATCTCAACATGCGTATGTCCGTGATTTTTCTTCAACCAGGCAACGGCAATTTCGTTGTCAAAATGACCAATATTGGCTACGATGGTTTTGTCTTTCATCGCTTCAAAATGTTCTCCGCGCACGATGTCTTTATTTCCGGTTGTAGTGATTACGATATCGGCATTAGCTATAACAGTTTCCAATTTTTTCACTTCAAAACCGTCCATTGCAGCTTGTAATGCACAAATTGGGTCAATTTCGGTAACGGTAACAATACTTCCCGCACCTTTAAAAGAAGCGGCAGTTCCTTTACCAACATCACCATAACCACAAACAACTACGCGTTTTCCGGCAAGCATAATATCAGTAGCGCGGCGAATTGCATCCACAGCGCTTTCACGGCATCCGTATTTATTGTCGAATTTACTTTTGGTAACGCTGTCATTAATATTGATGGCCGGCATTGGCAACGTGCCTTTTTTCATGCGCTCGTAAAGACGGTGCACGCCAGTAGTTGTTTCTTCCGAAATACCTTTTACGCCCGCGGCAAGCTCCGGATATTTGTCCAAAACCATATTCGTTAAATCGCCGCCATCGTCAAGAATCATATTCAATGGTTTGCGGTCTTCACCAAAGAAAAGCGTTTGCTCAATGCACCAATCAAATTCTTCCTCGGTCATTCCTTTCCAAGCATACACTGGAATTCCAGCAGCGGCAATCGCAGCGGCAGCGTGATCTTGTGTGGAAAAAATGTTACAAGAACTCCAAGTAACTTCCGCACCCAAAGCTTGCAATGTTTCAATTAATACGGCAGTTTGGATAGTCATGTGAAGGCATCCGGCAATGCGCGCACCCTTCAACGGCTGTTCATTTCCGTACTCTTCGCGTAGGCTCATAAGCCCCGGCATTTCAGCTTCGGCTAGCTCAATTTCCTTTCTTCCCCAGTCTGCCAGAGAAATATCTTTTACTTTGTAGGCCGTGTAAGGCACAGTTTTCGTTGACATATTTGTTATCTTTATACCGCAAAAGCGGTCATTAATTAAAAATTAATTTTCTAGTTTTAAGTCTGCGAAAGTACTAAATATCCTTTGAAATTTTATGCCACTTTACAAAACTATAACAGTAAATCCTGCAACTAAAGTCTTCATTTGGAAGATTGAAGAATCTTTTGAAGCGCTTTCCAAGGGCACCGACCTTACAAGCAATTGCAGCAATCGTGTGGCGAATATGAAAAGTGAACTTCACAGGCGGGGATTTATGAGTATTCGGCATTTGCTCGCTTTGGAAGGATATACCGATCACGATTTGCGCTATGATGAAAATGGGAAGCCACATTTAACGGACGGCAAAAATATTTCAATAACCCATTCATTCAACTTTTCGGCGATAATTGTTAGCGATGTCGAAGTGGGAATTGACATTGAAAAACAACGAAATAAAATTCTGAAAATTGCACATAAGTTCACGCCAATCGAAGAGTACCGAACCATTGCAAATGAAGATGCAATGATGCGGAAACTAACAATTGTTTGGTGCGCAAAAGAATCTTTATATAAAAGTTTTGCCGAAAAAGGAGTGAGCTTTTTAGAACATATTTATGTGGAAGATTTTGCGCTCGACGAATCCAAAACCACAGCAGCCGTGACTTATGAGGATAAACAACAAAAATACGATGTTGATTTTCTGGAATTTGAAGGTTTCACCTGTGCCTACGCCCTTATTTCAGAAAAATAATAGATGGAAGGAATTTTTTACAAAATTTTTCTGAAATCGGTTGCCGAAAAAGAAAAGCAACTCGCCATTTTGATTGATCCCGATAAATTCAATAATTCCGAAATCGATACATTTCTGAAGAAAATTCCCAAAGAAACTACACATCTATTTGTCGGCGGAAGCACCGTTGCAAATGGGGAAACTGAAGAAACCGTAAAAGCTTTAAAGGCTGAAACAAAACTTCCCATTTTTCTATTTCCGGGAAATCATTCGCAGATTTCGGATTTGGCGGATGCGCTACTGTTTTTGACATTACTATCGGGAAGAAATGCCGAATATTTAATCGGACAGCAAATTAAGTCCATTTCAAAATTGAAGAATTCCCCTTTGGAAATCATTTCGACGGGCTATATTTTAATTGACGGCGGCAAAAATTCCTCAGTTTCAAAAGTGACAAATACGGAGCCACTTCCACAGGAAAATATTGAAATCATTGTGCACACGGCTTTGGCCGGTCAATTTGTGGGCGCAAAACTTATTTATTTGGAAGCGGGTAGTGGGGCGAAATTTCCAGTAAAACAAGAAATTATTTGCGAAGTTAAAAAAGCAATAAATATCCCATTAATCGTAGGCGGCGGAATTAAAACCGATAATCAAAAACAAGCCGCCTATAATTCCGGCGCAGATATGGTTGTTATGGGAACTGCATTTGAAAATGCCCCCTAACCCCCAAGGGGGGAATACATAAATCTCAAAATCCAAATTCCAAAACTGCAAACTGCGACTTCGACTGAATACTTTTTAAAATTGTAGTTTTGAAAAAAATTAAAGAAAATGAAAATTTCAGTTGAACTTACCCTCACACCTTTGCAGGACGATTACGAACCGGCAATCATCAATTTCATAAAAAGTTTACGAAATTCGGGACTTGCCGTTTTGGAAAATCCGTTAAGTACACAGGTTTATGGCGATTATGACGCTGTTATGGATTTGCTTCAAAAGGAAATGAAAGTTGCATTGGAAGCCGTGGAGCGTGGTTTGCTTTATATAAAAATCGTAAAATCCGATCGCAGCGATTATGAACCCCATTTTTGATTGGTTTTTTCAGCAGTACCAAAACGTTCCCACACATATCGTAATTCTTGAAATTGCCGGAGTTTCGTTTGGATTGTTGAGTGCTTGGTTCTCAAAACAGGATAATATTTTAATCTATCCCACGGGAATTTTAAGCACCGCCATTTTTGTTTACATTTTGTGGTTTTATGATTTGCTGGGTGATTTGGTAATCAACGCCTATTATTTTTCAATGAGCATTTACGGGTGGTACATTTGGACGCGAAAAGTAGATGCCGAACATTATACGCCAATCACGAAAACCACTTCAAAGGAAAAGCAAATCAGCATTTTTATTTTTGTTGGAACGCTAATTTTTATTTATGTCATTTATGAAATTTTCGATAAATGGGATAGTTGGACAGCCTATGTTGACACTCTCACAACGGCCATATTTTTTGTTGCAATGTGGCTTTTGGCGAGAAAGAAACTTGAAAATTGGACGTTTTTGCTCGTCGGAAATGTAATTTCGCTACCATTGTATTTTTACAAAGGATTGATTTTTACATCGTTTCAATTTTTGCTTTTTGTCATTATTTCAATTTATGGATACCGCGCGTGGAAGAAAAACTTGAACAAACCCGAAACCAGCCTTCTGAATTGATTAAAGTAGTTTTATACGGTCCCGAATCCACCGGCAAAACTACGCTTGCCAAGCAATTGGCGGAACATTACAACACACTTTGGGTGCCGGAATTTATGCGGGAATTTCTTCAAAAAAAATGGGATTCCAAAAAGAAATTGGTTGAAAGGGAAGACTTAATTCCCATAGCAAAAGGGCAATTGCGACTTGAAAATGAACGCTCGGAACGGGTTAATGATTTGTTGATTTGCGACACAAATTTGCTCGAATTGAAAGTATATTCCGAATATTATTACGATGGATATTGTCCCGACGAAATTAAGGAAGAAGCAACCAAAAATAATTATAACATCTATCTTTTAACCTATATCGACACGCCTTGGGAAGCAGATATTTTGCGTGATAGGCCGAACAATCGCGAGGAAATGTTCCGTATTTTCGAAGCCGAATTGAAAAAACAGGGTTTTCCTTATGAAATTTTAAAGGGCAACGAAAAGGAAAGATTTAAAAACGCAGTCAAAATCATTGACACATTGCTGAAGAAAAATTAAATGTTTACTGAAAAAAACTTACTCCAAATAAACAGCCACGGGCTCTCGGAGGCCGAGATAAACCGACAACTCACGATTTTTAAAAATGGAATTCCGTTTGCAAATGTGGTTGCGGCGGCTGCCGTCGGCAATGGAATTGAAACACTTTCGCCCGATCAACAGCACCAGTTCGCAACACTTTTTGACATTGAAAAGGAAAAGCTAAGCTTGTTAAAATTCGTGCCCGCTTCGGGGGCAGCGACCCGGATGTTCAAATTTTTGCATGCTTTTTTGGATCGATTTAATTTTGAGAAAAACAATATCGATGAGTTTCTTCAAAAGGAAGAAAACAGGGAATTAAAGAAGTTTTTCGGTTCCACGGATAAGTTTGCGTTCGCGGATTTGGTTACGGAAAATCTTCATCGAAAATATTCAGATTTCCAGCATTTTGAAAAAGGAAAGCAATATTATTTGTTCGTAAAGGAAACGCTCGATAAAACTGGTATCAATTTGAGCGAAACCCCAAAAGGCCTTGTTCCGTTTCATAAATACGGCGAAAATTATGTGACCGCGTTTGGAGAGCAACTGTACGAAGCTGCTTTTTATGCAACCTCCAACGGAGTTGCAAATCTACATTTCACCGTTTCTGAGGAGCACGAAGAAAAGTTCAAAAAAAGATACGAGGAAATTCAGGAAATCGTTGAGAAAAAAACTGGAGCAAAATTTAATATTTCGTATTCCTTTCAAAAAAAGGAAACCGACACCATTGCGGCAACACTTGAAAACAATCCCTTTTTTGATGAAAGCGGAAATTTGGTTTTCCGTCCGTCCGGCCATGGCGCATTGCTGCAAAATTTAAATGAAGTAGATGCCGACATCATTTTCATTAAAAATATTGACAACGTGGTTTCGCAAAATTATGTGGAAACTATTGCTTTTCAGAAAAAGGTTTTAGCCGGAAAATTGATTTCGCTTCAACAGAAAATATTTGATTTTGTAGAAAAACTTCATTCTGAAATTTCTTCCGAAGAAGTTTTAAAAGCTGCGTCAAAATTTATTTCCGAGGAACTTCACATAAAAAGCACGCCTACAATTAAGGAGGCAATTTTGAAAATTTTGGAACGACCCATTCGAGTTTGCGGCGTGGTTGAAAATACGGGCGCTCCCGGCGGTGGGCCCTTTCTTGTAAAAGATAAAAATGGAAACGAATCCTTTCAAATCGTGGAAATGTCACAAATTGACATAAATAATCCGCAACAAAAGGCTTTGGTTGAAAAAGCTACACATTTCAATCCGGTGGATTTGGTTTGTGGCGTTCGTACTTATAAAGGTGAAAAATTCAATCTTTTGGAATTTTCCGATCCCGATGCCGGATTTATTTCGAATAAATCCCACAATGGAAAGGAAATAAAGGCCCTCGAACTTCCCGGACTTTGGAATGGCGCGATGGCAAATTGGAACACGGTTTTTGTGGAAGTGCCGTTGATTACTTTCAATCCAGTAAAAACGGTAAACGACCTTTTGAACGAAGTGCACCAAACCCAATGAATACGGAGCATTTAATTTCTGAATTGAATTTTAAGGCCGTCCGTAGTAGTGGGCCGGGCGGGCAGCATGTGAACAAAACGGCCTCAAAGGTTGAGGTTTCCTTTGATTTGGAAAACTCGCATTCTCTTTCAGAAATTGAAAAGGAACGGCTTCGAAATAAAATTCCAACAAAAATTTCTTCTGAAGGAATTATTACACTGCAATGCGGCGAGACACGAAGCCAGCATAAAAATAAGGCCATCGTGATTGAGCGCCTAATTGCGCTGCTTCAGCAAAACCTAAAAGTGGCAAAACCCCGAAAAAAAACGAAACCTTCTAAAGGTGCGATTGAAAAGCGTTTAAAATCAAAAAAGGAAAACGCACTTAGAAAATCTTCGCGTAAACCGCCAAAAATTGAATAGTGTTTACACAAAAACTGTATAAAATTTATACACGTGTATTTGTTTTTATACAGTTTCTTTTATTCTTAAAAATAGCATTTATCTTTTTAAATAACTGTTAAACAGCACACTATGTTATTCTTCAGCAGGAAATTTTCTATGGCACTACTTTTTCTAATAGGTTAAGCAACCAACAAACTTAGAACGAATAAATAATAATTTTTAAAACAAAAAAATGAAAAAGTTAATTTTAAGTACAGCAATCGTATTGGGAGGTTTAACCGCTGCAACAGCACAAACCGACAAGGAAGCCACCGCTATGAACGAGCAAAAACAAACTGCCGTTGAAGCGCAAGTAGAAAATAGAATTGAGGCGGCACAAGCTGCGGAAACTGCGGTTGTAGCAGAACCGGTTCAGGATTATAAAGAAGTAAAAGCTTCTGAAGTACCAAAAACCGTTCAAGATGCAGTTGCTGCAGACTTTAGCGGTGCCACTATTTCTAAGGCTTATGTGAATGCCCAAGGGGATTATAAAATCCAACTTACCACTGCAGATGCAAAATCTTCAACGGTGTATGCAAATGCAAAAGGCGAGTGGATTAAAAATGAAATGAAGAAGCAGTAAGCTGCAGGTATTTTAGATTCAATACTTCTGGAAAAGACGTCCAATTTTGGACGTCTTTTTTTTATGATAAATTTAGAGTATGCCCAAACATTTACACAGTATTTTTGCGTTCTTCACAAAACAAAATGACGCAGCAAATACATATAGTGGAAGACGATGTGGCCTTTGGAAAAATGCTCACGTCTTTTTTGGAGCGAAAAGGTTTTGCAGTATCCGTTTCATTAACGGGTAAAAATGCGCGAAAGGCAATAGCCGAAAATAATTTTGATCTGCTTATTACAGATTTACACTTGCCCGATGATTCGGGATTGGACCTTCTTGAATTTTCCCAAAAAGTATCGCCAAAAACCAAAGTTATATTAATGACGGGTTATGCCGAAGTTGATACTGCGGTGAAGGCAATAAAAAAAGGGGCGCTTGATTATATCTCCAAACCCTTTCGTCCCGAGGAATTGCTGATGGTAATAGAAGCGGAATCACGAGAATTGAAAACAAAACTGAAATCGAAATCAGAAAAGGAAAATGATGATTCAGTTGCCCATGAAAATGATTTTAAAAGCACCGATAATTTTCAATCGAAACCAAATTTTGTTGTTGGAATCAGTGAATCCTCCAAAAAATTCAATGAATATTTAAAGCTTGTCGGCCCCACCGATATGTGTGTTTTGATACAGGGCGAGAGCGGTACTGGTAAAGAAGTTGCCGCAAAAGCAATCCATAATTATAGCAAACGAAAAGATAAAAATTTTGTAGCTGTAGATTGTGGCGCCATTCCGAAGGAAATTGCAGCAAGTGAATTTTTTGGCCACGTAAAGGGAAGTTTCACCGGCGCGGTAAATGATAAAAAAGGTCACTTTGAAGCAGCCGATGGGGGCACGCTTTTTTTGGATGAAGTTGGAAATCTTTCCTATGAAAACCAAATACAATTGTTGCGCGCACTTCAAGAGCGCCGCATAAAACCAGTGGGAAGCAATGCAGAGATCGATGTGGATGTTCGCATACTTTCTGCCACGAACGAAGATTTGCAAAAGGCTGTTTCCGAAGGGAAATTTCGGGAAGATTTGTACCACCGTTTGAATGAATTTTCAATCCATATTCCATCATTGCACGAGCGGAAAGAGGATCTGTTTCTTTTCATAGAATATTTTTTGGCTGAAGCCAACAATTCATTGGGAAAGGATGTAATAGGGCTTTCGAAAGAGGTGGAGGAAGCATTTAAAAATTACTCCTGGCCGGGCAATCTACGCGAATTGAAGAATGTGATAAAACGTTCGGTTTTGTTGACCAATTCACAATTTATCCCGTTGGAAGTGATTCCGCGCGAAGTCATATTATCTGAAAATTCAAAAAGGAGCCAAATGGATTTTTCACGGGAAAGCAATGAAAAACAACTTATTTTAAACGCCTTAAAAGCGGCAGATTTTAATAAAACCAAAGCGGCAAAATTGCTGAATATTACTCGAAAAACACTTTATAATAAGATTGAGCAATATCAAATAGAGCTGTAAAATTATCGTGTTTCCAAAGCTTTTTGCAACTCGCGAACATTCATAATTAATTTTTCAAAATCTTTTTTCATTTCTATTTCGTTCCCATAACTATCGGGATCGATTTCATTGTAATTCTCCATTTTTTCCAATATTGGAATCACTCCGCTCGCCCTTATTTGCCGGAACATCGTCAACATTCTGTGCGCAATTGCTTTGATTCGTTCCAAGTTTTTTTCTGAAATCGCTGTTTTAATTTCCTGCAAATCTGTTTCGGTTTGGGAATCGAAAACATTTAAAACTTCATTTAACGATTGCGGCGTGTCCAAAAACGATTTTAAAAGCGAGAGGTCAAATTTTTCGTTTGCAGCTATAAATTCCTCGCTCCATTTTGTTAGGTCGTTATTTATAATCGAATGATTTCTTTCAGGGAAAATATGTGTTAGAGCTGCAACGAGTTCGCGTTTTGAAAATGGTTTTGAAAGCATCTCACTGAAACCTTTCGCCAAATAAAAATGCCGGGAATGCTCCCTGCTTCCTGTCATTGCGATAACAGGTTGATTTTTATATGAATTGATTTCACCTTTTTTCAAGTTTTTCAGAACCGTAAACCCATCGGTTTTTGGCATTTGGATATCCGTTAAAATGAAATCATAATCAAGTTGTCCCGCTGAGCTAGTGGAGGCGTTAAAAGCTTCAAAGCTTTGAAATGCTTCCGAGGCAATCTCCATTTGTTCAAAAATTTCCTTCAAAAGGGAACGCATCGCGTCGTCGTCATCAATGATTACTGCACGTAAATTTTTAAAGGATTCATTTATTTCCGGAGCGATTTTGGGCAAAACCCGTTCTGAATTCTTTAAGGGAACGGTAAGTATAAATGAACTTCCGTCACCCAATATACTTTGCACTTTTAAACTTCCACCCAAAAGTTCAGCAAGCTTTTTAGAGATCGCGAGACCGAGTCCGCTTCCGCCAAATTTGTTTGCAATTTCTTTTTCTGCCTGTGTAAATTCGTGAAAAATAACTTCCTGTTTTTCTTTTGAAATGCCGATGCCCGTATCATTCACGGCTATTTCCACCTTTGAAGTTTGGTAAAAATTTTCAATTTCTCGCACTTCAATTTCGACGCTTCCGGCTTCGGTAAATTTAAAGGCGTTGCCCACCAAATTGTTTATAATCTGCCGAATCCGCAGCGGATCACTTTCAAAAATTTTGTTTTTAATTTCTTCCGATATGGAAAATTTTAGTGCCACGGGTTTTTGCGGAAATTGTTGTTTAACGGCATTTCCGGCTTCTACAATAATATTTTCAAGCGAAAAGGGAATGCTTTCTATTGACAATTTTCCGGCTTCCAGTTTTGAAAAATCCAGTAAATCGTCTACTAAATGTGAAATGAAATGAGAACTGGAAGTGATTTGCGCCAAATAGTATTTCTGCTTTTCGGAAAGGGAAGAGTTTTCGAACAATTCGGAATAGCCGCTTATAGTATTCAAAGGTGTCTTTAAATCGTGGCTCACGGTGGAAATGAGCTGTTCACGGCTTTTCAGCAGCGATTCGGCATAATTTTTTGATTCCTCCAAATTCTTTTTATAACGTTCCGCCTTAAAAAAATCCGAAAGGATAAAATAGGAGAAAAGCAAAACCACAATGCCGCCCAAAATGCCCGCAAATTTTAAGATTTCGCTAGTTCGTGCAATGGAATCGGCACGTTGCTGTTTTTCGAGATTGTTGTTTTTGGTGATTTCACGGTCAAAACTGGCGATAATTTCGCGCAGTCTTTCTGAAATATTAAGATCATTTCGAATTAATTCATTTTCTTTTTGCATCAACGATTCACGGATTCGGGAATTTTCCTTTTTCGCCTCAGCAACAATGTAGCGCGATGCGGTAAGCATAGAATCTACGGTTTGGGATTTTACGGTGGAAGTGTCGCGAAGCCAACTGCTGTTGAGATAATCGGCATATGCTTCCCAAATTCTACGGTCGCGCTTGCTGAGATTGGCAGGATTTCTCACCATCGATTCCACGGAATTTAGTCCGATGGAAGCTTCCAATTTTCGCACTTCCTTCATAATATCGTCCAGCGAAGTATCCTTTTGATTGGTAAGCCGAAGAATTCTGAGTTGTTCGATATTTCGGTTTTTTTCCTCGAGAAGCGTTTTTACGCTGTCAAGTTGTTTCACCTGAAAATCGTTCGTTGTAAGCCGTTTTATATCTTCAATTTTTCTGAAAAGCGAATCGGTTTTCGTCATATATTTTTCAAAATCGGCATCGCTTTCGGTTAACAATGCGAGTCTTGAAAAGCCATCGGTTTCATAAACTAGGTTGATGAGCGTTCCGGTTTCAACGAATTTTTTCTCGCCGTTTGTTTCGTTCTTTTCGGCAGTATATTTTTTAAATTCTGTATAGAGGAATATTCCCACAAGCACCGCCAACGCCCCTAAAACCAGATAACTGAGAATGATTTTTAAAGTGAATTTATTCTTTGAGGTGGCCATTGCCCAAATGTAAAGACTATAAAAAAGGGGAAGTATTAAGGATATGGTAAAAATTAAATCCAAAGCGAAATCGAAATCATAATCCAGTGTGAAATTGAAAAAAGAAATGTACTTTTGTCGCACATCTCAAAGGGGTGCAGATTTTAGTTACGAGTTATGGGTTGTGAGTTTTGAGTTGATATACTCTTAACTCTAAACCCTGAACTCTGAACTCGAAGAAGCTGAGATTATACCCAAAGAAC
This sequence comes from Aequorivita aurantiaca, assembly GCF_030410135.1. Classification (GTDB taxonomy): domain Bacteria; phylum Bacteroidota; class Bacteroidia; order Flavobacteriales; family Flavobacteriaceae; genus Aequorivita; species Aequorivita aurantiaca. Next base: position 75,009 of record NZ_JAUGQQ010000001.1, on the reverse strand, counting down.
CTGGGCGGGTAATGCTGCCAAGGGAAAACAAATAGGAACCCCCTGTAATAATGCACAGCGCATTGTTTTCAGGGTTTTTTTATGAAAAACCATTTTTAACAAATCAAGAATAACGCCCCTTTTATTCGTATAAAATTTTTTTTACGAATGAAAAAATTATTGATTACCGCAGTTTTCACCTTATTTTTATTTACCATTTCCGCACAGGAAACACCGCAGACAAAGCCACAGGATACAACGAAAGTCGAAGCACTGGAGGAAGTTTTGGTGCAAGCCGTGCGCGTTAATGCCGATTCGCCAATTACGCACTCAAATCTGGATAAGGAGGATTTGGAAAAAAGGAATCTTGGGCAGGACATTCCGTATATGCTCAATTATCTTCCGTCCGTTGTGACCACGAGCGATGCCGGTGCCGGCGTGGGCTATACATACATTCGGGTACGCGGTAGCGATGCCTCTCGCGTGAATGTGACGATAAATGGAATACCGTACAATGATGCGGAAAGTCAGGGCACGTTTTGGGTGAATCTGCCCGATTTTACATCTTCCGTTGAAAGTCTACAATTGCAGCGCGGGGTGGGAACTTCAACGAATGGCTCGGGTGCATTTGGCGCCAGTTTGAATCTGTTGAGCGATGCCGTTTCAAATGAGGCCTATGGCGAAATTGCCAATTCCTTTGGAAGTTTTAATACACGTAAACACAATGTCAAGTTCAGCACTGGCTTGCTTTCCGAGCATTTTGAATTAGCGGGAAGGTTGTCAACCATTCAATCTGATGGATACATTGACCGGGCCAGTTCCGACTTGAAATCATATTTTCTGCAGGGGGCATTTGTTGATGGCAATACTTTGGTTAAAGCCTTGGTTTTTGGAGGAAGAGAGGAAACTTATCAGGCGTGGAATGGAATAGAGGATTTAGAAATTCTCGAGAATGACCGAACTTTCAATTTGGCGGGAATGTATACCGATGCAAATGGCAATATTCAGTTTTATGACAATGAAGTGGATAATTATGCTCAAGACCATTATCAATTGCTTTGGAATCAACGTTTCAATAATAATTGGAATAGTAATATTTCCTTCAATTATACAAAAGGGAAGGGTTATTTTGAACAATATAAAGCTAATGAGGATTTTGAAACCTACGGATTTGAGCCGATAGAAATTGGCGGAGATACAATAAATACGACCGATTTGATACGCCGTCGTTGGCTGGATAATGATTTCTACGCCGCAAATGCTAACGTGAATTACAAAAACAATAAAATTGATTTTACGGGCGGGGCATTTTATAGTTATTACACTGGCGACCATTTCGGCGAAGTTATTTGGGCGCGTAACGCCAGTGATTCTGAAATTCGTGACCGTTATTATGATGGGAATGGAGAGAAAAGTGAATTCACGGTTTTTTCAAAAGCTACTTATCGGGTCAATGAAAAATGGAGCGTTTTCGGTGATTTGCAGGGAAGATTCGTGAATTATAAAACTTCGGGAATCACTTCAGATTTGGTGGCGTTGACAATTGATGAAGATTATTCATTTTTCAACCCGAAAGCGGGTGCTTCCTATAAATTGAATCCGTCAAACCAATTCTATATTTCCTACGGAAAAGCGCACCGCGAACCTTCCCGAAATGATTACGAACAAGGTATTACAAGTGCCGAAAAATTGGATGATTACGAACTCGGCTGGCGTTTCGCTTCCGAAAAAACAAAAGTGAATACCAATCTTTATTTTATGGATTACAAAGATCAATTAGTGCTTTCGGGAGAATTGAACGACGTGGGCGCGCCTTTGAGAACGAGCAGCGGAAAAAGTTACCGATTGGGACTGGAAGTGGATGCTGAAATTCAAATTTTAAAAAACCTTAAAACGCTTCCAAATATTGCCTTAAGCACTAATAAAAATGTTGATTTTGTAGCTTCCATTGATGGCGAATTGGTAAATCTGGGCAATACAAATATCTCATTTTCGCCATCTGTTGTTGCGGGAAATATGCTGGAATATTCACCAATTGAAAAGTTGCAGTTGGGCTTTCTTTCAAAGTTTGTGGGGGAGCAGTATATGGGGAATATTGACAGCGATGCCTCAAAATTGGATAGCTATTTCATCAATGATTTGAATATTGTGTACACTTTGGACACGCTTCCGTGGATAAAGGAAGTAGTTTTTTCAGCTTTGGTGAATAATATTTTCAACGTGGAATATATTTCAAACGGATATTTTTATACGTACGATGACGATTTCACCAATCCAGGAACGGTTACTACCATTGAAGGTGCGGGCTATTATCCGCAGGCTACCATAAATTTTTTGGTGGGTGCAACGGTTAAGTTTTAGGGGAATGAAATATTTTTATGACGGAGGAAGGTACTAAATCAATTGCTGATGGTAACAGTGTTCCCGTTGCGCTCGGCGCGATAGGATTGCATCGGGTATTTAGCGTCCGGTTCTGAGGTGTGCCTTCCAAAATTCACCAGATTATATTCATTTTCGTCATTCTGGCATGGACAAGTGGCAATAGGGCCTTCAATTGTCATACGGGAACAATTGCTTGGTACGTGGTTCGGATCCGTTAAGTCGTAAGCGAAATATTGGGTGTCGCTCACGCAAATCACCACAATTCCTTTAATGCCTTGTGTGGTTATCACGGAATTTCCGGGAAACTTAAGGGAGTTATATTCGGGTAAATTCAGGTTTAAGTTCAAGCTCACAACAGGATCCGACAAATATGGATTGCGCTCCTGTTTATCATCATTTTTAGAACATGATACAATTATTAAGCAAATCAAAAGGAAAAAAATTCTATTTTTCATTGGTTCTTCTTTTTTTATTGAAGAAAGCCTCTACGACCTTCGAACGTGATTCAGGTTTGATTGAAAAATTCTATTACAGAGCCCTTTATCCAATCAATTAAATTTTTGGTCGAAATTACAACAAATTATACTACAAGTAATTTTTTAGTATATTTGTTAAACACAATCCCGTCACCGTATGGGATTTTTCTATTCCCGCACCGGCGGGAATCTTGTTATATGGCGTTTAAAGTATTAAAAAAGGGTTTGTAAAAAACAAACGATGAAGTTATGAGTAAAGTATCTTATTACACTGAGGAAGGATTAAAAAAATTGCGCGATGAAGTTGACCAACTGCGCGATGTAGAACGTCCCAAGGCATCAAATGCAATTGCCGAGGCCCGCGATAAAGGCGATTTGAGTGAAAATGCCGAATATGATGCTGCCAAAGAGGCGCAGGGAATGCTGGAAATGCGAATAGCAAAACTTGAGGAGGTGCTTGCAAACGCTCGTTTGATTGATGAATCGCAATTAGATTTGAGTAAGGTTTTGGTGCATTCAACTGTTAAAATGAAAAACCAGACCAATGGCATGGAAATGACCTATAAATTGGTGGCGCAAAGCGAAGCCGATCTTAAAACTGGTAAAATTTCAGTGGATTCTCCTATCGGAAGGGGGTTGTTGGGCAAACAAAAAGGTGAAATTGCTGAAATTAAAGTTCCAAATGGCTTGCTTAAATTTGAAATATTAGAAATTTCCAGAGACTAATTATGGCTTCAATCTTCACACAAATAATCGAGGGTGAAATTCCGTGTTATAAAGTAGCGGAAGACGACAACTTCATTGCATTTTTGGATATAAACCCTAATGCGAAAGGCCATACCCTATGCGTGCCAAAGGAAGAAGTTGACAAAATTTTTGATATGGGTGAGCATATGTATCTTCAATTGATGCAGTTTTCCCGAAAAGTAGCGAGGGCGCTCGGCAAAACCGTTGCCTGCAAGCGTGTGGGAATGGCCGTTGTCGGGTTGGAAGTACCTCACGTACACGTGCACTTAATTCCTATAAATGAGATGGACGATATGCGCTTCACCAAAAAAGTAAAAATGACCGCGGAAGAATTTGAAATTTTGGCGCAAGCAATTGCCGAAAAGCTGAAGTCTTAGGCGGGCAACAATAGATAAGTTGTAGTGGCTACAAGAACAATTGCGACTATGAACACTATATAAAATAGTGGTTTAACCTTTAAATAATGTTTATTGGTTTCCGCTATTTTTTTGTTGTAGTCAAAAACCCGCTCAATATCCTCGGTCCAATTCACTGGAAAAATCTGGTTTTTGCAGGTATGACAATAGAGGGTATGTTCAATATCCGTCGCTGGTTTGGTAGAAAACATAGTTTCCTTTTCCGCTTGTGTAAAATTTATTTCAAGACCATCAGTTCCAAAGCAGGTGGGACAGTTGTTTTTTAAACGGGCCGTATGTAGGGTGTGTATTTTCTTTTTCATGATTCACTCTCAGCCTTTAGTGCAATTTCCATAGTGGTGCCTTGGTTTAAACTGCTTTTTGAAACACGGATTCTCCCGTTATGATATTCTTCGATAATACGTTTTGCTAATGAAAGCCCCAGGCCCCAACCGCGTTTTTTTGTGGTATAACCCGGTGCGAAAATTCTTTTGAATTCGCGTTTTGTAATACCTTTTCCGGTGTCGGATATTTTTAAAAATACAAATTTTGAATTCTCCTCTATTGCCAAGGTAATGGTTCCTTTTCCTTTCATAGCATCAATTCCGTTTTTCACAAGGTTTTCAACGGTCCAGCTAAAAAGTTGCGGATTCATTTTCACATAAATTGGTTTCTGCGGAATTTTCAACTGAAAATCAATCAACTTCGAACTCCGTTTTTGCAAATAATAAAAGGTTGCCTTTGTTTCCTCCACCAGATCGTGAAGCTCCAGTTTGGGCACAGATCCAATTTTTGAAAAACGGTCCGTAATGGTTTCCAATCGCGAAATGTCCTTTTCCATTTCCAAAACATATTCTTGATTCACATTTTCCGTTTTCAAGATTTCGGTCCAACCCACAAGTGAAGAAAGTGGCGTGCCAATTTGATGTGCCGTTTCCTTTGCCATTCCTGCCCAAAGTCGGTTTTGTTCGGCAGATTTGGAGGTTTTGTAAAAAAGATAAACGGCAAGAATGAAAAGGAAAATAATTAAAATAAGCGCTGCCGGATAATATTTTAACTTGTTGATTAAAGGAGAATTTCCGAAATATATCACCGAAAGCACTTGATCTTTATAGGTAATTTCCAGAGGTTTATATTCCTCGGTGAATTGTTCTATTTTTTTCTTCAGTGCATTTTTATTGTTTAAAACTGCCTCGTCAATATTTCGTCCGGTATAGCTGTCTTCCTTTATTGTGTGAAGAATCATCGGTGTTGAACTGTTGCTTTGGATAATGGTCAGCGCCGTTTCGCTCAGCATATTTCCCTCACCGGCTTCACTTTGGGCCAGTTCCTGTTGCGCCGCCGCCCAAATTTCCATTTTGGCGCGTTCGTTAGCTTTAAGCTGAGTGAAAAATACATAGGTATTCCATAAAATTAGCGTAATAATTATAAGGGAAGCCAGGATAAAACCCCAACGGGAGAGTGATTTATTGCCAAACATATTAAAACATTGTTGCAGTATTGCTTTCAAAGAAGCAGGTTTAAATATAAAGCAAATATGTTGATATTATTGTACAGCCATGTTTTTACAAGCTATAATCTTTGGGTACATTTGCAGGCAATGATTTCTTTTGAACCACACGAACTTTCTACCGGGAAACTGCACGGCTATCTTTTGGGAGCAGTTGCACCAAGGCCAATCTGTTTCGCAAGTACGACGGACGCGGCAGGAAATGTAAACCTTTCGCCGTTTAGTTTTTTCAATGTATTTAGCGCACGGCCACCCATTCTGGTTTTTTCCCCGGCTCGGCGCGGGCGCGACAATACTACCAAACATACCTATGAAAATGTTTTGGAAGTGCCCGAAGTGGTTATAAACATTGTGAGTTATGAAATGGTACAGCAGGTTTCGCTTGCCTCAACCGAATACGCAAAAGACGTAAATGAATTTAAAAAAGCGGGTTTTAGTGAATTGGCTTCGGAAATAGTTAAACCTCCACGCGTGGCCCAAGCTCCAGTGCAATTGGAATGTAAAGTGAACGAAGTTATATCCCTCGGAAAAGAAGGCGGCGCAGGAAATTTGGTAATCTGCGAGGTTGTTAAAATTCACATCAAAGAAGAAATTTTAAGTGAAGATGGAAGCATCGATCCACATAAAATTGACACCGTGGCAAGGCTTGGAGGCAATTGGTACTGCCGCGCAAAAGCAGGACTTTTTGAGGTGCCAAAACCATTAACAACATTGGGTATGGGCATAGATTCACTGCCTCAGGAAATCCGGCAGAGCAAAGTATTGACGGGGAATGATTTGGGAATGTTGGGTAACGTAGAAAATTTTCCAAATTCGGAAGAAATCAATATCTTTATCGATGCTTCGAAAGAACTAAAAAAGATAATTTCCTCAAATAATTCAGAAGCAATCCACAGAAAGGCACAAGAGTTTCTTTGCGATGGAAAAATTGAGGAAGCATGGAAGGTGCTGCTTTATAAGCGGTAATCCGTGTTCAGTGGCCAGTAACAGTATCATTGGCATCAATAGTCTCGAAATAAATAATAGCAATGGATAATAAATAATAAAACGATGGAATTACAAGGAAAAATTAAAATGATAGATGAAACCAAAACCTACGGAAACAATGGGTTTAGGAAGCGCGAATTGGTAATTACCACTGAAGAGCAGTATCCACAACATATTTTGATTGAATTTGTACAGGACAAAACCGATTTGCTGAACAATTTTAAAGTAGGGCAGGACGTGAAAGTAAGCATCAACGTTCGCGGTCGGGAATGGGTGAACCCTCAGGGCGAAACCAAATATTTCAACAGCATTCAAGGTTGGCGCGTGGAAAATCTATCGCAGGCAGGGGGCAATGGTACAATGCCACCAATGCCGCCAGTTGAGGCATTCGAGCCGGCAAATGATTTTAACGAAGAGGAACATGACGATCTTCCCTTTTAAATAACATCTAGGCCAAACTTAAGATTAGACCTTTTAAGACCCCGGAATCGAATCAGGCTCCGGGGTCTTTTTTTATGCGAAAAATTTGATGAATTTTGACCAATGCATTTTCTAACCGAAAAAATTTGGTTTCCGAAACCGGAAGAAACCACTTCGGATGGTTTGCTCGCCATTGGCGGCAATCTTTCCGTGGAGCGCTTGTTGCTCGCGTATAATTCCGGAATCTTCCCGTGGTTTGAGGCTGATCAGCCCCTGCTTTGGTGGAGCCCCGACCCGCGAATGGTTTTGTTTCCAGAAAAATTTAAGGTTTCAAAAAGTCTTCGGAAAATTCTAAATAATGGAAAATTCAAAATTACCTTCAACCTTAATTTTTCCGAAGTCATTCAAAATTGCGCAACGGTCCCGAGAAAAGGGCAGGCCGGAACATGGATTACAGCAGAAATGCAAAATGCCTATTTAAATTTACACAAAGACGGACACGCTGTTTCCGTTGAGGTTTGGGAAAACGATGAATTGGTTGGCGGACTTTACGGCGTCAATCTTCCAAATAAAAAAGTGTTTTGCGGCGAGAGTATGTTCAGCCTTGTGAGCGACGCCTCAAAAGTGGCTTTTTACCATCTATCGGAATATGCAAAAGCACACAATTATAAATTTATTGATTGTCAAATCTATAACGACCATTTGGAAAGCTTGGGCGCTGAAGAGGTAAGGAGAACGGCGTTTTTACGAATGCTTAAAGCGTAAATTTCTTTTGGGTTTCCGGTTTAAAAATTTCTTCTGAAATTAATCTAACTAATAATTAGCAGCGAAAAAATATAAAAACATATCTTCGTATTATACAATTCCCTAATTAGATGAAAAATAACTACACAAAATACCTTTTGGTATTATTGGTGGCTTTGCAGACGACAGTTGCCATTTCACAGGAAAAACCTAATCTTCCGCATTATTTAACGGAAACTGAGAAAGGACTCATTTCGGATTTTCAGTTTACCAGTACACGATACAGCCCACCGCCCTCGGGCCCCGTTCGTGCTGCCGCTGAATGGGAAGAAGTGGAATATCTTTTGGTTACATGGAACCCTGCCTATCCCATCATTCTCCGGCAAATTGTACAGGCGGGCGTGCAGGAATGTAAGGTAATTATTACCACACAAAATCAAGCCTCGGTTTCTAACTACCTTACTACAAATGGGGTGGACCTTACCAATGTTATTTTCATGAACGCGCCGTGGAACAGTATTTGGATTAGGGATTATGCGGGAAATACCATATACTCTGACGATGTGGGAGAGCTAGCGCTTTCGGATTGGATTTACAATCGCCCCAGGCCAAGTGATGATGTAATGCCCACTGCGCACGCTACGCAGGCTGGAATACCAATTTACGTGACCAATTCCGGTACGAATGATTTGGTGAACACCGGTGGAAATTATATGAGTGATGGTTTGGGAAATGCCTTTGCATCAAAATTAGTCTTGGACGAAAACGCTGCCGGAAACCCGTATGGCGTAAGTGTAAAAACGGAAGCACAAATAGATGGAATAATGCAGGAATATATGGGGATTAACCGCTATATAAAGATGGAAACACTTCCTTATGACCTAATCCATCACATAGATATGCATATGAAATTGTTGGACGAAGAAACTATTTTAGTGAGCAAATATCCCACGGGAGTAGCCGATGGCCCTCAGATTGAGGCAAACATCCAATATGTTTTGGACAATTTTGAATCACCTTTTGGAACTCCTTATAATATTGAATGGATTGATGCCCCACCAAGTGTGGGCGGAAATTATCCCGACACGGGCGGCCCGTATAATACCTATAGCAATGCAATTTTTGTAAACAAAACTATAATGGTTCCTATCTATCGGCCAGCTGTTGATGGCCCGGCACTTGCTAAATATCAGGAACTCCTGCCAGGATATAATGTTGTTGGGATAGACGTGGATAATCCGGGTGAAAATTTAATAAGTTCATCGGGTGCCATTCATTGTATTACGCACACAATAGGGGTTTCGGAACCACTTTGGATCGTACATCAGCCTATTGATGAGGCAAATGCCGGCAGTACAGTAACCATCGAGGCATTAATAAAACATATTTCGTTAATAGAGCAGGCCAAAGTTTTTTGGAGGGAAGAAGGTGAAACTACGTACAATGAAATTGTAATGGAGCCAACTAATTCTGATTATTGGACCGCAGATTTGACTATCCCAAATACTAACAATATAGAATATTACCTTTGGGCGAAATCCTTTTCGGGCAAAGAAATAAACCGACCAATTGTAGCACCGGAAGGATATTGGACCATTCAAGTGGAAACGCTTTCTGTGGAGGAATGGGCGCAGAAACATATTTCAGCGGCCTTTCCCAATCCTACTAGCGGAAAAGTATCATTTAAAATGAATGCCATTCAAGGTGAAGTTTCAGTAAAAATTCATAACCTCCTTGGCCAAAAATTATATGAAGCGATTGTTGAGAGCGGCGATGGAAAAATAACGTTGGATCTTAACCAAAACTGGCAAGGCACCCTGTTAGTTTCCTTTGAAGGTGAATTCGGGAAAATTCATAGAAAGGTTATAAAGTTATAATGGAAACAAAAAACATATTGAGGTCTAATTGTTAAAAAATGTAGGTAGCGGCAATATATTGTCAATTTTAAAGTTTTGCGTTCAAAACGAACCTATAGCATAGCCTCATTCATTGTAAAATGCTATTCGTAAAATTCTGTTTTCCCCATGAATAAAAAGTTTAACCTGCTTACCTTGCTATTATTTTTCAGTGTAATTTCCTCCTCTTTTTCCCAAACTATTGTTCGCAAAACTGACGTCAATAAAGATATTGATGTAGTTCGTGTTTATGAGCAAGTGGTAAAGGAAGGATACGGCACTCCATTCATTTATAAAAAATTGGCAACCGCTTATTATTTTAAAAGCGACTATGGCAAGGCCTTAGCGTGGTTTCAGAGATTATTTTCCGTAGAAAATAATACGGATCCTGAAATAGCCCATCAATATAATCAAACCTTAAAGGCGGTGGCGGTGGCCAATTCGGATAAATCGATCGGCAAGCTTTTTTAAGGGTTCACACCTGCCGAAAACGAAAGCAACTCTCTATATGATCGTTCACCATTCCGGTGGCTTGCATATGTGCATAAACCACCGTACTGCCCACAAATTTGAAGCCTCGCTTTTTCAAGTCTTTACTCAGGGCATCACTTTCTTTGCTGGTGGCCGGAGCGTCTTTATGGCTACTCCAAGTATTTATGATGGGTTTATGGTTTACAAAATTCCAGATATAGTTGGTAAAACTGCCAAATTCCTTCTGGATTTCCATAAAATGTATTGCATTATTAACCGCGGAATGTACCTTTAATTTATTGCGAATTATACCTTCATTCTGGAGTAGGGAATCAATTTTGGCTTGGTCGTATTTCGCAATTTTTTTATAGTCGAAATTATCAAAAGCGAGTTTAAAATTTTCGCGTTTTCGCAAAATGGTTATCCAACTCAACCCCGCCTGGAAGGTTTCCAAAAGAAGAAATTCAAACATCTTTTTATCGTCCTTCACCGGTACGCCCCATTCCTCATCGTGATATTTCACATAAAGCGGATCAGTTCCGCACCACCCACAGCGTTTTTTCTCTGAAACCATTTTTATTTTTTGTTGTTATTTTTTATTATTTATTCCAAAGTATTTCTCAGAAAAATATTGTTTTTTTACTGAACAACTGACCACTGCACACTAATTTTACTGCTGCCCAGGAAAATTAAAAGTAATTGTGCCCAACTGCCTGCTTTTTGAAGCGTCAGTATTGAACCTCGATTGCGAAGAATATTCCAAAGCGGCATCAATCAAACACTCATTGGAGGTGGTAGAGGCAGTTTTATTATATGAATTTTTTACCACTTTCCCCAGATGGTCCACTTCCACATTTATAACAACCTTCCCCGAACCGTAACAGGTGTAAACGGGGTTCGGAAGATCAATATCTTTTCGGTTTACTAACTGATAGCTAATTGTAGTATTTCTATTGCCGCTCTTCACGACCGCTGCGCCGTCCTTGGCAGTTTCACTATTGGAAGATTTTTTCTTTTTCTCTTTAACCGGCTTTGTGGTTATGGAGGTGCCGTTGCCATTATCGTTCTTTGAATTTTCCATAGCCTCGCTCATTTCCTCAAGTTTGCCTTCGGTGGTTTCGGTAAGTTCATCCTCGTTTTCTACGGAGGAAATAAATTTTTCAGCTTCGTTGTAGGCGCGATTCGTTTCCACTTTTACCACTTCGGGCGTTAATTCGACAATGGCCAAATCTTCGGGGAGCAACTCTTCCGGCGCCATCACCACGTCATAAGTTTCTTCATTGGTTTCAACTGTTTCTCTTGAGAGTTTTACGCTAAAAAGAAATAAAACCAAGATGCCCGTTAGCAGTGAGGTAATAATAAAAGCTCTGTATGAATAATTAAAATTCATAGTTGCAAGTACCGAATTTTTGCGCAAAATTCCACAAAACTGCTGAAAATTAAGTTGGTATTAGCGTTATTTTAACTCGGGAGCGAAGTTTCAAAGGCTTCAACACTCACTGCATTTTCTATTGAATAGTTTCCGATTCGGGTTCTTCGTAAGGCTGTAAGATGGGCGCCATTATTCAATACTTTTCCAAAATCATGCGCCAATGAGCGAATATACGTGCCCTTGCTGCAAACAACCCTGAAACTAACATTGGGCATTTCTATTGTGGTTATCTCAAATTCTGAAATCGTAATTTTTCGAAATGGAATTTCTACTTCTTCCCCGCCACGTGCAAATTCGTACAATCGTTTTCCATCCTTTTTTAAAGCCGAGAAAATGGGCGGTTGTTGATCTATTTCACCAACAAACTGCTTTGTTGCCTCGTGTATTCTATTGGAAGTGATTTCTGAAATGTCAAAAGTTTGATCAATTTCGGTTTCTAAATCGTAGCTCGGAGTGGTTGCGCCAAAAGTAAAGGTTCCGGTATATTCCTTTTCCTGCGCTTGGAAAGTGTCAATTTTTTTTGTGAATTTTCCGGTGCAGATAATCAAAAGTCCCGTTGCCAAAGGGTCAAGCGTGCCGGCATGGCCCACTTTTATTTTTTTTATTCCGAAGGATTTTCTTATCAGCCATCTAACTTTGTTCACCGCTTGAAAAGAAGTCCATTCCAATGGTTTGTCAATCAAAATAACTTGGCCTTCTTTGAAATCCTCAGCAGTCATTACACGTAGAAGCTAGAAATGATGGCGATAATACCCACGAGCAGGCAATAAACTGAAAAATACCAAAGCTTACTTTTTCTGACGAGCGAAATCATCCAGGTACAAGCAATCAGGCCACAAATAAAGGCAGCGACAAAACCTACGCCCATAACGCCCAATTGCGTATTTTGAGTGGAAATTTCACCACTTAAAAGATCCTTTGCAATTTTTCCGAATATTAAAGGCACAACCATCAAAAAGGAAAAGCGGGCAGCTTTAGTTCTATCATTTCCCAATAAAACCGAAGTTGAAATTGTTGCGCCACTACGCGAAATGCCGGGCAACATGGCAATGGCCTGGGCAACGCCTATAATTATGGAATCTTTTAAGGTTACTGCTTTTCCCGTGTTTTTTGCACGGTCTGCGAACCATAATAAAACGGCGGTTACAATAAGCATTGATCCCACGAATGCCAAACTACCGCCAAAAAATGATTCCAATTCTTCTTCAAAAAACAATCCGAGAAAAACCGCGGGAATCATGGAAAGAATAATTTTGACGGCAAATTGCGTTTCCTCATTCCATTGAAATTTTAAAATGCCGCCAAAAATCTGGATAATGTCTTTTCTAAAAACCACAAGAGTGCTCAGCGCAGTGGCAAAGTGAAGGATTACCGTAAAAAGTAAACTTTCCTGCGGCACGGAGGTGTCTCCCAAAATTGCTTTTCCAATTTCAAGATGGCCGCTGGAGGAAACGGGTAAAAATTCAGTAAAACCTTGAATAATTCCCAGGATTATGGCATCTATATAATCCACTAATTTTCTTCTTTGTTTTCTGGCTTCAACAAAATGGCATACACTTCAATGGCAAAACCGAGCAAAACCAGTGCAGGCGCAAGGCGTATTCGCCTCCAATTGTATATTTCTGGATTAAAAACATTGGGATCATCGCTTCCGCCACCGGTCATCAAAATGAATCCTAAGGCAATAAAGGCCACTCCAATGAGCATGAATTTGTAGTTTTTTCTTTCAAAAACAAAATCCGGTTTGTAATCTTCTTTTCTTTTTTTCTCGCCCATTGCTATATGTTTCAGGTTTTGTGAAGTATTTATTCAAAAATTAATTGTCTCAAACTAAATATAGTCCTGCGTTAATAATACAAATCATCCGTCCGTAAATTTAAAAAACGTTGGGTGGCAATAAATGTGCTTATCCAAGTTATTAAAACGCCCATTAGAAAGATAAATAAAAAGAGGATGGCCAACAGCACCGGGTCGCTCAACAATTGTAATTGTGGGAAACTTTGGTTAAGATAATACAAAACTATTCCCATCCCGAGCATTGCGACAATGGCGCCAATTATTCCCAAGCGAACACTTTTCCAAACAAAGGGTTGGCGGATGAATTTTTTTGTGGCACCCACCATTTGCATAGTTTTAATAGTAAACCTTTTCGCGTAAATACTCAACCGAATGCTGCTGTTTATGAGCAATACGGCAATGAAGGTAAAAATTCCGCTGATTACCAACACCCAAAAACTGATGCGCTGCACGTTTTCGGTGAGCTGCGCAATTAAGGGTTTGTCGTAAATAACATCATCCACAAAATCCTTGTTTTTCAGCTCCGTGGTTATTTCCTCCATTTTTTGCGGCGTCACGTAGTCTGCCAAAACATAAACATCAATGCTGTTTTGAAGTGGATTTTCACCTAAATATTCAATAAAATTCTCACCCAGCGTTTGTTGATGTTCCTCAGCCGCTTGTTCCTTTGAAACAAATTCCGCACTTTTTGTATATTCCGCTAGGGCGAGACTTTGTTTTAACTGAGTAATTTCCACTTCCTTCGCAGTATCCTTTAGAAAAACGGTGATTGCAATTTGCTCTTTAAAATAATCGGCTACTTTTTTTGAATTCAGCACAAGCAATCCCAGTAAACCCAACAAAAAGAGCACCAATGAAATACTTATAACTACCGAAAAATAGGAAGAAATCAGTCTGCGTTTTTGATATTTTTCAAAAGAGGAACTCATAGTGTTTGCCGAATTTTGCCGTAAAAATACAAGTAATTTTGCATCTTGTGTAAAACAACGACTAAAGTTTCCAATTTGTTATAATTCCATTAAATTTGGAGCGCCTTTAAATTTTATTCGTATCATCAAACACCTGCTGCAATCCCTAAAAATTTCCCGTCCGGGACTTTGGTTTCCAACAATTTGGATTTATTTGGTTCCTTTTCAAATAGCATCCGATTTCTGGGAAAAACCGTTTTTTTGGATTGGTCTCTTTTTTGTTTCCTTTCCTTTGAATTTCTTGGTCTATGGCTTAAATGACTTTACTGACGGCAAAGCAGATTCGCTGAACCCGAGAAAGGGAAATTTCCTATTCGGAGCAAAGTATAGTAAAAAGAAATTAACCAATGTTCCGTGGCACATTTGCTTGGTAATAATTCCTTTTTTGGCATTTTTCGCGTACGTGGGCGGCAGTGAACTTTTTATTCTGCTACTGTTTATGGTCGTTATCAATATTATTTATAACTATAAACCGTTTCGGCTGAAAGAGCGTCCGCCTTTTGAAATTTTAATTCAAGCGGGCTATGTTTTTACGGCGCTGTTCAGCATTACGCTGAACGATTTGGAAATGCTCCCGTGGCAGACTTTTTTATACCTAACATTATTTGCATTTCAGGCACACATAGCCGGCGAAATTATGGATATTGAACCGGATATATTGGCCAAAAAGAAAACGACAGCCGTAATTATTGGTCGAAAAAAGGCGAAGTTATTAATGCTTTCAATTCTTCTTTTTGAAGTATACATACTCAAATTTTGGTTTGATGATTTGGTTATGGCCGGATTTTTGGCAGCATTTTCACTCTGGCTAATTTTGGATATTTTCATTTTTTTCAAAAACAGACCTTACACTTTGAAGCAAATGAAACTGTTTGGAATCTTTATCAATATTTCTGCAATCCTCTCCATGATTTGGGTACTGTATTCCGGAAACCTTTTGCACCCAAATTTTTAAATTATAAGGTTTTACTTCTGCAATAAACCTTAAATTTGCGGCTGTTTCCCCGATTGGGAATAAATTCAAAAGAAAAATACGAAGATGGGCAAATATCACTTCAACGATATAGAAGAAAAATGGCAAAAATATTGGGCCAAAAACCAAACGTTTAAAGCCGATAATACCAGCGAAAAACCCAAATATTATGTTTTGGATATGTTTCCCTATCCGTCCGGCGCAGGCCTGCACGTTGGGCATCCGCTCGGTTATATTGCCAGTGATATTTATGCGCGTTACAAACGCCACCAAGGTTTTAATGTTTTGCATCCGCAGGGCTATGATTCCTTCGGACTTCCGGCGGAACAATATGCAATCCAAACCGGGCAACATCCGGCAAAAACTACTGAGGAAAATATTGCCCGTTACCGTGAACAATTGGATAAATTAGGCTTTTCATTCGATTGGAGTCGCGAAGTGCGCACGTCAAACCCAGAATATTACCGATGGACGCAGTGGATTTTTCTGCAACTTTTTGAAAGTTGGTACGATAAGGATTTGGACAAAGCGCGTACCATTGAAGAGCTTCGCGCCATTTTTTCTTCGGAAGGAAATGTTCACGTAAACGCGGTTTCCGACGAGGGAATTGAACATTTCACGGCTTTTGAATGGCTGGAATTTTCTGAATCAAAAAAACAGGAAATTCTTTTAAAATATAGATTGACCTATTTGGCCGAAACCGAAGTAAACTGGTGCCCGCAACTCGGGACCGTTTTGGCGAACGACGAAATAGTAAACGGCGTTTCCGAACGCGGCGGCTATCCCGTAGTCCGAAAAAAAATGAAGCAGTGGAGCATGCGAATCACCGCATACGCCCAGCGTTTATTGGACGGATTGAACGAAATAGATTGGCCGCAACCCTTGAAGGATTCGCAGACCAATTGGATTGGACGAAGCAAAGGCGCGACGGTTAAGTTCAGAGTTATGAGTTCAGAGTTAGGAAGAGACGGTGAAAATTCATCACTCATAACTCATAACTCATCACTTGAAATCCCAGTTTTTACAACACGCCCCGACACAATCTTCGGGGTAAGTTTTATGACGCTCGCACCCGAGCACGATTTGGTTTCAAAAATTACTACTTCGGAACAAAAAAGAGCCGTTGAAAATTATATTGAAGCAACCGCAAAACGAAGCGAACGCGAGCGAATGGCCGATGTAAAAACAATCACGGGCGTTTTCACCGGGGCTTATGCCGAGCATCCTTTTACAAAAGAGCCACTGCCAATTTGGATTGGCGATTACGTTTTGGCGGGCTACGGAACGGGCGCGGTTATGAGCGTTCCCTGCGGCGATCAGCGCGATTATGAATTTGCGAAACACTTCGATTTGCCGATTCCGAATATTTATAAAGATATCGATATTTCTGCGGAAGCCTATTCCGATAAGGAAAATACAATCATTGCGAATAGTGATTTTTTAAATGGATTGAACTATTTCGAAGCGATGGAAAAAATAATTTCCGCTTTGGAAGAAAAAGGCATTGGAAAAGGAAAGATAAATTACCGTTTGCGCGATGCGGTTTTCAGCCGGCAGCGCTATTGGGGCGAGCCGTTCCCGATTTATTACAAAGACGGTATGCCGCACGCAATCCCCACGGAATGTTTGCCGTTGCGCCTTCCCGATGTTGAAAAATATCTGCCCACCGAAGAGGGCGAACCGCCGTTGGGCCGCGCCGATAATTGGGCTTGGGATGAAAAACAGTTGTCGGTTGTCAGTTGTCAGTTGATTGATAATGAAACTGTGTTTCCTCTTGAATTAAACACTATGCCGGGTTGGGCGGGAAGTAGTTGGTACTTTTTCCGTTATATGGAAAGTGAAAAGCGTGACGAAGTTTTTGCTTCAAAAGAAGCGTTGAGCTATTGGAAAAATGTGGATCTGTACATTGGCGGAAGTGAGCATGCCACCGGACATTTATTGTACAGCCGTTTTTGGGTAAAATTTATGCACGACCGCGGTTTTGTTCCTGTGGAAGAACCATTTAAAAAACTGATAAACCAAGGGATGATTTTGGGGGAGAGTGCGTTTGTAAATAGATTAGGCGTAAAACTCGGAAAATACGTTGGTCGAGATATTAGTTTTTCAAAGGAAGAAGAGATTAAGTTTGAAGAATTAAGAGATTCTCTCCAAATAGTTGAGGATGTGTGTATATCCTATGATTTAGTGAAATATTTCAGGAAGAGATACCTTAAACCACAAAACGATGAAGAAAGGAAACATGAAGAAATTGCAAATAATCTCAATCAATATTTTAGAAGGCCTCTTTACGAACGAATAGAAAAAATTGGTTTGAAAGGTAAAGTGGATATTACGCTTTATAATTATTTTAAAAGCCACGTTTCAATTGAGTTTGTAGACATTCACAATAATTTAGACACTGAATTGATTGCAAAAAATGATATCCAATATAAAGATGCCACTTTTATCACTACAGATGGTGGTGATTTCAAAGTTTCCCGAGAAGTAGAAAAAATGTCCAAAAGCAAATACAACGTGGTAAATCCAGATGATATTTGCAACCAATACGGCGCCGATACTTTAAGAATGTACGAAATGTTCCTCGGGCCATTGGAACAGGCAAAACCATGGAACACCGCCGGAATTACGGGCGTGCACGGCTTCCTCAAAAAACTTTGGAAATTATATCATTCGGGTGAAAATGAAAATTTCTTTGTTTCGGATGATTCGGCTTCGAAGGACAGTTTGAAAACGCTTCATAAAACCATCAAAAAAACGCAGGAAGACATTGAGCATTTCAGTTTCAATACGTCGGTTTCATCTTTTATGATTGCGGTGAACGAACTTTCGGCACAAAAGTGCAATTCGCGAGAGGTTTTAGAACCCTTGGCAATTCTTATTTCTCCCTATGCACCGCACATTGCAGAGGAACTTTGGGAAAAATTGGGGCATTCGGAAAGTATTTCCATAGCGCCTTTCCCTAAGTTTGAACAGAAATTTTTGGTGGAAAACACAAAGGAATATCCAATTTCCTTTAACGGAAAAATGCGTTTTACCTTAGAACTTCCATTGGATTTAACCCAGGATGAAATAGAATCTGCCGTAATGGCACACGAGAAAACAACCCAGTATTTAGAGGGAAGAACACCGAAAAAGGTAATAATCGTCCCCGGAAAAATCGTGAATATTGTGGGTTAAATTCCCGCGAAGGCGGGAATCTCTTTATATTAGCATAGTTTTTGTTATGTTAGAAATGCATATTTTGAAATTTTAGAAAATAGAAATAATACGTTTAATTAAAAGATACCCGCCTTCGCGGGCATAAAAAAATGATTGGATACTATATAATTGCAGGAATTATCTTTTTGGTGAGTTGGTACGTTAGCCGTAAATTAAAAAGTAAATTTAAGGAATACAGCAAAATCCATCTTCAAAATGGAATGAGCGGAAAGGAGATTGCCGAAAAAATGTTGGCGGATAATGGAATAACCGATGTTCAGGTAATTTCTGTTCCCGGACAATTGACGGATCATTATGATCCAACAAAGAAAACGGTGAATTTGAGCGAGCCTGTTTACATGCAAAGAAATGCGGCGGCCGCGGCGGTAGCTGCACACG
Organism: Aequorivita aurantiaca; assembly: GCF_030410135.1. Lineage (GTDB taxonomy): Bacteria > Bacteroidota > Bacteroidia > Flavobacteriales > Flavobacteriaceae > Aequorivita > Aequorivita aurantiaca. Next base: position 56,236 of record NZ_JAUGQQ010000001.1, on the reverse strand, counting down.
AATGCGGTCACGCGGTGCAGCATGCCACGGCTTACAGTTGGTTGAAATTGCGTTCAACGATTGTGCCGGCGGTGAGTGTTTCAAGTAAACTTTCCAACTTTGTAATTATGGCGGGAATTATTCTTTTCGCAACGGGTTCTGCTTTTGGAAGCTGGATTTTTGGAATTGGAATTTTATTGTTTGCCGTAACCACTGCATTTGCTTTCATTACCTTACCCGTAGAATTTGACGCCAGTAAGCGCGCGCTTGTATGGTTGGAAACCAACAATATGGTAACTCCACAGGAACACGACGGGGCGAAAGATGCATTAAAATGGGCAGCCCGAACTTATGTAGTTGCCGCCCTTGGATCGTTGGCTACTTTGTTATACTTCATTTCTGTATTTCTGGGAAGCCGGGACTAAAGCAGATTAAAATTTAAAAAATAAACCCGTCTATATTTATTTATGGGCGGGTTTATTCTTTATGAAGCGTGCTGTTAATGAAGATTGTCTGGGTTGTAACCTAAATAATTCACTTCCTTTTCGTGAAAAATTACTCCGTTTTCTTCAAGCTCCCGTAATATGGGCTCATACACTTCTTTGGCAATAGGCAGCTGAACTCCGGGAGTAGTTATTTCTTCATTCAGAATTTTCAAGGCAGCAATTGCTACCGGCAGTCCCACAGTTTTCGCCATTGCGGTATGTGTCTGGTCTTCGCCAATTAAGGTCATATGGCTATCTATTTGATATTTTTTACCGTCCAATTGGTAACCAAATTTATGATACATTACAATCATATCTTTATCCTGTGGCGCCAGCGTCCATTTATCCTCCAGAATTTTTTGTAATCCCATAGCTGGAGTTGCATCTTTAATGCCTAGTTTTTTATTTTTTGTGAAAAGGTCCAATTCTTCCAGTTTTTCCCACATCAAATCGTCTTGGTCCATTTTCAGGGCATGGCGCAGTTTTAGTTCCACAGTATCGGTTGGCGAATAGGGCAGGAATAGGTTCACAAATTCGCGGTAGCTCATGCTTTCAGAATCTGGAATTGTATAACTGTCGTCCGTCATCCCCAATTGCACAAACATGTGCCAAGCGCGGCTGAAACCAACTCGGCGAATCGTCCCCCGATATAGAGTTAAAATATTATCAAGGCCATAAATGGATTGATATTGCAGCGAATTTCGATTGGCGTAAACCTCAAATTTGCCGTAACCTTCAATGTTAATAAACTCCGTTCTTCGGAAAAGACGGTGATAGGGAATGTACTTATACTTTCCTTCCTGAATAAATTCCGCAGCGCCGCCTTGACCCGCCAACACTACATTTCGCGGATTCCAAGTGAATTTATAATTCCATAGATTATTGTCGCTTTCAGGAGCTATCAACCCGCCGCAGAAAGATTCAAAAAGCAACATTTTGCCACCCTTTGCCCTTATTCTATCTATAACTTGCATCGCACTCATATGGTCAACACCGGGATCGAGGCCAATTTCGTTCATAAACACTAAACCCTTTGATTCAGCTTTAGGATTTAATGCCTGCATTTCCTTGCTTATGTAGGAAGCAGTGACCATATGTTTTCCAAATTCAATACAATCCCTCGCTACTTCAATATGATAGCGGGCGGGCAGCATGGAGATAACCAAATCGCTACTTTCAACCGCTTGTTTTCTTTGAACATCGTTAAATACATCCAACAAAATTCCGCGGGCATTGGGGTGGCCGGTCGTAAATTTTTGGGCCGACTGTATGGAAATATCACCGATGGTAATAAAAAGATCTTCCTTTTCACTTTTGTCGAGCAAATAGCGGATTAAACTTGTGGCAGATCTTCCGGCACCAATAATCAATATGTTTCGCATTGGGAGGGTTTTTTGTTAACTTTGGAGATAGATTTGAAACGGACGAAATTACTAATTCCAATTTGTAAAAATGACAGTTTTCGATAAAAATATGGTTGTTATTGCTTCATTTCTGATTGCCGCAACCATAGCATTAGGGGCCTTTGGAGCTCATGGTTTAAAAAACATTGTGGACACTTCTGCCTTAGTGACTTTTGAAACGGGTGTGCGTTACCAAATGTACCATAGTTTAGCCCTTTTAGTGTTGGGATTGGCACCTTCAATCTCTGAACCCTTAAAAACAATCGTTTTCTGGTTTTTTATATTGGGAATTATTCTTTTTTCTGGTTCTATTTATCTTTTGGCATTGAATGGGATTTTGCCGTTCGACGCCGCAAAAATTGGTTTTATAACCCCCATTGGAGGGTTGATGTTTATCATCGGATGGATATGGTTTGGCTATAAAACCCTTACGTTAAAGAAGCGATAAATGTTTTTTTTATATTCTTCAATCTCTTTAAGATTTGCTACTTTTGTACACTACAAAATTTAAAAAAGGTATGGTCGCTAAAAACCAAGCTACAAATTCTATTTCGGTTGACGAATACGGAATTAAAAACGCAAAAGTTAAATATCAACTTACTTCTGAAGAACTCCACAACGAGACCTTAGAAAAGGGTCAAGGAAAAGAAGCCGCTAGCGGTGCTTTGGCAGTGAATACCGGAGAATTTACGGGACGATCCCCAAAGGACAGATTTATTGTAAAGGACGATGTGACCCGTGAAAAGGTTTGGTGGGGAAATGTGAACATACCCTTTCCTCCAGATATGTTTGAGAGGCTCTACAATAAAGTGACAGATTATCTTTCCGGCAAGGAAATATATGTACGCGACAGCTATGCCTGTGCGGATGAAAGATATAAATTGAATATACGCGTTATTACGGAAAATCCTTGGGCCAATATGTTTGCTCACAATATGTTTTTACGTCCCGACACTGATGAATTAGCCTCTTTTGATCCCGAATGGCTAATAATAAATGCACCCGGATTTATGGCAGATCCAGAAGTGGATGGTACCCGACAGCATAATTTTGCAATACTTAACTTTACCAAAAAAGTTGCGTTAATTGGCGGAACTGGATATACGGGTGAAATTAAAAAAGGGATTTTCTCTGCGCTTAATTTCATTCTTCCAGTTGACAAGAATACCATGCCCATGCACTGCTCGGCAAATGTTGGCGCAGATGGCGAAACCGCTATTTTCTTTGGATTATCCGGTACCGGAAAAACCACATTATCCGCGGACCCAGATCGAAAATTGATTGGTGATGATGAGCACGGATGGACTGAGGACAATAAAATTTTCAATTTTGAAGGTGGGTGTTATGCAAAGGTTATTAATCTTTCCGAAGAAAACGAGCCAGATATCTTCAATGCCATAAAACCGGGTGCAATACTTGAAAATGTGGTGATGAATGATGAAGGTAAAGTGGATTTTTCCAACACCTCCATTACTCAGAATACAAGGGTAAGCTATCCTATATACCACATAAACAATATTCAAATACCATCCATCGGGAGCAACCCGAAGAATATTTTCTTTTTAACTGCGGATGCTTTTGGTGTACTGCCACCCATTTCAAAATTAACACCAGGCCAGGCGGCATATCACTTTATTAGCGGATATACGGCCAAAGTTGCGGGAACGGAAGAAGGCATAAACGAGCCAACTCCCAATTTTTCTGCTTGTTTCGGCGCGCCATTTATGCCGCTCCATCCCACCGAATATGCCGAAATGTTGAGTAAAAAAATGAAGGATGCGGGAGTGAATGTTTGGTTGGTAAATACCGGTTGGACAGGAGGTCCATACGGAGTGGGAAACAGAATGAAGCTTAAATTTACCAGAGCTATGATTTCTGCCGCCTTGGACGGGGATTTGAAAGATGTAGAATTTGAGAAACATCCTATTTTTAATTTAATGATGCCCAAATCATGCCTGAACGTTCCATCCGAGTTGTTAAATCCGAAGGAGACTTGGAAAAATAAAAAAGCCTATGACATTCAAGCCAAGGAATTGGCAAATTCCTTCAAGGAAAATTTTGCAAAATTTGAAGCCTACGCGAATGACGAAATATTGTCGGGCGCCCCAGTTTCTGAATAATTTCTAGAGAAAGATTATATATAAAAAGGCTTGCCAATTTGGCAAGCCTTTTTTCTTGTGCAATTAATCAATAATTACTTTTTGTTGTTCACCTCTTTAATATATTTTTCCAAAGCCATTGTCATTGAGGGAGTTTCCGGCGTTGGTGCTTGAATATCCACTCGCAGACCTTCGTCCGTGGCGGCTTTCACAGTGGTGTTCCCGAATACTGCAATTCTCGTGTCATTTTGTTTAAAATCTGGAAAATTCTCAAAGAGCGATTGGATTCCGCTTGGGCTGAAAAAAACCAAAATATCGTAATAAACATCGCGTAAGTCGGAAAGATCACTAATTACGGTTTTATAAAAGGTGGCTTCCTTCCAATCTACTTTCAGTTCATTCAGAACCTCGGGCACTTCCGGTTTCAATTTGTCCGAGGTTGGCAACAGGAATTTTTCATTTTTATACTTTTTTATCAGCGGCGCCAGTTCTGAAAAAGTTCTCTTCCCAACATAAATCTTTCGTTTTCGGTACACCACATATTTTTGAAGGTAATAGGCTACGGCTTCGCTCAAACAAAAATATTTCATCGTGTCCGGCACCTTAAATCTAAGTTCTTCCGCAATGCGAAAATAATGGTCCACGGAGTTTCGGCTCGTTAAAATAATGGCCGAATATTGGGTAAGATCAACTTTTTGGGCACGAACGTCCTTGCCTGACACGCCTTCTACGTGAATGAAGGGACGAAAATCGATTTTCACCTTTTGTTTCTCGATCAAATCGAAATACGGGGAGTTTTCAATTTTAGGCTCGGGCTGGGAAACCAAAATAGTTTTCACTTTCATATATTTTCCTGATTTTTTATAATAATATCCAACTAGACAAACGCCTTGTAAAGGATAATATAGGGTGCAATTTCAAGTGCGCAAAGATACAAAATAAAATAGAAGAAATTAGTGAATATTAATTTTCCATTTTTCTTATAACTGTACAACAGTGCAATACCGTTGAGAGCGAGGGCGCCGCCTCCAAAAAGAAGGAGTGCAAGCGCCGTGGGAGGGACGGCATAAAGGAAAAGCAGGTTGCCAATAAAAAACAAAATACCCAGAAAATTTCGATAGCTAAGCTTTTGGTACAAATAATTATTGATAAGTGCGTCGATGGAAAAAATATTCCCCACAATTTTTTCGAAGGAAAATTTTATAAGAATGAAAAAGCTATAGCCCGAGCAAATTTGAACAAACAGCCATTCATTGGTTTCAACCTCGGAAGGATCGTAAACCTGAAACATCAAATAAATAAATATGGATACACAAACAATCTGTGCAACAAAAAGCATGAGGTTAAACGGATGGTTCAGCTCGTCGTTCTTACCGTGTACAAAAAAATATTGATTGGTGATGGGCAATAGAGAAAATTCGTGAAATCTTTTCGGATAAAAATACTTTGATAGTGCGAAAAGAATGAAACAGGCCAGTAGCAAATAGGTGGCCCAATCTGTTGCTACAATATGGTTTTCACTATATTCCACTCCTAATTTTTTTGGTAAAGGTACTGGAAAATAAAATTCCTTTTTGCCCCAGGAATTAGATTTTACTTCACATTTATTTATTCAAAAAAAGGTACATTTGCGCTAAAACAGCTGTATGTGCAAGGCGGTAGTTGTGGTGCCAACCTATAATGAAATTGAAAATATTGAGCGGCTACTGCGAACTGTTTTTTCATTACAGCGCGAATTTCACGTGCTAGTTGTAGATGACAACTCACCCGATGGCACGGCCCGAGCTGTGGAAGCAAACTTTAAAACCTACCCTAACCGGTTGTTTATTCTAAATCGCAAAGAAAAGGATGGCCTGGGATCTGCGTATATCGCGGGATTCAAATGGGCCCTCGAAAAAGAATATGATTATATTTTTGAAATGGATGCTGACTTTTCCCACAATCCAAATGATTTGATACGCCTGTTCAACGCCTGTCACAAGGATGGAAATGATATGGCTATTGGGTCCCGCTATGTGAAGGGTGTAAATGTGGTAAACTGGCCAATGAGCCGCGTTTTGATGTCGTGGTTGGCATCAAAATATGTTCGGTTAATTATGAGGCTCGATATTTATGACACTACCGCCGGGTTTATATGTTACAAAAGAAACGTATTGGAAAGAATAAACTTAAACAACATACGTTTTGTGGGCTACGCCTTTCAAATTGAAATGAAGTTCAAAACCCATTTAAGCAATTTCAAGATAAAGGAGGTCCCGGTAATCTTTACAGATCGCACAAAGGGAGAATCCAAGATGAGTTCCGGCATAATTTCCGAAGCGATTTTTGGAGTGATTGCAATGAAATTCAATAGTGTTTTCAACAGAAAAAATTTCAATAGAACCTCTTTTCATTAAATTTTGAAAAAGAAACATGCCCCAATAATATCCATAATTTTTAAAAGAAGAATTTAAATACAACAATGAAGTCAGTTTTAATAAAGAATGCCAATATTGTAAATGAAGGAGAAATAGTAAAAGGCGACGTGCTCGTGCAGGACGGTCGGATTGCTGAAATTTCTGAATCCATCAGCATGAAATCGGCTGAAACAAAAGTGATTGATGCGGACGGAAGCTATTTGTTACCGGGCATGATTGATGATCAAGTTCACTTTCGCGAGCCAGGACTAACTCATAAAGCCACCATTGAATCTGAATCAAAAGCTGCGGTTGCCGGTGGAATTACTTCTTTTATAGAAATGCCCAACACTGTGCCGCAAGCTACAACCATTGAATTGCTCGAAGAAAAATTCGCCATTGCCGCAAAAACCTCCTGGGCCAACTATTCTTTCATGTTTGGGGGCACCAACAATAACTTAGAGGAAATATTAAAAGTTGACCCACAAAAAGTGGCCGGACTAAAACTGTTTCTGGGATCTTCCACAGGCAATATGTTAGTGGACGATCCTAAAATTCTGGAGGAAATCTTTAGCAAAACCAAATTGCTCATTTCTGCTCATTGTGAAGATGAAGCTACTATCCAAGCCAATCTTGAAAAATACAGGGCTGAATATGGTGAAAATATTCCGGTGGAACTTCACCCAAAAATCCGCTCGGAAGAGGCGTGTTATATTTCCTCTTCGAAAGCGATTAAACTTGCCGAAAAAACTGGTGCGCGCCTTCATGTTTTTCATGTTTCCACGGAAAAGGAGACACATCTTTTCAGCAATAAAAAATCTCTTGCGGACAAGAAAATAACCGCAGAGGTCTGCATTCACCATTTGTGGTTTACCGATGAGGACTATAAAACCAAGGGCACCAAAATAAAATGGAATCCTGCGGTTAAAACTGAAAAGGACAGGAATGCCCTGCTGAAGGCGTTACTTGATGACCGAATTGACGTGATTGCTACTGACCATGCGCCACATACGTTGGAAGAAAAAAACAACAACTATCTTAATGCACCGTCCGGCGGGCCGTTGGTGCAGCATGCATTGGTAGCGTTGTTGGAAATGTACCATCGCGGGAAAATTTCTTTGGAAAAAATAGTGGAGAAAACCGCACACAATCCGGCAATCCTTTTTCAAATTAAAGAACGAGGGTATATCCGAAAAGGATATAAAGCAGATTTGGTTTTGGTGGATCTAAACTCTCCTTGGAGTGTTAAGAAGGAAAATTTACTGTACAAATGTGGATGGTCACCTTTTGAGGGAACCATATTTAAATCACGAGTTACGCATACTTTTGTCAATGGAATTTTGGTTTATGAAAATTCCAAATTTCCGAACAAAAGCAATCCCGAACGACTTACTTTTAACAGACCATGAGGCTCATAATTCCTTTAGTGTTTTCTATTTCGTTTTTGGTTGCTTGCCAAGATGTAAGGCAACCGGAAAAACCAAGAAATCTGATTCCGAAAGATAAAATGGCCGCGATACTGATGGAAACCTATTTAGACAATGCCGCGCGAAGTATTGACAACAAAACCATCACGAACAAAGGTGTGAAAATGGATTCTTTGGTATATGCCAAATTTGGGATCGATAGTTTGCAGTTTGCACAAAGCAACGCCTATTATGCCGCGGATGTAAATACTTATATGGAAATAATTCAAAAAGTGGAAACGCAACTTTCGGCGAAGCAGAAAAAAATGGACAGTATCTGGGAAAAGGAACGTCTAAAAAATGGCAATAATAATACCTCAATTGACGAAAATGGCGCGTCAATAATGCCTGCCAAAGATAGTTTACTTTAATTTTTTCTTTTTTCCTTTACAATTCTTTCTAAGGTTTGTTGGGTTGAAGTATAGTGGAAATTTATTGCATTCTTTATTTTATTTGAATCGTAGAGCGATATTGCGAACATTGATTTCACATTTGCTTTTATTATTTTTCTCTCGGTTTTGAAAATTAAATTGATAAGCCAATCCATCCCGCTCACAAAAAGCATAATTCTTTTCGATAATTTTATGGTTGGCGGTTTGTTGCCGAACAATTTGGCTAATTTAGAAAGTAAGGATTTATAGGTTATATTTTCGCCCACCAATATGAATTGTTCATTATGAATTTCGGAATCCATTAGTTGTACCATTGCCTTTGCCACATCTTGAACGTCAACAATTCCCATTGCCCCGAAAGGATAAAACGGAATTCCATTGGCCGCCAAAGATATAATAACGCCACTTCCCCCATCTTTTGGACCACTGCCCAAAATAACACCGGGATTCACTATAACAACTTTCAAGCCTTCCTGTGAGCCACGCCAGACCTCCATTTCAGCGGCATATTTGGTAATGGCATAAACGTTGTTTTTTTCATCCGGATTCCATGGGCTTTCCTCAGAAATCAACTGATCGTCTATATTGCTGCCTAAAGTAGCTACGGAACTAACATAACAAAGTTTTTCAACATCCTGCGTTAGGCAAAGGTTCACAATATTTGCGGTGCCTTCAACATTTATTTTTTTTAGAATTTTATATTTGGACGGATCGAAGGAAATTATTGCAGCACAATGATATACTTTTGAAATGTCCCTAAATGCCACTGATAACGCAGGAATATCTGTAATGCTGGCCTGAAACCATTCAATTTTGTTGAAAAGCGAATCTACTTCGGACGTGTAAAGTGCAAATACTTTTTTCACAGAAGTAATATCACTGTTTTCCCTATGGATTGCGCGCACCCGCTCGTTTTCCTTTACAAGGAAATACAACAAATGGGAACCCACCAAGCCAGTACCGCCGGTTACTAAAATCATTTGGCGAAAATACTCAAAATGAAATTGAATCCTTAATCCAATCGATGAGGAAAATCAACTTCTTTGCCTTGAATCTTTAAACCATAAGCCTATCTTTGCAGCGCTGTTCACCAAACCAGAATTAATTTAAAATATTTACAAAAAATGGAACTGAAAAATTTCATTGAAGAATTACAATGGCGTGGCATGATTCACGACGTAATGCCCGAAACCGAAGCGCACCTAATGGAAACCATGCGATCGGCATATGTGGGTTTTGATCCCACGGCAGATTCGTTGCATATAGGTAACTTGGTGCCTATAATGCTACTTTCCTTCTACCAGCGCTGTGGGCACAGACCGGTGGCTCTAGTGGGCGGTGCAACGGGAATGATTGGCGATCCTTCAGGAAAAGGCACGGAACGTAACTTGCTGGATGAGACTACGCTGCGCCACAATCAGGAATGTGTAAAAAATCAACTTTCACAATTTCTGGATTTCACTTCCGGAGCTGAAAACCAGGCTCTTTTGGTGAATAATTATGATTGGATGAAAGAATTTTCATTTTTGGATTTTATTCGAAATGTTGGCAAGCACATAACCGTGAACTATATGATGGCCAAGGATTCAGTAAAATCCCGACTTACCGGTGAAAGTGCCGATGGTCTTTCATTTACGGAATTTACCTATCAGTTAATTCAAGGTTACGATTTTCTTCACCTATATAGAAATCAAAATTGTACCCTTCAAATGGGCGGAAGTGACCAATGGGGCAATATAACCACAGGAACCGAACTCATTAGAAGAGTCGCTGGTGGAAAGGGTTACGCGCTAACATGTCCGTTAATTACAAAAAGTGATGGAAGTAAGTTCGGAAAAAGTGAAGGAGGTAATGTGTGGTTGGATGCCAATAGAACTTCTCCCTATAGATTTTATCAATATTGGGTGAACAGTAGTGATGATGATGCTGAAAAATATGTCAAGATTTTCACTTTTTTGGATAGGGAAACGATTGAGAATTTGATAGCGGAACACAAAAAGGCACCACATTTACGATTGCTTCAAAAACGATTGGCACAAGAGGTTACTACAACAGTTCATAGCACGGAGGATTTTGAAAAGGCTGTTAGAGCATCTGATATATTATTTGGCAATTCCACTTCGGAAGACCTGAAAACGTTGGATGATAAAACCTTTCTCGATGTGTTTGAAGGAGTTCCGCAGGCAGAAATTTCTAAAGCGGAAATTATTGAAGGGCTAGATATTATTGCAGCATTGGCCGAAAAAACTGGATTTTTAAAATCCAACGGTGAAGCTCGCCGCGCTTTAAAAGAAAATTCTATTGCCGTTAATAAAGAAAAGGTTTCTGAAAATTATACCGTTTCAGAAAAGGATTTGATCAACGGACAATTTGTGCTGTTACAGCGGGGCAGGAGGAATTACTTTGTTATAAAAGCTGTATAGCCACGTATTTTCCAAATAAAAAAAATCCCCTGCAAAAGTTGCACGGGGATTTTTCGATTAACTAACCAACCAAATTATGAAAAATCATCACTTTTTCACAATGGTTTGGTCGATGTATTTCCGAATACCTTACGCATTAATCTTGAAGTTTTTGTGTTAAACTTTTCCCTACAAAACCATAAGGTTGCATCCCCGAATATCGCTGGCGTCGAAACGGCCTAAAACTTCAAAATCGCCATTTGGAAAAACCTTCCCCAAATCCTGGGTGGCAATGAAAGCACAAGAATATAGATTGGCCAAATCAATAATATTCAAGCCGCCAGTTTTACCGATAGTAAACGTTCGCGCATCTTCCGTATCACGAACCAGAGCCTTCATCCATGGCGGACAAGAAAAAATTCCGTTGCCCGTTGAATAGGCTTGGGAGAGTAATTCGGTCATTCCATATTCGCTATGGATTTCTTGCACACCGAATCCTTTTTTTAAGATTTCGTGCATTTCTTTTTTAATCATTTCCTTACGTCTTCCTTTCATTCCGCCGGTTTCCATAACTATCGTATTCTTGAGGCAGAATTGGTTCTTTTCAATCAAATCCAACAAGGCATACGAGACGCCTATTAAAATGGTTTTTTGACCATTACTTTCCAAATTGTGCAATTTTTCGATTAGCGCCTGCGTGTTGTTTAAATAAAATCCGCTTTCGGGATTGCTGCTTTTTGCGATCAGACTTTCCACCATATAAATCAGGGAAGATCCTTCGCGTTCCAAATAGGAAGGAAGCAACGCCAAGATGGCATAATCTGAAGGATTTCCGTACTGTTTTTGGAAGGCTGAAAGAAAACTTTTTTCATATATCCTTATATCGGCAACATAGTGATTGCTCGTGTTGCTCCCCGTAGTTCCACTGCTTTTAAAAATGTATTGCGCAGCTAATTTTTCGGAAATTATTTTTTTGTTCTTGAAAAACTGAATTGGTAAGAATGGAATTTTTTCAATGTTTTTAACTGCGGAAATTTCAATGCCTAAAAGTTCGCAAAAGGTTCGATAAACCGCAACATTTTCATATTGAAAACGGAACACCTCCAAGGCAAGATGTTCGAATTCTGCAGGAGTGTTTATCTCAAAAACTTGCTTTTCCAGCATATTTTTCAATATTTAAAATTTCCTTCAAAAATAATTAAATAAAAAAGCTCCTGCCGAAACAGGAGCCTTTAATAAATATATAATATCAAATTACTTCACAACCAATTTTTTGGTAGCTGAAGTTTTTCCTTGTTCAATTTTTAAGATATAAACTCCGCTATTTAAAGCTGAAATATCCAATTTATCGCCATTCAAAGTAGTTTTTACAACTTGTTTTCCAAGAACGTCAAAAATTGAGATGTTCTTTGCGCCGCTCACTTTTGATGAAATATTCACATAACCTTTTATAGCAGGGTTTGGATAAACTGCAAATTGATCAGCAGAAAACTCATTTACGCCAATTGCGCCTAAAAACTCAATATTGTCGAACCAAAAAGATTCCGCACTTGCGTTCGTTCTGCCTTCAATAACCAATTGAACCGTGCTTCCCGCAGAAAGGTTTACCATTGCGTTCTGCCACTGTAGTTGATATTCTCCAGATCCTGCATCAAAAGGCACCAAGTCATCAAGGTCCGTTCCTGTTGAATTGAAAAGGTCGATTTCAGTACTGTTTGTAAGGTCTCTCACATAAATACGCAACCTGTCGGAGCCCGATTCGTTAACGGTTCCATCCCCTTCATAATTTCCGTTGGCTGGAGTGTCATTAATAGACAATAAAAAATCGATGGATACAGCAGGTGAAGAAACTCCGGTTAAGTCCACCTGATCGAAAGTTAGGATCATATTTCCGTCAATATCGTTCATTTGGTATCCTTTGGAGCCGTCCGTAAACATAACTGTCGGTGAAGGTGTGAAATCTGTAACGCCCACAAAATCTCCATCGGTCAAACCTACATCGGGAGTGTCATAAGGAGTATAAGTTGCGTTAAAGCCCAATTCGCCGCCAGTAGAGGTAAAATCTACAATTGGTTCGCCAGCGTTGTTCACCAAATCATGAGCTACATTGGGATCGCCCACGTCGGTATATTTTCCGGAAAGCGCCTCTGGCTCCTCGAAACTGGTTCCCGCAACTTGGGCAAAAGAAACGGCACCACATAAAAGGGCCGCAAATAAAGTAATTTTTTTCATCAGTAATTGTTTAATAATTGTTCTGCAAAGATATATAAATGTTTGGGTTATAAAAAAGTGATGCCAATGTTTAATGTTAGATTAATGATAAATTTTGGAGTTCTTTTTTTATAAAAATTATGTATGTTATTAAAACGTTATGCCACAGTTAACAATAAGTGTGCTAAACTTTTCGGTTGTTAAATAATAGTATCTTTGAACACATAAAAGGGTTTTTAATTTTTATATGAAGAAAAAAGAAATAACAATTTTGTTGGTCGATGACGAACCGGATATTTTAGAAATTGTCCGTTATAATCTCACCTCTGAAGGATATCAAGTGGCCACTGCCGAAAATGGAATGGAAGCTATAACCAAAGCCGAAAGGATTCGGCCACAGCTTATCATTATGGATGTAATGATGCCCGAAATGGACGGGATTGAAGCTTGTGAGAAAATCCGCAATATCCCCGAGCTTTCAGAAACCGTCATTACTTTTTTAACTGCCCGTGGCGAGGATTATTCCCAAATGGCCGGTTTTGAAGCGGGTGCAGATGATTATATCACGAAACCTATTAAACCAAAAGTGCTGGTCAGCAAGGTAAAGGCGCTATTGCGAAGATTTAAGGAAGAAGAGGAAGATGAAAATATAAAACTTGGCAACTTAACAATTAACCGCGAAGAATATAAAATTTTGCTAGGCAAAGATGAAATTTTGCTTCCGCGAAAGGAATTTGAGCTTTTGGCACTGCTCGCTTCCAAGCCCGGAAAAGTTTTTAAACGCGAAGATATTCTAGAAAACATTTGGGGTAATGACGTGGTAGTGGGCGGCAGAACCATTGACGTGCATATCCGTAAACTTCGCGAGAAAATTGGCGATAACAAATTTAAGACCGTGAAAGGGGTGGGGTATAAATTCGTTGTTTAAAATAGAATGAAACTTCCCAAGAAATATAATTTTGCGGCCACCACCGCGCTGTTCATATCCACAAGCGCTTCTTTGGCAATGGGCGTATTTTTATATTTTTTGCAAACAACCTCTTTCGTGTATTTACTTCTTTTCTTCATTGCCTTGTTTTTGCTCACGTTTTTTATTCTGCAATATAGGGTCGAGAAATTCATTTATTTACGAATAAAAAAAATCTACAAAGATGTTCGCATTCTCAGTGAAAAGGATTTTGCGCAACCCTCTGTAACGACAGATATGGAGGTGCTCACCCGTGAAGTTGAGAACTACGTGAATGTAAAAAAGCTTGAAATTGAAACCCTGAATGTTCGCGAAAATTACCGAAAGGAATTTATGGGAAATATTTCGCATGAGCTCAAAACTCCGCTATTCACGGTTCAGAGCTACATTTTGACCCTCTTGGATGGCGCCATGAAAGATAAAAAAGTAAGAAAAGAGTATCTTCGAAGAGCAAGTAAGGGTGTTGAAAGGCTTACATATATTGTGAAAGAACTGGATATGATTGCAAAGTTGGAAGGTGGCGGCCTGGTGCTAAACAAAGAAAATTTCAATATCCTGGAATTGATTCAGAATATATTCGATTTATTGGAGATGAAAGCCGCCAAAAAGAATATTTCATTAGTCTTTGACAGGGAATATTTGGAAGAAATTACTGTGCGCGCGGATCGTGAAAGAATAGAGCAGGTGATCACCAACTTGATCGTTAATTCCCTGAAATATGGAAAACAGGACGGAACAACTGAAATTGGCATTGAGGAGATACTCAAAAATAAGGTTCTCATTCGTGTGACCGATAATGGGGAAGGAATTTTAAAAGAAAACATGCCACGGATTTTTGAGCGCTTCTATCGGGTGGACAAGAGCGGATCCCGAAAGGAGGGCGGAAGCGGTTTGGGTCTTTCCATTGTTAAGCATATTGTAGAGGCCCACAATCAGAAAATTTACGTTGAAAGCCAATTTGGTATTGGCTCTGAATTTTCATTTACCTTGGAAAAGGGAAAATAATTCCGGGAAATTCACGGGTTCAACGGCTATATTTTCCAACCCACTAAAAACCGAGATTCTCTTCAATTTTTTCAATTTAAATTTTTGCTGTTTGCAGGACGGGACAATTCCAAGATTTTTTAAACGCTTTGCCAAATATTCCTGTTCATATTGTCCAGGAGTGGGAATGAAAAAAACCTTTTTTTCAAGTGATGCTAAATCCATAATTGTCGTGTAGCCCGATCGGGAAATAACCGTCTCACTTTTGTTCAAGGCTTCTTCAAGTGATTCGGTGGTCAAAAAATTTACTATCTCTATATTTTCGAAATAATGGGTTTTTTGCTCCTTCTCTACTATTCCCTGAACCATCAGCACTCTTTGGCGGCTTTTGCAAAGGGTTTGTTTGAGCATTTCTTCAAAAAGAGATCGTTGCGGTTCTGGCCCGGATATTAATGCCAAAATATCGATGGATTTTGGAATTTCCCTTTTTTTCATTCGGTTTAGGATACCTATATATTTAATTGGAAATGACTCGTGGGTTAAATGACCTAATTTTCCACTTAAGTTTAGGACCACGTTTTCAGTATCCGGCACCCAACAAACATCAAATTTTTTGATAAACCATTGATTTATTTTGCTGCTTAAATACGTAGTGCTTCCCGAAAGAACATTAAGTTGATGCGTTATAAAAACCGAAGGTACCCTTTTGCTTCGAACCCCAAACCGGTTATCGCTGATAATTCCTTGGATTTTTCCTTCGGCAACTAGCTTTTGGACAATTCGTTTCTCGGAAAGGATCGTATTGAAAATTGTAAAAAGGTTGGTGAACAATTTCCATTTAAATAAATGTTTGTTTTTCGAATATGTGATGTTGTATGACGGTAATTCCACATATTCCAATTGGGGGAATTCTTTTTGAAGTAGCAGCAGCGCCGCCCCATCGGAGGCCAAAATAACCTCAAAGCCAGATTCCCGCAATGCTGAAATAATTGGAATGCACCGGGTTGCATGGCCTAATCCCCAATGCAATGGCGCAACCAGGATGGTTTTCTTTTTGGTCATAAAACAAATGTAGCAATAATTGCAGCGGGAGTATATTTCCTTAATTTTACCGAAAATTAAAATTTTGGGAAGTAAAAATAAATTGAGACGCTTTAGGGAAAATGAAACTTTTTCCAATGTTGTTCAGCCCTCGCGCGATGAAATTTTAAACAATGCGGTGGAATTGAAAGGAAATTGGCGCAAAGAATTCTTCAAAAACAACAATCCGTTGGTTTTGGAACTGGGCTGCGGCAAGGGCGAATATTCGGTAAATCTTGCAAAGGCCTATCCTGAAACTAATTTTTTGGGTATTGACATTAAAGGCGCAAGATTTTGGCGTGGCGCAAAAATTGCTTTGAAAGAGAAGCTAGAAAATGTCGGATTCTTACGCACCCAAATTGAACTTGTGGACCATCTTTTCGAAGAAAATGAAGTGGACGAAATCTGGATCACCTTCCCCGACCCCCAAATAAAATACAAGCGCACCAAGCACCGATTGACCAATCAGGATTTTCTTAAAAAGTATAAAAAGATATTAAAACCGGAAGGGTATATCCACCTCAAAACCGATAGTGAGTTTATGCACGGCTATACCCTCGGGCTGTTGCATGGCCTAGGCGAAATTGTTGAATATGCGCATCACGATGTCTATGGAAGTGAAGGCGCGCCGGAAGCCGTGACCAATATCCAAACCTATTATGAACAGCAATATCTGCAGATTGGAAAGAAGATAACTTACATTCGGTTTAAATTTCATTAAAGAGAATTCAGTATATTCACAGAAACATACACCCACAAAATGTCAGTTTTTTACAATTTACTTATCGGGTTTTTAGGTGCTTTTATTGGCGTCCTTCCTCCGGGACTAATAAATATGTATGCCGCAAAAATAAGTATGAAAGAAGGTAGAAAAAGAGGCTTTCTTTTTTCGATGGGCGTTTGCATCACAGTAATGCTCCAAACCTATATTGCGCTTTTACTCGCCCGCTACATTGGGCAACATCCCGATGTGGTGAGCATGCTTCAGAAAGTTGCTTTGGGCATTTTTATAAGTCTCACAATATACTTTTTATTGATTGCAAAGGATACGCGCAGGGAAATCCCCGATCACACTGAAAATTCCAAACGGAACCGTTTTTTTTTGGGAATTTTTATTGCTGTTCTTAACATTCTCCCCATCCCATATTGGATTTATCTCAGCATTACATTTGCCGCCTTTGGTGCGTTTACATTTGCGCAACCGGAATTGTGGTTGGCTGTCATAGCTTCCGGAATTGGCACTTATGCGAGCCTAGCCTTATATGTTCAATTTTTTAGACCCAAGGAACATTCACGCAAGCTTAGCTTAAACATGAACTATGTGATTGGCTTTGTTACTGCGGCCATTTCTGTTATTACCTTATTGAAAATTTTAAGGAAGTTATAACCATGGCTAACGAAGGTTTTTTTCAACAGGTATATAAGGTTGCGGCGCAGATTCCTTTCGGAAAAGTTACCTCCTACGGCGCTATAGCCAATTATTTGGGTGCCAAAGGAAGCGCGCGAATGGTGGGGTGGGCTATGAATGGTTGCTCAAAAAGTGAAATACCCGCCCATCGTGTCGTAAATCGGAATGGTTTGCTTACCGGTAAACATCATTTCCAAGGTACAAACTTAATGCAACAGCTTTTGGAAAACGAAGGAATTGAAGTGGTTAACAACCAAATCCAAAATTTTGAGAAGCATTTTTGGGACCCGATGAATGAGCTTTTATAAAGAGAATAAGTTTCAAGTTCCAATTCAATCTTCGCCTATAATTTTTGAATTTTTAATTTCCTCATTTTTTGAAATATTTTTGAGTAAAAGCAAATATTTTCAACCAAACATACTACTTACTGAATACTGACTGCTGCATACTTTTTTACTATATTTGCACTTTAGAATCAATCTAAATATTATACTTAAAAATGAGCATTTCAAAACAAGAAATTCTTTCAGCACTTAAAACTATTACGGTTTCCGGTGAAGGAAGAAATATGGTAGAGAGCGGTGCGGTTCAAAATGTTGTTACGTTCGCTGATGAAATTATTGTGGATTTGAAACTTTCCACGCCAGCACTTCACATAAAGAAAAGGGTCGAGGCAGATGTTATAAAAACCATTCATGAAAAAGTGGATCCCAATGCAAAAGTGCAAGTAAATATTAAAGTGGAAGCTCCCGCAAAACCACAAAACCCAAATTTAATTAAAGGAAAACCAATTCCCGGAATTCAAAATATAATTGCTGTTGCCTCCGGAAAAGGAGGCGTCGGGAAATCTACTGTTACGGCAAATTTGGCGGTATCCCTATCAAAAATGGGATTCAAAGTCGGTATTTTGGATGCCGATATTTACGGGCCATCAATCCCGATTATGTTTGATGTGGCGATGGAAAAGCCGCTTTCGGTAAACTTTGGAGGCAAAAGTAAAATGAAACCCATTGAAAATTATGGCATTAAAATCCTTTCCATTGGATTTTTCACCCAGCCGGACCAGGCCGTAATTTGGCGAGGCCCGATGGCTGCCAAAGCTTTAAATCAATTAATATTTGATGCAGCCTGGGGCGAATTGGATTTTATGTTGATCGATCTTCCGCCCGGAACCGGGGATATCCATTTGAGTATTATGCAATCGTTGCCAATTACTGGTGCCGTTGTAGTTAGTACGCCACAAAATGTTGCCTTGGCGGATGCTCGTAAAGGGGTAGCGATGTTTAGACAAGAAAATATTGATGTTCCCGTGTTGGGTATTATAGAGAATATGGCCTATTTCACGCCGGCCGAACTTCCGGAAAACAGATATTACATATTTGGAAAAGAGGGCGCTAAACATTTAGCGGAAGATTTGGAAGTGCCATTTTTAGGCGAGGTGCCATTGGTGCAAAGCATTCGTGAAGCGGGCGATGCGGGAAGACCGGCTGCATTACAGACGGCAACCCAAATTGAGGAAGCATTTGAAACAATTACAAGAAATGTGGTGGAAGAAACGGTACGACGAAATGAAAATCTCCCGCCCACCGAAGCTATAAAAATTACAACAATGGCAGGTTGCAGCGCCGTAAAAAAATAATATGACTACACCGGAACTTATAATAAAAGTGGAGGAGGCCTTAGAAGAAATTCGTCCTTTTCTTCAGAATGATGGAGGAGATATCGCTTTGGTCTCGATCGTAGATGAAAAAATTGTGAATGTACAGCTCAAAGGAGCTTGCGTTGGTTGTTCCATTAACCAAATGACGTTGAAGAGCGGTGTGGAAATGACCATCAAAAAATACGCTCCACAAATTGAAAGGGTGGTCAGCATTTCCCAATAAGTGCAATCGTCATTCCTTATGTCAATCTCCACCCAAATTTTTGAACTTAAAAAAAGAGAAATTTTCTCATGATTAAAACAGATATTCTCATTATTGGTGCGGGTCCCACAGGGCTTTTCGCTGTTTTTGAGGCAGGATTATTGAAATTGAAATGTCATTTAATTGATGCGCTTCCGCAACCTGGTGGGCAGTGTGCGGAAATATATCCCAAAAAACCTATATACGATATCCCGGCATTTCCCGAAATTCTTGCGGGCGATTTGGTAAACAATCTCATGAAGCAGATTGAGCCTTTCCAACCAGGCTTTACATTGGGCGAACGTGCCGATACAATTGAAAAATTAAACGATGGTTCCTTTATTGTAACCACGGACAAAGGCACAAAACACCACGCCCCAATAGTAGCAATTGCAGGCGGTTTGGGAAGTTTTGAACCCCGAAAACCACCCATTACAAATCTTTCGGACTTTGAGGACAAGGGTGTGGAATATATCATTCGCGATCCGGAATTATATCGAAACAAAAATGTGGTTATTTCCGGAGGTGGCGATTCGGCATTGGATTGGAGTATTTTCCTTACGAATGTTGCAAAAAGTGTGACGCTAATTCACAGAAGAAATGAATTCCGCGGCGCTTTGGATAGTGTTGAAAAAGTTCAGGAACTGAAAAACATCGGTAAAATTGAATTGATTACGCCGGCCGAAGTCGTGGGTCTTGTTGGAAGAAATCAACTTGAGGAAGTTGTCATTAAACAGGGCGCAGAAGTTTTCAATAGGGAATGCGAGCATTTTATTCCATTGTTCGGTTTAGCGCCAAAACTTGGCCCGATCGCCGATTGGGGACTTGAAATTGAAAAAAATGCAATTAAGGTTGATAATACTTTGGATTATCAAACCAATATTCCCGGAATTTACGCCATTGGGGATGTGAACACCTATCCCGGAAAATTGAAGTTGATTCTTTGCGGTTTTCACGAGGCAACTTTAATGTGCCAAAGCGCGTTCCAACGTATTTTTCCGGAGAAAAGATATGTAATGAAATATACCACCGTTGGCGGCGTGGAAGGCTTTGACGGAAGTAAAAAAGAGGCGCCAAAAGCAGTTGTAAAATCAATTGATTAAAAGCGCCATCAACTCATAAACCTTTCAACTCATAATACTTTATGAACGACATCAAAATAAAAATCATTGATCGTGAAGGCGTCATCCACGAGGTTGACGCTCCAACGGATATGAATATGAATTTGATGGAAATTGTCCGGTCATACGAGTTGGCACCCGAAGGAACCATTGGTATTTGCGGCGGAATGGCGATGTGCGCCTCTTGTCAATGTTACATTTTAAGCAATCACGAACTTCCCAAAATGAGCTATGACGAAGATTTGATGCTTTCCGAAGCATTTAATGTAAAAGAAAACAGTAGGCTTGGTTGTCAAATTTTTATAAAGGAAGAACTTAACGGTTTGGAAGTTGAGCTCGCCCCCGAAGTTTAACGGAGAATTTCCGCAGCCTTTTGGAATATATTTTCAACAAATTTTTTATAAGCTTCCGCAGAAGGATGCAAACCATCAGAAGCAACCAATTTTGGGTTTTCCAAACCTTGTTGCGTTATCGGGGTAATGTTTTCAAAATGGACGTTTTTTTCTTTTGAAATCCTTTCCGCAAAAGCATTATATCGTTTTAATTCCGAAGTAATCTTTTCACCTTTCCCAGATTTTTGTCCGAAAGGGGTAAAGGCATAGTCCGGAATGGAAAGCACGATAACATTTTCATTTTTTCCTTTGGCGAAAGCAATGGCCATATCCAGTAATTTGGGGAATTCCTCTTCGTAAACCGAAAACGATTTTCCTTGGTATTGGTTGTTTACGCCAATGAGCAGCGTAACCAAATCATAATCTTTTGGAGGATTTTCAGCAGCAATCGCACCCAACAAATCTGTGGTTGTCCAACCTGTTTTGGCAATTATTTTTACGGATGTTTTTGCCTTTAAAACATTGTTTAAGCTATCCGTAAGCTGTTTTGGATAATTACAATGGCCACAAACACTTTCGCCAATGGTATAACTGTCGCCGAGAGCAAGATATTTCTGGGTTATATTTTCTGCAATGACCTCGGGTTTTGAAATTCCGCAGGATAGGGATGTCAATGTTAATAGCAGGAGTAATAGTTTTCCGTTTATCATTATTGGTAAAGATTTAAAGATTTACGCTGAAAAATATCATTCGGTTTTATAATCGATTAATTTCTGTGGGCCTTCCAACAATACGCGGCCTACTTTTAGAATGCCATCCTCGGTGGTGGAAATATGCCATTTTATTAATGAAATCTCTCCTTTCTCAATTTCTAAACCGGTGATGCTTCGCGGATGTACGCAGCTTCCATCGTTAAAAAAGGCAATTTCTCCCGGCTCCGGAAATCGGGGTCGATGCGTGTGGCCGGTAATGGTGA
This sequence comes from Aequorivita aurantiaca, assembly GCF_030410135.1. Classification (GTDB taxonomy): domain Bacteria; phylum Bacteroidota; class Bacteroidia; order Flavobacteriales; family Flavobacteriaceae; genus Aequorivita; species Aequorivita aurantiaca. The sequence goes on along the minus strand of NZ_JAUGQQ010000001.1, from coordinate 34,634 downwards.
AAATGTTTTTGTTTTCAACTATCCAGCGTTTGGTTCGTCTTTCGACTTTTATTAATTCTTTGTAATTTTTTGCGGGGCTCGTGGGATCCCCGATTCCAAAAATCTGAAGTTGCCGCCACAGTGCCCTCACCATAAACCTGTTGAATTTCCAACCTACGTAATTCATCCAATCCGCCTGGTGGCCGTGCATCATAAAGATTTCCTGCCCTGTTGTTTCGTGCTCCAGAATTAATCCTTCAGTAAATTTAATTCCGGGGAAAAGTGGCGCTTCCTTATTGGTTATTTTATCGAAATAGGTGAAAAGATTTTTCTCAACAAAATTTTGATTCAAATAAACCATATCGTGATTCCCCACTACCCGCAACAATCTGTTTTCAGCGTAAAAAAGTTTCATCAACGCATACACATTTTGGTGAGCCTCAAAAATATCCTTAAAAAAAAGATTCTCCCAAAGTTCATCGCCGTCTCCCACTTCGCAATACGTAAATCCGTTTTTATAGTAATCCTGCAACGCGTGAAAGTAAATGTTGCGGTTGTTCGCAAAATCATCGGCAAAACTGTTGTCGCCACGATGGCAATCGCTGAATATTATAAACTTTGAATCATCGTTAAAGGTAACGCGGCGAGCGGCATTATAGGCACGGGACATTCGGGTTCGCGAGGACATTATTCAATTATTTGCTGAAAGATACAATTTGCATCAGAAACAAAAAAAGGCTTCAAATTAGTGAAGCCTTTTTAAATTATTAAACATTTTCTAATTTACTGAATAGCGTTCAGCCCAGTAATATCAAGTCCGGTAATCAATAAATGAATGTCGTGCGTGCCTTCGTAAGTAATCACGCTTTCAAGATTCATGCTGTGGCGCATAATGCTGTATTCGCCTGTAATTCCCATTCCGCCTAATATTTGCCGTGCTTCGCGGGCAATGTTTATCGCCATTTCAACATTGTTTCTTTTTGCCATGGAAATCTGGGCGGAAGTTGCCTTTCCCTCATTTCTTAAAACTCCCAAACGCCAAGTAAGCAATTGCGCTTTCGTGATTTCAGTAATCATTTCGGCCAATTTTTTCTGCTGAAGTTGGAATTGCCCAATCGGTTTTCCGAATTGAATCCGTTCTTTTGAATAACGAAGCGCGGTGTCGTAACAATCCATCGCGGCACCAATTACGCCCCAAGCAATTCCATAACGGGCGGAATCCAAACAGCCAAGCGGCGCACCCAACCCAGATTTATTTGGAAGTAAATTTTCCTTCGGCACTTTTACATTATCAAAAATAAGCTCGCCGGTTGCCGAAGCACGTAGCGACCATTTATTGTGTGTTTCCGGTGTGGAAAAACCTTCCATTCCTCGTTCTACAATCAAGCCATGGATTCTACCTTCCTCGTTTTTCGCCCAAACTACCGCCACTTGCGCAAAAGGCGCGTTGCTTATCCACATTTTGGCGCCATTCAAAAGATAGTGGTCGCCTTTGTCTTTAAAGTTGGTGGTCATTCCGCCCGGATTACTGCCGTGGTCCGGCTCTGTCAATCCGAAACAGCCCATCCATTCGCCGGATGCCAGCTTCGGTAAATATTTTTTACGCTGTTCCTCATTGCCATATTTCCAAATGGGGTACATCACCAATGAAGACTGAACCGAAGCCGTACTGCGAACACCGCTATCGCCGCGCTCAATTTCCTGCATAATCAAACCGTAAGAAATTTGGTCAAGTCCAGCACCTCCATATTCCTCGGGAATATACGGGCCAAAAGCGCCAATTTCGGCAAGGCCTTTAATAATTTGGTTTGGAAATTCTGCCTTTTGTGCGTATTCTTCTATAATGGGAGATACGTCGCGCTTCACCCAATCGCGGGCTGCTTGGCGCACCAATTTATGTTCATCGGAAAGTAATTCGTCAAGATTATAATAATCTGGGGCTTCGAATAGGTCTGGTTTCATTATTTTTTAGATTCGTTTAAATATAGTTTGACTTCCTTCTTTAAATCGGGAAGATATTGCGTAATTATACTCCAAATCAAATCATCCGAAATAAAATCATAATTATGGATAATTATGTTTCGTGTGCCAATAATTTTACGGGAATTGGTAAGTTTAAAATCGGGTTCTTTTTTTAATATTCGGTTAACAGCTTCTCCAATAATTTCGAGGTTTCTTTCAACGGCACGTTTGGTTTTTTGATCCTTTTGATATTGTTCCAAAGATTTTTCTTTCTCAAAATAACTTTCAATTTCCTCAATGGATTGGAGAATGTCGAACATCCAAGTTTTCAGTTCAATATCCATAAACCAATGTTTTGGTACTTTCAATCTCTTTTTTCAAGTATGGATTACGAAGTGCTTTTCGTTCAATCAAATCAACTTTTCTATTTAAAAGGGTTTCCAAAGAAAATTTTAAATCGAAATAATTATCGGCATAATTATCCAAATCTATTTTGGAAAAATCCACCAAAAAATCAATGTCGCTATTTTGGTTAAATGAAGATTTCGTGACCGAACCGAAAACAAAAAGTGAAACGACCTTATGTTTTTCACATAGCCCTATAATTTTTTCCCGATATTTTTCTATGACTTTCATAGCTGGATAATAGCCTACAAAAATAGGAATAGAATGGTGAAAGACCTACATTTTCAAGTAAAAATCCTGCACCAGATTTTTGTATTCTTCGGTGTAATTATGGCGGGAAATCTCAATGGTAAGGTTTTCAATTTTAGGTGAAATTTTTTTAAAGGAAAACTCCAGCATACTTCGTTTTTCTTCTGCCTGCCCGCCGTGGCGGGAAGTTTCAGTGCCGCGAACCCTGCAAATCCTCCTTGGAAAAAGGTTTACTTCCGAAGCCATTTTGATGAAATTTTCCTCTTCCTTCCGAGGAATGATTACCGCAAAAATACCTTCGTCCGAAAGTAATTGCGAAGCACTTTCAATCAATTCATCAAACGGAAGCGCGTCGCTAAAACGTGCAATGTCTCGAGATTCATTTGGTGTTTTATAATCTTCGGAATAAAATGGCGGGTTTGAAATGATGAGGTCATACTTATCCTCAATTTCCTCCACAAATTCCTCGAGCGAAGCGTGATAACAAAAAAGCCGATCACCCCAAGGCGAATTTTCAAAATTATCGACACATTGTTCATATGCGTTTTCGTCAATTTCAAGAGCGTCAATCAATTCGGCATGGGAGCGTTGCGCCCATTGTAGCGCAATAATCCCTGTGCCAGCGCCAATATCCAAAATAGAAAAAGGATTATTTTTTATCGAAACCCAGGCGCCGAGCAAAACCCCGTCGGTGCCAATTTTCATTGCGCAACGGTCTTGTTCAACTGTGAATTGTTTGAATTTAAAAGGCTCCAAAGGATTTTAGATTAACGATTGCTGATTTAAGATTTTTGAACCTTTGATTTTGGAATTTGTGATTTTATTTTTGGGATTTTTTTTCAAAGATACATTTCAATCAAACCCTCCGGCACGTTTAGTAAAATTGCCTTCGCCTCGCGGTCTACTTTTTTAATAAAATGGTCAATAATGGGAATTAATATCTGTTTTCCGTCGCGGTCAATTTCAAATAAGGCTTGTGAGGTAGTGTCATTCACGCCGGTAATTTTTCCGATGTCGCCAAAAGTTTCATCAATGGCGGTAAAACCGATGACTTCGTGATAGTAGAATTTATTGCCGGATAACTTCGGAAGAAATTCCAAAGGCAGATATAAATGTGCACCGATGAGGGCATCAGCCTCGGCTTCATTTTGAACATCTTCAAAACGCACGCGTAGCAATTCGCTTTTGTGAAGTGAGCTTTCCTCAATAAAAAATGGAATCAAGTTTTTGCGTTGTTCCACAAAAACCGATTCCATTCCAGTAAAAAGTTCGGGTTCGTCTGTATCAAGTTTTATGAGCAGCTCTCCCTTGAAGCTGTATTTCCTAACGATTTTGCCTAAGTAGAAGCAATTCTCCTTTTGCATCGTTGTGAAATTTATGCTTCTTTTTCTTTTTCGTTTGTCTCTTCAGCGGGAGCCTCTGCAGTTGCAGTTTCTTCCCCAGCAGTTTCCTCTGTTGCAGTTTCAGCAGCTTCGGTTTCAACTTCAGCTTCCTCATTTGCTTCTTCAACAGGAGCATTTGCAGCGGCGGCATCAGCAGCACGCTTGTCGCTCACGGCTTTTTCGGCAGCAAGTTTTTCAGCTTTTTCTTTTTCCTTAGCTTCAGAAAGGCTTGCTTTCTTGTGGTCGATAGATCCAGATTTTTGCTCTAACCATTCGTTGAATTTTGCCTCAGCTTGCTCTTCCGTCAAAGCACCTTTACGAACGCCACCAGCAAGGTGATTTTTCATTAAAGCTCCTTTGTAAGAAAGAATTGCGCGAGCAGTATCTGTAGGCTGAGCTCCGTTTTGAAGCCATTTTACAGCACTGTCCACATCAAGGTCAATCTGCGCAGGGTTAGTTGTTGGATTGTAAAAGCCTATTTTTTCAAGGAATTTACCATCTCTTTTTGCACGGCTGTCTGCCGCGATGATCCAGAAATAAGGCTTCCCTTTCTTTCCGTGTCTTTGTAGTCTGATTTTTACAGGCATGTTTTGAATTAATTTTTGGGGTTCCCGACCCCGGTTATAATTAAGGACGGCAAAGATAGTATTTTTTCTTTTTGGAATTCAATCGATTAAAGTTTTTATTTTACATTTGTCAAAATCCCATAAAAATCCATTTGTCCATGAAAAATTTTCTGTTCGTTCTATTTGCCGCTATCTCAATAATTTCTTGTGAAGACATAGAATCCAATGATGTTGCCTTACAAGCCAATGTAGATAACAATCTTTACCGTTCGAACGATGCGCGTGCGGCCTTAAATGAAGATGGAAGCCTTACTATTCAAGGTTTTACGGATGAAGAATCAATGACGTTGCACGTGTCGCGCCTGTCCGAAGGAAATTTTACCATAGCCGAAGGACTTCCGAATTTTGCAATTTTTGAGGATGTGGGCGGAAGCATTTACACCACCCGACCCAATGGAGAAGGCGTAATCACAATATCAGAAGTTAATGAAGCCAACAAAACGCTATCGGGAACTTTTAGGTTTAATGCCTTTCTTCCGGGAATCGACACAATTTATGTTTCAAAAGGCGCTTTGCATAATGTTTCATATACAGGTGGCGAAATAACAGACCCAACAAATGCGGGATTATTTACTGCCAAGGTTGATGGCAATCCATTTCTTCCAATTATTGTCACTTCCCGCAATACCGGCAATACCATTATAACGTCCGGGAGTACTGCAAACGCTTCTATTGTAATTTCTGTTACCGCAAATGTTGAACCGGGAGAATACAGTTTGCCCCGCGGTGGTTTTGCTGCGAAATTTCAAGGGGTGAATGGACCCGAGCCGACCGCTAGTGGTATTGTGAAAATTATAGAACATGATACTTCCGAAATGAGAATCAAGGGTACATTTTCTTTTATAACCAACAGAACAGAGATTACTGAAGGACAGTTTGATGTGGCTTATTGATTCATAATATAGCGTAAACTTTTTTCTGTTGAATCTGAAATGGTTCGTTTAAATTCGGAATGTAGAAGAAAAATAATCATTCATTTCATAATTTTTAAATTGCAAAAATGCTGATTTAGAAATCTTGAAATTGGTCTTTTTTTTGTGAACAACTACTAACAATTTAACTTCCCAAAAGCGGTCGCTTTTTCTATTTTTACCCTCAGAGCTAGCCTTGCTCATAATCTTAACGCATAACTCATAACTTGAAATGTTTTTAATCTTCGATACAGAAACCACAGGCCTTCCCAAACGTTACAACGCTCCAGTAAGCGATAGCGACAATTGGCCCCGCTGTATCCAGATTGCATGGCAGTTGCACGACGCCCACGGAAAACTTGTGGAGCACCAAAATTATTTGGTAAGGCCGGAAGGATTCAACATTCCGTTTGACGCCGAAAAAATCCACGGAATTTCCACCGAACTCGCCGCCACCGAAGGAATTTCTTTGGAAGAGATTGTCGAGAAATTCAACATTGCGCTTTCTAAAGCAAAATTTATTGTTGGGCAAAATGTTGATTTCGACGTGAATATTATGGGTGCGGAATTCTTCCGATTGGGAATTGAAAACCCGTTGCCCAAGCTGCGGGTTTTGGATACGTGTACCGAAATTACCGCTCAAATGTGCCAAATTCCGGGCGGTCGCGGTGGAAAGTTTAAATTGCCAACGTTAACGGAACTTCACGAATTCCTTTTCAGTGAGCCGTTTGCGGAAGCCCACAACGCCACGGCCGACGTTGAGGCAACCACCCGCTGCTTTTTGGAATTGGTGCGCCGTCAGATTTTCACTATTGAGGAATTGGACGTGCAGCCGGATTATTTTGAAAACTTTTCTGAGGTAAATCCACAGACCATCGAACTGATTGGGCTGAAGCATATTAATCTGAAAAAAGCTTCGGAAGAAATTCGAAAGCAATTACAAGCTGCTTCGGAAACGCAGGAAATTTCTTCCGAGGAAATAAAAGTGAACATAGCAACGCTGGAAGATGCGCCCTTTGTGCATCTTCACAATCATTCACAATTTTCCATTTTGCAGTCCACTTCCAGCACGACAGATTTGGTAAATGCCGCCGTTGAAAATAATATGGCGGCAGTCGCACTAACGGATTCGGGCAATATGATGGGCGCATTTCACTTTGTGCAGGCTGTTGCCAATTACAATAAATCCCTTTCGGAAGAAAATAAACACAAGCAGCTAAAAGCCATCGTTGGCTGCGAATTTTTTGTTTGCGAAGACCATTTGAACAAAAACCACAAAGACAACGGCTACCAAATTGTGATGCTCGCCAAAAACAAAAATGGCTACCACAATTTGGCAAAAATGGCGTCAATCGCATATACTGAAGGTTTTTATTATGTCCCGCGGATTGATAAAAATATTGTCGAAAAATATAAAGAAGACATCATTGTTTTAACCGGAAGCCTTTACGGCGAAGTGCCCGGAAAAATTTTGAATATAGGTGAAAACCAAGCAGAGGAAGCATTACTTTGGTGGAAGGAGAAGTTTGGCGAAGATCTGTATTTGGAAATTATGCGCCATGATCAAGAAGACGAAAAACGCGTAAACACCGTGCTGATTGAAATGGCGAAACGCAACAATGTAAAAATCGTAGCTTGCAATAACACCTATTATATAAATAGGGAAGATGCCAACGCCCACGATATTTTGCTCTGCGTAAAGGATGGCGAAAAGCAGGCAACGCCCATTGGTCGTGGTCGCGGCTATCGTTACGGTTTGCCGAATCAGGAATATTATTTTAAGGGGCAGGATGAAATGAAGTCATTGTTCAAGGATTTGCCCGAAGCCATTTTGAATATTGAAGAAGTTGTTTCAAAAATACAGCCTTTCAGTTTGCATCGCGATGTATTGCTTCCCAACTTTGGAATTCCCGAAACGTTTTTAAATTCGGAAGATATTGATGGCGGCAAGCGGGGCGAAAATGCATATCTGCGACATTTAACTTACGAAGGCGCCAAAAGGCGTTACCCGGAATTGTTGGAAGTTTCATATGAAGCATTGACCGATTTTGAAATTCCCGAAGAGGCTTCACAGCGGGTAAAGGAAATAAAACAACGATTGGATTTTGAGCTGAATGTAATCGCAAATACCGGTTATCCCGGCTACTTTTTGATAGTGCAGGATTTTATAGCTGAAGCCCGAAAAATGGATGTTTCCGTGGGGCCCGGCCGGGGCTCGGCTGCGGGCAGTGCCGTGGCTTATTGCTTGGGGATCACCAATATTTGTCCGATTAAATACGATTTGCTTTTTGAGCGTTTCCTAAATCCGGACCGTGTGAGTATGCCCGACATCGACATCGATTTTGATGATGAGGGCCGAAGCAAGGTCATGGATTACGTTATTAACAAATACGGCAGTAACCAAGTTGCGCAGATAATTACGTACGGAACGATGGCCGCAAAATCCTCCATTCGCGATACCGCTCGGGTTTTGGATTTGCCATTGAACGAAGCCGATAGGATTTCGAAATTGATTCCGAATATGACCAAACTGAACAAGATTTTCGGTTTGAGCGATGCGGAATTGCGAAGCCGTTTCCGAAGTGATGAGCTTCCGAAGGTAAACGAACTTTTAAATCTTTCCGAAGGAAGCGATCTGGAAGCGCAAACTATAAATCAAGCAAAGATTCTTGAAGGTTCCGTTCGGAATACCGGAATTCATGCTTGCGGCGTAATTATTACGCCCAGTGATATTACCGATTTTGTTCCCGTAGCAACGGCCAAGGATTCAGAATTATATGTTACGCAATTTGATAACTCAGTAGTTGAAAGTGCGGGACTCCTAAAGATGGATTTCTTGGGATTGAAAACCTTGACGCTTATAAAGGACACGGTAAAACTTGTAAAGCATAAACATAATATAGACCTCGATCCGGATGAATTTCCGCTCGATGATGAAATAACCTACGAACTTTTCCAAAGAGGGGAAACTGTCGGGATTTTTCAATATGAATCTGCCGGAATGCAGAAATATATGAAGGAATTGAAACCGACGGTCTTTGCCGATCTCATTGCAATGAACGCATTGTACCGTCCAGGTCCTATGGAATATATTCCAAGTTTCGTACGAAGAAAACATGGGGAGGAGGAGATTGAATACGACCTTCCGGCGATGGAAGAATATTTGAAAGAAACATACGGCATCACGGTTTATCAAGAACAGGTAATGCTTTTGTCGCAGAAATTGGCAGGGTTCACAAAAGGTGAAGCTGACGTTTTGCGAAAGGCGATGGGAAAAAAGCAAAAAGAGGTTCTCGATAAAATGAAACCGAAATTTGTTGCCCAAGCTTCGGAAAAAGGCCACGACGCAGAAAAACTCGAAAAAATCTGGAAAGATTGGGAAGCATTCGCGAGTTACGCTTTCAACAAATCGCATTCTACTTGTTACGCCTGGATTGCTTACCAAACCGCCTATTTAAAAGCGCATTATCCCGCGGAATATATGGCGGCGGTACTTTCAAATAATATGAGCGACATAAAACAGGTTACCTTTTTTATGGACGAATGCAAGCGAATGGGACTTACCGTTTTGGGTCCGGATGTAAATGAATCCTTCCACAAATTCACCGTAAATGCGGAAGGCGCAGTCCGTTTTGGAATGGGCGCCGTAAAAGGAGTGGGCAGCAGTGCCGTTGCAACGATTGTTGAAAAGAGAAAAGACGGAAAATACAAATCTGTTTTTGATTTGGCGAAGCGAATTGATCTTCGTTCCGCAAATAAAAAGGCTTTTGAAAATTTGGCGCTTGCGGGTGGCTTTGACAGTTTTGATACGCATCGTGCGCAATATTTGCACCACGACGGCGATGGGGTGATGTTTATTGAAAAAGTGCTACGATATGCGGCAAAATATCAGGAAACGCAGAATTCTTCGCAAGTAAGTCTTTTTGGCGATGCCAGTGAAGTGCAAATTCCTGAACCGGAAGTGCCGCCATGTGCGGAATGGGGAACGATGAAGAAACTGAAGCAGGAAAAGGAAGTGGTTGGTGTTTATATTTCCGGCCATCCGCTGGATGAGTTTAAGCTTGAAATGGATAGTTTCACGAATTGTAAGGTTTCACATTTCAACCTTTTGGAAGATTACATAAATAAGGAAATGTGTTTTGGCGGAATTGTTTCAGACGTAAGATATATGACCGCAAAAAATGGACGGGATTGGGCTATTTTCACAGTAGAAGATTTTGAGGATAGTTATGATTTTAGGATTTTTGGAGAAGATTTTTTGAAGTTTAGACATTTATTGACGTTGGACACATTTATTTACGGCCGTGTTTTTGTAAAGGAAGGTTGGACCAATCGCGATACTGGTAAAAAAGGCGAACCCCGGCTTCAGTATAACAGCATTCAATTGCTGCACGATGTGATGGAAACCCATGGAAAAAAACTAACACTTACAATTCCTTTAAACGATTTAAAAGATGAAAAGATCAATTCGCTTAAAAATCTTGTAAAAACCCATAAAGGCGAAAAGCAATTGTTCTTTGTGGTTTATGAAAATGAGGAAAAAATTCATTTAACGATGCCCAGCAGAAAGCACAAAATTAATATTTCAAAGGAATTGCTGGATGAATTGGAGCGCGAGCAATTGAGTTATAAATTAAATTAGTTATAGAAATAAACAATTCTTTCATTTCCTAAACATATATTAACCCGCAAAGATTTCGCATAAAATTTACCTATTTTTGTGAATCATTAAAAACAAAGATTATGGCTTTAGAAATAACAGACGCAACATTTGAAGAAACGGTTTTGAAAAGTGACAAACCGGTATTGGTTGACTTTTGGGCAGCCTGGTGCGGACCTTGCCGAATGGTAGGTCCAATCATTGAAGAAATTAGTAAAGAATATGACGGTAAGGCTGTGGTAGGTAAAGTTGATGTGGATGCAAACCAAGAGTTTGCCGCAAAATATGGAGTAAGAAACATACCGACTGTTTTGGTTTTTCAGAACGGCGAAGTAGTGGGCCGCCAAGTGGGCGTTGCCCCAAAGAATGTTTATGCTGAAGCAATTGATTCGCTTTTGTAAATTCTGACATTTAAAAATAATTCAACAAAAGGCTTGGCGCATTGCCGGGCCTTTTTCTATATTAGTAAAATGTCTGGTCAGACGTGTTTTGCTGAGCGCAGTTCAAGCACAGTCGAGACCTCTTTTCACTTAAAACGAGCTTATAAAAACCTCTCGACTGCGCGCGATGGGAAATTTTGAAAACTATGACAAAAACAAGTAAAGTACAGGATAAAATTGATGACAAATGTCTAGAGGACCGCAAAATATTTTTGTGGGGAATGGTGGATGATAAAAGTGCCCGCCATGTTGTGGAGCGTCTAATCTATTTAGAATCAGTGAGCCACGACGAAATCAAATTCTATATTAACAGTCCCGGCGGATATGTTACCTCCGGTTTTTCCATCTATGATACCATGAAGGAAATTAAAAGTCCCGTTTCTACAATCTGTACAGGATTGGCGGCTTCTATGGGCAGCATTTTACTTTCCGCAGGCGAAAAGGGAAAACGGTTTATCCAGCCGCATGCGCGGGTGATGATTCACCAACCCAGCGGTGGTGCAAGAGGGGTTGCGAGCGATATTGAAATCACTGCACAGGAAATTCTAAAAACGAAAGAAATTAGCGCGCGGCTGTTGGCTGAAAACTGTGGGCAATCATTTGAAAAAGTGATGAAGGATTTCAACCGTGATCATTGGATGGGCGCCCAGGAATCTGTGGCCTACGGCATTGTTGATGAAATTCTAAAATAAAACTAAAATGAAACAAGCGGCATTAGCATTGGGCATCTCTGCCATTCTATTTATAGGGTGTAAAAACGAAAGTAAAAAGGAAATTTCTTCCGAAGAAACAGTGGAAATAATTGACTCCACAATTGTAGATTCGCACACCTCTGAAAATTCATTGGATTGGGCGGGAGTTTATCAAGGCACTACGCCCTGTGCGGATTGTGAAGGAATCAAAACCGTTTTGGAATTGAAGAATGACAAAACCTATATTCTATCACAAACTTATTTGGGTAAGCAAACAGGAGAGAATGAATTCGAACAGAGCGGAAATTTTGAATGGGACGCGTCCGGCCTAAAAATACTTTTGAAAACCGAAAATGATACCCTTAATTACAAAGTTGGCGAAAACCAATTGTGGATGTTGGATCAAAATGGTAGTGTAGTAACTGGCGATTTGGCGAATCTTTATGTTCTGAAAAAAACAGCGGAATAATTTTTAAGTTAGCGAAAAAATCGGATCGAATTCTTCGAGCATCATTGATGAAATAAACTTTTTTGCACTTCCCTATGCAGTTGAAAATTGAAAAGGAAATAAACGAGATTACGGGTTTCAAAAACCTGGAACTGCTTGCAAAACAGGTGGTGGAAGGCTTTATTTCCGGTCTTCATAAAAGTCCCTTTCACGGCTTTTCGGCAGAATTTGCCGAACATAAAATTTATAATTCGGGCGAAAGTACTAAGCATATAGATTGGAAGCTATTCGCCAAAACGGATAAGCTTTATACGAAGCGCTACGAAGAGGAAACCAACCTGCGCTGCCATTTGATTGTGGACAACAGTAGCTCAATGCATTACCCCAAGTTAAAACAGTTCAATATAAATTCCCTCAACAAAATTGGCTTTTCAGTTTTAGCTTCCGCAGCTATTATGAATTTAATGAAACGGCAGCGCGATGCGGTGGGATTAAGTGTTTATAGTGAAAATTACGAATTTTATGCATCTGAAAAAGGCAGCGAGCGGCACCACCAAATGCTGCTTCAAAAACTAAATCAAGCATTGTTATCTACAAAAGAAAAAGCGCGGACCAAAACTTTTGAGCACCTACATTTAATTGCTGAAAAGTTGAAACGCCGTTCACTGGTTTTTCTTTTTACCGATATGTTCCAAAATGATGCCGAAGCGGATAAACTTTTCCAGGCGCTTCAACATTTAAAATACAACAAGCACGAAGTCATTCTATTTCACACTTTCGATAAAAAGCATGAAGTGAATTTTGATTTCAGCAATCGCCCTAAACGATTTATTGATGTTGAAACGGGAGAATTTGTAAACTTATATGCCGATAATATTAAGGAGCAATACGAAAGGGCTGTGCAAGATTATTTTATGGAACTTCAACTGCGCTGCGCCCAATACAGAATCAAATATGTATTGACCGATATCAACGAGAGTTTCAATAAAATTTTGACCACCTATTTAGTGGAACGACAGAAGTTTGGTTGATAATAAAAGTATCCAATATTCAGTAGTTGTTTGCATTTTTAAGGCCATTCAATTTATATGGGAATTATTGATTGAAGCTTTAAAATAAAATTCATTTTTTTTAAAAAATAGTTTGCGAAAATGAAATGGAGTGGTATATTTGCCACCGCTTAATACGGCAAGGAATTTATTCCGAAAGGTATGGTAACAATTTCTTTTAAGTCTAACTGATGTTAGCGCCCGCCTCGGCTGGTATGGAAAATTGGTCTGGTAGTTCAGTTGGTTAGAATACCTGCCTGTCACGCAGGGGGTCGCGAGTTCGAGTCTCGTCCAGACCGCAACAAGATGTTGTGTTGAGTCACTTAAAGGTGGCTTGTGGTTTAGATACCCAATCAAGTTGGGTACTACCAATGAGAAGCTTATCCATATGGATGGGCTTTTTTTGTTTTTGGGTGTTTCGCTTTAAATTTGGGGTACATTGCGTAAAGATTTGTTCCGCAAAATACACTAGTTAAAATTTTCGTCAAAAAATCCAAATTCCTTTCCGAATTATTTTCATAGTAGAAAGTTTGCAGAAATTGCTTATCTCATGGAAAGTTAAAAACCTTTTGAGTTTAAACTTTGAAATTTAAGGTTAATAACATCTTCGTTCTATATATATCTTTATTGAAAAATTAGAAGTAAAATGAGAAAACTAAAAAATTTATTGGCAGCGCTAGGGGGCGCGCTCACCCTCAATATACTCCATGAAACCCTAAAGAATAAAGCTGCTTATATGCCACGAGTAGACCTGCTGGGTGAAGAAGCAATTCAAAAAACATTGCATCAATTTGATACTACTATTGAAGATAAGCCCACCTTATATAAGGCCACATTGGCCGCCGATATTGTTGGCAATACCTTATACTATAGCATGATAGGAATGGGCGGTAGAGAGCATTTATGGAAACGCGCCATTTTTTATGGCTTATCTGCCGGAGTCGGTGCGGTGGTCCTTCCAAAGCCATTAGGTCTTAATCCTAAACCTGTCACGAAAAACACAAAAACCCAGGTCTTAACCATAGCGTACTATTTAACTGGAGGATTGGCAACAGGTTTAATCCTAAATGCCATTACTGAGGATGAGGAATAACATTGCTCGCGCTTTATAAGCCTAAAAAAAAGTTTAATATTATAGTGAGCAACGTAATTCCTTCACGGATGGGGGGGTGTATTAGCCTGAGCGATCGATATCGCAACAATGGCGGAAGCTGCCGCATGTTGGATTTTTTCAAAGTTTTAAGAATTTGAAGTATTAAAAAATATGTAAAGCTTTCTTTTAATGGTCAATCGAAGCTTGGCGGGGATCCTTCTCGACTAGGAAGAAACAATAATACTTGGGGGCGCAAGGCACTCATTACAGAAGGCATTTTCGGAGTAGGTTGGTTGTTACAATTGCTATGCATGGGCGCACCTATTTAACTATTGTCCATGTGAAAGTGGCGCTTGCTAATCAGATTGTTGATTCAGAAGGATACTAACCTGCCACGGACATTACGTTTATACCCAACCTTCCCGTATGGATTTCACTAAAAGTTCTGGTACGCTGGCGCAACCCGATTTGTGCAAAAGATTTTTTCGGTGGTTTCGAACAGTAAAAATACTTCGGTTCAGATGTTTGGCTATATGCTCACTTGTCAATCCTTTCGCTATGTAATTTAGAATCTCCACCTCTTTTTTGGTAAAAATATTGGAGGATAGATGAAATTCTTCCTTCAAATGCACATTGTAATAAGAGGGAGCTCCCTTCATTCCAATAAAAGAGAGCTTTGGGATTCCCTGAATATTTAGGTGTGTTAAATCTGTGAAAATCCCTAGTGTGCGAGCCCCGCCCTCTGGAAAATAATAAAGGGGAACAATCTGTTGCTGAATCCTTTTGTAACTATTGTCCTTTATTTTCAGTCTATAATCATATGCAAACTTGTATTTAAAAAATAATTCGGGGAGCAAACCAGAGAAAAACCTAACGGCACTCTGTTCGTAATGATAATAATAAGGTAAGTCGTCTGGGTGTAAATTGTCCAACACTATCTGAAGTTGAAATTCGTCCTGTGTATATCCCAATAACTTTTCGACATTCGGATTCACATATTCCATTTCTGTGGTCCGTGTGTTGAAAATCACATAGAAGTATTCCCCGAAATGAAAGACGTCCATATAATTATTGATAATATCTTTCTGGGATAGGTCCAATTGCTCATTCACTGCTTGTGGAATGCGGTCCCAGATGTCTAATAGCTTATTTACTTTATCCAAATTTGAGAATGGGTTTACATTAAAAATGGCTACATATAGCTATTTTTTCATAAAAATATCGAATTTATGTTTGTAAAAAATAACAATAAACCATCCTCTATGAAAAACGCCCTCCCCGGTATTCTTGTATTCCTGTTAATCATATTTTCGGACGTAGCTTACGCCCAATGCTCCGAAATGGAAAATGCAAACATGAAAAAATATGCGGAACTCACCCGAAATTCCGAGGATGCCCAAGGATGTTCCATGTGCGCCTGGCTGGCCAACCTTTATTGCATTGCGGAAAATGGGGTATAGAAAAAAGTATAAATGACACCAAGTCGAACATCAAATCCATGGGAACCGACTGTTGCCCCGAACTTTTGGGAAAATCTCCAAAATGGGGAACTCCACCTGCCGGCAATGCGGCGGCAACCCCATCTATTGCTGAACACACTGCATTTCAGTCAGAAATGGATGCGTTGATAAACGGGTTAAATTATTTAGACGCTATTAACCAAATCGATAGTTCTTATGAGCAGTTGCAAGCGGAACTCACAAAGATTGAGAATGCTGTGAAGGAGAACTCCGTAATGGAGCATAGGTATTTCCTTTCAGTAGAAGAAATTAATAAGGATTACGACGGACGATCAAAAAACTTGAATAGTCTTGAAACCAAGCATTTGAAAATAAAGTCCATGATTTCAGATTTGAGTCATTCAGCTGCGGGGGAAGCCCGAAATTATGATCCAGGCTTGGGGGCGCTAACCACCATTGGGGCAATTGCCGAATCTGCAACCTATAAGAAAGAATCCAAAACATTTATGGATAAAGCCAAAGCACGGTTAAAGAAGTCTAAATCGGAAATATTATTTGAATTTGAGAATAGGGGCAAATCGTTTGATGCGTCACTGGATCAGGCAACCCTCGAACAATTTTTTGAAGCGGGCACTTTTTCGGAAAATTTTGAAAATCTACACCAAATCAGCATCATTTCCGGATATACGGTAGATTTGAAGTATAATGATTTCAAACAACTGATCCCCGACTACAACTGGAAAAACGTAAGTCCCAACAAGTGGCAAATTACGGGTAAGGGAATAGAATCGCAGACTTTTATGAGAATGGGGAAAAAGAAACTTATTGGTGAAATACAACAAGTAAAGGTACAAACCAACACTTTCTCTGTGGAAGCAATGGCAGAATTTCAACAACAGATGTGGGATGAAATCAAATATTACAATGAACTGTTGGGAATAAAACCAGTGTATTATAAATATTTGTCCCGTACAAATTCAGATAATCCAATAGTTAGCGCTGCCGATTCAGGAGTAATGGTAATCTGGTCAGATAAGGATAATAAATGTTTTGCATTAACCTTAATGCTCCGCAGAAATGAAAATACATTATCGCTCCTAAATAGCAAAATAGAAAGAAACCTCCGAACACCCGTTGCATTCAGCGAAATGGATGCTTTATTGAGGGAGGTGGGAAAATAACAGAACGTATAAATAATCAAATATTCCATATGAAATCAACTTCAACAATCCTTAATCTACTGTGTCTTTTAGGGTTCTATAGTTCTTTGTCTGCCCAATCAATTCCAGAAGGTACCTATATGTCGTTATTCACAGATACCCATTATACCTTGAAAAAGAAGGATAACGCAATTATCTTAATTGAACCCTGCCAGCGCTTCGATAGTCCATTAACAATGACCAATAATACGTTTGAATTTAAAGAATTGGGCACTACCAATAAATTCGGGTGGAACGGTGGCGACCAAATTATTATGGATATTGATTTACAAACTAATATCGTTTCATTTGCCAACCCATTTAATATAAACCACCCTATAAAACTTAAATTATTGCATCCCGATAATTCCATTCCTGGCCCAGGCATAAAAACCTATTATGACGAAACTGAGGGTGGGTTTTCCAAGGCTAGAATACTTGTAACTGACAACAATGAGATTAGTACAGGCAATTGTTTTATCCACAGCAATGTCACTCAAATCGAAAACGATATAATTACCGGAAGTTATAGGGGGATGTATGACGAAAATTTCAGCGCTATCCTAAATCCTGATAATACAGGTACTTTTTTAGGCTTGCCGATGCAATGGAGTATTGTTAGTGACCATATAGGAGAACTGAAAAAATGGAGTTATTATGACGGCGGGTTTCTAATTCATTTAATGATTGAATTTGACGGCCCACTTCCTAAATTTATAGATCCAGTAACCGCTGGAAAAAAAGTAGCCATGATAACGGGGCTTATTTACAGCAAAAGCGAAGGAACGGTCGAATTATACCAGATGATGAAACAATAAAAGCCATTTCTTGTGGTGGCAAACTTATTTATCCTTTGCCCAAAACTGCATATCAAACTTTCGAATTTTAAAAATTATAATGCGATTGCCAAATTCAAAATCAGCGGAACGCAAGAATCGAGCCTCGTTCAAAATTTATTTCATTATTGCATTTTTTGCCGCCCTAATGGCACTTTACTCTATCATAATCCACACGGTATAAATTTGAGTAGTGACAGCCAATTATTCATAGTTCACATTCGTGGCGCCATACTGTGACCGAATGGTGCTATCTGACTTAATGACTACCGGTGTATTTGGTTTTAGATGTACAAATGTCTCGTGGGGATTTAAAAAACAAGTCGAAAAAAATGCCTCATCATTAGTTTCAACGTCTATTCCCAAAAGAAAAACCTTTATAGAATTGAAACTTACAATAGTTGTATTGTTACAATGAAATGTACTATTCGGCGTGTGGAGATTCTATATAAATAATTTTTTTTTCCCCTTTAGCTTTTAGTATATTCACGTGCAAATTAATATAAATGATTTCAGAAATTATCAGAAACCGACGCGCAGTATTTCCCGCGCAATACAACAACCAGCCAATCAGAAAGGAAGAAATCTCCGCCATTTTGGAAGCCGCGAATTGGGCCCCCACCCATAAACGTACAGAACCATGGCGTTTCAAGGTTTTTCATGGCACATCACAGGTTGCACTCGGAAAGTTTTTGGCGGAAACGTATAAACATACCACGGAGAATTTTTCTGAATTTACATACAAGAAATTTATGGACAACCCTGTAAAGGCCGGCTGCGTTATAGCAATCTGCATGCAGCGCGACCCCTCGGAAAGCCTGCCGGAATGGGAAGAAATAGCCGCCACTGCAATGGCTGTTCAAAATATGTGGTTAACCGCTCATGAGATGGGAATTGGCGCATATTGGTCGTCCCCAGGTCTCAGAAAATATTTTGACCAATTTATCCAACATGAAGAAGGGGAATGCTGTCTCGGGTTTTTCTATTTGGGTAAGTATGACGGAAAACTTCCTGAAGGCACGCGCAAAAGCAACATTGCCGAAAAAACTGTTTGGATTTAACGATATTTTTCCTTTACAATATACTTTCCATTAATCGTGTAAGTTTCAATAAATTTGTACTTTTCAAAGTAGAATTTTCTGGAATGGCAAAACGGTTTCTTTTCATTTTTCTTTTCGCGGTGGCAACCTCCTGCCAGTTTTTTAAGACCGAAAAGGTTTCTTCCGAAGAAATTTTCAAAGAAGAAATGGGAACAATAGATTGGAAAGACGTGGACCGATATCCCTCCTTTTCCCACTGCGAGAATAAATTGGAAAAACCAGAACAAAAGGAATGTTTTATAAATACAATAAGTTCACAGCTTTATCAGTCCATTAGCCACGAAAATATGGTCGCTGTACGGGAAGTTTACGATACCGTAAAGGTAAATTTTGAAGTAAATAGCACCGGCCAGCTTTCAATTCTCGAAATAAAAATGGATACACTATTGCGGAAAGAATTTCCAAATCTGGAAACTTGGATTTTGCAGAGCATCGATTCTCTGCAACCTGTGGCCCCAGCCTATAAACGCGGAATTCCCGTGAAAACACAGTTCACTTTGCCGGTGATAATTCAAACTAATTGATTACAGATTAAATTTGTAGCCAAGCGTAAAATCTATCGGAAACTCATCATTGCTTTCCACATTTAAACCAACAATATCGTTGTAATTGAAGGTTATATACCCATTGCCAACTCTATAATCGGCACCAATTCCGAATGTTATCGGCGCATTAAAATCGCTACCGTTTTCAGCATAAATTGGTTGGTCTGCTTCATCAACTCCAATGATAATTTCCTCGCGGTTCACAAAAGTTAAACTTGCAAATTTACAATTGACAAAAGCATCAAACTTGGGTGTTTTTACAAATTTGAAACGATAATTCAGCGAAAATTGCGAAGCCGAATATTTATAGTCATTACTCTTAAAAGTCTGTTTAAAACGTAGCACCATTGCGTGTCTTTTCAGTTTTACGTTATCAATAATTTCCAAGTCCGCCCCGGCCAATGGCTGTAAAGCATTGGTGGGATTTTCGGAATAAATACTATTGCCCACACCTCCAAAAAATCCGATCCGAAGTTGTAAATCAATCGATTGTTTTTCATCAGTAAAACCGGGATCCTTCTGTTTATTGTATTCCACAAAAAAGTCGTGAAGGCTGGGGAGCGTCAACTTTAAATTTTTCGTGGAAACCGCGGCATCACTAGTTTGTTGTTTGAGCGTTTCTTTATATTCTTCCTGAAAATCGCCGTCTTGTTTTGTGTTTTTAAGCTCAACAATTGCATTTCCTTTTTTTGAAAAATAGCGGTATTCGCCATTTATGGAATTCCAAAGCAGTGTCAACGAACCTTCAACATCGGTATTTAAATTATAGGTTTGCCCATCAACAGTATATTCTTGTTGCGCCTGTAGTGTAATTGAAAAAAGGAAAAAGAAAAATACGAAAATAGAAAGGAGCGATTTCATAAGGGCGTGATTTTAGGTAAGGCTAAGGTAAAAAATTTAATCAATATTACTGTTTTTCAAAGCTGCGCCCTTTCCACGAATAGGTTCCGTACACACTTCCAAAAACGGTGATAAAAACCACCGCAGAATAAGTGAAACTTTGCAAATGAAATTTCCAAAACGATATTTTTTTATTGAAAAACATTCCGGATTGCTTCACAAAAATAAAATCGGAGATCAGTTTTAAATAGAAAAGAAAAAAGTAAAATCCCCAATTTCCGGGTTCGAAAACTATAAGAACGGGTGTTGCTAAAAGGGAGACGTTGACTAAAAAAATTAAAATTCCCAATAAAATTGAAGCGGGATTTTTTTGCTTTGAAGTTTTCGAGGCCCATCGAATTCGCTGATTTATAACATTTTTCCAGTTTTTTTGAGGCTTGGTGGAAACAATAGCTTCCTGCGATTTTAAAACCATCACTTTGCCTGGAAATGTTTTCTGCATTTTTTCCAATAAAAAAATATCATCCCCGCTGGCAATATGCCCATTCCCTAAAAACCCATCCACCTCTTTAAAAGCTTTTTTGCGGTAAGCCAAATTCGCCCCATTGCAGAGCAGTGGCAGTTTTACACCGAAACTGCCCACCGTCAAAGCCTGCAAACTAAAGCCATCCAATTGCTGAAAAGTCTGGATGTAACTCCCATCCGACTCATAAATTACCGGCCCACAAACCATAGTGGGATTATTTTTTTGAATGAACAAATCAAGGGTGGTCAACCAATTTTCTGAAAGTTTACAATCGGCATCAGTGGTCACAATCCATTCAAATTTGGAATTTTGGATTGCTTCGGTAATTGCGTCCTTTTTTGGCGACTTGGAAAAACGTTTATTTTGAATAAGCTTTATTGTGAATCTGGTTTTTTTCATCGCCTCAATAATAATGGCTTCGGAATTGTCTTCGGAAGCATCGTTCACCAAAATAATCTCAAAAAGCATTGCTGGATATTGGATATTTTCAATGCTTTCCAAAAGATGTGGAAGATTTTCCGCTTCATTTCTGAACGGAATTACAACGGTGAATCGAGTTTCGGGAATTAAGTCTTTCGAAGAAAAATTAGTCACTCTCGTGCATCCATAAACCAACCCCATTATACATAAGAAGTAGACAAAAAACAGGATGAAAAAAGGTAAAATCATTTTGTGGCCGGTTGATACGTTAGTACGTAAATGCTTCCAAAAATTGCTGGCAGCACAAAATTTAATAGCCATGTGGCAAGCACTGTCGATACAATGGTGAGTTCCGGCACCCCCAAAAAGGAAAAAAGCCAAACTGCCACCCCTCCGCGAATTACTACATCAAAAATAAAAAAAGTGGGGATTACCGATACGAAAAAGTACATCGCAAAAATCGTAACAATACCTTCAGAAAATTTGATATCTGCCCCAAAAAAAACTAAAAGCCCATAAAACATACCGCTGAAAATAAAATAACGAATGGCGGAGAATACGAGTGCTCTCAGTTTTATTTGGAACGGAATTTCTCTAAAAAATTCCACTGCTTTAGAAATCGAAAATCCTTTCAACAATAATTCCTTTTCCTTGAAATAATAGCCAACAGCGAATAATAAAATAACTCCAATCCCTAAATAACATATTGTTTTCACGGAATAGTCCACGCTAAAATTTCGCATAAAATATAGTAAGCCCCCAAGTCCAAAAACACTGGTGATCAGCATTTGTGAGCTACTGGAAATGAGGTTCAATAATAATATTTTCCGTCTTTTGGCAGGTGCAAAATATATGGCCTTTGCGCCGTATTCACCAATCCTGTTGGGAGTTGCCAATGAAACCGTTAAGGAGGCCAAGCATTGTTTCATGGCCGTGGCAAAGGTTATTTTATGAACAACTGAAACCAAATTTTGCCATTTCAATATTTCAAAAAACCAATTTCCGGCGGCCAATATTGTAAAGAGCAAAAGCAAATAACCCGAAATAGTAGCTTTCGCGCTTAAAACGGTAATAAAATCACCCAGGCTAACTGATGCTCCGAAAGTGATTTTATAAAAAATATATCCAAAAGTTACGGCAAGCACCGAAACTTTCGCACTAACCAGCAGATATTGTTTAGTTTTGTGAGAAATGGAAATCATCGGGCTAAAATACAAATTCCCGCGAAGGCGGGAATCTCATTATTATGGAAACCAAATCTGAAAAAATCATTTTAGGCATTGACCCCGGAACTACAATTATGGGGTTTGGTTTGATAAAAGTGGTAGGGAAAAAGATGACGTTTATGCAATTGAATGAACTTCATTTAAAAAAATACGAAGATCATTATTTAAAATTAAAACTCATTTTTGAACGAACTATCGAATTGATTGACACCCATAATCCGGACGAAATTGCAATTGAAGCCCCATTTTTTGGAAAAAATGTACAATCAATGTTGAAGCTGGGCAGGGCGCAAGGTGTAGCAATGGCGGCGGGACTTTCGCGACAAATTCCCATTACGGAATATTCCCCAAAAAAGATTAAAATGGCGATTACCGGCAACGGAAACGCCAGCAAGGAACAGGTTGCAAAAATGCTTCAAAGCCAACTTCAATTAAAGGAACTCCCAAAAAACTTGGATAGTACGGATGGTTTGGCGGCTGCGGTTTGTCATTTTTACAATTCCGGCAAAGTCGAGGTTGGTAAAAGTTATACGGGTTGGGCGGCCTTCGTCAAACAAAACGAGGGGCGAATAGATAAATAGGATGGCTGGCTTATACATTCATATTCCATTTTGCAAACAGGCGTGCCATTATTGCGATTTTCATTTTTCCACTTCATTGACGAAAAAAGCAGAATTGGTTAATGCGCTTTGCAAAGAATTAGTTCTTCGGAAAGATGAATTGAAAGATGAAGTTGAGACTATTTATTTTGGAGGTGGAACTCCGAGCTTGCTTTCTTCGGGAGAATTAAATCAAATTTTTGAAACGATTTATTCCAATTATAAAATTTCCGAATACCCCGAAATCACCCTCGAAGCAAACCCCGATGATCTTTCGAATTCACAAATTCACAAATTCACAAATTCACGAATTAACCGTTTAAGCATCGGAATCCAATCCTTTTTCGAAGAAGACCTAAAACTGATGAACCGCGCCCACAACGCTTCCGAAGCTTTGGAATGTATTATTGAAGCAAAGAGATATTTCGAAAATATCAGCATCGACCTTATTTACGGAATTCCCGGAATGAGTAATGAACGCTGGAAAAAAAATCTTGAAATCGCTTTAAATTTGGACGTTCCACATCTTTCCTGTTACGCTTTAACGGTAGAAACGAAAACAGCTTTAAAAAAATTCATCGAAAAAGGAATCGTGCCGCCGGTTGATGAAGAATCCGCCCAACAGCATTATGAAATTTTGCTTTCCGAAACGGAAAAAGCCGGTTATGAAAATTATGAGTTTTCAAATTTTGGAAAACCAAGTTTCTATTCGCGCAACAATACTGCTTATTGGGAAGGTAAACCTTATTTGGGAATTGGCCCTTCTGCGCATAGTTATAACGGAAAATCTCGAAGCTGGAATGTTGCAAATAATACAAAATATATTAAAAGTATTGAAGCAGGATTACTCCCTTCGGAAATGGAAATTCTTTCAATTGAAGACAAATACAATGAATATATAATGACGGGTTTGCGAACTAAAAAAGGGATTTCGTTGGAAAAAATTGAAAGTGAATTTGGTACTAATTATTCAGAATATCTTTTGAAGCAAGCCGAAAATCATTTGCAAAATGAACTTTTAATCCTTGAAAACCAAACCTTGAAAATCTCAAAAAAAGGAAAGTTTTTAAGCGATGGGATTGCGAGCGATTTATTCTTGGTAAATTTGGATTGATGAAAGCTACCATTCAAATTAATAATCAATATATCGAAGTTGACTTTTCCAAACCTTTGGATATTTCAATCCCATTGCAGGCTTCGGCGAAAAACCCCTTGGCTTGGTATCAAAACGCACCCGCTATTGAACCCGTAAAAATGGGCGATTGGACCGGAAAAGTTTCGGAAGGCGCTTCGGTTAATTTCAATAATGTTTTTTTCAATCCGCACGCACACGGAACGCACACCGAATGTTTGGGTCATATTTCGGAAGAGTGTTATTCGGTAAACGACGCGCTAAAAACCTTTTTCTTTTTGGCTGAAGTAATTTCAGTGCAACCAGAAAGTGTTGGTGAAGATGAAATCATTTCCAAAGAAAGTATTGTAAAAGCATTAAACGGAAAAACACCCGAAGCAATAATAATAAGAACACTTCCGAACAATTCAGAAAAAAAATCCAAACATTGGTCTGACACAAATTGGCCATTTCTTCATGAAAATGCAGCGTTGTTTTTACGGGAAATCGGCGTAAAACATTTGTTGATTGACCTGCCATCGGTTGACAAGGAAAGGGACGAAGGCAAACTATTGGCGCACAAAGCATTTTGGAATTATCCCGAAAATCCGCGCCATTATTGCACCATAACTGAATTGATTTATGTTCCAGATTCCATTGCAGATGGAAGTTATTTGTTGAATTTACAGATTGCTTCTTTTCACAATGACGCTTCGCCCAGCAAACCAGTGCTGTATAAAATAGAAAACCTATGAAAACAACATTAAAAATGGAAGAATTGGCGCAATTCATTTTTGGGATTTTCATGTTTTCGCAATTGGATTTTGCGTGGTGGTGGTTTCCGGCATTGCTGCTTTTGCCGGATATTGGAATGGTTGGCTATTTAATAAATGCAAAAATCGGGGCGCTCATTTATAATATTTTTCACCATAAAGCAATTGCGATTGTCATTGGTTTAATTGGATTTTATTCCAACAATCAGATCTTAATTTTAATAGGAATAATTTTGTTTTCCCACGCATCGTTCGACAGAATTTTCGGTTACGGTTTGAAATATCCGGACAGTTTTAAGAATACCCATTTGGGAAAAATCGGTAATAATTAAGCTATGAATATAGAAGAATTCAGGGATTACTGTCTTTCAAAAAGAGGTGTCGAGGAAACTTTTCCTTTTGATGAGAAAACACTTGTCTTTAAAGTTATGGGCAAAATGTTTGCACTTACGGGTTTGGAATATAATCCTGCGCAAGCCAATCTTAAATGCGATCCCGAACGTTCCATTGAGCTGCGGGAAGAATACGACGGATTGATCAGGCCAGGCTATCATATGAGCAAAGTGCATTGGAATACGGTGGAACTTGAAAGAAACATCCCCCACAAATTGCTTTTGGATTTGATTGACCATTCCTATGATTTGGTTGTAAAAAGCCTCACCAAAAAACTGCAAGCGGAACTTGCTTCTCTTTAAAATCTTAAAAAATTAAATGAACCATCCTTCCAATTTTTATACAAAACAGATTGAAATCCATTCCGGGGAATGGCAAAAAATAACGCAAAAACTCACTGTTTCAAGCGTCATTCGCCTTGTGGTTTTTTTACTTGCCTGTTTTGGAATTTACTTTTTCTTCGGAAATACACAAATTGTACTAACCATTATAGCGCTCGCCATTATAACCTTCATTTATTTGGTGACCAAACACAGCGGTTTGCAATATGAACGCGATTTAAAAAATGCTTTGATTTCCCAAAATGAAACCGAATTGCAGGTTTTGGAAAGAATTTTTCACCACTTGCCTTCCGGCGAAAAATATAAGGATGCGCAACATTATTATAGTCAGGATATTGATCTTTTTGGCCGTGGTTCTTTCTTTCAATATTTGAATAGGACGGCGTTGGAAAGTGGTTCCGATTTTTTGGCAAAACTTTTCACGGAAAACAAAATTAATTCCATTCCAAAAAAGCAAAAAGCTATTTCTGAACTTTCAGAAATGCCCCAGTGGCGCCAGCAATTTTCAGGCATTGCATCTTTGGTAAAAACAGAGGTTTCTGCCACCGAAGTTACCGATTGGTTAAAGGATTATAAAACTTTTGTCCCAAAATGGATAATACCTGTTTCGTTTATTTTTTCAATCGTTTCCGTGGCTGTGATTGTAGCGAATTATTTCGATTTGGTTTCCGGGTATGCCATCGCCGGTTGGTTCTTTTTGGGGCTTGCAATCTCTGGGCGGTATTTGAAAAAAGTAAATGATCTTTCTTCCCACACTTCAAAAATACAGAGCACGTTTGAGCAGTTTCACAAACTTATTTTGGAAATTGAAAATCAGGAATTTTC
Organism: Aequorivita aurantiaca; assembly: GCF_030410135.1. Lineage (GTDB taxonomy): Bacteria > Bacteroidota > Bacteroidia > Flavobacteriales > Flavobacteriaceae > Aequorivita > Aequorivita aurantiaca. The sequence goes on along the minus strand of NZ_JAUGQQ010000001.1, from coordinate 8,544 downwards.
TTCGGAATTGCTTTCGGAAAAAAGAAGTTTAGTAGTAAATGTGGATAAGAAAGCGTCTGCAATTCTGAAGAAATTCGCAAAACATTTGGATGCTTTGGACCAACGCAACAATATGTTTATCGGTGCGATCACAAATGGATTTATGTTGCGTGATTTGCGCCAAAGTTATGATATAGAAAAATGGATTGAAGCCCATAAAATAAGCGTTCCCGTATGGTTTGAGGCAATTACTTTTTTTGATGCTTACAACAGTTTGGGCAATTTCGTTTTTAACCATCCCAATTATGTTTTTCCAAAAATAACCGATGCCATTCCAGTTCTAAAAGTGAAAGGTGCGGGGCATCCGTTGTTAAAGGAGTCGACTATGATTCTTAACGATATTCAAATAAATTCCGAAGAGTTTTTTATTATCACCGGGGCGAATATGGCGGGGAAAAGTACTTTTTTACGAACCGTTTCTCTTCAAATTGTAATGGGAAATCTCGGACTTCCCGTTTGTGCCGAAAGTGCTGAATATAACCCAATAAAACTCATTACAAGTATGCGTACCACCGATAGTTTGACCGATGACGAATCCTACTTTTTCAGTGAATTGAAGCGTTTGAAATTTATTGTGGACGAAATAAAAACCGACAGGTATTTCATAATTCTCGACGAAATTTTAAAAGGAACAAACAGCACAGACAAAGCCATCGGTTCTCGAAAATTTGTTGAAAAGCTTGTCGCCAGCAATTCCACGGGAATTATTGCCACACACGATTTAAGCCTTTGCGCCGCCGCGGAGGAATTGCCCGAAGTAAAAAACTATTTCTTCGACGCACGCATTGAAAACGACGAACTTTTTTTCGATTATAGGTTTAAACCGGGAATTTGCCAAAATATGAATGCCTCTTTTCTGCTGAAAAAAATGCAGATTGTTGATTAATAGCCCCACGGCCCCTAAATCCCCGAAGGGGACTTTCCCTGGGGAATTTAAAAAAGTCAATTTAAAACCAATGAGTAAACTAGTATTTCAAACAGATTTAAAAACAATTAAAAATTCCCCCTTCGGGGGTTAGGGGGCCGGGCTTATGGATTCAGTAACGCAAATAGTTTTGGGAGCCGCCGTGGGCGAAGCGGTTTTAGGGAAAAAAATCGGAAACAAAGCCATGGTTTTGGGTGCCATTGCCGGAACGATTCCAGATTTGGATGTTCTCGCAAGTAATTTCACCGATACCGTAACCGCTTTGGAAATGCACAGAGGCTTTACCCATTCCATTGTGTTTGCGGTAGTTTTCGGACTGTTTTTTGGATGGTTGCTTTCGCTTTGGGACCGGCGTGCGAAATTGAAGGAATGGTGTCTATTTTGGTTTCTTTGTTTTGTAACGCATCCGTTGCTCGATGCGCATACTACTTGGGGTACACAACTCTTTTGGCCTTCGGAAATTCGCTTGGAATACAAAAATATATTTGTAATTGACCCACTTTATACCCTGCCATTTTTGGTGTTTGTTATTTTGGCAATGTTTCAAAAAAGGACAAGCCCCAAAAGAAGAAAATATAACAATCTGGGGTTGATAATAAGTACATCATATTTGGCGCTAACCTTGGTTTTAAAGGGAATCGCATTCCTAAAATTCGAAAATGCGCTGGAAGCACAGAATATTTCCTATATAGAATTGGATACCAAACCCAGTCCTTTAAATACAATTTTGTGGACGGCAAATGTTGAAACCGAGGATGCTTTTTTGATAGGGGATTATTCATTTTTCGATTCAAAACCGATACAATTTTATCCGCACCCAAAAAACCATTCGGCGCTCGGTTCCTTGGCGGAAGAAAATAAAGTACAGCGGCTTATAAAAATCACTAAAGGTTGGTACACAATTTCGGAACGGGAGGGGGAAATTTATCTAAACGACCTTCGCTTCGGAATGATAAGCGTAGATCCAAAAGCAGATAAATATGCCTTCAGTTATTTGATTCAAAAGGAAGGGGATGAAATAGAAATCTCTGAAAATCCCAAAACTTCCGGCGATGCGAAAAAATTACTTTCAGATTTGTGGGAACGGATAAAGGGAAATTAACAGCTTAAATCTGCAATTACTTTCCATTCCCCGTCAATTTTTCGGAAGATAATTAGGAAAACACCATTTGCATTTCCCGCATCCCGAACCAAATGGAATTGCCCCATCATATAATAGGCACCTTCCTCAATTTTGGTAATCGCATCAATTGTAAAGGAAAGATTTCCCGTTTCCGCTTTTGTTGGATAGCCTTTTTTGTAGTTGTCCAACGTATTTTGCCAGCCGTTTGTAAGGCCACCTTTACCATAAAATTTTAGGGAATCGCTTTTTTCGTAACCTTGCATAAATGTTTCCAAATCGCCATTGTTCCAGGCGTCTTGTTGCATTTTCAGTGTTGCCCGAATTGCTTTTCTGTCTTCGGCTTCGGTTTGGGCGATGGTGGTTAAGGAAAGAAATAGGAAGAATACGAATAGCTTTTTCATGGTTGGGTGGTTTAATTTCGAACTAAGATAGACTGTTTTTTCTAAAAATCTTCAACAAATAATAGACTGGGGTTTGGACAAATAGTTTTCCATTTTTCAATTTCTGAAGGAAACGCCACACCGGGAAAGTTTTCAGTGTTTCCGAGTAAATCCAAAATAATTTGAAAATGAAGATGTGGTGCCCAATTGCCATTTTCTTCGGGTTCGCCTATAAAACCTATACGTTCCCCAGCTTTTATTTGATTTCCTTTTTTATGAAGTGCCAAACTCTCTCGGGAAAGATGGCCATACAAGGTGTAAAATAACTGGCCATTGTAACTGTGTTCCAAGACCAATGTCGGGCCGTAATCTTTTGGAAAATTATTGTCTTCCAAAATGACAATCTTCCCATCAAATGGCGTGTGAACGGGCGTTTGCGCAGGAACCCAAAAATCGGTTCCCAAATGGATGTTTCTATATTCCGAGCTATTTGGTGTTATTCTTTTATAAGCTTCGGTGGTGTAAAACATCCGTCGTTCCAAATAGCCGTTTGCCAAAAGCGCATTGGGGTTTTTCTTTTGGATTTCAGAAATAAAATCACCCAATTCCACAACGGTGTCGTAATTGGAATCGGGTGAAAGTTCTGTGCTCATATCTATTTTCAAAACTTCTGAAAAGGAAGTTTTTGGAAACAGATTATGTAGTGAAACGGTATGGTTTCGGGCGAAATTTTTAAATTCTTCCGAAGAAGTGAAATTGGTCGAGAGCATCTTTTTAATTATTCCGAAAAATAAGAAAAATCCAACCCTTCATTCAAAAAGAGTATTTAAATTATTCAATAATTAAACAAATTCAATATTCAAACTTAGAGAACGCTTTTCTGTTTTTTATAAAAAGCATCCGCTTGCATTTGCATCAGTTCGCGGGCTTTTTTGCGTTTGTAATCATACAATTCCTGTTCTTCGGCAATGTCGGCATACACGCGGTTATTGATGTCGCGATCGGTTGTTACCAGCACATCGCGTTGGGTTCTTTGTTGCGTTACCCACGATTTTAATGCGCTTTCCTGTTCTTCAAGTTTTAAATCGTAAGCTCCCTTTGGCGACAATAATTTGGCAAGAATGGGTGAAGTTTCAATTGCCAAAAACAATAAAAAGATAAAAAGTGATGGCAATAGCGGTAATTTATTCAATGCATTTACGCGCGCCATCAAGCCATCAAATCCGTCAATTATTGGCTGCGTTTCGGTTACCTTCGTTTTGTATTCGCTGGCTAGGGTTGCAATTTTAGCTTCTGCAGCGGTTATTTTTTCTGCGTTGGTTTTCTTCAAATCTGCCAACGCTATAAGTTCGGCGTCGTGTTTGTCGCGCTTTTCTTTATAAACCGGCCCTTTTCCTAATTTTTGTGTTCCCGCGGTTCCTTCCGCTTCTGAAATGTAAGTACTGTAAAGTGCGTTTACTTCGGCTTCTTTATCGGTTACCTCCTTTTTTAACCCTGTAATTTCGGTTTCCAAAGCGGTTACCGATGGCGTGTATTGCAGCGCCAACTGGTCTTTGTTGGCGAGAGTCATTTCATTTTTTTCGGTAAGCAATACTTGGTTGATTTCTTTTTCGAAAATTTTCATTTCCAAGGGTTTGGAAATTACTATTGCAATAATAATTGCCAAAACAATCCGCGGCGATGCTTGCAGCAGCTCGTCAAAAAAACTGTCGCGTTTTTTGATGGTGGAAACGATGAATCTATCCAAATTAAAAATCAGTAATCCCCAAATAATTCCGAAGAAAATGGCAGAGTAATAATTGTCGAAAACCGTGTAAAGCGCATAGGCGCCCGCAATGGTTGCCATAACGGCGGTAAAGAAAACCGTGGCGCCAATGCCGGCATATTTGGTGCGCTCGCCGGGGGAACATTCGTCAAGGATGGCGGTATCTGCGCCGGAACAGAAGATGAAAAAACGTTGTAGCATAGGATTTTTTTAGATTGATGAGCCTATATAACGCTGGTTTTGTGAATAATGTATAAAGAGTAATGAATAATGGTTATGAAAGAGGGATATGAGGGAGGAATGATTTTTTTTCCTCTTGGCTCTTGGTTTTATTTTGTGTGGGTATGCACGAGCGGGACGCTCGCGCTAGCGGGGTGTTTAATTTTAATTGAAATGCTGCTAGAGCTAATTGAAGTGAGCCGATTAAAATACTAAAGTCCATATTATCCCCAAATGTTTGGATTCGTTAAAATGTTTGCTAGAATATTAGAAGCTACATCACTTCCAAAAGTTTTTATTTTTTCAATTATCTTTACCTTTTTCACAGATTTTGGCTCATCAGCTTTCATTAGTTCGTTCACTTCACTTAATTGTGAAATCGTTAACTCATCTTCAAGTGCGGAAATTAAAAGGGTAATATTTATGGTTTGATTTTGGTTCTGAGATAGATTAATAGTTATTTCAGACTTTTCAGAATTAACCTTTTCTGGTTCGCCAAAAATCTCAAGTTCAGTTATACACGCTTCTAGAATGTCTTTACCTTGTTTTTTGCAAGAAGTCATATTGTCCCAAAAATGTGTCTTGCCACTAAAACCACCACCGCCTCTACTAAATTTAATTTTATCTATTGATGTAATTCCTTGATAGTTAGTATTAAATATTCTACCTAAGATAATAATTGTCGAACTTTTCCAAGCATCAAGATTAAAATTATTTTCGTCGAGTTTCTCAATCTGTTTTTTTAAAAGTTCTATCTGCTTATCAATCATAATATTCTTTTTTTAGCTGCTGCACAACGGATTTGTATATGAATAGAAGGGCGCAAAAAACGTACTAACCATTCGATTTTACACAAGCCGATTTTTTAAATTTTAATAATTATTTTGCTTTTAGGAATTTGTCAAATTTAAAAATTTGGCGACTTCCTAAAAATGCCCGAACCTCCGTGTTAGCAATGGATCGCGCTATTTTTTATATACGTTGTTGCCACAGTTTTTATTCAACAGTATTATATAAAATGAATTAATTAATTTATCTTTTTTTATTCAAATTCTATTCATTAATTTAAATTATTCTTTAATTGGTTTAATTCATATTCTAATCTTGATATGTGATTTGATTGTTCTAATATTTTCTGCTCTTTCTCTTTTTTCTCAATCAATATTTTTTCAATCTTATGTACAATTAAAAAGTATATTACAAAAAAGCCTGTAATAATCACAATTTGCTCTAAATAATTTTGATTTGATAAAAAATCAAAAGTGCCTTTAAGAAAAATAAAGAATACTAATACCATTAAACCAAAAAGTAAAGGAATTGTCAATATTAAAACAAAGAGAATAATTAAAAATTTTTCTGAGTTTCCCAATGATTTTTTATCCCAATTAATTTTATTATACCCAGTTTTAATAATTAAGAAAATAATAATCAACACTATTGCTTTTGAAATTAGTATATAATCCATTCGAAAATTATTGAAATTATAGCTTACAATTTGTTTTGCTTTTTACTTGTAATTCTAAATTAGAAAGGACTTGAATAGCTTAATATCCTTTGATGTCAGAAATACACTTAATCTTGCTTGGTGGATAGCAACAATATCAAAATCTAAATTTTTATTGTCTAATAGCTTATTTTCAAGAATATCATCGCTTTCCATAAGAATATGCCAATCAATTGTTATTTTATTTTGTTTAATATACTTTAATGGTAAAATGAAAAATTTGTGAATAATAAATCCTCCTTCCATTTCTGAATTGTTTTCAAACGGTTTGAGTTTGTCATATAATTCTTTAGCTTCTTGTAATTTCATATATTTTTAAATTGAGGGCAACGTTTGGTATAACCGCAGTTACGGGATGATATGCGTTAATTTTTAGTTTGTCACTGACTTTAGCAATTACGCGTGGATTGGAACGCAGTCGAATCCGCCGTAATTGCGGTTATATATTGTTGTGCAACGTTTTTATTTTTCTTTAACTAAAAACAATTAAACCAATTGAATCTATCACAGACAAATTTGACAGCATCTTCTTCCTTTTTAAATATTTCAAAAGTATCGAAAGCAGAGTTTGACGAAGCATTTTCTTGTGCAATAACAAAGTATTCATTACTATCAAAATCAACTGTAATATGAACATTATATTCTTTCCCATCCATTCTTGAAGTTACGTTATTGTGGCAGGAGCCTGTATTACAAGTTATACAATCTTCGTTTGGAACGAACGTTAGTCCAAAATCTGCAAATGTTTTTGGTGTTTTATTTTCTGACATTATTTATTGGTTTTTAAATTTTGAGGAATCTATTCTTATTGGCGCAGTTGTTTTTAATTCTAATTGATTCAACTGATTCTCTTGCTTATTTAACTTGTCTTTTAATTCTTGTAATTCTTTATCAGATTGTAATTTTAAATTCTCAAACTTTAAAGACAAAGAAAGTATTGCAACTATCAGGGCTAAAATTGGTATTATAGTTTGTACAAGAAATTTAATGAATTCCTTTCTCCGTTCATAAATCCGTTCTCTATATTTTTTATTAGCAAATGCAGTCATTCCCTTTTCTTTTGCGAAAAGTCCTACAATCTCGTAAGCATTATGATATCCAATTTCATCAGAAGTATATAGGTCAGAGGTAATTAATTGTAGCTCATCTTCGTTACAATTAAGTTCATACAAGATGCGTTCAAATGAAACGCCAAGAGCATTGTATTCAGCCTTATTTAAGTCCAAATCATTAGCTTGCTTGCTTAATATTCCAAGAAGTTTATGTCTTTTTGCGTCTATGTTCATTTTAATGTTGCACAACATGCGCATATACGCATATTTTTAAATGTTATTACCGCTACCCCGCAAAAGCACACAACCAGCAGCCTCCTCCAAATATAAAATTTATTTCCGTACCACCGCCATAAGCGTCTCCACCTTAGTCGTCAGCACCTTATTTTCCTCCTCCAGTGCGGCAATGCGCTGCTGCAGGGGCAGGGTTTGGTCTGGGGCGTTGGTGGTAAAGTCCGGTGGCAGTTGGGCGGCCAGGTCCAGAAAAAAGTTGTGCTTTATGGTAATGCATAACTGCCACAAGGTATGTGTGCGCATGCTTTCGGCTTTTTGGTATTCATATACGGTACTATAGCTCTTTTGCAAATGACGGGCCAGCGCGCCCCGGCGTAATCGCTGTTTTCGGAAATGGTTTTTTAGCATGTTTCCTATATGGGGCGGTGTTAAGATGGTTTTTTCACTCATTTTTTTGTGTTTTAATTGGTTTAGGCCGATAGTTCATCGGGTTAAGGCGAAGATTCAACGGTTTAAGGCGTAATTTCAATGGTTTAAGGCGTAATTTCAATGGTTTAAGGCGTAACTTCATCGGGTTAAGGCGTAACTTCAACGGTTTAAAACAAAGGTTCAACGGTTTAAGGCGTAACTTCAACGCCTTAGGGCGTAACTTCATCGGTTTAAGGCGTAACTTCATCGGTTTAAGCCGAAGGTTCAACGCCTTAAGCCGTTACTTTTTTTTAGAATAAGGAACCAAAAAAGCGGGCAACAATGCCCGCTTTTCAACCAATGTGGATTTAGATTTCCATTTCTGGATCAGCGTTTTGATTACCGCCATTCCTTGCAAACCGAGGCTTCAGCCTGTCATAGCTCGCCTGTGCGCCCGGCACGCCGCTGCGAGCCAAAACATCATACATGCCATAGGCTGCCGTGGCAAGGCCATAGCCCTCGTGCCCCGCCAGACGCCGGATGTCCTCCACCCTCTGGCTAAGGTCAGCCGGCTTAAGATGCTCTCCGTTTGTTCAAATAGACTGAGGTCATTCGCCAGAAATTCCTTGTTGTAGGTGCCGTTCACCGCGGCCATTGGGTTGGTGTTCATCTCGTCCAGCACCTCTTCGGCAAAAACCTTGTTATCCACATTTATGGAATTCAATTCCCTGCGTTGCTCATCTGTGAGCGTTGCGGTGGGCAGGGCGGACTCTACGGTGGTTAGGGCCTCCATAATTTCAGTAATTGCCAGCTCCGCAAGAACCTGGTTCAGCAAATTTTGATTCGTGTTGCTCATAATGTAAAATTTAAGTGGTTTATAGTGTGACAATTATGG
>NZ_JAUGQQ010000019.1 GCF_030410135.1 Aequorivita aurantiaca | reverse complement strand
TTACCATTCCGAACAGAGAAGTTAAGCCCGTTTGCGCCGATGGTACTGCACCTCGTGGGAGAGTAGGTCGCCGCCTTCCTTTAAGAGCCCCTCACAAAAAGTGAGGGGCTTTTTTTTTTCAATTCTTCTCTATCTGTAAAATTTCTCATACTTATGAGTTGATAGAGCTTAGGAAGCGCCTCCAATTTGTTTCTTTCAAAAACCCAAAAGAATTGTAATTAGCAAGAATAATTATTCTTGATTCTGTTTGCATAATATATTTAAAAGGAGCGAAATCATTGTAAATCTTTGTAAATCTTTGTTTTTTATAGATATAATCCATATCTTTTTGAATCCAAAAAAATATATTATGAGAAAAATTACTTTACTAAAATCAATCTGCTGTCTTTTATTCTTTATCTCATCATTCACTATTTGTTCACAAGAACGAATTGGCGTTATACAGGAAGGGCAGGTAATATTGCTGGATCGTGAAAATGGAAACATTATTGATCCCGCATTTATTTCCCTTAATTCAGGAACACCCAAAGCTTTAATTCAGGTTGATGAAGAAATCTGGATTACCTATCAGCTTGATGACAAAATTGAGCGATACTCCTTAGACGGTAATTTTCTTTCATCTATTGATACCGGATTAGATAACATTCGTGGTTTGGGTATTGTTAATAGTGAAGTTTGGGTTTGTAATGCAGGAACTGGTAATGGAGCCCCTGGTGATGGCATTGTCCGATTTGATTTTGATGGGAATAATTTAGGATTTTTCTTAACAACGCCACAATCGGTATCCCCATTTGATGTAATAGATAACGGTAATGGCGAGGCATACATATCCTACAGTTCTACCGATAATATTGAACGTCGGGATTATAGTGGATCATTTTTAGGCAACATCGTGCCATCTGGTGTAGTTAGTTTTGTTCAGCAAATAGCCATTGAAGAACCAGGGGTGATATTGGCAGCGGTTTTTAGTGTAATATCAGGTGGTAATCAAAATGGACTCTACCGATTTTCAGAAACCGACGGCGCTATTATTGACTATTGGAGTTTAGGAAATTTAAGAGGGGTGGCAACGCTGGGCAACGGTGAAATTCTTTGGTCTAGTGGATCCGGGGTTAGCCGTTTGAATCCGACAACGGGTATAAGTGAATTAATTAGCGCTGGTAATTCTCAATTTTTTGGCAGTCTTAATTTTACAACGGTTGGAATTAATGAATTTAACGAAAATGCTTTCAGATTTTATCCAAATCCCACTCAGGATTTATTGTATTTGTCCCATTCATCCGAAATTGCGGAGGTAAATGTTTCGAATGTTTTAGGTCAGCAGCTCTTTACGATTTATCCACAAACGAAGAAGGTGGAAGTTGACCTTGCATCATTTCCAGCAGGAATTTATTTTATCAACTTAAAATCCGCCGGCGCTTCAAAAACATTGAAAGTTATTAAAGAATAGATTTCAACTACATTTCAATTAAAAGGCCATCCATATAGGATGGTTTTTTTTCCATTAAAAAATCGATTTGAGGATAGTGTTAATTCCTTTGAAACAAAAATAAATTGCTCCTGCGCCGGCAATAATTCCAACAAATAGAAAGATGAAAAACATTAGGTTTTCCTTATTCAAAAAAGACAATGTAATTAAATAAGGACTCAAAAAGAGAAGAGGTAGTGCGAAGGCCATAAATTTCAAACCTTTTTTTAATAACTCAAAATCTGTATGCTCTTTACCCATTTTGAAAATTGTTTATAGCGTTGCGAACATTTTTATATTTTTCCAGAAGTTTTTGTGCCTCTATTTCTGAAATATTTAGTTCGGCAATAATCATCCGTATGCCACGATCCACAAGCTTGTTGTTGCTCAATTGCATATCCACCATTTTGTTTCCTTTTACTCTTCCGAGTTGAATCATTGCCGTAGTTGAAATCATATTTAAAACTAATTTTTGTGCTGTTCCTGCCTTCATTCGTGAACTTCCGGTAACAAATTCAGGTCCCACAGCGACAACCACAGGAAATTCTGCCGTTGTGGCCAAAGGACTTCCTTCATTGCAAGTTATGCATCCCGTAGCCACATTATTCTCCTTACATTTTTGGAGTGCTGCAATTACATAGGGAGTAGTACCCGATGCGGCAATTCCTATTACAATGTCTTTTTCCGAAATATTTTCTTTTTGAAGATCATCCCAACCTTGAGTTTCGGAATCTTCGGCAAATTCTACAGCTTTGCGGATTGCTGTATCGCCACCGGCAATTAATCCGATAACCAAATCGTGCGGAACTCCAAAGGTTGGCGGGCATTCACTGGCATCAACTATTCCCAAGCGGCCACTTGTTCCCGCACCGATATAAAATAATCTTCCACCAATCTTCAATCTTTCGACGACTTTTTCGGTCAATTTTTCGATTTGCGGAATTGCTTTTTCAACCGCAAAGGCCACGGTTTTGTCTTCATTGTTGATATTTTGAAGCAATTCGGAAACACTCATTTTTTCCAAATGGTTGTATTTTGAATCGGATTCCGTGGTTTTTATAAAAGACATATTTTTAGTGTTCGGTGTTCAGTGTTCAGTGTTTAGTGTTCAGTGTTCAAATTCGATTTCGATTTCGATTTCATAAATATTGGAGTTGGCTAAGTTATAATATTTTACTGAACGGTATAATTAAGGGTTGAAACCTCCGAAATTCTAAAATATCCCAACGGAAAATTGTCCGGATTCGTTTCATTTATAATATTTCCTCGAACGGTTGCCGGTTGTGTTTCAAATGGCCCACCGCCCGACTCGCCGGTTTGTTGCAAAAGGATAAACATAAAATTGTAAAATGCTTCATTTACCCCATAAATATTAAACTGAACTTCATCTCCAGCCTCTAAATCCTCAACTAAATAATATCCGAAAATCCTATTTCCATCGAAAAATTCATCACTGTAAACGTTCAGTAAATCGCCCCTTTCCGAAAGCCCTTCAAAAAAATAAAAATTTTCTTCTCCGGCAGGGTCTGTAAAAAATGCCTTTAGTTCAATATCTTCGCCCGTAAAACCGCCATCATTTCGTTGCTCAACAAATTCCAAAGGAGCCACAGTAAAAAGCTTTTCAGTGGCCGTGTAGATTTCATCCTCATAAATGATAGTTAAGGTATAATCCGTATTCATTTGAGGCGACATATTCGAAACATAAAAGCCGTTTTCCGAATAAGAAAAAGGGTGAACCTGCCCATTTTCATTTGTAACCACAACTGTCGCATCCGATACAAATGGTATATTGTCGTTGAAAAATGGCGCGGTGGTGGTTAATCGAACGACTGCGAGTGAAGTTCCGTCTTCCCAAATATTCAAATTTGCCTCCACCACGAGTCTTGGCGGAGCATCGTTCAATTCAACTTCCACAACTTCTTCACAGGAAATAAAAATTCCGCAGAAAACCAGCAATAATAATAACTTTTTCATATTCTAAAATTTAAAGTTATAGGTTACGGACGGAATTATCCCAAAAATTGAAAGCCGAACGGCCTCATTCTGTCCCGTATCGGTATTTTCCTGAAATGAAAGGGATGCGGCATTTTTGCGGTCGTAAGCGTTGTAAACACTAAATACCCATTCCCCTTTCCAGCGCTTTTCAGAATTGGGTTTTGGCGTCCATGTAGCTGAAAGGTCCAAACGGTGAAAAGGTGAAAGTCGGCTGCTGTTGCGGGCTTCATAAACGGGAACGACCAATCCATTATAAATATATTGACCTTCGGGAAAAGTAGTCGGTATTCCCGTTTGGAAAATAAAATTCGCCCCAAACGACCATTTTTTTGACAATTCATATTGCCCCGTAACGGACACATCGTGGGTTTTATCCCAAGCTGAATTATACCATTCGCCATTGTTTATGCCACTTTCAATCGCCGTTCGTCCCGGCGTTCGCTGCTCGCTTTTTGAAAGTGTATATGCAAGCCAACCTTGAAGTTTCCCAGTATTTTTTTTGAAAAGCATTTCCAATCCGTATGCTCTGGCCTCGCCATTTAGCAAAATTTGCTCCACTGCGTTGTTGGCTATCAAATCGGCATCGTCCACATAATCCAATCGGTTTTTTACTTTTTTATAAAACGTTTCCACTTCCAAAGAATAATTCTCAAAATTTCGGAAATAGCCAAGCGCCACTTGGTCTGCCAATTGCGGTTCAATATATTTTCCGCTTGGCGCATAAATATCAAAAGGCGTTGGCGATGTGGTGTTACTGATTAAATGGATGTACTGCGCCATCCGGTTATAACTCGCCTTAATTGAGGAATTGTCATTCAATAAATAAGAAATTGCAAAGCGGGGCTCAAGATTTGCGAAAGACTTTATAGTTTCGCTTCGGCTGAAAGAAATAGTGTCAATTGGCTTTGCTTTTTGATAAATGTCCAATTCGGAGTTGTAAAGAATAGGATTGTCATTTTCGTATAAAAACAATTCATCCTGTCCCAACCGGTTGAAAGTTGAAAATCGGAGTCCTGCCTGGATCGAAATTTTATCGGAAAGTTCAATTTCAGAATCCAAATAAACCGCATTTTCCCAAGCATATTTATTGGTCAATTTAAAAGGATTTATGCCGGAATCTTCCGTAGTGGGCGTCACGTTGCCGGGATTGAATTTATAATAAATGCTATTTATGCCGTATCGCAAATCGATATTTTCTGAAAGATAATGGATAAAATCATATTTCAGATTGAAATTTCGGATGCCGCTATCGAAATCAAATTCAACGAATTTCAACTCCAAACCGTAATAATAATCAGAATAAATCAGGGAAAGATTCGAAAATAACTTATCCGTAAAAAGATGGTTCCAGCGCAAGTTGAGCGTGGTGTTTCCGAAGCTATTCGCAAAAGTATCAGAGATTTCAAATACGTCCCTTCCGAAATAACCCGATAAAAATAGTCGGTTGTTTTCGTTAATATTATAGCTCAATTTTGTGTTTAAATCGTAAAAATACGCGATGTTATCATTGTCGAACAACGGCAAAAACAAATGTGCATAACTACTTCTGCCGCCGAGTAAAAATGAAGCTGTATCTTTTTTAATTGGACCTTCCAACAGCAGACGGCTTGCCACAAGACCAATTCCGCCACTCGCGTTGTATTGACGTTTGTTTCCATCTTTTTGATAAATATCCAAAACTGAGGAAATTCGTCCGCCATATCGGGCGGGAATTCCTCCTTTGTAAAGCGTTAAATCCTTGATGGCATCTGGGTTGAAAACCGAAAAGAAGCCGAATAAATGCGAAGAATTATAAAGCGTAGCTTCATCAAGCAAAATCAAATTTTGGTCTGCCGCGCCACCACGGACGTTAAAACCGCTCGCCCCTTCGCCCGCGCTCGTAACTCCGGGAAGTAGCGTTATTGCTTTTATAACGTCAACCTCACCCAAAACAACCGGAATTTTTTTAATGGTGCTTGTGGAAAGCGTGTTCGCGCTCATCTGCGAACTGCGAATATCGAGTTTTTCAACATCCGTTTCAATTACAACTTCATCCAAACTTTCCGTGTCGGTAGCTAATTCTAAATCCATTTTTCTATTTTCTGAAAGAGAAATTAGAATTTTTTGCGCTGCAAAACCAATGCTGCTATAAATTACTTCATATTCTCCCTGCGGAAGTGTGATGGAATAATAGCCATATTGGTTGGTGACGGTACCCGTTTGAAGGGAGGGAATTATTACGTTGACGCCGATGAGCGTTTCGCCGGTTTCGGATTCGGAAATAATTCCGCTAAGCGTAAATTTTTCCTGAGTAAAAGCGGAAAAACTTATCAAGCAAAGTAGAAATGGGAGTAATTTTTTCAAATGTATTTTCTGTATATAAAAAAACCTTCAGCGAAACTGAAGGTCTTTAAACGGTTTGGTTTTTACTTTATTTCCGCAAGTATGTTATTAAATGTTTTACTGGGGCGCATGGCTTCAGAAACCAATTTTTCGGTCGGCTCATAATAGCCACCAATGTCCACAGATTTACCTTGCGCGTTTATCAATTCGTCATTAATCTTCTTTTCATTTTCATTTAGCTTTTGTGCAATGGGCGAAAAAATTCTTTTCAGATCTTCATCTTTATCTTGCGAGGCAAGGGCTTCGGCCCAATACATTGCCAGATAGAAATGGCTTCCGCGATTGTCAATTTCCCCGGCTTTTCTTAAGGGAGATTTGCTGTTTTCAAGATATTTTTCGGTAGCTTCATCTAAGGCATCTGCCAAAATGAGGGCTTTTGGATTATTGTATTTCGTTCCCAAATGTTCCAAGGAAACCGCAAGCGCCAAAAATTCGCCCAAAGAATCCCAACGAAGATGATTTTCTTCCAAAAACTGGTCAACGTGTTTTGGTGCGGAACCTCCGGCACCAGTTTCAAATAGTCCGCCGCCATTCATCAAAGGAACTATTGAGAGCATTTTTGCGCTGGTGCCCAACTCTAAAATAGGGAAGAGGTCGGTCAAATAATCTCGTAAAACATTTCCGGTTACCGCAATGGTATCTTTCCCAGCTTTTACACGTTCCAATGTATATTCGGTCGCTTTTTCTGGGGAAAGAATTTTTATTTCAAGACAATTAGTATCGTGATCGTTCAGATACTGTTTTACTTTTTTAATTACTTCTGCGTCGTGGGCGCGATTTTCATCCAACCAGAAAATGGCAGGAGTTTCCGTTGCCCGAGCACGTTCCACGGCGAGTTTTACCCAATCTTGAATCGGTAAATCCTTCACTTGGCACATTCTCCAAATATCCCCTTTTTCGACATTGTGTTCAATAATTACATCTCCGGAAGCGTTCAAAACCTGTACTTTTCCTTTTGCCGAAATTTCGAAGGTTTTATCGTGGCTGCCGTATTCCTCAGCTTTTTGCGCCATCAGTCCTACGTTTGGAACTGTTCCCATTGTGGTGGGATCAAAAGCGCCGTGTTTTTTGCAGAATTCAATTGTAGCCTCGTAAATTCCCGCATAACTGCTATCCGGGATTACAGCTTTTGTGTCTTGACTTTTTCCGTCGGGACCCCACATTTTTCCGGAATTTCTTATCATTGCCGGCATCGAGGCGTCAATAATCACATCACTCGGCACATGTAGATTAGTAATACCTTTGTCGCTATCAACCATTGCCAAATCCGGATTTTCAGCCATTATCCTTTTAATGTCCGAAAGAATTTCATTTCTTTTTTCTTCCGGTAATTCGCGAAGTTTGTTTTCTAAATCGCCTAATCCATTGTTGGCATCAATGCCTAAATTTTTAAACGTCTCGGCATGTTTTTGGAATAATTCGCCAAAATAAGCCTTCAACGCGTATCCAAAAATAATTGGGTCGCTAACTTTCATCATCGTTGCCTTCAAATGCACCGAAAACAATACGTTTTTTTCTTTTGCATCTTTTACTTGTTCTTCAAGAAAATTTACCAATGCCTGCTTGTTCATTACCGTGGCGTCGATGATTTCGTTTTTCAGCACTTTTATATTTTCCTTTAAAGCAGTTTTTTCACCATTATTTTCAAGTAAAACAATGCTCAGCGTATTATCGGAATCCATCGTGAGGGATTTCTCATTGTGGAAGAAATCATCCTGTTTCATGGTGGCAACGTGACTTTTGCTGTCGCTGCTCCAAGCACCCATACTGTGCGGATGCTTTTTTGCATAATTCTTTACCGCCTTCGGTGCACGACGATCGCTATTTCCTTCGCGAAGTACCGGGTTTACTGCACTTCCTTTTACTTTATCGTATTTTGCTTTTATTTCTTTTTCTTCGGAAGTAGATGCAGTTTCCGGATAATTAGGAATAGGGAATCCTTTCTTTTGAAGTTCAGTAATTGCTTCGGTAAGCTGCGGCACGGAAGCACTGATATTGGGTAGTTTTATAATGTTTGCCTCTGGAGCTTTTGCCAGTTCGCCGAGTTCCGCCAAATCATCATTTACGCGTTGTTCCTCGGAAAGATATTCGGGAAAGACTGCCAAAATTCTTGCAGCCAAAGATATATCGCGACTTTCAAGTTGGATGTTTGCGGGTGAAGTAAAAGCCTTTACAATCGGCAAAAAGGAATGAGTGGCTAACGCCGGAGCTTCATCGGTTTTGGTATATATAATTTTGGAAGATTTTGTCATTGAAATATTTTTGAAAAGTGGTGGTGTTAAATAAATTTTACGGACTGCAAATATAGCAATTTGGTAGTGCTTATGAAAGTTGGTATAGGGATGAAAGCGGCAAAAAAAATGTAAAGTCAAAACGCCCTAAAACAAGAAAAGCCATATCACTGTATAAAATACATTGTGATATGGCTCCTTGTAAAGTAAACCTTTGCCAACCATCCCGACAAAATCGGGATCAAGGCAAGCTTATTATACACTTGCGGCTGTTGTTTACTTACACGGGTTTTGTTTTGAAATATGCATTAACCGTTAGGTATATGCAATTTTTAAAACAGACCCAAACTTTTATGATCTCAATACTAATAATCTAAAGATCGTGAGTACCTCAAGCAATCAAAAAAGTTGTAAAGTGTTTTCTTTTTATTTTTTCGAAATCTAGAAACTAACAATCCTAAGAACGTTAGCGTCATAATAAATCAGGAAAAAATAATGTAAAAGAACGTTACTTTATGGTTTCGATATGACTTTAACACCATATTGATATTGCTAATTTAGTTTGTAAAATTGAAAAAGAACGCAATTATCGGCGTTTTAAAATCCACCGTTTACGAACATTGTTTATAAACATTTGTTCATAAAAAAAGCCCTGAGTTTACAGGGCTTTTAAGAGTTTTCAACAAATTAAAACTATGAGCGTTTTTCTTTGATACGGGCTTTTTTCCCGGTAAGACCTCTAAAGTAGTAGATACGAGCTCTGCGTACGCTACCTTTTTTGTTAATTTCAATTTTTTGAAGTGCTGGCATATTAAGTGGAAAAATACGCTCCACTCCAATAGTACCACTCATTTTACGGATTGTAAAGGTTTTGGTAACACCAGTTCCCTTCACTTGAATTACAACCCCTCTAAAAAACTGGGTTCTTGTTTTCTCGCCTTCACGGATTTCATAATACACGGTAATTGTGTCACCGGCTCCGAATTCAGGAAATTCTTTTTTTGTAACAAATTCGTCTTGTACAAATTTCAGTAATGCTTCCATTTTGCTGATTTGTTATGGATTAAATTAAAACAACATTCGCGATTCTCGCCAGAGGTTGGATTAAGTGGGTGCAAAAGTAACAAATTTATCTTATGAGGCAAGTCTTGAGACCTTTTTTTGCCTCGTCAATTTGCTATTTGCTATTTGCTATCCAATTATTTATTTTATTCTCGAGCAAAGCAAGCGGCACACAACCCGTTTCCAATACTTGGTTGTGGAATTCCGCAATTTGAAACTTATTGCCCATTTCCTTTTCGGCCTTTGCGCGAAGCTCCAAAATTTTCAATTGTCCAATTTTATAGGCCAATGCCTGCCCAGGATTCGCCATATAGCGTTCTATTTCTGAAATAATTCCAGCTTCAGATTCGGCTTCGTTTTCCAAACAATATTGAATGGCTTGCTCGCGGGTCCAACCTTTTGAGTGCATTCCGGTATCTACAACCAAGCGCACGGCGCGGTGCATTTCAGCGCCGAGCATTCCGAAATATTGGTACGGATCTGTGAAAAGTCCAAGTTCTTTCCCAAGCGATTCACTGTATAGCGCCCAACCTTCGCCATAGCCGCTGTAGAAAAGGGTTTTGCGGAACATGGGCAAAGCATCATTTTCCTGCGTTAATGAAATTTGGTAATGGTGCCCGGGAATAGCTTCGTGCAAAAAGAGCGATTCGTCGCTGTAAATATTATATTCGGAAGCATTTGGAATGGGAACATAGAAAATTCCCGGGCGCGTCCCATCCAAACTACCGGGATTGTATTCTGCGCTTGCGGAATTTTCACGGAATTTTTCGGTCTGTTTTACTTCAAATTCGGTTTTGGGTTTATTGTCGAAAAGTATTTCTAGCTGTGGTTTCATCTTTTCATGAATGGCATAAAAATTATCGATAATTTGTTGCGGTTCGTTGAACGGCATCATTTCTTTATTTGTGCGCACGTGATTGAAAAATGCTTTCAAATTCCCCTTAAAACCAATCTGCTCCTTTACTTTTTCCATTTCGGAAGAAATGCGTGCCACTTCATTTAAACCCAATTGATGAATTTCGTCTGCCGTCATTTCAGTGGTAGTGTACAGTTTTATTTGATGTTTGTAAAATGCCTCTCCATTTGGCGTGTCCGCAATTCCGGTTGTGGTTCTTCCGGCTTTTAAATAATCGCCGGCCATAAAATCGTGCAGACTTTTATAGGCGGGCACGATTTTTTCAGAAACCATTTTGAAATAATCTTCACCAATTTGTTTTTTATCTTCTTCGGAAAAATTTTCGGGGAAGTTTTTTATGGGGGAATAATATAGGTTTTGTTCCACATTTGTTTCTGTCATAGCCTTCAGTTGCGGAATCACTTTCACAATCAAGGATTTTGGAAGCACGTAACCGGCCGCCATTCCTTCCCTCATCCTGCTTTCTGCGGAATTCAACCAAAGTACAAATCCATCAACACGTTTCAGCCAATTGCTGTAATCTTCCACGGTTTTGAAAGGTTGCGCGCTGCTTCCGCTGGCCAATTGGCCCATCAAAAGATTTACGGACCACATTTGGTCAATGGGAAAATACTGTGAATTTTTAAAGGAAAGAGCCTCCAGATTTATATTACACTCCCACAAAAGAATGGCTTTGCTCATTTTTTCGGTTTCGGATAAATCGGAATCATCAATTTTTGAAGCTTCATCTTTATATTTAGTGTAATAATTTTTCAATTCAGAAGTATATTCGTCCGAAAGAAAATTCGGGAAGCTGTCGTTATACCTGGCATCACCCGAAAAGGTTGCATTTAGTGGATTCAGCTTTAATCCCTCTTCGTAATAATTATTGAGCATATGGTTTAAATCTGTGTCCACATTTGTTTGTTTTTCCTCTGGATTTTTCTCTTTTGATTCATTTTTACAAGCGGAAAGGGCGAGCAAAAGCATCAATACTAATGTGCTGTTTTTGAACATAATTTGGTGAATTAGGTTGAAATTTTTAGATGGAAATTTACTATCAGTCTTTTAAAGGGAAGGAATGTTACAACAAGTCCGGCCTGCGCTCCTTGGTGCGTCTATACGCTTCTTCCTCGCGCCATTCCTCAATTTTTGGAGTATTGCCGCTGGTAAGAATTTCGGGAACCTTCCAACCTTTGTATTCGGCTGGGCGGGTATAAACGGGTGGCGCCAAAAGATTGTCTTGAAAAGAATCAGTGAGGGCGCTGGTTTCGTTACCTAATACACCGGGAATCAATCTGATTATTGCATCGCAAACAAGGGCCGCGGGAAGTTCGCCACCGCTCAGCACGAAATCGCCAATGGATATCTCGCGGGTAATGAATTGGTCCCGAACGCGCTGGTCCACACCTTTATAATGGCCGCAGAGAATAATGATATTTTCTTTCAGTGAAAGGTCATTGGCTGCATGCTGATTGAATGTTTTCCCATCGGGCGTCATGTAGATAATTTCATCGTAATCCCGTTGGCTTTTCAATTCGGAAATACATTTATCGATAGGCTCAATCATCATCACCATTCCGGCGCCGCCCCCGAATTGGTAATCATCAATCTGTTTATAGGCGTTCGTTGAATAATCGCGAAGATTGTGGACGTGGAGCTGGACCAAGCCTTTTTCAATGGCGCGCTTCAGGATTGAAACTTCAAAGGGACTCTGTAAAAGTTCCGGCAAAACGGAAATAATATCAATTCGCATTGCAATGGGTGTTTCTGCAGTAAGCAAGTGAGCAGCAAAAGTAAGAATTTGGTTATAGAATTACCCTTTTTTGGCCTCTCGTTCCTTTTTGCGTTCCTGTCGCCGTTTTTCACGTTCCTTTTTTCGAAGTTCACGTTTTTCCTCCCGCGTAATTTCACCTTCCTTGAAGGCATCCTTGAAATTTATTTCATTGTCCACTTCGCCTTTAAATGCCTGAATCCATGCATTTTCAAAAATATTCAGGACGGTGGGCCACACGCCAGCTTCAACGTTGTTTAGGTCTCCCTCAAATGGCACTTTTGTGGCCAAGGTATCCGTACCTTGATTTTTCAGTATAAATTTGAACAATCCTACAAAACCTTCCCAGAGCACTTCCACAAAATTATCGTCCTCGCCAATAAGCGTTGTATTGGTCAAAAGGGGTTTTACGTAGCCCACCAAATGGGCGTCGGCGATGGCAATTTCACTGTAAATTCCGAAGGTACCTCTATCGAAATCGAGCCCAGCGTAGTGATTCGTAAAATCATTCAGCGCCGTAACATCTGCGTTTTCGAGAGAGAAGGACAGGTCCATATCAGGTATTTCTTTGACTAAGTTCATGTATCCTTCCAGAGCAACCTTACCATTACCAATGGAAATCCCGCTTGCACGAATGGGAGAGGGGAGAATGCGATTTTTTTCCACCACATTGCGGAGGTTGTCTGCGGTTAATTCCAATTGGTCTATTTGCAGATCGATGTTCGGATTGGCGGAAAGCTGCACGAAGGCTATTTTTCCATCGTGTATTTCGAAATGGTTGATGTCTATCGGCACGAGATCTGTCAAGGCTTTTGTCCAATCGTCAACGTCGGGCTCGCCATCGGTTGGGGTTTTTTCCTGATCTTCAAAAACATAAGTTATCTCTGGACCGGTCATAATTATCTCACTTACAATTTTTCCTTTGAACAGTGATTTCCATTCGATAGAAATATCGCTTTTTGGAAAATTCAGAAAAGGTATTTGTGAGTCTGCCGTGCCCTTGCTAAGGTACATCCCGTTAATAACATAAGCACCTCGAATTAAGGCAATATCAATATCTTCTACATGGCCATAGTATCCCGGAATGTCAGCCAGCACTTTGTTTGCATAGTTCTTGACAAGCGTGGGCAGGTATAGCCGAAAGGCAATGAGCAGAATTAAAATAATGATGGGGATGATGTAGCGTTTCTTTTTAAAACCTCTATATTTTTTGATTTCTGACATAATATCGCGAAAATGATTTTTAACAAATTTGATTGAAAGCAAGGGATTTTTCAGTTAATGATGTCATAAAAAACTGTCCACGATATATTCAATAAAGTTAATTAGAAATAAATATTATTTTTTGGACCTGAAGTTTTTATTCCCAATAATCAAAAACGTCTTGAAGTTCTCCATTATCAATAAATAAAATATTGTCCCACAACTGTTTCAAAATTTGTTTCTTGATGAATCTTTTCAGGAGTTGCCGGAATTATCCACACGTCCAAAATCTCATAATAGGAATTAATAGTCAATATGTTTACTACAGGATTTGGATAGACGGACAAAATACTTTTATCGATAAAAATATTGGGATTGCCAAGTTGAATGGGACTTGGTCCATTTTCGGGCAACAAGTTTATACCCGTTACCAATCGCAGTTCCTTTTCGCTAGTTTTTGGTTTGCTGTCATCTTAGTTGTTACAAGCTAAAATGATCAATGAGAGTAGTATAAAAAGTGTTTTGTTCATTGCTATATTTTATATAAAAATGTGAAGATTACAAACTGCAATTTCCGTCTATGATGTCTTGTTTTGTTGGATTGTAAGCGTTATTTTCAGCTGAAAAAGAAGAGAGGTTGCCAGAAACGCATAAATCTGTTAGAGCACAGAAATCAGATAAATTTGAATTTTGCCAAATTCTCATTTGCTGTCCAACCTCAATTAAATTATTCAAACCATTTAAATTTGTAAGGTTGTCGTTATCTGTAATAACTATTTGTTGGTTTATGTTAGTAACGCTTTCCAATCCGGATAAAGTTATTAAGGCGGGATTTTGAGAAACTTCTAAATAAACGCTTGCTCCAATATTTCTTAAACCATTTAAATTTGTTAATAAATCGTTTTCTAAAATACGAAGCTGACTTATGTTACTATTTATATTTTGGAGGGCATCGAGATTGTTCAAAAGTGGATTTTTCTGAATTACAATATATCCACTCATTTCTGTAAGTGCGGATAAAGCATCAATATTTTGTAGACTGCTGTTAAAAGATACGTTTAAACTTCCAGCAAATATTATGCTATCCAACCCTTCTAAATTTGAAACTCTCAAAGATTGAACAGTTAAGTCTCCTTCCACTGATGTAATATTATGTAAGCCAGTAAGGTTTGCTAAAGAAGCGTTTCCTATAATTCCTAAATTTCTATTAATTACAGTTAAACTGCTTAGACTTTCTAATGTAGATAAAACAGGATTTTCGTATACATTAAGGCTAGTACCAATTTCCACAAGGTTGTGGAGACCTATTAAATTTTGAAGTCTTTCATTATATGAAATAATAATTTCGCCGCCAACAAAAGTTAATGCTTGCAGGGGTGATATATCTTCTATATTTGAATAATCTGGACCAAGATTGTAACCAATGATTAAATATCCAGTAATACCAGTGTAATCATGCGTTCCAAATTCGTCTACTTCAGCTTGAGTGGATAAGATAACATTTCCATTAAATATATTTTCTTCAACTAAATCATTCAAAGAAATAGTCACCAAAGCATTTTTAACGGCAAGGCCATTCGCAACGCTAATTGTTCCTGTAATTGTTGGATTGGTTTCAAAATCAAAAAGCACTTTGTTCAATACTTTTAATTCTCCGGAAGCAGCGTCAATAGTAAAAGCATT
>NZ_JAUGQQ010000018.1 GCF_030410135.1 Aequorivita aurantiaca | reverse complement strand
GGGCCTGCGCAGGACCTGGGAAGCGTTTCGCTTTATCCGGTGCCGACCAAGCACCTCCTGAACGTTGGGAACCCCCAGAACCTTGAGCTGGAGAGCCTGCAGATATTCGACCTTCGCGGAAGGCTTGTGCAAAGGGCAGACCTGCGAGGGATGGGATCCAAGAGGACCCTTGACGTTTCAACCCTTGGCGCGGCGGTATACATGGTGAGGATCCAGGGACAAAATGGAACCACCACCAAGCGATTGGTAAAGGAATAGTAGATTCATAATTGTTATTACTTTAAAAGGAACCGCCCGGCAATGTGCCGGGCGGTTCTATTATTAAGAACTATTACTTTTTAACACCGTCCCGAGCATACCATATTACGGAAATTACCCCGCATTCCTTTTAAGAGAAAACAGATGTAGGTATCGGGAAATAACATCAAAGATGTTTTTAAAAAGCAACCATTTCCACCCTGTTCTCCCCCTTCCTTAACCGCTTGTTTTACATTCTGCTGCTACACCTATCTAAGTTTTCTACTGCAATTATTTTTAATAAATCATTATGATTTCCCGCTATTATCCTAAAATAAAAGTTTGGTATTTTTAGCGTTATAACATTATAAGAATCATTAAAAAAAAGAAATTATGGCTGATGATACACGAAGAAAAATGGAGGAAAAGACAACAAATTCTTCCACAGCAAAAAACGAACAACTGGACCAACATTCCGAAAATGGCGAGGGCCAGTACCTAACCACAAGCACTGGTGTAAGGATAAACCACACCAATGATTCCCTTAAGGCAGGCAGCCGGGGTCCCACTATAATGGAGGATTTCCATTTCCGGGAAAAAATGACGCATTTTGACCATGAACGTATTCCAGAGCGCGTGGTGCATGCCAGAGGATCGGCGGCGCACGGGTATTTCCAAAGCTATGGCCCCATTCCCGAACTTACCAAAGCAAAACTGTTTAACGATCCCGAAAAGAAAACTCCTGTTTTTGTACGAATTTCCACCGTTGTTGGCTTCCGAGGCTCTGCGGATACCGTGCGCGATGTTCGCGGTTTTGCTACCAAATTTTATACCGAGGAAGGGAATTGGGATCTGGTAGGCAACAATATGCCGGTTTTCTTTATACAGGACGGCATAAAGTTCCCAGATTTGGTACACGCCATTAAACCCGAACCGCATAACGAGATGCCACAGGCTTCCGCGGCCCATGACAATTTTTGGGATTTTGTGTCACTAATGCCCGAATCCATGCATACGATAATGTGGGTTATGTCTGACAGGGCCTTCCCCCGCAGTTATGCCATGATGGAAGGCTTTGGAGTGCACACCTTCCGGTTTGTCAATGCCGAAGGAAAATCAAAGTTCGTAAAGTTTCATTGGAAACCGGTAGCGGGAATCCATTCTTTAGTTTGGGACGAAGCGCAAAAAATTGCGGGCAAAGATCCAGACTTTAACAGGCGCGACTTATGGGAGGCCATTGAAATGGGAAATTATCCCGAGTTTGAGCTAGGGGTCCAGGTGGTAGATCCGGAAGATGAATTTGCCTTTGATTTCGATCTATTGGACCCAACAAAGATAATTCCGGAGGAAGTGGTACCTATCAAAATGATAGGAAA
This sequence comes from Aequorivita aurantiaca, assembly GCF_030410135.1. Lineage (GTDB taxonomy): Bacteria > Bacteroidota > Bacteroidia > Flavobacteriales > Flavobacteriaceae > Aequorivita > Aequorivita aurantiaca. The sequence goes on along the minus strand of NZ_JAUGQQ010000018.1, from coordinate 25,007 downwards.
AATGACCCTAAACCGAAATCCGGACAATTTCTTTGCAGAAACGGAACAAGTGGCCTTCCACCCTGGCCATGTGGTTCCCGGCATTGATTTCACCAATGATCCCCTGCTACAGGGACGCTTGTTTTCCTATGTGGATACCCAACTAATCCGATTGGGCGGGCCAAACTTCAACGAAATTCCCATAAATCGCCCGGTGGTTGAGGTACATAATAACCAACGGGACGGGTTTATGCGCCAGACCATCAATAAAGGAAAGACCAACTATTTTCCCAATTCCCGAGGGGGAGGCTGCCCCATGATGGCTCCGGAAACTGCCGGTGGCTATTTGCACCACATGGAAAAAGTAGAAGGACATAAAATAAGGGAGCGTAGCGACAGCTTTAAGGACTATTTCGGACAGGCCAAACTATTCTATAACAGCCAAACGGAAATTGAAAAGAAACATATAATGGAGGCCTTTCACTTTGAACTTGGCAAAGTAAAGGATAAGGAAATCCGCCAACGAATGGTATATATGATCGCCAATGTGGATAAGGATCTTGCCGTGAAAGTGGCAAATGGGATTGGCATAAATCCTCCCACCGACGAAGCGAAAATAAAAGAGGTAGCACAGGACCATATTCCCCGTGAGAAGGTGAAAAGTAGTGTCGATACCTCTCCCGCCGTAAGTATGGAAAATAGAAATAATAAGAAAGGTTCCATCAAAGGCCGTAAAGTGGCTATAATGATTGATGAAGGTTTTGATTATGAGACGGTAATGCAGGTGAAGAAAAAGCTTATGGATGGTAATGCAACTGCCGAAATCGTTTCCAAATTTCATGGCATGATAACTGCCTCTAATGGAGAAACCTTGGAGACGGATAAAAATCATATAACCACCGCCTCGGTTCTTTACGATGCCATCTTTATTCCGGGCGGCGCTAAAAGTGTGGCGAGAATGAAAAATCATGGGGATGTTATACAATTTATTAACGAAGCTTATAAACATTGTAAACCCCTTGCATTTTCGGGTGAAGCGGTTGAACTTTTGGAAAATACAGCGCTATGGAACCTTGTGAAGGAACCGCAAAATGGGGTGAATGTTTCCAAGGGCGTGGTAATGGCAAGCAACAATGATAACATGGGCGACTTCTCAGAACGCTTTATGGAATGCATCGCCCAACACCGATTTTGGGAACGGGAGGATATGGACCACGACTCCATACCCGCATAAATTCAATTAAATAATAATCAAAACTCTTAATCACTAATTCAAGATTTAGAATTATCGATTAAGAGTTTTTGTATTGATAGCATTCCTTTCCTCATGGATGCAGTTAACAGTTTAAGTATTTTTTAATATTTCTATTTCCGTGATCATAATAACTTTAGCAATAAAAGAATATGGCAAAACTGAAACTCTTTATACTTCCCATACTGCTCTCAATTTGTACGGAAATACAGGCCCAAATGCCCCCCAAGGAAAATACCAGCGTATCCCATAACACCAATTACGCGCAGCACTTGGACTTTTTGCCCGAAATGGTGAATCTGCTCAAGGCGCCCGATGGTTGGGAAGTGAGCATTGCCGCGTCCGGGTTGGGTAAACCTCGAATGCTGTATGTCGGGCCAAATGGAGAAATGTATATTACCCGCCGCACCACAGGCGATGTCCTGATGTTAAAGGATGATAATGGCGATCAAAAATTTGATGCCGTAAAAACCGTTGTGGCTGATTTTAAGGGCGTGCACGGAATTACCATTAAGGACGGCTGGCTGTACCTCTGCAACAACACTGAATTGAGAAGATATAAATTGAATGCGGATGGTACGGTAGGCCAAAAGGAAATGCTTTTCAACGATATGCCGAATGGAGGGCAACACCCAAACCGAACCATGGATTTTGGCCCAGATGGTATGCTTTATATTTCAGTAGGTTCCTTATGTAACGATTGTTTGGGCTCAGACAAGGAAACGGCGGCTCTGCTGCAGGTAGATCCCAAAACGTGGCAACGCAAAATATATGCTTCGGGCCTAAGAAATACCATCGGCTTTGACTGGCATCCGCAAACGAATGAATTGTGGGGAATTGATAATGGTGGTGATGCCAAGGGCGACAACTGGCCTCCGGAAGAAGTAAACCATATAAAGGAAGGCCAGGATTATGGCTATCCATTCGTATATGGCAAACGTGTGGTCGATGAAAGCCGGGAGGACCCGCCGGGCACTACCAAGGAACAGTACGCAGCAAAGACGGAACCTTCGGTGTTGGATTTGCAGGCACATATGGCGCCAATAGCCTTCCAGTTTTTTAAATTGGGCGGCGGCTCCCCAATCGACTACGGTGGAGATGCGTTGATTTGCTGGCATGGGTCCTGGAACCGAAGTGCTCCCGTTGGTTTTAAAGTTCAACGAATAAAATTTTCCAACGGCAGGGCCACGAGCGCCGAAGATTTCCTCACGGGATTTTTGCAGGGCAATGCCCGGTTCGGCCGGCCTGCAGGATTGGCCATTACCCCCACTGGCACCGTGTATGTTTCCGATGATGCCAATGGAGTGCTTTATGCTATTATTCCAAAACAATAATTATTATGAAAAATATATTCCTACTCTTTTTATTAACTGGTTGTGCGACGGTAATTCCATCTGAACCCACTGCCAGAATAGAATTTATGGCTCCCGAAGCCTATCCAGAAGGTATCGCTTTTGACCCTGCCGCGAATGTATATTACGTATCCTCCGCCCGAACTGGTACTATTGGAAAGGTAACTCCGGACGGTCTGTACACTGCTCTATATACCGATCCGGAGCTTCGGTCCAGTTACGGCCTGAAAATGCATCCCGATGGCAAAATGGTTTATGCCTGTGTGGCCGATGCCAATTACAGCAAATATTCCACCCCCGATACCAAGAAAAAGATGTCGCGGTTGGTAGGTATTTCAACAGCCGATGGAAAAAAAGTACAGGATATTGACCTTGCTGGGTTGGTGCCAGGAGAACATTTCGCCAACGACCTCACTTTCGACACTAGCGGCAACGCTTATATAACCGACAGTTTCGCACATGTAATCTATAAAGTAACCCCCAGTGGCCATGCTTCTGTATTTGCAGATAGCCCTTTGTTCAAAACCAAGGGAGTAGGTCTCAACGGCATTGTGTGGCATCCCGATGGGTATTTACTGGCAGTAAACAGTGGCACAGGAATTCTATATAAAATTGATGCGAAGCAACCTACTGATGTGAGAAAGGTGAACACCGACCAGTATTTCCTAAACGGGGACGGTCTTTATTTAATGGATGATAAATCGCTTATTTTGGTTCAGAACGGCGGTAGCAATAAAATCTACAAACTTACCTCTGACAGCAATTGGCAATCAGCCAAAATTGCCTCCACCACTTTGGCGGCGGACAGATTTGCCTATCCCACCACTGCCACGGTTGCACGGGAAAAAAACGTATGGGTGATGAATGCCAAGTTCAATGAACTTGCGGATAGCTCATCCGTTCCCTCCAAAAAGTTTTCCATGCAGCATGCGCGGTTTATACCGGTTGGGAAATGATTGAATAGTTGGATTGTTGGATATTTTGATTGTTGGATGGTGTGATTATTGGATTTGTAAATAAAACAACCTTTTGATTGACTATTGTTCACCGAAACTTTTGAATCGGGGAAGGAATATATAAAACACTCCGTAGGCCATAAACCCAATGGCTGTAAAGGCCATCAAGATACTACCTAAAAAGGATTGTCCCAAAAACGAAAATGCATCCTCAATGCCCTTGATGTCATGATTTCCTGTGTAGATTCCCGCCCGTAAAAAGAAATAGGCAATAATGGCTACGATGAAGGCGCGCGAATAAAAACCAAATTTCCCAATCATTCTCATCTGCTTGGAATACCGCTGCCCTTCCAGATTGAACTGATCCAACAGCCCACCCTTAAAAACCCCAATTATTAAAACGATAGCTTGGATGGCCAAGATAATTCCAATACCAATAAAAATGGCGGAAACCGTAGTTGAACCCAAAAATGGCAGATACCGCCCCGCCGAAGTATCCTCGGAGGAACTCGAAAATATATGATAAAAAGATAGAAAAGCCACCACGGTATAAACAACCCCAGTGGTGAATAGCCCGAAGCGCATCCATTTTGCCTTGGGGGTACTGCCCCTATTCTCGGGATCCTTAAAACACTGCACAAACATCCAATAGGAATAGCACAGCAGGCCCACGCCCAGCAACATTAGCAATATTTGCCCAAAAGGCTGCTCTTTTAAAAATTTAAGAACTTGGTTGGTGCCGGAACTCTCGCCCCCCATTTTTAACGCCGCCAAAAGGGAAAGCGTTCCCATTACCAAATAAATAATCCCTTTGGAAACAAATCCAATAATAGCGGGGGTTTTAAATCTTCTCTTTATATCGGCCATGGGATGCGTGAAAATAGGATTCAAAAATACGTTTACTTCGCATTTGTTCTTTAAAACTACCTGCAAAGTTTCAAAAATAAAAAACCCCGAAAATAACTTTCGGGGTTTCTTTAAAAAAGCGAAACTGGGGAATTTATTGTTTTACAAATCTTTTGAAGAAAACAGCATTATTGCTATCCTTCACCCGAATCAAGTACATTCCGGCGGCCAATTGCGAAATATTCAGATTAGAAGTGTTTTCAACCTCAAGAATTTTCGCACCGTTTATGGAATAAATGGCAACCTGGGCCACAGTTATGTTTTTTAATTCAATATTCAATACCTCCCGTGCAGGATTTGGATAAATTGCAATGGCATCATTTCCATTTTCAAAATCTGGGGTTCCCGCAACGTTTAAATCTATAGTATATTCCACTAAACCTAGATCGAAACTTCCAATATAGGCCGTTACCGAATTGTCATCAAACACATAAGTTGAAGAGCTAGAGCCTATCCCCAACAACTGCTCATTATTTATGGTCTCCCAAGTTTCGCCGCTATCGGTTGAATAATGTAGCGCAAATTCGGAAAGCTGTGAACTATAAGTAGCCGCAGTCATCGCTCCTTCGTTTTCCGTGGAAAAGGCCACATTGAAAACCAGGGAAGTAGTTTTTCTATTCCAGTTTTCACCACCGTCTTCAGAAATGAAAATTCCCTTTGAGCTAGCCAATGCCATTCTATCGGCATTCAAGGGATCCATTTGAAGATCGAAAATTAGGTCCGACGCATTCATAACCTCCAGACCCGTGCTGTTGTTAGTCCACGTGGTGCCGCCATCGGTTGAGGAATAAACCTCAACGCCAATGGGCATCATTATTTTGCCCGTGTTGTCTATAATTATTTTATGAATATAATCCAAGGCGGGCAAGGTAATATCAGTAACAACAATGTTATTTATATCACTGAAATCAATTTTCTTCAATTGAGTTTCATTTGCCTCAAAACCACCAAATGCGGCTAAAATAGTTTGTGGTTCATTAGGAAAAGTACCCACCGCGGTAAATCTATTTGTGAAAATTGACAGAAGTTCCGTTTTGGTTGCGCCATTATCATTGCTAACCTTTAGGCTGGATCCCATAAAACTGGATTGAAATGTATAAATGCGATTTGGCGTAACTTTATCGGCATATTGGGTCTGGCCGGGGTTGTTTGAGAAAATATTCAAAGGCACAATGTCATACGGAGTGTCAATACCGGTATTCAAGTCGCGGTGCACATATCCAAACTGTACACCATAGTACAGGCTAGCATCGGTGCCATTTAGGAAAAGGTCCATATTTCCCGTACTTGAAAAATAGGGGCTTTTTGACCATTCCAAAGTTTCGCCGCCATCATTTGAAAATAGAGGGACGTAATTTGCACTTATAAAAATTTCTTCAGAATTCTGTGGATTGAAACTGGCGTTCAAGCCGTAATAATAGCTTTCAGGGTTTTCGTCAAGATAAACGAAGTTTTCCCAAGTAGAACCACCATCTTCTGAGATAGCTATTTCATTTTCCTCTAAAACGATAATTTGCGAAGGGTTGTTTTCATTAAAGCGAATCACGTTGATGCAATCCAAGATACCTTCGGTCCAAGTGATGGGCACAATGGAAAAACTTTCGCCACCATCGGCGGATTTGTAAAGATTTTCTACCGTACTTCCAAAACTGATTCCCGTACCAATCCAAATATTTTGGTCATTTGTGGGGTCGAAAGTGATTGGGTCCAAAATGATTCCTGGCAGGATTTCATCCCAATTCTGTCCTGCATCATCAGATACAAAAAGCCCACCATCAACGCCTGTGCTTCCGTTGCCACGGGTCAGGAAAAGTTTCTCGGGGTCGTTTGGGCTAATGGCAACATCATTTAGAAATACGGTATCGTAATTATTTGTATAATAAATTTCGCTCCAATTGTCTCCCCCATCGGACGTATAAAATGTTTTCCCCTCGGTATTTATTCCCACCGGAAAATTGGTATCGACCAATAAAACATCCATATCACCATCATAAAAATCATATGAGCTAACGTAGGCCAAATCCATTTGGTTCGGCAATGGGAAGGTTTTGGTTATGGTTGCCGAAGCGATATCGTACACGCGAATCTCGTTGAACGAAGTATTGGGCAAATATGCCGAAAAGGTAAGCGCGGTGCCATCGGGCGAAAGCTTCAAATCCTTTATAGAGGCGCCTTGACCAATAAGCAGGGAGTAAAGAATTTCCCAACTTGCGCCGTTGTCGTTTGAAACCACTATATGGTTTCCGAGGGTTACAGCATATATTTTATTCGGTACGTTTGCGTCATAAGTAAGGTCGAATATTCTGCCAAATTCAACGGAGCCCGTCACCTCAAACTGTGCGAAGGAGGGTTGGAAGGATAGGCATAAAGCAAGGAATAATAGTGTAATTGGTTTTTTCATCATATAGAATTTTTAGTGGAACCCAATATTCAGGATTTATTGGGAAGCGAGCAAAAAAAGCATCCTAATTAGTGCGACGGGATTTGGAAAAAGCGTGACATGCTTGTTTAAAGCGCTGTGATGTATTTATATAAAGCGGCGCTATCTTCCAAACCCATTTTGATGCTAATCCGTTCCTTTCGCTTGCGGGTTGCCTCTACTGTAATGTTGAAGAGAGAGGCAATTTCCTTTGTAGTAAGGTCCATGTACAAATAACTGAGGAATCGAATATCGTTCGTAGTCAATTCGGGATGGTTTGCCCGTAGCTTCGTGATTAGTCCGTGGTTCACTTCCTCAAAATGGGTTAGGAAACTTTCCCATTCATTATCCCGTTTTAAAAGCCCTTTGAGTTCCTTCACCTTTTTGGAAAGCAGGGCGTTTTTGGCGACCTCCGTTTGGCCGGAAAGGGTGTTTATCACCTCCTTCAAAAGTTCGTTGCGCCCAGAAATTTGCAATGCCTTGGCAGCTAGTTTACGGTTTCGCGCCTCTATTTCATTCCTTAACCGTTCCTCTTCCAAAAGTGCAAGTGTTTCCTTGGCGTGTAGTTGTTTTTCCAATAGAAGGTTATCGCTCTGCTTTTTTTGCAGTTCCAATTCTATAAATTCCTTGCTCTGCTGGTGAAGGATTTTGCGTTGTTTATTTTTGATATAACTATTGTACAATGCCCAGGCACTAAGTAAAATTATCAATAGGGAAACGCCCAAAAGGCTGTAAAGCGTTGTGCGCTCCTGTTTTCGGATTTCGCGGCTTCGTTGCAATTCCCTTCTATAATCGGCAATTTCAAATTTCACCCTACTCGTTTCGAACAACCTCCCGTTTTTAAGTTGGTTGAGGGAATCGGTGAGCACGATAACGGAATCCTTTGCATTTAGCGCTGCGCCATACAGGGCATTATCAGTATATATTTCCGCCAATTGCTGATATGCACTTATTCGATTTTCGGGATTTGCTGCGGCTTCCAATGCAGTTTTACCATAAGCCACCGCCATTTCAATATCGCCCATTTCCTTGGCAATATTGGAAAGCAATAGCAACACGGAAATACGCTCTTCGCTAAGGGCAATACTTTCCAATTTTGGAAGGGTTGTTTCCGCCAAAAACTTTGCCTTATGGAGTTCCTTTCGTTTGTAATAATTTTCAGCCAAAGCAATTTCGGCCAAAATATATATTGTTGGCTCATCCCGGAGCATTTCCATGGCTTCCTTTAAATAAGCCGCAGCAACGTCCAATCTTCCTTGCTGGTTGGCGACAATGCCCAAGTTTACGGCATAAAGTCCAATTTTGATTTTCTCGTTTTGTTCCTGCGCCAAATTGTAGGCTTTTTTGAAATATTCCTCAGCTTTTATAAGATCGCCTTCCTTGCTGTAGAGAATGGCGATATTGTTGAGCACGATCATCTCCTCATTTTCATCCAGATGCTTTATGGCAATGGTATATGCTTCCAAATAATTATCCAGCGCTTCGCCATAATCTAGCACGGAATAATAATTCGCTCCAATATTATTTATGGCAAGAAACTGCTGTTTGTACCAATTGTTTTCCTCGGCAACGGTGCGAACCTCGGTCAATAATTCCAAAGATTTTGCATAATCCTTATTGCTTCTAGCCTTAATGCCTTCCCTTAAAAGACTATCCAATTCTGCCGGGCCCTGCGCTAGCAACAATGGGGCGATAAAAAGAATTATAAAATTAAAAACGGCCTTCATATTTCATAAAAAGTGTGTGAAGTTAACTTTTATATAAAAAAGGACATAATTAATGGTTGATTTTTGTCTTCGTTGGATTGTTAGACTGTTGGGGTTTCGGTTTTGGTTTTAATGAATTTGAATGGAAAGAATTTCTATACATAAAAAAGACCAACGCATATAGGTTGGTCTTTATGAAAATGAAGAAATATTTTTTTTAGAAACTTACAGTTTCATCACTTTTTCAGTGGATCGTGACCCGTCCGCAAAGATGATATTTACAAAATAGATTCCCTCTGCTAACGCTGAAATATCCAACCTAAAAGATTGTTGATTAATGGCAGTCTTTTCCATTAGTTGAGCGCCACCCATTCCAAAAAGTTGAATATTTTGAATGGTCTTATCTTTACTTTCCAAGGAAATAAAATTACGGGATGGATTTGGGTACAAACGTAAGTTTTCCACAATAGCGTGCTGTTCGGTTCCCAAGATGGAAGGGTCATTAAAAATATATGCAGAACCCGCGCGGTCTATTTCGTTGCCGCCATTTGCATCGTGGTCCTCCCACGGGGCACCAACTATAATCCCATCCTGATGTATGGCTACACTCCAGCCAAAAAAATCCTCACCTGCGGTATCATTGCCCTGTATCATTTGGTCCTCCATCCAGGTGCCAGAACCATTTCTTTTATAAAAATAAACCTCTCCCTCTTCCATTCCAAAAAGATGCGGGGCGCTCACCACAATATGATTCTGTTGCATATCCGTACACCAGCCAAAGTGGGTGCTTTCGCTGGAAGAATTGCCCGTAATTTTCTGTACTTCCGTCCATATTCCCTGAGCATTCCTTTCAAAAATATATGCCGCACCCTGTTCCGCTGTGGCTCCATAAGCGCCAATTACCATTTGGTCGCCGGAAATGCTGACTGCCGTACCAAAAAAACTATCGTTGGAGGCATCGCTCGCCATAACAGTCTGTACATATTCAAACTGGCCATTGCCATTTTTTAAATAAATGTATGCCGCCCCCTTTCGGCCGTCCACTTCATTGGCACCTACCACCAAATAATCGCCCGAAAGAGCCACCCCTACGCCAAATACATCCGAGGTCTGTGGCGTGGGACTGAATATTTTTTGGGCTTCAATCCACATTCCCGCCTCCCGTTTGAACACATAAACCGAGCCCGTCCAAACATTTTCACCGGGTGCGCCTGCCACTATGGTATTGCCCTCAACATCAAGGGAGGTGGGGTTCATTCCCAATTTGGCTTCACTAGTTAAATCGGAAGCTACCAACTTTGTGTTGAAATCCCAGTTATTATTGCTATAATTATAAACATATAACGCCCCGGCCCGTTGGGCATTACCTATATCTGCGCGTCCTGCCGCTACCACCAGAAAGTCAGTGGAAAATTTTACGCCCCCGCCATATTCCGCCCCTTGATTAGGATCAGCTGCCGCCAGCCGCTGTGCTAAACTCCAGTTGCCCTGGCCATCCTTTTCGTAAACGTAGGCAGCGCCTGAGGCAATGGTTTCCCGCGACGCACCAACAACGGCGAAGCTTGCATGGAGGTCCACCGCGGTGCCGTATTCTGCCCTGCTTTCCCTGTTGTTGCTAACTATTTTTGCTTCCTGGGCAAATTGTGCCATTGCGCCGGTGCTTGCCACAATTGCAATTGCAAGAGCTAATGTTTTGTTTCTAATTTTTGATTTCATTTTGATTGGTTTTTTTAGTTACTTATAATTTAAGCAGACGTTTAAAATAAGTTTTTGAACCTGTTTCGATTTTTACGAGATATATACCGCTTTCCAAATTTGAAATATCGATATGGTCCAAAGTATCTTTTGCCTGTAACATTAATTGACCACTAATTGAAAAAATTGTTACACCTGTAAGTCCATAATTTTCAGTGTGAACGGAAAAATAATTGCTTGCGGGATTAGGAAAAATTGAAATATTCTGTCCATTACTATAATCGTGGGTGCCGAGGGTTGAAAGATCAATATTAAACCTGGCGAGGCCCGCATCAAACGTACCGAAATATACTTCGGCATTATCTTCGAAAAAACGGACAGTGGAACTGCTCGCGTTTAGATATTCCAGGGCGGCACCCGGAACAATTTCCCAATTTTGCCCACCATCCGTGGATGATATTATCCTTACGGTGGATTGTGGATACAGATAGCCGTCAGAATAATGGTTTATGGCAATGATGTGGCCGGGAGTTACATCGGAAAAATGCACGCGGTCCACATGTTCGTCAAATAGCTGTAACCACGTTTCCCCTTTATTTTGGGATATGAAAATTCCCTTGGTTGTTGCCAGCATATATTCATTTTCATCCAGTGGATTGATTGTTGCTTCCAAAATCATATCCTGCCCCGCTACCAGCGCTTCCAGGCCAGTTGAGGAAGTTGTCCACGACAGCCCCGCATTATCTGTTATATAAACATCGGTGCCCTGTGTAATGGTAACGCGCGAGGGCGTTATCGGATCGATGATTATTCCGTATAACAATTCAAACGATGGTAGGTTTATTTGCTCCACAACGGGTGTAGCGGGGTTTGTTATATCTATGCTGTAGGCAGATTCCCCAAAAGAAAACCAGAGTAAATTAGTATTGCTGGGGGCTGTGGCCATGGTGTAAATATTCAGGAATTCCATGGAACTATATAGCGCGGTAAAATTCGCGCCGTGATCTAAGCTCATTTCCAAGACGGAATTCATACCGAACCTTGCACTTGTGAAAATCCTGCCCTGCACCTGCTTATCGGCAAAGGGAAAATAGGTGGGTCCGAAAGTATTGTTTAACGAGCGCATTCTATACCCGTTTTCTGTATCAGTAGGAAGATTTTTATGAATGAACCCATTGCGAAGCCCGTAATAAATGTGGTTTTCATTACCGTTGAAATGGGAATCGATTCTACCAGTGCTGTTAACAAATTTATTTTTGAATTTTTCCAATGTAATGCCCCCATCATTACTTCGGAAAGAGTAGAAATTCGCAGAAATCACCACATCATTGGCCACAAATGGGTTAAAGGAGGCCGAAAGTCCGAAATAATATTCCTCTGGGTCAATTTCCGTATAAACCTGATTTTGCCAAGTGCTGCCGTTATCATTGCTGATAATAATTTCATTCTCTTCCAGAACTATAATATTATCGGTATTTGCGGGATTGAACTTAATGTGATTAATATTATCATTGGACATACCGGTATAAACAATAGGCACTACATTCCATGTTTCCCCGCCATCAAGGGAACGGTATAGGTTTTCCTGATGCGTGCCATACCCGTAAAATGTGCCCAACAACATTTGGTTCGCGTTGTCTGGATTAAAAGCCAGCGCGCTATAGGTATTTCCCGGAATTTTTTCCTCCCAAGTGGCACCTGAATCCTGACTTACAAACAAACCTCCAATGGTATTGCCGGGTGAAACGCCCCGCATTAAAAATATTTTATTCGGATTGTCCGGAAAAATGGCCACATTATTAATGGCAACATCCTCATGTTCCGGGCTGAAATAAATACTATTCCAAGTTGCACCTCCATTAATTGTAATAAATACCTCATTGGTAAAGCCGAATCCCAGCGTATAGGTAGTATGCAAAACCGCGATATCCGTATTGGCTTCATAAATATCATAACTTGCTATAAGAATATCGGCTTGTTGAGGATTTGGAACATCGAATTGTTTAATCACAGTTCCATCACTCGAATTAATGATGACCACCTTATTGTAAGCCGTTCCTTCGGCCTTTACTATAAAACTTAGATTATTGCCATTGTTAAACAAGCGCAAATCCGTAAGAACGCAATATTGGTCCATAGGATCGCTGTAGATAATTTCCCAATTTTGGCCATTATCCGCAGATTTGATTATGTGATTGCCAACGGTTCGCGCATATAAAACATTCTCTTCCGAAATTCCGAAAACGATATCGTACAGTTGCCCATATTCATCATTGGCGGAAAAGGTTATTTGTGAATAACCTTTTTGGGCGAGGAGGGTAAGGAACATTAAAAATAAAATAATACTTCTCATCATTACAATTATGGTTTTAGTTATAGCGTAAAATTAAATGCTATTCCAAGATAGACCCTACTACGGGGCGTGACAATTTGTGACAAGGTTGGTAAGAAGTTGTGACCAACACTAAATATTTGCGATGTAGGCGGCTAGACTGGCGTCGTTCGGAAGGTTTAATTTTTTTGCGATTCTTTCCTTCCTTTTCCTGCAGGATTGGGGCGAAATGTTTAATAGGGAAGCAATTTCATTATTGCCTAGGTTCATATATAAATAGATTATAAACCGAACGTCCTGTTGCGTAAGATGGGGATTCAACTTAAGCAAGCGGGAAGTAAAGCCGGGATTAACCTCTTCAAAATGGCTAAAAAAACTTTCCAGTTGCGGATTTTTCTTTAAATGTTTACTCAAGGCCTTTATTTGCACAAGCATCTCGGGCTGTTCCTTAATTTGTGGATTGGCGGTAAGAGTTTCAACAATTTCCTCGATTAGTTCATTTCGGCCCGAAAGGTAAAGGGCTTTTGAGGTGAGCTTCCTGTTTTTTATGTCCAATTCATTCCTCAATCGCTCCTGTTCAAGCTTTACGACAGCCTCCTGTTCGCGCATTTGTTTTTCCACAACAAGTCTTTTTGTTTTTTCTTGGTCGAGTTCCAATTCCGTAATCTTTTTACGTTGTTTGTGCCGAATGAGATAATTTCGGAAAATCCAGATCAATAATAGAAACAGTAAAGAGGCAAAAGCGGTAATACTATAAAAGAAGCGACGCTCTTTCTGCAAAAGCAAACGACTCTCGTTGAGCTCGTGGGCATAGCTCTGCAGTTCAAATTTTATTTTATTGTTTTCATAAAGCGCATTATTTCGAATCTGGTGCAGGCTGTCGCGCGCAATCAGAACGCTATCCTTATAGCGCAGCGCGAGGTGGTAATCCTTCAATGACATATAGGCTTTTGAAAGCGCCTCATATACATCTTCGCTATGCTCGATGCCTTTAGTCCCTTTTCGAGCCATTTCAGCATATTGCAGGGCTGCGGAAAAATTATTTTCCTTTTGAAGAATTTGGGAAAGCAGCAACAAAATAAAAACCCTATTGTCAGCATTTGCCTCCCCCTTTAATTGTGGTAAAAGGATGCGCGAAAGTTCCTTTGCCTCGGAAAATTTGCGCCGTATAAAAAGATTTTCTGCACGCGCCATTCTGGCCATTATCTCTACTTCGGGCTGTTCCTTTACTAAAGGCAGTGCTTCTTGGATATATTTGCTTGCTTCCTCGGGCTGTTGCATTTTATTCAAAACCAATGCGAGGTTTATGGCATAATATCCTCGTTTGCTGTTGTTTTCCCCATCAAGGCTTAGGGCATAGGCTTTTCCAAAATATTCCTTTGCTTTTGCCAGGTTGGATTCCTGAAAATATAATATTCCAATATTGTTCAATACCGTAAGCTCATCCTTGGTTTCGAGTTCTTCTATGGCTATTTCATACGCTTTTAGATAGTAGTCCAAAGCTTCGCCGAAATCGGACATTAAATAATAATTGGAACCGGAATTAAGGAGCGCACGGAATTTTTGTTTGGGCCATCGGTTTTCCTCAGCAATTGAGGCGGCCTTTACAAGCAGTTCCAGGGATTGCACATGTTTTTTGCTAAACATGAGTTCAATTCCTTTTTCAATTAAGGCATCACATTCTTTTTGTTCAACGGTTTGACTTATACTGCTCGAAGAAATAAGCAAAAAAAAGATTACAATATATCTTACCGAAAAAACCATGAGGATTATTTGGAACGAAAATAAAACTTATTCAATTTAATCGGGCCCAAACTCTGCGGATTTTATTTTAAAGCTGTGGATCAATGCCAGTGATGCCCATTAATTATTTTTCGAAAAAATTATTTAAACCATACTATAAACAGGAAAAATCCTGAATAAAAAGGGGGATTTCCCCCTAACCTTTTCATTATTAATTATTTACATTTGTATTCTAATCATAAATTTTTAATTATGAAAAACCTCAATGTTCAAAAAATGAAGCAGGCTGGGTTTGTTTTATTTCTGGGAATGGCATTCATTTCCTGCGAGAAAAATCCGATTACCCTAGTATTGCACGATCCTATTTATCCATCGGGGAGCCAAGCGGTTACCTATAGCGCTGAACGCGTTACGGAAGGAAGCATAGAGACGGCAAAATTGTATGAAACCGTAAGCACCATAAACAGTAGTGGCACCATCACTACCGCGGGAACAGAAACACTTTTGGAAACATGGGATGACCCTGGCGGCGATCTAACTTTTACAAAATCCAGTGGTCACGGAAACAACAAATTAGTAACTTACCGGTGGGTTTTTACTACCCCGGACCAAACTAAGTCCTTTAAGGTAACATATGCCACCCGGCCCTATGCCGTAACTGGCATGCCGGCGCCTGTATATGCACAGGGAGACCCTGATGACGTTTTTGATTTGGTCTTTATTCCCGACACCGATATTACCAATATTAATACCTTTTATAACCACTGTCGGGGAATGATTCGCGAATCCTTTTTTGATGAACCGCATACGCAATTTTGGAGACGCCAATATAATTTCTACATTAATACCGAGCGCGGGCATGCTACGGATTTTGATAATCGGGACGTAGATGGCCCACACCAATTGCCATCAAATAATGCCAACCTTAGCTTTGCGGAAGGTAGAGCATTGCTGCACCAAAATGATTTGCGCGATTGGGCAAGCGGTGGGGTATTTTCCAGCGAAATGCAAAACAGGGGCACCGTTATGCACGAAGCTGGACACGGACTTTACGGCCTCGCGGATGAATATGGCGGTGGCAGCCATTGGCAAGCAGACGATTTTCCCAACAACTGGTCCAGTTTAGCGGGTGCCCAAGGGGCGGCCTCAGATTACGGCAACTGTAAGGACGATGGCGATGCCGTTGAAATGGGTAGCGATAATTATTATCGTTTATGTGTTTCCAGCTGTCAAATGGTAACCACCGGCCTTAACCATACAGAATACGACTGCCCGTGCCGCAGCCGAATAACCTATGTAGTTTTTGATAACGCTTCAAATTAAAAATCATGAGAACATTAAAAAACATATTACTTGTAATGGCTATTTCGCTGGTAACAATGGCAGCGCAGGCCCAGGAAGAAAATGACGAACAAAAACGCGATCGTGTAGAAAAGAACACCAAACCCTTTAATCCCAACTATTTTTCCGTTGCCGAAAATTCCTTCTACGTATTGGAAGCTATGGTTGTTGACAATAAAATAGTGATAGACAGTACCGCAACCATAACCGTGGTGCCTGGAAAGTTGCCTTATCCGAACGGTGATTTTAAAGTTTCAGTTTTGGATAAACAAGGGGGAAGAATAATGGAATATTATATGCAGGATCCACTGCTCGCACGCTCCTGTGAAGGGGAGAACGATAACTTAACTCCGTTGAAAAATGGAAGGGTATATATTTCCCTGCCCAAAAATAACAATATTGGCACCTTGGTTTTTAGCCGAGGCAAGGAACGCGTGGGCACAGTGGATATTGGTAATTTGATTGTTCGCACCCAGCGAAACCCCACCGGACAAGGCCAATAATTAAATTATCGAAATGTTGGATTTTCGAAACGAAAGGTCAATAGTTCGGCATAAATAGCATTGATTTCCAAAAGTATAATCTTAATCAAAAAGACACTTTTGAGATAAAGAAATAAGCTATTCAGTTAATAAACACGGCTATAGGGTTTTATTTTTGTGTATAAACTGTAAAGAATAGTATTAATATTTAAAAGAAGGAGGTTATGTATGTTAAAGTAGGCAAAAGGAATGGGAATTGCATAGAAAAATCAATTCCCGAAAATTGACAAAAGCTTTGTAAAGCACGAATATTTAAAAGTATAATTAGAATTAGCCATAAAACCATCTGCCACAGCTGATGGTTTTTTGCTTTATTTTAAATTTTATAAGTCGGTTATCATTTTAGTGGACCCAATCAGTTAAATATTGAACCAAATACCGTAGAGTATGTTAAAGTGAAATTAAATACAGTTGGAAAATTCAATTGCATTAATAATTTTAAGAACAAAAATACTCGGCTATGGGAGATACAGAAAATGGATTCGGAAAAAAACGCGACAAAAATCAATACGGGGAAGTAGAAAAGGACAAAGGTAAAGTAAAGCAAAAAACTGAGCTGCCGAAACGTCCCAACAAAGGCGCGAATAATAAAAGTGATAATTCCTAATTAAATAAATTCTGCCCCTTCTCCAACGTATTAATAACTGAAAATTGGAACTATAAAACAGAACGAACTATGGGCACACAAGATAAAAAGAACAGGACGGACATTAAAAGCCAAAATGGGCCACAGTCCACCATCAAAAAAACGTCCACTTCCAGTGACAAGCATAATAAGAATAACAAGAATGACGCTACGCGTCGTAAATGATTTTTCCCATCCTTTAAAAAACCTTCCTATCTGAACTACTTGGGAGGTTTTTTTATTTAAGGAGAGAATTTTTATATTTAAATAGACTGAAAAAAAGCATTATGGCAAAACCGAAAGAATTTCCTAAACAAAGTCAATCCCAACCCCGAAAGGAATATAAAATGCATCCACAGCCTGAAATCATTAGAGCCGACTATAAAGGCAGCGGAAAATTAAAGGACAAAGTTGCACTAATAACCGGCGGCGACAGTGGCATTGGCCGGAGTGTGGCTGTTCATTTTGCTCGGGAAGGGGCACACGTGGCAATCATTTATTTAAATGAAGACGAAGATGCCTTGGAAACCCGAAAACTCGTTGAAAAAGAAGGCCGAAAATGTTTTATAATTGAAGGGGACCTTCGCAAAGAAGCATTCTGTATTTCTGCTATAAAAACCTGTATCAGCGAATTTAAAAAACTGGATATTTTAGTGAACAATGCAGCCATGCAGTTTCCGCAGGACAAGCTAACACAAATTGCCGCCCGCCAATTGAAAAAAACATTTCAGACCAATATATTTTCGTATTTCTATATTACTAAAGCTGCTCTGCCCCATCTGCCCAAGGGAAGCAGTATCATCAACACCAGTTCCGTAACGGCATATCGTGGAAGCCATCATCTTTTGGATTATTCCAGCACCAAGGGCGCAATTGTTAGTTTCACCCGGTCGCTTTCCGCCAATCTGGCTTCCAAAAATATTCGTGTAAATGGTGTGGCCCCTGGTCCTATTTGGACTCCTCTGATTCCCGCAACATTCGATGATGTTTCCGATTTTGGAGCCGATACACCTTTGGGCCGTGCGGGACAACCGAGCGAAGTGGCCCCCGCTTATGTTTTTCTGGCATCCCAGGACAGCAGCTATATTACCGGCCAATTCATCCACGTTAACGGCGGTGAAATAATTGGAGGCTAACCAGAAACTTTTATTCTCTATTTCCCAAATGATATAATCTGAAATTTGCTAAAAAATTTCTCCTGCTTATACGCCGCGGGTGTATTAAAAATTGGTTAAATGTAATTTCTGCACTTGACTTCCATTATCACAGTTGTTAATTTTATCTGGAATCTTTATAACTAGGGATTTATTTTAAACCACATTATCCATAAACGACTGAAAATTAAACCCAATACCGAAAATACATTGAATCGCACCACCGACAGTTTCTTGTTTTTATTCAAAATGATTTTAAATTATTTCATTTAATTTATGAGAACTATTGAGCTACTACCCAGACTAAACCATCTTTTACCAGCAAAGGATTTCTTTAAATCCTCCCAGCCAAAATGTAATGAACCGCAACCAATTCGGTTGAATAATTTTGTTTTCAAACATTTTAAACCATCCCTCACCCCCGTAAAATGCATTCAATTTTTTTCCACTGAAAGTTTTTATCTGGTTTATGCGATGGGCGATACTGTTACATTCACCATTAATGGCAATCCAAAGAAAATTAAACCTCACGAAAGTTGTGTGTTGCATGACCCAACAGGCACTGGAATTTGGTTGGATTATGAAAATGCGCTTTCGCCAAATTTTATAGTAATCGGCATTGGCAAGCCTCAACAATTTACTGCGGAGCACTCTTGTTTTTATAAATTTGATCGCGTATTTAAGCAAGTGGCTACTGCCCAAATGGGTTATTTTAAAGGGAAGCCAAATCCAAAAATTTCTGATAAAATAATCGCAATCACCAACCTTAACCTCGAAACAGAAGCGAACGAACTGATTTTTGAAGGTTTGCTTTTCAATATTTATGGTTTGGCAATGCTTCAAATTAATGAGGAACACAATAATGGTTATAAAAAATTTGGTGGTTTTAGTTGTAAAGAAGTGGAACAGCTAGCCCGGGTTTCACAAAAAATCACTGCCAATCCGGGCAGCGATTATACCATTAGTTCCTTATGCAGGGAAACAGGCCTAGGGCCTAACAAACTGCAACAGGGTTTCAAAAAAATGCACAATAGAACCATTATTGACTATATCAGGACCAAGCGTTTGGAAAAAGCGGTTGAGTTAATGAAGACAACCAACCTATCCATTTCAGAAATAGTCTATTCCGTGGGACTATCCAGTAGGAGTTATTTCAGTAAAATATTTAAACATAAATACAAATGCTCTCCCAAACAATTTCAGCAATTGCAGCGGGAATAACTTCTAGATCGGAAGATAAAGAGGTTCTTTATGTATTAACAAAAAAACCAAATACGGCAATCTAATTTATAAAGGTCCGATATTTTTGTAAGCCCCTCGGCCAAAGTGCCAATCAAAATCAACTAGCCTACTTAAACTATAATTCCAATGCATGCCAAAAGGAAAAGGCTCCAGTTATAATTTGCCGGTTACACGGATATTTAAATACTTAATACTACTAATATTGTTGATGGCGCTACTTTTGGCGATTGTTTCCATTCTTTTTTACTCAACAAATTAGGTTGTAGGGATTGGGCAAAAAATTATGGTTGTCATATAAATTAGATAATCCGCTCACACCAAAATGTTTAATCTTTATTTTGATAGTGTGAAAAAATCAGTTTATCACAATATGTATTTTGCAGTGGGTGTTATTCAAAAAAAATTCTAATTTTGCCATATGGGAGTAGGTGCACTAGCAGTTGGAACAGCCGTTTTATTCTTAGTTCTGTTTATTATTGCAGAACTACAGGAACGTCTATAATTAAGAATCCAACAAAATTTTATTCACTTTAGTTTTAGGGCGCGGGCAGCATTCGCAGTCCCACGGTTATTTTATTCTTTAATGTTTTCCCTATCCTTCATTTAAGGAATGCTGATTCCTTTCCATTCTTCCCTATAAAATCAATTGTTTTGAAAGTAAAAAGAATTGCGATTTCACGTGGTATTGTTATCTTGCACGCTATTATTTGAAAAACAAGAATCATGAAATTAGTACGCCTGCTTTTTATTTTTTTATCATTTCCATTATTCGCACAACAAGGTGGAATGTGGATCCCTTCCTTATTGGAAGGAATGAATGAAACCGAAATGACCAACCTGGGCATGAAAATGACCGCCAAGGATATTTATGATGTTAACAACGCCAGTTTAAAGGATGCCGTACCCCATTTTAACGGTGGCTGTACTTCTGAAGTTATCAGCAATCAAGGGCTGTTGCTTACCAACCACCATTGTGGCTATTCACAAATTCAGAGCCATTCCACTTTGGAAAATGATTATTTAGAAAATGGTTTTTGGGCCAAAAGTTTAAAGGAAGAATTACCAAATCCTGGAGTAACCGCAAGTTTTATGGTGCGTATAGAAGATGTTACCACCAAAGTTCTGAACGGAATAACAAACGCCATGACCGAAGCCGAAAAGTTAAAGACAATTGAGGCAAATATTGCCAACGTGGTTCAAACCTCGCCAAAGGAAGCATGGCAGGAAAACCGCGTGCGTACTTTTTACGAAGGCAATCAATATATGCTTTTTGTGGTGGAAACTTTTAAGGACGTGCGCTTGGTGGGCACACCGCCTTCCTCCATCGGAAAATTTGGGAGCGATACCGATAACTGGATATGGCCCAGACATACAGGGGATTTTGCCCTTTTCAGAATTTATGCCGATAAAAACAACCGTCCGGCACCTTATTCCGAAAACAATGTGCCATATAACCCAAAACATTTTCTTCCCATTTCATTGGATGGTGTTGCCGAAAATGATTTCACTTTAGTGTTTGGCTATCCCGGCACAACGGATGAGTATTTGCCAGCCATCGCGATCGAGCAAGTTATAAACACTATCAACCCCGCGCGAATTGCGATCCGCGATGCGGCATTGGCAATACAGGATAAATATATGCGGGCCGACCCACAGATAAAAATACAATATGCCTCCAAATTTGCCCGCATTGCAAATTACTGGAAAAAATGGAAAGGCGAAACCCTGGGCCTAACGAAGTCCAACGCAGTGGGAATCAAAAAACAGCAGGAAAGCGCCCTTATTTCTGAAATAAATAAAAAAGGAAAACAACAGCAATACGGGAATATTCTTCCGCAATTTGAACAATATTATTCCGAAATTCAACCCTACGCCCTTGCCCGTGAATATTATTTGGAAACCGTAATAAGAAACGTGGAACTACTGCGGATTGCCTACCAAACCTATCAATTGAAGCAGGTTTATGAGGAGCGTGGCGAACAGTCATTTATGGACCGGAAAAACAATCTTGTTGAAGGGGCGCAAGGGCATTATAAAGATTACAACCAGCAAGTGGACAAGGAGGTTTTTGAAGCTTTGATGGATCTATATGCCAAGGGAGTGCCACAACAATTTTTGCCCGCTTCCTTTAAAAATTTGAATGCCGCGGAATTGACAGAAAATGTTTATAAAAACTCTGCTTTTGTGGATTATGCTTCCCTGAAAAATTTATTGGAAGGTAACGCAGAAGCCGTATTAGCAAAGTTGAATAACGATCCGGGTTATAAAGTGGTGGCCGAATTAGCCAATACCTACTTTGAAAAAGTAGCTCCAAAATATGAAGAATTGGACCTAAAGATTTCTGGTTTGGAGCGGGATTATATGAAAGCGTTGCTTGAACTCAGTCCGAAGGATGCACGTATTTTCCCCAATGCCAATAGCACTTTACGCGTTACATATGGAAAAGTGGCTGGCTACTCCCCCGCCGATGCCATATATTACGAACCGGTGACGCATCTTGAGGGCGTAATGCAAAAATATGTTCCCGGCGATTATGAATTCGATGTGCCCAAAAAATTGAGGGATCTTTATCAAGCTAAGGATTATGGGCAATATGGCGAAAATGGTAAAATGCCGGTCAATTTTATTGGCACTAACCATACCACGGGCGGAAACTCTGGCAGTCCTGCCATTGATGCACACGGAAACTTAATTGGACTAAATTTTGACCGAGTATGGGAAGGCACGATGAGCGATTATTATTACGACCCCTCCCTATCGCGCAATATAATGGTCGATATTCGTTATGTGCTATTTATTATGGACAAATATGCTGGAGCTACGAACCTAATTGAGGAACTGAAACTTGTGCATCCAAAAAAAGAAAACAAAAAAAATAGAAAGAAGTAATATATTTCAGTTACAAAAATAATCCCAATTACTTGGGAATAAATTCAGAATCCACGGACTATTTCTTATATGTACGTGGATTCTTTTTTTACGAGTAAGCATTTTTTTCTAATAATGCAATTGCCGTTTCTTAATTTATATGATAGGGAAAGCGTGTATATCTGGGGAAACCACGGCGATATCCGATTCTGTGGGGGAGGCTGCAAATTTGACCTCAAAGAGTGCCCGATTTTGGGAAATAGATTCCATAAACATCTAATTAATTTGAAATAATCGGGTAAAATTTCTTTGATATTTTAAAGGGAATTTTACGGATATTTCTTTAAACCGAAACCTAATTCTTTCAATTATAGTCCAATCAAATTCTTTACAAATATTTCTGGAATAAAAAAATCCACGGAAACTTTTAGAAGTCATCCGTGGATCTGTGAGTTGCGAATTATTCTATTTCAAACCCCGTGCCTTTAACATAGGTTCTATTTTCGGGTCACTGCCCCGCCACTCTTTATACATTTTCTCCAAGTTTAGGGTATTTCCTCTGGAAAGCACCATTTCACGGAATCGCTGTCCGTTTTCCCGCGTGAGCCCTCCATTGTTTTCAAACCAGTTGTAGGCATCGTGATGCAGCATTTCGGTCCACGAATAGGAATAATAGCCCGCAGCGTAGCCACCAGCAAAAATATGTGAAAAGTAGGTGGAGCGATATCTTGGCGGAACTGCCTGCACAGCATCCAGTTTTGTTTTATTCAGAGCTTCTGTTTCGAAAACGTTTACCTGCGCGATTTCCTTATTTGCAGGAATTGTGTGCCACTGCATATCCAGATTAGATCCTGCCAGGTTTTCCGTAAGACTATAGCCTTGGTTGAATGTTCCCGAATTCTTTATTTTATCAATTAAAGCCTGTGGAATTTGTTCGCCGGTTTTGTAATGGATAGCATAATTCTTTAATATTTCGGGATATAGGGCCCAATTTTCATTAAACTGGGAAGGAAACTCCACGAAATCGCGGGCTACGTCCGTTCCTGATAATGATGGATATTGCTGGTCCGCAAAAAAGCCGTGCAGAGCGTGGCCAAATTCGTGGAACATAGTTTCCACCTCATCATAAGTCAACAAAGCAGGCTGACCATTGGCAGGTTTGGGGTAGTTGCACACATTATAAATCACCGGCTTTTTGTTATAAAGTTTAGATTGTGTAACAAAATTGCCCATCCATGCGCCGCCGCCCTTGCTGGGACGAGCAAAAAAATCGGTATAGAAAAGGCCCAGTTGCGAACCATCTTCTTCAAAAAGCTCATAAACCTTTACGTCCGGATGATAGATGGGAATATCAGTTCTGGGCTTATAGGTGATGCCGTATAATTTATTGGCAGCATAAAAAACACCTTTCTCCAAAACATTGTTAATTTCAAAATAAGGTTTTATTTGGTTTACGTCCAAATCATATTTTTGCTTCCGAACCATCTCCGCATAATAGTTCCAATCCCACGGTTGTAGGGTAAAATCCTGTCCTTGTGATTTAATCATCTTTTGGATTTCATTTGCTTCAGCCTGTGCCTTTGCCGTTGCGGCGGGAATGAGGCCATTGAAAAACTTAGTAACGTTTGCCGGAGTTTTGGCCATGGTTTTTTGCAGGCTCCATTCTGCAAAATTGTTAAAACCTAATAATTTCGCCTTTTGTGCGCGTACTTCTACAAGTTCTTTTATTAGTTCACTAGTATCAAATTTCCCTTGATTGGCCCGGTGCCACGCCGCTTTATATAGTTTTTCACGACTTGCCCTATTTTCCATGGATTGCAACAATGGTTGTTGCGTTGTATTTTGCAATGGAATTTTGTAACCATTTCCATCTTTATTTTGAAGTGATTTTAACACATCCGCATCCACACCTTTTAGTTCCTCTTCATTTGCGAAAGTGACAGCCCCGGCATTGTTGGCATCCAAAAGGGTTTTTCCGAATTTGGTAGTGAGTGTTGCTATTCTTTCATTGTATTGCTTTAGTATTTCCTTGTCTTCGGAAGAGAGGTTGGCACCCTCAATTTCGAAATTTTCGTAATATTCCTCCAGCAACTTTAGTGATTCCGCATCCAGATTTAAGGTTTCCTTTTTATCATATAATATTTTGAAGCGTTTGAACAGGGCTTCATTCAAATAAATCATATCATTTTGGGCAGCAAATTTTGGAGCCATATCTTCTTCTATAGCTTGTATGGTTTCATTTGTATGGGCGCTGGCAAGGGCATTGAACACTTGTGACGCGCGGCTTAACAATTGCCCACTCTGTTCTAGCGCCAATACCGTATTATTGAATGTGGGAGCCTCCTTGGAATTGGCAATTGCACTCACGGCCTCTTTCTGTTGCTCAATCCCTTCCAACATTGCAGGCTTGAAATGATGGTCCTTTATGGCAGAAAAATCCGGTGCACCATATGGCAACTTACTTTCCGAAAGCAATGGATTCTCAGTATTGTTCATGTTTTCATTTTCTTTTTTATTGTTTTCTTTTTCTTTGTTACTGTTGCACGCCACAAGGATTAGGGCGAGTGTTAAAAATGGAATTGCTTTTTTCATTTAAATAAATTTTATGTTTATGTGCTTTTTCGAAATATTTATAGCATTTAAACTTTCCGTTTTTTCAATTAATCATAACCGACTTAAATATCTTATGAAAGATAAAGGTACCGAATTAGTACTCCTTAGGTCCCGGATGTTACAAAAATCAAAAACCTCTTCAGCAATTGCTGAAGAGGTTTTATCATTTTGGTTGGTTATTTGGCGATTACTCTTTAATCAAGCGCTTAACAGTGCTTGCACTATCACCAATTATCTGTACCATGTAAACTCCGGATGCAAGTGATGAAACATCAACAGCCT
>NZ_JAUGQQ010000017.1 GCF_030410135.1 Aequorivita aurantiaca | reverse complement strand
ATATTGGCGTCGTTGTCACGGAGGTCGAAGACCCCGGACGTAGTGCCGTAGTCGCACTGGAAAAGATCAACGGGTGGGTTGGCGATGGGCTGGGGTGCAAGAATAATGTTAAATTGAGTAGTTGCAAAACAAGTTGGAACAGTATTACTTTCAACTCTTGCAAAAATAAATTGGGAAGCTGTAACAATATGTGGCTGTGATAACGGATTTATCCCAGCAATGGCATCGACGGGAGTAGCATGGTAGGTTACTGTATATTGAGCAGGTAATTGTCCATTTAGAATAATTGCGTCAAAAGTAACATTTAAGTTTATAGGTTCTTGACCGGGCACGCCGACATCGCATAAGTAATAAGGACTTGCAGGGGCTGTTGCCGTAGCGGCCGCAAAACTAATTTCAAAAGAATCAATGGCATAGCAAATTCCATTTGGTTCTTCTATTCGAACCCAAATAATTTCGGAGGAACCGACAATGGGATATGCATTTGCCGGAACAATTGGATTGGCGTCATTAATTGCGTCCAGCTGATTACGATGATACGTTATTTCAAACAATGGATCCTGTCCACCCCTTACGTCATCATCATTTTGCGTTAAATCGAATATTCCTGGATTGGTACCGTCATCACAGATTTCAATATCTTGAGGAGGGCTCGCAATTACTGGCTGTGCGAGAAAATTCACATCAACATCATCAGATATGGTGCAACCGTTATCAGTAGCCTCCACGGAATAGTTTCCAGAATTTGGAGGATTCACGGTATAGGTAGGATTGGTTGCTCCCGGAATTAAACCTCCATTAAAAAACCATTGATAGGTTACTGTAGGCACTCCTGTTTCCGCATCTAAAATAATTGGCGAAGAAGCACAGGTTTCAATATCTGGACCTAATTCCACTGAAAATGTTGCTTGAAGTGAGACTTGTACCTCATCAGTCAATACTACAATATCTCCGTTGCAGGAATTCGTATAAGTAACCCGAGCGGTATATACCTCAGTACCCGACGGACAAACATTTATTGTGGGGGTAGTACCAATTACATTGCCCGCGGCGTCTAACCATTCAAAAGTATAGGTAGGAGGGCCAGTGGGGGAAAAACTCCAAGCCTCATCTGAAGTTGTCCACGGAGAATCCGAGGTGTTTCTTCCCGGAGGAACGTACGCAATGGTTCCCGCATTATTCTGTATTCCCATTGCGGCATTACCGTCATTCCACGTGGGACACACAGGTTTGTTCTGAATGTACATTTCAATTACGTTGGAAAATTCATAAAAAACCACCATTTGCGTTGCCCGAAGATTATTGCAAGATCCAGAATAAAGCGGTACCTGATAATATGAAACAACCAACACTCTATTTGGATAAGCACCAATAACTTCATATCCTATTTCCTCTGAGCTAGATTGCGTAGGGTCCAAATCATGGACCGGCAAAAGAATATTCGCCTCTGCCAAGGCCTCTTCAAAATTATTTGGAAGGTCGGCATCAAAATCCCAGCCATTTGAGGATGGTCCCGTGTCACCCGGATCAACATCAAAACGAACTACACCGTTAGAACCTACTTGAAATTGTGTTATGGTGTTTCCAAAAAAACAAAATTCGAACGGAAGATTATCCACTGGTGACCAGGCATCGTCAATATTCGGGTTCAGTGGATTGGCAAGGCCATTATAAGGAAATGGCGGCACATATGGTATGGAAGAAATTCCATAATTACTGCCAGAAGTGTCATAGGTTTCTAGGAAATTTGCTGTTAAATCCGTGCAGCCCGTGCTGCAGTCCACTACCACATCCGGGCCAGCATTAACAAATAATGAACCTGGACCTTGTGAAAAAAGTAATAATGGTAATTGGAATAATAATAACGTTATAAAAAATTGCCTTGGGGAGTAAAATTTATTCATATTGTCAAGAAAAAATGAGGGGGGAAATTAAGAAAATTTTATGAAAACCTAAGAATTAAAATTCTAAAAAATAAACTTCCTATTTTTAAAACCCCAATGCTATTGCGTATCTTTGCAAGCTTATAAAAGTTATTCACAACTATAGCATGAATTTAGAAAAACAACTGAAAGAGATAGAAGCTATGGGCAATGACCATATTGGAAGTTCCACGGAAACACCCATGCGAAACGATGCCTTTGAACTGAGCGATATTGAAAAAATAGCGAGCATTAAAAAGGACGTTCAAAACATAATGCATACCCTTGGACTTGATCTTAATGACGACAGCTTGAAAGGGACCCCGACCCGTGTTGCAAAAATGTTCGTTCAGGAAATTTTTGCGGGCCTGCATCCAGACAGAAAACCTAAGGCTTCTACCTTCCAAAATAAATACAAATACCAGGAGATGCTGGTAGAGAAAAACATTACGCTCTATTCCACTTGCGAGCATCATTTGTTGCCCATAGTCGGCAAGGCGCACATTGCCTACATTAGCAACGGGTCTGTGGTGGGGCTATCAAAAATGAATAGAATTGTCGATTACTACGCCAAACGGCCACAGGTTCAAGAACGATTGACCATGCAAATAGTTAAGGAGCTGCAGCAAGTTTTAAACACAGACGACGTGGCTTGCGTAATTGATGCCAAGCACCTCTGCGTAAATTCACGTGGAATTCGAGATATTGACAGCAGTACCGTAACCAGCGAGTTTGGCGGAGCTTTCAAAAAAGTTGAAATTCGAAGAGAATTCCTGGATTATATAAAAATGGATACGCAGTTTTAATATAAAAGATATTCCATAATTTCCTTCGAATAGAAGTATAAGAATAGTTCCGTAAAAAACTTGAATAGCCACCCTTGAAACAGCACGAGCTTTACATTTACAATTCCCTTTCTAAAACCAAAGAAAAATTCACGCCAATTCACCAAGGCGCAGTGGGAATGTACGTCTGTGGACCAACAGTATATAGTAACGTACATTTAGGCAATTGCCGCACTTTTCTTTCCTTCGATTTGGTTTTCAGATATTTAAAACATTTAGGTTACAAAGTTCGCTATGTGCGGAATATTACCGATGCCGGCCATTTAGAAAACGACGGCGAAAGCGGCGACGATCCTATTCTTAAAAAAGCACGCATTGAACAATTGGAGCCCATGGAAGTGGTCCAAAAATATACGGTAGATTTCCATACCACGATGGCAAAATTCAACGCCTTGCCGCCGAGTATTGAACCCACCGCAACAGGCCATATTATTGAACAAATACAGATTGTTGAAAATATAATAAAGGAAGGTTTTGCTTACGAAAAAAATGGCTCTGTCTATTTCGATGTATTGAAATTCAACGAGACCAACCAATACGGAAAATTGAGCGGAAGAAAACTTGAGGATATGATTGCAAATACACGCGAACTTTCCGCCCAAACCGATAAAAAAAATCCCCAGGATTTTGCTCTTTGG
Organism: Aequorivita aurantiaca; assembly: GCF_030410135.1. Classification (GTDB taxonomy): domain Bacteria; phylum Bacteroidota; class Bacteroidia; order Flavobacteriales; family Flavobacteriaceae; genus Aequorivita; species Aequorivita aurantiaca. The sequence continues at coordinate 30,115 of NZ_JAUGQQ010000017.1, read as the reverse complement.
AAAAAAGCAGAGCCCCAGCATATTATGCGCTGGCCCTCACCCTGGGGCGAAGGTTTTCCGGGTTGGCATTTGGAGTGCACCGCAATGAGCACCAAATATCTGGGCAACAATTTCGACATTCATGGCGGGGGCATGGACCTAAAGTTTCCGCATCACGAATGTGAAATTGCGCAAGCCGAAGCCTGCAATCACAGCTCGCCCGTAAATTATTGGATGCACGCAAACATGCTTACCCTAAACGGCAAAAAAATGTCAAAATCCACCGGAAATTTCATTCTTCCCAATGAAATGTTTACCGGTGAAAATGACATTTTAAGCAAACCCTTCTCTCCCACGGTCACCAAATTCTTTATGTATCAAGCACACTACCGCAGCATTCTCGATTTCAGCAGTGAAGCTTTGGAAGCCTCCGAAAAAGGGTTTAATAAACTGATGGATGGATACCGAATGCTCATGGATGTTAACACTTCGGAAGAAAGCAGTATTGATATTGAAAACTGGCGAAACGAATGTTATAATGCGATGAACGATGATTTCAACAGTCCTATTTTAATTGCAAATCTTTTTGAAGCGGTGAAGTTTGCAAATTCACTGAAGGATGAAAAAGAAACTATTTCCGAAAGGGATCTTTCATTGTTGAAACAAACATTACATGACTTTCTATTCGATGTTTTGGGGCTTCAGGACACCAACTCCGAAAATTCCGCAGATGGCGAAAAACTTGCCGCGGCAGTCGAAATTCTTATCCAATTGCGAAATCAGGCACGAGCCAATAAAGATTTTGCGATGAGCGATAATATTCGTGAGGCGCTTTCTGCTAAGGGAATTCAACTAAAGGACGGCAAAGATGGAACTACCTTTCAGGTGATGAGCTAAGAGTTATGGATTATGAAACTAAAAAAATTTTAATCCTTCCCTTCATTCTTTTAATTCGATTTTACCAAAAATTCATTTCTCCATTTACCCCGGCAACGTGTAGATATTCCCCAACATGTTCGCATTATTCCCTTGAAGCATTGCAAACGCACGGCTTGTTAAAGGGTTCTTGGCTGGCCGCAAAGCGCATTGCCAGCTGCAACCCTTGGGGAGGCTCAGGTTATGACCCGGTTCCTCCAAAATCGGAAAATTCGTAATAGTGATTTCTGATTTAAAACAATATCTTTACGCTGCTTATTAAAAAACCCCCATTATGCACTATTTAAGTTTTACCTGGAATCCATCGGAAGGGATTGACCTGGGTTTTTTTATGATTCGTTTTTACAGTTTGATGTTTGTTGTTGCCTTTACCCTGGGCTGGATTCTGACCAAAAAAATTTACCAAAGGGAAGGTCTGCCACAGGAAAAACTGGATAGTCTTTTCATTTATATGGTTGTTGCAGTTCTGCTTGGTGCCCGCCTGGGACATGTAATTTTTTACCAACCAGAACTTTTTGTGGATGATCCCCTTTCGGTTTTTCTTCCCATAAGCACAGTCCCGGAATTCGAGTTTACGGGTTTCCAAGGTTTAGCGAGCCATGGCGCGGCGATCGCTATTTTGATTGCCATGTATTATTACACTAAAAATGTGATTCAAAAACCATTTTTATGGATTATGGATCGCGTTGTGATTGCAGTTGCCGCCGGTGGAATTTTTGTGAGAATCGGGAATTTTATGAATTCGGAAATCATTGGGAAGCCATCCGGCGATTTTCCACTGGGCGTTCGGTTTATCCATGAAGGCATCCGTAAAAACGAAGCAGTACAGGCCACTGGCATCCAAAACCCTAATAAGGCCTATGATGCCATTGTGCACAATCCACAATTTTCTGAACTATTGGCTTCGGTGCCATTTCGGCATCCGGCGCAGCTTTATGAGGCATTCGGATATGTTATAGTGTTCTTGGTTTGCTGGTATCTATATTGGAAAACGGAACGGAGAAAACAAATTGGCTATATTTTCGGCGTCTTTTTAATCCTGCTTTTCACGGTTCGTTTTATAGTGGAATTTGTAAAGGAAAGCCAAGGCGGGTTCGAGTCGGCTTTGGGCTTACTTTCAACTGGACAATGGTTGAGCGTTCCTTTTATCATTGCTGGAGTATATATAATGTGGATGGCTTCCAAAAAAACAATTGCGCAATAACAAACCATAAAAATAGGGATTAGAACCACGCGTACCTTATTCTATTAACATCGCATTGAAATGAAAAAAACATTTATAGCCGCAGCAATAACGGTTTCAATCTTTTCTTTTTACAATTGTAAAGACACCGCGAAAAGTCCGGTTAAAAGTTTAACCCGAGAAATAACCTTTACCAAAGAAGGTGAACTTACCTTATTGAAGTCGAAAAACGATTCAATAATTGCCACGCTGGATATTGAGATTGCCGATGATGAATACTCAACCCAAACAGGTTTGATGTATCGCAATTCGCTTGCCGAAAATCAAGCGATGCTATTTATTTTTAATGATATGCAGCCACGTTCCTTTTATATGAAGAATACTGAAATTCCGCTGGATATTATTTATTTAAATGCAGAGAAGGAAATTGTAAGTTTTCAGAAAAATGCCAAGACTTATGATGAAACCTCGCTTCCGTCCGAGGCTCCCTCGCAATATGTGTTAGAAATTAATGCAGGGCTTTCCGATAAATGGAAACTGGAGAAAGGTGACAGAATTGAATTCACCAAAAATTAATGAACGAGATTTTCTGGTTTAATTTAAAATAAAAAGCCCTCTCCAATTTGGAGAGGGCTTTTGTTTTCTTTGGAATATAGCGTATTATGCTTCCACAACGGGAGTTTCCTCTTCTTCCTTTTTATCTATCAAATCTTCAACTTTCTTTCTTTTTACGGTATCATACATAACTGGGGTAGCAATGAACAATGATGAATAAGTACCCACAACAATACCAACTATTATTGCGAACAACAGTCCACGGATAGACTCGGCGCCCAGGAAGAACATACTCAATAACACCACAAGAGTTGTGAAAGATGTATTTAACGTTCTACTTAGCGTACTGTTTAAGGCAACATCAATAATTCTGCTCATCTTCCAGGTTGGGTGTTCGCCAAAATATTCACGAATACGGTCAAAAACAATTACGGTGTCATTCAATGAATAACCAATAACTGTTAGAATAGCCGCAATGAAGGCTTGGTCAATCTCCATACTGAAGGGCATAAATCTATAGGTAAGTGAGAAAACACCCAGCACAATAAGTACATCGTGGAATACTGCGGCAACGGCGCCCAAACTAAACTGCCATCTTCTAAAGCGCAACAATATATAAAGGAAAACCACCACCAATGAACCGAATACGGCCCAGAAGGAATCCTTCTTTATGTCATCGGCTATGGTTGGGCTCACTTTGTAATATTCCATTCTTCCTATGGTTTTTCCGGTTTGGTCTCCCACGAATTGCTCATAGGTCATCGAGGCTGGCATATCCTTTTTCACTGTTTCAAAAAGCATGCGCTCTATTTCTTCGTCAACTTCGGTACCGGTTTCCTCTACCTTATATTTCGTTGTAATTTTCAACTGGTTATCACCGCCATAGGTTTTTGCCTCGGCGCTTCCAAAGGTTTCGATTAAATTTTGTTGAATTTCCTGCGAGTTCACATCCTTTTCGAATCGAACTGTATAAGTACGTCCACCAACAAAGTCCACCCCTTCATTTAGACCGAGAGTGAATAGTGAAGTAATGCTTATTAAAAGCATGATTCCGGAAAACACATATGCAATTTTGCGTTTTCTTAAAAACTGGATATTTACATTTTTGAAAAGATTCTTGGTTATGGAAGTTGAACAAGGTAATGATTTTCCATTTTTTGTATAGGCATCAATAAACAATCTGGTGATGAAAATGGCCGTGAACAATGATGTTGCAATACCAATCAATAAAGTAGTTGCGAAACCTTGAATTGGACCGGTTCCGAATACTAAAAGAATTAAACCAGTAAGACCGGTGGTAATGTTGGCATCTAAAATGGAAGACAAGGCATTATTAAAACCATCCTTAATGGCATCTTTCTGCGCCTTTCCTTTTGCGAGTTCTTCTTTTATCCTTTCAAAAATAAGCACGTTCGCATCCACCGACATACCGATGGTCAAAACAATACCTGCGATACCAGGCAATGTGAGCACTGCCCCAAGCCCCGCCAAGATTCCGAAGATGAAAAGAATGTTCACCAACAAGGCAACATCGGCAAAAATACCGGCTCTTCCGTAATAGCCAATCATCCATAAAAGCACCACAATAAGTGCTATAACAAAGGACATAATACCGCTATTAATGGCCTCATGGCCCAGCGTAGGCCCTACTACTTCACCTTGAATAATTTCTGCGGAAGCTGGCAATTTACCTGCACGCAATACATTCGCTAAATCCTGTCCTTGAGGCACCGTAAAGTCTCCAGAAATCTGGCTTCGTCCACCGGCAATGGCACCTGAGGTTACACCCGGTGCAGAGTACACAATGTTATCCAAAACTATGGCAATCTGGCTTTGGTTTTGGTACGCTTCGCCAGTCATTTGTTCCCAGACTTTGGCACCTTGACCGTTCATTTGCATAGAAACTACCACGCGGCTAAGGTTGTCAAATTCCTGTCTTGCATCCACCACAACGCTTCCGCCCAGCGGAGGAAGATTATCGCGATTTCCTTTTAATGCATAAAGGGCGGTAACTTCTTCGCCATTTAGTTGTGGGTTAGCTTCGGGCAATCCCCATACAAATTTCGCATAACGAAGTTCCGTGGGCATTAATGATTTTATTTGAGGGTTGCGCAAATAACCATTTATGGCTGCAGTGTCGTTAACCCTAAAAGTAGCGATAACCGGACTTCCCTGATTCCCTAACGAAACCATTTTTGAAAGTATTGGGTTCGCTTTATTGTCATCAACAAGCGAATCCTTCAAATCCTGGCCGCCCAACAGTTTGCTTACGTCGTCTTCCTCCGTATCGGTGGTATCAGTTACTGTTTGGGTTGTGTCTGCAGTTTTCGTTGTTTGTGTTTCAGCGGTTGATTTTGCCATGGCAATTTCACCGGCTTTGGCATCAGCGGTTTGAAGGAAACCTGCAATTTGTTCAAATTTATAGACATCCCAGAATTCAAGTTGCGCTGTACTTTGAAGTAGTTTTTTAACCCTGTCAACATCCTTTGCGCCCGGAAGCTCCACAAGAATTCTCGCAGATTTGCCCAAACGTTGGATGTTTGGTTGGGTTACCCCAAATTTATCAATTCGCTTGCGCAATACTTCAAAAGCAGAAACGATGGATTCGTCTATTTTCTTTTCAATTATGGGCTTTACCTGTGCATTGGTCATCCCAACATCAATAACATCTTCTAAATTTTTATTGAAGAAAATATCCGGGGAAGCAAGTTCATTTTCGCCGGGCAGCGCCTCAAAAGCCTTAAAGAAAGATTCAAGATAGGTTTCCTGGCTATTTTTCTGAAGTTCTTTCGCATTTTCCAATGCTTGATTAAAGGCTGGGTCCTTGGTGTTATTGGCCAAACCTTTCAAAATGTCCTTTACGGAAACTTCAAGAATAACGTTTATACCCCCTTTTAGATCCAGACCTTTGTTTAGTTCCTTCTCCTTTGCGGTTTTGTAATCTATACCCAAGAATACTGTTTGGTTCGCCACGGAATCCAGGTAGCGGTTTTCGGCGCTGTCCCTTTCATCTGGCTGGGTGTCGGGAAATTTGCTGTTGGCAAACTCCTTTGCGTTGTCTTCCACCTTGTTCGCGACATAGGTGAAGGAGAGCTGATAGATACTCACCAATCCAAAAAGAATGGCAAATACGGTAATTAATCCTTTGTTTTGCATGATATGTTTTTTTGGTCAGATTTTTTAAAACGCGCAAATATATGGTTTGCGATTAAGTCTGACAATTACGGTTGTTAATAAATTGGTTTTAAGCTTCACAAAAGTGAATTGGAAGCCGAAATTTTAAAGTGAAAAAATCCGGGAATGTTTTCTAAAATTTTTTCGTCTAAAATTTTTTAGAAGGAAATATTTCAAGATACCGGCCCAGCCCGAACCTCAGGGATTTTATGGGAAGAAGTGTCTATTAATAACGCAATGGTGCGATAGTTTTTATAAGCGACACTTTCAAAATTCTGTTTGAAGCCGAAATGGGTATCGTTGACAAGCGAGATAACTTGATTTAGATATTGGTCCTTCGCCGACTTCAGTTCCACCGGCAAGCCGTGAAAACCGAAATCTGATCCGTAATTCTTTTGAATTTGAATTACATCCAACCTATAAGTTTTAGAATGGTCATCACCAAAAGGAGATTCCGGTGAATGATTTCTTTTGGCAAAAAGGGCCTCATCAAGATTTATTTTGTTCTGTTTATAGAACAAATTCTTGATTACCGCCACATCAATAGTGCTGTAATAAGTTACCTTCAACTTTCCGTGCAGCAATTGCGACACTTGAATTTCAGCAACGCCAATAGCCTCTAACTGATTCGTTATTTCTGCAACGGCGCGCTGGGCATCCTCATCACTAACGGCATTTGCACCAAACTGAACAACAATTTCCTGATTGGGTAACGTAGCTTGTTCCCTGCTTGTAGCAAAAAAAGCAAGGGCAATCGTTAATATAGGAATGTACCATCTCCAGTTCACGCGCCAAATATAAAAAAATAACGGACGTATCCATCCCGTCTTTAAGTGTTTTATCCACGCGGCTGGAATTTCATGAAAATCGAAGCAAAAAAAATGTTGACCTATAAAGCGTTACTACAAAAATCACATCGACATCGATTCACGAAGAATTTGAAAAATTTGTAAACTTTTTAATGTCGATAATTTTTTTTTCGTTTGATTCCCAACAAATTAACAATGCCTTTTTGATAACTTATTTTTGTTAAATAAATATTAAGAACTCAATTGGTTACCTTTGAGTATTCCGAAATAAATCCTACAATCATCAAAATTTTTAAGAAATATGCAGATAGAAACTCCGCCAAAAAACAAGACCGTTTATTCGCAAGACGAAGCTTTTGCCGCTTCCGTTGAATATTTTAAAGGCGACGATCTTGCCGCCCGTGTATGGGTTAATAAATATGCTCTGAAAGATTCCGATGGCAATATTTACGAAAAAACCCCAGACGACATGCACCGTCGCATCGCGAAGGAAATTGCGCGCATTGAGCAGCGATATTCAAATCCTCTCACTGAAGATGAGATTTTTGACGCTATAAAGGACTTTAAGTATATCGTCCCACAAGGCAGCCCCATGGCCGGCATTGGCAATCCGTACCAAATTGCATCGCTTTCAAATTGTTTCGTAATTGGCAATGATGGCGACTCGGATTCGTACGGCGGCATTATGAAAATTGATCAAGAGCAGGTGCAATTGATGAAACGACGCGGCGGCGTTGGCCACGATCTTTCCCACATTCGCCCGAAGGGTTCGCCCGTTAAAAATTCGGCGTTGACCTCAACCGGAATTGTTCCTTTTATGGAGCGTTATTCAAACTCAACCCGCGAAGTGGCGCAGGATGGGCGCCGCGGTGCGTTGATGCTTTCGGTTTCAATAAACCACCCAGATTCCGAAGATTTTATCGATGCGAAAATGGAGCAGGGAAAAGTTACGGGCGCAAACGTTTCCGTACGAATGGACAATGCTTTTATGCAAGCCGTGAAAGATGGAAAAAATTACACCCAGAAATACCCGATTTTCAGCGATAATCCCAAATATTCCAAAGAAATTGAAGCGGAAAAACTTTGGAAAAAAATTGTGCACAACGCGTGGAAATCTGCCGAGCCGGGCATTCTTTTTTGGGATACGATTATTAACGAAAGCGTGCCGGATTGTTATGCAGATTTGGGCTACAAAACGGTTTCCACCAATCCGTGTGGCGAAATTCCGCTTTGCCCCTACGATTCGTGCCGTTTGTTGGCGATCAATTTGTTTTCGTACGTGGAGTATCCTTTCACAAAAAAGGCTTCTTTTAACTTCGATCTTTTCAAAAAACACATTGGCATTGCCCAAAGAATAATGGACGATATTATCGATTTGGAACTTGAAAAAGTGGACGCCATAATCGAAAAAATTGATGCCGATCCTCAAAGTGAAGAAATAAAAGCCGTGGAAAGAAATCTTTGGAAAAACATTCAAACCAAAGCCAACGAAGGCCGAAGAACCGGAATTGGCATTACTGCCGAAGGCGATATGCTGGCAGCTTTGGGAATAAAATACGGGAGTTCCGAAGGCATCGATTTTTCGGTTGAAATCCATAAAACGGTTGCTTTGGAAGCGTACCGCGCATCAGTTTATGCGGCAAAGGAACGCGGCGCTTTCAAAATATTCGATAGCGAAAGGGAAAAAAACAATCCGTTTATCCTTCGCCTAAAAGATGCCGATGAAAAGCTATATTACGATATGTTGGAATACGGCCGAAGAAACATTGCCTTGCTCACCATTGCGCCCACGGGAACAACCAGTTTGATGACGCAAACCACCTCGGGTATTGAGCCTGTTTTTCTTCCAGTTTACAAACGCAGAAGAAAAGTGAACCCAAATGATAAAAACGTGCGCGTAGATTTTGTAGATGAAGTTGGCGACAGTTGGGAGGAATACGTTGTTTTCCACCACCGTTTCAAACAGTGGATGGAAGCTAACGGAATTGCGACCGGTAAAAATTACAGTCAAGAGGAATTGAACAAAATCGTGAAGAAATCGCCGTATTACAAGGCAACTTCCAACGATGTGGATTGGATGAGCAAGGTGCGGATGCAAGGTGCGGTACAGAAATGGGTGGACCATTCCATTTCGGTAACCATCAATTTGCCGAACGATGCGTCGGAAGAATTGGTTGGGAAACTCTATTTGGAAGCTTGGCAGGCCGGCTGTAAAGGCGTAACCGTTTATCGCGATGGGTCGCGTTCGGGAGTTTTGATTTCCAACGAAGAAAAGAAAGCGGAAGAAAATGAAACCTTGACCGCCTTCCCAACGAAACGCCCGGAAATCTTGGAAGCCGACGTGGTTCGTTTTCAAAATAGCAAGGACAAATGGATTGCCTTTATCGGATTAATTGATGGCAAACCTTATGAAATATTCACGGGTTTTGCTGATGATGAGGATGGAATTTTAATTCCGCGGTGGGTGAATGAAGGGGTTATTATCAAAAATCGAAATGAAGACGGAAGTTCGCGCTACGATTTTCAATATAAAAACAAACGGGGTTATAAAACCACTATTGAAGGGCTTTCGCATAAATTCAACCCAGAGTTTTGGAACTATGCGAAATTGATTTCCAGCACCCTGCGCCACGGAATGCCCATTGAAAAAGCGGTGGAATTAATCAACAGTCTGCAACTCGACACGGAAAGCATCAACACTTGGAAAAATGGGGTAGCGCGTGCATTGAAACGCTACGTTGCCGATGGGACGGAAGCGAGAAAACAGAAATGTGAAAACTGCAACAGTACGTCGCTTATTTATCAAGAGGGGTGTTTGACTTGCAAGGATTGTGGGTCCTCGAAATGCGGGTAGTTCTCGACTGCGCTCGAACTGAGAATAATTTATTATGTAAAAAAGCCGGCAACTAGCCGGCTTTTCAATTTTATAAATAGTTTACTTAAACTACAACTCAAGCAAATCATTAACGCTGCGAACGCCTTCCGCACTTTCTTTCATATTGGCTTTTTCGGCATCGTTCAATTCAAGTTCCACGATTTTTTCGATACCGTTTCGGCCTAAAATAACCGGAGCACCTATACAAATATCTTCCATTCCGTATTCCCCATCAAGCATTACGGAGCAAGGGAACATTTTCTTTTGGTCGCAAGCAATTGCCTGTACCAAAGCCGAGACTGCAGCGCCTGGCGCGTACCAAGCTGAAGTTCCCAATAGTTTGGTTAGCGTTGCACCGCCAACTTTGGTGTCTTCCATCACTTGGTTTAATCTTTCCTCAGAAATAAATTTGCTTACAGGAATACTATTTCGTGAAGCCAAACGGGTTAACGGCACCATTCCCGTATCGCTGTGACCGCCGATTACCATTCCATCCACATCGCTAATTGGCGCATCCAATGCTTCCGCCAAACGGTATTTAAAACGGGCGCTATCCAAAGCCCCGCCCATCCCGATGATTTTATTTTTATCCAAACCTGATGTTTTATGGACCAAATACGCCATCGTATCCATCGGGTTGCTCACTACGATTATAATAGTTTTCGGAGAATTTTTTACAAGGTTTGACGAAACATCTTTCACAATTCCAGCATTAATACCAATCAATTCCTCGCGCGTCATGCCCGGTTTACGTGGAATCCCGCTTGTGATTACGCAAATATCACTATCTGCCGTTTTGGAATAATCGTTTGTTACGCCAGTGATTTTGGTATCAAAACCGTTTAAAGAAGCGGTCTGCATTAAATCCATCGCCTTCCCTTCGGCAAAACCTTCTTTGATGTCCAGCAAAACTACTTCGCTTGCAAAATTCTTGATGGCAATGTACTCTGCGCAACTCGCGCCAACGGCACCCGCCCCTACAACTGTTACTTTCATATTAAATGTTTATGTTATTGTTTGTATATTATTTTCCCGAAGAAAAATTCGGTTTTACTTTTCTATTCAGAATATATCTGAATGCACCACAAAATTACCATTATCTACTTAAAATAATGAAAATAAAGGGATAAAAACCGAAAAAACACAAAACTTTCCGAACGCGTTTACAAGCGGTATTATTATTGGAATCTTTCAAATTAGAATTACATGAAAAAATAATAAAAACAATTCCGAGGAAGAAGACTTGTTGCAATTGAAAAGTCAATTTCATAAAGTTTATTATCATAAAATTAAAAAGACTCCCTTAAAGAGAGTCTTTTATTTAAATATATTCAGAATTGCTTATGCATCAATATTTGCATAAACGGCATTCTTCTCAATAAATTCGCGGCGCGGTGGAACTTCATCGCCCATCAACATTGAGAAAATCCTGTCTGCCTCTGTTCCATTATCAATGGTTACCTGCCGCAATGTTCTAAACTCTGGATTCATTGTTGTATCCCAAAGTTGTTCGGCGTTCATTTCTCCCAAACCTTTGTACCGTTGGATCGTTGCACTGCCACCAAATTGTTCGTTCAAGGCATCGCGCTCTTTATCACTCCAAGCGTATTCCTTTTTGGCGCCTTTTTTAACCAAATAAAGGGGTGGCGTGGCGATGTAAACACAGCCGGCCTCCACCAATTCGCGCATATAACGGAAAAAGAAAGTAAGAATTAAGGTTGCAATGTGGCTACCATCCACATCCGCATCACACATAATCACTACTTTGTGGTATCGTAATTTTTCGAGGTTCAAAGCTTTGCTGTCTTCCTCGGTACCAATAGTTACGCCGAGTGCGGTGTAAATATTTCGAATTTCCTCATTTTCAAAAACCTTGTGGTGCATTGCTTTTTCCACATTCAGAATTTTACCCCGAAGCGGAAGAATAGCCTGAAAATTACGGTCGCGCCCTTGTTTCGCCGTACCTCCCGCGGAGTCACCCTCTACGAGAAATACTTCGCATTTTGTTGGGTCCTGTTCCGAACAATCCGAAAGTTTCCCCGGCAAGCCGCCACCACTCATCACGGTTTTTCTTTGTACCATCTCCCGAGCCTTTCGGGCCGCGTGCCGCGCTTGCGCTGCAAGGATCACTTTCTGTACAATTGTTTTGGCGTCGTTTGGATGTTCCTCCAAATAATTTTCCAGCATTTCAGATACCGCTTGACTTACGGCCGCGGTAACTTCCCGGTTTCCTAACTTCGTTTTTGTTTGCCCTTCAAATTGCGGCTCTTGTACTTTAACCGAAATAATGGCGGTAAGCCCCTCACGGAAATCGTCGCCGGCAATTTCGAATTTCAATTTATCGAGCATTCCGGAGGCATCTGCATATTTCTTCAGCGTTCGGGTTAATCCCGCACGGAAGCCAGCAAGATGCGTTCCGCCTTCGTGAGTATTTATATTGTTTACGTATGAATGAAGATTTTCATTAAAGGAAGTATTGTAAACCATCGCAACCTCAACGGGAATGTCATTTTTTTCACCCTCCATCGAAATCACTTCGGCAATTATCGGTTCCCGATTTCCATCCAAAAAGCGGATAAATTCCTTTAAGCCCTCTTGACTGTGAAATTTTTCAGTGGCAAATTCCCCGTTCTCATCCTTTTCTCTTTTATCGGTGAAATAGATGGTGATTCCTTTGTTCAAAAAGGAAAGTTCGCGCATTCTGCTTGCCAAGGTGTCGTAGCTATATTCCAACGTTTGCTGGAAAATTTGCGGATCTGGCTTAAAAGTGACTATTGTACCTCGGTAATCGGTTTCGCCGATAGATTTTACCGGATATAGTGCCTTGCCACGTTCATATTCCTGTTGCCATATTTTGCCATCGCGGTGTACGGTTGCGGTTAAATGTTCAGAAAGTGCATTCACCACCGATACCCCTACTCCGTGCAATCCCCCAGAAACTTTATAGGAATCCTTATCGAATTTTCCGCCTGCACCAATTTTGGTCATAACCACCTGAAGGGCGGAAACGCCTTCTTTTTTGTGAATATCTACAGGAATACCCCGTCCGTTGTCCTTTACGGAAACAGAATTGTCCTCGTTAATGGAAACTTCAATCGTATCACAATAGCCGCCCATGGCCTCATCAATGGAGTTGTCCACAACTTCATAAACAAGATGGTGCAAACCGCGCGGGCCAACATCGCCGATGTACATAGATGGGCGCATGCGCACGTGCTCCATTCCTTCCAACGCTTGAATCTGGTCGGCACCGTAGCTGCCTTTTTTCTGTTCTTCGCTCATATAATAATTTGAATGATTTTCAGTTTTTTTCGTAACGAACAAATATAACCAAATACCCAATAAAATAAAGGGTTTGCGCATTTTTAAAGCGCTAAGTTATTAACAAATTTTTGTGGAAAAGGACCTCTTTAAATTTGTTTGAAAACACCTGTTGATTTGGGTGTAACAGTCACGCACTATTTTGCACTTATAAGACGTTAGAATATTGGTTATCCAAAAGAAATATTTGACAGTTTTTAAACCTTTTTCCGAAATATTTGTCATAAACCAACCGCATCCTAAAAAAAATGAACTTCTTAATATGAAAAAACTTTCATTATTGTTTTTTATCGCTTTTTTGCCTTTCACTTTCCAAAATTTGTACGGGCAGAATTTTCCCGAAATGGATGCATCGCCCATGGATCTTGCTATTGCGAGGCCCGATAAAAAAAGCCCACTCTGGGCCAGGGTTATTTACAGTAGGCCGCAGAAGAAAGGACGTGATATTTTTGGGGATGTGGTGCCTTATGGCAAAGTTTGGCGAACCGGCGCGAATGAGGCTACGGAACTGGATATTTACATTCCCTTGAAATTTGGCAATAAGATTCTAAAACCGGGAACCTATACACTTTACACCATTCCCGATCCACAAAATTGGACTATCATCATAAACAGCGACACCAATGTTTGGGGCGCTTTCAGTTATAAAAAAGAAAAGGATGTTGCCCGGATAACGGTTCCATGCGAGCAGGCCGCGGCACCTATTGAAACGCTTTCAATGATTTTTAAAACCGACAGCAAAGGCACTATTTTGATTATTGGCTGGGACGATCATTACGTTGAGATTCCATTTATGAAACCATAAATTCCAAAAAAGAAATCCCAAATTCGGGAAAATCAATTTGGAAATTGGGATTTTAAATCTGAAATTTTCCGTTATGGAATGTTGAGATATTTATGTGTTTGCAGCGAAACCTTCCACTGCGGATTTTGCATAACGTAATCCACTATCAACGGACTCATTTTTTCGCGTTTGCTCCATTCCGGTTGTAAATAGAGAATACAGTCCTTTCCTACTCGTGCAGCCTGTTCTTCCGCAAAGCGAAAATCATCTTTGTTGAAAACAATAACCTTCAATTCATTTGCCTGCCTGTAGACTTCTTCGGTGGGAAGCTTCATTTTTTTTGGGGAAAGACAAATCCAATCCCAGATTCCGGATAGTTTATATGCCCCCGAAGTTTCAATATGCGTTTGCATGCCACGGGCCTTCAACATTTCGGTCAGTGGCCCCATATCCCACGTTAAGGGTTCGCCCCCGGTAATTACAATGATTTTTGAATGTTGTGCCGCTTTTTCCACAATTGTTTCAATGGCCGTGGGTGGATGCAGGGCTGCATTCCAGCTTTCCTTCACGTCGCACCAATGGCAGCCGACATCGCAGCCCCCGACTCTAATAAAATATGCAGCGGTTCCCTTATGGAAACCTTCTCCTTGAATAGTATAAAACTCCTCCATTAAGGGAAGCATCTTTCCACTGTCCACCAATTTCTGTACTTCTGTTTTCATCAGTGCAAATTTACTGGTTTTGAAGGGGAAATTTTCAAATTGGAAGACCAAATTGCAAATGGGAAATTTAAATTAAGAAATTTCCCATTTGCAAGTTTTAATTCATTATTTCCCAAAGAAATACCACAAACATTGAAAACTGAAGATAGGAGATTGAATATGCGTCCGGATTTTTGGAATTTGACTTTTGCTATTTGACTTTTGGTGCTCTATATTTTGTTACTTTTGAACAAAATTTTCAAAGATGGCAGACAGGCAAGCTTTTTTCGAATATATAAACAGCGGATATGCTACCAAAGGCGACGCCATAAACATTGGCGCCGCAATGCTGGACGGAGAAACGGTAACCAACGCCATGGTGAAAATACCTTTGAAAACCCTGAACCGCCACGGATTGATTGCCGGTGCCACCGGAACGGGCAAAACCAAGACCCTTCAAATTATTGCCGAAAATCTTTCAGACAAAGGAATTCCAGTGCTGTTGATGGATATTAAAGGCGATCTGAGCGGTATAGCCCAACCCGGTACGGCAAATGCCAAAATTGAGGAACGCCACGCGGCAATAGGATTTCCGTATTCGGCGAATAAATTTCCTACCGAAATTTTAACTCTTTCAGAACAGGAAGGTGTCCGGCTGCGCGCAACGGTAAGTGAATTTGGACCAGTACTGCTATCCCGAATATTGGAATTGAGCGATGTGCAAGCGGGAATTGTAGCAGTGATTTTTAAATATTGTGACGACCATAAAATGCCTTTGCTCGATTTAAAAGATTTTAAAAAAATCCTGCAATACGCAACAGCCGAGGGCAAGGATGAATTTGCGCAGGAATACGGCCGCATTTCCTCCTCCTCTACAGGGTCTATCCTTCGGAAAGTTGTGGAACTGGAACAACAGGGCGCTGATCTTTTCTTTGGAGAAAAATCATTTGATACTGACGATTTGATTCGTATTGACGAAAATGGACGAGGATATATAAACATAATTCGACTGACCGATATTCAAGACCGGCCCAAGCTTTTTTCAACATTTATGCTCAGTCTTTTGGCCGAAATTTATGCCACCTTTCCCGAACAGGGCGACAGCGATAGGCCGGAATTGGTAATATTTATTGACGAGGCACATTTAATTTTCAACGAGGCAAGTAGTGCATTGCTGAATCAAATTGAAAGCATCGTAAAATTGATTCGTTCAAAAGGGGTGGGTTTATATTTCGTAACCCAGAATCCCACTGATGTACCCGACGCCGTGTTAAGCCAATTGGGTTTAAAAATTCAGCACGCACTTAGGGCTTTTACGGCAAAGGATAGAAAAGCTATTAAACTCACCGCAGAAAATTATCCACTTTCCGAATATTATAAAACGGATGAAGTTTTAACCGCCTTGGGAATTGGAGAAGCTCTTGTAAGTGCATTAAATGAAAAAGGAATTCCAACTCCATTGGCGCGTACCATGTTACGCGCGCCCATGAGCCGAATGGACGTATTGACAAATGGGGAATTGGCGGACCTTTTAAAAACTTCGAAATTAATACCCAAATACAACACGGTGGTTGACGGGGAAAGTGCCTATGAATTGTTGACGGAAAAAATAGAAACCGCCAACCGCAAAGAAGCGAAGGAAAAAGCCCAAAAAGAAAGTGAATCTGCGAGAAGAACAACTACAAGCAGAGGCTCATCCAGCCGTAGAAGCACTGCAAATCCGTGGTTGAAAACCCTCAGCAGCCCAACAGTCATTCGCAGTGTGCTTGGCATATTGGGCAAAATGATGAGAAAATAAATGTAGTTCCACATTCCAAATAACAATTTCAGAAATACCATCCCGAGCTTGTCGAAGGATAAATTCAAAAAAAAAGAAATAATCCAGTAATCTATAAACCCATAAAATTTTAAACTCCTAAACTCAAAATGAAAAAAACACTTTTAATAATCACAATAATTTCAATCGCTTTGGTTCAATGTGGAAAGGATAGCGATCCTTTTTTGATAAAAAATGGTGCCATTGGCAGCCTTAATAAAGAGATAAGAATAAAGCAAATCGATTCCATTTTTGCGGAAGACTCCATCGTTAAAATAAGTTCATCACCAAATGCCTTGGAAACGCAAGGCGAGGTTGAAATTTATGAAAAAGGCGGGAAGCTACTTTTGCTCCTCTCCCCCGAGGATGAAACGGATTCCAATTCAACCATAACAAATATCCAGGTTTTTGACTCACGGTACAAAACAGAAAAAGGACTTACTCCGGCTAGTACTTTTAAGGACGTAAAAGCGAATTATACCATTGATAATATTGAAACTACCATAAGCGCAGTGGTGATTTTTCTAAAAGAAACGGATGTTTACTTAACGATTGACAAAAAAAATCTTCCAGAATCCCTACGTTCAAATATGGATGTAAAAATAGAAGCGAGCCAAATACCCGACGAAGCCACGTTTAAGTATTTTATGATCGGTTGGGAGCCTCCCGCAGAATAAGCTGGTCCTGCAAAGGTTTTGTTAAGGTGCTTAAATGATTGCACAAATTCTTTTAATTTTAATCGGATTAACCATCAAATTCAGCTACTATGATTAAGATTTTAGGTTTTATTCTAACCATTGTTGGAGGCATCGGCTTGGTAATGGGAATACTTTCCGTTTTCGGAAGTATGGATGTGGGGATGAGTCCCTGGGCACTAATTATTTTGGGAATAGTATTCTTTTTCGCAGGGATCGGCCTATTAAAAAACCGTAAAGACACTGATCAAAAATAATATGAACCGGAATAAACATTCAATTCATGAAGTGTTATTCCTAAAATGTAATTGTTATGCCAAATCCAAGAATTAAAGACGAAGACAAATATGAGGCGCTGCGCGATAAAGGCTACAGCAAAGAAAAATCCGCACGGATTGCCAACACTCCAAATTCCGGAAAAAAGGGCGGAAAAGCTCAGCCCTACGAAGAATGGTCCAAAAACGAACTTTATGATAAAGCAAAGAAAGTTGGTATTGAGGGCCGTTCCAAAATGACAAAAAAGGAACTCATGAACGCTTTACGAAACCATTGATGAACCCTCACCTTAGGCCTTTCCATCTTGCCATTCCTGTAGACAATTTAGAAATATCCAGACATTTTTACAGAGATATATTGGAATTGAATGAAGGGCGCAGCAGCGATCATTGGGTAGATTTTGATTTTTTCGGACATCAGTTGGTAATTCATTTAAAGCAAAAAATGAATGAAGAAGCTTCAAACCCAGTGGACGGCAAGGAAGTACCTATTCCACATTTTGGGGTTGTTCTTACCATGGAAACCTTTAAAGTTTACTCGGAAAAACTAAAACAAAAAAACATTACCTTCATTATAAAACCCTACATTCGTTTTGAAGGCCAAGTGGGCGAGCAGGCAACCATGTTCTTTAAGGACCCTGCCGGAAATGCCTTGGAGTTTAAAGCTTTTAATGATATCACTCAACTATTCGCCAAATGATTAAGCAAATTCCACCCCAAATTATCCGACAGACATTTGTAATTCTTCTCATTTTATTAATGGGAAGTCTTATTTTTAAGGAACTTCTTCCTTATCTCACAGGCGTTCTGGGTGCGATTACCATTTACGTTTTGCTGCGGAAATGGATGTCCACCCTTGTAAACAAAAAAAAATGGAACCCTTCGTTAGCGGCTTCCCTCTTAATGTTCCTTTCATTCATAGGAATTTTAATTCCCGTTGCGGGAGTGGTGCTTATGCTTTCCAATAAAATTGGAAAGGCAGTAACAAATTCCGAACAAGTGGTGCACGCCATAAAAGACCAGTTAAGCCAAATTGAGGAGAGGTTCGGTTATGACTTAAGTTCGCAAATTGACGCGGGTGCCATTAGTGGGTGGATTTCCTCTAATCTCCAAGGGGTTGTAGGGCACACTTTTAATGCATTTATCGCAATAGGGTTGATGTATTTTATGCTATACTATATGCTAACAAATCGGAGGGAACTTAAGGAATCCTTGCGCGAATATATTCCGATGGATCGAGAAAACTTACAGGAAATTGGCGTGGAAATTCAGGAAATGGTACGCTCCAATGCCTTGGGAATTCCGTTGGTGGCCATTGCCCAAGGAATTATTGCCCTTATCGGTTTCTTCATTTTCGGAGTGGAAGAACCACTATTTTGGTTTGTTATAACTACCATCGGCAGTATGATTCCATTTGTGGGGACGCTGCTTGGAATTTTGCCTGTTTTTATAATAACCCTATCCACCGGAAATGATTTCCAGGCTTGGGGAATTTTAATTTATGGTTTTGTAGTAGTAGGTTCCACAGACAATATTATTCGGCTATATGTACTGCAAAAATTGGACAACGTGCACCCATTAGTAACACTAATCGGCGTGATTGTGGGTGTGCCATTGTTCGGCTTTATCGGACTAATATTCGGCCCGTTACTCATCAGTCTATTTATGGTGATCGTGCGTATTTACCGAAAGGAATACGGAAAAGAAGATGCCGTGATGGACGAGGAGCGGCTGTAAAAGCGCAGGTAATGTTTTCAAAAATACAAAGAACAGCATTTCCCCCTTTGGAAAAACCAATGATGGTTTGGGACGGGGAATGCGGTTTTTGCAAGTATTGGATAACGCACTGGAAATCAAAGACCGCAGACCGTCTAGATTACAGAACCTATCAGGAAGTTGCTGGAAATTTTCCGGACATTCCACTAAAGGAATTCAAAAAAGCCTCACGGCTCATAGAATTGGATGGCACGGTTTACAGTGGTCCGGATTCTGCGTATAAGAGCTTCACATATTTTAAAACTGAAGATTTTCGCTGGCATCGTTGGTATTCAAAAGATAATTGGTTTACTTGGCTAAGCGACCGCGGCTATAATTTTATTGCGAAACACAGAAGTTTTATGTTCCCGCTCTCAAAAATTTTCTTCGGAAAAAATCCCGAAGCGATGAAACCCTATTGGTTTTTGGAGCTCCTATTTCTATTTTCAATCTTTTATTTACTTTTAAAATATTTATAACAAAATTTTAAAAGAATGGGTTTTCCATTTTGGCTACCTTTAAATCAAAACAAAAAAACATGTCGTTAAAAGGAATATTTTCAAATTTACACTTCAATCCCGGAAACCGCGACGAAGGTGTTTCCGAAGCATACGTAGAGGATGAAGTTGCCAAAATAAAAGATGAGGACGTAGAAATAGTACTCGACAACGAAGAGGCAATAAACAAAAAATTTAGTGGGGCAAACACGCTTTCAAAATATGCCGAACTTGGTAAAATTATGGTCGGCATGTTGAAGGATGTAAAAAATGGGGTGTATCCGCAAGTGCCGTGGTTTACCGTAGCAACCGTGGTGCTCGCGCTGCTTTACGTTGTAAATCCAATGGATATAATTCCAGACTTTATTCCCGGTATTGGCTATATTGATGATATGGCAGTGCTGTCAATCGGCGTGGGTTGGATTGAAAGCGACCTTCACCGCTACTTGGATTGGAAAATACAGGAAGGAAAGGGAATTTAATTTCCACTTCGTTGTTCTCTTGCCAAAAGGGTATTTTTCAATAGCATTGCAATTGTCATAGGCCCCACTCCTCCGGGAACTGGGGTAATGAATGACGCCTTTTTGCTTACGTTTTCAAAATCCACGTCGCCCGTGATTACATAACCTTTTGGGTTGCTCGCATCTTCCATTCGTGTAATTCCCACGTCAATAATTACGGCATCGTCCTTTACCATCTCGGCTTTTAAGAAATTGGGAACCCCCAAAGCAGAAATGATAATATCGGCCTGTGTGGTTATTTGTGCGATGTTTTTTGTGTTGCTGTGAGTAAGCGTAACCGTACTATTTCCGGGCCATCCCCTTCGGCTCATCAGAATACTCATCGGGCGCCCAACTATATGGCTTCTGCCAATAACTACGGTGTGTTTTCCTTTGGTATCAACGTCGTATCGCTGCAATAATTCCAGAATTCCGAAAGGGGTGGCGGGGATGAAAGTACTCATATCCAATGCCATTTTCCCGAAATTTTCCGGGTGAAAGCCATCCACATCTTTTGAAGGGTCAACGGTAAGCAACACTTTTTGGGTATCGATCTGCGGAGGCAACGGAAGTTGGACAATGAAGCCGTCAATGTTGTCGTCTTCGTTCAATTCCTTTATTTTTTTCAGCAATTCCAGTTCGCTGGTAGTATGCGGCATCCGCACCAAAGTAGATTCGAAACCAACGCGTTCGCAAGCTTTAACCTTGCTTCCAACATAGGTTAAACTAGCACCGTCATCACCAACAATTATTGCTGCGAGATGTGGTACTTTTTCACCGTTGGCTTTCATCTTTTCGACTTCTGCCGCGATTTCGCTTTTTATATCGTTTGAAACTTTCTTTCCATCTAAAATGGTCATTCTTTATGAAAATTAAAAAATTAAAATCTATCTACTGCTAACTGAATACTGAACACTAAAAACTACCGCATCCGCCCCATAGCCTGCATCATTTTTCTTCCGCCGCCGCCTTGCATCATCTTCATCATTTTGCTCATTTGGTCGAATTGCTTCAGCAGTTGGTTTACTTGCTGTACGCTAGTTCCGCTTCCCGAAGCGATTCGTTTTTTCCGGCTTCCGTTTATAATTGTAGGTTCGGTTCTTTCTTTTGGCGTCATTGAATGGATAATAGCTTCAATTCCTTTAAAGGCGTCGTCATCGATATCTACATCTTTCAAAGCTTTTCCAGCGCCCGGAATCATTCCGACCAAATCCTTCATACTTCCCATCTTCTTTACCTGCTGAATTTGGTTCAGGAAATCATCAAAACCGAACTGGTTTTTTGCAATTTTCTTTTGAAGTTTCCTTGCTTCCTCTTCGTCAAATTGCTCTTGCGCCCTTTCCACAAGGGACACAACGTCGCCCATCCCCAAAATTCTGTCTGCCATTCGAGCCGGGTGAAAGACATCAATGGCATCCATTTTCTCGCCGGTACCAATGAACTTTATGGGCTTATCAACTACACTTTTAATTGAAATAGCCGCCCCACCACGGGTATCACCATCCAATTTTGTAAGTACAACGCCGTCGAAATTCAATCTATGGTTAAAGGCTTTTGCCGTATTTACCGCATCTTGCCCCGTCATAGCATCAACCACAAAAAGTGTTTCCTGTGGGTTGATTGCCTTATGTACATTTGCGATTTCGGTCATCATGGCCTCATCAATGGCGAGTCGGCCTGCGGTATCCACAATTACAACATTAAAGCCATTTTGCTTTGCATGTGCAATTGCGTTCTGGGCTATTTGCACCGGATTTTTATTTTCGGGTTCGCTGTAAACCTCTACGCCAATTTGGTCACCAACCACGTGCAATTGGTTGATTGCCGCGGGACGATAAATATCACAGGCAACCAAAAGTGGTTTTTTTGTCTTTTTGGTTTTTAGATAATTGGCAAGTTTTCCGGAGAAAGTAGTTTTACCACTACCCTGCAAACCGGACATTAAAATTACCGATGGCGTACCGCTTAAGTTGATGCCAGCAGTTTCGCCGCCCATCAATTCGGTGAGTTCATCCTTTACCAACTTCACCATCAATTGGCCAGGTTGCAAGGTGGTAAGTACGTTTTGGCCCAGTGCCTTTTCCTTTACGGTATTGGTAAATTCCTTGGCGGTTTTAAAGTTTACGTCGGCATCCAAAAGGGCGCGACGCACTTCCTTTAATGTTTCCGCTACGTTTACCTCGGTTATGCTGCCGTGACCTTTCAGTACGTGCAGGGCCTTGTCCAGTTTATCGCTTAAATTATCGAACATATTCTTGCTTTCTTTTTACGAGGGGCAAAGGTAAAAAAAAGTTAGCAGTATGCATTTGCGGATGGTGCTGTTTCTTGGTTTATATTGTTAATTATAGGTATTGCGAGCAATTCAGTAAAAAAAATATTTCGAGGTTTTGTATCTTGCGAATCCTAAAAAAATATATGTTAAGACAAAAACTGATTTCTCCTTTTCAAAAATTCGTCAATCTACAAAGCGCTACCGGCATTATGTTATTGGCAACAACAATTATTGCCTTGGTTTGGGCCAATTCAGCCTTTGCGGATAGCTATCAAACTTTTTGGAATTATGAAATAGGAATAATTTCAGACACCTTTGAACTAAAAAAACCATTGCTTTTATGGGTGAATGACGGGTTAATGGCTATTTTCTTCTTTTTGATCGGCTTGGAAATTAAGCGTGAATTTTTAATTGGCGAATTGAATTCTACCAAAAAAGTAATGTTTCCACTTTTTGGGGCTATCGGAGGCATAGCGCTGCCCGTTCTTCTTTATATTATTTTGAATCAAAACCCCGATACGCTGAAGGGCTGGGGAATTCCGATGGCTACGGACATTGCTTTTTCCTTGGCTATTTTAAAGGTTCTGGGCAACCGCGTTCCGTTGAGTCTGAAAATATTCTTAACCGCCTTCGCTATTGTTGATGATTTGGGTGCGGTGTTGGTTATTGCCATTTTTTACAGCAGCGATTTAAATTTAATGCTATTAGGTTCGGCAATAGGAATATTGGCCGTGGTATACATTTTAAGCAATCGTGGATTGTATTTTGAATTTTTGACAATTGTGGCGGGGATTATTGTTTGGTTACTGTTCTTAAAAGCTGGCCTACACCCTACATTGGCGGGAATATTGATGGCCTTTGCCATTCCGGTAAGGCAAAAAATAAGCACTTATGAATTTTCCGATCAATTGGAAAGTATAGTTGGTGAAATAAAACAAAGCACAATTCTGCAAAAACCAGTGCTTTCGGGAGGTCAATTACAGTTGATTGATGATCTTGAGGATTGGACGGATAAATACCGATCGCCCTTGCAAAGTTTGGAGCACAAGCTCCACAATTGGGTGGCCTATTTGGTAATCCCCATTTTTGCCCTTGCCAATGCCGGGGTGGCAATTAATACTGTGGATGGATTGGAAACAGCACTTATCGTAAATATAATGATCTGTCTTATTCTCGGAAAAAGTATCGGTATTTCGGCCGTTATATTCTTGGCCCGTAAATTAAAATTGATTGAGGTGCCCAGTGATATTACCAATAAACAAATAATCGGTGTGTCCTTTTTAGCCGGAATTGGGTTCACCATGGCTATTTTTATAGCTGGGTTGGCCTTCAACAGTAGCCCGGAATATATAGATTCGGCAAAGATTGGTATTTTAATCGGGTCGTTGATTTCTGCCATTATTGGATTTTTGATCCTTCGCTTTAAATCAGTAAAAGGTCGTTATAAGCCCACTACCCTCCCTTAACCTTAATTCTAGCTGTTTCATAGATATTGACGGATAATATCCTTCTATTACTGCTATTTCTTTCCTTTAAGCAAAGTGGAAACACACCGTTGAATTGTTTGTTTAAAACATTTTTCGATATGTTTAAAACACCCTCCCGCCATTCACAACAAATTCAAGGCAAAAACTGAAGTTTCCAATTATTTTCACACTTTCAATACTCTTCAACAACCAAATTTAATTTAGTATTTCTATGATTAAGACCATAATACTTTTTAGCCTTAGCCTGTTTATTCTTATTGTACAAACAACAACGGCGCAATCTTTCGAGGAAACCACTTTTGAAGATATTACCAACACCCCTTCCGCTTCACGAAGCGCCAATTTTATTGATGTGAATGGCGATGGATGGGACGATATTTTCTTTACGAATGGCCCTGCTGCCGGACAAAACAATATGCTTTACCTCAACAATGGAGACAATACCTTCACAACAGTAACTGCCGATGCTATTGTCCTGGATAATGACCGTTCAGACGGCGCGAGCTTTGCCGATGTGGATAACGATGGCGATTTGGATGCCGTGGTGGTTACCTATGGCAGAAACGGCGTGGGAAAAAAGAATTATTTCTACAGAAATAATGGCGATGGCACTTTTGAATACGAGGCCACAAACGCCATTGGTATTCCCTTGACTTATTCTGAAATGGTGAATTGGATAGACCTAAACAACGATCAGTTTTTGGATGCCTATATTACAAACAGCATTATTTCCACCCGAAATCTCTATTTTGAAAATCAGGGCGATGGCTCTTTTGAACCCGTTGCTGGATTGTCCATTACCAGTGAAACACTTGCCTCCCGCTCCATAAACTGGATTGATTATGACGGCGATGGCGATAGCGATCTGTTTGTAACGAATGAAAACAATGCGAACAATTCCCTTTTTAGAAATGACGGGCCCAATAATTTTACGCAAATTAACAACCTTTCCATTACCCAAAACGGGAAGAATTCAGCCGGTAGCTCGTGGGCAGATGTGGACAACGACGGCGATTTCGACGTTTTTGTTGCCAATTGGAACGGGCAAAATAATCAACTGTTTTTGAACGAAAACGGAAATTTTGTGGAACAAACCAATTCAGCAATTGCTGCGGAAATAGGAAGCTCCTTCGGTTCCGCTTTTGCTGATGTGGACAATGATGGCGATTTGGATCTGTTGGTCTGCAACGCCTATTTTGCAGGGCAGGAAACGAATTCGCTTTTTATAAACGATGGCAGCGGGAACTTTTCAAAAGATACCAGCAGCAGTTTGGCAAACCACCTAGGCAATACTTTTGGCTGTGCCTTTGGTGATTTTAATAATGACGGTTGGCTGGATGTGATTTTGGCGAATACGCTGGATGAAAACCAAAGCAATTCGCTGTTCAAAAACACGGGCAGCGGCAACAATTGGATAAAGATTCGCTGTGTTGGCAACCCTTCCAATGGGTCTGCCGTGGGAACTAAAGTGAAAGTTAAGACCATTATAAACGGGAGCGAGGTTATACAAACCCGCCAAATTGAAGCCGCCAGTGGCTATTGCAGCCAGAACAGCTATACCAATCATTTTGGTTTGGGCGATGCTTCAACGGTTGCGGAAATTGAAATACAATGGCCTTCTGGAGCTGTGGAAACTTTTTTGGATGTTGCGGAAAACAATACCTATAAAGTGGTGGAAGGGGAAGGAATACAGTTGGGAACGGCCATGCGAACAAAACTTGGGTACGTTATTTTTCCGGTGCCGGCGGATGAGGTTTTGACCATTAATTTCCCAAATGGGAAAATAAGTTCAAAAGTGGAAGTTTTCGACCTCAACGCAAAACTGGTAAAAACGGAAATGAATTTAAGTTCACCTTCACTGGCAATGGATTTAAGCCATTTGAGTGCGGGAGAATATGTGCTGAAAATTACCCATAATGCCGAAGTAACTTCACACAAAATAGTGCTAAAGTAGAAACCTTCTGTTCCTAAATGTTGGTTTGTTAGTGAGCGTGTTGGATTTCCATTATGGAAATTCAGCACGTTTTTGGTATCTTCACATACCCAAAAAAACTATACCAATGAAACTTTTGCGCACGCATTCCTCCAACGTCGATTTTTTGGTCTTGGTGAAACAATTGGATGCCGATTTGGCAATTCGCGACGGCGATGACCATCCGTTCTACGATCAGTTCAACAAAATTGAAGCCATAAACCATGTGGTAATGGCTTATGAAAATAATGTTGCCGTTGGCTGTGGAGCGTTAAAACCTTTTGAAACCGGAACGATGGAAGTGAAGCGAATGTACGTACCGTCGGCATGGCGCGGAAAGGGAATAGCCAAGGAAATTTTAATCGAACTAGAGGCGTGGGCACTGGAACTGGGCAATAGAAAATGTATTTTGGAAACAGGCATTAAACAACCCGAGGCCATTTCGCTTTACAAAAAAAGCGGCTATACCTTTATCGATAACTACGGCCAATATGCCGGGGTTGAAAACAGTGTTTGTTTTGAGAAGCTGTTAAAAAAATAATCCCGTGAAGATAAAGTCGAATGCAGCTCCGGGGGAATTTACATCACCCTTTTATAAAATAAATGAGGATTTCTGCGAAACATTTGAAAATTACATTGCAAGTAAAAACGGTAAAGTGAAAGGCAATTACAATGCTTGGTCCTATTTCGTTCAAGGAATATTAATGAATCCAAGGCAATGGCATTTGAAATATAAAAAAGCCCCTTATACTTCAACCGGAAATTTATTGCTTTCTAACAAAAAACAGAATCTTCTATGTTTGGCAGAATGGTCTTGTGATTGGCCCGCACCAAATAATTCGGAATTCGCTATAAGAAGAAAGGATAGCGTTGGCTTAATCAACAAATTGTTCAAAAGAAATTATAGCATTTATAAAGCTTCAAAAGATTATTTAATAAGTGGTGGCGAAAAGAATATTAAAACCATTGAGAATGTACATACAACCTTGAAACCTCTTTTTGATTCTAAAGAAATTTATTCCATTATTCTTGTAAAAAATAAATTAATCATATCCTTTAGAACGGAGGAACATCATTTCGAATTTTTCGAAAGATTAAATTCTGTATAAAAAAGATAAAAAAAATAAAAAAGCAAATACTATTTATCGTAATATTGCAATATTAATATATTACGATAATGGGAATTACAAAAACGGAAATTTTTACCGACCAGCAAAACCAAGTAGCCACTTTCGCAAAGGCATTTGGGCATCCCGCCCGAGTTGCGATCCTGCAGCACCTGTTCAAGATTAAGGCGTGTATTTGTGGGGATTTGGTGGATGAAATCGGCCTTGCACAACCCACCATCTCACAGCATTTGAAGGAGCTCAAAAATCTTGGGCTAATCAAGGGCAGCATTGAGGGCACCAGCATTTGCTATTGTATTCATACCGAAAATTGGGCCGCAATGAAAGCAGTGGTCAGTGAATTTTTAAATCAGGATTTGGAAAATAAATCGAACTGTTGCTAAACATTAAAACTACAAACACCATGAAACTATCAGAAATCAAAAACTATTTAAGCACCTTGGACCAAATCAACTTTATGCTTCCCAATGGTGAACTGGTCCCCACACATTTTCACGTTACCGAAGTGGGCAAAATAACCAAACATTTTATTGACTGCGGCGGCACCGTTCGGCAAGAGGAGGTAGCCAATTTCCAACTTTGGAATGCCAATGATTATAACCACCGTTTGCATCCTGAAAAGCTGGCACATATTATCGAACTGTCCGAAAAAGTGCTTGGGCTGGAGGATTTGGAGATTGAAGTGGAATATCAAATATCCAATTATAAAATCCCAATTTTAAATTCAAAATTCCAAAATACAAATTCCGGATCTGAAATTCCAAATTCCAATTTTGGGACTATCGGAAAGTTTGGGCTGGACTTTGATGGCACCAATTTTTTGCTCACCTCACTTCATGCCGATTGTCTTGCCAAAGAAAATTGCGGAACACCCGCCGCAAAACCGAAACGGCAACTTGCCGCAATAAATGATGAACCGTGCTGCTCGCCCGATGGCAATTGCTGTTAATATGAACCTCATTAATATTTCCGAGGAGAACTATCCTGAAGTTTCCCGCATTTACGAAGAAGGCCTCCAAACGGGCACTGCCACTTTCGAAACTGTCATTCCCAATTGGGAAAAGTGGGATGCCGGCCATCTTCCTTTTGGAAGAATTATGGCCATGGAAAATAAAACGCATTTGGGCTGGGCTGCCCTCTCCCCTGTTTCCAGCCGCTGTGTTTATGGGGGCGTGGCCGAAGTGAGCGTTTATGTTTCCGATGGCGCAAGAGGAAAAGGTGTTGGCGAATTTCTTCTGAAAAATTTAATAGCGATGAGTGAAGCCAACAATATCTGGACATTGCAATCCGGCATATTTCGGGATAACCTTGCCAGCCACAAACTTCATTTAAAATGCGGCTTTCGCGAAATAGGCTACAAAGAAAAAGTGGGACAATTACATGGCGTGTGGAAAGACAATGTGCTTTTGGAACGTCGCAGCAAAATAGTTGGTATATAAAAAAGAATAAAATTGAAACTATTCAAGTCCATCAAGGCCTATATTGAATTGTTGGAAACATCCACCATTTCAGAAGAACGCAAAGCAATTTTGCAACCGCTTATTGACTATTTAAGCAATAAAGCACAAGCAGGGGAAACTACCCAATTAAATTTTATTTGTACCCACAATTCCCGTAGGAGCCAGTTGGCGCAGGTTTGGGCGCGAACGATGGCGGATTATTTTAATACTCCAAATATTGAATGTTATTCTGGCGGTACTGAGGCGACTTCCGTTTACCCTATGGTTGTTACCACTTTGGAAAATGCAGGCTTCAAAATTTCAAGGGAAGATAACGGTAACAATCCTATTTACCGCATTCAATATTCCTTGGAAAAAAATGCTATCGGTGCTTTTTCTAAAAAGTATGAGGACGAAGTAAATCCAAAAAAAGGTTTTGCTGCAATTATGACCTGTTCCCAAGCCGATGAAGGTTGCCCTTTTGTTGCAGGTTCCGAAAAGCGAATCCCAATAATGTATGAGGATCCAAAAAGTGCTGATGACACCCCACATCAAACACAAATCTATACCGAACGAAGCCAGCAAATTACTACAGAAATGAAGTATATTTTCTCCCAAATAAAATATTAAAATGGCAGGCACCAAAAAATTAAGCTTTTTAGACAGTTATCTCACCCTTTGGATTTTTATTGCAATGCTTTTGGGTGTGGGCATTGGGTATTTTGCACCCAATTTTCCCCAGGTTTTGAATTCCTTTAGCAGTGGAAGCACTAATATTCCCATAGCCATCGGGTTGATTTTAATGATGTATCCGCCATTGGCAAAGGTGAATTATGCCTTGTTGCCCAAGGTTTTCCGAAACACAAAAATCCTTTCCATATCGCTTATTCTTAATTGGATTATTGGACCCGTTCTTATGTTTGTGTTGGCTATCATCTTCCTCAGCGACCATCCCGAATATATGGTAGGGCTTATTCTGATTGGGCTGGCTCGGTGTATAGCGATGGTTTTGGTATGGAACGACCTTGCCGAAGGCAGCAGCGAATACGGCGCGGGCTTAGTTGCGCTGAATAGTATTTTTCAGGTTTTTGCCTATAGTTTCTACGCCTGGCTATTTATCACCGTGCTTCCAACCTATTTTGGTTTTGAGGGCGCCATTGTGGATATTTCGATTACTACGATCGCCGAAAGCGTTGCCATTTATTTGGGAATTCCTTTTTTGATGGGAATATTGAGCAGGCTCATTTTGGTAAAACTGAAAGGGGAAGTTTGGTATACGCAGAAATTTATACCCGCAATATCGCCAATCACCCTGATTGCGTTGTTATTTACCATAGTGATCATGTTTTCGCTAAAAGGCGAAATGATTGTTGAAATACCGATGGATGTTTTGATTATCGCAGTCCCCTTACTGGTTTATTTTACGTTGATGTTTATCATTGGTTTTTTCTTTACAAAGGCCATGGGCGCAACTTATGATAAGACTGCGGCCGTGGCTTTCACCGCCGCCGGCAACAATTTTGAATTGGCGATTGCCGTAGCCATTGCGGTTTTTGGGCTGAATTCCGGGCAAGCTTTTACTGGAGTTATTGGACCATTGGTAGAAGTTCCAGCACTTATTTTATTGGTTCGGGTTTCATTTTGGTTGCGAAAGAGGTATTTTGAGAGGTTGTGATTTTGTTCTTTTTTCGTTGGATAGGTCTTGTCCGGGGGACATCCCCCTTGCCCCCTTCGAAGGGGGGATTTTGAGTTTGTTGTTCTTGTTTGTTTGTGAGTTTGACTGTTTGCTTTTGTTTCTTCTGAAATTGGACAGTTCTTGTTCGTTCAGCGGGGACATCCCCCTTGCCCCCTTCGAAGGGGGGATTTTAATTTGTTGTTTTTGTTTGTTTGTGAGTTTGACTGTTTCCTTTTGTTTCTTTTGAAATTGGACAGTTCTTGTTTGTTCAACGGGGGACATCCCCCT
>NZ_JAUGQQ010000016.1 GCF_030410135.1 Aequorivita aurantiaca | reverse complement strand
AAGCATGTCTTCACCATCAGCAACCGTTAAATCGTTTGCAGTGATTCGGCCTAAGTTTTTAGTGAAACTCTTGCCATTTTCGAAAGCATTACTTAATGCAGTGATGTCACAAGGACCACCTGTTCCGCCGCCACCATCACAACTGTAAGTTCTGAAAGTGTAGTCGAATCCTGGGAATGATTGGTAACCTGTATTTGCGTAAACATTTCCACCAGGATAAGGATCTGCAGTATCACCAGCAATACAAGGCAATGCAGGATCTCCTTCAATTACAATGAAATATGTATTTCCTACCGTAACGTTGACCACTGGATCCCAGAATACATCGGCCCACTCTGTTCCATCTGTTTGAGTTGTTCCACTTGCGAGCATAGTTCCACCAGCATTTGGTAGTCCATCCCATAAAGAAAGATTCACATCAAGACCTGAAGATGTTGAAGTAAACATAATACCCGCACCAGCTGCTTCAGCCTCTAATGGAATATAAGATTGTGCCAGGCCGCCTTGTGAAACTCCCGCCATACAAGTAGTATTTGAATCTTGATTTACTTCTATCACTGCATTGGCGCAAGCTCCACCACCACCGCCGCCAGCGGTAACATTTATAGAATAATCTTCAGCCTGACCAAAGCCTGTTGCCAAGCATGGGTCTAAATAATTAGTTGTTCCAAATTGTTTTTTGACACGCATTCTGGTAGTTCCAGCCAGTGCATCCGTAGGAACAACAATATTCCCGTTTGATTGCTGACCATCTGTACCTGTGGAGTTAATTAAAAGGTCGGTAATTTCATATACTTCACCGGCATCATTCAGGATTCCATTTTGATTCCAATCGATAAATACCACAAAACGGTTTGTGAAGGGACCATCCGTATTTCCCTCAAGAGATACAGGATAACTCATCCCGGCCTCCATATCACCAGAGATCGCTGTGAAGTCTTCATGATCAGGGGTGCCATTGACAACAGCACTAGTCACATTGCTTATTCCGGCAAGCTCTACCAAGGTGATGGGCTCCACATTGGTAGTAAAATCAAGTGGCCCACAATAAGGAGCTGGAAAAGCGCCGCCGCCACCGCCTTCTTCACCCACTATGTTCATTACCATATGTTGGGACGGAAAACCAATGGCAGTTAAATCTGTTGGAACATTTATACTGCAAGTTGTTGACATGATCCAGGATACACCTGTCTGGCCTCCTGTATTGGAACCTGGAAACCATGCGGCAGTTGCGCCAGCATTTATTTTTAGTTCATATATCATAATTGACCCAGCCGGAATAGTTGCAGAAACAGGAACAGATACAACAGTTCCAGCATCAGCTGCGGTGGACACATAATTTGCTGATCCCTGCAACGTAGCCGAACCAGGATATCCACCTGGGAAAACGGTAGTTGTGGAATAAATGTTTATTGTTAAATTGGTAGCTCCTGAAGCGGCTTCCACGGCAAATTCCGCACTGCTTACGGTAAAAGCGTCTGTAATTCCAAAATCGCCAGCTAAATCAAAATCTCTGAAAAAACTGTTTTCTACGGGAATTCCCCCTGTATTGCATGTAACTGAATTGCCCGCAACGATATTCTGTGTAACGCTATGAGTAATAGTTACTGGAGCCCTATTATTATTAAAGGAATCGGGCACCGAGTTACGCGAGGCTGTGCCGGGCGGAGGGCCAACAACCGTTCTTAACGTACTATTGGAAGGACTCAAAGAAGAAGGTGCCGATACATTTCCTTGATTTTGCGCCTCCCCTTCCAGAGAAGTTGCAGAACGCCCACTTG
Source organism: Aequorivita aurantiaca (assembly GCF_030410135.1). Lineage (GTDB taxonomy): Bacteria > Bacteroidota > Bacteroidia > Flavobacteriales > Flavobacteriaceae > Aequorivita > Aequorivita aurantiaca. Next base: position 32,458 of record NZ_JAUGQQ010000016.1, on the reverse strand, counting down.
GTGTTGAAACATTCTGTTGCTTCTTGTATACAACAGGATTATTTTCTCCTTGTTTCATATTGCTGATCTCCGACGGACTGTCCGAAACCGTTTTTGAAACAACAGCATCCTTTTTTTGGTGCTGGTTGTAATAGACTGGGTTGTCAACACCCATCGATTTGATGTCATGCTGACTATACCCGATGGCACAGAACATTAACAAAATTAATAGTGTAAATTTTTTCATAATAAAAAAGTTTTAGTTAGTAATCATTTATGGTCTAAAGCTATTCTAAAAAAACCATATTTCAAAAGTTTTGACTATAAGATTCTTATGTAGGAATTCACCTCAAAGTGTGCAGGCTTTGCTATTCCAGAACCATTCGCTAATTAATGAAAATGGTTATCGCAAACGTACAATGGTTAGTACTTTTTATAAAAAAACCACCCGAACAAAATCGGGTGGTTCTGTTTAAATTAAAAAAAACATCTATTGCTTAAGCACTCTATACGTACCTATTTCTCCATTTACGGTAACTTTCATTATATAGGTTCCCGTATTTAAGTTTGAAATATCTACCTGAGTAGAGGTTGCATTCACAGTGTTTTCGATAACAAGTTGTCCTAAAACATTATAGAAGGAAACTTGTTCAATACTCTCAATACTTTGAAGGTTCAAAATGTTGTTAGTAGGGTTCGGATAATAACTGAAACCAGCGATGGTATTATCAGAAATGCCAAGATTGGTGCCATCAATTACAATATCCGTTATTGATCCTGTATTCAATACGAACACATAATACGCTTGCCCGCCTAAAGTGAATATTGACGCGGAAGTACCAGGCGCGCACTGATTAGTCTGCTGTGGAACAAGTGTTAAGTCTGTTTCCACGGCATTCTCATTGGGTGCAGTATAGAATGTTACCGAGCTTGCTCCACTTGGTGAAACGATGGTTGCATTGGCGGTTCCATCCCCTTCTGGCACAAAATTATACCAAACACCATTTGCTCCGGTCAGATCACAATTTATAGGGTTCCCATTTTCTGGAGTAGCCGCAGGCATATGGACCGCAGGGTCGGTATATGGGAATCCTATTTCATCAACATCTATGGAATTTACAATCATATCATTTGGTGGCGGAGTTAAGGCGCAAGTAACATCTGCTTCCCAGCCTGATTGGGGAACAGAGGAATCACTCATAAAAACAAAAGTGAGCGCTCCACTTGGGTGAGTTGACACAAATGGACCTGGTATACTGGTCCCATAATATCCACCAGCTGGGAACCCACTATTGGTAGGAGGATTTCCGCTTGATATTAGGGGTGAAGAAGTATCTGGACCATCATAAACATATAATGCATCCCAAGTAGCTTCAACTTCAAAAGCAGTGAATGTAACGGTAACGACTTCTCCGGAATTTATCGGGGTAATGGTTGTAGTCACGTTTTCATTGTTTTGATAATCACCGCCCGGTCCTCCTGTATCATAAAATTTTCCACCACATGCGGGAGGTGTTGCAAAACTAATTGGTCCAGCAAGTTGGCTCAAGCCATCTGAATCACAGTCTGCTACAATATAGAAGTCATAGCTTAGACCACCTTCCAAGCCAGTGGCGGTTACATTTGTAGTACCCGCAGGAACAGTACCTGTCGCTACCGGTGGATCAGTAAGGGGATTTGCTCCTTGATCAAATACATACCAAATATAACCGTTGCTCGCATTAGGTTCCGCACTCCAGGAAAGATCCGCCGTAGTGGGCGTAATGTTTGAAACCACAAGATTTGTAGGTTCAGGACACGCCGGTGGGGGAAGTGACTCTCCTATTGAAACCCAAGCAACTTGAGTTGTGGCTGCTGTAGTAATGATAGGGCCAATTAGCGATGTAGCTCCTGTGGTAGTGTTCACAGAACGCCATTCAGCTGCAAAGGTTCCGCCGTTAAAGGCGGCCATATATACTGTATCGGTAACGGAATCATAACACATACCTTGTCCAAAATTCGCATCAAAACCAATGTTCCCAATCAATGTAGTGGCTCCTGTTGCCATATTTATACTGTATAGGTTATCATCCACCAAATCATAAGTATATCCGACTCCAGCACCATCAATTGCCAAAGCTATGGGTAATGCGCCTCCAGCAAGACCCAATGGTCCAACCAATGTTGCAGACACTCCAATTGGATCAATGGTGTAAAGTTCGGTAAGGGTTATTGCATAAAGAATTCCAGTGCTTTGATCATATTCCATACCAAGCCATTCTCCATTTATAGTGCCCAAAGCTGTATAAAAACCTGAAGCAACATCAAAACTAAAGAATGCTCCTGTATTGTCAAGAACGTAGCCAGTTGTTGGGTTGGCAGGATCAATGGCTCCGGCATTTTCAAAATTCACTGTAATTGGGGAATCACCATAAACCTCAACAGATGACGGATCAGTTACGGGAAATCCTATCAATTCTAAATTGCCGTTGTTAATACCATATGCAGTATCCAGCATTCCGCCCCCACCGCCAATAGTTTCGCATTCGCCTTCAAAGTTATATACGATATCATTTCCAGCAATTAATATCCAGGTAGCTCCACCATCAGTCGAGAAATATGCTTCAAATCCTTCAATACTTGCGGTAGTTGAACTAATATATCCGCTTCCAGAAGAAATATTTACCGTGAAAACAACCCAATACGTGGTCTCAACTCCGGCCTGGCCCGCAAGCATTTCCGGAGCAATATCGAATACGACTTCTGAAATATCAAAACCAAAATTATTTCCTATAACCGTTTGAGAGGTTGGCACAACAGCCGATTGGGTAGCAATAACAGCCCCAGGAATACCTCCAGCGTCACTGTAAAATGTAATATCTGAAGATGTAAGGGTTGCCCCTGGGTTCATCCAGATATTTACAGTGGCCGTATCTAAGGTGAAATCTGTATCTGCGGGAACGGTGATATCAAAGGCAATTCGTTGGCTCTGATTTGATGAGGTGGTATAGCCATTCTCAAAAGCGTTTTCAGGATTGTCTTGGCTACAAGCAGTACCGCCACCGCCTCCTGAACAATTTCCGAAAGCGACCATTCCAATTCCTTCAATATTTGCTCCAGATAAATCTTCCAGTTCAACGCTAACAATAGTTTCTGAAGCAATATAACCCCAGAATGATTCTGGATTAGTTCCAGTAGCTATCTGTGTGTCAATTAATCCTCCAGCTCCGAAAATTCTCACTTCAACAGGACCTGTGCCCAATAGCGTTATTAAGTCAAAACCGAAGGAATTTACATCATTGTTCGGAAAATTTATTATTGTGTAATCCACAAAAGCATTTGAGCCCACAATAGGCACCGTATTTCCGAAACCATCAGCTGGATCTACATATACGGTTTGATCACCTGCAGAATTGTTGGATGTAATTTCTATACCCGGTAAAATTTCTCCCGCAGGAAAACATGAATCACCTGTATTGCTTATTACTAAACCGCACTGAACCAGGGAGCCCGGGCCACCGGCAAAATCCTCCAGATTAAGAGGTCCGGTTTCCGCGTCAAAAGTTGCGCGGCTTGTGTATACTCCCGTAGAGCATCCGCTACCGCCACCACCGCCAGCGTTAAGAATTTCAACTTCCCATCCGCAGGAGTTTACTACGGCCGTTGCGTTGAATTCAAATGTTAATGCACCCGAGGTGGATGTAAAAACTCCGGAACCATTTGCTGCAATCATACCCGCAAGGGTGTCTGTATCTGAATTTAAATTACTGTCATAAATTTGGGGAGAACTTGTGTCCGGCCCATCATAAATATTTAAAAAATCAAAAGTTCCAAATACTTTAAAAGATAAAAATTCCACGGAAAGATCGGTTCCAGTTAATGTTGTAGTGGTAACACAACCGCAATTGGGATAATCCCCTGGGTTTCCGGAAGAGGTTGTAGTACAATCTCCACCCGGGCCACCATTTACCCCATCGGTTGGGTCATAAAAGAAATCGCCAGTAACAACAGCGAACGTTTCAGTAGCCCCAGCAGTAGGTACAATAGCTGAAAGAATAACGTTCCCTTGTGGCTCATAATTGGCAATTACATTGGTATTCTCGCGTTGTTGTTCCGCCGCCAAAATTTCGGCTTCCTCCTCCGCAGTTAGGGCGCTTGGAGCTAGAAATAACGGTGTTTGTTGAAAAGCCGCTCTATTTTCAGGGGAAACATCACTCAGCTTTCCTTCTCGGGCATCGGGCCTTGAGGGAAGGGCCACAAACAGGGGCGTAAAAGCTTTATTGTTGGAAACAAAAATGGGGTTGGGTTCGGCAGTATTATTCGTTCTGACTCCCATTACAACCTGATCAGATTGTACAGGTTTTTGATTTTTAAAATGGGAATTTAGAATCTGCTGCTCCTCTTTGGAAAAGTATTCTGAAAGAAACCCGCTCGTGCTTCCTAAATTTTGATACCGCACAAGCAACTCTTCAAATGAAGCAGTTGGTTTTTTTTGTACCTCAACATTCGTAGTCCGAGTGTCGGAATGCGATGAAGAAGTTCGAGTAGATTGGGCACTCACGGTTAGCGATAGCAAACCAATGAGACAGCCAATAATAGTAATTCTTCTCATAATTTGATAATTTTAGTTAATAATCCTCTAAAAGTATTTAAAAAAATGTTAATATCAAATATTTCCAATAACTACTTTTATTTCAGAAATAAAAAAATCCCATCCAAAAAATGGATGGGATGTGAGACTGATATATATTATAATTCGTTTACTTTTCGATAAAAGCTTCCATTACGCCATCACTTACTCCCATATTTGAAAAGCCTCCATCATTATATAAATTTTGAAGCGTTACACGTTTTGTAAGGTCACTGAACATTACTACTGTATAATTGGCGCAATCCAATGCTGTGGCGTTTCCCAAGGGAGACATTTTATCGGCATAGTTGATGAAGCCATCAAAACCTTTTACGCCTTGGCCCGCTGTTGTTGGCGTTGGCGACTGTGAAATGGTATTAACCCTTACTTTTTTATCCCTGCCAAAGAAGTATCCAAAGCTTCGTGCGATACTCTCCAAATACGCCTTATTATCGGCCATATCATTATAATCCGGAAAAACGCGCTGCGACGCCATATAAGTAAGCGCTATTATGCTTCCCCATTCGTTCATTGCATCTTTTTGATATAGCACTTGCATGGTTTTGTGAAAGGAACCGGCAGAGATATCCCATCCTTTGTGTGTAAAATCATAATTTTGGTTTGTATAATGGTTACCCTTTCGCACATTTACAGACATTCCAATAGAATGGAGAACGAAATCCAATTTACCCCCTAATATTTCCGTTGCCTTAGTCACTAAATTTTCCAGATCCTCCAAATTGGTTGCATCTGCCGGGATAACTTCAGAATTTGTTTTTGCGGCTAGTTCGTTTATTTGTCCCATTCGCAGCGCAATAGGCGCATTGGTAAGTACAAATCGGCCGCCTTCTTCGAACACGCGTTCGGCTGTTTTCCACGCAATGGAATTTGCATCCAACGCTCCAAAAATAATTCCCCTTTTTCCTTTTAATAAATTATACGACATGTGTTTTTAATTTGTGTTACTGTTTAAGATTTCAGTCAGGGTATGAAAAAGATATTCAAAAGTAAAGATACATTTTAATTCAATAATTCCTTCGCATTTGCTATTGCGGCCGCTGAAACATTTTTGCCGCCCAGCATTTGGGCAATTTCAACAATGCGATCTTCTTCGTTCAAAACTTTTAAATAGGTATTAGTTAAATCGTTTTTATCCTCTTTATAAACTTTTATATGATTGTCGCCCTTTGCTGCAATTTGTGGCAAGTGCGTGATGCTTAAAAGTTGCAAACTCTTGCTCATTTGCTGAAGAATATCCGCCATTTTATTGGCCACTTCCCCAGAAACGCCTGTATCAATTTCATCAAAAACTATGGTGGGCAGCTTTTTATATTCAGCCAGAACCGCCTTTATGGCGAGCATTATTCTGCTCATTTCACCGCCGGAGGCTACTTTCTTTAAAGGCCCGAATGCCAAACCCTTGTTAGCCGTAAAAAGTAGTTGTAAGGTATCGGTTCCGTTACTTTTAAAAATTTCTGAAGGAAGTAGTTCAAATTGGAACTGTGCGTTCGGTAGGCCCAAAGGAAACAATGTTTCTTCCAACTTTTTTTTGAGCACCGGTATGGCTTCCACTCTTTTGAAGTGCAATTCAGTTGCAGTTTGCATTGCAGCTCCGCGCAACTTGCTTTGTTCATTTTCCAATGTCTCGATTTGTTCATCAAGCCCTAAGGTAATGTTCACTTTTTCCGCTAACGAATTCTGTATTTCAATCAATTCAGAAACAGAGGCAACAGCATGTTTTTGCTGAAGTTTGTAAAGGGTTTGCAATTTTTCATTTACTTGAAAGAGCTTTTCAGGATCGGCTTCAATTTTTTCAGCAGATGCGGCAATTTCAGCGGAAATGTCCTCCATTTCTATAATAACGCTATTCAACCGCTGCCAATTTTCTTCAAATGCTTTCGAGAAGTCTCTTATCCTCCCCAAAACCACTCGCGACTCCTTTGCCGTCTGCAAAATTCCGATTGGCTCCTCGTCAAAAAGCTTATTGACATGGGCCAGTGCTTCTTGTATTGCTTCAGCATTATTCAAGGTTTCATAACTTTCCTCCAATTCCTGCTGGTCAAGTTTTTTTAGATTTGCCTGCTGCAATTCGTTATAAAGAAAAGTATTGTAATCAAGTTCTTTTAAAGCTTCATCCTTTTGAAGTTTTAGGTTCGCAAGATTTTCAGTGATAGATTTATAATCCGCTAACAGAAGTTGATATTTTTTTAGAAGCGAACTGTTTTCGGCCATCGCGTCAATAACTTCTATCTGAAAGTTTTCAGACACAATTTCCAAAGTTTCGTGCTGACTATGCACATCAACCAAATATGGCGCCAACGCCTGAAGTTGTGACAAGGAAACTGGAGTGTCATTTACAAAAGCCCTGGATTTTCCGCCTGGCAATATTTCACGGCGAATGATGGTTTGAGGGTCGTAATCCAGCTCATTTTCTTCAAATATATTTTGAAGTGCATAATTTTTAACCGAAAAATGCCCCTCGATAACACATTTTTTGGAAGAATCCTTTACACTGCCAATATCCGCGCGTTTGCCCAGTACCAATGCCAAAGCTCCAAGAAGAATGGACTTACCGGCGCCCGTTTCTCCCGTAATTATGGTTAGGCCCTCTTTAAAATCCACGCGAATGTCTTCAATAAGCGCATAGTTTTTTATGGCGAGGCTGGTTATCACGTTTAAAGGATTAGAAATTAAAAGTAATTATTAAATTTTCCCGATTAATTATTCGGACTATAAAATTAGAGGATAGAAATCTTCTTGTGAAATTATCCCAAGATAAATTTTAAAATTTAATTTCGGCCCAATTAGTTCTATTGGTTGGCGCCAACCGGTTCAGATTTTCCACCAACTGAGTAATATCAACCTGTGGTCCACCGCTAAATATAGCCTGTATTTCATCACTTTTTGCATCAAAAAATGTACGCACCAAATATGAATTGGGACGCCTATCATTTATCCCTTTCAATTGGTTGATTGCATCTGCAATTTTCTGTTTGGCCAATTTTTGGTCTGTAGCCATAACATCCATACCATTGCGATGATATTGATACATCACCTCGTGAAATTCCTTATAAACGGATGATAGCAAAGCATCGTTATAACGGAATCGGGATTGGTTTCCATCTGTGGAGCGCCATCCAGGAAAATTGCTAGATGCCGCGGTGTTAGTGATTTGCTTGGCTATTTCGAAATAAGGAGTTCCCCCGTTCAATACATATGTGTCGGCATCTAAACCAATAATGGTATATACATGAAAAGCAATTACGGAAACCAGATTAGAGCCAAAAGTATTGATGTTGAAGTTTAGCGGCTCGTATTCCTTATAATTAAAGGTGAGTTGTTTATCATAATAGTTATAGACGGGGCTATCATAAGTTGATTCAAAAGCAGGCCGTGAGGATTGAATTTGAAGTGTTCCGGTAAAGTTATCGCCGTCAAATTGGCTAATCACTAAACTCATATTGCAATCAATTCGCTCTTGGTTCTTATATTCATTATCCGTCCAATTCGTGTTGTTCACGAATTCCCGCAGTTGGGTTTCCAAGGTTTTAAAAATCTGTAAATTGGGCTGTCCCGTCTGCACCGCATCAATTGTTATGGTGCAATTTAGCTCTTGTGCGTGTGCAGGAAACATAGCTATTGCAACTATGAATAAAAGTATAAATTTACGCATTTGTCTGTTTTATAATATATTCTAAAATATCGATTGCTACTTCTTTTTTAGTTTTAACAGGAAAATTGTGGGTTTTATTGTCCCTTCCTATCAAAGTAATTTTATTGGTATTGGTCCCAAAACCGGCCCCTTTGTCACGAAGCGAATTTAACACAATTAAATCTAAATTCTTTTTTTCAAGTTTTCTTTTTGCGTTTTCCTCCTCGTTTTCCGTTTCCAGTGCAAACCCTACCAAAAATTGACTTTCCTTAATATCGCCAAGGGAAGCTAATATATCTTTTGTTTTTGTAAGTTGAAGGGTGAAATTCTCCTCTTTCTTTTTTATTTTTTCCGAAGCAACTTCTGATGGCCGATAATCGGCAACCGCAGCGCTTAAAATGGCTACATCACTTTGGTTGAAATGTTGGTGCGCCGCAACAAACATTTCTTCGGCTGAAGTAATGCGGATAATTTTCACGAAATCATCTTCAAGGGTAAGGCTAACCGGACCGGAAATTAAGGTAACCTCAGCTCCAAGATTTGCGGCAGCTTCGGCTATGGCATACCCCATTTTTCCACTTGAATGGTTGCCAATAAATCGAACAGGATCAATCGCTTCATACGTTGGCCCAGCCGTAATTAAAAATTTCTTGCCCCGAAGTGGAAGTTTTTTCAGAAGATCATTTTCCAAAAAAGAAATAATTTCCTCAGGCTCGGCCATTCTTCCCTGCCCGACCAAGCCGCTGGCAAGTTCGCCAAAAGCTGCGGGAATTTGAATATTTCCAAAGCTTTCAAGTTTAGCGAAAGTTTCTTCAGTTGTGGGATGCTGGTACATATCCAGATCCATCGCAGGAGCGTAATACACCGTGCATTTTGCGGAAAGATAACATGCAAGTAAAAGATTATCACTCGTTCCATGTGCCATTTTTGAAAGCGTATTCGCAGTAGCCGGAGCAATCAAAAACAAATCTGCCCAAAGTGCCAATTCCACATGATTGTTCCATTTGGGTTCGCGATTATCTATGGAAATTTTCTCATCGATAAAGGAAGAAAATACTTCGTTTTTAGATAATGTGGAAAGGGTGAGCGGCGTTACGAAATCCTTGGCAGATTGGGTCATTACCACTTTTACGTTTGCGCCTTTTTTCACCAAAAGCCTTACTAAAAAAGCTGTTTTGTACGCGGCAATCCCGCCGCTAACGCCAAGCAAGATATTTTTCCCGTTCAAAACAGCCATTTTCTTAGGTTTCAGGTTTCAGCTTTCAAGTTTAAGGTTTCGGGTTTTGGTGTAATCCCGAGAAAAGTTGATGAGCCATAGTTCAAACTCAGGGGTTACAACCTACAACTTGCAACCTGCAACTTATAACCTCTACTCTACTACCTCGTCTTTTGTGTTTCGGTAATAAATTTTATTGTCCAACCATTCCTGAACTGCCAATGCATGCGGCTTTGGAAGTCTTTCGTAGAATTTGGACACTTCAATCTGTTCCTTGTTTTCGAAAATTTCTTCTAAACTGTCGTTGTAAGTGGCGAACTCATCTAGTTTTTCAAGAAGTTCTTTTTTAATATCGCCGTTTATTTGCGAAGCTCTCTTCGAGATTATTGAAATTGCCTCATAAATATTGTTTGTGGGCTCATCAATCAAATTCTTGTCTAGAGTAACCGTGTTGATAGGTGCTTCTGAATTTTTAATATCCATAATAAAATTAATTAACTAGTGATTCTGTTTGTGCAGTCGCCGTTCTGCGTTCTATATCTTGATAAATCTTTGTAGCTTCGGGAGCCAAATTGGTGTCTGCGTAATATTTAATAAAATTGTTATAATAACCTCTAGCAGTAACCAAACGTTCTTGAACAAGCGAGGGTATGCTGTTGATTGCCAATTGGTAAGCAGCTACAAATCTTCCGTAAAAAGCGTCTTTTCTGTAATGCGAGCCGGGATTATCGGTTATAAAATTGTCAAAGGCGCCAATTGCAGCTTTGTAATCTTCCACGTGCAAATATTGCTTCGCCACTTCATATTCCTTAGTTTCCAATTTTTCCTGCAGTTCAGAAACTAACGTATTGGCTTCCACTCTTTTGCCGGAATTAGGATATCGGTTAATGAATTCCTGCAGCTTCTCCAAAGCTTTATAAGTATCTTTTTGGTCCAAGGAATATCTTGGCGAAAGGTGATAAAAACTTTTGGCGCCTTTAAATGCGGCAGTTTCGGCGCTATCACTTTGCGGATATGCCTGGGTAAAACGTTCAAATTGGTAGCCGGCCAAATAATAATCTTCCAATTTGTAATAGGTATTGGAATAGATGTACATTAATTTTTCGCCCTGAGGTTTTCCTCTATATGATGGCACGATCTGCTCCATCAATTTTAGACTCTTACGGTATTTTCCCATTTTGTAAAGAGAATCTGCCATTGCATATTTCTTTCCCATATCGTCCTTCCGAAGAACCCTTTGGTATTCCCCACAGGAAGAAAATAAAATGGCAAGAAAAATTGTTATAAAAACGGGTAATCGCATGGGCTTAAAAAACATCGGGCAAAAATAGGGAATTAAACGTGATTCAACAAAACTTATTCTGTGGCTAAAATATTGCGCCGAGGGCCATAATTTACAAGCCTTTTGAAATATTTAACGCATCATGATTTGGGTTATAGATTAGAAATTTTTGACAAAAGCATCAATTTTTGACCTTAATCCATCGCTAACGCCCACTAAGGGAAGTCTTAACGTGTCGCCACAAATTCCCAATGATTTGAACACAGCTTTTATACCGGCTGGGTTTCCTTCCGCAAAGATATAGTCGATTGCGGGTGCAATTTTATAGTGGATTTCATAAGCTTCGTCAGCTTTTTTATCCAAACCGAGTTGTACCATTTTTGAAAATTCTTTCGGAAAACCTTCGCCGATAACGGAAATTACTCCCGCACCGCCGGCAAGAATCATTGGCAAAGTAACCATGTCGTCGCCAGAAATTACCAAAAAATTCTTTGGGCAACCGGATATCAATTTCATGGCTTGAACAATATCTCCGGCAGCTTCTTTAATCGCCACGATTTTGTCGAAATCGTTCGCCAAGCGAATCACTGTTTCCGGAAGCATATTTGAGGCAGTCCTTCCGGGCACGTTATAAAGAATAATGGGAAGCGGCGCCTCTTTCGCAATTGCAGCAAAATGCTGATATATTCCCTCCTGCGTGGGTTTGTTGTAATAGGGCGAAACCGATAGGATGGCCGTAAAAGCCGAAAGATCCCGGGTTTTCATTTCTTCAATTACTTCTTTGGTATTATTGCCGCCAATGCCCAAAACCAATGGTAATCTTTTGTTGTTTGCAAAAACAATGGTATCAATAACCAATTGTTTTTCCTCCTTGGAAAGTGTTGCGCTCTCAGCGGTTGTGCCCAAAACTACCAAATAATCAATTCCATTTTCAATGTTGAAATTCACCACATTTTTCAATCCTTCCACGTCTACGGAAAAATCTTCATTAAATGGCGTTATCAAAGCTACTCCGGTTCCTATCAATTCTTTCATATTTATGCCCGCCAACGCGGAAATTTTTTGAGGTTAATCTTAAATTTTATATCGAAGTTATACATTCTTCGGGTACTATCGGTGCAATAATATGGGCACTAAATTTTGTTGAGAATTTTCAAATATTTTTCAATCTCGGCCTTGGCGGCTTCAAAATTTGAGGGATTTATGGAAATCATTAAATCGTACAAACGTGCATCTGCCCCCTCAAAACCAATCTTGAATTTTGCCCGACTCAGCGCTACCATTGCGCTCAAAAATTCGTGTTTTCCTTTATAAAATCCAATTAGTGCATCAAACGGAAAATCGAGAAATTCCTGCGCATTTTGCTTTTGTATTTCGCCGCGCCACGTAAATTCCTTGTTCGATATTTGGTTTTGCCGAAGCGATGGAATTTTTCTTCGCGTTTCAACGAAAGTGAACAATTTCACATCCTTTCGCTGCAACCCAAGCTCCCGGCCAAATTCGTAAAGCAACTCAAAATCCTCAAAAAAAGCCTCATCCACTAAAAATCCCAAATACTTTAAAGGTGAATTTCTTTCGGAAATATCACGCTCCGTAAGCTTTTTTTCGGTGTGCTTTTTTAAGGAATGATGCTTTACTTTTTTAAACATGGAACCGGCAGCTTTGCGCCGCAAAAATAAGTTTTTTTAAGCCTTTGCCGTTTCAATTATGAAATCATTTGCAAAAAATCATCTTCAGAAATAACTGCCACCCCCAAACTTTCGGCTTTTGTTTTCTTGCTCGGACCCATGTTTTCGCCCGCAACCACGTAATTTGTTTTGGATGAAATAGAACCCGAAACCTTCCCGCCATTGTCCTCAATCAATTTTTTGAGTTCGTCGCGGGATACTTTTGTGAAAACCCCTGAAACCACAAAGGTTTTACCCTGCAACGTATCGGTCTGGTTTGCTAATTTTTCTGCTGAAATTTCAAGTTGGACTCCATACATTTTCATGCGCTCAATAGTTGCAATATTTTCTTCGGAAGCGAAAAACGAAACCACGCTTTGGGCGATGCGCTCGCCAATTTCATCAACAGTAGTCAATTCCGTTTCGGAAGCATTTTTTAGATTATCGATTGTTTTGGAATGTTTTGCGAGTTTTTTTGCAACGGTTTCACCCACGTAGCGAATTCCCAGTGCGAATAGCACCCTTTCAAAAGGAATATTTTTTGAAGCCTCAATGCCGTTGATTAAATTCTCCGCACTTTTCTTCGCCATTCGTTCCAGCGGAATAATTTGTTCTTCCTTTAAAAGATACAAATCGGCATAATTATTAATCAATCCGTTGTTCACTAAAAGCGCAACGGTTTCGCCGCCCAAACCTTCAATATCCATCGCCTTTCGCGAAATGAAATGCTGAATGCGGCCAATAATCTGCGGCGGACAACCCTCAAAATTGGGGCAATAATGCTGGGCTTCGCCTTCGGTTCGAATTAAATTTGTGCCGCATTCCGGGCATTCGGAAATATATTCCGTCGCATTTGAATTTGGATCGCGGTGGGTAAAATCCACCCCAATAATCTTCGGAATAATTTCGCCTCCTTTTTCCACAAAAACGGTATCGCCCTCGCGAATGTCGAGTTTTGCAATTTGATCTGCATTGTGGAGGGAGGCCCGTTTTACGATGGTTCCGGCCAATTCCACAGGCTCCAAATTTGCCACCGGAGTGATGGCTCCCGTCCTTCCCACTTGATAAGTAATTTGTTTTAAAACCGTGGAAACCTGTTCGGCCTTAAATTTATACGCCATCGCCCAACGTGGCGATTTGGCGGTGTAACCCAGCTCTTCCTGTTGTTGCAAATCGTTTACTTTTACGACCACCCCATCCGTTTCGTAGGGCAGTTCGTGGCGGTGGATATCCCAATAATTCACAAATTCCAAAACCTCCTTCAAATTTTTTGCAAGCTTCGCCGCTTCGGGAACTTTAAAACCCCAATCACGTGCTTTTTGCAGACTTTCAAATTGGGTTTTTATTGGAAGTCTTTCGCCTTTCAAACTATACAGCAAACATTCCAACGGCCGCTTTGCTACCTCTGCGCTATCCTGCAATTTCAAACTGCCGGAGGCCGTGTTTCGTGGGTTTCGATACGGCTCTTCGCCCGCCTCTACCCTTTCGGCATTCATTTTTGTGAAACCTTCAAAAGGTAAAACTATCTCGCCGCGGATTTCAAATAAAGGAGGATAATCCCCCTTCAATTGAAGTGGCACGGAGCGAATGGTTTTTACATTTGCGGTCACATCATCGCCTTGAAAACCGTCGCCGCGCGTTACCGCTCTTTTCAGCTTTCCATTTTCATATGTTAAACTTATTGATGCGCCGTCGTATTTAAGCTCGCAGGCAAATTCTACTTTTCCATCAACGGCCCTTTCGATGCGCTTTTCCCAATCTTCCAAGTCTTCTTTTGAATAGGAATTATCCAAAGAAAACATTCTATAAGTGTGCTGAACGGTTTCAAAATTCTTGGTGATTTCACCTCCCACACGAAGCGTGGGCGAATTGGCATCGTAAAACTCCGGATGCGCTTTTTCGAGCTCTTGAAGCTGCTTCAATTTTAAGTCAAATTCAAGGTCAGAAATGGTGGGATTGTCGAGAATATAATAGTTGTAATTATGCTCGCGTAGCTCGTTGCGAAGAGTATTTATTTGTTGTTCGATGTTCATTCAACAAATATAAAATTTTAAACCTCACAGCTTTTTAAAAACTGTGAGGTTAACATTGAAATTTTTTCAACAGGACAAAAATCAATCCTCCAAAAATATATTACGAACCAATGCTGCACAAAGTCCGCCGGCAATTGGCGCAACGATGAAAAGCCACAGCTGCTGCAACGCCATTCCACCAGCAAAAAGTGCTGGGCCTAAACTACGAGCAGGATTCACCGAAGTCCCAGTTATTGGGATGACAACCATATGTATTAATGCCAACGAAATACCAATGGCAAGACCGGCCATCATTGGCGAGGTGTGTTTCGAGGCGGTGGCCCCAAAAATTACAATTAAAAATAGGAAGCTAAACGCAAACTCCGCAATGAGCGCAGAAGTCATATTATATTCCCCCAGATATCCCGTTCCCCACCCGTTGGAGCCCAAACCCCATTCGGGCATCGAAAAACCTGCACTGCCCGAGGCTAAAACATACAGCAAGCCAGCTGCGGCAATAGCACCAATACATTGGGAAATGATATACCCCACGGTATCTTTTGCAGAGAGTTTGCCTGCAGCAAGCATCGCGATAGAAATAGCGGGATTAATATGGCATCCGGAAATTGGGCCAATGGTATAAACCATTACCAACACCGCAAAACCAAAGGCAAGGGAAATGCCCAGAAGACCAATTCCAGCGGGACCGGCATTGGTAACGCTGGCTAATGTTGCAGCGCCACATCCAAATAGAACTAATGCAAATGTGCCGAGACTTTCGGCAAAATACTTTTTTGAAGAATTCATATTCAATTATTTAAGGGTTAGACAACTTAAATTTATGAAAATGAATGGAATAGGAAGAATTTGTTAAAAACCGACTTTTAAATGTTGATAATCTATTATGTTCTGTCGGAATTAAGCCACTTTGGAAGTTGCGGCGGCTTGAATTCCTCCATTTTTTTCAGAAGAAATTCCGGGTTGGAATCTACCAAAAGAAGGCTATAATTATCCATTGATAGAAAGCCCTTTCGGACCATTGTTTCTAGCAATTTCACCAGCTCGTCGTAAAAACCGTTTATATTCAAAAGCCCGATTGGCTTTTGGTGCAACCCAAGTTGAAGCCAGGTAATTATTTCGAATAGTTCTTCCAAAGTGCCCAATCCGCCGTGAAGGGCTATAAAGCCGTCACTTTCTTCCTGCATTTTCAGTTTGCGCTCGTGCATATTTTCGGTAGTAATCAATTTGGAGAGGCCGAGATGGACTACTTCCCTCTTTTTTAAAAAATTAGGGATGACACCAATAACGCGACCATTATTGTCCAAAACACTTTTGGCGATTATGCCCATAATGCCAATCTTCGCCGCACCATAAACCAATGTGATTTCGCGCTCAGCAAAAATTTTCCCCAGCTTTTTAGCAGCTTCTGTTATTGCAAGATCGTTTCCCTCGCTACTGCCGCAAAAAACGCATATTTTATCAAGATTGTTCATTGACAGTGCATTTTAGCATTCGGTCTTTTCCAAAAATGTCCTTTTTGATTTCGATATTCTGAAAACCTTCGCTTTTTAAGAGCATTTTCATATCTTCCCCAAGATACTCATTAATCTCGAAAAAGAGTTTTCCATTAGGTTTCAAATGCATTTTTGCCAATCGGGAAATAGTTCGATAAAACACGAGCGGGTCTTCATTTGCCACAAAAAGCGCGGACTGCGGTTCGTGGTTTAAAACGTTTTGCTGCATCTGTTTTTTTTCTAGTTCGCGGACGTACGGCGGATTGGAAACAATTATATCGTACTGCTGTGGAAGTTGTTTAATGGTTAAAATATCCGCTTGAAAAAAATTAGTTTCCACTTCGTTCAATTCAGCATTTTTACGCGCAATTTGTAAAGCTTCTTCCGAAATATCCAAAGCAGAAACTTTTGCATCAGGAAAGTTTTTGGAAAGCGAAATAGCGATGCAGCCAGAGCCGGTGCCGATGTCCAAAATAGTTATGAGTTGGGAGTTATTAGGTATGAGTTTTTGCTGTACAAGAATCCATTCTACCAATTCCTCGGTTTCCGGGCGGGGAATTAATGTGTATTTGTTCACTTTAAAATTGAGTCCGAAAAATTCCGTTTCCCCAATTATATATTGGATTGGTTCGTAATTTTTTAATCGAAATAAAGCATTTTCAAAATCTCCAATTATTTCTACAGAAATTGCCTTTTCTGGATTTAAGGCCATTTCAATCCTCGAAAGTTTTAAATATTTCTCTGAAAGAATATTGAAAAAAGACTGTATTTCTTCCGAAGGATATATTTCGGAAAGTGAATTTTGGAAATCGCTTTTTAGTTTTGAAATTTTCATGGACAATGATTCCCTGGCACTCTTCAAAAAGGGAATTTTCCGGAATTAAATTATAATTTTTTAATCATATGCACAGGGCAAGAATAGTGACCAGTGTCGCCCATTGCGCAGGGAATGTATTCAAAACCTGCTTGTTTGTATAATTTTTGGGCGTGGGTCATATATTCCATCGTTTCCAAATAAATTTTTTCGAAGCCAAACTCACGTGCTTTTGCTACGCAAAATTCCATCATTTGAGCACCAACACCCCTTCCGCGTGCTTCGGGAAGAAAATACATTTTTTGCAACTCGCAAACATTGCCATCAAAATTGTCAAGTTGCGCGACACCCGCGCCACCAATTATTTTGCCATTTTCCTCAACCACAAAATAAACACCTTTTGGTTTTTGATATGTTTCAAACATACAATCCAGTGATTTGTCCGCATAGGCCGTGCCCACTTTTGGCACGTTAAAATCTTCCAAAACACTTCGAATTACCGCTGCAATTTGCGTATTGTCCTTCTTTTCAATTAGGCGAATTATGGGTGCTTCCATTCTAATTAAATCCTTGTATTTTTACGCCGTGAAGATACACGAAAAATATATGCTTCGCTGCATCCAATTGGCCAAAAACGGGCTTGGAACCACTTATCCCAATCCGTTGGTGGGCAGTTTAATTGTGCACGAAAATAAAATTATTGGCGAAGGCTGGCATTATAAATCCGGATTTCCCCATGCCGAAGTGAATGCCATCACCAGCGTAAGCGATGTAGGACTTTTAAAAGAATCAACAATCTATGTAAGCCTTGAACCGTGCAGCCATTTTGGAAAAACCCCACCCTGCGCCGACTTGATTATCGCAAAAGGAATAAAAAAAGTAGTTATTGGAAGCACAGATCCAAATCCAAAAGTTGCGGGTCGTGGCATCAAAAAATTAATGGATGCTGGCTGCGATGTGATTGTGGGCGTTTTGGATGTTGAATGCAATGAATTGAACAAACGATTTTTCACCTTTCACCATAAAAAAAGACCGTATATTTTTTTGAAATGGGCCGAAACCTCCGATGGTTTTATTGCCCCAAAAAATGAAAACCGTGAAGAAATAAAGCCTGTGTGGATTACAAATGAATTTTCACGCCAATTGGTTCATAAAATGCGGGCGGAAGAGCAGGCTATTTTGGTGGGTACAAATACGGTTTTGCAGGACAATCCGTCATTGACCGTTAGGGATTGGGGCGGTGAAAATCCGTTGCGGCTTGTTATCGATCGAAATTTAAAAATTCCCGAAGATTTTTCAGTTATGGATGGACAGGCCAAAACTTTAGTGTTCACTGAAAAAATCGCTTCCGAAAAGGAAAATTTGGAATTTTTGAAAATTGATTTTTCCGAAGACATTCCGACCCAAATCTGTGAAGCGCTTTTCCAAAGAAATATTCAATCGGTTATAATTGAAGGCGGCGCAAAAACGCTTCAAACTTTCATAGATTCAAATTTATGGGATGAAGCATTGGTTTTTAAAAGTACCGTTTCATTTGGCGAAGGACTTTCGGCGCCTGCTTTAAAAGGGAAATTGATTTCACAGAAAAAAATAAAAAACGATTCACTTCAAATTTTTATAAACCAAAACCATTGATCGCACTTCTGTTGAGCATTGTTTCGGCCACTGTAATTTTTGTGGTTTTCAAGCTGTTTTCAATATACAAAATCAACACCCTCCACGCCATTGTGGTAAACTATTTGGTGGCTTGCAGTTGCGGCCTTTATTTTCAGGAAAGTGAAGTTGTTATAACGGAAATTGCCAATAATTCTTGGTTTATATTCGCCGTGGGGCTGGGCGCCTTGTTCATAACGGTATTTAATTTAATGGCGCTCACCACACAACGCAGTGGACTTTCAGTGGTTTCCGTGGCTACGAAAATGAGTGTTGTGATTCCGGTAGTTTTCGGATTGGTTTATTACGAAGAAAGCTTGGGAATACTAAAGTTTACGGGGATTATTTTGGCCTTGCTGGCAGTTTATCTCACATCAAATAAAACCGCGAATGGTTTGAAAATTAAACCATCAAACCTAATTTTTCCGATTTTGGTTTTCTTGGGAAGTGGAATCATTGATACATCTCTCAAATATCTGCAAGGCGAATATGTGGCGCGGAACGATACGCCCATATTTTCAGCAACCATTTTTGCCGCAGCTGCAGCGTTGGGCATTTTTCTTTTGATAGTTCATTCAATTCAGGGGAAATTTCAGTTTAAGTTTAAAAATGTTTTGGCCGGAATTGCATTGGGGATTCCCAATTACTTTTCAGTGTATTTTTTGGTGCAAGCGCTGCGAAGCGATATTTTTGAAAGCTCGGGAATTTTTACGGTCAATAATGTGGCTGTTGTGATTTTCTCGACCATAGTGGGCATAATGTTTTTTAAGGAAAAATTGCGGCCCCAAAACAGAATAGGAATTGGTCTCGCCGTGCTGGGAATCATTTTAATTGCTTTGGAAAAGTGGTAAGTGCCAGAGGACGGGTGACGGATGTTGGATGTAAATTTTTAATATACATATTTGACTGCGGAAAAAGACACATATAAAACTATTTTAAAACCTTCGGAAGAAGTTCTTTTTAAGGAAAAGGGAAGCAAGTTTTTCGGCTATGCATTTCCGGTTATTTCCGAAGAAGAAATAAAGGAACATCTCGAAAGTTTGAAAAAACAGCACCACACCGCACGGCATTGGTGCTATGCCTGGCAATTGGGAAAAAACTATGAAAGCTACCGCGCCAACGATGATGGCGAACCTTCGAATAGTGCGGGAATGCCTATTTTCGGACAGCTTCAATCATTTGATGTTACTAATGTTTTGGTTGTTGTGGTTCGGTATTTCGGCGGAACGAAACTGGGCGTGGGAGGTTTGATTCAAGCGTACAAAACCACGGCCCAAATGGCACTGGAAACTTCAGAAATTGTTGAAAAAACAATTGATGAAACTTTCATATTGAAATTTGAATATCCCGAAATGAATACGGTGATGCGAATTATTAAAGAGCAAAATATCACCATCACAAATCAAAAAATGGAACTTAATTGCGAATTGGAAATATCTGTTAGAAAAAAAGAAGCGCAGCAGCTTTTTGAACTATTTGAGAACACTTATAAAATAAAAATCACAAAAAATTAAGTAATAAATTACAATACCTAAAGGAATATTAGGTTTGTAATTTTTGGGGTTTGGAAATGGGGATATTATAGGTCAATTTTCCACAAGCCTTTCCATTAAATAACCGGGTGCCTTTATCAATTTTTTGGTGGTACTATTCACAAAAACTAAAACCGTAGTTGCGGTTACCAAAAGTTGTTTGGACTCATTATAAATTTCATAGTAAAATTCAATTTTTACCGTTGGCAATTGCTTCAAAGTTGTCTTTACCGTAAGCAAATCGTCATAAAAAGCGGGATGTTTGTAATCAATGCTTAAATGCACCACGGGCAGGTGTATATTATTGGCTTCCATCCATTTATATGAAAAACCCAGTTCGCGGAGCCATTCGGTGCGGCCCTGTTCCAAGTATTGTGCATAGTTACCGTAATAGACCACCCCCATTTGGTCGGTTTCGGCGTATCTAACTCTTATTGATGTAAGTGTATTCTTCAAAATTTTGTGTTAAGGAAAGAAAGATTTTTTGTAGTTTTAGCGAAAGGGAAGTATGGCGAAAAAAAACTAATAATTCAACCCTAAAGCGGTTTTTTTTATAACTTTTTTGTTCACATATTTGCACTGTTAAGAAATAGCCCGGAAACACTCCATCCTCTATTTTTTGGCCACACCTTTTAAAAAACAAAAATCAGAATTTTTAACTATGAGCAAAACTGCGGAATCGGTTTGGAACAATTGTTTGGCTTTTATCGAAGATAACATCACTTCGCAAGCGTACAAAACTTGGTTCGAGCCCATAAAAGCGGTAAAGCTCACTGATAACGCGCTGAGCATTCAAGTTCCGAGTAAATTTTTTTATGAATGGCTGGAGGAACATTATGTAAAGATTTTAAAAGTAGCGCTAACGAAGGAATTGGGAAACAATGCCAAATTGGTGTACATCATTAGGATGGAAAACACCTACGGCAATAAACAACCCTTCACCGAAAAAATACCCAGTGCAAACCGATCGAACCTGCAATCTCAGGAAGTTGATGTACCGTTAAAAAACAAGAGTCCGGAGCTCAAAAATCCATTTGTGATTCCTGGAATTCGCAACGTAAAAATTGAATCGCAGCTCAACCCAAACTATAATTTTGAAAGTTTTCTTGAAGGTGAATCAAACCGATTGGCGCGTTCGGCTGGGTTGGCCGTAGCAAATAAACCTGGTGGAACCTCCTTTAATCCATTGCTTATCTTTGGGGGTGTTGGTTTAGGAAAAACACATTTGGGCCACGCCATTGGCGTTGATATAAAAGACAAATATCCCGAAAAAACGGTGCTTTATATTTCTGCCGAAAAATTTACGCAGCAATACATTGAATCGGTTAAAAAAAATAACCGTAATGATTTTATTCATTTCTATCAAATTATAGATGTACTTATTGTGGACGACATTCAATTGCTTTCAGGCAAGGCTGGAACACAGGATGTTTTCTTCCATATTTTCAATCATTTACACCAAAACGGAAAGCAGGTAATTTTGACCAGCGACAAAGCGCCGGTTGATATGATTGATATTGAACAGCGACTGCTTTCCCGTTTCAAATGGGGACTTTCGGCAGAGCTGAATCACCCAGATTATGATACACGAGTAGCCATAATCAAAAACAAGCTTTATCGCGATGGGGTAGAAATGCCAGAAGATATAATTGAGTTCTTAGCCAATAACATTAAAACCAACATTCGCGAATTGGAAGGTGCCATTATTTCACTGATTGCACATTCGTCCTTCAACAAAAAGGAAATCACGATAGATCTTGCGCGAAAGATTGTTGATAATTATGTGAAACACACCAAACGCGAGGTTTCCATAGATTACATACAAAAAGTAGTAAGCGATTATTTCCAAATGGATGTGGATACGCTTCAATCTAAAACGCGGAAAAGACATATTGTCCAAGCCCGTCAATTGGCAATGTTTTTTGCGAAGAAATTCACAAAGGCATCCCTCGCCTCCATCGGAAGCCAAATTGGGCAGCGCGACCATGCTACTGTTCTACATGCTTGCAAAACGGTGGACAACCTTTCCACCACCGACAAACAATTCCGCAAATATGTGGAAGATTTAAGTAAAAAGCTTACGCTATAAATAGGTTTTCAGTGGTAGTTTGCAATAAATAAAAAATCTTATTTATTTTGCCACAGTTTTGAAATTCTTAAACTTCTAAATTCTATAAATCTAGCTTTGAAAAAAACAAAAATCCTTATGGTCTGTCTTGGCAATATTTGCCGTTCGCCCTTGGCGGAAGGCATTTTAAAATCTAAGGTTGACGAGTCGAAAGTATTTATAGATTCCGCCGGCACCGGACATTGGCACGTGGGCGATGAACCTGACAAAAGAAGCATTGCAGTAGGAAAAAAATATAAAATTGACATAACCGCGCAACGCGGAAGACAATTCAGCAAAAATGATTTCGATGATTTTGACGTAATTTTTGTGATGGACAATTCAAACAAAGAAAACGTGCTTGCATTGGCAGAAAATGATTCACAAAAAGAAAAGGTAAAATTGATTTTGGATGAATTATTCCCCGGTGAAAACGTGGATGTACCCGATCCATATTTTGGAGGCAATGTTGGATTTGAGAATGTTTATAAAATGCTGGATGAAGCCTGCGAACAAATTGCCCAAAGACTTTAATTGAGAATCTCGGCTGATTTAATTAACTTAGTACAAATCAAAAAAAATTGGCCATGAGAAATTTTATACTTTCACTTTCTTTCCTATTTGCTTCAATAGGCACTTTTGCCCAGCAAGTTGATATTGAGCTTTTCAAAAATGGTTTTACCGCACCATTAAATTTGCAACATGCAAACGACGATCGCCTCTTTGTTGTTGAACAAGGCGGGAGCATTAAAATTATTCAGGGGGATGGTACTGTGAACACCACTCCTTTTTTGAATATTTCCGGAAATATTTCCAGCGGAGGGGAACGGGGATTACTCGGTTTAGCCTTTCACCCAGATTATTCAAATAATGGATATTTCTTTGTTTATTATACCAAACCTAATGGCAACTCACAGGTTTCCAGATTTTCAGTTAGCACAGGCAATCCCGATGTAGCTGATGAAAATTCTGAACTTCCGATAATAGATTATTCGCAACCTTTTTCCAATCACAACGGCGGATGTTTAGCTTTTGGCCCCGATGGATATTTATATATTGCGTCAGGTGATGGTGGTAGCGGCGGTGATCCGGGTGACCGCGCCCAAAACATAAATGTGTTGCTTGGAAAAATACTGCGTATTGATATTGACAATCCTTCGGGCGGAAATAACTATGGCATTCCTGCAGACAATCCTTTTGTAGGCAATCCGGATGCGAAAGAAGAAATCTGGGCATATGGGCTGCGCAACCCTTGGCGCTTTTCATTTGATTTTACTGATAATAATCTGTGGATAGCGGATGTGGGCCAAACAAATATTGAGGAAATAAACCGTGTTACTATAGCGGAAGCTGGCATCAATTATGGTTGGAGATGTTATGAGGGAACACAACCTTTTAATACCCAAGATTGTCCGCCACAATCGGAAATGACATTTCCGATTGCAGAATATGGCCACAATAATGGAAATTGCTCTATTACCGGCGGCTATGTATATAGGGGTTCCACCTATCCCGCCCTTAACAACCTTTACTTTTATGGCGATTTTTGCAGTGGAATTATCGGAACAGTGGATGAATCCGGAAATCTTGTTACCCATGGAGAATTTTCCGGAAACTGGGTTTCTTTTGGTGAAGATGTTAATAAGGAACTTTACATTATTGACATTGGCGGTGCTATATATAAAGTGACTGACGCTATGGTAGGAACTGAGGATTTCACGTTTCATACGATGCTTAGTATGGTTCCAAATCCCGTGTCTGGAAAGGTAACGATTCTTTCAAAAAAAGATAGAATTCACGAAATTCAGATTTTTGACTTGAGAGGCTCTTTGGTTCATTCAGAGGAAAAAATTTCTGACAATGAAAAAACTATTTCCGTTCAGACATTTGCGCCCGGTATTTATTTCGCCCAAATTTCTTCGGAAAATGGACAAACTACCGTCAAAAAATTAATAGTTCAATAGTCGTAAATGGCAATAAAAAAAGGTGATTTATTCCTGATTCCTTGTCCCTTGGGAGATGTTCCTCCGTTGTCTGTTTTGCCCATTTCAGTGAAAAATACAATTGAACGGGTGGACCATTATATAGTTGAGAATGAAAAGGAATCCCGCAGATTCATAAAAAGATTTGTTCCAGAAAAAAAGCAATCACTTCTAAAAATACAAGAAACGAATAAGTTCACCACGCTTGAGGAAATTCCGTCAATGCTAAACCCGTGTCTTGATGGATTTGATGTAGGCGTAATCAGCGATGCGGGTTGCCCGGGCATTGCCGACCCCGGTGCAAAAGTGGTTCATTATGCCCACCAAAAGGGAATAAAAGTTATTCCTTTAGTGGGTCCATCCTCAATTTTGCTAGCAATGATGGCCAGCGGATTCAACGGTCAAAATTTCGCCTTCAATGGATATCTGCCAATTGATAAAAGTGAAAGAAAAGCGGAAATCAAACGTTTGGAAAAACTCTCAAAAGATTTGGGGCAATCGCAACTTTTCATTGAAACCCCCTATCGAAATAACCAAATGCTGCAAAGCTTAACCGAAACATTGAACAATCAAACACGGATCTGTGTAGCTTGCGATATTACCCTTCCTACAGAATACATAAAAACGGCACCAGTGGAGTTATGGAAAAAAATAAAGGTGGATCTTCATAAAAGACCCACCTTGTTTATAATTGAGGTTTAATGCTTATATAACTCTAGGTTTTCTATTGGCCACAATATGTGAAGTATCGTAACCCGAAAATTTATTGAGGTAATATCGGATTGAAGTGCCATTAGCATCCTCAAAACGGTTTTCGCCGGCACTTCTCAGAAATTTTTTCACGTTTCCTGCCCCTGCTAAATGCGCAGCAGCCAAAATTCCTGATTCAGTAATTTTTACACCCCCGATGATTTTTCCCGAATATCTTTTAATATCATTACGAAGCACCCATTTATTCAATGATGTATAGGCCAAAAAGGCGGCTTCCTGTTGACGGGTGTCATATAGAAAATTGTCCGTGTTCTTTAATCCCATCATTCTTAGAGTGGCTTGTGAAAACTGATATTTTCCCATATAACCATAATCATTAACAATATGGTAATTCCCTCTAGATTCTTTGAAGCCGAGCGCTTCTTTGAAACCCACATAGGATTTCCCAAGAAATAAATAAAATCTCGGTGTCACGGGAGCCATTAAAGGCAAAATTTCAGCTTCCGTGGGAACAGTATAATCTAACTCTAATCCTTCTGTACTAAAAGTAGAAAAATCGTAGCTATCTTTTGAAATGAAACCTGTCCCTACTAGTACGGTAACAACAAGTAAAACTGCAATTAGATATATTCTTTTTTTCATCAATTTTAAAAAATGCGAACGCAATATTTACATTCCCTTTTCAGCGGGCAAATATACATCTTTTTTCAAAAATCTGATTTCGAGGTCGTTAAATAAATGTGAAATAAAAAAACCAGGCTTGTCAACCTGGTTCTTTCAATAATTATAATGTCGCTCTGGCATTGTTGTCCGGGAGAATTTGCGAGATATCATAATCTACAAATCGCTTCATATACCTTGTGATGGGTACATTGTTGCCATCCTTGAATACGATAGCTCCGTTGCTGTCCAGAAATTTTTTCACATTTCCGGCTCCTCCCAGATGTGCCGCGGCCAAAAGGCCCGATTCGGATATTTTAACACCATTGATGGATTGGCCATCGAATTTATCAATATAATCCCGAAGCACCCATTTGTTTTTGGAAATCAAAGCTTCAAAAGCTCTTTCCTGTAACAAAGGGGAATTCAGAAATCGGGACGTATTGCGGATTCCCACCCATTGAAGGGTGGAACGGCCAAACTGGTATTTGCCCAAATAACCAAATCTGTTCACGGCTCTGTAATTACCACTGCTTTCACTCAAGCCGAGGTCGTGACAGAAGCCCAGGAACGACTTCCCAAGAAAGGGAATACAATCTTGGGAACTCATTTTCACTTCATAATCGTAGGGAACATAGGCAAGGTCGCCAACGATGTCTGTAGCGAAAATAGAACTGCTGTAATCTTCTTGTTTTTTGGAAGAAAATGCTGTTGCGATAAAAACCGCAACAACCAGCAGCGCAGACAATTTCATAAAACGTTTCGTCATGTTTTACTTAGTTTTAAAGTTATAATTATTGCGTTTCGCTTTGTGCGAAACGAAATAAAATTTTAAACAAGCAACACACATTTTTGGCAAACGCATGTTCGCCGCGCTATATGAAAAAATTGTGCCAAAGAACTATAAGGCAATTCAAATTATATTGATTGCCAAGATATTACACTTTAAAAATAAGAGAATTTAAAAATAGAACAAGAATGGTTAACAGAGTTTAACCCATTAACAAAGGGAATTTAACAGTAACTTTAAAAACTACCTGTTCAACCCTTGAGCGTTCACCCAGCGAACATATTCCACCTTGTTCACATTATGCTGGGCAAGGGTTTTGGCGAATTTATGATAACCGAAATTAGTTACATCCGCAACAAAATAATAGTAATCGTGACTTTCGGGATTCAACACCGCATCAATAGATGAGATGTCCGGCATTGCTATGGGTCCCGGCGGAATTCCCGCATATTTATAGGTATTGTAAGGCGAATCCAATTCCAAGTCCTTATAGAGCACTCTTTTGATAATTTGATTGTAATTGCCACTTTCGCGTTTTATTGCAAAAATAACTGTCGGGTCCGCTTGTAGCAACATTCCTTTTTTCAGACGGTTCACATAAACGCCCGCAACTTTTGGCCGTTCATCCACCTTCGCAGTTTCCTTTTGTACAATTGCGGCAAGTGCCATTACCTCATTTTTTGTAAGATTTAGGGCTTTCGCTTTTTGTGTTCTTGATTCGTTCCAAAACCTTTCATATTCGGTTTTCATACGCTCGCGAAATGTTTCCGCAGAGCTGTTCCAGTAAAATTCATAGGTATTCGGAATGTATAACGAAAGCGCAGTTTCATCATTCAAGCCCACTTCTTTCAAAAATTGGGGCTCGCGCATGGCATTTAAAAGTGAAATACTATCAGCTTCAATTTGACGGGAAATATGGCCCGCCAAATCTTCCAAACGCTCCTGATTGTTGAACTTTACGTTGATTGGAATATTTCTGCTTCGCAATACATTTACAATATCATTGTTGGTCATTCCTCTTTTAATGATAAAATGACCCGGTTTTACATTGCCGGAATATTTTTTTTGGTTGGCAACGGCATAAAATGATTCGGTATTCCTAATGAGTGGTTCCAATTCCGCAACCACATCAGCAATTGTCGCATTGGTGGGAATGTAAACATGCGCTTCCTTATTATTGAAAGCAGTATTTCCCGAAAAGGCGGTGTTGTAAACATAATACGCAAAGGCACCCATTCCAACAGCGCCAAGCAAGACAATAACGACTAATATTTTTTTTATGTACATCTTAAATTTGGGATAAGTATTTAGAGATTTGGAATCTGGAATTTTAGATTTGGGATTTGGAATTTGGGATTAGTTGATAAAGATATTCGCTTTTGTATCTTCCTTTTGAAAAAATCCAATCCTTTTTGATGCCTGTCCTTTCAAAGCCTGCTTTTTCAAAAAGTTGAATGCTGCTGTGGTTTTCCGTAGTAATTCCGGCAAAAATTTGATGGATATTTAGATGCGTAAAAGCATAATTACAGGTAAGTTTCAATGCTTCAGAAGCGAAACCCTTTCTTTTATTTTCTTCCGAAAAAATTGCAATGCCAATTCCCACCCTACTATGTTTGGGCTCAAAATCGAAAAGGTCAATAAACCCAACAACCGTCTTGCTTTCATTTTCACAGATTACCAGTCGCAACTGTTTTACATCAAAAATATCGCGGTGGCTATTTTCTAAATATTGCTTCAGAATATATTTTGAATACGGTATGGTGGTGTTGCTCACTTCCCAAAGGGATTCATCGTTTTCAAGAATATATAAGAAATCTAAATCGGAAGGTTCCAATGCACGTAAAAAAATTTTTGTTCCTTTCAATGTTGTCATTTCCAGAATCCTTTAAAGACCTGTGTGGCGGGTCCTTCCAAATACACATTTTTATATCCCGACCCCGATTTTTCGAAACGCACCTTCAGCTCTCCGCCGGGCGTTTTTAGGGTGATTTTATTTTCCGAAGTTTTTCCCATTTCGAACATTGCAATGGCAACGGCGGTCACGCCCGTACCACAGGAAAGTGTTTCCTCCTCTACGCCCCGCTCGTATGTGCGCACTGCAAAAATCGATTCACTTTGGGGTTCCACAAAATTTACATTGGCGCCTTCCTTTCCATAAATTTTATTTCGAATATCTTTTCCTTTAGTGAAAACGTCAAAATCCTTAAGTTGTGAAACCAATTCGACGTGATGCGGTGAGCCGGTATTCAAAAAAGAAAAATTTTCTGAAACTTTCACCTTTTCAACATTATTCATTTTTAAAGAAACCCACTCGCCTTGAATTGTGGCTTCGTGTATGCCATCAACCGCTTCAAAGGTTGTTTTTTCAGAAATGATTCCCAGAAATTTTGCAAAATGCGAAATGCACCTTCCGCCATTTCCGCACATTGAGCTCAGGTTTCCGTCACTATTATAATAAACCATTCTGAAATCTGCCGACGGATGGTTTTCTAGCAAAAGCAAACCATCAGCGCCCACGCCAAAACGTCTGTCGCAGATTTTGGCAACCAAGGCAGTATTGTCTTTAGGGAAAAAATCTTCGCGATTATCAATAATCACGAAATCATTGCCGGTGCCTTGATATTTATAAAAGGTAAGTTCCATGAGCGCACAAAGATATAAAAAGCACACGCAGGTTTTTGAAACCACTTCACGTTAAATGGAAGTTAAATAGCCCTTTATGGCATACTTTTTTCTGTTTATGCTTATTAAATTTGAAAATGCAATTTGTATTTCTACCAAATTGGTTTATCCCCACTAAATGCCGCGGGGATCATTACATAACATATGGATGAGAGTCATTAAAATAAATGATAGAATAATATTATTTTATAATTAAAAAAAAATCCAAAATGAAACACACATTCCGTTTATTTTTGGTGGCCTTATTTGCAGGCACCATTACACTTGGAGGATATAAATTCTTGGAAAAAAAGCAATACGTTTCCTTCGCACCCCAAAATACTGCAAGATTTATACCCACAGATTATTCCACCGCTGCCGCGGAAATGACCACAGATTTCACCGAAGCTGCCGAAAAAACAGTTCATGCCGTGGTGCACGTAAAAAATATGAGCGTTAGCACCCAGCCAACAAATATTTTTGAATATTTTCAAGGGGGCGGCCAGCCTCGGGCGCGCATTGGTAGCGGAAGCGGGGTAATTATTTCACCCGATGGCTATATTGTAACCAACAATCATGTAATTGCAAATGCAACAAATTTAGAGGTTACATTAAACAATAATAGAACTTATTCGGCAAAATTAATTGGTACCGACCCGAGTACGGACATTGCATTGGTTAAAATTGATGGGGATGACAATTTTCCTTTTGTTCCTTTCGGCGATTCAAATAATGTAAAATTGGGCGAATGGGTTTTAGCGGTTGGAAATCCTTTTAACCTAACTTCCACGGTTACTGCGGGAATTATTAGTGCCAAAGCGCGCGATTTAAATCAATTTGACGGAAATCCACAATCCTTCATCCAAACCGATGCGGCGGTAAATCGTGGAAACAGCGGTGGCGCTTTGGTGAACACCCGCGGTGAGTTGATTGGAATTAATACTGCTATTACGTCTGAAACTGGAAGTTATGTTGGTTATTCCTTTGCGGTGCCATCCAATAATGCACGTAAAGTAATTGAAGATATTCTTGAATTCGGTAATGTGCAGCGCGGAATTTTGGGTATTCAAGTGGGAAATATCAGTCCACAATTGGTCGAAAAATATGGAATCAACGACACCGAAGGGGTTTTTGTGGGTGGAATAGAAAAAGGTAGTGGCGCCGATAGAGCCGGCATAAAGGAAGGCGATATCATAAAACAATTGGATGGATATAAGGTTTCAAAATTTGCAGATCTTTCAGGCTATTTAGGATCAAAACGGCCAAATGATGTGGTTGAAGTAACTATTCTTCGCAATGGAAAGGAAAGAAAAGTTCCCGTAACCTTGGTAAAATTGGAGACTTTTTCAATAGATGATTTAGGTATTGAAGTAAAAAATACAACAAAAGCAGAGTTAAGGGAACGCGGATTGGAAAACGGAGTAACTGTGACGAGAGCCTTAACACCAGAAGTAGCACAGTATAAATTGGAAGGTATAATCATTACCAAAATCAATGATGAAACCGTGAATAATATAAATGACGTAAAACGAATTATGACACAACGAAACTATCGTTCGCCCATAAAAATGACTTTTATGGATACTTCCGGAAATATAAATTCGTTTATTTTCAGATAAAAAATCAAATGGAAATTCTGAAAACACCGCTGAATTTCAAAAGTTTCGGCGGTGTTTTTATTTTCAATAATTATTTCCACAGCACAATTGAAATAAGTATTTTTGCCCCAAATTTAAACCCCCTAAAAATCCATCCTTATGAGTTTTGATGACGTTTATGAAAAAGAACTTTCATTTCAAACTGACCGCCGAAAAGCTTCAGTAGAATTTATTAAAATCATTAGTGATCTTTGGTATGATAAGTCTATTGAATTGGTACTTTTCCGAAACCAACTCATAGATCGAAATGTGAGTGAAATTTTAAACCTTCACGAATACGCTGGCGAGTTTGTGAATAAGCCTATATCTATTTTTGATTCGGTAGAAATTGCACAGGCCATAAAAACCCTCGACCTTCCGCCGGCAAAATTGGATATTGGCAAACTTACCTACGAATTTCATTTGGAAGATGATAAATATTCAAATGCATTGGCTTTCGTTTCAGATAAATTGAAAAATGCAAAAGAGGCTAAAACCGTCGTCCCAAAAGATGTGGTGCTTTATGGCTTTGGAAGAATTGGCCGTTTGCTTGCGCGCGAACTCATGACCAGAACCGGACAGGGCAATCAACTTCGCCTTCGCGCAATCGTGGTTCGCGGAAAAATGGACCAAACTATTTTAGATAAACGTGCAACTTTACTTCAATATGATTCCGTTCACGGCGATTTCCCCGGCACTGTCCGTACAGATCTCGAAAACAGCGCATTGGTTATAAACGGAACAACAGTTCATATAATTTCAGCAAACAATCCTGAGGAAATTGATTACACTCAATACGGCATCGAGGATGCGTTGGTGATTGACAATACTGGAGCCTTCCGTGATGATAAGGAATTAAGCAGACATTTGAAGGCGAAAGGAGCCGCAAAAGTATTACTTACCGCGCCCGGAAAAGGCGTTCCGAATATAGTTCACGGTGTTAACCAAAATGAATACGACCCGAATACGGTAGATATCTTTTCAGCAGCTTCGTGTACTACTAACGCCATCACCCCTATTTTGAAAGCTGTTGAAGATTCTTTCGGCGTAGTACGTGGGCATTTAGAAACCATTCACGCATATACAAACGACCAGAATTTGGTAGATAACATGCACAGCAAATACCGCCGTGGCCGCGCTGCCGCATTAAACATGGTAATTACAGAAACTGGGGCTGGCAGTGCCGTGGCAAAAGCGTTACCTGTTTTAGCAGGCAAACTTACAAGCAACGCCATAAGGGTTCCGGTTCCAAACGGATCGTTGGTTGTATTGAACCTTGAATTGGCCAGACCAACTTCGGTGGATGGAATCAATTCTACAATGAAAAAATATGCCCTGGAAGGTGATTTGGTGGAACAAATAAAATATTCAATGAGCAATGAGCTGGTTTCAAGTGATATTGTTGGAACTTCTGCCCCCGCCATTTACGATAGCAATGCCACCATTGTTACGGAAGACGGAAAAAATGTAGTACTTTATGTTTGGTACGACAATGAGTACGGCTACAGCCACCAGGTTATTCGCTTGGCCAAATATATTGCCCAGGTTAGAAGATATACCTATTACTAGTAGTATAGATGATCAGTTAAAATCCCGCTATTAAAATAGCGGGATTTTTTTATATTTGAAAATTCAACTTTTAACATTTCTTTAATAATGCGAAACTTACCAAATTTTCATCTCACAATATTTTATTTTTTATCAATTTTCATATTTATTTCCTGTTCAAAAGACAGTAATGACGACCCAAACCCATTTGAAACAACTGTAACAACTTCAGATTTTTCCGTTTCTATGGATGAAAATCCAAGCGACGGATTTGTTATCGGCACTGTTTCTGGAACCACAAATCAAGGTTCTGTTACCTTTTCAATTATGGAACAAACTCCTGCAAATGCTTTTACTATTGACGCTGCTTCCGGAGAATTAAAAGTATTGAACAAAGTGCTTTTTGATTTTGAAACCAATCCAACAATTACA
>NZ_JAUGQQ010000015.1 GCF_030410135.1 Aequorivita aurantiaca | reverse complement strand
GTGGCCGTAAACTCAATGGTGCTTACGCCCACGGGAAACTGGCTGCCCGAGGGAAGTCCCGCGGTCTGTACAACAGTGTCAATCCCGCAATTGTCCATAACAAATGGCTGTGTAAAGAATACGGTACCGAAGCAGTCGCCCAAGTCGGTATTTGCAACCACATTGGCCGGACATACAATAAGTGGCGCCACATTATCCTCCACGGTTACGATTGCCGTACAGGTTGAAACGTTGCCGTTTACATCGGTTACGATTAGCATAACGTTGTTCGCTCCCACGTTTGAACAATCAAAAGAAGTAACATCAATGGTTGTAGAGGCAATTCCGCAGTTATCAAATGAACCGCCATCCACATCGGCCGCCGTAATGGTGGCGTTGCCAATGGCATCGAGCTGAACGGTGATGTTTTGGCAAATGGCTGTTGGGGCCACATTGTCCTCTACTGTTACGATTGCCGTACAAGTAGAAATGTTGCCGTTCACATCGGTTACGGTTAGCAAAACGTTGTTTGTACCCACATTTGAACAATCGAAGGTCGAGATATCAATTGTAGTTGAAGCTATACCGCAATTATCGAAAGAACCTCCATCAACATCGGCTGCGGTAATAGTCGCGTTGCCGTTGGCATCAAGCTGTACAGTAATGTCCTGACAGATGGCAGTTGGTGCTACATTATCTTCCACTGTTACAATTGCCGTACAAGTGGAAACGTTACCGTTTACATCAGTTACGGTTAGGATAACGTTGTTCGCGCCCACGTTTGAACAGTCAAAAGTTAAAACATCAATTGTAGTTGAAGCTATCCCACAGGCATCCGAAGAACCATTGTCCACATCGGCCACGGTTATTGTTGCGTTACCAGTAGTATCAAGCTGTACGGTGATGTTTTGGCAAACCGCTGTTGGAGCCACATTGTCCTCCACGGTTACGATTGCTGTACAGGTGGAAACGTTGCCGTTTACATCGGTTACGGTTAGGATAACATTGTTCGCGCCCACGTTTGAACAATCAAAAGTAGTAACATCAATGGTGGTCGATGCAATTCCGCAGTTATCCAAGGAACCATTGTCCACATCAGCTGCCGTAATAGTTGCATTGCCGTTGGCATCCAGTTGTACGGTGATATTCTGACAGATGGCTGTTGGGGTTACGTTGTCTTCCACGATCACGGTGGAAGTACAAGTAGAGCTATTTCCATTTACATCGGTTACCATAAGGGTTACCGTGTTTGGACCCACATCGGCACAAGTGAAATTATTTGGTGTTACCGATATACTTGCGATGCCACAATTATCGGTACTACCTCCGTCCACAAGAGCAGGATCCAATATGGCTTGGCCATTCGCATCGAGCTGTAGTATGGCGGGGGCTAGCTCATTTTTCCAAACATAGTTTATTTTAGTGAAATCCACATGGTCTCTTACATAAGCAGATATAGCAGAATCAGACCCACCTGGTACAGCATATCCATCATTTCCAATATCAACACTATGATTTTCTGGGTAAACGCCATTACCAACTCCCCAGCTATTCATCCAACCTGTATGGGTAATAGTGTTAGCATCGCTAGTGTTTGAATCTACGGAAATAAAATAATCCGAGGCATTTCCTCCAAAAATTAATGCAGCTGCTTCCTGGGGAGTATATACAGGAGGATTGTCTGTCCACATAGGACCATCGCTCACTCTATATGAGCCTACGTATACAGGAGTAGATACACCGCAAACCACGATGGGGGCTATGTTATCTTCGGCAGTAAAAATAAAATCCGCGCTGCTGGAAATTCCATCCGTATCGGTTGCGGTTACTGTTATTGTGGCATTTCCTTGCAAACCTGCAATTGGGGTGCCGGTTAGCTCGAAATTAGTACCGTTATATGAAATTGTCAAATTAGTATTCGGCAATAGGGTTTGATTATCTGAAACCGCCGTTACCGTTAAATCCATTGGGGCATCCTCAACATCCGAAATGGTAATCAGTTGCGAGAAAGTGCTACCGGGGCAGCCATTAACATTTGCAATAGGGTCAATCACAGGCGGTTGGTTTAGCTCCACAATTTTATCGTTGGAAAAAGAGAAACAATCCTGATCTCCGCCAAGACCACCATATTCTACAATATAGCCCATACTTTGGCCGGTGCCAAGGTCGTTCCATCGGCCATTATTTGCAAAATATATCTGCATAAAATTTTCGCCGGTGCCCGAATTGTTTGGCTCCCCTGCGTTCCAGTTTGCAAACTGGCCGGGAAGGGCTGCGCTTCCAACGGAGAACTGTGTGCCGGCCTCAGGACCGGTTACCCAGAACCAATTATTTTCTGCTGCTACCTGATTGTTATAAACTGTAGTGCCGGCAGCAATATTTATCTGGTTAAAATCATCAGATCCGCCCATCCAACCATCGTCGGTAAGCTTATTTTTAATAAAATCATTTTCCTGTATTGAGGTTGCCGTTGCCAAATATCCCTGAAGTCCATAAAGCGTTCTGGTAGCCGCGGCGGCTTTTGCCTGGGTCCAGCTTAGAGCTTGGTTTACATATTCATAGTAATGGTTATTATCTGGATTGGAAACACTGCCGCCAATAATAAAGCGGATGGTACGCGCGGATGTGTCACTGCTGCTGGTACGGAATTGTACATTTTGGAACAGTTCCTCCAACTGCACATCCGTAATGGTTCCCGATACCGACAACACTCCGGTGGCGGCGTTATATGAGGTAGTAACCCCAGCAGGTAGCGTGTAACCAACTTGTAGGCCCAGTTCATCGCCCGTTTGGAAGTTATCTGAAATGGAAACCAAGGCGCCATCGGCATTGCCCGTATAGGTTATTGCTATTGATGGATCTACGGTGGTAAAGGTGCCTGTACTTACTGCCTGGGTATTTCCGGCAGAGGTCACCACATATGGATCTGGCGCTACAATTGTAATATCGGCATTGGTATTACTGCTATTTCCAGAGGCATCGGTTGCGGTCAAAACAATTGTTTGGGTACCCACATCGCTACAGTCAAAGAAAGTCTTATTGAGCGAAAGTATAAAGGAACAATTGTCGGTAGAGCCATTATCAACCATAGCGGGGGTAATGTTGATTCCTGCTGGATCCATCAGTTGCAGCGTAATATCCTGCGCTTGGGCAACTGGAGCTATAGTATCAACAACTGTTATTGTTACTGGCGTAACCGTAGCGTTACCGTTGATATCCGTCACGGTATAATTAATTATGTTTGGGCCCAAATGTGTACAATCAAATGTAGTTTGGCTTAAGATTTTTGAATCGATGCCACAATTATCGGTGCTGCTTATTTCAATGTCGGTAACGGTGATGGAGGCAGTGCCTAAATTGTTCAATGGCAGGGTGATATTCTGAGTAGTTACGACGGGGTTGCTATTGTCAACCACCGTAACGGTTATGGGGCATACATCGGAATTGTTCCCATTACCATCAGAAAGGGAAAAACTTATTAAATGCGTTCCAACGGTCAAAATAGTACCTGGGGCTGGATTCTGTGTAACGGACACACTGGCCGCACAGTCATCGGTCGCGCTTATTAGTCCCGTGAAATTTGGCAATACTGCAGTGCAGCTTCCGTTGCCGGTATTTACAATTTCGGAAGTGCTTGCGCAAACTGCGGTAGGGGGTGTATTGTCTACATAAACCGTGTAAGTTTTTGTTTCGGTGTCAAAAGTGCCATCGCTGAATCCGGCGGTAAGGGAAACCGTATAGTCAGTGTTGCCCGGAAGGGAGGCGAAGGTATGGGTAGGATTTTGAATATTGGAGGTGGTGCCATCACCAAAATCCCATGCCCAGGAAGTTACTGTAACGGGAATAACTGCGCTAATGGACACATCTTCAAGGCCCCAGTTGTCAAAAGTTGTTCCTGAATTGGCAGGTTGATACCATCTAAATAGAGTGTTGTTGGTTTGTGCCGCGGGAGGAATGGCAATATCGTTCCAGTACCAATTGTACCAAGGAAAGCTTCCAGTAGGAGTTGTATCCCAGCCACCGAAAATCTCGATCCAAGTGGATCCATTGTCCGTACTGTATTGTAAATAAACTTCTTCGTTCGCCGCATCTGGTTGTTCACAGCCGGTGCCCTCATTATTACCATAGCGAATATAGAAGGTAATGTTACCGCCCAGACTTACGTTCACACCATTGGTTTGAACAAAACGGCGGCCGGTATTAGGACCTGTAGTTGCAAGGTTTGTAGCCCAGAAGTAGGACGTATTATCGGGAGAATTTTTGCCGGGGCAAGTGTTGGAGCTCACCGTAAAGGGAGAGGCGGACCATCCCGCAGGAAGGGTACCTCCGTTAAAGGTAAAGGAGGTAGCAGTGGTAGTACTGGAAGCGGTACCGCTGAAGGCCACAGTAGTGTTGCCGCAGGAACCGCTGGCAAAATCTGTTGTAAAGTCGGTGGTTTGACCATAAACTACCGATGCTATCAATGTGAATAATAGCAGGAATTTTTTGTGTAGATTAAAGGGCATAGGTTTTTATTTTTGAGATTAGGAATTGATTTGCGCGGGCGTTTTTTGCGCTGTTGTCCTTGGAAAAATACTTTAGATTTCCATCGTCGGTACAAGCACCTTTAACAATTTCGCGGGGCTTTAGGATTAAGTTTGTGGAAATTTCCTCCTCAGTTGCACCCGTGCTGGGAGTTCCTAAAATGTACTGAAGGTTTAAAGATGCGTTAGTTTTGTTTTCAATTTTTAAAATGTAGTATTCAAAATTGAAACCATTGGCCGCATCAATGCAGTCCGTTAAGACATATTCAATCTTAACTTTTTCATTTTCGTGGGCAAGTGTCCATTTTTCCTGTGCGGCCCCCGAGATAAATCCAAAAAGGGAAAGCAACAGCATTGCGTAAAATTTTGTCATAAGTATAAATGTTAGAATTGGGTTCCATGGAAATATGTAAAAGTTAAAATTTTAACATTTTCCGGCGGCAAAGAAAAGACATTTTCCACGAATACAAAATGATATTGTATAGATAAAATATAGATTCTCTGCAAAACTAAAAGCTCGCATTTAGGCTAAAACAAAGGGAATGAGTCATATAAGAATTGATGGTAATATTTTTATCTGTGATGACTATTATTTCCTACGCTATTCTGACATAAAAAAATAGGTTGCGGATTAAGGACCAAAAAGAACGATGTAGTTTTCGTCAATCGGATAAGAATTTTTTAATTGTCGAAGTATTCAATCCTTGAATCTTGAGTGAACTTTAATGGAAATGTTAGTCAATGCGAGCGGAGCGTGGCAATCCCGTGAAAACTACTTGTTGAATAAGAATCTACGCCACCACAGGTTGCTTCAATCGCTCCTTTGGTCGCTCCTGCGCAATAACGCTGTTTATGGATTTTTGGATTGTTCGATTGTTGGATTTTTGGATTGGTGAATTATGGAAATGTTTAACTGTTGAATCTTTGAGTTGACTCCTTTGAACATATTGGTCATTGCGAGCGAAGCGTGGTAATCCATTGAGACTACTTGTTGCACGAGGAACTAAATTACCACAGGGTGCTTCAATCGCTTCGTTCAACGGCTGGAATTTACTTCAGGTTTATGGAAAATCGTAAGGCTTCAATATTAACTTCTCATCTCCGCAACCAATTGCCGCGTCGCCTCTTTTATAAATATTTCCAATTCGTCTTTTTCCACGCCTTCATAACCTTGGGGGCCATTTTTTTCTCTTTCCCTACGTTCCTTGGTTAATTCCTTCATTGATTTTTTGATAATGCATCCTGCGGTACATGGAGTGTAATTGAATTTATAAACTCCTGCAAATTCGTTAGTCTTGATAAGTATTACCTTAAATTCTACTGAAGCACCATAGTATTGATGTACATAAGATTGTTCGATCTTTTCTTCATTGTTTTTATTGTAATATTTATTTGTAGAATATATAATTTTTGGATCCAGCTTTGTGAGTTCAATAATTAAATCTGTATCGGATTTATTTTTGAGCACTTCATAATCTATATTGTTATCCTTGTTCCCAATAATTTGGTTGAACAGCTGCCTATCCCTTACTACGAACTTGCTCGCTAAAAGTTGGTTTTCTATGGCGTTATATAAGTAATCAATATTTTCATTCTCCGTAACCGTATATGATGCCTCATTCACCCTTAATACCACTTTAGGGTTTTTATTAGCGGCGAGAAAGTTTTTTAGAGAATCTGTTTTAACTATCTCGTCTGACTTTTTAGAGAATTTAATGCTTTTTGAGCTGGAACAAGAAGTTGCTATAAGAACTAATGCAAATAAAAGTAAGGCAATGTGTTTCATTTTGTTTGTTTTATGGTTAGGATTGCCAAACTTACACTTGAAAATTCAATTTGTTTTACGGGATTCCGTAAAGACGGAAATTTTTGAAATAATATAATCCTTCTTTGGTAATAATACTGTTTTCACAATTGTTCCAGCTATTTTCTCAAAAAAATAATCCCTTACAGAAAACCGTAAGGGATTTGAAACAACCTACATATTCTCCCCAAAACATGTTCATTGGCTATTCACGAGGTAAAATTAGGAGTAGAAATTGATAAAAGTTTACGGGATTCCGTAATGTATGCTTTAAGCTATAGACGGTCGGCTGTATGCCAAAAACTTCGTGGGCTACAAAGGTATTATAATAGCCTCAGGTCCTTTACAATTGCTACCAATTGGGTGGTGTTTTTCGCCTTAAAGTGGTCGCAAAGTTTACTGATTTTTTTTTCTATTGAACTTAGGCTGGAAGGATTGATATTGTTCTTTGTAAAATTAAGGCTGATTTCTTTTTGGATAAAACCGTGGGATAGAAGCTTGAGAATCTCAAGATCGTAGTCGCTTATTTCTATGGGGCGTTCCTTATGAATGGCATTTGCAATTTGGGGCGAGAGGTATTGTTTACCCATATATACTTCCTCAACGGCTTGTGCCAATTGTTTGAGGCCGTGACGGCCCTTACATACGTATGCATCCGCTTTACAATCCAGCATTATAGTGCGCACTTTTTGGAGGTTGTCCTCAACGGAATAGGCTATTATTTTTAAATCTGGATGCTTTGGCTTTAATGCCCTTATCAAGGATTCTCCCGAAGGATATTGTTGGGTTCGATGGTCTGCCACAAAGGAAAGATCGGTTATTAAAAGATCAAATGGACTATTATCCAAAACCGCTTTTTCTATTTGCAGAAAGGCATCGTCGCAGTAGGCCACTTGGACAATTTGTTCGATATTGAAGGAATTCAAAACTGAGATTACGCCTTGGTTG
The DNA here is from genome assembly GCF_030410135.1 of Aequorivita aurantiaca. Classification (GTDB taxonomy): domain Bacteria; phylum Bacteroidota; class Bacteroidia; order Flavobacteriales; family Flavobacteriaceae; genus Aequorivita; species Aequorivita aurantiaca. The sequence continues at coordinate 30,364 of NZ_JAUGQQ010000015.1, read as the reverse complement.
ATACATTCAAGGTCATCTGATACCAAAACTTTTTTAAACATACTCATATTATAATTTTTGATCTGAACCCATTTCCGGGTTCAGATTCAAAAGTAATAGTTCCCTTAATTGCCTGAATACGGTTTTCCGCATTTTGCAGTCCATTTTTATTTTTTAGGGTGCAACCTTGGCCATTATCGGTATATTCAATAGTAATATTTTTGCCACTTTGGTGGAAAGTAAGCAATACTGCAGAGGCATTGCTATATTTTTTCATATTGGTCATTAATTCCCGCAGCACCTTATAGACAGTTTCTTTTTTAATTTTTGGAATAATTTCCCAATCAAGGGTAGCTAAGTTACGGGTAGAGATAGCTGTGGTATCAGATTGATATGTTAATAAGAGATCGTTGAGCTGTTCGCTGAAGTCGGCTCCTATTTCAATAGCACTGTTTTCTTTGGAGATGTCGCGTGTTTTATTGTAAATATTCTCAAGGTCATCAAGCATTGCTTCTTCCTCCTTATATTTCCCTTGCATTTTTGCCATTAGCTGGTATATATCGTTTGCTACGTCATCGTGGACTTTTTTGGAAATACGTGCCTCGGTTTTGTGTACCTGTATTATTTTTTCCTTTTTATGTCTTGCCTTTAAGAGAAGAATAATTAAAGCAGCCAATATGAATATGGATATTCCAAGAATCATAAAGAGCCTTTTTTGTGCTTTTTCCTTTTCTTGGAGCAGTTGTGCTGCCATGGTGTTTTTTCGTTCCTTTTCGACATTGTATTTTATAAAGGCATTTTTGTTTTCGGCCAATTGCTTGGCATTGGCAATACTATCAGTTATGTACTTGAACTCCACAATCTTTTGGTCTTCGTTCATTATTACATAAAGTGAAAGAGCATCTTGGAGAAATGTGATGCTGTTAAGTGAGTTTGCAATTTCATAGGCTTTTTTGGCGTATTTCATTGCTTTTATGGTGTCATTTCGATCGAGATAATAGAGAGATAAGTGTTTGTTGCTAGAGTAGGCGCCCTCCACATTTTTAAAGTTTTCTCTAATGGTCTGTGCTTTTTTTAAATTCAATATCGCATTTGGATTTTTCAATTTTGATTGTACAAATCCCAGATTATCGAGAATCATTGCAGAGCGAAGTGAGTTTGTATCATTGCCCATTTTCTGAAAGGCAAAATTGAATTGCTCACTTGCCTTTTGAAATCGTCCCCAGTCTTTATAAATATTAGCTTTATTGTTTATTAGTGTAATACTATCCGATAATTTTGTTGAAAAGGAAAGGGACAAATTATAGGCTTCAAGCGCCTTATCGTATTTTTTTGTCTCGCGGTAAATATTGCCTAATTGATTATATAGCCCTTTTCTGCCTTCAATTAGAGTATCCTTTTTTGAATAATGATCAATCAATGAGATGGCTTCTGCCACGGAACTTTCACTGTCGTATATATTCCCAATATTAAATTGACCCAGCGCAATTAATCTTAAATCATTTATAGTACTTAAGGTATCGCGACTGTCCTGATCCTTTTCTTTTTTACGGGTGTAAAATGAAATACCTTTTGAAATAGTTGTTTCATCACTAGGATATACTATTGAATTGTAATATTTATTTATAGTGTCACGATTTATTTGTGCTTTTAAGGTAGTAGTGCTATCTACTAAAAATAAAAGGAAAAAAAAGAGGAGTGAAAAACGTTGCGCATTCATTCCTCTAAAGTAATAAGAATTTGAATAATCCAGCCGCCACTTATTCTAGGTGGAGGATTGATAATGGATGATGGATTATGGATGATTGTGGATAGATGGGGAATATGCAGAAATGCTAATTTATCCCTCCACATGTAACAATATAATTTTTCCATCGTCAATTATAGGAGCAATGTCCACTTTTATGGAAGCCTGTATTTATGTATTATGTATAACAAGGTATGTTGTTTAGCATAACCATAGAAAAGACGGCCTTTTTCCTTACTATAAACGAAATGGAAATTTAAGGTGGGCACAAAAAAGGGATGGCGGCATCCATCCCAAAGACTAATCATTAACATCAATCAAAATCATGAAACGTTTATTAATTTTATTTTTCTGTGTTCTTTTTATGAACACTTCCGCTTTTGCAAATGAACCTCTGGGCCGAATTTACGGCTCCGTAATGGATGGCGAACTGGCCAAACCCATTCCCTATGCCACGGTAGTAATCACGGACTCAAAGGGCGAATTGGTATCCGGTATTTCCACCACGGAAGATGGGGCCTTCAATATCGAAAAGATCCCCAATGGCACCTATACCGTAAAAGTGCAGTTTATGGGCTATAAACCCTATACCACCGAAATTGTGATCTCGGCACAACAACCCAACCATAACCTTAACATTATTGAGCTGCATCCAGACGTGGCTATGTTGGACAGCGTAACTGTGGTGGCCGAAAGAACCACAATCGAGCAGCGCATCGATAGAAAGGTAATAAACGTGGGGAAGGACCTTACCACCGCCGGGGCCACCGCCGCAGATATTATGAATAATATCCCCTCGGTGCACGTGGATCAGGACGGGAATATCGCCCTGCGCGGCAATGCCAACGTACGCATTTTGGTGGATGGCAAACCTTCCCATATGGATGCCGCCCAGTTGCTTCGGCAGATTCCTTCCACTTCCATAAAATCCATTGAGCTTATTACCAATCCATCGGCAAAATATAACCCCGAGGGAATGAGCGGCATTATCAATATTGTGCTTCACAAAAATGCGAACGATGGGTTTAATGGCAATGTAAACCTGGGCGTAACGGCCAGTGAGCACACCCGGTATAACGGAACGCTTGATTTGAACTACCGCAAGGACAAGCTCAACTTCTACGGAAATTTTGGAGGGAATATTGGTGAACGGCTCAACCAAGGGACCGTAAATTTATATGAGGATGACTATCGGCAAAAATTCCAGATTGTAGATTCGGAAGCTTCCTATCTATACAAATTGGGAGTAGATTTTTTCCTTAATGATAGGAATACCTTTTCCTTTTATACCAATCAGAATGTATATACCGGCGAACCCACGGGCGGCATTGATATTATTTATCCTAACAACCCTACGCTGGATCTTCGTCAGAATATTTTTATGAATAATGAAAATACCAATAGCACCTACAACTTTGCGGCAGACCATAAATTTAATGACGACGGACATAAAATAATTCTGGAAGCCAACCTAAACCAATTGGACAGAAATGAAGATTCCAATTTCTCCTTTGAAGGCAACACGGGAAATCTTGAGGCATACCACGATTTGGTGAATGAGAATATTGAAATTTTCACCACAAACGTCGATTATGAAAACCCATTAAGTGAAACCGCTAAGCTGGAGGTGGGCGTTGAGGCCCAACTGATGGATACCGATAATGCATATAATACGGACAGCAATTTATACACCGATGCCACCTATCAATACAAACGCGATATCTATTCGTTTTACTCCACCTTCGGACAAAATTTTGAAAAATGGTCCTATCAGCTAGGGGCAAGGTTGGAAAACTATAAGGTAGATGCTGTTTATAATGGGGAAGAGGTTTATAGTGACGAGATTTTCAGCGTCTATCCCAGCGGCTTTGTAAACTACACTCCCAGTGAATCCAATTCCTACCAAATGAGCTATAGTAGAAGAGTGGACCGACCAAGCTTCGGGCAGGTGAACCCGATAAGGGACGTTAGCTCGCCGCGGTTGACGGTATCTGGCAATCCGGAACTTAGGCCTCAGTTCACAAATTCGTTCGAAATTAATTACACCAAAAAATTCGAGAAAAAAGGAAGCGTTACCGCCGGGGTTTTCTTTAGGAATATGAACGATGAGATAAACCAGATTTTTAGTGAAGATCCGAACGAAGATGGTTCCCTGTTGATACAATTTGCCAATTTCGAAGATAACAACTCCTACGGAATAGAGCTGAGCACAAATTATAAGTTCACCGATTGGTGGAGCACCAACACTAGTTTTGAAGCCTATGGACAAAAGGTGAAGGGAATAGTTGGCGAGGAATCTTTGGAGGTCGATAACACGGCTTGGACCATTCGTACCAGCCACAGTTTTAAGACCACTGAACAACTCACCCTTCAGCTATTCGGCTTTTATCGCAGTGCCTCCCACGAGCTGCAGTTTGATATGGAGCCTATGTTCTTTATGAATTTTGGCGCGCGATACAGCTTCTTAAACGATGCGGCTATGTTCAGTCTTAATTTTAATGACCTATTTAACACTCAGGAATTTAAATTTACCAATGGCAGGCCCATCGCCCATGAAGGGGAGTTTAAGGGAGTAACCCAAAACGTATATCTGGGCTTTACCTACCGCTTCGGTGGCGCGGAAAGCAAAAACCTGAAACGAAAGGAACGGGAGAAAAATGAATTAAATGGTGGAGGCATGTTTTGATGAAGAAGAAATAAACGTCCTCAGTCACTTCTATTGAAGAAGTAAATCCCCTATGGAAATTCTATAGGGGATTTTTATAATTTTGGAATACAGCCCCCTTATTTTATATCTTCCAAGCGGCTCACCGTATCCAAGGTTTTCCGGATTTCCGCAAGCTGTTGTTGAATTGTGCTACTAATTTGTGGCATTACAGCCCTATTATTATCCAGAAATTCCTCGTATTCCGCAATACTGGCCTTATCTCCCCGAATACATTCCTTAAGAATGGCCTCATCATTCTTACCGGCAACTGCAGCCTTTATATCAATCCACCCTCTGTGAATAGAGCCGGTAATACTTCCCTCGGTCGCAACTTTAAAATCGGGATCAACGACCAAAAGAACCCTGGCCAGCTCTTGGGCAAATTCCTTTCTGTTTTCGGCTTGTTCTATCAAATAGGAGCGGAGATTCATACTTTCGGCATCTTCGGCCGCTTTTCTATAGCCTTTATAAGCGTCGTAATTCTTCTCTATGAGGTTATTTACTTTTTCTGAAATTTCGGTTTTCATAATAGTTTTTTTAGTTTTTATACTCTGGCCCTTCTTCCATTTTCATTCGGAAAATCTATGCCAAGTACGCCCAGATTATTAGTCACCATTCTTTTATACGGATATTTAACCCTATGCTTCAAACGATTTTTCAGGTATCCTTTTTTCGAAATTAATGCCGCAATAATATTCATAACTTGTGTTTTTAGGTTTACCCCTTAAAAATAAAAATAACCCGAATGTCTGGCTATGACTTTAGCATTCCTTTAAATATTTTGAAATATTCTATTGGAAACAAAAATCAAGTCTGCGATGATTTATAATAGTTTAGGGTAACCGGTTCTAATGAAAACAGGTACGAGGAGAATTGGTATATCGGGTTTGGAAAAGGGAATCTTTTATCTAAAATTATTGGTATTAAGGGCCACGAACGGACTTTCCAAAAAATTAAAAAGTAACAGAGGATTCATTAATACGGAAATTGCACTTGTTAATTGCCGAAGCCATTTGTTACGTGAGGATGAAAACTACACGAAAAAAACTCCTCCTTTTTTATAGATCCCGCATCAGTTGCTCAAAACTTTCGTCATTATCGTGCAGATTCATTTTTTTCTTAATCCTATATTTTTTTGAAATGACACTTTGGTGGCTAATGCCCATGAGGGACGCGATTTCTTTATTGGTCAATTGCAATTTTAAAAGGGAGCAGAACGCAATGTCGTTCTCTGATAGGACGGGAAACATTTCCGATAGGCTATACCCAAATTCGGGATAGACTTCCACAAATTTTGTTTTAAAATACTTCCAATAATTTCGTTGATTTAATATGCTTTCAATTTGCGCGGCCAGTTCCGGGGCTATATCCTCCTTACTGCTTGCCTCCAATAAATCCTTTATTTGGTTCTGAATATCGGCAACTTCCATGGACATAGCCACGAGCTCCCGCTCCTTATTGCCCAGACTATTTTCCTTCTCTTTTCTTAATTCCTGCTCCAGCTCCTGGTTTTCCTGCAAAATGAGGTTAGTGGTTTCCAATTGTGCAAGGGAATCTTTTTGTAGTTTTATTTTTTTTCGGTGGTATTTATATAACACCATACTCACTACCAAAAACATGATGGCGAATGCCAACGTGAGCAGCGTTAGACTTTTCTGTTCGCTATTGTATTTTTTTAATAGGTCGTTGTTTTGGGAAAGGGCCTTGTTTTTCTCCCCCTGAATTTCATTCTGATAAACCTCCTCCAGTTGTTTTATCTTGACGTTGTCTTCGGCATTGCCTATGGAATCCTTCAGAAAATCAATTCGCTCAAAAACATCCAAAGCGGTTGCGTAATTCCCTGCCTTGGCATAGGTATCCTTGGCGTAGAGCAAAAATCCTAACTCATCCTGCGCATTCATGCGCTGCTTAAAATTGGCAGTGCTTTCCTTTACATTGTTTATTACCTCAAGCGCGGCCCTGCTATCATTTTTTTCATTTAGAAATCGTAAGTAATAGGAAGCAACGGGCAAAAACCGGGTAGAATTTACTTCCAAAAGATAATTATACGCATCTCGTAGCGCCTTTTCTGCCAATTGGGGCCTGCCTGTTTCGGCATAAATCTTTCCAAGTTTGCCAATGGCCACGTTCATGTACTCCAGATTATTAATATCCTTTAACCCATCCCTTGCTTCCTCCAGCCATTCCTCTCCTTCTTTTTGTTTTCCCGTTTCCACCAAACTTTCTGCATAGGCCAGTAGTGTAAGATAATAGGGTGCACCCTTCTGTTTCCTGAATTCAGGCAGGACGTCCTCATAAATATCAATGGCGAATTTATAATTGCCATTATTAAAATAGACATTACCCAATTTCTGCTGAAGAATATAAATGCGGGGATCCTCGGTTTCCTTGAAAATTTCAATCGCTTTTTTAAGATAGATTATGGCCTTTTCCTTTTTTGCCATATAGTTATAATTCGACGCCATTTCGCCATATACCAATCCCTCCCCGTTCAATTCCCCTAATGCCTTATACCGTTTCATGGCCTCCTCAAGCGCTTGAAGCGATTTGGAATATTCCGCCATGGTACGGTAATTTATTGCCAGATTTGAATAAATCTGCGCCTGGGTATGCGGGAACCCATTGGAAAGCGCGATTCCCTTATCAAAGGAATATACCGCTGAATCATAAACAGCCAATTGATTGTAGGTGATTCCCAGGTTGCTATAGGTTTTTGCCGTAACGGTATCATGAAGTGCTTCGGATTGTTCCAGAAGTTTAAACAAATAGACCTTCGCCGAGTCCGGTTTCTTAAAAAGATCGTTTTCTATTTGCTGTTGTAACTTTTCAATTTTCCCATTTTGGGCCGGAAGATTTGCGCAGCAAAGGAAGAGTAGGAAGGAGAGGAGAGCGTATTGTTTCATAATTTAATTTGGCAACCAAATTTAGAAAAAATAATTCTATTGGGTTTGTAGGAAATTTGGGTATTTGAAGAGTTTTTTGACCTCAAAAAATCCAAAAATCCGGGCGTTCTTTTTAGGGGAGAAATTATTTATTTTATATGCAAATTAGTTACATATCAATAACTTAAGTCACTAATAAGTTTATTTTCCGAGAATTTGAAATCATGGAATCCATCCCAAAGAGAGGAATTTTCATTCATAACCAATCTCCAACACTTCAATCATTCTGGTTTCGGCGCCAAGTTTAAAGGGGATTTTATCTTTTACCCTATGCCCAGTTAAGGCCACGGCAATGGGAGCTACAAAGGCAATTTTTCCTTTTGACAGATCGGCCTCATCAACCCCCACAATTTGAAATGTTTGTGGCGTAGGGGAGGTGGAAATTTTATAGGTTACCCTCGCTCCGAATCGCACCTCATCCTTTGGCTGTGTGGTAGGGTCTATAATTCTGGCGGAGGCTATTCTTTCTTTCAATAAATCGAGCTTTCCGTTTAATACCGCCAATTCAATTCTTCTTTGCTGTTCGTGCGTAGTGGGGAGGGTGTCCCGTTCATGCTCCAACGCGGCTCTTTCCGCTTGAAGTTGTTCCCAACCATTGGGAGTAACATAATTAATTGCCTGCTCCGGCAAGGCCGCCCGTGGGGGAATGATTGGGGTTTCTTCCTGATCTCCTTCCTTAACAAATCCTCTGCTCATGATGAATGAAAGTATTTACAATTAACAATCAACAATTAACAATCAACATTTAACATCAACAATTTACAATCAACAGTTAACGATTAAACAATTACACAATTACACAATTACACAATTAAACAACAATAAAAAAAGGGAAGAAAAGAATATAAAAACATCCTCCCACCCTTTTTAAATATTACTCTTTAATAGAACTATTTGGCGTCGAAATTAATTTTGCCATAGGCTGCTTCGGTTAGGGTAACGTCCGCATCTTTTTCCTCGCCCAATATTTCCTTTAAAATTTTTAAGGCTTTATTTTCTCCCAAGGTTTCGGCCCAAGCGCAAAGGGTACCATAGGAAGCAATTTCATAATGCTCCACTTTTTGGGCGGCGGCAATTATACCTGCATCGCGCACTGGTCCCGCTTTGGTACTTTTCATAATATCCTCGCCTTCTTTAATGAGGCCGTCCATGGCATCACATTTTTCTGCTTTGGCTTTCTCGCCAAGGATTTCAAAAACCTGTTCCACTTTTTTTACTTGGTCCTCGGTTACAGTAAGGTGATCCTCCATTGCTCTTTTCAGTTCCTCGGTGGTGGCATTTTTTGCCATTTTCGGAAGGGCTTTGGTCAGGGCCTTTTCTGCCCAATAGATATCCTTCAGCCCGTCAACCATCAATTCCCGAAGATCCTCCGCAGCCGATGATTTGGCCTTTACCTTGCCGGCGGCAGAAGTTTTGGAGGTTGCTGATTTTTTTGAATCTGAGGTTTTGCTTTTGGAAGCGGTTGATTTACTTTTTGAAGCTGTATCTGCTTTACTCTTTGCTTGTGTAGCCATGATTTAGTTTTTAAGGTTATAAACCAAATTTAGAGGGAGACAAAATAAATGGCAAATTGCTTAACAATCAATTAACTTCGATTTAGATTCTGTGTTAATAATTATTATGGATTGCGCTATTTAAAGAATATTTTGGAGCACAATTTCGGGGAAACCATCCCATAATCTTTAAGAGTTTGAATAAGAAGAAATCAGGGTATGGAGTATCCTAATATATGTGGTTTTATAGACTCGTCATCCGGATTTCCGGTAAAACTTATCCACCCTTTTACCTTGGATTGCCCGGGTACATAATCAAATTCCAATCTTGCTTTTTCTGTATCGGACCCTTCGCCTTTTGTAAATTCAATACTTAATTTCTTGGCGGTAATATCGCCCTTGTTATGTACCGTAACAGGAATGGTATAATGGTTTGTTTTAGACTCGGCTTTTCCAAGACTTATTACAATATCCGGCGGGTTTTCTTCTGAAACAACCATTTGATATACCAGCACGCCAATGGTAAAGGAAACGATTACCATGGAAATGAGGGTGACGGTCCATTCCAGCCAATTCTTCTTTTCCTTTTTCTTCTTCTTTTTCTTTTCCATAGTTTAATCCTGTATAAGCAACCTACCTGCCGAAGCCCCTAAAATAGCGGGAAAGCCCAATACCACTGTTTCCGCAATAATTCCTGGGAGGGAAAGATTATCAAACCGTCCAAAAAACCAAAGCATAAAGGCCGAGGTTATCAGTGCAAGGGCATACATAATAGCGGTTCCGGCAATAATTTCGGTGATGGAGTCCCGATGGAGTATATCATCCTGGGAACCTTTAAAATTAATATGGTAGAGGATTGCCGCACCAATAGCCAAGGAGGTGATGGCGATCAACATAAGTTTAAAGGGCGCGGACTCCAGCGCGATTAATACCACCTCTTCCGTGGGGGCTACATTGGCGGCGACTATAAGACTTCCGCAAAGGGCGAGGTTAATGGAGCGCACTAAATAGCGTTTTCTTTGGTTTGGGTTTAAATCTTCCAGTTTCCCGGAATCTTCTTCATCACTCTCTTCTTGCTTATCGGAATTGTTATTGTCGCTCAATTGTGCTTTCCCTATGGAAATTCCAATGGCTACCGTAACCGACTCCACCACAACCTTTCCAATTATTTCACTGTAAGGCATTTCCGGTACAATGCGCCCGGTTATATATAAAATAATTACAGAAACTACGATGCCGAGCCCCAACTCCTCCAATGCTTCGGTAAAACAGGCAAGTAAACTGGTATCGGAGCTAAGGCCAACATAATGACTGTACATCATTAAGAGGAAAATACCGACCGCCAAATAAATAAGTAAATGTAACGGAGCGGCAAGAAATCCGGTCCACCAAAGCTCCATGGTATATAACATGGGCAGGCTAAATAGCAGTCCGCCGGCAATGCCGCGACCATATTCCTTTAGCGTTTGGTCTATGGATTTGTAAAAACCTTCCATTTTAAGGGAAGCGGTTTAAGGGAACATATTTTAATTTATCCATGGTAATATGCCTTAGAAATTTTTCAAGACTAATTGCACTTTTCCAAACTTGAAAGATAATAAAAGAAAATGTTTTTTCAGCCCATATCCTCATCGGGTGGGATTAAGATTGAAGCTATATAATTTCATTCGGGTATATTAAAAACACTTTTATGTTTTCCACAGAAATGTGAATATTTAACGAGGAAAAACTTGGTTCATTTATCAATATTGCTATTCAATTCAATAAAACCTTGGAAACCAATAATCCTGAAACCAGGATTTTTCCCATTAATATTTTCTTTGTCGATTGGCCGCTAAAAGTGACAAAAATCATTATTATAATTACTCATCTATAATATATTTGTGCTGTGATAAAAGTCTTCCTTCTCGTCGCATCATTAATAATGCTCACTAAACCCTTGTGGCCCGTTGTTGAGTATGTGGTGAATTACGATTACATAGTGAATGTACTTTGTGAAAACAAGGATAAGCCCGAAATGCAATGTAACGGGAAATGCCATTTGACCAAGGAATTGGCAAAGGAGGCGGAGACCGACAATACAAATCCATTTAGCAGTAAAACTTCTAAAACTGAGATTCCGCAGTTTATTATTTCAGAAAATATATCAGAATACAATTTTGATTCGGGAATTGCAAAAACTTCCCGTGAGAATATAGGCTATATGCCAAATTTAAATTCTTCACTTTTTACTTCTGAAATCCTGCATCCGCCGCAGGTATAATTGCGAACAGAATGAAGCAATGCCATTTTCGGCTTTGTTTTTTTACCGTCCTACAAATCTATCATCGCTTTATAGTGGTTTTTTTGTAGGTCTTCAAATAATCACAAATAACATTAAAATGAAAGCAATTATAAGTGGGTTTCCTTTACGGGAAATGCTTATGGGCTGCCTTTGTTGTATACTCATTTGCGGAATTTTTTCCTCAGTGTACGCACAGGAAATGCCTGCCGATAGTTTGAAATTGATCCATCTTAACGAGGTGGTAGTAATTTCGGCCGGCAAGCAACTGGACCATCAAAAGCAACACAAACCTTTATCGAGTTTAGATGAGTTTTTAGAATCGTCGCGCAGCATCAACATGGTGAAACGCGGTGCCTACGCCTGGGAACCGACCATGAATGATATGGCCTCGGAACGTTTGGCCATAACAATAGATGGAATGCAGATTTTTGGCGCCTGTACCGATAAAATGGATCCGATAACGTCATACGTGGATGTGTCGAATCTTTCTGAGGCACAGATTGGTTCCGGGCAGCAGGGCGCAGCTTTTGGAAACGCCATTGGCGGCGGCATCAACCTAAAACTGGACAAAAGCAGTTTTAAGAAAACGGGTTGGAACGGTTCTTTAGAAAGTAGTTTTGAAACAAACAATGCAATGCGGGTATTTGGTGGCGAATTGAATTATTCCGATGAAAAATTCTATTTGAATACCGATGTAATCTATCATAAAGCCGAAAATTATAAGGCTGGGGGCGATAGGGAAGTGCTTTATTCACAGTTTGAAAAGTATAATTTTTCTATTAATTCAGGCTATAAATTGGCTGAAGATAAATCAATTTCCGCAACCTTAATTTATGATGAAGCCAACGATGTGGGCTATCCCGCCCTAACGATGGACGTTTCCTTGGCGCGTGCCGTGATTGGCTCGGTGAGCTTTAATCAGGATACTTTGCTGGGGAATTTCACCAATTGGGAATCTAAGTTGTATTACAATAATATTAAACATGTAATGGACGATACCAAGCGGCCGGATGTGCCAATACATATGGATATGCCCGGTTGGAGCGAAACAGCTGGATTTTATACGCAAGCCAATTTCAATAAGGAGAGGAATCATTTCTTCTTCAAATTGGATGGGTTTTATAACAAAAGTTATGCGGAAATGACTATGTATCCAGCCAATAGCAATGAACCGCTAATGTTTATGCTTACCTGGCCTGATGTGCGCACACGGAACGTAGGGATTTATGCCGAAGACCATATAGATTTTGAAAAATCTTCGGTAAAACTTTCCACCCGTTTGGCGTATCATTCAAACACGGTTGCGGATGATTTTGGGTTGAATAGTTTAAAAATATTCTATCCTGAAATGGACAGAACAAACACTCGTTTTCTGAAAAGCTTTTCGGCACAATATCACAAAATGGTGAATGATTTTCATTTTAACGGCGGCATTTCTTACGGTGAACGCGCTCCGTCGGTTTCGGAGGGTTATGGGTTTTATTTGTTCAACAGTTTTGATAACCACGATTACATTGGTGATCCGGATTTACAAACAGAAAGCGCCGCAGATGCAAATGTTTCGGTGACCTATAAAAAACCAACTTTTGAAATTACCGCAGCGGCGAACTATTTCCACGTTTACAATTATATAATTGGCGTGGTAGATAATTCGCTTAGTAGCATGACCATTGGTGCCGAGGGCGTAAAGATTTATACAAATCTGGAGTATGCGCAGCTTTTCAACGCAACGCTTTCGGGAAGGTATAATATTTCAAATGCGTTTAAATTGACGGGAAATATATCATACCACCGCGGGATTGATAACGAAGGCGAAAACCTGCCCTTGATCAGTCCCATTTCATACAGAAGTGCCCTCGATTTCTATAAAAACCAATATTCCGCTTCGTTATCCGTAAATGGTGCCGGCGAGCAAACCAATTATAATCCAGCCTATGGGGAATTGAAAACTGCTGCCTATGCTACGCTTTCCGCCAGTTTTGGGAAGCGATTTTTTATCAGGGAGAACTCTCTTTTCATAAAAGCTGGAATTGAAAATGTTCTTGACACTTATTATTCTTCCTATACCGACTGGAACAACATTCCGCGGATGGGCAGAAACTTCTATTTAACCATTTCTTATTCAATCAATTAATTTAAAAAGTTACCCGCCTTTGCGGGCATGAAATTATGAAAACACTAAAATATATATTCGCAATCCTAATTCTTTCACCTTCCTTTATAAGCTGTTCCGACGATAATGAGGAAACCCCCATGGAACCAAACCCTGTGGAAGGTTTAAATAAGATCTATGAATTTCCGTCAGCAGACCATATCGTAGAAATCTATTCAGACAAAAGCGCTTTGGAAGTTGGCTATAATGAAATTTCAATCAGAATAAAGGACCTGGCGGCCGATAAGTATCTTATAAATGCGGCAGCCACTTGGATGCCTATGATGCACATGGAGATGATGACGCATTCGGCACCACACAGTACGTTGGACAATTCTGCGGAAAGTTCGGTCTATAAAGGATATATCGTTTTCCAAATGGCGGGTAATGCTTCGGAATATTGGGATCTTACACTCAACTATACTTTAAACGGGGAGCAAATTACCGAAACCCATCAAATATCTGTAACGGAGCCAACCGATGGACTTAAGAAAGTGCAAGTTTTTATGGGCAGTGATGATAGCCGGTATGTTTTGGCATACTTGAATCCTAAAAAGCCGCAGGTTGCAGTCAATGATTTTCAGGCAGTGCTTTACAAAATGGAAGATATGATGACCTTTCCCGTGGTTGAAAATTTTAAAATTACCGTTGACCCGAGAATGCCGGGAATGGGCAACCACAGCTCCCCAAACAATGAAGATTTAACCTATAGTGCTGCGGACCAACTGTATAACGGGAAGCTTTCGTTGACTATGACGGGATATTGGAAAATCAATCTAAAATTACTGAACGAAAATGGGGAAGTTTTAAAAGGCGAAGATGTCACGGAATCAAATCCGGAGAGTAGCCTTTATTTTGAACTGGAATTTTAGTCACTGAAGATTTAAATATTTCTGCACACGCTTGCGAAAGATTGTTTGCGACTAAATTTATATTTCCAAAATGAGCGAAAGGAAAACAAAGTGTTTTTTCGTCTAATCCGGTAAGGGCCCGCGATTAAAACTGAAGTAGTTCGCCTTCAATAGGCTCTACTATATACACTTTTTTTCCTTTCCCTTTAACGAAGTTAAGACGTATTAATAGTAGCCAAATACAAAAATCCATTATTTGATGGGCTGAATATAACGAAAGTCTTCCCCATCCTTTATGACCAATAATCCTTCATAAAGCAAACGGATGGTGTTCTCCACATCATTTTTATCCACCATTTCGGCGGGGGTGTGCATATACCGGATAGGCAATGAAACCAGCACCGATGCCACTCCGCTATTGCTATATGCAAAAGCATCGGTATCCGTACCCGTAGAGGTAGAGGCCAAATGCTGAAAAGGAAGTTTCTTGGCCTTTGCAGCATCAATAAGCTTTTTCCGAAGTTTGTTATGCACGGATGGCGCAACCGGTAACACAGGGCCTTTCCCTATTTCGGCGTGCCCATCCTTCTTTTCATTTAATAAGGGGGTAGTGGTATCATGGGTCACATCGGTTACAATAACCACATCCGGCTTAATTTTACCCGCTATCATTTCCGCGCCATTCCTTCCGGATTCTTCTTGGACGGAATTCGTAAAATACACCCCGAAGGGTAGTTTCACCCCGTTTTCCTTCAGAAGCATGGCAACCTGGGCCAACATAAACCCGCCGATACGGTTATCCAGAGCGCGGGATACAAACTTGTCATCATTCAAAACAAAGAAATCATCACAATAGGTAATTACGTTTCCTACCTCTATTCCCAATTCCTGCACTTCCTTTCGGCTATGCCGGCCCACATCTATAAAAATATTATTCTTTTCGGGCTTCACGTCCTTCTCGCGTATATGGGTGGCGGGCCAGCCGAACACCCCTTTTACGGTTCCCTTTTCCGTATGTATGTTCACCCTTTTTGCTGGGGCAATCTGTTCATCTATGCCCCCGTTGGCAGTAACATATATCATTCCATCATCGGTGATGTAATTTACGTACCACGAAATTTCATCGGCATGGGCTTCCAGCACTACCTTATATTCGGCCTCGGGATTTATAATCCCTATGGCCGTCCCATAAGTATTGGTTTCAAATTTATCGACATAAGGTTTTAGGTATTCCATCCATTGCTGCTGGTTTTTCCATTCAAAGCCCGTGGGAGAGGGTTGGTTGTGATAACGGGTCAGGAAATCCATGGCGTCTTTGTTGAAGATACTTTCTTTCTTTTTCATAGCATTGGTTATTTATATTCTTCTATTGTGTTCTATAAAATGATATTGATTAAATGTGAATTCGAGCAAAACGGGAAACTTTAATATATAAGGGTTTTTCCTTTTATCCACTCTCTCATTTCGCCCAAAAAGGTGTCGAGCATGGCTTGGTATTCCTCTGGGGGATTCCCTATTTTGAAGGTGAGCCAACTATCCCAGAAGCGGTCCAGAATTCCGTAAAGGGGCGCATCCAATTGTGAAAGGGCTGTAAAATAGGTTTCATAATCAAAAGATTTATTGGGGGAGGACTTCATGGAAAAGAATTTCCCCATAAAATCCTGTACCGCCTTCCCATCATAAATGCCATTTTTAAGATAGGTGCCCGTTATCCTTTCCATATCCTTTTGGTCCATCATTTGCTTGTGGAAATCCTTTGTGAAATGGTCTTTTTCAAAGCCCATTCCCAGGTACATTGGCAACATTTTAAAATGCTCCAAACAATTACAAATGTGATTGACCACCTTTTGGGAAAATAGGTGAAGGAGCTCGTGGTCATCTTCGGTTCTTTCTGAAAAATCCTCCAAAATGAGGGTTTGTTTCTGTTTAATATATAGGTGAAGTAATTCGTGGGTAAAAGGCGCGGGCCCCATATTTTCCTTATCAATATAAATAGTGACTTCCTCCGGCGAGAAATTTGTGAGGTAACCACTTTTGGAATTTTCCTTTAGGGTGATTTTAAAATACTCGTTCATTTCGTGCCAGAGATCCTCGTTTCTTTTATCTATGAGTGCTTTGAATTCTTCTTTCATAGGCTACAATTTTTACCTAAAATTAATTTCCATTAAAATGGTTTCAAAAGGGATTAATGATTTATTAACGTTGATGGAAATGCAAATATATTACTCATTATGTGCCCTATTGAGAAGGATTGAGCTGCTTTAATAGAAGGTTGTTAATGTTAGATAAAATTGGTTAAAAATTCGTGAAAGGCTTTGCATAAATGGAGAAGGGAAATTAATTTTAGCTAAAAGAAAAATTCATTATTAACTTTATAAATAAAAATGTTATGAGCAATCAAGATCAAAACCAAAGAAACCAAAACCAACAGCAGAATCAGAATCAGCAAAACCAAAATCAAAACCAACCGCGCAATCAGCAAAATCAGCAAGATCAACAGCGCAATCAAAACCAAAGAAACCGTCAGGAAGAAGAATAGGCCTGATGATTTTTGGATTAATGTACTAAGCCCCTTTTGGGGCTTTTTTTGTGAATCATGAGTTGTGAGTGTTTTTGAGTTATGAGTTATGAGTTATGAGTTATGAGTTATGAGTGATTTGGAGTTGTGAGTTATGAGTTGTTATAAGTGAATCGTGAGTTGTGAGTTGTGAGTAGTCTGTAGTCTGTAGTCTGTAGTCTGTAGTCAGTAGTCAGTGGTTAATGGGTAGTTGCCTGGCTTTTGGTTTTTGGTTTTCGGTTGTTGTTTGTTGAATTGGAATGTGTTAACTTAGTTTTTCAATACCATTTATTATGAAATACAGGGACAGAATAATGAAGCTTTTATGCGAGGATACTGATACCAATTTTGATGCTTGGGTACTTTCCCATACCGATACATTGGAACGGGTGGCAATTATGCGGGAGGTCCAACAAATAGCGAGGGAAACCTTGGGGTTGATAATGCCAAAACGATTTGAAAGTTTGGAACAATTGGCAATCTCTTTAGATATCTATGAAAACCTTACCCATATATTTAAATTACATGATGATGCATTTGATAGGGAAATGGAAGAAAGGCAGCGCCAAGCCGAAATAAAACGCCATAATAATTTTCGCACATTTATTATAGACTCCGTGCTGGAGAAGATACCCAACGAGGAATTTTGGTTGGAAGAGGCCCAATATTTAATTGAGGAGGAAAAGGAATATGGTGAGTACGATCCTAAGAATTGGGAACGGTTGCCAGAGTTGTTGTGATGGTAGGCATAAGCAAGCGCGAATTCAGGGCGATTGAACTTTAAGAAACTTAAGAAAAAGTATTAGATTTCCGTGATCTTATTTAGGGAAATGATTTTGGTTTCAAAAATTTAAAATGTTTGAATATGGATATAAAAGGTTTTTGGACCTGGTTTGCTGCCCATGAACAGGAATTACGGGAGGAAGTGGATTTAAGGGATCAGAATAATAGTTTTTGCATGCAGGAAATGGTAGCACTAATGCATCAAATTGACGAGAACATTTTCCTGGAAATAGCTACAAATCCAAAGAAACTACCTAGAAAATATAATTTAACGATCTCCTGTGATGGCCTGAAGGATTCCTTTATGATGGTGGAAACTTTAGTTAACTGGGCTCCTCCACTTGAATATTGGAAGTTCCAAGCTTTTATTCAGCCCAAGGGGCCATTGCATGAAACCTTGAACCAGCCTTTTACATTTAACGAATATACGATACTGCCAAAAAGCCTAAGGTTCACGGTATGCAATGCCACCGAAGATTTTGAGTGTTTTGTTCTATTATTGCAATTGCCTATTTCATTACGCAGTATGCCGCCGGAGGTATTTGATGAGCATATTTTCTATTTGTTATTCCATTTGTATGGCGAGAAATTTATAGGCGAAAATATACTGGATATTGAAACTACATTTGTGGAAACCGATGAATATGACTTTTATTCCTTAGAGGAATTGGAGGAAGTATTGGCAAGTTTTCGTGATGGGTATGATTTAAGTAGGAATAAGGAGCAGGATATTTAAAAAGTAAAATTAAAATTTGTCAGGCTCGGTCGCAAAAGTAACTGCCCAAGACCCTGTTACCAGTGGCGGTTCGGGTTTGAAGTCGGGATATTGAGGCATTGCAGAATTTGGGTATCAATTTGGCATAGGCGATTTCGGCTTGGATCGTCTTAAAATTAATATGATTAACGGTGGTCAAGTAAGCCCATTCTTTTTCATTGGTGCCTAAGTATTGACTTCGGCCTGTCTTCTAAAAAAAATGGCCCCTTATTGATATCATTTCGCGATAAATTAGGAGTAAAAAGAGATTATATACGAAAATACTTTATGCTAATTACGGGGCCCGGATTTAAATTTATTTTGAAAATATTATAATTAAGCCTATATCTCTTGGATGTTAAAAAGCCAGCCTTTTCAAGTAGAAGGGGCTGGCTGAATAGAAAAAATGAAATGTGGGGAGTGTATTAACCTAACGGTAGCAAATAGATGAAAATTTATAATAAGTATTAAAAAAGTAATATAGATAAAGTATAGACTAGGGCGGTATATTATATAATTACCCGAGAATTGGTAATTGGTCTGCTTATTAAGGAAGTATTATGTAGGGTGAACTTACTTTAGATGGATGAGGATAATTTCAGGATTTACTCCGGTGTATTGTGCGAACTCGTAGATGGTAAGGAGGTGTTGTTTTTCTTTTTTGAAGAAATCACGGATTTCCTTATTTAGGTCCAAGGCGTGGCGGTAGGATTTACCGGTAAGAAGCTGGATATCCTTGGGATAAATTACTATACGGGAGGGCCGGGTCCTTTTTCCCCCTGGGGGTTTATCAGATTTATCTTTAGGTGCCATAACGTAGGTGGATATGGGATGGGAACAAATAGATTTAAGGCATTCATAAATATTGTGGGGATAGTTTTGGGGATTGGGAGTGGTATAGGGTTTTCAGTTATGGGTTGTCTTGGTTGTTTGCTTCGACAGGCTCAGCATTGCTTCGACAGGCTCAGCATGACAGTTAATGGTTGTTTGCTTCGAGAGGTTCAGCATTGCTTCGACAGGCTCAGCATGACAGTTGATGGTTGTTTGCTTCGGCAGGCTCGGCATGTCAGTTAATGGTTGTTTGCTTCGACAGGCTCAGCATGACAGTTGATGGTTGTTTGCTTCGACAGGCTCAGCATGACAGTTGATGGTTGTTTGCTTCGACAGGATGAGCATTGCTTCGACAGGCTCAGCATGACAGTTGATGGTTGTTTGCTTCGACAGGATCATTGCTTCGACAGGCTCAGCATGACAGTTGATGGTTGTTTGCTTGGATAGGCTCAGCATGACAGTTAGTTGGCATATGGTTTATCGTTTTTAATTTTTTTTTGATTGCTCTCTTATGGTGTTTATTTTTTGTGGGTGGTAATCTGCCATGATTTCTAAGATAATTTCTTCTTTAATGCGCTTTGCCATAAATTTTGTGAAAGTAGCCTTAACCTAGGCTTTGGGTAGCTTAAATGTAGCTTAAACCATACATTCGCCATATACTCGACCCCCTTGAACTAGCCATTGGCAGGCTATGACATATACATTGATGAAGGTGGAAACACACATCGTGGCAACCACAAGTATGCCTCGGCAGCAATTTTTCGTGGACCAAAAGGAAGGCTTTGTTGACATATTCGCTCTTTAAGAGGGAGGTTGCGTTATTATTATAAAGATTATGTTACCCTTGAAAGTTCCAATAATGGTTTGAGTTCAGAAATAGGGAGAAAATTTATATGACGGTACTTTCGTTGAATAATCTTAATACGGGTAATTTTCTTGAAGAACAATTGATCCCCAAAATAGAAAAGCAGGAAGACCTGCATACTGTTGTTAATAAAGTCCTTGGAGAGGGATTTATTTTTTTCTAGGTGGATTTGAAGGTTCACTTTACCATTGGAGTGAATTTTATATATGTCAAAATGGATATCATAAACGTGCACGCCGGGACCGAAAAATTGGTAGTGATTGCTGAATTCCTCTAGGGTACCTCTCCAGGGAGGGAGGCCAAGTTTGAAAGTCCAGTAATCATCATGGGGAGCCATTTTTAATATTTCGGTTATAATTATTTTTAACTTTAAACTGCCCTTGGTAAGAAAGACCAACTGAACTTCGCCGTTGGGGGGGCGGTTGATAAGCAATTGTAATCTGGGATGGATGTTTTGAAGAAGATAATGTAGCAATTCAAATTTCTTCTCCGGTACGAGGCCATATTTGATGTCTTTGTAAATAGCGTAGCTTTCCTTCTGAAATAGCTGCCAGAATTCATTGATTTTTGTTTCCATGGTTGTAAGATTTTAGGGTTAGAGGTTTTTTGCCTAATTGGAACAAAGGTTTGATGGTTATGCGAATAAAATTCACAAGGTGTACCCAAGGTGGGTGATTTTTTTTAGTTAGCAGGGGGTAGTGGGTATTTGGTAGTTAATAATTAGAAGACAGTGTATTGTGGACAGTTTTCAGTTTTCAGTTTGTTTGACCGTGCTCTGCATGACAATTTTCAGTTTTGCTTCGACTGCTCTTAGCATCATAGGGATTAGTTGTCTGCTTCGGTTATTCTTGTTAGGAGATTATTTTTCATTCTGTCCAGAAATTTTGTAGGGTTTATTTTTCGGGTGCGGATTTCTATGTAGGTGCGGTAATATTCACCAAGGTCGATTTTAAAAACGAGCTGGAAGAAATCTGCAAGTTCCTTTATTTCTGTGTTTCCGTTGTTAATTGCACCGGTTTCGTGAAGAGCGTACATTAATTCAATTAGATCGGTTTTTGTGCCGGTCCAGGGTATATTGTAAGGGGTTCGATTTTCCGTTGAGAGGGAATTGTGGCTTAAAATCAATTCCTTATTCAGATGTTCAATGAGCAGGTTGTGCGCAAAAATTTTTGCAGCAATAAAATCGTGGGAAGTGGAAAATTCATTATCCATACAATAGGGAAGGGCATCGGAATGAAATTTGACTACGCCCTGGGAACGTAGAAAATACTCGCAATCGCGGTCAATTCTATTCCGCATTAAATACAAGTAGAACTCCTTATGTTCCAGAAAATAGTTTTGATAGTCTGTTATATATTGCTGTGTGAAGCTTTTTAATTTCTTGGAGGTCGTTTTTGGTTTGGACATCTCAAAGTCTGACAGGTACAGAAAATAGATTAGATACCCGAGTGCTTTTGGTTTGATGTGCTTAAAAAATTGACATTCGACTTCGGGCGAAGGAAATCCATGGGCAAGTATTCTATGGCGAAGTTTCTTTAAGCTTTTTTGGCAGTAAGATATTCCCAATTCAATTTTTTCAAAAGGATTTTCAGGATTGCAAGGTAAATTTTGAATGTTCCTTTCTAAACTAGCTATAATCTGCTTGCTGTATTTCATAGTAGGTAATGTTGAATTTAACGATTTTAGAATTGCGGGGATTTGATTTACCTAAAGTAAAAGGTTGCATTAAGATTGAATAAGGGTTTTTCCATATAAAAAGTAAGGTAAAACCATATCTGGGTTTTGAAATAACACAGTATTATTATTTGGTAAGAAAATTTCAGTTTTGATTCGAGTCTTATCGATAAGCAATAATGCGAAGCTTCACGAAACTATACAGGAAACCTGCAAGGTTGTAGCGGGGTTCCATTATATTGGAGGAGCTGAAAGTATACACTTTGATGAATCAGTTTTGAATATTGTGGATGTCGAAATAATTATTTTGGACTTGGATATTGCACGATTAAATAACAATAATGTGGCAATCATCAAAAGACTTTTTAAAAATGTGCAATTAATCGGGATAACGGGAGCATTTGAAAAAGCATATTTCGGTTTGAAAGGGGGATGTGTGGATGTATGCCTAAGGCCTCTTGATTCAGATGCGATTGTTGAGGCACTAATAAAATGCCAAAATAAAATGATCAATCCAGATCGCCTCATATCCATAGGTTCTTCCAAGGAAGCCCATTATCTGAAGGTTTCAGAAATACTTTTTATAAAAGCAGATGACAATGATGTAGATTTCCATTTATGTGATGGAACCGTGATACCTTTTTTCAATTCCTTAAAACATTTTGAGAGTCGGCTTTCCATTCCATTTATACGAGTTCAAAAGAGTTATATCATCAATGCCGCGATGGTATTTAGAATAAACCACGTGAAGCGCTATTTAATGTTTCGCAATTCCCACTCACGCATTCCCTTTTCTCCCAAATATTTAGAAAATATATCACGGGTGGAGGGGGTGATTAAAAACTACCATTTTTAGTTTTTACCCTTAAAACACGATTTTTTACCAATGACACCACTGTTTTCACCAAAAGTGGCAAAAACGATATGTATTATTTTCGGATGTCGAGGTACTTTCGGAATACGGAAGTTGCTAATCCTACGGCGTTTAACACCCGTTTTTTCATTGTGCACAAGTGAATATGGACCATCAAAGTGGTGGTCTGAACCGTCCTTTCACTTAACATTTTACATTATGAAAACCTTATCGTTTTTACTTTTAATGATACTATCGGGAATTTTATTTTCGTGTACTCCGACCGACATCAGCGATACTGATCAGAGCCGAAATATTTTAAGCACCGGCGACGACGACAGTGTTAGACCGGACAATGATCGTGACTGATTATGAAACACTTGATAGACAAAGCCTTTTCTGCACTTCAAAGTGTTTTTCCGAACTATGAAATTCTTGATGGCTTTATAGATATGTTGTTATTTGATTGTTTAACGGGAAATAATGATAGGCATTATTATAATTGGGGTGTAATTACTCATATAAGAAATGCACATGAGCCATACTTTTCTCCCATTTATGATACTGCGAGAGGATTGTATTGGAATAATGATGAAGAATTTATACTATCTTTGCACAAGGATAATGAAGAACAACAAAATAACAGAATACATAAATACGTTAAGACTTCAGTTCCAAAGATAAGTACACCTGAAAATAATACTTGTAACCACCATCAACTTATACAATATCTTAAAGAAAATGATTTTATTAAGCCAGCGCACATTTCGCGATGGACAGATAATGCAAGTTTGGAAAAAACTTTAAAAACTCTGAAGAGAGATTTTGTGAAACTTTTCACACTACAAAGAATTAAAATTATTGAGAAAATTCTTAATTTCAGATTTCAAAACCTTGAAAGCATTATTAAATAGTCTATGCTACAGCAATTTAAAAAATACATTCGTTCACAGGCTAAGGCTAAAGATTTGCCCTGCACTTATGAGCAAATAAACCAAAATCCTAAATTTCAATTAAAGTACCAAGAGCTTATTATTGGTTATCTTGATTATGATGGGAGCATTTGGTCATTTCACTATTCTAAATGGTTTCAAAATCAGGATGAATTAGAATCGTTATTTGAGTTTCCGGTAAAAGATAAAATTTATTCCTCTACTGAATTGTGGCCTTTTTTTGAGAGTCGTATTCCATCCATAAAACAGCCTAAGATCCAGGAATATTTGGATTCTCATCCTTCTGACCGAAATAATAAAGTTAAGTTATTGGAGCTTTTTGGCATTACTTCCGTAAACAACCCTTATAAGTTAACTTTGAATATTTAAAAAGGGTCTAATGATACTTTTTACTTTTAAATATTCCGAATTAACAATTAGCAAAATTTAAAGTTTACAGGCTAAAATTATGTGATTGTAGGCAGTTTTGCTGCCTAAAATTATATCCACTCCTGCATAGATAAATTTTCTGGTATAAAATGTATTATTTTTTCTTGCAATATACTTGCGTAGCTTATAGCAAAAACGTTACATGTGGAATTCTCTCCGATTTAACATCCTATTGTTATGGTTTGCGTAATAGGAGGGAAGTTTTGCTTCCTTGATGAAATCTTCGACTCCGCTCAGGGCAGGCCGAAACAAAAAAAAGGCTTACGAAAAGAATCCTGAAAATTTCTTTATTTCCGGCGCAAAAAAACATCCCCCTAGCCCCCTTCAAAGGGGGGATTGGCGTTACTACTTATTGATTTTATTGAAAGCATTTTTGCTTCTTCCTCCAATAAATTCATTTTCTACCCTTCGACTGCGCTCAGGGCAGGCTACTTTTCGAAGGCCGAAGAGACCTAAATAGTAAATTTGAAGGATATAAGTATTGGCTTAAAGCTTAAAGCCTACAGCATATAGTAAAAGGATTTATATTTGATTTTTTCCCCGATTTATCCTGATAAACGATAATAACCTATGTTTCTAAAATATTGTTTAGCGCGTTCAGAATCAGGAATATTTAGACCTCGATGGATTAAAACTTCAATATGTTCTTCGACCGTTTTGGGCGGTTTTTCATATTTCATTTTATGTTGAGTTTATTGCAAAAAAAAGCCCCGCAAATTGCACTTGAAGCAGAGGCGTGCGGGGGATTGATGTTGCAAATATAAAGGCGTAATTTGATTTAAACCAAAATATTTTAGCTATAATTATTTAATTACGCTCTATGGCTTATAGCTTAAAGCCTAGAGCCTAGAGCTTACAGCAAAAAAGCTATGCTTGGTAATCTATCCGGATTTCAATTAACAATTAACAATGAATAATTAGATTGTTTAATTGTGGAATCGTTTAAATGTTGAAATGGGATTGCGTTTGAAAATTCTTTTTTGAATAATTCCTTAACAAATCTCTTCACGAGCGATGAACTAAGAGGGACGAACTACGAACTACGAATGTAGGAATTCGAAATGGAGTTACGAGCTATGAGCTATGGAGTTTGGCACTTTAACAATCTCCTTATTTTCCTTCAATATTAATCTTTATCAGCCCGTGCTTTATGACATATTTCATTAAGCCTATTACAGATTTGGTTTTGGTCTTGATAAAAATGTTTCGTCTATGTGCCTCCACGGTTCGCTCGCTTATGAATAGCTTTTCCGCTATTTCGTCATTCTTGAGTTCCTTTGCCAGAAGTTCGAGTACTTCCTGTTCCCTTTCTGAAAGTATTGGCTTTTTTTCTTCCGTACTAAATAGATCTTCCGTAGGATCCATAAGATTGTCCATAAGGATGTTTTGGATATTTTTACTGATATACCTACCGTTGTTGTGCACAATTTTAATGGCCTCCACCACTTCAATCATATTGGTGCGCTTTAGGATATAGCCTGATGCCCCAGCCTTTATCATTTTTGTTATAATGGCTATATCATCGTGCATGGTAAGTGCAATTATTTTTATACTGTGGTAGCGTGCCTTTATATTTTTGGTGGCCTCAATACCGGAAACATCTGGCATATTTACGTCCATTAGGATTACTTCAATCTGATTTTTTTCCAAAAAATCCAAGGCTTCTTTCATGGAATTGGCCCCAGAAACCTTTCCAATTCCTTCTTCATCTTCCAACAGGGGTTTTAGCCCCTCAATCATCAGTTGGTGGTCGTCCACTATCAATACATTTATCATTTCATTTGCCATAATACTGCTATCGTAAAGGTATAATTATACTGATTATAGTGCCTCTCCCTGCTTTGGCATCAATAAAAATGGTGCCGTTGAGGTTTTCAATTCCCGAAGTTATATTGGCAAGCCCCATGCCGGCATTATGCCGCACCACTTCATAATCAAATCCCTTCCCATTATCTTCCGCTATTAAGTTTATTTCTTTTTCGTCTTGTGTTATCTGCACAAACAGCTCGCTTGCCTGCGCATGCTTTAGGGTATTGTTCACTATTTCCTGGAGGGTTCGGTACAGCACATTTTCTATCAGCCCATCCAGATTTTCATCCAATCCGAAGGTATCAAACGTCATCCGCAGTTTCGAACTTTTGTTTACCCGGTTGCTGATATTCTGCAGCGCACCCTTCAGTCCGCGCTCCGAGAGTAGGGAAGGAGACAGGTTGTGCGAAATGTTGC
The DNA here is from genome assembly GCF_030410135.1 of Aequorivita aurantiaca. Lineage (GTDB taxonomy): Bacteria > Bacteroidota > Bacteroidia > Flavobacteriales > Flavobacteriaceae > Aequorivita > Aequorivita aurantiaca. Next base: position 4,284 of record NZ_JAUGQQ010000015.1, on the reverse strand, counting down.
GCACTTCGTTAAATGCCTCATCAATACTTTCCATTAAGGAAGCCAAGAGTTCCGTTCGCTTTTCTTCGGAAATATTTTTCTTTTTATGCAACACGCTCGCCTGAATTCATGCTAACGAAAGCAGGTACCCCAAACTATCGTGCAGGTTTTGTCCGATGCGTTTACGTTCCCTTATCTCTGCTTCCAGCGCGGCGTTGGATCGTTTTTTGTTCATTTCAATTAGAGTGCCCCGCAATTTGGCGGCCTGTTTATGTTGATGGTTCCTATAGGCCAAATACAGGCCGATCAACAGTAGAATAAACACCAGCGACATAAAGAAAAGCAGGTTATTTTTATTACTTATCGCCAGTTCCTTTTTGTCAATTTCCAACTGCTGCATATTGTTCAGCTGGTCCAAATGTTTTAGCTCCACATCGTAAATCTGGTTTACGATGGTGTTGTTGTTCATCTCTTCCTTCAACCGTACATGTTGTTGGAAATGCTCCAAACTTTTTTGGTAATCTTTCTTTTGCTGATATATCATGGACAGCAGAAAATGTGCATCCGTTTTTAGCAGATTGCTGTTTTTTTCTTCTGCCATTTTTAGCACTTCCAAACCGTATTTTAATGCTTCGTCTACATTGGTCTGATCCAACAGCACTCTTCCCAATCCGATTTTGGCAAAGGCAATCTGTTGAAAAAGCTGCCCTTCCTGTGCTATACGCTCACTTTTTGTGTAGGCCTCAAAAGCCTTTTCGAAGTCGCCGGAACTCTGATGGATATCGCCCATTATTTTATATGAAATACACAGGCTGTACTGGTTATTGTGTTGTTCGGAAAGTGCGATTGAGTTATTTAGGGATTCGAGGGCTGCTGCCTGCTTCTTTTCATTGGTGTAGCAAAGGGCAATATTGTTTAGAATGGTAGCCACTAAAATGGGATTCTTTGGCTGCGCACTGGTATCCAAAGCCCTTTCAAAATACTCCAACGCCTTTTTGTGATTGTTCAAATTAAGATACGTCAACCCGATATTGTTGAGCGTTCCTTCCTTTTTCTCCGGCGTGCCCGCCAGTTCATAATTGTCCAATGCTGCAACCAAATGGATATAGGCCGAAGTGTAGCTGCCAGATTCGTTGAATACGGTACCCAGATTATTGTTGATGTTTGCTATTTCATCATAAAAATGTATGCTTTCCGCCTCCGCAAGGGCTTCGTTGTAGTATTTTATGGCTTCGGGATAGTTTGTTTCAAAAACATAGGAAGAACCTATATATTTCATCAACTTTATGCGGGAAATTTTATCGTTGGCATCCAGTGAATCCAAAAGACTCAACGACCGAGCCTGTGCTGCAGAAGGGTTGTCATAAATTTGATTGTGGATTTTGGCGAAGGTACTGTCAGGGAGCGTTGCTGTTTTATCATATTCCGCAGTTGTGGAACCATTGGCGGATTTTTCACAGCTTATGATAGCCCCAACAAATAGGAGAGGCAGTATGGTTTTCAAAACCAATATCCAGTTCGTTTCTATTTTGTTTTGAATATTCATTACAACGGATGCCCAAAAGCAGCTTTTGCCACAAAGGTGGTACAAACAATCTATTATTGGCAACTGCATGGGCAAAATTAAGTGCTGGCACTTAGTTTGCCCAATTCAAAATAGCGTGAAACGCCAATTGATGGGCATCGATATTTTGGCTTAATTTGTTGCAACAGTTTTTATAAAATACACAATGATGAAAAAATTAACTACCCTATCGTTTCCTCTTTTCCTATTAAATATGATTTTCTGCGGCTTTTCGATGTCTGCCCAGCAAACCCTTTACACCGAAGAATTTAATTATCCACAGGGAGAATTGCCTCCAGGTTGGGTAATTGATGCCGACCAACCGCCTGAATGGGATGTAAACGTTTCCCAAATAGCGGGTGGAACGGCTCCTGAATTGTATATGGGATATGGCTTTCAAGTGGGTCTTAGCCGTCTGGTTTCAGCACCTATTGATATTGATGGCCACGATAAATTGGCGCTGCGGTACAAGCAATATTTAATTAATTATGCCGCTGATGCCGGCGAGATAATTGGCCTTGACGTAACCTTTGATGATGGTGCTACTTGGCAACCTCTTTGGGAATCCTTGCTAGGTCTAATGAATATTCCACAGGATGAATATGTTTATTATTTTAATGCGCCAGCTGGAGCCACGGAAATGAAATTCGCCTTTCGTTACGACGGCAACAACAATTTTATCAATGGCTGGGCAATTGATGATATAGTGGTGGAGGCCGTAATTGATAACGACTTGGTTGCCCGCAAAATAACAGGGAATAATACTCCCAACATTGGAGCGGAGGCAACCTATACAGTAACCGTTGAAAACGGTGGGGCACTTTCCCAGAATGATTATACGGTAAAACTTTTAAACGAAAATGGCGATGTGGTTGCCTCCGTAGCGGGTGAACCTATTGATTTTGCTGAAAAGATTGACTACACCCTAAGATTTACCCCCGGGAATGCTGATTTGGGCGGTCATACTTTTATTGCGAAAGTGGAAAGCACAGACGATGCAGTGTTGGCAAATAACGAAACAAGTGACTTTCATGTGAGTGTTCAATATCAAGATACGGAAGATATTCAAATAGGCGATCCCAACAGCACCTTCGCAACCAACGATACGCCTTACGATTTCTTTTATAAGCACAGTTTAACGCAAACACTTTATAATGCAGCGGACATAACAGCAACGCAAGAATCCATAAACGGATTGGAATACCGTGCATATTTCGACAATGATACGGAAGATGTGGCCATTCAGATTTATTTGGGAGAAACAACCCAAAGCGATATGTCCACCGATTGGGTAGCCCCAAGCAGTTTTACATTGGTGTACGATGGAATGGTTGATTTTCAAAAAGGTCTGAACAATATCTATATTCCTTTTAACACAACTTATGAATACACTGGCGATAATTTGGTGGTATATGCAAATAAAAGTTATCCGGAGCAGGTATTGTGGGTAGGTTTTATAAATACCCCAGACCAAAACACACCTTATTCGCGTGTGGTGTACGGCGACGACCAACCTTATGACGCCATGAACACTCCCGCTGGTTTCCCGCGCTGGACATCTCCAAACATTACCCTCTTCTTTTCTTCGGGTGAATTGGCAGTCACTGCAAATGAAATAAATACAAATGCGGTAAGCGTTTATCCCAATCCCGCGAATGCTGAAGTGACCCTTACAAAGAATCAAGAAATATCTTTGGAAGCAGTTACTATTTACGATGTTACCGGCAGACTTATAGATTCGGTGGATTTAAATAAAATGGGCCAGTCGAAAACAATTGATATCTCCCAACTTCAATCCGGTATCTACTTTTTACGGATAAAGGGCGAAAATGCTATCCTCACAAAGCAATTGGTTAAAAAGTAACTTTGTTTCATGTTGATTGTAGCCGCCCGCATTTGTGGGCGGTTTTTATTTTTTGAACAACCCATTAACTCCGTTTAATCTTCGATTTGCTTCAGTTGTTCCTTTGGTTGGTTCTTTGCAATGACGGAAGCAGATTGATGTTTAATCGTTAAAGTTTTTAATTGGCCTACATCCCGAGACTGGTAAAAACTGAAACCCATTTCGGAATATATGGGGAGAATTTTGCGTTTTTAAATTATATATGATTTCAAGGATTTTACTTGCTCTTCCAATAAATTCATTTTTACACTTCCCTTGGACTGCGCTCAGGGTAAAGTAGCTCAGGGTAGGCTCTTTTTTCGAAGACCAGAATGTTGATAGACGTTCTCGATACAAATTTGAAGACGCTGTCGCTCCTTTCAAATTTACTCGAACTGACAGTTGGATGGTTGGATGGTTGGATTGTTGGATGGTTGGATTGTTGGATGGTTGGATTGTTGGATGGTTGGATGGTTGGATTGTTGGATAGACAGGTTCTCGATACGAATTTGAAATCGCTGTCGCTCTTTTCAAATTCACTCGAACTGACAGTTGGATGGTTGGATGGTTGGATTGTTGGATAGACAGGTTCTCGATACGAATTTGAAATCGCTGTCGCTCTTTTCAAATTCACTCGAACTGACAATTGGATTGCTGGATTGTTCGATTCTTGGATTGTTGGATAGACAGGTTCTCGATACGAATTTGAAATCGCTGTCGCTCTTTTCAGATTCACTCGAACTGACAATTGGATTGTTGGATTGTTGGATTGTTGGATAGACAGGTTCTCGATACGAATTTGAAATCGCTGTCGCTCTTTTCAAATTCACTCGAACTGACAATTGGATTGTTGGATTGT
>NZ_JAUGQQ010000014.1 GCF_030410135.1 Aequorivita aurantiaca | reverse complement strand
CGCAAGAACCTGGTTCAGCAAATTTTGATTCGTGTTGCTCATAATGTAAAATTTAAGTGGTTTATAGTGTGACAATTATGGTGAAAATATAAACACCAGTCAACAGGAAAAACCCTGTTTTTTTTAGGGGGAAAACCCTGTTTTTTTTGGGGGGATTTCCCTTAAATGGTTTAGGAATATTCCTACCATAAAACAATTGCGAACAAAAAAAAGCCGCTACATAGCGGCTTTTCCTTGTGTTGAATAGTGGGTTGAAGGGGTGTGGCCCTGCTTCCTCTGTTAGTAATATGAAATGCTGTATGAATAGGTATCGCCCATATCGTCCTCATTCACCACGGTTGGGTATCCATCTGCATCATACGCATAGGTGTAGATTAATGAATCGCCCCCAGTTTCCTGGATGGAGGTAATATTGTTCTTGAAGTAAGGGAAACTGTACCCCTCAAACCCGCTAACATAAATACCATCAAAATCCTCAAAGAATTCAAGGAAGCGTTCAATATAAATGGAATCAAACTGGCCATAAAATGGGTTTGTTTTATCATCATAGGTTAAGGTGAAGGCCGTAAGCGGGTTGTCATCATTGTCAAAGGACGCTGCGGAAACCATATTGCCATTGGCATCATAACCAAAAAGGGTGTACTGGTAGCTTTCGGTATATTTAACAATTTGCCCCGCGGCGTTCAGCTCCATGTACACTTCAGAGTCCGGACCGCCGGCAAAATCACCAGTTGCGGTTACCGTGTTGCCGTTGTAGGTTATGGCCACAATATCAGGACCGTTGCCATAGCCAGACAAACGTCCATCGGCATTATAAGTAAACGTTACTACGGACGTAAATGGATTAGGGCCCGCTTCTTCAAAAACCACTCTTGTTAGTCTCTTTTCTGAATCATAACTAAAATCTGACGTATAGGAAAAATCAATACGGGTGCCGCTGTAGGTAGTCAATAGGTTATCGGCATTATAATAATAATCTGTTTTAGTGTTATCATCTATTTTTTCAGATTTCACCAATTTCCCCGAAGGTGTTTCCGGGTCCGGGTCTGAATCGTCATCTGAAGAACAGGATATAAGAAATGCGTTAAGCAGAATAATGGCAAAGATGAATTTTGTTTTTTTCATATTTTTTAAGTTTTCGTGATGCAATTTTTTTTGCGGGGTAAATGTAATACAATTAGAATACATTGATCCATAGTTACTTTCTATTTACTCTTGGCAATTTTTATGGCTATTAGGATTCCCGCTTCAAATTTTGTTTTGCTGAAGTAGCTTATTAACATCAAAAAAAAAACCTCCGTTTGGAGGTTTATTACTTTTTGGCATATTTGTTTATAGTGCTTCTGCCCCTGCGGTTGCCACGGTATGGTCATTATCCACGGTACTTCCGCTCACGCCCACTGCGCCAATGATATCGCCATTTTTATTCTTCAATAAAACCCCGCCGGGGAAGGAAATCAGCCCGCCGTTGGAATGTTCAATGCCGTACAGCGGTTCGCCGGGCTGTGATAGCTTGCCAATTTCGCCGGTGGGCATATCAAAAAATCTTGCGGTTTTGGCTTTTTTCAGGGCAATGTCCGCACTGCCCAGCCAAGCGCCGTCCATACGGGCAAAGGCCACTTGGTTTGCGCCGCTATCAACCACGCTAATGTTCATTTTGGTGTCTATGTCGGTTGCTTTCTTTTTTGCTGCGGCAATCACCTTTTCCGCTTGTTCCAATGTAATGTTCATATTGTTTATTTTTTATTGCTTAAAGCCTAAATATAGCCAGTAGATATTTAAAAGTCGTGAACATTGTGTTAAGCTTCCTTTTCTCTAAAGGGAACGCTATTGAAAATGAATTGAGTAGAAAAAATGCGCACATTCCAAAAAAATAGAAACCTGGCTTCTAGAATTATGGATGGTTATAAAATAGAATTGCAATTAAATTTTATCTTAGTTGCCTAATAGCGAACAGCTTTCTGTATATGCCCACCATCCTCAAACTCCTTTTTGTTTTTTTCCTATTCGCGGCGTGCAAAAACAATTCGGAAACGGATTCCTATTCCGCCATCACCAATTTTAAATCTGTTCATGAGGACGGCTATGTGGGCGATGCCCAATGTATGCAGTGCCATAAAACCGTGTATGATTCCTGGAAGGATTCCGACCATGACTTGGCCATGCAAATTGCCAACGACTCCACCGTGTTGGGAAATTTTAATGATGAAAGAATTGTTCTGGACGGCGTGTCCTATTTTTTTACGAAGAAGAACAACAAGTTCATTGCACATATAAAAGAAATAGATGGCTCCGAAAAGGAATATGTAATTGCTTACACCTTCGGGGTGTACCCCCTGCAGCAATATTTGGTAGATTTTGAAAACGGCCGAAAGCAGGTGCTGCGCGTAAGCTGGGATGTGGATGCAAAAAAATGGTATCACCAATATGAAGGGGGCAAAATGAATCCGCACGACTGGATGCACTGGACGGAGAGCTCCCAAAACTGGAACACCATGTGCGCGGAATGCCATTCTACCAATTTAAAGAAAAACTATTCCGCCGACACCGACTCCTTTACAACCACTTATGCCTCCATAAATGTTAGTTGCGAAAGTTGCCATGGCCCCGCAGAGAAACACGTGTTTTGGGCAAAAAACAGTGGGGACACTACCAACATTGCCCATACCTATATACTAAAAGGGAAAACACAACTGGAACAAATGACTATGTGCGCCCCCTGCCATTCCCGCCGCGCGAAACTAACCGAAAACCTGGTGCCCGGGGAGTATTTTGAAAATCAATACTATTTGCAAGTGCTGGACACTGCCAACTATCATGCAGATGGCCAGATTGACAATGAGGACTATGTGTATGGTTCCTTCCTGCAGAGCATGATGTACCATAACAATGTGAAATGCGCAGATTGCCATAACGTGCACAGCCTTAAACTGAAAAAAGAAGGCAACAATTTATGTTTGCAATGCCACGCGCCCACCTATAATGAGCCTTCACACCATTTTCACCCCATGAGCTCTGAAAGCGCCCAATGCGTGAATTGCCACATGACCGGCAAAAAATATATGGGCATCGATTTTAGAAGGGACCACAGTTTCCGTGTTCCCCGGCCGGACCAAAGTGTGGCATACGGCACGCCAAATGCCTGCACCCAGTGCCATACGGACCAAACCGATGCGTGGGCCGCCGCTATGGTCAAACAGTGGTATGGCGAAAATAGACGGGATCATTTTTCCGATGGCCTATTGCTGAGCACCAAACCTGGAATTACGGTTGCCGAAAGAAAAAAATTGGATGCTTTTATTACAAATATGAAATATCCCGCCATTGCTCGGGCCAGCGTTATCAACAACCTGAACATTACAAATGTGGAGCAGTTTGTGCCCATTATAAATTCACTGAAAGACGCGTCACCTTTGGTACGGTACAATGCATTAATGAAATTTAGGGATCTTAATTTAATGGATCGCATTTCAATTGCTGCCGAACATATTGCGGACACCTCCCGCCTGGTGCGTATAGGGAGCGCGGAAATTTTAAGCGGCGTGCCACGGGAACAGCTTCAAAATCTGGATCAAAATGCATTGTTAAAAGCCCAAAAGGAATTGGCAATCATGCTCCACACCAATGCAGATTTTGCTACGGGCAGATTGCGGCTCGGGGATCATTATCTTCAAAACAATGACATTCCAAATGCCATAAAGCAGTATCAAATGGCAATCAAAAAGGACAGTCTTTTGTTGCCCGTATATCCCAATCTCGCCACCGCCTATAGTATGACGGGCAATACCCAGGCGGCTTTGGAAACCTTGAATGTATTATTGAAAAAAAATCCAAATTACGGCAGGGCATATTACCTGCGTGGCCTACTCAATCTGGAAATGAAAAATAATGCACAAGGGGAAGCAGATTTAATAAAAGCGACCGCTCTCGACCATACAGATTCCCGCTCCCACTATAATCTGGCAACATATTATTACCAAAATAAAAATTGGACCAAAGCCGAAAAAGCCGTAAAGGCAGCCCTAAAAGTGGAACCCGAAAATGGAGATTTTCGATATTTGCTGGCACTCATCTACGAAGGTCAGGGAAAACGTGCGGAAAGTGCAGCTATATTACAGCAATTACAATAAGAACCTGCGGGTGCACAATATTTAACAAGGTCTCACCATCATTTTGACTTAGCGGAATTTTTCTCCTCAATCCATTTGCTTAAATATTTGGTGCTTTGAAGAGTATGGTGTTGTAGAATTTGTCCAAGAAAATTTTGCTGGCGATGTGTTTCAAGATTTTTTGATAGAGTGCAAATGAGTTTGGCAAATTCCAAAGAAAATAAATCCTTCCGAAACCGATTCTTGATAATTTCGAAACCATTGTGCTGCGCTTCCCGCCAAAACATTTCCTCGGAATATAATTCTATTGCGGCAGTTACGAACGCTTCCTTGCCAGAGGTTACCGCCCCACCAAATGGATGTGTGCCGCTCATTCCCTCCGCTCCCACATCAGTCGTTACCGAAGGAAGGCCAAAACGCATAGCGTCAAAAATCTTACCTTTCAAGCCAGCCCCAAAACGAAGGGGCGCCAATTGCACCCGATAAAAACTCATTACAGTTTCCACACTTTCGGCCCATCCCTGTATGATAAAACCTTCTTTAGTATTGTGTAGCTGTTGGATTTGTTGTTGGGCATAAGCGCCATAAACATGAAGTTCCGCTTCGGGGAATTTTTTCCTTATTTCGGGCCAAATTTCTTTTAGTTGAAATACCGAATCAACATTCGGAGCGTGCAGTAAATTTCCGATAGCGAGAAAATGATTTCTGCTTGAAAACGTTGGCACTTCTTCTGACATGGAATCTATTAAAAACGGTAAGTAGTAAAGTATTTCCGAGGGAATTTTAAAGGTAGTTTGAAGCAATTCCATTTCATATTCTGAAATAACGAGCGTCAAATCGCACCGCAAAATACTTGCGAGTTCACGTTTTGCCATTTCTGAAAATAGGTTTGCCGCGGAAATTGGCTTGCCATTTTTCACTGCTTCTTCCCTAGCCTTCCGCAGAAAATGTAAGTCTTCGGTATCCAAAATTTTCAGGGCATCCGGACAACTTCCAGAAACGCGCCATCCAAATTGTTCTTCCGTAACGTAGCGGTCAAAAACTACAATTTGGGGATGCAATTTTTCTATAAATTCATCAAAGGACACTTCATTCAATAGAATATTTTTTACAGCTATGTCCTGCGTTTCCAAATCGGCAGTTCTTTCAGTGATTGATGCCGTACTCGCAAAGGTGATTTGATATTTTTCCTCATGAAACAATCCAATCAACTGCATCATCCTACTCCCCGCAGCGGTGGTGCAAGGCTCGGGAAAGGTATGGCCGATGATTAATACTTTTTTCAAATTATTGTGTGACGTCAATTCCATAATAGCCACACATCAGCTCCAAAGTGAAGAAACTGGAAATAACCCCCATAACAATCATTGTGCTCACAAACAAGGTTGCCAGCACAACTATCTTCCGATGGGAGTGGTAGTTTATGTAGTTCAGGATCACTTGCACTATCAAAGCAATGGTTTGTGCTATCAACAAACGCTTTGCACAACCCACCGTTGGTTCATTATAGTAGAGAAAATAGGTGGCCAGCATTATAATAATGTATAGTGCCGTAATGCCGAACAGCACGGTTTTCGGGAAACGGAATCTCTGGGAATTATTCATGGAAAACGCTTTTTCTTCAAATATAAACAGAATCCCTAAACCGCTGTAGCGTTTAAAAAAGCAGTATTACCCCAATCACAAATTATTGTTTGTCAGTTTGTGGTTTTAAACAAGCTCAGCATACAGATCAAAATCTTCGGCAGCGGTAATTTTCACATTGCAAAACTCGCCGGTACGCAGGTAACCTTCCGCTGCATTTATCAGAACTTCATTGTCCACATCGGGACTGTCAAATTCAGTTCTTCCCACAAAATAGCCGCCTTCCTTTCGGTCAATCACCACTTTGAATTCTTTGCCAATTTTCTGTTGGTTAAGTTCCCAAGAAATTTGCGATTGTATTTCCATAATCTGGTTTGCACGGTCCATTTTCACGTCCTCCGGAACGTCATCCTCAAGATTGTATGCGTGGGTGTTTTCCTCATGGGAATAGGTAAAACAGCCTAACCGCTCAAAACGCATATCCTTCACCCATTGTTTTAAGGTTTGGAAATCGTCCTCGGTTTCGCCGGGATAGCCAACAATTAAAGTAGTTCTTATTGCCATTCCGGGAACGGCCGCACGAAATTCCTCTAACAATTTTGTTGTTTTCACTTTGGTAGTCCCACGACGCATCGACTTTAGGATTGGGTCCGAAATGTGTTGCAATGGAATATCGATATAATTGCAGATTTTCGGCTCGTTGCGCATTAGTTCCAAAACATCCATCGGGAACCCTGTGGGAAATGCATAATGCAATCTTATCCATTCTATTCCTTCTACCATTGCAAGCCTTTGGAGGAGCTCTGCTAAATTTCGTTTTTTATATAAATCCAGTCCGTAATAGGTTAAATCCTGCGCAATCAAAATAAGTTCCTTCACTCCTTTTGCGGCGAGCTTTTCGGCTTCTATTACCAAATCTTCCATCGGGGTGCTTCGGTGTTTTCCGCGCATAATAGGAATTGCGCAAAAAGAACATGGGCGATCGCAGCCTTCGGCTATTTTAAAATAAGCATAGTTTTTAGGGGTTGTGGTAATGCGTTCGCCTATCAACTCGTGTTTATAATCTGCGCCCAAGGCCTTTAACAACCCAGGAAGTTCAGTGGTACCGAAGTATTCATCCACATTTGGAATTTCCTTTTGAAGATCCGGTTTATAGCGCTCTGACAGGCAGCCGGTTACAAACACTTTATCCACAAGGCCCTCTTCCTTCTTTTGAACGAATTCAAGAATGGTGTTGATGCTTTCCTCCTTGGCATTGTTAATGAAACCGCAAGTGTTTATGACCACGATATTTCCTTCCTCTTCATGTACCACTTCCTTATTGCTGGCGCGCAACTGGCCCATCAGCACCTCACTGTCATATACATTTTTGGAGCAACCTAGGGTTACAACGTTTATCTTATTCTTCTTTAGGGTTTTGGTACGCATTTTTTTTATTTACGATTTACGGGTTTCGATTTCCGAATTCTTAATTTTAAAAAGTGCGCAAAGATACCACTAAAAAAAGGAAACAAATTACAAATGACAAAACCCAAAACGCAAATTCCCAAAAACCAAAATTAAACGATCGTCAGGCTGAGTCTATCGAAGACCCAACCAACTTTTTTATTTAACTTTACGCTTCTTTAAATAATTTCAACGATGAAAAAAATGACATTCCTGCTAGCCTTTCTATGCGCTAGCTTTTTGTTTGCACAAAAAACAATGACACCGGAGCTTTTATGGCAGGTGAAAAAAGTAAGTCCAATTGGTTTATCCGCTAATGGTCAACTGCTGTACTACAAAGTTTCCGCACCCAATATGGAAACAAATGGCTTTGACGCCAAATACTATTCAATGCCCGTGAACGGGGGCAACTTTACGGAAGTTTCAAAAGATGAAGCAAAGGTTACCGATAAAAATCTGTCGCCCAACGGACAATTTCTTTTGATGGACAAACCAGTTCAATTAAAAGATGTGACCGGAAAGGATATATATGACGATCTTCCAAAAAGTGATGCCTACGTATATACTTCATTGGATTATAGACATTGGGACAAGTGGAACGACGGCACGTACAACCATGTGTTTTATAAGGATGTGAATACCGGCGCGGAAACAGATATTATGCCCAAGCAGCCATATTACACTCCACAAGCGCCATTTGGCGGTGATGAGGATTATATTTGGGGACCCAATGGTGAAAATATTTATTACGTAAGCAAAAAATTGGCAGGAACAGAATATGCCGTCAGTACCAATACCGACATCTATAAATTTAATTTAGCCACAAAAAAAACAGAAAACATTACCGAAGAAAATAAGGGATATGACACACATCCGGCATTTTCAAATGATGGAGCATTGGCTTGGCTTCAAATGAAGACTGAAGGTTTTGAAGCAGATAAAAACGATATTATTGTTTTGAAAGATGGCGTGAAGCAAAATATAACTTCACAATGGGATGGAACGGTAAACAGCTTTATTTGGTCCTCTAACAACAAGGATTTATATTTTACCGCACCCATTGGGGGAACTACCCAAATTTTTAAAGTGGACCATCCGGGAAAAACCAGAAAAATGGCTGTGGTTGAGCAACTTTCCCAAGGCCAGTTTGATGTTACCGGCATTGTGGCGGAAAAGGACGGCAAACTCATTGTTACGCGGACTGATATGAACCATGCATCAGAAATTTTTTCTTTTGATTTGAAGAGCAAAACCTTTAACCAACTAACTCAAGTTAATACTGAGTTCTACGGCAAATTAGATTTGCCAACTGTTGAAAAAAGAATGGTCACAACTAAGGATGGCAAACAAATGTTGGTTTGGGTAATTCTGCCACCGAATTTCGACAAAAATAAGAAGTACCCCACTCTGCTATATGCACAGGGCGGCCCACAATCGGCACTATCGCAATTTTATTCTACCCGTTGGAACTTTCAGTTGATGGCATCACAAGGTTATATTGTGGTTGCGCCAAACAGGCGCGGCATGCCCGGCCATGGAGTGGAATGGAACCAAGCCATCAGTGGCGATTGGGGTGGCGGCGCAATGCAGGATTATTTGGATGCAATAGATGAAGTTGCCAAAGAATCCTATGTGGACAAGGATCGTTTGGGCGCTATTGGCGCAAGTTTTGGGGGATATTCTGTTTTTTGGCTTGCCGGCAATCACGATGGCCGTTTTAAAACTTTCATTGCCCACGACGGCGTTTTCGATACCCGGTCAATGTATGGAACGACTGAGGAATTATTCTTCGTGAATTATGACATGGGAGGGGCCTATTGGGAAAAAGACAATGTGAAGGCCCAAAAGGCATTCAATGAATTCAATCCTATAACTTATGTTGATAAATGGAATACGCCAATAATGATCGTGCAGGGTGGGAAGGATTACCGCGTTCCAATTGAACAGGGATTGCAAGCCTTTCAAGCCGCCCAATTAAAAGGAATAAAGAGTAAGCTTGTATACTTTCCGGAGGAAAATCACTGGGTGCTGCAACCGCAAAATGCACTTGTTTGGCAACGGGAATTCTTTAGCTGGCTTAAAGAAACTTTATAAAATAGAAACTGGATTATTGTTTAAAAATTAAAATAACAAAATTCTAAAAAAAATGCACGAGAGCACGAAAAAAAACTCATTCGTACTCTCGTGCATTTTACTTTTAAATCCTATTTAAAGAAGGAATCTACAAATTCAATTTTGTTGAAAACCTGCAGGTCTTCCATCCCCTCGCCCACTCCAATATATTTTACCGGTATCTGGAATTGGTCGCTAATGCCAATCACTACACCCCCCTTTGCCGTACCATCCAATTTAGTAACAGCCAGTGAAGTGACCTCGGTAGCCGCGGTAAATTGTTTAGCCTGCTCAAAAGCATTTTGGCCAGTGGAACCGTCCAAAACCAAAAGCACATCGTGTGGCGCATCCGGTATTACCTTTTGCATTACGCGTTTCACTTTGGTCAGCTCGTTCATCAAGTTAACCTTATTATGGAGGCGGCCTGCAGTATCAATAATAACTACATCCGCATTTTGGTTTACAGCACTTTGCAACGTGTCAAAAGCGACGCTTGCAGGATCGCTGCCCATATTTTGTTTTACGATTGTAACATCCGTTCGGTCTGCCCAAATTTGAAGTTGATCAATAGCAGCTGCACGAAAGGTATCGGCTGCACCCAAAACCACTTTCATTCCAGCTTTTTTGAATTGATATGCAAGTTTTCCGATGGTAGTGGTTTTGCCAACCCCGTTAACGCCAACTACCATAATAACATAAGGTTTTTTGTTTTGGGGAATTTCAAATTCTGTAGCATTTCCTGAATCTATTTCGCTTAAAAGTCCAGCGATTTCCTCACGAAGTATTTTGTTTAGCTCATCGGTTCCCAAATATTTATCGCGTGAAACACGCTCCTCAATTCTACCAATTATCTTTAGAGTTGTATTTACTCCCACGTCACTGGAAACAAGCACCTCCTCCAGATTGTCCAGAACATCATCATCAACCTTGCTTTTGCCGGCTACTGCTTTGCTTAATTTATCGAAAAAAGAAGTTTTTGATTTTTCAAGGCCTTTATCGAGCGTTTCCTTTTTTTCCTTTGAAAATATTTTTTTAAATAGACTCATTTTAAAACTTTCAGGTTTCAAGTTCCACGTCCAGGTTTAGGAATTTGGAAATTGTAGTTTGGAATTTTTCTTAAAAATACGAAAAGCCACCTTCGCAAAAAAGTGGCTTTTTCTAAATATTATAGGCTGGTTATTTTTTGTTCAACCAGTCACTTACCAATTCTGGAGCCATAATGGACTCGGTGAATGTATAGGCTCCTGTTTTAGGAGACTTAACCATTTTTATTGCTTTGGTTAAACGCTTTGAGCCTGTTTGTAACGATGCTACTGATTTCTTTGCCATGACTTATATTATTTAATCTCTTTATGAACGGTCATTTTTTTCAAGATTGGGTTGAATTTTTTCAACTCCATTCTATCGGGGGTGTTCTTTTTATTTTTGGTCGTGATGTATCGGGAAGTACCTGGTTTTCCTGACTCCTTGTGCTCCGTGCACTCCAAAATTACTTGTACTCTATTTCCTTTTTTAGCCATTGTAACAGACTTTATTGATTATTGCAGTTATTTTGTTAAAAAGCCTTTTTCGCGGGCCTCTTTCATAACCGCAGAAATACCTTTTTTATTGATGTTTTTTATCGCCGAAGCAGAAACACGAAGGGTAACCCACTTGTCTTCCTCAGGAATGTAAAAGCGCTTCTTAAGCAAATTTACATCAAACTTACGTTTGGTTTTGTTCATCGCGTGCGACACGTTGTTCCCAACCATCGCCTTCTTTCCGGTAAGTTCACAAACTCTTGACATTTCTTAACTTTATTAGTTATTTTAAAACAGGGTGCAAATTTAAGTAATAATATTTTGATGTACAACAAAAGGAAATTAGTTTTTTAAAATTTCTTTTAGGAGCATTTCAAAAGCCTTGTTTGCTGTCTTTTCAATAACACGATATCGATCTCTTCCAAAATTGAATTTTTCTGAAATAATTCCTTCCGGCGTAGCAACGGCAATACAGACAGTACCTACCTCCTCGTTCCCATCTCCCTTAGTTGGACCCGCGATGCCAGTGGTGGCAATTGAATATTCAGAATTAAACAGTAATCGGCACCTCTGGGCCATTTCTTCTGCCACAGGTATGCTAACCACATTATGGGCATCAATAGTTTCTTTTGAAACTCCTAAAATTTTTGTTTTCAATTTAGTGTCATAGGGCACTATACCACCCATAAAAGATGTGGATGCGCCCGGATATTGCGTTATTTCTGAAGCGATTCTACCGCCAGTACAGCTCTCGGCCACACTATAACTCTGTCCTTTTGCGAATAATATTTGACCTATTTTCTCCACTATAGTAGTTTCATCCTCAAAGCCGATGGCAATTTCCTTTAGCAATTGGTGCAAGTCTTCCATTTGTTGGTTCACTTCCTCTTGAAGCAGCTGCTCATCATTTCCAGTTGAAGAAAGCCTCAATCGCACCTTTCCCAGAGAGGGGAGATAGGCCAATTTTAAATGAGTTGGCAGCTTATCCTCCCAATCCGCAATTTTTTCCGCAATGACACTTTCTCCAAGTCCGTAAGTCAAAAGCGTTTTATGGTAAATAAAGGGTCGGCTAAATCTTTTAGTTATCCTCGGCAAAACCTCATCCTGTAACAAGTGCTTCATTTCGTAAGGAACGCCGGGCAGTGAAATAAACACGGTACTACCGATATCCATCCACAATCCGGGGGCCGTTCCGTGCATATTCATTAAAGCAATTGCCTTTGAAGGCACCATGGCTTGTTGATAATTCGCCGGAGATGGCTTGTTGAATTGGTAGTTCAGGAAAAGCTGATTTATATTTTCAAGAACATCTTTATTCTCAACCAAATGATCATTAAAAAAATCGCAAAGGGTTTGTTTGGTAATATCGTCTTTGGTAGGTCCTAATCCCCCTGTAATAATAACGAGATTTGAAATTTTTTTCGCCTCCTCCAAGGCTCGGAGAATATGGTTGCGATCATCCTGAATTGAAGTGATTTGGTAAACTTTCACCCCTATTCTATTAAGTTCTTTTGAGATGTAGGCAGAATTGGTATCAACAATTTGACCTATGAGAATCTCATCGCCTATGGTAATAATTTCTGCAAGCATGTTATAATTTGAAATCTTCCCTTAATTCAGTAAAAACATGGTTCAATGTTGTTAGTACGTTTTCAAGATGTGGAAGCACGGCAGCCTTATTTTTGGAAGTTTTGGACCATGCTTCAATACTCGTAATATCTTTAAGGGCATCAATGCCGAACATTTCAATATTGGGTTTCATTTTATGTGCAAATTGATATGCCAATTCTCGATTTTCGTTATCAATTGCTTCCTTCATTGAAAGTAAATCGGGCGGGATTTCCTCCAAAAATGTTTGGGCCAATATTTTAAGAAATTCTTGGTCACCATCGGCGATCTCGGCAAGATTTTCCTTTGCATAAGATTTTATCATTCTACTTTACTTTTATGGAAAACATTTCTGTTTCTCCAATGTAACCCGTCAAAACATCGTTAGGTTGAACACTACCAACGCCTGCGGGAGTACCCGTAAAGATAATGTCCCCGATTTTCAGTGTAAAATATTTTGAAATATATTCGATTAACGCATCAATTTTCCACATCATCAGCACAGAATTGCCTTTTTGAACCACTTTTCCGTTTCTTTTTAAGCTGAAATCGATATTATTAATGTCTGAAAATATTTCTTTTTTTAAGAAATTTCCCACGACCGCAGCGCCATCGAACGATTTTGCCTTTTCCCAAGGCAGCCCTTTTTGTTTCAATTCTGACTGTAAATCCCTGGCTGTGAAATCTATTCCCAAACCAATTTCATCATAATATTTATGTGCAAATTTTTGGTCAATATGTTTCCCGATTTTATTGATGCGCACCAAAAGTTCTACTTCGTGTTGCACGTCATTCGAAAATTCGGGAATGAAAAACGGCTGTTTTTTCAGAAGTATTGCCGTGTCGGGCTTTAAGAAAATAATGGGTTCGGAAGGTCTCGCGTTGTCCAGTTCCTTTATATGGTCAGCGTAATTGCGGCCAATGCAGATTATCTTCATCTTTCCGATTAAAATTTTGTATTCAATTTTTGAAGACGAATGCGGGTCAAAACTTTTTTGGTGTACAACGGAAAATCGGCATTCAGCAACCAACCGAAATAGCCGGAATCCTTCTCCATAATTTCTGTAACAAGACTGCCTTTGTATTTTCCAAATGAAAATACCTCAATTCTTTCTTCATTATAACTTATAAAACCTGCAAAATCGGCATGGTCCCGATGCGAGCTGAAATCGGCCAAATAATTTATATCGTTTTCCAACTCGGGATATTTATCCAGCTGTGCTTTTAACACTTCGTAGGTTGCGTTGGTATCCGCGGCGGCACTGTGCGCATCCTTTAAATCCTTATTGCAATAAAATTTATAAGCAGCTTCCAACGTGCGCTTTTCCATTTTGTGAAAAATAGTTTGCACATCGACCGACAGTGCCTTTTTCATATCAAAATCTACTTCGGCACGAAGCAATTCTTCTGCCAAAAGCGGAATATCGAAACGATTGGAATTAAATCCACCCAAATCACTGTCCTTTATTAAATTGTAAACTTTGGGTGCGAGTTCTTTAAATGTTGGTTCATTTGCAACCATTTCATCCATTATTCCATGAATTGCAGAAGATTCTGCGGGAATGGGCATTTCAGGGTTTACGCGCCACGTATGACTTTCTTTATTTCCGTTTGGGAAAATTTTCAATATTGCAATTTCAACAATCCGGTCCGTAGCCACATTGGTTCCCGTGGTTTCAAGGTCAAAGAAACAGATTGGTTTTTTCAGGTTAAGTTCCATTATTTTGTTTTGTTGGGCAAAGATACCTTTTATTGAAGTTTTATAAATAAGAAAAGGGGATTTTGAGTTCAAAATCCCCTTTAAAAATTCAATTATTTCTGAAATTAAATTTCCCTGTTAACGTCCCAAGCTTCCAAATAATCGGCAACCCGTTTCACGAATTGTCCACCCAATGCCCCATTCACAACCCGGTGGTCATAACTGTGGGAAAGGAACATTTTGTGACGGATACCAATAAAATCGCCTTCAGGAGTTTCAATAACCGCAGGCACTTTACGAATGGCGCCCAGGGCCAAAATACCCACTTGCGGCTGATTGATAATGGGGGTTCCCATAATGCTTCCGAACGTTCCCACATTGGTAACCGTGTAAGTTCCGCCTTGAATTTCGTCTGGCTTCAATTTATTTTCTCTGGCGCGACTAGCAAGATCGTTCACAGCTTTGCTCATTCCAACGAGATTCAATCGATCCGCGTTTTTGATTACCGGAACAATTAAATTTCCATCGGGAAGTGCGGCTGCCATTCCTAAGTTTATGTTTTTTCTCTTAATGATATTATTTCCATCTACGGCAATATTCATCATTGGGAAATCTTTCAGCGCTTTCGCCACGGCTTCCATAAATATTGGCGTGAATGTGAGATTTTCGTTTTCGCGTTTTGCAAAAGCGTTTTTTACTTTATTTCTCCAGTTCCAGACGTTGGTAACATCACATTCCACAAATGACTGCACGTGTGCGGAAGTTTGTGTGCTTTCAACCATATGGTGGGCAATGAGTTTGCCCATACGCGTCATTTCAATAATTTCATCTTCCCCGCTTACTGCAATCGATGCCTTTGGTTTCGCAGTTTCAGCAGTTTGCGCTTTCGCTGTATCTTTATTTTTCGCGGCAACGGCTGTTTGTGACTCAGTCTGTTGTGGCTGTGCTTTTGCGGAAGAACGATTTTCAACATACGCCAAAATATCGTTTTTGGTTACGCGACCATCCTTTCCGGTTCCGGAAATTTTATCCAATTCTTCTTGCGAAATACCTTCTTGGGAAGCAATATTCTTAACCAAAGGCGAATAGAAACGCCCTTCGGTATTCTCAATTGGTTGCGTTATCTCGGTGGCGGATTGTATCTGTTTTTCAACTTGCGGAACACTTTCGGGAACTGATAATTCCTTGGCAGTTTCGGATTGGGCATTCTCCTTTCCTTCGGTTTCTATAATGGCAATCGTTTGACCTACTTGCACAACATCGTCAACATTAAAAAGTTTTTCGACCAAAACCCCATCAACCTCGCTTGGCACTTCGCTATCCACTTTATCGGTGGCAATTTCCAGTACCGCCTCATCGGCATCAATGGTGTCGCCCACTTCCTTTAGCCAGTTGGTTAGTGTTGCCTCTGCAACGCTTTCGCCCATTTTGGGTAGTTTCAATTCAAATCTTGCCATAACTTTTTGATGTACGATTGACGAATGTCGATTTACGATTTAAAATATTTCCTTTTTTTTTCTATAGCTTCCATAAAAGAAGCCGATTTTAAACCCTGCAAAATTAGTTAAAATTTGTTCGTTTCGGGTTTCATATTTCTTAAAAAACAACCACCCCGCCCTTTTCGTCACTCTGGTCGCTACCCACAATGAAATTGCAGCCGACCGGCCGAATGCGAAAAAAATTGCCTTTGCCCTTCAATTGTTTCATAAGTTTGAAAATTTCTTTATAGGAAATATATTCCGCGTCAAAGACCAGCAGACTGTTTTCCAGCAAAACTTGGGGATGCATGTTTTTTGAAACCATTTGGAAAACTGTCGCTGTAGTTTCTGACAGTGTTTCGAGCAGCTCGATGTTTTCGGTGAAAAAGTAATTTCGGTGTAGCTTCAAATCGGCTTTTGGTTTTTTTTCGGAAGCAATCTTTTTTGCCTTTTTCGCCAGGGCCACTCCTGCCGAAACAGAACTTTCCAATAGGAGATTTTTATTGAAATGCTTTCCGTAGAAAATTTGCATTGCGCCGTAAAAACGCTCAAAATATGCTTCGTCTTTTACAGTACTTTCACCTTTATAATGAAGCACTGTTGTTTCGCCGTAATAATGGTTTTCATAGCCTGCCTGCGAAATTTTATACGACAGATCGATGTCTTCGCCATACATAAAATAATCCTCATCAAAACCACCGACTTCATTGTAAATACTCCTTTTTAAAAGCATAAAGGCGCCCACCAAAACCTCCACCTTCCCATTCAAATTTTCCGGAAGATGGGTGGCATAATATTTCTGTGTAAACCCCGTAAGCTTCAAAAATGAAACTTTTGGGGTGGGTAAATTGCGCTTACTTTCAGGAAGAAATTTTCCTGTTCCATCCATCAAATAAACACCCAAGGCCCCAATATTTTCTACACTTTCGTAATATTCAAATGCTTTAGAAAATACATCTTCGGGAACGGCGGTGTCCGGATTTAGAATACAGACATATTCCCCTTTTGCCACTGCCACAGCTTGATTATTAGCCTTGCTGAAACCTACGTTTGCGCGGTTTTCAATCAACACCACATTTGGGAAAAACTCTTTCACCATTGCACAACTATCATCCTTTGAATCGTTGTCAATCACAATAATTTCAGCATCAAAATTTGCAACAGCTTTTTCTACGGAAAGAAGACACTGTTCCAAAAAATAGCGCACATTATAATTAAGAATAATTACGGAAAGCTTCAAATTACAGACTTTTTAGGGATGATTCAAAAGGAATTCTGTGAAGGATGCTTCTGCCCAAGGTTACCTCATCGGCATATTCCAATTCGTCACCCACAGAAATTCCACGGGCAATAGTGGTGGTGGTTATGTTATAAGGTTCAATCTGTTTATAGATATAGAAATTGGTTGTATCACCTTCCATTGTTGAGCTGAGCGCAAAAATAAGTTCAGAGATATTTCCAATTTTTATTTTTTCGACTAAAGAAACGATAGTCAAATCTCCCGGCCCCACACCGTCCATTGGAGAAATTTTCCCTCCCAAAACGTGGTAATGGCCACGGTATTGGCTAGTATTTTCAATGGCCATTACATCGCGAATATCTTCCACCACGCAAACCAATTTTTCATCGCGGCGGGGATTGGCGCATATTTTGCACAATTGGGTATCACTAATGTTATGGCAATTTGAACAAAAATTTATGCTCTCGCGCATTTGCAATAAAGCGGAAGCCAATTTTTGTGATTGTTGCTCGGGTTGTTTTAATAAATGAAGCACCAAACGAAGGGCGGTCCGCTTTCCTATTCCGGGAAGTTGGGACATTTCGTTTACTGCGTTTTCAAGTAGTTTTGAAGAAAATTCCATATTGATATTGAAGGGCAAAGGTAAAAAAAAATGCCTCAGAAAAACGGTGGTTTTCCCGAAGCATTCTTAATTGATAAAACTGTTTTAGTTTATAAGCAACTTTTTGGTTGCCGTACCCTCCTCAGTATTCAAACGAACAAAATAGGTGCCCGAAGAAAGGAAGGAAACGTCAACAGAGTGTTTATTCGCTATTGTGGCGTTTGCTTCATAAATAAGCAATTTCCCCGTAATGTCGAAAACACGAACTTCTGCCTTCATTGATTTTGGCAGTGCAATCGTAAATTCTGAAGTTGCTGGATTAGGGTATATGCTTATGCTATTTTCGGAAATTACTTCCTCAATGCCCACGGTACTATCCACTAACGGAGATATCCACAGACCTCTTCCGTACGTACCGGCATAAAGTGTATTGTTTGCATTGTTGATGTCCAATTCATTTATAATAACGTTTGGCAAGAGGTTACTGTAAGGTTGCCAATCCGTGAAGGTATCATCAATATAATATATGCCATAATCCATTCCTAAATAAAGACCGTTCTTGCCATTGTCATCCCAAATAACCGCCAAAGCACTAAAATTAGGCAGATTCAGTTTATAATCAGTCCACACTGCACCGCCGTCATTGGAAACAAATACACGATTACCGCTAGTTGTTGCCACGGCAATTTTATCGGGATTTGTTGGATGGATGGCTATTGAATTAACTACGCCTCCAGGTGTTGTGACTTGAACCCAATTGGTAGCGCCGGCATCGGTAGTTTTATGAATTACAGGGCCTCTTGAGGCATACATGATTTGATTATTGGAAGGTGAAATTTTTAAATTATCCAAATTTCCACCAAAATTCTGTGATATTGCAGACCAAGATGCCCCGGAATTGCTTGATTTATAAATAATATTATAGCCCACATAAATAGTATTTGGAAGAACGGGGTCTTGCTCAAATGGTGTTACCCAATTGCCAGAGCCGCTACCTGGCTCATTAAGCCCAGTATAGGTTGAGCCTCCATTGTTAGTGCGGTAAAGTTGGCCAAACTGACTTGTTCCATAGAAAATATTGCTATTTGTTTTATCTATAAATGATTCCATTCCGTCCGCTCCCAACCAATCTTTCCATTCCGTGGCCGCTGAGTAAAAAGATGTACCATTATCTTGGGATCCTCCTGAAACTTTGAAATCATTCTCTTGGGAAACTCCAATTTTATAAAATTGACGAATGCCTAAACCATCGGTAAGATCTTCATAATAATTTGCAGTAACGGTACCAGTGTTTGAGGCTCTGAAAATACCTCCATCAGTTATAGCGTAAAGGGTGTTTCCGTAGAACATTAAATCATCAACATCCGCATGGCAATATCCAATATTCGCAGCGGCAGCATTTCCGGGTATCCAATCTGAAGTACAACTAAATGTGGTTCCACCATTCATGGAGCGCCAAGTTAAAATTCCAGCTATGTGCACTTCATTTACATTAGATGGGTTCACGGCAATTCCCATATCCCGTGGTGCTTGACCGCTGTTGTCGTTTCCACTTGTGCTGTACCCGAAAAAGTTCAGGCCTCCATGGTTAAGTTTTGTAAAACTGTTACCAGTGTTATTTGAAGTATAAAATGCGCCAAAAATACCATTGGCAGCTTCCAAAACATATACAACATTAGCATTATCTGCTGAAACGCCAATCATTTTTGGTCCATTTGAAAATCCACTAATGGTGGTAAAAGTTGCACCTCCATCAACAGATTTGTGAAAACCACTACCTGAGGCATAAACTACCGATAGATCGCCCGGTTGGAACTCTACGTCATATCCTCTATTATCTCCTGCAATAACTTTCACCCAAGTGGCGCCACCATCCATTGATCTGTAAATACCAACATTCTCTGCTGTTGCAAATATCATATTTGGGTTGGATGGATTTATAAGAATTTTATTCACATTGCTACTTCCTATTTGTCCGTGAAGATTCCATGTGGCACCCGCATCAGTGGATTTAAATATTCTTCCGCCCGTCGAGCCGAAAAAATAAGTATCGGCATTTGAGGGATGAATGGTTACCGAATAAACCGAGAGGTTCGAAAAATAATCGTTGAGAGGTGTCCAAGTTTGTGCGCCGTCAATAGTTCTCCACACGCCGCCGGTATTGGCTCCAACAATCATATGGTTGCTATTCCCTTCATCAATGGACAGACCTGTAATTCTTCCCACACCCGGATTCCAACCAGATGTTGCGCTCCAAGCCTTGGGACCAAATTCCACCCAATTATCAGATAGAACAGCACGGTTTTGTGCGGTACTGTTTAAATATGCGTTCCATCGCTGAAGCTCATTCAGGCGCTCTTCAGTGGTGGGAAGATATCCATTTTCCTTTACCATTCTCAAAGCGTTATATTCCCAGCGTTTAAACTGCTTGTAACCCGATCCGCGGCCCTTATCCCGATTGGCAAAATATGCTTCGGCGTTGTTTATAATTTCCTGCACTTTATAAGTACCGGCATCAATCATCTGAAGATATTCTTGTGCCTGGCTGGCCAAAGAACCAAAAAATAACGCAATAAGTAGTAGTAGTTTGAAACGCATCTTTTTAATTTTTAAGTATTTATATAATTAATTTTTCAAGGAAACCAAAAGTATTAAAAATAAAAATGGTGGAGAAACCAAACTTTGTATTTTTACCAAAAAAGAATCCATAAACCCCTGTAGTCAATAATCTTATGCAACCCTTACACATTCTGCTTTTAATAGTTGGTTATTTTTTGGTCCTGATTTTTGTGTCATTTTTAACCAATAGGGAAGGTAGCAATGCTGATTTCTTTAAGGCAGGAAAACAGTCACCCTGGTATTTGGTTGCCTTTGGAATGATTGGGGCCTCTTTGAGCGGCGTTACCTTTATTTCGGTCCCGGGATGGGTGGAGGCTTCGAAATTCAGTTATTTTCAGGTAGTTTTGGGCTATATCGTGGGCTATGCCGTTATTGGAACGGTACTTCTGCCACTGTATTATCGGTTGAATTTAACTTCTATTTACAGCTATTTGGAGGGTAGATTCGGTACGGCATCCTATAAAACGGGAGCTTCGTTTTTTTTGCTGTCACGGGTTGTAGGCGCCAGTTTCAGGCTTTATTTGGTTGCAGTGGTTTTGCAAACCATTATTTTTGATCAAATGGAAATCCCTTTTTGGGTTACGGTTACCATCACTATTTTGCTGATATGGCTATATACTTTCAAAAGCGGAATAAAAACGATTGTTTGGACAGATACACTACAGACCTTATTTATGCTTTTGGCTGTTGGAGTGTCAGTGTATTATGTTTCAACTGATTTGGGATTATCTGGCAGTAATCTTTTCACCTTTATTGCTGAAAGCGATATGAGCCAGATTTTCTTTTTTGATAATTGGAAGTCGAGCGATTATTTTTTTAAGCAATTCATCAGTGGTGCTTTCATAGCAATTGTAATGACGGGGCTGGACCAAGACATGATGCAGAAAAACCTGACTTGCAGAAACCTGAAGGATGCTCAAAAAAATATGTTTTGGTTCACCATTGTTCTCACTATTGTAAATTTCGTGTTTTTAATTTTGGGATTACTGCTGACCGTGTATGCACAGCAAAACGGAATAGATGCTCATAAGGACCAATTATACCCCACGCTAGCCATGCAGAACGAATTTGGAATTGGGGTGGCAGTTCTCTTTATCATAGGATTGATTGCCGCGGCCTACAGCAGTGCCGACAGTGCCTTAACCGCATTAACCACTTCCTTTAGCATTGATATTTTAGGAATAGAGAAGAAATACAATGATGCAAAGCAAATTCGCGTTCGTAAGCTAATTCACATTTTGGTTTCGCTCGTTTTGATTGGGGTAATCATTATATTTAAATATGTTATTGCCGATGATTCCGTAATAGCAAAACTTTTTGTTTTTGCCGGATATACCTACGGGCCACTATTGGGAATGTATGCCTATGGCCTATTCACTCATTGGAAGGTTAGGGATCGTTTGGTTCCCGTGATTGCCATTGCTACACCATTTCTTGGATACGCCATCAGCGTGATGAGCGCAACCTATTTAAATTTTGATTTTGGGTTTTTTATCCTCATTTTAAACGGGGCGCTAACATTTTTCGGATTAATATTGATTCGTACCCAAAAGTATTAAGGTACACGCAACCTCAGCCTCAATATTGTTTTCATTAAGAATTTGATACAATGCGGGATTTTCCGTTCCGGGATTGAAGATTACCCGTTTTGGTTTTAGAGATACGATATAATCGTAATATTCAACCTGACGTTGCGGGTTTAAATAGAGGGTAATCGTATCAATATTTTCAAAAGCTTTTTTTTCCGTATAAATTTCCACTCCGGCCACAGTTGCCTTTTTTAAACCTACTGCTTCAACAGGATGTCCATATCGCACCAGCCGATTTATGGCGAGGTTGGAATACCGACTGGGATTTTGGCTCGCGCCCAATACTAATGTCTTTTTCATTTCCTTCTTTTTTATGAAAATACAATTCTCATTTCCAACAATTCACAAATGTTCGTTAAAATGAAAGCCCTCATGAAACATTCCAATCATTTGAGCGTCTATATATTTGGTTAGAGTTTAATCTTTACTGCTACTTTTTTTACGTTGATGGTTAGTGTTAATAATTGCAGTAAAGAGCCAAACCCGAGGCAATTGCCTCGGGTTTGTTTTTTTAATTTGACACGTCTGGTTGTGTTAAAAAATGACATTATTGCAACGGACAACCTGTTTTCCTCGTCTCTAATTATAAATGCCTAAAATTTCATTTTATAATTTATTTGAATTAGCCCAATATGGATTATATCCTTTTTAGGATTTGTGGAAAGAGGTTGTCTTAAAAATAACCTCTTTATTTTTTTGTCTGAAAATTACCATCGTATTATGGCGCTTCCCCAAGTAAAACCACTTCCGAAAGCTGCCAAAACCACCAAATCGCCTTCTTTAATTTTACCCGCTTCCCAGGCCTCAGTCAGCGCAATCGGAATGGATGCTGCGGTGGTATTTCCGTATTTTTGAATATTGTTGAATACTTGGTCATCCGTTAATCTCAGCTTTTGCTGAATAAACTGAGCAATACGTAGGTTTGCCTGATGCGGAATCAACAAATCAATATCTTCTAAGCCCAAATTATTGGCTTGCAAACCCTCTTGGATAACTTCAGTAAATCGAACAACTGCGTGCTTAAAAACAAACTGCCCATTCATTACCGGATAATAGGGAATATTTTCCTGAGGATTTTCCGCTATAATTTCGGGCACCCAATGCCTAGTGCTTGGGCCCTGGAGCGCTAGTTCATTTTTATGTTTGCCTTCACTGTGAAGATGGGTTGATAAAATTCCTCCGGCTCCGGTTTCATTTCTTGAAACCACGGCGGCTCCAGCTCCGTCTCCAAAAATGACGGAAACACTTCTTCCTCTATCGGAAAAATCCAATCCTCCACTGTGGTTTTCACTTCCTATTACCAATATATTTTTATACATACCAGTCTTTATAAATTGGTCCGCTACGGATAGTGCATAAATAAAGCCACTGCATTGGTTGCGTACATCAAGGGCGGGAATAGTACGCATTCCCATCATTTCCTGGACTTCCACTCCACCCCCCGGAAAATACATATCCGGACTTAGCGTAGCAAAAACAATCATATCTATGGAATCGGGTTCAAGATTGGAACGCTCCAATGCAATTTTTGATGCCTTCACTGCCATAACCGATGTAGAATTGCCATCACCTTTTTTAATATGTCGGCGTTCCTGAATGCCAGTGCGTTCTTGAATCCAAGCATCGCTGGTATCCATTAATTTCGCCAAATCATCATTGGTTACTACATTTTCGGGCACATAATATCCTAAACCAGTAATTTTCGAAGTATACATATTTATTGAACATTTAAACAGATGGGAAAGATAAGTATATAGCTCTTGGCAATGAAATGAATTTGGATTTTATATAATATGCACGCATAACAGATTGTGACTTCTGTATAAACAAAGAAGGGCACAATAATGTGCCCTTCTTAAACAACCTAACCAATTAAATAATGGAATATTTACTTTTTCATAGCAATTCAATATTCAATTATCTAATCGTAAATATACCAATCTTTGTTCACGTTAATTGTTAAAGCATTAAACAAAGTTTTGTTAAAGTTTTTTGGTGACAAGGTGGCAGAAAATCATGCTCTGGTATTTTATTTGACTAATCAAATGCATAATCAGTAAATAAGCATTAAATTTTAAACTTATGAACAAAGGAACTATCAATGTATCAGTGGATAATATCTTCCCGCTGATAAAAAAGTTTTTATACAGCGATCATGAAATTTTTCTTCGCGAGTTAATTTCCAATGCTACGGATGCCACTCTTAAAATGAAACATTTAACCAATATTGGGGAGGCTGATGGAGTAGCGTATGGTAATCCAATCATTGAAGTTAAACTGGACAAAAAGAAGAAACAACTTCGTATTATTGACCAAGGAATTGGGATGACAAAGGATGAAGTAGAAAAGTACATCAATGAAATTGCTTTCTCCGGTGCGGAGGAATTCATAGAAAAATATAAGGACAAAAATGGAAAGGACGCCGGAATTATTGGACATTTCGGACTTGGTTTTTATTCAGCTTTTATGGTTGCCGAAAAGGTAGAAATTATTACCAAAAGTTTTAAAGACCAACCAGCGGTACATTGGATTTGCGATGGTTCGCCAGAGTTTACCATTGAAGAAACTGATAAAAAGGAAAGGGGTACCGAAATAATCCTTCACATTGCAGAGGACTCTACCGAATTTTTGGAAGAAAACCGCATCCGCGAATTGTTGGTGAAGTATAACAAATTCATGCCCATCCCAATCAAGTTCGGCACTCGCACCGAAAAGCTTCCCAAACCCGAAGGTGCAAAAGAAGATGACAAAGCCCCAACTGAAGAGGTGGACAATATTATCAACAATCCCACCCCGGCTTGGACAAAACAACCCACGGAACTTGAAGATAAAGATTATAAATCTTTTTATAGAGAACTGTATCCAATGCAATTTGAGGAACCGCTGTTCCACATACATTTGAATGTAGATTATCCTTTCAACCTTACTGGAATTCTTTACTTTCCAAAGATGACCAATGATATGAGCATCCAAAAGGATAAAATCCAGCTATATCAAAATCAAGTTTTTGTTACGGATAATGTGGAGGGAATTGTTCCTGAGTTTTTGACAATGCTTCGCGGTGTTATTGACAGTCCGGATATTCCATTGAATGTATCGCGAAGTTATCTTCAGGCTGACGGCGCAGTAAAAAAGATTTCCAGTTACATTACCCGTAAAGTTGCAGATAAACTCAAAGGCCTTTTCAACAATGACCGGGAAGGTTTTGAAAAAAAATGGAACGACATTAAAATCGTGATCGAATATGGAATGCTTACCGAAGATAAATTCTTCGAAAAGGCAAAGGATTTTGCTCTTTTTCCTACCGTCGGAAACACCTATTTTACCTTCTCAGAATTAAAGGAAAAGATAAAAGATGTTCAAACGGACAAAGATGGAAATCTTGTTATTTTGTACGCTTCCAACAAAGAGGAACAGCACAGTTATATTGAAGCGGCCAAGGAAAAAGGCTATGAAATTTTGCTATTGGATTCGCCGATTGTTACCCACTTGCTCCAAAAAATTGAAGGCAGCGAAGAGAAAATTTCATTCGTCCGTGTGGATAGTGATCACATTGAAAGTCTTATCAAAAAAGATGAAACGCAAATCTCAAAACTCACAGATGATGAAAAAGAAAGTCTGAAAACATTTTTGGATGGAGTTATTCCAAAAGAAAAATTTAGCGTACAGTTAGAAGCCTTGGACAGCAGCGCAAACCCGTTCATCATTACTGAACCAGAATTCATGCGCAGAATGAAAGATATGCAAAAAACCGGCGGTGGGGGAATGTTCGGAATGGGCGGTTTTCCCGAAATGTATAATTTAATAATAAATACTAATCATGAATTGGTCGTTGAAATATTAAATACCAAAACAGAAAAAAAGAAAGAACGTTTAGTAAGCCAAGCTCTAGATTTGGCAAAATTGAGCAAAAATCTCTTAAAAGGGGAAGACCTCACCGCGTTTATAAAACGCAGTTATGAAATGATTAAATAAACTTCCACGGCGATTTTTTCAAAAGCCATTCCAAAATTGGAATGGCTTTTTTTTAGGTAATAAACTATTTTTCATAAATTTAAATGAGATGCTCATTATTTTAACATAGTTTTTTAGAATATGGGTATTCATGTGAAAGTTTTAACATATATTTATTGTTCTAACTTTAAATATATTGATTATGAAAAAAATTACGCACTGCATAACATTTTTGTTGTGCTTAGTTCTCACCATTGGAGCCTTCGGACAAGCATCTGAATCCATTAATGGTACGGTAACTACCACTCAACCCTTTCTAAATTTCGGTCGGGCAGTTCCAAACACGGGTACTTATTATACCCCAACTGCGCTCGCACCTGGTTTAATTTATGACAATGGACCAATTATTAATGTTCCACCGGACAGAAGTAGGTTGCAAAATACAACCTTGGGCATGAACATCTTAGGTTTTGGCGCGCAAACCACTGCCAACAATAGAATGGCCGATGATGTTACCCTAACCGATGATTATAACATTACTGAGTTTCGCTTTTATACCTATCAAACAGGATCGACAACAACATCTACCATTACTGGAATAACCCTCCGAATTTGGGATGGAATTCCCGGTGTGGTGGGAAGTAATATTATTTGGGGCGATGCCACAACGAATGTTCTTGCATCAACAACATGGAGCAACGTTTATAGAGATTCTGAAACCACAGTTGCCACTAATAGACCAATTATGGAAGTTACTGTTGCACCTGTCGGACTCACATTAAATGCAGGCACCTACTGGCTGGATTGGAATTATAGCGGAACCTTAGGCTCCGGACCTTGGGCACCTCCAATTGCTATTCTAGGACAAGCAAATACTGGAAACGCGCTTCAATCATTGGCAGGAGGACCATATAATCCTGCTCTAGACACTACCCCTGGAACAAATGAACCCCAAGGTCTGCCATTCCAAGTATATGGAGAATCATTAGGCGGAGGTCCGGTAGCAGAATGCGATGGCGGAGTTCCACGGCTTATTCCAGCTTCAGGAAGCGGAAGTGCAGTCTGTGATTTCCCCACACTAGCACCCGCAACAGTTTCCTCAACCGGAATAGTGGGATCTGGCGCTGGGGAGTATGAATTGGAGTCTATTGAAATTGAACTTACCCATTCCTGGGCGAATGATCTGGATATTTTTCTCGTATCTCCAGGTGGTGCCGTTACCGTTGAACTCTCAACAGATAATGGCGGAAACACAGGTCTAGATTCTCCCGCTACTTTAGTTTTTACCGATAGCTCCGTAAACGCCATTACTGGCTGGACTGGCGGTGTGCCCGCAGCCAACTATCTTGCAGAAGGAGGCAATTTAAATTCCTTGTTGGCAGGATTGTCAATCAATGGCGATTGGACGTTACGAATCTGTGATGATGCTGCAGGCGATAGCGGAACCTTATTTAGCTATTGTATTAATTTTATTGAGAATTCTATTGTTGTAGGCAACCCACCCACAATTGTCTGTCCTGCTGATATTGTTATAAACAATACTGCTGGTACTTGTGGAGCCGTAGCAAACTTTGCCGGAGTTGCCTTTGATGATGAGGACGGTAACATCTCCTCTTCTATCATCGCCACTCCCGCTAGCGGAAGTACATTTCCAGTAGGCGATACTACAGTGGAACTTTCCGTGACCGACAGCGATGGCAATACATCTACATGTGAATTTAATGTAACTGTATTGGACAACGAAGCTCCAATAGCTGTTTGTCAAGATATAACAGTTGATCTCGATCCAGCAACGGGCAGTGTAAACATTTCGGGAGCGGATATTGACAACGGCTCAACAGATAACTGTGGAATCGCGAGCATGACCTTGGATGTTTCTACGTTCGATTGTTCGATGACGGGTGCAAATACGGTAACCCTCACAGTTACCGATAACGCTGGGAACACTGCAACCTGTACCGCTACGGTAACTGTCCAAGACGTTACCGCACCAGAAATTGTCTGTATAGGTGGCGTAGGAACCTTCACCGAAACGGAAGATTTTGAAGGAGCCTCTGTTCCTGCTGGCTGGTCCACAAATATAGTATTGGGTTCTGCAGACTGGACATTCGGCTCGGGCGATATGCCAACGGGTGGTGATTTCCCAACAAATGCGGCCATTTTTGATGACGATGCAATAGGCTCTGAGGATAATATTGCTGAATTGTTGTCTCCAGTTTATGATCTAACCGGAGCCACATCCGCCGAGATGTCCTTTGATTATGCCCTGCAAGATTTTGTTGGTCTGGGCTTATTGCGAGGTGAAGTTTGGGACGGTAGTGCTTGGCAACAAATATTCCTAGCTGACAACGCCGATGTAAATCCCACCAATACAGGTGCCATAGACGTATTGGCTTATGCAAACGCTAACTTCCAAGTAAAATTTACTTGGGATGATGAAACTGGTTGGAACTGGGGTGCTGGTGTTGACAATTTCTTGTTGACCTATGAGGCCGGTTCCGGTGGTGGTCTTGACGTTTACCTTGATGCAAATGGAATGGCCAGTGTAGATCCTAATGATCTATTGATTAATGTGAATGAAGCATGTGGTTACACAGTAACTGCTGGTGGTGCAGGAGGAGGTACAGTGGGTTCTTTGGCAACCTTGTTTGCCTCTGGAAATAATGGTTCGCCGGGAGGAGCAGTGTATTTTGATGTCACTGTAGGTCCAAACGATTTGGAGGTTGCTGAAATCGATATAAATACAGCAGATCCGGGAAGTTTCACTTTAGATGTTTATACTTTGGTAGGAACTTATGTGGGCAATGAGTCCAATCCTGGCGCATGGACTTTAGCAACTTCGGGAACTGGAACCGGCGCGGGAATTGATATGCCTTCAAACGCAGTGCTGGCCGCTCCAATAACTTTAACGGCAAATACCACTTATGGTATGGCCTTAGTATTAGATAGCGGTCATTCACATTATTATACAAATGGCGATGGAACCAACCAAAACTATTCGAATGCTGATATGGCTATGGCTTTGGGTGCTGCATCCAACACTCCATTTACTACTCCTATTTTCGCACCTAGAATATTTAACGGTGTAATCCATTATACTACAGGCGGTGGTAGCGGTGGATTAGACTTCACTTGTGCAGACCTTGGTGAAAATATCGTGGAAGTTACTGTTACCGATGATAGTGGTAATGTTTCTACCTGTTTCGCTACCGTAAATGTCATAGATAATATTGCACCAATCTTAGTTTGTCAGGATACCACAATTGAATTGGGTCCAGACGGTAGCGCAACGGTCGACCCTATGGCGTTATTGGCCAGTATGCCTACAACTTATGAGGTAATGGTAATTGGCAGCGATAATTCCTCCGGAACTGAAGGATTGACGGACTTCACAGTGAACGTTACAGAAGCCGCAGCTATCACTTTTGACTGGGATTATACTTCTAACGATTCCCCTGGTTTTGATAGCTTCGGATATTTATTAAATGGAACTTACACTCAGTTGACAGATCCAGCCTTAGGCAATCAATCCGGAAGTGCGGCTGTAGCCGTTTCCCCAGGTGATGTCTTCGGATTCCGTTCACAGACTGACGACAATAGTTTCGGAAACAATGAAACTGTAATAAGCAACTTTATGCCTGGATTTGAGGGTCAATTTGATCCTGCCAACTGGAATCTTACCTTGTCAAATTCTGATGGTACTGCATTCTTCACGGAAATTCCTGGAGGCCCATTGTCATTTGACGCTTGTGGAATTACAGTATTGGCCGTTGATGTTACTACTGTTAGTTGTGCTGATATAGGAGCACCAATAACTGTAACTGTTTTTGCAAGCGACGCCAGTGGAAACATTGCTTCTTGTACATCAATAATTACAGTAGTAGATCTATTAGGACCAGAACTTACTTGCCCTGCGGACCAAACTGTTGATCCCGGAGCTGGCAACCTGTTCTATATCTTGCCTGATTATTTCGCCACCGGCGAGGCAATTGCGGATGACAACTGTACCGATCCCGTGACTATTACTACCCAGGATCCTGCTCCCGGCACTCCGCTGTCTGATGGCACTTACACCATTTCATTTTCGGCCACTGACGAGTATGGCAACACTTCAACTTGTGATTTCGAGCTTATCGTAGAAACCACCATCGGCGTGGCCGAGAATTCATTGGACAAAGGCTTGGCTTTATACCCCAACCCAGCGGACAACATGGTGAACCTTGTGAACAAGACCAACATTTCACTAGAGAAAATGATGATCTATGATATAAACGGTAAATTAGTGAGCCAAACGGACCTTCGTTCGATGCAGGGCGAAAAGGCTGTTGATGTCTCAACACTTGCTTCCGGTGTTTATATGGTGCAGATTATTAGTGACTCCGCTAATACTGTGAAGCGTTTGATTAAAGAGTAATTTTTTCATATATATTGTAATTTAAAGAAGGCCTTCCTGCTAAATACAGGAAGGCTTTCACTTTTTATAAATTTGTCTTTAGAAAACTTCCAAAAAGATTACTTTTAAAAACAAAACTACCGATATGTTACCTTGGCATCAATACTTGATGGGAGTGCTCCTCATTCTTGCGGGAATGAACCATTTCCGAAAACCAAAACTTTATGAGCGCATAATGCCCGTTTACATTCCATCACCCAAGGCAATGGTTATGTTAAGTGGTATTGCCGAAATGATTTTAGGTTTTATGCTAATGAATAAAAACACCCAAAGTGAAGCTGCCTGGGGAATTATTATTATGCTACTACTTTTTTTACCGGTCCATATTTATATGTTACAGCATAAGGAAGCCGCATTAAAACTACCTAAATGGATCCTTATTATTCGTCTACCGTTACAATTTGTTTTGATGTATTGGGCGTTTCTTTATACATAAAGAATTTAAGCCAAGTTGTACCACTGATTAAAGTGAAAGATTTTGCTTCCTAACTAAATATTTCATTAAGGATTTTTGCCAGTCTTATGCCGCCTTTTTGTAACTGAAAACGAAGCGTATCCATGTATTTATACATATACTTGTAGCTTAGCTTTTGGCCAATTTCCGTATTGGCATATATATTTTCACATAGCTCGCGACTCTCGTACATCCAATCCACCACGGTTCCTTTTTCTATTGCTTCAACTTGTTCTTTTGAAAGCACAGTTGCGTTTAAGGCTACTTCGGAATAGGACATATCATAAAAATCCAACATTTTGGAATCCCAAACGGTATGTAAATTTGTGCCGTCATTAAACCAACGCACTTGAAAATCATTGCCGCCTTTATCTTCTTCCAAACCTATATGCAAAGGTTGATGCAGATCGCCTAAAAAATGGATGAGCATTTTTAAATAAAATACCCTTTCTTCCTTTGAACTGCTAGTATTTTCCAGAATCGCAATACATTTATCTATACCCTTTATTATATCGCCTTCTTCACTTTTAGGATGGGTTTCATATTTTTCCCCAAAAGGAAAATTCACGTAGTGCCACGGACCGAAAGCATCAAATTGCCGATCACTTTTAATGTCATCGGCATAATTTGAGACAAACGCGAGCGAATGGCCGTCCAAAAGGTTTCTAATTTCTTTCTTCGCCTTTTTGCTTAAATAGTGTCCGGCAATTTCACCCACTACCCTATGACCCGTTTTGCCCCAATCTTCTGCGGCGGCAATTGCTGTTGAAAATAGGGCAACCAATAACGCTACGGTAAACTTTTTCATTCTAATAAAATTTAGTTATTGAAAACTTTTCTTCCTAAAAGACAAAGATAGGTTTCGTATTGTCATAACGAAACCAATATAATCCAATATTTAAGAAATTGAATCTCTGCTAGTATAGTATCATCAAAAATATTTAATGGGAAATAATATTAATTGGCTTTCTTTGTTAAACATGAACTGTTTGCGCAGCTTAAAAAATATACATGAAAAATTACATCCCAATCTTTTTACTCTGTTTCGGAATAATGGCTTCCGCACAGACAAAAAAATATAATTCTGAAGATTTAAGCATAACTCCCCTAATTGACGGTACGCTACTTTTACCAGAAACCAAAACAGCAACGCCTCTGGCAATAATTATTGGCGATAGCGGGCCTACGGACCGAAATGGAAATCAGCAAATGATTGTGAACAATTGTTTGAGGTTTCTTGCCGAAGGACTCTATTCAAAAAACATCGGGAGTTTCCGCTATGACAAAAGAATTGTAAAACAAATGAAGCAACGAAGCTTAAATGAAGAAAATATTCATTTCAGCGATTTTATCGAAGATGCCGTCGCAATTTTGGAATATTTCAAAAAAGACTCCCGATTTTCAAAAATTCATATTATTGGCCATAGCCAAGGTTCTTTGGTAGGAATGGTCGCAGCGCAAAACGGAGCAGATGGATTTATTTCTATTGCCGGAGCCGGACAGGAAATTGATGATGTTATTGTTGACCAACTTTCCGAACAGGCCCCCGGTTTAGTGGATAATGCCCGCACTTCCTTTGATGATCTTCGCGCTAACGGAGTGGCGTATAATTATAGTCCGGGTTTGGCATCCATTTTTAGAAAACAAATTCAACCCTTTATTTACACTTGGATGCAGTTTGACCCTCAAGAAGAAATCGTAAAACTGAAAATTCCGGTGTTGATAATTAATGGTGATAAGGATACCCAAATACAGGTTTCCGAAGCTGAAAAACTAAAAAATGCGAAACCGGACGCCGAGTATAAAATCATTCATAAAATGAACCATATCTTCAAAGAAATTGAAGGCAACGATTTGGAAAACAGCAAATCCTATAATATTTACAATCTTCCCGTAATGCCTGAATTGATTAATACAGTGGGTGATTTCATCAATAGATAATCCAAATTAAAAAATAATTGTATTTTGCGCCAAAACACTAAAAGATGCAAGAAACAACTACCGCAATAATTCAGGATACAACTCCCCTCTTTACCAACGATACCATTGTTTTTGGAATTTTAATGTTAGCGTTGGGCTTCATATTTTATACTTCTGCTCGAACTGAAGGTTTTTGGAAGAAATTTTACGGAGTTGTGCCCGCATTGTTCATGGCATATTTCCTGCCAGCATTGCTCACCACTTCGGGAGTTGTTTCACCCGAATGGACCTCCGTTTCCGAAACTGGGGAAGTTGTGGCGGGAAGCACCGGCTTATATTATATGTCCAGCCGTTATTTGTTGCCGGCCGCTTTGGTATTGATGACGCTGAGCATTGATCTAAAAGGTGTTTTTAACTTAGGTCCCAAGGCATTGATAATGTTTTTGGCAGGAACTGCTGGAATTATAATTGGGGGACCTTTGGCTGTTTTGATTGTGGGCACCATTCACCCAGAGGCAGTGGGTGGCGAAGGCGCCGATGCCGTTTGGCGTGGACTCTCCACTTTAGCAGGAAGTTGGATTGGCGGTGGCGCCAACCAAACTGCAATGTTGGAAATATATGGCTATAATCCTCGACTTTATGGAGGGATGGTTTTTGTGGATATTGTAGTAGCCAATATTTGGATGGCTATAATTTTATTCGGAATTGGGAAATCGGCCAAAATTGATAAATGGCTGAAGGCTGACACTTCAGCAATTGAAAGTTTGAAACAAAAAGTTTCCGATTATTCGAGAAAAGTAGACAGAAACCCAACATTGACAGATTTGATGATTCTTGCCGCTATTGCTTTCGGCACGGTTAGTTTTGCACATTTCGGAGCTGATATTTTAAGTGCTTATTTCACTTCACTAGTAAACGGTATTCCAAAAGGAATTGTTAGAAATATATTTACATTCCTTGATTCCAGTTTCTTTTGGATGATATCCATAACCACTCTTATTGGAGTACTGCTATCCTTTACCAAAGCTAAACAATATGAGGGTGCTGGAGCAAGCAAATTTGGGAGTGTTTTCATTTATATTTTGGTGGCAACTATTGGAATGAAAATGGACCTTACTCTAATTTTCAATAATTTATGGCTAATAGTTATTGGTTTGGTTTGGATGGCGGTACACGCCGGCCTAATGATTGCAGTAGCGAAAATGATTCGGGCGCCTTACTTTTTCTTAGCAGTGGGAAGTCAGGCAAACGTTGGTGGAGCGGCATCTGCCCCCATTGTGGCTTCTGCTTTTCACCCTTCGCTGGCAACGGTTGGGGTACTTTTGGCTGTTTTCGGTTATGCCATTGGAACCATAGGGGCCATTATTTGTACAGTAATGATGCAATTGGCTTCGGCAGTATAATTTTTCGAAAATTTATTTACATCTTTGCAAATTGTTAAAGGGAACTCTGGATTCACAGAGTCTTCAATATATAATACATTCAAAATGCGCTATTTTTTATCAATTGCAGTTGTAATGCTAAGCTTATGGAGCTGTGCTACGGATACAGAAATAATGAATCTTACCGGCACTGTAAAAGGACTAAAAAAAGGAACACTTCTCTTGCAAAAAATTGAGGATACCCTTTTGGTAACCGTAGATTCAATGACCGTTGATGGAAATGCAAATTTTTCTTTTTCCCAAAAAATTGAAAGTCCGGAAATTTACTACCTCTATGTTCGTTTGAAGGACGGTACTTTGAGGGATGATCGCATTCCATTTTTTGCTGAAAACGGAGAAATAAATATTAATACTAATTTGAAAAATTTCGGGAGCGCAGCCGTGGTTACGGGTTCTAAAAATGATAAATCATTGAAGGAGTATTTGAAGCTTAAAGACAGATATGTAATAAAAAACTTGGGGCTTATTGAGGATAGATTAAAGCTCGGAAATAATATTGCCGATTCTTCCCTATTGAAAATTGAGCAGCGGCAACGGGCCTTGCTTTCAAACAAATATTTGGCAACCATAAATTTTGCCATGAACCACAAGGATCAGGAGGTGGCACCGTATTTAATGTTGAGTGAGGTTTATGATTCCAATATTAAATATTTGGATACGGTGTATAAAGCTTTGACTCCAAAAATAAAAGACTCCAAATACGGGAAGGAATTGGAGTCTTTTATAAAAGATCGTAAAAAAACAGATTCTATTTTATAGGGAATTAATTTTATCAATTAGATTCCTGCCGCGTTCTTCAAGCTCCATATTTACAGCTTTGAAATGCTTCTTTTTATTTTCAACATCTTTCTGGTTCACTTTTGTAATCAATTCATCAAAAGTTGTAATCGCCTCCTCGATAATTGCTTCCGCTTTTTTATTGTCTTTATCTGCATTGGTCAATTCCCAGATATAAACTGCTTCAATAATATCGCCCAAAACATAGTTGATATCCTTTTTTAAATTTCTAACGTTTGCCATTCTTATTTTTTAAATAATTAATTGTTTTCTTTTATAATGATTTATAAAATCGGCCAAAGGTACAAACATTTACGGAATGTACACTTCCAAAAAGCTGGCGGAGTTCGTAATAAATTTTATTTCAGACAATTGAGCCGGAACTAAAATGGTTTCCCCTTTATTTATTCTTTCCGAATAATTTTCAGTTTCAATCATAGCGGCTCCCGCTATGCACATGTAGACCGTAAAGGAAGGTATTTGTTCCAAATTCCGCACATGGTTTTTTGATAGGTTAAGTTTATTTACACTAAAAAATTCGGTTTTTCCAATGAATGCTGGGTTATCATTGCTATCCTCATAATGAATTCGCGCGTTGGAAGGACCAAAATTTAAAGCTTCCAAAGCAAGATCAGTATGTAAGGATCTTAATTGACCATTTGTGTCTAATCTTTGCCAATCATAAATTCTATAAGTAATGTCCGAGGTTTGCTGAATTTCCGCAAGCAGAACACCGGCGCCAATGGCGTGAACCGTTCCAGGTTTTAAAATAAACGCATCACCCTTTTTAACCTCTTCAGATTTCAGAAAGTCCGTGATCCTGTTTTCGGACAGTGCGTCCAAATAGATTTGCTTGGTCATTTTTTGATTAAAACCCAATATAAGTCGCCCATTTTCTTCTACTTCAAGAATGTACCACATTTCTGTTTTACCGAAGGAATTATGTCTTTTTTTTGCCAATAAATCATCGGGATGAACTTGGACGGAAAGATCTTCATGGGCATCAATAAATTTGAAAAGCAATGGAAATTTGTTTCCGAAATTTTTAAAAGTTTTCTCGCCTACCAATTTTTCATTATAATTTTCTAAAAGCCAATTGATAGTTTTACCCTTAAGTGGACCGTTGGCAACTATGGAAACATTTTCATCAACTCCCGAAAGTTCCCAACTTTCGCCAATGTTTTCCTCTGAGTTTTTGTTGAAGTGAACTTTTAACTTTTTGCCTCCCCAAACTTTTTGTTTTAAAATGGGTTCAAACTTTAGCGGATATAAAGGGGAATCTTTAATCATCATTGGCCGCTATACACAACAAAATTGCGGGGGGTTTCATAAAGTTTTATGGAAATATCGAATTGAGAATCGATTCGTAACCGTATTTTGTTCCAAATAACGATTGCAATATTTTCGACTGTCGGGTTGAGGTTTTCAAATTCGGGAACTTCAATATTTAAATTTTTATGGTCGAAGGCAGTTTCAACTTCCTCTTCAATTATTCGATTTAAAATTTTTAAATCCATCAAAAACCCAGTTGCGGGATCTATCTTGCCGGTTATGCCAACTTCCAATTCATAATTATGACCGTGATAATTGGGATTGCTGCATTTGCCAAACACCTCAAAATTTTTGGCGTCATTCCACTCCTTTCTAAAAAGCCTGTGCGCGGCATTAAAGTGGGCTTTTCTGTATACGGTTAAGCTCATACCAGTAAGTGTTGGTAAAATTTATCAAATATTATTTTGAACCAAGCAGTGTAAATTTCGGGATTAATTTGAATGTCTTTCTTTACTTCCTCAATCCCCATCCATTTCCAGTTTGCTACTTCGTCTTTATTAATATTGGGCTCTCCTTCAAAATTTCCCACCAAAATATGGTCAAGTTCATGTTCTGTGAGGCCATTATCAAAAGGCGCCTTATAAATAAATGTGGTGGTTTCTTTAATATCGGTAACAAATCCCATTTCTTCCCAAAGCCTTCTTTTTCCGGCCTCTATAGAAGTTTCGCCATCGCGTTGGTGACTGCAACAAGTGTTTGTCCAAAGTCCCGGAGAATGATATTTGTGCAGTGCCCGTTGTTGAAGCATGAGCTCGTTTTTATCATTAAAAACAAAAATCGAAAAGGCTCTGTGGAGCACTCCTTTTTCGTGGGCTTCCTGTTTTGGCATTAGCCCTAATGGCTCGTCCTTTTCATTTACGAGAATAACTTTTTCTTCTATCATTTCTTAAATTGCCTTTGGCCAAAAGTACAAAAAGGGAAGATGTTTTAAAAGCAAAAAGCGCTCAATAGCAAGTATTGAGCACTTTTTCATAATTAAACTTGGTTAATTTAATCTTTAATAATAAACATCGATCGTCTATTAAGTTGATGTTCTTCTGCTGTACACGGCACTCCGTTTGTACATTGGTTTACGAGTTGTGATTCGCCATATCCACGAGCGGTTAGCCTGCTAGCATCAATACCTTTTCCAACAAGCCATTTAAGTGTGGATTGTGCTCGTCTTTCCGATAGAGCCTTGTTGTAACTGTCATTGCCTCGAGAATCTGTATGGGATTCAATGTGAATTACCAATTCTTTATACTCTCGCATTGCGGCAAGGATTTTCGCCAGTTCAATTTCAGCGTCAGGACGAATGTTTGATTTATCAAAATCAAAATAGATTGGTTGCAGGTTCAGTTTGCATCCCAAATCATTCGGCGGACATGGTCCGATGCGTTTCAGAGGAAGTGGAACATCAATAACTCCTGAAAGCAGCGGGGTTTGTATCATTTTTTCATAAGGATTGTAACCTTCTTTAATCCCTCTCACCGTGTATTGTGTATCACAATCCCCAACGAAACTGTAGGTTCCATCATTTTGCGCAGTAGTCTGGCTCACCAATTGGTTATTTTCATCCAGTAAGGAAACGGTTGCTCCTGGCAAAGGATCATTTGTTTCCTCATCGAAAACTCTTCCTTTAA
This sequence comes from Aequorivita aurantiaca, assembly GCF_030410135.1. Classification (GTDB taxonomy): domain Bacteria; phylum Bacteroidota; class Bacteroidia; order Flavobacteriales; family Flavobacteriaceae; genus Aequorivita; species Aequorivita aurantiaca. The sequence continues at coordinate 5,392 of NZ_JAUGQQ010000014.1, read as the reverse complement.
TTGTTATGGAACAGATTTCCTTTACTAAGTAGATATCGTCATCAACACTGCCTCTATCCCCTCCTCTATTTGATGAAAGATAGCCAATACGATCATTTTCATTTATAATGAAACCGAAATCGTCCTTGGCACTGTTTGTTGGAGCACCCAAATTTGTGATAGAGCCGGGGTTACCTTCCTTATCAAGAGGAGTTACGAAAATATCATATCCGCCTAAGCCTGAGCGACCGTCACTGGAAAAATAAAGGTTATTATTTTCGCTAATAAAAGGAAAGGATTCCCGTGCCACAGTGTTTATGCTAGGTCCCAAATTTACTGGCGCACTATAATTATTATTTCCAAGGATTTCAACATACCATAGATCGGACATACCGATAGTACCAGGCATATCGGAAGAAAAATACAATCGTTTTTCATCGGGACTGAGAGCAGGATGGGCAATGGAGAATTCCTTATCATTAAAGGGAAGTTCCACAATGTTGGACCAATTTTGATCTCCAGTTTTGGTTGCCTTATAAAGGGTTAATCGTAAAGTTTTATACTTTTTTGATTTGTCAAGACCTTTTTTACCATCTAAATATGTATTTCTTGTGAAATAAACCGTATTGCCATCTTTGGAAAAAGTAGCTGTCGATTCGTTATATTCAGTATTTATATCCCCGCCAATTCTCATTGGATTGCTGAGTTCTCCGTTTGCAGCTCTCTCCGCTATAAATAGGTCCAAATAGGGTTCTTGAGTCCATTCATTAATCTTTGTACCCGTTGAATTTCCAGCCGAGGCGTATACTAATTTATTATTTCCGTAAAACGTTGGACCGAAATCAGAAGTGGAGGAATTTATGCTCACCTTATCTATTACAAAATCCCTGGTTTTAAAAACAGTACTCTTTAAATAATCAGAGTCATCATCGTAAGATATGATTACCAACCCTGTTCCGCCATTTGCCACAAAGTTCTTCAAAAGTGCGTCAGATTCTTCGAATTTGCCCAAACTTTTTAATGATTGTGCAGCTCGATAATAGTATTCCGGCTCCATTTGATCGGGAAATTGTTTTACTAGTTTATCATACCAAACGCCTGCATTGGTATAGTCGCCATTAAAGTAATAGGTATCTCCTAATTTTTTGAAAATTTCGGCTGATTCATAACCATCGGCTACTACCTTTAAATAGATTTCTCGAGCATCTATATAGGCATATTTATCAAACTCTTTGTTTGCTTTTTTAATATCCTTCTGCTGAGAAAAGGTACTGCCTGCAGTAAAAACCACTAAGGCGAATAGTAATATGTTGCGTACTATTGTATTCATAGTTTTGATTTTTAGAAGAATCTCGGGGTTAGCACTCGTTCCGGTCTATTAAATAATTCAAAGCGAAGCATAATTTCATAGGAGCCATCACTGTAAGCTTCAATATCAGTTGTTTGATAATCATAAGCGAAACCAATAAATATTTGATCAGTTGCTTGAAACCCAACCAGACCGCTCATAGCGGCGCTCCATCTGTATGCAGCTCCCAGGGTTAATTTATCGTAAAGTAGGAAATTTGCCGAAACGTCAGCCTGCAACGGAGAACCGCTCACCATTTTGAACATAGTAGCAGGTTTAAATTTCAAATTATCGCTAAGATCAAATACATAACCCGCAATTAAGAAATAGTGCATACGCTCAGCAGCTGTTGTTTCTACAGAAGTGTCCACTATACTGCTTTCATCAAAATGTTTTGTAGTTAGGAAGTTTGGTACTGAAAGTCCTGCATAAAATTTCTCTGTGTTGTAGTAAATACCTGCGCCTATCTGTGGCTGAAGCTTATTATCAATATTGTTTTCATCAAAATAAGGATCGCTATAAAGATCGCGCGGGAGATTAAGTTTGGAAAAGTCCAAGTCTAAAATGTCTAGACCTGCCTTGAGCCCGAAAGATAGTTTTCCCGTTTCCGAGGTATTAATACTATAGGAATAATCAATATTAAAGTTGGTTTCCACTGAAGGTCCAATTCTGTCGCTGACAATTGAAAGACCAAGGCCCATATTGTCCGCTACTGGGGAATTGACAGTGAATGTTCCCGTATTGGGAGCACCATCTCCAAAATTTACCCATTGGGTTCTGTACAGCAAACCAAAACTTAAGGCTTCACGATTTCCTGCATATGCCGGATTAACCACCTGCGTATTGTACATATACTGTGTGTACTGTGGATCCTGCTGCGCTTTACTTGAAAACGTGCCAAGTAAAATCAAAATTAGTAGTGTTAGATAACTGTGTTTCATAGTTATGTATTTTAATCCTGGGAGGGAATTTCCTCCCAGGAATTTTTTTGATTTTCTATCTGTTAATATATAAATATCCGTTATAGCTGTCCTTACCAGGGTTTTCACCTTGGAATGTTAGAATGTAGAAATAGGTTCCGGTTGGTAACTCTTCGTTTTTATCTACGGTTACTCTTCCATCTGAAACGCCTTTGAATGTATTTATGCTGTCGTCATCACCTTGACCGTAACCATCCGTTTCGTATACAAGAATACCCCATCGGTTAAAGATTTTCACATTGTTGTTTGGATAGTTGTGAATACCTTTTATCCAGAAGAAATCATTCATATTATCTCCATTTGGAGTTATACCGTTATAAATTTCAAAGGTAGCGCCCAATACTTCTGGCAGTACAATTACGGTAGGATCATCTGGTTCACCGTCACCATTGTTGTCAGTGTTGGTTGGATCTGTTGGATCATCAGAATCATCTGTTACAACTGTGCCGTCCTCATCTTCAGCGGTAACGGTGGCTTGGTTTACCACTTCACCATTGTCAATATCTTGTTGGGTTATAACATAGGTTGCAGTAAAGGTTGTACTGTCAGTTTCTCCTGGCTCCAATTGTGCTATTGGACCTCCTGTAATTTCAATACCTGGCAAAGGATCCGCAATCATTATATTGTAAAGCGTAACATTTCCTGTATTTGTTACTGCAAAATTATAGGATATTGTTTCGCCTACATCTGTTGAACCGTTACCATCCTCGTCATTAAATTCACCCGTTTTCTCAAGAGAGATTGAAGGATTGTTTTCACACAGATCAGTAATAGTCGGATCATTTTCAAGATAACTGTTATCGTCAGAAAGGTCTGAAATTAGTTCGCCATTTGGTTTAGTACCTTCAACAGTAGCTTGATTAATAATGAAACCATTATCTACATCAGACTGTGTGATTGTATATACCGCAGAGAACGTTGTGATATCTTCTTCACCAGAAACTAAATTGATAGGGCCTCCAATTACAGTAACCAATGGATCCGTCACTGACACATTTGTCAACGCCACATTTCCTGTGTTTTTAACTCTAAAGCTATATACAATTGTTTCTCCAAGATCGGCACAACCATTACCATTTTCATCACTCGGCACCCCTACTTTTATTAATGCTATAGCAGGGTTTTGGCAAAGCTCAGTTATTGTTGGATCATCTTCCAATTCACTGTTGTCGTCGGAAAGATCGCTTACTGTGTTACCAGATGGATCGGTACCGGTCACGGTAGCCTGATTCTCAACAAATCCAGCATCGATATCCGCTTGCGTAATTGTATAGGATGCAGTAAAGGTTGTTCCATCCGACGTTCCAGGTGCCATTGTTATTGGCCCTCCATTTACAGTTACCAAAGGATCTGTAATTGCCACATCGGAAAGTGTAACATTCCCAAGATTCAGTACAGTGAAGGTATAGGTGATAGTTTCATCAACATCAGCACAACCATTACCGTTAGTATCCTCAACTATACCAGTTTTAATAAGTGCAATTGCAGGATTTTGACATAAATCTATTATCGTTGGATCATTCTCTAACACACTGCTTTCATCGGAAAGATCACTTACTATGGTCGAATCCGGGGCAGTAGCTTCTGCAGTTGCCTGGTTTATCACTTCACCTGCATCTATATCACTTTGTGTTATAGCATAGTCTCCGGTGTAAGTCCAAGTTTCAGTTACATCTAGTTGTCCATCAGAATTCGTATCACCAGTTGGTCCCGCAATGGTTGCGATTAATGGATCTGTTACCATTACATTGTTTAAACTAACGTTACCTTCATTCGTAACAGTGAATGTATAGGAAATAGTTTCCTCAACATCTGAACATCCATTTTGATTCTCATCATTGAAAGTCCCTGATTTTACAATCGCGATAACTGGATTCTGACACAGCTCGATTACTGTAGGGTCATTTTCAAGTACGCTACTTTCATCAGAAAGATCTGTAACTATTGTGGCATCTGGCGCAGTACCTGTGGCAGTTGCTTGGTTAATTACTTCTCCCGCATCTATATCATTTTGAGAAATTGCATAAGTACCTGTATAAATCCAAGTTTCGGTAACATCAAGCTCACCATCGCCATCTGTATCACCAGTTGGTCCAGTTATGGTAGCAATTAAAGGATCTGTCACAGATACGTTGCCAAGGCTAACGTTACCCTCGTTTGTTACTGTAAATGTATAGCTTATGGTTTCATCAATGTTTGAACAACCATTTTGATCTTCATCGTTGAATATTCCAGTTTTTACTATTGCAATGGCTGGTTCTTGACAAAGCTCAATAATTGTTGGATCATTTTCTAGAACGCTACTTTCATCCGAAAGATCAGTAACCAATTCGTCCATTGGAGAAAGTGCTTTTACGGAGGCTTGATTTATCACTTCACCTGCATCAATATCCTCTTGGGTAATATTATATATTCCAGTAAAGGTCCAAGTTTCAGTTACATCTAACTCTCCATCAGCATCAGTATCTCCGGTAGGACCGGTAATGATTGCAATCATCGGATCGTTTACTTCAACAAATCTTAAACTTACATTACCCTCATTGGTTATGGTAAATGTATATGTGATTGTTTCATCAACATCTGAACAATTGTTCTGGTTTTCATCATTGAAAATACCTGTTTTTACAATGGCTATTGCTGGATTTTGACACAACTCAATTATAGTTGGATCATTTTCTAGAACACTGCTTTCATCAGAAAGATCAGTTACTATTGTCGCATCTGGTGCTGTACCTTCTGCAGTAGCTTGATTCTTCACTGATCCTAAATCTATATCATCTTGATTAATGATATATGTTCCCGTGTAAATCCACGTTTCAGTAACATCCAGCTGACCATCGTTATCAGTATCGCCAATGGGCCCCGTTATAGTAGCAATCAACGGATCGCTTACATTCACGTTACTTAAGCTTACGTTTCCTTCGTTTGTTACTGTAAAGGTATAAGTGATTGTCTCATCAACATCTGAACAATTGTTCTGGTTTTCGTCATTGAAAATACCGGTCTTAACGATGGCGATGGCTGGTTCCTGGCAAAGCTCGATCACCGTCTGGTCATCGTTGCCGATCTCAGTACCCGATAGGTC
>NZ_JAUGQQ010000013.1 GCF_030410135.1 Aequorivita aurantiaca | reverse complement strand
TTTTTTTTTTGGGATCCATGGGGCTTCCGACATCAAGTTTCTAGGAAAGGATATTAGTGCCGACGATTTATTTTCTGCGGAAGACGAAAACTCTATTGCAGAATCCGGTTTTTTAGTGAGCGGACTAAAACACCGCTTAACACTGGGCGAAAAATCGTTTTTGAAAACTGTAATCGCAGGGTCTTTCTCAAACGATGCTTTTAAATTGGATCGAATCATCGATCTTGATTCACCACAGGAGCGCACCATTCGTTATACCGAAACTGACAATAGTGAAACCCGATTTACCTTTTCCACCCTATTCAATACAAAATTGAGCAACAGAACAATGCTGCGGGCTGGGGTTATGGCAGAAAACTTCAACATAAAGAATCTATTGTTGCATAGGCATGAGCAACCAGATGCTAACAATGATGGCGACCCCGATCTTAATACTTTTAGAAATATAGACGCGAATTTGATAATTGTACAACCATACGTACAGGGACAATTCCGCTTGACGGAAGATTTGACACTAGACACCGGCCTACACTTACAATACAGTTCACTAAATAATCAGTTGGCGGTTGAACCCAGGGCATCAATAGACTATGAAATAGGGAATGTTCATAGACTGAGTGCGGGATATGGTATGCACCATCAGAATATTCCCTACCCCTTATTGTTTTTGAATGAAGAGGTAAATGGTCAAACAAAGCAGACTAATAAAGAACTTGATTTTGTAAGAAGCCAACATTATGTTTTGGGGTACGATGTAAAGCTCGGCCCCAAATGGCGGGGCAAGGTTGAACTTTATTACCAAAACATTGACAAGGCAGGTGTCGATTCTTTCGAATCAAGTTACTCGACAATTACCGAGGGTGCCGATTTCGGTTTTTCGGACGACAGGGTTTCGTTGGTTAATGAAGGCACTGGTTATAACAAGGGGGTGGAAATTACTCTGGAGAAGTTTTTTAGCAAGGGCTATTATGTGTTATTGACCGGATCTTTCTTTGATGCAAAGTATACAGGAAGCGACGAAATAGAACGAAATTCGCCCTTTAATAATCAGTATGTAGCCAATATTCTGGCGGGAAAGGAATTCGTTCTTGGAAAGACAAATGAAAGAACACTTTTTTTCGATACCCGTTTTACTACTTCGGGCGGGAGGTATTATACACCTATAGATTTGGAAGCTTCACGCGAAGCTGGTTATGAAATCCGACAGAACGAACTCGCATATAGTCAACAATACGACGATTATTTGAGATTGGATTTCAAGTTCGGCATGAAGCTTAACAGGAAAAAGACTTCACTCCAGTTTTACGTAGATTTTCAAAACGTAACCAACAACAAGAACATCTTCGTGACACGTTACAACAGATTGACCAACAATGTGGATCGTGTAAATCAAATTGGTTTCTTTCCAGATTTTGGATGTAAACTTCAGTTTTAATTATGAGGTGATATAAAAGCAGGATTAAAAAAATATTCTTATAGATTATGGGAAGCCAAAATTGTTTGACACCAATATAATGCAAATGAAAAAGATAGAATCTTAGGTTTGAGCTTTTTGACTACCGACTGCTAGGGTTGTATGTGTTTACAATTCCATTTCCCATTTAAAATTTCGTATAATTTTCTGTCATGAAACCTTGTGTTTTTGAATTCCTTAAACTCTATTCGTTTTGGTTCAATTGAATATCCTCCCCAATTTTCTGGTCTTTCTATTTTAGTATTTGTAAATACTTTTTCCATTACTTTCTTTTTCAGTAATTCCAGATCGTTAGTTTCTTTTCCCTGTTCACAAATAGATGATACAGCTTGGGAATGGATGTTACGTTCATTAAAATATTTGTCCGCAAGTTGTTCGGATATTTTAGATGCTTTCCCTTGAATTCTTACCTGTCTTTCTGTTTCCGCCCGCCAAAAAGTCAGTGCTACATTTTCATTTTTTTCAATTTCAATTCCTTTCCTGAAATTGAGTGGGCCTGTAACAAAAAATAAATTTTCAATTACTTCCTTTAGGGAAACAAATCTTGCGTTTGGAAAATTATCGAGGCCTATAGTGGACAAACAAACTGCATCTGGAATTCGCACTTTTGAAAGTTTCAGCTCTTCTTCAAACCACTTTTTAAAAATTTCTATTGGTTCCATTTTGGTGATAGATTAAGGAATTTACACAAAAAAGCAAAATATGTTATGTATTTGGAAATCATATTTTGATTCGACCAAATGCTTATTTTGATGATAAAGCTTTTAATAGCAAATATGAAATATTTTTTACTTTTATTGTGGCGCTGATGTGTTCCATATAAAAATCATGCGCTTTATCGATTCAAAAACTACTATAGTTTTTTGTTTTGGATTTTTGCAGTTATAATTCAACTCACTATAATTATTGAAAAATTACGCTTTGGCCAATATTCATAATTCGCAGAATATCTTTTCGAGCGTGGAATGACCAAAGTTTAGTTAGGCATATTAATTTATAATTGGCACAGAGACTTAAAGGTGGTTTATAATGTTAGTAAATTATTGTACGCCTGTTATTGTTTTTCTCTGTCAATTTTATAAAGTTTTATATAGTGAGGAGATGAATGTTTAGGTGTGAAAGGGAGACTCAAGGTGGAATGTATTCTTCATTTTATGAAGGGTGTGGAATTATGTTTCTGAAACACTTGGGTCTTCTTTTTAATTCTTTATAATTTTATTAAATTTTGCAAATAGAAACATTAATATGAAAGCGAAGTTCAGTGTAATATTTTTGACGATTTTAATAGGCTTCCTTTTCATTGGGTACAAATCAAACAAAACTTCAATAAGATTAGCTACCTACACATATTCAAGTAACGATAGAATAGAAAATCTGAAACCTTTATCAGTAGCGTTGGAAAAGAACTTAAATCGTAAAGTTGAAATAATTAGCTATCCTGACGTGGAATCTTTTATTGCTGCTATTAAAGCAAATGAAGTAGATATAGCATTAATCAACACCTTAGGATATTTAATTCTTTCCGCCGGGAATGAGCACATGATTCCCATCGCCAACATGAATATTAAAAAAGATGCTGTTGATAATTACAAAACCGTATTGCTCACTAATAATGATAGTATCTATGATTATTCAGTGATAAAAAATAATCCGGAAAATTTTGTTATGATGTTTGTAAAAGGTGGCTCCACATCAGGGAATTTAATTCCAAGACTTTTTCTTAGTTCAATAAACATTCCTTCTCCCGAGTCCCAGTTTAAGGAAGTGAAATATGGGGGAAACCATACTTCCACTTTTGAAAAATTAGAAAATGGGGAAACGGATTTATGTGCCATTGGAAGCAACGAATATTATAAACAGATCCAAGCAGATTCCACACTTGCGAATAAGATTAAACTTTTATGGGTTTCGGATGAAATTCCTTTAGGGCCTGTTTTAATAAACAATGAATTTTCCTTAAGTGAAAGGGAAAAAATTGCTAACCTATTTTTAAACCTACATACTGAAAATTCCAATGCCTTCGAGTCGATAAAATTAGGGTGGTCAGAAGCAGCGCACACAGATAAATTTCAATCAATTTCAGATAAATATTATGATTCATTTAGAGAAGTTAATGGCAATAGGACTTCCCTCAATGAAATACTGAAAAGGTTTGAGAACTAAAATTGATTAAATTTCTTTTTCTGCCATAAAACAGAAAAGCTAACGAAGAAATAACTACTATCAAATGAAATAGAATAGGAAGCTTAAAAAATTAGTAGAACCATCGTTCCAGTACCAACATTGCTCTGAATTTGTATTTTACCACCGTGAAGCAACATAATCTGCTTGCTCAGGCTCAATCCAATTCCACTTCCTGTTTTCTTCGTGCTAAAGAATGGTATAAAAATACGATCCATTATTTCGGAAGGTATGCCGCAACCGTTATCCGTAACTCTGATTTCAACGTTCCCCTTGCTATCGACATTTGTTGAAATTACAATCTTGGGATTTGGGACCTTTGATGTGGCATCCATTGCATTCAAAATAATATTAATAAGGACTTGTTCAATTAAATAGGAATCAATGTCCAATTCTAAATTGTTATCCTTTAAATCAAAGAGGAGTTCTATGTTTCTTCGCTCCATGGAAGATTTCATCAATTCACTAATGCTTTTAAATAAATCCCTTGCCTTTACTGAACTCTTATTAATATGGGTAACTTTATTGAGGCTTCGGTATGTTTTGGCGAATTTCATTAAGCCCTCGCTTCTTTTTTTAATAGTAATTAAACCAGCATTCAAATCTTTTAGCTCCAGTTTTTCCGCTGTGGGATTTTTGAGCGACTTTTCTATATCTACCTGAAGTGTCTCAGCTAATGAAGTAATGGGAGCAATGCTGTTCATTATTTCATGTGTCATTACACTCAATAATTTTTTCCAAGCCTCACTTTCGTTCCTATTTAATGTTTCTTCAATGTTTTGCAAAGCAATTAGTTTAAAGGATTTATCCTCAATTTCAAAGATGGTATCAGAAATTAATACTTTCGTCTTTTCCGCCTTATCCAAGGTTACCGAAGTTGTATTTGAATGATAGGTTTCAAACAATTCATCATATAATTTTGGATTCCTTTTTTGTACAAAATTGATATTCTTGAAGGAAGGGAAATCCAATATTTTCATCAAGGAATCATTTGCCCAAAGCACTTTACCGCTTTCCACATTATAGGCTATAATTCCAATCTCAATCATTTCCAGAATTTTTTGGAGGTATAAATATTGAGCTTGTCTTTCACTATCAATAGATTTTATAGTTTTATTCACCAAATTAAATCCGTGGCGCAGTTTTCTTATATCCTGCGATCCTTTATCTTCCCTATACAATCTTGAAAAATCGCGATATTTTACCGATTCGAAGAAATCATCCATTTCCACAAAACGTTTCACTGTAAGTTTATAGAGATTATATAGCAATAATAAGGTAATCAAGGATCCCCCAATTATGCCATGAGTATTTTTTAACGCTATCCCAAAAGCTATTGCGCTTAATGAAACAAGCAGGCCTAAAACTCGTAATGTTAAGGAGAAAAAGAAGTTTTTATAGGTCATATTTATTAAGTCGCCGATAAAGTGCTGCCCGTGTTATTCCTAATTCCTTTGCGGATTTTGAAATATTGCCATTATTTTTTTCAATAACGGAGAAAATAGTATTCCTCTCAATAGCGTCTAGATTTGTTTCCTTATTTGAATCAATTGTATTCGGGTTTTCAAAAACCGAAAAAGTAATATCAGAAGCCTGTAAGGTAGGATGCTCGGCCATAATTACAGCACGTTCAAGAGCATATTGCAATTCCCTTACATTGCCACTAAAAGGATGTGTTTTTATTTTCTGCATAAACCCTGGGGAAATCTCAAAATGTTCCTTGCCATATTTTTCAGCATAAAATTTGAGAAAATAGGTAGCCAGAAGAGGTATATCCGCCCCCCGATTCCGTAAGGCTGGAATTGTGATATCTACAGTATTTATACGATAAAGTAAGTCTTTTCGGAATCGCGTTTCATCGGCAAGATCGCTTATACTAATATTGGTGGCACAGATTAGGCGTATATCGATGGGCACAGCTTTATTGGACCCGAGAGGAGTTATTTCTCTATTTTGAAGTACGGTTAACAAGCGGGCTTGTTGACGCAGGGTAATATTCCCAATTTCATCCAGGAACAATGTTCCGCCATGGGCAGTTTCAAATCGTCCCTTTCTATCTTCGCGGGCGTCAGTAAATGCCCCTTTTTTATACCCGAAGAGTTCACTTTCAAAAAGTGTATCCGTTAATGCCCCAACATCTACTTTTACAAATGGCTCATTTTTCCGAAGCGAATTATCGTGAATTGCTTTTGCAATCAAATCCTTTCCCGTTCCATTTTCTCCTAAAATAAGCACATTCGCATCGGTGGGCGCCACTTTCTTTAATTTCAAAAATACTTGCTGCATAGGTTCACTATCGCCTATAATTTTAGGCCCCGAATCCAAATAAAGCTTTTGGGGTTGCTTTTTTTTCTTTTTTTCTAAGAGGTCTTTAATTGTTTCCAACAATTTTTCATTCTTCCAAGGTTTTAGAATGAAATCGGAAGCACCTTCCTTTAAGGAACGAATCGCTAACGAAATATCACCATAGGCCGTAATTAATATTACATCAATATTAGGTTTTTCCTTTTTTATCCTATTAAGCCAAAAAATACCTTCATTTCCTGTATTTATATGTCCGTTGAAATTCATATCCAGGATCACCACATCAAAATGATTATTCTGAAGTAGGCTAGTGATTAAGTTGGGATTTTTATTGACTACTACTTCCTTAACCTTCGATTTGAGCAAAAGTCGCATAGCAACGAGAACGTCTTCATCGTCATCAATTACCAAAATGTTGGAGTTGTGTAAATGCATTATACAATATTAATAAATTATGATATTTCTCATTCGGATAAGGAACCTATAATTTCAAATTCTGAAAAGTGTATCGGCAGCGAACAGTTAGTGTTCCAAAATCGTACACCTTTATTCTGAAAATAAATATTAAGTAATTGTAAAACAGAATATTAATGTTTTGGCACACAATTTTAAGTAATATTTTCAATAACAAATAAAACACATGGACATTCCAGTAGAAAAGAAATTTTTAACTCCCCAACGAATCATTCTGATTGTTGGATTGGGTCTTTTACTGGTATTGCTTGGATTCGTTATTTTTTCGACAATGGGAAATAGAAAACTTAATGTGGAGAAGGAACGCATCACAATAAGTAGTGTAATGGAAGGTGTTTTTCAGGAAAACATACCTGTAAATGGAGTTGTACTTCCAATCACTACTATTTACTTAGATGCGATGGAGGGCGGAAGGATTGAAGAAAAGTTTGTGGAAGATGGAGCACTCCTGAAGATGGGCGATCCCATATTAAGGCTTTCAAATACCGATTTGGAATTGAGTCTGGTTAACCAAGAAACACAGGTGTATAATTTATTGACCCAAATTCAAATTTCGCAAAATTCGGCTCAGCAAAACACCATAAACAAATTAACACAATATACCGATGTAGAAAGTGGGTTAACAGAGGCAAAACGTACGTATGACCTCAATAAAAAGTTGTTTGAGAAAGGTATCATTGCACGACAGGATTTTATAAGATCAGAAAACGAGTACAAGTACCAAAAGGAACGGATGCAGCTTTCAAATCAAGTATTATTGCAGGATTCCCTTGCACGAAAGCAAGAAAAGGCACAGGTAAGAAATAGTTATGCCAGAACCCAGGACGCATTACAGCTTATGCGCCAAAAAGTGGCGGATCTTGTGGTGAGAGCTCCTGTGGACGGACAACTAACTTCATTGGATGCTGAAATTGGCCAATCCAAAAACAAAGGAGAGCGATTAGGGCAAATTGATATCTTAAGTGGCTTTAAAGTACTTGCAGAAATAGATGAACATTATATTTCCAGAATCTACAACGGACAATCCGGAACTTTCAATTTCAACGGCCAAAGCTATGTTCTCGAAGTAAAGAAAGTATATACTCAAGTAAAAAATGGTCGCTTTCAGGTCGATATGCAATTTGTGGAGAAACCTCCGGCGTCAATTCGACGTGGACAAAGTTTACAGATTAGATTGGCATTAAGTGAAGAAAAGCGAGCGGTCATGATTCCCAAAGGGGGATTCTTCCAGCAAACTGGCGGCAGCTGGATATACAAGATCAGCGATGATGGCACCAGAGCTTATAAAACGGAAATAGCCTTGGGAAATCAAAATACTGAGAGTTACGAAATCATAAGCGGTCTCTCCGCCGGAGATCAAGTGATAACCAGTAGCTATGAGAATTATGACAATGTACAAGAACTAATATTGAAAGAGTAGAATTAGCCTTCATTTTGGGCGTTGGAAAAAAATACACTCATTGTTTTCGAAAACGCCCATTTTGAACCAATAATGAATATTAAATTTTAAAATAATGATAAAAATAACTGACCTGGAAAAATATTATTCAACGGAAGAAGTGCGTACAATTGCTTTAAATGGGTTGTCCTTTAAAGTAAAAGAAGGTGAATTTGTAGCAGTAATGGGCCCCTCAGGCTGTGGAAAATCAACCTTATTAAATATTCTTGGTTTGTTGGATGAACCGGATGGCGGAAGTTTTCTCTTTAATGGAATTGAGGTTGCCGGTTTTAATGAACGCAAAAGATCTAACCTTCGAAAACATAATATTGGTTTCGTATTTCAAAGTTTTAACCTGATTGATGAACTCACGGTTTTTGAGAATGTAGAATTGCCTTTGATTTATACAGGTGTAAAATCAGCCGATCGCAAGGAAAGGGTAAATGAAGTATTGGAACGTATGCAAATAATGCACCGGCGTAAACATTTTCCGCAACAATTATCGGGAGGACAACAACAACGTGTGGCAATAGCACGCGCGGTCATAAATAGGCCCAAGTTAATTCTTGCCGATGAACCCACAGGAAATCTTGATAGTTCAAATGGAAATGAGGTTATGGAATTGTTAACCGAATTGAATGACGCCGGTACTACCATTGTTATGGTAACGCATAGCGAGCACGATGCTAAATATAGCCATCGCATAATTAGAATGTTGGATGGTCAAAAAGTGACCGAAAATGTTTTGGCCGATTTTAAGGGTATTTGAGAGAAACTAAGCATTGCTAATTCATTTGAAAACAGCTCGATAGCTTCACGATTATAACATGTTAGGAAATCTAATTAACATCGCAGTGCGAAATATAAGGAAAAATCAAGGATATAGTATTCTCAATATTACTGGCCTTGCTCTTGGAATTACCTCGGCCTGTTTAATTTTTCTCTGGGTTGAAAATGAAACAAATTTCGATAGCAGCATTCCCGACCAAGAAAGGGTGTTTTACGTGCCCATTAACCAAAAATATAAAGGAGAATGGCAAACATTCCATGCCTCGCCGGGCCCATTGGCAGCAGCCTTAAAAAAGGAAATTCCCGAGGTAAATAAAGCTGGAAGGTTGGTGAATGCAAATTTACTTTTTAAGGTAGGAGATAATATAATAAACAGCAATGGCCACTATGCCGATACAGATATATTTGAAATTTTTGGCCTTTCTTTTATTGAAGGAAACGCAAAGACAGCCTTTGAAAACCTGAATTCAATTGTAATTACCGAAGAAACTGCCGAAAAACTTTTTGGTACTGTTGAGGGTATTGTGGGAAAAAGCATATTTGTAAATAATTCTCCCCCACTACAGATATCCGGAGTTATTGAAGATTCACCCGCCAACGTCACCTACAAATTTAGTTGGCTTTGCCCTTTTCAACATTATTCCAAAGAAAATTCGTGGACTCAAACTTATGATAACAACTTTGTTGACACATTCGTCAAGCTTATTCCTGGGGCCGATAGAATTGCGGTTGATAACAAAGTGCGCGACATATTGCCTTTATTGACTCAGGATAACAAGCAAGAGGCGTTTCTACATTCTTCCAAAGATTGGCATTTGCGTTCTAAATTCCAAAATGGGGTGATTGTTGGCGGTGCCATAGAGTTTGTTCAGCTTTTTTCTCTTATTGCCATTATAATCTTGTTGATTGCGTGCATTAATTTTATGAACCTCGCTACAGCAAGAAGTGAAAAGAAGGCCAATGAAGTGGGCGTGCGAAAAGCGTTAGGATCGAGTAAGAAAATCTTGATCGCCCAATTTCTGACTGAATCCATGATGACTGCATCTATGGCTGCGGGTGTGGCGGTTTTACTTCTTTATCTCTTGCTTCCTTATTTTAATAATTTAGTTGAAAGGGATTTAACAATAGGTTTCAATGAGCCAGCACATCTCATTTTTTTGATTGGAATCACTTTGGTGTGCGGCATTTTTGCAGGGCTTTACCCGGCATTTTATCTGTCTTCCTTCAAACCGCTGGATATATTTAAAAGAATAAATAAACCCGGTGGAAGTGCAGTTTCGTTGCGAAAGGGATTAATTGTAACACAATTCATCTTTTCAATCGTATTCATAATTAGTACCCTAATTGTCTTTCTTCAAATCCAACACATTAAATCTCGCGATCTTGGATTTAACAAGGAGAATGTGGTCCAGATACCTGTGAATGGAAATATAATTAAAAACTATAATTCAATTGAAGAGGACATGTTTGCCTTAGGTCTGGTTCAAAATGTATCAATGAATAGTTCGGAAATATTTTCCAGTGGGAGTAATGGATCAGGGCTTTCTTGGCAAGGAGGAATCGAAACGGAGGACGTTCTAATTCGATATAGATGGATAACTTCCAATTTTATCGAAACCTTGGGGATGGAAATTGTAGAAGGGAGAAATTTTAGTAATAATTCCCGTAATGACAGCCTTAATATAATCATCACTCAGTCCTTTGCTAAACTTATGGGTCCTGGTAGTGCCGTGGGCAGAATTGTGACTGCGGATAAAAACTACACAGTAATCGGGGTAGTGAAGGACTATGTTTATGGTGATATTTATGGACCCAGTCAACCTGTTATGTTTTTATCTGGCTTGGATGAAGCGAGCTTTCTGTATGTAAGGTTAAAACCAGGAATTCCGCAAGGTATGGTGTTAGGCTCCCTTCAAAAAGTATTGAAAAGACACAATCCCGCATTTCCTTTTGAATACACATTTGTCGATAGGGTTTTCCAAACAAAATTTAAGAGGGAAATTCTAATTAGCAAACTATCGCAAATATTTGCCCTTATTGCAATCCTCATTTCATGCTTAGGGCTATTTGGACTATCAGCTTTTACTGCAGAACAACGCAAAAAGGAAATTGGCATTCGCAAAACATTAGGATCCAGTGTATTGAATATATGGCGTCTGCTTTTTCAGGAATTTTTATTCTTGATTCTCATAGCAATTATAATTGCGGTACCAATAGCTTATTTGCTGCTTTCACAATGGCTCCAAGGTTTTGCTTACCGTATAGATATGAATTTTTGGGTATTTATAATTGCTGGGGCGATAGCAATATTGATTGCCCTATTAACAATAAGCTTTCACGCTGTTAAGGCAGCGAAAAACAATCCATCCAATAATTTAAGAACAGAATAAACGCCCAACAGTATTTGTATGGGAAAAATAATTAAGAAAATTTATTACAATGCTCAATATAAAAATAAAAATAGCAATAAGGAATTTGTTTAAGGATAGAACCAATACCATATTGAATATTATCGGTTTGACAGCGGCCTTCGGAAGTGCATTTTTATTGTGTGTATATTCTTTGTATGAACTTTCTACCGATGAATTCCATAAAAATCATGAATCGATTTATAAAATCTATACAAACGAACAAACAACTAAAGGACCCAAGTCCAGCGATACGCACCCAATTCCATTTGCTAATGCCCTACAAACAGAAGTGCCAGGGATAGAAAAGATATCTCGATATGTAACGGGTGGCACCTTACTAACTTACAATGGAAATACATTTAGAGTTAGTTCCGCTTGGGTAGATCCTCCTTTTTTTGACATGTTTTCTTTTCCCATTTCAAAAGGAAATAAAACCACTCCCATTACCGATAAAAATTCAATTGTTCTTAACCAAAAAATGGCAAATACCATTTTTGCCCAGGAAATGGCAATAGGAAAAACCGTAATTATTCAAAGGGATGGGGTGGAAGTTCCTCTAACTGTATCAGCCATATTAGAGGAGATTCCCTCAGCAACTAGCATGAATTTTCAAGCAGTCTACAATTTCGAAAATTTGCCCGATGCTTATTATGCCAACAATCTTGACAGATGGGATAATCAAAATCATGCCGTGTATACCAAGCTGGCCCCCGAAATTACTCCTGAAAAATTTGAAGCATCTACCAAAGATTTCTCCAATCTACATTTTGCCGAGGTAATTGCCAATTCAAAACGCGATGGCGCCAAACCCGATGCTAATGGCAATTTCAGACAGTTAAAATTGCTTCCCCTAAAAGATGAAAGTTTTGTAATTAATAAAAATGGATTAATTACTGTGGACAGGTCCTCGCAATATTTCGTATTGGGAATCGCATTTCTTATTTTATTTATTGCCAGCGTAAATTTTATAAATATGAATCTTGCCAAAAGTATGAACCGGCTTCGGGAAGTTGGAATTCGTAAAACTTTGGGGGCAAAAAAGATGGAGATTTTGTTACAATTTTGGAGCGAAAGTATGATGGTGTATGGAATAGCTTTCATTTTTGGGGGATTACTTTCGTATATTTTAATCAAACCGTTTCAGATACTTTTTGAAACAAAGGCTTCCTTTATTTCCATTTCCAATCCCTCCATTATTCTAGGAACTTTAATTTCCATTTTACTCATCACATTAATTGCAGGAGGTTATCCAGCTTTTACGTTGAGTAGATTAAAAACCTTGCATGCAGTAAAAGGTAAATTGGAGGCGAATGGAAAAAACATAATAAGAAATGTATTAATAATTGTTCAATTCAGTATTGCCATTTTTCTAATCGGCGGGACCTTGATATTGTGGCAGCAGTTAGATTATCTGCGCAACAAGGATTTGGGATTTAATAAGGAACAGGTAATCGCCTTTCCCTTAAACACCAAACAAGAACGGAAAAAAGCCCTTCAATTATTTAGGGACGAGTTCAGCGGAAATCCGGATATTTTGAGCGTAACGGCTTCGGATAATATTTTAGGCTTGGGGAAGGACGGCACAATGATGACCAGTGTTATTAGCTTTGATTATAAAAATAGGTTAATTGCTACCCACATGCTTTCGGTAGATTATGACTACCCCGAAACCTTGGATATAGAATTTATCAAAGGCCGCAGTTTTAATAGAAATTTTCAATCAGATAGCGTTGCAGTGGTTATAAATGAAGCAATGGCGAGGGAACTGGCAGAAAAAAATCCGATGGAGGCACATCTTATTTTGGGGGATAATTCAACTCGGTTTTCCATCATTGGAGTTGTTAAGGATTTTAACTTTCAAAATGTAGATCAACAAATAGCGCCGATTACATTCTTCTTAGGTGACAGCACCCTCCGGTACGTCTATGTAAAAGTGGCACCGAACAATCTATTGAAAACATACGAATATGTAAAGGAAACCTGGAACAAAATGGAACCGAACACAGCATTTTTGGGCTCTTTTCTAGATGAAAATATTGATCGCTCCTTGAAGAGAGAACGCACCATGATGACCATGATTGGCAGCGGTTCCATTTTAGCGATAATCTTAAGCTGTTTCGGACTTTTAGCGCTTTCATTATTGGTGGTTTCACAACGACAAAAGGAAATTGGCATACGTAAAGTGATAGGAGGGAGCTTATCATCCCTTGTAATACTACTGACCAAGGATTTTTTGCAATTGGTAATAGTAGCTTTTTTCATAGCTACGCCTTTAGCTTGGTACGCGGCACATCAATGGCTCCAAAATTATGCCTATCGAATCGATTTGAATTTATGGACTTTTCTCGTTGCCGGTGGCATTGCACTTATCATTGCTGTATTTACAATAATTTTTGGAACAGTAAAAGCAGCCTTAAAAAACCCAGTGGAAAGTTTGAAAATGGAATAAAATTCAAAGTCCATAACCTCAAAAACCATTTATAAGAGGCAGAATTTTTATACATCATTATTAAAACCAAAGCATAAATATTTAAAATTTAATTGAATAATACAAAAATGAAACAGAAAGTATTTAACGTAATCCTATTAGCTATTTTTTTAAGCACGAGCGGTTTTTCCCAAAGTTTTTTGGAGAAAGTAAAAAATAAGGCATCTGATGCTGGCAGTGATCTAATCGTAAAAAAAAGTAAGGAAAAGGCAGAAAAAACCATAGACGGTACCGAAAATAAAAAAGAAAAAAACAATGAATCCAGTCAAGCTTCCAGTGCAAATGGTCAAGCTGTCACCGAAGGATCCAAAACTGCAGACAAGGGAATTGCATCGTATTCAAAATTTGATTTCGTTCCGGGTGAGAATATTGTTTTTTATGAAAATTTTGACCAGGATGTAATTGGGGAATTTCCTTTAAAATGGTTTACCAATGGCAGTGCAGAGGTGGTAACTTTAGAAGGAATGGAAGGAAAATGGCTAAAGTTGGTGGCCGGAAAAATTTTGTCGCCCACCGTTCAATTGCCTACAAATTTTACCTTGGAATACGACTTAATTTTAGATATGCCATTTGATCCTAATTCCAATAACATCGCTGCTTTTCCAAATTGGGAATTTAAAATGTATGATGGCGGAGATAAAAATCTGAAGTTAAGTTACAATGATCCGAAATTGAACAATATGCTTTCCGTAACCACATCATTCTATCAAAAATATGCTGATGTTAAATTGGAAGGTGTTGAGAATAAAAAGACTAAAATAGAAACGGTTCTTGATCCTTCAAGATTAAATGGGTTTAACAAAAATTATAACGGCGGCCTGGTTCACGTAGCCATTACGGTTCAAGGTGAGCGTTTGAGAATTTGGTACAATGAGGAAAAAGCAGTTGATATTCCTGTGGCGGTCGCGATAAACCACAATTTCAATCAAATTGAATTTGCGGCCATGAAAAGGGCAGGTGAACCTGCATTTTATGTTGGCAACATAAAGTTTTCTGAAGGCAAATCAGATACCCGTTCTAAATTGATGGATGAAGGTAAATTGGTAACAACGGGTATTCAATTCGATTCGGGCTCAGATAAGATAAAGCCTGTTTCATATGGCATTCTCAAGGAAATTGCATTAGCTGTTCGGGATAATTCCCTAAAGATTAAAATTATAGGACATACCGATAATGTGGGAAATAATGAATCCAACCTCAGCCTATCTAAAAGAAGAGCTGAAGCCGTTAAAAATATCCTTGTAACAGATTTTCAAATTGATCCCTCCAATATACGAACGGATGGAGAGGGAGCCAGCCGCCCCGTTGGCGATAATGCTACCAATATCGGGAAGGCACAAAACAGAAGAGTAGAATTTATAAAAGAATGATCCAAACAAATAGGCAACTGGGGTGGAGTTGAACATAACAAAAAGATGAGGAGCTAAATAGTTATAAAAGAGTGTTGAGTTAACCATTGCCTATTTTAATTTAAAATCCAGCAATTTTTTTAAAAATTGAAGAATATCATATCAATAAGAATGTGATGTAAAGTCCAACGTATTAATTTTTTAGTAAATGAGAAATCAAATTATTCTAGTCATATTTATTTTTTTTACAATGTTAATGGTGGCGCAACCGCAACATATTATAAAGGGGCAATTGATTGATACAGAACAGATACCTCTCGCAGGTATTCAAATTGCCTTGCTTAATGCAAAGGATAGTAGCGTTGCAAAAATTGAATTAACGGCACCGGATGGTACATTTCACTTTGATAACTTAAAGGAGAATGCCTATCAAATATTCATTGAGGATATTGATTATAAAGTTTATCAAAGTGAATTTATTGTCATTTCTTCAGCAAAATCAACTATTGAGCTGCCTCCTATTATTCTGGCTCCAAATGAAATCAATGAACTCGATGCTGTTGTTGTTGTAAAGAAAAAACCATTTGTGGAACATAAGATTGACCGAACGGTGGTGAATGTTGATGCATTTATAACGGCAGCTGGAGGAAATGCAATGGATATTTTGGAAAAATCACCTGGAATAATGGTTGATCAAAACGGTGCTATAACTTTCAAGGGGAAATCAGGGGTTCAGGTTTTCATTGATGACAAACCAACATATTTATCGGGATCTGAATTGGAATCTTATTTAAAATCCCTCCCTGTTGGCACCCTTGATAAAATTGAGTTAATGACCAACCCTCCAGCCAAGTATGATGCCGAAGGTGGTGCCGGGATTATAAATATTGTAACCAAGAGGTCAATGAGCAAAGGTTTTAACGCCTCCTTAAACTCTAGGGTTTCCAAAGGTATAAATTATGGCAGTAACCAAGATTTAAACGTAAATTATATGAACAATAAAATCAGACTTTTTGGAAACGTCGGTTACGGGGAAAACAACCCTATTAGTGATTTATTCATATTGAGAAAATTTAAGGATGATGAAGGAAATATAGAAAATTTGTTCTACCAAAACAGCATCATAGAGTCCGAGATAAAATTATCAAATGCGAGGATTGGAGCGGATTATTACGCTACCGATAAAACTACCTTGGGCCTCGGATTAACAGGCATCCTGAACAAGAGGAATCGTCTGTCAGTGGTCAACAGTGAAATTACGGATGCCAATTCTCAAATCGATTCCACTGTTATTGCAGATAACAGCCAACGGGAACAATTTAAAAACCTAGGTATTAACATGAATTTGCGTCATAATTTAGATAGCCTGGGTCAGAAAATTAATGTGGCTCTTGATTATTTAAAATATGAAATCGATACCAAGCAAACCTTTAACAATGCTATTTTTCAACCGGATAATTCCCTGTCCAGTCAGGACCAGTTGAAAGGGTACTTACCGTCAACTATTGATATTTATTCATTTAAGACTGATTATACCTTGCCCACGAAGAATGGAACTTTTGAAACCGGTTATAAAGTAAGCTACACCAAAACTGATAATATAGCGGATTACAGGAAAGTTATTGAAGGTACAGAAGTTCCTGATTATGAATCGAGCAATCATTTTAAATACGATGAAATAATAAATGCTGCTTATGGCAATTACAATTTTAAATACAAACGTTTTGATTTTCAAATGGGGCTTCGCCTTGAAAACACTATATCCAAAGGTAATCAACTTGGCAATAGGGAAAGGGGAGCTGAAAAATTTAAGAGGGACTACACCAATTTGTTTCCCACAATTTTTGTAAAATATGAACTGGACACACTAGGCGTTAACTCCCTGGCGGCAAATTATGGAAAAAGGGTAAACCGTCCGTATTTCCAAATGCTCAATCCGTTCATAAGCCCTCTGGACAAATTCACATATTACTTAGGCAATCCATTTTTGAATCCGGTGTTTACGAATACCTATGAACTTTCCTATTATTACAAAAGCGTTTTTTCTGCTACTTTAAATTATAGTTCTGCAAAGGATAACATAACTGAAACAATACAAATTCGCGATGGCATTTATTATAGTCAACCAGGGAATATAAGTAAAAGTGAATATTTATCCTTAAACCTCAATGTCCAAATACCATTCTTTAAATGGTGGTCCGCAAATGTGTATAATGAAATAACCCACGCAAAATTCCAAAGCCAACTTTTTACTGAAAAACTAGAATCCTCCGGTACTTATTGGATATTCTCCCTGAATAATAGCTTCAGGTTTGAAAATGGATGGTCCGCTGAAGTTAGCGGTCACTATCAAACGGATATTGTAAACACACAATTTGTGCTACTGGCCAAATCACGATTAAATATTGGCTTACAAAAGAAATTACTTGATGACAAAGCGAGCATTAAGCTATCCCTTAATGATGTTTTTTATTCCAATATCAATAATGGAATCATCAATAATCTTAAAAATACTGATGCAACCTGGAGGAGTGAAAGTGACACACGGTTTTTGTCCCTAACTTTCAGTTATAACTATGGAAAATCATTCACGCCGAAAAACCAGTATGACGCCAATGCTGCGGATAGCGAAAAAAATAGAGTGAGTGGCTAATTCCCATTTTGATTATAGTAAAATTAAAAATTCATTAATTGCTAAATAAATTTCAAAAATGAGATTATGAGAAAAACAGCTTCAATAATAGTATTGCTAATTGCAATATTTTCATTCAGCGGATGCTACGAGGAAGGCATTATAGGCTCGGGTGTTACAGTTACGGAAATACGGCAGGTAGATGCTTTTGATAAAATTGCTAGTGAGGGGGTCTTTCAGGTTTTCTTTTCACAGGCAGAGGCACAATCAGTTAAAATTGTTGCGGACAATAATATTATGCATAGGGTAAAAACCGAGGTAGTAAATGGCAGGTTAAAGTTATATATGGCAGATGGTAAGTATAATAAGGTCAACTTGCAGGCTCATATAAAGGTTAGGGATTTAAAGGAAATTGAAAACTCGGGAGCGGGAGATATGTATATAGAAAATATCATCCGGAACGGAACTTTTAAATCTTCCAACAGCGGATCGGGCAATATTTATTTAGATGGAAATTGCACTTTTTTAGATATTAAAAATGAAGGCTCTGGTAACACTCTTGCCTTTGATATGCCTGCAGAAAGTTGTAAAATAAATTTGGAAGGATCGGGGGATGTTGAGGTCACCTGTATATCCGATTTAAGGATAAATCTTGAAGGGAGTGGGAATGTTTATTATAAGGGTTATCCCTCAATCCATTCTAACATTTCAGGTTCGGGACGAGTTATCAGTAAAAATAATTAGTTAGTAGTTTGTTTGAAGTTTGGTGTTTGGAAGAAAGGATAATTAATTTATTAATTATCCTTTTAACTGAACTTCACGCATTTGAATTCTATTTGAAGTATTGAAAGCATAATAAATATTTTCAGAATAAAGCATATTCAACGTATTTGATAAAATGAAAAAGGCAATTGTTATAGGGGCCTCTTCCGGAATTGGATTTCAATTGGCAACAATTCTATCGAAAAATAATTATAGGGTTGGAATAACCGGAAGGAGAGCTGCAGAACTTGAAAATTTAATGACAAGTAATCCTCAAAATTTTTTATGCAGCGCTTTTGATTGTACGAAAGAAAGCAATCCAACAAAATTGGAGGAATTAGTTTCTAGAATGCAAGGCTTGGACCTGCTGGTGTTTTGTGCCGGGACAGGCGATTTAAATGGGAAGCTGGAATATGAAATAGAAAATAGGACCAATCAGTTAAATGTGAATGCTTTTACTGAAATAGCTGTGTGGGCCTGTAATTTTTTTGAAAAACAGGGAAAGGGACATTTTGTGGCAATAAGTTCCCTCGCAGGAATTAGGGGTAATCATCTGGCCCCAGCGTATAACGCTTCAAAAGCGTATCAAATCAACTATTTGGAAGGGTTAAGGCAAAAGGCGAAAAGATCAAAAAAGCCAATATATATAACCGATGTCAGGCCAGGCTTTGTTGATACAGATATGGCAAAAGGTGAAGGGTTATTTTGGGTTGCTTCCAAAGAAAATGCTGCAAACCAAATATATGAACTTATTAAAAGAAAGAAGGATGTAGGATATGTTACGAAAAGATGGCGCGCAGTTGCAATTCTGTTGAAGATACTTCCAAACAGTATTTATAAAAGAATGTAAACTTCCAATGTTGTCGGACTTGAATAAATACACCACCTATCTGGAATTCCTAATCCGTTATTCATACAATTTTCCCAAAAATGGCTTAATGAAAAGTTACACTTAAAATATAGTAGTAATCAAATCAAGAAAAATACTGGATTCTGCTAGAATAGTATTTGAATAGTATGTATGTACAGAAACCATAATTTGAAAGGAACTTATTAAAATGAAAAAAAAGACTGTTATCATAGTTGATCGTGATCAATCCGTCAGACAAAAAATAAGGGAACTTACAAAACTGCAGCCATATAATTTTGTGTTCTGGGAATGTTCCAATGGATGGGAGGCAGTAAAATATATCAATGATTTACAGCCCGACCTTGCATTTATAGAGGTCGATACACCTGGAATAAACGGCTTTGAAATTGCAGAAACCGTAACTCATTTACCTGCGGTTATCTACACTGCCAACTGTGGCAAAGATGCGGCACGTGCATTTGAACATCATGCTATTGATTATCTGATTAAACCTCTAACGGATAAAAGAATTCAACTTGCCATGAACCGGTTTGATCACTGGAAATCTTCACGGACCAATTCGGACCAAAACATTTCAGATATCAGATATACGGGATGTATTTTAGTTGAAAAGGGTCTGAGGTTGATTAGTATACCCGTTAGCAAAATTTCATACTTAAAAGCAGATAAGGACTATACTTGGATATATACCATAAAAGGAGATTCTTACCTCAGTTCCAGTGGTATTGGACATTTACAACATAAGTTGGATTCCCGTTATTTTGTAAGGATCCACCGTTCTTATATAATAAATATGGATCATATTCAAGGTCTACATAAGGAGTTTAATAAGTTTATAGTATCCTTGCCTAATGCTATTGAAATTAATGTTGGGAGAAATTATTTACATGGTATCAAAAAGCTTATTTTTTGACGCCCGCCTGTATATCAATTGAGGAGCATATCTGCCAGAGGATCGTGAGCCATAAAATTTTAAATTTTTATAGCTGCTGTTCATTCTTGCTAAAGAGACTACTTTATAGATCTCTAATTATTAAAACGATAAAGGAAAATTTAAAAAGGGGTATAAAACAGCTATCAATTATTACTTTTTCACCGCTTTAAAGATGGTCCGAGCGGTGTGTGTACCTTCTGGAGATTCAATCTTTTTTATAGAGACAATCTTAGAAGCTGAAGAAAACTCCACTATAACTTCTGTGTTCTTTCTTGTATCATACTTATCCAGTATTAGTTTTTTAGTTTTCTTGTCATAGCTCCAGGTACCAACTTCTTCAATTTTTTCCTCATCATCCTCACATTGAATTTTCCCCCGATTCACAATTATTGTACCATCGTTTTGATAGCGATAGGTATCATCCCGTTCACAAGGCGGTATGAGAAACAGAAGGTCGGTATCAACTTTTCCGTCCATATCAACATCCACTGCTGGAGATATAGTTAGAGATGCTAAAGTCCAGTAATAATCTCCAAAAGGTGATTCCTGGGCAGTGGCAGAAAATGTGAAAAAAATCAAATTGAAACCTAGTATTATATTTTTTATTGTTTTCATTCAGTTTTTATTAGAATTAAAATATTTAATGTCTTGGTATATTTTTTAGGGCTCCCAATAATACTCCAGCTTTGCACAGTTATTACATTGACCATCAATTAACGGCTCGAAATTGATAATATAATTCTCAACAAAAGCTTCCTGTGAATTCCATCGTCTGAATTTTATAGGAATTCCCAAATATTCCGCTTTTAATTCATAGCGACCTATTGGTATATCTTCGATATTTGAGGAAATGTCTATTTGACGATTTATTGTAGCTCCCTCGCTACCGTCAATTAACAATCCGAGAGGGGTAAATTCAAATTCTATTTCCGATTCGTTAATATATACCCCCGGGTAATTGTCTATGGTTACCAGTCCGCCATATTTGCCTGATAAAGGCAAGGGCATTATCCCGGCTAATTTCCATTCAAAATTGCGTATTGCTCCTTCGCCCCCAAATCCGGATGCATTATCGGGATGCAGGTAAAATGTGAATCTTTTATTGTTGAAATCCACCTCGTGTGTGGCAAAGGCATACCATGACCCATTGGGAACATTTACTTTGTACTTTCCTTCATTATTGGTTGTTGTGTTAATGCCAGAATTGAAAAATATATTGTGATCAATCAGCACTTTAACTCTTGAAAGCGGGGCCCCCGCACCATCTTTAGCGATACCCGTCACAAACCCTGCCTGCGGATCGCCATTATCATCACTGTTATTATTTGAACAGCTGATTAGTAAAGGTATAGTTATCAAAAATTTGATAAGATATGCTACAATTTTTGGACTTAATATTAAATTTATCATTTTAAGATAGTATTTGATTTAATTTTTATAAGGTTTGGAAAACTCTAACCTGAAATTTCTACGATAGATGCTTCTGGATTTCACAATCTGGAAGATTGTGACTATAAACAATTCATTTAGCAAAGCTTCCTGCTTAATAATTCTCCTTTTTAAGAGTGAAATGAAATTTTATTGGAATATAATCCCCCATAAATTTTCGCATTTGGAAAGGCAAATATTAAAAAGGAAAGAAATGAATTAAGTGAAATTCGATAAACCGGAAATGCCCTCGATAAACCTAGCCCCATATTCCACGTAAGTGATTTTTGTATTCATTGTAAATATTGATGCATTTATAGCTGCTCCATTACGTTAATCGAATTTGAATCAGAAAGGGGAACTTCTGCCTTAAATTTGAGCACGTAATATGTAGGCGGGTAGTGAAAGTCTGCAAAAAATTTATAGATAAGGAATAAGTATAATTTAAATTAAAACTCAAAATGAGAATAATAAAATATTCATTAATAGCTTTGGCCTTGGTTGGTTGTGATAAAAATGACGATGATAAACGTGAGCCATTAGACGGAAACGATTGGGATATTGTTATTCCAACTTCCTCAAATAAGCCCGGTATTGGAAACACCGAAGGGTTGCCCATTGGTACACCTTGGCATCCGCCCCAGGGGATTGAGCTAGTTGATCGTCCCAACAAACCCTTTGACTCAAACACAGAATTGCTTTATGGAAGTCTCAATACTTTTTATGCCGATGTCAACTTTGTAAATCATACTGAAGATACCCTTTCGGTTGAAATTCCGAGCGGTCTAATCTTTATTTTTAAACATGAAGGCCGAACCCAAGATGGATTATTGACTTCCCCCTTAAAAGTGAAAGTGCCGCCAACCTTTAGCGCCATTATTAGAGATACCACCACCATCTACGTAGGTTTGGGTTGTTTAAACTATACCAAAGCTTTTCCATGGGAAGAAAACCAGGAAGAGGACACCAAGGATTACCCCATAGGCAAGGATATGTACAAACCCTATGTAGTTACAACCGATGAAAATTTGCTCCGTCTATTGGATATAGTGGGTGATTTTCCAAATTTGGCGCTAACAGAGCATTACAATCCACAGGAAATGTTTGACGATAATTATGAAGTCCCCAAATGGCAAGAAATATATGCTATCATACAGAATGCCTTATGGCAAATTACTGACGGTCCGGGACTATTACTGAAAGATTATAGGGAATTATTGGAGGCCCTTGAACCATATAGATAGTATGTTCTTTAACTTTGGAATTACCGACAGTTAAATTTAACTACGGAATAGGGGTGCTAATTAATCTTGCTTTATATGTCTTTAAATGAAAACCTTCTCAAGCTGAACCTTAAACTTCCGAAGGTGACCCATCCGGGCGGAAATTATCTTTCCTTAAATATTCGGGGAAACATAGCTTATGTGGCGATTCAATTTCCAATTTTAAATGGGGAATATTTGTACCAGGGCCGTTTGGGTAATGAAATTACCACAGCTCAGGGATATGAGGCAATGCAACTGTGCGCCTTAAATGTTATTGCACATACTGAGTCAAAAATTGGTTATAAACAAATAATAGGTCTAAACCACTTTGATGCTTACTTTCAAGCATCGGATTCCTGGGATGATTCGCCTACAATTGTTAACGGAGCTTCGGATATATTCGTTCAGCTTTTGGGAGAAAAGGGAAATCACACACGCGCAATTTTTGGGGTTGATAAGCTTCCCAGAAATTTTTGTGTTGGGGTAACCGCCTCATTTACTGTTAAGTCAGTAGAGTAATCTTTTGTATATAAATTCAGGATTGACAAGGCATATGGAAACTTGGGTGTTAATATATTACGGTATAGATCATATGTTTCAAAAAAAACTAAATCACGAAAATGGAATCTGAAGAATTAATTTTTGATTTAATAAATAGAACTCAATTAAATATTGAGGAAGCCAAAAAATTTTATTCCTTCCCTAGTGATCTAAACTTTAGGTTTGGTCATGGTAGTTGGAGCATTTTGGAATGTATGGAGCATTTAAATCTTTATGGTGATTATTATATCCCTGCAATAAAAATGGCGATTGAATCTTCAAATAGCTATCCGGTTTCCTATTTCAAATCTGGACTTATGGGCAATTATTTCGCTTTGAAAATGTTGCCAAACGAAAATATTAAAAAGATGAAGACGTTTAAGGATAAAAATCCTTTAAATGCAAATCTGAACGAAAATACGCTTTCCCGTTTTGTAGCTCAACAGGAACAATTATTAATTTTATTGGATAGTTCTAAAAAAGAAAATCTGAATAAAATCTACATCCCTGTTAGCTTTTCCCGATTGGTGAAACTAAAACTGGGTGATACTTTTCGCTTTGTAATCTATCATAATGAAAGACATATTGAACAGGCGAATAAAATAGCAAAAGCAATCAATAGCACTAAGGATATAATGACTTCATATATTACTGTTACGGAAAATGGATAATGAACAATTCATAAAATATATTATCACCGAATTTGATAAAATTGTCCCTCTTGATTCTGAAACTATAAGAGCATTACTGCCATTATTGTCCATTCATAAAATAGATAAAAAAGCATTTCTGTTAAAGCCGGGTCACACCTCAAATACCATGAATTTTATAGCTAAGGGATGTATGCGTTCCTTTTATTTAGATGATAATGCCAATGAACATATATTGCAATTTGGTTTAGAAAATTGGTGGATCAATGACCTAAATAGCTATTTAAATAATGAACCATCCCGAATGTTTATTCAAGCAATTGAACCCACGGTTCTTGTGCAGATCAAAAAGGATGATTTGGAGAAATTGTATTTGGAATTACCTATTATCTCAAACTTTTTCCGAATTAAATTTCAGGAGGCATATGTTGCCCTGCAGGATCGAATGATTAGCAGTATGACCATAGATGCATACGGGAGATATAAAGTCTTCATAAAAAATTATAGAAAAATAGAACAGCGCATTCCGCAGTATATGGTTGCTGCATATTTAGGCATAACCCCAGAGTTTTTAAGTCATTTGCGGAAAATTAATGCTGCTGGAATTTCTTAAGGTACTTTAATTTTTTTCAAGAGATTCCTTAATAATTTTGACTGGAAATAAAAGTATTCCAATTAAATTTTTGTTATGGAAAAGAAAAAAGTATTAGTGTTTGCAGGAAGTAATAGCTCAAAGTCCATCAATCGGATTTTTGCCCAATATGTCGCAGCCCAATTAAATGAAATAGATATAGTCCCCATAGATTTAAATAATTTTCAAATGCCCATTTATAGTGAGGATTATGAAAATAAAATGGGGATTCCAGACTTGGCATATACCTTCAAAAAAACAATTGAACAAACTGATGCTATCATTCTTTCATTAGCGGAACACAATGGTAGCTATTCGGCCGCCTTTAAAAATATCCTTGATTGGACATCCCGAATTAATAGGAATATATTTCAATATAAACCAATGTTACTACTCGCAACCTCTAATGGAAAAAATGGGAGGAATCAGGTTTTAAAGGCTGCCTTGTCAACCTTTTCATTTTTAGGGGCAACAATAATGGGGCATCTTTCTTTTCCAAAGTTTTTGGAAAACTTCAATATAGAGACTCTTACCGTTGAAAATAATACGTTGGGGAATGATATAGTAAATCTAACACAACATTTCGAAAACGAACTACTTGGTTGTAATAATTATTTTACTACCTCATCTAATTAACTTGTTTAGAACATTATTCGAAAACATATTCAAAATTATTCTCAATTTCAAAATTTGTTATTATGAAAAAAGAAATGGATTTAGGCCTGCTCCTAATGCGTTTGGCCATTGGATTTCCTATGCTGATTTACGGCATCAGCAAAATACAAAATGGCATTGCATTTATTAAAGAATTATTGATTGGTTATGGAATTTCTCCATTGCTTGGGTACGGTGTTTACATTGGGGAAGTAGTTGCTCCAATTCTTATTATCCTCGGGTTTCGAATCCGCTTTGCCGCACTCATCTTTGCCATAAATTGTTTTTCTGCAATAGTGCTCGCACAAATGGACAAGGTTTTTGCATTAAACGATTACGGTGGTTGGGCGCTTGAGCTTTTGGCAATATATCTAATTATAGCTATGGCTTTATTTTTTACGGGCGCAGGAAAATATAGTTTGTCCAAATGAAGATTAGTGGATTAGATGTTTTTTTCATTCAATAAATGGTGATAAATGAAAATGTTATGGCTTAGTTTCAAAAAAGTCTGTTTAAACAAAGTAAGGATTAGGACATCTTTTTTTAAATTGCAAAAATTAAAATTGGTCATTACTTTTCTACTTCTCATAAATTATAACCTCATGCATCTGAAACAAAGTGAGCAAATACCAATCAATTTTAAAAACTGATATAACTATCAGGGTTTTGGCTACAATAAATTACTTGATAACTTAGTAAAAACCATCATTTTCTATAAATTTAAATAATCACTTCAGAATATTTATAGACTTGGAATTTTTAGATCCATGCTGGGATTCTTTATACAGGGAAGGTGACATCCCGGTTTTTTGTTTAAATACCCTATTAAAACTTGTTTTTGATTGAAAACCGCAATCATGGGCAATACTTAGAAGTGTATATTTGTAGTACTCTTTATCTTTAATCTTTTGCTTTACCTCGTTAACCCTATACTCATTAATTAAATTATAAAAATTGGTACTCAATTGCTGATTAAGAAGCTCTGAAAGCTTTTTGTCACTCACTTCCCTAGCGTTAGGGAAAGAACTTGACCAAAATATGATTCGTCTTAACGGAAACCGTACGGAAAAAGAATATATTGTTTTCACAACAAACGAAAAAAAGTCCGCTTAACTCATGAGGATATCGTATCAATTTCTCCTGCTACCAACACTACTTTGGTGGGACTTCTTTCAAGAGCTTATAATAGGGATAGTATAGTCTATAATAATAATATAATCACCAAACAGTTGGATGGTATTTTTGATAGTGATTGTATACTGTTATGGAATAAATGGAACAAAAAGTTTTGAACATCTATTATTATAGAAACCGCTACGAGGTAATGAATAAAAATATGTAATACCAATATTCCGGAAAAACAATAGGAGTTCCCTCGAATATTTGAATAAACTTTCTAGCGGAGGTTCCGGGACAATACTCCTTTCATATAATACAGTTGAAGGTGAAACTAAATCAGAAGAGTTCACTTTTGAAATTTTAAATCAGAGAGACAAAGGCTATCCATTTAAAATAACCATAGAAAATTATCTAAATAATGGGGAGTGAAATACGAGGAGAGTTACGGACTGAAAAAAGAACTTAATATTAAGATTAACGGGAAAGAATACTATACTAATAGAGATTCGGTAATTAATTTTAAAACCGAATTCCCAAGAAAACCTCAGTATTTATTTGGACAATTGTCAAACTTAAAAAGTTTCCAAAAACTCAATTCAGAATATTACGCAAGAGTTATTATTGTAAGTGATGATAGTGATTTTATTTTTCCCACCTACATATTAGATCACAAGGAAAATTGGATAAAATTTGATATTGAAAATTGGCATTTATCTGATTCTTTAATGGGAATTAAAGTCATGAATGTTCGAGCAATGTTTATTAATTTGGAAGTAAATAATTTTAGATTTCGATTTTACGGCGTTGAAAATATAAATGCGCATATAATTGATTCGCTTGATTTAATTGATGATCAGGAATTTAAAAAAATTGCATATTGCATTAGACTTTGCTTTGCATTCTTATCTGGTAAGTTCTACAAATCCGAAATTGCGTATATTTTTTCCGAATCGAATGATTTTAGTACTGTTGACCAATTTGAATTCTTACTGGAAAATTCTAGCCAAATATCAAACCTTCAACTTATTAATCCAAATCTCTTCTTTGAAACATTTGAACTCAAAACAAAGGAAGAAAAACTTAAGCTCGAAAAATATCATAATAAATTTTCCTCTGAAATCTTCAGTTTCTTTTGCGTGTTAGTATATACTTCTCCTGAATTGCAAAGAACACTTGAATTAGTTGTTTCCGCAAGTTCTAATGAGGATATAACTCAAAAAGGTGCATTATACGCTGTAGCAATTGAAACCCTCTCTGAGTATGTTAAGGAAACTAACCCCAATTCATTCAATCCAATAAAAGATAAGGTTACATGGAGAAATTTTAGACAAGAAATTTTAGAAGTCTTAATCACATACTCCGACAAAATTGACTTTTCTGGGATAGAAATTCTAACGAAAAAGATCAATTCGATGAATTCGCCAACCAATAAAGATAAACTATCCAAGCCCTTCAAATTATATGGAATTGATTTAGATGAAAATGATTTTGAGAACCTAAATCATCGAAATACATTTCTTCATGGGGGAATTCCTTTTTATGACGATGACAAAACTAAACAGGATGCTGCCGTATTAAAATTACATTACTTAATTAGTTCGTTGATTTTAAAAATGATAAATTATAAGGGACATTTTATTAATGTTTCAGGACTCCATTATCTTCATAATTATGAATTTCAAGAACTCACCAAAAGTTTCGATATGGAAGAATTTCCCAAAATTTTAAACCTACTAAAAAACCCAAATGTAACATCGGAGGATTTGCAACAAATCAAAAAACATTTACATGCAATTAATGTAATAATTGAAGGGGCAAATACGATTAAAATAATGGAATAAAAAACAAAAAATAAACATTAGTCGTTGCACAACCCATAATTTTAGAAACCGAATTACTATAAGCTGCTTTGAGCGGCTTTGTTTTTTGTTACCTTTTAAAAGTTTAAGAGGGAGCCTTTCTATGTAACAAAAAACTTTATATTTGGTATTCTCTCACGATTTAAAAGCCACTCATATGTTTTATTAACAGCATCAATTTAAAACAATCATTAGCTTTAAAAATTATAATTTTTTTCTTCTTTCAAAATCCAAAATGAAGCTCCGCCTTCTTGAATTAATCGCGAAACTAGAGCTTTTGTTTTAGTCTTTTGCGAGCTTTTATACATCGATTTAAAAAATTGTTTCCATACATCATTTAAGTAAAAATGGTGCTTAGATTTACTTCTTACATATCCTTCTAGTAATACAAGTTCAACTATTTTTAATGTTTTTAGGGGATTATAGGCAGTATATTGAATTAATTCTTTCTCCAAAATATGTGAGAATGAGATTTTACCTGAAGATTTTTTTAAAGTTTTAATAATAAGGTCAAGGTATCTTTCGATTTCAAAGTCCTTATTTCCATCTAAATACCAAAAACTAAAATGCTCAAATAAATTATCATTTGTATATTCATCCAAATATTGCTCCCAAAGTAGAAAAAGAGACTCATTTAAATTAGGTGGCCATTTGTTTATATCAAGTTTATTTATTCGCGATACTGCATAGCGACCTATGAGGTCTATAAAATGTATGTGAGAGTTTAGTGTACCTTTTTTAAAATATACTGCAAAGAGATCAGAATTATGAAACTCCTCTGGTTTATGTATGTAATAAGAGAAAAAATGATTAGCCAAAGCCTTTTCAAAATCTTTACTGTATTTACGATCAGATTCAGGTTTTGGAGTATTTGTTATCCAATGGATATATCTTTTTCTAATAGTAATATTCGATAAGTACTCAGTCCACGGTTGAGTATGCAAGAAACCATTCCACACGTGTAATTGTAAATGATAAGGTAAGGAGTCATCCCATAGAAATGAAAGCTCTTTGTAATACCATTTTTTATCAAGTGAGATTAAATGATCTGTATTTAATCCAAACATAAAATGAAGTGCCCGAGTCTTTTCTGATTTTATAAATAATTCTAAAACATCTCGCCAAGAGTTAGAATAATCTGCAAATTTTAAATTTACTTGGCTCTCTAACTTTCTTAAGAAAAACACATATGAGGAAAAGGCCGCTCCTCTGACAGAATTAATCGCTTGAAAATAGCTATCTGAAACTACAGTGGGTCCTCCTCCAGTACGTATGGTACTTGATGCAGTTACAAGTTCTTCACCTAAAACTTTAGGGTTCTCATGCTTCAAAAGAAGCTCTAAGGTTTTTCTTACTTTCTCGATTCCAGAAAGTTCCGGTGTTTTAGATATAAATGTCTTACTATCAAGAAGCTGTTGAATTACTTCATTTACGCCATGAAATATCATCAAGTTTGATACCGGTTCGTATGCGTTCCTTAATGATTGTGATTGGTTAGATTCTATGTCTATCAGTTTATTTTGACTTTCAAGTACTACTATTGTGGATATAAAATCTATAATTTTATTATAATTGGAAAATGAGTCGTTTTTTTTCATGAGTTGGGCAAGTCCCTCAAGCATACGATAAGTATATGTCAAACTCAATTTTTTAGGCTTTATGAATTCATTTAATTTTTCTAAATATTTTTCAGGTCGTTTGTGCAGATCTTGAATAATAAGTAGAGCAAGACCGTTTGCGTTAATAGGCTTAAGAAATGACTCATCTGATGACACTTTTAGGATTTCGTTGGGATGCCATTTATAATGTAAATTCTTGATAATTTCTAGAACTGATAAGGAAGAGAGCTCCTCTAAAGTAATTGGTGACTGGTCAACAACAAAACCTGCTGTCACTTGTCCCAATGTAGGAGACGGTTTATACCCTTCCATTATTTCAATGCCAGCACCTACTATTTCTTTTAATTGCTTATGATTAAGGTAACTGCTAATTACTGAAAATATACGATTAGCATAAATTTTAAAATGAGATGAATTGTCAGAATTCTCTTTGAAATGTGCTATTAATCTTTGAAAAATTGTTGATTTCGAACGGGCACTTAATTTATGAAAAGATTCCGCAAGTGTAGTTTCATATTCAGCACCTGATAAATACTCGAATGGATTCTGATATTTTGTAAATCGAAGAGTTTCTTCTACGAATTGTGATTCAAATTTAGGCAATGAAAATGATAATAAAATATATTTGAGTTTCCATAATATAGGTGACTCGGGAGATTTATTAATAATTTCTAGAATTGTTTTCTCAGAACTACTTTCATGTATTATATATTTTTTAGCAAGCCTTATATAAGTTCCTAGTAATTTGTCCATAATTCCTTTATCGTAATCTTTAACATCTTGAATAGATACTTGTGTTAAGTCATAACTCAGAAATGAAGTATTATCTTGAAACTGTAGCCCTGACGTTTGTTCATCTATAGGATGGATTAAGGTTTTATTAAATATTTCTAGTAAGATGACCAAACATTTTTTTTGATAATCGTTGGGGATTTTAGATAGCCCTTCAAAAGTATTTTCAATAAATTGAGTATCGAAAATAAATGGGCAATATTCACGCGAAGACCAAGAATAGTCGTTTTGTGGCAAGGAAACTAATGGACTAAATCTATATTTTAAATAAATAAGAAATGTTTCCCAATCATTGTTTTGGACTATTTTTTTCGCGATATCCTCTAAAATATAATCATCAGAATACTTTTTTGAGGGTAAAGTCCATCCATTATCATATAGATACTCAAAAACTTGACGTAAATATTGAGAAGAAAATGATTTCATACATCTCAAAATACTTGTCCGAGTTGCAAAAGGATTAGTGTCATTTTCTATTTGATGATTTAAAAAGATATGAGCTACTTCTTCGGGTGCTTCTGGAGCTAATCGCTCCAAGGAAAAGAGTTCAAAACTTGTCCATCTGTCAGAATCATGAAAAGTTTTGGACCAATGGAAATTATTATAAAAACCTTGTTTAACAAAAATCGGAAGAGTATCAGCCGTTATATGAGTAAAGAAATATTGACAAGCATCTAAATTAGATTCTATATGCGATCTCACTTCTTGAACTAAATTGTCAATTTTAATTGACTTGGAAATATTAGATATAAGTAGTTCTATTTTTTCATGGATATCAAGTTGTCTTGTAAGTAATATATGTAGTTCTTTTTCAAGGCTTAAAACAAAATTTTCATATTCACTTGCACTAGGAAGTATTTCATTTTTTTCAGCGCTTAGATTGTGATGAGCAATTTCAGTGAATTTATTATACAAAAATCCTAGTTTACCTATATCTTCAGAAATAGCGGATAATGACCCATAGTTTTCAAAAGCGACAAGTTTTTTATCAATACCTTTTGGAAATTCCTTGTAATTGTTTTTATTAAGTAAATGATAGAAGATTTCTCGAAAAGAATTTGCAGATTGTGACATCCAATCTGGGTTTGCCCTAAGTTTTGGTTGCATGGCGAATAAGCCGCCAATAAACATATCGCTTGGCGACCTAGGGATGTCCCATTGGTTGAAGAGCTCTTCTAATCTTGCGATTATAAAATTTTGTTTTGAAGAGAGTGTCATAAACAAATCTTTTTATTAATTGTTTTATTAAACTACCGAATGTAATATGAACAATAAAGATAAAAAAGACAAACTTTAAAACATTATTAGGGTGTTTTAATTTAGCACTGATAAGTTATAGTTATTACTCATAAATACACTGGTGCGCTTTTAGAAAGCATGTCTATTGAGTCGCATTTGTAATGTCCCCTGGCGCGGGCGTCTCGCCCGTGTCCTCAGTAATGTTTCGTCCTAAAAAATTACGTGGTACAACAGGCTGTCAGGGCTACAGTCATAGGGTGGTAATGCTATTCTCAACTTGGCCTAATGCTATGTTCATGTGTTGATAATGTATGGTTCAAGGGGGTCGAGTCCTACCCGAATGTATAGTTTAAGCTACATTTAAGGTACCCAAAGCCTAGGTTAAGGCTACTTTCATATTTTATTAGTTATTTATTTAGAAACTAGTTCATTTATTTAAAGCATAGATAATTTATTATTAAGGAGATATTCGAATTTCTAATTATAAGTAATAATTAGTAAACGATTTTGTTTACTAAATTCTTATATTTACCTTTGTAGTATAAATAACCTATGTTACCTAAAATAGCGAAGATAAAAGGATTACATCCCGGGCTTATATTAGAACGTGAAATAAAGCGTAATAATATTAAGAGCTCTCAACTGGCTTTGGCTGTAAATGAACACAAGCAAACCATCAGTGCCATTATAAATCAAAGAAGAGGTATCAATCCCGAACTGTCCATTAAATTGGCGGATTACTTTCAAACGGAAGATGATTACTTTATGATGTTACAGGCAAGCTATGAAGTAAAAATTAAATTGGTTAAGAACAGTAGGGGAACGCCTAATCTCCACAATTTTAGAAAGGTACTATTTTGGGATACCCATTTTGATAAAATAGATTGGAATAAAAACAAACGTGCCATTATAAAAAGAATACTGGAAAGAGGGAATGATATAGAAATCAATGAAATTATAGATTTTTATAGTAAAGCTACTGTATCTAATATAGCTAAGTCTATAAAGAACTCCCGTTTGCCTGCATTTCAAAAGAATGCAGAAGCCTATAATCTTATTTAATTTTAAATGCCTTTACATTTAAATACAGTTTCAGATCTTCTTTGGGATTCCTAAGTATCATTAATGGCTATTGAAGAATTTAAAAGCTTTAGATTGGTAGGTGGTACGTCATTAAGTGTACAGCAAGGCCATAAGGAATCTGTAGATATTGATTTATTTACAGATGCGGAATATGGTAGTATAGATTTCAACCGTTTAGAAGAAATTTTAAATGAGACCTTTCCATATGTAGATACATCTTCTATGGGGGAGGTGGTTATTGGAAGGTCTTATTTTGTAGGCGAAGATGAAAATAATGCAATTAAGTTGGATATATATTATACGGATCCTTTCGTTTTTCCATTATTAGAGGTAGATAATATACGTTTGGCATCAAAGGAGGAAATTGCCGCAATGAAATTGGAAGTTATTGCAAATGGGGGTCGTAAAAAAGATTTTTGGGACATCCACGAACTTCTTGATGTGTTCACTTAAGAGGAAATGTTAGGGTTCTATGCGCAAAGAAATCCCTATGAAGCAACAAAACAGGAACTTTTGAAAGCTTGTCTAGATTTTTCAATAGCTGAAGATGATTTCACTCCCTATTGTTATAGAGGCAAAGTTTGGGAACTTGTAAAAATTGACATCGAAGAGGAGGTCCAAATGTTGTTGGATGAATACAAATAGTATATAATCTAAGACGCTTCATATTCAATAGATGTAATCTTGGTTTAATGTGTGATTTTTTTTGTGCTTAATCATTGGGTTTGACTCATGCTCTTCTTTAGCTAACTTTTCACTTAACATTCTCATATCCTCATTTACTTTTCTATCGATGATTTTTGCATAATGTTGGGTAGTTCGTAGATTTTTATGTCCCAGCATGTTGCCCACTGTTTCCAAAGGAACTCCATTTGTAAGTGTTACGGTTGTGGCAAAAGTATGTCGGGCTAAATGGGTGGTAAGATTCTTTTTAATGCCACAAAGTAAGGCGATCTCTTTAAGATAGGCATTGGATTTCTGGTTGCTTAAAACCGGCAATACACAATCCCCATTAATTACTTTAGGGTTTCCTTTGTATTTATTTAAAATCGCAAAAGCGGGAGGTAAAAGAGGAATAACCAATTTAGTTTTCGTTTTTGTGCGCTTTGCCAATATGGATAAATTTCCATCTATATCTCGAACAATATTATCAGGGGTTAATTTTTGGATATCCACATAGGCAAGTCCAGTATAGCAGCAAAAAACAAACATGTCGCGTACAATTGCCAAGCGTTCCCACTTAATTTCACGTTCCGCCAGCGTATTAAGTTCCTGCTTGGATAGAAATTCCCGTTCCCTTTTAATAAGCTTAGATTTGAATTTTATGAATGGATCGTGGTCTAACCATTCAATATTGTAGGAGAGGGTTACCATTTTTCGCAGCCTTTGGATATGTTTCATTACCGCGTTGTTCCCAATTTTTCCCTGATAGTGTCTGGGCTGGTAAGACCTTAGAAAACTTTCGAAGCCAATGACAAAAGCGTAATTTAAGTCCTTTAGATAAATATCTGAGCTTTTAAATTCCTCCTTAATATATTGTCGAATATATTTTTGACTGGTCCGGTAATGGCATAATGTTTTTGCACAAAGCTTGCTGGACATCTTTTCATTGTGATAGGTGATAATGTCTTCTATGGAATGGTTTTTTTTATCCTTGCCCAAGAACCTTGCCTTAACAAGATTGGGAGACAATACTTTGCTCTCCGATTTAAGGTCCCGATAACAATGGACAATTTGAGCCTTCGTCTCATCAAGATAGAGATTTATTTCCCTTGAGGCAGCCCTATTGCCTTGGACCCTTTGGCGTTTTGCATCCCAGGAGGTTACTTGGATTTTTTTGCTTTAGGCTCAGGTTGACCCTTTTTCCGTTGACCGTTATTCGGGCATAGAGGTTCGATTCATTGTTGATGGCACGAGTGCCATAGATCCAAAATAAATGGAAAATGTTGAAGTGGTTCGCATAGCTGTCGTCTTAAATGATGAACAATAAATGAGACGAAAGTCAAATCAGCCATATTGGTCGCAAATGTAAATATATGTCAACATTTTGGGAATGTTGACGATTATTAATATATGTTGACGATTTGTGAACCTTTAAAGGCAAACTATATCAAATTAAATGATATGCCTAAAAAATGTAAAACCCTGCCAATCATAAAATTAGCAGGGTTTTGGTTTTGAATGATAACCATTCCAGTGACCTGGCTGGGGCTCGAACCCAGGACCACCTCCTTAAAAGGGAGGTGCTCTACCAACTGAGCTACCAGGTCTTCCTTTGAATGCGGGTGCAAATATACTATCATTAAATTTATTTTTCAAAACGAATTTCAATTAAATTTGAGAAAAATTTAAAATGGCTGAGAAACAGGAGCTCACAAATACAGTATTAGCTTGAAATTGAATTTCTATCCAACAAATCTTTAAATTCTGAAATTTTTTATATTATATAATTCAAAATAATGGAACCTTCGTAATTATGAAAATAATTTTAATCGGTTATATGGGAAGTGGTAAATCTTCGGTGGGGAGGGAGCTTGCCGCTCGATTGGGAGTACGTTTTATAGATTTGGACGCTGAAATTGAAATTCAGGAAAATGTATCCATTTCCAAAATTTTTTCCGAGAAAGGCGAAATTTTCTTTAGAAAATTGGAAAACTTCGTGCTTCAACGTATTCTCCAATTAGATGAAAATTATGTTTTGGCCACGGGTGGCGGCACACCTTGCTACGGAAATGCTATGGAAATAATCATAGGACAAAAGGATGCTATTTCAATATATTTGAAAACCTCAGTAGATCGCTTAATTGCACGTTTGGTGACTGAAAAGGATAATCGTCCATTATTGGCCCACCTTAAAAATGAAGCGGAATTAAATGAGTTTGTCCGGAAACATTTATTCGAAAGGTCTTATTTTTATAATCAAGCCGGCATTAAAGTAGAAAACGAAGGAAGTGTCAGCGATACAGTGGAAAAAATCACATCACTTCTATTCTAGAATAGCACTATAATTGTTTTTTTCAAAAATAACGGAAACATTTTCACTCAACGAGGTTGATAGTGAAATTCCTTTAAAGTCAGCTTTAATGGGATATTTTTTATGGTTTCTGTCAACAAGTACTGCAGTTTTGAATTGTTTTAATGGAACATCCAAAAAATGTTTGACTCCATAAATTAACGTAGTGCCAGAATGCAGCACATCATCAACCAAGATCAGGGATTTATTTTGGTATTCTTCTTTTTTAAGGGAAGTTTCTATTTGGCGAATGGGATTTTTCTTATCAATTACCACCTCACATAACAGCACTTTAATGGGAGAAATCTTTTCAACTTCTTTCTTTATCATTTTCGCAAGGGTAAACCCGTTTGAAACTATTCCTGCAATCACCACTTCCTTTTCATCAACATTGGTTTCATAAATTTGAAACGCAATTCTTTTTATTTTATGGGCAATCTGTTTTTTATCGAGAATAGTTGTGGTCATTTGCTGCTGTTTTTTTCAAATATAATGATTAAGCTTCATTTTCTTCTTCAGGGGATTCTGTAAAATCATCCAGGTCCCGTCGGTCTTTTTTAGTGGGTCGGCCCACTCCTTTTTTGCGGTAATAGGTTTTGGCGTATTGAAGTATTTCATTCGTTTCAAAAGCCTCCTTTGGGGTAGTGTCCTTCCGATAAAGATCCACAAGTTTCGCTCCTACACGACTTGGGGGCAAATCCAGAACTTCCATTTGATGATTTATTTGGTCCTTTCGGAGAGTTACAACATCCCCCGGGTAAACATCGCGTGAGGGTTTAACGATATCCCCATTAATACGCACCAATCCTTTTTTGCAAGCTTGTGTTGCAATATTCCTAGTTTTTAAATAGCGAACGCACCATAAATATTTATCAATCCTCATATTTATTAAGCCAAAAACAACGTTAATGTGGTGTGCAAAAATAGCGGAAAATTGTATCTTGCGCCCACAAAAAAATGAAGATGAATAAAATAAAATACGGAATTGCAATATTAATATCGGTACTTTCCTTTACCGTTTCCTGTAAAAAGGATGACGATGTCGAAATTGTAATCGTTCCACCCAGAGATAGGGGTGAAGAGGCAATTCGTGCGCAGGCGGAAATTGAAACTTTTTTGGAAACTCATTTTTATAACTATGAAGAATTTCAAGCCGACCCAGAAAATTTTAAGCTGAAATTTGATACCATTGCCGGGGACAATGCCTCCAAAACCCCATTGATGAATCAGGTAACTTCTAAGGAAGTTCGGGATTTGGTAGACAATTCCGTAGTCTATAAACTTTATTATCTAAAAGTTCGCGAAGGAGGGGGCGACGAACATCCGCATTTTTGCGATAGAACCACAAATACCTACGATGGAAGATTGATGAACCTCGATTTATTTGACAGTGCCGTTGTTCCCGTAAAATTTGAATTGGTGGAGAATCCACCCACTCCAGGAATTATTCGAGGTCTACAACAGGCAATCATTGAATTTAAGG
This sequence comes from Aequorivita aurantiaca, assembly GCF_030410135.1. Taxonomy (GTDB): domain Bacteria; phylum Bacteroidota; class Bacteroidia; order Flavobacteriales; family Flavobacteriaceae; genus Aequorivita; species Aequorivita aurantiaca. The sequence goes on along the minus strand of NZ_JAUGQQ010000013.1, from coordinate 14,585 downwards.
GAGCAGAGGGCGATCCAATCATTAACCCAGATGGCACTCTTACTTTCAGCAACTATGGAATTGGGGCGGTATTCATACCTTCCGGCTTGGCTTATTTCCAATATCCTCCTCCAAACGGTGGCCTACAATCCTACGATCAAGTAATATTTTCATTTGAATTATTCGATTTTGAAGTGCTTGATCACGATGGCGACGGAATAGATTCCTATTTGGAGGACCTCAATGAAAATGGTACTTTATATGATGATGATACCGATGCCGATGGCGTCCTAAATTATTTGGATACGGATGATGACGGCGATGGCCGCCTCACAAAATTTGAAATTGAAATCATTAATGGTGTGGTAACTTTTCCCGATAGAAACGGTAACGGTATTCCAGATTATTTAGATTCGTCTATATAAGTAAGACTATTTATACAAAAAAACCATCCTAAGTTATTTAGGATGGTTTTTTTTGTCTTGTCGGGCCCAGTCTGGTTAGGCCTTTATAGAATCTGAATTTACTTACGAGCTATAACTTTTTGAACAGCATTTACAATCGCTGAAGCATTTAAGCCGTATTTATCCATCAATTGCTCAGGAGTTCCCGATTCCCCAAAAGTGTCCTGTGTTGCTACAAATTCTTGCGGAGCGGGATGTTGTGTAGATAATACACGCGCCACACTTTCACCCAAACCACCCAAGAAGTTGTGTTCTTCGGCAGTAACCACACATCCTGTTTTTTTCACACTCCTTAAAATTGCTTCGTCATCCAACGGTTTTATGGTGTGAATGTTTATAACATCGGCGGTAATTCCGTTTTCATTTAAAGTTTCAGCCGCTTGCAAAGCTTCCCAAACCAAATGGCCTGTGGCGATTATGGTAACGTCTGAACCTTCCTGCAAATGGACAGCTTTCCCAATCTGGAAATTTTGATTTTCGGGAGTGAAGTTTGCAACTTTCGGCCTTCCAAAACGCAGGTAAACTGGGCCTTCAAAATCTGCAATGGCAATTGTTGCTGCTTTGGTTTGGTTATAATCACACGTATTGATAACGGTCATTCCCGGAAGCATTTTCATCAACCCAATATCTTCCAAAATCTGGTGGGTTGCGCCATCTTCACCCAAAGTAACACCGGCATGCGATGCGCAAATTTTCACATTTTTTCCGCTGTAGGCAACACTTTGGCGAATTTGGTCATAAACCCTCCCAGTGGAAAAATTAGCGAAGGTACCCGTGAACGGGATTTTTCCACCAATAGTCATTCCCGCGGCCATACCGATCATGTTTGCTTCGGCAATACCTACTTGAAAGAAACGCTCCGGATGATTTTCCTTGAATTCATCCATTTTCAATGAACCGGTCAAATCTGCACAAAGAGCTACAACATTTTTATTTTTCTTTCCAAGCTCTGTGAGTCCGTCGCCGAAACCCGAACGTGTATCCTTTTTGCCTGTATCTGTATATTTTTTCATCTGATTTTTTTTCAATTTTAATAATCGCCCAAGGTTGCAGAGTTTTGCAATAGCCCAGTTTCCAGCTGTGCATCATTTGGCGCTTTGCCATGCCAATCGTGGGTATGCATCATAAAGTCAACGCCATGGCCCATAATAGTATGCAACAAAACGCAAATGGGTTTTCCGTTGCCGGTCTTGTCTTTCGCTTTTTTCATCCCGGAAATGATTGCACTTAAATCGTTTCCTTTTTCAATTTCCAACACCTCCCAGCCAAAAGCTTCAAATTTCGCTTTCAAATTTCCCATGGGAAGCACATTCTCGGTTGATCCATCAATTTGCTGGCCGTTCAAATCTACGGTTACAATTAGGTTGTCAACATTGTTTCCGGCGGCATACATTATTGCTTCCCAATTTTGGCCTTCCTGCAGTTCACCGTCGCCACAAAGGGCGTAAATTATATGTTTATCGTTATTCAACTTTTTTGCCTGGGCCGCGCCAATAGCAACCGAAATTCCTTGGCCCAAAGATCCCGAGGCAATACGAATTCCCGGCAAGCCTTCGTGCGTGGTTGGGTGGCCCTGCAATCTTGAATTTATATGTCGAAATGTTCTTAATTCTTCCACGGGGAAATAGCCTGCCCTTGCGAGAACACTATAAAATACGGGGGAAATGTGTCCGTTTGAAAGAAAAAAAAGATCTTCGCCGATGCCATCCATCGTGAAGTTTTCCTTACGATCCATCAATTCATTATAAAGTGCCACGAAAAATTCGGCACAGCCCAATGAGCCACCCGGATGTCCGGAATTCACTTTATGTACTTGTCTTAAAATATCCCTTCGGACCTGAATTACCAAATCCTCAAGTGCTTTGTAATCTGCCATAATCTGTTTTTATTTTCAGTGTCAAAAGTAACGTATTCAGGGGGGTGGTCAAAATGGAAAGGCGGGCTTTTATTAACGATTTCCCACTTTTGTTAACACACGTAAAAATCAGAAATGAGAATTTAGAATTCCGAATTAATTAAAGTTATCTTTGCCCCTTCAACAAAAATTGCTGGATGCATTTTAATTTAGAAGCCACAGATTTACAGAGCAGTGCCCGTGCCGCGACCATCACTACCGATCACGGAACAATTGAAACCCCAATATTTATGCCCGTTGGAACAGTGGGAACCGTAAAAGGTGTCCACCAACGCGAATTGAAGGAAGAAATAAATCCGGATATTATTCTTGGGAATACCTATCACTTATATCTTCGGCCGCAAACTCCGGTGCTTGAAAAGGCGGGCGGGCTGCATAAATTTATGAATTGGGACCGAAATATCTTGACCGATAGTGGCGGTTACCAAGTGTATTCGCTTTCGGCAAATAGAAAAATTAAAGAGGAAGGCGTTAAGTTCAAAAGTCATATTGACGGGAGTTATCACGTTTTTACGCCTGAAAATGTAATGGAAATTCAGCGCGTTATCGGTGCGGATATTATTATGGCTTTTGATGAGTGCACTCCCTATCCCTGCGATTATAATTATGCAAAACGCTCGATGCATATGACGCATCGTTGGCTGGACCGCTGCATCAAACATTTGGAAAAAACACCTTTGAAATATGATTACGGGCAGACTTTTTTTCCGATTGTGCAAGGGAGCACCTATAAAGATCTGCGGAAACAATCTGCGGAATATATTGCTTCGGTTGGGGCGGAAGGCAATGCAATTGGCGGTCTCTCCGTTGGCGAACCGGCGCATGAAATGTATGAAATGACCGCTGTTGTTACTGAAATTCTTCCGAAGGAAAAACCTCGCTATTTAATGGGAGTGGGCACTCCGGTGAATATTCTTGAAAACATCGCTTTGGGAATTGATATGTTTGACTGCGTAATGCCAACGCGAAATGGGCGTAACGGAATGCTTTTTACTTCCGAAGGAATTATAAATATCAAAAATAAAAAATGGGAAGCTGATCTTTCGGTAATCGACCCGATGCGAATCACTTGGGTTGATACGGAATACAATAAAGCTTATCTGCGCCATTTGTTTACGGTAAATGAAATGTTGGGAAGACAGATTGCTACCATCCACAATCTTGGTTTTTACCTTTGGTTGGTTCGGGAGGCTAGAAAACATATATTAGCGGGTGATTTTGCCAATTGGAAAAACGGCATGGTCAAAAAACTGGATCAAAGATTATAAGATGCTGAGCATACTGGACCGATACATTCTCCGCAAATATTTGGGCACATTTTCGCTCCTTTTATTGCTGTTCATTCCTATTGGAATAACTGTGCATCTTGCGGAGAAAATTGATAAAATTCTCGATAATGAAGTTCCATTTACCGAGGTAATGATCTATCTCTACAATTTCACCATATACTTCGCCAACCTTTTGTTTCCGTTATTTCTCTTTCTTTCTGTAATTTGGTTCACCTCAAAATTGGCCAATAATACTGAAGTGATTGCTTTTTTAAGTAGCGGTGTTTCCTATTACCGTTTTCTTCGGCCTTATATAATTGGCGCTACCCTTGTGTGTATCGCGGCCTTGGTTTTCAGTATGTATTTGGCTCCAAAGGCTAGTAAAGGTTTTAATGAATTTTCCTATGATTATTTGAAAAAAGGAAAACAGGATAGGGACCAAAGCAATGTTTATACGCAGATAAATGACAATGATTATATATATGTCAGTTATTTTAATGTGACTGATAAGATTGGCAGCAACTTTACATTGGAACATTTTAACGGCAACCAAATGGTTTATAAAATAAGTGCCAACCAAATAAAATATAACGAAAAAGATAGCACTTATACACTTTTCAATTATAAGAAGCGAAAAATTGGCGAAGGTGCGGATATATTGGAAACAAAGCAGAAGTTGGATACTGTTTTCGCTTTTTCCATGGAGGATTTAACTCCTGTCACATATATTGCAGAAACATTGAGTTTTTCAGAATTGAATGACTTTATTGAAAAAGAAAGAGCGCGCGGGTCGTCATATATTAATAGGTATGAAGTGGTGCGATACAAACGTTGGAGCCTTCCGGTTTCGGCATATATACTCACTATAATTGCGGTTGCGGTTTCTTCCGTGAAAAGACGTGGCGGGATGGGAGTAAATCTTGCCATAGGTATCGGCATCGGAATGGTTTTTATCTTTTTTGATAAAATTTTCGGTACCATGGCTGAACAAAGCACATTCTCACCCTTTATTGCAACCTGGTTTCCCAATTTTGTATTCGGAATACTGGCAATTTATCTTTTAAGAAATGCGAAACGATAAGCTCCTAAATTACCTTCATCTCCATTTTATTGTTTTTATTTGGGGGTTTACAGCAGTTTTGGGCGCATTGATTTCCTTGGATGCCATTCCATTGGTATGGTACCGGATGCTATTGGCAACCATCATTATATTTGTTTTTCTGAAAATTAGAAAGGAAAACTTAATGTTTTCAATGAAAACTTTGGGCGGTTTTGCCTTGGCGGGACTTATCATTGCGTTGCATTGGCTTACGTTTTTTGGTGCTATAAAGGCTTCAAATGTTTCCGTTACGCTCGCCGTTCTCTCCACAGGTGCATTTTTCGCTTCATTTCTGGAACCTCTTTTTTACGGCAGAAAAATAATTCTCTACGAGGTAATGTTCGGAATGGTAGTAATAATAGGGCTCTATATAATATTTGATGTCGATTCCTCCAATTCCCTCGGAATAATTTTAGCACTTATTTCCGCTTTTTTAAGCGCGCTATTTTCCGTAATAAATGGAAAATTCGTACTGAAGCACAAAGCATCATCCATTTCGTTTTATGAATTGATGTTCGGCGTTTTGGGAATAAGTGTTTATTTGGCTTTTGCAGGAAAAATCAATGCCGAATTTTTTACAGTTTCGGCAAAAGACTGGGTATATCTTCTAATTTTGGCTTCGGCCTGTACGGCCTATGCTTTTGTAGCTTCCGTGCACGTGATGAAATGGATTAGCCCATACACCGTAATGCTCACCATAAATATGGAACCTGTTTACGGAATTGTGTTGGCACTGCTTATCTTGGGCGATTCAGAAAATATGAGTGCCCAATTTTATTATGGCGCCGCAATCATACTTCTTACGGTTATTGCCAATGGTATCATTAAAATTACGCAGCAAAGAAAACGAAGAAGATTGCCAAACACCTAAAACAAAATTTTATCTTTGTACACCAAACCTTTATAAAACAAAGGAATACTTATGGAATATCTTGATTTTGAACTGCCTATAAAAGAATTGCAGGAACAATATGAAAAAGCCTGCCTCATAGGCCAAGAAAGTGATGTGGATGTTTCCAACACCTGTAAGCAAATAGAAAGGAAACTGAACGAGACCAAAAAAGAAATATATAAAAACCTTACACCTTGGCAACGTGTCCAGCTTTCGCGCCACCCGGACAGGCCTTATACAATGGATTATATTACCGCAATTTGTGGCGATTCCTTTTTGGAACTTCATGGCGACCGGGGCTTTAAGGATGACAAGGCAATGGTTGGCGGCCTTGGAAAAATTGGCGATCAGAGCTACTTGTTTGTGGGCCAACAAAAAGGTTATAACACCAAAACGCGACAATTCCGAAATTTTGGAATGGCGAATCCAGAAGGTTATCGAAAAGCTTTACGGTTAATGAAATCTGCCGAGAAATTCAATTTACCTGTAGTATGTTTTATAGATACACCAGGCGCATTTCCTGGTCTGGAAGCCGAGGAGCGAGGACAAGGGGAGGCAATTGCCAGAAATATTATGGAAATGACCCGTTTGAAAGTACCCATAATAGTTGTTATAATTGGTGAAGGTGCCAGCGGCGGAGCATTGGGAATTGGCGTTGGCGATAAAGTCCTGATGTTAGAAAACACATGGTATTCCGTAATTTCCCCAGAAAGTTGTTCATCAATCTTATGGCGAAGCTGGGAATATAAAGAACAAGCAGCGGAAGCCTTGAAGCTTACGGCCACAGATATGAAAAATCTAAAACTCATTGATGAAATAATAAAGGAACCTTTGGGCGGTGCCCATAGCGACCGTGAGAAAACTTTTACAACCGTTTCTGGCGCAATTGAAAAGCAGTACAAAGCATTAAAAATGTTATCCCCAGCCGATTTGGTGAAAAACCGAATGGAAAAATATTTGCAGATGGGCGAATTCAAAAGTTAAATGGTACTATAGCTTTACCTTGCGTAAATTCGGGGCGGGAGCCTCGGATTTTTTTTTGGGTTTTCAACAATAAATTAAAGTTTTCAACAGTTCGAATGTTGATGAGTGGTTAATATCGAACTAAATAAAACCAATCCTTTCTCTTAACATTTTATTTACATTCGCATAATGGAAAAAATTAAACCTCATACCAGTTTTTCAACTCGTAATGCGCCAGTAATTTCACTTGAAAAAGGAAAAATTCCCCCTCAAGCTATTGATTTAGAAGAGGTTGTGCTTGGGGCATTAATGATTGACAAAAAAGGTGTAGATGAAGTTATCGATATTCTTCATCCCGAAGTTTTCTATAAGCAAGCGCATCAATACATCTTTGAAGCCATCCATAATCTGTTTGAAAATAGCCAACCGGTGGACTTATTAACCGTTTCTTCCCAATTGAAGAAGCAGGGGAAAATTGAGTTGGTTGGGGGCGAGTTTTATTTGATTCAATTGACTCAAAAGGTGTCTTCTTCGGCGCATATTGAATTCCACGCACGCATCATTCTTCAGAAATATATTCAGCGCAGTTTGATTAAAATTTCAAACGAAATAATTGAGGATTCATATAACGAAAGCACGGATGTTTTTGACCTTTTGGATAACGCTGAAGCAAAACTTTATGAAGTAACACAGGGAAATATAAAGCGCTCCTCTGAAACAGCGCAAAATCTCGTAATACAAGCGAAAAAAAGAATTGAAGAAATAGCAAACAAAGAAGGTCTTTCTGGCGTCCCTTCTGGTTTTACAAAGGTTGACAAGCTCACTTCTGGCTGGCAACCCAGTGATTTAATTATTATTGCTGCACGTCCGGGTATGGGTAAAACCGCGCTGACACTTTCCATGGCGCGAAATATTGCGGTGGAACACAACATTCCCGTGGCATTCTTCTCTTTGGAAATGTCCTCGGTGCAATTGATAACCCGATTGATTTCTTCGGAAACACATTTAAGTTCCGAAAAACTTAGAACTGGAAATCTTGAAAAACACGAATGGGAGCAATTGAACGTAAAAGTGAAAGGTCTTGAAAAAGCACCACTTTTTATTGATGATACGCCCTCACTTTCCATTTTTGATTTGCGGGCGAAGGCGCGTCGTCTTTCATCGCAACACGGAATTAAACTTATCATTGTAGATTATTTGCAATTGATGACGGCCGGTGGAAGCCAAAAAGGCGGAAACCGCGAACAGGAAATTTCTACCATTTCCCGAAATTTAAAAGCTCTAGCGAAGGAATTGAATATTCCTGTAATCGCACTTTCCCAACTTTCCCGCGCGGTTGAAACCCGTGGAGGAAGCAAACGCCCGTTGCTTTCCGACCTTCGGGAATCTGGAGCGATCGAGCAGGATGCCGATATTGTTTCGTTTATTTATAGACCCGAATATTACAAAATTGACGAATGGGATGACGAAGAGCACACGCCAACAGCTGGCCAGGCTGAGTTTATTGTTGCAAAACACCGTAACGGAGGTTTGGATGAAATCCGTCTGAAATTCATCGGCCATCTCGGTAAGTTTGAAAGCCTTGATAATTTCGATACGCCAATGGAAATCCATTCCCGAATGAACGACGCCGCGAATGATGATACTTTTAAAACCAAAAATCTTCCATCGCCGAACGAGGCTTTTGGCAGTTCGATGAATAATGATTTTTCGGCCGATGATGACAATGACGTTCCCTTTTAAGAATGCGTGAACACTATGGCTTAAAAATTGTCGTTATATTCGCACGATGACACGTTTTACTATTCTTATTTTATTCATACTTTTTTCGATAAAAGCTTCAGCTTCCTATATTTTAATTCCGATGGATGCCGAAGGCCAAAAGGAACATTTGAAAGCTTACGGAATCACCTATTGGGTGCTGGAAAAACAGCAAAAAATAAAGTGGTTGCTAAATTATCGGGGTGGTTCCTTTTTAATGCCCGATTCGCCTGAAATTCAAAAGGAATGTCAGATTCGTGGGGTTTCATTTGAAGTGATTTCCGACAGCAAGACAGAACAAATTCTTACGGAAATTAGCAGTCCATCCAAAAACATGGATGCCGTTGTTCTCGAAAAAGCGCCGAAGATTGCCGTGTATTCTCCAAAAGGAAATCTTCCTTGGGACGATGCGGTTACAATGGTCCTGACCTATGCTGAAATTCCCTACGAAGTGATCTATGACGAAGAAGTATTGAGTGATCAATTGATTCTTTATGATTGGCTTCACTTGCACCACGAGGATTTTACAGGACAATATGGAAAATTTTATCGTGCTTATCGTTCCGCACCATGGTATATTGAAGAAAAAGCAAATGCCGAAGCGCTTGCGGCAAAATTGGGTTACAATAAAGTTTCCGAGGCGAAACTGGATGTTGCCAAAAAAATTCGGGACTATGTAATTGGCGGTGGTTTTATGTTCGCAATGTGCAGCGCAACCGACAGTTTTGACATTGCTCTTTCTGCGGAGGGAGTGGATATATGTGAGCCAATGTTTGATGGCGACCCTAGCGAACCCAATTATCAAAGTAAAATTGATTACAGTAAAACCTTTGCCTTTACTGAATATATTCTGGAAAGAAGCCCCATGGTTTATGAATTTTCAAGTATTGATATGACTGAAAAACGGCGAATTGCCAAGGAGTCTGATTATTTCACATTAATGGATTATTCTGCGAAATGGGATCCAATTCCTACCATGCTTTGTCAAAACCATACCGCTTTGGTCAAAGGTTTTATGGGGCAAACCACTTCTTTTGATCCGGATGAAATTAAAGCAAATGTTTTGGTGATGGGCGAAAATAAAAGCAATGGAGAAGCACGCTATATTCACGGGATAAAAGGAAAGGGTTTCTTTACTTTTTATGGTGGCCACGATCCGGAAGATTACCAACATAGGGTAGGGGACGCGAAAACGGAGTTGGCACTTCATCCAAATTCACCCGGCTATCGGCTTATTTTAAACAACGTTTTGTTCCCCGCGGCCAAAAAGAAGAAACAGAAAACCTAATTTCTTTTAGATCCCAAAATCCGAGAACCAAATTCAAATACCTATTGCTTATTTAAACTTTCGTAATAATCTTTGGGAGGCAAAACTGTAATTTCAACCCTTCGGTTTTGTTGTTTGTTTTCTTCGGAATTATTTGGAACCCGTGGTTTGCTCTCACCATAAGCTTTTATTTCAAAATCATACAATGCGTCTTCTCCAAAAATTTCATTTAATCTCTCCTTTACTGAAATACACCTATTTTCAGAGAGTGTGATATTTGAAATTTCGTCGCCATCGCTATCGGTATGCCCTTGAATGACGATTGTGGCTTTATCTACTTTCAATATGGTTTTTGACAAAGAATCGAGATCTTTTTTGGCTGTTTTCTTTAAATCAAATTTCGCCACATCGAAAAGAACATCCGCATTTATTGTGAGTTTTATTACACTATTTATGGCTCCAATTGCATCCAAATCTGCGCCGGCGCTTTTGCTTCTGCAGAGATCTTTTAGATCTGTAATTCGAAGAAAATAAAAAACGGTTTCATCATCAATTCCTGCATTGCTCAATTCTATGGATGATTTCCCGCCGGCAATTTTTCCGGCATAAACCCAATCAATCCCATTTTGTGAAATTTCTACTTTTGCGGGTTCTTTGGAAGGACCAACTTCAAATAGATAAAGATCATCGCCCGGAAGATTCATAAAACCATTGTCGGTAAATTCCACGGTCAAACTTCCGCCGCAACCCAGGGATAGGAAATTTGGAGTTTGGTAATTTTTGTAATTGGGCTCGTGTAGGCATTGAATACTATCCCTGAATTTTTGGATTGGTGGCGGCGTCCCCACTTTATATTCAATAAGTTTATCGGCAAATGAAATCTTTCCTAAAGGAAGATAAATAGATTCGTATCTGTCAATTCTGTATATTTTTCCTGTTCCTTTTTGGGCGAAAAGAAAATCCCCTGAAATAAAAACCGTTGTAAAAAGAAAAAGCAGTGAACGAAACATTCGTCTATTTTCAACTAAGATACTGAAACTTGTTTAGTTGATTTTTCCACATAAAAAAACCGCCTCATTGCTGAAGCGGTTTCTAGGCGAAATAATATAGTTTATAAATGTCTTATTTTACTTTGTTTATGATTGCGGCAAAAGCCTCTGGGTGGTTCATTGCCAAATCTGCCAAAACCTTACGGTTAAGCTCGATTCCACTGTTTTTTAAACTTCCCATAAATTGTGAATAAGACATTCCATGCTGTCTTGCACCCGCGTTGATACGGTTAATCCATAAGGATCTGAAATTTCTCTTTTTTGCACGACGGTCACGGTATGAGTAAAGCATAGCTTTGTCCACAGCATTTTTAGCAACCGTCCATACGTTTTTACGTCTTCCAAAGAAACCTTTGGCTTGTTTAAGAACCTTTTTTCTGCGGGCTCTCTTCGCAACTGAGTTTACTGATCTTGGCATAATTTTAATTTTTTTGTAGTAGGCGATTCATTAATTCTGAATTCTTTAATTGCACTACTCCAGGGTTTAAATAATTGTTTTAACCGGTTAAGCCTCTTACTTCATACGAAGCATAAGCTTAACATTTGGCTCATCGGCCTTGTGCACTAACGTGTCGTGCGTTAATGCAAGCTTGCGTTTTTTGCTTTTCTTAGTTAAGATGTGGCTTTTAAACGCATGCTTTCTTTTAATCTTACCAGAACCTGTAAGCTTAAAACGCTTTTTGGCACTGGATTTTGTTTTTTGTTTCGGCATGTTTCCTACTTTTTATTTATTACTTCGCTTTATTGTGAACTTCAGTTTCTTTGGAAACTGTAGTAGTTATTTTTCAATTAAATCTACATAGATTACTGAAAATTGGGATTGCTTACTTCTTTTTAGGCGCGATGAACATAATCATACGCTTACCTTCCAGTTTTGGCATTTGCTCCACTTTTCCGAATTCCTCAAGATCTCGTGCGAGACGCAACAATAGAATTTCTCCTTGGTCTTTGTAAATGATAGAACGTCCTTTAAAGAAAACATACGCCTTCAATTTAGAACCTTCCTGCAAAAACTTTTCGCCGTGCTTCTTTTTGAATTCGTAATCGTGATCATCTGTATTTGGACCAAACCTGATTTCTTTAATAGTGACCTTTGTAGCTTTTGCTTTTAAGACTTTCTCACGTTTCTTCTGCTCGTAAACAAATTTTTTATAATCTATTACTTTGCAGACGGGAGGATTGGCATTGGGTGAAATTTCAACGAGATCCAATTCTTGTTCCTCTGCAATTTCACGTGCTTTTCTTAAAGGATAAACGCCTATTTCAACATTGTCACCTACAAGGCGCACTTCCTCTGCACGAATCTTTCCGTTGATTCTGTGTTGATCCTCTTTGATTACCCTTGCAGGTCCCTTACTTCTTTTTCTTCGTATTGCTATGGCTAAAAATATTTAGTTATACATTAAATTCTTTCGACTCTTTCTTTATTTCTTGCTGAATCAATTCTGAAAAGGCTTTCGGCGTCATAGTGCCTAAATCGCCTTCGCCGTGTTTACGTACAGAAACCGTTCCATCCTTTTCTTCATGTTCACCAACAATCAGCATATACGGGATTTTGTTCATCTCAGCCTCCCTGATTTTCTTACCAATTGTCTCGTTGCGGTTATCAACAAGGGCGCGAATTTCGTCATTTTCAAGCAAATTTAAAACTTTTTGTGAGTATTTTTCATATTTTTCACTTAACGACAAAATACTTACTTGATCGGGCATAAGCCACAGTGGAAAATTTCCGCCGGTATGTTCTAACAAAATGGCAACAAAACGTTCCATGCTGCCGAAAGGAGCCCGGTGAATCATTACTGGGCGATGGGTTTCATTGTCGCTACCTTTATATTCAAGTTCAAAACGCTCGGGAAGATTATAGTCTACCTGGATTGTTCCTAATTGCCAACTTCTACCCAAAGCATCTTTCACCATAAAATCCAGTTTCGGTCCGTAAAATGCAGCTTCGCCATATTCAATTTTATAATCGAGCCCTTTGGATTCTGCAGCATTTATAATGGCTTTTTCTGCTTTCTCCCAGTTTTCAAGGCTTCCTATATATTTCTCTGGCTTATTAGGATCGCGCAATGAAACTTGCGTATAAAAATTTTCAAAACCTAATGAACCAAAGACATAAAGAACCAAATCAATTACTTTTTTGAATTCATCATCCAATTGATCTGGAGTGCAAAAAATATGTGCATCATCCTGTGTGAAACCACGAACACGCGTCAAACCGTGGAGTTCTCCGCTTTGTTCGTAGCGATACACTGTTCCGAATTCAGCAAAACGCTTTGGAAGGTCTTTATAAGACCAAGGTTTGCTGTTGTAAATTTCGCAGTGGTGAGGGCAATTCATAGGTTTCAATAAAAATTCTTCGCCTTCGTTTGGAGTTTTTATTGGCTGAAAACTATCTGCGCCGTATTTTGCATAATGGCCGGAGGTAACGTAGAGTTCCTTTTGACCGATATGTGGAGTAACTACCATTTCATAACCAGCCTTTTTCTGGGCTTTCTTCAAGAAGTTCTCGAGTCTTTCACGAAGTGCGGCGCCTTTTGGCATCCATAAAGGGAGACCTTGACCTACTTTTTGGGAAAATGTGAAAAGTTCAAGTTCTTTCCCCAGTTTTCGGTGGTCACGCTTTTTGGCTTCTTCCAATAATTGAAGATATTCAGTCAAATCCTTTTGTTTTGGAAAACTGATTCCGTAAATACGTGTAAGTTGTTTATTTTTTTCATCGCCGCGCCAATACGCCCCAGCAATGCTCATTAACTTAACGGCCTTCACGATTCCGGTATTGGGAATATGTCCGCCACGGCACAAATCGGTAAAAGTATCGTGGTCGCAGAAAGTGATTGTTCCATCTTCCAGATTTTCGATCAATTCAACTTTATATTCGTTGCCTTGTTTTTTATAATACTGAAGCGCATCTTCTTTTGAAGCTTCGCGGATTGAGAATTCATGTTTTCCGCGGGCAATTTCCAGCATTTTGTCCTCGATTTCTTTTAAGTCCTTTTCCGAAATTGCTTTTTCTCCAAAATCTACGTCATAATAAAAACCATTTTCGATAGCTGGTCCAATCGTTAATTTTATACCGGGATATAATTGCTCCAGCGCCTGGGCGAGTATATGTGCTGAAGAATGCCAAAAAGCTTTTTTCCCTTCGTCGTTGTTCCAAGTGTAAAGTGTTAGTGTGCCATCTTCTGTCAAAGGCGTAGTAGTTTCAACCGTCACATCATTATAGGATGCAGAAATTACATTGCGCGCGAATCCTTCACTAATATTTTTGGCTACATCCATAGGAGTGGCGCCTGCATCAAAATGTTTTACACTTCCATCGGGTAGGGTAATGGCTATCATATACTGAAAAAATTTAGGGTGCAAATATACTTTAGTTTCTTTGGATTGCAATATGGAATTTGCAGTAATCTGAAGTCTTTCGATTGATAAAGAAGAATTATTAATATGTTGAAAAGTTCAGTTCTCAGAGAGTAATATGTACGGTTTTTCCATTGAATTCAAAATTACGATTTGAAATAGGCTATATATTAAGGTATAATAAGGTGAAAATTTATTAAATACTCAAGTAATAGTTTTTCAATCGCTTAGCAAACAGATGAAAAAATAATTCGAAAAAATCAAAAATTAAATTTGTTGTAATGGAAAAGCATTCTATATTTGCACCCGCTTAACAGAACAGAAAATGTTCGCTCAAGCGAAAATCAGCGCTCTTAAAAATTTTTAAAATATTTTTCAAAAAGTATTGCAGAATTAAAAAAGAGTTGTACATTTGCACCCGCTAAAACAATGAGTGACTACAAAACATGATTTGAAAGCGAGTAAAAAGAAACAAAAGTTCATTGAGATATTGAAATTGACAGCGTAGATTGCCATTTGAAAAGATGGTGGTCAACATTAGAAAACTAAACTAAGTGAGAATCCGAGA
>NZ_JAUGQQ010000012.1 GCF_030410135.1 Aequorivita aurantiaca | reverse complement strand
GGGTATTGGTTATTGGGTATTTGATTATTGGTTATTTGATTATTGATTATTGGTTATTGGTTATTGGTTATTGGTTATTGGTTATTGGTTATTGGGTATTGGGTATTGAATAACTATAATTTATAATTATGGGTAACGGATAATTGATACCTGATTACTGTATCCCCCAAATTTACCCAAATTTCAATCATCCAAAAGGTTTATCCATTTATGTTTTACGATTTCCCAATGGAAAGTTTCTATCTTCTTTCGGGCGTTTTGTGCTATTTGTTGGGCCTTTATGGGGTTTTGGCAAAGTTGTTCAATGGCATTTACAAAAAGTTGGGCATTGTTGGGAGGTACCAAGATGCCATCTACACCATCCTCAATTAAATAAGGCATGCCGCCCACATTGGTGGAAATAACTGGGAATCCAAGCGCCATGGCCTCCATAACGCTTAGAGGCATATTGTCGAAATTGGTTGTGTTTATAAAAATATCAAAATTCTTGGAAAGGGGAATCCATTCCGCTTTTTGCAATTGTCCTGGGAAAAGAATGGGAAGATCAAGCTGGGAAACAGTTTTTTTATAATGATGCATCGATCCTTCCTTATCGGGACCTATCATTGTCAGGGAAACATCACTTCCCTTTTTTTTGAGAAGGGATACAATTTCTAAGGCAAGGGAAGGGTTGTATATTTCTGAGAAGGACCGCAACCAGAATAGTTTTGGGGTTATAGTTTCCCGCAGGTGAAACGGGTATGCTTCTATGTTTAGAGCATTGGGAATATAGGTAAGGTTTTGGAATCCGGCCTCTTGAAAATGCTTCATCATATATTGGGAAGGGGCGACATTGGTGAGGGCATTTCCAAAGAGTTTTTTCGTAGCAGACTGATTTTTCTTTAATCGATTAGGCAGATTGCCCCCGTGCAATATTGGGATGTAGGGCAATTTATAAAACCGGCATAAGGCGGCGATGATGACGGCAAATAAAAAATTCTGAGTACTGTAGGTGTCGATGAGTACAAGATCTATGTTTTTTCTATTACTGAAGGTAACCCAGATCATATCGAACAATCGGAGGAATTTATTTTCTTGGGAGGAAGCGGTTAATGCGCTAAATCCCTCCGCTTCCAACTTTGATGGAAGGATGTCAATAGCCGTGGGATTGCGACCGTGGGCAGCCAGTTTATTTCCTATGTATAGCAGTTTTTTTCTTCGCGGCATAATCGAGGTTTAGTAAGCAGAGGGCATAAATAAATGCTGGGGCGGCGATGCGCATGGAGGTGGTAACAATGGTAAGCAACCAAAATATCAGAAAGGGATAAAAGTAGATATTCTTCCGACCGTTTATTTTTGTGATAAGCGGAGCAAATATAAGAACCAGCAATGCTAAAATACCGAACATACCATGTTCTGAGAGCATCCGGGAAATTTCATTATGGGAAGCAGAGGTTATTCCCATTTCTTCCTTAAACTGAAACTTACCCTGTCCTACCCCTATCCCGAAAAATGGATTCTCTTTAAATGATTCCATTTCAACTGCCAAGAGATCGACTCTTCCCGTAGTAATATCATCCTTTTCTCTTCCTAAAGCATCTTCATTGGCGTAACGATTGCCTATTAGTCCTCCCGTTTGGGAAAGAGTATAACCCCATAAGGCGATAGTTACACCTACAACTATAAAAACTTTTAATGAAATTTTCGTCTTGGTTCTTAAGCCAGTATTAAAGTATAATATAAATATAAATACGAGACACATAATTACCGATACTAAAACACCGCCGCGAGAAAAAGTTAACAGTGCCCTGTATGCCATTACAAGCATAAAAAACATCATTGTATAATGTAACAGTTTATTTTTATATGGAAGTAGTAGGCGGGTAAATAGTATAAAAACACCTAGACCTAAAACAGTTGCAACTTGGTTGGGTCCATAACCACCTGAAAGGGCAGAATTTGAAGCAGTATTAGTGATAATATCCTGAATATTTGGTGTATATAAAATTATATAAATTACCATAGCAATAATTGGATAAACCATATAATCCAAAATTCTCAGAAACTTACTAAAGCAAATAGATCTGCCAAAGCAGAAGACGGCGGCCACAGTCAAACAGAAAGGACCGCTAATATTGAATAGAACTGTGGTTCGAAAATTTGCGCTGTAATGAATTTCATCATAGGATATCATCACAGCCGGAAGAAGGAGCAAAAGATAAAGAACGTATGGAAAAGCATTCTTTTTGAAACCCAAATAAAAAATACCAAGGAACATAAAGAATATGACGGCATACTTACCCGTTTCATAAAAAACAAAGGCTTTTGTCATCCGTAAAAAAACTTCCGCACCTGTAATATATGCAGCTGCAAGAAGAACATACTCAGCCTTATTCTTCTTAACAATTATTTTATAGATAAAATATCCTAAAACCGCAAGTAAATAAACCATCATTAGGGAACGATTTATATAAGCCAAGAATCCAATAAATACATGAAGGATAATGGCATTTAAGGGTTTAATATTTTGAAAAATGGGAGGTGCTATAAGTATTAAATTTAATTTTTTATTATTTTCTTTTGGACTTTAGATATATAATAGGGAAAAGTAAACTTGGAAGCTCCAAGATAACAATCAGATGCCATTTTGTATAGATTATTTGTATTTTTTGACAAGACTATTTGCAGTAATTCCCGCAAACGAAATTCATTTATAGGGTTTATTAAAAATCCATTCATTCCATTAACATACTGGCCAATACTCGATATATCGGAAACTATGGGAATACAGCCAAAATTCATCCCCTCGGCGATGACCTTTGGAAATCCTTCGGAATCACTTGGCAACAAAATGAACTGTGCTTCCCTATAAATATGAAAAACCTCATCCCTGTTTAAAAAACCGTGAAATATGACTGGCAGGTTTAGGGCCTTGCATTGGGCTTTATAACTGTCCATTTTCACCCCATTCCCTATAAAGTGTATAACCTTTAAGTTCTCCAATGAATCTAGAGCGCCGAAGGCATCGATAATGCGTTGCACTCCTTTCGCATCTTCCAGCCTGCCAACAAAACAAAAGGTAAATGGCAGTTCAAAAGATTTTTCTTTGGTAATAAGCAATCCTTCCTTCCGCTCTTTTTCCGTTAGGCAAGGGTTTTCAAAAGTCAGGCAATGTTCGGGTTGGTTTGGCCAGCTTCCATTGATGGTTACCTTTCGGGATTGATTTTTTAACATCCAACGCTGCAGCGCATATCCCAAAGGAGGCTGGGTTTGGTTCCAATTGCCCGCATATTTATACCACCCCTTTTTATTACTGAAAAAAGTGAGGTATGGAATTAAAAATACGCCCATCCCCGTGGGGGTTCGCAGTTGGAATATATCTACTTTTTTTAGGGTTTTTCCTACTGTATTTATGATTGCGGGAATATTACCAAGAATCCTTAGCTTCGCCTCAATTCCATTTCCGCCGACTGGCTTTAAGGGCACAAATTTTATGTTTTCGGAAATGTAGGGCAAAGAACTTGGCGGAGGATTGCCGGGATGTAAAAAGGCGATGTGATATATTTCTTCGAAAGCGTTTGCCAAATGGTTAATCTCACTAATTGTTGGTCCCCACCCCACGATGGTACCATCGGGATTTTGATAGTGCTCAGTATGGGAGATAATGGCTAGGGTCATTGGTTAGGGGGTTATTTGGTTATTGGTCAATAGGTGAATAGGTGAATGTGTGAATAGTTGAATGGGTAAATTGGTGAATTGTTGAATTGGTGAATTGGTGAATGGGTGAATGGGTGAATATTTGTCTTTGGTTTTCATGCTTTGTCCCTATTCTTTATTCTTGGTTCTTGGGTTAATTGGTTATTGGTTATTGGTTATGAGGTTATTGTGTTATTGGTTAGTCGTTAATGGTTAATGGTTAATGGTTAATGGTTAATGGTTAATGGTTAATGATAATTAATTATTGATAATTGATAATTGATTATTGATAATTGATTATTGATTATTGGTTATTGGTTCTATTTCAGTATATCCAAATATAACTTAATCACCTTATCCCACGTGAATTTCTGGGACCAGGTTTTTGCTTTTTGGGAATAGGATTCGTAGTTATTTAATATATCTGTCAAAGCTTCGGCTAAGTGTTCGGGATTTTTGTTGTTTATCAACTTGCCGGAAACTCCATGGTCTATGGCATCCTCAATACCACAGCCTAGAGAGCCAATTGCGGGTATCCCCAAAGCGTTGGCTTCCAATATTGCAATTCCAAAACCTTCGGCATCGCCGGATTTTGTGGTTTCGCTCAACATCACGAAAACATCGGCTTGCGAAAGCAATTCTATTTTTTCTTGTTCCGAAACTTTTCCAAAGAAAACCACAGCCTCCTCTACCCCTAACTTTAAGGCCAATTTTTCCAAACGATCCTTTTCGGTCGGAATTCCAACTATATGATATTTTAAGTCGGGATAGTCCTTTAATAAATTTGGAAGGGCGTTGATGACGTTGTGTTGGCCCTTGCGCTGGGTGATGTTGCCGATAGTAATTAAAACGGGAATGGGGTCTTTTTTTCGTTGTGCTATTGTGGGGAATAGAATCTTATATCCGTTGGGTACTACACTTATATTTTTTAAGTCTAGATGGGAAATCAAAGACTTGGTGAAGTTGCTTACCGCTATTATTTTATCAAATCGATATAATGATAGATCGGTCAACTTGCGGAGAAAAATATTGGGGAGCCGCAATTCGCTTCCGTGGATGATGGCAATAAAATTCCTTGAAAAGAAAAAGGAGAGAAAGGCGCCCATCCATAATGGGAATTTGCCCGAACACATTATTGTATCCGTATTTCGCGTATAGAAAAAGGCGGTGCGGATACGCTTTATATAACTAAAGAACATTATTTTTTTCCTCGGAATCCGCACAACTTTAAAGGGCTGTTTTTGGTCGAATACTTCTTCGGCCTGGCCGCTTATGGATTGGGTATCGCAAATTATGGTAACATCCTTTCCACTATTCTGTAAACCCAAGGCCAAATTGTAGGCGTGGTTGCCGATGCCACCTGGCTGGGGTGGGAATTCGGAGGTTAGGATTAGGGTTTTCATTACAGTTGTTGGTTGTCGGTTTTCGATTGTCGGTTGTCGTTTGTCGGTTGTCGGTTGTTGGTTGTTGGTTGTCAGTTATCGGTTATCGGTTGCCTGTTGTCTGTTGTGGGTTGTCTGTTTTCTTTTTTCTGTTGTCGGTTATCTGTTGTGGGTTGTTTGTTAAGCTTGCCAATTTTTTTCTACATATTGAATAAATGTAAAAATTTTTGCACGTAAACCATCATATTTTATAATTAACTCAGGTACTTCTAGGATATCATATAATTCTTTAATTGTTTCGAACTGTCCTTTACATTCCAATAGAGAAACATGTGATACGTCAAAAATTTAATAAAATCCTGTTTGTATTTTCTCCTTCCGTATATTTCAATAATACTGTTTTTAACACTTTTTGAAGACCTTCTTACCTGACCGCCCTGTTCGTACAATTCAAATTTTGGCATTTTCAGCGAAGCATGATGCACTTCGATGGAGTAGTGAAAAGCCAAATTATAAATATCTAGATCCTTATAACTTTTCATGATGTTTTGGTTGTCTATCGGTTTTCTGTTGTTTGGTGTGGGTTGTCGGTTGGCGGTTGTCTGTGGTCGGTTGTTGGTTGTCGGTTGTCTGTTGTCAGTTGTTGGTTGTTGTTTTTCTACATCTTCGCTAAAAGTTTGTTAGAGTACGGTTATCAGTTGTCGGTTTGGGAATTTGGTTTGGATATATAATTATTAAAGGGGTGTCTTATAACCACAAAGTTCACGGAGTTTTCACAAAGGTCACAAAGGGAGACGTTTTGAGAATTATGTGACTTCATTTTGATTTTGTGTTTTTGGTTTGGATATTCAATTATTAAAGGGGGTCTTATAACCACAAAGTACACTGAGTTTTTCACAAAGGACATAAAGGGAGAGGTTTTGAGAATTATGTGACTTCATTTTGATTTTTTGATTCTGGAAAGTATTTATTTTTAAATAGAATTTTTTTTACCACAAAGATCACTAAGGTTTTCACAGAGGTCGCAAAGGGAGTTTGTTTTTCGCACTTTGTGATTTCATTAGAAATTACAACTGATTTATCATTGCTCCTTGCTTCAACTTTTTTGATGCCAAATGCCACGAAATAACCACTTGCAGGATAACGAACGGAAACAAAAATAGTGAGATTAGCATCCCTAGGACCAACATTTTTTTGTTTTTCTTGTACCGGTATGGGATGATGGATTGGGGGACGTTTCTGAAAAGGGCCAGGAGCGTGCGTTTTTTCCCGAAATATTTTCGGTAGAGATAGAGTACGCTGGGGATGGGGCGTGGGGAAAATAATTTTTTGGGCCTGAAGGCATCCCAACTGCCCATTTGCCTTAAGCCTCCAGTTCCTGCTTTTACGTCAATACATGAAGCGAAAGGGTTTGAGATGCTTTTAAGTCCGTGTAAATATGCTCTAAGTCCAAATTCGCCATCGCCCATTCGTTGCTTTTCAAATTGGCGATCGAAGAGACCTATTTTTCGGAAAACGTCTTTATAAAGCATGGCATTACCAGTAGCGAATTGAGACGCTAGGCAGAAAAAGGAGCGTTCTGGAGGAATAGAACTTCCTTCAGGATAAAATACGCCGGCAGAAATTTCTGCATTAAAATAATCGAGACATCGCAAATGATTTTCTATCCAACCTGGACTTATACGTACATCATCCTCGGATAGTGCGATTATACTCCCTTTAGATTTTTCAATGGCCGTATTCCTAGCAAGCCACAAGGCAGGTTCCTTTTGTTGTATATGGCGAATATTTAGATTAAAACTCTTACTGAAATCCTCATTAAAAGGCTGTGACTGATCGATAATCAAGATTTCAAAATTGGTATAGGTCTGTTTTTCAAAATCGGCAAGTATATCTTTTAGATATTCATAGCGGTTTAGAGTTGGAATTACTATACTTACAAAGGGTTTTTCTTTAAGCAGAAACGATTCCGAGCTATGCCATTCGGGATACTGAATTGGATTTTTTAAATATCCACTTCTCTTAACTCCCCCACTCTTTTTCCAAGCGATAATTTCCTTGATTGGATTCTTAAGCGAAAATATTCTTAACATCAAAACATAAAAAACCCAAACCGGGTGAAAGTATTTCCGCAGAAAACGATATTCATCAACTATAGGTACTTTATCAAAAGTGGTATAAACTTCTACATTTCCAATGTAGCCTTTATTGATTGCCTGCCAGGAGAGGTCATATTCAAGGGCCTTTTGACTTTTAAAATTAGGTTCCGGGATTAGTTGGGCGAGAATTTCCTTCGGAAAGTGTTCCACTTTGGGAAAAATGGAAGTTCTGTCATTTCTATATAACTGAAAGTAATGGGTGGGCTGTAGGTATTTTAGGAAAGAAAATAGCATCATGAAATTGATTTCGGCAAGGGTGCATTCTGTTGAATTCCCTTTAAGTATGAAAAATATGGTTTCTCTTTCGGCAAAAGTAAGAGATGACATTTCCCCCTTGTTTTTACAGGCTCCCCAGAGGTTACTACTTCCCCCGTTTTCAAATACCACATCTTATAAGCCATTTTTTTGTTCCATGCTATCAACATTTCAGTAGCTTCCCGAAAGCCATTTTTTTAAATTTCATTAAAGAATATTTTAAAAAAACCTCCCATAGTCAATTGCTCTTTCCACAGGGTTCTGTTTGCTAGTTGTAAATCTATAAAATCCGCTTTAGATAGGGAGTCATGAAACGCTTTAACTTTTTCCGATACCTGATTGCGCTCGGAATACTCAACCCAGACCATATGTTTTTTCCAATCAATAGTATTTTCCAAAGGCAGGGAACAATCGGTATTTATAAAAATAGGGATTCGCCCCATAGCAAGTGTTTCATAAAGACGGATCGAAAAATTTCCGGCCCCGCGCACGCAGACCACATAATCGGAATTTTTAAGATTATCATAAAAATCAATGGTGGTCTGGTGCAAATCCTTATTGCTTCGCACTCCGGCCCGGTATTTTTTACGGTATATAAAGTTGGTTGAGACATAAACAGATTGCTCCAGTTTTTTTAGGACAGAAGCCCTTAAAAAGGAAGTTGAAAGTATCGCTTGTGGTTCATGGGCCGAAAGACCGATATAGCTTATTAAATTTCGCAAATTGGTATGGAGGATTTCCTTAAAGGCATTTAAAACTGATGGATTGGCTTGTCCACAAAAGCCTATTAGTGGTTTTACATTATATGGCCGTAAGAATATTTTATCGGAAGCATAATACTTTTTTAGCGGATCGGCAATAAAAGCAGGAATGGCATATTCATTTTTGGTGAATTTTGATTTATACCCACTGGGACGAAGCACAATTAGATTTTCATAAAATGGAATTCTAACTCCAAAATCGCCTGCGTTAAATGTGACTACCTTTTTTTTTCGCATTGCACATTCTTTTATGAAAGCAATGGCGCGTGGTTGTTGGTTGGTTTTAAGATAAAAATTCCAAGCCATGGTCAGTACTGCGATATCTGCATTTTCCAAATCCTGAGCAAAAACGAAATCTTGGTCGGAAACGCTGTAAGAGGCTATTCGCTGAGCATCAGTAAAACCTTCGGACTTGATAAACGGCTTCAATAACGGGAAGAGCATACTGCGATGGTCTTTATCGTAATGTGTTTTTGGATAGTAAATTTTCACTAGGGTAAATATAGTATTTTTGTGGGTGGTTGGTAGGTTCTCGATACATTTTTCAAAGCTGCTGCGCTGCTTTGAAAAACACTCGAACTGACAGGGGGGTATAGTTTCTGTCAAGAGCAATTAAAATGGAACACAACATTGGAAACGCTGTCAGGTCGAGTGAATTTGAAGGAACCGACAACATTTCAAACGCTGTCAGGTCGAGTGAATTTGAAGGAGCGACAGCTATTTCAAATTTGTATCGAGACCCTATTGGAAGATTCGAACCAGCAGCCGTTCTCGATACATTTTCTAAAGCCGCTGCGCTGCTTTGAAAAACACTCGAACTGACAAAGGGGTATAGTTTCCGTCAAGGGCATAAAATGGCACACAACATTTAAAACGCTGTCAGAGCGAGTGAATTTGAAGGAGCCGACAACATTTAAAACGCTGTCAGGTCGAGTGAATTTGAAGGAGCCGACAACATTTCAAACGCTGTCAGGTCGAGTGAATTTGAAGGAGCCGACAACTTTTCAAATGATGTCAGGTTGAGTGAATTTGAAGAAGCCGACAACTTTTAAAACGATGTCAGGTCGAGTGAATTTGAAGGAGCGACAGCTACTTCAAATTTGTATCGAGACCCTATTGGAAGATTCGAACCAGCAGCCGTTCTCGATACATTTTTCAAACCTGCTGCGCTACTTTGAAAAACACTCGAACTGACAAAGGGGTATAGTTTCCGTCATGGGCATAAAATGGCACACAACATTGGAAACGCTGTCAGGTCTAGTGAATTTGAAGGAGCCGACAACATTTTAAACGCTGTCAGGTCGAGTGAATTTGAAGGAGCGACAGCTACTTCAAATTTGTATCGAGACCCTTATTTTTTCAAAAACTTCTTTTTAGCAAGATTCGGTAATAAATCAAATTCCTCATTAATTAATGCTTGCTTTTTCGCGCGAGACCATTTTTTTATTTGCTTTTCCGTGGCAATGGCCATTATTACTTCTGAAAACGTACAGTAATATACAAGTTCAACCGGTAAACGTCTGGCCGTATAACTGTTCAAATGCTTTCTATGTTTGTGGTCTTCCAATCGCTGTGTTAAATTGGAAGTAACTCCAGTATAGTAGGAACCATCTGAACAGGATAGTATGTATACAAAATAGGTCTTCACAATATTAAATTACGGAAAAAATGGAGATTTTTGCTTTGAAATTCGTTCTCGATATACTTCGACAAGTTCAGTTCAGGCATTTTTTGTTTGGCTGCGCTGTGTAAAAAATAATCATACTGACAGGGAAGATGCGTCGGCGGTAGGTTCTCGATACATTTTTTGTTACGCTTCGCTACACAAAAAACACTCGAACTTACAGAGGGGGCAATGCATTGGTGGAAGGTTCTCGATACATTTTTTGTTACGCTTCGCTACACAAAAAACAATCGAACTGACAGAGGGGGTAGATGCGTCGCTGGTAGGTTCTCGATACATTTTTCAAAGCTGCTGCGCTGCTTTGAAAAACACTCGAACTGACAGAGGGTTATGGGTTTTGGGGGTGGGTTTTTAGGAGATTGGGGTGGCGTAGAACTCTAACCACTCTTTTTGTTGTTTTTCTATGTTGAATTCTTCCTTTACTCTTTTTCGGGCATTTTGTGATATGGTATTTTTCTGAGCATCACTTAGAGATACGACCATTTGTATTCGCTGCGCGAGGGATTCTGATGAAAAATTTTCGAATAGCCATCCCGTTTTTCCGTCCACAACGTTTTCTGAAAGTCCGCCCACATTTGATGCGATAGTTAATACGCCTATAGCTTGTGCTTCCAAAACCGCATTACAAAAACCTTCGTTCAGGCTTGATTGCACATAGATATTGGCCGATGACAAATGTTGCAGCGTTTCTTGATGGGTCAATTTTCCGCAGAATACGATTTCTTCCATTAATCCCAACTCATAGACCATAAATTTATAGCGTTCGAAGGAATTTTTGTCACCATCACCGATAATGTAATAGGTGAATTTTAATCCTTTAGCCTTTAAGATTGCCATTGCAGCTATTGCCACATCCAATCCTTTAATCCACGTGATTCTGGCGATAGTAACAATGCTTATTTTATCTGAACTTATAGCGAAGTTGTTTGTTGGCAATGTATCCAATTGCACCGCTGGAGTGATTATAGCTGACGGAGTGTGTTTTGAAAGCCCATTGGATATTGCTTTGTCTAAAAGATATTGGGAGATGCTGTGGACTTTATCAACGTGTTTCCAAAGGGTTTTATAGCAGTGTGGATGTTTTATAGGATAAACATTAATATCAAACCCTCGAAAACTAACTGCCATTTTTGCACCTATTGCCTTTGCTACGGTTTCGCTGCTGAGCGCGAGGGTGGCAAATCCGAAGTGGAGCCAATCCACTTTCGCCTTTAAAAGATGTGCGTTTAGATACATCTTTTTAAATATTTTAGGCAAACTCGTGCCCTCTCTACGCTCCAATTTTATATAACGAATCAAGACCGGCAAATGGGGCATTAGCAAGAAAAATTCCTTTATAAAATAGGCTAGTTGCTGGAATGAGTTCGCAGTTACTTTGGGACTTAAGGTAACCGAACACAAATTAAAACCATCACTTTTCCCTTGGCTAAAAAGGCGCACTTCCACACCACTGTTCTGTAAACCTTTTATCTTGGAATGAAAAAAGGTTTCGGAATAGCCGGGGGTTTGGGAAAGGACGATACCTATTACCATTTAGTTTTTCCGCTTGTTTTTAATGGTTAACAGACCTCTCTTATTCGGATTATAAAATAAGTATTCTAAATGAAGTCTAAAAGCTCTAAGCAGTTTATGGAGTTTAAATTTTTTCAAAACCGTTCTTTTCTTTCGGAACTCCGTTTTTTCAATAACCGATTCTGCATTATTATTGTCCTTAAAAAGATAAGGATCCACAATAGCTATTTTCGCTTTGGATTTCATAATGCGAATAGCATATTCATTTTCCCCATATGCTCCACTTGTATTTTCCAAATAATTGCCAAAAATCTCAAAAAATGATTTATTTACGATAAATGGATGATCGCTATATTGATAAGCATTGAAATAGAAATTATTCCAAGAAAACTTTGGAATCAAATTTATATGTTCACTTAATCTAAAAAGTTTCGGAAATTTATAATTAGCTTTCAGACGCACCATATCAGCTTTACCAGAATCTAATATTTTCAATATTTCTGAGAGGCGATCTTTAAGTTCGTTTTTAGGAATAAAATCTTCCTGACAATATAATATATATTTTCCTGAACAATTTTTAATACCTTGGTTTATGTTAAAAGTTAATCCTTTGTTGCTTGGCGAAAATACTAATTTATCAATTTCAAGTTGTTTTAATGCATTTTGATATTCAATAGAACTCCCATCATCACTAACAACATATTCAATATTCTGAATATTTAATTTTTTAAAAGCATACAAACAACTTTTAACTTCCTCTATCCTATTATAATGCGTTATTAAAACTGATATCATTTGCACTAAAATATTTAAACGATTAATTCATTATATAGCTTCTCCATCCCCTCAACCATTTGGATTTCGGAATGTTGGCTCTCCACTTTTCTTCGGGCTGCCAACCGTATCTTTTGAATTTCCTCTAAAGGAATTAAATCGAATCTTTCAATGACAAGAGCCATTGCTAAGGCGTTACGTGACGGCACTATCCAGCCTGTACAATTTTCCTCTATAATTTCCGTCACTCCACCACCACAATCTGTGCTTATTACTGGTAATCCAATTGCCATAGCCTCAACAGCTACATTTGGAAGACCCTCGGCTAAACTTGTAACCAACAACAGTGATGCTGATTTCATCAATTCAAAAACCTGATCCTGTGGCATTCGGTCCTTAAAACTAACCAATTCTTCCAGACCAAGCTGCTTGCGAAGATACTGCAGTTCTTCATCCCCTGCCCCGCCAATAATTGTATAATGAAAATTGACCCCTGCCATTTTTAATAGCCTACAACTTCTTAAAGCGTAATCATATCCTTTCACCCAATGAGCCCTGCCCACTGATAGTAATTTGATGGGTTTTGATTTTGAATATTCCTGGGAAAAAGCTAGTCGTTCCAATGGCAGTCCTGTATAAATTACCTTATCAATTTTTGACACATCATTCCAAATCATATTTCCTTTTTCTGAAATGCTTTTTGAAACCGAATGAAAGCCTGATATTTTGGGATACCATTTTTTTAAATATTCAAAATTTTCAATATCCACAAATGGGAGGATAGTAGTTTGTGAACCACGCTGGCTTAAAATGATTTTATACTTTTTGTTCAAAAGAAATGGTTCGCACCAGGACATTAGTGAAGGCCATTGCACATGGATAATATCTGGGTCGATTTGGGTGACGGCCATTTCAAAATTTTGTTGTTGGATGTCCTTACGCCTCTTTTTAAATAATAATTTTAGCGTTTTTAGAAAATGCGAAAAACTCTTATTACTAAAGGAAAAAGCTAGAGCGGTTGTAATGAAACGCAACTTTTTTTGATTACTCCCAAGGGAAATATATTTTACATTTTCAAATTTATTATCAATCTCTTCATTAAACCCTAAAATATAAATTTCATTATTCATTGAAAGACTCTCTATGAGTCTCCTTATAAATGGGGTGGTTTTGAAACTGCCGTCGAAGATGATAATACGCATAAGTGTTTTAAATCTGCTTTAAAAAATTGTGAAAGGAAGCTATCATTTTTTCATTTGAATGATTCTCGATAATATAGGCGCGCGCATTATTTGATATAGCGATATATTTAGAGGAATCTTTTAAAAGTGAGATTATATTCAATTTTAAATCCTTTTCCATTTTTTCCGGGTCAACAAGTATCCCATTCAAGCCAGAGGTAATGATTTCCTTGTTGCCTCCAACCGCCGTGGCTATTACTGGCAACCCAAAACTCATAGCCTCAATCAAAAACATTGAATTTCCTTCCCTGTATTTTGATAAAAGTACCCCCACATCCAAAGCACAATAAAATTGGTAGAGTTCGGCGTTGGTAATCCAACCTGCAAAATGCACTTGTTTTGAAAGGTATGTTTCCTTAAACTTTACCAGGTCGGCATAATATGATCGATTTGGGGTTTTTTCATTTGCAATATCCCCTGCGATGATAAGATGTACTACTACTCCTTCCTCTTTTAGCTCCTTCAATACTCCAAAAAGTTCCAATAAGGATTTTTCCTCACTAAATCTACCCGCATACCCCAATACAAAAGTGGAAGAATCCAATCCAAATTTCTTTCTAAAGGTAGTTCGTATATTTTGATGGTCATCCATACTAAGATTAATTTCGGGAACTGCATTATATATTGTTGCCATTGGGAAGGAAGAGTTGGAATTAATTCTTTTCAACTCATCGATTGGCGCTTTAGTATTTGCCAAAAAGCCAGAACTCTTTTGCAGGATAAAGTTTATGTTATCTTGACCAATCCTACCTTTTAGATCCGTACTTCTAAAAAAGAAAATATGTTTTGAGGCGGGAAGGGCTTTTTGTATCATTTTAAAAAGCTCCACATGCATAAAAGTAACCACGATATCTGGGTTAATCTTTTTGGCCTTGTTGACCAATGAGGTATAATAAATAATCCTATCCGTTTGCGAAAAACCATATTTCCTTTTTCGCCAGCGATAGGGCATTATTTTTAAAAATTGCTTAAAAAATAATCTTGGTAAATTGTATTTTGGATGGAGGTATTTATGCTTATTGAAAATAATTGCATCCAATTCTTTGTCATATTTGCTTAATACTACAAACTGAAAATTCTCCGTGTCGTGTTCGGTAAGTTGAAAAATAATTCTAGGCACTCCAGGACTGCTGTGCACAGGAGGAATAGTATGGCGGGAGCCGGATGCTATTAATACTTTCTTATTTCTGGACATATCCAATTTCCTGCAATGCTTCTAAAAAAGTTTCACTCATCTTTTTAGCGGTAAAATTCTCTTTATAAATGTTTAGTGCATTTTTGACCATACTTTTCTCA
Source organism: Aequorivita aurantiaca (assembly GCF_030410135.1). Lineage (GTDB taxonomy): Bacteria > Bacteroidota > Bacteroidia > Flavobacteriales > Flavobacteriaceae > Aequorivita > Aequorivita aurantiaca. The sequence continues at coordinate 38,078 of NZ_JAUGQQ010000012.1, read as the reverse complement.
AGGTCTTTATCTAAATATAATTTTTCTATTTTTTCAGCAATTTCTTTCGCATAACTTTCTATTCCATAAACTAAGAATCCATTATCTTCATCCTGAATAACTTCGGGAATACCACCAACATTTGTTGCAATGACAGGTTTTCCCATTGCCATTGCTTCCAGTATTGATAATGGCATTCCTTCCAACGATAATTTGGGATCTGTAGGCAAAACAAGTATGTTAACGTTTGCGTAAAATTGAATCAGTTCCGATTGAGATAGAAAACCTGTAAAACTTACCTCAAGATTATGCTCGCTAATATATTGTTTACATGTAGCCAAATACATACCTCCGGCTTGCAAACCCCTTTTAGTTCCAACATGGCCTGCTATTATCAAGGAAACATCATAATTTTTATCTATTAAGATTTTATAAGCTTTAATCAGCTCCAACACTCCTTTTTCCTTACAAATTCGACCCGAAAAGAGAATTTTGAAACTTTCCTTGTAAAGTTGATGATTTTTGGGATGGGCAATGAGATCAACGCCATTGGCAATTTTAAAATAGTGCTTGGATGGCAATTTTGCTTTAAAATGGGCATTTGCCAAATCGCCGGCTGCTTGATTTACGCCAAAAATGGCAACTGTATTCTTAAGCAAGCGTTGCCATTGCGATTCGCTAAGTTTAGTGTGTAGAGAAGTACCGTGATGATAAAAGACAACCTTACAATTGGGATTAATCAATTTTACCATTTGTACTAATCCCGGACTCACATGAACGATAACCTTTTTATAACCTCGTTTTTTAATAAAACGGCTTGCAGCAATAAAATATAGCAATTGCTGATTCTGGGCAGTGATAAAACGCTCCTTCTTCTGCCAATATCTATATTTTATCTTTAAAAGCAAAAGAAAGTATCTGTCTATTAAAGTAGGTTTTACATGATGAAAAATACTGCTATCGTAAGTGGCTGGATCTAAGGTATGGTTGGAGCTTGAAAGTACTTGAAATTTTTCTTTGTTCAAATGCTTTACCGTATCCACGATTACCTTTGCTGGTGCGGCACCTTCGGGGGAAGGAACAGAGTTTAGGGAACCATATACGATAAGTATTTTATCCATTGAAATATTGTTTTAAAGCACTTCCTATTTTCAGAACATATTTTTTATCGATATGATTTTCTTGTCTTATTAATTCCTTAGATAATGCATAAAATGATTGAAATACCTTTCTCTGACGCATTAGGTGAAGGGCATTTGTTTTTTTCCAGCTCTTGTGCCAAAGGTGGACGGCAAAGGTATCGGGTTTTGTATAGTCTTTATAATCTTCTGTAGGCAGATTTTTGTTGGGAAAGGGATAAAACCAATCCACAGGACATACCAACATATCTTGATGTTGTTTGGGCAACAATGGTTTTTGGGCCTCGGGATAGTTTTCCAAATAAAGTTTGGTAAATATTTTGGGGATAGTAATAGATTTATAGGAAAACCCCGCATCCAAAATCAAATTATTGTAATAATAATAACACGATAAAATATAAGAATGTTGCGGTATCGCACCTATTATTCCACAACTTATATAGCGTTCCGATTCTAAACCGATAAATGCGGCCTGCTCCATTAATGGGTTCAATGATTTCAATAGCAACATATCGGTATCAAGATAGACTCCTCCATATTCTGACAGTTTTTCGAGCCTTACAAAATCGGCTACAAAGGCCCATTGTTTGTCTTTAAATGCTTTTTTTAAGAAAGGATGCGCCATAGCAACATTGCTTTCCTCCCAACAACGTATTTCATAATCGGGCAATATTTTTTGCCAAGATGCAATACATTCTTCAACCAAAGGGGGTTTCGGTTTTTTACCAAACCAGCAATAATGGATAATTTTCGGAATCACGTTCTTATGTTGTATTTCAATTTGTAGATGTCCTACTGACTTAGGAATTTTAGACGTAGGACGTAGGACAAACTAGTATCGACTTCCATTTGTCCATTTATCCATTTGTCCTTTAGTCTTTTTATCCTTTCGGCATTTCGTTCTTTCGTTCTTTCGTTCGTTCGTCAATTTAATTTTTTGCCCAATAAAGCTCAATCATTTAAATGATAAAGTTTTATAAACTGACGTATCAATTTATCATTATCAAAATTAACCAATGCATGTTCCCGTGCTTTTATGCCCATAGCGTGGTAAAGTGTTGAATCATTATAAAGCAACTCCACTTTATTTGCCATTTCTAGAACGTTCCTATCTTCCACCAAAAACCCTGTTTCCCCATCCACAATAACCTCTGGCACTCCCCCGCTTTTAAAAGCTATTACTGGCAATCCACAGGCCTGTGCCTCCAAGGCTGCAATCCCGAATGCTTCTTGTCTTCCCGTTAAATCATCAAAAGTAGAGGTCATTAGAAATATGGATGATTCGAATAAAATGTCCTTTATATCCTTTTGGGATTTTTGACCCATAAAAAAAATGTATTCACCAATGCCCAAACGCTTTACTTCCTTTTTCAGCTCATTTGTATATGCATCCAAACCCTTGCCTATTATAGTATAGGTTGCTTCATAGCCCCTATCCAATAATATTTTTAAAACCTGCATTCCGTATTTATGGCCTTTTAACTGGATTAACCTTCCTACGGAGACCAATTTAATAATTGTATCCTGTTTGGGCTTTGCTTGTAGATCATTGAACATACTAACATCAATTCCCATTGGAATAATTTTGATCATTTCTTCCATCAACCCTGCTTTAACAAGATATTGTTTCACATAATTTGAATTGACCGTCACTGCATAAACACAACTTTTGTAAAATTCAGAATAACGACTTTTGAATACTTCTTCATTTAATCTAAAAGCATCGTAACCGTGAAAGGTAATCAATATTTTTTTTGGGTTTATAAAGCCTATGGCCCATAAGTCAATCAATGGTTTTATGGAAGTATTGAATTGTATATGGCACATTAGGGAGATGTCAAAATCCCTGTAATTGTATAAGTTATATAACGGTTTTAAACTCCATTGGGGTTTTACTATATAATACTTGACGGCATATTTTAGAATCCTCGGTTTGGTTACTAGCCCTAAGACCTGAAATATCTTGGACATTCCTTTTTTAACCTTTAAATTTTTATGGACCAACTTATCAATTTGGGAATCTATTATTTCATCGGTATGAACAAAAGTTGCCATTCCGTGATAAGCATTGGTATATATTTTAATCTTTACCCCCTGTTTTAACAATCCGAGAATATGATGGACTATAAAGGTTTCGGTAGGATTGGGGAAGGATCTTATTTTTAGGTTTAGTTTCAAAAGGGGCTGCTTATAAAAGTAATTGCGTTTTCACACTTGAGGTTTATATCTCGAATTATATTTTAAAAAGAGTTTTATGAAGTATAAAGGTGGAATAATATTTTTAGTAAATAGTAAAAGAACAAAAACAAACTTTTTTTTAAAGCCTGGCATATTATTATTTAGTAGCCTGCGATAATAGCACCATTCAATATATTCAACAAGCTCCCAATCATTTTTTGCAAACCTTCCATTTCCCCATTCAAACAAGGACTGATTTAATTTTCTATAAAGTACAAACCTTCCTAAAAGTGTTGTAGATCTGGTCCTGGACATAGTATTTTCGTGTGTTCTCACGAAAGCGAGTACATCATCTATTGCATAAAACTTGAAATAAAAACTTACTTTACGCCAATAATCCCAATCTTCTCCAATCGTAAAGTTAGGATTAAAAAGCCCCACTTTGTCAATCACCTCTCTTCTTATAAGCGGCGTTATGGACGCAGTTCTATTTTTAATCAAAAAATCTTGGAATACATTCCCATGGTTATGTCCTGCGTGGCATTTTAAAATACCTGTTTTCATTCCAGCATGACTAATATACTCTATGCAACCCGTTACCAGGCCAAATTCATTTTGGGTATTCAAAATTACTATTTGCCTTTCAAGCTTGTCAATAGCCCAAAGGTCATCATCATCACAAAAACCTATATAGGCCCCTTTGCTTTTTTTTATACCAAAATTACGGGAATCGGGTTGGCCGCTGTTTTCTTTGTAGTAATATTTACAAACTGAAAATTTTTTACATATTTCCTTATTTTCAAGAGCAATTTGTTTGGTTGACCCATCATCAATTAGCAGAATCTCAATGTTACGATATGTTTGCTTAGCTATACTATCCAAAGCCTCGTATAAATAAACACTTCGATTATAGGTGGTAACTATAACACTTATTAAGGTCCCCGAGTTTTTTTCCTTATCCTCTTCCAAATTATAATACTTAAGTGATTATTTTAAAACTCTCAAGTTTTTCTTTATTTATTAAAGACGAAATTTCTTATTTTGTTGTAACCATATCTATTAAAAAAACCTAATTTGTGGTAAAAATTTAATATTTCTATTATTTTCATTTTTTTAAAGTTAAGAATCTTCAATGAATTATTTAAATTATTTATTTCTTTAAAATAAATTACATTTTTCTTTAACACATATTTTTTTAAAACTTTAAGAAAGGTAAATTTTAAGCAGGTATTTATTTCAATTTTATTTAATAGTTCAGAATCTTCATAATTATAAAATTTCTCTATATATTGAATGTGACTCTCAATTAGCATTGGTCTTTTTTCTTCACTTAAGTATTCTTTAGGATTATCCAATATTCTATACCAACAGTCCACATCTTCTACTAAATTAATTTTCACACCCTCAAGTAATAAACGTGTATGGATTTCCACATCCTGTAACCGACTATATGTTTCATCAAAAAACCCTTTATTTAAAAAAAGCGATCTTGGCCAAAAAATAGAGGTAATTGTCCAAGGAGGGTTAACTTTCAAAAAATTTTCTATATATTCTTTTTCATTATTAAATTTTTTATTAAATATTTGATCAGTTTTGCTGCCATATCGAAATAATCCCATTAAATATATAAATACTGAATCTTGATTTTTTTTTATATTTTCATTATTGAATCGATTTTCAAGACAAGTGGATTCTAATAAATCATCAGAATCCAAAAAAATTAAAAAATCACCTTTACTTTTAGCAAAACCGTAATTTCTACAAACATTTGCTCCTTTCACTTTATCTTTAGGTCGATGGTAGTAATGAAATCGAGAATCCTTATCCATATAATTTATCATAATTTTCTCCGTATTGTCCGTACTCCCATCATCCACAACAATACATTCCCAGTTTTGGTAGGTTTGTGCCAAAACAGAATCCAATGTCTCTCCTATTAAATGAGCACGATTATAGGTTGGAATTATTATCGTTATTAAATTTTCGGGCATTCTAAGTTGATCATTTTTTTATTTTATTCAGTAATTTTCGAAAAATTCTAAAAAAATTGGTGGTGACCCATTTATATTTAATCTTTAAAAAAAATGGGATTGGTAGTTCCAAAAGAACTAATAATTTTATCATCTCCATATTAAAAAATTGATATAAGATGATTTTAAAATCTTTATCTTCAACCAGTTCTGCCAATTGCTTTTTTATTTCTTGGTATGATAATAAAGAATCCTTTTCAATTTGTGGCTTATCTATTCTTCGACTGCTTCTGAACAATCCAAAATGTACCCCGTGAAGGGGAACTTTATTATGTATTAAACTTTGTGGTGAAAAATTAAAGGCAAGTTTATTGATGGCGTATAAAAGCTCTTCATCACGTCTTATGTCCACAAGAAGTTGTTCCCTTACAGTTTTCTTTGCTAAAATATCAATTATAACCTTGTTTATTTTTGCAAAATAAGATTTTACGACTACAAAATGTAACCCGGTCAATCGTTCTGATAGGGCCCCCGTCTCTAGAAGTCTAACCTTATTGCTAAACGGAAGATTACTTTTTTTTGCTTGTATTTCGTGAAAATGAAATAAATTTTCGGGTTCCTTTAAAATAAGGATATCTACATCACCAAAATAAACATTCTGATATCCTTTAAAATATTCTTCTGGTATCAAATACCTTAATAGAGTTAAACCGCCTCCACCATACATTTTATAATTGTCAAAATAATTATATTCTTTGTAAAATTCCTCATAAACTATTACGTGTGGTTTACCTTTAAGATTTCTTTTTATTTTTAAAGAAAGAATTGAGTTATAGAATATTATAACATCTGTATTAGGATATGCTTTTTCTATAGAATATACATAATACGGCAAGTAACGCTCATATTTTCCGAAAACAAAAACTGAAAAAGCATTTTTCATTTAAATTAAATTTTTATATAGCTAAACCAAAACATAATCTAGTCTTTCCCCTATTAAATGAGCACGATTATAGGTTGGGATTATTATGGAAACCAATGGAGATTCCGAAGACACAGCGCAGCTTGTTTGGTTTCAAAAATAGACAAAAAGATTAGAAGAAGTCGAAATTGAAATTGAAATTGAAATCGAAATCGAAATTGAAATTAAAGTTTCAATATCCACACTTTAAAACCCGTTAACCCCTTCCCTCCCCAGGATTGAAACTTTATCATTGAATGATAATTTATTCTCGAGGCCACCTTCCCCTTGTCGCATGTTGATTGGTAATTATTAGGGGAAGGAGCGTGTGAATTTTTTTATTGATAAACTGTCAACCTATTTCAAGATATAAAATAACTATTGTGTACTAAACACGGACTTCTGAACACTGAATACTGCGTACCGAACACTAACTACTATACTCCCACCTTCGTTCCAGAAAAGACCTTCCCCAAAAAAAAGCATGGTAGCCACACTCGAACCAGAGTGCCACCAAACTGGGAGCAAACCCATATAAAAATGCCCGTTTGTTATACGAGGTTGCAATTGATTACTAAATGTGCTTTAATGTTGAAGTTGGTTGCAACTTCTTGTTAATCCGAAAGATGGCTCCTACATTTCAGTAATTAAAAGAGTATTAATTTTTAAAACCATGAAAATATGGGAACAATCAAAAAAGGAATCCTTGGGGGATTCCGTGGAAAAGTGGGTTCCGTTGTAGTTGCCCGTTGGAGAGGTAAATACGTGATGCGTAGCTTTCCCGAAATTGATGAGAATCGCATTCCTACGGAAAAGCAAAGAAAGGTACGGGAAAGGTTTGGCCTTGTAGCCCGTTTTTTAAATCCGATGAAGCCTATTGTAGGCAAATACTTCGTGCAGAAGCAAGGAGACAAGTCTCCGTTTAATCTTGCCACTTCCTATCATATAAAAGAAGCGGTACTGGAAGTAGGTGAAGATTTCATTATGGATTATCCAAAAGTGCTTATTAGCAAAGGCGATCTAAGTGGACTTCAGTCGCCAACCTTAACGGCCTCAATTGGAAATACACTCCAGTTGACCTATACGGACAATACCGGGCAAGGTTTTGCAAAAGCAGACGACCAGTTATTGGTACTGCTGTTTGTTGCGGACCTGGGCGAGTATCAGTTGTTCACTCCTGCCGGAACGCGGGTGGAAACAATAGTTAATTTGCCTTTGCCACAGTATTGGTCCGGATTGGAAATCAATGCTTGGGCCACCTTTGTTGATGCCGAAGGCAAGCGAGCTGCTACTAGCACCTATCTTGGTGCGGTAACCGCCCTTTAAGGTGGGTTTGTTATTTTCCAAACCTAAAAAAAAAAGACCCGCAGTTTTTAATTGCGGGTCTTTGGTTTTAATAGTCTTAAAAAAAAATCATTGTGGATTTAAATAGCCCGATTTGGCTAACAAGATTGTAATGATAATTTGTTTTATGTAATAAACATTTCGGTTTATTTTAATGGCGGGAAGAATTGCTTTTTGTCGCCAACGGTAAATTGTTGCATGGTCCACATGAAAGATCCGCATCATATCGGCTTCCGTTAAAATTTCATTTTCGCCCTCAAGCAATTTTAAAAAAGGTTCTGGACGTTTGTTTAATGCACTCGGCATTTGCTCGGTGTTAGAGCCAACTTCCTTCTTGGCCTTAACTTTGTTAGTTAGAGCTTTCATAGTATATATATTTTGAAGGGGGAGTAATTAAAGTTAATGAATTTTTGGCATTTTTCAAAAAAAAATAAGAGTGACTACGAATCCACCTTATAATATAAGTGCCATTTAGAATCAACCCATTTTTGAAATGGATAATTTTATTTTAAAGTAGGCTGAAAAGCAGATAAATTAAGAATATTTAATTATTTTATATAAACTGAAACTAGCTTATCAACCAAGACCTTAGTATCATAATTCTGAACCGTAAATTTTCTTCCTTCTTCCCCCATTTTTTTTGCTTTTTGAGGGTTTTTAATTAGTTCTTCAATTCGATCTGCAAAACCACTAATGTCATTTTCCTGAACAACAAAACCCGTTACATCCGGGATCAATCCATATTTCATCCCTCCCACATTTGAAACTACTACGGGTAATTCCATGGCTTGGGCTTCTTGAATAACTAAACCCTGTGCCTCTGCTCTGCCATCATGAGAATCTCGAATACCGGGAAGTAAAAATACGTCGGACTCACTAAATACATTAATTATTTCATCTTGAGTCATATCACCCAATAACTCAATTACATTTTTAAGATTTAATCTTTCAATCTCATTGCAAAGCTGATTTTTAAGTTCTCCATCCCCAATTACATTCAAATAGATATCATTATATCCCCTATTTAATAACTCTTCTATAATTAGAGGTAAAAGCAATCCGCCTTTTAGCGAAACAAGTCTCCCACAATATACAATCTTAAATTGGTGGTTAATCTCGTGCTGTTTTTTTGTCTTTTTAAACAAAACAGTATCTAAACCTACTGGCAATATGGAAACGTTTGTTAATATTGGATTTACCAGAAGTAATATTTCTTTAGTATAAATTGTATTTACTGTAAAATGATCTGTATGCTCAAATAATCCTTTATAATGTGTTTTATAAAAATCGATTTTTGAGGGGTTAATGTCATACCCATGAAAAGAAACCACTAATTTTGATTGATGTAAATATCCTTCGGTTTTATAGTTTGCAATATCAACTGCATTTGTGGCAAAATGTACATGAACAACATCAAACTTCTTATTTAAAATAAAAAACTTACGTTCATAAAATATTTTAAGGCTGATAGCCTTTTTTCCATATTTAGAAAAACTCAAGGATTTAAATAATAAAGCCCAATTTAATTGAAAGAAATGTTGAAAAATCAATTTCAAAAAACTGAATAATCTTCTAAGTTTATTGACCGGAGGCTTATCTCTGTAAACTACATTTTCCAATAAGCCGTAAGTGAGGATACTATTATGTATTTTTTCTATGTTGCCTTTTTCGTAAGAGTATATTTTTACGCTATGTCCCTTATCTATTAACGAAGTTATCTGATTTACAATAAAAGTTTCGGAAACTGTGGGAAATGAGCCTACTACAATAGCTATATTTAAAAGCTTCATTATGGATTACGATTGAAATTTATTTCACATTCTCTTATAAATATAAAAATCTGCGAAAGATGTATTGTCAGGATCCTCTTCATCAAAAGGGTAGCGATTGTCTATTTTTTGTTGAAGTGCCCAGTTTTCAGAAACGTTTGCAGATATCCATTTTGTAAATTCCCTGCACCTTACATGCGGGGCGATGAAGGCTTCATAGTTACTGGAATATATTATTACATATTTTGTTGAGCTCTCAAATAGGCGCTGCATATATTCATTAAACACCTCATCTTCTATTAAATGAAATAATACATCTAAAGACAGTGTTAATTCGGCTTTTTCATAAATTTTATTTTCAGACGAAATAATTTTAAATTGCTTCGTACTATCATTTGAAAATCTATTTTCACAAATAGCTATTGCTTTATTTGAAACATCATATCCTATATACTTCAGATAATTTGACAATGAAAGTTGATTCCCATCCCCGCAACCATATTCAATAACAGTTTTAATATTATTTTCCTTTACAAAAGAATTTAATATTTCGGCTTTAAAATCTGCCAATCGCCCATAACTACCAGGTCCAGAATCTCTATAATTTACATACCTGTTTTCCCAATATATTTTAGATCCTTCAAAACCCTTTTTTGGCTTTTTTATCCCAAGTAATTTTTTCATTGACTTCTTGAGCGGATTTGGAAGTATTTTTTTTATAAAACTCATATTCTATTTTGCTTTGTATTAGAAAAAACACTCTTTTTTATAACCATTTCTTAATGGAATTCCTATTTTCAAAATATTCAGATTGTTTAAATTTCAAATAATATAGATTTCTGAAATACTCCTTACTTTTTTCCTTTTCTTCAAAACTACCTATTAATCTATTTTTAATTTTTTGAAAGAAATGTTTTTTCAATTCTTTTTTTATTTTTTTCCGCAAAATGGTTCCATGGCTCTCCTTTCTTGAAATTTCATCCAAATAAGTATCGCAAACAAAGTTTGAATATGATATCGCTTTTCTGACTTTAGTTACATACTCTAAGTTTACCCTTTTTGCTAACATATAATGAAAAAAATGTAATCTTTCATCATACCATATTTTATAGCCCAATAATCTTAACGCATAACAATACTCTGTATCGCCACCAGAACTCAACGAATCTCCTTTTCTACATGTTAGTAAAGGTTTAAATCCGAGCTCATTTAACTGAAGCCGGTGACTCTTTCTTATAACCATACCCGCACCATAAAGACAGCCTTTTTTATTGGTTATATCTCCAGAACTTTTACCTTGTTTTCCAACGGCAAAATATTTACTATAAGTATCAAACCAATCGGGTTTATTGCCTTCAAACATTGCGTCACACCATCCGCCCAAAGCTCCAATAGTAGAGTCAGACTCCATTATATCAAAGGAAAGTTGAACATAAGCTTCATTAAGCAAATTATCGTCATCACATACTAACAAATATTCATAAGAAGCTTCTGCATATCCCATTTCCTGTGCATATGATTTTCCAGGTATTGGTTGAAAAAATGATTTGTATGAAATGGATTTGTTTCCATATTTATCCCACCAAGTGTCACAAAAAGCTTTTGTTTCATCTGTAGAAGCATTATCAACCAAAATAATTTCACAAGGACATTGACATATTTGATTTGCTAAATACTCCAAGGCAAGGCCAATGGTTTTTGTGCCGTTATAAGTACTTATTATTACCGAAACTCCTTTAAGATACATAATGCGTTATAATATGCTTAATTTTAAATTATTGAATTAACTATTAATTTATATTTAATAAAAAGTTTTTCGATATTAGATTTATTGGATTTGTTCAATTGCTTAAAAAATTCTTTTTTCCATATTTTTTTTTTGTTAAACATATTAGGCACTCTACTTTCAGGTATAATTTTTAAAATCTCTGATAGATTCGTATAATTTGAATAGGCCTGGTTGTACAATGATGCTGAAGAATATATTCCAGAACTATGCACGCGATAAACACTACCAAAGAAGTTGAGTAATTTTCCTTTTCCATCTTTTAAACAGATAGAATATATAGTGTTATCCTTTAAAAAACGATATTTGATTAATTCAATATTTTTAATACCATCACGTCTGAACATTGCTGTTAAAGTATAAGTGCAATAGGGAGAGCCAAAATTATTAAAATCAACTTCAAAACAGTTTGTATTTTTATATTGTTCATTCCATTTCGGAACTACTAATTGTTTGTCTACTAAAATATGATAGTTTGTCCAACAAATACTATAATCATCATTAGTTTCCAAAAAACCCACTTGCTTTTGTAGTTTTAAGGGGTCTGTCCAGTAGTCGTCGCCCTCGCAGAGAGCTATATATTTGCCTCGACATTGTTCAAGTGCAAATACAAAATTCGACATCATGCCAATATTTGCCGGGTGATTAATATAATTAATGGTGATTTTGTTTGTGTCTATTGCTAATTGATCGATTAGAGTATGGGTTTCATCTGTGGAAGCATCGTTCGCAATTATAAATTCTATTTTAAAATCTGTTTTTTGCATCAATACCCCATGAATGGCTTCGGCAATATACTTTTCGTGATTATAAGTAATCATGCATACAGAAACTAATGGAATATCCATAAAACTTATATTATACGATTAGGATTACCTACTACTTTTACATTCGCAGGAACATCATTTATTACAACAGTTCCTGCCCCTATTATTGTGTTATCGCCAATACTAATATCGGGCATTAGCGTAGCATTACTACCAATAAAAACATTTTTTCCAATAGAACATCGTCCTGGTATGGAAACATTACAAGCAATTTCTGTATAATCACCAATAACACACTCATGACTGATAGTGCTGTTAAGGTTTATTAAAACTCCTTCTCCTAAATAGACGTCATTTGTAATGATAGCTCCCTGCATAATTTGGCAACCTTTATTGATTGTGGTATTAAAACTCCCAACTTTGGCAGAAGAAGAAATAACAGAAGTTAATTCTCCACCTAAAGCCATAAACTTTTCGGCCATCTGTTTTCGTAAATGAGGATTTCCAAGTCCTAAAGTAAATCTATTGTCTTCCGACAAAAAATAATGTGAAGCTTTTTGGATATTGGTAAGGATTTTAAACTTATCATACAATACCTCCTTTTCCGTATTAATATCGTCAAAAAAAACAATATCCTTATTTTTTAAATGCATTTCAACAGAAAGAATTTCCAAAAGTTCTTTCGCCATTCCTTTAGCTCCTATAATCAGCATATTGCCTTATTTATTATTTGAATAATATTTTTTTGTATCTCAATATCCAAGTTGTAAAACAAAGGGAGACATAGTATTCTTCTGCTTATGTCTTGTGATATACTGCAAGGTCTAGCTTCAATATAAGGTAATTTATCCAAGCTAGGGTAAAAATACCTTCTTGGGTAAACACTATTTTCATTTAAGTCTTTCTGTACTTTTAACAGTGCTTCCTCCGTTTTAAAAATTACAGGAAAATAGGAGAAGTTCCATTGCGTTTCTTCCCTTAACTTTAATAACTGAACGTTTTTAAGATGTTCTTTATAATACCGTACAATCTCTTTCCGATCTATAATAATCTCATCAATATATGGAAAAACAACCAATCCCATTGCCGCCTGTAATTCACTCATCTTGGCATTTACGCCGAGACCGTAAAAATCCAAAGGACCGTTATGCCCAAAATTGTGATGATAAAATAGGGTATCAAACAATTCAGTATTATTTGTAAACATTGCTCCACCTTCACCCGTATGAAAAACTTTTGTCGCATGAAAGCTACAAGTACTCACGTCACCAAATTCAAATATGCTTTTATTTTTATAAGTAACTCCGAAACAGTGGGCGGCATCATAAATCACTTTTAAATTGTGCCTTTTTGCGATGGCTTCAATTTCTTCCACAGCACACGGATTGCCAAATACATGGGTTGCCAAAATACCCCTTGTTTTTGGAGTAATGGCAGCCTCAATTTTGGTTTCGTCTATGGTAAAATATTCTGGATGGATATCCACAAACACTGGCGTACAACCCTCCCAAATAATACTGCTGGTGGTAGCTACATAACTAAAGGGGGTCGTAATAATTTCTCCTTTTAGGCCCAACGCCTTAATTGCTATTTGTAGTGGTAAGGTGCCATTTGTGGTTACAATTATGTTGGGAATTTTTAAATAGGTTTTTAGCTTTTCTTCCAGTTCCTGTACTAATGCTCCTCGATTGGTAATCCAACCTGCATTCCAGGCGCGTTTTAAAATAGCGTTGTATTCTTCTTGAGGGGGTAGAAAGGTTTTGGTTACGTTGATCAAGATTTTCTATTTGGATGTAAATTTATTATAGTGATAATTATTTATTTTTCCACTATGTATAAAGTAGACTTTTTATCTAAGCCACATTGCTCAAAGAGGCCTGCGTCAAAATAAGTTTCGCTAATCTGTTCTATTTTGAAGCCTGAATTTTCAATTCGTTCTAAAAAATCTGACTTAGAGTACATTCTTACATGGTCATCTTGTCCAAAATATTTCCATCTTAAATGTTCACTTTTTAAATACTCTTTGTTTTCTACAGATTTTTCTAATCCTAAGAGTATAGGAACTAAAAGAATTCCTCCTCCATTTTTTGCTGTAATGCGATACAGTTCATCTAAAGCTTTTGCATCTTCATCAACATGTTCCAATATATGCGAGCAAATGAAAAAATCAAAAGATTCATCTGGATATACGTGCATATCTCTGATATCAATTTTATCATCTACCGATTCCATGTATAAATCAGCGCTTCGATATTCTATTGAACTTTGATTTTTAAGAGCATTTCCTAAGGCCTTTGCTGGTGCAAAATCTATAAGCCTAACACTTTTTTTATCAATCAAGTACTTTTTCATATACAGCATCATTAATCGATCTCTATCTGAAGCACCGCAATTTGAACACGAATAATCTTTGATATTTAAAGTCTCAAATAAAAAAGGTGAAAAAACAAAGCCGTTCTCGTAAAATTTCAAAAAGTATTCATAGGGTAAATTCTTGAATCTAACATTCTGATTACACACGGAACAAGTATTTGGACCTGTAGATATAGAATCATTTTTATGTTTCTTTTTTACAATCCGTTTTTTGGCTTTTTTAAAATATTTTTTTATTAACGTCAACATTATCCTTTAAGAAATTTACAGTTATAATTTAGGCTTAGAATGTCTTTCGAACTAATATGGGGAAAGGAAGACTTGTCCGTTTTTATTTTTAACCATTTACATAATTTGAGTAAATCGTCATTTTTTGAAACATCTATTATTAACAATTTATCGGGATTATTTTTAAAATAATTCTTTACACTTTCAACATGATTTTCATAGACATCAACAAATTCATTCTTAGAATACATCTCTGATTTGTCATTTATAAAAACATCGTGCATAAGTTTCCAAGACCATCCTGGATATACATATTTTGAATTTTTTAAACTTTCATAGGTGGGAATTTTTCCGTTATTATAAAAATCCGAATGGAATTTCAAAATTGATTCAAACCATACATCACTATTTTCGCGAATAGTCAGTATAAATTTACTTTCTGGAAATGCATTATCAAGATGTGGATAAGTTAATGGTAAAGAGAATGGAACATCCTGATACACGACCGAATGGGACTTTTTACAGTGGTTAATTATTGCGTTAAAATTTCTATCAAAATAATCTTTAAGTAATAGTTCACCCTTTCTCTGCGATTCTACCAAGGATCCTTGTTGTTCTAAAAACATTCCCAAAGAAGTTGTTCCCGTCTTATTGAGACCGATGCAAAATATTTTGTGTGTGTTATTTTTTAATAACATATATTTAAATTGATTGATAGGAGGACTTTAATAAAAAAGGTGGCCAGGTATCCGTCTGATGGAGTACTTGAAAGGATGCAATGCCGTTCATTCGCAGCAATGGTTCATTATTTGCCATTTTTGAAACAACAATATTTATGGAGTAAATGCCCTTTGAAAGTTGTAAATTCTTGTGTTCAACAATAAATTCGATCCGGTCAGAATCATTTAGAGAAATCAACTCTTCTACATTAGGTTCAAAAATGGCAACGGGGCGTTGTTCTTTGTCAAAAATAGATATGTGAAATGCTGGTATTGCCACTAATGAATTTATTTTAAATTTAAAGGCTAATTTTAAATTGTCTCCCCATCTCAATTGTGGTATATTTTTTTCATAGCCAAAGGTGTCCAGAAGCTCAATATCTTCCAAATCAATACTACCATCTGTAAAAACCACATTACTCTCATTATCAACAAAGCGGGTATAATACTTATCAATCGCCTTCCCTACATCTTCTCCTTGAAAAATAGACTCTCCCCTATCCATCAAAATAATCTGGTTGCAAATACGCGAGACCATAGGCATACTGTGTGATACAAAAACAATAGCAGTTTTGGGCAGAATAGTATCTATCTGTTTAAAACATTTTAGTACAAACCCCAAATCCCCGACCGCCAAAACCTCATCAATTATAAGCACATCGGGTTGCATCTGAGCCGCCACGGCAAAACCCAGGCGCACCTTCATCCCGCTGCTGTAATTCTGTACCGGCATATCTATAAACTCGCGTATTTCAGCGAAGTCTATAATTTCTTCTATTTTTTCGTTTATTTCTTTACGGGTAAAGCCAAGGATGGCGCCGTTGTTATAAATGTTTTCCCGTCCGCTAAGAATTGGGTTAAAACCCGCCCCCAGCTCTATCAACGCCCCTACCCGACCTTTGATGGTTACCTTGCCGGCGTCGGGGTTAATTAGACCATTCAGTATTTTTAAGAGTGTGGATTTCCCGGCACCATTATGGCCAATAAGCCCTAAACATTCCCCCCGGCGCAGTTCAAAACTAATATCCTTTATCGCCCAGAACTCCTTTGGCCGTAGTTCGCGCTCGTTGCGGTTTCCGCTCAACCCACTGGCCAGATCCTTTACGCCATACCACAGGCTGGTCTTAAGGTCCTTGCAGAACTTTTTGGAGAGGTTTTCTACGGAGATTAGTACTTCGTTCATTCGTCGTTATTCGTGAATCGTTATTCGTGAATCGTGAATCGTTATTCGTGAATCGTGAATCGTTATTCGTGAATCGTTATTCGTGAATCGTGAATCGTGAATCGTTATTCGTTATTCGTGAATCCAGAATTGTTATTCGTTATTCGTGATTCGTTAGTTAGTATTGACATTTCACTATTCATGATTTATCTTTTATGTAATTTCTAAAACCTAATAGCAATTTCTTCACATTTGTAATTATAGTCACTATTTCGATATCTTCGGCAATATATTTTAACCTTATTGCAATAAGATACTGAGTTTCCAGTTCTGCCGCAGATCCCATCGCAATTGAAATAAATTGTAATAATTCTTTATTGCTCTTTCGTGCTGTTCCTTCTGCTATATTCGACGGTATAGAAACAGCTGCTCGTTGCATTTGTGAAACTAAACCATAGCGTTCTTCTTTGGGAAACTTAGCTGTGAGTGTATAAACAACTTCAACTAAATCCATACTCTTTTTCCAAACGTCCAGTTCCTTATGATCCATTTTTTTATTCATTATTCGCGAGACGTGATTCGTTAGGCGTGAAGTTAGTATTAACGATTCACTACTCTCTTTTAATTATTTACGACTCACAATTTACGATTCACGACTCACTATTCACGACTCACGATCATGCGCTCATCCGCTCCACTAAAATAGGAATCGAAATCCTATAGAACAACAAAGCAATAAAAAACAAAGGGATGCAACAAGCTATTACGATTAAAAAATAGGTGAGATACGTTGGGGGAAAGCCTACGGCTAAATCTCTTGCTGTTAGGATAATTGGCGTAAATGGGTTTAATTCCATTATTGTCTTCATTATTCCTGATTTTGGGATGGCATATACCACTGGGGTAACGTACATCAAAAATTGCAAGCCGAAGGAAATCATTCTACCAATATCCTTATAGAGCAATCCTAATGGGGTTATAAACAATCCTAAGGTAGTGCCAAAAAGAACCCCGCCTAATATTGATATGGGAAATAGCAGGAGGCTCCAATGGAATCCCACGCCATAAAAGAACACGAATATTAATAGCAAGACCACCTTAATGGAACTGTTGAACAAAAGTTTATAGATCCCCGAGACAACCAATGCTTCTTTTGGAAAGTTGATTTTTGATAGAATGGATTTCGCACTGTTGGTGCTTGCCATTGGCGAATTGATGGATTCTGTGATAATAGACCAAAGCAAAGTACCCGAAAAAGCATAAACAGGATAGGGAATGCCGGTATCTGTAATGCGAACGGTCCCGGAATTATTGAGAAAAATCCATACAAAAGCAGTAGCAAGGGGAGTGATAAAGGCCCAAATAATCCCGAGATAACTTTGGCGGTATTGGGCTTGAATATCGCGCTTGGCCAATTGGAATGAGAGAAAACGAGATCGGGCTATGTCGGCCAAACTCTCTTTCAACAACTTACCTATGCGCAGATTGCCTTCCTTTTGGTAGACTTTGGTTTCCAATTCCATTGGGGTTTGGGGATCTTTTTTGATGGTTGCTAAGATAGGAAAATTGATGTTACTGATATCAGTGTCGGTTTTCGGCTCTCAATTGTCTGTTTGAGATTGTCACAATCCTGTCTACAGATTATCTTCATTAATTACTAATTCCTAAACAATAAAAAATAAAAAACCCCAGCATACGTGCTCGGGTTGTTTCTTAAATATATACTTGGCAATTATTTATCTAAAAGCTTTTCTAGGTAAGTAATCTTTTCCTGTTCAGCTCTAAGCAATCGCTCGTAGAGTTTTTTGTTTTCTTCGACAGCTTCTATAAATTTTTCAAGTGGATTAAATATGCAATTATTATTATAAACTTGACCCGTACCATTATTATAAATATTACTAAAGTAATTAAATACAGCTTCCTCGGAAAAATTTTCAATGCTCTCTTTAGTAACACGTAATGCTTGGACTATTTTGTCCAAGATTTCAGTATTTAAAGTCTCACATTGTTCAATTTGTGAAATACTCTGTGGGCTAAGGCCCATTGCCTCGGCAAGTGTTTCCTATTTCATCCCACCCGATTCGCAATTGGACAATTATTCTTTGGAAAAACTATTGCTGGAAGAGTAATCAATATTTATAGAATTCTTTTTGTACTGTGTTGTCAAAAGAGAGAAAAAGATTCAGTATTATAAAAATTCAGTGAATTAAGCGATATGGTCTACGGCCTCTAGCCGAAAGTTTTTAAAAAGTGTCCTAGAGCATAGTTCGACACTCGGTGGTGCTAGGTTAAGTTTGTCCCAATGTATATTTCAGGTCGCCCTAATGTATGGTTCAAGGGGGTTGAATGCTACCTTAAAGCTACATTCATGCTATGTTAATGGTACCTTTCCTCTAGTATACGCCTAGTATTAAGCTACCTTTTTTGAATTGGATCGTCAGTTTGGGTGAATTAGAAGGGCAGCGGAAGCGGATTCAAATTTATATTCAGACCGCTTGTATTTTTTCCACTAAACTTAAAAACACTAAACTGATAGATCGATGAAAATGAAAAAAACATTCAAGACTGGGTCTGCCAAGAGCTTTTTAAATAAAAGATTGGGTAAAATGTTTTTAATTCTTTGCTTTTAAAATTTTAACCTCTTCCTCCAAGACTTTAATCTGTACTTGCTGTTCTTGCATTGCTTGAATTAAAATTGGAATTAGCCCATTATAATTAACAGCTTTTAAGTCAATGGCTCCTAAATCCTTTAAAATTGTTTCCTTTGTAGATACTAGTTCCGGTAAAATAAGTTCTACTTCCTGTGCAATCAAACCAAATTCCTTTTCAGCCTTTCCCTTGTGTTCCATTGTTCCCTTCGCTGAAATAAAATTTGTAGTTTTACTATTATCAATTTCTATCAACTTTTCATATTTTTGAGGGTTGAGTTTCATAATAATATCCAAGCTGTTATCTATATTTTGAAAATTCTGCTTTACTCGTCGGTCTGAGTAAGTGTAGACATCTCTAAAATAAAGATCTCGAGTAAAAACATCACCCTCAAAATATCCAGCCCATCCCGCATTAACATTTGTTGTGACGCCATATACACCAGAATAACCAATTCCCATTAATCCTATTCCTCCTGCGTTATTTGGATTAAAAAATTCTCCAGCCGACCAAGTAGAATTGGTTGCAGTGATCTGCGAAAATATTGCAGGTCTATCATTTTCAGCGATACTTACATTAAGTCTTGCAAGAGGATTCACTGTACCCACACCAACATCACCATTAGCAATAATTCTAGCTCTTTCTGTACCATTCGTAGAAAATCCTAGTGTATTGGCCGAAATTCTAAACATACCCATATTCTGCGCATTAGCGCCATTCCAAGAATAGGTTGGTAATGCAGCATCTCCATTATTCATCGCTCTCAATCTTCCTCTATTCACGGAAGGGCCACCAGATATTTCAAAAGCGTTTGTATTAGCTGTTTTAAAACGCAAGGGCTGATTATCGGTCGTACCAATGAAATTTGTTCCAGTAGTTCCAGCATTCCCCGTCCTCCCCCAGGAATCCGTACCATTTCCATCACCTACTGGCACCCAAGAATTTACGCCATTCCAATAAACCAAACCTGGCCCTGTTGAAGTATTGGTGTTATATACTATCATCCCTTCCGTACCACTAGTTAAGGGTAAAAGATTATTTAAATTAGTTATATCTATCCGAGGTAATAACACCCCTTTATCGTTACTGGTTATATCTAGAATGGAACCTATGTCTGGGTTAGTAGTGCCAATGCCAACCTGCCCGAAAACATTATAAGAAAAGAATAAAAAAAGGCTGCAAATAAGGAATGCAAATTGTTGAGGAGCGTACGGTCTTTTCATAAAAAAGTGTTTTTAAGATAAACAAAATTGTTATGATAAGGGGCGTAACAATGATAGGATACGTTTGCAGAAAATGCAAATTTTGTAGGGTATACTTAAGGCGTAGAGCGCTTTGTTGCGAAATGTTCAAATTATCCGTTAAGATGATTTCAAATTTCGACTAAAGGATTTTTTGTGTAGGAAACCACTTAATTGACAACGTCTTGAAACTCGGTCAATTAAAACTTTAACATTTGCATTTCCTCAATATGAAGAAAATTTCTTCTGAAAAGCGTTTTTGTAGTAGGAGTTTTGCTTAGGGTTTTTGGTTTTTAGTTATGGTGTATATGAAATGGAAAACCTAATTCATTTTTTGACTCATTACCTGTTAATCAGTATTCATTATTCACGCATAACCCATAACTCATAACCCATAACTAAAACCGCTCCCAAGTATTCCGTAGCCCTTCCGTCAATGAAAAACGGGGATCATAGCCTAGCAATTTTTTCGCTTTATCAATATCTGCCAGCGAATCGCGTACATCACCCATGCGGGGCGGGCCATAAACTGCCTTAATATTTTTTCCGGCAATGGCCTGAAGTTCATTCCACAAAGCATTCAGACTGATTCGTTCCCCATAGGCAACATTGAAAACTTGGTTGACCGCCATATCTTCTGCAAAGAATGCGCGTATATTGGCCTGCACTGCGTTTGCCACAAAAGTGAAATCCCGGGTCTGCTCGCCATCACCGTTAATCGTTGGCGCAATATCATCTTTTAGCGCCTGCATAAACAGTGGAATTACGGCGGCATAAGCGCCGGTGGGACTCTGGTTAGGACCAAAAACATTGAAATACCGCAAACCGATAGTGGAGGTGCCGTATGTTTTGAAGAAAACATCCGCATATAATTCATTTACCAACTTGGTAACCGCGTAGGGCGAAAGAGGTTTGCCAATGGTTTCCTCCACTTTTGGCAGATTTTGGCTATCGCCATAGGTAGAGCTGGAGGCCGCATAAACCATTCTTTTTACGGTTTTGCTTTCCTTTTGGGCAACCAGCATATTTAAAAAACCGGTTACGTTCACCTCATTGGACGTAAGGGGATCATTGATGGAGCGCGGCACCGAGCCTAACGCTGCCTGATGAGAAACATAATCCATTCCCTCCATTGCCCTCTTGCAGGATTCCAGATTACGGATGTCGCCTTCCATAAATTCAAAACCGGGATTGTTGTGAAAGGGTGCAAGATTTTTTTCGAAACCTGTGGCCAAATTATCAAACACCCGCACCTTTTGCGCATTGTGCGCCAAAAGATACTCCGCAAGATTGGACCCAATAAATCCGGCCCCGCCAGTGATAAGGAATGATTTTGTGGAAAGGTCAGCGGTATGATATTTTGGATTTTTCACAGTAATAGGTATTCGTTATTCTATTAATTTGGGATTTTTTGATTGGTTGATATGGGATCTATTGGATTTTCAACATTATATAATTCACATTTTATATCTTGAAACCTCAAACCCAAATCTGAAACCTATCACTACAAACAACCATCCACAAGGTTTTTTGGAAAGAAGGATTTCACGTCAAAAACCACCGAGGGGGAAGCTTTATGGTCTTCCAGCGGAAAGTCCGTAAATTGCTTATGGCCTACTGCCAGGATAATGGCTTCATAATTCTGTTTCAGTTGCGATTCCTCGCTTAATAATCGTAATCCAAATTCATTTGAAACCTCATCAACCCTTGCCCACGGATCATAAACGTCAATATTAAGGTTGTATTTCCGCAATTCCTCGATTACATCTATTACCTTACTATTGCGAATATCGGGACAATTCTCCTTAAAGGTAATGCCTAGAACAAGCACATGCCCACTCTTTACCTTGCATTCCTTTTGGATCATTAATTTCACTACTTCTTGGGCAACATAATTGCCCATGCCGTCATTCATACGGCGGCCCGCTAAAATAATTTCCGGATTATATCCTTCTTCCTGTGCTTTTTGTGCCAAATAATAGGGATCTACCCCAATGCAATGTCCGCCGACAAGGCCTGGGGTGAACTTCAGAAAATTCCATTTGGTGCCGGCAGCTTCCAATACGTCCTTGGTGTCAATCTCCAAAAGCCTGAAGATTTTTGAAAGTTCATTTACAAAGGCAATATTAATATCGCGCTGAGAATTTTCAATAACCTTGGCCGCTTCAGCCACTTTTATGGAAGGTGCCAAATGGGTTCCCGCTGTTATGATTGAGGCGTAAAGACTGTCAATATATTTGGCAACTTCGGGTGTGGAACCGGAAGTAACCTTCAAAATTTTGGTAACGGTATGTTGCTTATCGCCGGGATTGATCCGTTCGGGCGAGTAACCCGCAAAAAAGTTTTTATTGAAAATAAGACTTGAATTTTCTTCCAAAATAGGCACACATATATCTTCGGTAACGCCGGGATATACAGTGGACTCATAAATCACGATATCACCCTCCTTCAAATATTTCCCAACGGTTTCACTGGCCTTTTGAAGCGGGATTAAAACTGGTTGATTGTACTGATTGGTTGGGGTAGGAACGGTTACGATAAAAACAGTCGCACTTTCTATATTCTCGGGTTCGGCAGTCAGGCTAAGGCCAGAGGTATCGGTTTGTGACAGAGCTTTTTTCAGTTCTTCCGTGGAAAGTTCCAACGTATGGTCCACGCCTCGCCCTAATTCCTCAATTCGTTTTGAATTGATATCGAAACCGATTACTTTATATTTTTCAGCAAAAGCGGCAGCCAGTGGAAGACCAACATAGCCAAGACCGATAATAGCGATTGTGGGATTGTGTTTCATTACTTCTAAATAGATTGGGGTGGCAAAATTACGGGATTAAATGGGATTATTTTGAGATATATTAAAAAACATCCCTCCCGGCCTCCCTTCTAAGGGAGGAGATCGGTTCTTAGGTTCAATTGGCGATAAAGCAAAAAAGTCCCCCTTTCGAAGGGGGATTTAGGGGGATGTTTTTACCGAACAGCGCAACTTAGCAGAAGAACATCCCTCCCGGCCTCTCATCTAAGGGAGGAGATCGGTTCTTAGGTTCAATTGGCGATAAAGCAAAAAGTCCCCCTTCGAAGGGGGATTTAGGGGGATGTTTTTACTGAACAGCTCAAAATAGCAGAAGAACATCCCTCCCGGCCTCCCTTCTAAAGGAGGAGATCTTTTCTAAGAATAAAATGGCGAAACCGGTAAAGTCCCCCTTCGAAGGGGGATTGAGGGGGATGTTTTTCAGTTTTGGAGTGAATCTTTTTAAGTAGCCTCTTTTATATAACTTTCAACGATGACTATAACACCTTTTAAATTATTAAATACCTCTTCGTTGGAAAAACGCAAAAAATGAACTCCATATCTTTCCATTTTACCTTGTCGTTCGGCATCCTCAAGAAAATTAGGCTCGTGGATACTTCCGTCTATTTCAATTGCCAAACCTATTTCGTGACAATAAAAATCAACTATATAATTGAATATTGGAACTTGTCGATGAAACTCTACCCCCAGCGACTTCTTCCTAATTACATCCCATAAAAGTTTTTCGGAAGGAGTCATCTTCTTCCGTAATTCACGAGCTAAAGATTTCAAGTGCTTGTTATATGGAATTATTTTGTTAGCCATAGATTAAAGATAATGCAAAAATCCAATTGTGACCGGCTATCAAAAATTAGGGTTTTGAGAAGCCAGGTTACAGCAAAAAAATGTCCTCCTTCGAATTGGGATTTAGAGGGATATTTTTACCGAACAGCTCGACCTATCAGAAGAACATCCCTCCCGACCTACCTTCTAAGGGAGGGGTTTGGTTCTTAAAAATAACTAAGTTGCTAAAAAAGGAAGTCCCCCTTCGAAGGGGGATTGAGGGGGATGATTTTACTGAACAGCTCAAAATAGCAGGAGAATATCCCTCCCTGCCTCCCTTCTAAGGGAGGGGTTTCAAAATAGCAGAAGAACATCCCTCCCGGCCTCCCTTCGAAGGGAGGAGTTTGGTTCTTTGGATCAATGGGCGACTGAGGAAAAGTCCCCCTTCGAAGGGGGATTTAGGGGGATGTTTTTACTGAACAGCTCGACCTATCAGAAGAACATCCCTCCCGGCCTCCCTTCTAAGGGAGGAGTCTGGTTCTTATTATCAATTGGCGATAAAGCAAAAAGTCCCCCTTCGAAGGGGGATTTAGGGGGATGTTTTTACTGAACAGATCAACCTAGCAAAAGAACATCCCTCCCGGCCTCCCTTCTAAGGGAGGAGATCGGTTCTTAGGTTCAATTGGCGATAAAGAAAAAAGTCCCCCTTCGAAGGGGGATTTAGGGGGATGTTTTTACTGAACAGCTCAACTTAGCAGAAGAACATCCCTCCCGGCCTCCCTTCTAAGGGAGGTGTCCGTTTCTTAGAATCAATTGTCGGCAAAAGGAAAAAAGTCCCACTTCGAAGGGGGATTTAGGGGGATGTTTTTACTGAACAGCTCAAAATAGCAGAAGAACATCCCTCCCGGCCTCCCTTCTAAGGGAGGAGATCGGTTCTTAGGTTCAATTGGCGATAAAGCAAAAAGTCCCCCTTCGAAGGGGGATTGAGGGGGATGTTTTTACTGAACAGCTCGACTTAACAGAAGAACATCCCTCCCTGCCTCCCTTCTAAGGGAGGGGTTTGGTTCTTAGAAATAACTAAGTTGCAAAAAAAGGAAGTCCCCCTTCGAAGGGGGATTTAGGGGGATGTTTTAACCGAACAGCTCAACATAACAGAAGAACATCCCTTTCGGCCTCCCTTCTAAGGGAGGGGTTTGGTTCTTAGAAATAACTAAGTTGCAAAAAAAGGAAGTCCCCCTTCGAAGGGGGATTTAGGGGATGTTACTTCCTTTTAAAATTTTTCTTCAACCTATCAAGTAAGGTGGGCGGTTTTATGTTTTCGTGGTAGCCATTACCGTAGTTGCCATAGGAGCCATAGCCGTATCCATAACCGTAGCCGTAGCCATAGCCGTAACCACTCCCACTCTTTTCTACATATCCGTTCAAAACAAGGCTTATATGCTTCACTTCGCCAGTTTTGTATTTTTCATTTACGAAAGTGAACATATTTTTATGGGTATAATTGAAGCGAGCTAGATATAGTGTGGCATCTACGTGCTTCATCAATTCCAAGGAATCCGACACCAAACCTAGCGGCGGGGAGTCGAGAATGATATAATCATAACGCTCCTTTAGGGCATCAATCAGTTCATCCAACTTTTCGCTTATCAACAATTCAGAAGGGTTCGGGGGAATGGGCCCGGATGGAATTACATCAAGGTTTGCGATCTCAGTTTTTTGGATTATAGTATCAATATCGGCCGCCTCTATAAGAAAATTGACCACCCCAATATCATTATTAATATTGAAATCGCCGAAAATTTTAGGTTTTCTAAGGTCTAACCCAACCAATACCGTTCTCTTTTCGCTCAATGCGAATACCGAAGCGAGGTTGATAGAGCAAAATGTTTTTCCCTCCCCGCTTACTGAACTGGTGACCAACACGGTTTTGGCGCCTTTTATTCCCTGCTTTTTATAAATGAACTGTAAACTGGAACGCAGCGCCCTAAAAGCTTCGGCAATAGGTGACTTTGGCTTTGTAAGGACCACCAGATTGCTATCGATGGGGCTCTTACCAATTATTCCCAACAAAGGAATGGACGTAATCCTTTCCAAATCCTTAACATTGCTAATTTTGGTATCAAAAAACACCCGAAGGAAAACTACAATCAACGGTATAAACAATCCCAAAAGACCCGCCATCATATAGTTTAGCTGGGTATTCGGGCCAATCTGGCCACCGCCCGTATCCTTCGCGGGATCAATAATTAATACGTCACTCACGTTTGCTGCCTTTACCAAACCTGCCTCACTTCTCTTAGCCAGAAAAAGATTGTAAGTGCCCTGGCTCAAATTGTAGCGTCGTTCAATATTCAATAGGTCCTGTTGTTCCTTCGGAAGTTTTCGTATTTCGCCTTCATAGCGGCCAATATCGCGATTTATGGAACTGAGTTCCTGCCCTTTTAAGCTTTTGGAGGAGCGAATGTTCTCGAGCAATA
The DNA here is from genome assembly GCF_030410135.1 of Aequorivita aurantiaca. Taxonomy (GTDB): domain Bacteria; phylum Bacteroidota; class Bacteroidia; order Flavobacteriales; family Flavobacteriaceae; genus Aequorivita; species Aequorivita aurantiaca. Next base: position 11,768 of record NZ_JAUGQQ010000012.1, on the reverse strand, counting down.
CGGTTTTTACGGCGTTAATCTGTCTATCAATATCGTTAAAAATGGGCGCATCTTCTTTATAGGAATATTGAAATTTGTTCCGTTCCTCGGCAAGGGCAACAATTTTTCCAACCCCGCTCACAATGCTGGCCTCGGAAATACCCGCAACTGAGGGTGCAGGAACGTCCTTATAATCGGATCGGTTTGTAAGGTAATCCTGCAGTGTATTGTAGTAATTTAGTTCGCGGTTTACGGCTTCCTTCCGTAAATCCAGTTCGTTTAGCTTTGCATTTATTTCCGAACCTTCACTTGCCAGGTCGAAAATGGCGTTCTTGTTCTTGAATTGGTTCAGCTCATCCTCAACCGTAGAAAGCTCAGCGGATTTTATAGCGAGGCTGCTGTCAATAAACTTAATGGTTTTGGTGGCGAAAAGGTTTTTTCGCTCCAGCATGTCTTCGCTTAAAACTTCCACCGAAGTGTTCAAATAATCAACGAGTCCAGCCTTGTTGTTGCCGGTAAGGCGCATTCTGAGCACTGACGAACCTTTGCTTTCGGGTTCCACACGAATGTTTAGATACCTCTTAACAACCCCATCATAATTTCTGAAGACAAAATAATATGGCGTTCCCGGCCTGGAAATCACTTCCCTATTTGGAACTAAGATGCCGCTAAAAAATGGAAGGCTAATGTGCTGTCCAATTTTATAATCCTGGGAGAATTGGCCCGCATCCACAAATTTGCTGGTGCGCTCCTTTGTTGCGTAATTTTGGAATTGGACATTGCCGGCTTCTTCAAAAGCAGCACTCAAATTGAAATTCACTGAGTCTTTAAAAACTACTTTTATTTGCCGGTTTAGCATTTGCGGTTTCGTAGTGTCCACGTCCACATAGAATGGCGTTTGCTTATAAGCATCCACTTGTTGGTATTCGCCATCGCGCAAATAGTCCAAATAATATTGCAGGCGTTCCACTACCTTTTCATTGTGGGAGCGGGATTGGAGCGTTATAACTGCGGTATTCACTTTATCGGTTGTACCGCCCCAATTGAAGGTAAGGCTAGTGTTGCTAGTGAAAAATGGGTTTTGGTCGTCCTTGATGGACACCAAATTCTGCATTTGATAAATGGGCAATTTGCGAACGTTGATATAATAGGCCACTGAAAACGCGATGGCCAACGAAATAAGAAAAAAAGGCCAGTGGTGAAAAAGCCTAAATAGAAATCCCTTAAAGTCGAAAGTGGTGTGGGTTTCGTTAATCTCGAATTCCTCGCTCATATTGTTTTATAATCGGGTGAACAATAAAATGGTGGTAACCAAAGCCGTGGCAACCGTAACAATGGTAGTAAAGGACTGGAGTCCGGTGGTCCCTGTGCCCAATGATTTTTGTGGCAGGGGATTGATTAGAATCAGGTCGTTCGGTTTAATGTAATAATATGGGGAATTCATGGCCTCAAGTTTTGTTAGGTCAATATGATGTACTTTTTGCCCAGCCGGATATTGCCGGATGATAACCACATCACTTCGGTCGCCGGTTAGTTCTATATCGCCACTATTGGCAATGGCTTCCATAATGCTCACTTGGTCGCGGTATATTATTTTTGATCCCGGACTACCGATTTCGCCATTGATGGTATAGCGAATTCCGGCCAATTTTACGGTGACAAAAACGTTGGCTTCCGCCTTAAAATAATCGCGCAATAAAATTTCCTCCAGCCGTTCCCGCACTTCCTCTACCGTATAACCAAGTACATTCAATTCTCCCAAACTGGGTATGCGAATGTTGCCATGGTCGTCCACTACAAATCCATCGTAATACAACCTTTCCTCGCCCGTGGCATTGGGGTTTGCATCACTAATGGGATTGAAGATTCCCACTGTTTCCTGATCCAAAGCCTTTACGCGTATGCTCAAAAGATCGTTAATTTGAAGTCGGTACGGTTCCTGCCGTTTTCTTAAAATCGCCAAAGTATCGGTGTTGCCAGTGTTTTCCTGTAAATAGGTGAGCTGTTTTGTGGTTACGCATGAAGTGGCGCAAATTATAACAATCAAAAACAACAAAAGGTACTTCAATTTCATAAAGGGCAGGGTTGCTAATGGACAAATATAAAGTAACGCAGTTAATAATGAAATTATTTTTAGCTAGAGGCGAAGGAGGTTTGATTTATGATTTACGATATACGATTTATGGTTTATGATGACTCACGATTAAAGCCTCACGTTTCCCAAATTAAAAATTCCCTATTCCCCAATTTCATTTACTTTTGCCCAAAATTAAAATTGTGAATTACCTTTCAGTAGAAAATATCTCCAAGTCCTTCGGGATGCGCGTTTTGTTTGAAAATATTTCCTTCGGAATAAACGAGGGACAAAAAATAGGTTTCGTTGCCAAAAATGGAACCGGAAAAACATCTCTTCTAAATATAATTGCCGGAAATGACAAGGCCGATACAGGCAATGTTGTTTTCAGAAAAGGCTTGAAAATCGCCTACCTGCCGCAGGAACCAGATTTGAATCCGGCGCTTACGGTGGAACAAACCATTTTTTCGTCAGACAATCCCATTCTCAAAATCATTGAAAATTACGAACACGCCATTGAAAATCCAGACGACTCCGAAGCGTTTCAAAAAGCCTTTGACGCAATGGAAGCCCACCACGCCTGGGATTTTGAAACCCGTTACAAACAGATTCTTTTCAAATTGAAAATGGAAGATCTGCACGCAAAAGTCTCTACCCTAAGCGGAGGGCAGAAAAAACGTCTCGCCTTGGCAAATGCATTGCTTACCACACCGGATTTGTTGATAATGGATGAGCCAACCAACCACTTGGATCTTGAAATGATTGAATGGCTGGAAAACTTATTTGCAAAGGAAAATTTTACGCTATTTATGGTTACGCACGACCGTTACTTTTTGGAACGTGTGTGTAATGAAATTGTTGAATTGGACGAAGGAACACTGTACAGTTACAAAGGAAATTACAGTTATTACTTAGAAAAACGCGATGCGCGAATAGAAAATGAAGCTACCGAAACAGGAAAGGCGAAGCAACTTTTCAAAAAGGAATTGGAATGGATGCGCCGCCAGCCCAAAGCCCGAACCACAAAAAGCAAAAGCCGGATTGACGATTTCCACGAAATAAAAGACCGCGCAAGCAAACGCCGAAACGACCATCAAGTGCAGTTGGAGCTGAATATGGAACGAATGGGCACAAAAGTGGTGGAATTTCACAAAGTTTCGAAATCATTTGGCGACAAAAAAATGCTCGATGCTTTTGAATACAATTTCAATCGCGGCGAGCGTATTGGTATAATCGGTAAAAACGGTACGGGCAAATCCACATTTTTGAACATTTTAACTGGGGCACTAAAACCCGATTCCGGAAAAGTGATTGTGGGTGAAACGGTGCAATTTGGCTACTACACCCAAGCTGGAATAAATATAAAAGAAGGCCAAAAAGTGATTGATGTAATCCGCGAATACGGCGATTATATTCCATTGAAAAAAGGGCGACAGATCTCAGCATCGCAACTTTTGGAACGCTTTCTTTTCGACCCAAAAAAGCAATATGATTTTGTTGAAAAATTGAGCGGGGGCGAACGCAAACGCCTATATTTATGTACCGTCTTAATCAAAAACCCCAACTTTTTAATACTCGATGAACCTACCAACGATCTTGATATTGTAACGCTGAACGTGTTGGAAAGTTTTCTTTTGGACTTTCCGGGTTGTTTGCTCGTAGTTTCCCACGACCGGTATTTTATGGACAAAATTGTGGACCATCTTTTTGTTTTCAGAGGCAATGCGGAAGTGGAGGATTTCCCAGGCAATTATTCAGATTTTAGAGCTTACGAAGACAGCAATATTCAAGAAAAACGGGAAGCCAGCGAAGCTACACCAAAGGTAAAAAATGATTGGAAGCAAGACAAAAGCTCGGCAACTTTGAATTATAACGAACAAAAGGAATACAACAAATTGGAAAGGGAGATAGCAAATCTTGAAAAAAGCCGCGAGGAACTTCAAAATAAATTCGCCACGGAAAATTGGGACGGTGATGAAATTGATAAACAATCCATAAAATTGCAGGAAATTATGGATCAAATTCAGGCAAAGGAAGAACGCTGGTTTGAACTTTCCGCGAAAATGGAATAAAAGCTTTACGCTTTAAGCAATAGGCTTTACGCAATAGGCTTTAAGCAAAACATTTTGGAAACTTGTATTTTAGCCAATAGCTTATAGCATACAGCAAAAAAATGATCCACCAATCAAAAAGCTTTATCAAATTCCTTCGCCTTTCCAAAAACAAACATGGAATCCACTCCCCTTTTGTGTATAATTTGGTCACCAAATGTTTCAACGACAAAAAGAAATATCCCGAATATGAAATTCTAAAAAAGCATCGACAGGCCTTGCGAAAAGACATTTCAATGATTGAAATGAAGGATTTCGGGCAAGGCTCCAGAGTTTTTAAGGGCAATCCCAGAAAAGTTTCTGCAGTTATTAAAAATGCCGGAATGAAAAAGAAACGGCAAAAATTGCTGTTCCGCCTGAGTAAATATTTTGAATGCGAAAACATTTTGGAGCTCGGAACTTCGTTGGGTTTGGGAACAGTTGCGCTTTCGATTTCAAATGAATTTGCAGCCATAAATACTGTGGAAGGCTGCCCGAATACGCTTCAAAAAGCGCAGGATTATTTTGAGAAGTTCAACTTTCATAATATTGAAATCCACCAAAAACTCTTTAAGGAATTTATTGAAAGTTCTTCAGACAATTTTGATTTGATATTTATTGACGGCGACCATAACGGCGAACGTACGTTAGGTTATTTCAAATCACTTTTAAAAAATGTGCACAACGATTCCGTAATTATTTTTGACGATATTTATTGGAGCAAGGATATGACGGAAGCTTGGCAGAAAATTATTGCCAATGAAAAAGTAACGGTGAGCATAGATACTTTTCAATGGGGAATGGTTTTTTTCAGAAAAGAACAAACGAAGCAGCATTTTGTCATTCGAGTTGGTTGATGGTTGAACGAAATAATCTATTCGCTCTTCGCCAATTGCTTATCGCTTTTCGCTAATTATCTTTCCCATTAACTTTAAACTTTTAACTTTGAGCTTTCAACTGAATCTGTAACAACCCACGCACCTTTGCGTCTTATTAATGCCTACTGAAAAGCCGATGAGTTTAGTTATAAAAATCCGAAATATTACCCGTGATTTCCCACTTGGGAATGAAATTGTAAAAGTTTTAAAAGGAATTGATCTCGACATTGAGCGCGGCGAATATGTTGCTTTGATGGGGCCTTCGGGGTCGGGAAAATCTACTTTGATGAATCTTTTGGGATGTTTGGACACGCCAACTTCTGGCAGCTATGAACTCAACGGAAAGGACGTAAGCAATATGACGGATGATGAGTTGGCGGAAATCCGAAATAAGGAAATAGGCTTCGTTTTTCAAACTTTCAACCTTCTGCCGCGCACAACCGCACTGGAAAATGTGGCTTTGCCAATGATTTATGCCGGCGCCTCCAAAAGCGATAGAACCGAACGCGCGAAACAAGTATTGGCAGATGTTGGTTTAGCAGACCGCATGGACCACAAACCCAATCAACTCTCCGGCGGCCAAAGACAGCGTGTGGCCGTGGGCAGGGCCCTGGTGAACAAACCTTCCATAATATTGGCTGACGAGCCAACGGGAAATCTGGATTCCAAAACCTCGGACGAAATAATGGCCCTGTTTGATGAAATACACCAAGCGGGAAACACCGTAATTGTAGTTACCCACGAGGAAGAAATTGCAGAGCACGCCCACCGGATTATTAGGCTTCGCGACGGAATTGTGGAAAGCGATACGAAAAAATCAGTTCCTGTTTAAACTTCCATAGATTACTTCAATTTTCTATTTGACGGCGAAAAAACTGCCAAAAACTTCCTTCAAGAATCTTTTTTTTCTACCGCCATCTTACTTCAAATGTCAACATGCTTACAAAAATATACGTAGTACTACGTATAAAATTTTTGTGAAAATCCTCTACCTTAGCCACTTAAATTTTAAGAAATTATAGGTGGATTTACTTGTATTTATTTCACTTAATCGGAATATACTTCCTCTTTAGCTAATTTAAACAAACTATTTAATGTATGAATAAAACTACCTCGCGAAGAATTTTTATGCGTAAGTCGGCCTTGGCAATTTCAGGATTGGCAGTGTTGACTCCTACCCTTTCAAATGCTTTCGTTCCCCAAAATCCTTTTATGGGCTACAATCCTTACGCCGAAAACAAAACGGACTTGCGTTCCGGAATGTTTTCCGAAAATGCAATTGTAGTTAAGGGCACCATTTTCAACGAAGATGGAACCAATACTGAAAGCAATGCCTTGGTTGAAGTTTGGCATCTTTCGCCCAATTCCGAGAAATACCGCCATCGGGCAAAACTAAAAACCGATGAAAACGGAAATTATGAATTCATAACAGATTTCCCCAATCGCGAAACGGGAAAAAGCGCCCGTATTTATTTCAAGGTCTCACGTTCGCACCGAATGAATTTTACGGAATTGGTGCTGAATAGTTCCGGCCCCCAAATAACCGCAGAACATTGGAAACAACATAACAAATTGGGAAGTAAGCTTTTTCCAAAACAGGAGACATTTTTTAACCAAACTACTATACATTTTAACATTTCAATCTAACCCAAAAAAATATCAATTATGGAACCATTTATAGGACAAATTCAAGCTTTCGGATTCAATTTTGCACCACGCGGCTGGGCAAAGTGCGACGGACAAATATTATCCATTGCCCAAAACACTGCCCTTTTTTCATTATTGGGAACCATGTACGGCGGCAATGGCCAGACTACATTCGCCCTTCCCGACCTTCGCGGAAGATTCCCGTTGCATACTGGGCAAGGTCCAGGATTGCCTCCATATATACAGGGTCAAGTAGGAGGAACGGAGAATGTTACCTTGCTTTCATCCAATATGCCGGCCCATACACATCAGCTTTTTGCATCCGATGAAGGAAATTCAGAATCTCCTTCGGGAACTTTTATAGCTGCGAACGGAACCAATGCTTTTGCGAATTCACAAAATTCCATTTTAGCACCTAATTCGGTGGGTGCCGCAGGAGGAAGTCAGCCTTTCCCGATTAAAAATCCCTATTTATGCATCAACTACTGTATTGCGCTTCAAGGGATTTTCCCATCAAGAAACTAAACCTAACCAAAATACCCTCCATTAAGAAATCTCCCCCAGATAACTTAAATAAAAAAGAATGAAAAAAATACTACTGATTTTAACGCTATTTATAAGCTTTTATGCGAATAGCCAAACGGTGCTAACGGCGGGAGATATTGCTTTCGTTGGCTCAAATACCGACGGAGTTACCAATGCGGATGACAATATATCTTTTGTATTGCTAAAGGATATTGATGCAGCTACCACCATCATTTTTACCGATATGGGATGGAATGACACCACAGGATTTTTTGCTGTAGTGGGTGATGGCCAATTCACATGGACATCAGGTATTGCCCGTACTGCAGGTCAAGTTGTGACCTTGGATATGATGCTTTTAATGCCCGCCGCATACAGTATGATTGGCGACCAACTTTTCGCCATACAGGGAACAATTGCATCCCCAATATTTATTGCGGGAATTCAACACAATGACACCCCAACCAGCGATGATGCAAACTGGGATGGCGCTGCCACTACTAATTCCACTTCTGCACTTCCCAATGCCTTGGTTACCGGAGATACTGCAGTTCGCTTAATTCCAGAACAGGACAACTGGCAGTTTAGCTGTGCATTGGCTGGAGGATCTCCCGTTACGGGAACTCCGGCACAAATTCGTGCAATAGTAAATAATAGAGGAAATTGGAACGGCAATAACGATACAGTTTATAACCCCGCATTACCGGCGGGATGTACCTTCACCATTACGACTGGGGGCGACACTACACCTCCGGTTATTGTTTGCGCTCCAACACCGGCACCACTAACTGCTGGAATAAATGGATTGGCGGCAATTCCAGATTTGGTGACTGGCACCACCGCAACCGATGATGTTTCTTCCCCTGCAAACATTACCATAACCCAATCCCCAACCGCTGGAACCATGGTGGGCGTTGGCGTAAATACAGTTACCTTAACCGCAACCGACGAAGCTGGAAACAGTGCAAGTTGTACAATTGATGTTACGGTAAACGAGCCACCCTTTACCTCCTTAGCCCCTGGTGATATTGCCTTTGTAGGGTTCAATTTGGATGGTAATGACTCCTTCGCTTTCATTATTTTAAAGGATATTATTGCAGGAACCAACATAAAACTCACCGATTGTGGAGTTACCAATCCAAATTCTATTACCTGCATAGGCGCGGGCGGTGAGGGCAGTGCCACGTGGTATGCCCCTTCTGCAATGAGCGCAGGTGATATTGTTACCCTCCCCGGAAGTTTTATTAACGGAGCTGTGCTTTCCATTAGTGGCGATCAATTATTTGCGTATCAAGGCACCGCAGCAAATCCTAATTTTATAACGGGCATTCACGCGAATATGGAGCCCACAACCACAGACGCAGATTGGGATGGCGCGAACACCAATAACGCCACTACCGCTTTGCCGGATCAACTTACCAACGGCGTAAATGCCATTAGGGTTTATGCAGCTGGACCTCCACAAACTGAAATTGACAATTGGCAGTTTGACTGTACCCTAGTTCCCGGAGGATTTCCAATTACAGGAACGGCAGTAGAACTTGCCGCTATCATAAATGATATTCAATATTGGGTGAGCAATGATGCAGTGGAATATACACCCGCCGCAAAGCCAGGATGTATTTACACCGTGCTTCCGCCGGATACCACTCCGCCCACAGCAATATGCCAGGATATTACGGTGCAATTGGATGGTACAGGGTCTGTAACCATAGTTGCAACTGATGTTGATGGCGGATCAACCGATAATGTTGGAATTGTTTCTTATGCCATAGATATCGATACATTTGATTGCGGCAATGTGGGCACCCCGGTTTCGGTAACTCTAACCGTTACTGATGCCGCAGGACTTTTCGCAACTTGTTCCGCCATAGTTACGGTGGAAGATAACATAGCGCCAACCGCCATATGCCAAGCCTATACTGCACAACTTGATGCCACTGGAAATGTAACAATAACAGCCGCCAATGTGGATGGAGGTTCCACTGATGCCTGCGGAATACAGTCCTTGAGCGTTTCCCCTTCCACCTTCACCTGTGCTGAAATAGGGTCCAATACTGTTACACTTACAGTAACTGATGTAAATGGAAATGTTTCTACCTGCACCTCTACTGTAACAGTTGAGGATAATTTTGCTCCCAATGCTATTTGTAAAGATACTACCGTATATTTGGATGAAACCGGAAATGCCACTATCACAGCAGCCGATATAAATGATGGCTCAACAGATAATTGTGGAATAGCTACAGTGTCCGTTTCGCCAAGCAGCTTCACATGCGCTGAAATAGGGCCAAATACGGTTACCCTTACTGTAACCGATGTAAATGGAAATGTTTCCACTTGTACTTCTACGGTTACCGTTACGGATAATACAGGCCCTGTATTAAATTGTACTGACTTTACAGTTGCTTTAGATGTGAATGGGGAATTTACAATAGATTATAATATTGCACTGGCCCACATAAGTCCAGTAACTGATAACTGTGCTGTTGATTATAGTGCAGTAATTTTCGGCGGAGGCTCACAAACATTTACCTGTAGTGATGTGGGTACAAACACAAGAATTTTGGGAATAAGAGACGAAAGTGGAAATGATACTTTGTGTACAGTTACAATTACAGTTACAGACCCTCTAGGGACATGCAACCAACCACCTATAGCAGTATGCCAACCAGTAACAGTAACTGCAGACGGAAGTTGCCAAGGAAATGCGGCAGCAATAGATTTTGACGGAGGCTCAACTGATCCTGATGGCGATCCGCTTATTTTCACTATAAATCCAATAGGCCCTTATCCGATTGGAGTTACCAATGTTACTTTAACCGTAAGTGATGGCACACTTACCGATAGTTGTACCACAACTATAACCGTTATTGACAACACCCCACCAATTGCCAATTGTGTGGCTCCGTTCACCATCCAACTAGATGCAAGCGGAAACGCAAGCATTACAGCGGCCGATATTAATAATGGAAGCACGGACAATTGCGGGATAGCGAACACAGCAATAGATATTGATACATTTGATTGTTCCAATATAGGGGCCAATACCGTGACCTTGACCGTAACCGATATAGGCGGAAACACTTCCACCTGTACCACCACTGTTACTGTAGAGGACAGCGTAGCTCCAACGGCAGTTTGCCAAAACATTACTGTGCAACTTGACGCCAATGGTGATGCAACCATTTTCCCTGCTGCCATTGACGGTGGAAGCTCAGACAATTGTGGAATTGCGAGCCTTCAGTTCACCGATCAAGTAACGGCCTTTGCGGAAGTAAATGAAGGGCAGATACTTACTATTTCGCTACCTGTTGGCCGCGTAGTAACTTCGGTGGATTTTGCCAGCTATGGCACTCCGAACGGAAGTAATGGCAACTACACCATTGGCGCTTGCCACGCGGCAACTTCGCAGGCAATTGTGGAAAGCTATGCACTAGGCAATAACAGCTTTTCTGTTCCTGCGGATAACCTTTTGTTTGGCGACCCGTGTAATGGTACTGTTAAAAGGTTATTCGTCACCGTAAGTTCGGCGTTGGAAAACAATAGTTTAACCTTCGGATGCGCCGATGTGGGCATAAATGACGTTACATTATTGGTAACAGATACAAATGGAAATACCGCAACCTGTACCGCAACGGTAACCGTGGAGGACAATATTGCTCCAACAGCGGTTTGCCAAAACATCACCGTACAGCTTGATGCCAACGGTAACGCAACAATAACCGCGGAGGATGTGGACAATGGTTCTTCAGATGCCTGCGGATTAACTTCTACTAGTATTGATGTTTCAACATTTGATTGTTCTAATGTAGGAACCAATAATGTAATCTTAACCGTAATCGATACTAATGGTAACGTTTCATCCTGTACCGCGGTGGTAACGGTAGAGGACAATATTGTTCCAGTTGCAAACTGCGCCGCGCCATTCACCATCCAATTGGATGCAAACGGAAATGCCAGCATAACAGTGGCAGATATTGAGAACGGAAGTACAGATAACTGCGGAATAGCCACCACAACCATTGATATCGACACCTTTGATTGTAGTAATGTTGGGGACAATACAGTTACACTTACGGTAACCGATGTAAACGGAAACGTTTCAACCTGTACTACCATAGTAACTGTTGAAGACAATGTTGCTCCAATTGCCAACTGCGTCGCGCCTTTCACCATCCAATTGGATGCCAACGGCACTGCCTCCATAACCGCAGCCGATATTGATAACGGAAGTACCGATGCGTGCGGAATTGCAAGCGCTACGATTGATATAACCGATTTTGACTGTAGTAATGTAGGTGACAATACGGTGACATTGACAGTAACTGATGTGAACGGGAATGTTTCAACCTGTACAACCATCATAACCGTGGAGGATAATCTCGCCCCAACAATTGTGTGTCCTACAAATATTTCGGCAAACACAGATGCAGGCAACTGTTTCGCTACAGTAAACTATCCAATGCCAATTGCTTTTGACAATTGCGGGATTGACACTGTTGTACAGACCGCGGGACTTCCCTCGGGCAGCCAGTTTCCCGTGGGCGTAAGCACCATTGAGTTTACGGCCAC
>NZ_JAUGQQ010000011.1 GCF_030410135.1 Aequorivita aurantiaca | reverse complement strand
TGGAAGCGAAATAAAAAAGACAAGACCTTGTGTAATCATTTCGCCAAATGAAATGAACAAGTATCTGAACACAATAGTTCTTGCTCCAATGACAAGTAATTTAAAAAAATATCCAACTAGAGTTTCGGTCAAACACAACGGAAAAAAAGGAATGATTGCAATTGACCAAATTCGGACAATTGACAAAATTAGAATAATCCGAGTTTTTGAAAACCTAACCGAAACGGAAATTGGAAAATGCAAAGAAGTAATAAAAGAAACCTTAGTTGACTAAAAAAAAGTACTAATGTCAACAATGGCTATAAGTAATTGCTTGTTCTCGCCTACTTCTGAAAATCCTTGCGGATTTTCAGTTTGGTTTGTACTTTCAAAGTTAATCGCTAACCCACGCACCTACTCATAGCCGAGACCGTTGCGCAAGCCAACGAATATTCAATTGAGCCATTGAAAAAAGTCAACCCGCAGCGCTATAAAGAATCAATGCGTCGCGTTGCAATGCTGTTGAAATTTAATTCTGACTCTAGTTGGGCAATAAATACTCCTTTAAAGCCCGATAAACAATTATTTTCCTGTATCAACAAAAACCAATATTCAATGGGGCAATTGAAAAGATTCAACGCGCGGCGTTTTAAAAAATCACTGTGCAGCGTTGCAATGCTGTTGGAATTTAATTCTGACTCCAGTCGGCAATAAATACTCCTTTAAAGTTCAATAAACAATTATTTGCCTGTATCAACAACAACCAATATTCAATGGGGCAATTGAAAAAATTCAACGCGTGGCATTGCAAAAAATCTATGCGCCGCGTTGCATTGTGGTTGGATCCTTAATTCCAACTTCTAATGTGCCATAAATACTCCTTTATAGCCTAATAAACACTTATTCCCTTGTATCAACAACAAATAATATTCAATGAAGACATTGAAAAGAGACGAAACATAGGGGATGGAAATCGGTGATGCATATTAAATATTTCGCCAGCCTCATTGAACTTTCTAATATAAAATAATTCGCACCAATTTTACGGCGCAACTTCTGCGTTGGCGATATCAAGTCCAAGCCCAATTACTGTAACGCTAACGTATGTTTAGCTTTAGTTTGAGGATCTTGTCTGGCAAGCTTTGCCCCACATTCCAGGAGATTTATCTTATTCGTTCTACTTTTTTAAGTGAAAGTATTGAAATTACATAATCTGCAATAATTTTGATTATCAGAATTTACAAACTAGAATCATAATGATGGAACTTAAAGAATAGAACAATGGGATGCCCTCATTACTTCTAAATTTCGTCTAGCGGAATCGAGAATACTGTTTCCAATAAAAAATGCTGTGCCTCCTCATCAGAAATCAATGCAACGCCATTGGTTGGGTGCGTCTGTAAAGCTATCGGTTGCAATTCCTTTTCTTGCAATGACAGCAACTCCTTAAACGCAGGATTCTGCATCAAACTCATCTGTAGTACATCATCCAACGAAGACAGTTGATTATTGGCAATATCCAATCTTGAAATTAATTCATTTCTATGTTCTTGTATTGTATTTTGCTGAACAAGGAAGGTATTATATACCATCAATGGCTCATTGGGAAATCGTTCCTTGACATTATCATATAATACTTTAGATCCATAACAGGCAAGATTTATCTGATCCATATATTTTTCAAGTAAATACGAAAAACTTCGATCATCTAAAATGTTCTTTTGCTTAATCAAGTAAGAAACGGTCTTGTCCAACTGAAAGCGTTTTTTAATAATATTTTCAAATGCTTCAGGGTTTTCAAGAGGTTTACTCCTTCTATTTTTTGCTAGATATAAAAGTTGATTAGTATAATCATCAATTGTAATACTGATCGCATCCTGTATTCCTGCAACGACAAATTCACTTGGGATGTAGAAAACTGACTGTGACATCAGTCTTCTTAATAGTTTTATATATGCTTTATGTATGTTCATCCTTATAACATATCTGAATAATCCTTTGGCAATTCCGCATCAATGGTTCGGAGGTATTTTTCCAATGCGGTCATTGTTGTGTGCCCTGTAATTAACATCAACTCACTCTTAGCAGCAAAGGGTGTTTGTGTTTTAATCAACTCATTGTACAACTTGGTTATATATGTATGCCTAAAACTGTACAGGCCATAATTCTCATTAAACCCAAAGTGATCCTTGATCACTTCTTTGAACCGTTTTGAAAAATAATCACGCCTACTATCTAATTTGGATTCCCAATTCAGTCCTAGACCATCGGGTGAGAAAAGAAGATTTTCTTGTGGAAGCTTTGAAAGATCTGGCAATATATCTATTAACAACTGAGGAAGTATCTTGGTCTTGAAGGGACTGTTCTTAGCTTGAAAACGTATTCTCTTATTGATAACATCAACATCCTTTACTTTTATCCTGCACACTTCTATAGGCCTTAAAAATACGTAGGAGACAAATTTTATATACAACAACAATAGTGGATCCCGTTTTTCCAGATATGAAAATATCGACTCTTGCTCCTTTAAGGTAAAGCCTCTATTTCTTTTTGGAATAGAACGTAGGGGTGGAATCTTTTTGAAATAGTTTTCACTGATCATATCATTGTCCTTCAATGTCTGAAAAAGACTGCTAAGGTCTATTCTAAAATTATTCCTGTTCCTTGGACTGGTTTTGCTCAAAACATCGTTAAGATATTCATTGAGGTGTTGTTTTGTAATCTGGTGAATTGAAACGACGGTTGGTTTATTCTCTTCTATCCATTTTACCAGATGTTTCTTTTTGTTAGTATAATCCGAAAGAGTACGATCACTGACAACCTGTTTTTTTATAGTTAGTGCATAATCCAAAGCAGATGCAACCGTAACGGTTGCAACGGTACCGTTGCTATTATTTTGTAACACATGATCTGAAACAACACTTTGATTATCAGCGTTATTTATCAGAACAGAACTATTAGCAACAGTACTGTTGCTATTTTGCAACTGCTCTGTTGCAACGGTGCCATTGCTATTTTGCAACGGTTCAGTTGTAACGTTAATATTGGTCTGTTTAGATCTTTCATTTTGCTGATTTAGGCTTTGATGTAGTGCTGTATTGTTACTATATGGACTGTACCCCTGTTCCAATAATTTTTTAAGACTTCTCGCATAGCAGGAAAGCACATACATCCTTTCCTCAAATGTTTTGTAAATATTTGTTGTACCATATACATTTTTTTGCCGTTCTAGCTTGTCTGTATCTGGATTTCGGAAAGAGTAATAGACATACCAACGTTTTTTGAGATTGCCGTTAGCATTGTAGATTTTCGGGGCAGAAAACTGCTTTTTGTGTTTCAAATCGTGTTCTAAATCGTGTTCAATTCTGTGTTCGAAGGTAATAAATTCAAGAATAGAATGCATAAAAAAAACGGTTAGGAATGAACCTAACCGTTTGTTTCTGGCACTTTGACCGTAGTAGCGGGAACAGGACTCGAACCTGTGACCTTCGGGTTATGAGCCCGACGAGCTACCTACTGCTCTATCCCGCGATGGGTGTTTCAATATTTCAATCTTAGCTTTTAGCTTTCGGTTCATAATGCCGACAGAAATATTGGACTGCAAAGATAAGAAGGATTTTAAACCTTGCAAGCCTAACAAACATTAATTTTTGCATTGCACCACATATTGTTCGTTTTGCGTCACACACTTTACTTATCTTTAAAAAATGAACAAGCGCATTCGAAAAATATTCTTCATTGTCCTGGCCGTTGGTGCAATATTTATTATTGCAAATGTTGTGATTAATGATATTCTAAAAAGCAAATTGGAATTATTTATTAAGGAAAGGTTACCCGATAATATGACTCGCACCTATGACGATTTAACGGTTGAATCCTTTGACGGCTCACTTATTCTTTCAAATGCTTCATTAATAATTAAAAATAAAATCGATGGTGTTGAACACACATTTATAACCGTCGAGCGATTAAAAATATCGGACATTAGTTATTGGGATTATTTGATAAATGACAAAATCCACGTTGACGCCATTTCACTGTACAATCCCAAAATTGTTTATTACCAAGATCGGCTAAAGCCTTCCAAAGATAGCGTTCGGCAAGCGGTGGCAAGAATTTACAAACCCATTATAGTGGATCGAGTGTTTATTGAAAATACAAAGTTGGCCATTTATGAGAAAGGGGAAGATTCGTTAAAAGTGTATTCTGCAGGCCTGACGCTGAAGGTTGATGGCATTAAGGTAGACAATAAGTCCATTGTACAAAAAATTCCTTTTGAATATAAAGATTTTGAAGCCAAGAGCGATACTGTTTTTGTAAAAGTAAGTCCTTATGAGAATTTAACAGTTGAAAATTTTTCAATTGAAGATAAGGATGCCGTATTCACAAATGTGCTGCTCAAAACAAAATATTCCCGGAGAGAACTCTCCAAGGTAATTTTGCAAGAACGGGATCATTTTGATCTTTCATTGAAGACATTAAAAATTCAAGATTTCGATTTCGGATTTCTTCAAAATAAATTTTTCGCGAAGAGCAAACACATTGCGCTTAATTCTCCATCGCTGGAAATATATAGAGATAAGTTGGTAGCGGATGACCCCAAAATTAAACCGCTATATAGCAAAATGTTGCGCGATCTTCCGTTTGATCTTACTTTGGATTCATTGACTATTGACAATGCCAACGTTATTTACGAAGAAAGGGTGAAAGAGGAAAATATGGGAGGCTCCATTAATTTTAAAAATTTGACGGCAGCGGTTTCCAACGTAAGCAATACATATAGCGGATCGGAAAGAACGAGCATAAAAGTAAAGGCCGATTTTATGGAAAATACTCCATTTTCGGTTGATTGGCAATTTGATGTGCAAAATCCGGAGGATCAATTTCTGTTCCGGACAGAAGTAGGTCCGCTTGCAGCTGCCAAAATGAACAGTTTTACCGAACCGAACTTAAAAGTGAAATTACAAGGAAATACGAATAAAACCTATTTCACCATTGACGGGAATAATGAAACCTCGACAACGGATATGAAAATTAGCTATTCCGATTTTAAAATTACGGTGCTTCAAAAAGATGGAAAAAAGAAGAATGAATTCCTCTCCGTGTTAACGGACATCTTTGTTCCCAAGGACAGTAAAAAAGTTGGCGAAAATTTTAAGGAAGGCACGGCCGAAGCTACCCGCGACAAAACCAAATCGGTTTTTAACTTTTTATGGATCAGTGTAAAAAGTGCACTGCTTAAAATTATGATTTAAAAGTATTGGATTACTAATGACTAATCCATTGGATGGCATCCAAACGTTGATGGCCTGAGAAAATTCTGATTTCGGCACTGAAAAATAACTTTTCAAAATTACTCACTACCTGCAACCATTTTCGGTCCGTGACCACGGCAACCTTTTGGAAACGATTTCCTGTTTTGAGCTTGAAAGGGACATTCTTCATAACTGATTTAATGGAAATATCTGCATTTTCAGTGTCTTCAATGTAAAGGCTCAGTTTATCGAAAAGTTCTAATTTCTCAATTACCTGCGTTTGGATACTTTCAACAGCGCGTTCATCATAGGAGCCATCAACTATAAATCCAATAATGTTGTCGGCAAGGTTAAAAGTGGAGAGCATCGGGGATTTTATTTTGGTTTTGGTTCATAAAGTTAGAAAAATAATTCTATTTAATCAATATCATTTACTGAAAAGCCCACCAATTCCTGAGAATGGAATGATATGGTAAGCTCAATTGGATTGCAACAAATTTCGCAATCCTCAATATATTTTTGATTACTCACTGATGGGTCCAGTAGCATCGATATTTCTTCCCAGCAATGAGGGCATTGAAAAAAGTGTTCAAACACGTTATTAATATTTAGTTTGGAAGAAAAAGTTTATGATAGCGCCTCCACGGTTTCCTGAAGCATTTCCCATTCTACCATTAATTGTTTTAGTTTTTTCTTCTTTTCTTGATAGGCGTCAAAAAAGTGAGGCTTGGCAATGGTTTCCTCATAATTTATTAGCAAGTCCGTATCAATGGTGGCAATTTCCTTTTCCAGGGAAGCGATGGAAGCTTCAACGTTGCTAAGTTTGTTTTTTGCCGATTTTAGCCTTTTTTGAATTTCATATTCCTCCCCGGCGGAGCGTTTTTCTTTCACTTCCGAAACTATGGTCCGCTTTTCAGCTTCGCGCAAGTTTTCAAGATTTCGTTGTTCCAGGAAATAATTCACGTCACCCAGATATTCTTTAATGTGATGATCCTTAAATTCGTAAACTTTGTTTGTAAGTCCCTGCAAAAAATCACGGTCGTGCGACACCAAAAGCAGTGTCCCTCCGAAATTTTTAAGGGCATCTTTTAAAACATTTTTTGATTTTATGTCCAAATGGTTTGTGGGTTCATCCATCACCAGAACATTAAAAGGCTGTAAAAGT
This sequence comes from Aequorivita aurantiaca, assembly GCF_030410135.1. GTDB lineage: Bacteria > Bacteroidota > Bacteroidia > Flavobacteriales > Flavobacteriaceae > Aequorivita > Aequorivita aurantiaca. Next base: position 55,557 of record NZ_JAUGQQ010000011.1, on the reverse strand, counting down.
AATTTTGCCAATGCCAATCGGTTTCTTTCGCCACCGCTCAATACCCGTACATATTTTTCAACTTCATCACCCCGAAAAAGAAAAGAACCTAAAATATCCCGTACGCGGCTCCTATTCTTTTCATTGGCAGCATCAATCATAGTGTCGAGTACCGTTTTACTTCCGTCCAGATAATCCGCTTGGTTTTGCGCAAAATATCCAATCTGCACATTATGACCCAACGCCAATTTTCCCTCGTGTTCAATTTCGCCCACTATTATTTTCGCCAAAGTAGATTTACCTTGCCCATTTTGCCCAACAAATGCAATCTTGCTGTCGCGATCCACCATCAGGTCAACGCCTTGCAGTACATTTTTAGAGCCATAGCTTTTTGAAATGTTTTCGGCTTCAATAACCACTTTTCCAGGCGTAATGGAAACAGGAAACCGTAACGTCATGACACTATTGTCATCTTCATCAACCTCTATGCGGTCAATCTTATCTAATTTTTTTATTAGTGACTGTGCCATGGTTGCCTTGCTGGCCTTGGCGCGGAATTTATCTATAAGTTTTTCGGTTTGTTCAATCTGCTTTTGCTGATTTTTTTGCGAAGCCAATTGCTGTTCCCGCAGTTCGTTCCGAAGCACCAAATATTGCGAGTAGGGTTTGTTGAAATCATATATTTTGCCAAGGGAAATTTCGATGGTACGGTTGGTTACGTTATCCAAAAACATTTTATCGTGGGAAACTATCACCACGGCGCCTGCATAGCTCTTCAAAAATTCCTCGAGCCAAAGAATGGACTCTATATCTAAATGGTTTGTGGGCTCATCCAGCAACAAAATATCGTTATTCTGAAGCAATAACTTCGCAAGCTCTATACGCATTCGCCACCCACCGGAAAATGTTTCGGTGAGTTTGTTGAAATCTTCCCTTTGAAATCCCAGACCCTGTAAAATTCTTTCCGTTTCGCCTTGATAGTTATAGCCGCCGTGAATTTCATATTGATGCTGTACTTCATTCAAATCGACCATTAGTTGATGATAGCCATCACTTTCATAATCGGTTCTTTCGGCGAGTTGTGTGTTTATTTCCGCAAGCTTCTTTTCAAATATTTTGATTTCGGTGAAAGCTTCATAGGATTCTTCCAAAACGGTCCGTCCTTTTTCGAAATCAATATCCTGTTTCAGAAAACCAATGGAAATCTCCTTGTCCGTAGCAATTTGGCCGCTATCGTATTCCTGTTCTCCGGCAATTATCTTCAACAAGGTTGATTTGCCCGCACCATTCTTGCCCACCAGGCCTACCCGATCGCCCGGTTTTAGCTGAAAGGTTATCTTTTCGAACAAATAGTCCCCTTGAAAGGAAACCGATAAATTGTGGATATTGACCATTGTGTAAGTGTACAATTCTGGATTAATCCCTTTTGTTTTTAAAGGATAAAAACCCAGAAATTTTTTGCAAAGATGCTTATTTTTGCAATGTTAAAAAAGCAGATAATGCAATTCCTCAAAGGATCTAAGCTTTACAGTATTTTTACCGGTAAATGTCCGGTGTGCCACGAGGGTGAAATGTATTTGGAGCAAAATCCGTACAAGATTTCCAAAATCATGAAAATGCACGATACCTGCAGCCATTGTGGCAAAAAATTTAAGATTGAACCCTCCTTCTTTTTTGGGGCCATGTACGTTAGTTATGGCGTGGGGGTTACAATTGCTGTTGCTGCATTTATTATTTCGTTTTTCTTTATCGGGCTGGACAGGGATTATACTTTTCTTGTAATCATAATAAGTTTGGCTGTTTTGTTCCCTTTTATCGTAAGGATTTCAAGAAACATTTGGATCAACTTTTTTGTGGATTATGATAAAAAGAAAGCGAAATGAATAGGCCCCTGGAATCATAACATACGTTGTATGTTCATTTCTAAAGGAATTGGAACGTTGTTTTCAATCGCCTCATAAAGGATTTTCGATAGCAACGGTGCCATTAAAAAGCCCCGGGACCCAAGACCGTTGAAAAAGATTATATTCTTATTTCCCTCCCTTTTTCCCAATAAAGGCCGATGGTCCTTAGTTGTGGGACGTATTCCGGAATCTTGCCCAATAACTTCGAAGTCGCAATTTATAAAAGATTTCAGCTTGGATAGAATTTCTTCCTTTGCGGCGCGCGAAGTGTTGGGGCTAAAGTCATCCCGACTGTAGGTCGCGCCCACTTTGTATTGCTCGTTTCCGAGGGGAATTATATAAACAGGACCTTTTAAAAGTGCTTCAACTTTTAAATCCGGCGCTTTAATAATTATATATTCACCTTTATTGCCAATGATTGTGTGTTTGGGGAAGAAGGGATTGTCAACTACTTTCGCTCCTTCCGCAAAAATGATTTGCTTAGCTGAAATATGTTTGTAATCCACTCTGTCATCAAAATGTTGCAAATGGCCATAATCAAAATCCTCCGACAACAAATTTTCTCCCTTAAACAAACAATCTCGGTATGCCGACAGTAATATCTCGGGCAGAATTCTGGCAGTTCCCAAAACCTTACCAAATCCAACCGGAGCTATGATACAAGGGTTTTTATTCTTAAAAAATTCAGAAGAAAGAAATTGTTGCAATTCCCTTTTATCGCTTGCGACGGACCAATTGTTCTGTTCCTCCACACTTTTGAAAACTCTAAATATAGGAGTTTGGATAAAAAATTCAAGCTGCATTTTTTCAGAAAGCAAAGTGTAAAAATCTATCGCAGTTGGAAAAAAGGAAGCTGCATTCCAAGCCGCCGTAAAGCGTTTGAGAACAGTTGGGTTGAAAACACCTCCGGAGTTCGCGGTGGATCCAGGCACACCACTATCAATCAACACAAAACTTTTACCATGCTTTTGCAACTGCTCGCACATCGTGATACCGGCAATGCCTAGGCCAACTATAATATAGTCCTTTTGTAGCTTCATTTTATTCTACTAAAAAACCCTTCAGCATCCAAAAAGGAAATCTGAAGGGCTTTCTTCAATTATGGCTTTACTATTATATTAATAATTCCACAAATCAATTTCAATATTTCGAATTTGCTCTTTAATTCTATCGGACTCCAACAATTGCATCAACGCGTTGTCGTTAATGTATTCCTTCACGTCACGATCGCCCTGTACGTTGTCCTCCTTATAAATTACGGCATGGAAACGGCGGGAATTCAATAAATGGTCGTATGATATCGGTTGTGAGGTATTCTTGCGGTTAAACGCTTTTGCCTCGTGCAAAACTTCACGGGCGCCGGGGAACCAAACCCAAAACAGCTCTACCTTAGAATCGATATTATCATCGGGAAAGGCTTTTGAACGCGCCTCGTTTGCAACGGGACAGATTCCCAACAATCGGTATTTCAGTTCGCCTTGACGTTTGTCCAAATACCAATATCCTCGAATATGCCACTCTTCAATATCGCCGGAGTTTAATGAGAAACGACGAACGTATTGAGGATCTACAACACCTTCGGCATTGTATTGCTCTATTCCCAAATCGGTTGTATCGCTATAAACCAAGGAGGCTTCTATATCTTGAAGTGTGCGTTTTTCGGTAAAGTAGGAATCAACGTAAACGTCCTGAATTTTCCCGTTTTTTATATTCCTTACCAAAACGTCATAAAGAGAGCGACGATCCGCACCAATGTTATTAGTATCAATAGGATAATATAATGGGAAGTTAACCCTTTCATCCAGATCAATGATTTCCCAAGTGGTTTTGGACCAAAGCACATCCCGCTCATCCGTATAGCCATATGGAAGTGGCGTATCGTTGTCATAAGCAATTTGTGCTTCGGTTTTTTTGCCTATATCCTCAGGAGTTTTAGCGTTAAGAATATTTACCTGTGCCGTTGCACTGGCAGCCATTCCTAGGCCAAAAACACATAAAACAACATTTTTCAAATTCATACCGATAGGGTTTTTATACTCAAAAATTAATTCGTCAATTCTATAATTACAGGTGAAATCTTTTTCAACATATAACCTGAGTTACCAGCAAGTTTAGCTTGGATATCAAATATTTGAACGGCATCACCACGTTGCGCTCTTCTTAATGCGCCTTTGGCCGCAGCATCCAACTTAGTTCCATTCACCTTTACCGTTGGCTGGCCTGAAACTTTAAAACTAAAGCCTGTTACGTTAATGTTAAGTTCGAAGTCAAAATCCTGTAAAACCGCCGATACCGTAGATATTTCAAGACCGCCACGTTCCATACGTACAATTCCTGTTTCGCCACGGATGGCTCCCACTGGTGGTGGAATATCCTTTATACGGAATTCCGCAGGAGTTCTCACTCCAGTACCATCGGGCAATGTTCCGCTTGCGGTGATGGTAACAGTTCTTCCAGCTCCGGGACGCATTACGTATTTACTGCCAGAAACTTTTGAAAGTCCTGGTGCGGAGGCGTTTACTTTATTGTCAGGAATTCCAGGAATGGAAACAGTCATTGGGTTATCAACGCCTCGGTAAACCACATTCATCTTATCTGCCGCTATTACCGCAGAATTTGGTTTTGAAATGGTGGAAAAACCAAGATTTACTGGAATTTCGGTCTCTTTGCCATTTTCGATAAAGATGAGGTTTCCTTCAATTTTATGGTCACCGGGTGCGCCAGCGCTCATTTTCAGCATCACCTTTCCGTTCTCGATGGCATACTGATCCTCAGTTAATGGTCGGCCATCCAAGGTAAGTTCCACTCGGTTCGGCTTTGTATTCGGATCCTTGCGTCCTAAAACGATGCCCCCGTCAAATGCCTCGCCTGCATAGTATGCAGACTTTGAAGTTTCCAAAAGTGTGTTGTACTGCGTAAATGATAATGCCGCCGCTTGCTGTCCAGCTAGAAATTTGGAAAGCAGTTCGCTATTTACCGTTTTAACATCAGCCTGCATTTGGGTAATTTTCGTTAAGGAGGCTATCATTGGGAAGCCTTCAAAATTATAATTTAACCAAGCCACCTCGTTCCCATCTCTGTTTTTAACTTTCGCCGTAGAGAAGTTTGATTCAATGAAAGATTTGATATCTGGATAATCATTGCCCAAAACTTCCAACATAGAAGATCTATAGTCGTTTAATTTATCAAGGAATTCTTGTCCTTCAGGCTTATAATTATCACCACGGAAGAAAAGGTTATTTAAATAATCTGGCTTATCCATTACTTCATAGTCGGTGGGATCCTTTACGGTTGCCATCATATCCGACTTTAAGGTACTTAGATAATTATCAAATTCTGTTGCGATTTCCTTTATTTGGTTTGCCTTAGCCAATACTGCACTGTATTGTTCGGGCTGTTCAGCAGCCTTTGTTTCCAAACTTGCCAAAAAGGCCGTATTACGTTGTACGGTAGCATCATTAGCTACGGCTATTTTTTCATTTAGGAGTCCAAAGGCGGATAGCACCTCTTTGGACATATTTAATGCAAGCATTGCGATGAAAACCAGATACATTAGGTTAATCATCTTCTGCCTTGGGGATAGTTTTCCTCCTGCCATTTTTATTCTTTTTTAAAGATTAATAATTAAGGTGAAAACCTATCTTAGTTTCTATTGTTCATTGCAGAAAGCATGCCGCCATAAACTCCGTTCAATGAAGAAAGGTTTGTAGCCAAATGCTGCATTTGCTGTTTTAGTTGTTCGGCATTTTCAGCCACTTGCTGGTTTGCTTCTGCCTGTCGGCTTGTTGACTCTATCTGCACTTTATACAGACTATTTAACGAGTCCATTTGTGCAGCAGCAAGTGCCATTTCTTCGCTGTATTTTTTGGTAGAGTTCATTGCTTCAGCAGTAGGGGCCATACTTTTAGTTGCGCCTTCAAAAGAACGAATACTAGTGGAAAGGCTGTTCATTAGCTCTGCATCAATACGCGCATCCTTTAGCATTTCGTCCAATTTTTTTGACAAAAGTCCTTGTGCATCTTCTGGCTCCTTTACGGCCTTTCTGTTTGTTGAGGCACCACCGGCCAGTTCTGGATAAACCAGCGACCAGTCCAAATCATCATCAACGGGCTCAAAAGCCGAAATAGCGAAGATAATTGCTTCCGTTATAAGTCCTACTGCCAAAAGGATACCTCCGTTTAATGGACCTAGCTCCCAGTGAAGAATTTTGAATAGAGCTCCTAAAATTACAATGGATGCCCCTAGGCCGTAGGCCATGTTAAATAGTTTTTTAGATGATCTTGATTGTGCCATAATTAATAAATTTTAATTGAGGTGTTTTTAGTTAAGGTTAAATATTTGAGATTGAGATTTGGTTATTTTTTTTAACGGGCATCGCCGAAGTTTTGGTTTAGAACAACGTCAGTACCCATATAATCCTGAACAGTTCTAAAGCCGATATAGCTGCGCGCTGAATCCGCATATTCGTAGTCACGTGTGCTTACTTGAAGAAAATAAGCAACATCCTTCCAAGAACCGCCGCGTACAACCTTCCGCATATTGTTTGGATCGTTCACATTTGGGTTCATAGTGGAAGTGTAATCGTAAGAAGCGGGATCATAGGAAGAAGCCACCCACTCCGAAACATTTCCGGCCATATTATAGAGGTTAAAATCATTGGGCTCATAAGATTTAGCCTCAACGGTGTACAATGCTTGATCTGCCGCGTAATCACCACGCAAGGGCTTAAAGTTTGCCATAAAGCATCCACGGTCATTTTTTGCATATGGTCCTCCCCATGGATAGGTAGCCGATTCTAGACCGCCGCGGGCAGCATATTCCCATTCGGCCTCTCCGGGAAGTCGAAAGGAATTGACATGATTTTGTTTTCTTGATTTCTGATATGCATTCTTATACAAGGTCCTCCACGCGCAAAAAGCTTTTGCCTGTTTCCAAGTAACACCCACTACAGGATAGTCACCGTAAGCCTGGTGCCAGAAATAATCGTTGTGCATCGGCTCGTTATAGGAATAGTTAAAGTCTTTTATCCAAACGGTGGTATCAGGATAGATATTCACTTCTTCTTTTTTAATGAAATCCTTACGCCTCTTACTTTTGTCCCGTGCTGCAGATTCAATATCCATGTAGGTGTACTGAAAATTTAATTTGCTGACATCAATGGTTCGCTGTCCATTATAGGCTTCTTCAGTTGGAATGTACATAGTGTCCATCACCTCAGAATAGTATTCATCTGGATATTCGGAAGTGTCCCAAATTAAATCTACTTGGTCATTTAATTTTCGGCCTGCATAATAATCCTCACCCATCCCAAAATAGTTATCGTACATATATTGTTGATAGGGGGTCATCTCCTCGTTCTCTTGGTCCACGAATGCAAATTCACCAATGCCACCATCACCTGGGGTTGCGCCAACCTCATCTGCCATTATTGCCAAACGCAGTCTAACCGTAGAATCGCGAACCCAATTAACAAATTGGCGATACTCAGAATTGGTTATTTCGGTTTCGTCCATATAGAAAGATCGGACGGTAACGGTTTTTGTAGGCGCATCATTAACAGCCACAAAATCGTCATCGCTTTTACCCATAATGAAGGATCCACCTGGGACAAGCGTCATTCCGAAAGGTTTTTGAGGATACCATTTTTTACCTTTTGCCCCAACCAGCTCGCCTCTGTCTCCGGAGTTACAACTGAACAAAAAGGCAACGATCGCAGTGAATGCAATAAACTTCTTCATAGGTATTTAGGTTAAATTTCGAGATTCAAGGGCGTAAACCTATTTATAAAATTTCAAAAAAACAATTTTTTTTTGAAAAACCATTGAACCCCATTTTTACTAAGCTTGTTTGATTATACTTCATTTTTGTGGCGGGCTTTCAACCACCTTTCAGGAATTTCCTGATTGCATGCACCCAAATATTCGCCATAAGTGCAAGGTAATAACGTTCGTCTTTTTAATTTATTATTAACATTTGAAATAAATGGCAAAAGAATCCACCATCGTTCTGTTTTTGTGCTCTTTTTAAATTCCAAAACTTCATCTTCAATAGGAACTTTATAGGTTGTGAAGAATTTTTCATTGTCAAAATCCTCATCTTCCACTCTAAAATTAAAACCTTCCACAAAATACCAAAATATCTGCGCCACGAGCATTGCGCCACTTTTACTTTCGAGGGAATCGCTAAGTTCGTAAACGCCGAAAGATTTTACTTTATTGCTAATTCCCGCATATCGGGCGATGGCACAAATTTCACGACCATCAAAACCATTGGGGCTTTCGCTGTTTTTATAACTTAATTCCGTATTTTTTATTGCGGCAACATCCAAGGTCACTAAATCAGCATCTCGCATTATTGGTTCTACAATGGAAATATCGGCGGCAATTTCACCCAATCGATATGCGTCAAAAAAAAGTTTATCCATCAAAGCTATTTCCTGCGGCGCATTGAAATAGGACTGGTATCCTAAAACACTATAATTAAAAAGATTATAGGGCTTATCCACAACCATTTTTCCAATATATGATTTGTTCGAAATTGGCAATTCCGCATTTCCGAGGTCAAACCGATTGTCAATATTAACCACATTTACCATTTCTCCAATGCCATCATAGGCCCGATATTGCGAATAGGCCAAATCCTGGCTGCCACCTAAAATTAGTGGGGTTATGTTTTTTTTAAGAAGCGCAGCTATAACTTCCTTAGCGGCAAAACGCGTGTCATCGGCAGAATTTCCTTTTTCAATATCGCCCAAATCCATTATTTCATAGTTCCAATTGCCGGGATAAAGAGAATAAAATGCTTTTCTGTAAGCATCAAAGGAAATTTCTCCACCCATAAAATTTACGTCGGCGCGATTCTCCTTTATTCCGAGAAGCGCAAATTTTACGTTTTTTAAATTTGGCAATTCTCCTTTTTTAGAATGGACTTCAATCTGTTTTCCCAAGGTTCCGGGAGGTAGGATTTCCCGGTGTGCCAATACTTTTTTCGAAACTGGCGATAAAAATTCTATCATTATTTTTTCTTGGCTGTGGCTTTTTTCTTGGTTGTTGCTTTCTTTTTGGCAGTAGTTTTTTTCTTCGGACTTTTCTTTTCGAGCAAATCTTTTGCCTCATCCAAAGTCATTTTATCGGCTTCGGTACCTTTGGGCAATTCAACCTTTGTTTTGCCTTTTATTAAATTGAAACGTCCCCAACGCGCTTTCTCGATCCGTATCTTTTCCTCGGGCCATTCATTTACCAATTTATCGATTTCCTTTTGCTTTTTGTCTTCGATAAGTTCTTTTACATCTTCTTTTGAAAGATTGTCGAAATCATACTTTTTGTTCACGTTGATGAACATATTGTTCCATTTTATAAATGGCCCAAACCGGCCTACACCTTTTTGAACGGGCAAATCCTCATACATATATATAGGGGCATCGGCTTTTTTCTTTTCCTCGATCAATTCCTTTGCGAAAGCCATATCGACTTCCAATGGATCCATTCCCTTTGGTAGCGAAATAAAGGTTTTTCCGAAGCGAACATACGGACCGAAACGCCCGTTGTTAACCTCCACTTCTTCGTTCTCAAAAACCCCCAAAGTCTTTGGAAGCTTGAAAAGATCCATCACTTCTTCAAAGGTAACCAAATGCAGTTGTTGGTCTGGACGCAGGCTGGCAAATTTTTTCTCTTCATCCTCGGGAGCACCAATTTGTGCCATGGGACCGTACTTTCCGAGGCGCACCAAAACAGTTTTTCCGGTTTCGGGATCTTCGCCTAGAATACGTTCACCACTTTCGCGTTCCGCATTTTCCTCTACATGTTCAACGCGTGGGTGGAATTTTCCGTAGAAATCCTTCATCATCTTCGTCCATTCTTCTTTTCCTTCGGCAATGTCGTCAAAATCCTGTTCCACTTTTGCGGTGAAATTGTAATCCATTATATTTTCGAAATGCTCAACCAAAAAGTCATTCACAATCATTCCAATATCCGTTGGAACCAATTTTCCTTTGTCGGAGCCAACGGTTTCGGTCAAGGTTTTATCCTTAATATTTTCCTTTTGAAGTGTAAGCTGAAGATACTTTCGCTGCACACCATCAACGGTTCCCTTCTCAACATAATTTCTACTTATAATTGTAGAAATAGTCGGCGCATATGTGGAAGGGCGGCCAATCCCCAATTCTTCCAATTGTTTTACCAATGACGCTTCCGTATATCGGTACGGCGGACGGGTAAAACGTTCGGTGGCGGTGATATAGTTATTTTGAAGCGCGTCACCATTTTTCATATTCGGCAACATTCCCTCCTGTTCTTCTTCCTCAAAATCGGTTCCTTCAAGATACACTTTTAAGAATCCGTCAAACTTTATCATTTCCCCATTTGCGGTGAAATTTTCTGTAACCTTTTCCTTGGAAATAACATCAATTTTCACATTGGTGCGTTCCAATTGGGCATCGCTCATTTGGGAAGCCAATGTTCTTTTCCAAATTAAATCATACAAACGCGCTTGGTCGTGGTCGCCGGTTATTGTGTGCATTGCCATGTCCGTGGGGCGAATGGCCTCATGCGCTTCCTGAGCTCCCTTACTTTTTCCCTTGTAATCGCGAGGTTTGCTGTATTTGTTTCCATAGGAAGAAATGATTTCCTTTTGAGCCGCATTTTTTGCATCGTTGCTCAAATTTACGCTGTCGGTACGCATATAGGTTATTAATCCCGCCTCGTACAAACGCTGCGCAATTGTCATTGTTTTTCCCACTGAAAAATATAGCTTCCGAGCAGCTTCCTGTTGTAATGTTGAAGTAGTAAAAGGCGCCGCCGGACTTTTACTGGCAGGCTTTTTAGTTAAATCTGAAATCTTATAATTGGCGCCCACATTTCTTCGAAGGAACTCGCGCGCTTCCTCTTCCGTATCAAAATTCTTTGGAAGTTTCGCCTTGAATTTACTGCCATCCAGGGTTGTAAATTCCGCATCAATTCGGTAAGAACCCACTGCGGTAAACGCTTCAATTTCGCGCTCGCGTTCCACAATCAATCGCACGGCTACGGATTGTACGCGGCCTGCGGAAAGTCCGCCTTTCACTTTTTTCCAAAGAACGGGAGAGAGTTCATAACCCACCAAACGGTCCAGAACACGGCGCGCTTGCTGCGCATTTACTAAATTATAATCTATCTGCCGCGGATTGTCAATAGCTTTTAAAATAGCCGTTTTTGTAATCTCGTGAAAAACAATTCGCTTCGTTTTGTTTTTGTCTAGCTTTAATTCTTCGGCCAAGTGCCAAGCAATAGCCTCCCCCTCTCGATCCTCATCACTCGCCAACCAAACCATATCTGCATTTTTGGAAAGACTTTTCAATTCAGCTACTAATTTCTTTTTATCGCTGCTCACTATATATTTAGGTGTAAAATCCCCTTCCACGTCCACGCCCAATTCCTTGGACGGAAGATCTGCAATGTGTCCAAAACTGGAGGAAACCTTGAATTCTTTCCCAAGAAATTTTTCAATGGTTTTTGCTTTTGCCGGGGACTCCACTATCACTAAATTTTTTGCCATATACATAATTGTTATGCGTACAAAAGTATATGAATTTTTTAATACGAATGATTACGGGTGTGAAATTTGAAAAATGTGGCACTCCTTCCAAACCGAAATACACGAATGTTTTTAAAAAATTAATCTCGAATTCAGAATGAATTATATGATACCGAAATATATTTCCAAAAAGAAATCTGACACTTTGACAGCGAAAACAAATAATTGTATCTTTGCCGGTTCAATGTTTAGGATAACAAATTTGCATTGAGGCTTGATTTTTTATGGGAAAGATAATTGACGAAAATACGCAAGGTACCACATTAACGCTGGAGGCAATTGAAGGTAATTCACGAAAGCTTTATATTGAAAGTTACGGCTGCGCCATGAATTTCAGCGATAGTGAAATAGTGGCTTCCATTCTTGCGGACCAAGGTTATAATACTACGAATTTGTTGGAAGAAGCCGATTTGGTTTTAGTGAACACCTGTTCCATTCGCGATAAAGCTGAACAAACCGTAAGAAAACGTCTGGAAAAATACAATGCGGTAAAGCGAGTAAACCCAAAAATGAAAGTTGGGGTTTTGGGTTGTATGGCGGAACGTTTGAAAGAAAAATTTCTCGAAGAAGAAAAAATTGTCGATTTGGTAGTTGGGCCAGATGCGTATAAAGACATTCCGAATTTGCTGAAAGAAGTTGAAGAGGGCCGCGATGCCGTGAACGTTATTCTTTCAAAAGAAGAAACGTATGGCGATATTTCACCAGTTCGTTTGGGCGGCAATGGAATTACGGCTTTCGTGAGCATTACCCGCGGCTGCGATAACATGTGCACATTTTGTGTTGTACCTTTTACCCGAGGCCGCGAACGCAGCCGTGATCCGCAGAGTATTTTGCGCGAAGTAGATGATTTGGCCGAAAGAGGTTACAAAGAAATAACGCTGCTCGGTCAAAATGTGGACAGTTATTTATGGTACGGCGGCGGACTGAAAAAAGGTTTCAAAAACGCTTCGGAAATGCAACAGGCTACCGCAACTGATTTTGCGCAATTGCTAGATTTGGTTGCAACGGCCCATCCAAAAATGCGCATTCGCTTTTCAACCAGCAATCCGCAGGATATGCACGAGGAAGTGTTGCACATTGTGGCAAAACACGAAAATATCTGCAACCACATCCATCTTCCCGTACAAAGTGGAAGTACTCGTATTTTAAAGAAAATGAACCGCCAGCACACCCGCGAGGAATATATGAAGTTGATTGACAGAATTTGGGAAATTATTCCCGGTTGTTCCATTTCGCAGGACATGATTATTGGTTTTCCCACGGAAACTGAGGATGACCACAAAGAAACGATGAGCTTAATGGAATATGTGAAGTATGAATTTGGCTATATGTATAAATATTCGGAAAGGCCTGGAACAATGGCTGCCAGAAAATATGAAGACGATGTGCCGGAAGAAACGAAAAGCCGAAGATTGACTGAAATTGTTGATCTTCAACAAAAACACAGTGCCATTCGCACTGCGGAATTTTTAGGGAAAACTGTCATAGTTTTAATTGAAAAAGAATCGAAAAAAAATAAAGACGAATGGAGCGGAAGAACGGAACACAACAACGTTGCCGTTTTTCCGAAGGAAAACTATAAAGCAGGCGATTTCGTAAAAGTGAAAATAACCGATTGTACTACTGCTACCTTGATTGGTGAGGCGGTGGGAACAGCCCCCTAACCCACAAAGGGGGGACTGGGCTGAGAAAAAAATCAAAAAACTTTAAAAATGAAAGTGATTATTATAATTTCTATTTCTTTAACTCACACGAATTCCCCCTTTGGGGGTTAGGGGGCTTATGGAAAGCATACAAGCAACAAAACAACGTTTCGGAATAATTGGCAACGACCCAAAACTGAACCGCGCCGTGGAAAAAGCAATACAGGTTGCACCTACGGATATTTCGGTATTGGTTACGGGCGAAAGTGGCGTGGGAAAAGAGAGTATTCCAAAAATAATCCATTCGCTTTCCCACCGGAAACACGGAAAATATATTGCCGTAAACTGTGGCGCAATTCCCGAGGGAACTATTGACAGCGAACTTTTCGGTCACGAAAAAGGTTCTTTTACGGGCGCGACCGCAACCCGAAGTGGTTATTTTGAAGTAGCCGATGGCGGCACTATTTTCTTGGATGAAGTGGGTGAATTGCCTCTTCCAACCCAAGTTCGATTACTTCGTGTTTTGGAAAATGGCGAATTTTTAAAAGTAGGTTCTTCCGTAGCCCAAAAAACCGATGTTCGCATTGTAGCGGCAACAAACGTAAAAATGGTTGATGCCATTGAAAAAGGGAAATTCCGTGAGGACCTTTATTATCGCTTAAGCACTGTAGAAATCAACCTTCCCCCACTTCGCGAAAGACAAGAAGATATACATTTGCTCTTCCGGAAATTCGCAGCAGATTTTGCCCAGAAATACAAAATGCCCACCATCCGATTAACGGATCAAGCCACAGATTTGCTTTTGCAATACCGCTGGAGCGGCAATGTACGTCAGTTGAGAAATGTCGCAGAACAGATTTCGGTTTTGGAACAAAATCGTGATATTTCCTATGAAACGTTGAAACATTATTTACCGGATATGGGCGGCAATCTTCCGGCAATTGTGAATGCTAAAAAAGCCGAGAGCGATTTCAGTAGCGAACGCGAGATTCTTTACAAAGTGCTTTTTGATATGAAGCGAGATGTAAACGATCTTAAAAAACTTACGTTGGAGCTTATGAAAACCGGCAATAACGCGAAAGTAAAGGAAGAACAGTCATCGCTTATCAATAAAATTTATTCCGATGAAAGTGAGACGGAGGAAGCTTTGGCATCAATAATTGAAGATGGCAACAATGGATCGGAAAGCAATGTGGAGGTTTTTAGCATTCCCGAGCACACCACCGACCAGCGAAAGGCCAAATATGAATATGCCGAGGAAATTGAAGAAGAGGAAAATCTGTCGCTTCAGCAAAAAGAATTGGAACTCATTAAAAAATCCTTAGAAAAATACAACGGTAAACGTAAGGATGCGGCTGATGAGCTGGGAATTTCCGAAAGAACTCTTTACAGGAAAATAAAGCAGTACGATTTATAAGTTTAGGGGTAATTCATTTCGGAACTTCGAATTTGGTATTTATGGATTAGGATTTAAACGTAATTTAAGCAAATGATAAAGTTTTTTTCATTTATATTTTTGATAACTATTGCAATTCAGTTGCAGGGCTGCGGACCGTATTCTTTTACTGGCGCAGATATCAATTATAACACCACAAGAACGGTTCAGGTTAATTATTTTCAAAACAATGCCCCTATTGTGGAACCCGGAATTGCACGCGATTTTACCCAAAAATTGCAGGATTTGTTGCTGAACCAAACCAGTCTGGACTTGGTAAACAATAATGGCGATTTGGTTTATGAAGGAGAAATAACACAATATTATATTGCACCCATTACCGCAACAGCCAACAGTACAGCTGCCCAGAATAGGCTAACCATAAGCATCAACGTACGCTTTTTTAACACTAAAGACCCTTTGAAGGATTTTGAGCAGCCCTTCAGTTTTTATTATGATTATCCTGGCGCAACACAGTTAACAGGCTCAAAACTTGACGCCGCTGTGGATTTTATTTTTGAGCGCATTACCCAAGATATTTTTAACAAATCGCTCGCAAATTGGTAGTATTTTGAATCTTTCCAACTTTACATATTTACTCGCCAATCCGCAGAAGATAACTTCGGAAGATTTAGATGCGTTGCAATTGGTCATAAAAAAATATCCTTATTTCCAAAGTGCACGTGCGCTTCAACTTAAAGGGTTGAAAAATCAGGAAAGCTTTCTCTACAATGACGCTTTAAAGTTGGCCGCCGCCCACACTACGGATCGCGATATTCTTTTTGAATATATCACTTCGGATAAATTTATTCAGAATGAAATTTCGCAAACCATCCTGCAGCATGATGCTTCGGTGGAGGAAATAAAGGTAATTTCAGAAAACATTTCAGAACAGATAAGTATTGAGCTGGATAGGCAATTAAAAGCCGAAAGACAAAAAGCTGAGAATATTTTAAATCCGGAACTTTTTCAAAGAAAGGTTGAATCCGTTCAAAATCTGGCTTCCGAAAAAGTGGAAAAGCCAAAGGAAATCCTGCACCCGGATAAGCCATTGGAATTCACGAAAAGCGACACCCATTCCTTTGCGGAATGGCTGAAATTGACAAAGGCAAAGCCCATTGAACGTTCCGCAAAATTTTCAGAAGAAGTAGAAAAACCTGAGTCCGATAGTGATGAAAAAGACCGAAAATTTCAGCTAATTGATAAATTTATTCAGGAAAAACCTAAAATTACACCGGTCGAAATTGCAAAGAAAGAAGTAAAGGAAGAAAAAATAATTACATCCAAATCATTCCCGCAATCCACAGATTCACTGATGACAGAGACTTTGGCGAAAGTGTATCTGCAACAAAAGAACTACAAAAAAGCAATTCAGGCATATAAAATTTTAATTTTGAAAAATCCCGAAAAAAGTGGTTTCTTTGCAGACCAAATTCGGGCAATAGAAAAACTGATTAACACAGAACAACAATGAGTACGTTTACAATATTTTTAGTTTTAATAATGATAGTGGCCTTTTTACTGGTCGTAGTTATAATGGTTCAAAACCCAAAAGGTGGCGGACTTTCTTCGTCATTTGGCGGAGGGGGTGGCGCACAGATTGGCGGCGTTCAAAAAACAGGAGACTTCTTGGATAAAAGTACGTGGACGCTAGCAACCATTATGTTGGCACTAATTTTATTCTCCAACGTATTTATTATGGGAGGCAGTAGCTTACAGTCTAAAACTTTTGACGAAAGCGCGGTTCCCGCGGTTCCGACTACCCAAACTCCCGCACCAGCGGCAACCGATACAACTAACTAATATTTATACACAATATTTTAAATGCCAGCTCTGACAAGCTGGCATTTTTATTTTGTAATATGTCAGTTTAAGGGCAGTGGCACAATTTCTGCCAATTAGCAAACAAAGATTTTAAACCTAAGTTTAACAACTAAAAAATAAATTGAAATGGCATTAAAAATTCAACCACTTGCCGATCGCGTTTTGGTACAGCCACAAGAGGCCGAAACTAAAACTGCGTCCGGAATTTACATTCCCGATTCTGCAAAAGAAAAACCACAACAAGGCAAAGTAGTTGCCGTTGGAAAAGGTAGAGAAGACCACAAAATGACCGTAAAAGTTGGCGATACCGTTCTTTACGGAAAATACTCCGGCAGCGAACTAAAGTTTGATGGTAAAGACTACCTCATCATGCGCGAGGATGATATTTTAGCCATCATCTAATTTTTCAAAAAATTCCACTTAAATTATAGTTTAACCACAGCTTATAGCATACAGCTTAAAGCTTAAAGCAATTAAAAAAATGGCAAAAGATATAAAATTTGATGTAGATGCCCGCGACAGTATTAAGCGCGGCGTTGATGCATTGGCGAACGCAGTTAAAGTAACCTTAGGTCCTAAGGGACGTAACGTAATTATCAGCAAATCCTTCGGAGCACCACAGGTTACAAAGGATGGTGTTACCGTTGCAAAAGAAATTGAACTGCAGGACCCACTTGAAAATATGGGTGCTCAGATGGTAAAGGAAGTTGCTTCAAAAACCAACGACCTTGCCGGTGATGGTACAACAACTGCGACAGTTCTTGCGCAAGCAATCGTAAAAGAAGGTTTAAAAAACGTTGCCGCCGGTGCAAACCCTATGGATCTGAAACGCGGAATCGACAAAGCGGTTGAAGCTATTGTTGAAAACCTTGAAAAGCAAACAACCAAAGTCGGAAATTCTTCCGAAATGATAAAGCAAGTTGCTTCCATTTCCGCAAATAACGACGATGTAATTGGTAATTTGATTGCCAAGGCTTTCGGAAAAGTTGGCAAAGAAGGTGTTATCACTGTTGAAGAAGCCAAAGGAACTGAAACCTACGTTGACGTTGTTGAAGGCATGCAATTCGACCGCGGTTACCTTTCTCCGTATTTCGTAACTGATACTGAAAAAATGCAAACCGAGTTGGAAAACCCAATGGTATTGCTTTACGACAAGAAAATTTCATCAATGAAAGATTTAATGCCCGTGCTTGAGCCAGTGGCGCAGCAAGGCAAATCTTTATTGATTATTGCAGAAGATGTGGATGGCGAAGCTTTGGCTACTTTGGTGGTTAACAAACTTCGCGGTTCGTTGAAAATTGCGGCTGTAAAAGCGCCAGGTTTTGGTGACAGAAGAAAAGCAATGTTAGAAGACATCGCAGTGTTGACCGGAGGAACCGTGATTGCTGAAGAGCGAGGTTTCACTTTGGAAAATGCCACTATTGAAATGCTTGGTTCCGCCGAAACAGTTACCATTGATAAGGACAATACAACTATCGTAAACGGTGCCGGTAAAAAAGATGAAATTAAGGGCCGTGTAAACCAAATAAAGGCTCAGATAGAAACCACAACTAGCGATTATGACAAAGAAAAACTGCAGGAGCGTTTGGCCAAATTGGCCGGAGGTGTTGCCGTTCTTTACGTTGGCGCCGCTTCGGAAGTGGAAATGAAAGAGAAGAAAGACAGAGTTGATGATGCCCTTCACGCAACCCGCGCGGCTGTGGAAGAAGGTATTGTTGCCGGTGGTGGTGTAGCTTTGGTGCGCGCCATTGAAGTACTTAAAAAACTTACTACCGAGACGCTGGATGAAGCAACCGGTATAAATATCGTAGCTAAGGCAATTGAATCTCCGCTTCGCACTATTGTTGAAAACGCCGGTGGCGAAGGTTCCGTGGTGATCAATAAAGTTTTGGAAGGCAAGAAAAACTATGGTTATGATGCCAAATCTGATACATACGTTGATATGCTAAAAGCCGGAATTATCGATCCTAAAAAAGTAACCCGAATTGCACTTGAAAATGCCGCTTCGGTTGCGGGAATGATTCTTACTACCGAATGTGCTTTAGTAGACATTAAAGAAGAAAATGCCGGTGGCGGAATGCCAGGCGGCATGGGCGGCGGAATGCCCGGAATGATGTAATTCGAAATTGATTAATAGTTAAAAACCTAACAGATCTTCCGGATCGGTTAGGT
The DNA here is from genome assembly GCF_030410135.1 of Aequorivita aurantiaca. Lineage (GTDB taxonomy): Bacteria > Bacteroidota > Bacteroidia > Flavobacteriales > Flavobacteriaceae > Aequorivita > Aequorivita aurantiaca. The sequence goes on along the minus strand of NZ_JAUGQQ010000011.1, from coordinate 37,030 downwards.
TTTTTTATTTAATAGCGTTGCTGAAAATTGTGATGTGATGCCACCCCGATTATATCCAAGCCAAAGACTTACTTCCGGGTTAAAAACTGAATTATGGATATAACCAATAATATGAAAAGAATTGCAGGAAATAGAATCAAATCTATACGGATATTATTCCCCGAAGCGTTATCCAAACTATCCGAGTAATACAGATAAAGTTCATATATAGCAAAAGCAATAAATGCAATTAGGGTAATATATTGCAAAGTGGTTAATTTCATTTTCATGAATTCTATTGAAGAGAATTTTTTAAAATGTTACCTCAACCTCTTTCAATTCCCCATTTCTATCAATAGTTACTTTTGCACTTTGTCCCTTTTCGAATTTTGAAAGACTCTTCATATAGCTCATCATATCGGTAACTTCGTGTTCGCCCATTTTCACAACTATATCCCCTTTTTGAAGGCCCGCCTTTTGTGCAGGACGGTCTTCACTGATGCCATCAATTCGCATTCCCTTTCCGCTGAAAAGATAATCGGGCACAACCCCTAAAGTCACTTTAAAATCCGGAACCACTTCGCTTTCATTTTTTGTTTTTCGGAAAGGAAGTTTTGGTTGGTTATCCAAATCCTTAATGATGCTGAAAATATAATTTGAAACCAATTCCATACCTTCAAAATTCACCTTTTCGGTATCGTCGCTCGGTTTGTGGTAATCTTCGTGCTGCCCCGTGAAAAAATGCAACACCGGAATATCAGCCAAATAAAAGGAAGTGTGATCGCTCGGGCCAACGCCGCTTTCGTTTTCTACTATGTTTAGTTCTCCTGCATTTGCATTTACAGTTTGTTTCAAAATTGGGGATGTTCCCACGCCATAAACCGCCAAAGTCTTTTCAGAATTTAGTCTCCCCACCATATCCATATTCAGCATATAGCTTACTTTTTTGGTATCAATAGTGGGATTCTTTACGAAATAATTTGAACCCAGCAACCCTTCTTCTTCCCCCGAAAAAGCAATAAAGAGGTAGTTATTTTTCTTCGGCGACTCCTTCTTTTGAAGTGAATCGGCCAAATGAAGCAACATCGCCACCCCGCTCGCATTATCGTCGGCGCCATTGTGTATCGCATCGCCTTCGCGATACAGGGAACCTTCGCCCCCCATTCCCAAATGGTCGTAATGTGCGCCGATTACTACCGTGTTTTCAGCATTATTATCAAGATATGCGATTACATTTTCCGCAGTTTCGGTGCTGTCGTTTTTCTCTGAAGTAAATTCTGCTTCCTGATGCGGATTTTTACTGGCCTTAAAAGAAAATTTCTGAAAAAATCCATCGGTTCCTTTCGGCTTCAAACCAATAGACGCAAAACGTTTCGCAATATAATCGGCAGCTTTTCTTTCGCCAGCCGAACCGGTTTTTCTTCCTTTTAAACTATCGTTTGCCAAAACGGAAACATCTTCCTTCATTGTTACCGTTTCAACCTTTGTTTCTTTACATGAAAAAACAAGCATTGCCAGAAATAGCAGTAAAATTGTACGCATATCGTTACTTTTGTTCAAAAGTACATTAAAAATGAAAATAATCTATACGGCCATTATTATCATCCTATTTGCAAGTTGTAAAAATGAAGTGAAAAAAGACGACTCCTCGGCTCCGCTCGGAGACCAAATTGAAAAAACGACGACCGCATTTCTCGATCCGCAAACAAACGATACCTTAATTTATCCCGAAGAAAAACATTTCAAAAACATCCGCCAAGTTACTTTTGGAGGCGATAACGCCGAAGCGTATTGGAGTTTTGACGACAGCAAACTCATCTTCCAAAGCAACAATAAAAATTGGGGCGTCAACTGCGATCAAATGTTTTTAATGAATGCCGACGAAACTTTTATGGACAAGCAACCGCCAATGATTAGCACCGGAAAGGGCCGAACAACTTGCAGTTATTTTCTACCGGACGGAAAGCATATCGTGTACGGAAGCACCCATTTAAAAGACGAAAACTGCCCCGAAGTTCCGTTGAAAAAAGAGGGAAAATACGTTTGGCCCGTTTATGACAGTTTTGATATTTTCGTTGCTGATTTGGAGGGAAATATCACTGCACAGTTAACGAATGAGCCAGGCTACGATGCCGAGGCAACCGTTTCGCCAAAGGGTGATAAAATAGTTTTCACCTCAATCCGCAGTGGCGATTTGGAACTTTACACCATGGACCTTGACGGGGAAAACGTAAAGCAGATTACAGATGAATTGGGATACGACGGTGGGGCATTCTTTTCACCCGACGGCAGTAAACTTATTTTCCGTGCTTCCCGACCAAAAACGGAAGCAGCCATAAAGGAATATAAAGAGTTGCTCGCCCAAGGTTTGGTGCAACCCACAGAAATGGAACTTTTTATTTGCAATGCGGACGGAAGCGAACTTCGGCAATTGACGCATTTGGGAAATGCCAATTGGGCGCCCTTCTTCCACCCTTCCGGGGAAAAAATTCTGTTTTCAAGCAATTTTGAGGCGGAACGAGGATTTCCTTTCAATCTGTATTTAATTGATATTGACGGAAAAAATCTGGAAAGGGTGACCTTTAGTGAAGGTTTTGATGCCTTTCCGGTGTTCTCAAATGATGGAAAAAAATTGGCTTTCTCATCAAATCGGAATAATGGCGGCGGACGTGACACCAATTTGTTCATTGCCGAATGGCAAGATTAAACGATTGAAGATTTTTGATTGAAGATTGTAGATTTTTGATTTAATTTTTGAATAGTTGTTTTGATTTTCATTAAACTATATAAAATTCCGCTTCTTTTTGCAATACTTTCCATCGCATTTTATATCAGTTTTGGGTATGATTTAGAGCGGAGTGATTTTATAAAACTCATTTCGCTTTACGCTTCACTTTTTTTTATAGCCTATCTTCTTATTGAAAAATTTAAATTGAATTTTTGGTTTTTGGCGGGCTTTGGAATTTTGTTTCGATTCATATTTATTGCCGCCATCCCCAATCTTTCCCAGGATTTTTATCGGTTTTTGTGGGATGGACGATTGATGTTGCAAGGCATTAGCCCGTATCTGTTTACGCCCAACTTTTCTCCGAATGCAGTGGAACAATCCAAGATTTTGATTGAAGGAATGGGCGCGCTCAATGCCAGTCATTTCAGCAATTATCCCCCAATTAATCAGTTGTTTTTTGCGGTTGCGGCATTGTTTGCTGGGAAAAGTATTTTGGGTTCGGTGATTGTTTTACGCATGCTGATTATTATGGCAGACGTTGGAATTCTCTATTTTGGAAAGAAAATATTGGAAAAATTGAATCTTCCAATTAAAAATATTTTTTGGTTTTTTCTGAATCCGTTTATAATTATTGAACTCACGGGAAACCTACATTTTGAAGGCGTGATGCTTTTCTTTTTTGTTTGGGCGTTGTATTTAGTTTTTAACGGAAAATGGTTTTGGGCGGCGGTATTGATTGGAATATCAGTTTCGGTGAAATTGATCCCGTTTTTGTTTTTGCCAATATTTTTGAAATGGTTTTCGAAAACAGATAAGTCCTCACAGGTTTTAAAAACCTGTGAGGTCCCGTTTCAAAAATTACTTAGTTTCTATAGTATTATTGGATTAACTGTCTTAATCATTTTTCTACCTTTTCTTTCTTCGGAATTTATACAGCACTTTTCTTCAACCATCGCACTTTGGTTTCAGAATTTTGAGTTTAATGCGAGTGTTTATTATGTAATTCGGTGGATCGGATTTCAAATTGTTGGGTGGAATATTATTGAATCTGTCGGGAAAATTCTTCCTGTTTTAGTTTTTCTTTTCGTGATGGGAATTGCTTTCCTCAGAAAAAATAATACACCACAGCAATTGCTTAATGCGATGCTTTTCGCCATTTCATTTTATTTCTTGCTTTCAACAACTGTTCATCCGTGGTATGCGGCCACGCCGCTTTTGCTATCGGTTTTCACAAAATATAAATTCCCGATTGTGTGGAGTTTTGTTGTGATGCTCAGTTATTCAGCCTATGGAAAAGATGGTTTTGATGAAAATCTTTGGCTGGTGGCTTTGGAATATACTTTGGTTATTGGGTTTGCGATTTGGGAAATAGTCTTCAACCAAAAAATAAAACCTACAAGGTTTTTGAACCTTGCAGGTTGGTAAGATTATAAATCTGCGGAATTATTCCTATTTTTTCACCCGTTCCAATCTGTAAAAATCCTTTCTTCTATCCTTTAAATTTCGAACTGCCCCAAAGGTGTGTAATTCTCTTAAAAGGTCAATATCGACATCGGCAACTAAAATCATTTCGGTATTTGGGGTTGCTTCCGCTTTTATTCCATTGCTGGGAAAAGAAAAGTCGCAGGGCGTAAACACAGCGCTTTGTGCATATTGAATATCCATGTTATGTACTTTTGGCAAATTGCCTACGCTACCGGCAATGGCAACATAGCACTCATTTTCCACCGCTCGGGCTTGGGAACAAAGACGTACGCGGGAATAGCCATTTTGGGTATCGGTTAAAAAAGGCACAAAAAGTATGTCCATTCCCTCATCCGAAAGCAAACGGGAAAGCTCTGGAAATTCGGAATCGTAACAAATTAAAACACCTATTTTTCCACAGTCGGTATCAAAAGTTTTTAGCGAATTACCGTTCACCATTCCCCAAACTTTTGCTTCGTCGGGGGTTACGTGCAACTTTTCATAGCGCTCTACACTTCCGTCGCGACGGCACAGATACCCAACGTTATAAAGTTTACCGCGTACCATTTCGGGCATACTTCCAGTAATTATGTTGATATTATACGAAATGGAAAGTTGGGACATTTTTTCCGTAATTTCCTTTGTGTGCTTCGCCAATTCACGAATTGCGTCCGGCTCACTCATATGGTTATATTCCGCCATTAGCGGGGCATTGAAAAATTCGGGAAACATCGCAAAATCACAGCGATAGCCGGCGACGCTATCCACAAAATATTCCGCTTGATGCATCAAGTCCTCCATCCCTTTATAACTGCGCATCTGCCATTGAATCAGCCCGAGGCGAACTACACTTTTCACTGCCGAAGGCTTGGGTTTTTTGATGGGTTTGGTATAATAAATATTGTCCCATTCCATCAAAACCGCAAACTCGCCGGAAGCTTTATCACCTTCCAAATAACCCTTTAACACTCGCACCGGATGAAAATCATTTGATATTTGAAAGTTTAAAACGGGGTCGTCAATTTGTTTGCGCTTTACTTTTTCAATGTATTGTTTGGGTGAGATTTTATCGGCGTGCAAATGGTAATTTGGCATTCTTCCACCAAAGATGATACTTTTCAAATTGAGATTTTCACAGAGTTCCTTTCTGTAATCATACAGTCTTCTTCCCAAACGAAGCCCACGGAAATCGGGGCGGATGAAAACATCAATTCCGTAGAGCACGTCGCCCTCGGGGTCGTGAATGCTGAATGTGGGATCGTCGGTAATATCTTTATACGTATGCTGATCCTCTATCTCATCAAAATCTACAATAATGGAAAGGGCGCAACCGGCAATTTCGCCATCGGCCATTATAACTACTTGGCCTTCGGGAAAAATATCAATTAAATTTCCAATTTCATTTATTTTCCAATAGCTATTCGGCAGACCTCCATATGATTGAATGGTAGCTTCCTTTAACGCCTCGTAATTTTTCAGCGTCAAAAATTTAAGTTCTATATTTTCAATCTTTTGGTGTTCCATTATATTTTATTTAAACATGCGCCTGTCAAAAGGAAATTCAACAATTTCCACGACTTTAATTTTTTTGATTTCGGAATGATTTGGGTTAATTAAATAATTGAAGTCCCCTTTCACCACGGCCGAAGGAACTTTTAACACACAAGCCCGTTTATTATCAATAAATACATCGCCAATTTTGCGTGTGAATGATTTTGGCGGATGGACATTCCAGTCGGCTTTGAGTTCCTTCAACAATAATTCCTCAATTTCTAAAGTGTCAGGAAAATTTAATTCCACCATCATATAATCTTCCGGCAAATCCTCAAGGGATAAGTGAACGAGAACCTCTGCCATTGCCAGCGCCCTGCTTTGCGCGCTGTATACCATTTCCATTCCTTTTGAATTCCACCGGTTCCCAAATTTAGCAGCTCCTTTACCGCTTAAATCATCGGCATATATTTTCCGCGACAGCCTAAAGACCCGCATTATGCAAAAATACCGTGCTCAATACGGCCTAACTCTGCCATTACCAATTCCTTTCCATAGGAATTTTTTAATAGTTCCGCAGGTTTCAAACCGCCCAAAGCAAATGAGGAAGCATTGATCCAGCGGTAAAATTTCTCGGACGAACCAAAAACTGAAATACCAAAATTAGTTACCTCGGCCAACTCAATTATTTTTTCGGAATGGATGGGCTTAAAATAAAAGTTGTTCTCATCGCGATAACGCTGAAGCGTTTTTTGGGAAAGGTCTAAATATTCGGCCCAATCTATATCTGAAAACGGAGTGAATTTTTTAATTTGATCAAAAATTTTATACGGCAAACCTCGGCGAATAGCTTTGATGATCAACATTTTATCATCGAAAAATTCTGAAAACGAAAACCCTTTGGATATGCTTTCAATATCTTTGATGTAAATGCTTAAAGATTCGTTGACTTCACCGAGGGCAAAATTTTGTTCTTCATAACTCATAACTTCATATAAAAATGTCTTCAAATTTAAGACATTTGTCTATAGAAGCCAAATTTTTTCCTATTTTTCTACATATCGAGCAGATATGCGAAAATTAGGGGCGCGACGATTGTGGCATCACTTTCGATGATGAATTTTGGCGTATCTATATCCAGTTTTCCCCAGGTAATTTTCTCATTTGGAACCGCTCCGGAATAACTTCCGAAACTTGTAGTTGAATCACTAATTTGGCAGAAATAGCTCCAAAATGGAGTTTCGGGGCGTTCCATGTCTTGATAAAGCATGGGCACTACGCAAATGGGAAAATCGCCTGCAATACCTCCCCCAATTTGGAAAAAGCCGATTCCATTCTTGGAATTTTCAGTGTACCAATCCGCTAAAAAAGTCATATATTCAATTCCGCTTTTCATGGTAGAAGCCTTCAATTCGCCTTTTAATACATAGCTGGCGAAGATATTGCCCATGGTACTGTCTTCCCATCCGGGGCAAATTATTGGCAGATTTTTTTCCGCGGCAGCGTACATCCACGAATCCTTTAAATCAATTTCGTAGTGTTCTTCCATGACCCCGCTTAACAGCAATTTATACATATATTCATGCGGAAGGTAGCGTTCGCCTTTTGCTTCTGCGTCTTTCCAAAGTTTTACGATGTGTTTTTGTATTCTTCGGAAGGCTTCTTCCTCTGGAATACAGGTATCTGTCACACGATTCATTCCTCTTTCAAGCAAATCCCATTCGTCTTGTGGCGTTAAATCGCGATAGTTCGGTACACGTTCGTAATGGCTATGGGCCACTAAATTCATAATATCTTCTTCAAGGTTTGCGCCCGTACATGAAATAATTTGAACTTTATCTTGACGGATCATTTCGGCAAAAATCTTTCCCAATTCTGCAGTACTCATAGCACCGGCAAGGGAAACGAGCATTTTTGAACCTTTGTTCAATTGTGCTTCATAACCTTTGGCGGCATCTACCAATGCGGCGGCGTTAAAGTGTAAATAATATTTTTCAATAAATTGGGAAATGGATCCTTTGCTAGTACTCATCTTCTTCTGTGTTTAATTTTGAATTTGATTTTTTGCCGCCTTCAAGTGGGGCGGAAAGGTTGAAATTGCTCTCGTATTCGTCATCTTCGTCGGTGCCCGCAAATTTATAGGTAAGCATTTTATAATATAATTTTGCAGCAACAAAATCTGATGCCCTTTCATCTTTATTCGGGCAAAGCTCAACAATATCAAAGCCCACCACGTTTTTCTCGTCGAATACTTGCTTTAGGAAATCGAGGGTTTCATACCAAAAAAGTCCCCCCGGCTCTGGCGTTCCAGTTGATGGCAAAATGGATGGGTCCAATGCATCCAAATCAAAGGTGATAAAAACATTGTCGCCCAATGCCTCGATAACTTTGTCCATCCAGTATTCGTCCTTGGCCATATCGTGCGCGAAAAATACCTTTTCCTCATCCATTACGCGGGTTTCGGCAATATCCATGCTACGTATGCCAACTTGTACCAGATTTGTTGTTTGGCTGGCTTCATAGACGGCACAGGCATGATTACAGGTAGAGCCGTGAAAATCCTTTCGCAAATCTGCGTGGGCGTCTATATGCAACACGGTTAAGTTATCAAAACACTCATTAAATGCGCGAATGCTACCAATGGAAATACTGTGCTCGCCACCAAAAAGAGTCACGAATTTATTACGCTTTATATAATCCTTCGTGACTTTGTGAACTTCGGAAACAACTGCTTCCGGCGAAGATTTCTCTGTTATTGCGTCAGCGAGAAATACTCCTTGTTTGTAAACCTCTGTTTGGGTTTCAATGTCATAGAGTTCCATATTTTCCGATGCGTCCAAAAATGCCTCGGGTCCTTTGTCGGCCCCTTTTTGCCAGGTGCTCGTTCCATCGTAAGGAACGGGGATCAATACAATTTTTGATGTTTCAAGGGCCGCATATTTTTGCGGGATTCCGGCGTACGTCTTAATGCTCATAACCTAAAATGTTTAGCAATTGCTCACTTGTTTGTTGTTCTGAAAATAGTTTGGTTTTTATGGTATTGTTTTTATCTCGGTCAATCAATATATGTTTGGGTGATGGAATTAAACAGTGCTGCAGACCTCCAAAACCACCAATAGTTTCCTGGTATGCCCCCGTATTGAAGAATCCAATATACAACGGTTTGTCCTTTCGAAACTTGGGCAGATAGATGGCTGCCATATTTTGTTCGCTATTATAATAATCATCACTATCACAGGTCAATCCTCCCAAAAGCACTCTTTCATATTCATCATTCCATCGATTAATGGCTAACATGATAAACCTTTTGCTAATAGCCCAAGTATCCGGCAAGGTTGTAATAAAGGAGGAATTTATCATATTCCACTTTTCACGGTCGTTCTGTTGTTTTTGATAAAGAATTTCATAAATGGCGCCACCACTTTCGCCAACGGTGAAGCTTCCAAATTCAGTAAAAATGTTTGGCACCGGCACCTCCGCCTCGGCGCAGGTAATGTTTATTTGGTTCAATATTTCATTGACCATATATTGATAATCATACTCAAACGCCAAAGAATTTTTGATGGGAAAACCACCGCCAATATTTAGACTATCCAATGACGGACATATTTTTTTTAAGCGTACATATACTTTTAAACATTTCACCAATTCGTTCCAATAATATGCCGTATCGCGAATGCCGGTGTTTATGAAGAAATGCAGCATTTTTAAATCTACACGTTCGTTGTTTTTAATCTGCTCTTCATAAAAAGGAATTATGTTTTTATAGCCAATTCCCAATCTCGAGGTGTAAAATTCGAATTTTGGCTCTTCTTCCGAAGCGATCCGAATGCCTACGTTGAAATGATTCTCGATACTATCTGAGAGCAGTTCTATTTCTTCGTAATTATCTATTATAGGAATACAGTTTTCATGCCCGTCATTTATCAGTCGCGCAATATTTTCAATATAGCGTTCGCGCTTAAAACCGTTACAGATTACATAGGTTTTATCGGAAACCTTGCCTGTTTTTTTTAACCTTTCAACAATATCAATATCAAAGGCAGAAGATGTTTCTATATGTATGTCATTCTTCATGGCCTCATCCAAAACGTGTTTGAAATGCGAGCTTTTCGTGCAGTAGCAATAATTATAGCTGCCCTTGTAATTGTTTTTTTCAATTGCTTCGGCAAACCACTTTTTAGCGAGATTAATGTTTTCTGAAATTTTTGGCAGGTAAGTAAATTTGAGTGGCGCGCCGTATTGTTCTACCAACGCCATTAAATCTACTCCATGAAATTCCAATCCATTATCGCCCAATTGAAATTCTTCCTGTGGAAAGTAATAGGTCTGATTAATTAAATCTATGTATTTGGTGTTCATTCTCGTGTTTTCGTTGAAAGATGTAAATTAAATAATCCTGTTGCCCAATCCCTGAAAAAAAGGGAGTATAACAAAAAATTAACTCGACGATTAAATGTGAATAGGCCTAAAGTTTATGGTTGAACTTTTGCCCATAGGCGGCAACGGAGCGATGCGCTGAAGTAAAAATGCGTTGTTCATTTAGAATATTTGCTTTTGAATTTTTCAAAAACCAACCATTTTAATGTATGTCATATTTGTTTTCAATACAAAAGTGCCAAAAAATTTCCAATAATTACCAATATCACTGGATTTTTCACTTTAACTTATATCATACTGAAAAGATTGAGCTCTTTTTCAGTTAGCGCACGCCAGCGCCCGCGCGGTAAATCCTTTTTGGTCAAGGGACCCAAGGTTACACAATCCACCCGAACCACATCATATCCCAAATGTTCAAAAATGGTGCGAATAATACTGTTTCCGGTATGCTTAATTTTTAAACCTATTTCACTTTTAGGGGAATTGTCCACATAACTTATTTCCTCCACGGTTATCTCTTTTCCTTCAACAGTGAAACCTTCCTTTATTTTTTTAAGATGTTCGGACTTTAGGTTTTTGTCTAGTTCAATGTGAAATAATCGGGTAATTCCCTTTTTTGTGAATTTTTGCACAAATTCATCATCATTCGTAAAAAGCAGCAATCCTGTGGCATTCCTTCCCAAACGGCCAAAGGGTTTTATTTTTGCCGTAGTGGCATTGGCAACTAAATCCATAACCGTCATTCCCTTGGCATTGCTGTCTGTTGTGGCGAAACCTTTAGGTTTGTTCAGCAAAATATAGGTGTTTGGTTCAGGGTTCAGCCGGCGACCGTCAAAGCGAACGTCATCAGTCAATTTGACTTTATAACCCATCTCGTTGATGATTTTTCCATTTACGGTTATCAAGCCTGTCGCGATGTAAGTATCTGCTTCCCTTCTCGAGCAAACGCCACTGTTGGCAATGTATTTATTTAAACGAACCCCATCTTCCGGATTGCTCTTTTTCACTTCTTTTACCGGTTTTTCCCGGCGACCGATTTCTTTCCCGTTTTTGTCAAATTTCAATTTCGGTTTTGCTGGATCCTGTTGCCTTCCGGTGGCCTTCTTCGAAGGTTCGGATTTTAGTGGGGCATTTCCGCGAGCCATACTTTTCTTGCGCGCATTTTTCCCTGGCTTGTTCGAACTTCTTCCTTGGTCAAAATTATCTTGAGTGCTCATCAGCTATTTTTGAGCAAAGGTAATGAAATAAAGTAGGTAGTTATGGTACAACGTTTTCTGTTCTCAAAGAATAAAATCAAACTTCTCAAGAAACTATTTTATTCAAAATGGTTAAATAATCGCTTCTCTTCTTAAGAAAATCCAGGTCTGAAATATCAATTATTTTAATGTTTTCGGAATGCTGGTTCTTAATAAATTCCAGATAACCGGAATTCAGTTTTTGAAGATATTCCGCCTGAATGCTTTGTTCGTATCTTCGGCCTCGCTTTTTAATATTTTCCAGCAAACGCTCCGTATTTTGGTATAGATATATATAAACATCCGGTTTTGGCAGATCTTTATGCATTACCTGAAAAAGCTTTCTGTAAAGTGCATATTCTTCTTCGGGCAATGTGATTCCTGCGAAAATCAATGATTTGCTTATGTCATAATCCGCAATAACACTGTGCGTAAAAAGGTCCGGTTGCGAAATGTCATCCAATAATTGCTGATAGCGATCTGCCAAAAATGACATTTCCAAAGGAAAGGCATAACGTGCGGCATCATCATAAAACTTGGGAAGGAACGGGTTATCCTTAAACCTTTCCAGAATCAGTTTCGCATTAAAATCATTTGCAATTTTTGTAGCAAGACTAGTTTTTCCCGCGCCGATATTTCCTTCAATGGCAATATAACTATATTGGGAAATGTTATACTCGCGCATAGGGTTGGTCAACCATTTAGATTGTTTGGTTAGGGTGCTTTCATCTTCGGTCTGGGCCAAAAGCGTATTAATATTTTTTTTCGAAATTGGATGGACTAATGTTGCATGGATTTCTACTAAAGGCTGCAAAACAAAGTTCCTTTTTTCCAACTGCGGATGCGGAACGGTTAGCTTTTCTGTTTCCAATATTATTGAATCGATGAAAATTACATCAATGTCAATAGGTCGGGAAGCATATGTTTTTGCGGCGCTTCGCTCGCGACCCATATTTTTTTCGATTTCTAAAACAAGCTGTAGAATTTTTGAAGGTGCGAGTTCCGTTTGCATCCATACTGCGCAATTGAAGAAGGGATCGCCATTAAAACCCATTGCCGGACTTTCATAAACTGATGAAATTTTTATGATGGCACCAACCTTTTCAAACAAACTGTCAACCGCGGTTTGCAGATTGTCAAATCGGTTGCCCATATTGCTTCCTAAGGACAAGTATAAATTTGATATTGGTTTGATGGAATTCCTTTTTTTTAATTTACGGCTATAGAAATGACGCACCCTTCATTTCCTCGAACGTTGAAAACGGTGTCATCGTCAAAAATAAGATATTGACCTTTTATTCCTTTTAAAATTCCTTCATAATAAGGAGATTTTATAAGATTCAGCGATTTTGGGCTTGAAGGGTATTTTAAAACTGGGAATTGGAGATTCGTCTCCAAATTATGCTCTAAAAAATATTCTCGCGCCTCCTCGGGTATGAAGCGCTGCAATTGATTGCGCCATTCCGCCAAGTTTTCATCCTTTATATCATTTTTCAGCATTGCGCGCCAGTTAGTTTTGTCGCTCACATGGCTTTTTAGCGCAACTTCGGTAATGCCCGCAAGATACCGATTGGGAACCTCTACAATTTCTATGGCCTCATGTGCCCCTTGATCTATCCATCGCGTGGGGATTTGGCTTTTTCGGGTAACGCCAACTTTCACACTACTGCTGTTGGCCAGATAAACCACGTGTGGTTGAAGTTGAACGCCTATTTCATAAGCCAGCTCCCGAACTTCAATCCCCAAATGTGCCTTGCTCAATTCCGGATTTATAATCCAATCTGCCGCCTGTGGAATTAAAAAAAAACAATTGTAACAATAACCCTGTCTATATATTTTCTTTTGAAGACTGCAATGTAAGCACTGATAACGCAGAAAATTGATGGAGATTTTTTTGTCCAATAGTTGGTTCATACTTAAAAAATCGTTGTCGAAAACAAGATAATATTGTATAGGCGAACCGTTCTCCGTCAACATTTTTGTGAGCATTCCTTCGTAAATCATTTATTTGAAATTATTTATGCGCAACACTTTTTCAGAATTTATTACGAATTGATCCCTTTTATAAAAACGGAAATCGTAATTATAAAATTGTTATTTTTATAGCATAAAGATAGCAGAAAAACATGCCAATCCCCATTGTGAATTCCATTGCTTCTTGGTTTTTAAAAAAAAGGTTCCATCAAATTGACCTGTTTTTAAAGTACCCCATTGAAGTACAGGAAGAACTGCTATTCCATTTACTCCAAAAGGCAAAAAACACCGAGGTTGGTCGGCAATATGATTTTGCAAATATCAAAACCTATAGCGAATTTGCCGCACGCATTCCTGTAACCACTTACGAGGAAAATGAGCCCAATATAGAACGCGCCCGCAAAGGAGAAGCCAACATTTTCTGGCCTTCCCCCATTAAATGGTTTGCGAAGTCCAGTGGAACTACTAATGCAAAAAGTAAGTTTATACCCGTAACCACGGACTCACTTGAAGATTGCCATTACGCTGCCAGTAAGGATTTGCTGTGCATGTACCTCAATAATAATCCCCATTCCCAATTATTTGTTGGCAAGAGCCTACGTCTTGGCGGAAGCAAACAATTGTATCAGGAAAATGGTACCGTTTTCGGGGATCTGTCAGCCATTTTAATTGACAATATGCCGTTTTGGGCAGAATATAGTAGTACCCCAAGCAATGAGGTTTCACTAATGGGCGATTGGGAAACCAAAATGCAGGCAATTGCAAATGAAACCATTAGGGAAAATGTAACGAGCCTGGCCGGTGTACCTTCATGGATGTTGGTTTTGCTGAACAATGTGATGGAAACAACGGGCAAAAGAAATCTTTTTGAAGTTTGGCCAAATCTGGAAGTATATTTTCACGGTGGCGTAAATTTCGACCCATACATTGAGCAGTACAACAAATTATTACCGAAAAGTGATTTCCGGTATTATGAAATCTACAATGCTTCGGAAGGCTTTTTCGCAATTCAGGATAGGAATGAAAACAAAGAATTGCTATTGATGCTGGATTATGGAATTTTTTATGAATTTATACCTATGGACCGCTACGGCACTTCGGAAGAAAAAGTGATTCCATTGAGCGAGGTTGAGGCAGGGAAAAATTATGCCGTTGTAATCACAACGAATTCGGGCCTATGGCGCTATAAAATTGGCGATACCGTACGTTTTACCTCCACAAATCCATATAGAATAAAAGTTACTGGCCGTACCAAACACCATATAAATGTTTTTGGGGAAGAATTGATTATTGAAAATGCCGAAACCGCGCTGCGAAAGGTTTCTAAGCTTACCAATTCCGAAATTGTTGATTACACTGCAGGGCCAATTTTTATGAACGGAAAAGAAAAAGGGGCACATGAATGGATCATCGAATTTAAGTCGCCGCCGGATGATTTAAATTCTTTCACCCAACTTTTAGATGCGGCTTTACAGGAAGTAAATAGCGATTATGAAGCCAAACGATTCAATAATACCACGCTTAATGCCCCAAAAATTCACCACGCCCGCGAACGTCTTTTCTATGATTGGTTAAAGGAAAAAAACAAGCTCGGCGGCCAGCATAAAGTGCCTCGCCTTTCAAACACCCGAGATTATTTGGACGAACTTTTGCGTTTGAATCGTACCGATTGAACCTAATTTTAAAAAAATCATTCTATGAAATGGGCCGGAAATCGGGCATTTCACACCCTTTATCGGCTGCTTTTTTCAGAAAGTGTATTTTAACGAATTTACACGTTGGTTCAACTAAAACTTTTGTGGGCTTTTTCATTCCAAAGTACTTTTGACGTAACAAAATCCTTGATATTTCAAAATGAAAAAGTTTTTTTATATAGCGTGCTTTTTGTTTTTCACAGTTTTCTTAACCTCTTGTGCCACATCTGGGACGATAAATAACAATTCTGAAGTGGCCGGTTATAATTTAAAAAGCAAGAAAGAGCAAATGCACAGCAAAATTCTTCACAATAAGAATAAAACATTGCTTGCCTGCCCATAAAAATTCTTTAATCAAAATAAAAAAACCCCGATGCTCTCGGGGTTTTTACTTTAATAAATTTTAAATTTTTAAGAAACGGCCTTCAATTTTTTAAGTGTTGATTTGTTGAGTTTTTCCTCGGCGTAATCTTTCGTTACGTGAAGGGTTTTATCATCCGTTCCCGGAAGTTCATACATAGCATCCGTTAACACTGCCTCACAAAGCGAGCGCAAACCACGTGCACCAAGTTTATATTCAATGGCCTGCTCCACTATAAAATCCAAGGCTTCTTCGGTGATAACGAAATCGATTCCATCCATTTCAAACAGTTTTTTATACTGTTTTATAATGGCGTTTTTAGGTTCGGTAAGTATTGCACGAAGCGTTTCTTTGTCCAACGGATTCATATAAGTCAACACGGGAAGACGACCGATTATTTCGGGGATTAACCCGAAATCCTTTAAATCCTTCGGGATAATATACCGCAACATATTATCCTTTTCCATTTGGTTTTCCTTTACCGAAGCGGTAAAACCAACCGCTTGCATATTCAATCGTTTTGAAATATGACGTTCAATGCCATCAAAAGCACCACCGGCGATGAAAAGAATATTTTCGGTATTTACTTCAATGAATTTTTGGTCCGGATGTTTTCTTCCTCCTTTTGGCGGAACATTTACGGTTGTTCCTTCCAAAAGTTTCAGCAATGCTTGCTGAACTCCTTCCCCACTAACATCGCGGGTTATGGAAGGGTTGTCACTTTTGCGGGCAATTTTATCGATTTCGTCAATAAAAACGATTCCGTTTTCTGCCTTTTCGAGGTTGTAATCTGCAGCTTGCAACAAACGCGTCAAAATACTTTCAACGTCTTCGCCCACGTAACCCGCTTCGGTTAAAACGGTTGCGTCAACAATAGCCAAAGGCACGTTCAACATTCGAGCAATCGTTTTTGCAATCAAGGTTTTTCCAGTTCCGGTTTGCCCAACGATGATGATGTTGCTTTTCTGTATTTCAATATCGTCATCGGTTTTCGGTTGCAGCAATCTTTTATAGTGATTGTAAACCGCAACGGACATTACTTTTTTGGTAAATTCCTGCCCGATTACATATTCATCCAAAAATGCTTTTATCAGTTTCGGTTTCTTCAGCATTAAATCCTTCGACAATTCCGTATTGCCGGAATGCAACGCTTCCTCGACCACAATTCCGTGTGCCTGTTCAATGCAACGGTCGCAAATGTGTGCGTCCAAACCTGCAATTAGCAAGTTTGTTTCAGCTTTCTTTCGTCCGCAAAATGAACATTCTAAATCTTCTTTCGACATAATCTTTTTTCTGAAAATTTTTTATCTATTGCTGGTCAGGATTTCATCAATCATTCCGTATTCCATTGCCCTGTCAGCTTTCATCCAATAATCGCGATCGCTGTCATCATAAACCTTTTCGTAGGTTTGGCCGGTGTGTTTGGCTATTATTTTGTAAAGTTCTTCTTTTAACGAAATAATCTCGCGTGCGGTTATTTCAATATCACTTGCCTGGCCTTGCGCACCACCCAAAGGTTGGTGAATCATAACGCGCGAATGCGTCAAACCGCTGCGTTTTCCTTTTTCGCCGGCACATAAAAGCACCGCTGCCATGGAGGCTGCCATTCCGGTACAAATAGTTGCAACGTCTGGTTTTATAAATTGCATCGTGTCATAAATTCCCAAGCCCGCATAAACGCTTCCGCCGGGAGAATTAATATATATTTGAATATCGCGTGCGGCATCGGTACTTGCCAAAAATAGTAATTGGGCCTGCACGATGTTGGCCACTTGATCGTTGATCCCGGTGCCGAGGAAAATGATACGGTCCATCATCAAACGCGAAAAAACGTCCATTGCCACGGCGTTCATTTGGCGTTCTTCAATAATATTTGGGGTCAGGCTCACCGGATACATACTGCTTATGATTTTGTCATAATACATATCGTTGATGCCTTGGTCCTTTATGGCAAAATTTCTGAATTCGTTACTATAGTTCATAAATGTGTGTTCGTATTATAATTTTTCTGCTTCCAGAATAGAAAAAGGTTTAAAATCAAAAGGCGTTAAATTGAAAAATTCAACGCCTAAAGATAACTATTTCTTCGCTGAATTAGGCGTAGGCTTCCTTAATGAATTCGTCATAGGTAACCTCTTTGGTCTTCAGTTTTGCGTTTTCCTTAAAATAATTCAGCAATTTATTTGTGTTCAGTTGCTCGCTCAATCGCTGCACCTCTTCTTTGTTTGACAAAATGCGTGCAGCAATGGATTCCAATTCCTCCTCGGATGGATTGGTTTGTCCGAACTGCGCCATTTGCCCTTTTATCATATTTTTTGAATAATCTTTCAACTCGTCAAAAGTAACTTGCAGATTGTTTTCCGCACGAAGTTTTCCTTCAATCAATTGATAGCGAAGGCCCTTTTCGCTTCTTTCGTATTCTGCCTTTGCATCTTCTTCGGAAAGTCTTTTTTCGCCGCTCATTGCAATCCAACGTTGCAAAAATTCCTTTGGAAGGTCGAAATTTGTGTTTTCAATCAATGAATCCACCACATCGTTCAAAAGCTTTTGGTCGCTTTGTTGTTCGAATTGCTTTTCGGCATCTTCCTTTATTTTTGCTTTCAATTCTTCCTCGGAAGTCACTACGCCTTCCCCGAATAATTTGTCAAACAATTCTTGGTTCAATTCGGCCATTTCGCGTTTGTTCACCTCATCAATCTTAAAGGAAACCTCAATATCCAAGCCGTGTGCATCATCATGCGCAACGCCCAAATATTTTTGGTTGTCGTGGTCATCGGCGAACATTCCCTTGGTTTGCAACGTTACCGTATCGCCAACTTTTGCGCCAATTAAAGTGTCAAGTTGTTTTTTTCCGGCAATTTCTTCCGTGGAAAGAGTGGTTTTCTTTTCAATTTCTTTTTCCGAAGAAGTAAAGGTTCCTGTGATTTCATCGCCTTTTTCAACTTCAGTTTTGGAAATTAATTTTCCGTATTGCTTGCGAAGGGTTTTCACTTGGTTCTCAAGCATTTTCTCATCCGCCACTATTTTATATTGAAGTACTTCGTTGCCTTTTACGTCAACATTGAATTCCGGCGCAAGGCCCAATTCAAATTCGAACGAATAATCATCGGCATCCCAATTTATTTCTGCTTCGTTCTTCGGGAGTGGATTCCCCAGCACATCAAGTTTTTCTTCGGTAAGAAATTTATGGAGTGCATCCTGCAATATTTTGTTTACTTCTTCCACCAAAACGGCCTTTCCGTATTGTTTTTTTATCATTCCCATAGGAATATGGCCCTTACGGAAACCGGGAATATTGGCGTTTTTGCGATAATCGTTGAGCACTTTTTCAACCTTGCCGGAATAATCGTCTTTAGAAACTTCCACTGTAAGCACAGCGTTCAATTTATCAATGTCTTTTTTTGTAATGTTCATTTGTTCTCTTCTGAATTTCGGGAGGCAAAAGTACGGTTTTTTGCAAAACGGGACAAACAATTACAAACTGTTGTTCAGCGAATTATTTGTCTTCCTTCAAAAGTGAAAAAAGGATGGACTGGAACAGCGACAGCAGCAAACTGAAAAGAAGTGCCCACCAAATGGAAGAAACCTCGAATCCCCCCACGAAATAATCTGCCATTAAAATTATAATCGCATTAATAATCAAGAGAAAAAGTCCGAAGGTAACGATGGTAATTGGCAGGGTCAAAAGCACCAAAATGGGCTTGATCAATAGTCGCAGCAACGCGATAACGATAGCTACAATAATTGCGGAACCGTAACCTTCGACGGCTACACCGGGAAGTATTTTAGCTAGAATTACAACCGCCAAGGCGGTCAATAATAGTTTTATCAGCAATTTCATTAGAGCGAATTTAAGTTGGATTTAAAGATAAAAAAACCGCCTTCAAAGAAAGACGGTTTTTCGATAAAACTATTTTATGAAATCTTAATTATTAGAAATTGTAACTGTGGGATAATTGCCAATGTGTACAGTGGGAATTGTGGCGTCGTAAGTGTCATTTATTGCATATATCATCATATTTGCCATATAGGCATATCCTCGAGGTGTCGGGTGAACGCCATCCAATGAAAACGCACCCCCCGTTACGAATTGTGAAGTAAGCAGTCCGCCATCATAAGGAATTCCACCATTTGACAGCCTTGCCAAAATGGTTTTTGCATCAACAAACGCTAAGCCTTTTGCACTTGCAAGCGCTTGGATGGTTGCATTATATGCCGTACTTGCCGCACTTACCCTTGCCTGTTCGGTGGTTGCCAAAACCAAATCATCCCTTAAAGGAATGGTTACACCAATAATACCTTGAGGATTGCTCGGGTCTGGAGTTGTTCCTAATTCAGAGGAAGCCGTCAAAACAATTAAATCATCAGATTTCACTTGACGTAATTGCCCTAACAATGCAGCCAAAGGAGCCGGAAGGCTAAATGGCGGACCTTGAAGAATTGCGGTAATATCGGTCAGATCATCGTCGGTCATAATTGGGAAATTTTGGCCCGCGGAAAAGTTAATCATTCTCAGGGCTGCTTCTTCGGGCGAAATTACTCCCATTCCCGCCAAACCAGGCAATATCTGCGTATTATACGCGGCGAACTGTGCATTCAACTGGGCCGCGGTTGCAGCGTCCAAAGGAATGGCATTGGTTGGTACAGTAGTAAAATATGGAATTGAAGTTACTTCTGGAATATTTATCAAAACACCCTTCGCACCATTTTGGGTGAGGGCGTCCACCTGTTGGCTATAAACCATAGCGAATACGTTTGGATCGGTTATGTCATTGCTGCCATAGGTGGAGGGATCAAAATTTCCGGTTTGGTCAATTCCCGATCCCCCAGATGTAGCATAACCAAGGATATCATTATTTCCTATCCAAAGACTAAAAAATGTGGGGTTTTGTGCAACCGCATCACCAATAACCGTTGCACTTTCGCTACTGGCAAATCGTGCAAAATACGGATTGGCTGCTCCAATGGGCACACCAGCTAAATTACCATATCCTGGGGCAAGGAGATGAAAACTTTTGGCGCCCGGCACACCCATATTATTATAGGTGCTGGGAAGATGATTTGTAATATCAGTAGTCGGGTTTCCCTCCAATCTAACGGGGCCGGGATTTCCATTGGCGTCCACCGCTAAAATGAATCTATTTTCAGCAATTTGATTTCCGTTTAAAAGCAGTCCGCCAAGATTATCATTCATCAGAGGTTGATTAAATTCACCTCCTCCGGCAAATGCAAATTGCTGGGCCATAATGTTTGGATAACTATTTTTTTGTCCCGTAATGTACAATGCGCCATCAGCATAACCTGCAGTAAGGGAATTACCAACGGCAACATATTTTGAAAAGTCGGCAGAGCCGCTGCTGTAAAATTCATCTTCGGTTACGGGGCTGTCAAATTCTGGATCGCAGCTAATAAAGCTTAATGCCAAAACTGCGAGTGTATATTTATATATATTTTTCATCTTTAAGGTTTTTCAATTATAGTTTATAAGTCAATCCCAAGCCCGGTACAAAAGCGTTGGTTTTATAAGTTCCACTGAAAGGAACAGCTACACCATTCTCGAAATAATAGTTGTAGGAAGCATCCACCTCTTTGAAATGAGAATAAAGGAAAGACGCGTCAATCTGCAAATGCTCACCAATATTTACCGTTAGTCCGGCCGTGAAGTTATTGCTATCGTTCCTAGGTGTTTCAGGCGCAAAATATCCAGCTTGCACGGGAGATTCGTCAAAATAGTATCCTGCCCTTAAAGTGAACATTTTTGTAGCATCATACTGCATTCCAAAACGATAGATGGAAGAATTTTTATAATTGCGGGCATTTTTTGAATCTGGAATATCCTCATTTACGAAGTTTATATCCAAAGATTCATAAACATCCCAATACGTTCGGTTATAGTCAAAAGCAAAAGTCCAATTTTCGCAGAAATCATAGGACATTCCCACAGTCATTTCAGCTGGCAAAGGCAAGGAAGCTGAAATTCCAGTATTTTGGAAAGGTGTTAGTGGAGAGTTCGGAATATTCTCAAAAGTTGCGTCGCCATCATCGGCGTCAAGAATAATTTGTGAGCGATAAGTAGCCCCGATGTGCAATTTATCGGTTGGGTTGAACATGGTGCTCGCCACCCACCCCCAGCTACTAACGCCAGTAGCGTCAATAGTAACGTTGGCGCGATTTCCCTCAAGATCAGTCAAAGTACGGTTCAAGTTTCTGTTAAAGTTTACAGAACCAGTTACATAAATAGGGCCGCCACCAAAACTTAATTTATCATTGATTTTAAAAGAAACCGTCGATTGAACGTAAATAGCTTGAAGGTCAATGTTGTTTACCAAATGTGAACCGGCCCAATCGTCTTCATATTCCACTGAACTTCCATAAGGCGTGTAAACACCTAAACCGAAAGCCAGCCAATCTGTAGCCTTGTAAGATGCATACGCATAGAAAGGAGTGCCGACAGGACTATCCGTTCTTGCATTCGCACCTGTTTGGGAATCTTGATAGGCAATGTTTGAAAACACACCAAACGCACCCAATGTACCATTAAATTTTTCGTCCAGATATACTAATCCGGCCGGGTTAAAAAACACGAGTTCACTGCTGTTAATTACGGCAACCCCCGTGTGGCCCATTGCCAAGGATTTATTTCCCTGCAAGCTTACACGGTAACCACCGGCATAAGTAACCGCGCTTGCGAGTGCAAAAACGGCAAGTAAAAATAATTTCTTCATAATAAATTTGTCTTTTGAGTTAATTTTGAGGATCGAAAAGTTTGACTATAGCTTTTTTTATTTGCTATGCGTGCATAGGAAATGTTCTTACAATATTATAAAAATTTTACAACAATCGGGGCTCTTTTTGAAATTTTTAAAAGTCCGAAAAAAAGGAAATATTCCCGAATTTTAACTGTCTTCAACTAGAAAATCTGTAGCTAGTTTATAAAATTCATCCGGATTTTGTGCGTGAAGCCAATGGCCAGCTTTTGAAACCGTTTTTATCTTCGCCTTTGGAAAATGTTTTTTTATTGGAACTTCATCCAAGGGTTCAATGTAGCCGCTGTTTTCGCCGCCCAAGAAAAGCGTATTTCCTTTGAAAACGGCATTTTCGGGTAGCGTCTCCCCTACTTTTTCAATTTTTTCGGAAAGTACTGCCAAGTTTACGCGTAGGCCAAGTTCACTTTTGGATTTTCTATACAGGTTTTTAAGCAAAAACAATCTCGTGCCTTCATCCTTTATATATTCGGCAAGTTGATCCTCGGCCTCCCCACGGGATTTTAATTTAGAAAAGTCAAGCATAGAAAGCGCCTTCAAAATATCCTGGTGGTGCGGCGGATAAGCCTTTGGGGCAATATCGGCAATAATTAATTTTGAAACCATTTCGGGATAGTTTACCGCAAATTGCATGGCAACTTTTCCGCCCATTGAATGGCCGAGCAGCATAATATTTTCAAGCTTGTGCTCTTCGCAATATTTTTTCAAATCTTCAGCCATTACATCATAAGAAAATTCATTGCTGTGGAAACTGCGGCCGTGGTTGCGTTGATCCAAAAGATGTACTTCATAACCAGCTTCCGCCCAACGGGTGCCAAGGGTTTTCCAGTTGTCGCCCATTCCAAGGAAGCCGTGGAGGATTACGAAAGGTTTACCGGAGCCTAAAATTTGGGAGTGTAATTTCATGATTTAAGTTTTTTCAAATATTCGCCAATCACCTTTTCCAATCCGTCATATAGCGCCTCGCAAATAAGTGCGTGGCCAATGCTAACTTCTAAAAGATTCGGGATGTTTTCCTTAAAAAACTTTATGTTTTCCAAGGATAAATCGTGGCCTGCATTTATGCCCAAGCCCAATTTGTGGGCAAGTATCGCACATTCTATATAAGGTCTTATGGCTTCTTTATTCCCCAGGGAATATTGCTTGGCAAATTCTTCGGTGTAAAGTTCAATCCTATCCGTTCCTGTTTCGGCGGCGCCTTCAATCATTTTTAAATTGGGATCAACAAAAATTGAAGTGCGGATTTTGTTTCTTTTGAATTCCGCAATAATTTCTTTTAAAAAATCCGTGTGCTTTATCGTATCCCAACCAGCATTCGAAGTTATTGCATCTACGGCATCGGGAACGAGCGTAACTTGGGCAGGTTTTATTTGCAAAACCATCTTTATAAAATCGTCCATGGGGTTTCCCTCAATGTTGTATTCGGTAATTACAATGGGCTTTAAATCGTACGCATCTTGATACCGAATGTGGCGCTCGTCGGGTCTGGGATGGATTGTAATTCCCTCTGCCCCAAAAATCTGGACGTCCTTTGCAACCTTTAAGAGGTTCGGCATATTGCCGCCCCGCGCATTGCGCAAAGTGGCTATCTTATTTATATTTACGCTTAATTTTGTCATTTCTTTGTATTAGAATTAACAAAAATACAAACCTTGTGAAAGGTAATGAACCTTTATTTTAAGTAATTTGCAATCAAAACATTTTTCTGATGGAAACCACAAACTACATCATCAACGATATTGAACCGTTTGACGTTTCGGCGAAAATAAAAGATGTGCAATCGATTTTTAACCAGTTTACGTATTCGCACATCCCGGTAGAAAAGGAAGGCCATTTTATTGGATGCGTTTCCGAAAATGACGCTTACTGTTTTGACAACAAAAAGTTGCTTAGTGATTTTCAATATGCACTGGAACCATTTCACGTACTGGAAGACACCAATTGGCTGGATATTTTGGAAGCTTTCGCATTGAACAATAGCAATCTTATGCCGGTTTTGGGAGAGGATAACCATTATTTGGGCTACTATGAGCTGGGCGACATTATGAGTTTCTTCAACAATACGCCTTTTTTGAATGAAACGGGAGGCATTATTGTGGTTGAAAAAGGAATTCAGGAATATTCCTTCAGCGAGGTTTGCCAAATTGTGGAATCCAACGGCACGCGAATTTTTGGTGTTTTTATTTCAAAAATTGAAAATGATATGGTTCAGCTAACCTTAAAAGTGGGCCATACCTCACTCAATAGCATTGTTCAAACTTTCAGACGCTATAAATATAATGTGATAAGCCAACACGAAGAGGATAAATTTATGGATGACTTGAGGGAGCGGTCCGAATATTTGGATAGATACCTTAATATATAGTGGTCCGTATTAAGTGTTCAATGTTCAATGTTCAATGTTCAATGTTCAATGTTCAATGTTCAATGTTCAATGTTCAATGGTCAAAAATAAAAGTTTCCATAGCTTCAACAGCATCAAATAAATGAAATGAAAATAGGCATCTACGGGCAATTTTATCATGAAAATTCTGAGATATATATTCAGACACTTTTGGATGCGCTCCAAAAAAAGGAAGCGGAGGTTGTTATTGAGGAAAATTTCCTGGCTATTATTAATCAAAACCAGGAAATCACTAAAAACTTCTCAGAATTCTCCACTTTTACCGAATTGGATTCCAGCTTTGATCTTTTCTTCAGCATTGGTGGCGACGGAACCATCTTGAAGGCAGTAACATTTGTTAGGGATCTGGGCATTCCGATTGTTGGCATAAATACTGGTAGGCTTGGTTTTTTAGCTACAATCCAAAAAGAAGAAATGACCGAAAGCTTGAACCAGATTTTGGATGGCGAATATTCAATATCAGAAAGAAGTTTGTTAACGGTGGAAACCTTTCCAAAGAGCGAAGAAATACACCCATTAAATTTTGCTTTGAACGAAGTGGCCGTAAACCGGCGCAACACCACCTCCATGATTAAGGTTGAAACGCTGGTAAATAACAATTACTTAACCAGCTATTGGTCCGATGGATTGATTGTTTCCACCCCAACCGGCTCCACTGGCTATTCCTTGAGCTGCGGCGGACCTGTGATAGATCCGCAGGCCAACAACATTGTGCTAACCCCCATTGCGCCCCATAATCTTAACGCCAGGCCATTGGTGTTGCCAGATTCTTCCGTATTAACATTAAAAGTTTCAGGGAGGGAAAATACTTTTTTGCTCTCAATGGACTCCCGCATTGCCACCTTGGACAATGAAACCAAAATCATAATCAAAAAAGCACCCTTTACCATCCAATTATTGCAGCTTCACGATGACAGCTTTATTAAAACCCTTCGCAAAAAACTTTTGTGGGGCGAGGACAAGCGTAACTAAACAATAAAATGTTTTAAAACTTGTTAATCAACAAAGACAAATCAGCTTGCCTTAATGTCAAGCCAAGTTTATTGTTATATTTGCAAACTTTTAAAGTATATGAAGTTTTTCGCTACTGCATTTTTAGTACTCTCAACTGTGTTTTTTGCGCATTCCCAAACCTACGAAATAGGTGGAATGATAGGTGGCGCCAACTACATTGGCGATGTTGGTAGCACCACATATATAAATCCAAACAGTCTCGCAGTTGGTGGAATTTTTAAGTGGAACCGTAGTGCACGCCATTCTTTTAGAGGTTCAGTTATGGTAGCAAAAATAAAAGGTGACGATTCCAAAAGCTCCAATAATCGTAGATCAGAACGAGGCTATTCATTTGAAAATACTGTGAAGGAACTTTCCATTGGCCTGGAATATACCTTTTGGGATTTTGACGTTCATGCACAGAAATCCATATCAACTCCTTATTTATATACCGGTCTTACCGGTTTCAGTTACACCGCGCTGCGCAAAAAAGCGAATAATGTTATTTCAGAATATGATAATGCATTAAGCATTGCAATACCGATGGTCATTGGCTATAAAGCAACGCTAAGCCAAAATGCCATGGTTGGTTTTGAAATTGGCGCGCGCTATACATTCACCGACGACCTGGATGGAAGCAACCCAGTTAAGGGACTTACAGATGCGGAAGGGCTTAAATTTGGAAATACAAATAATGACGATTGGTATGTATTTACTGGAATAACCGTTACTTTTGCCTTCGGAAGAAAGCCTTGTTATTGCAATTTTTAAAATGAAGATGGAGCAAATAGACAAAGACAAATTGCCACAGCATCTGGCCATAATCATGGACGGCAACGGACGTTGGGCAAAACAGAAAGGTCTTTTTCGCTCAATGGGTCACGAGAACGGCACTAAAGCAGTTAGAGAAATTGTAGAAGGAAGCGCTGAAATTGGAATACCATTTTTGACGCTTTACGCCTTTTCCACGGAAAATTGGAATCGACCAAAACTGGAGGTGCAATTGTTGATGAAACTTTTGGTTTCTTCGCTTAAAAAAGAAATAAAAACGCTCCAAAACAACAACATAAAACTCAATGCGATTGGCAATCTGGATGCCCTTCCAAAAAAGGCTCAACAAGAATTGCTGGACGTTATAGAAAAAACCTCGAATAACGCGCGAATGACCCTCACGCTTGCCCTTAGCTACGGTTCCAGGGAAGAAATTACAAAAACAATTAAGGAGATTAGTCTTAAAGTTAAAAATAACCTAATTTCGCCGCATGATATTGATGAAACAGTAATAAATAATCATCTTTACACGCAAAATTTACCAGATGTAGATTTATTGATCCGCACCAGTGGCGAGCAACGCATCAGCAATTTTCTGCTTTGGCAAATAGCGTACGCCGAACTGTATTTTACTGAAACACTTTGGCCGGATTATACTAAAACCCATCTTTTTGAAGCAATTTTAAATTATCAAAACCGAGAAAGAAGATTTGGAAAAACCAGTGAACAACTTAATCAATAGTCCCCTATTGCATATATATAGAAAATCTTATTGTATTTTATTATTTACAATACTTTCCGTTTTTACACTGCAGGCACAGCAAAAAGAACTTGATAGCGGTAAAAAATACACCTTAAACAATATAACAGTCTCAGGCGCACAAAGTTTTAACGAACTTACAGTAATCGCATTTACGGGTTTGAAAAAAGGTGACCGCCTTTATATTCCCGGCGAAAAACTTAGCCAAGTAACCAAGAAGCTCTGGGAACAGGGCCTTTTTAGCGATATTGCATTTTACGTTACCAATGTTGAGGGTGACAGTGTAGATTTAGAACTGTACATAGTTGAATTGCCCAAACTCCACGAGGTAACCATAAACGGAAAAGGTGTTCGCAAAGCCAAGCAAAAAGAAATCATAAAAGATAACGAGCTTAATCCCGGCACTAAAATAACCAAAAACCTAATCAACACTACAAAAAATTATATTACCAATAAATATAAAAAAGAAGGTTTTTACAACACACAAGTAACCATAGCCACACCCCCAGTAACGGATTCCACAGGCGCAGAGGTTTCAAGAAATATGATCATTTCCATAGATAAAGGGAAACGCGTTAAAGTGAAGGAAATCAATTTTGAAGGCAATGAGCAATTCACCGATGGTAAACTGCGCCGCGCCATGAAAAAGACCAAACGAAAAAATCTGGTTCGCGTTTGGAAAAGATCAAAATATATTGAGGAAGGTTTTGAGGAAGACAAAGAATCTATCCTTAAAAAATACAAAGCCAATGGATATCGAGATGCACGTATCCTTGACGATACATTGAGAAAAATTGACAACAAGAATGTGGCCTTGGACATAAAACTTGAAGAAGGCGACAAATATTATTTCGGCGAAATAAAATTTATAGGCAATAGTGTGTTCACTGATGGCCAATTGCGGCAGGTACTAGGCATTAAAGAAGGTGACGTATATAACGGAGTGCTATTGCAAGAGCGCATTATGGATGAATCCGCGCCCGATGCCGAGGACATGACCAACCTTTACCAGAACAACGGATATCTTGCCGCACGAATAAACCCTGTAGAAGTTGCAGTTCGAAATGACACAATAGATTTTGAAATCAGGATTATGGAGCGCAACCTGTTCTATTTTGATCATGTTACCGTAGTAGGGAATGACCGCACCAACGACCACGTTATCTATAGGGAATTGCGCACACGTCCAGGTCAAAAATACAGCAAACGCGATGTTATTAGAACCATTCGAGAATTAGGCCAATTAGGATTTTTCGATCCGGAGCAATTGTCGCCAAACTTCAAAAAAGTAGACGAAAACAATGGTTTAGTTGATTTGGAATATTCTGTAGTTGAAAAAGGCTCAAGCCAAATAGAGCTTCAGGGAGGCTACGGAGGAGGCGGATTTGTAGGAACGTTGGGACTATCATTTAACAACTTTTCGCTCCGTAACCTTTTCAACTTTGAATCTTACAAGCCATTACCAATGGGAGATGGGCAAAAACTATCTCTTAGGGCACAAGCCAGCAGCTATTATCAAACCTATAGCCTATCATTGACAGAGCCATGGTTGGGCGGTAAAAAACCTGTACAGTTATCTACCTCCTTTTCACATACGATTCAAAATTATTATGATTACAATAATAGACAGGCGGATAAATCAAGAAGTTTCACCATAACCGGAGGATCCATCGGGTTGGCGAAAAAGGTAAAATGGCCGGACGATTATTTCGTTCTATCAAATGCAGTTAGTTTTCAGCATTATAATTTGGACAACTACAACACTGGTTTGTTCACCTTCGGGGATGGATATTCAAACAACCTAGCCTATACAATAGGAATAAGCAGAAATAACACTGCCACCAACCCTATTTATCCAACACAAGGTTCAGATTTTAGTGTTACAGCAAAATTGACCCTGCCCTATTCTGCATTCAATAATGTTGATTATAAAGCTTTATCGGAGGAAAGAGCACAGCTAGAACTTGTAACTCCTACTGATCCCAATTATGTGGATGCAACCCAAAGAATTTCTCAAATTGACCAAGAGCGATTCAAATGGTTGGAATATTATAAAATTAAATTCAAAGGTACTTGGTACACCCGTCTATATGATAAATTAGTATTGAGAACCAATACCGAATTCGGTTTCCTTGGGGCATACAATCAAGATCGTGGCGTACCTCCTTTTGAAAGATTCTTTCTAGGTGGGGATGGCCTTGGAGCCTATAGTTTGGACGGCCGCGAGGTAATCCAACTGCGTGGGTATCCTAACCAATCATTATCCGGTGTAGACGGAAATACGATTTATAATAAATTTTCGTTAGAGGTTAGATATCCCGTTACCCTAGCACAGATGGCATCCATCTATGTACTTGGTTTTGCGGAAGGTGGGGCCTCTTTTGATGGTTTCAAGGATTATAATCCTTTTGAACTAAAACGTTCCGCCGGCGCAGGATTGCGTATATTTATGCCCGCATTTGGACTTTTGGGAATTGATTTCGGATACGGTTTCGACCCAGTATTGGGCGGAACGGAACCAAATGGATGGCAAACCCACTTTATAATTGGGCAACAATTTTAAAAAAACTGGCACGATATTTTCTTAAACAACAACCAAATAAATATGAAGACAAAAAAAACCCTCTTTTTCACACTTGCCCTTTTTTGCTTCACCTTCATGGCAGAAGCACAAAGAGGCGTCCGAATTGGATATATTGATATGGAATATATCTTGGAAAGTGTTCCCGAATATAAAGAAGCGTCCATTCAATTGGAAGGAAAGGTGCAGCGCTGGAAACAGGACATCGAGAAGAAACAAAAGGAAATAGATCAAATGAAATTGAATCTTGCCAATGAAAGAGTTCTTTTGACCAAGGAATTAATTGATGAGCGAGAAGAGGAAATAAAAATTAAGGAAGACGAAATGCTCAAATATCAGCAGGATCGTTTTGGCCCGACCGGTGATTTGATGATTCAGCGCCGCCAACTGGTGCAACCCATTCAAGACCAAGTTTTCAATATTGTACAGGAAATTGCCGAAAACAAAAAGTATGATTTCATCTTTGATAAATCTGCAGATGTGGTAATGCTTTTTGCCGCAAAAAGAAATGATATCAGTGATTTAGTCTTACGGAGTATTGAACGTGCCGGCAGAAGAGTGCAGGCCGCGGACAAAAAGGAAAAGCGCGAAATTGAGCAGCGCGAAAAACTGTCCTTGGAAGAAGAAGGGGCCGTTACAGAAAGAGAGAAAGCAATACAAGAAAAACAGGAGGAGCGTGAAAAAATAGTTGATGCCAAAAAAACCGAACGAGAAGAAATGATGGCTCAACGGCAAAAAGAACGCGATTCAATTAGAGCAGTCAAAAAAGCCGAATTTGAAGAGCGCCGCCAACGTTTGATCCTAGAAAGAGAACAAAGAAGAGATTCAATAATGAATGCCCGCCAAAATAGAACAAACACACCCGCAGACGGTGGGGATGAAGGCAGCGGCGACGGCGATGGCCAATAATTTCATAAACGCTTTTAATAACCAATACTTTCAAATAAAATAACACTTAAATTAAATACACTTACAATGAAAAAAATGAAAACGTTACTAGTTGCAATTGCACTTTTCGTGGGAGCTACAAGTTTTGTGAACGCCCAATCAAAAATTGCACACATCAATGCACAGGAGCTGATTGAAGCAATGCCGGAATACAAGGCAGCGCAAAGTCAATTGGAAAAAGTGCAGAAAACGTATGATACAGAAATCAAGGCAATGGCCAAGGAACTGGAGACCAAAATGAAGCAATATGATGCCGAGGCCACTACAAAAACTGATGAGGAAAACCAAAAACGATTCCAAGAAGTTCAAGGTATGCAGGACAACATCCAAGCTTACAGACAACAGGCTCTTCAGGATCTGGATAAAAAAAGAACGGACATTTTTAAACCAATCCTTGAAAAAGCACAATCCACTATTCAAAAAGTGGCCAAAGCCCAAGGATATCAATATGTATTAGACTCTACCGTTGGAAGCGGTGTTATTCTTGCGGATGGCAAAGACCTTATGGCCGATGTTAAAAAGGACCTCGGAATGTAATTCTTTTTATGAAATAGTTTAAAACTGCCCCTATTTAGCGGGCAGTTTTTTTATGCCACAATTTGAAGTATTTGGCTATTTTTACGCGATGGATAGAAATAACCCCATAGGTGTTTTTGACTCGGGCGTCGGAGGTTCCTCTATTTGGAAGGAAATCCATAAATTATTGCCATACGAAAACACGATATATTTGGCCGACAGTAAAAATGCTCCTTACGGAAATAGATCGGCGGAGGAAATTACAGCCCTTAGCATAAAAAACACTGAGAAATTATTGGAACTCGGCTCCAAAATTATTGTAGTCGCCTGCAATACCGCAACCACCAATGCCATAGCCACCCTTCGGGAAAATTATGACATTCCAATAATAGGCATTGAGCCGGCAATTAAACCAGCAGCGCTCCAAACAGCCTCAAAAAGCATTGGGATTTTGGCCACAAAAGGAACTTTGAGCAGTGCGCTTTTCAGCAGAACTACTAAGGAATTTACTAAGGATATTAGTGTTGTTGAAATTATTGGCGAAGGCTTGGTGAAGCTAATTGAGGCTGGAAATCTGGATGGTCCCGAAATGGTTTCATTATTGAAAAAACACACCAAACCGATGATTGATGCCAATGTAGATTATCTGGTTTTGGGATGCAGCCATTACCCGTACATTGTTCCCCAGTTAATGAAAATACTCCCACCGAATGTTAAAATAATAGATTCTGGGGAAGCAGTGGCACGGCAAACGAAAACCGTGTTGCAAAGTTTGAATTTACTCAGGGAATACAATACCCCGCCACAACTTCAATTTTTTACCAATGCAACAACCAACACCCTTCAATTGTTGCTGAAGGATTATTCAAAATTTGTTAGCATTGCGCAGGAAGATTTTTAATTCACTCCTTAAACCAAGAAGAATAAAAAACATAATTATTCGCGATGCGTTCAATTTCGCCTTTGGTCAATTCGGGACTTATCTCTTTCAGTTTTCTGGCAGGAATACCGGCATAAATACTTCCACTTTCTACCCGCGTATTCTTTGAAACCACGGCGCCGGCGGCTATTATAGTGTTGCTCTCCACCACACAATCGTCCATCACAATGCTTCCCATACCGATCAATACGTTATCGTGAATGGTGCAACCGTGAACAATTGCATTGTGTCCAATAGAAACATTATTTCCAATAGTGGTTGGCGAAGTTTTATAAGTGGCGTGAATTACAGCACCGTCCTGCACGTTCACTCTATTTCCCATTTTAATGAAATGCACATCGCCACGAATAACTGCATTGAACCACACACTACATTCATTGCCCATAACCACATTGCCCACTATTGTGGCATTCTCTGCAATAAAACAATCGTCGGGAATTTGTGGATGTTTTCCGTTTACGGGTTTAATTATCATTCAGGTTTCAGGTTTCAGGTTTCAGATTTCAAAAATAAAGCTAAAGATGTATTCAAACAAACTTGCAACCTGCAACTTGCATCGTGCAATTTCTAACCGAAATAAGCAAGCAAATCCTTTTTACGTGAAGGACTTACCATTATTTCCTTTCCGCTAGAAAGCACTACGCTCCCACCCTTTCCCTTTTTGTACTCCGTAATTTCATTTACGTTCACTAAATAGGATTTATGTACGCGCGCAAAACCATTCTCCGAAAGCGAATCCTCAAAATATTTTAGGGTTTTGCTTACCAAACGCTTGCCCACTTTTAGGTGAATCTGCGTATAATTGTCATCTGCTTGGCAATACAATATATCCTCCATCTGCAGAACCTCGAAACCATTTTGCAACGGAATTGTAATCTTTCCGGCCACTTGCGTTTGCAATGGTTTTAATATGGAATTTTGAAGTGTGTTTTCCTTCTGCTTAATTTCGTGCACATAATCCACCGCTTCAATCAATTTATCAATGGAAATAGGTTTCAACAAATAATAGGATGCGTGTGCATTTAATGCGTCAATGGCATAATGGCTGTAGGCGGTCACAAAAATTGTTTCAAACTGCCTGTCGCCCACTTTGTCCAATAAATCGAAAGCATTGCCAAAAGGCATTTCCACATCCAGAAAAACAACGTCCAAATCATTATTCCGAATTAAAACCAAAGCTTCATCAACATTTGCCGCTGCTCCTTTTAGCACGATATTCGGACAATATTTTGACAAATAATTTCGTAGGATTTCCCGGCTGGTTTCTTCGTCTTCTACAATTATTGCGTTTAATTTCATTAGTGTAATGGTTAAGTCGTGAGTTCGTGAATAATTGAATTTGTCATTATTAATCCTTTTTTAGAATTAATTCTACTCTTGTTCCTTCATTATTTTCGAAAACGTTTTCCACATTTACATCTACTTTGTCCTTATACATTTCATTCAAAATGGCTATGCGTTTTTCGGTGTTGCCCATTCCTTTCGATTTTTGCTTTTTCTGGTTTTCGGTCTTGAATTCTTTTGATTTTGAACGGCCAATGCCATCGTCAATAATAGAAATTTTTATGGTTTCGGAATTAATTTGCTGAAAATTAATCTCCAAAAATCCCCTTTGATCTTTGTACCGAAGTCCATGCCAAACGGCATTTTCAACATAAGGCTGAAGTAACATTGGCGGAATTACGAACTCGTTCAACGCGATGCTTTCGTCAATCGAAATTTTATAGTCGAATTTATCCTTAAACCTGAAATGTTCCAGTTTCACATAAAGTTCCAACAATTCAATTTCCTTCTGTAACGGTATAAAATCCTCTTCGCT
Organism: Aequorivita aurantiaca; assembly: GCF_030410135.1. Taxonomy (GTDB): domain Bacteria; phylum Bacteroidota; class Bacteroidia; order Flavobacteriales; family Flavobacteriaceae; genus Aequorivita; species Aequorivita aurantiaca. The sequence goes on along the minus strand of NZ_JAUGQQ010000011.1, from coordinate 3,228 downwards.
GTTTTCCAATACCGAACGCATCAATAATGAAAAATCCGTCAAATATTTGTTGGCCGTTCGTTCATCATTCACGGCAATAAAACTATTCACGGAATTCAATGCATTGAAAATAAAATGCGGATTCATTTGAGACCGAAGCGATTTCAGTGCCAAAAGATTATTTGCTAATTTTTGTTGTTTCACATTTTTGTATTGGGCATAAGCTGCAAAAATTAGTAACAACACGATAACGGCCAATGAAATGATGACCCATCTCTGGATGCGATTGTTGGTTTGAACTAATTCCTGATTTTCGAAGGCCAACTTATACCGGCTTTCCTTCAGCTTTCGGTCATTTTCCAAACTGGCAATACGGTTTTGCTTTTCAGTAATTTCCTTGCTAAAGCGCGCTGCCTGGCTTATTTCCTGCTCCTTTTTTACATATAGTTCGTCCACCACTTCCACATAGCGTTGGTAGCTTTCAGTGGCCTTGTCAAACTCCCCAATATCCCGATAAATCTCGGAAAGCTTTCGAACCGCATCTTTTTGAACTATCAAATCTTCCTTTTTATCGGCCTCGGCAATACTTTTTTCTAAGTATGGGATTGCCTGTTTATACTTTTCCTGCGCCACGAAAGCATTCGCAATTTTATAGTTCTGCCTTTGCGGGGTTAACGCTTCATCCTCAACGGTTGTGCCTGTTTGCATGGAATTTAACTCCTTTAATGTTTCCTCACGAAGTTGGATTTCCTTCTCGTATTCCCGATTTTGATTATAAAAATCGGCCACTTTGTTTTTTTCCGAAACCGCGCGCTGTTTGTTTTCCTTTTTGGCAAGTTTAAGGGAATTGTCAAAATATTCCTCAGCTTCATTCAATGCGCCACTTTGGGCATATGTTTCGCCAATCTTGGAATTTAGATTTGTAATTTTTGGGATTATTTTATTGTCCTTGGCAATATCCAGCGCCTTTTGGTAGTTAAAAACGCTTTTTACGCCTTCTCCAATGGCTTTATATGTATCGCCCAAACCTTCGAAAACTTCCGCCATTTGATTGGCCGAAAGAGTTGCATTTAGCAGATTTTGAAAAGTAGAAAGGCTTTCCTGATAATTCTTATTTTGCGAAAATGCCTTTGCCAATTTGATTGTCACGTCTGTGCCTGCCCCATTTTCAATACTTTGTTTATAATTTTCTACCGCTAGATCCGGCAACGCCCAAAAAAAATTGATATCGCCCAAAGTTTCTAGGGCTAATGCGTTTTCCTTTTTGGTTATAGTCTTGCCGGATTTTGGTTCCATTGCCTTGGTGACATATTCAATGCTTTTCTGAGCGTCTTTTTTAAGATAGAATTTAGCCGAATCCAAATACACCCTGAAACCTCCTTGCCCCGTCTCGAGCGACCTTTTGGAAGGAATAGGAGCGGTCGCCGTTTTTGCATTTTCAACCTTAATTGTAATGAAATCATTCTTTTTAACAGTATGGTAAACCGTTACAAAATCATCACTTTTTATAACTAATTCATCACCAATTTTTGCAGAAACCACAAATCTGCCCTGCCCATTGGTTGTGGTGTATTGCCCGCCCAAGATCTCCACATTTACCTTTGATATCGGTAAGTTTGTTTGGCCATCCCTTACTTCTCCCTTCAACAGAAATGATTTAATTTCCACGGAAGATTTTGATTGCGCAAAACATGTTGGGGCATAAAAAAATGCCACAGTCAAGAAAAGAAAAACGAGTTTTTTCATTATGAGTTTAAAACTGTAAACTTACGCACTTTGTTGAAACGAATAAAAATACATTATTCTGAAATAGCGTTTTGAAAAACTGAAAAAGATTGCATTGCTCACTGAAAGGAATCGTTTACTAATTCATTTTGCTTGCTGCCTAATCAAAGGTTTTTATAGAGAAATGTTCGATTTAAGTTTACTGGTTAGGATTAACTTAAAACAACAAATATGAAAAAGCTGCCATTCATATTACTACTTTTATCCTTCGCCATAACCGCGTCAGGTAAAGCAGAAATCAAAAACCGGGTAGATTCATCATTAATCGCCACAACAGACCAATACTAGAATTATATATGGGAATAAGTCCCGACCAAATAAAAAAGCCTGACATTAATAGTCAGGCTTTATATTTTAATTAGGAATGATTAATTAATTGCTGGACAGTTACAGTCATACGGTTCCGGTCTGCCGCCCAAAAAGTCGTAACCCAAAGTAATTTGGTGATAGGAACCGCCATCAAACCTCACGTTTCCGGATTGATAGGTATAGGTATAGGCGAACATAAAATTCTTATAGTTAATACCCAAAATCGGCGAAAAATATTGCGGTTTTTGTCCTTTAACTTCAGCGCCGTTCAAATAATCGGCCCCGTCAAAACCTCTTCTGTAGGACAATCCGCCCCATAATTGTCCAAAGTCCATCGTTCTGTAGGCCTTAAAATTTACATCAATGGCTTGCTCGCCGGTACCTTCACTCCACTGAAAAAGAAATGAGGGTTCATAACTCCAATCGGCGCCATATTTTCCGATAGCATATGCTGCGGAAAGCAAATATTTTCTTTGGTTATTGGATTCATATTCCTCCGTATATATAGACCTGTTTTGAAATATGATATTCTTTACAGTAAAATGCGCTGAAAAATCCAGAAAATTATAGGATAGCCCCGCATCTACATTAAAATAGGAAGTACTCTGAATTATTCCTGCAATAACGGGATCATAATCATCCAAAGGAAAATTTGTTTCGTCCAATCTTTGCTGCGTCAATCCCGCACTTAAACCGAAAGATAATTGATTCAGATCTGCCTCACTCCTTGAAAACATAAGATGATGGGCATATGTTACATATCCCCCGGTTTGCGAATGATATCCGTTTTTATCATTATAAAATATCGCTCCTACCCCTGACTGTTCTCCTAATCTTGCATTAAAGCTCAACGTTTGTAAGTTAGGCGCATCCTCTTGGTCGAACCACTGCTGCCTGGCCGTTAACCTTAGTTGATTGTGAGTAGCCGCACCAGCCATTGAGGGATGTAGCAAATATAAATTATCAGCCAAATATTCGGAATATATGGGAATACCATCTTGCGAATAACTAAAAAGCGATGAGATGAAAAATAAGATAAGGGGGATTTTTTTTATGTTCATAATACTTGTTTATCGTTTTAGGGTAAAATGTCCTTTGAATTCCTTTGGGTTCCCGTCCTCGGTATACTCCACGCGGAACCAGTAGTCGCTGGAT
>NZ_JAUGQQ010000010.1 GCF_030410135.1 Aequorivita aurantiaca | reverse complement strand
CCATCTGCGGCGGTATGGGTGAAGGTACCATCGCCGTTGTCCACAAAAATATCGGTGGTACTGTTGATGATTGAGATGATCTCGTTATAAATATCACCCTGGTTTTGGATGTTGGTCACTACATCGGCAATTACATCAATAGTAAGGGTCTCGCCATTTTCATTGGTGAAGGTATATGAGCCGTTTCCATTGTTTACGAAGGTGAGGGTGTTGGCATCAAACATAACCACAGTGCCATCTGCGGCGGTATGGGTGAAAGTGCCATCGCCATTGTCCACAAAAATATCGGTGGTGCTGTTGCTGTTGATGAGGTTGATGATAGCAGTGTAAATATCGCCCTGGTTTTGGATGTTGTTAACTACATCGGCAATTACATCGATAGTGGTAATGGTATTGTCTTCCGAGGTATAGTCATAAACGCCATTGTTATGGTTGATGAGCGAGGTCACGGTCTCAAGATTTTGTACCAAAGCTGCAACATCAATCTGAGTTGTTACCCCTGCTTCATCCTTATACTCCAAAATTTGCCCGTCTGCACTTAACATCAGTGATGTTAATGTTTCCAGATCTCGGATATCTATGATGGTTGTATTGCCCTGCTCGTCGGTATAGGAAATGGTTCCATCGCCATTATCGGTTAGTGTCGTGAGGGTTTCTTCAATTAAATCGTTGATATCGATAATCTGAACATTTCCATTTTCATCAATATAGGTAAACTGATTGTTCACAGGATCCCAAATAACAATGTTGTCCGGTAGATCCAATTTTGAAATCAGCCGGTGCCACTTGCCTTGATACCAATAATAATAACCTCTGGTTAAAGAACTGTTTTCGGTTGTGTTGTACACCAACAAACTTTCCACATTTCCTGCGGTGATTGTTGTTTGGTCGGAAACATCCGTCAGTGCCAAACGAGGAATTAATACACCTCGATTTGATGACGTTATTTCCAATTGAGAGGCAGGATCGGGATTCACGGTTCCTATTCCTACTTGAGCAAAGAGGCTACTTGTGCACAGAATAAATAATAGTAAAAGTTTTTTCATGGGGTGAAGTATATAGTTTTCCTAATCGTAAAACTATCCATTAAAAAACTTGTTTTTACTATGGCATATTTGTCATTTTCCAGAAAAAGACAAGACAAAACTTATTGAAAAAGGAACCAATTAACTGGGTTTTAGGATTAAAATTCAAAAACCCCGAAAACTCAAATAACACATTATATTTATATACTTAAATTAGAAATTTTGAGAAATATACTGTTTGAAATCCGGAAAAATTTAACACTGATCATAATTTTTTTCTTAAGAACCCAATGGTAAACCTTGATTAATTTTCGGATACTTTTATTTTATTAATAAATTCCGAAGGCGTGCAGTCTGTCAACTTTTTAAAGGTTTTTGTAAAGCGACTATGGGATGTAAAACCTACTTCTTTACCCAAATAGCTTATTTTATATTGCAAATAATGTGGATCAGTCTTCATTTTATTGATGATGTAGGAAACTCGCAACTCATTAATATATGTGGTAAAGTCCGTGCATTTATAGTTTTTAATTATATAACGAAGATATTTAGTATTGGTCTCCAATTGGGCGGCCATTAGCGAAAGACATAGCTTTTGGTTTAGGTATTTTTTCTTTTTTTCAAATTCATCCAATTTTTCCAATAGAATATCCACAGTTTCCGGTGGTAAATATTCACGATGCGCTGGCTGCTTTTTTGGAATATCTTTATTTTTATCACCGTTCCTTTTTATTAATTTATTGAAAAATGAATTCTTTTTATAAAAGGTAACAAATCCAATTAAAGCGATTGCCGCTACGAAAGCGTAGCGCGCTATTGGTTTTCTTGCGTATAGTTTTTCTTCCTTCTCCCAGAAATCAGATTCCATTACCCCAACCATTTCCCGGTCCATAGAAGCAATGACGCTTAAATATTTTTCGGAATAATGATAAACGCTCTCTATCTCATTATTGCATTTAAAAAACTTTAAAGCGTCCGCATATACTTTTATTTTAGCTGCGTTGCTGTTTGCGTTTTCCAACATTGTAGTAGCTTTAATAAAGTATTTTTCGCTATTGTGGTAATCATCCATTTCAAAATAAAGATTTGCATAACCATTATAAATCATGGCCTGACAAATTTTGGAATAGGGGTGGTTCAGCTGTGAATAGAGAAGGGACCTATCCAAATTGATAAATGCTTCCTCGAATTTTTCCATTTTCAAATTGGTATATCCCAAAAGATAAGTGGTTTTTTTAAGCAAAATATTTTGCAATTTTGAATTTGACTCATAGCTTAGGAAAAAATCGGTGGCAAGCCGAAAGGAATGGAGTGCTTCTAAATATTTCTTTTTATTTAAAAGAAATTGGCCTTTCTCCAAAAACCACTCGCCCTTAATGCGAAGTTTTAAATCCGAATTTGGCAGTGAGAGGACGGTTTCTTCAGCTCTATTTAAAAATTTTTCACCATAAATGGAATATCCGGCCATCCTAAATTGCTTTGCCAAAAATATTTCGGCCGTAGCTCTTGAGAAGTTGAAGTTGTTTTCGAAGGATTTTTCCAAGCTTTCAAATGCGAATAGGATGGCATTTTCAAAATCACCATCTTTTTCATAAATAGTTGCCGAAATCATTTTTGCTTCAATAACATCTTTTGAAGAGGTGCTATTATTGGCTAATGAATCCGCTAGACGAAGGGCTTCAGACGGATTATTTTCAGACAGGGTTAAAAGTTGGAAATAGGAACTGGCATTTTGATAATCATATTCCTCTTGTGAAATAGCGGATATTCCAAAAAATAGCAGCCATGTGTAAATTAAGTAATGGTTTTTCATAGACTTGGGGTCTTAAATTATTTGTATTATAAAAAAGTCGAAAAAATTTAAAGTCAATTTATGGTGGGAACTTCTGAAACATAATGACCCGGTGTGCAAGAGAAGACAATCCAACAGCACGAATTCTTTGTAAAAAAGTAGGTATAATAGAGAGCTGTTGGGTGAAAGTTTTAAAATTTCCTATAATTAATGACTCGTTGTGTGGAATGAATCCCTCTTCCAAAATTAAGTTGTATGTTAATAGTTTTACTTTCATTTAGGAATACATTTTTCCTTATATATTCTTAAATAGAAGATATAAAAATTTCTTTAGCTCTACGAATAGGATACTCTTCGGTATAAATTTTTAAGCTAAGGAAGTTTAAGATTTGTGGGGAGTTTCGTAAAAATAAGAAAATTCTTTGAATATATAAAAGTATTAAAAGAACGAGATTTCTATAAAACAGTTGTAAGAATATAAGTAAAAAGAAAAACCTTGTAATTCATAAAATTACAAGGTTTGTTTATTGATTTGACAGTAAAAAAGTGGAGCCGGAGGGATTCGAACCCTCGTCCAAACAAGCAATTATACTGCTTTCTACATGCATAGTTTCCATTTTAATGTTCGTGGGCTTGCCGGTCGAAAACTACCATCGCACCCCTTAGCTTTAGTTGGGTTTCACGATGCCATCAAAGCACTGGCATCGCTAGGTTTACTTTTACGAAGCCACAAATTCAACCGCCGTAAACCAAGGCAGTTGGGTGACTTCCTGCTTGCCCACCTTGTGGGCCGAGGCACATCCTACTATAATTCGGATTATGCAGCTAGGGCGTAGTTATTCTCGCCGTTTAAAAAGTGTGAAATATGATATTAACGAGCTATATCCCAGCGCTCGACATGCTTACAATACAATTAGACCCGCTGTCAAAACCAGTCGGCCCCTATTTTCAATGAACATTAATTTACTGCTTTAGCCTATAGCATACGGCTTTCAAAGGCGGCAAAGATACATGAAAAATCATATCTTTGCGACCGCAATAATTCACTCAAAAAACATACCAAATGCCCATAACCTTCGCCATTATCAAAGAACGAAAGAGTCCGCCGGATCGGCGGGTGGTTTTTTCACCTGAAAAATGCCAAGAAGTCATACAGAAATTTTCGGATGCGCGTATTATAGTGGAATCATCGAACATCCGAATATTTTCTGATGAAGCCTATCGGGAAGCAGGTTTTGAAGTGGTAGATGATATTTCAGAAGCAGATGTAATGTTGGGTGTAAAGGAAGTGCCCGTGGAAGCTTTGATTCCGCATAAAAAATATTTCTTCTTTAGCCATACCATTAAAAAACAACCCTATAACCGAAAACTATTAAAAACGATTCTTGAAAAAAGAATTGAGCTTTTTGATCATGAAACTATCGTTACTGAGGACAACCACAGGTTGATCGGCTTTGGTTATTACGCGGGATTGGTTGGCGCTTATAACGGATTTAGGGCATTGGGCGTGCGCGATGATCTGTTTTCCCTTCCAAAAGTGGAGCAACTTTCCGATCTAGAAGCATTGAAAAATGAATTGAATAAAATTGAATTGCCCCCCATAAAAATCATTCTTTCCGGAACAGGGAAAGTTGCGCGGGGCGCGAAGGAGATTCTGGATCACTTAAAAATCAGGGAAGTGACCGATGCCGAGTATCTCATAAATGATTACAATGAATCTGTTTATTGTATTATAGATGTTTCGGAATATAACAGGCGTAAGGATGGCGGCGAATTTGACAAGAAAGAATTCTACAACGATCCGTCGAATTATGAAAGTGATTTTATGAAATATGCCAAAGTGAGCGATATGTTTATCACGGGCCATTTCTATGGCAATGGCGCGCCCTATATTTTTACGAAGCAGGATGCCAAAAATACTGATTTCAAGATAAATTTAGTTGCCGATATTTCCTGCGATGTTGACGGTCCTATAGCAAGTACCATTCGCGCTTCAACAATCGCAGATCCGTTTTATGGGTATGATCCGCACTCGGAAAAGGAAACGGCCTTTGATGCCCAGGGAGCAATTACTGTTATGGCGGTTGATAATTTGCCTTGTGAGTTGCCAAAAGATGCAAGTGAAGGTTTTGGCGATATGTTTTTGGAAAATGTAATACCAGCATTTTTTGATGATGATAAAGAGGAAATTCTTCAAAGGGCAAAAATTACTACCAAGGAAGGGAAACTTACTCCAAAATTTGCCTATTTACAGGCTTATGTAGATGGAAATATATAGCAAGTTTGTTTTTCATCGACTTTAGCAGTTGTTTTAACGAAAATTCGGAAGAGTGTTTTGTCATTAAAACTTAAAGTAATAGGTTTGAATAACTTAAATTTTGCCCCAAATGAAAAATTTAACTGCACTCTTCGCATGCTTATGTGTTGGCATAAGCTCCTTTTCACAAGTAGGAATTAATACCACTGAGCCCACTTCAACCCTCGACGTAAATGGAAGTATCCGGGTAAGAGACCTTGGAATTGGATCAGATAATGAAATAGTGGCTACACAAGTTGTAGGAATGGACGAGGAGGGTAATTTTGTGAGAATAGAAATGAGCGAGAATATTTATCTGGAAAACAACGTATTAAAAACGGTTGAACGAAGAAATAAAATTGGCACTTTGCCTACCTTTACAGGTACGGTGGGACACAATGTTGATATGATTCTTTGGCCTGGGGGAGCCAATTCTACCACTCCTGTCCTAAAAATAATTGCAACAAATGGGGATTTTAATATTACTGGTTTTGATGTTTCATCTTTAGGAGGCCCGGCAGCAGCAGATGGCATAACGGCTTGGTTATACTCAGTAAGTGGAAAATTGGAACTTAAGGTAGAGGATAACGGATCTGCTCCACAGAATAGAATTTTGGCTGATTCAAATACTAACATTCGACGGTATGGAATGGTCAAAATAATGTATGACGGGGCTTTGCAACGATGGCTAATAATGTCATATCATTAATTGTCATTATATAATAAAAAGCAGCACTTAGGTGCTGCTTTTTTTATGCGCTGTTGAAATATTTTCAAGCACAACGTGGGGTAAACTTTGGTAATATTTTACTACTTACTTGTATGTCGAATATGTTACGTCGAATATGTTACACGGAATTTTTAGTCTGGTATTTAAAATTGAGAAGGGTTAAGTTATTTGTATTACCCGTGATAAAATTCTACAGAGGGGAATAAACTGACTCGGTATATCTATTTTGAAGAGTTGAAGATGCTACAAAACTTGTCGTTAGCATTCAATAGCCAAAAACCAATCCCTATTATTTTTTTCAACCTGTCTTAAATCGAGAATATGAATCCCGTTGGGCTTTTAATATGTTTCATAAAATACAATATCCCTACTTGTTACATAAAACATTGTTATGCTCACTTTAATTCAGTTTACGTTTTCAGCATATACAAGGGCACGGTGTGAAAGAAAATTTGATAGCTAACAATTCGCTGATTTTCCCATCGGTGTCAGCAATTTGTCTTTTGTGCCGTGGAAGTTGATCAAATTTGGATAGCGTTGCCGCGAAGATTTTTGAGTAATGTATCAATAAATTGCTCCCCTTGATATGGTTTTATTACAATATCATTCATAAGCCCGAAACGTTCCTGATGGATCACCTTTTCTTTTTCCACCGCAGTGAGCGCAATAATAGGAATTTCCTTTAATGTTTTACGGATTCTCTCAGTTGTCTCAAAACCATCCATTTCCGGCATATTGATATCCATCAAAATAAGATCAAAGGTTTCTTCCGCTACCATAGATAGAGCTTCCAACCCACTTCCGGCCACGCACGCAATTGCTCCATAATTTTCTACGGATTTTTTGGTTACTAGCTGATTTATTTTGTTGTCATCGACAATGAGTATCCGTATGCCATTTAGCGAGGTTTTGGGTAAATCGATAGTGGTAGTTTGATCTGAAACAATCGTCCATGCCAGTTCATATTCAATTATAAAAGATACCTCCGTGCCTTTTCCAAGCTCACTGGATAATTCCAATTTTGAATTGTGTTGGTCTAAAATTCTTTTTACTATGGGCAAGCCAATACCACTACCGTTGGCGCTTTCCATGGTGATTTTATCCTTATCGAGATTTTCCAATAACTTTTTTTGTTTTTCTAAGGAAATGCCCTTGCCCGAATCCTTTACAAGGAAAGCTAATATTATTTTATCAGTGGTCTGTGTAGGGATTCTTCTAACATTAACCCAAATCTTTCCTTTCTCAGTAAACTTGCTCGAATTGTTGAGCAGGTTCATCAATACCTGAGAAAGTTTTGTTTCGTCCCCAATTATGGTTTCGGGGATCGCGCTATCAATCTGAAGGAGAATTTCATTCGGAAAAGATGAATTTAGGAATTTCGCGGTCTCGCTAATATTGCGCAACAATTCCCGAATATTGAATTCCGTTTTATTCAGTTCGTCATTTTGATTGGCTTCTGTTTTATTGAAATAGAGAACATTATTTATCAATGAAAGCAAATAATCTGCTGAAAATTTTAAAGAAGAAAGATTTTCTCTTTGTTCCTTAAACTTATTGTCATTCAATAATATGGAAGTGATTCCAATAATACCATACATCGGGGTGCGAAGTTCATGGGTAATATTAGAAAACAAAATGCTTTTAGCTTTTGAAAGTTCCTCACTTTTTTCTTTGGCTACGAGATATTGTTTGTTTTTCGCTTTTAAATTTTTCAATAATTTTTTACGGTTCAAGTTAGCCCAGATCATAAAAATGGAAAAGATGAGAAGAATTCCAGTTGCAATTTTAACCCACAATATAGTAGTCTCTCGAGCGGCCTGTTGCCGATCGAGTTCATTCTTTTTGGTTTGAGCCTCTATTCTACGCTTGTAGTCATTCAACCTATATTTGGCGGTAACATTTTCAATGGCTGCAATTTTATCTCTCTCATATTTCTCAGCAAGATATTTTTGATGGTTTTCCCTTGCCTGATATGCATTTTCATAATTGCCGAGCAGCGCTTCGGCATTCGCCAAATCATTATATCCTTGAATTAATATTTCTGTAAAATTGATACTTTCCGCAATTTTATTTCCTTCCCTTAAATATTTTACCGCACTCTGTGGGTTGTTCAACATAAGCTGTAGCCGTCCATTAAGTAATTTAGAACCCGCTTCAAAATGGGGGGATTTTTTTTCCCCTAAATAATTTGTCATTTGCTTTACGTGAAAAGAAGCGGTAGCTGTATCATTATTATTTAAGCTTAATTCAGCTATATTACTATGCAAAATATAAAGTGAGATTGTATCACTGTTTTCCTTGGAATATGGTATGGTGCTTAAATTAAGAGCGATAGCTTTTCGTTCGTTACCTGTAAGTGCATAAAAATTTGCTAGATCAATTTGTGTAGCTGCAATGTGAACTGGATCTTTTAGGTTTAGGGCACGATTTACATTATCCTCGAAAATGGTTCTACTACTTAATGTGTCCTCGCTTTGTAAAAAAGCATTTCCTATAAAACTGTAGGTGGTAATAATTTTTGAGTCGTCATTTGTCTCTTTTGCCAATAATATCAACTGATTCCCCAGTTCTATTGTCTGTCCATAATTTTTCCCGTAATAATGCTTGAGGACTTCCTTTTCAAGTGAGTCTATAGTATTTTGAATGGGAGAATGAGTAGTAGAATCCGAAGATTTTTGCATAGGAGACAAGTCTTCCTTTTGCGCAAGGCAGGGGGGAAGATAAAGTAATAAACAAATAAAGAGGTTTATACTGTTTCTCAAGAACCATTGATTAGGGCGTTTAAAGTTACAATTTTTTCAACATTCTAAGAATCTTCCTCTCGTTCTCTATTGATTGCGTTAATATTTTGATTAAATGAGTTAAAAGATATACATCTTAAATTACCGGTCATTAACCTATTTGATTTTGCTGATAATTAAATACTAAGAAACCAAGTGCCCAATTTGCATATTTAAATGAATATGCAGAAATTGCGGAACTAATATAATTAACGTTTCATTAACACCCAATGCTTTATTAAGAATAAAAAGAAAATAGCAATTGTAACCGGGGCCGCCTCTGGTCTGGGTTTTGAATTGGCCTTGTTATTGGCTAAGGATAATTATGAATTATTTTTGGTGGATGTCGATGCGACTAAACTTGAGGGGGCCAAAAAGGATATTGAAGCGCAATATGCTACAAGCATTCAATTGCTCCACAAGGATTTAAGTAAACCGAATGTTTCGGAGGAAATTTTTCTGGCGTTAGAAGGCAAGGATGTTGACGTGCTCATCAACAATGCGGGATTTGGAATTTTCGGTAGTTTCAACGATACGGATTGGTTACGGGATATATCCATGTTAAATCTACACGTATTGACCACCACCCACCTAACCAAATTAGTTTTAAAAGGAATGGTTGCACGTGGTAGTGGTAAAATTTTAAATATGTCATCACTCGCAGCTTTCCAGCCCGGTCCTTTAATGTCTCTATATTATGCTACCAAGGCGTATATTCTTTCTTTTTCGGAAGCAATCGCCAATGAGCTGAAGGGGACTGGGGTTACGGTCACTTGTTTATGTCCGGGCCAAACGAAAACCTGTTTTCAAGAGGTGGTTTCCAATGGTGCAAAAGCTTCCGAGAACAAAATAAAATTTAATATCGCATGCCCCAAACAGGTAGCCGAATATGGATATGATGCAATGAAGAAAGGAAAGGTTGTTGCCGTTCCGGGGAATTTCAATAAATTTCTTTCGAAGTTGCCCCGCTTTGTTCCAAGACGTACGGCAACTGCCATTATCAGAAAAATTCAAGAGAAGAATCGGGACAATTAAGGCAATTCCTTCAGAAATAATTGTCGAAATTAAATTCTCTTAAGTTCAATAGGTTGGTCGGACTGTATTTTTATCAATTCCGAAAAAAATTCCTTCAATGATTGATGCGCATCAGCGGCGAATTTCTGATTATTCAGTTTAACACTTAGCCGAATGTTCACCTTATCCGGGGAAACATCATAAACTACAGATAGCTCGCCGTCGTTTTCGGGAAGTTTCAAAAGTTTGTTGGCGGGAACTTTTTCGACTTGATATTGGTTGTTCAGCGTGATGGAAACTAAATAATTGTTCATTATAGGAAAACCAAAATCAATAGGATAAAGTCTTTTGGTCTCGGTAAAGGGATTTTCTGAAAAAAAAGTTTCCATTAAAAAGGGATAGAGAAAGAGTTTTTCACCCACCGGTTGCTCGTGCATTGAAACATCATAATTCTCTTTGTATGGCTGTTCCAGATCCTTTTCATTTTCCGTAGCAAGATTTTTTATATCCAGGCTTTCGTTTCGGCTCTGCTTCATCTTTAATATTTCATCTTTTCTGAAATTATTGTTTTCCATTCTTTTTGCCACCGAAATATAACCCGTGGAAACTTCGCTCACCTTTCCCGTAAAAATTCCAGATTCGTTCGCCGAAAGTTGCATATTCACATAATGCATATTTTTTGCTAGAGGCGAAATAGGCTCCCAATAACTGCCTTTTTTGAAATCAAGCACTCGCCCTTCCACATTTAGATCGCGAAAGGGAAGCACCCCAAAGGGAGTATGTTTGTCTGTGGCATCAAGTAAATATTTTTCATTGTTTATTGTCAAAAAAACAACGGCATAGTTAAAATCGGTCATTACCGGATATTGTTTCGTGGGCAACGCCTTGTCGCGGGTAGCTATAAGCATTATTTTGGCGTTAAGACCGGCTGCCTCTAGGGCATTGATGAGGGCTAAATTGATTTCTGAACTGTTGCCTGCCTTTTTTTCGAATGCTTCCTTTACGCGAATATCCTGCAATATCTGGGTTTCCTTGTTCCAAACCATCTCTTGCTGGATATAATAATAAATGGCCTTGGCGCGTTCCAGTTCATCCAAAACTGAAGTAACGGATGTTGGAATTTGTTCCATGAAAAAACTGGTATACTTCAATTGCCGGCCCAAATCCTTGTCATACCGGAATCCGCGGTCCACATCATCCCAGGTTTCGGCAATCGCTATTTTACTTTCATCAATCTGAACAATATCGCGGAGCTCAAATTTCATGGCAGGCATGTAATTTTCTTTGGAAAGCATATATTTTTCTTCCCTGAAGGCAGGAACATATTTCATTGCATAGGTGGCAGATTCGCAATCGGCGGCAAGTTTAAAGCCGGGAAGGTGAAAACAGGAAAGTTTTATTGCAGCATGGTTTATGTCCAATTTCCGATCGCCGTAAAGCACTCTGTTGTACCTGTAATTTCCGGGAATTTCGGTGTGAAGTTCAGAATAGATGGTGGGAAGGTCATTCATAAAAGTCCACCCGTCCAGCCTTCGTAGATAAGGAGTCTCCAAACGATAGGAATATTCCAAAATGCTACCGTCCTGCACATTGGCAAAGGTAAACTTTTTAAAAGCAAAGTTTTTTCCTTCCTTTACATCGAAAAATGCATTTTCCCCAACATACACTTTAGACTTGCCATTGTGGGTCACGGCCTTAAAATCCTTTATGTTTTCCTGCACCTCATTTTCACGGTAATAGGGGATTTCAAAAGACGAATATTTAAAGTTTTTTGCATCGAATACCTTAATTTTTCGGTGCACCTCTTTTATAAGCCTTATATAGCCATCGGCGGCATCAACCGTATAGTTTCCTCTTTCATAAAGCACCACGCCAGCGGCTTCGGGGTCCTTTGAATAACTGGTCATATTGAACTCTTCGTTTAAAGGTTCGCCAAAAGTGTGTATGGGTAGCAGTTGTGGATATGAATGGGAAAAGAATAGCAAACAGCCAATGAAAAGTAATGTTTTGAATTTCATTTTTATATTTTTTTTAAAACAATTGATTCATCCTTAAGCATTGTTACCATAGTGCCAAAAAATTCCTTTATGGATTGATAGGCATCCGGGGGAAAGCGGTATTGGTTAAGTTTCATATTGAAGCGGATGTTTATTTTGTTTCCATCGGCAACATAAGTGACAGTGCACTCGCCATGGTCATTGGGAAGTTTGATGCTTCTGTTTTTGGGCAGTTGTTCAATCGCGTATACATTTTTCAAATCTATTGAAACGACATACGTATTGGTAAATGGGTAGCCGAAGTCCATTGGATAGCTTCTCTCCTTCATTTTGAAGGGATTTTCGGAAATATAGGTCTTGTGGAAAAATGGAAAGAGTATCACTTTGTCGCCCACCGTTTCTGGCATTATAGTAATATCGTAACTTTCCTTGAGCGGTTTTTCAATTTCGTAGATGTCCTCTACTTGATAATTTTCTATTTCAATTCCAGCCTTCTCTTTTTGGGCAGTTTTAATATATTCCGAAACTGTTTCCTCATCAATATTGTTTCTTTTTCCAAGCCCGATATAGCCGTAATTTGCCTGGCTAACCTTGCCAGTGAAATCGCCATTCCCTTCGGCGGTAATTTGGGCATTTACAAAATGAATATTTTGTTTAAAAGGCTCGATGGGCATCCAGTAGCTTCCATTTTTAAAGTCCATCACGCGGCCTTGCATGTTTAGTGTGCGGAAAGGAATGATGCCGAAGGGGGCTTGCTTATCTGTTGCATCCAATAATATTTTCTCATTGTTTATCATTAATGCCACTAGGACGTAATTAAAATTAGAAAGTACAGGATAAAGTTCAGTGGGTAGTCCATTGTTTCGAGTAGATATAATGACCGATTTTGCATGTAGGTCAGCCGCTTCGAGGGCATTTACAAGCGAAAGATTAATGTCCGACACGCTTCCTAATTTTTCTTGAAATGAATCTTTGATATCATTGCCATAATTAAAATATCGTCCATTCCACGTATAGTTGGTTTGGATGAATTCATATACGGCTTTTGCGCGTTCCAAATCATCCTCAATTGTAAGAATGGCATTTGGCAATTTTCTTCTGAAATAATTATTTTTATTTAATTGATCGCCAAAATCAATTCGGCTTTCGAATTGATGGTCTACATCTTTCCACGTTCGGGTATAAACTTTTTCTTTCCCATGAAAAGGTTTATATGATACTGGTTCATAGGCTATTCTGGAAATAAAATTTTTTCTCGACAGCATATAACTTTCTTCTTCAAAAGACGGAATATTTTTCATCACGTAAATATTTACCTCGGAATCCAAGCGGCCATTATTTGAAGGTATTATGAAATCGTTTTTTTTAATGTAATTACTGTGGTTGTCCAATTTCTTTAGTCCATAAAGCACCCGATGGAATTTAATATTTTCAGGCAAAATAGTTTGAAAGAAGCTATAAATGGTAGGCAAACCATTTTGAAATTCCCAGCCGTCCATATCGAAGAAATAAGGAGTGACCAAAGTATATTTGTATTCTAAGATACTTCCGTTTTGTACGTTCGGAAACGTGAACTTCAATGCTTTTCTACCGCCAGATTTTTCAATCCTATAAAAAGAATCGTCTTGTACGGCATCTTGTACAATACCGTTGTGGGTGATGGCTTTATAATTTATTAACTCTTCTTCATAAAAACCGTTTCCTACATAGTAGGGAATTTCTATCGTGGAGTCACCAAATTTAGTTATGTCAAATACTTTTACTTTTCTGTGTATTTCCATCACTAATCTAAATGCAGTTTTTTTGACTATGGAAACTGCATAATAATTGCCAGATTCATATAAAACTACTCCCGCAGCTTCCGGTTCGCCTTCATAACTTTTTAGTTCGAATTCCTGTTGGTTAGGCTTCCCAAATTCATCAATGCGCCCCGATTGGGAAAAGGATAAATAAAAACTTGAATAAAGGAATAGAAATAAATATTGTTTCAGAAACATATTGGCAGGTCGAAATTTTATGCGGCAAAATATAATAATTATCGGAATTACAAAATGATTAAAATTTCAGCTACTTGAAAAAATCTTTTCTTGGCCAATGTTTACCTTCAAATAAAAGAATTATCATAAATCCCAGAAAATATGCTGCCAAGTCCCAGAAGTCGAAAACCGACCCTAATATAATGAGAGCTATTTCTGACTGAATGTTTAACGTATCCGAAAGCTTAAAAAACTGTAGCAACTCCACAAAAAAGGCAAAGACCAAAACCGACACGGCAATTGGGAGTGTTTTGTGTCTTATAAAAATTTTTGCAAAAGAATATAGCAACAGCACCACCAGCACATCTCCCAAAAAACCCCGTATGAATGGATTGAAATGGAAGTAAGCGATTGCTATTTCAATGATCAATAGTGTAATAAAAACAATTAAATATTTCTTCATTTTTCTTCTTTTGCATCCCCACCCCAATCTCCCCTTTATAGGGGAGGAATTTTTGGGTATGGAAAATTATTTATTCATTATTCCAATCAATTCTGCGGGAAGCAAACATAACGATTGCCAAAATCACAATAAGCCCGATGCTGCCAACCAAAAGGGCATGATTTTCCAATTGGATAATTACAAAAATAAATCCGTAAAGTGACGCTAGCGATGTGCAGATAAGTAATGGAAATTTAAAGCCCACCACCGATTCGTAGATGCTTCTGTTGAGCGGTTTGGTTTCCATTGCTGAAGTAATATCCAATTTCTCCGGAAAAAAATAGGCGTTTTTTTGCGTCTCGTTTGTTTTGGAATAATATGACTTGGTTTTCTCGTTAAAAATTTTTTCCTCGGAAATATCACTATAGGGAATTTTCACGATTGGTCCAGAAAGAAGGACTTCCTTTCCCCATTTGTTGTTGATTTCCTGCACCACTTCCTGTTGCCGATAGGCTCTTTCGTTGATGAGGGATTTAACGAATTCGAGTGGGATCAAAAGTACTAACAGTAAAAACCCAACTACAAGCATTCTCGCGGTGAATGAGTTGCGCATCCAGTTTCCAAATTTGCATCTTTTTTGTTCCATTTTTGAGATTTTAGATATGAGATTTTAGATATGAGATTTTAGATCTGAGAAAGAGAATTATTTTAAGTACCCGCAACGGGTGACCCGAAGATACCAACGGCAAGTTCCGCCCAAATCAAGAAGAGTACCATCAGTATAATTGCGCAGATGATAATTCGGTGGATTGGTTTTTTTATCATTCGTAGTACGAATTCGCAGGAAAGCCCGGTGCCGAGCAAAAGGACACCCATGACTATGAAGTCGAATAAATCCCAATTTACCTCATCCGTAAACTGCATAGCTATTAAAGGAATTAATAATAAAATTATTACCGCGGACAATATGCCAAGGAGCCTTTTATTTTTATCTGTCGCGAAATTGTTTTTGTGTGTTTGCATGGTTTCTATTTTAGAGATTAAAAGTACTTTGTTTTTCAAAGTTGTTAGATAAAAAAAGGTTTAATTAGGTTTTTGTATTAATTTTTCGAGTGCTTCAATGTGTTTTTTAAATTCGATGCGACCTAAATTGGTAGCTGAATAGGAAGTATTTGGTTTTCTGCCAACGAAACTTTTCTCTACTAGAATGTATTCGGCCTGTTCCAATGCCTTAATATGGCTGGCCAAATTACCATCGGTAACCGCCAGCAGTTCCTTCAACCGGTTAAAGTCCGCATCCTCATTCACAATAAGAATGCTCATAATTCCCAATCGTATACGGTGGTCAAAAAGTTTGTTTATGTTGTCTATGATACCCACGCTCAGTTTTTTCGCTCTTTTATATACATAAAACTGCCGTAAATAATATGGAACAACCCAAAGCCCAAAAGCCAAAACCAGAAACCATAAACGGGGAATGCAGCACAGATTAGCCCAATTATTATTTCGGCATAGCCTAAATATTTTACGTTACCAATTGTATATTTAGAGGCGTTCACCACGGCAAGGCCATAAAAAATGAGCATTAATGAAGCGGTGAGTCCGTAATGTTGGCTATTCAATTTTATGACTATATAAATTCCACCTGTTACTAAAGGAATCAAAAAATTGAGTAAAAGTCTTCGGGTGGTGGAGTCCCAAATATTTTCTTTGTTTTTTTTTGCCCTTCGCGAGGTTAAAAGATAGGCGGTTAATACACTAAGAATGAGAACCGCGGCTAAAAGACTCAACGTGAGTTTAAAGTTCCAACTGTGAAGGGTAAGATATTCACCGGACTTTGGAAAAATAAATACATATGCAATGAATGCGCCCAAGAGAGCATAGATTCCAGCCAATATGCCAGATAGGCCACTTAGGGAAATAAATCTGGAAGAGCGGTCCATTAAATCCTTAATGTCCTTTATATCGTTGAGATAATTGTTTTTATCCATATTAAAGTACTTTGAAAAACAAAGTAAATGTAAAAAAAGATATTCTACAACATTTTTTTTCAAAATTGATTTATGCCTTCAGTGCCCGTCAATCCTCAAAAACAGGAAAAACCCTGTAAAAAAAAGGGGGATTTCCCCCTTGACCAGTATTTGTTTATACCGCATCTTTGTATCACTAAGAATTAATTGGGGAGTTAATAAATAGTGGTTTGGGAAGGTTGTCTGTTTCAGACAACCTTTTTTTTTGCCATATATCGATATTTTCAGCACCCAAAAAAGGGGGAAATCCCCCATATAAAAACAGGGTTTTTCCTCTTGACTGGTAAAAAAGTTCTTCGCATCTTTACAGAAGCAAATTAATTGGGGAGTTAAGGTGCCATTCTTTGACAAAGCTGTTCCATTTTGTGGAACAGCTTTTTCATTTTGTAAATAATTGAATTTCAACAAGCTTATTTGTTATAATTATTTTTTTTAGCCGAAGAGCCCTGCCAACGTTAACTGGCAGGGCTCTTCAATTATTTTAGTAACATTTATAGGATATTGACCGTTTTCCGGATGGCAACAAGGTCTGTCAATAGTTTTTCAAGCAAACTTAAATTTAGCATATTCGCCCCATCGCTCTTTGCATTTGCGGGATCAAAGTGGGTCTCAATAAAAATTCCATCGGCGCCGGTCGCAATTCCCGCACGTGCAATTGTTGAAATCATTTCCGGTCTTCCGCCTGTTACACCCACGGTTTGATTGGGCTGTTGTAAACTATGGGTTACGTCAAGAATCACCGGAGCAAATTGTTTCATAGTTGGTATACCGCGGAAATCAACAATCATATCTTGATATCCAAACATAGTTCCGCGATCTGTAATTAATACTTGCTGATTGTTGCAATCGGTAACTTTGGTCACGGCGTGTTTCATACTTTCCGGACTCATAAATTGACCTTTTTTCAAGTTTACCACTTTTCCAGTTTCAGCGGCAGCAACCACCAAATCTGTTTGACGTACTAAAAAAGCTGGTATTTGTAAAACATCCACATATTCTGCGGCCATTGCTGCATCACTTATTTCGTGAATATCGGTAACGGTTGGAACACCAAAAGTTTCTGAAACTTTTCGAAGTATTTTTAATGCTTTTTCATCGCCAATTCCCGTAAAACTATCAATTCGGCTTCGGTTCGCTTTTTTAAAACTTCCTTTAAATATGTATGGAATTTCGAGCTTGTCGGTAATTTTTACAATCTTTTCAGCAATCTGCATTGCCATTTCCTCGCCTTCAATAGCGCATGGGCCAGCAAGAAGGAAGAAATTGTTGGCAGTTGTGTGTTTTATTTTCGGGATTTTATTCAGTTGCATTGTTTCTCCTTAATTTTAAAACAAAGGTAGTTAAAAGCTTCTTTTGCTCAACTTTGAAAGTTTAATGGAAGTTTGGCAAGATTTATTCTTTTACAATTTTATGGGTTTGTGAATTTCCGTTTTCGTCTTCAATCTTTAAAAGATAAACTCCAGCTTCTACTTTGGATAGATCAATTTGAGCAATGTTTTGCTTTTCTTCAATTAGTTGCCCCAAAAGATTAAAAACAGAAATTTGCGAAATGGGTAGCTTTGATTTTATATGAAGAATTCCATTTGTTGGGTTCGGGAAAACAAGGTAGTTATTAACTTCATTTTCTGAAATACCCAATCTGTCATTTTTGTACCAAGCTAATTTATTGTCACCGCTAGATGCTGAAGCTACATCTAACCAGCCATCTCCATCAAAATCTGCAGCTTTAGCGTCTCTTGGAAAATCAACAGAGGTAGTAATTGTTCTTGGTGTTCCGAATTCTCCTTGGCCGTCTTCGTTTTCTTTCCAAGAAATCTTGTCAGTAAATCTATTCCATAGTAAGATGTCATTGTCTGCATCATTGTCCAAATCATAAAAATGATATTGATCATCAGTATCCATTATAAACTGAATATCGCCAAAATTTCCTTGATTATTTAAGTTTTCAAGCCAATGTGTGCTTGCAACGGAATTATCATCTATAGAAGTCATTATTACATCTTTTTTTCCATCTGTGTTTATATCTGCATATTGAAATTCAACAATGTTGGTTCCGCCAGATTGAACCCAAAGAAATTGATAAATAATCTGCATTGGGCCAAATGTAGCATTACCCATATTTTTATACCAAAAAATTTTACCTTGACTATATACAAATTCTGTCGCCAAAATATCCAACAAACCATCGTTGTCAATATCTTCTAGTGCTAATTTTACATATGCATAGTCGTTTTGAATTAAAATATTCTCTTCTCCAAAAGTTCCCTGTCCATCTAGGTTTTCATACCAAACAATCCATCCCGTAAATGTATCCGTTATGTCCGCCAATAAATCCATATCCCCATCATTGTCCATATCAATTGAAAGTATATTACCTATGAAATCCACCTCAATTAATATATGGGTGACCCCAAAATTACCTGCTCCATCTATATTTTCGACCCAAACCACTTGACGCGGATTATTTCTTAAATAAAGAATATCCTTATCTCCATCATTGTCAAAATCAATAAATTCCACTGATAGATATAAGGCACTGGTTCCCTCAATCACATTCTCACTTCCGAAATTTCCCGCACCATCAAGATTTCTATACCAACTGAGTTCATATGTTTCGCCAGATGCGGTTAAAACATCCATAAACCCATCATTGTCTATATCAAAAGGAATTGATAAATAGGGTTTCAATGTAGAAGTAGAAATTATTTGCTGCTCGCCAAATTGCGAAAATCCCGAAACTGCCCAAAATATTGATAAGGTAAGTAGTAGTTTTTTCATCATATCTTAAAAAAATTAACATAAATATACTTCTTTTATATTTTATGGAATGATAATTTTCTGTCAAAATAAATCCCCAACTTTTAATTCTAATCCACTTAGAAACACTACTTTTGCACCCTCCAAAAAAATAGGAACAACTGTATGAAAGTCAAAAACATCGCCATTATTGCCCACGTTGACCACGGTAAAACCACACTGGTTGATAAAATTATGCACCACTGTAGTATCTTCCGTGAGAACGAAAATACGGGAGAACTCATCCTGGATAACAACGATTTGGAGCGCGAACGCGGTATTACAATTACTTCAAAAAACGTATCAGTTATATATAAGGATACAAAAATCAATATTATAGATACCCCTGGTCACGCCGATTTTGGCGGGGAAGTAGAGCGGGTATTAAATATGGCCGATGGGGTTTGTTTGCTTGTTGATGCCTTTGAAGGACCAATGCCACAAACTCGTTTCGTGCTGCAAAAAGCAATATCCCTAGGCCTGAAACCCTGTGTGGTCATCAATAAAGTGGATAAGGAAAACTGTACCCCGGAAGAAGTGCACGAGGCGGTTTTTGATTTGATGTTTGAATTGGGTGCCGAGGAATGGCAACTTGATTTCCCAACTGTGTACGGCTCTGCGAAACATAACTGGATGAGCGATGATTGGAGAAAACCAACAACTTCTATCGAACCATTGTTGGATATGGTTTTGGAACACGTTCCCACTCCAGTTTTTGAGGAGGGAACCCTACAAATGTTAATTACTTCTTTGGACTTTTCATCTTTTACCGGGCGTATAGCCATTGGTCGTTTGCAAAGAGGAATCTTAAAAGAAGGAATGCAGATTGCTTTGGTGAAGCGTGATGGATCCAAAGTGAAATCTAAAATAAAGGAGCTTCATACCTTTGAAGGTTTGGGCCGTAAAAAAGTTAGTGAGGTGCAAGTTGGTGATATTTGTGCATTGGTTGGCTTGGAAGGTTTTGAGATTGGCGACACCGTTGCCGATGCCGAAAACCCCGAAGCACTAAAAACCATCGCTATTGACGAGCCTACAATGAGTATGCTTTTCACCATAAACGATTCGCCTTTTTTCGGGAAAGACGGAAAATTTGTTACTTCTCGACACATTAAGGAACGTCTTGAAAAGGAACTTGAAAAAAATCTTGCCTTGCGAATGCAACTAACCGATAGCGCCGATAAATTTATGGTTTTCGGTCGTGGGGTTTTGCACCTTTCGGTTTTGATTGAAACCATGCGCCGCGAAGGGTACGAACTTCAAATTGGTCAACCACAAGTTATTATAAAAGAAATTGACGGCGTAAAATGTGAACCCGTTGAGGAAATGACCATCGATTTGCCCGAAACAGTAAGCGGAACGGCCATTAATATGGTAACAATCCGAAAGGGAGAAATGTTGAGTATGGAAGGAAAGGGTGATAGAATGGTTTGTAAATTCATCATTCCGTCGCGTGGTATCATTGGTCTTCGTAACCAATTGCTAACCGCCACTGCCGGAGAGGCAATCATGACACATCGTTTCTTGGAATACCAACCGTTGAAAGGTGGCATTCCAGAAAGACAGAACGGAAGTTTGGTCTCAATGGAAACTGGGCAGGCCATTCCATATTCTATCGATAAACTGCAGGATCGCGGACGTTTCTTTGTGCATCCAAATGAGGATATTTACGAAGGTCAGGTAATAGGTGAAAACAGCCGTCAGGATGATATGGCGGTAAACATCACTAAAACCAAAAAGCTTTCAAACGTACGTTCCTCTGGTGCTGACGATAAGGCGCGAATTATTCCCGCAATAAAATTTTCTTTGGAAGAAGCGTTGGAATACATTCAAAAAGATGAATATGTGGAGGTTACTCCAAACCATCTGCGACTTCGAAAGATCTATTTGAAGGAAGTAGATCGAAAGCGAAATAAAATGTAAAAAAAAGAAAATCGCCGAGCAATTAAATAAACTCGGCGTTTTTTAGTTAATTTGTTCACGCCGAAAGGCAGGCAAGTTTAAAAAATTAAGTATGAATTTTTTTCTTTATTTCGATCCAGGCATAGGAGCTATGATAGCACAGGTGGCAGTAGCTGCAATTGCTGGCGTTTTGCTCTTTTCAAAATTAGTGATGTATAAGGTGAAATCTTTTTTCGGATTTAAAAAAGAAGAAGAAGATACTTACGATTCAATAGACGTTGAAGAGGAAGACACCGATACCGATGACACAAAAAAATAACGCTCACCAAGCCTCATTCCGCGATCCTTCGGGATATATTTTTTACGATGGAACAACCCTGCGAAGGGCCGTAAATCCTATCTACTTCCCGCAATATTATAAATTGAGAGACAGTGGTTTCTTTAAGAACTTGATTTCAAACGGCCTGTTGATTCCGCATGAGGAAACTTCGGTTTCTTCGGAAGAAATAGTCATTACCCCAGAAAAAATTCCATTCATTACAAACCCCTATGAATGGAGCTTCGAACAGTACAAACACGCAGCCCTGCACACTCTGAAAATTCAGAAATACGCCCTTTCAAAAGGATTTATTTTGAAAGACGCCTCTGCCTACAACGTAACTTTCCATAAGGGAAAACCTGTTTTTATAGATACCCTTTCTTTTGATTTTTATGATGAAGGGACTCCATGGAGAGCCTATAAACAATTTATAACACATTTTTTCGGACCCTTAGTTTTGGCGAAATATCATGGAACTGAAGTCTTCAAAATGATGCAAACGCACATTGACGGCATTCCAGTGAAATTGATTTCTTCAATGCTTCCAAAGCGCAGTAAGTTGAGTTCGGTAATCTATCCAAATATCCATTTGCTTGCCAAAATGGAGCGGAAACACAGTGAAGATTATAAAGCGGAAACAAAAATAACAACGCTTTCAAAGAAGGCACAGGAAAATATTTTGGAAAGCCTCTATGATTATATCAAAGGCCTAACCTTGAAGGAAACCAGTGAATGGGGCGATTATTACAACAAAACCAATTACGACGAAGCAGCTTTTGAAGCGAAAAAAACGCTCATAAAAGAATGGATAAAACCATTAGAACCGCAACGATTAATTGACGTGGGCGGCAATGACGGCACGTTCGCGCGAACGGTGATTGATTCTGTTCCGCATATTATGGTGACGGATATTGATAGTAATGCTGTGGATTATAATTACAAACAGCTTCAGAAAAATAAGGAAAACAATATGCTTCCCTTTGTGTGTGATGTGCTACAGCCCGCGCCGGGCATAGGTTTTAACAATACCGAGCGCAATTCGCTAATTGAACGGTTGGTGGCATATGCACCCGATATTACCATGGCCTTGGCTTTAATTCACCATATCACGCTTTCGGGAAATGTGCCTTTTGAGAAATCCGCTTCGTTTTTTGCGTCATTTTCCAAAAACCTGATTATTGAATTTCCTACCCGGGAGGATTCTTGGGCCCAGTCATTGCTGATTCGCAAGCGCGAATTCATAAACCATTTTGATTTTTACAATGAAACCGAATTTGAAACCGGCTATCTAAAATACTTCAATATTGAAAAGAAAGAAACGGTAAAAGGCACCAAGCGACTGCTGTATCTTCTGAAAAATAAAAATTATGGAGCCTAAATCAAAACAATGGATTAGGGCCTTTTTTTTAAAGCGTGAAAATAGATTTCCAATAGTAGCGGGAGTTTCTGCAGGGCTATATCCGCTTTTGTTCTATTATACCAACAATTACGTAATGATAAATTCCTGGGGCCACCTCGGATTTTTTTTATGTTTATTTATTCTGGCGCCAATCGTAGTATTTTTTATTGCCCATAAAATTTCTTTGAAGGTTTTGCCGCACAAATGGCAGCCAAAGGTTATTCCGTTTTTAAATTTTTTCTTTTTTCTTTCTTATTTGTATGTCGCCCTAATGGCGGGAGTCAATTGGATTCAAATTTTTGGAATTGTGGTTTTAGCGGCATTGCTGGCACTGTTGTTACAAAAGTTTATGTTTAAAATAATCGGTTTTCAATTATTATTGGCGGTAATTGGTGTTTTTACTTTGGTGCCCGTAGTGATTGACCAATTGAAATATTCAGAAGAATGGATGCTCCAGCCCGATAACATTGAAGCTGCCGTTTTTAAAAAGAAACCCAACATCTATTATATACAGCCCGATGGATACGCAAATTTTTCGGAATTGAGGAAGGGATTTTACAATATCGATAATGCTGAATTTGAAAATTATTTGAGCGAAAGCAACTTTAAAAACTACCCCAACTTCCGGAGCAATTATGCCGCGACATTGCCTACCAACAGCGCTTTGTTTATGATGAAGCATCATTATTACAACAGCGGATCGGATTTTACAGAAACAATTGATGCGCGCAACGTTATTATTACTGACAACAGTGTGCTTCGTATTTTGAAAAACAACGGGTATCGCACGTTTTTTCTGACTGAGCAGCCTTATTTTTTAACGAATAAACCAAAGTTGGGCTATGATTATTGCAACTTTTCTACTGAAGAGATTAGCTTTGTAACCACGGGAATCGGCGAACCACGCGATTTAATCGAGCCTTTTAAGAATTATTTGGAAGAATATGCTCAGGGCCCCAACTTTTTCTTTATCGAAATTTTCAATCCGGGGCACATAACCAATACAATTGAAGACTCGAAAGGGATAGATGGCGAGCGGGAGCATTATATTGAAAGCTTGCGGGAATCCAATAAAAAGTTGAAACAATTAACAAAGGCAATTCTTCAAAAGGATCCCGAAGCGCTAATAGTAATTATGGCCGATCACGGCGGTTTTGTGGGAATGACGGACACTGGCGAATCATATAAAAAGAATACGGAGAGGAATTTTGTGAATTCTATTTTTAGTACCATTCTTTCCATCCATTGGCCGAAGGGCGATATTCCCCAATTTGATGAAAAGCTTAAATCCTCGGTAAATTTGTTTAGAATTTTGACCTCCTATTTAAGCGAGAATGATTCGTATCTTGCGAATTTACAGCCGGATGAAAGTTATCTTATTATCAATTCCGGCGCCCCCCGAGGCGTTTATGAACTGATTGATGATTCGGGGAATATGGTTTTTAATAAAAAGTGATGAAAACAAAAAGATCCCCAAAAACAATTGCCGGGCATCTTGGCAGAATAACCGATAATCCTATAATATTAGGCATTGCCACAGGTTTGTATCCTTTGGTTTTCTATTATTCACGGAATTTTGGCATGAGTAACTCGTGGGAACAATTGGCATTCTTTGTGGTCCTGTTTTTGTTTTTTCCAATCATTGTATTCTTCGTCTTAAAAAAGATTTCCAAGTTTTCTATTTTAGGAAAATGGCGAAAATCCATCCTTCCTTTTTTCAATCTTTTTATTTTTTTCTACTTCATTAAAATTATTTTATACACTGATGCCGAGAGAAAAATAATCCTGGGAATTTTTATTGTATCTGTTTTATGTGCCTATTTTCTTCACAAACATTTCAAAAAGTGGCTGACCGTACAGCTTGTGTTGGCGCTTATCGGTTTTATTGGTTTACTGCCCACCATTTTTAGCTATATAAATTATTCCACAAAATGGACGCAGCAGCCCGATGATATTGAGGAAGTAGTTTTTGAAAAAAGACCGAATATCTATTATATCCAACCGGACGGATATGTCAACTTTTCTGAATTGGAAAAGGCGGAATATAATATTGATAATTCCGGTTTCAAATCTTTTTTGGAAGAAAGGAATTTCGAAAACTATCACAATTTCCGGAGTAATTATGTTTCCACCTTGACTTCCAACAGCGCTACGTTTATGATGAAGCATCATTACTATAACGGAAATACCGATTACACAAAAATGCCGAACACCCGGGAAAACATTGTCTCTGAAAATGCCGTACTTTCTATTTTTAAAAACAATGGATACAAAACCCATTTCATATCGGAACACCCTTATTTATTAGTGAATCGACCCAAGCTAGGGTTTGATTATGCCAATTTTGAGTATAATGAGATTCCCTATATTACAACAGGATTCAACGTTGCAAAGGATGTTTCCTTCGAGCTTGAGACGGCAATGGCTTCCAAAAGTGACGATGGGAATTTCTTTTTTGTAGAAATTTTTGAGCCCGGTCATATTTCCAGCGTAAAATCTGCCTCCAAAGGAAAGGAAAAGGAAAGGGAGCAATGGCTGGAAAAAAGGGAAATAGCAAATGCGAAGCTTGAGAAAATTATAAATATTATTATAGCACAGGATCCATCTGCCCTAATTATAATAATGGCCGATCACGGAGGTTTTGTGGGGCTGGAATACACCGATGAGTTTAACCATAAAACTTTCGGCAGCAATATAGTTTATAGCGCTTTCGGGGCAATGCTCTCCATTCGTTGGCCGAATGATGAGGTGCCTGCGGAATCACAATATCTAAAAAGCAGCATTAATGTTTTTAGGATTTTGTTTTCCTATGTATCAGGCAACCAAAAATATTTGCAGCATCTACAAGGGGATGAAAGTTATTTTGTATTAAAATCCGGCGAAGACCCTGGGGTGTATCAATATGTGGATGGTAATGGAAATGTCAATATAAAAAAAATCGAAATCAAGTAAGATGGAAAATTCTGAAGTGATAACTAATAATTTTTCAGTAAAAAAGTATGAGGCTAGTGCTATGGGTGAATGGGATCAGTTTATAGATTCCGCAAAAAATGCCACATTTCTTTTTAAGAGAAATTTTATGGACTATCATAGCCATAGGTTTTCTGATTTTTCATTAATGATTTATAAAAAGGATAGTTTATTTGCAGTGCTTCCGGCCAACCATTGCGACAATATTTTATATTCCCATCAAGGCCTTACTTATGGGGGTTTAATTTCAAAAAGTGCCAATGCGGGCACTATAGAAGATATTTTGAATGCCGTAATTTACTTTTTGCGGCAACATGCTTTTGTGGCAGTACAGTTAAAAATTATGCCGCAATTTCTGCAAATTGATTATCACAGCGCGCAGGAATATTTTATGTTCCAAAAAGGTGCTGATCTGGTAAGGCGCGATATGAATTTTATTATTGATCTCTCAAAAAAACTGAAATTAAGCAATTCAAAAAGAATAAAACCAAATTCTGAAACAGCAAATTTACTAGAAATAGGAGTTAGCGACGATTTAAAAACCTTTTGGGATGAAATGCTTGTTCCAGGTTTGGCGAGTACGCACGGGGTGAAACCCGTACATTCTTTGGAGGAAATCCAACTTTTAAAGGAAAGGTTTCCGAAGAATATTTTGCAATATTACGTTTATGCCAACAATGCCAAAATTGCCGGAATGTTGCTTTTTGTGGACAATGGCGTTGTAAAATCGCAATACGTGGGGTCCACGGAAACTGGAAAATCCTTTCGTGCATTGGAATTTTTATATGTCAAGCTATTAATGAAATACCAAACCGAAGGATTTCGCTATTTTGATATGGGAATTACCAACACGAATGAAGGAAGGCAATACAATAGCGGCCTAACCCGCTATAAAGAAGAGTTTGGCGCCTTCGCCGTAAATATGGATCATTTTAAATTGAATATTTTATGATTTCCTTTCTCGATTTAAAAGCAATCAACCAACGTTTTGATGCAGAAATTCAAGACAGCTTTCGGCAATTTTTGGATTCGGGATATTATATTTTGGGAAACCAAGTAAAATTGTTTGAGGCAAATTTCGCACGCTATTGCGGAACTACCCATTGCGTTGGCGTTGGCAATGGCTTGGATGCGCTTCGGTTGATTTTGGAAGGTTACAAAATACTAGGAAAATTAGAAGAAAATGATGAGGTTTTGGTGGCTTCCAACACCTACATTGCAACCATTTTGGCAATAAAGCAAGCGGGATTAAAACCGGTTTTGGTTGAGGCAGATTTAGAGAATTATAATTTCCACCTCGCTTCCCTCAAAAAAAATATTTCCGAAAGAACAAAAGCAATAATGCCCGTACATCTTTACGGACAGCTTTCACCAATGGAAGAAATTTTCAAGATTTCAAAGGAAAATAATCTGCTAGTTATAGAAGATGCCGCCCAAGCCCATGGCGCAAAAAATAATGAAGGAAAACTTGCAGGAAATTTGGGCGATGCCGCGGGTTTCAGTTTTTATCCTACGAAAAACCTCGGCGCTTTGGGTGATGCCGGCGCAATAACCACTAATGATGATGCCTTGGCAGAAGTAATTAAAAAATTGCGAAACTATGGTACCTCCACAAAATATGTAAACGAACTTTTAGGATTCAATTCCCGGCTCGATGAATTGCAAGCCACATTCCTCAATGTAAAATTGCCCACATTGGATGCCGACAATGAAATTAGAAGGGCGATTGCCAAAAAGTATATTTCAGGAATTAAAAATGATAAAATAATCTTTCCGAATTATGACGGAAGTGAAAATCACGTTTTTCATCTTTTTGCGGTTCGCGTTGAAAATAGAAATGATTTCATAGATTTCTTAAACCGAAACGGAATCGGACATTTAATACATTACCCAATTCCTCCGCACAAACAACAAGCACTTTCAGAGTTTTCGCAATTAGCTTTTCCAATTGCCGAGAAAATCCACAACCAGATTATAAGCATTCCAATGAGTCCAATAATGACTCGGGAAGAAGTGCAAAACGTAATTTCGGTTTTAAATAATTATTAATTGAAAATCCCACAATTCATACGCGGCAATCTGCTTTTGAAGATGACATCCTTAAATGCCGGGGTTATTGGTGTTAGGTTGGTAATTTCATTTTTTATCCAGCGCATGCTGGCGTTAATGGTGGGCGAGGCGGGAATCGCGAAAATAGGTTCGCTTCGAAATTTAATGGAAATCCTGAGCGCTTTTGCGTCAGTCGGCATTTTTAGTGGCGTGGTAAAATATGTCGCTGAGTATAAAGATGACAAGCAACAATTGCAAAAATTGTTCTCCACAACCTATGTTTTTACGGTTTTGGGAACCATTGGTGTTTCAATAATTTTATTTTTTGGCGCCTCTTTTTTGAGCACACAAATTTTCGATTCCGCCGAATATATTTATCTCATAAAATTATTGGCCGTAATGGTGCCATTTATATGTATGTATCGCGTTTTCAGCGCTGTTGTAAATGGACTTTCGCTGTACAAAAAACTGGCTGGAATTGATCTTATTAGCTACGTTTTAAGTTCTATTCTAACAGTTGTTTTGCTCCTCAGCAATAATATTGACGGCGCGCTGATTGCAATTGCCATTACTCCGGCACTTCAGTTTTTTGTGCTTCTTTTTATCTTTTTGAAAGTACTTCGGGAGTATTTACAATTTTCAAAACTCAGCTTCAAAATTCCAATGGCCAAGGGGCTGTTGGCGTTTTCACTGATGTCATTTTTCTCTACGGTTTTATTGAATTATGTTGAAATTGACATTCGTGTAATGATCCAAAATCGCATTACTATGGCAGATGCGGGAATCTGGACGGCGATGACCAATATTTCCAAAAACTATATGGTTTTTTCGAGCGCAATTTTTACGTTGTACGTGCTGCCTAAGTTTGCTGGAATTCATTCAAAAACTGATTTTAAGGCGGAACTTTTCAATATCTATAAAACGCTTTTGCCGCTTTTTGGAGTGGGAATGTTATTGATCTATTTTTTGCGGGATTATGTAATCCAGATAATATATCCAGATTTTTATGGGATGGAGCCTCTTTTTAAATGGCAACTTCTCGGCGATTTTGTGCGGTTGGCGGCAATCGTTTTGGGCTATCAGTTCTTGGCGAAAAAAATGGTTCGCAATTTTATTTTTTCCGAAGTATTGTCGCTTGCTTTATTCTATGGTTTTTCCTATTATTTCGCAGGTATTTATGGAGTTGAGGGTGTTGTGATGGCTCATTTTCTACGATATGTTGTTTATTTTCTAGTGGTATTTTATCTTGTTTTTCGTTATTTCAGAAAGAAGAAAAATACCGTCGATAATTCTTAAAAACATATTTTTTATCCTTTCCATTATTTCCTAATTTCAGAATATTCAATTATTACACGGGAAGTTCAACCCATTGCAAATGGCTATCTTTGCAAATAAAATTCAGCAGTAAAATTTATCTGAAATTATATGTCCCAAAGCTTTTTTAACCCTTTTGAAGAACTAATTTTTGACGAGCATTTTTGCTTTCTTTCCGGCGTTTTGACCACTGAAAACATACCAGTTTTTCCCCAATGGTTAATGGACCATTTTAAGTTTGGCGAGGAACGAATTGAAATGATGGACAAATCCAAAACCTATCATTATTCCGATTTGACACTTCCCTGTTCCCCCAAGGTAAAAAATGCTTTTGCCATTTTGGACGAGAAAGTTCAGAAAGCCTATAAACTCGGTTATGAAGGAATGGCTTCTCTTGATGAACTGTTGCTTTTCCAATGGACCGGCCGAATGGTTTACGGCCTTCTTTACTATGAAATGCAATACGAACGAAACCGGTTGCTTCGGCTGGGTGAAGAGTTTGCGCTGTCAGCCGCGCTTAGGGAACGTTTTGGCCACTTCCACTTAATGCTCCAATCCATAATTGAACCCATTTCCTTCGTGGGAAAAAAACCTTGGAGCATCGTGGTTTTCCCTCTAAAATATTCCGCTGATATTTTTAGCTATCGCGATGATGCTATTAATTTAATGTTCTCATTTGGGGTGAATGGTTTCGGCTTTATTGCCTGTTTGCAGGATAATGGCATCATCGGCGAGAAGCAAAAAGAGCTGCTTGATAAAATGAAGGGCCACACTTTACACCCAGTTCAATTTGAGGAATTGTACGCACGTTTCCATTATTCAGACTATATTTTGCAATACAAACCGGAATACAAAATTGAAAATTGTGAAAGCGGAATTACCATTGAAGCCATTCCTATTGAAAAAAAGGGAAGCAAACCGATTTTCGGCTTTTGGGATGAAGATATTTTTGCCCAATTATTAGCCAATTATTGGAGCGTGTATGGTATAGAAAGAGAAGATATCCTTAGGTTTCAAAGGCCTATGTTAAGTTTTCTTGAAAATCCATATTCGAAGGATTTTATTAACCCTGAAGCAATTGATTTGCCATATTAACTATTTTCCCAGGCATCCAAATATTTTTTTGCGATGGAAATATAATTGTGTGCGCGCTCAATAAATGCAATCGCATTCCTTGAAATTTCCTGCAATTTTTCCCGATTTAAAATCAGTATTTCCAGCTTTTCGAATATATTACCCACATTTGGAAGCGCATTTATGCACACCTCATCTTCCTCTAAATTATAGCGTTCCAAAAACTCCGTTTCGGCGCCGGTAAAAACTACTTTTCCTTTCGCCATCGCTTCCAGCGCATTGTATCCTTGATCGTAAGCAAATACTTGGTCCAAGAGGATATGGGCAGAATTGTACTTTTCAATATATTCGGAATAAGGAATATTTTCAACAGTAATCACTTCTACTTTTGAAGGATAATTTTGCTTAATTTTTGATAGCGCAGCTTCAAAGTAATCATTTCCTTTTTTGTAATAATTCGCCCGATTTATTCCGTGAAAAATAACAATTTTATCTTCGGAAGTAAAAGCAGAATATTGGAGTTTGTTAGTATTTACGGGGTTTGGAATAAGTCCTAAATACTTTTTATTTCCAAGCAGCGGAATGTCATAATCCAAGTCGGAAGCAATAATTCCATCCACATTTTCAAATACAAAATTGTGTAAATCCTTATATTCCGAGTTTAAATATTTTAAAGCGGGGAAAAATTCCTTTTCAGAAATTTTCCCTTCAAAAAGAGGAGTGAAAATGGAATAGCGGAACTTTTTTTCATACGCAAATTTCACGCTGGTATAATCCGTGCCGCAGGAAAGCAGGAAGATTTTTTCGTTGTTTTTCTTTAAAAAGGAAATGATTTCTTTTTCATATTTGGGCAAAATTCCGAGCGGACTTTCGTTTATCAATTGCACAACATCAAAACCTTTGAATTTTTCTTTCTGTTGAAGAAATTGATTTTTTAAGGATATGGAAGAAATATCAATACCAAAAAGCTGAAACAATCCAACCTTTATTTTTTTTGAAATTCCGGTATTGTACTTCCGTTTTAAAAGAATGTCCGAAGGGAAATTTTTAAACTCATCACCCGTGGAAACAAGCCTTACTTCGTGGCCCAGCGCTGTTAATCCTTCTTTTAATGAATTGTGCAGCCTACTGTATTCGCCCACCAAAAGTATTCGCATAAAACTTATATTTGCCTTGTGCAACCAAAAATACATAATAAATAACGATGGCCGCTGAAAAGAAATTTAAAGTGTGCCTGGTTTCAATTTCACTCGCAAAGGGAGGATTGGAGCGGTCCTGCGCAATGCTGTCGCAAATGTTGGAAGGGAAAGGCCACGATGTGCATTTGGTGATTTTGAATGATGAAGTGGATTACCCGTTCAGTGGCAAAATGCTGAATTTGGGAAAATTGAAATCCGATAACGATTCAGTGGTTAAACGCCTGCTTCGTTTTCGAAAGTTTCGAAATTATTTGAAAAAGGTAAATTTTGATGTTATAATCGACCATCGACCAAAAAATAAATTAGAGCGGGAATTATTCTATTCGAAGTTTATTTATAGGGAATTGAACAAAATTTATGTGGTGCACAGTTCCAAAAAAACGGAATATCTTACGGAGAATCCCGCGTTATTTTCTAAAATCTGTAACAAAAATATATTGAACGTCGCGGTCTCGGAATACATTGAAAATGAAATTTTGAAAAAGGAAGGTATTGCCAATACCCTGACTATCCATAATGCTTTTAATCCGGCGTGGGAAGGGGAGGGCATTGGGCTTCCGGAAGTACTTCAAAATAAAAAATATATACTTTCCTATGGCCGATTGGACGATTCCATAAAGGATTTCAAATTTTTGATGGAAGCTTTTTCACGATCAAAAGTCTGGGAAAGGGATTATCATCTCGTTATTTTGGGCGATGGAAAGGATAAAGAAATGCTTCAGAAATTGGCAATAACAAAAGGATGCGCTCGGCAAATTATTTTTCTACCCTTCACCAACAGTCCTTTCGAGATTATTAAAAATGCACATTGTGTAACGCTAACTAGCAAATATGAAGGTTTCCCGATGGTGTTGGTTGAATCACTTTCCTTGGGAACGCCCGTGGTTTCTTTAGATATACCTTCGGGTCCTTCGGAAATTGTGCAGCATCAAAAAAACGGTTTGCTCATTGCCGAAAGAAGTTTACCTTTATTTTCGGAAGCTTTACAAAACATCTGCTTTGCCGATGGATTTTATCAAAAATTAAAAGCCAATACAAAACCTTCCGTTGAAAAATTTTCAATGCAAACCATTTCTGAAAAATGGAACCAAACTTTACAGCATGCACTACGTTGATTTGGATAAAATAGAATTAAAGGACATCCCGAAAATCAGTGATCCGGACGGTCGCGGAAACCTTTCGGTGGTTGAAAGGGATTTTTTACCCTTCACGATAAAACGAGTATATTATCTATACGATGTTCCCAGTTCGTCCACCCGCGGAGGCCACGCCCATAAGGAATTACAACAGTTTTTGATTGCACTTAGCGGCAGTTTTGATGTGGTTTTGGATAACGGCAAATCGCGAAGGACCATTACCTTAAACAAACCCGATAAGGGTTTACTGATTCCGAACGGCGTTTGGCGGGAATTGGAAGATTTTTCTTCCGGAGCCGTTTGTCTGTCGTTGGTCAGCGAGGAATACAACGAAGATGATTACATCCGCGAATACGAGGAATTTATGCTATTTAAAAGTTCCTAAACGTAGCCCGAGCTTTTCCAAATTGTTCTTGGTTTTTGAAAGATACTTCAAAATGGTTTTGTTCTGGCGAAGCAGAAACTGTTGTTTTTTACTCAAATTTTCCAGTGTTATCTTCTTGAAATTTTTCTGAAAAGCTTCTTTGTTTCCTTCCATTTTGGCCAAAATACAGAGAGAATATCTGTTTAGATCCAAAAATTTTTTCAGTGCGGGATTGTCTTTTTCAAAAGTTTCATAAGCTTCAAAACTTGCTTTTTCTTCCAAATTTTTTACATTCTGGAACAAACTATTTTTCCGAACCAAATAGGTGGCGCATACTTTGGGGCTGAAAACTACTTTATATTTTAAGCCAATTCGCACGTAAAGATCAGTGTCTTCGCCACTTTTTATTTTTGGATTATACCAGCCCACATTCTCAAAAACATCTTTTTTTATAACGGTGGAAATGCTCAGCAGTACGGAATCCAGTTGACTCGCTTCAAAATAATCTACAACAACGGCATCTTTAGCAATGGTTGGAATTGAATAACTGTTTTTAAAAATCTTTCCATTCCGCCTAATTTCTGTGGCGGTGGCAAAAACAGATTCCTGGGGAAATTCCTTTATCAGCCTGTCCTGCTCTACCAAATAGAAAGGATACCAATAATCATCGGCATCCATTAAAGCGATATATTCGGCTTTCGCTTGCTGGATCGTAAAGTTCCTGGCGGCAGATGCGCCCTTGTTTTCGTTGGAAAAATATCGAATTCGCGGATCGTTGAATTTTAAAATTTCTGCCTCGCTATGGTCGGTGGAACCGTCATTCAAAATCACAACTTCAAAATCAGTAAAAGTCTGCGCCAAGACACTCTTCAACGTATCGGCAATATATTTCTCTTTATTAAAGACCGAAATGACTACTGAAAATTTAGGCATCTTTTGATTTTAGTGAACTAAGATACCCCAAGCGGTACAAATCAAAAAGGAAAAGCGAAGGTTTTGATGATTGGAGATTTTTCAATATGGGTTTTCTACAAACATTGAAAAATCCCCGAACCAAAAACAATAGGTTCCATTCTTTTAGTTTCAAATAAGTTTTTAAGATTTTTACCGATTCCCCATCAACAACCTTCGAGTGATGAAAATCCAATAAATTTTGAAGTGCCAATTCCGACTTCTTTATAAAAACGTGGTTGGTTTCTAAATTTAAGTGGACCACGGGATTGTCGATATGAAGCAAGGGAATTTTATTTTGTTGAAGCTCATATCCAAAAACGGCATCTTCGTAGCCATAACCCGCTAGATTTTCATTGAATTTTATGTTGTGAAAGACCTCTTTTCTAATTGCAAAACCCATCGTTATAAAACTTCGGTACGGATTTTTTATTCGTGCGCCAAGTGGCAAACTTTCGCGCACCGAGCCATATGTGTGTCTTAAACTTAAGTTTTCAGAGTTATTTTTAGGATAAGTAATACCTCCGAAAATTACGGAGATTTCGTTGGAAAATGTATCTAAATAATTTTTGATAAATGCTGAAGTCGAAGGAAAAGTGTCCGCGTCCAAAAAAAGCAACCAGTTATAATTTGCGCTTTCTGCCAAAAGATTTCGGATTTTGCTTCTGCCAATATTTTCTTCCAAAATCTGATAATTGCAGTTTTTCACTAAATTGATTTTAGAATTTTCATTCACCGTTTTTGCATCGCTGGAGGCGTCATCCAACACCAAAATTTCATAAACGATATTCTCGCTTTCGCATTGTTTTTGCAGATTTTCTACCAATGGCAAAACATTGAAATTGTATGTAGGGATGAGGATTGAAATCATTTTTCGGCAATCAATACGGTTTCTTCCATAAACCCAAAACGTTCATTTGCCGGAAAAGTTTTGATTTCCACGGTTTGAAAACCATTTACCTTCAATCTTCGCTGCAAACCTTCCACCGAATAAATGCGAACGTGATCTTCCTGTCCAAATGCTTCCAAACGCTCTTTGGCGGTGGTTATTGAAAAATCTTCGTAAATATTTCCTTCTTTAAATGGCGTTTGAATAATACAGGTGCCGGAGGGTTTTAATACGCGGTGCAGTTCTCCCATTGCGCTTTTGTCATCTTCTATATGTTCCAAAATATGATAGCAGATTATTAGGTTGAAATAATCATTTTCCAAGGGAATTTTTGTGATATCATATTTATAATCTGCAAGAAATTCATCTTCATAATCGGTACTGAAATAGGTGATTTCCTGTTTTTTATTCAGCAATCTATAAACACTTCGAGAAGGCGAAAAATGTAGCACATTTCCATGGATTAATTTGTTTTCATTTAGAAAGGAATAAAGCCGGCGGGTTCGCGATCGGCTTCCGCAGAAGGGGCAAAGCAAATCACCATCGGGAATTTCGATAAATTTTTTCAGGCCATTGCCGCAGACGGTGCATTGATGGTTTTTTCCGTGCAAATGAAATGCGAATATGGAACGGATAAGCACCTCATTTTTAAAAAGGATTGTTTTTGGAATTATGGAAATTGCTATTTTTTTCAGCATTTGGTACATCCGGCTAAAATACAGTATTCTTTTTGTCCGTTCATAAATGGATAATTATTTTGATACATATATGTGAGTTGTAAAGTGCTGAAGATATATTCAAAATTCATATATTAATAAAAATTTAATGATGCGCCATCTATTTTTTATAGTTTTTATATTGAGCACTTTATGTGGATTTGCACAGGATGAATATTGGTTCTATTTACGCACAAAAGATACAGCTACTTTAAATTTTAAAGTAGAGGGCGATTTGCTGAAATATGTGGGCGAAGACAAAATTCTAAAGGAAACCTTGGCGAAGGAAAAGATTAAAACCTTTAAAAAAACGCTACGAAAAGCAAAAATTAGGGATTTAAACCGGACCTATTTTGTGGTTGCGAATAATGCAAATTTGCACACCAAGCTATTAAAGGATACGCCAAATATATTTATTTCAGGAGAGCCTATTTTAGGGGAGGATAAAAAAATTTATGAACCCAACGATTATGGGTTAACCAGTACCATTGGCGAGAATATTGGCATGCAGGCCAACCTCGATTATCTTGATGTGCTAGGTTTGCCGGAGGCTTGGTATTATACAACAGGGTCGCGCGATGTACCAATAGGTATTTCCGATGGGCAGGTAAATCCCAATGATATTGATTTTCAGGGAAAAACCACTCTATTCAATAGATCCCATTATGCCGGCGGTCACGGTGTTAACATTGCTGCAAATGCCGCCGCACAAGGCGACAACGGTGTCGGTTTTACGGGTGTTTGTTTTGACTGCTCTATTTATGGGACAAGTTATGGGCAATTCTATAATTATTCAGAAGTCGTGGGTCTTGCCAAGGCGGGTGCCCGGGTAATAAACTGTAGCTGGGTTTCTACAAGATATATTGAAAACGGCCAAAAGGTGATGGATAGTTTGTTCAACGAAGGTGTTATAGTTGTTGCTGCGGCTGGGAATCGCGATTTTAGCAAAACTAAGGGAAAAGTATATTCCTATCCAGCTTCCTATCGCCACGTTATTTCGGTTTCATCGGGAATGTATCGGCATGAAAAACCTTTGGACAATATTTTGCAATTGGAAGATGGAACATATTATACAAGCAATTTGCGCGGTTCAGTGGGAAGGACCATGGGTTTTCCAAAGAACGATACTTTGCAAACTCCATTTGTTTATGAGGTTTCAACTGCTATACTTAATACTGAGGTAGATATTTTAGCTCCTACCAGCGAGCTTATAATGTTTCAAGAATTTATAAATAAAGGTGAAGTTGCACACCACCAGTTTGAAACCACATCGGGCGCAACGCCATTGGTATCTGGAACCATTGGGCTAATGTTTTCCTTATATCCTTGCTTAACTGCCGAAGAGGTAGAACCAATATTGAAGATTACGGCGTTAAATATTGATGATGTTCCCGGTAACAAAAAGTTTGCGGGGCTTTATGGTGCCGGATTATTACAGACCGGAAAGGCCATAAAATTATTGCACGATCTTAAAAACGAAAATGAAACTGCCTATATTGAAAATCAAAATTTTAATAGATGGGATTTTACGGCTGTAGGGGTTTCAAAAGAAATAGTGGTTCGCAATCAAGTTTTTCAGGAAAATGCGAACCTGGACATTGAGTCAAAAAACCGGATACGGATAGGTACAAATACGGTTTTAAAACCAAACCAAAATGGAAAAATTAAATTACGGATTAACCCGGATTTAGAAAACGAGTGTAATTTGCGTACCCGAAAAAACAAATGATTTTCAATTACTGTGGAGGGGAGTAAATATCAAAATAGTCGGTCTTTTCAATGAGTGTCCACGAATTTTTTATGATATCATCCATAATATAACCTTCCAATTGCTCTTCCGTAAATTCTGAATTTTCAAGAAATACAATAGTTTTTGAACCTTCCAATTCTGAAATCAATTTTTCTCCTTCATTGTTAATTTCAACATCCAGTGGCCAATCGGTGCCTAATGGATTAACGGTTGTTGTCAGATAATGCGCAAGGGTGATTGAGGGAAGCACAGTGAAATTTGGATATTCAGGCGCAAGTTGTTTCAATTCATGGTATTTTCCGTAAGTATCTTTATCACTTTTTATGCCCTTCAATTGTGGGAATACGCTGCCCATATCAAATTTTAATTCGCTTCTGTCCGAATCGCGATAAAGGACTTGATAACCATAATAAAATGTTCCCAAGAAAACCGAAAGAATGAAGGCATAAATAATTGGCATTTTTAGTTCAGGTTTAATAAATTTTCCTTTCGAAAAAACCAATAGGTACAGACTGAAAAAAATAGGCAAGGAAAAATGGATTGGCGTTTGGTAGCCATTGCTTATTGAAGCGCTCCAGCTTACCCCTAAAAGTAAAAGGAGCAAAAAATATCGCTTGTCACGAAACGCCTTCAGCACGCAAAAACCAGCCGTTGCAATAAACAATAATTGCATAATATATTTTATGGTGTGCCATTCGCCAAAGTAGTAAAACTGTAATACGAAAATTGTTGCGATGGCAACATTTAAAAGAAGGTATGTTATCTTCTTTGGAAGAAATTTATAGCAAACCCAAAAAAGAAAAACCCCCGCAAGACTATAAATAATATTAAATTTTAATGCCAAATAATATGTTTTTATACCCACGCTAACCAATGCCCCACTGCCGGTGCGTTGAAAAGTTTGTTCAAAAAATGGAAAAAAACTGCCCGTTGCAAATTTTAAAACAAAATATACGAATACCCAAAAAAGGGCGAATCCTGAAAAGTAGATTAGTTTTTTATATTGTTTTAAAAGCAACAAATATCCTCCCAGGAAAATTGGCGTAAAATAGAAACTTTGCTTTGAAAAAACTCCCATTACCAAAAAGAAGCAACCTAAGAACCATTGCCAATTTGTGGTTTCCTTTCTTGCGATAAAATAAATGCCAAGCACACAAAAAAATACGCCGTCTATGGTATTCCAACCCATCGGGGGATAATTGTGTATCGAAACTAACGCTCCCAAAATTGCGATGAAGTAGGTGAAATCTTTCGAGGTTATCGAAAAATTTTCAACCAACATTTTTGCTCCTAGAAAACTATATATGAAAACCTGTATATAAAAAAACGCCCTGTCAAGCAAATAGCCATAGGTTTCAGAAATAAAAAGGAAAATGGTATGGAAATAAGCAGGAACGGCGGGACGCGTATAAATGAAATCGCGATGCGGAAATTGTCCATTATAGATATTCCACGAAGACCCGAAAATATAACCCGTATCGGTTCCTTCAAAACCATACGGCATATAAAAAATGATGTAAAAAACACAGAGTGCAAAAAAGAGAAGTTGGAAAGGAGAAATTTTATTTAGAATCCCATTTTGCATATATTCCAAATATTTGTTTTTATAGTTTAATAGCGCTAAACCGTTTTTTGAACCACTTCAAAAATCTGGTTTTCATCACACTTCAATGTTTTTGATGGATATTTCAAAAGAAGCGCGTAATCGTGGGTAGCCATTAAAATAGTGTTGCCATTTTTGTTTATTTCCCGCAAAACTTCCATTACTTCCACACTCGTTTGAGGGTCGAGGTTTCCGGTAGGCTCGTCGGCCAAAATAAGTTCGGGGTCATTTAGAAGTGCGCGGGCAATGGCTACCCGTTGCTGTTCGCCGCCAGAAAGTTGGTACGGATATTTAAAAGATTTTGTTTTCATACCAACCTTTGCCAATACCTCATTTATCTTGCTCTCAATGGCAGGTTTGTCCTTCCAGCCGGTTGCGGTAAGTACAAAGTTGAGATTGTCGTGAACTGTACGGTCGTTCAAAAGTTTAAAATCCTGAAAAACCACTCCCAATTTTCTTCGTAAAAATGGAATGTCATTTTCCTTCAATGTTGCCAAATCGTATCCCACTATTTCCCCTTCGCCTTTTTGCAGCGGAAGATCGCCGTAAAGTGTCTTCATAAAACTACTTTTTCCGGTACCCGTTTTTCCAATTAAATACACAAATTCTCCTTTTTCCACGGAAACCGAAACATCGGATAGAACCAAATTTTCACCCTGAAAAATGGAGGCGTCTTTTAAAAATAATACGGTATCGGACATAGGGATTTAAGATTTACGATTTTGGATTTCGTTTTCGATTTCGATTTCGATTTCAAAAGTAATTTGAATTACTGCAAACTGCAACTGATTACGGCCACATATTTAATCTTTGTAAATTTCTTTTTTCAATTTATCAATTTCCTTTTGCTGCTGAAGTGTGTACAACGTAAGTTCCTCAATTTTCTGAAGCAAAATCAAATTCATTTCTTTCAATGAAATGCCTTCATTTTGCATTGTTTCGGCGGAAGGGACATTGGGCAAATGATTATTTTCCTTCAAAAATGCTTCCAATTCCTCCAAGGAAATCAGTGTATAATCCGGCATCCTTTCAGAAAAGCCATTAAAATATTTTTCAAAAACATAATCCGGGGCAACTGCTCCATCCAAATCTACCAAAACCTCCTGGGTGTGAATTTTCCCCTTTACGGTCAAAAGTTCGTCGGGATTGGAAGTTCCAATGCCAATTTTACCGTCCTTTTCTGAAAGATTTTTAAAAGGGCTGCGCTGGGCGGTGGCAGAAATTGAAAACAATATAAGGGAGAAAATCAGTAATCTATTCATAGCGAATTAATTTAGAAATTTGGAATTTTTAAAATTACGGTATTTTTCATGAACGTTTCAAACCCTGTTAAATTCTGTTGTGGAACTACATACTTATTCCACTTTTGAAGCGTTATAATGCAAAGAAAATTCACCAAAAAATCAATCGTTAATTAAACCTTAAATATTTACAGTATCGCCGAAAGCTACTTTTAAAGTTAAATATCTTTACGCCACAAAAACTGTAAATAATGATTAAGAAATTTCTTGTCTTTTCGCTTTTTCTATTCCTTTCATTTTCATCGTTTTCGCAGCAAACAGCGGCATTTACAAATGATCTGGCCGACTTCAACCAAGCGCTGGAACTTTATAACAACGAGCAGTTTTTGGCCGCCCAAAGCATTTTCGACAAAATAAAAAACAACACCAATGACGAAACCGTAAAAAGCGATTGTGCCTATTATATTGCGAACACGGCGGTGCGATTGAACCAGCAAAACGCCGACCAGTTAATGGAGGAATTTGTGGAAGAATATCCCACCAGTATAAAGCGCAATTCGGCGTTTATAGATGTTGCCAATTATTATTTCGAAAACGGAAAATATTCGCACGCACAAAAATGGTACGACAAAGTGGATGCGGGCAGTTTGAGCCGGAGCGAGCAGGAGCGTTTCAATTTTAATAATGGGTATGTCCAGTTTAAAGCCAAACGTTTTGATGAAGCGAAAAGTTATTTCAACAAAGTTTCAAATTCTCAGGAATACGGCTCGCAAGCCAAGTATTATTTAGGGTTTATCGCCTACGAAGGCGATGATTATGAGGAAGCCAATGAAATGTTTGAAGAGGTAAAAGGAGAGGAGCGCTATTCCGAAGATCTCAGTTACTACCAAGCCGATATGAATTTCAAACTCGGCAATTTTGAAAAGGCCATTGCAATGGGGAAGGAGCAGT
This sequence comes from Aequorivita aurantiaca, assembly GCF_030410135.1. Lineage (GTDB taxonomy): Bacteria > Bacteroidota > Bacteroidia > Flavobacteriales > Flavobacteriaceae > Aequorivita > Aequorivita aurantiaca. The sequence continues at coordinate 38,237 of NZ_JAUGQQ010000010.1, read as the reverse complement.
TTGACAAATCCAGCCCACAGGAAAAAAGCCAGCTTTCAAAAATAATTGGCGAGAGCTTTTTCAACCTTGGTCAATATGCCGAAGCAATTCCGTATTTGAAGGAATACAAAGGAATGCGCGGCAAGTGGAACAATACGGATTACTACCAACTGGGCTACGCCTATTACAAACAGGGCGATTACGAAAGCGCCATTGGCGAGTTTAATAAAATCATTGACGGAAAGAATGCCGTGGCCCAAAACGCTTATTATCATTTGGCGGAGAGCTATCTGAAACTCGACAAAAAACAGGAAGCGCTGAATGCTTTCAAAAACGCTTCGGAAATGGATTTCAGCGCCGAAATTCAGGAAGATGCGTATTTGAATTATGCTAAATTGAGCTATGAAATAGGAAATAGCTATAAAAGTACGCCACAGGTTTTGCTTTCCTTTATTGAAAAATATCCCGAAAATCCGAATAACGACGAGTTGAAAAAACTGCTTATTGATAGTTACATCACTTCAAAGAATTACAAAGAAGCGCTGAATTTGCTCGAAAACAACAAAAATTTCGCAGACAAAGCCGCGTATCAAAAAGTAGCCTTTTACCGTGGAATTGAATTGTACAACGAAGCAGATTACAACGAGGCGATTGCATTTTTCGTTAAAAGCCTAAAGTACCCCGAGGATGCAAATTTTGCCGCCCGCGCTACCTATTGGATAGCCGAAAGCGAATACCAACTTTCGAATTTTGAAAAGTCATTGGCGGGTTATAATAAATTTCAGCAGATGGCCGGCGCCCAACAAACGGGGGAGTTTAAAAACCTGAAATACAATTTGGCTTACAACCATTTCAAACTAAAGAATTATTCTGAAGCTATTTCTAATTTTAAGAGTTATGTGGGTTCGGCCTCGGCAGAAACCGTTCGCAAAAAGGATGCGTTGCTGCGTTTGGGCGACAGCTATTTTGTGACCAGCCAATATTGGCCAGCGATGGAAAATTACAACGCCGCAATTGAATTGGGTGGCGATAATGATTATGCCGATTTTCAAAAAGCAATAAGCTACGGTTTTGTGGACCGCAGCGAAAAGAAAATCGAGGAGCTTATTACTTTCATAAAAAAATATCCGAAATCGGTTTACCGTGACGATGCTTTGTATGAATTGGGTAATACTTACGTGGCCCAAAATAGAAATGACGAAGCCATTTCGGCTTACGATCAATTGGTCCGCGACATTCCAAACAGCAGTTTTGTGCCAAAAGCGTTGCTGAAAAAGGCCTTGATTTATGAAAATACTGGAAAAAGTAATGACGCATTGGCCATCTTCAAAAGAGTTGCGAAGGATTTTCCATCTACGCCCGAAGCCTTGCAGGCCGTTGCCTCCGCAAAGATTATTTATATAGACCAAGGCAATGTGGATGAATATGCGCGTTGGGTAAAAACTTTGGATTACGTACAAGTGGGCGATACCGAGCTTGATGATGCCGCGTATTTGGCGGCCGAGCAACCCTATTTGGAAAACAACCAAAGTCAGGCCAAAAGCCGATTTGAGGATTATTTGCAGCAATTTCCAAATGGCCAACATGCATTGAATGCACATTTTTACTTAGGCCAGATTTACTTCGCCGATGGAAAAAACGAAGCAGCCATTCCCCATTTTGAATATGTTGTAAATCGCGAGCGAAGCGAATTTACCGAACAGGCTTTGGCTCGGGTTTCGGAATTGTATTTAAGCAAAAAGGATTATCAAAATGCCTTAAAATATTTAACACGCTTGGAGACCGAAGCAGATTTTCCGCAGAATATTGTCTTCGCGCAGACCAATAGTATGAAGGCTTCATATGAACTGAAACAATATGCCGAAGCGGTAAATTACGCCGAAAAAGTGCTTCAAAATTCAAAAATTGACAATTCCATAAAAAGTGACGCGCAGTTAATTATTGCCCGTTCGGCGATGAAAACAAATAACGAAGCAAAAGCGAAAAGCGCTTACGCTGAAGTTCAGAAAATAGCAACCGGTAAATTGGCGGCCGAAGCACTATATTACGATGCTTATTTCAAAAATAAGGAAGGCAATTTTGAAGGTTCAAACGCTTCAATCCAGAAATTGGCGAAGGATTATTCCGCCTACAAATTATTCGGTGCAAAAGGTTTGGTGCTGATGGCGAAGAATTTTTACGCTTTGAATGATGCCTACCAAGCAACCTATATTTTAGAAAGTGTGACCAAAAATTTCACCGATTACCCCGAAGTGGTGGAAGAGGCAAAAGCGGAGCTGGCAGTAATCAAAAACGCCGAGGCCAAAACCAATTCTTCGGTGGAAACTAGCGGAAATTAAGCATTTCAACCAATTCTTCCTGCAAGGTTTTCAAAACCTTGTAGGTTTAAAACTAATAAAAAGTCGAAAAAATCAATTGATAATATGTCAAAGAAACGCATAGTATTATTTTCAATCGCAGCAATTTTTTTGTTCAATTTTTCCATTTTTTCACAGGAGAAAGAACTCGATCCCGAGGTTGTGAATATTGTGAAACCCTACACGCCAACCATTTCGGATGCCTTTAAAGTGAAGGAAACTCCATCGCTTAACGATTCCATTTCAACCGCAAAAAAGGAAGTGAAATACAGCATTTTCTCTGTTCCGGTGGCTTCCACTTTTACGCCTTCAAAAGGAAAGGCAACGACGGTTGAAAAGGCAAAACCCATAAAATTATACGATAATTACGCAACATTGGGCTTCGGCAATTATACTTCGGTATTGGGTGAATTTTACAGTAATTTTGAAATAAGCCGTACCGATAATGCTGGATTTTTCTTTCGGCACAATTCCTCTCAGGGCGATATAAAGGATGTGAAATTGGACAATAAATATTACGACACCGGCTTGGATGCCAATTATACGAGTCGCCAAAAGGATGCAACCTATAGGCTGGATGCGGGTGTGGAGCATCAAATTTATAATTGGTACGGTTTATCCGAAGATTTTGTTACCTACCCTGAAAATGTGATTGCCGAGATTGATCCATTGCAGATGTATTTCAGCGGCTACGCGGGTGGAAGCATTGCGATGGACGATTCGTTTTTTGAAAAAGCCTCCGTAAATATTCGCTATTTGGGCGATGCATTTTCTTCTTCGGAATTCAACGCTAGATTAAAACCAGAATTTTCGTTTCCATTGGAAAATCTGACTTTCAAAATTGACGGTGATATTGATTATTTAAGTGGAAGTTTTGATAGAAATTACACCAACACTTCCGATATAAAATACAGTTATTTAAACGCAGGCTTGGCGCCGTCCATCGCTTTTGTAAATGACGACCTGTCGGTTTCATTGGGTGTTGCGGGTTATATTAGTTTGGATTCCGAGAATAGTGATACCGATTTTTCACTTTACCCAAGATTAAACGCCTCGTACCGATTGCTTGACGAAACGGTAATTGCCTATGCCGGCGCCGAGGGGGGTTTACAACAAAATACCTATTACAATTTTAAGGAAGAAAACCCTTTTGTTTCTCCAACTTTATATATTGCACCAACTAAAAAGTTATACGAAGGTTTTGGGGGAATTAAGGGGAAAATATCAAATTCCGTCGCTTACAACGTGCGTGCTTCCTATGGAAAGGATGAAAACCGCGCCCTATTTCAAATGAATCCATTAAAAATTTACAATGCAAATTTTGAAGGATATGAATATGGAAATTCCTTCAATGTGGTTTATGACGACGTAAATACGCTTGCCTTTTTCGCGGAGCTGAAAGTTAAAGTTTCCAATACATTTTCATTGGGAATAAATGGAACCTATGCCAATTACAGCACAGATGCGCAGAATGAAGCGTGGAACTTGCCAGAGTTGAAGGCATCCGTGTTTTCAAATTTCAACATAACCGAAAAATTATACGGCGGCGCTTCCTTGTTTTACGTGGGCGAGCGGAAAGATTTGGCTTATGATTATAATCCCGTCGGCACTTCATTTGCTCAGGAAGTTTCATTGGATGGATATGTGGATGCCAATATAAATTTTGGGTACAGATTTACTGACAGACTTTCCGTTTTTGTAAAAGGAAGCAATCTGTTTGGCGATAATTATGAAAAGTGGATGAATTATCCCGTGCAGGGAATTCAGGGATTGGCCGGGGTTACTTATAAGTTTGATTGGTAGTTTTTTATTTGTATTTTCAATTGTATCTTCGTTCCAAATATTTGCAATATGTTGACTAAAAAGATAGTACAATCACATTTATCTAAATTACCTGACGAATTTTCCATTGATGATTTAGTGGAGAGACTTATTCTTATTGAGAAAATTGAAACAGGAATTTTACAGTCGGATAATAACGAAGTAATTTCGGACGCCCAATTGGATAAGGAACTGGAAAAATGGTTCAAATAAATTGGACGAAACAATCCATGGATGAATTAAAGGACATTCTTGTTTATATTTCCAAGGATTCTGTAAAATAAGTCAAGTTTCAGATTATCAGAATTAGAAATAAGGTGAAAATCTTATATTCGTATTCCCATTCCGGAAAAATGGTTCCCGAATTCAATATTGAAGAAATTAGGGAATTGGTTGAAGGAAATTATAGAATTATATACAGGATAGTTTCCAAAAAACGTATCGATATTCTGACGGTCCATCATTCTTCCCGCGATCTGTCAAAGCGAAAAATATATTAAAACATCCGTGTTTGGCGGAGGTTTTCTATTTTTGCACCTCAATAAAATCAATCATGAAAAAATTACTACTCCTATTATTGGCTACAGCAATTGCATCCTGTGCCCCTGATAAACTTCCAGCAGACTTATTAATTAAAAACGCCACAATCTATACGGTCGATAAAGACTTTAGTAGCGCAAGTGCATTAGTGGTAAAAAATGGGAGAATCCTTGAAATAGGTCTAAAACCTGAATTGGAACTGAAGTATGATATTAAGGTAACTTACGATGCAAAAGGTAACACAGTTGTTCCGGGATTGATTGATGCCCACGCCCATTTATACGGCCTTGGCCTCGGTTTACAAAATGTGGATTTGATTGGCACGATGAGTCTCGATGAAATGCTAATGCGAGTTACCACCTTTCAGAAGCAGAAAAACTTGCCATACATAATCGGTCGCGGTTGGGACCAAAACGATTGGGACGATAAAAATTTCCCTACAAAAAAGGAGCTGGATTCACTTTTTCCTGAAACGCCAGTTGCGCTGCAAAGGGTTGATGGCCACGCATATTTGGTGAATTCAAAAGCAATGGAGCTTGCCGGAATTACTTCAAAAACCAAGATTGCCGGGGGCGAAGTGGTTTTGGAAAACGGCGAACCCACGGGAATCCTGATTGACAGCCCGATGGATTTAATCGATAAAACTTTTCCTGAAATCACAAATGAAGTTTCCACCGAAGCTCTTTTGGAAGCCGAAAAAATATGCCTGCAATACGGTTTAACAACGGTTGATGATGCAGGCTTAAACCGAAATATTATCGAGTTGATTGACGCACTTCAAAAAGAAGGAAAATTCAAATTGAGAATGTACGCGATGGTAAGTAACAGTCCCGAAAACCGCGACTATTATTTGAACAAAGGCATTTATAAAACCGATAGATTGAATGTGCGTTCCTTTAAAGTATATGCCGATGGCGCTCTGGGCTCCCGCGGGGCTGCGATGCGCGAGCCGTACAGCGATATGCCACATCATTTTGGCGCGATGATTACGCCGTCGGATAGTTTGGATTATTTAGCCGAGAAACTTGCTGCTTCCGAATTTCAGATGAATACCCACGCCATTGGCGATTCGGCAAACATTGCAGTGCTTCGGGCATATAAAAAAGCCTTGGAAGGACAGACCGATAGACGCTGGCGCGTGGAGCATGCGCAGATTATTTCAACACAGGATTTTGCTTATTTTGGTGACAAAAATAATATACTTCCCTCGGTGCAACCCACGCACGCAACCAGCGATATGTATTGGGCCGAGGATAGAGTGGGAACGGAACGCATAAAGGGCGCCTATGCGTATAAAGAATTGTTGAACAAAGCCGGAAGTATTGCTTTGGGCACCGATTTTCCGGTTGAAAATGTAAACCCAATGTACACGTTTTACGCGGCCGTTGCCCGAAAGGATTTAAAAAATTATCCTGAAAATGGTTTCCAAATGAAAGATGCCTTAACTCGGGAAGAGGCTTTACGTGGAATGACCATTTGGGCTGCATTTGCAAATTTTGAGGAAGGTGAAAAGGGAAGTATTGAGGTAGGAAAATTTGCAGATTTCACAATTCTCGATAAAGATATTATGAAAGTTGACGAAGCCGAATTGCCAAAAACTAAAATTGTTGCAACTTTTATTAATGGCGAATTGGTTTACGAAGCAAAATAAGATCTCTGCCTCTTTGCGCATTGCGTAAAAATTTCTCGCAAAGCCGCAAAGTCGCAAAGAAATACTTAAATGGAAAACATTCTAAAACAACTTCCGCAGAAGGCAAAGGAGTCCGAGGCCGAAAACAAAAAGTTTTTCGCAAAGCTGAAAAAAAAGCCGACCAAACATCTCGATAGTTTGATGCAGGAATTGCACGAGGAAGAATTCCAAAGAACAGATTGTTTGAAGTGTGCCAATTGTTGCAAAACCACCGGCCCGCTATTCACCGATAAAGATATTGAGCGGATTTCAAAACATTTTCGGATGAAGCCGAAGCAGTTTATTGAAACCTATTTACGGATAGACGAAGACAATGATTACGTACTGCAAAGCGTTCCCTGCAGTTTTTTGGGAGCCGATAATTATTGTAGTATTTACGATGTGCGCCCGAAAGCCTGTCGTGAATTTCCACATACAGACCGAAAGAAATTCCAACAGATTTCAAACTTAACAATGAAAAATGTAGCTATTTGTCCCGCTGCTTTTAATATTGTTGAGGAGATGAAACGAAGGGTAAATTCCAAATAACAAATTCCAAAGAAATTTTAAATCTCAAGCACCTAAGTTTTAAAAAATATTCCTGTGATTTTGTAATTTGGAATTTGAGATTTGGTGCTTTAACGATAAAGCAAATATTTCGCCCGAACCTTCTGAAAACCATCAAGCCCTTCCTTCCAAGAATCCCGAATCTCTTCTTCAGATAATCCCTGTTCAATCTGCTTTTGTAATTTATCGGTTCCTGCAAGTTTCACAAAAAACGTATTAAAGAAATCCTTCTTTTTTCCGTTAACGTTATAGGCATCTATCAACCATTCCAAGTTAATTTTAATCAAACGCGGCTCATTCCGAAGATCTTTTCCGTGGCAGAGTTGGTTTTTGAATTTTGGTTCCTTGGACCCTTCATTGGCTTGGGGTGTGTATTCAAAAGGGTATTTGGAAGAAGGCAAACTGGGTGCTCCAAAAACCTGAAATTGCATTTCCGTTCCGCGACCTGCGTTTATAAATGTTCCTTCAAAAAAGCAGAGGCTAGGGTAAAGATTTATTGCTTGGTCATTTGGTAAATTGGGTGATGGTTTTATGGGAAGCGAGTATTCTTTTTGATGATCGTAGTTTTGCATTTTAATTACAGTTAGCGCACATTTCACATTATTGTTCAACCAGCCTTCACCATTTATCATCTGCGCATATTCGCCAATTGTCATTCCATGAACTACGGGAATTGGATGCATTCCCACAAAGCTTTGGTTTTCTTTTTCTAAAATTGGCCCGTCAATGTAATGTCCGTTTGGGTTTGGACGATCGAGAACAATTACTGGAATTCCAGCTTCCGCGCAGGCCTCCATTACATAATGAAGCGTTGAAATATAAGTGTAAAAACGTGCGCCCACATCCTGTATATCGAAAACGACCACATCAATTCCCTTTAATTGTGCCGGGGAAGGTTTTTTATTGCTTCCATAAAGTGAAATCAAAGGAACACCCGTTTTTGAATCAACTCCATCCTTCACATGTTCGCCGGCATCTGCCGTACCCCGGAACCCGTGTTCTGGCGCGAAAACTTTTTTTACTGCAATTCTATTCGAAATTAAAAAATCGACGAGGTGTTGCTTTTCACTTTCCAAAAATGAAGTCTGGTTTGCAACCACGCCCACATTCTTACCTTTCAACAAATCAGAATATAGTTGAAACTGCTCCGCACCGACGATAATTTCTTCGATTTCATAGTTAGTTATCGATTCTTGATTCTCTTTTATCCCTTCACTCTGTTCCTTTTTCTCCACCGAACTTCCACAGGAAAAAATGGTCAAAGCAACTAATAAAACAGTATTTTTGAAAAAAGTTAAGCCCATAAAATCTCAGTGAATTTCGAATTTTTCATCGCCCGGCGCATCATTGCTTCCAAGGACTATAAAAGTAGTATTTCGGCACCGATTATAAAAATCGCAATTACCGCGATCGCCATCGGGATTATTATGATGCTCGTTTCAATCGCCACGGGGGTCGGGCTTCAAAAGAAGATACGCGAAAAGGTTTCGGCATTTAATGGCGATATAATTATTACAAATTTCGACACCAATTTTTCCAACGATTCCCAAAATCCAATTTCCAAAAATCAGCCGTTTTATCCGGAGTTCAAAAATATTGATGGAATAGAACACGTACAGGTTACGGCTTCAAAAGGTGGCATAATCCGCACCGAAACCGATTTTGAAGGGGTAGTAGTAAAGGGGGTTGGGGATGATTATAATTGGTCTGCCTTTAAAGATTTTTTGGTCGAGGGAAAATTACCCGATTTTAAAGGCGATTTGAATGAAGATATCCTCATTTCCGAATATTTGGCGAACCGACTCCAATTGAAATTGGGCGATAAAGTGACCACTTTTTTTCTAAATGACGAAGTCTCCAAAACGCCCCGAAGTCGCGGTTTCGATATTGTGGGAATTTATAACAGCGGGTTTCAGCAGTTTGACGAACGGTTTATTATTACTGACATTCGCCATATTCAGCGATTGAATAAATGGGAAGAAAATCAAATCGGTGCGTTTGAGGTTTTTGTAAATGATTTTGATGAAATAATACCTATTGGCCAAAAGGTGTACAACGAAACGGGCAGCACTTTGGATACGCAAACCATACGCGACAAATATGCCTCAATTTTTGAATGGCTCGATCTTTTCGACTTCAATATTATTATGATTATCGGCATTATGATTTTGGTTGCCGGCATCAATATGATTACCGCACTTTTGGTGTTGATTTTGGAACGCACTCAAATGATAGGAATTCTGAAAGCCTTGGGAAGTAGCGATTGGAGCGTTCGGAAAGTATTTTTGTACAATGCGATGTATTTAATTGGCGTGGGGCTTTTTTGGGGAAATTTAATCGGGATTGGATTATTGTTAATTCAAAAATATGGCAAATTTTTCCCATTAAATCCGGACACGTATTATGTGAACGAAGCGCCCGTTTATTTGAGTTTGGACTATATTTTAATTTTGAATGCGGGCACATTTCTACTTTGCCTTTTAATGCTTTTGATACCTTCATTTATTATTGCGAAAATTTCTCCGGTGAAGGCGATTCGGTTTGAATAAATTGCGAGCAAAGCGAAGCAATCTATTGAATCAACTTCCTTTAATCTACAATTCACAATTGTGAATTATTTATTCTGATTTGAGAATGTTACCTTTGCACTTCTAAAATTTGTTATGGAATACGCAGAAAATATATTGGGAACCATCGGCAACACGCCAATGGTAAAAATCAATAAAATTATTGGGGACATTCCCGCTTTGGTGCTCGCCAAATACGAAACGTTCAACCCAGGAAATTCGGTTAAAGACAGAATGGCGCTCACAATGATTGAAGACGCCGAAGCAGACGGAAGATTAAAACCCGGCGGAACAATCATTGAAGGCACCTCCGGCAACACGGGAATGGGATTAGCCCTTGCGGCAATCGTAAAAGGCTATAAAATGGTCTGCGTAATTAGCGATAAGCAAAGCAAGGAAAAGATTGATATTTTAAAAGCCGTGGGCAGCAAAGTGATTGTTTGCCCCACAAACGTTGCGCCCGATGATCCGCGCAGTTATTACTCCACTTCCAAAAGATTGGCCGAGGAAACGCCCAATAGTTGGTATGTAAATCAATATGACAATTTAAGCAATACAAAAGCACACTACGAAAGCACCGGCCCGGAAATCTGGAAACAGACAGATGGAAAAGTAACGCATTTTGTTGTGGGCGTTGGTACCGGCGGAACAATTAGTGGCGTTGGCAGATATTTAAAGGAAAAAAACCCGAATGTAAAAATTTGGGGCGTTGACACTTACGGAAGTGTTTTTAAAAAATACCACGAAACGGGGGTTTTTGACGAAAACGAAATCTATCCCTATATCACCGAAGGAATCGGGGAAGATATTCTTCCGAAGAATGTAGATTTTAACGTAATTGATGGTTTTGTAAAAGTAACCGATAAAGACGCCGCAATCTACACCCAAAAGCTTGCAAAAATGGAAGGTTTCTTTTTGGGAAATTCAGCCGGCGCGGCGATAAAAGGCCTGCTTCAATTGAAGGATAAGTTTACTAAGGATGATGTGGTGGTAGTTCTTTTCCACGACCACGGAAGCCGATATGTGGGTAAAATGTATAATGAGGAATGGATGCGGGAACGCGGTTTTGTTGAGGATGAAGCGAAAAATGCTTCCGATTTGATAAAGGAGCACGAAGACAAACCACTAATTACCGTAAAAACAGAAGAATTGGTGGGCCACGCCATTGAACGGATGAAAAAATATCACATCAGCCAGATTCCGGTTGAGGATACCACTGGTTTTGTGGGGGCTTTGGACGAAACCGATTTGCTTCGGAAATATCTTGAAAATAAAAATATAGCCGAGCTTCCAATCAAAGATGTAATGCACAAGCCATTTCCTATAGTGAAAAAGAGCACCCCAATTGAGGAAATCTCAAAACTGATCCAAAAGGAAAACAATGCAGTTTTGGTAGATTTGGGTGATGGCAATTATAATATAATCACGAAGCACGATATTATTCGCGCACTTTAGTTGCCTCTCAAATAAAATTAATATCCTGCTTCCCTTTTAATGGAGCGGGATTTTTGTTAATTTTAGGCTACCATGAAAAACGAAGCAAAAAAATTATTCCGATTTCTTCGCACTAAACCAGTTCCGGCAAATACCAATGAAATTTTGGCATTGGAACGAACGAAATTGGCCAATGAACGCACCCTGCTTTCCTATATCCGATCCTCGCTCTATCTGTTGCTTGGCGGAATTGGAATCTTACAGCTAAAGGATTTTGCGCGCATTCAATGGTTGGGCTATGTGGCATTGGTAGTTTGCGTACTTTTTTTGGCTGTTGGTATTTTTAGATACGTACTTCTTTCGCGACGATTGTATAAATGGAACCGCATTCTTTTCGTGGATACCATTTCGGAAAAAGTTCAAAAACAGGTTGATACGCAGGAAAAATTGCTGAAGGAAGAAGCAGAGGCTTAGAAATATTTCCTATATTTATATCTCAGTTTTACACTCCCCACTATAAATAATTTCAGATGAAAGAAGATTTTCTGCACTACGTGTGGAAATTTCAAAAGTTTGATGTGGGGAATTTCTTCACCACAAACAATGAAAATCTCCGCATTAAGAGCCAAGGAACGCACAACCTAAATTCCGGGCCAGACTTTTTTAATGCCCAAATTGAGCTGGGTGATCAGCTTTGGGTTGGCAATATTGAAATACATCTAAAATCCTCAGATTGGTACGCCCATCATCACGAGACGGATCCCGCATATGACAATGTAATTCTACACGCAGTGTGGGAACATGATGCTGAAATTTATAGGAAGGACGGATCTGTTGTGCCCACATTTATTTTGAAAAATCACATTCCAAAAAATACACTGCAGCAATATCAAAATTTGTTTTCGAAAAAAAACAAATGGATAAACTGCGAAAATGACTTTGATATGGTTGACTCCTTCACCTTAAGGAATTGGCTGGAAAGAATATATTTCGAGAAGCTTCAGAAAAAGGAAAAAGTTTTGCTGATGGAGTTGAAGGAATCGCAAAACCATTGGGAAAGTTTGCTTTTCAGATTGCTTTGTAAAAATTTTGGGCTGAAGGTGAATGGAGAATCCTTTTTCAGTATAGCAAAATCCATCGATTTTTCGGTGATAAAAAAGTGCTGCCATGAGCGACAGGATTTGGAGGCATTGTTAATTGGCCAGGCGGGATTGTTGGAGGGCGAAGTTGAGGATTGGTACTTTAAAACATTGAAAGCCAATTACTCATATTTAAAACATAAATTTCAACTGCAAAATGAAAACGTAATCCATCCCAAGTTTTTTCGGCTTCGGCCGCCAAACTTTCCCACCCTTCGACTTGCGCAGTTTTCCATGCTTTATTTTGAGCAGGAAAATTTATTCTCAAAAATAATAGATGCAAAAAGCGTGGCGGAGCTTTACGCACTCTTTTCCGTGTGCGGAAGTGACTATTGGGACACGCACTATAATTTCGGAATTGGTTCTTTGGAAAGAAAAAAGCGCATCACCAAAAGTTTTATGGACTTGTTGATTATCAACACCGTCATTCCATTAAAATTTTGTTATGCCGTGCAACAGGGCAGGGATATATCAGAGGAACTATTGAAACTGGCGGCAGGGATTTCTTCCGAGGAAAATGTGATAGTGAAAAAGTTCAATTCCATAAAAATTGTGGCCGAAAATGCCAGCCAAAGCCAAGCACTGCTTCATTTGAAAAGTGAGTACTGCGATAAAAACCACTGTTTGCAATGCGCCATCGGAAATTCAATCATCGGTTCCTCAATGAAAATAATACAATAGCTGTTTTTTTACTTTACCGTTTTAGTATTTTGATTAAAAAGTGTACTTTTCGGGTATGCTACAAGCCGTATATTCACTACGCCATTATTTAGAGAAACGGGGTTTTTATGTCTCCTCCCGCTTGGCCGATAGACTCGGTATGCGTGCTAAAAGTGTCCGGCTTTTTTTCATATATGTTTCCTTTGCAACCTTCGGAGTTGGCTTTGCCATTTATCTCACCATGGCATTTCTATTGAAATTGAAGGATTTGGTGAATACGAAACGAACATCTGTTTTTGATTTATAACTTACGCCTTAATTTAAAAGCAAAATTTCTGTGCTTTTCAATTGATAATTATTAAGGAATCGTTAACAAAATTAAATGCGATTTTTTGAAATTGTAAAATTTTTTAATCATCTTGCTGCGTTTTATTTACTAAAACACTAAATCTTAAATTTCCATTATGAAGAAATCTCTTCTTTCGCTAATCACATTTTTAATACCCTTGATCACATTCGCACAAGAAACGACCGCATCTGAAAATATTGATGCTATTTTTCAAAAATACACAGGTTGGTTTGTTGATCTAATTTTTTATGAAATACCATTTTCAGAAAGTTTTCAGATTCCTTGGGTGCTTATAGTCCTAATAGGTGGTGCATTATATTTTACTATCTATTTTAAATTGATCAATATAACAGGATTTGCGGTTGCTTTAAGAGTAGTTCGGGGAAAATATGAAGATATTGAAAAACACGGTGCCGATACGCTTTATGGTGACGTAACACCAAATGAACAGGAAAACCTAATTGAAACAATTCGCGACGACAGTGCAGATGGGGAAGTCTCCCATTTTCAAGCATTAACGGCGGCTCTATCGGCTACGGTAGGTTTAGGTAATATTGCGGGAGTTGCAGTGGCTCTGTCCATTGGCGGGCCGGGAGCTACATTTTGGATGATCCTGGCGGGTATACTAGGTATGGCATCAAAATTTGCGGAATGTACCCTTGGAGTAAAATTCCGTGATGTTGGACCAGATGGAACCGTTTACGGCGGCCCCATGTATTATCTCAAAAAAGGTTTGGCACAAAAAGGTATGGCCGGATTCGGCAAGGTGCTCGCGGTTCTTTTTGCGATATTCGTAATTGGTGGTTCCTTTGGCGGCGGGAATATGTTTCAGGCAAACCAGGCTGCTGCACAATTTGTCCAGCTTTTTGATTTGCAGGGCACAACTGCTTCAATCTGGTTTGGAATTGTAATGGCACTAATAGTTGCCGTGGTGATTATTGGCGGTATAAAGCGAATTGCCAAGGTAACCGAAAAAGTGGTGCCGTTTATGGCGGGTATATATGTGCTGGGTGCCGTAATCATTTTAATTGCCAATTATCATCACATTGGCGATGCTTTCGCTTTAATTTTTGAAGGAGCATTTTCCGGTCTTGGAATAGCAGGTGGCTTGGTAGGTGTAATGATTCAGGGTATTCGTCGGGGTGCATTTTCTAACGAAGCGGGTGTTGGTTCCGCTGCAATAGCCCACTCTGCGGTACGCACAAAATATCCCGCATCGGAGGGAATTGTAGCGCTGTTGGAACCTTTTATTGACACGGTTATTATTTGTACAATGACGGCTCTGGTAATTGTGATTACCAATTTCGATAACAACATTATCCAATATGGAGTGCCAATAAACGAAGGTGTGGAACTCACCGCCACGGCTTTTGATAGTGTGATACCGCATTTCTCAATTGTGCTTACCGTAGCTGTAATTCTTTTCGCATTTTCCACGATGATTTCTTGGTCCTATTACGGCATGCAAGGCTGGGTTTATCTTTTTGGCAGAGGAAAAATTACGGAACTTATATATAAACTGTTATTTTGTATCTTTATTTGGATTGGTTCGGTAATTAGCCTTGGTTCGGTTATCAATTTCTCTGACGCAATGATTTTCGCAATGGTGGTTCCAAACATCATTGGAGTAGTTATTCTAACCCCCGTTATCCGTAAGGAATTGAACCGTTACATGAAAGCCATTCGCACAAAACATGATGGCCTTGATGAAGGTTTGGAAGATATGAAGAAACACATGTAAAACTGACAAAAAATGAAATTAAGATCCCACTTCACGTTCAATAGGCAACAGCGAAGTGGGATTCTGCTTTTATTGCTGCTCATCATTACCTTGCTGTCAATTTATTGGTTTGTGGATTTTACGGATGAAGATACTTTTGATACATCTTCCGCGGAAATAGTTGCCGCACAAAAGGAGTTGGATTCACTCAGACTGTCGGAACTTGAGAGGCGTAAACCAAAAAAATATCCCTTCAACCCCAATTTCATTACAGATTATAAAGGCTATACCCTCGGAATGTCCAATGAGGAAATTGACCGTTTGCTGCAGTACAGAAAGGAAGGCAAATGGATTAATTCCGTAGCAGATTTTAAAAAGGTAACCGGCGTTTCCGATTCGTTGTTGGCGGAATTGAGCCCGAATTTTAAGTTTCCAGATTGGGTGACCAATCCCAAACCAAAAACCACTTTCAAGGATTATAAAAGTGGAAAAGGTTACGTGGAAAAATCCTTCGCACAAAAAATTGATTTGAACAAAGCCACGGAAGAAGAACTGCAGCAAGTGACCGGAATTGGGGAAGCACTGAGTAAAAGAATTGTTTCCTTTCGGGAAAAAACGGGGGGTTTTTCCAATGATATCCAATTGTATGAAGTGTATGGCCTTAGTCCGGAAGTTGTCCAGAGAACTTTAAATCTTTTCACCGTAAAAACTCCGAAGCCTATTACCAAAATCAATGTCAATAAAGCCTCAGCTTCCGATATTGCCACAGTTCCGGGGATTTCCTTTGAAATGGCCAAGAAAATTTGGGAGTTTAGAAGGCTTCGAGAAAAAATAACCAGCTTTCAGGAACTCGAAAAAATTGAGGGAATGACGGAAAGAAAATTACAGCTAATTCAGTTATATTTGTCCATTGAGTAAATTAATAAATTTAGCCGAAAGGCTTATAAATATTAGGATTGGAGCAGTATGGATAAATTATATTTTACGGAAGAACACGAGTTTTTTAGAAAAAGTTTTCAGGATTTTCTTCAAAAAGAAGTAGTGCCGCATATAGAAAAATGGGAAAAAACTGGGCATATTGAACGATTCATTTGGGAAAAGTTCGGTGAAATGGGCTATTTCGGAATTTATCAACCAGAGGAATATGGCGGCTTAAATCTCGACCTTTTTTACACCGTAATTTTTTTGGAAGAACTTCAAAAAGTGAATAGCGGCGGATTTGCAGCCGCAATGTGGGCACACGCTTATTTGGCCATGACCCATCTTAAAAAGGAAGCAAACCACGAACAAAAGGAAAAATATCTCGCCCCAAGTATTACGGGAGAAAAAATAGGTTGCCTCTGCATTACCGAACCTTTTGGAGGGAGTGATGTTTCTGGAATGCGGACCACAGCTGTAAAGAATGGCGACAACTATATTTTGAACGGCTCCAAAACGTTTATTACAAATGGAATTTATAGCGACTATTTAATTGTTGCTGCCAAAACTTCCCCCGATTTGGGCCATAAAGGCATCAGTATTTTTGTGGTGGATCGCGACACAAAAGGTGTTTCCGCAACCAAATTGGATAAACTGGGTTGGCGCGCGAGCGATACCGGCGAAATAGCTTTTGACAATGTTGAAATTCCTGCCGAGAATTTGATGGGGGAGGAAAATAGAGGCTTTCCGTACATAATGCAGCATTTTGCATTGGAGCGTTTGATTATGGGAATCAATGCCCACGCCCGAAGCGAATTTGCTTTGGAATATACCATTCAATATATGAAGGAGCGCACGGCTTTTGGAAAAAGCATTTCCAAATTTCAGGCACTCCGCCATCGAGTGGCACAGATTGCCAGCGAAATTGAAGTTTGCAAAACTTTCAATTATGTAACTGCAAAACGGTTGAATGATGGGGAATATGTGGTGAAGGAAGCTACAATGAGCAAACTTATCTCCACCAAAGTTTCCGATGAGGTGATGACCGAATGCCTTCAATTCTTGGGCGGTTACGGCTATATGGAAGATTATCCTTTAGCGCGATTGCTTCGCGATAGCAGGCTTGGACCAATTGGTGGCGGCACTTCGGAAATCCTTCGGGAGATTATTGCCAAAATCGTCATAGAAGGAAAAGAGTATAAACCCGCAACATAAAATTCATTGGACCGTTTTGGCAAAAATTCTTTTTATTTAATGCCAAGATGGTAATTGAAGGGAAGGAATATACGCCAGCTACCTAATTAAATTTCTAATTAATTTTTCAACGTTAATATAAAAATGAAAAATTTCTCTTTCAAACATTTCTTTCCAGTCCTACTATTTTTTATCAGCGCAACCGCCTTTTCCCAAACAGAATTAAAAGGTAAAGTCGCCGATTTTTTAACCTTCGAGCCCATTGAAAGTGCCAGCGTGTATATTCAAAATACCACAATTGGTTCTATCAGTAACGCGGATGGAAATTTTATTTTGAAAGTACCGCGGGAAAACAGCAATGACACTTTGGTGATCTCTTCCATTGGATACAAAAGCTTTAAAGTGGTAATCAACGAATTCGAAAATGGTTCTGAGATTTTTTTGGAAGAAGATGTTGCCTCTTTGGATGAAGTAGTGATTGTGGCCGATCCCCGACCCACTGATGGAAACGGGATTATGTTGAAAGCAATTGAAAAATTGCCCTCTAACCTTCCCCAATTGGCTTATCTGCAAAAAGGTTTTTTACGACATAAGGAACGCAACAAAAAAGAATACAAATGGCTTATTGAAAGTGCAATTACAAAATATGATGAGGGTTTCGCTTCAGCGGCAAAGGAAGGCTTGAGACTTAATGTGGACGAAACTCGGAAAAGCTACGATTTACGGGATATCGACAGCCTTTTTACCTATTCTGCCTATTTGAAAAATATGGGTTCATCAGCGGGAAATATTAACCGGAGTAGCGTTAAAACCTCCAATTTGGTTGAAGCTATAAAATGGAACGATAGCCGGGTAAACGGATTGGAAAATCTTTTTAATGGAAAATTAAATTTGATTCGCAATTCGAACGTGACCGGCGCTTTGTTCGGAAAGAATATTTTGGAAAAACAACAATTTCAACTCGACACTATTTTGGTTGACAACGGCAGAAAAATCTATAAAATAAAAATTGAAAAAGGTGGCGATTTTGTGGGACTGAACACGCCAAGTATTTATAATGAAGGTTTTGAGCCCAAGGGTTGGATTTATATTTATTATGACAATTACGCAATCAAAAAAGTAGAATATGAATTGGTTGCCGCATCCGATGTGCAGAAAAAACGGAGCAAGAGTCTTTTTGATACACAAACAATCCATAAACTTATTTTGACCTATATGGAATTTGAGGATAAAATGTATCCCAGTTATGTGTACTATGAAACGCCAAAATTGGTCAACACAGGTGACCGGTCTTCCGATCGAATTAAAACAGAGGCGGAGCCGGGCTTCGACAAGGGTGAACAATATTATTACACAATTCAGGAAATACTTTTTACTGAAATCATTAGCGATCCCGAGATAATTGCAGCGGAGTTGGCACAAAACGATTGGTCTGCCGATATTTTTTCAGCGAAACTATACAACGAAGATTTTTGGAAAAATTACAACGTACTGCTGGAAAGCAAGGAAGAAGAAAAGCTCATTTTAGATTTGAGCAAACGCGCCACACTTTTCAAGCAATAAATTTTTTTAAAAAACTGAATACTTAATACTGAATACTGAATACTTTTTTCTATTTTTGCCACCCTAAAGAAAGGAGGTGATGACACTATGTTAATTATACCAGTTAAAGACGGAGAAAATATCGACAGAGCGCTAAAGCGTTTTAAACGTAAATTTGACAGAACCGGAACCATGCGCCAGTTGCGTAACCGACAAGCTTTCACAAAGCCTTCTGTTAAGAAACGAGCACAAATACAAAAAGCTCAGTATATTCAAAACCTAAGAGATCAGGAAGATATTTAATCCTTCTTTTTTGAAATCTTATTTAATATAAATCCGTTGGGCATTTTCCAGCGGATTTTTTTTGTGAAAAAGTACTGATTTATAGCGCATATTGATTATTTTGTAATTCGCTTTCGAACTAAGCATATCCAAAATATTATATTATATTTAAACAATGTCGTTTCAAGCTTTTTCCGATTATCTTCAGCTAGAAAAAAAATATTCGCCCCACACCGTTGCTGCTTATCTTAAGGATCTGGAAGGTTTTCAAGCATTCAATTCGGAAGATGGGCAATATCCAGAAATCGTTAATGTTAATTATTCAATTATACGGAGCTGGATTATTTCATTGGTAGATTCGGGCATTTCAAACAGGACTGTCAACCGAAAGATTTCTTCATTAAAAACCTATTATAAATTCCTTCTCAAAACAGGTCAGATAAAAATAAATCCATTAGCAAAACACAAAGCTTTAAAGACCTCCAAAAAAATTCAAGTTCCATTTTCTGAATTGGAAATTGATAATGTTATCGACTCCTTGCAGTCTGAAAACACGTTTGAGGGATTGCGTGACAAATTAATGGTAGAGCTGTTTTATTCGACTGGAATTCGAAGAGCGGAGCTTATCAGCCTAAAGTTGACCGGAGTTTCATTCGCGCAGAAAACCATAAAAGTTATAGGAAAAAGAAATAAGGAGCGCATCATTCCCTTGCTTCCTTCGGTAATCAATTCAATAAGTACATATCTGCAATTTCGAGAGCAGCTTCCACATATTAAAGACCAGGAATATCTATTTCTTACGAATAAGGGGGTTAAAATTTACGAAACTCTTGTGTATAGAATTGTAAATTCCTATTTTAGTAGAGCATCAGAGAAGGTAAAGAAAAGTCCTCATATTTTAAGGCATTCTTTCGCCACGCATCTTTTGAATGAAGGTGCGGATATTAATTCAGTAAAGGAGTTGTTGGGGCATTCAAGTCTTGCCTCCACTCAGGTTTACACCAAAAATAGTATATCAAAATTGAAAGAAGTTTATAAAAATTCCCATCCACGCAACTAAGACTTTTCCACCGCTTATGGCATAGAAATACATATTACTAAACTTAAAATAATATAGTATGAAAGTGAACGTGCAAACTCCAAACTTTGCTGCCAAGAGTGAATTATTGGCCTTTGTTGAAAAAAAATTAACGAAGCTAGAACAATTTTATGACAGAATCGTTTTTGCAGACGTGTATCTAAAAGTGCAAAAAACAAGCGAAAAGGAAAATAAGGCGGTAGAGGTATTGCTAAGTATTCCGGGTGATGATATAATGGTAAAGAAGGAAGCTAAAACTTTTGAAGAAGCGGTGGATGAAGTGGCAAGGGCCCTCGAAAGACAACTCAAGAAGCGTAAACAGAAACAAAAAGCATATTTGTAATAGAATTTTTTGCAAAAAGTTTTGTAGAAAAAATAATTTCTCTACATTTGCAGTCCGTTAGAAATAGCGGACTTTTTTATGGCTAAAAAAACGCCGTGAAAAGAAGTCAAAAAGCCGATGTAGCTCAGCTGGCTAGAGCAGCTGATTTGTAATCAGCAGGTCGTGGGTTCGAGTCCCTCTATCGGCTCTTTAAAATAGTGATAATGCCTATTCGAAGTTAAGGTCAAACCCATAATTTCGAATACCTCGGGGAGATACTCAAGCGGCCAACGAGGGCAGACTGTAAATCTGCTGACTACGTCTTCGCAGGTTCGAATCCTGCTCTCCCCACAGTTTGAAAATTCCATTTTTCGAGCACCAAATTCCAAGAGGATTTGGCTTTAAGATTGGAAGTGTTCTTAGAAATTTTGGAATTTTGGAATTTTTTATTGGAATTTCAATAATTATGCGGGAGTAGCTCAGTTGGTAGAGCATTAGCCTTCCAAGCTAAATGTCGCCGGTTCGAACCCGGTCTCCCGCTCAAAAATTTACGAGTTACGATATACGATATGCAAATCGTAAATCTAAAATCGGCAATCGTAAATGAAAAGCCGGTGTAGCTCAGGGGTAGAGCGTTTCCTTGGTAAGGAAGAGGTCATGGGTTCAATTCCCATCATTGGCTCAAAAGTCACAAAGTTCATCCCCATAGGTGTCGGGACCCATCAACGGCTCAAAAGTCACAAAGTTCATCCCGATAGGTATAGGGATCTATCATTGGCTCAAATTTAGAATACAAGTAACACTAATATATAACTAAGATTAAAATTAATACAAAATGGCAAAAGAAACATTCGATCGGTCAAAACCACACTTAAATGTTGGTACAATTGGACACGTAGATCACGGTAAAACAACGTTAACCGCAGCTATTACCAAAGTAATGGCCGATGCGGGTTATTCGGAAGCCAGATCATTCGACCAAATTGATAACGCTCCTGAGGAGAAAGAAAGAGGTATTACAATTAACTCTTCGCACGTAGAGTACCAAACAGCTAACCGTCACTACGCGCACGTTGACTGTCCTGGTCACGCGGATTACGTAAAAAACATGGTTACTGGTGCTGCCCAAATGGACGGTGCTATTCTTGTTGTTGCTGCTACAGATGGACCGATGCCACAAACTCGTGAGCACATCCTTCTTGGTCGTCAGGTTGGTATTCCACGCATCGTGGTATTCATGAATAAAGTGGATATGGTTGATGATGAGGAATTACTTGAGCTAGTTGAAATGGAAATCCGTGACCTTCTTAACTTCTATGAGTATGATGGTGACAATGGTCCTGTAATCGCTGGTTCTGCACTTGGTGCGCTTAACGGTGAGCAAAAATGGGTTGACACAGTTCTTCAGTTGATGGAGGCTGTTGATAGCTGGATCGAACTTCCAATGCGTGATGTTGATAAGCCTTTCCTAATGCCAATCGAGGACGTATTCTCTATTACCGGTCGTGGTACTGTTGCAACAGGACGTATCGAAACAGGTGTAGCAAATACAGGTGATGTTGTTGATATCATTGGTATGGGTGCTGAGAAATTGACTTCTACAATCACTGGTGTTGAGATGTTCCGTAAAATCCTTGATAGAGGTGAAGCTGGAGATAACGTAGGTATCCTTTTGAGAGGTATCGAAAAAACGGATATCCGTCGTGGTATGGTTATCTGTAAAAAAGGTTCTGTAACTCCACACGCTAAATTCAAGGCTGAGGTTTACATCCTTAAAAAAGAAGAAGGTGGACGTCACACTCCATTCCATAACAATTACCGTCCACAGTTCTACGTTCGTACAACTGATGTAACCGGAACAATTATGCTTCCAGATGGTGTTGAAATGGTAATGCCAGGTGATAACCTTACAATCCATGTTGAGTTGCTTTCTCCTATCGCAATGAACGTAGGTCTTCGTTTCGCAATCCGCGAAGGTGGACGTACTGTAGGTGCAGGTCAGGTAACTGAAATTTTAGATTAATTATAATATAATTAAAAGCGCTGGGTGTCCCGAATCTACTTCGGGATACCTTGGCTTTTATAGCGGGTTTAGCGTAAGTAAAATATAAGTGCTAATCCTAACAAACGGGTTTAGCTCAGTTGGTAGAGCACTGGTCTCCAAAACCAGGTGTCGGGAGTTCGAGCCTCTCAACCCGTGCAGAAATTGGAATATACGAGTGAATAAGTTTCCTCGAATCTATTCCAAGAAACATAAACACTGACGTCATGATGAATTATATTTCAGAATCATATAAAGAACTCAAAAACCACGTTACCTGGCCAACTTGGGCAGAAGCCCAGAAGCTAACGGTTATTGTGGCTGTATTTTCAGTGCTTTTGGCCTTGGCCGTATGGGGTGTAGATACCGTCTTCAGTAAAATAGTAGGAATGTATTTTGATTGGATCAAGTCGTAAGCAATGACCGAAACAACTGGAACAAAAAGATGGTATGTAGTCCGGTCAGTAAGTGGCCAGGAAAACAAGATCAAATCGTATATCGAAACTGAGATAAAACGATTGGAACTTGAGGATTATATTGACCAAGTACTCGTGCCAACCGAAAAAGTTATTCAAATACGTAACGGTAAAAAAGTGAACAAGGAACGCGTTTACTTTCCCGGTTACATCATGATTCAGGCAAATTTGGGTGGCGAGATTCCACACATTATAAAATCAATTAACGGGGTAATCGGCTTTTTGGGCGAAACCAAGGGCGGAGATCCCGTGCCGCTTAGACAGTCAGAAGTAAACAGAATGTTAGGTAAGGTTGATGAGCTATCGGTAAAAGACGATAACGTAAACATTCCTTATACCATCGGCGAAACCGTAAAAGTAATTGACGGCCCGTTCAACGGATTTAACGGTACCGTAGAAAAAATAAATGAAGAAAAGCGCAAGCTTGAGGTAATGGTGAAAATATTCGGAAGAAAAACACCACTGGAATTGAGCTATATGCAAGTAGAAAAAGTTTAATTGTTACGCTTAATAGGTTTTTTCACAGGCTTCCACTTTTGAAAAACCGCATTTAAAATTTAGAAATGGCAAAAGAAATCAGTAAAGTAGTTAAGTTGCAAGTTCGCGGAGGTGCTGCCAATCCATCACCACCGGTTGGGCCCGCACTTGGTGCTGCCGGTGTTAACATCATGGAGTTCTGTAAGCAATTCAACGCCAGAACACAAGATAAGCAAGGAAAAGTATTGCCAGTAGCGATTACGGTTTA
Source organism: Aequorivita aurantiaca (assembly GCF_030410135.1). Taxonomy (GTDB): domain Bacteria; phylum Bacteroidota; class Bacteroidia; order Flavobacteriales; family Flavobacteriaceae; genus Aequorivita; species Aequorivita aurantiaca. The sequence goes on along the minus strand of NZ_JAUGQQ010000010.1, from coordinate 14,837 downwards.
TAAGGACAAATCTTTCGATTTCGTTATTAAAACCCCACCCGCTGCGGTACAACTGCTTGAAGCTGCTAAATCAAAAAAAGGCTCCGGCGAGCCACACGCAAAAAAAGTAGCCACCATTTCATGGGATCAAATTAAAACGATCGCGGAGGATAAGATGCCCGATCTTAATGCATTTACCGTAGAGTCTGCTATGAAAATGGTAGCCGGTACAGCACGTTCCATGGGAATAAAAGTAAAAGGTGATGCACCTTTTTAATCTGAAAAAAGAATCTATAAAATGGCACGATTAACTAAAAAGCAAAAGGAAGCGCGCGCAAAAGTAGAGCCAAACAAGGCTTACTCTGTAGCTGAAGCTTCTGCTTTAATAAAAGAAATCACCAGCGTAAAGTTTGATGCTTCTGTAGACATTGCGGTACGTCTTAACGTGGATCCACGAAAAGCGAACCAAATGGTTAGAGGCGTTGTTACCCTTCCGCACGGAACAGGTAAAGACGTGAAAGTATTGGCCTTGGTAACTCCAGATAAGGAAGCCGAAGCCAAGGAAGCAGGAGCAGACTACGTAGGTCTTGATGAGTACCTCGACAAAATTAAAGGAGGATGGACAGATGTTGACGTAATTGTAACTATGCCAAGCGTAATGGGTAAATTAGGTCCTTTAGGACGTGTGTTAGGTCCCCGTGGCCTTATGCCAAACCCAAAAACGGGTACAGTAACAATGGATGTTGCTAAAGCAGTTTCAGATGTAAAAGCAGGTAAAATTGACTTCAAGGTTGATAAAACCGGTATCGTACACGCAGCAATCGGAAAAGCATCTTTTGATGCCGAAAAAATTGCAGGAAACGCAAGAGAATTATTAACAACCCTCGTTAAATTGAAGCCACAGGCGGCAAAAGGTGTTTACATTAAGAGTATCTTCATGTCAAGCACTATGAGCCCAGGCGTGCAAGTTGACACAAAAAGGTTTACTGAGCAGTAAAAACTTGATATTATGACAAGAGAAGAAAAATCACAAGTTATTGAAACGTTGACTGCACAGTTGTCTGATAATAACAATATCTATTTAGCAGACATCTCGGGTCTTGACGCAGGGAACACGACCAACCTTCGCCGCGCTTGTTTTAAAGCAGGAGTACAGTTAGCGGTTGTTAAGAACACATTGCTTAAAAAAGCGATGGAAAGTTCAGATAAAGACTTTGGTGAACTAACAGAAATACTTAAAGGAAACACTTCTTTAATGTTCTCTGAAACAGGTAATGCACCCGCCAAAGTAATTAAGGAATTCAGAAGAAAATCTGACAAGCCTCTATTGAAAGGAGCATTTATCCAAGAATCTATTTACGTTGGTGATGATCAATTGGATAACTTGGTTAACCTTAAATCTAAGGATGAACTTGTTGGAGAAATTATCGGGTTGTTGCAATCGCCTGCCAAAAACGTTATTTCAGCACTTAAGAGTGGTGGTAGCACAATTGCGGGACTTGTTAAAACCTTATCCGAGAGAGAAGGATAAAATTTCATTAAGCACTAATTAATTTATATAAACACAATTTTTTTTAAAAACGATAGAAATGGCAGATTTGAAAGATTTCGCAGAACAATTGGTTAACCTTACTGTAAAAGAAGTAAATGAGTTAGCTACAATATTAAAAGACGAGTATGGCATTGAGCCTGCTGCTGCAGCTGTAGCTGTTGCCGCTGGTGGTGGCGCTGCTGGAGGTGGCGAAGCCGCTGAAGAGCAATCAGAATTCACAGTAATGTTGAAAGCTGCTGGTGCTTCTAAACTTGCAGTTGTAAAACTAGTTAAGGAATTAACTGGTGCTGGTCTAAAAGAAGCTAAGGAATTGGTAGATAATGCTCCCTCTCCAATAAAAGAGGGCGTTTCCAAAGACGAAGCTGAAGCTTTAAAAGCTCAATTAGAAGAAGCTGGAGCTGAGGTTGAGCTTAAGTAAGCTCCTTACGTTCCAAACCTTAAGGTTTAGGTCTACCGTTTCGGCGGAAAGACCTAAACCATTTTGCGTATATAATGGTTAATGCCTTTTTATACGATTTTTTCATTTTCATTTTAATTAAAATTCCGTCCATAGATGTCAGCAACGCAAACTGAAAGATTGAATTTTTCCTCTGTAAAAAATAAGCCGGACTATCCCGACTTTTTGGACATTCAGATTAAATCCTTTCAGGATTTTTTCCAGTTGGAAACCAAATCAGAAGAAAGAGGCCAAGAAGGATTGTACAAAACCTTTTTGGAAAATTTCCCGATTACCGATACCCGCAACCAATTCGTTTTAGAGTTTTTAGACTACTTCGTAGATCCGCCAAGATACTCCATCCAGGAATGTATTGAGCGCGGTCTTACTTATAGCGTGCCTTTAAAAGCGAGGTTGAAACTATACTGTACAGACGCAGAGCACGAAGATTTTGAAACCATCGTGCAAGATGTTTACTTAGGTACAATTCCATACATGACCCCAAGCGGAACATTCTGCATCAACGGGGCCGAGCGTGTTGTTGTTTCGCAGCTTCACCGTTCACCTGGTGTATTCTTTGGCCAGTCGTTCCACGCAAATGGAACCAAACTTTACTCTGCCCGTGTAATTCCTTTCAAAGGTTCATGGATAGAGTTTGCCACAGATATCAACAGCGTAATGTACGCGTACATTGACCGTAAGAAAAAGTTACCCGTAACTACACTTTTCCGTGCAATTGGTTTTGAAAGGGATAAGGATATTCTTGAAATATTTGACCTTGCGGAAGAAGTGAAAGCTTCAAAAACAGGACTTAAAAAGTATATTGGCCGTAAACTTGCAGCCCGTGTGCTAAAGACTTGGCACGAGGATTTCGTAGATGAAGATACTGGCGAAGTTGTTTCCATTGAGCGTAACGAGATTATTTTAGACCGTGATACCGTTGTTGAAAAAGAACACATCGATGAAATAATCGATTCTGGTGCTAAAACCATATTGTTACACAAAGAAGATAATCTTTTGGCAGATTATGCCATTATTCACAATACGTTGCAAAAAGATCCTACCAACTCTGAAAAAGAAGCGGTAGAACATATATACAGACAACTTCGTAATGCTGAACCGCCCGATGAGGAAACGGCTCGTGGTATTATCCACAAACTTTTCTTTAGTGACCAAAGATATAATCTTGGAGAGGTAGGTCGTTACCGAATGAATAAAAAACTGGGTCTTGATATCCCAATGGATAAGCAAGTACTTACCAAGGAAGATATCATTACCATCGTTAAATATCTTATCGAGCTTATCAACAGTAAAGCTGAGATTGATGATATTGACCACCTTAGCAACCGTCGTGTACGTACTGTGGGTGAGCAATTGTCGCAACAATTTGGTGTTGGTCTTGCCCGTATGGCACGTACCATTCGCGAGCGTATGAACGTTCGTGATAACGAGGTGTTTACACCTATTGATTTGATTAATGCGAAAACACTTTCTTCAGTAATCAACTCTTTCTTTGGTACCAATCAGCTTTCACAGTTTATGGACCAAACCAACCCATTGGCAGAGATTACGCACAAGCGTCGTCTTTCGGCACTTGGGCCAGGGGGACTTTCGCGTGAGAGAGCAGGTTTTGAGGTTCGTGACGTTCACTATACGCACTACGGAAGACTTTGTCCGATTGAAACTCCGGAAGGACCAAACATTGGTCTTATTTCTTCACTTGCGGTTTATGCGAAAGTGAACAACCTTGGTTTCATCGAAACTCCGTACCGTAAAGTTACTGACGGAAAAATCGACATCAAGCACGCACCTATTTATCTTTCTGCTGAAGAAGAGGAAGAAAAACACATCGCGCAGGCAAACATTCCTTTGTCTGACAAAGGTGAAATTGAAAGTGATAAGGTAATTGCACGTATGGAAGGCGACTTCCCGCTTGTAGAGCCAACGGTTGTAAATTATGCAGACGTTGCACCCAACCAGATTGCATCTATTTCTGCATCGTTGATTCCGTTTTTGGAGCACGATGATGCGAACCGTGCACTGATGGGCTCAAACATGATGCGCCAGGCGGTACCTTTGTTGATTGCAGATTCACCAATCGTTGGAACAGGTCTTGAAAGACAAGTTGCTTCTGATAGTCGTGTTTTGATAAATGCTGAAGGAGATGGTGTAGTTGAATATGTTGATGCAAATGAAATTACTATTAAGTACGACCGTACCGAAGAAGAACGTATGGTAAGTTTTGATAGCGATTCGAGAACATATCAATTAATTAAATTCAGAAAAACAAACCAAAGTACTTCCATCAACTTGAAGCCTATTGTTCGCAAAGGTGATAGAGTGAAAAAAGGACAGGTACTTTGTCAAGGTTACGCTACCGAAAAAGGGGAACTTGCACTAGGGCGAAACATGAAAGTTGCTTTCATGCCTTGGAAAGGTTACAACTTCGAGGATGCAATTGTGATTTCTGAAAAAGTAGTTCGCGAAGATATTTTCACATCTATACATATAGATGAATATTCTTTGGAAGTTCGGGATACCAAATTGGGTAACGAGGAATTGACGAACGATATTCCAAACGTTTCGGAAGAAGCTACAAAAGATTTGGATGAATTCGGTATGATTCGAATAGGTGCCGAGGTAAAACCTGGCGATATCCTTATCGGAAAAATTACCCCAAAAGGAGAAAGCGACCCAACGCCAGAAGAAAAACTGCTTCGCGCAATCTTTGGTGACAAAGCAGGTGATGTAAAGGATGCTTCGCTTAAAGCTTCGCCTTCTTTGAACGGGGTTGTAATTGATAAGAAATTGTTTGCCCGTGCCGTAAAAGATAAGCGCAAGCGTGCAAAGGATAAAGAAGACATAGCAGAACTTGAGGCAAAATATGAAGCAAAATTTGTTGGGCTTCAAGATATTTTGGTTGAAAAATTGTTCGCTATCGTCGGAGGAAAAACTGCACAGGGAATAAATAATGACTTAGGAGAAGTAGTATTCCCGAAGGGTAAAAAGTTCACATTAAAAATGCTTCACGCCGTTGATGATTATACCCACTTAACTGGGGGAGTATGGACAACTGATGATGAAACCAACGTAATGGTGGCAGATTTGATGCACAACTATAAAATCAAGGAAAACGACCTTCAAGGTAACTTGCGTCGTGAGAAGTTTACAATCTCTGTTGGAGATGAGCTTCCTTCCGGAATTTTGAAACTTGCAAAGGTATACATCGCTAAAAAGCGTAAACTGAAAGTAGGGGACAAGATGGCGGGACGTCACGGAAACAAAGGTATTGTTGCGCGTATTGTACGTGAGGAAGATATGCCTTTCCTTGAAGACGGAACTCCGGTTGATATCGTGTTGAACCCACTTGGGGTACCATCGCGTATGAACATTGGGCAGATTTATGAAACGGTTCTTGGATGGGCTGGGCAAAAATTAGGTCGCAAATATGCTACCCCAATTTTTGACGGTGCAACAATTGACCAAATCAATGAATTGACTGATGAAGCTGGAATTCCAAGATTTGGACACACCTATCTATTTGACGGTGGAACTGGTAAGCGTTTTGATCAACCTGCAACAGTGGGTATAATCTATATGCTGAAACTGGGCCACATGGTAGATGATAAGATGCACGCACGTTCCATCGGGCCGTACTCACTTATTACGCAACAACCTCTTGGTGGTAAAGCACAATTTGGTGGTCAGCGTTTTGGAGAGATGGAAGTTTGGGCACTTGAGGCATATGGTGCATCCAGCACACTTAGAGAAATATTGACTGTTAAATCTGATGATGTTATTGGAAGGGCTAAAACCTACGAAGCAATCGTAAAAGGTGAAACCATGCCAGAACCAGGATTACCGGAATCTTTCAACGTACTTATGCACGAATTGAAAGGATTGGGTCTTGACATTAGATTAGAAGAATAATATGGAATCCCCGCGAAGGCGGGGATCTCAAAGTTCTTTCCGAAATCATTATAAATGGTTTCAATAACAACAACAAAGTTTATTTAAATTATGATGAACAGAAATAAAGAAAACACAGTACAGAAATTCGACAAGATTTCTATTGGTTTGGCTTCCCCTGAATCCATTTTGGCGGAATCACGTGGTGAAGTTCTAAAGCCCGAAACAATCAACTACCGTACGCACAAGCCAGAGCGTGACGGTCTTTTCTGTGAGCGCATTTTCGGTCCCGTAAAGGATTACGAATGTGCCTGTGGTAAATATAAAAGAATTCGCTACAAAGGTATTGTTTGTGACCGTTGTGGTGTGGAAGTAACGGAGAAGAAAGTACGTCGTGACCGCGTGGGGCATATCAATTTGGTTGTTCCTGTGGCGCACATTTGGTACTTCCGTAGCCTTCCGAACAAAATTGGATACCTTCTTGGATTACCTTCCAAGAAATTGGATATGATCATTTACTACGAACGTTACGTAGTAATTCAGCCAGGTATTGCAAAATATGAAGGTGGTGAAAATGTAAAGAAATTGGACTTCCTAACTGAAGAAGAATATCTTGCCATTCTAGACTCACTTCCTCAGGAAAATCAATATTTGGAAGAAAGCGATCCAAACAAATTTATCGCGAAAATGGGAGCGGAGTGCTTGATCGATCTTTTACAAAGAATCGATTTGGACACTTTGTCTTACAACCTTCGCCATAAAGCAAATAACGAAACTTCAAAACAACGTAAAACTGAAGCGTTGAAACGTCTTCAAGTTGTTGAGGCTCTTCGTGATGCAAACAAAAACCGCGAGAACAAAGCTGAATGGATGATTATGAAAGTAATCCCGGTAATTCCACCGGAATTACGTCCATTGGTGCCACTTGATGGCGGTCGTTTCGCAACGTCAGATTTGAATGATTTGTACCGTCGTGTAATCATCCGTAACAACCGTTTGAAGCGATTGATGGAGATTAAAGCTCCAGAAGTAATTCTTCGTAACGAAAAACGTATGCTTCAGGAATCGGTAGATTCATTGTTTGACAACACACGTAAATCTTCCGCAGTAAAAACGGATAGTAACCGTCCATTGAAATCCCTTTCAGATTCGTTGAAAGGTAAACAAGGTCGTTTCCGTCAAAACTTGCTTGGTAAGCGTGTGGATTATTCGGCACGTTCGGTAATCGTCGTTGGACCAGAATTGAAATTGTTCGAATGCGGTCTTCCAAAAGATATGGCTGCCGAACTTTACAAACCTTTCGTAATCCGTAAATTGATTGAGCGCGGGATTGTAAAAACCGTAAAATCTGCAAAGAAAATTATTGATAAAAAAGAGCCCGTAGTTTGGGATATTCTTGAAAATGTATTGAAAGGTCACCCAGTTATGCTTAACCGGGCCCCAACTTTGCACAGACTTGGTATTCAAGCTTTCCAGCCAAAGTTGATTGAAGGAAAAGCAATCCAGTTGCATCCATTGGTATGTACCGCATTTAACGCGGATTTCGATGGTGACCAGATGGCGGTTCACCTTCCACTTGGGCCAGAGGCAATTTTGGAGTGTCAACTTTTAATGTTGGCTTCACATAACATTTTGAACCCTGCAAACGGCTCGCCGGTTGCGGTTCCTTCACAGGATATGGTTTTGGGTCTATATTATATGACCAAACTTAAAAAGACAATGGGCGATACCGTTGTTAAAGGGGAAGGACTTACTTTTTATTCAGCCGAGGAAGCTATCATTGCCTACAATGAAGGGCAGGTAGATTTGAACGCCGAAATAAAAATAAGAACAAAAGATTTCAACGATGCAGGGGAATTGGTAAACCAAATTATCACTACTACCTTAGGAAGAGTAATCTTTAACGAAAAAGTTCCCGTAGAAGCTGGTTTCATAAACGAAGTATTGACTAAAAAATCGCTTCGTGATATTATCGGTAAAATCTTGAAGGTAACTTCGGTTCCGGTAACATCTGCGTTCCTTGACGAAATTAAAGGTCTTGGTTATAAATTCGCTTTTGAAGGTGGATTGTCTTTTAGCTTGGGTGATATTATTATCCCGGCCGAAAAACAAAGTATGATTGATAGCGCCAACGAACAAGTTGACGGTATTATCAACAGCTACAACATGGGTCTTATTACCAACAACGAACGTTACAACCAAGTAATTGATATTTGGACTGCAACCAATGCTGAACTTACCGAGCTTTCTATGAAGCGAATCCGTGAGGATCAGCAAGGTTTCAACTCTGTGTATATGATGCTTGACTCTGGTGCGAGGGGTTCTAAGGAACAAATCCGTCAGCTTACAGGTATGCGTGGATTGATGGCGAAGCCTAAAAAATCAAACTCAGGTGGTGGTGAGATTATCGAGAACCCAATTCTTTCCAACTTTAAGGAAGGTCTTTCAATTCTTGAGTACTTTATCTCTACCCACGGTGCGCGTAAAGGTCTTGCAGATACCGCTCTTAAAACGGCGGATGCGGGTTACTTAACTCGTCGTTTGGTGGATGTTTCTCAAGACGTTATTATTAATATTGAAGATTGCTACACTCTTCGTGGAATTGAAGTTTCGGCTTTAAAGAAAAATGAAGAGATTGTTGAATCTTTAAGAGATAGAATCGTTGGGCGTACCGCGCTAAACGATGTTGTTAACCCATTAACGAAGGAATTACTGGTTGGTTCCGGAGATCATATTTCAGAAGAAATTGCCGATGCCATTGCAGCGTCGCCAATCGAAAGAGTGGAAGTTCGCTCTGCACTAACGTGCGAGGCAAAACAGGGAATTTGTTCGCAGTGCTACGGCCGTAATCTTGCAACCAATAAAATGGTGCAACGCGGTGAAGCTGTTGGTGTTGTTGCCGCACAATCCATTGGAGAACCCGGTACACAGCTAACGCTTCGTACTTTCCACGTGGGGGGTATTGCCGGTAACATTTCCGAAGAAAACAAATTGATTGTTCGCTTTGATGGAAAGGCAGAAATTGAAGATCTTAAAACCGTTAAAGGTGAGGACAGCCAAGGAAGAACAGTGGATATTGTAATTTCCCGTACTTCCGAATTAAAGCTTGTTGACAAGAAAACAGGAATTACACTCAGCACCAATAACATCCCCTACGGTTCAACACTGTTTGTGAAAGATGGCGATAGCCTTGATGCGGGTGATGTGGTATGTTCTTGGGATCCATATAACGGGGTTATTATTTCGGAATTTGCCGGGAAAATTAAGTACGAAAATATTGTGCAAGGTTTGACCTATCAAGTTGAAATTGATGAACAAACCGGTTTCCAAGAAAAAGTAATTTCGGAATCAAGAGATAAAAAACGTATCCCGACCCTTCAAATTTTAGGGAAGAAAGACGAAGTTATCCGTAGCTATAACCTTCCGGTTGGAGCTCACTTGATGGTGGATGATGGCGATAAAATTAAGATTGGTAAGGTATTGGTTAAGATTCCACGTAAATCTGCAAAAGCAGGTGATATTACGGGAGGTCTTCCACGTGTTACCGAACTTTTTGAAGCGCGTAACCCATCCAACCCAGCGGTAGTTAGCGAGATTGACGGCGTTATTTCCTTTGGAAAAATTAAACGTGGTAACCGCGAGATTATCGTTGAATCTAAACTGGGCGAAGTGAAAAAGTATTTGGTGAAATTGAGTAACCAAATTCTTGTTCAGGAGAATGATTATGTTCGTGCGGGTATGCCACTTTCTGACGGTTCCATTACTCCGGAAGATATTCTTCGCATTAAAGGCCCATCAGCGGTACAACAATATCTTGTGAACGAAGTTCAGGAGGTATACCGTTTGCAAGGGGTGAAGATCAACGACAAACACTTTGAAGTGGTTGTTCGCCAGATGATGCGCAAGGTACAAATCCAAGATCCGGGAGATACTACTTTCCTTGAAGACCAGTTGGCACATAAAGATGATTTCATTGAAGAAAACGATAAGATTTTTGGAATGAAGGTAGTTACCAATGCCGGTGATTCTGAAAATTTGAAGGAGGGCCAAATCCTTTCCCCACGTACGCTACGTGATGAAAATTCTTTATTAAAAAGAAACGATAAAGTTTTAGCAGAGGCACGTGATGTGGTTCCCGCGACGGCTGTTCCCGTTCTTCAAGGTATTACAAGAGCTTCATTGCAGACTAAATCCTTCATCTCGGCGGCTTCCTTCCAGGAGACCACCAAAGTATTGAACGAGGCGGCAGTTGCCGGTAAAGTTGATACATTGGAAGGCTTGAAAGAGAATGTTATTGTAGGACATAAAATTCCAGCCGGAACCGGTATGCGAAGATATGACACTATAATTGTAGGCTCGAAACAAGAACTTGAGGAAATGAACCGCGTAAAGCAGGAAGTAAATTATAATTAATATTGAAAAAGGTGCGTTTCAGAAAAACGCACCTTTTCTTTTTTAGATCTTGGAATCCAACGTCTAAAAATCTAATATCTAACATTTAAAAAATGGCAGATCAAAAAAAAGAACAGCCCAAACCAGGACAGATAAATATTGAATTGGATGAAAGTGTGGCCCAGGGCATTTACAGCAATCTGGCCATTATCAATCATTCAGTTTCTGAATTTGTTGTGGATTTTGTAACCATTATGCCGGGAATCCCTAAGAGCAAAGTGAAGTCCAGGATAATCTTGACGCCACAACATGCTAAGAGATTTCTGAAGGCACTGAATGATAATGTAAAGCGATTTGAAAACGCCCACGGTGAAATTAAAGACTATGAGCAACCGCCCATCCCTTTAAACTTTGGCCCAACAGGTGAAGCATAATAAAAAATCCAGCTATTTTAGCTGGATTTTTTTTTCAAAATAAGTAATAATTAATGAGTGATGAGTTTTTTACGCTAAAGGCCTATAGCCTATAGCCTACAGCCTAAAACCTATAATCCTCATTTCGCCTTTTCAAATTCACTCACAAAATGAAGCTTCACATTAGGATATTTTGATTGCGTCATCTGCAATGTAAATGCCGAATCTGCAAAAAACACCAGTTGGCCGCGTTTATCCTTTGCCAAAAATTTTGCCTTTACACGCTTGAAATCTGCAAATTCCTCACTTTTTGGGTCCTTCGCCTCCACCCAGCACGCTTTGTGAACATTTAGATTTTCATAGCTACACTTGGCTCCATATTCGTGTTCAAGCCTATATTGTATTACTTCAAACTGTAGCGCCCCCACGGTACCGATAACTTTCCTATTATTTAATTCCAACGTAAAAAGTTGTGCCACACCTTCATCCATCAGTTGGTCAATTCCTTTTTCAAGCTGCTTGCTTTTCATAGGGTCGGCATTATTAATGTATTTAAAAAATTCCGGAGAAAAGCTGGGTATTCCTTTATAGTGTAGTTCTTCACCCTCTGTAAGTGTATCTCCAATCTTGAAATTGCCAGTGTCATGAAGCCCGACAATATCGCCGGGATAGGAAACATCCACAATTTGTTTCCTTTCGGCAAAAAACGCATTGGGACTACTGAATTTCAATTTTTTTCCGTGGCGAACGTGGAGGTATGGTGAATTTCTTTCAAAAGTTCCAGATACTATTTTCACGAAGGCCAATCTGTCGCGGTGCTTTGGATCCATGTTCGCATGAATTTTGAATACAAAACCTGAAAAATCCTTTTCATCAGGATTTACCAATCGGGTACTACTTTCCTTGGGTCGGGGAGTAGGGGCTATTTCCACGAAACAGTCCAAAAGCTCGCGAACACCAAAATTATTTAAGGCTGAACCAAAAAATACCGGTTGTAGTTTTCCTTCCAAGTATTCGTCGCGGTTAAAATCAGGGTAAACTTCATATACCAGTTCCAGTTCCTCCCGAAGCGTTTTTGAAGCTTTTTCACCAATTAACTTTTCGAGTTCAGGGCTGCTTACATCCTCAATTTTAATGGTTTCTTCTATATTTTTTCTGCTATCGCCGCTAAAGAGGTTTACGTTCTTTTCCCATATGTTGTAAATTCCTTTGAAATCATAGCCCATGCCAATGGGAAAGCTGAGTGGCGTGACGCGCAGGTTAAGTTTTTGCTCTATTTCGTCCAACAATTCAAAGGCGTCCTTACCTTCGCGGTCCATTTTATTTATGAAGACAATCATCGGGATATTGCGCATGCGGCAAACTTCAACCAATTTTTCGGTTTGTTCCTCCACTCCTTTAGCAACGTCTACTACCACAATAACGCTATCCACGGCGGTTAACGTTCGGAAGGTGTCTTCGGCAAAATCCTTATGACCCGGTGTATCCAGAATATTTATTTTAATGCCTTCATATTCAAAGGCGAGGACCGAGGTAGCTACGGATATTCCTCGTTGCCTCTCAATCTCCATAAAATCGCTGGTTGCGCCTTTTTTAATTTTGTTACTTTTCACGGCACCCGCTTCCTGGATCGCGCCACCGAATAGCAAAAGTTTTTCCGTTAAGGTTGTTTTTCCGGCATCAGGGTGACTGATTATTCCAAAAGTTCTCCGGCGTTTAATTTCTTTGGTTAAGGACATTTTTTGATAAATATTTGCGTGCAAAGATAAAGTTTGTTCGATTAGTTTTATGCCGATGCAGCCTATAAAATTGTTTAATTTTTGGCGCGCTCCCCAGTAATTTTGAGATTTGGTACCAACGCGAATTTCGTGGTGGATCGTTAGATTATTTCATTCTTAGTTCTGTCGGCATTTTATGAAGTAAACTAGATTTTAATTTTGGGAGACAAACAGCAATATAGATTTTTTTCTTACCTGTATCCTTTCCAAAACCCTTATATTCAGAGAATATACGTACTAACACGTATGACTTTTTCCTACAAAAAAACAACTGTTTTTATTTGATTTTGGTCGTTTGGCGAGTATTTTTTACAGTTCAACTAATAGTTGTTTAATGGTATTTTCTTGCCCTTTATTACACAGTATATTTGAACCATAATTAAGGTGAAATTTTCACTTGCTGCATTATCAAAATATTGTCACTAATAAAATTCTAACTTATGTTTAAAATAATTACTAAATTATTTACTTCTGATAAGAGGTTTTTAATAGGTCTCATTTTAATAGCTTGCTTGAGTAGTCAGGGGTATTCTCAAGTAACGGAGTCTACGGATGGGGGAGAAGTAATATTACCTTATACTCGTGAGTATTTGGATCAATATAACGCCGACCTAGATAAAAAAGCAGCACAACATAATTCAACTTTCCGTTCAGTTTCGAAAGCTGAAGCATTTAACAATGGTCAAAAAGGAAATGTTGTTGGCGCTTGTAATTTAATTACCTGCGGTTCCTTTGAAAAGTCCGATGTAAATGGAGGAACGTTTCGAACTGCAGTTGGTGGGACCAATGGGCAATACCAGGCAGACGCCAAATATACCTGTTGGAATGATAATGGAACTGTGGATTGGTCCGAAGGGCAATATATTTCCTATTCCACCACAAATTCCAATGTTGTTTACCCAGGTATAATTGAGCCTTCTACCTATGATGGGGGAGGTTTCGCAATTTTTTCATATCAAAACGAAGCAATTAGCCAAACCTTAACGGTTATACCAAACACAATTTATACAGTGTGTTTTGAAATTGCTGTTATACCAAGATATAATACAGTTAATGGAAATAATCAAGGTGGTAATGTTCTAGAATATGTGCCAAATCTACAGTTTGGCGTAAGAAATGGTGCCGTGCAAATTTCAGATCCATTGAATTATACACATAATGATTTAGTGCAACACCCGTTGAGTGATTTTCCCACTAGATTATCCTTTGCTACTAGTGGAAATGGTGGCAATCAAAACCCGGGTGGGTGGACAGAAATTAATCCATATTGGGAAAATAGATGTATTACTTTTAAAGCGGGCCCCTCAGCTACTTCAGTAGAGGTGTTTTACAAAACGGGAAATCCTGGAAGATCTGTGGTTTTGGTTGACGGTTTAAGATTGTCTGTAGAGGGATATGCAAATTCACCTGAATTATCCATGACGGAAAAAACTTATTGTGTACCAACGCAAGTACAGCTTAATTCATTTGTAACTTCAACAACTCCTCCAGGAGCTGTATTGAAATGGACAACTAATCCAGATTTAACAGTTACAAGCGACCATTTGCCTAATAATCCTACGGTTACTACTCCTGGCATGTGGTATGCATTTTATTATAACCCAGCCTTAGGTTGTACTTCACCTTCTAGAAAACTCACACTATCAAATACAGATTTGGATTCGAGTTATACAAAACAGAACGTAACTTGTTTTGGGGGCAATAATGGGTCTATCGATTTAACCGTTACTGGAGGCTCAGCGACATATACATATTTATGGACAACAAATAATGGAAGTGGTCTAAATCCCACAGCACAGGATCAAACAGGTTTAACAGCTGGAACCTATAATGTTACCGTTAGCGATGGCACTTGTACCACTCAGGAAACTGTTGTTATTACACAACCTAATCAAATAAATGTCGACGCCGGAAATTACGGGCCCCTTTGTAACAATTCAAATCCCATACTTTTAACCGGAACTCCAACTAACTCAAATGGAAATTGGAGCGGAACAGGCGTTACCGATAATGGAAATGGAACCGCTAACTTTAATCCCTCAGGCCTTACTGGAACTATAACTGTTACCTATAGCTATACAAATAATAATGGTTGTTCAAACAGCGATACAGCGGACATATTAATAAACGCTACTCCCATCGTGGACGATCCGGCCGACGTAACAGCCTGTGACAGCTATACGCTTCCCGCACTTACCAACGGTAACTACTTCACTGGCAGCGGAGGAACAGGAACACCATTATTCGCGGGGAACGTTATCAACACTACTCAAACAATATATGTTTACGCCGAAACGGGCACCGTTCCGAACTGTTCGGCCGAGACCAGTTTTGTTGTTACGATAAATGCTACACCCATAGTTGACGATCCGGCCGAC